>NZ_JAHXBN010000018.1 GCF_019924045.1 Dyadobacter fermentans | reverse complement strand
TTTACTAATTTTGAACCCGCTTCTACCGCATTTTTTGCCTTCGGCCGCCAGTTAATCAGGTGGTCAATTTGCCACGGAATCAGGTGGTCAACTTCTCCGAAATACCCAAGATGGTTATAAAACCTGGGACCATTTTATTTGCCATTGGGACA
The DNA here is from genome assembly GCF_019924045.1 of Dyadobacter fermentans. Lineage (GTDB taxonomy): Bacteria > Bacteroidota > Bacteroidia > Cytophagales > Spirosomataceae > Dyadobacter > Dyadobacter fermentans_A. Next base: position 550,353 of record NZ_JAHXBN010000018.1, on the reverse strand, counting down.
TTATCGATGGTGAGTACCAGAAAATATATCAGTCTTCCACGGGGCATTTGAAGATGAGCTGGGGTTGGGCTGGCGGAGAAGCAAATGGGTGGTACGGTTTCCAGCAATACTTCGTGCCGAACCACGGTGATTATTCAGATGATAATAAGATCTTTTACAATATCAGGCCTAACTAGTCTGTCCATATGTGACCAACACCACAAATGGCCACGCGCTTGGCAGATGTGAATCCTTCGATAACCCCGCGCCGGAACAAATATTAATGAAAAGAGATAATATGAGGGTAGTGTTGCACTAAGGCCTTGAAGTGCCGTCGCAAGCGCCGCAGCCATTCCAAGCAGCTGCGGAATGTGGAGGGCTTTGCGCATGATGGGAAACTGCGCGATGGACGTTTCGCTTATTCCCAAAGCCTTTTTTCTTCATGAGAAAATCGTTTACAAGCATCGAGATTTGTCACTGGAATTTCCCTTTGTATTGCAAAATAGGCCTGATAAAAATCAGGCCTATTTTGTGAAAAATTTCATATTTCTAGTTAAATACAACTCTGATTTTATCTGCTTCCTTTTTGTTGCTTTTATTTGGATTGACATGAACATAGTAAGTGCCGCTCGGGAAATCTCTTACTTCTATTGCTAACACATTTTCCTTGATCAGCTTTGTGTAAAAAGCTTCCTTGACAGAAACTTGCTTAACAAATTTGCCCGTCACTTCTTCATATATGCTGATATCCTCAGGCAACCCTTCCAAATGCTTCGAATTATCGAATTTTATGAATATTTGTTCCGGCGGTCGGATTTGGGTATAACAGGGAACCTGAAAATACCTCAAATGCCATTTATCTATTCGAAGTGCCGCATGAATTGGTGGCCGAAATAGGGTTGAATTGAATCGATTGTCCAGGAGGAAGGTTGATGTCATATTGAGAATAATTGACTCCATATGAATATCCAAAGCCTGGAATTGGGTTCCAGTTCATGTTGCTCGTCATGTTTGTTAAAACGAGCTTACTTTGGTTATATTCAACGGTATACGTTGTATTCGGCGGAATAAACGTATAATTGCTGGCCGCCGAACCATTGTACGTCATGAGCCCATGTCCGGAGTACCATGCCATCTCTGCTGGTAGTCGTAAGCGCTGTTGGAGGGCCGGAGGTGGCAAAGATTTGTCCCACCCCGCCGCCACTCGAAGACGCTGCCTTCACGGTAATATTATTTCCCGTGGAGCTTACGATCGATAGGGACGGACTGACGGACCAGGTGACTGACTGACCGAAAGCCAAGTTAGGTAGTATAGCTGTTTTGCTAACATTGCTACAAACGTTGCTTATTGGCCCAATTTGCATTGGAACAAGGGTGCCAACAGTTGTTAGATTTTGATTTGGGGACATCATTGCCTTCAAAGACCTATTTGAGGCAGAATTAGCGTTCCACATTTGTGAAAATTTTCCAAAACCAGCCTTATTGCCTATGTTGCTGTAAGAGAAGGTTCCAATAACTCTGTTAAACTCACTAAACAAAGGCGCTCCCGACGGTCCATCTGCCGATATCGCTGCCCCTTCATCCCAAGTAACGGAATACTTGCATGGATCAAGAAATTGAATAGCTGATTTATGCCCCCGAGCGTATTTTTGAGACTGTCCATCTGGATGACCTATTGTTTTTAGAACCCGGACGACTCATCAGCTCTGCTCCAACCGGCAAAATTGATCTCTGGGGCAGCAGGGCCGCTGTTGGAAGAAGTTCAAAAAGAGCAAAATCTGTTTAGTAGTTGGCTGCCCTGAAGACCGCACCGTCGTATGATACCATATTGGTGCTGACGGTACTGTTACAATCAATACGTCGAAACCTAAATCTGAATTCAGCAGACTGTTCAGCAGCCGTTATCTCGGCCCCTGACATGTCAAAATCATTATTGTTGCTTGTAACGCAGTGCCTGGCTGTCAAAATGAACGGACTGAGATCCTGGGCTTCATTGTTTAATAGAACACCAGCGCATTGCTTAACACCGCCACTTGGTGGATAGAAACTAACCCAGCATATTGAATTTGACAACGTCGGGATCATATGTTCGGCAAACTTGCAAACGATGTCTGGTTGGGCAAAAAAGATTTGCATTTTGAACAAACAGTGTAAGTGTTAAAATTAAGATAAACTTCTTGTAGAAGGGTATACTGCTGATAGATTAGGTTGTAAATCAGTTTCGTTGACGATCAAATTTTCTGTCAGATTGTCATAGACAGATTGCTTTTGCAGGCCAAGCAACTATTGATCATCCACTTACCCCCGTCGGTTTTCCCCGAAATGGACTCTCCTTGAACTCCGATTTGAGTTTGGCAATTGCACGGTGAGTTTTCGGAGCATCAAAGTGGCACTTGTCAGCCCGGTCGTATCATTGAGGGCGGAGCAAAGGTTCGGGCAGGGATGTAACCCCGGCTTGCGTTTTCCGGGTCTTTGTCGAAAAAATGCAGAAACATGGCCAGGAAGAGTTTTACAATCCTTATTCTCTCACCAAATTTTCACTTTGCTGTTTACGACACCAAGCGCCGCCCAGCTTTCGACCGTGCCGTGCGGGGTCGACGAAAGCAAGTTCCCTGCCGAAGTGCAGGCATTGATGGCCGGGATACCGGCATATATGAAAGCCCGCCGGCGACGTACCAACGCGGCTCATATGCGTATCTGCCGCCTGGCAGTTGAGGTCGACTCGGAGTTGTACCGGTTTTATGACCGGGATACCAACAGGATAGCCGAGCGCATTAGGCGGCAGGCTGCGCATTACCGCATCCAGCTCTCGGAGAATGGCGGCTTTTCGTGGCTGGTTAACCTTATTTCGACCTGTAATGGTATTTCTCTCCGCGGACTGCCGGCAGCAGCTATATGGTATGTAAGGATAAAAAGTGCGAATGGCGATGGGGATCGGACTGGTCGAATGTGGCCCAGATTACGGTTAGCGGGCTCGATTTTCCCCGGCTAAAAACGCCGACTGCCGGCACGATCTTCGAAAAAGGCACGGATGTGCAAATTGCTTTCGACGCAGTCGACGGCGCTACTGGCTACGATTTCCAGGTCGTTGCCTCGACGGATGCCGCATTCCATGCCGATTATGGCGGTAGTACGGGTGCCACAAACTTCACTTTCCGGGCTTCCGCGGGAATCTACAACTACCGGGTGCGGGCCAAGGGCACGGCTGGTCCCGGGCCATGGTCCGAAGTCCGCCATTTTTCGATCAACCCGGCGCCTGCCGACCGGCTAATGTTGCCGTTTGATGCCTCGTCGGGAGCTGTGCCGCGAAGTTTCCCTTTCAGATATGAAGGGCTCACTCTGGCGGCCAAGATAAGAGTTACCATAGCCGAAAAGGAGGCTATAGATGCCCCTTTTTTGACCGGTCGTATGAGCCCGACCTGCAAGTGATCGACTTTGTGCGAAGCCTGCCCGCTAACCGGAAGATGTTCATGCGCGTGACGGAATCGAATGCGGATAGCATGAATTATCCGTCGGGCACGCTTGCAGACCTGAGAATATCCTTCACCACAGGCACTGAAGATCTCACTGCGAACGTGAAGTTCCTGACGGAATCCGGTCAGGTAGTGTTCGGTCAGGTCAGGTCTGAGCTAACCGTTAGCCGGGAAAATGTCTGGATTGCCAATTGGTATTATGGCGGTCCGCCGCGCGGCAATTTGCGGAACAGAGGCCTGCCCTGGAATCGCAAACGAGTGCTTCGAATCTATCGAAGTATGGATCTCAAATTAAGGCGTAAGCGAAAAAGGCGCATTCTAAAACGACCAAAGCAGCCCTTAATCGAGGCTACAATGTTGAATGAGACCTGGAGCATGGATTTTGTGCGGATGCCGCGCGGAGCGATGCTCTTAGCGCTGGCAGACGTGTGCGAACACTAATAGTCATGGATGATGAAGCACTTGCAGCGCATGCCGACTATTCCATCTGTGCTGGTAAAGTAATACAAATTTTGCAGCAGTTAGAGTTGGAGCGAGGGTTACCTTTATCAATAAGAACTGATAATGGGCCGGAGTTCATCAGCAAGAAACTGGCCAAATGGTGCGAGGAAAAGCAGATTGAACAAAAATTTATTCAGCAGGAAAGCCAATGCAGAATGGTTACAAGGAAAGACTGAACAGACCCTACCGGGAAGACATCCTAGATGCTTACTTTTTTGATTCTCTTGAACAGCTGCGCATTTTGTCGGATAAGTGGCTGGACAATTACAACAGCAAGCATCCGCACAGATCAATGAAGGGACTAACACCAAATCAAAAGTGCATGCAGCTGAAAGTAAGTACTATGAAAAAAGAAGAATTAACCATTGAAATCAACAAAGAAGTCTAACTCACAGCTTCTCTAAAAATGGGAGTCCTACACATTGAAGATCAGTTATTTGACTACTCCGATATGGATATCAACAGGAGGTCGTACAAGCATTTTAAAACGGTAACAGCTGAACAAATTATCGGAGATAGTTGGTAATTGAATATCGTTGAGCGATTTTCACTAAGCCCGCCAAAGCAGCTGCCCTATAAAATCGATTCTGTACTTCGTACCGGCAAAATCTGTTAAAATAATCCCGTCCGAATCCATTATGAACGCCTCGTGACCACCGTTGCTCACAAAGATATCTGCTCCGCCAAACTGCCAATTGATTTGACCATTCTCATTAAGACTGGTCACAAGCAGCTCTCCGTGAATTATATAGTTGTTCTCGGATTTAAAGATTTGGAAACAGGTCGCTAGATCGGCCCTGACCGCCCAAAGTAGGTTAAGGATGGGTAATTCGAAGCAAAACACCGAATCACCGCAGCAACTTACAAGTCTATCGTTATCAATCAGGGTATATGAGCGGTGAACAGTTGTTGCGCCGCCTGCGGCGAGAATGATGCAATTGTCTATTTCGATGTCGCCTTTGAGTATTTTTACACCAACCTGCGAAGTGGTAGATCCTTGCGATTCGGCACCAAAATGGTGCTTGCGATAATGCATAGCGTTATCTGCCGAATCCGGGTTATAGGAATACTCATTATACAGCCTGACAACGTAGTCCTGAAAATGGTGTTCAATCATAAAAGTAAAAAAATGAATGAGGTCCTTTTTGTTTGCCACTGACTCTCTGTCATTAGCGTCTCGGGAAGGGTTTTCTAAACAAAGAACTTATAAGTTTCTTTAAGAAGAAGCCGAGGCCTGGCAACTCAAATGTAATCGATCAACCCTAAAGACTCATGCTCGGATACACCATCGCAAACTGTACAGTCGATTTGAGCAATTAGGATGTCTCCGTTGTACTCGATACTTTCCTGTTTAGGGCAATGTTGCTCTTTAAAAGACATAAGGTCTTCGAAAAGCTTTTCGATAGGCCATGCCGGTTGTTGGTCGATGAGGTCGAAGGCCCACCTGGCCATCATCCAGGGAGTTGAATTGTTTTCGACCTGAGAACTCGAACGCCCGTCCTGATAGGAAAACAATGGTTGACCGCGTACGGTTGGATTAAAACTCCGGAAAATTTCAGCGATACTCATTTGCTGGTTTTCACTTTGCGCCGCACAGTACTGCTGGGTCAGCGCCAGGTTTTGATTGAAAATGTACTGGTCAATTTGGGGCATAAGAGATATCTGTTGATTGGATCGCTAGATTTACGTTTATGATCGGAGATAATCCCGGGAAATATTCGGATAAAAGAACCTAACACCCAAAACAAAATTCATGATAACACAAAGACACCTTGAACTTTACCGTGAATACGCTGGCGATGGAGACGCGTTCGTTCGTTTCGCCAAACCGGAAGAACATGCTCTAATGAGTCGCAATGAATGGATGCTCATTGGTGATCTCCTGCAAGACATGGAACTGCTTGGCCGTGAACTGGTAAGCGACTCATTTGCCGAATCGGCCAAACACCGACTCAGGGAGCTCTGTGACAGCGACGTCACGATAACCAGCGCCCAAATCCTGCTAATTAACAGATTAGCAGGATTTGGGTTGAGGGGTGTTGAGGTTGGTGAATTCGACATCGCTTGACGTTTATTTAGCACGCTCAATTATTTCATCCCCCAGATCAAGTGATCGGCTCAGAATACTTTTGATCAAAGACATACCGGCGTCGCCGTTGGTGAATATTACGATCCCTCTCTGCGACTTTGGTAATAGTATGATGATCGTCCGAACACCGGGATCGGCCCCGGAATGCGTTATCACAAATTCGTCATTTTTCAGGCCTTTAAAAAGCTGCCATCCTAATCCATATGTATGTTTTTCATCCTGAAACGTGATCATTTCGCTATATGCCTGGTCACTTAATTCTTTTTTATTTAGCACGTTGGACCCAAATAGGGTATAGTCGGCAATAGTGGTCATCAGCAGATCTGCGGCAGACGGTTGCGTGTACTTTTTAACGGGAAGCGGTTCTCCATTACGGTCGTGTGCTACCGCAAACCGGCCTTCATCCATACCTTTATCCCAATAAAATCGGGTGTCAAGCATTTTGTCGGGTTTGAGAAGATATTTCCCGACGATTTCTTCAAACGGTAATTTAAATTTCTTTATCAGTGCATGTTTCAAATATTCAAGTCCTTCCCCGGAATATTGCGTTTGCGTTCCGGGTTCAAAATCAAAGGTCAGCTTACCGCTCTTATGTAACCATCTCCAATTCACAAATCCCGTTTGATGTGAGATAACATGCCTGGTTGTTAATCTCCGGTGGCGTGGATCATCAGCTACCTGAGGATCTGTCCAGTAATGGAACAGTGGTTCATCCAAATCCCACAGGCCTTTGCTGACCAGTCGTAGAGTCGTCATTTCGGTAATTGGCTTGGTGAGCGAAGCCACCTGAAAAATAGCATTTGGGGGCGCTGGTATTCCTTTCCTTAGTTCACCTAAAACTTTCGTATGGGAAACCTGGCCATTCTCGATCACTCCGATTGCCAATGCAGGGACTTTGTACTCATGCATGAGCCTTTCAAGTGTAGAGTCTGCCGGAATGGCGACTTTCCGATATTGTGAAAAAGCCTTTTGGGACAACAGAAATACAAGAATAAAGGCAATCTTTTTCATGGCTGGTTGGTATAAAAGTTTAAAACAACGAATTTTTCAATGGGCCTGTCGACGAGAACGGGCGGAGCATTACCTGTCCTTTCTGAACACGTTTCATAAATAGGGGAAGCTTGATTCTTACGGATTCCCTGTACTGGCTTTTGTGACATTGGTAGGCTTGCCCCAACCTTGCGTAGTCGATACTATCCAGGCCGATACGCACCGTGAGATGCGATGAATCAACAGTCAGGTAGGTTGCCCAGCTCTTGTCGTTGATACTTCCCGTTGGAAGGGCCGGATAAAACAGTTTCGGTTTCCACGGCCAGGATTTGGATTCAAATACTTCCGTTACGACATTTCCTATCAATCGATGGTCCGGGTGCCCGGTCATGCCCGCAGCTCCAAACGTCAGCATTGCATTGGGTTTGTAAAGCTGAAATAGCGAATCAATCTTATATCTAAGCAAGTCAATTTGGCTCTGTAACTTGCCCTCGGTTGCCAATAGCTGGTCCGGAAGGCCCAACCATATCGGTTTTTCCAGTCCCAGGACATTACCCGAACAAGACATTTCGCCCCGTCTGATCTCGGCCAATGTTTTGCCTTCGGGGACTTTAAAAAAATCTGTTTGCCCCAATGCACCGTTTGTCGCCACGACAACGTGGACCTTCACTCCCCGGGTAGCATAGTGACTCAATAAGGCCCCCATCAATAGCTCATCATCGGGGTGCGCTACGACGGCCATGATAGCACGGCCGGCCTCGTTGTTTATGGCTTTTGCGGTGTGGCTGCCCGCATTAAAAAAGCCGGCACTTAATAATGCCAATAACGAGACATAAAATAGTTTGTTCATACGTGAGACTGTTAAGAAATTAGTTGCTCCCGGCAAGCGAGCGCTCACCGGAAATTTCTGTAAAACAAGGCAGCAAAGTGCAAGCAAGCCTCTCAAAGTGAAATTTGAGAGATTATCAGCAAGTGTTTTGTTCTAGCAAAATGTAAGTTGAGAGCCTAGCGGTGCTGTTCCTGGAACTCCTTCGGGGAGCGGTTGGTATGTTTTTTGAACACCCGGTAAAAACTTGCTTCGGAGTTGAAGCCCGAATCCAGCGCGATTCCGAGAATTGACAGATGAGATAAGCGACCGTTAACGAGCTTGTCTTTTACTTCCTCTACCCGATATTCATTGATCAGGTCGCGAAAGCTCTTTTCGTAAGACTTACTGATAGCAAAAGACAGCACATTGGGTGATACGTCCAATCGCCGGGCCATTTCAGCCAACGTAAGCGTTGGATTTCGATAAATCTTCTCATTTTCCAATAACATGTCGATCGCCATGCGCATCTGCGGAAGTTTTTCCGGCGACACCGGCGCTGCCTGATCTGTCTTATTGACTATGACGGTTGCCTGTATAGGTAGCATCGTTTGTCGGCTTGCCTGAAAACCGATGTAATAAATGATCACCGTCATCAGAAAATAAAATAGCTGCCAATGGAAAAAACTGGTTTGCCCATAACTGATCCCATAATCCAGGGTAATGTTGGCAAGTAACAGAATAGTTAACCCGCTCATTAGCAGCAACAGATTTCTCAACCAACCATAGGTGGGGTAAGAGCTATCAGATATCGTATCATACAGCCAGAATCTGTACATTTTTAAACGCCGGATACTGAGAAATAAATAGACGCCAAAGGAGAGAACTGACAAATAGTCTTCAATTTCTTTGACAGCGTTATAGGCAAGGGTGTCGGCCACCTTACTTTTCTCCGACAAGTCGTCCAGTGGCAGCGTGCGCACGTAGACAAGTAACGCGTGCCCCATTAGCAAGAAAGAAGGCAAAAGGTGAAGTAGGGCTGGTCGCCGGAGCTTAGGCGAAGACTCGGTAATAGACATTACGTACAAGTACAACAGCGGTTGGATGGTCGGGTCGACGGCCAACGGGAAATAGCGAAACAGGTGCGTATTCCATAGGCCCAGCGTATGCAGCAATATCTTACAGTTTAGTAAGACGGTCGTGACTAAAATCCAAGCCAGCAACTTGTCCGAACTCCGCCGGTTATGATGAAAGAGCTGGATACTTGCAATTACACCTTGAAGAATCCCAATTAATACGATGACATCAAACAAAGAGAAATGCACGACGACGAATTTCTTTAAATTTTGTTGACGATACAACATCCTCCCTGCGCTTCAAAGGCCATTAAACGAAGGCTAGCCAAAGGTCAAAAGAGGGCAAGTGCCAAAACTCCGATAATTTAAGGCAATTTAGTTGTAGTAGCACTATTTCCGGATATTGGCTTGTCAGCAAAATCTGTTTCGTCGGGGAATGCTTCGATACCCTCACAGCTCTATTTGGGTTCGTTCCTATTTCTTATCCAGCATGTCCGGTTTTGCTCCAAATGCAATCGGGTCGACATCAATAAGTTGCAGTGATTTTACCATTTTGAGCGTCCCTGTCTTGTATTTTTGAAAATGGGCTGTTTTTAAATGGGCCTCATAAGCCTGTTTGCTTGCGTATACTTCAAAAACCGTTACATGAGTTGGGTGCACTTTGTCGTGCATCGCGTACAAAGCGAGCACGCCTGGCTCCGAAGCAATGGCAGCCTGGGTATGCTCGTGGATTGCTGCCTTGTAGGGTTCCAGATAGGCGCTATCGATTTCGATTTTGGCGATCCGCACCATCCAGTCCTTGTTTTGAGCGAATGCAGGTTGCAGCGCTGCACCGAATGCGGCCAACGCTATTGTTGTGATGAACTTCATGCGAATAGTTGCCGGGTTAGATACCATATTGTTCCTCTGTAACCTTTTCCATCCATTCGACCACCTTTCCATTCAAATTCTCCTGAATGGCGATGTGGCTCATGCCTGTTGTTGCAGTAGCGCCGTGCCAGTGTTTTTCGTTGGCTTCAAACCAAATTACGTCGCCCGGGAAAATTTGCTGTACCGGCCCGCCTTCGCGCTGAACCCAGCCGCTGCCTGCCGTGACGATCAGCGTTTGGCCCAGCGGATGGGTATGCCAGGCTGTTCTCGCGCCAGGCTCAAAAGTAACCAGTGCTGATGCGGCACGCCGCGCGTCGTTGGGTTCAAAAAGCGGATCGATCCTGACCGCGCCCGTGAACCAGTCTTCCGGGCCTTTGCCGGATGGTCTGCTGCCTATTCGTGTGATCTCCATAATTTTCTTTTTCGGTTGTTGAACATACTTCCAATGTACAAAGATCGGTCGCGCGGAATCGCGTGGATTATGATTTTCAAACGACTCTTTTAAAATTTCAAACCAAAATGGTTCGCCAGGATTTTCTACTATTGAATGCTGTAACCGCCATCTACCACTAATGTATGACCCACTACCAGGCTGGCAGCATCGCTGCACAGCCAGACGACGGTGCTGGCGATTTCCTCCGGCCGTCCCAGGCGTTTTACCGGAACAGATTCTATCATCGCGTCGAGCACCTGTTGCTGTCCGCCGGCGATCATCGCATTCACCATGGGCGTGTGGATGATGCCCGGGCATACCGTGTTGACCCGGATTCCCAGCGGCGCATATTCCAACGCCGCGCTTTTGGTCAGGCCGATTACGCCGTGCTTCGCTGCGTGATAAGTACCGCGCTGTGACCCTCCCAAGATACCGCCGATCGATGAGCAATTCACGATAGCGCCGCTCCCCTGCTTGCGCATTTGCTGTAATTCGTATTTCATGCAGCTCCAAACGCCACGCAAATTGATGGACGTCACGCGGTCGAAGTCCTCCGGAGTTTGGTCGGCGGCGCCGGCCAGTACATTCTGAACAGCTGCATTGTTGAAGGCAGCATCCAGACGTCCGAAAATTGCTACGGTTTTTTCCATCATGGCTTGCACAGCATGGTCGTCCGAGACGTCACAGACTATTGGGAGCGCTTTGTAACCTTCAGCGGAGAGTTGTTCGGCCGCTGCATGGACCTGCTGCTCGTCCCAATCTGCCAATACGACCGATGCGCCCGCCTGGGCAAATGCTTTGGCGGTGGCGAATCCTATCCCCATTGCTGCACCGGTTATGAGCGCTACTTTATCTTTAATCTCCATGATGTGGGTTGATTTAATTGTTTTGTTAAATGACAGTGACACTTGAGTGTATCTGACCACAAAGGTCATACTGCTTTGATAATCAATACTTATACCATTTACAGGTTTACCTACCACTTTTACAGTTGCGGGGTTGACCGGTATTGCTGGCATTCAATTAGCCGTAGCTTTGTAATGGCAAATCAGGAAGTATTATGGAAAATGTTTTAAGAATTGACACCGTGAGCGAGCACGACGCTTTTTACCATCGCGAAAACCTGCACCCGCTGGTGAGTGTGATCGATTTCACGGGCACAACACCGAAGGTTTATGCGTCGAGGATGAATTTTGGTTTTTATGCGGTATATCTGAAAGACGTGACATGCGGAGATGTGAAATATGGTCGTCATACCTACGATTATCAGGACAGGACGTTGCTGTTCGTCGCCCCCGGTCAGATCATCCATGTTGATATCAATGAGGACTATAGGCCGCAGGGCTATGCACTGCTATTTCATCCCGATCTGATCCGTGGTACGGCATTAGGCAAGCACATTGATGACTACACTTTTTTTTCTTATGAAAGCAAGGAGGCCCTGCACCTGTCCGAAAAAGAGCGCAAAATCGTTTTGGATTGCTTTGAAAAAATCCGGTATGAGCTCGAACAGGGAACCGATAAGCACAGCAAATTGCTCATTTCGTCCAACATCGAGCTGTTTCTGAACTATTGTACCCGCTTCTACGACCGCCAGTATATCACAAGACAAGATACCAACAAGGCTATTCTGGAAAAGTTCGAGGTATTGCTGAAAGACTATTTTCAATCCGACAAGCCCGAGAACACCGGTCTTCCAACTGTGAGCTATTGTGCCGACCAGCTGCATCTTTCAGCCAACTATTTCGGGGATCTGATTAAAAAGGAAACTGGTAAAACGCCCACGGAATACATTCACCTGAAAGTAATAGCGCTTGCGAAGCAAAAAATCCTCGATCCGGCCAAATCCATCAGTGAAATTGCGTTTGAGCTTGGTTTTAAATATCCGCAACATTTTACCCGGTTTTTCAAGAAAACAACCGGTCTCGCGCCCAACGATTATCGGTCGCTCAATTGAATGGGAGTGTGGCCCGATCCATGTCGGCAACCTCACCTGGCTACCAGAGCCGATGTAGATCCATTTCCCGCCATTCTGTTTTCGCCAGTCGATAGGCCTTAGTTAAGTATTGCGGCTTGAATGCATTACAATCCTAACACCTCCCAATCCTCATATCGTCTCTAATTCACCAATAATCGTCTTCGCGGCCAAATCGGCGGCTAATAACACGATTTGCTCCGGGGATCCTTCGAATACTTTTCGTATGGCGATCGACCGGTCTTTTATGAGAATATGAATGAAGATGGTTCCAACGGGCTTCTGGGGTGTTTCGCTTCCGCCCGGGGTGGTAAGGCCCGTCACGGCCACCTGGATATCGGAACTGATCAGGTCGCGCAGGCGGAAAGCCAGTTCTCTGGTCACCTCCTCGGATTCAGGAGTAAACTGCTGAATCAGGCCGGGATCTACCCCTAAAACACATTCTTTTACCTTGGCGTCGTAGCAGACCAGCCCGCCTTTCAGCATGCCGCCCGAGTCCGGGCACAACGAAAACTCGGAGGCGAGACGTCCGGCAGTCGCACTTTCGGCGAAAGCAATGGTTAGCCCACGTTTTTTTAAGGTTTTACTGCAATCCAATATCAGCTTTGAGGGCATAGTCGGGGATGTTAAGTTGGTTCAAATGTCTGGCGTGGTTTTAGTGCTGGCAACCCGCGAGTTGCCAAACCATAAAAAATGTGCCATCATCTGTAAAAGAATAACATGAGCAAAAAGCTTTCTGAAAACCTCAGTTTAAAAGGGAAAACCGCGCTGATTACAGGGGCCAGTCAGGGAATAGGCGAGGGGATAGCCCTTGCTTTCGCCGAGTATGGTGCGGATGTAATTCTGCATTACCGCGAAGATCGGGATCAGGTAGAGGACGTGCTGGAGGAGATCGGGCGCTTCGGCGTAAAAAGCTCGGTAGTCCGCGCTGATTTTTCTAAAACGGGCAGTGTTGCATCGGTCGAAAGGCAGCTGGATAAAAGCGTAAAACCCGATATCCTGGTTATCAACGCGTCCCTGCAGATTGCAAAGCCCTGGGAGCAGATCACACAGCGCGACTTCGATATTCAGATGAATGTAAATGTGAAGTCTACGATGCTCCTGATACAGCGGTTCTCTCCTTCGATGATCGAGAGGGGTTGGGGTCGCATCATTACAATCGGCAGCGTTCAGCAAATCAAACCGCATCCCGCCATGCTGGTGTACGCGGCCAGCAAAGCCGCCGTGCTCAATATGGTTCAGAACCTGGCCCTGCAACTGGCAGACAAAGGGGTGACGGTCAACAACCTCGCGCCCGGAGTGATTGACACACCCCGCATTAAGGAGCCGGTGCCCGAGGTGGAGGAACGCATCAAGAAAAGGCAGGAAACGCCCCTGGGAACGTTAGGAGAGCCCATCGACTGCGCCGCGATGGCCGTCCTATTGGCTTCGGAAGCGGGGAAATTTATCACCGGCCAGAATATTTTCGTGGACGGCGGAATGAGCCTGTGAACCTGCCGCTAAAAGAGTTGGGTAGTCCCATTGCTGGCCAGAATAATCCGGATAATATCCCGTCCGAAATCGGAAGCTTTGGCTTGTCCGAAGTTTTTGATTTGCGATAACTGGGATAATGTATGGGGCATTTTGTCGGCCACCTGTATCAGCACGGTATCCGACACGATGGAATATGGCTGTGTATTTCGCTCAGCAGCAACATTGGCCCGCCATTCAACGAGTTTGTCGAAGAGTGCTGCATTGGCCGGCTGCTTCCGGCGGTTTGTTTCTAATTTCGTTTCCCCTTTGTCCGATTGATACTGGCATATTGCTTTTTCGGCTGTCGTAACAAGCTCATCCAGGCTTTTAACTTCCGATAACTTTAAAAAAATGTCTGTTTTCAGTGCGAGGCAATACCTCAGCCGCGCTGCGGGTAAATGAAAATCAGGGTCCGGGGCACGCTGATCCCATTGAGAGAGCAGATGTTCCACTTCGCGCACGGCTTCCGTGAGTTTGGAGAAGAAATAGGAGGTCGCTTTGGCCAATCTTTCAGGTTTGATTTGGGAGTGCTGCACGCCTGGCGAATCCAGGAACGTCAACAGTTCTTGTCTGCGAAAGTTGATTGCGACCTTGATCAGATCGGTATTAATCAGCCTGGAAATTGCATTGGCTCCCTGTCCCGCAGTCCCGTTGCCCCGATCATTTTCTCCGATAAATCCTAATACCTGTTCCCAGCACTCGGCCAGAATGGTAAAGTCAAACAAGTCCAGCGCCGCTTCGCGCAGGCTGTCGCGCCGCAAGGCATCCAAGCCGGAATCGTCACAGGCATTAACCGAGGCGTTTTGCATGAAGGCTTTCACGGCAGGCGCCACCATCACGCTCGCCGCGTTAACGGGTTGGTGCAGTACCAGGCCTTCCAGCGAGCGGCACCGGCTCAGGGCGACATACACCTGCCCGGGCGCAAATGCGGTGCGTACGTCGACAACCAGTTTATCAAAAGTCAGGCCCTGACTTTTGTGGATAGTTACCGCCCACGACAACCTTAGAGGCAACTGTGTGAATGTCCCCGCCGTCGATTCGCTGATTTTCCCTTCGGTTTCAGACAATGCGTATTTCACATTCTGCCAGATTTCAGGGATCACGATAAAGTCGGAGCCGTCATCAAAGAAGGTGACGTGCACACGCCCGTTCTCGATCCGCGCGACCCGCGCCGCACGCCCGTTGTAATATTGTTTCTTTCCCGAACTGTCATTTTTGATAAACATCACAAAGGCCCCCTCTTTGAGCACAAGCTCCTTTTCGGCCGGATATGCTTCCGAAGGAAAGTCCGCGGAGATTGTCGCGCTAAAAACGTGTTCGGGAGTTTGCAATGCGTCGAGGCGCTGCTGGTTGATCTCCCTGACCTTGTTGTTGTGGGTCGAAAGGGTTACGTAATCGGACAGATCGAAGTCCGGTTCGGTAATATACCGTCCGTTTAGCGCGGTGAGCGTGTTTTCGGTAACCTTGCCATCTCGAACGCTATTGAGGATCTCGATAAAGACCGGGTCGCTCTGGCGGTAAACGCGCGACAGCTCAAAGGTAAGGAAGCCCGAGGTACTCCAAACCAGGCTATCGAAGAAATAGGGACTTCTGTAAAAAGAACTTAACATCTCCCAGTCGTTGTTCGTGACGGGCGGTAGCTGGTAGGGATCGCCGATCATCAGCAGCTGTACCCCGCCGAAAGGCCGTGCCGATGCCCTCACAAGCCGAAGCAGCGCGTCGAGGTAGTCGAGCGTGTCTGCACGTACCATACTGATCTCATCGATAATCAGTAGCTGCATCCGCCGGAGCATTTTTTCTTTCTCCGGGTTTACCGACCGGATAGCCGGCTGGGGATTACGTTTTCCGCGAATGCCCGGCATCAAAGGCCCCAAGGGAACCTGGAAAAACGAATGTATCGTGACCCCGCCCGCATGGATGGCTGCGACGGCGGTCGGGGCGACGACGACCATTTCTTTGGCCAGGTTGAGGCGGATATGTTGCAGAAAGGTAGTTTTACCTGTGCCCGCTCTCCCGGTCAGGAAAATAGGCTTGTCGGTCTGAGTGAGGTAATTCAGGATAGTTTGATGATGAAGATCGAGTTGCATGCTGGTTTTTTACTGCAAATTAAACCGGAATCCAAAATGCATTTGAATCGTCATCCGATTTTTATTAGCCGCCCTTACCGGAATCTGCTCATCCGTAGCTTTGTACAATAATTCCGCCCGGGAATGACTTTACATCGATCAGTTTCAGGTAAAGCGGCATGCCGAGGCCGGTGAAGATCGGCAACCCCGAGCCTAATGCGACAGGGTGCACAGCCAGGTGATATTCGTCAATGAGGCCGGTGGCGATAAGGTTCTGCATAAACTCCGCGCCGCCAATGGCGACGATCGGTTTTCCGGGTTCCGCTTTAAGCTGCATGATCCCTTCGGCAAGATCCCCGTCGAAAACCCGTGCCTGAGACCAGGAATCCTCATTAGACGCCTGCCCGGTGCCGATTCCTTTGAATCCGTTTCTGGTAAAAACCGCTTTGGGGATTTCGTTCATGGGCGCCGCAAACGGCCCGGTCGCGGTGGGCCAGTAGGGGGCCATGGTTTCGAACGACTTCCTGCCCATGATAATTAACCCGGCTTCGCGGATTTTTCCGACACTCCATGCCAGGGATTCGGCGTCCCCCGTTTTGAAAAGCCAATCTTTACCGCCATTGGCGTCACTTACAAAACCGTCGACCGAAACCGACATCTTCATGATCAATTTTCGCATAGCTCAATGTTTTTTGAACAAATGTAGCCAGCTCACAATCAAGCCGCGGTGGGTTAAAACGACAATCCTCAGGGGCGATTGCGACACCTCGTGATCACGGCTTGGGCGGCCTCAAAGCGAAACATAGCCGTGTTCCTTCACTTGCGGCTGCATTTTTTCGGCGTGTATCAGGAGTTCATCGGTCATTTTGACCATTTGCTTCCGATGCTGATGTATGATGTTGGTGTTGATATTGGAGTCTTCGACCAGATCGAGCAGCACCCTGTATTCGTCGATAATCTGCCGGTGGGCTACCGCAATGCTTTCGAGGGTTGCGTGAATATTCCGTTCGGTAGCCGCGGTAATGCTTGCGGCGCTGTCGGGCCGAAACATATCACCCATGCAACATCGCAGGCCGTCGTAGAAATTGGCCATTTCCTTTTTCAGTAGTGAACAAATCATGTAATCCCGGCTTAACAACGTTCTGAGTTGAAACGGAATCTCCTCGCGCATGGCAGCTGTCAGTACCAGCTGCTGGGTTTTATAAAGACGCCAAATCTTTACAACCTGTTTCACAATCGCTTTCACGTTTTCCATGATCAGTTGATGTTTACATGAATAAGTAATATCTGTCTGACTCACCACTGAGGGGGCGGAATAGTAATGGTTGATTGAATGTATCTACAATCCACGGGGATTCCAAGCTACTATGCCCGATAATTACGCCATTATTAGAATTATACAATTTGTAACCAAAATCCCTCGTACTCAATGAATTCCGGTTACTACTCTATGAAACCCTTATTCTGCTCTATGAATGGCTGTTTTTGTAGTTAACTGGCTTATTTTCTGCTGTTTAAAGTTTAATTGGGCTGATCTGTCGTTGTTCTGTGTCTATCCGTCGAATCCATTTTGGGGGGCGAAACCGGGTGCTTAACATTGTATCGGAAGTCGGGCGTAACGATGCTCCCGACAGGTGTTAAACTATCATATTTAAACATAAGCAACCATGAAAACGCTCATCGCATCCCTCTTTTTGACAGCTTCCCTTGCCTTCTCTTCCGTAAGCTATGCACAATCGGAAACAACGGCTTCCAGCCTCGCCGGCGAGGGAACTGAAACCCGGTTTTGGGTCGTAACCACAGCCAATGGAAAAATCGAAGTGAACGTTATTAAGGCAGAAAAAGAAGTGTCCGTAAATGTCGTGGATCAATTCGGACATACATTGGCATCCAAGGTTATTGACAAAGAAGACGCTGCCACCCGTACCAAGTTTGACCTGAGCCAGTTGCCGGACGGCTCTTACAAAGTTGTCCTGATTGACGGAAAACACAAAGCGGTGAAAAACATCGAGTTGAATACCCGCTCGGTAGAGGCCCAGCGTGTTGTTTCCGTGGGATAATGTGCCAGGCAAGAACCTCACATCCTGCCCTCGGCCCTCCACAATGGGAGAATCACCGGAGGGCAGGAATGAGTTTCTGGGAAGAAAGTATCAATAATTCAGGGTGAGCCCGAGCCCGAATCCCATATCGCTGTCGTAATGTGCCGTGGCGCCGATGTTTCGGGTGAAAATGTAGCGGAGCGCCGCCATATATTCTTTATCGGTATTGACCATGAGGTTCATCCGTAGCCGGCGCGAGACGGGTATATCCATTCTTTCCAGCTGAAAACGGACGTTGCCATCTGTGAAAATCTCCGCCTGGGCCGTTACCAGCATCGGCAGCACATAGTTTACCCCGGCGCTGAAAAGCGCTCTCCGGTCCTTGGTATTCCGCTGGCCGAACAGGTTGCTCTCCACCTCATCCATCCCCATTCTCCGGTACCGCCAGTCGAAGCCGATGAAGGGCATCAGCCACTGCATTCTGCCTATATACCGACCGAGGTGCGTTTCCACCTCGTAGCCGTGGTGGTCGTTATAACCGAGGCGCCATTCGGAACCAATGCTCCATCGGGTGTTTTGTACCATAGCCTGGCCATCATTCCCGTTGGTAGCGATGTCGTTTTCGGCCATGAAGTGGAACATCCGGTCGTCGGCGAACAGTTTGCGTTGCGCGAGTCTCGCGTTTGGTATTTCGGGGTTGGCGGGCGAGTTTTCGTAGGAAAATATCCCACCCATTCCGCTCATCATGTGGTAGAGAATGTGGCAGTGGAAAAACCAATCTCCGCTTTCGGTGGCTGCGAATTCCAGGGTATCCGTTTCCATCGGCATAATGTCGATCACATTTTTCAATGGCGCATTAGCCCCCTGGCCGTTCAGTACCCTGAAATCGTGCCCGTGAAGGTGCATCGGGTGCCGCATCATGGAATTGTTGTAGATGATCATCCGCACATTCTCCCCTTTTTTGATCAGGATCTTGTCTCTTTCCGAAACCACCTTGTTGTCCATGCTCCACACGTAGCGGTTCATGTTCCCGGTGAGCGTGAAGCGTAATTCTTTCACAGGCGCGTCTTTGGGAATCGAGGTGTTTTCCGGCGATCTGAGCATGGCATAGTTCAGCGTGGTGATCGAGGATAATGCATTACTGTTGTACATATTGGCATGGTCGTGCCCCGAGCCGTCGTTCATGCCCGGCTTGTCCATCCGGATATTTTCCGTCTCCTTTTTCCTGCTTTTCTGCGGACCTGTGATTTCCGGGTACATCACTACATTCATATCCATCTGGTTCAGGCTCATTTTCATGCCCATGTCGTCCAGGTTGCCATCCATTTTCATCATCCCGTTCATCATTTTCATCCCTTCGAAATATTTCAGCCGGGGCAATGGCGACGCGAGTTGTTTTACACCTTCTCCAAGGTAGAGCGAGGCCGATTTAGTACGGTCTTCCGAGGTCGCCAGAAATTCGTAGGCAACCGGCGCAGCCCCCGGTTTGACCTCCGGAATGGTCAAGATTACGTCGTAGGTTTCCGAAACTGCGATTATCAGCCTGTCTACCTCCACGGGCTCGACGTCGTTGCCGTCCGTAGCGACGACCGTCATTTTGCCCCCGGCATAGGTGAGCCAGAAATAGGTGGAGGCTCCTCCGTTGGAAATCCTCAGCCTTACCTTGTCGCCCGGCTTGAACTGAGAGAGCTGGCTTTCATTCTTGCCATTGATCAGAAAGCGGTCGTAGTAGACATCGCTGACGTCCATTGCCGTCATCCGCTTCCATTCGTTTCCTACTTTGGTTTTGAAATAACCCTGTGCGATCGCCTCCGAATAGCTTTGCGTCGCACCCTTTTTAATAGCGAACCAATCGCTGGCATTGTGCAGCAACCGGTGCACGTTATTCGGGTTCATATCGGTCCATTCGCTGAGGATAATGGGCACCGTCGGGATGGCGGGTTCTTTTTTCTTGTTAAGGATCATGGAGCCGTACATACCGATCTGTTCCTGCAACTCGGTATGGCTGTGGTACCAGTGCGTTCCGTTCTGGATAATGGCGAACCGGTACAAATGCGTCGTATGCGGCTTGATGGGCATTTGCGTGAGGTTAGGCACGCCGTCGTATTGGTTGGGAAGAAATAATCCGTGCCAGTGGAGCGAGGTTTCTTCGTCGAGCTCGTTGTGCACGTAGATTTCAGCGGTATCGCCTTCCGTGAATGTCAGGGTAGGCATGGGTATCTGGCCATTTACCGCGATGGCCCGTTTGGGCGTACCTGTAAAATTGACGATGGTATCTTTTACGAACAGGTCGTATCGTACGACCTTCTGAGCAAACAATATGTGGGGAAAAACAGATAGCAAAACCGCCCATAGCATCACAGGCGCTATCTGCGGGATTTTTTGAAAATCCTTCATAGCAGGTGCGTTGATTTGAGAAGAGAGGCTGTCCCGCAAGTGTTGAACCATGCTTGCCGGGACAGCCATTTGACTATTTGAGCGTTTCGGTGGTTTTGCCGCAGTTCAGCATCTGGGCACCATAGTAGGGGTTTTTTATGGCGGGTACCTGGCTGAGCCAATTCGCCCCTTTCCCTTCTTTGGCCATCGGGCAATGCTGGTAGTACACGGGCTGTGCAGGTTTAGCCGCTTTGACGACCTTGTACATGTTCTCTGAAAGCGAAGAGAAATGGTCTCTCTGGTGACCCACATCTTTGGTTTCGGCAATGTGGTCCGCATCGAAATCCAGGTCTTTCATCACTTTCATCCACACATTGTGCTGCTCCTGGCCGAGCTCATTCATTTTTACATCTTTAATCGCCTTCACCAGACTGGCCGCCTTGGACGAAGCGGCGTTGCCGTCGGAAGCCACCAATGCATCTTTGATTCCATAGTAAGCCTCCAACACCGGTTTCAGCGGATCGGCCTCTGTCGGTTGGGGTGCTACATTGTCCGTCTCATGGGCGTGGTGGTCGTGTGCAGCCGGTTTGGCCTGCACGGGCGCACTCTTGTCCGTACGCTCGTAGCGGCAGCACGCTTCCAGTTCCTCATAAGCCTTATCGGGTGCGAGGTAGCTCTGGTTATCGAAGCCCGCCAGCGCGATTTTTTTCAGGATGGCGTCGAGCGAGGTCTTTTTGCTGTCGTAGGTTACCGAGGCAATTTTTGTTTCCTTGTTCCAGCTCGCCTCGGAAACATTTTTCTCAAATGCGGCCGATTCGATACGCGTTTCACATAGCGCGCAGGAGCCGCTCACTTTTACATTTTCAGTCACTGCGTTTTTGATCGCTGCCTGTGACAATAGGGCGGATAGCAATAGTGCCATCGCCATCAATATTTTCATTGATTTCATCGGAATGAGTTTAAGCTGTTATAAGTATGAATGACCGTGGGGGAAATGCATTCCCGAACAGGCGCATTTGTGGCTGTATGGCGCCTAGCAGCTTATATCGGGCGGCATCCAAAGGGCCAGGTAAACAGGCTTTGGAACCGCCTGCCGGAAAAACCAGGAGATATGATTGTCCATTCCATGAGAAGGCTTTTCGGAGAGGTCGAACGGATGTGTTTTCACTGCAAAAGCGGTGGTAGGGTGCGCGCAGTCGCAGCCGGATTCGCCGCAGTGGTGCATGCATTGCCTGCATTGGCCCGATGGATGGTGCGCGCGGCAGGAATTCCGAAGGGGCTTTACGTGCCTTGTCTCTTTCTTAACAAATGCGTGTTTGCTACCGCATGCATAACCCTGCCCGCCCGAAACGAGCAGGCAAAAGATTGTAAGCACAAGTAATATGCAACCTCTCATAGACAGGACAGACAGCTTTTAACGCTATAAAGATCACTGTTCGTCCGCCAGTTTCGCTACATAATTTTGAGCCCGTATTACATAATTATGGGATAGATACGAGCGGCCCTTGATAGTTTTAAAACACATTTATTAAAAGCTGCTATTCTCTTCGAAAACCGTTTAATAAGTTATTTGATTATTCGTCAATGAATTGTGAAACTTTTAAATAAAGAGGAGTATTTGATTTAGAAAAAAATAGCTATTTTTCACGCATCAATTCTTTTTGAAATATAATTATGGTTATTGAACAATTAACCTGCTATATTTTGAAAGAATCACTACTCATCCCTCATTCCAACCTCTATCGCTGTGAAAATAGTCTTTATAATACCTTACTTTGGTAAGTTGCCCTCAAACTTCGACCTGTGGCTGAAAACCTGCAAAGCCAATCCTGAATTCAACTGGTTGATCATAGGCGATAATGACCTTCCTTCGAACCTGGCCGACAATGTAAGCTGTTTTTATTTTGAAGATATCGCGGCATTGGCCAAGTTTATTCAGGCAAAGCTGAATATGAAGATAAAAATTAACAATGCTTACAAATTCTGTGATTACCGGCCGTTGTATGGTGCCATATTTGAAGATTATCTGGATGGATATGATTTTTGGGGTTTTTGTGATATGGATGTTTTTTTTGGCAAACTCGCGAATTTTCTCACCCCTGAAATTTTGGATACGCACGATATTATTCAACGCTGGGGGCATCTTACCGTAGTCCGGAATAATGAAACATGCAACAAGCTTTATGAAAAATGTTTTGATTATTCGACCGTAGGAGAGGTTCTCAACTGGGACATGAACCAGGGCACCGACGAGCGCATACTGCCATATGTTGGCCAGAATCTTGGTTTGAGATGTTATTTCAATCAAACCTGGATGGCAGATGTGGCCCCTCACACGTTCCAGTATCGTATGGACAAGCTGGGAAACAATAATTATACTTCGCAGATATTTGCCTGGGAACATGGAGTTCTCTACCGCTACTTTTTAGATGAGGGACATATACACCGGGATGAATTTATGTATATCCATCTTCAAAAACGCGATATTGAGATCCTGAACAGAATAACCGGTGATTTTATGATTACCCCCAACGGCATTTATCAAAAAACAAGGGAGGTGAATTTATCCGATTTTTTCAGTGATTCCAGGTTGAAAGAGCGGTTCGACCTACGCTATAAGCAGATGTTCAACGGCCTGGTCAGAAAACGGGTTATGGACACGATTCTGAATGGAAATATATTCAAGTATCTGATTTACAAGCGTTATTTATCCAATTTATGGAAGTATACGCCCGATATTACCGTTAACACCCGTGAGCACAACATGGCCGAACTGGTTACGCACGAAGCGGGTGCAATCGGTTAGGTATTGCGGCCTGGCCCGCACGCTACACATTGTAATGGGAAACCCGGAGAAATTCCGGGTTTCCCAAATGTAAATGCTTAAAAAAGGTCCAGATTATAAATAATGATATTCTCGCCGGCCTGTGCGAATCGATAGCGGGTAAATGCCTCATTGATTGCCGTGAAAAATGGTTTTGAGCAACCCGGTACCATCCAGTCGTGCAGCTCGATCACAATCACTTTGACTTTGGGGAGCCAGCTCATATAGTTCTCCGAGAAAAGTTGTTTTTCGGCGGTTTCAATATCCAGTTTGAGCAAATCTATTTGCTTCCAACCAAACTCTTTCATTACGGAATCGATGGTACAAGTATTGGGTTCGCCTGCATCTTCTGCCTCAGCATCGTCCAATTCTTCGACAACAATTCCCCATTTTCCAACACCGAATTTATCTGAAATTTTCGCAACCGTTTGGCGGGGCCATATGGCCGCCTGTTTCACATGAATATTGCTGTAATGCTTCGTATTGCCGATCACCGCAGCCGCATTTTCAGGATCCGGCTCGATGGCTATGATTTGTGCTTTCGGGAATTTAGTCGTGAAGTAAATACTGGCCAGGCCGATATTGGCACCACCGTCAATAATTGTTTCTGGTACAAAACCCAGCGGTACATTGTATTCATTTTTAATAAAAACCTGCACAAATACCTTCTCGTCCGTTGTTTTCGGTCTTAAATGAATAGGATATTTTACTTTGGGATGGTTTATTCGCCGATTGCTCTTCAAAATACGGCCAATAAAAAAGGAAGTGCCTTTTACGACGCCAAGTTCAGAATGGTATGAAGCCAGTTTTTCGAGATAACGGAACATTTTGTTAGATAGAGGAGTATGCATCGTAAAGCGGGATAGTCCGCTTTCCTACTGATCCGTAACGGCGTTTTGTGCACATTGTGCGAATCCTTTTTTATGCGACAATTGTCGGCATGACAGTTTATGCTAGGATCGTTTTGGGTAAAAGTTGGAAGCAATCAAACCTTATTGAAACGGACTTCCCGGGATGAGGGATACTGACTGCCTTGAAATCCAGCGATCCGTCGACGCCGTCAGCCGGTTAATAATAATTCGTAAAGATTCATGTAACTAATTTATGATTTGAATGTAATATTATTTCTATTGCAATGCGCGATTACATGAGGCGCTTATCCTATTCATTGTTTTACCTAAACCATTACCTTACCCATGACCAGAAAAGTGAAGATGACAGTCAACAACAATACCAACAAGGTATTGACCTTCAAAAGCAAAGATCGCAAGCACGGCAAATTTACCACCGATCCCCCGACCACGATTCAAGCGTCGGGTAGCTGGACTTGCAGCAACAAATCGGGCGAGCTGGTCGGTCCGGAGGGAACAGTCATCTATGAAACCGACGGCGGGAAGACTACGGTTGAATTTTATTACAACCATCCTATGGGCAGCGCAACGAGTTCCTACCGTGTAACGCCCAACCCTGCCGATGCAATGGGTTACGATATTAAAGGCAGTTTCAAGGGGCACGACCAGGACATTACTTTTGAGTTGTTTCTGGTATGACATCGGGGGATATGGCAACGCAATACCCGGAAAATATCAATGGAGATTTAAAAGCGGTTGCGACGGATACCGCGGCCTGGATGGGCTTGCTGGACGGTAACACGAAACTGAACAGCATCGTTATGCCGGGCAGTCACGACGCGGGCATGTCCCAGACAGACCACCCGGGCGCTGGGGGCGACCTTAACCCGGGGATCTCCAAGACCCAGAAGTTGAACATCCTGGGGCAATTGGAAGCGGGTTCGCGGTATTTCGATATCCGTGTGGATTATGATCACCGCGAACTCGTTACCTACCACAGAACGGGCGATTCGGGTTGTAACGGACAACCGCTGTCTGTTGTTCTGGACCAGTCGATTGAGTTTATCCGATCGCATCCTTCGGAAACCTTTATCCTCAAATTCTCCCATATCCGCATCAACCGGCACAATGAGAGGGAGATCAAAGACCGGATCGATCAGTTTCTGGCCGACATCCGGTTCAGGCCGTATGTGTTCGTGCATTCGCGGTACGACATCAACCTGGCGGAGGTTACACTGGCCGATTGCCGGGGAAAGTTTATCCTGGTTTTTGACTATCCCGAACACATCAGCGCCCGCTCGGGGCGGTTCCGGTATCACGACGGGGACGCCTACGCCGGGCCTAATATCACGGTGTTTGATTCGTATTCCAAAACGACCTCGCTGGAAAAAATGAGCCATGACCAACTGGCAAAACTGGATCAGTATGGCGGGATGGGGAAGGATTATTTGTTTTTGTTATCCTGGACACTCACTCCCGACGCCGGCACTTTCTTGACAAGTTCGGTCGAAGAACTGGCGGAAAAAGCCAATCCGGCATTGGAAAAAGTGCTTGCAGAGCGCCGGGCTCGGGTGGACAAACCCCTGCCCAACATTGTGTACATAGACTACCTCGATGCTCCCCTGGCCCGCAGCATCATTCAGTGTAATTTTTAAGTCATGTATTTCAACAATACATTATGAGTAATTCCGAAAGACTTAATCCCCTGTACGGGGTAAGTATCGGGGCGACGATCTATGCCGCTACCGGAAAATTCAACACCAGCGTAGTGGCGGCCCCTATCAGTCTGATGATTTCCCAGGAGGAAACTCAAAAATCCATGTCCGGAGAAAGCAGCTATGTCTATTCCGACCAGATGAACCAGGGCTCGTTTGGCATGTCTGGCGCCTATGGTGTTTCGGGGGTAAGCTTGCTCAAATCCTCATTGTCGGCTTATGTAGGGGCATCTTCGGCTGTGAGCAGTAAATCGGTGACGGTCAACTACAACGCCATGGCGGTGGGAGGAGTGGAATATATCAATTTCGAAGAGCTTACCGCGAGTAGTTTCATTGCAGGGCTGAACCTGGCATGCCGGCAAAGTATAATTGCAGTGTTGGATGCCTACAACGAAGTAATGAAAGCGGCTTCCAAATCGGGTCGGGACCCGTTGAGCGTCTTCCGGAGCGATGATCCCCAAAATGAGGCCTTGAAAAAACTCGTCACGGACTGGATCGCCAAATCGGAGAAGTTTACACGCGAATTCGGCGATGGTCTGGTTGTCGGTGTTACCTGGGGGGCATTCGGGTGGGTGAAGATGGTCATGACCGCCGAAAGCGAATCGAAATCATGGAAATATGGCGGCCAGGCTGATTTCTCGTATGCCAATACCTTCGCCTCTGTGGCGGTGAAGGCGACTTATGATGGGGGGCAGTCGAGCGGTGACGCGAAGATTTCCGTGCATTGTACACACGATAGCAGTGGTTCGGTTATTGGTCCGCAGATCGACAAGTGGTTCGATCAGGTAGCGAACAAATCATTCGGTGAACTGGCCGACGTGAAGGTGATGGACAAAGCACCGGACATGAAAATTACCCAGGGCGCACCTTCCATTCCTGAGTTTGTAAAACCCAAACCCGGAAATGACATCGCCAGCAAAGTAGGTGAAATCAAAGACCTGGACGGGTTGAATGCCTTGGCAAAAGCTTCGGCTTATGATAAAGCCAGAAAAGAGAACCCGAACCTTACCCTGGACGAGTTCCTGCGGCAAGCCGACCAGCCGGCAGACAAGAAAAAGCTTGACGAATTTGCGGAAAAAGTGGAAGAAAGTGACATCGATACCCTCATTCCACCCAGGAAGAAAAAGCCTAAAGAGCAACAACCTGATGAAGAGTTCGGGAGCCTGGCGACAAACTCCGACACCGGTTTCTTGACGAACGAAGCATTCGCCTTGAACGAAAATGCCAAAGCCGGAAAAGAGGTGAGCACGAAGGGATACGTCCCGCTGGGCGTTTGGATCAGTAACTGGCCCGACCTTTTTCCGTGGATGGCACAGGGCTACTATAATAGCATCGACGATATCGAAGGGGAGGAGGCAGTGCAGTTGCGGGTGATGTTGCAGGACTACCAAGCCCTCAGCAGGCTCTATTACATTGCCAATTCGTCGGGCATCACCGAAATCAAGAGAAAGGACCCATCAAAACCCGGCGTCACTACGCTGAGTATTGCAGGTGCATTTGCCAATGCCGCAGGAAAAATGCAAGCCGACGGGGTGAACTTCGCCAAGGCACAAGAGATTTATCACAGCCTGGGAGAAGCCGACCGTGCTATTTATGCCCTGTGGAATAAAGTGTCTTTCCTCAGGAACTGCGAGTTGGGCCTGGGGTTGATCAAAGACGGCAAGAGCATTGGCCCGCCCATAGCCGGCTCTGATGCTGACTCCCGGCAGGCTTATACCCTCAGCACATGCAGTTTTGAGGGGCGAAACTACACCGCATTTAGTCCTTTCTATAAAGTACTGCCATTACTCACTCCCGACGGCGATATCTGGGCCTTTGGTCCCCAGCAAGGCGGGTTGAGCTCCATTTATGACAAAGAGGTTGTCTTCTCGAAACCCGGACGGGCGAGGTACCTGGAATTTGAATATGACAAGGAAAACAAGCTATTGAGTAGTAATGCCCATGGCATCAAACTATACCCGATTCCATTCTCTGCTGCCGAAAATGTGGCCTGGAAAGGCATGTCATTCAGCACTAACGTCGGGGCCATCAACAGCTTGAACGAAAGCCTGAAGTCACTTAGCGACCAGCTCAGCCGGCTCAATGCATGGTCGTTCAGTAGCGCCAACTGGGACAAGAGTTGGAGCGGCGCGGACGCTTACCGGCAACGGAACATCAAGAAACAATACGTCGGGCTTATTGACGAGATCAGGAATATTTTCTGAGGTATCAAAGCGGCTTTTCTGGTGAATTATATTGCCCGGCCGCTCTGGTGAGTTGTTCGAGAATCTGCTTCTTAAGAATTCGGGGCCCAAATACGGTGATTTTTGCTCCAAAGCCCAGCAGTTCGCGTTCGAGTTCGAAGTTGAGGACTACGCGGATGCTGAAAATTTTGCCCTCCGCATCACTGCCGAGCAACTTCTGCGAGGAGTGGATCGGCTTGGTGATCACATAGGGAGCGTGGGCGTGTTCAATGCGAAAGATAACTTCGGTGTTTCGCTGCCCGGCTGTTTTGGTAACCCCGATCACATCATCATAATAAGTACTGAGGTCCAAACGGTTATTCTCCTGATAGGATTCCGACGGCTCTTCACATAGCAATTGAATGCGGTCGAGCGCCAGCGTGAGCAGGGGGGAATGGCGCTGGTGAGATTGGCCTAACACAAACCATCGGTTCCGGTATTCTTTCAATAAGTAGGGGCTGAAACAAAATGTGTTCGCCTGCCTCGCCTTGAAGGATTGATAGGTGATACATAATGTCGTTTGGGAAATGATTGCGCGCCTGATCACCTCAATATGTTCCAATCCTTTCAGGTGGTCGTTCTTTTCAAAATCGACCACGGGCATACTATGCGTGCGGCGCGCGTGAATCTTATCTTCCAGGCGACTGACCATTTCGTTCAGGTCGGCAAAATGACTGAACCCTTTGAATTGCTGCAATAGTCCCGACACCTCGCTCAGCACCTTCATGTCCTGCCGGGTGAGCGGGATGTTGGTAATGCTGTAATTCTTGTCTTCGTAGGTATAATACTTCCTGTCGATCACGACAATGGGCGCCTCGTAGCCCAACTTATCGCTTCGCATCATTTCAATGTCGGCTTGCACCGACCGCCTGCTGACGCCTTTTCCAATTCCTTCATATTCATACAGGGCTTCCGAACAAGCTTCGATCAGATCATCCAGTGTCCATCTGCGGAGCCGGTTCTGTAAGCATTGGTCAATGGTCCGGTAGCGGATCAGCGCATTGCGGTTAACAGGCATATTGAAATTTTTCTGAAAAAATATCAAAATAAAATTGACTGCGCAAAAAGACTGCGTAGTAGGCCTGTTGCTTTGTAACTGTCAAACAGAAACACAGTCATGGAAAAAGAAAAGATCAGCAATGGCGAAATAGGGGCACTCGGAATCGACGACCTGGATCTGCTGGTGGCATTCAGCCGCGTAGCCAACGGCCTTTTGAAACATCAAGTGATGGACAAGGCAAGCATCTTGACCAACCTCGAAGCCCTGATCGCCGATCCGACGCCCACCAGGGATACGGCCTGCCTATTGGCGGGGTGCTGGCAACCACTGCCAACACCATTATACCATATGCAGTTGGCGTCGACATCGCTTGCCGAATGTGCCTGAGTATTTTCGATATACCTGCGACGGTGATTGATTCGGAGAAGGGCAAGCTCGAAAAGTTGCTGGGCGAACATACGCATTTCGGCATGGGTTCCACTTCCGAGAGGCATCTCGATACGAGCTTGTTTGATCGGGAAGAATGGAATGCCTATCTGGCCTTGTTGTCGCACTCGGGGTCGAGGGGATTTGGAGGAAATATCGCAGATATCTATTCCAAAATTGCGATGGAAAAGACAAGGCTGCCGAACGAGGCGAAACACCTTGCGTTGCCCGGAATCTGGAGGCCAATCGCGTTACGGTAATTGGTTCGGGATTGGATGAGGCGCCTATGGTTTACAAAGACATTCATACGGTTATGGCCGCGCAAACTGCGCTGGTGGACGTGCTGGCGCAATTCCAGCCAAGAATTGTCCGCATGGCAGATCCAAAGGAAAAAGCCGAAGATTAGAAAATAAAAGGAAGGAGGTTTATCATGAAATTCAATACATCCGTTGCAAAAAACAACGAGATCAGAAACTACGAAGGAGCGCGGGCTTACAAGCTGGACCCTGCAACGGAACTATATACCGCTGTCGTAACCTGGTCACTGAACGACTCATTCTATGAAAAGAATGATCAACGGCTTGCCCGGATCCGGTCGCTGGTCGAGCAGGCGGAGCCAATGTTTGTAGCAAAACTGGCAGTTTACGCCCGGCATTTCATGTATATGCGCTCAGTGCCGCTCGTATTGCTTACGGAACTCGCGCGCATACACAGGGGCGACGATCTGGTGGCAAAAACGACTGCAAAGGTGATAGCCCGTGCCGATGAAATTACGGAGCTATTGGCGTGTTACCAGCTGCTGAATGAGCGAAAAGGTGCGAAGAAGCTGAATGGACTGTCAAAACAACTCCAAAAAGGACTTGCATCGGCCTTCAACAATTTTGACGCGTACCAGTTTGGTAAATATAACAGTGACAATAGTGACGTGAAATTGCGCGATGCATTGTTTCTGGTTCACCCGAAAGCGAAGAATGCCGAACAGCAAGTGGTTTTCAACAAGATTGCAACCAATCAGTTAGATACGCCATACACCTGGGAAACGGAGTTGTCGGCATTGGGCCAGGTGATTTTTGCAAACGAAACAGAGCGTACCGCTGCCTTCCGGGCGAAATGGGAAGAACTGATCGATAGCGGAAGGCTGGGTTACATGGCGCTGTTGCGAAATCTCCGCAACTTGCTGGAGGTGAATATCTCCCCGGTGCATATTGGAAAAGTTTGCGAAATATTGTCATCGCAAAAGGAAGTGGCCAAAGCGAAACAGTTCCCGTTTCGGTACCTGTCGGCGTACCGCGAGCTTTTGAAAATGAAAATGCCGGAAAGGAAGGTTTCAAATAAACTCATGCAGCTCTTCGGAAGCGAACCTGATAATCGCGGACGGCTTGTCCATGCCTTGGAAATGGCCATTCTCCAAAGTGCTGAGGCGATTAGCGGCTTTGGGAAGGATACGAGCGTGTTGCTCGCCTGCGATGTTTCGGGATCCATGCAGATGCCCGTTTCGGCGAAGTCGAGTATAATGCTGTACGATGTAGGTCTTGTATTGGCTATGCTCTTGCAAAATCGTTGTGCCCATGTCGAGGTTGGGATGTTTGGGGATACCTGGAAGCGAATTCGTGTGAGCCGGAATAATATCCTGGCCAATGTACAGGCGTTCTATAATCGGCAGGGAGAGGTGGGATATGCTACCAATGGATATCTGGTGATCAAAGACTTGCTGCAACGCAAAGTGGTGATGGATAAAGTAATGCTTTTTACCGATGGCCAGCTTTGGAATAATGCCGGAACCGAAAATATCCGGACATTGTGGGTACGCTATAAACGCGAGCTTGCTCCCAACGCGCGACTTTACCTATTCGATTTACAGGGTTACAAACAAGCACCGCTGCAAATAATGATGAATGACGTCTATCTGATCGCAGGTTGGAGCGACAAAATCTTTGGTGTACTCGATGCTTTGGAAAACGGGGCCGCTGGTTTGGATTCCATCAATCATATATCAATATAAAACGGCGGTGCCTGTAATGGCGCCGCCGTAAAAAACAAGGATGCCGTAGAAATGGGATACTTCGCTACATTTAGGGGGAGGGCATTGTGATGCAAATCATGATGGAGGTTCGAGTCCTCACAGCGAGCCCCCGACCCGGATCGATTGTTGCTCCTTGATTTCAAGACATTGGAAAAGTGCCGTAAATACGTGATACTTCGATTTAGGATCGCCGTGTCGCTGGTTCGAGCCCGGCCTGTTGCTTGCAGCAGTAGCTCAGTTGGTAGAGCAGGAGCACCGTAAGGTGCATTCACGTATTGCTTTTTGCCTTTTCCAATCCTTTTGAAGGATGTCGTACATGCGTGATACTTCGTATGGTGATGCTGCTCACGACGGCAGCCGGGGTTCGAGTCCCCAAAGCGCACGCCTGGCTTTTCACTCCTTCATTTTCACTGTAAACAAACTCCGTCTCCCATCCAAAACTTACAACGCATTCACATAACCCGACGGGCTTACGCCGAACTGTTTCTGAAAATCGCGGGAGAAGTTGGTCGGGACGCTGTATCCGACCATATCGGCCACCTCGTTGATCTTGTAATTCTTCTCCGCCAGCAGTTCGGCCGCTTTTTTGAGGCGCGAAAGATTGATCAGCTCATTGGGTGTCATATCAGAAATGCCTTTGATCTTCCGATAAAGCGTAGGGCGGCTCATATTCATTTTGGAAGAAAGCATATCCACGTCCAGGTCACTGTCGGCGATGTGGGCAGTGATAATGGCATTAAGTTGTTCGAGAAAGTCCTTGTCCGCCCGCGAGAAGGCAATGCCTTTGATGTGCGTAAGCGGCGAGCGGGCGAAATAGTCCTTGATAATGTCACGGTTTTGCAGCAGGTTGCTGATCTGCGCCGATAAATGATCGAGCGAAAACGGTTTCTCGATATAGGCATCTGCACCCACCTCCAGTCCTTCGATTTTCGAACTGATCGAATTTTTAGCTGTCAACAAGATGATTGGAATGTGGCTGAAACGCACATCGTTCTTCATTTCGCGGCACAATGCAATACCGTCCATGACGGGCATCATAATGTCGCTGATCACGAGATGAATATTCTCTTCCTGCAACAGATCGATAGCCTGCCGGCCGTCACCGGCCCTGAAAATATTGTATTCCAAACCCAACTCGCGGCCCAGATAGCCCAGGATTTCGGTATTGTCCTCCACCAGCAGCACATTGGGTTTGTTGGGATTCGTTTGCTCGGTTATCAGAGTGCTACCGGTGTCGGCCGTTTCGTCGGCGTCCCCATTCAAATCCAGTTCGTAATCCTGGTGAATGGGAATAGAAAGCAGGAAGGTGTTCTGGTCGAGCTCGGAGCGTTTCAGTTCGAGCGTGCCCTTGTGCAGTTCTGCGAGGGAGCGCGCCAGCGGGAGGCCGATGCCCGTTCCCTGTTCCTTGCTATGGCCTTCGGCGCGATAGAATGGCTCAAAAATGCGGTCGCGGTCGTCGTAGCCGATCAGGGGGCCGTCGTTGGTGAACTCGATGTGGAACAGCAAATCGTCGCTGTTGAACGGCGAAAGCTTCACTTTGACGCTGCTTTCGGCATATTTGATGGCATTGCTCACCAGGTTGCTGGTGATCTTCTTGCAAGCCTCTTCATCCACAAATGCCTGCAAGGTAATACGCGGCAGTTCGAGTTTGTATTGCAATTGCTTTTGCTCCGCCGCCGGACGGAACGTGGAGAAAACGTCGCTTAGCAGGTCGTTAATATCGGTTTTGGTAAAATTAAGGCTGTAATTGTTGGCCTCTGCCTTACGGAAGTCGAGGAGCTGGTTGGTCAGGTCAATCAGTCGGGAGGTGTTTTTATCAATCATATTCAAACTCTCAATCATTTCGGGATCCGACTTCCTGGTCGCCAGCAGCTTGTCAAGCGGCATTTTGATCAGCGTCAGCGGCGTGCGGATCTCGTGCGCCACATTGGTAAAAAAGTCGATCTTGGCATTATAAATCTCCCGCTCTTTCCCCATTTCGATCGTTTCGATCTGCCGCCGGCTCTTTTCATGGAGGGCGAGAAAATAGTAACGGAAAATCACTACAATAATACTCACTACCAGCACCACATAAAACAGCCACGCCCAGCCCGTAGCCCAAATAGGCGGCAGAATGGTGATGCGCAGCCTGGTTTCACGGTTATTCCAAAGGCCGTCGTTATTGGCCCCGCGGATTTTTAATGTATAGTCCCCCGGCGGCAGTTTGGAAAAATGGATCCGCCGGTTGCCATGGAACGGTACCCATTCCCTGGTAAGACCTTCGAGCTGGTACTGGTAGGAGTTTTGTTCGGGAATGACATAGCTTAGCACCGCCACATCGAAACTCAGGCTTGAACTCTGGTAGGGCAGGGTAAGCTCATTGGCGTAAATGATCGACTGTTTCAGCGGCGCGTCCTCCTGCCGGATATCGACATCGCGGTTGTTGACCTGCAACCGGGTAATGTAAACTGGCGGCACGAATGCATTCCGCAGCAACTCCGAGGGTTTGAAACCCACCATTCCGGCCACTGTGCCGAAATACAGCGTACCGTCCGCGTCCTTGTATGACGAATTGTAGTTGAACTGGTCGGTAGGAAGGCCGTTGCCCATCCGGAAGTTGGTGAAACGGTCGGTGCGGCCATCGAGCTTCGCAAGCCCGCGCGAGGTGGTGATCCAGAAATTACCCGAATTGTCTTCCAGGATGCGGAAAACCTGGTTATCCGGCAGGCCGTTGGTCTTGCGGTAGTTGCGGAATTGCCCTGTTTGTGGATTGTAGCGTGAAAGGCCGTGCTCAGTGCAGAGCCAGATGCTCTTGTCGGAGCTTTGGTAAATGCTGTTGACGTAATTGTCGGGCAGGCCGCCGGGACGATCGGCATTGTATTGTAAATGCCCCTTTTTATGTGTTTTAGGGTTAAAATACCGGACACCGCCTCCGTAGCTCGCCGCCCAGATCGTCCCCTCGTCATCTTCGTGAATACTCTGAACCTGCGCATTGAAGAACGGCAGCCGCGTGAAATCGTCGGTCTCGCGGTTGTATTGGCAAAGGCCCCCCCAGGTGCCTACAAGGATATCGCCGGAGCGGGTTTTATAGAGGGTCACGATGAAATTGCTGCTCAGCGACCGGGAGCTGGCCGTCAGATTATAATGCCGCACGACCCGCTCGGTGCGCAGGTCCATCACGTCCAGCCCGTGCTCATAGGTGCCTATCCAGAGCTCGTTGCCGTCGGCTACCATCCCGTGCAGGTTGCGGTAGGCAATGCTCCCCGGCCGACCGTCGGGCAGGAATGCTTTGAAATGGCCTGTCGGGATGTCGAGGCGGTTGAGGCCCGCGTCCTCGGTGCCGATCCACAAATGGCCGTTTTTGTCCCTGGTAATCTCATGCACAATGCTGCCGCTGATGCTGTTGCCGGGCTTTGGGAAAAACTTGCGGAAATTATTGAACTGGGTCGAGTAGTAATTGATGCCGCCGAACTGCGTGGTGATCCATATCCCGCCTTCGCGATCGCGCAGAATGGAGTTGACGATGTTATCAGTAATGGAGTACCGGTTGAACTGCTCACGTACAATGTGCTGCGAGCGGCCAGAGACCAGGTCGAGAATGTAGAGCCCCGATTCGGAGCCCAGCCAGAACTCGCGGTCGTTTTTCTGAAAAATGGTATGCACCTGAACATCCCCGTCCGGCAAACCGGCGGCGGTTAGGTTACGTACCTGTTTTTTGACGAGATTCAGTAGCAGGACCTTCTTCATCGTGCCGATCAACAGCGCCGTGTCACCTACCGCGTGCACGGTGGTGGAGCCGTAAACATCCCGGATACCCGACATTTCTTCGATGTTGAACGCCTCGAACCTGCCGGTATCCTGGTGATAATGCCGCACCACGCCATTGCTGCACGCTATCCACACCGCCCCGGCGGGCGATATATGCAGCGAAACCGGCTGGTCGTTGCCGAGGGTGATGCGCGCCACACGGCCCGTGCGGACGTGGTAGCGGTACAAGGTACGATCGGAGATGATCCAGATATTGCCATGACGGTCGCCGCGGATTTCGAGCACTTCGCCGGCAGGGATCAGTTTGAACGGGTCGAAGCGGTCGGCGACGGGATCGTAGCGGTACACGCCCCGGTGCGTGCCAACCCAGAGTTTCTCGGAGGTATCTTCGTATAATGCAAAAATGGAATTACTGCCGATACTCAGCGAATCCCCGGCAATGCTCTGAAAAATCCGGAAATTATGGCCGTCGAAGCGGTTGAGGCCGTTGCGGCTCGCAAACCACATAAAGCCTTTTTTGTCCTGGACCATTTTACCCACGGCATTCCCCGAAAGGCCATCGGAAACCTGGTAATTCTTGAAATAGAACGGAATATCCTGCGCAATTACCCGCGTGGCCGCAAAGAGAAAAAACAGGATGGAAACTAGTATTCTCACCAATTTAAGCTACATATAAACACACGACCCGACTCAACCAATATGTAAAGATATCCACTAAAATCTTAGTTAAGTCATAAAAATCAGGGGTGAGACATTTTGATTCAAAATTGAGACAAAACGATCATCCCGTTACCCGCTAAACCCTGAACTTCGCAGCAGTCTTAATTAATCCAATATTATAGTTAAAAAGTAACAACGCTGCGGAGCCTTTCACCTAACTATCCTTCATGAAAATGAAATTATACAAATCTACCGGCCAGGGCAGACGCCTGCTGCCGGTCGGACATTCCCTGGTACGGGCAATGGCCTGGCTGGGCTGTCTGCTGCTGATACTTTCGGCCTGGCAAGCCAGTGCACAGAACACTGTGCAAATTTCGGGTAAAATTTTGGATTCCAAGGACGTGTTGCCCGGCG
Source organism: Dyadobacter fermentans (assembly GCF_019924045.1). GTDB lineage: Bacteria > Bacteroidota > Bacteroidia > Cytophagales > Spirosomataceae > Dyadobacter > Dyadobacter fermentans_A. Next base: position 514,287 of record NZ_JAHXBN010000018.1, on the reverse strand, counting down.
TAGCGATCCTGGAAAAAGGGACCAACAACGGTACAGTCTCCGAAGCCAACGGAACATTTAAGCTGGAAGTGACCAATGCGAATGCTACGCTGGTGATCTCCAATGTGGGATACGTAACTCAGGAAATTGGCCTCGCCGGCAAGACTTACCTCGAAGTAAATCTCGCGGAAGACCAGAAAACGCTGAACGAAGTAGTCGTGATCGGCTACGGCTCATTGAATAAAAAAGAGGTTTCCAGCGCGATTACGCACCTTTCGGGCAAGGATTTGCTCCGAGTAGGCGGTAATAATCCGCTCATGGCCATCCAGGGCAAGGTTGCAGGGCTTTCGGTGGCCAACACGGCTGCGGCCGACCCGAACTCTTCGCCCAGTATCCAGTTGCGCGGGGCATCTTCACGTAGCGCGGGTTTGGGGCCATTGTTTGTCATCAACGGCGTACCGGGCGGTAATATCGACAACATCAACCAGAATGAGATCGAGTCGATCGACGTCCTGAAAGGCGGTGCGGCATCGGCCATTTACGGTACCCGCGGAAGCAACGGTGTAATCGTGATCACGACCAAAAAGGGTTCGGAAAACTCACGTATATTCTATGACGGTTACACTACTTTCGACTGGGCCACCAACCAGCTGGAAGTGCTTTCGAAAGACGATTTCCTGGCTCACAAGCGTGGTGTCGATTTCGGCGGTAACACCAACTGGATGAACGCTGTAAAGCGCAATCCGTCGTTTTCGCACAAGCATACCCTCCAATTCTCGGGTGGTAATGGTAAAACCAACTATTTTACTTCCCTCGACTACCGCGATGCGAACGGCCTCGACCTCCGTTCGAGCAAGCGCGAATATGGCGGAAGGATCAATATTAACCACAAGACGGCGAATAACCTCGTCGAACTGGCATTTACTGCTGCACCACGCTATACCAAAAACAGCGATGCCGATTACAGCGGTTTTAATTACGCACTGACCCTGAACCCGACGCTCTCCGTACGCGACTCAGCCGGCAAATATGCTTATCTGACATCCGGATTTTTTGCCAATAACCCGGTTGAGGTCGCGAAGGGCGTCAAATCGGACCGCGAGTACAAGCTCTTGGATATGAACGGTTCAGCGAAGATTAACATCCTCGAAAACCTGAATACGGTGGTGACGATCGGTGAAGTGAATTCTTCGATGAGAAGGTATTTGTTTACACCTTCGACGCTAACGACCGTTATCAATGGCAGCAAACGCAATACGGGCGAGCAGATTTTGGAGGAAAACGACCAGAAGAGCTTCGAGTGGATCGGTAACTATTATCTTGATCTGAACAAGCATTCCGTGAAGCTGCTCGGCGGGTATTCGTTCCAGTATTTCACGTCGTCGGGTTTCAATGCGAAAAACGAAAATTTTCCTTCCAATGTATTGACTTACAATAACCTGGGCAGCGGTTTGTGGAACTTGCAGCAGGGGATTAACAATGTTGGGTCTTACAAAAACTCCTCCAAACTGATCGCGTTCTTCGGTCGTTTGAACTACGATTTCGACCAGAAGTATTACCTGTCGGCCAGCTTGCGCCGCGAGGGTTCTTCTAAATTCGGTTATTCCAACAAATGGGGCTATTTCCCGGCGGCTTCCGTAGCCTGGCGTGCCACCCAGGAGGGTTTTTTGAAAGACATTCCCTGGCTGAACGAACTGAAAGTACGTGCGGATTATGGGGAGACGGGTAACCAGGATTTCGGCAACTACCTTTCGCTCGATACTTACGGCGGCTATGGTTATTACCTCTATAATGGCAACAACTACCAGGTCTGGGGGCCGAGCCAGAACACGAACTACGATTTGCGTTGGGAAAAGGCGGCGAACTTCAACGCCGGAGTGGATTTCGAACTCTTCGGAAGTAAAGTCTCCGGTAGCTTGAACTACTACATCCGCACCAACCGCGATTTGCTGGGTAACTATAATGTATCCAACCCGCCGAACATCCAGGGGCAGACCTTCGCGAACGTGGGAACCATGCGTAACACCGGTTTTGAATTGCAGTTGAATGCATCGGTACTGCGTAAAGGCGATTTTTCTTACGACCTCGGTTTCACAGGCGCTTATAATAACAACAAATTCGTCTCGTTCTCGAATGCGCTTTTTAAAGGACAGAAGTACGTCGATGTAGTCGGTATGCCGGCTCCGGGTAGTCCGGGTACATTGCAGCGCTTGCAGGAGGACACCCGCATCGGCAGCTTCTACGCGCTCAAATCGGCGGTCGTAAATGAGCAGGGTGCCTTGCTGGTATACAACAAAAAAGGGGAGGTGATCCCGGGCAACCAGGCTACCAACGACGACAAGCAGTTTGTTGGAAACGGTTTGCCGAAGTTCACAATGGGTCTTTCCAATAATTTTAAATACAAAAAATGGGACCTGAGCGTGTTCCTGCGCGGTGCGTTCGGCTATAAGCTGTTCAATACGTACGCATTTTACCTGGGTACGCCTGCCACGCAGGAGAATGCCAATGTGCTGAAATCGGCCTACGACGGCAGCAAGTATTCAAAACTGACGAGCCCATCAACGTATTCTACACTGTCGGATTACTTCCTGGAACCAGGCGGTTTCCTGAAAGTGGATAACGTGACGTTGAGCTATACCCAGCCGGTTCAGACCAAATTCCTGCAATCGGTGCGGATTTACGCGACTACCCGTAACCTGGCGACTTTCACGAAGTTCACCGGCGGCGATCCGGACCTGATCAACGTGAACGGTCTGTACCCTGGTGTAAATAAAAACCCGGATAACAACGGTACGCTCGATTACTACCCGTCGACCACCCAATTGCTGCTGGGCGTCCAGCTTACCTTCTAACATTTTGAAATACAATGAAAAGCATTAATATATTAAAAAGCACATCCAGGATCGGGGCAGGCATGCTGTTGCTCGCCACGGTGGGCTGTACCAACCTCGACGAGGAACTGTACGACCGGATTACGTCCGGCAACTTCCTCCAAACCCGTGAAGACGTAACCCGCGACTTCCTGCGTGCATTCGAACACAGCTATTGGAGCATCCAGGGCGGTAACACGTTTATGTTGCAGGAAAACAGCTCCGACGAGATCATGACCCCGAACCGCCAGGGCGACTGGTTCGACGGCGGGCAATTCCAGCGCGTGCATTACCACACCTGGACGCCCAACGACGGCTTCACCGCCGACCCGTGGAATGCATTGTACGGCGGCGTGACACTCGCCACAAACTCGCTGGAAGATTTGCAGGGTATCAAAGACCCCTCGAAATTCGACATGACCCAGGCCGAGCTCGATGGTATGATCGCCGAGTTGCGCACGCTTCGCGCATGGCTGAACATTCGCCTGCTCGATTTTTACCGCAATATCGTGATCGTGACTAAAGTAAAAGGAGAAACCACCGGCGGGCCGCAGGTTACGCCTCAGGAAGCATTTGCATTCATTGAGCAGGAGCTGAAAGAGTCGCTGCCGAAACTGCCGACGGTACAGAGCCTCGGCGCTAATGCGGTAGGCCGCTGGACGCAGGGCGGTGCGGTATCGCTGCTGGTGCGGTTGTATCTCAATTCGAAAGTGTACACCGGCACGGATCGTTTCGCCGACTGCGCCAAGCTTTGCCAGGAGATGATCGATGGAAAATATGGTACTTATGCCCTCGAATCGCGCTGGGATGCGCCGTTTGATTATAACAATGCCACTTCCAAAGAAACGGTGTTCGGTTTCCCGGGTAGTTTCGGGCTTACGCACTGGCAATATGATGGCGGAATGTACTTCTGGATGCTGCCCAACCTGGCTCCGAGCTATTTCGGATTCACCGATTTTGGGAACGCCAATCCTAAATATGCGATGCAGCCCGGTCTCGATGTCGATGGAAAGGAATATCCGCATGCATTGGGCAAGCCATTCGTAAAGTTTCAGAAATACCCGGATGACGTCCGCTTGAAAAAATACAAAAACCTGGGTAACAGCAAGCGTGAGGGCATGTTCCTGCATGGCTACCTGACTTACACCAATTCGGCCGGTAAGCCTGATACCGTTCGTGGTTTCAAAGGTCCATATGCATTGTACTTCCGTGATCAGGTGGGCAAGTTCCTCGATGCGAAGCCGGGCACACCGATCGCCGACAAGACTTCGAATATGAACAATGCGGATAATAACTCAGGTATTTTCCCGGTGAAATATCCGTTCTATCCGAGCGACGATTTGAACAAGATTGCTTCGGCCTATGCGGAGATCCGTTTCGCGGAAATCTACTATTCACTGGCTGAGTGTAAGTACCGTGCAGGCGACAAAGCCGGCGCCGCCGCATTGCTGAACGCAGTTCGTAAGCGCAACTACCCGGCCGGTTCGCCAAGCCTTTATAAAGCGGATGGCAGCCAGCTAACCGACCAGGAAATGCTCGATGAATGGGGCCGCGAATTCCTCGTGGAGGGCCGCCGGCGCACGGATATGATCCGCTGGGGCGTGTTCAATAAAGGCATCTGGTGGGACAAAACGGCCGACGCCGACAATCACACCGAGATTTTCCCGATCGGACAAACCGTACTGAATTCATCGCCGCAACTCAAACAAAACCCGGGCTATTAATCAATCGATTCCCGTCGACTTAAGTCGACGGCTAGAAATTATACGATTGAATTTTAATCAATTCCCGTCGACTTGAGTCGACGGACAAGAATAGACGACTAGAATATGAATCAATTCCCGTCGACTTGAGTCGATGGACAAGAATAGACGATCAGAAATATGAATCAATTCCCGTCGACTTGAGTCGATGGACAAGAATAGACGATCAGAAATATAAATCAATTCCCGTCGACTTGAGTCGACGGACAAGAATAGACGATCAGAAATATAAATCAATTCCCGTCGATTTGAATCGACGGATAAGATTGATGACCAGATCTTAACTAAAACCGATGACTGAAACACTGTCGAAAGGGGCGGCGGGATGAATCCTGCGCCCCGGAGATGGTGGGTGCGCCTCCTAAGGGCGCATTTTTTATTTTTCTTGGATTTAAATCGAAACTTTGTAATATTTATTCGGAGTGATTCAGGACTTATTATGGCGCTAACTTGTTACATCAGAAGGGTTTTTGTTTGCTTGATGGTGTTCCTGGGGCCGTTCCATTCAGTTTGGGCGCAGGTCAGCAAAATCCGTGAGCTGCAAATGAGTCTTCCTGCGATCCGCGACAGTTCAAACTATGTGGATGTTGTAAACCGGATCTCCCTGCTTTTCTACGAACAAAATGCAGACAGCACGCTCTACTATGCCTTGAAAGCAAGGCAGATAGCCTACCGGAACGACTATGAAAGAGGCCGGGCCGACGCGACCAATAACCTCGGTGTGGTTTTCGACATCAAAGGCAATATCCAGCTCGCATTGCGCTATTATAATGATGCGTATAACCAATATGTTACACTGCGCGATTCGTCGAACATCGTGCAGACCCTCATGAATATCGGTTCCGTATACAACATCAGCGGGCGGCACGACAAAGCACAGGCTAATTACGATCGGGCCATGGCGCTCGGCGACCGCATCGAGCACGATTCGATTACGGCGCTGGTGATTTACAATTACATGCTGCTGTACCCTCAGAAATTCAACAGTACCCGCCGGAGGGCGCTCATTGACCGTGCATACGGCATTGCCGAAAAGTACCGCGACGTCCGCCTCGAACTGGCGATCGATCAGCTGAGGGCTACGGAGCTCATCGACACCGGACAACGCGAGAAAGGGCTGGCATTTTTGGAAGAGACGCTCAACAAAGCCCTGGAATTGGAACTTAACTACCTCAGCATGGATCTTTTGCTGGATCTCGGTGACCACTACATGGCGGAAGACCGGAACCGCGCTATCCAGTTTTACAGAAAGGCGCTCGAACTGGCGGAGCAGAAAAACTACCGCATGTACGCCCGTGATGTGTGCAAGAAGCTGTACGACTACCACGTGAGCCGTAAGGAGAATGCCGAGGCATTCATTTATAGCCAGAAACTGCTGAAACTGTTCGAAGAGCAGGCCGAGATAGACCGGGTTTCGGGAATCGATTACATTGAATATGCCGTCAAAGACCAGCAGCTTATTTCGGCTGAGATAAAATCGCGATATAATGCACAGATGCTCACGCTGGCCGTGGCGGTGTGTGTGCTCACGTTGTTGAGTATTGTCGTGCTCTGGCGGAACTGGAAGCTGAGCAAAAAGACCAATCGCGTGCTGACCATGCAGTTCCGGCAACTGGAATCGACCTCCGACGCCTTGGAGCAGAGCAACCAGAACTACGCGCGGCTGATCAAGATTCTGGCGCATGACCTCCGTAACCCGATCGGGGGGATTAATGCATTGTGTTCGCTGCTGCAAGACGAGGATACGACCGCCGACGAGGCACGCCAGTATGTGGAGCTGATCCGGGAATCGAGCACGACCTGCCTGCACATGATCAGTGATTTGCTCCAAACGGATTTTGATTTCAAAGAAACCGAGTTACACAAAAAACCGGTCGATTTACCGGTTTTCCTCGACCACGCAGTGACCCTGCTGACCTTCCGAGCCGCCGAAAAGAACCAGCGGCTCATTCTGGACGATCCTTCGCAGGTAGTCGTGAATGCCGATCCGGACAAGCTGCTGCGGGTGTTGAACAACGTTATTGTGAATGCGATCAAGTTCAGCCCGGAAGGCGAAACGATCCGGGTAAAAATGGTGCAATCGGAAAAGGGGGTTACGATATCCGTCGAGGATCACGGCCTGGGTATTCCCGAAGACGCGATTCCCAATCTCTTCGACCCGTTTACAGCGTCCCGGCGCCCGGGTACTGCCGGTGAACAGGCTTTTGGTTTGGGATTGTATATTTCCAAGCAGATCGTGGAAGCGCACGGCGGCAAGCTTTGGTTTAAGACCGAGGAAGGAAGCGGTACGACGTTTTATATTTTCCTGCCCGGAGAGAATGTCGATTCACTCTCTCCGGCTTAGTCAGGCGCATTGGTTATTTCTGTTTCAATTTCTCGTCGTAACGCTTTTTCAGGCCAGCGAGGGACTTGTCGTAACCCGCTTTGTCAAAAAACGCTTCGGGGCGGTATGGATCCGTTGGTTTGTGTTTTTCGTGCAGGGAAAACTGGCTTGCGTGCGACGACAGCCATATATCGAACTGCTCGTTTTTCATAGTAGCCAGTGTTTTTGCATAATCCTTACCCACTTCGGGATATCCGGGCATACCGGACAGCCTGGTTTCGTTCAGGATACTCGGCATATTGGCGATCAGCACTTTGTAAGCACGTTTTTCATCCCTTACTGTAAACGAGAAACTGCTCGCGCCGGGCGTATGGCCGGGGTGGTGCAGCAGTTTTACCTGCATGGTGCTCAGCTTGATGATTTCCCCGTTTTTCAGCAACTGGTCTGGTTGAACGGGCTCGAAAGTGGCGCCGTGGCTACCCAATGCATAGTCGGATGCGCCGCCGTCGGTCATGGCTTTGGCATCTTTTTCCTGGATCATGAATTTGGCACCGGTAGCTTTTTTAATGGCCGCAATACCTGCCACATGGTCATAATGTGCGTGGGTGGTCAGCAAAATTTTGATATCCTCAAACTTGAAGCCCAGCGCCTGCACGTGCTTGCGGATGAGCGGTACCGATTCTTCGAGGCCGGTGTTGATCAATATGTGCCCTTTGGGCGTGGCGATGAGGTAGCAAGCCAGGTCGTAAGTCCCCACATAATACAAGTTTCCGGCAATGCGGAACGGCCGGTAGTCTTTCGACCATTCCTGCTGTACGAACGGTAATTTCCTCGTTTTACTTTGTGCCTGTGTGGCAAATGGAGCAAGAAGCGCTCCCGCGATAAGTGTTGTTACAATTGTTTTTTGAAGTGTCGGCATAGGATTGATGGTAAGCGCGCAAAGATAGAAGCGGTAGGGCGGGTATGCAATGGCGTGTGAGGGTTTTTGACCGCCGACCGCCGACCGCCGACCGCCGACCGCCGACCGCCGACCGCCGACCATGGGCTACGCCCAATATTTTAAGAAAGATTAAATGGTCTATGGTCCATGGTCGGGCCGCCAGGCCCTATGGTCAAGGCTATCCATCGGCCGTCGGCCGTCAGCGGTCACGGCCGCAGGCCCTTCTTAACAAACTGATAATAAATGCATAAACTCCGCGAAAAGTGAATGGCTGTTCTTTGTGCTACTATTTCACTTAATCAGTTTATGTTCACCATGAAGCCTTTATTTACTTATTCCGCGTTGGCTGGCTTGCTTGCGCTCGGTGCGTGCACGGACCACCGCGATCCGAACAGCCCGGACATTACCCTGCAGAATCGCTCGGTAACGCCCGTATTGGCCAAATTGCTCCCGGGTGCCACTTCCGGACGTGTTGCGGCCAACAACGTGAACCTGTATTCACTCCTGAGCAGCGACGACCAGCTCGAACAATCTCCTGCCTATGTTTTTGGTGGATCGGCCGATGGCGCCGGCCTTTTCCAGAATGCCGACGGCAACTACACAATCCTGGTGAACAATGAAGATAACTTCTCCGTATCACGCATTACCCTCGATAAAGGTTTTAAGCCTGTAAAAGGGGAGTATGTGCTTAATTCCGACGGTGGAACATGGCGTTTGTGCTCCGGTACATTGGTAACACCTGCCGAGCATGGTTTCGGTCCGGTGTTCCTTACCTCCGGCGAAAGCGGGCAGGAGTCACGTACGCACGCGCTCAACGTGGATGCGAACGTAAGTCAGGCGAATATCTCCCGCGAAGTAGCCGGCCTTGGCCGTTGGAGCGCTGAAAACGCGGTTCCGCTTCCTAAGACTGCCTATCCGGGCAAAACTGTGATTGTGATCGGCGACGACGATTCCGACGTAAACGGGGGCCAGTTGGCGATGTATTTGTCGAATACCGTGGGCGACCTCGATAATGGTTCGCTTTATATGCTGAAACGCGCTGATAACAATCAGAGAGAAATGGATATGAAAGCAGGTTCTGCCTATGATGTGGAGTTCGTGAAAATCGATAACCACAAGACTTTGACCGGCGCGCAGATCAACGGAAAGGTGAACGACCTGAAAGCCATCAAATTCGGACGTGTGGAAGACGTGGATTACCGCAAGGGCGGAGCCGCGCAGGGCCGCGAGGTGATTTTTGCCGTAACAGGCCAGGAAGACAAAGGTGTAAACGCTGAATACAGCCGTTCGAAATACGGCCGCATTTATCGCGTGACACTCGATGCGAACGACCCGCTCAAAGGCAAACTGGAAGTATTGCTCGATGGCGACGACCGTAACGGCATCGCCAAAACTTTCCAGAACCCGGATAACGTTTGCGCGACTTTCGACTACGTGTATATCATGGAAGATCCGAACGGTTACGGCGACGAAAAGCACGACGGTTACGTTTACCAATTCAATCTCAATACCAAACAATTGACCCCCGTTCTCGAAATCGACCACCGTCGTACGGAGGCTGATGCGGCCAAATACAATGTGGGCGGTACTTCTGCATTCGGCTCATGGGAGAGCAGCGGGATGATCGACGTGTCGGATGTAACCGGCCGTCCTAACACATTCATGCTTGGCATTCAGGCGCACACGTGGCGCGGTGATAAATACAAGGGAGTTGACGGCGGCTCGATCCGTAAATCGGAGAACCAAGCCAGCCAACTGATCCTCATTGAAGGTCTGCCTCGTTAATTACATAGTTTTCAGACTCCTGGCCGGAATTTTCGGGCCAGGAGTTTCCCTTTTAAATTAATACCCACTCCTGCAACATGCTGAAATTCGAGCGTAACCCTAATTCATTTATTTACCGCCACAGGAGGCTGTTCTTTTCCTTATTCCTGATCGTCGTCATTCCGCTCATCGTATGCCTGATCTGGTGGCTGACACGTCCGGCAGCTGTACCTGCCAGAGAAGTGAAAAAATCTTTCATGCAGCAAATCACCGATTTGGACAGCGCCGTCAGCCGCTTGCAGGCCGATATCCGCGCAAAGCATCCGCCCGCCATTCAGGAATCCTTCAAACGTGCCCGCATTGCTTACAAGCGGGTTGAATTTATCTCCGCCTATTACAGCCCCGAAACCACCCGCGCCCTCAATGGCCCGAATATCCCCGAAGTGGACGACGACCTGCGCGTGAATGAGCCGCAGGGTTTTCAGGTTTTGGAAGAAATGGTATTTCCCGAAGTTGCTACGGACGCTTATCCCGACATGCTGCATGCCGCCGACGTTATCCGTGCAAACGTAAACCGGCTTCGGAAGATCTCGGAAACCAACGACCTTACCGACAGCCATATATTCGACGCTATGCGCCTGGAAGTTTTCCGGGTTGTGTCGATGGGCATTACCGGCTTCGATTCGCCTGTTGCTTTTCATTCGCTACCCGAAGTAGCCGCGGCGCTTGGAAGCTTACAGGAACAAACGGCACATTATACTGCCAACAGTAGGAACACGATATTGAGAGCCCAGCTCGATAGTACGTTTAATGCAGCTATCGGGTACGTCCGCAAGTCTACGGATTTCAATGCGTTCGACAGGCTGGTTTTTATCCGGCAGTACGCCAATCCGCTTAGCAGCCGGTTGCTTGATGCACAGAAGGCGCTGGGAATCCCCGTTTTTACGGACAAGAGATTGCTATCCCCGTCCGCGCGTACGCTCACCGATTCGGGGGCATTAAATGCCGATTACTTCATCAATTTCGAAGAACAAGCCATGACGACCCAGCGCGTTGCATTGGGTAAAATGTTGTTTTTCAGTCCGGTACTATCGATTAAATCGGGTCGCACGTGCGCGACCTGTCATCAGCCCGACAGAGCTTTTACCGATGGCGAGCCCAAGAGCTTCGCGGTCGGTTTCAATGGCCTGCGGATCAGCCGCAATGCGCCCACCTTGTTGAATGCCTCCTTTCAGGCCGCCCAGTTCGCCGATTCCCGCGTGACTTTCCTCGAAGATCAGGCGAGCGACGTTATCCGCAACCCCGATGAAATGCACGGCTCGTTACCCGACGCCGTGGCGGCTTTGCGCAAGCAGGATGCGTCGCGCAAGCTCTTCGAAGAGGCTTATACGGACGGTGTGACGGAAAGCAATCTCAAAAATGCGATCGCCAGTTACATCCGCTCGCTATCGTCACTCGATTCGCGTCTCGACCGCCATTTCCGTGGTTCCGAAAATGCACTGAGTATTGAGGAAAAGGCCGGGTTTAACCTTTTTATGGGGAAGGCCAAATGCGCTACCTGTCATTTCTTTCCGCTTTTCAACGGTACGGTGCCGCCTGCTTACCTCGAAACGGAAAGTGAAGTGCTCGGCACGCCTGCCACCGCCGAAGGCAAAACCGTCGATCCGGACGTGGGTAAATTTGTCCTTACCAAACGCGAGCCGCATCGTTACGCATTCAAAACGCCCACTGTCCGCCACGTAGCGCTCACTGCGCCTTACATGCATAATGGCGTGTTCAGAACATTGGAAGAAGTGGTGGATTTCTACGATCGCGGCGGCGGGAATGGATTGGGTTTTAATCTGGACAACCAGACATTACCTTTTGATAAACTCAACCTAACCGATCCCGAAAAGAAAGCGCTGGTTGCGTTTATGAAGATTTTGTAGCGTGTTGTGATTGTTTTTGCATCCCTACGGGATTTGTTGATGCCCAATCGCGTCAGCGATGTAACCTTGGTAGCAAGGCATATTTTCCGACTGTTTTGTAAATGCCGTAGGCATGCAACACCAATTCTGACGATCAACCGCAACACAATCAAATTTTCTGAACCATTACTGACAATAGGTTGTCATTCAGACCCGGTTTATTTGAAGTAAATTAATATTCACTTCAAACAACAACCCTATGAACACGATCATCAGCAATGGGACCCCAATTAGTTTCAACCTGTGCGGCAGCGGCCCCGCGACGCTGCTTTTCGTCCACGGCTCGTTCATCGACCAGCGCTATTGGAAAGAGCAGGTTTCTTTTTTCAAAGAGAAATACCGGGTGGTGACGATGGACCTGGCCGGTCATGGCGGGTCGGGAACGAACCGGGATGCATGGACGCTTCAAAGCATGGCCGACGACGTGGTCAACCTTATCAAAGCACTGAACCTCGAAGACGTGATCCTGGTTGGGCATTCCCTCGGCGCGAACCTGAGCCTGATGGCTGCGGCCGCTTACCCGGGCCCGATTATCGGTTTTATCGCCGTCGATAATTTTAAAAACCTCGGCACGCCGCTTCCCGCGGAGTACGATAGCCAGGTGGAGGCGATCATTGAAAGCTCCAAAACTGCCTATGCCGACACCAACGAGCAGTATGCGAGAATGGTGCTTGTCACTCCTGAAACGCCGCTATGGATCACCGATAAAGTTGTGAGCGCGTTCCGAGATTCCTATGAGCCGATGGGCCAGCAAACTTTGCCGCAATTTTTTGTAATGGACCGGATCGAACGGGCGGTTTTGCCATTGCTGAAACCCAAAATGAACCTGATCAACGTCAGCTACATGCCAACCAATGTGGAGGCTTTGGAAAAGAATGCGGTGAATGGCTATGCATTGATCGAAATAGCCGGTACCTGCCATTACCCGATGCTCGAATCGCCGAAAGCGTTGAATGAGGCATTGGACGAGGTGATCGACGGAGTGCTGGAAGCCAAAATCACGGCGTAACGCCCGTCAGCCGCGCGTACTCGGATTCGAGCGTCCGTATTTCGGCGGGTGACTTGGAGAGGTCTATCGCCCGGCGGTAATGTTCAGCGGCTTGTTTCGTGGAAATGGGGGCGTAGAGATAGCCGAGCAGCGAATGGTAATAGGTGTTGTTTTCCAGCCCGAGCTTTTGCGCCTCCGTCAGCCCGGCCTCATGGCCATGTACTTTGGCCCATGCGAACGTCCGGTTGAGCGCCGTCGTGGCCGAGTATTCGATGATGATCAGCTGGTTGTACAAATGCAGGATATGTTCCCATTTCGGTGTGTCCGGCGGCGTAGTGTGCCAGTAAGCAATACCGGCCTCGATGTGGTATTTGGAAACCGCAGTGCCGGAGCAGGCATTGACGAGGTAGTAATGGCCGCGGTCGATCAGCTCCCTGTCCCACACGCGTTGGTCTTGCGCCTCGAAAAGGACCGTAAGGCCATGATCGTTCAGCCGCGCTTCGAACCTGGAACTCTGGTAACACATCAGCGCGAGCAGGGCCTCCACCTGGCGCGAGTTGGTGAGCGGGTTTTCGGCTAGCATGTGCGTAAGGCGCATAGCCTCCGCGCACAGGTCCCTGCGTATGAGAACATTGCCCGATTTGGAAAAATAACCTTCGTTGAACAGCAGGTACAGGGTACGCAGCACCACATCGAGGCGAGCCTGCACTTCGGCAGGCAGTAGCGGGCCTGTCTGGAACTGGTCGTTCCGCAGGTTGGCGCGTGCCCGCAGGAGCCGTTTCTTGATGGTCTCGGGTTTGGAAAGAAATGCGTCGGCGATTTCGGCAATGCTGAAACCGCAGAGGATCTGCAATGCGAGGCTGATCTGGCTTTCAGGGGAATTGGCGGGGTTGCAGACCGCGAATATCATGGCAAGCTGACTATCCGCAATCGTTTCGGCCGTAAAGTCGAATGTGGGTTCCGACTGGCCGGGGCTACGCAGCAGGGCGGGGGATACCTGTGTTTCGAAAATCCGGGTGTGTTTGAGATAATCCTTTGTTTTGTTTTTGGCAACTGTGTACAGCCAGGCGGTCGGGTTTTCCGGGGTGCCTTGCAGGGGCCAGGTTTCGCTGGCTTTCAGGAAAGTTTCGCTTACTATATCTTCCGCGATTTCAATGTGTTTTAATCCAAAATGACGGCATAGCACCGCCGTCATTTTGGTGTACTCTCCTCTGAAAAGGCCGGGCAATATTTCGGGGTTTTCAGCCATAAGCGAAAGCTATTTACGCTGTACGATTTCCCTTACCTCGATGTTTCCGCCGATTTTGAAGATCGGGTTGGCCTTTGCCAGCTCCACGGCCTCGTCGATCGTCTCGGTTCTGACGATCACATAGCCGCTTACGAATTCCTTGATTTCGGTAAAGGGGCCGTCGGTAACCACATTATCGGCATACACCGTTTTGGCGCTTTCATTCGACAGGGTGTTGCCCTTGTCGGCGAGTTTGTTCTGCGCGGCAATGCCTGCGAGCCAGTTCATGCGCTCCTGTATTTGCTCGGGCGTGGGGCGGAAGTCGGTCTGATTGTCGAGCCGGAAGATTAACGCAAATTCTTTCATGATGGATATTGGTTTGATTTCCCCTATGACGACCGTATCGTCGTGACGGGGACAATGCAATTTGAATTAAACCGGATTGTAACAAAAACACAAGCCGATCGTCTATGCATTGTCAAGTGTAAGCAACGGCTTCACATCCAAAAACAAAAGAGCAGGCGTTTCGTCTGCTCTTTTTTAGTGTTTCAAAAAAATGGGATTTACAGTTTGTAGCGGGCGATGAAAGTGTTGTCCACCGTGCTGACCCCATTTAGCTGGACATTATTGAATGTGGCAGTACCCCTGAACCAGCCTGTCGCGTACACGTACCCCGACGCGATGCAAATTCTGTTCACGCGGTCGTTTCCGGCGCCGCCGTCGGATACGGTGAATTGGCCCGTCGCATTAAGTTCTGTTGGATCTACCTCCGTGATCAGAATGTCAATATTTCCTACACCATTTTTCTCCTGGCCTGTTGTCATCGGGAAGCGAGCCTTGTCTTCAAATGAGCCGGCGATCAGGATATTGCCGTTGGTATTTAGCGCTATGCCGCCGTGGAAATCATCCTTCAATTCATTGAAACCATTTTTTGCTTTTTGTACTTCTCCATTGGCATTCCATTTGCCCAGGTACACATTTTTTAATGCAGAGGCTGGCAAGCTCAGTTCGGCAACATTTCCACTGTGCATGCCAGTCACGTACACATTTTTTGAAGCATCGACCACGATGTCGTAAGCAAATTCGTCGGCACCGGAGCCCGCCCGCTTGGCCCACTGGAATTGGTCGGAGCCTGTGGCCCATTTGGCAACGAATACATCGACCTCTCCCGCCGCAGAAATAGGCTGTGCAATGCCCTTCAATGTTATGGACCCCGAGAATGTGCCTGCCAGGTAGATATTGCCATCCGAATCGACAGTTATATCCTCAGCCTGCTGTTCGTTGCTGCCTCCGAATATTGTCGGCTGTGCGAATGCTCCGGTGGATGGATCCACGGACACGAGGAAGCCATCAGTACCGTTTGCGGATGAGGTAGCTCCGCCGAAATCAATGTTGCCGGTGACATGGCCTGCCAGGTATATTTTGCTATTGAAATAAGCGATGGAACGTCCCTGGTCCTTGTCGGATCCGCCGAATGTTTTGATCCACTGACGGACGCCCGTAGAGCCGTTGAATTTGGCGACAAAGCCATCAAGACCGCCTTTCGGGGCTGTGCTTTCCCCCACGAGCGCGCCTGCCAGGAAGCCTGTTACGAACACATTACCGTTGGCATCTACCGCGAGGCCGTTGGCGTGGTCTTCTGTTGTACTTCCTCCTCCGGCTACCCATTGACATTGCATGGCACTGTTGTATTTGGCTACAAAGAAGTCCTTAGAGCCGGATTGTGATGTATACGATTTGCCATTACCCAACTGGATCGTGCCCGCGGCTTCACCGCAGATATAGATGTTGCCACTGCCATCGACGAAGATATCCGTTGTAAAGCTGCTTCCTCCCGAAATGCTAACCGCATCGGTGCTCGGTACTGACGCTTTGATTACGATCGTATAGCTTTGTGTATCGGTCACATTTTGATCGTTTTTAGCCGTTAGCGTAACCACGTAGCTGCCGGCATTGGAGTAGGTGTGATTCGGATTCTGTTCTGTGCTGGTGTTGCTGGCTGAGCCGGTGTCGCCAAAGTCCCATGTATAAGTTGTGGCGTTTTTCGACTGGTTATTGAATGTCACCGCCGCGGGGGCGATGCTGTCGTTGGTAATGGTGTATTTAAAATCTGCTTCCGGTGCCGACGCAGCCGGAGCATCGATCTTCACCGACCGGGTTTCTCCGCTCGTGCCGCCGTCGACGCCTTTGGCCATCAGTCTAACTTCATAGATTTTCCCCGATGTAAATGTGTGTTTTATTTCGTTCCCGGATGCAGTCTGCAACGGACTTCCGTCGTTGAAATCCCATTGCAAGGCAGCTGCATTCTCCGACTCACTCGTAAATGTGACTTCACAAGGCGCCTGACAGCCACTTTCGGGTGTGAACCTGAACTTGGCTACCGGTTTCAGAGGTATATCGATGTGGCAACCGAAAGTGGCAGATGCAAGGAGTATGTAAACTAATAATCGCTTCATGGATTGGAATATCGATGGGAGGTGAGATATGGATTATTGGATTTTGGCGAGTAATTCCCGGGCCTGTTTGCTATATGTATTTTCTGGATCTGCGATGATCTTTTTTAGTTGTTCTTTGCAGTTTTTCAGGTCGTTATGCTGCAAATAAGCGAGGGCTCTGTACCAATCGGCTACGCGTTTCAACTGCCGGTACCGGCTTGCTTCCACCAGGCCGAATGCTTCCAAAGCCAGCGTGGTCTCGCGTTTGGCAAGATAGCGGATCCCCTGCTGCACATGGGCGGTATCCGAGCGCCATTGGGCTATCGCCGAAGGGCTTACCCCCAGCTTGTCCCCGGAAAACGGACTTTCGAGCATCGTATTCGGATCGAAATAGGCGGCAAAGAACTCGCTCGTATTAACAGCGGCCGGGGCCTTTTTGACGGGCTGCTGCACCGGCGCATTGTGTTGAGCGGTATCGGGGCGTTCCGCAGGCGGTGTTTGTGTGACGGTATCTTTCACAACCGGCGTGTCGGAAGCTAGCTGAGGATCTTGCGAGCCGAGATTGAAATACCAAACCAACCCGATGGCAATCAGCACGCTTGCCGCGGCGGCGAAGTATAGCCAACGCGCGTTCGCCTTGTCCGCGGCGAGTGGCAGAATTTTGGTATCGTCGTTTTCGGCTTGTGGTTGCTCTGGTAATGTACCTTCGCTTTGCAGCCGCGCATGGATGTCCTTGAAGAGTGCCTTGTATTCGTTCGCTTTCAAGCCATTTCGGATGCGTCGCTGGGATGCCACCTCGCGGGCCAGCTCTTCGTCGGTATTCATCCGGCTTTCGAACGAGGTTCGCTCTTCCGGCGTACCCTGGCCGCTCAGGTACTGGTGGATTTCATGAAAAATTTCTTCCGATAATTCCATATGCTCAAATCGAGATTCGCTGGTGGTATTTTTTAGATTGATACGCGTTTCCGCCGATTCTTATCATTACAAATGAAATTTCTCTTTGAGATATTTGGCACATTTGAAGCGCTTTACAGTGGCAGAGGCTTCGGTCATGCCTAGTTCGCCGGCAATGTCGCGTAATGAGCGGTCCTCGACGTAAAACCATTTCAGCACTTTCCGGCAGTCTTCCGCCAGCAGTTGAAACGCCCGGTCGAGTTTTTTGAATATCCAGCTGCGTTCATCTTCGTCATAGGCCTGGGAAATGGCTTCGGGCAGGTCTGCGCTGAATGCATTGCCGTCGTCGTCCATACCCGCGATCCTGAATGATCCGCCAGAGGAGCCTTTGTAAGCGTCCTCGTCATCTTCGTCGGCCGCCAGTCGCGTTTCCAGCCTTACCTCGGCGCGTCGCGTGAGCTGGTCAAGGCTTTTTTTCCATTGATTAATATAAATCCGATGAAAATAGGTGGTGATCCGGGTGCCTTCCTGATGCACGTAGCTGCCGTCGCGTACCTTACTCACGAAAATGGCCAGGCATTCCTGCAAAAGGTCCTCCGCCTGTTCCTGGTTACTGCCGCGTTTGAGCACATAGGGAATACATTGCTGATACGTTTGCAGGTATAAACAAGAAAATGCTTCGTGTTTTTCATGAAGCAGTTCTTCGTAAAATACTAATTCAGAATCACGATAGCGTTTGCAAGAATCCGTCATTCAAATCGATATTAACTTATTTATTTCAATTCACTCCAAACACCTTCCTTTTCGCCTGTGTAGTGATCGGAATCGTACATTTCGCAATCTCTTTTTCATTACCGGAAGCGGTCATATCCACAATGCTTTTTAAATCGTCGAGGATAAATGTAAAGCCATTTTGCTCCTGTGTTTTTTCAATCGGTTTGAAATTTCCCTCGGTGGCATAAGCGAGCAGCATTTCCAATCCGAAAGGCGCCGCGCATTCAAATTTTTCAGGTATTTCAATCCATTTGTCCACGGCGTCGGCAGCAATTCTGAAATCGTCATTGCGGAGTCGCACGATATTTTTGGCAGCGTCCCGGTAAATCATCCGTACCGTGCAGGGCTTGTTGGCCCTTACCTTCAAACGCATAATATCTCCCTCGCGGTAGGATTGCGGCCCGTAACCTTTGTCGGTACTCACTTCGAGTACAAGTTCGGTGGCTTCGGTCGCTTTTATTTCCCCATTGTTTGTTTTTTGATCGATAATCTCCCGCATGCGCTGCGCCTCGCGTACGAGATGTTCGGCCGGTTCGATTTCTGCATTCGGAATGTTGAGCAGCAGGATTTCGGCCAGTATCTCGCTGCCCACCGGCTGATCGCGCCCGTCGAACAGTTGCACCCCAATTTTTAGGAAGTTGCCGGCCTTCTGGTAGCCGCCTTTCAGTTTCAGCAATGCATCCAGGCTCCGCGTTGTGCTCAGGCCGATCTGAATGTCGCTGTTGCTACGACTCAGGGCCGATTTCAATGTGCCCGTTAGCTGTTTGGAAAAATCATTGGAAACTCCCAGTCCCTGGTAGGTAATCTCCTCGATGGCCAGTCTGGTGATCCCGCTTTTGGGAATGGCGCGTGCTACCTGGCCAGATAGTTTGTCGACGACTTCCGGCAGTGTGATGAATTCAAGTGGGTTACGCTGGTCGATGAGCGAAATGGTACCTTTGCCTTTATCCTGCCAATCGGTGTCCATGAAACCGATCCGGGCTTCGGTAACCTGATTTTCGGTGACTTTGATAAACACCCCGGCACGGCAGGGCACGTTTTCAAGTTGCAGCCGTTTTATGCCCTGGTAATTGCCAAAAAGGGATTTGGAACCGTAAAACAACACCAGGTAACCTTCCGGAATGGCTTTGAACTCAGCCTCTTCCCAGTCGGCATGGTAGGTGAGCCCGCTCTTTTTGTAGCTGATGAATGCGATCCGCTGGTACTCGTTGAAATCGATGGTTTTGGTGCCTTTATGATCGGGAACGAGATCATTTTCGAAACGGGCATCGTCGCGCAGGCTTGCGCGCATGCGATACGTAGCTTCGTCACGCTCCTCGGAATCAACAATATAGGGGTTTGTCAGCAACCCGAATGCCGATTCGAAATCTTTCAGCACCTGCTTCACCCGGTCGGCCGCCTTGATCTTGTAATACGGGCTCAGCTCTTGCCCAAACGAGCAATGCAGCGTCAAAACAAAGAAAAGGACGGTCAGGAACCGTTTCATGGCGCGATGAATGGATAAGTTTACCTGGTCCGGTTGAGGATCAGTTCACGGGTGAGTAGGCTGTTTTCCATCGGGATCTGCTGCCGGTTGGTCAGCTCCATTACCCGCACCCGTACGGTACGGAAAATGTCTTCCAGGCGCAGATCGGGTACATCGAGCGCTTTTAGCAGTTCCGATGTGTAGGGGCTGTTTTTGCCGTCGCCATCCAACGCAGTGGACCCGGGCTTGGTTGAAAATGTAATGAGCGTTCCCGGAGGCGCGCTCATGCTCGCAAGCCCTTTTGTGCCCGAGCTGCGCGTCCACGTGCGGCTCAGCGGGTTGTCGCGGCAGGCATCCAGGATCATAATGTTCGTTCTTTGTGAGTTTTCGTCCGTGGCCGACATTTGGTCTAGGATTTCGTCGGCCGAAACGGCCAGTACTTTCAGCTCCATTTCGGATTGCGGGCTGATGTCGACGGGCATCAGGTAGTTTTTACCCGCTACCTGAATACCGTGGCCGGCATAGTAGAACAGCGCCACTTCGAAATCCTGGCTCTGCACGCTACTGCCGAACTGCGCCACAGCTGCGCGGAGGTCGCCCTGGTTGGCATCGATCCGCTCTATCACAGTGAAACCGAGTCCGGTAAGCTTCTGAGAGATCGCTTTCGCATCGTTTTCCGGGTTTTGCAACTTGCTGCCCGACTGGTATTTCGAATTGCCGATTACCAGGGCAATACGCTTTTTCGCTTTTTCATACAAGATGGAAAGGCTTTCCGAATGAGCGGCGCCCGACTTGTTGCTGGCGATCAGTCTGATGCTGTTTTTCCCTTCTTTCAATGCGATTTGCTGTGAAATCCGGACACCGCCGGAGCAACCTTCTTCCTTTACCGTTTTGAACGAACGCGTCGTTACCTGGGCCGGTACGCCATTCACCTCGATCTGGATTTTTTCGGGCTCGTTGACCACACAAGCACTCAGCCTGATCTCAGGCTTGTCGCTATAAGAAATATTGCTCAACCATTTGATCTCCGGCTTTCCAGCGGCATGGAAGGCGTTGAAAACATCCTTGATGCCATTGTTGTACACAATTTCGGCAATATCCCCGACGGGTATGGTTAGAAGGCCTTTTCCATTCGCAGTTTTGTATTTTACCTGGTCGGGGTAAACCTCCTTGATTTCCACCACCTTCTTTTCGCGTGTGCGTAAGTAAAGTGTATCGGCGGCGTCTGCAACGGCCGGTTCCCAATGGCATAACGCCGAACAGGTGAGGGCAAAAAGGGTAAAAATTTGTTTCATGGAACGTTGGAAAAGGTAATACAGGGCAGGGCTAAAACGAAAGCGCGATTTTCAGACCGGTCGTCTGGTAGGATGCATCGTAGAATGGCTGCCATGAAAGCTCTTTCTGTTTGCTGGCGAGCTCCGTCCGGGCTTTTTGAGCTAATTGCATATTTCTAAGCCCGATCAAGTCCAGCGCAAGGCCGCCGATCAATGCGGCTGCCCCGCCGTAAATACCGGGCGAGGCAAATGCAGAGAAGCTCTCCTGCTTTTGGAGGTCGGCGGCAGGCGGTGCCGTTTTGTAATTCGTCTGGTACCACGTTGTGTACGAGTCGTTGGTGCCCTGAACGGCCGTTTTGTATTTGTTATAGTCGCCCGTCAATTTTAGTATCGTAATGGCTCCGGCTACAATGGCCACGCTGCCCGCGGTGAGGAACGTCATGCTTCTTTTCTGGTATTTTGCAATTTTGCGTTCCAGCGTTTCTGTATTGACGGGCGTTTTACGCGCAGGTTCCTGCGTTACCTTTTCAGGTTCTGTTTGGGTTTCTGTTTTACCATTCTCGTATTCGATTTTCAGTACATCGGATCGAAATAGGAAATAGTCGGGACCGGTGGGATTATCAAACCTTTTGTACCGGATGTATTGCGAATCGGTACCCAAAACTTTTGCTTTGATTTCCTTTCCGTTTTTTTGAATGATTTTGTCCTGTGCCTGCGCCACGGAGGAAAAGAATATGCAAAAAAGTACCATCAAAGCCGGCATGGCGATTGCTTTCAGGAGGAAAGCATTTCCGCTACGGCCTGTCTTTTTGCTTTTACTTTGACTGGTAGAGAATGACTTGTCCAAAACGTAGAGGATTGACAGTGAGAATTTGATTTAAAAATAATCAATCATTTATTATTGATGCACTATTTTCACAAGAATAGGTACAACACTTCCTTTGGGATCTCCTTTTACTTCATAGGCAATTTTACCAGAATCGTAGGTAATTTCTTTGGGAGAAATAAACTCTTCTCCCAATGCTGCATAGGCTTTTTGCACGATGGTACCCTCCGCTTTTTTGACCTTGTCAGCCAGCTCGTCCAGGTTCAGCTCGTTTTGAGAAATGAATACGACGAAATAGTCTTCCCCGTTCACTTCGTCGAGTGTGAATGACGTGTTGGCGGAAGGCATTAAAACCGTGCTGTTCGCGGGTACCATGGCGCTGGTCACCACCTCTCCGGAGTTGTAGGGAAACAGGGCCGATACGCGGTTTTCCTGATCGGAGGCAAGAATATACACGTAGGATTGCTTCGTGTTGCTGATCACCATTTTGAAACGCGTCCCCGATGCGTAAGGCTGGCTCATATTGTAGGTGATCATTTCAGTTTTGCTGTTAGGCTGGTCAGGCGTTACCTGAATGCCCTTGTAAACCGTTGAATGAACGGCCATACCGCCACTTCCGATCGAGAAATCGACATTGCCTTTGAGCGTGATGGCCTGCGGCTGCGGCTTAGCTGCTGGTTCGGGGAATATCTGGTAGGCATTTCTGGTGAACCGGACGAGGTCGTCGTATTTGGCCCAGGTATAGCCATTGCTGCCCCAGCTTTTTCCCCAACTGTTGGCGATCAGGAACGAGCCGCCCTGGATGCCGTCGTCATAGCCCACCACTGCCATCGCGTGGCCACCGGCGGTATTGTCGACGCTCTCATCGGGCGCGGCCTGCCAATGCTCGGTGGCTTCTTCGATGAACGAAGGCGGTACCATCATCCCGATCAGCACGGCGTTTTTGCCCTCCACGAGCGCAGACTTGATGGCATTGATACGCAGCCCGGGTGTGGCATCCTTGTCTTTCGGATTGAAGAGCGTGGCATAGTCGGCGATTTTGTAGCCGGCCGCTTTTTCATCGCATTGGTCATATTTGGCTCCGCAATCCGCGGGCGCACAACTCAGGAATGCGGCTCCCTTCGTTTTCATCACTTCCAGGGCGTCTTCGAGGAAAACACCTTCCGCACAGCCGTTGTCCAGTCCCGACTTGACTTGTCCGTACAGCCAGCTCGGCGAGAATGCCGTCGCTGCGATCTTCGCCGGTTGGTTGCCCATTCCCTGCTTGCCGGCTTCCATCGCCGTGCGCATATAATACGCGGCCGACCATCCCACGCAAGTTCCGTCCTGTCCCTGGTCGGCGATTTCCGGCAGGAACTCGCGAAGGCTGTACGAGGCAGGCATAGCGCCTTTCAATCTCACATTCGACGATTTGCGCGGGAGGCGCAGGTATTTTGCGTCGTCCATTTTTAATCCCATCCGGCGGGTTTGGGCCAGGGATTCGGATGCGGGGAAAACAGCGGCCCACGCGAGCATGGACAAAGCGGCAATTTTGATGGAGGATCTCATTTCTGGTAGTTTGGATTACGGTAAATATGGATTTAGTCAGGTTACTTTTCGGTTAATGTGAGCTCGATGATCTGCCAGTAGCTTTCGGACGTTGCCCGTTCGCGCACCGGTTTACGTTTTACCGATGTGACTTTCTCGGGGATCGGGTAGTCGCCATCGAACCGGCTTACTTCGTGGAAAGTGGTGCTCCGGCAATACCAGCGGTCATTCGGGCCTTTCCGGAACAGGTCGTTCAATACCAATGTGGCCTTTTTGAGCTTATAGGCAGCCTGGCGATCACGGGCGCGGGTGAGGAATTCGCCGCGGGTGAGGCGGAGATGCTGGCCGCCGGCACTTTCGAGATTAATGTATCCGCTCGTTGTGAAAAGGGAATCGCTCTGGTCGCGGAGCCGTATAAACTCGCCGTCAGACACGCGGTGTTGCAGCTTGCCGATGAATGCCAGCGCCGTGTCGATTTTCGCTTTGGCCGAGAGGTCGATCAGCGAACCCAGGCGTGCCGGAGCGTAGGCGACAGGCTCACCTGAGGCAGGTTTGCCTGCGACAGGGAGGCCTGTCGCTGTCGAATCGAACGTTGGAATGCCGCCAGTTAGCGGAAGTATCCCCACAAGCCAAGCCAGCAGCGCCACGAACAAGGTTCTGCACATCAAGCATGAAATCGGACTATTTTTCATCAGCGTTTATTTTTAGGTTTTGATATTCCCGAGGATGGGCATTTGGTACTTGATCCTCCGTGCGGGCAAAACCTTATCACTTCACGGCTTTGTTTTTTCGACGAGATCGCTGATCAACCAGCCGGAGTTCTCCTTCTCCCGGATAAACTCGCATAGTTCCAGCTCCCAGTATCTGGCCACGAGGTAAATTTTATTGGATACGACAGCCTCGGTGGTCATACGGCCGTTTTGCAATGCACTTTCGACTTTTTCCCACGCCGTATCGCGGCATTCCATACAATGCGTAAAAGGCGCCATGCTCTGGTAATCGTTCAGTCCGCGCAGCAACGGCAGGAAGCTAACCTCGTTGGCATTCGGAGGAAGTTCCGCGTGTGTGCCGGAGGTTTGCATTTTGCGTGCATTTTCCTTTTCCTCCAAAAGCCGGGCGGGGGCTATTACCCGTACAATGTGCCAGTACGCCGCGCTATCGGTTGTGTAATCTTTGCGTAAATGCAGTTTTAGGGTGTCCGGCGTGCTGTCACACCGCACTTTAATACCAATCACCGCACTCATTGTGCCGCGTTTGGGAATTATAAACTTTGCGGCCCACACCGATTGGACGAATGCGTCCACCTGGCTTGCATAGGGATGATGCTGACGACCGCTGCCTGGTAACCGGGGATCGTCTTCATTAAAAAGCGCCCCTAATGCATTTTCGCTTCCATTTTCTGCTTTTACCGCATTGTTAAAGCGGTCGATAAAGTCGCTCACGTGCTTGATTTGCCCGTTCATAAAGCTTTCTGCTGCTCGTCTTTTCAGGTCGGTGCTTCCGGCGGCTTGCCGGGTTGCATCGGTTCGCGTGGGCGCTACCTGTGCTCGCAATCCCGAAAAAGGAATGAGCAATGTGAATACCCAAAGCCTGGTTATAGTGCTTGCCATTAGAAACCAGGGATCGGGACGGTATCCCTTACTGTAATATCACCGAAGAATATCTTCAAATCCTCCTTGCCCGCCTGAGCGTACACGGCGGCACTCTGCGCGGTCACGCGGATGTCCTTGCGGTCGCGGCTGCCGTACAGAAGGTTCCCCTTTTTGTCCATTCCTTTAAATTGCTGGTAATATGTTGCCGTGGCGTGATAATTACCGTCGGTGCCTTTCTCGAACTCCGACACCACCGCAGCGTCGTAATAGGTGATTTCGACCTTGTCGAACTTCACATTCATCAGGTTTTTGAAGTAAATCCGCACAGGTACGGACGAGATCGTGCCATTCCGGCGGGATACCTGTACATAGGGCGTCCGTCTTTTTCCATTCACCATATAATCTTTCTCAAAAAGGCTTACCGCCAGCTCCACAGCCTGTTCGCGCTGCTCGATGGAGAGGCTTTTGTCGGCAATGAGGGAAATGTAAAGTTGCAGGTCGTTGACACGCTGCTGGGTGAGTTTCTGAAACTCTGCGAGTCTTTTCTGATCCATTTCGGGCTGCGCGTGTAGCCGCCCGATGCCGGAAAAAAGAAGCAGGAAAATGTAAATGTATTTCATCATGACGGGGGCGGGATAAAATAGGTTATTTCGCTTTACGGATCTCCTGCAATGTCACCAGGTCGTAGGTACATCCGCGTCCCAGGGTCGAAAGCCGTTCCACGAAATTGAACTCTTCGATCAGCGGGGCCGTGTTTACGATCCTTTTCAGAAAGAGCTCGATAGGCTGGGTTTCCACTGGTTTTTCGGGGTCGCTCATGTAAATGCTTACCTGGGCCGAGGGGCCGAAAAAGCCTTTTTGTCCTAAACTCCGCAGCTTGTTCCGCTCACTGAAGTCCAGTTTTTCGTCGGCGAGGACGTTCAGGAACCGGTTGATTTCGGTAAAGCTGGTTTCCGGGCATGGCAGCACCGTTTCGGGAAAGCTGCGCACCCATTGTGAATGGTGTTTCAGGGAATCCGGCAGACTTTTCAGGTTTTCCTGCAAGCGGTTTTCGGCGTCGGCGAGGAGTGTTTCCCACGAAACATGCGTGTTGTGGTTTTCGGCATATGCGATTGCCTGCATCCAGGTATTACTGTAAAAGCTGCCTTCATTGGGATGAGCGGTGGCTCTTTCACCCTTTTTTGCACTGCTGATAAGCAAATCGCCGTTGGCTTCGACGAAGAGTTTGCGGAGGATTTTGGTATCCTGCGTCACGCCGATCCCTTTCAGCACGGGCTTGGCCGGTCGCATACCGCGCCTGCCCGGGAAGAGGTTATTGCAGCAATCGCCCAGCGTCAGGCAAAAGCGTGGTTTCTTTTCTTTCAGCAACCGGTGAACCGTTTCCAATTCCATATTTTCGTCTTTCAGATAAAGAATAGGAAATTTACTTTTTTCGGCATTGATTCCGTGGCCGGTATAATAGAAGAAAATGATGTCCTCCGGTTTGCATTGTATTTGGGAAATAGCTTCCTGAATGCCGCCTTTTCCAAACTTATCCTGATGGCAAACCAGCTCCCGGTAATTGTATTCGATTTTTTTAGAAATATTCCGCAGGGTACCCGACATTTCTTCCAAGTCTTTTTCGCAACTCGCGCCTAATGAGGGGTCTTTCGTATCAGCAACCAGCACGGCGTAAAATGATTGCGCCTGGCATAATGGGCTGGTAAATAGTATACTAGCTAGTAGCAGGCTGCAACAAATGCGAAAAGTCGAAAAAGAAATCATTGGGCCGGATTTTGGGACAGGACTTTCACGGAGGGTTTAAACTTCATCATGAATGCTGCTTCAAACTAATTTGAAGTCAACAAATAAACATGGATTTGCTTAAAGTAAGTGAAACCCGGCGACTATTTTTTGCCAATTGTCCGAATCTAAACGGAATATTATCGAACGGTTTGGATCGATTAGCGGCAATGATTATTGCCTGTTTGGAATGCCGGTTTTCTAACCTTTTTCAGGGCCCGAACTGGCCCAGATCAGTTCGGGCTTATCGTTGATTTTTTTACCCCTGTACATTCTGATAAACCGTCGCTGTTCTTCCAAACCGTTGGATTTTGCCCAACGCAAGGCGGTCTTATTGGGAACCGGAATGTCGATAAAGACAGGCAGCCCATTGAAATGATGCAGCATTGCATCGCAAATCTGGCGACCGGCTTCGGGTGTCGATGCGACAGCCGGACCGAGCTGGACCGCGTTGCGCCCCTTGCGCGAGCCCGCGTAGGCGAGGTCGTCTTCGAACATCGAATAGTAAAATGTATTCGAGCGGAGCAACGAATGCAGGAATGCCTCCCGATGCGTGCCTGTTATGCGTAAATCGAGGTCGAGAACGGCAGGGAGGGACGTCTCGGTCGTCCAGGGCATAGCCTCATCGTCCAGGCGCTCGTGCATTTTGGAAGTACCTTTCATCCGCACCACTTCATATTCTTCCCGGAAACCCAGCTTTTCATACAATCCCTTACCGAAAACCGTGGCGTCCAGTCGCTGCGTCTCAACACCCAGGGCATCCAGATGTGCGATGGCGTGTTCCATCATTTTCTGACCAATGCCCTGGTTCCGCATCGATGTATCCACCAGTACCATGGCAATCCAGGCAATGCTACCGGCGTGCCGGTCACGAGAATGCTTGCCGTCGGACTGCCGACCATCCAAAATGCAGGTGGTGACAGTTCCGGCCGGTGTCCCGCTCGCTTGTTGGGCGAGGAAACAGCCTTCGGGGTGGAGCGTGAGCGCGCGGTGCCAGTCGGCTTCGAGTTGGTTCCAGCCAGCCTGCTGCACCAGCTGCATGCCGAATGGAACGTCGGTAAGGAGCATTTGTCGGATGGTAATCGAATTTTCCAAGGGTTTTTGGTTTACGTATATAGTAATGCGGTGGATTTACGGGTTTGTGCGGATGGAATGACAGTGTTTTTTTGTTATGTTCTGATTTTCAATATAGTAATGTTCTTTTGGGTAATATTTAATTAAAATCTAATCACTTTCGGCGGGTGTTCCAAATCCCGACCGGCATCTTTGCATCACTCCTGGCTCTTCTTTTTGACGAAACCTGATCGGAATATGTATGAAGATGAAGAAAACGATACTCATTATCGAGGACGACCTGCGGATAGCGCAGAACATTTACAGGGTTTTACAATCGGAAGATTTTGACGCCGAGATCGCCCGCGACGGGCTTTCGGGTAAAAAAATGGCGCTGGAAGGGCGCTATGACCTTGTGCTGCTGGATATTAACCTGCCGGGTATGAATGGTTTCGATGTATGCAGGCAGATCAGGCAGTTCAAGCCCGTGATGCCCGTCATCATGCTTACGGCTTACGGCGAGGTAGAAGACAAGGTCGAAGGTCTCGGGCGCGGCGCGACGGATTATATTGTTAAGCCATTTGATTTCAGGGAGTTGATCGCTCGGGTGAATGCCGCATTGCGGCTTTCGGCCGTCGGAAAATCGGATGAGGGCAGGCGGATACTAACCATCGCGGATTTACAGCTGAATGTGGATACCAAGGTCGTAACCCGCGCAGGGAAGTTTATCGGGCTGACGGCCAAGGAGTTTGCATTGCTGGAATACTTCCTGCTCCATCCGGGAACGATCATTTCGAAGATGGATCTCGCAAAGAATATCTGGCATTTGAATTTCGACCCGGGGACGAATTTCGTGGAGGTGTATATCAATTATCTGCGCAAGAAGATCGATAGGGGCTATGACGTGAAGCTGATCCAAACCAGGCCCGGGCTGGGGTATATTATGATGGCGGAGTAGTGTAAAAGTAGAGTAAGTTCGCGTACAGCAGTTGGGCGTAGTCTCCGACTACGTCCGAGCGTCACGCGGTCTCCGACCGCAACAGCATACAAGCCGGTCTCCGACGGGCTGACACTCGGACGTAGTTAGAAACTACGCCCAACTTATTCTTTCAATAACCAACTTGTTTAAAACCAAATACTTACAAACACCCTCGAATATCCTCAAAACCCTCCAAGCCCCCCATTTTAATCTTTTCCTAATTTACTTTTAAGGATTTTCTAAATGCAAAAATGGTGACCGGAATGCACCGTTTCCCAATCTTTGCATCGTCAAAAACAAGAGTTATGCGATTTTACCTGATCGGGTTACTGGTCTGTGTGAGCTTTGTTTCACAGGCCCAGGATACCCTCAAAGTGACCGTCCGGCAGGCGGACAGTCTCTTTTTGAAAAACAACCTGACCCTGCTCGCCGAGCGCTACCAGATCGACATCGCCAAGGCGGCCGAAATACAGGATAGACTTTGGGATAACCCCAATCTGAACGTGGAATTGAGCGCGTATAACCCTTCGCGAGGCTGGCTGGATGTGGGTAGGGGAGGGCAGAAGTTTATCAGTTTGCAACAGGTCATTACCCGGGCAGGCAAGCGTACAAAGCAAGTGGCGCTCGATGTGGAAACGACCCGGAAAACCGAACTGGAATTTTTTGATCTGGCCCGGACGCTGAAATTCGATCTCCGGCAGCTCTTTTTCGAAACTCACTTCCTGCTTCAGACATTGCAATTAATGGATAACCAGATCGGTACGCTGGCAACGACGGTGGAGGCGTTCGATAAGGAATATGGCCGTAACAACGTGTCGCTCAAAGAAGTGGTGCGCCTGAAAGCATTGCTTTTTCAATTGCGAAACAACAGAGCGGACATTCTTTTTGAATTAACCGAAAACCAGCGCGATATGCGGATTTACTGCAATACGGAAGCCTACGTGGTGCCGGTCGTCGATAGTCTGGAAATGGCGCGGTACCACATTCAGGCGCAGACACCCGAACAGCTGCGGGAGCTTGCACTGATGCGCCGGACCGACCTGAAAGTAGCCGAATCTTCTGTAAAACAGGCCGAGCTGAACTATAATCTGCAAAAGGCTTTGGCGAAACCGAATGTACAGGTAGGTGCGGTGTACGATCAGGCAAGTAATTACCAAAACCACTATTTCGGGGTTTCTGCGTCGATGGACCTGCCGTTTTATAACCGGAACCAAGGTAATATCCGCGCCGCGAAAAGTGGGATCAGCTATTTCAAAACCCAGGAAACTGCCAAAAGGAACAGTGTTGCCAATGAAGTGAATGCAGCCTGGAACAAGGTGATCGTGGCGGAAAATACTTACCGGAGCGTGGAAGAGCGCTTTACCGACCAGTTTTCACAACTCAACCGCGGCATTTACGACAATTTTCAGAAAAGAAACATAACCCTCCTCGAATTCATTGATTTCATTGAAACCTACAACGAGAGCGTTCGGGAGTTTAACCGGCTGCAATCCGACCGCATTAAAGTGTATGAAGAGCTGAACTTTGTCGTAGGAGAGGAATTATTCGCCTTTTAAACCATCAAAAACATCATGCAAAAAATAGCTATTGCCATTCTGGGCGGAATGGTGACCTTATTGGCCGTGTCCTGCCGGAAGCAAACCAGCCCTCAGGAAGAGTCCAGGGCATTCATGCTGTCGGACTCGATGATGCGGCAGATCGTGCTCGATACCGTGAGAACGGAAACCGTGCGCAATGAGCTGACGCTGGTAGGGAAAGTCGTGCCGGACGAAAACCGGGTGATCCGGGTGTTTCCGCTGGTAGGAGGGAATGTGGAGGATGTGAAAGTGGAGCTCGGCGATCACGTGCGCAAAGGGCAGGAACTGGCCACGATCCGCTCGGGCGAAGTGGCCGACCTGGAACGCCAAATGATTGAGGCTCAGTCGGATTTACTGATTGCGAAAAAAAACCTTTCTTCCACCGAAGACCTTTTCGAAAGCAAGCTCGTACCCGAGCGCGAGGTGATCACGGCCCGGCAGATGGTCGACAAATCACAGGCGGAGCTGGATCGGGTGAAGGCCGTGTTTGCGATATATGGTATTTCAAAGTCAGCCAGTTATGTTGTGCGCTCGCCGATCGACGGGTTTATCGTAGACAAGAATGTGAACCGCGGCACGCAACTTCGCTCCGACAATTCGGAAAGCCTGTTTACCGTAGGCCAGATTTCCGACGTGTGGGTGATGGCCAACGTGAGCGAGAGCGATATTCCCAAAATCAGGCTCGGTATGCCGGCCGACATCAAGACGATCAGTTTTCCCGACGAAGTTTTTAAAGGTAAGGTGGATAAAATCTACAATGTCCTTGATCCGGAAACGCGGGCGATGAAGATCCGCATTCAGCTTTCGAATGCGGGCTACCGGCTGAAACCCGAAATGCATGCCACGGTGGGCCTCAATTTCGAGGAAAACACCCGGATGCAGTCGATACCATCCAAGGCGGTGATTTTTGACAGAAGTAAAAACTGGGTACTCGTTTTCACTAGCAAAAGTAAAATCGAAGCACGGCCGGTCGAGGTTTTTCGTAGTCTGTCCAAACGTGCGTACATCAGCAGCGGGCTGGCAGAAGGTGAGTCTGTTGTGTCTAAGAACCAGTTGCTTATCTACAATGCGTTAAATCAATGAGTGAATGAATTTGAATGAATTTTGAATGACCGAATGAATGAATAGACAGGGATTGTCAAGAATAGTAAGGTGTTGCCAGATATGGCCCAATAGTGAGTCAGAAAACATTTACCTGAGAACATAACTTACCCATTTACCCATTCATTCAATCATTCCTCGTTCCACGGCGGCTCATTCAATCATTCAGTCATTCCCCGTTCCACGGCGGCTCATTCAATCATTCAATCATTCAATCATTCGGTCATTCAAAATTGAATCATGAACAAATTCATCAGGGGAATCGTGGGCTTCTCGCTCAGGAACCGCTTTTTCATATTTTTCCTGACGGGGCTGCTCGTTGTGGCGGGCATAGCGAGCTATCGTGCGACCCCACTGGAAGCTTTCCCGGACATTACCAATACGCAGATTATTATCGTTTCGCAATGGAACGGCCGCAGCGCCGAGGAGATTGAACGGTTCGTGACGCAGCCGATCGAGATCGCGATGAACTCCGTGCAGAAGAAAGCCAATGTACGGAGTGTGACGATGTTCGGGCTGTCGGTGATCAAAATCATATTCGACGACGGGGTCGAGGATTTCTTTGCCAGGCAACAGGTGAATAACCAGCTCCGGACGGTGTCGTTGCCCGACGGTGTGGACCCCGAAGTGCAGCCGCCCTATGGCCCCACGGGTGAGATATTCCGGTATACCCTTGAAAGTAAGGACCGTGACAGCCGCGAGTTGCTCACATTACAGAACTGGGTGATTGATCGTCAGCTGCGTAGCGTGCCCGGTGTGGCCGATGTGGTGGCATTTGGGGGGAGAGAGAAGATTTACGAGGTGCAGGTGAACCCTACCGCGTTGGCGAAATACAATATTACGCCGGCCGATGTGTACGAGGCCGTTACGAAGAGCAATATCAACGTAGGCGGTGATGTGATCGAGAAAAACGGTCAGGCGTACGTTGTGCGCGGGATCGGACTGCTGGAATCGACGCAGGACATCGAGAACATTATCGTTGAATATGTGAAGGATTACCCCGTGTTGGTGAAGCATGTGGCGGACGTGAAGGAATCGGATTTGCCGCGGGTGGGGCAGGTAGGACTGGACGGTAAGGACGATGTCGTAGAAGGCATTGTGGTACAGCGGAAAGGCGAGAACCCAAGCGAAGTGCTGGCGCGCATCAAGGAGAAAATCACGGAGCTGAACACCAAGATACTACCGCCGGATGTGAAGATGGTTACCTTCTACGATCGTGATAATCTGATCGAATTCTGCGCCGATACGGTAAAGCATAACCTGGTGGAAGGTATTGTGTTTGTGACGGTTATCGTGTTCCTGTTCATGGCCGACTGGCGTACGACCGTCATCGTGTCGATCATCATCCCACTCGCATTGCTTTTTGCATTCATGTGTTTGTATTTGAAAGGGATGTCGGCCAACCTGCTATCGATGGGGGCGATAGACTTCGGTATCATCATCGACGGGGCCGTGGTAATGGTCGAGGGCGTGTTCGTTGCGCTCGATCATATGGCGCACAAGCGGGGTATGGACCGTTTCAACCGGTTGTCGAAATTGGGTTTGATCAAAAAGACGGGCGGTGAGCTGGGTAAGGCTATTTTCTTCTCTAAACTCATCATTATCACCGCATTGATCCCTATTTTCAGTTTTCAGAAAGTAGAAGGTAAAATGTTCAGTCCACTGGCTTACACGCTGGGTTTTGCCTTGCTGGGTGCATTGTTTTATACACTCACGCTGGTGCCTGTGCTCTGCTCGTTTTTGCTGAACAAGAATGTGCGGGAAAAGAATAATCCGGTTGTCAATTTCTTTGATAAGACTGTTTCGAGGGGTTTTGAATGGTGTTACGGGCATAAAAAGATCAGTATGATCGCCGCGACGGCATTTCTGAGCGTATCGCTTTTCTCCGCCACCATGCTGGGGACCGAGTTTTTGCCTCAGTTGAATGAGGGTGCGTTGTGGGTGACTGCCGAGCTCCCGATGAGCATGTCACTGCCCGAAAGTGTGAAGATGTCCCAAAAGATCCGCCGCGACCTGAAAACTTTCCCGGAAGTGAAGCAGGTACTGTCCCAGGTGGGCCGCTCCAACGACGGTACCGATCCTAACGGCTTCTATTTCTGCCAGTTTCAGGTAGATCTGGTGCCGCAGAAAGAATGGAAGCGGAAAATCAACGTCGAGCAGCTGACCGATGAAATGAACAAACTGCTGAGCAACTATCCTGGTGTTTTGTACAACTACTCACAGCCGATCGTAGACAATGTGGCCGAGGCCGTGGCTGGCTATAAGGCGAGCAACGGGATTAAGATATTCGGTTCCGATTTGCAGGAGCTGGAAAAATACGCCAATATCGCCATGGACGCCGTGCGGAATGTGGACGGTATCAAAGACCTTGGCCTGATCCGCAATATCGGCCAGCCGGAGATCAGCGTGATCCTGCACGACCACAAAATGGCGCAATATGGCGTGAGCACCGCCGATGCCCAGGCCGTGATCGAAATGGCGATCGGTGGGAAGACGGCCTCTATTTTGTACGAAGGTGAGCGCAAGTTCGATATCAGGCTACGCTACAAGGAGGAATACCGGGCTGATGAGCAGAGCATTCAACAACTGATGGTGCCGACGCTCACGGGCAGCAAAATACCATTGAAGGAAATCGCCACGATCCGTAAAATAACCGGTCCGGCCTTTGTTTACAGGGATAACAACAAGCGATTTATCGGTGTTAAATTTTCTGTCCGCGGCAGAGATCTGGGCGGCACCATCGCCGAGGCCCAGCAGCGTGTAAAGGAAAAACTCATTGATTTACCGAAAGGATATTCCGTGGAATGGGTGGGAGAGTTTGAAAACCAGGTGCGCGCCACCGACCGCCTCGCGCAGGTAGTGCCCGTGAGCCTGATAGGCATTTTTATCTTGCTGTTCATCATGTTTAGCAATGCCAAAGATGCAGGCCTTGTGCTCGCCAACGTGCCCTTCGCATTGGTAGGCGGTATCCTCGCGCTGCATGTTACGCATATGAACTTCGGTATTTCGGCCGGGGTAGGGTTCATCGCACTGTTTGGGTTATGCGTGCAAAACGGGGTGATATTGATTTCGGTATTCAACAAAAACCTGGCGGCCCGGATGCCGCTGGAAGAAGCGGTGCGGCAGGGCGTGAAATCGAGGATCAGGCCCGTTGTGATGACGGCCCTGATGGCGGCGATAGGCCTTCTGCCGGCGGCGATGTCGACTGGTATCGGATCCGAAACGCAGAAGCCGCTGGCCATCGTCGTAATTGGCGGGCTCATCACGGCGACCGTTCTGACGCTGCTCGTTTTTCCGATTATTTACACCTTTTTCAATCGGAAAAAACAGGGCACGACATCCCGGTACGCGGCTTCGTAACCGGGTGCCAGATAGGGTTACCTAAAAATTTAACATGAATTAGATTGTTCATTTTCAGGAAGACATGGCCGGGTGGGAATAACTTTTGTGCGTTTGTTCCAACCAAACCGACGCGGTTTTGCATCACT
This sequence comes from Dyadobacter fermentans, assembly GCF_019924045.1. Lineage (GTDB taxonomy): Bacteria > Bacteroidota > Bacteroidia > Cytophagales > Spirosomataceae > Dyadobacter > Dyadobacter fermentans_A. The sequence goes on along the minus strand of NZ_JAHXBN010000018.1, from coordinate 479,698 downwards.
AAGCTGATTTAAAAACCAAATAACAGTTCATGAAAAAGTTAGTTTTGATGCTCGGCCTGCCATTCCTGTTCCTCGCTTGTAACGACGATGACAGCGCTCCGGGACTGCCTTCTGAAATGGAGATTAACGACCAGTTCAATGGCGACAAGAAAGGATGGACAGCCGGTTTTGCCGATTATCCCGTGAAGATGGAGACCGACTGGAAACTCGAAGAGGGAATCGCCAACCTGCCTGCGCCGCTCGACACCCAGAAAAAGGGTTTCCGGATTTCGGGCAACAACCATAGCGACGACCTGTTTATGTATTTCAAAAAGAAAATTACAGGACTGAAACCGAATCAGGAATACAATGCGGCCTTCACCCTTGAATTTGCGTCCGATGCGCCTTCGGAGGGATGGGCAGGTGTGGGCGGTGCACCCAATGCGGTGAGCGTAGGCATCGGCGCGGTGCCTGTCGAGCCGAAAACGACCGTCGATAACCTGGATCATTACCGGATGAACATCGATAAAATCCAGCAGAAAAACGACGGCAAGGATATGAAAATCATCGGTGACGTCGGGAACGGAACCGATAAGGTAGGCTACAAGCTGCTCACGAAAACGGGTGAATTCAAAGGTAAAACCGACGCCAGCGGTAACCTGTGGCTCATTTTCGGAACCGATTCCGGCTTCGAGGCAACCACTACCTTATATTACACGTCCGTGAAAGTGAAAATGACGGAAGTGACAACGAAATAGCATTCGTTTTATCGAAAGTTCAGCAAGGAGGCAAATACGGAAGTAGTTGCCTCCTTTTGCTTTGCGCGGTAACTACAAGATCTTATGCAGGATCATTTTAATCACCAGCGCAGAGTCGGGGTGAACATTGGAAGGATATTCCTTTCGTTTTACCAGATAGGGCGGCGCGATAATCTGCTTGATTTCTCCCTCCTGCATTCCCAGAAGTGCCTCATCGACAGCCTTTGTTGCCTGGTTGCCACCAATGACGACCTTTACCGGCGTAGTGGTATTTTCATTGGAATACAATACCTGCCCCGTCCGGTAGCTTGTCGTTTCAAAAAGCAGGATTTCTTGCCCGGTTTTTGCCTTAGGACCATTGCCTTTCTTTAAAATGCTATATTGAAGGCCGGACGGAGATTGTTTCATTTTTCCGGTGGAACACGAAAGGAGCAGGAGCGCCAATGCCAAGAGCTTTACGATTGGTGATAATAAATGGGTTTTGTGCATGTCAGGATTGGTTTGTGGCGTCCAAACTAAAACATGGAATCTACGAGGCATCGGCCCCTTCGTAAAAGAATGTAAACGACTTGTAAAACTTCGTCAGGTGCGAAATCTGAGATTCATTGAAGCCAGAACTTCAATGCTTTAATAAACTTTGCTTGCTGGTCCACAAAGCAGGTGTGCGAGCAGTTGTCGAGGTAAACCAATCTTGAATTACCTATTATATGAGTTAAATCGGCGATTTGCTTCTTTGAATAGAGCCCATCCTGTTTTCCATAAATGGCGTAGATCGGGATATTCGTGTTTCTGAGTTTTTTGAAGACCGGCGTCACATCGATGTTTTTGCGCGTTTCATTCTGCCAGAGCGTTTCTACTGCTCGGTCGTTTTTTACATATCGGGTAATCAATGTGTCGGTTGGATAGGTGGAATAGATTTGCCTCGCTTCCAAATCGGGTTTGGGAAGGCTGAAAAAGCCATTTTTGGAGGCGTGCGCGAAAACAGCTGTCCGGTAAGGCAGGGAATGGGTATCCATTTCCCTGATGGTTTTGATTTGTGCCAGATTTGTCGTGTCTTTTTGATCCTCGTAAATGCGTTTAACGGATTGGAGAATGGTATTGTAGGACGCCTGCTGGGAAACTAATGCACTTGCGAGAACAATGGACTTGACTTTTTCGGGATGTTTTTCAGCGTAAAGCGTAGTAACCAGGCCACCGAAACTGAAACCGATTAAATGTGCGCGACTAAGGTGGTACTTTCGATAAATGGTGTTCAAATCTTCGAAAAACTCTTCATAATTCATGCGCGCCGTGCTGTCTTTGGACCTGCCTTCGCCTCGTCGGTCGTAAATGATAACATAAAACCCGACGTCAGCGAGTTTTTGGGCAGTCGTTGCTTCAAAGTAGACCGCGCTGCTTCCGGGGCCGCCGTGCAAAAATATGATTGGTTCGTCACTGACTTTTCCGAAAGCCCTGGAATACAGGGATTGACCTTTGACGGAAAAGCCAGGTAAAAGCAGAAGCGTTATGACAAGTAACCTTAGGAATGTATGCATTTAGCTTAAAAAACCGTAAAAGTATACTTTTGGGCCGATGTGTCTTCTCTCTCCATACTTCACCTATTTTGCAATCCTTCCACTATCCTGTCAAGCTATGTGCCCAATGGTTTCACGCAAGTAACCATTTAAATAAATTCCGCCTTGCGCATTGCCGGGTTTTTTATAAAATTGCTTGTTATCAAAGACCTGACGCTATTGGAAACTTATACCCCCGGATTGCACCTTATTGCTACCCTCCATTCCGATAATACGGCGCTTTTGGCCGGTTATGCCGGTTTTAAGAGCCTGGCCGACGATCTCACCGGCGCATTCGACCTGCAAAAGCTGGGCGAAGTCTACCACGATTTCGAACCGGGCGGCTTCACGGGCATTATTTGTCTCAGCGAAAGCCACCTGTCGGTGCATACCTGGCCCGAGTTTGGCAAAGTTAACCTGGATATTTACCTCAGCAATTTCCAGCGGGTCAATAACGGAACCGTACGGGCTATTTTCGACCGGATTGCCGCCTATTTCGAAGCGGAAGTAATTTCTGAAAATCAAATCATCCGATAGCCATGGGAACCAGCAAACTTGCAATTTGCCCGTCCTGCGGCAAACCGGTGTATTTTCAGGGTGGTAACAACCTCGCGGCGTGTGCCTGCGGGAAGGTGTGGCACCGTACGGGAGAAGCGTTGGCGAAAGTGAAAATGGAGCTTGTTGAGGGCTCGGCGGACCTGATCCAGCCCGGCACCACTGGAAACTGGAAGGACGTTGCGTTTACGGTTACCGGCAGGCTGCGGGTACTTTTCGAAGATCAGGCTTACAATTACTGGACACTCGACTGTAACGATGGCGTGACGCGCCATTTGGCGGAGGGCTACGGCTTGTATACGGTCTGTGAGGCATTGCCGTTCAACGACGCGACGATCGCCCGGAAATTCAGGTCGGACGCGCAGATGCTAACCCTGCCCGACGACCGTGAGTTTTGGATAACGGCCCGGAACGAAAGTAGCCGGATTGAGGTGGAAGGCACTGTATTTGTACATGGTTTGCCTGACCGGCATAATAGCATGGAAGCAGCTTCCGACACTGAACGCGTGGAGCTGGTGGCATATAGTGGAGATGTCGCGGTGGCTTTCGCTTGTCACGATGTGGAACCGGAATTACTTTTTCTGACCAATACCCGGGAGGCCGAGCCGGAAGGGAAGGTATTTACCTGTCGCACTTGCAATGCTGAAAACCGTGTGCTCACCTATCCGTACGGGCAGAGCTGGGTTTGCGGCAAATGCGAAACGCGGCATTCGTACGCCAGCGGTCAGTATGCTACGCACGGAGCCCAGCATACCTATAATCAGGAATTTTGTTTCGATATCGGCGATAGCATTACGATTGAAGGCGGAGACTACCAGGTAGTGGGCCTTGCCTATAAATATGATACCGATTCATGGACCGATTACTGGCATGAATACACGCTTTACAGCAGGCTGCGCGGGTTTCTGTTTCTCACCGAGTCGGACGGGCATTGGACATATCTGAAAGAGACCCGGAACGCTCCCAAGCCGACCGACGCAAGGCTGCACCGCATTATTTTTGATAAGCGGGAATTCAGGCGTTATTCCAAATACCATTACCGCATTCTTTATGCACTGGGCGAGTTTCCCGGCAATGCATTTTCGAACCACGAGAAAACGGAGTCGATGGACTACATTGCCCCGCCGGAGATACTCAGCATCGAGAAAGACCACCAAAATAGGGTCACTTGGTTCAGAGGAAAATATGTGCCGCGCGGAGTGATTGCCGAGCAAACTACCAGTTCGCTTCTCGCGCGTGCGGGCATTGCGCCCGCACAGCCATCACTCATCAATGTGAATACCGAAACGATCGTGAAATCGGGTGGAATTGCATTGCTGCTCGCGATGCTGGTGCAGATACTGACGGGCAGCATGCATACCAATCGTCTTATTTTTGATTCAAATTATATTTTTTCGGACTCGCTTAATACACAGCTCTTTATTTCTCCCAAATTTGATCTCGAAAAAAAGAGTAGTAACCTTGAACTGGATTTTAATGCGCCTTTAAGTAATACCTGGCTGGAACTCAACGCTACGCTCGTCAACGCTGTGAACGGCAACGAATATACCGCGGAGGAGGGTATCGAATATTACTCGGGTACCGACGACGGAGAGCATTGGACGGAAGGTTCCCAGAGTGAGACCATCCATTTTACCAAAATACCAGCCGGGACCTACTTTCTGCAAATCACTGCGAGCAGGGATTCAAATATGTATACCCGGGCGGGGCTGTTCACCGGGAAATTGATATACGATGCAAGTACCTATCGGAACATCTGGATCGTGGTGATGTTGCTGCTGATCTGGCCGGCTATCATGGGTACTATAAGATATTATACCGAAAAAGTGCGCTGGGGTAACAGCGAGTTTGCCGATTCCTGAAACATTACGAACATGAAAGAACTTTTGAAAGAACTCCTGCCGATGAAATGGTACTTTGTGTACGTGGCGGCGCTGCTGGCCTGGCTTGCGTACGCCAACCTGTACGGCGACCGGATTTTGTCCTTTGATAACCAAGAGGAATGGAGTTCCGGCGGAAGATCGTCGCACAGGAGCGGAATCATGCACCATAAATAGTCATTAAAACCTAAACACATATCGATGCAACAATACATCATCAGTTCGCTCGTGTACTCGGGCATTGGGATATTGGTCCTGTTTGTCACATTTGCGGCCATTGAAATACTTACTCCGAAGCACAACCTGCGGCGCGAGATCATGGAAAACAAGAACGTTGCGCTGGCCATTTTTGCGGGCTTTTTCATGCTAGCGATCGCCATTATCATAGCGTCGGCAATTCACGGGTAAATGAGAAACACGGCAGGCAGGAACAGTGCGCAGTGGGTGCTGCTCGTGGCGGTGTTCATCATCGCTACGTGCGGGTTGATTTACGAGCTGGTTGCGGGCACGCTGGCGAGTTATCTGCTGGGCGACAGCGTCACGCAGTTCAGTATCATCATCGGTGTGTACCTGTTTTCGATGGGAATAGGGTCGTACCTCTCCCGGTTTTTCAATGACCATCTGCTCGAATGGTTTATACGGATAGAGCTGCTGGTCGGGCTCGTGGGCGGTTTCAGTGCGATTCTGCTGTTTCTCGTCTTCCCGCTGGCATTCAGTTTTCAGCCCGTGTTGTACGCGCTGGTGGGGGTTACCGGTATTCTGGTGGGGATTGAGATACCGCTGTTGCTGCGGATTTTGAAGGATAAGGTGGAGTTCGCTGAGCTGGTGAGCAGGGTTTTTACCTACGATTACATCGGGGCGTTGCTGGCGTCGCTCATCTTCCCGCTGATTTTTGTGCCCTACCTCGGGCTGATTCGTACGAGTTTGTTCTTCGGCTTGCTCAATGTGGGCGTGGGGTTGTACCTCTGCCGGTATTTTGCAGGCGAGGTACGGGGCGTCACGGCCATCCGTTTCGGCGGGATCCTGATCCTGATCGCCGAGGTGGCTGCATTCATTTTCTCCGAACAGATCATGAGTTTCAGCGAGACGCTCGCCTACAATGATCACGTTGTTTATTCCACTTCCACACCTTACCAGCGGATCGTGATCACCAAAAACAAGCACGACCTCCGGCTTTACCTGAACAATAACCTCCAATTCAGTTCGGCCGATGAGTACCGTTACCACGAGGCGCTTGTACATCCGGCTATGACAGCCGCCGCAGAGCCTCGTCATGTGCTCATCCTGGGTGGGGGCGACGGGCTGGCCGCCAGGGAGATATTGAAATACAAGTCTGTCCGGAACATACAGCTTGTGGACCTGGATCCGGGGATGACAAAGCTGTTTACAGGCCAGGATATCCTGGCCGAAATCAACCGGCATTCACTGAAAGACCCCCGCGTGACCGTCACAAATGCGGACGCATTTATCTGGCTGAAAGAGAACAAAAAGCAGTTCGATTGCGTGATCATCGATTTCCCGGACCCTTCCGGCTTTTCAGTTGGGAAACTGTATACGACCGCTTTTTACCGACTGCTGAAAACGGCCATGACGCCACAAGCGGTGGCGGTGGTGCAAAGCACGTCGCCGTATGTGGCGCCGAAGAGTTTCTGGTGTGTCAACGAAACGCTTAAAGCATCCGGTTTTCAGACAATCCCTTATCATAACTACGTGCCGTCATTCGGTGAATGGGGATATGTAATGGCCCTGCAATCGGGGGCTTACCAGCTTCCCGACACGTTTGCGATCGAGAAAAAATACATTAGCCAGGCGGTGATGGAGCAAATGCTGCAATTTCCCAACGATATGCTGGCCCACGAGCCGCTGGAAGTAAACAAACTGAACAACCAGGCTTTGGTGAATTATTTTGAAAAGGAGTGGAGTAAATTCCTGGATCAATGAAAAGGGGTAAATTCATCAGACTAACGACCGGAATGGCCGTTGCGGCTCCGCTTCTGCACGCTTGCGGAGAGCCAAAGCGGGGCACCGCTGTTCCGGGCAGGATCGTGGGCTCGTCGGCTGCGGCGGGGCATTTGCTCCGCGACCATACTTTTAATCCGCCTGCCACATTCGAAGCGAAGGAAGTAGTGATCATAGGCGCGGGTGTGAGCGGCTTGTCGGCAGCGAGGCACCTGGTGCAGCGGGGTGTAAAAGACATTATCGTGCTCGACCTGGAAGAGCAGCCGGGCGGTAATGCGGCCTCGGGCGGCAATGCATTCTCCAAATATCCCTGGGGGGCACATTATGTGCCGGTCCCGAACAACAACCTGACCGAATACCTCTCGTTTTTGGAGGAAGCCCGGGTGATAACGGGGTATGATCAAGCCGGGTTGCCGGTGTACGACGAGTTTTACGTTTGTCACGATCCCGAGGAGCGTTTGTATATCAATGGGCATTGGCAGGAAGGGCTCGTCCCCAATTTCGGGCTTAATGCCGCGGAACTCGCGGAGTTCAAACAATTTTTCGTCCTCATTGATCATTTCAAAAAATTGAAAGGTTCCGATGGGCTGGATGCATTCAGTATTCCGGTTGATACATCGAGCCGTGACGAATCGCTGCGCGCACTCGACCGCGTGACGATGAAAGGGTGGATGGACAGCCAACAGCTGACCAGTGAATACATCCGCTGGTACGTCGATTACTGCACGCGCGACGATTTTGGTACGCCTTACGATATGGTAAGCGCCTGGGCAGGCATTCATTACTTTGCTTCCCGAAAAGGAAAAGGGGCCAATGCCGCGCATAACGACGTGCTTACCTGGGAGCAGGGCAACGGGTTCCTGATCGAAGCGTTACGTAAAAATCTCGGCGGCAAAATCGTTACCGGTGCGCTGGCGACATCTGTTAAGGGATCCGGTGATAGCGTGAGGATCAGCTATCTCGATGTCGCGTCACGCCGGCTCCAAGGGCTGGAAGCCAGGCATTGCATTGTGGCAGTACCGCAATTCGTGGCCGCACGGCTTTTGGGAGATACGGAACGCAAAAATGCCGTTACGGATCATTTTCATTATGTGCCCTGGATGGTCGCCAATCTGACCGTCAGGGACTTGCACGAGCGCGGCGGACAGCCTGCGAGCTGGGATAATGTGATTTACGGAAGTGCTTCGCTCGGCTATGTGGATGCGACGCACCAGCAATTGCAGCAGCGGAAGGATCGGAGAAACCTTACCTATTACCTCCCGCTGACACATACGTCGCCCGAGGCCGCACGCAAGGAGGCGTATGGTACCGAACATGCATTTTGGGCGGAAAAGGTGCTTTCCGACCTGCAACGCGTGCATCCCGACATCCGGGAGCAGACCGACCGGATCGATATCATGCTTTGGGGCCACGCCATGGTGCAGCCCCGGCCCGGGATGGTTCATGGAGAAGCGAGAAAATCCCTTTCGGAGAGCATAGGAGGGACCATTCACTTTGCCCATACCGATCTGGCCGGCGTGAGCATATTCGAAGAGGGCTTTTACCAGGGCCTGAAAGCCGCCAGGAAGATCCTGCAACAAACCTGATGGCCATGCAAAAACAGCAGCCGTGGCTCGGCAAGCCGCTAACCGACATTTTTTTTATCCTCGCTCCGCCGTTCCTGAGTCTGGCGGTGGTGGTTTGCTTTCCTGCTATTTTTCAGGACAATGCCAACATGCCCGATGCCTGGTGGGTTGCTTTGATTTTGCTCATAGATGTCGCGCACGTGTATAGCACGCTCTACCGCACCTACCTGAACAAGCAGCTTTACAATCGCTTCAAACCGCTGTTGATTGGTATTCCGGTGTTGGCGTTGTTGGTGGGGTCGGGTATTTATTTGCTGAGCGGGCTATGGTTCTGGCGGGTGCTGGCTTATCTGGCCGTGTACCATTTCGTGCGGCAACAATACGGGTTCATGCGTTTGTACAGCCGCTTTGAGCGTACGCCCGCGTGGTACCGGCACGTCGATCAGTTCGTGATTTACTATGCCGCCATTTATCCGCTGCTATATTGGCACCTGCATGGTGACCGTAATTTCAACTGGTTTGTCGAGAACGAGTTCTTCATTGCCGCCTCCCGGCCAGCGCTGAACGTAGCCACAGCCGTGTATTGCGCGATGCTGGCGGTGTACGTGTTCAAGGAAATACATTACTGGACGCATTTCAAAAGCGTCAATATTCCACGGATCGGCGTTATTACCGGCACGTTGGTATCGTGGTATTTTGGGATCGTGTATTTCAATGGCGACCTTGCATTTACGCTGCTGAATGTCGTCAGCCACGGAATACCCTACATGGCGCTGATCTGGATATTCGGGCAAAAAGAAGCAGCACGTCCGGAATCGGGCAGGTGGCTACCGCTTTTCTTCGGGCAATACGGGGTGGTGCTCTTCCTGGGACTGATCTTTCTGCTGGCGTATTTCGAAGAAGGCCTGTGGGACTGGACCGTCTGGAAAGAGCACCGCAACCTGTTCTCCCTGTTTCATCAATTTCCGGTCGCATTAGGGAAGCCGGCACTTGCATTGATCGTACCGCTACTCGCTGTGCCGCAAATCACGCATTATGTGATCGACGGCTTCATCTGGAAGAAGGGACAGCATTAGAGTTTTACGATTTTTTTCACAACCTGCCCGTTGGCACCCGAATAGATAATCATATACTGACCGGGAGGGAAGTTTTTCACATCCAGCCGCTTGCTCTTCCCAACAGTGACTTTAAGCTGCTCAAAACCTCTCGGATCCAGAATACGGATCAGCCCGCCTTCTTTCAGATCAATATTGAGGTCGCCGATAACCGGATTCGGATACACATTCAATTGCATATTGTCGGGCAGGTTACTGACGTGGTCGGGTATTTCGGGGCGCGTCACCGGCAGTTCGTCGTCATCGTCCGGAATGAGGTTCAGTTCGTCCATTTTCCAAACCTGCAAGCCTTTCGAGTAGGTAAAAGCTGTTGCGTACACGCTGCCTTTGAAATGAAATACCTCGTGAATTGTGGCTCCTTCGGGGCCTTTGATGATTTCGGGAAAATGAAACAGCGAGTCGCGATCGATCCGGGCAAGCTCGAAGCCCCTCGTTGTCGTGCTGAACGGCGTATAATTTACCTGACCGAAGGACGGTGAGTCATACCAATTAGTGAGGTCGTACATTTTGACCGGAGCGGTTCCGTCCAGCGCATAAACAGCAGGAGCCGTGTTTTTGAACACGTCGTATGCTACGGCGAGGTCGCCAGACATGGTTTTAACCACCTGGAGTCCGACTGGAAAATCTAACCGTTTCTGTTTGCCCAAATCCAACAGAACTTGGTGCCGGTCGTTCCCACCGCCGTAGAACAACAGCTGATCACTTGCTCCGGCGCTGGCGAAATCGATCGTCTGGTCTTTGGTAAGCTCGGTGATCTGCCCGCGTTTCAATTCATAGATGTACCAGGAGCTGCCCGCATTGCTGTTGACCTTGATCAAAATTCCCTGGGGAACCGGACTTGAAAATTCGATGTCCTCGGTGAATTTCTGGCTGATAATGTGGTCGTTGTGGATGATTACCGCCTCCCTTTTGCCCCAAAGCCCCACCGCGTTGGCTGTTGTGGCATCGACAGGGTGTATATCAGTGAACTCGCCAAGGAGCTTAGCCGTGCTGGCCTTATAGATTTTTACGTCCGGTCCGCTCATGGTGCCCGCAATGAGGTAATCGCCGCGGAGGATCAGGTAACTCATGGGGCCGGAGAAAAGCCGGTTGACCTTGTCCGAACCCATATCGGTGTAGCAAATATCATGGAGATAACCAGCGCTGCTGCGGAGCATATAGTAGATCCGGTTGTCATAAATCTGATGCTCCATTGCGTCTTCTCCACCCTTGTTCAGGTCAATTTGTTTCAGGTCCCCATTCTCAAATTTGTAAACCGTATTATAACCGAATCCGTTTTTGACCGACGAATGAATCATGAAAAGATCATTGGAAGTGGCACGAAACTCTCGTTGTGCGAATTGGGAATCATCGATTTCCCAAACCTTTTCCAGGTCGGTAACAAGAGTTATCTTCTTCCCGGGGATGTTCAGGTCAAATGAAGCCAGTCGGTTGTTGGTGAGGACCTTGTCCACGTAGGCCCAATCGGTGGTAGGGTAGTAATACAGCTCGCGGGTTCCGGCCCCGGTACCGTCCGTTTTGAATATCCTGACCCCTTGCTGACTGGTCGAGGTAAACACGATCTGGTTACCAACCCTGAGCGAATCCGTGCTCATTTTCCACGATATCACTGCGCCGCTGTACGACAACAATTCGGAGGTCGTTTTGCCGTCGCTTGCCCAAAGCTTTCCTTTGTCCTGGTCATCATAGGTCCAAAACAGTAACTTATTGTTGAGGACAGTTCTGAAAGCGAGCGCGTTTTCTCTGTAAACAGCCCGGCGGTTTATCAGTGGCAAACGGAGCGCGCTGCCCGAGGCATACACATTATCGGAGAGTTCATACTCCGTACTTCCAACCTTTATTTTCTGAACCCGATAGGGGAGTTGCTCTACCGAAACAGTTTTGTTTTCAGCAATATTGTAGACGCATTTGTTGTAGCCGGACCGGATTTCAAACACATCGCGCGACTGCGAAGCAAGCTTTACCTGGCGTCCCGTTACCTCTTTCGGAAGGCGTGCAGAAATACGTTTGGTATTCTTTTTAAAATCAAATACACCCAGGTATGACGTGTGAACGGTTTCGTATCCAAAAATTGAGGTGAATGTAAGCTGATCTCCTTCTATAATAAAATTGGTATGGAATGGACCTTCGGTAGATCCCGTTGGCGTGTCGGCATATAACATGCTCGTTTTCGCATCGGCTATTGTTTCCCAATTCTGACCTTCAATCACTTTGAATATTTTTAATGTGATGTCTTTGCCGGAATAAATAGCGTCATCAATTAAAAAAAGTGATCCCGCTTTATCTCTCAGCATCACCGGCGCCGCGCCACGGTTCCATTCATAGGTTTTGGGAGTTTCAGTCCGGTTTGCAGCGGCTACTACCAGTTTCTTTTCTACATTACCGGCGTCGACGGCTATGTATTCGTATCCGTTTTGTCTCTCAACAATAATATCGACCAACGCTGGGCCGGGTTCGCTCGCCAGGGTATGCAGTTCACCGTCCTGCACTTTCAAAGTCCATTTTCTGGCGGTCGAATCGTAGGAGCCATAGTAGAGATTTCCGCCTGCGCATTTAGAAGTTGTGGCCTCATCTTTCAGGAAATCGGTTTTTCCGTCTGCATTGAGCCATGCAAATACGTGCCTCTGGGTCTGGACGTTGCGAAATGTGACGAGCAGTTTTCCCGAAACTATGTCCAGGTTCAGGGTGCTGTCGGAGTGTAACAGCTTTTGCGTTCCGGCAGGAGAGCCATCGGTTTTCCATATTTCATACCCATTGACAACGAAATAAACAAAATCACCGTATTGGCTGAAATCGGAAGGATAAGTGCCCTGATACCCCGGCGTAATATCTTTCAGGAGCTTCGTATTGGCCTTTGTTCCTTCCGAAACCCAAAGCTCGTTTCCGGTTGCGGGAGCAAAAGATGAAAAGATCATCTTACTGCCGATCTGTGACCAATAAACCGGATTAAATGCTTGCTTGTCTTCGGTATTGTTGAAGTTGGTAATCTGCCTTTGTGCAATGCAGCAGCCAGCACTTAATAGCAGGAAATGGAGAAAGTATAAATGTTTTTTCATGGCTAATCGTTGATGGTGAATTTAATATTCAGGCAAATAGTTCCTTTAAAAGGTGTTTTCGCTGTTTACTGATCACGGCTTGGTGGTTGCCCTCCATGAGCAAATAACCTCCTTCTTCCTTTCTGAAAGATACAATCCTGTTTTTATTAATCAAATAGGATTGGTGGGTCCGTATAAAGCCATATGGTTCCAGTATATTTTCGTATTCGGAAATAGGTTTGCTGACAGTTATATTTTTGTTTCCGTTTAAATAAAAAGTCGTGTAGCTGTTATCGGATTTGCAAAATATAATATCAGCGATCAATACATAATGAATTTCATTGGCCTCCGCCAATGCGATCTTTTTTTGCCGCTGAGAAGGCAGGTTCTCAAAAGACTGGATCAGCATTGAAATCTGTGCGCTTTGGTCGCGCTCTTTCTTTCTCTCGGTCGCTTTTCTGACAGCCCCGGTAAGTTCCAGGTGGTCGAGCGGTTTGAGCAGGTAATCGGTAGCCGAAAATTTGATAGCCTGAATGCCGTAGAGATCGTAAGCCGTCGTGAAAATGATGCTGCCCTGGAAATGATTGAGCCGTTTCAAAAGGTCGAAACCCGTTTCATTTTGCAAACGGATATCCAGGAAGAGGATATCTGTTTGTGTTTGGGTCAGAAAGTCGTAGGCATCGCCTACGTTGTGCGCATACCCCACGAGCTCCACTTGCGGGCAATGCGTTTCGAGCGCGAGGCGCAGGTTATGCACCGCCTGGATCTCGTCGTCAAGGATAAAACAGCGTATGGGATTCATGAGAGCCATTTTAAAAGTCTGATTTCCGTGGTAGTCCCGGTATTGGGGCTGGATTTGGTTTGAATGATAATGCGCATCGCCGGCAGCTTTTCATTGATCAGCGCGATTCGTTTGCCGGTTAAGGAAAGACCATGTCCCTGCTCTTTGACCAATGGGTCGTACCCGATGCCATTGTCGGCAATGGCTACAACCAGGTCGGTGGCGTCGCAGCGGATGGTAATGGTCAGTGTGGGGTTGTGCACACTTTCGGCGAGGCCGTGGCGGATGCTGTTTTCGATAATGGGTTGCAAAAGAAGAGGCGGGAAATCGATCGAAGAGAGCTCATTCCCGCACTCGATCCGGAAGGTGTACGTAAATGCTTTTCGTTTTTGTTCCAAGACAATGTACTTTTCCTCGATAGCGATTTCTTCGGCGAGCGAAACGAGGTCTTTCCGGCCGCTATCCATAATTGTGCGCATGAAAGTCGCCACCTCGGTAATGTATTGATTGGCCGCTTCCGGATCGTTCTGCCGGATCAGCGATTGCACGGCATTCAGCGAATTGAAAAGGAAATGCGGGTTCAGCTGGCCGCTGAGCAATTGGAGCTGGTTCTCGATCTCGCTTTTCTTGCGATCGAGCCTGGCGAGTTGCCTTTTGTGGCGTTGCTTTTGAATAAAAATGGCTAGTAGGGCGAGCGCAATTATCGCAATTACCGGCAAAGCAGTATCGACCCAGCCCGGGTGTAACGGCTTTACATCAATGGTAACCTCGTGGATGCTTTCCGGTTGGTGCCTATAACGTAGGAATACTTTTAGCGTCTTGCCAGGTTTGGGTTTGTCCAGGTAAATGTAGGTGTAGCCAGTGGTGAATTTCAGATCTTTCCGACCACCGAGCTGCTTCCAGTTTTCAGGCTTATCTAATGCATATTCGATCCCGCTATTTCGTGGAATACGGCCAAAGAAGTAATACTGCTCATCATTCGCGAACCTCAGAAATGCGGAATGCCCTCCCTTTATCTCAAAATGATTAGCCTGGGGCCCCTGTTCCGTACGTGCTTTATTAATTTCAGTATTAAGTATTTCTTCAAAACTTTTGTCCGAAGAAAATTCGACGAAATTGAAATATTCGGGTACGCTATACACGCGCGTAATGGAGAAACGGTAGACATCGGCTAATGTATTTTTGTCCCTGACTTCCACGGTAAGTGAGTCGTTAAGCCGCAAGTCGAATGAACCGGCGTGGTAATGCTCTGCCGGTCTCGTTTCGATGTTTTTAGAGTGATCGTTGACTGCCTCCAGTGTGGCGTCGCCAAAATAAAAATCCGGATCCTTTTTGAGAGAGCCGATGTCGGTCCAATCGTGTTTGATAATTCCATTAATAGTAGTTCTGAATTGAAATTTCTTGAAATCCCAATAAACTTCGGAATTGCCTTTAAGTGGTTTACGTATGAATGAGTATGGGTAGAAGTCAAGAGAAAAGCGTCCGACTGCGATATAAAACCGCGACAGCTTTTCAGTTGTAAAGCTGTTCATTAATAATGAGTCCTTGTAAAGAAACTGGTTGTAGTGGTTGGGGGTCAAAAACGATATTTGCCCGGGATTTACGCCAATAACTCCGGCTAATGGAACGAGGCAAGATTCGCACACAACGCCATTGCGGATTTCTTTAAGGACAAGAATATCGTCGGCGACGCGCTGCCCCAGGGAATTAACTGGCAGAAACCATAAAAGAAGTAGTGTTAGTTTTTTCATGTTGTGAAATGGTCTGGTTCTGCCGCAAATACGCAACCGCGTCCGACAGCAATCCGGCCAAAACTGAGTATGGTGCTGTTTGATTTGAATTCGGGACATTATCAGGCAAAACTGATTTCAAATGCCTAAATTTGTAACCATGAGATTCGCACCAACACTCTGACACTCCTTCCCGTGCAGCCGTTGCACACCGTCCCCGTTTTCGGGGAGCAGGATTTTATTATCCCGATTTTTCAATCCTTAATTATTGAAATTCCATGGAAGGAGTACTGAATACTCAGCAAATAAATCAATTCATAACCCAGGGCTTCATTCGCCTTGATCATGCCTTTTCCTCCGAAATAGCCGCGCAGGCAAGGGACATTTTGTGGAATGACCTTGGTATAGACAGGGACACCCCTGCGACCTGGACAAAACCGGTGATCCGCCTCGGTATGTACCAGCAAGAACCATTCACCGCCTCGGCGAATACGCCGGTGCTGCACGCGGCCTTTGATCAGTTGGTCGGCGCAGGTAAATGGCTGCCTTGCCGGAGTATGGGCACATTTCCCGTGCGATTCCCCTCCGACGAAGACCCCGGTGACGCGGGTTGGCACGTCGATGCCAGCTTCCCCGGCGACGATCCGGGTAACTTTCTGGACTGGCGTGTGAACATCCATTCCAAAGGCCGCGGGCTGCTGATGCTCTTCCTGTACTCGGACGTAGGCGAGCACGACGCGCCCACGCGTATACGTGCAGGCTCGCATGCGGATGTCGCGCGCGTGCTGGCACACGAAGGTGAAGCCGGTCTTTCATTTATGGAACTCGCGGGCAAGCTGGATGCCATGCCGCAAAGGGAGGTCGTATGGGCAACCGGTAGGGCGGGTACCGTTTACCTTTGCCATCCGTTCATCGTACACGCCGCCCAGGCGCATCACGGCACGACGCCGAAGTTTATGGCCCAACCGCCGTTACTGTTGCGGGAAGATCTGTCGGTTGACGGCGCCTCGCCTGTGGAGCGGGCTATTGGGGGAGCGTTGGGTTAGAGGGAGGAAAGGGAGGAAAGGGAGGAAAGGGAGGAGAGGGAGGAGAGGGAGGAGAGGGAGGAGAGGGAGGAGAGGGAGGAGAGGGAGGAGAGGGAGGAGGGGGAATTTCGGGACTTTTTTGTCCCTTTTCCTCCATTCTCCCTTTCTTCCATCCTCCCTTTCCTCCTTTCCTCCCTTCTTCCTACCACTCCGCAGCGCTGCCGTCGTCGTGGGACCAGAGCGGGTTTTTCCAATTATGGCCGATCGCAGCCATTTTCCGGACCTGCTCTTCGTCTATTTCGATGCCCAGGCCGGGGCCGGATGGGATATGGACGAAACCGTCCTTGTAATCGAATACCGTTCTGTCGCTGAGGTAATCCATCAGGTCGCTGCCCTGGTTATAATGGATGCCCAGGCTTTGCTCCTGAATGAATGCATTGTGGGCAGTAGCATCCACCTGCAAACACGCTGCGAGCGCAATAGGGCCCAGTGGGCAATGCGGCGCTGCGGCCACGTCGAATGCCTCGGCCATGGAAAGTATTTTTTTACATTCGGTGATGCCGCCTGCGTGGGAGAGGTCGGGCTGGATAATGTCTACATACCCGTCCATGAGCAGGTTTTTGAAATCCCAGCGGCTAAACATCCGCTCGCCGGTTGCGATCGGAATGGAAGTATGTGCGGCAATTTCGCGTAGCGCCTCATTGTTTTCCGACAATACCGGTTCTTCGATGAACATCGGCCGGAACGGCTCCAATTCCTTCGCAAGTACTTTGGCCATCGGCTTGTGCAAGCGTCCGTGGAAATCTACGCCGATTTCGAGTCCGTAGCCGAGCGCCTCGCGGATGGACGCTACCCGTTTGACTGCAAGATCGATTTTTTCGAAAGAATCGATGTATTGCACTTCATTGGTCGCATTCATTTTAATGGCCTTGAAACCACGGTCGAAGCATTCTTTCGCTGCTCCGGCCACTTCATCCGGCCTGTCGCCGCCTATCCAGGAGTATACCTTGATTTTATCACGGCATTTGCCTCCAAGCAGTTGGTAAACGGGCGCATTGAAGAACTTGCCTTTGATATCCCATAGTGCCTGGTCGATACCGGCAATGGCGCTCATCAGGATGGGGCCGCCGCGGTAAAAACCGCCCCGGTACATCGTATTCCAGTGTCCTTCGATATCGAGCGGGTCCTTGCCGATCAATGCTTCCATCAATTCGTGCACTGCGGCAGCTACCGTCGCCGCTTTGCCCTCGATCACCGGCTCGCCCCATCCGACAATGCCTTCATCGGTTTCAATTTTTAAAAACAGCCATCTGGGAGGTACCTGGAACAACTCGTAACTTCTGATTTTCATTCTATTTTTCTTTTACATTGTATAACCCTGCTAATTGGTTATAAATGTAAGGGAGGCATTTCTATATTTCGGCAATTTGAGCTGCTGTTTCATACTTTTAAATGTCTCCATAGGTCCCTCGGCCGCGAATGCGTTCACTGCCCATGCCGGCAGATACCCGCCCGGGTCTGTGTGCAGCATGTATTCGATACGCACCTTGCCCGCGAGGGGTGTAAGCACCCACCGGCCCTTCGAATCACTGACCCTGACCACGTTCTTCTTCTGAGGTACCATCCCGGCGACCACGGGGCCGTCGATCGTCACGGCTTTGGTAGCCGGATCCTGCCGCGCGACCAGGTGTGCCACAAAATCACGGTTATCCAGCGGCCAGGGCAGGCTTATTTCGGAATGATAATACAAATCGGTGGGAGAGACCCGCTTGACGAGAGTGCAGGACTTGGTTTTATAAACCCATTGGGTACCGGCCTCCACGTCCAGCACCAGCGACACCATCTGGGCGAGCGACGCGTCCACCACGCAATCGACCTTAATGGCCTTGATTTTGGATTCGGGTACCGCCGAAGAAAAAATACGGATTTGCTCCTCTTCGGCGATCTGTTTCCATTTGGTTTGGGCCGGGGCTGAGAAGGAAATGAAAGTAATAACGAGTAATAGGATGAATTTCTGCATTTGTCGGATGAAGTAAAGTCCGGTTGCACATCTGTTTTGTGTATGACAACCTGACTTCTACAACCCCTGCCAAAAGCATTAAATTCCTGTTGACGCATTAAATAAACGCATCGTCGGGCTAACCGTGCGTACTCGTCGACCTATGCGAGACAGGAGCGGCTATTCCACGACAATCAATTTCTGCGGAAATTTCAACCCCTTCATCTCTATTTGATATTTTCCGGGTTTGAGCTCCCTGTCAATCGGTGAATACAACGTGATGGCGATACGATTTGGCTCTTCGCCGCGGCAGCCCGTCAGGCAGGCGCCATCGGCAGATACCCAGGCGCCGCTTTTACCATCCTCGCCCTTGAACGAAATTTGATCGATACGATGGTTGTCGTACAAGTTTTTTACCGGCAAGCTCAATTTCAAGACGCCGGTTTTCAGTGAAAAGGTGGTTTCTTCATAAACGTCCTGTGGCGCGAGCGGGCCCGTAGCGACGATGTTCAGCCGGTAGGTGGCAGTTTTCGTTTGGTTGCCAACCCGTAAGAAAACGTCTTGTGGCGGCTTGCTGCACGCGCAAAAGGCAGAAATATCCACGGTGCCGTCGGGAAGCAGGCCGATCGGCTGTGCACCCTCCGTCAGCTTCATAACCGGCTTCAAACCGCCTTCCAACATCGCCGGCATTCGAACGGTGATCACCGAATTGGCGGCGTCGAAGGTCACATTTTCGTCAGGCAAGCCCTCGAATGAAATACTTTGAATGGCAGGCATGTCACTTACAAGGGCAGACGAATCCTTGCAGCCGGACAGCAGACTGCCGGCAAGTAACGTGGTCAACAGGATGTGTTTCATGGCGTTAGCTGATTGTTTCTTGTGAATATACAAAAAAAGCTAACTATGGTTACATCAGGTGAGGTCCCATTCTTTTCTGGGCTTGCGGGATAGCAGCCGGTTGGCCTCCTTGTCGCCGGTGAATTTCTCTTTTTTGGGATTCCAGGTCAGCTCGCGTTTCAGACGATAGGAAATCAGTCCCAGGTGCATCGGGATTGTCAACTCGCGTGCGTAGGCGAGGTTGGACTCAGGCTGTTTACGGGATTTTACGCAGTCAATGAAGTTCTGCTGGTGCCCGGGTGAGCGCGGGTTGGTAATCGGAACGGACGCGATGTCGGTCATTTTCTCGCCGTTGATCGTCAGTTCGCGCGTGCCGTAGTCGCAGATAAGCGTTCCCTTATCGCCTTCGAAGAATGCACCAATGCCGCGGTCGGCGGCGCCGGGCACATTGGGCGGGTTGGACGACCAGTACACCTTCAACCCATCGAATTCGTAATCCACATCCAGCGTTTTCGGTGCGTCGGCGATGCCTGCGTATGCGGTACCCCGTGCGTTGATCTTCCTGAGACCCGTCGGATGGATCGCCGAATACATCACATCGGCGATATGGCACCAGAAATCGGCAAACTCGCCGCCCGAATAATCGAGGAAATAGCGGTAAGTAAAGTGGCATTTCTCGGGAATATATTCGGTAAATGGCGCCGGGCCGAGCCACATATCCCAGTTCAAAGTCCTGGGGACCGGCTGCACGGTCGGCGAGCCTAACTCCTTGGTACTTGGTTTTTTCCAGAGCCGTACCGTATGTACCTTGCCAATCGCCCCCGACTGGATCAGCTCCACAACCCGGTGGAAATTGTCGCCCGCATGGATCTGATTACCCATCTGGAACACGCGATCGTGCTTTTCGAGCTGTTTGAGCATCATTTTACCTTCTTTCAAACAATAGGAAAGCGGTTTTTCACCATAAACATCTTTCCCGGCCTGAAACGCCAGTGTCGCGATCTGCGCATGCCAGTGGTCGGGTGTTGCTACGGTAATGGCATCGATATCCTTCCTTTCGAGAATGCGCCGGAAGTCACCGTAAGTATCCACCTTAATGCCCGGTTTCATCGTTTCCAATCGCTGCTTCGTCTCGCCCAGATGCAGCTCATCCACATCACAAAGCGCGACAATCTCTGCGTCGGGCAGGTCTGCAAACCATTTCATATGGTTGTTTCCCATCCCCCCCAAGCCGATATGTGCTATACGCACACGATCGCTGGGTGCAGCTCGCGTAATCAGATTGGGTAAAACCGTCAGTCCGAGCGTCGTAAGCCCGGCTGCTTTAAGGAATTCGCGGCGGTTGGTCGATTGGGTCATGGATAGTTGGTTTAGGAAGTTGGTGTATTTAAAAGGTGCGGATAGGCGAATGTTACTGATTTTTGGTGGATGGGGAAAGGGAGGAAGGGGAGTAAGGAGGAAGGGGAGGAAAAGGAGGAAGGGGTGGCCCGTGTAGGGAGGAAAACAAGTCCCGTAGGGACGTAATATTGGTAGAAGGTAAATTCGCGGGCATATTCGGGAGTGCCGTAGGTACGTAACGAGGGAGAGATGGAAGAATTTCAGGCGCTTGATAATTCGTTGATTGCCGTTCGTGCATCCCTGCGTTCGACTCCTTGGAATAATTAAACCATGTTTCAATTTTGCCGCTTCCAAAAACATAGTATTAAAGAAATTCAAGAACTGCCTTGTTATGGTGAGGGTAGGCGAAAGCCCCCTAAGCGTCACTATGAACGTTTGGACACCTAAGACAAGGCATTACACTTCCATCAATCATATTATGAATGCTTCAATCAAAAACGTCGACTCCGACGACGCCATTTGCCTCGCCTATGGCAGGGGCGTCAAAGAACTATTAAGCCAAAGCACCGCATCCGAATGGATCGAGGATCTTTGGATCATTTACAGCGACCATATGGCATTTCAGAAAGAGGCCGGTTGCAATCCGCGCATCGGGGAGATTTTTCTGTCGTTTCGGGAGCTGGTATTTTTCTTTCAGAAGTTGGAGATTGGGAGGGAGAAGGGGGAGTAGGGAGGAAAGTATGTTTCAGACTGCTTGCAGAGTTGTTGCGTACCTACGGCACTCCTGAGTCGGGTTGTGATTTAGCATTCTACCAATCTTGCGTCCCCAGCGGGACTTGTGTTTTTATGGAAATGCATCAGTCGGCGCGGGTAGCGACGACAGGAGGCCCCGCCGGGGCCTTTTTCATGTGTTAATATGTGTCTGCAAACAGGGGATGCCTCCGGCGTCGGCCGTATTTGCCAGCAATACAGAAGAATTCCGGCGCAGGCCGCAGAGCGGCTTCCTGTTTATAGCAGAAAATACGTTGGAAACGTAGCACGACCCCAGGGGGGTCTCCTACTCCAAGTGCGGATTTTTTCCTGTCCTTGCCACGCGGGCCTCCTCCATCCTCCTTCCTCCCTCAAAACTTACATCGAAAACGAAACCCCCGCTGCCACGGCCTCGTCGTACTTCTCCTTTACAAACCGGTACAAATACGGCGATTTGTTGGCGGCTCCTACGCGTTTTTCGTCCAGGCGTTCGAGGATGTCGTAGCTCATGAGCAGTTTCTGGAAATTCCGTCGGTCGAACTGGCGGTCGAGGATGGTTTCGTACAGGCGCTGGAGTTCGGGCATGGTGAATTTCTCCGGGAGGAGATTGTAGCCGATCGGGTGGTTGCGGGTGTGCTGGCGGAGCGCTTTCAGGGCACGTTCGATCATTTCGTTGTGGTCGAAGAGCAGGTTAGGGACATCAGCCAGGGACCACCAGCGGCATTCGTCGGTGAACCAGTCGGGCGTAGGCTGCACCTGGTCGAATTCCACGAGGGCATAATAACCGATGGAAACGACGCGACGGAAGATAATGCCGTCGAAAAAGCCCTTTCCGAATGTCGCTTCCAGTTTTTCAAGCAGCTCTTTTTCCGGGTGGTAAGTGTATCGGTTCACATTGCCGAACGTGTAGAATTGTTGCAGGTACACGTCGTTTAGCCCGGTGCGTTGGGTGAGAATGCGGTTCGCCGCGTCATCGGCCGACTCGTCGAGCAGGATATGCCCTCCCGGCAGGCTCCACCCGTCGGTGCCTTTCCAGCGCAGCAGCAGCACTTTTAACTCGCCTTCATGAAACCCGAACACCGTGCAGTCGAGCGAAACCTCCTTCAATGCCTTGTCAAAAAACTCCTTCAAATTGTGCTCCATCGGTAATAAGCTGACAATGAGAAAAATTTTCAATGCGTAAATTTTACACAAAGAAAATTTTCTTTATCATTGTATCCACGTTTTGGATTGATAAAATTCAATTTTTTAGAAAATAACTACTACTGCTATTTGCTTTCCTAACAAACCTACTTAACAACAATTGCTTCATGAACAAAACCTCTACACTTTTCTCCCTGTTGTTGTGCGCTTCGCTTGCTCATGCGCAGATACCCGAGGAAAACCGGTTTCGGAAGGTCGTCCTGACGGAGAACCTCAACGAGCCACTGGAACTGACAGTACTTCCCGATGAACGCGTGCTGTTTATCGAGCGGCACGGCACAGTGAAGTTGTACAGCCCTGTGTCTAAAAAGACGACGGTGATCGCCACCATACCCGTCAGTACAAAGTATAGTGATGATTCGGAGGCCGAGGACGGTCTGCTGGGCGTCAATATCGACCCCAACTTTTCCCGAAACCATTGGATTTACTTCTACTATTCACCCGCCGGCAGCACGCCTGAGAACATCCTCGCACGATACGAACTGAAAGGCAATGCACTCGACCTTGCTTCCAAAAAGGTGATCCTGCGCATTCCCGTGCAGCGCGATAATTGCTGCCATACCGGCGGCTCGATCGACTGGGATGCGCAGGGTAACCTGTACCTATCGACCGGCGACAATACCAGCCCGCGTGCGTCGGACGGATACGCGCCTATCGACGAGCGGCCGGGCCGGAGCCCATTCGACGCGCAAAAGTCGTCGTCGAACACGGCCGATTTGCGTGGCAAGATCATCCGCATTCACCCGGAGGCCGACGGAACATACACGATCCCGGAAGGTAACCTGTTCCCGAAGAACGCCTCGGGTACTTACGATCCTAAAACCAGGCCGGAGATTTACACGATGGGGCACCGGAATCCCTACCGCATTTCGGTGGACCGGAAGAATGGCTATCTCTATTGGGGGGATGTCGGGCCGGATGCGGGTAAGGATTCTACCGGCCTGGGGCCTGCGGCTGAGGACGAGTTCGGGCAGGCGCGGAAGGCTGGAAACTACGGCTGGCCCTATTTCGTGGGCGATAACAAAGCCTATTGGGACTTTAATTTCGAGACGAAGCAGTCGGGTGAGAAATTTAACCCCGAAAAGCCGGTTAATAATTCACCGAACAATACCGGGCTGACGGAGCTGCCGCCCGCGCAGAAGGCGCTGATCTGGTATACCGCGGCGGAAACCAAACGTTTCCCGTTGCTTGGCTCTGGCGGGCGCAGCGCCATGGCGGGGCCGGTGTACTACGCCGATCAGTTCAAAGAGGCAAAGCGCGCGTTCCCAGCCTATTATGATAAGAAGCTGTTCATCTACGAGTGGATGCGCGACTGGATTATGGCTGTAACGCTCAGCCCGAAAGGAGATTACGTGAAAATGGAGCGCTTCCTGCCCAACCTGAAACTGGAACATCCGATCGATATGGCGTTTGGCCCGAATGGCGATTTGTACATTCTCGAATACGGGCAGGGCTGGTTTATGGGTAACCCGGAGTCGAAGTTGGTGCGGATCGAGTACAATGGGGGTAACCGCAAACCGGCAGTGGCGGCGACGGTCGATAAAAAGGCGGGTGCGGTGCCATTCAAGGCACAATTTTCATCGGCAGGTACCGAAGATTTTGATAAAGATACTTTGCAATACCAATGGAAGATCACCCCGGCAAGCGGCGGGACACCCGTTGTTTTGAATGAGCCAAACCCTGCCTATACTTTCAAACAAAAGGGCATTTACAAGGTTTTGCTCACGGTAACGGATTCCAAAGGACTGAAAGACTCGCAAAGCCTGACTGTTCAGGCAGGCAATGAACCACCACAAGTTTCGCTGGAACTGACAGGAGGGAACAAGACCTTTTTCTTTCCAGGCAAGCCGGTCCATTACAAGGTAAATGTGTCGGACCATGAGGACGGAAGTTTAGAAAAAAATACCATTACAGCCTCAAAAGTGAAGATTACAGCCGCTTACCAGGATGCGGAGGACAAGCAGGCGGTTAATGCAGGAGGGCATCAGGAAGCGCCGGTGACCTTCACCGCAGGGAAGACTTTGATCGAAAAAAGCGATTGCAAAGCCTGCCATTTTGTAGACAAAAAATCAATCGGCCCGGCATTTAAAGACGTTGCTGCGAAGTACAAGGCAGACGGTAACGCGGTGGCATCGCTTTCGGACAAGATCATCAAAGGCGGCGCCGGAGTTTGGGGCGAAACGGCCATGTCGGCTCACCCGTCCATCGGCCTGCCCGAGGCCGGGCAGATGGTGAAGTACATTCTGAGCCTTGCCGATGAAAAGCAGCCAGCGCGAATGCTGCCACCGACTGGGGAGGTGATTGCCAAAATCCCGGACGGCGGCGATGCCGGCAAAGGTATTTACAAGTTCATAGCGAGCTATACCGACAAGGGAGCTAATGGAATGCCGGCCCAAACGACCGAGAAAACACTCGTCTTGAAGAACCCGACACTGCTTTTCGGCAATGCGGATGATGCATCCAAGAACATTATGCGCTTCAAAATGGGCGAGAATAACCTGCTGATCGTTACGCAGCCCAATACCCATGCTATTTTCAAAAGCGTTGATTTGACGGACATTACCGCGCTCGATATGGTGGTGGCCGCGCCAAAGGATCAGCTGAATGCACAAGGAGGCATGGTGGAGGTACATGACGGTTCGCCCGATGGCGCATTGCTGGGGAAAACCGAATGGATACCGCCGACCGACGATGCGAGTGCATTTACTTCCAAAACTCCGCCCAAGCCATTCCACGTACCCATTTCTCCTCAAACCGGCACCCGCGACCTGTATTTTGTATTTAAAAACGACAATGCTAAAGGGGCCTTGTTTGTCCCGTTCTCGGTCACATTTGTTTCAAAATGATTTTTAATACTAACTAATCTACTCATGAACAATTCACGTCGTCAATTTCTGGGCCAACTCGGGCTTGCTACCGCCGGGCTGGGCTTTGTTTCAATGGATACTTTAATCGGCGCGCCGACCGCTGCGGCACCGGCGGGCAAATTCAGCTTTGATATTTCGCTGGCGGAATTTTCGTTTGCGTCGGAGCTTTTCAGCGGCAAGATGACCAATATGGATTTCCCAGCCCGCGCGAAGAATGATTATGACATTACGATATTGGAATACGTCTCCGGGTTTTTCAATAACAAACATAAGGACCAGACTTATCTCAATGAGCTGAAAAAGCGCTGCGACGACCTGGGTATGAAAAACCACCTCATTATGGTCGACGGCGAGAACCTCACCGCTTTGGACAACGCCGCGCGCATGAACGCCGTGGAGGCGCATTATCCGTGGGTGGATGCGGCCAAGTTCCTCGGCTGCACGGCGATCCGGGTGAACCTGGGCGATGCGATGGCAATGCTTTCAGGCAAAAAGGAAGAAGGTACGCCCACGCAACTGGCTACGGCGGCTGTCGATGGCTATGGTAAGCTGCTTGAATATGCCGGTAAGGCCGGTTTGAATGTCATTGTCGAGAACCACTTCGGGGTTTCCACGGACCCCGACTGGCTGGTAGGCGTGATGAAACAACTGAAAGCGCCAAACAAGGGCTTATTGCCTGATTTTGGAAATTTTTGCGCCGAAAGAAGCAAGCCCGAAACACTGGATATCAAAGGTTTTATGGCTACTAAATGCGTGAAAGAGCACGATAAATATGAGGGTGTGCGTAAAATGATGCCGTATGCCAAAGGTATCAGCGCTAAAACGCACCAATTCGACGCGAACGGCAACGATCCGGAGACGGACTTCATCAAGATCTTCAAAATCATTAAAGATTCCGGCTGGAATAATGGCATCGTCGGCATTGAATACGAAGGAGGTTTAATGCGCGAAATGGGCGGAGATACAACAAAGCCCACCAACGACGAAGGCATCCGCCAGACGAAGGCGCTCTTGGAAAAGGTGTTGGAGGAATTGGGGTAGGGGGGCCTGCGGCCGACCGCCGACCATGGACCGCCGACCATCGTTTTTTACTGGAAGTGGTTTCAGAAAACACTCGACTATAACAATGATGCCAAATCATCAGACAATGGTCCGTGGTCTATGGTCCATGGTCTATGGTCCATGGTCCATGGTCGGCGGACAGTGGTCAGTGGTCAGCCGTCGGCGGTCAGCCGTCAGCCGCCAGCCGTCAAACTCCCTTTTTCCGCCCCAGGACGATCCTGGTCTTCCGTATTTGGCGGGTAGCCATCCAATGCACGTGTTCGTTGTAAAGGATCCAGCCTCCTAGTGCGCCGATAATGCTTCCGACAAGGATATCGATGAAGCGGGCAGCAATGAGTCCGGTTGGACTGACGGACAGGTTACTGCCCGATTCGGCCAGGAAAATGGTGAGTACGGTAATAAAAATGGCCGCCACTGCGTAATTCCTGACGACCAGAAATTCAACGATTACCTGCAAAATGATGATACTCACACAGATCATCAGCGGGGTAGGGTGCATTGAAAGCAGCATCCAGGCCATTCCCAGGCCGATTAAAGTACCCAGCACGCGCTGCAATCCTCTTTGCCAGACGTGCTGGGTACTCGCGCCCTGCATCACCGCCGCGCAGGAAGTGGGTACCCAATAAGGGTTTTCAAGTTTCAGCAAATGGGCGATCAGTAACGAAAACCCGACCATAAACCCGAACGTAGCCGATTCGACCAGGTTCACATATTTACTTTTCGAATGCAAAGGGGCGTCGGTATTGTTCCTCACCACCAGTAAGGCGTAGCCCAGACCCAAAAGACAGGAAATGACCGTTCCGATACCGATATAGCCGATATTGGACGGGATTTTCTGCCAATCAAAAGGCATGCAAAGCGCTACGGACGCAATCATGATAAAGAAGAAATTGCCCGGCGGCCGGTTCATTTTCAGGTAGAACAATGCCAAATGCACGCCCATCGCGAACAGCCCCAACGCCAATGCACCGACGTACGGATTGAACCCGAAAATGGCCCCCACGAGAAAGGATAGCATCATGCCGAACGAGCAGGTCATCAGTGTCACCATCCCGCCCGAAATGCTGAAAGTATGCACGTACAATATCACCAGCGCCGACATCGATGCCAGTTTTCCGCCCGCCATTGTACCCGTAAAGTACCCGCCCAGGATGGGAATGCCCACGCACAGGCCGGCCAGCACGGGAATGTGCCATTTGCGGTCGGTCTTTTTGAATTCAAATATTTGCTTGATCATTTTGGCGTGTGTTGGAGTTTTTGGGTGATAGCTGTTTGTCGGAATGGTGGTATGTCAGGTGTAGTCATGTTTGGTCAGGTCGGCCAGTTAGTGGCGATGGCCTGGATACCTTCCTGCATTTTCTCCTCCGAAAGGGACGCATATCCGAGCCGGAACCCGTTGGCAAAGCCTTTGTAGCAAAAGGTGTCGGGTGGAATTAGCGCAATGCCCTTATGTTTCAATGTGTTTGCCAGCTGTACCAGGTCAACCGGTTTCTTAGGCATGATCCAGAATGCGAGCCCGCCTTCCGGTTTCACGAAATCCACTTTATCGGCCAGGTATTGCAGCAGCAGTTGCTCAAAATGATCCCTTTTGGATTTGTAAAGAGATGTTGCTCTTTTCAAATGCCTGCGGATTTCTCCGTCGCGGATGAGCTGGAAAACAGCCTGCTCCATCATATAATCGCCCTGCACGTCGATGATCTTGCGAAGGTTCGTAACCTTGTCGACAACCGAAGCGCAGGACGCAAGGTAACCGATCCGCAACGCAGGCGCCACAATCTTGCTCATCGTGCCGATGTACACGAAGTTACGCGCCTGTTCGAGACTGCTAACAGGCATTACCGGGCGGGGATTGAAATGAAATTCATGGTCATAATCGTCCTCGATAATCATGAACCCATGCTCGTTGGATAACGTAATCAGCTCCATCCGGCGCCGCAAGCTAAGCGTGACTGTCGTCGGAAATTGGTGGTGCGGGGTGATATAGACTGCCTTGATGCCGGGATATTGTTTCAGATATTCCCTGATTTCGCCAATCACGATCCCGTGCGTGTCTACATTTACGGGTAGCAGGCTCGCGCCTGCGTGTGTGAAGGCGTCCCAGGCGGGCTTGTAACCCGGGTTTTCGATCAGGACGTGGTCGCCGGGTTTCAGCAATGCATGTGCCGTGAGGAACATCGCCATCTGGCTGCCGCGGGTGATGAACACCTGGTCGGCCGATAGGTGCATGCTCCTTTTGTAGTTCAACATTTGGGCAATGGCCTCGCGGAACTCGGGATCGCCCGCTTCGTGCCGGTAACCCATCATTTGCCAACGTCCTTTTCGCGCGAAAATCTGCCGGTAAGCCCGTGCCAGCTCGTCGATCGGTGCCAAAGCGCTATCGGGTAGGCCGTCATCGAACACAACCGAAGGCTTCAAATCCAACTCCCTGACAATCCCCGACTTCCTGGCCAATGACTGGCCCAGCGAAGCCACCGGCTGCACATCCGCTACAAATATCCCGCGCCGTTCTTTCGACACGAGCCAGCCTTCGGCCATGAGTACGTCCAGTGCCTCTACGATCGTGTTACGGTTCACGTTCAGTTGTGCGGCGAGCTGGCGACTGCCGGGCAAAATACTGCCTGCAATGAGCTTCCCGCTCTGAATGGCGGCAATCACCGCATCGGCGATCTGCATGTACACGGCCTTTTCCTCCCCGCGGTCGAGCGGTATGGCGAGCTCCCAGGGTCTTAACATCTGGACTACTTGTTTTTGTAAATTCTGAACCAGTAAGCTAGTCCAAAGATACGATTGTTTTGTATCGCAATCGTGCAGCAACACCCAAAAATTTAGGAACCATGGAAGCAAAAACACAGCAATTCAGCTCCAAGGATTTTCACCAGACCTTCGCGCGTCCCGTGTATGTGAAACCCGAAAAACTCATTCATCGCAATGTGGAGCAAGCGGGCGAGCACAACCAGTTTTCGACCGAAAGAAAGCACCCGGTATTCTTCGTCGACCTGCCCACCAAAAATGTAAGCATGACGGTCGGCGGCCTGTTGCCCGGCCAGCTCACCAACCGCCACCGCCACACCTATGAAACCGTGTTGTATGTGCTCGAAGGAAAGGGCTACACCGAAGTGGAGGGGGAACGTGTGGAATGGCAGGCCGGCGACGCGGTTTACATTCCGAGTTGGGCATGGCACCGTCATCAGAACCTGAGCGACGCCGAGCCTGCCCGTTACCTGGCCTGCGAGAATGCGCCGCAGCTTCAAAACCTGGGCGTAGCGCTCCGCGAGGAAGAAGGTCGCGACCTTTAAGTAGTTTAATGTATTAGGGTTAAATAATTGAAATATAAATTATTATAAACTGAATGAGCAAATTGGAAACTTTAAGGGGCGTCATTGCCTATCCCATCACACCGTTCGATGCGGAGGAAAAAGTGGATATTCATTTGTTTAAAAAACTCACCGACAGGCTGGTAACATCCGGGTCACATGCTGTTGCCCCGCTGGGGAGCACCGGCGTACTACCGTACCTGAGCGACGAGGAAAAAGAAGCAGTCGTTGAAGCGACAGTTGAAGTAGTCGCCGGCCGGGTACCCATCGTGGCGGGTGTCTCCAATCTCACCACCGAACGCACCATTTACCACGCACGTTTCGCCGAGAAGGCCGGCGCGGCGGCGGTAATGATTATTCCGATGAGCTATTGGAAACTGACCGATGACGAGATCTTCGCGCATTACCGCAAAGTGGCCGACGCCATTTCCATTCCCATTATGGCCTATAATAACCCGGCCACGAGCGGTATCGACATGTCGCCCGCGTTGCTGAAACGTCTGCTCGAAATCCCGAATGTAACGATGATCAAGGAAAGCACCGGCGATGTGCAGCGAATGCATTACCTGCGTCGCGTGTTGGGAGGGGAAGTAGCCTTTTTCAACGGCTCCAACCCGTTGGCGCTGGCCGCATTCTCGGCTGGTGCGGTAGGCTGGTGCACCGCCGCTCCGAACCTGATCCCGCATCTGAATTTGGCTTTGTACAATGCCATTCAAGCGAATGATCTCAACAATGCACGGGACATTTTCTATCGTCAGCAGGAGTTGCTGGAATTCATCACCTCGAAAGGTTTGCCAAGGACTGTCGCAGCCGGGCTGGAAATTCTGGGGATGGAAGCGGGCGGTTTGCGAAGTCCGCTGGTGCGGCTGACCGCTACCGAAATTGCCAGATTGGAAGGATTGCTCGCAGAACTGGAAGCGTTCGCGACGCAGTATTAACCTGCCATTTAAAGCGGTTTTGGGCGTCTTCGAAGGAGGGCGCCCTTTTTCGGGATTGTGACGGGTAGTTACGGCTAAAAAAGTACTATATATTATTGTTGCCGTACAACCAATGTTTTTAGTTAAATGTCTTTTGGTTACAAATAAAATCAATCCTATGAAGACATTTTACAGCTTCTTATGTCTCGCTATTTTAACCGGCCACGTACATGGTCAGGGGGTTAAACCGGACAGACCGTGGAGATTCGGCGTGTTGGCCGGGCTTCCTGTGGCGGGAAAAATATACGACAACAGCAAAATGCAGTCGGCCTCGGGGCTGTTGGTTGCCGCGGATCTCGGCTACTATTTTGAAGATCGCAAATCCGGCCCCTCGCTGCATTTTCAGCCCGGTTTTACCACTTTTAAAAAGACAGAAACCGATGGCAGGAAGAACGGCCCATACTATGTTGAATCGAAGTGGAAATGGGAGGCGATCCATTTGCCGCTTTCCTTCCGTTATACCTTACCCACAGGTGCGGTCAGGCCATTTGTGGAATTCGGGTTCAATTTCAGGTTCAGAACGGCGCTTTTCGTCCGGAGGTCGGGTACGATCTGCGGCATTATATCGTGTAACGGAGTGAGCGGTGGAGAGAGTATTCAAAATGTAGCGAATAAAGACAAAGTAGGCATTCTGGCAGGTGTTGGCGTGGAGGTAGACGCGGGGAAAATCACTATCCCGCTCAGCGTACGGCTTGTCGACACCTTCCTGAAACCCAAAGTCTCCGACGACCTGGGCCTGACCCGGGTTCCTTCCAACCTTAGAACCAAATTTATACAGGTAACGGCCGGGTTTTCTTTGTGAGTATTCACTAAGCAGCTCCCACAAACGCAAGCACATGGCCGTCCGGATCAGCGATATAGAACTCTGTCCCGTACGGCATTTCCCGCAGCGGCTGGATGATTTCGACATTAGTTTTTGTGATTTCTTCAAACACCCCGGCCACGTTATCCACGGCGAAAACCAGGTCGAGTTCGTCATTATTGCTTCTTGAAGGCCTGTCTTCCGTTTCCCGGTAATCTGTTTTCAAATGGATCGGATGTCCGTTCTTTTCAATGCCCGCGTAAAAATCTTCGTAAGTAAATGCGAGGGTGAAGCCTAACTGCTGCACATAGAATGCAATAGCCTCTTCGAGGTTCGAGACGAGGAGTAACGGAGTGATTTGTTTGATAGTGAATGCCATGGCGGTCTAGTTTCTGAGAAAATATAAAAATTCAGACATTTTTCCGATGCAACAAATAGTTAAATTTAAGTGTCAGTAGGTTACAACTAAGTCCCACATAGCCATGAAACAGTTTTCGTTCACTATCACATGGATTATCATATTGCAAACGGTTGCAAGCGGCCAGTCTGCGGACACGTTCCGGCGGTGGCATTTCGGTGCTATGGCCGGGCCAAACTTTACCATTTACGTACCTAAATCAGCCAATTTTGATGCAGTTACGGGCCTTATGACAGGCGCAGACATCGGTTATAGTTTGCAAAATTCTCCCAAAGGTTGGTCACTGCATTTCCAGCCGTATTTCGGCGCATCCAGAAGCTCGACCGAATTTGGTACCAAAGGGACGGAATCTTATTCAAAATCCAAATCCAAAACCAGGACTATCAACTTGCCGCTGCTGGTTAGATATACCATTACAGGCGGTAAGGTCCGTCCATTTGCCGAAATCGGGAGTGTTTGGAATGCATGGAGTCGTTGGTACTTCAAAAGTACGATTTGTGACAATGCCGGATGTTACGATTTCGGAGGCGACTGGGAGACCGTATCTAATAACGATCATAGATTTTCAGCGCTGATGAGCGCAGGTGTGCAGGTGGATGTCGGGAAGGTAACCATTCCCGTTACCGTCAGGGTGCTGCAATTATTAAAGAAAAAGGAGACCATTTACGAGCCAGTTTCGGGTGTGGAATACACCATTCCCACGGTAAGGACTATTCAGGTAACGGCGGGGCTGACGTTTTGACCGCTGACGGTCGATGGTCGGTCGTCAGGCGCTCCGGGCTCAATGAATGGATTTTTGAATGACTGAATGCAATTACTCAGGAGGTCATTCGTCGTCGGGAGTTGCTTAAACATTCCAAACCATATCTCACCATACTTGACTATTTATTCAATCATTCAAAATTCACTCATTAAACTGCGTCCGTGCAACGCTGTCCACCCGGATTCTTGTCGATGCAAGCGAATGAGACCACCACTAAATACCGCTGCCATGAAGACATTTGTTACCACTGCTTTTGCTTCACTTTTGTTCCTGTGCGTGTGGATGGAGCGCCGGAGCGCGGACGGGACGATCAACCCGATCATCGGCGATGTTAGCTTCGAGATGAAGTACGGGACACTTCCGAATGCGGATACCGACGACCAGGTTCGCATTGCCGCGCATCTCGAATATGCGGAAAAAGTGCTGAGAAAGCGCGATGTATCGCAGCTATCAGCCCAAATGCGCAGCAAGCGGATGCATTTGCTCGACCTTTTGCGTGATTACCGGTCGGCGGGCTTGTTTCCCAAGAACTACGAGCGTAACGAGCGCAAGCCTTGCTTCATCGATCGGAACGGCACTATTTGCGCGGTGGGCTATCTCATCGAACAAACAGCCGGACGAGCAGTGGCCGAAGATATCAACAGCAGGCATAAGTATGACACAATCCTGGCAATGAATGACCGTAAAGTAGACGAATGGATCGCTCAAAGCGGCCTGAGTAAGGTGGAGTGCGCGATGATCCAGCCGGGTTACACCTATATACCGGGCTACAAACCCGAGATCAGACCAGCATATGCGATCACTTCTTCCGTGTTGATCGGCCTTAATGGGACGTGTTCCGTGATTAATGCGATGGAGGTAGGTCGAGGAAGCCGGACGAACGCCACGCCTGTGCTGGGAATTGCGGGCGGGGCCGGGCAGTTCATTGCGGGAGTCGTCGGTTTAAATCGTAAAAATCAGGTGGACGCTGCCAGCGGAACCTGGTACGCGAGCAGAACCCAAAGGAATGTGTCGATGGTGAATATGGGCCTGGGCTCTCTGAGTATCGGGTTGAGCATCTGGAACCTGGCAGTAAACAACCGACCCATTTCACGACGCTCCGCCTGGGACATCCGCAGTTTCCCGGACGCCAATGGTGGGTCGGGCGTGGCGTTGGCTTTTACGCACAAGTTCTGAAATGCCTTATTGCCACTTCGCCAGCAACTCCTTGAACGCATCCTTGTAAAGATCCCCGACCGGAATATCCACGCTGCCGATGTGGACGGCACTTTTGCTGATCGAATCCACCTTTCCCACGGCTACGATGAATGAACGGTGTATGCGGATGAATTTGCCGGAAGGTAGCTTTTCTTCAACCGCTTTGAGGCTGCTATGCGACACCACCGGGCTGCCGTTGGCCTGATGGATTTTGACGTAATCCTTGAATGATTCGATGAACAGAATGGCGTCGAAATCGATGCGTACCAGCTTGTAGTCCGATTTGACGAACAGATAATTTTCGCCCGAATCGAGTTCGGGTTCGTTCAAACCTTCGCGCAGGTTTTCGAAGTATTTCTTGGCCTTCATGGCTGTCGCGAGGAACTGGTTATAACCGAACGGTTTGAGCAGATAACCCAGGGCATCCACCTCATATCCCTGCACGGCGAACTGGTTGTATGCCGTTGTAAACACGATACGGGTTTTCGTGTCCGGCGCCTGGCTGAGCACTTTGGCCAGCTCCATGCCCGTGAGCTCGGGCATTTGAATATCCAGGTAAACCAAATGGATGTTTTCCTTTGTAATCACTTCCAGCGCGTCCAGCGCATTGATATACCGGCCGTGCAAATGCAGGAA
Source organism: Dyadobacter fermentans (assembly GCF_019924045.1). GTDB lineage: Bacteria > Bacteroidota > Bacteroidia > Cytophagales > Spirosomataceae > Dyadobacter > Dyadobacter fermentans_A. Next base: position 445,600 of record NZ_JAHXBN010000018.1, on the reverse strand, counting down.
TGGCGTTTGCTCTACAAATGAGCTCACAAGGCCCAATGCGAGCGGTTCGTCGTCGACGGTAATGCAATTCAGGGTCATGCTTGGTTTGGTTTACGTCAGGTTGATGGTCAGGTCTACGGTATAAGTGTTCGCGCGTTCGTCGGTATGGATTTCCAGGTGGTGCTTCTCGGGATACAAAAGGTCGAGGCGCCGGCGGGTATTGCTCAGACCGATGCCCCCGCTTTCCGCTCCTGCGACGTTCTGCGCCAGGAAAATATGGTTTTCTACGTGAAGCTTCAATGCTCCGTTGGATAATCCAGCCTGGATCCTGATTTCGGACTCTTGCGAAGCGTTAATACCATGTTTAAATGCATTTTCAATGAACGGCAGCAACAGCATCGGGGCAATGGGGTAGTCGGGTACCGGCTCGTCGCGGGTGTATTGCACATTGCTGCTGCTCTGCACGCGCAGTTTCATCAGTTCGATGTAGTCGTCGATAAACGCGAACTCGCGGCTGAGCGGGGCCACATCCTGCTGCGTTTCATAGAGCAGGTAACGCATCATGCGCGAGAGCGTAAGCGTGGCCTCGCGGGATTCCTCGACGTTGGTGTACGACAGCGCGTATATATTATTGAGTGTATTGAAGAAGAAATGCGGGTTGATCTGTGCCTTCAGCAATGCGAGTTCGGAGGTAATGTTCTGCTTCTCGACCGCGTCGCGCAGGCGTGCGTCGGCCTGCCAGCGCTGGATCACGGCCATACTGGTACTGACACCGATTACCAGAAGTGTCGTCATCAGCAGGATAGCATCGATGATGTGCCGGGGCTTGGGAGGGCCGCCACGGTGCCTCGGGCGGGGCATAATGTGCTCCATGTGCCTGCGGATTTCAAGTTGCTGGTCGGCTATTTTGCTGATTGCCAACATGAATATCACCAATGCGATCACGCACAGGATGAATATGAAAATCCTGTTTTTCAGCAGGTAATTCGGGACAAGGTAATGGGAGTTGAAGTAGAACAGCGCAACCAGCAGGCCGAAATTCAGGAATTGTTTTACCCAAAATACGGCAGGCAGGCTCACGCCCCACGACAATGGCTGGTAAAATACAAGCACAAAGCCGAGCAATGCCCATGCAAGCAAATGCATCGCGACCACTACACCGCCTTTTGTGTTTTCTCTCGTCATTGCCGTAAAAATAGCAGTCAAATTCTGGTAATTAACAATGCCGAAAAGGTGTTTCGACGTATCGCGGCTTTTGCCGGTTAAAGGGCCACTCTTTGGCGACAGGCCGACATATCCGCAGAAATGCCTTTTCGTCCGGTCGGTTTGTCGGGAAAAACGGGCCATTCAGCTACACTTTCGGTCTATCCGTCCAAGCGGTTTTTATTCGCGGTTTACATCAATTCTCTTTGCATTGAGGAGTCCCCGATGGGAGTCCCGGCAACGACAGGTAGACCCGCTGGATGATCCATTGAAAAGTAAGAAACTATGCTCAAATTCCTGAATAAAATCATTTTCGATCCGAACGACTTCCGCTCGGTCATCGCGGCGTGCATTGCGGGGAACAGTCAGGCTCAGCATATTTTGTTCAAAAAGTACTTCGGTTATGCCAAGAGCATTTGCCTTCGGTATACCTATTCGCCGGAAGAAGCGGAGGAAGTGCTCAATGAAGGTTTTTTCAAGGTTTTCAATAATCTGGAAAGGTATGATCCCGAGCAGCCTTTCAAGGCGTGGCTGCGGACGGTGATGGTCAACAATGCGATCAGCTATTTCAGAAGGAACAAAAAGCATTATGCCGCCCGCACAGCGTTCGACGAAATCCCCGAACCGGGCATTGCCGACGACGCGGTTTCCGAAATCACCGCAGGTGAAATTATGCAGCTCATTCACGAACTGAAACCGATCTACAAAACGGTGTTCCTCATGTACGCCGTCGACGGTTATAGCCATAAGGAGATTGCCACTATGCTGGAAATCAACGAAGCTACCGTGCGCTCGCAGTACGCTCGTGCGCGGGCGCAGTTACAGGAGGCGATTATTGTGCACTACCCGGAACTTGCCGGGCAGTACGCGATGCTATCATTCTAAAACCTCCTTATTTTCCCATCCAGACCTTGAAGTCGTGGGCTCGTTCGCGGCTTACGATCGTTTCCTTGTCGAGTGCCGGGTGCAGCGTCAGCGCCAGCCGGTGATTATAGTATGGCTGCATTTGCGCCACGGCCTGGTGTGTGACAATGAGCGCCCGGTTGACCCGGAAAAAGCGGTCGGGATCGAGAAATTCGTCGAGTTCATCCATTTTGTAATCCACTACAAACTTCTGTCCCAGGTAGTTTTTGAAAAATGTCAGGCCATTGTCGATGTAGAAATAGGCAATTTCCGACGTTTCGATCGATAGCAGACGGGCGCCTTGCTTAACGAGGAAACGCTTTCGGTACCCGGGCACAGGCGATTGCAAATGCAGGCTCTTCAAAATAACTTCCAGGTTCAGCGGCGGCGCGGCTGCGGGGTTGGCTTTCCCGGGTGCTACAAGATCGTAGTACTTGCGGATCGCGCGTTGGAGGTCTTCCTGTTGTACAGGTTTCAGCAAATAATCGATACTGTTCACTTTGAATGCCTGCAACGCATATTCATCATAGGAAGTGGTGAAAATGACGGTACTCTGAATCTGAACACGGTTGAATATTTCAAAACTTTGCCCGTCGGCGAGCTCGATATCCAGAAAGATGATGTCCGGCTCCGGCTGGCCGCTCGCCCGGTTTGTGGTAATCCACTCCACAGTCGCTGCAATGCTGGGCGTAATGCCGCGCACTGCGAACTCGGGAGCAGTTTCTTCCAGCAACTTGGTCAGCTTGCGGACGGCCAGTTTTTCATCTTCAACAATTAATATATTCATGCATTTGTGGTTTTCAGCGTGATCAGCGGCAGGGTAACTTTGAAAAACTGCGTTCCGTCGTCTATCACGGGCCTGCGCTCGGAAAGCAGTTCGTATTTGGCCATAATGTTGGCCAACCCAAGGCGTGTCGATTTCACCGGCGTCGATTTGATCAGCCGGTTATTACTGATTTCGAGCAGATCTTCGCCCACTGAGCGGATTGACACCCGCAACGGGTTGGTTTCCAGGATACTATTGTGCTTGACGGCGTTTTCCAGTAGCAGCTGCAAGGTTAGCGGCGGTATTTTTTTATCCAGATCCTCATCGTTTACTTCGATCACCAGGTCGAAACCGATGTCGTACCGGGTGCGCAGCAGGTGGTAATAGGAGCTGATGAAGCGGATTTCGGCCGAAAGCGTCGTCAATTCATTCTGGTTGGTTTGAAGCAGATAACGGTAAACCTTAGCCATTTCATCCACAAACTGCTCGGCCCGCCTGGGTTCGTCGGCGATCAGCGCGGAAAGGGTATTGAGGCTGTTGAACAAAAAATGCGGGTTAACCTGGCTTTTCAAGCTCTGCAACTGTCCCTGCATGCCCGCGCGCCGGAGCGCTTCCTTATTGATTTGCAGGGTTTTCCATTTATTTAGTGAGTAATTGATTTCATACAGGCCTGTCAGCAGAAGCACCGCCACGAACTCGAAAATATAGACATTCACCATCATCCGGGCGTCGAGCTGCGCTTCGAAAGGCCTGAAATGCATGATAAAAACCATATAGGAAGTCACAAAAACGAACGTCAGTATCCAGAATGCAAGGGCTGTTAGACCGCTCCGTTTGACCGACGAATCGAACGACGGGTATTTCATGGCAATGTACCGCGCTGCCCAATCGTGCGGAACGAATGCGAGGATCGTCATGAGGAAGATCATCAGCGTGCCGCCTGCGAAGTTGTACAGGCTGGCCAGATAGGGTTCGCCGATGAGCAGATAGCTGATCGTAGGCACAAACCAGGGTACCAGCAATGCGAAAATCCACCTGCCGAAAAGGCTCAGCCATATCTGCCGGCCGATTCCGTTGCTAATGAAGGGTGGGGTCATGTGAATATAAGGGGCAGGATGATCGCAAATTCGTGGTCGTCTTCTTTCAGCTGAACCGCTCCGGCGCGATTGAACAGGAATTTGTACCGGTTGATCAGCACGTGGATCCCGGGGGCATCGGGCGGCATCGTGAGCATTTTCGGCTGGCGGTTGTGCCGGAATTCCAACTGGCCGGTTTCGGTGGTGGCAATGCTGATGTGCAGCGGACGGGCAGAAGACACCATATTGTAATGAATGGCGTGGTCGATCAGGATTTGAAACGTGAGCGGGACCATTTGCCCGGTTAGGAACACCTCCTTCAAGTTGAGCGTAATGCTGATCCCGTTTTCGAACCGTGTTTCGAGGAGGTAAATGTAAGATTTGATAAAACGCAGCTCCGAATCGAGCGTCACCAGAATATCCTCTTTGTCGGGGCCGTTCACACTCAGTTGGTAACGATACACTTTCGACATTTCATCCACGAATTTCTCCGCAGTACCCGGCGCGTCGGTGATCAGAACCGAGAGCGAATTGAGGCAATTGAAAAGAAAATGAGGGTTAACCTGCTGTTTGACGGCTTCCAGCTCGGTTTGCAGCTGTTTTTCCTGCATTTGCTCCACCTCGTTCTGGTTGGTCCGCCATTGCCCGAACGCATAGGCGAGCTCCGTTAGGCCCGCCGCGATGAGCGAGCCGCTCAGGATAAAGAAGCTCACGCGCAGCGCCCAGGAGAGATCAAAACCGGCGCCGATGAGCCCGATTTGATGGTATGCCGGCAATGCAACCCAAAAGAACGCCACATTCACGACGCCATAAACACCGAACCACAAGGCCACTCGGTAAATGGACTGGTCCATATCCGGAAGGAGGCTGGTTATCTTCGGCGAAAGTGCGACATCGATACGGTAAGCAGCCCATATCACAGCCATGTTGATGGCGCTGCCGGCTAGAAACAGCTGCGAATCTGAAAAATAGCGCTCTTGCCAAAGTCCCAGGCCGCTTACCAAAGTCACCCCGGCCAATACCAGCAACGCCGTGGTCACACCGACCGGCTTGCGGCCGATTTTTGCCAGGTAGCTTTCAAGGATCATTTGCGCACATTTTCATTTCATGCAAAAATAAAGCGGGGCCAGTCCAATCGGAAACGGGGAGGGATTAACCGTCGTATTTATAGGCCAAATCGTCGCAAAACATCGCCTAATCTGATTTAAACCGGTAAATGGTATTGACAAATGAGCAAATGGCAGTTTCAGTTTACCCGGCGATTTAGCGTATTCATGAGGTAAAAGTTACAATTCAACCGGGTCACTGTTTGCTGCGGTCTCTTCCTGCACCACTTTTGTATCACAACAAGGCCAAGCATCTGTTAGCCATAAAAGTCCATCAAATTTTAGCCATGAAAGTAAATAACCAATTGCCAGATCAATCCATGAAAAATCAAGCCGTCCTTTCACCCATGCAAAACCTGTCTGTTCTTTCGGGCGGCGCTCCGTCGGGCGCCACCGGCGAAATCAAGAACGTCCCTACGATTACTGTTTACAAGTTTGGGAAAGCGATCTCCGTTAAATCCAGCGATATTACTTGCCTGGAAGGTGTTGGAAACTACACATTTGTGTACACCCGGCATGAAAAGCACCTGGTTTCGAAATGTCTGAAAGAAGTACAGGATGAGCTTAGCAGCGATTTTTTACGTATTCACAAATCATACAGCATCAACGCGCGCCACATCGCGTCCCGCTGGCCTGATTATATTCACCTGAGCTGTGGCAAAGTGATCCCCATTGCGCGCCGCCGCATCCGCGAAACACATGAGATATTGGGAAGAATGGCGCTTTCGGCGTAACGGATAATTTATGCAGATAAATCGCCGTCAGGATTGATGAATGTTCATCAATCCTGACGGCTTTTTGTCAGTAGGCCCATTTTACATAAGCCGAAGCCCATGTAAAACCGGCGCCGAAAGCCGAGAATATCAGGTTATCGCCTTTTTTGAGTTGCTTCTCGTAGTCCCACAGGCAAAGAGGAATGGTGGCAGCGGTAGTATTTCCGTAGTGGGCGATATTCATCATCACTTTGTCCATTCCCACACCCATGCGGTTGGCCGTTGCTTCGATAATGCGGCGGTTGGCCTGGTGCGGTACCAGCCATGCCACGTCGTCGTGGGTCAGGTGGTTTCTTTCCATCATTTCCGCCGAAACGTCGGCCATATTCCGGACAGCCGATTTGAAAACCTGCTGGCCGTCCTGGTGCAGGTAATGCATGCGGGCATCCACCGTTTCATGGGATGCGGGGAAACGGCTGCCGCCTCCGCGTTGTACCAGGTTGTTGTAGCCCACGCCATCGGCGCGGATCAGCGTGTCGATCACCCCGTAGCCTTCGGTGTTCGGTTCGAGCAGCACCGCGCCGGCTCCGTCGCCGAACAGAATGCAGGTGCGGCGGTCGGTATAGTCCATCACGGCCGACATTTTGTCGGTTCCTACGACCACTACTTTTTTATATTTGCCGGTTTCAATGAATTGAGCACCGAGTTCGAGGCCGTAAATGAAGCCCGAGCAAGCGGCATTCACATCGAAACTACCGATGTTGCGGATACCCAGCTGGTCGCAGATGAGGTTGGCGGTACTTGGGAAAACGAAATCGGGGGTAATGGTGGCGCAAATAAGGAGGTCTATTTCAGCAGGATCGGTGTTGGTTTTTTCGAGGAGGCCCTTCACGGCGCGGGCTCCCATGTGCGAGCTTCCGAGTCCGGGTTCTTTCAGGATGCGGCGTTCTTTAATGCCGGTCCTGCTCACGATCCATTCGTCGCTGGTATCAACGAGTGTCTCCAATTCGGCATTTGTGAGAATATAGTCGGGTACATATCCTTCGATGCCTGAAATGGAGGCTTTTACTTGTTTCATATTCGATTCTAATACTGGTAAATTTCGCTGTTTGGGGATTCTTATGCCCTAAACAACAAATATGCATCACAAAAGTGCGCATTTCTCCACCATTCAGTGGATTTTTTGGGAAGTTAATTTGAAAAGAAAAATTCTATGGGACGATGCGTATTTCGACACGCCGGTTGAGCCTGCGGTTCGCTTCGCAATCGTTCGGCGCGATGGGCAGCCCGCTGCCGAAGGCCCTTCCCCGAATGCGCCCCATCTCGATCCGCTTCGATAGCAGGAACTTTTTGACTTCATCCACGCGGTCGCAAGAAAGCAGGAGATTTTTCCGCGGATCACCCACATCGTCGGTATGACCCGAAAGCTCGATCCGTGGCGCGGTGTTTCTTACAAGGTAGTCGGCCAGGATTTCAAGCTCCTGGTTGCTCTCCGGCAGCATTGCCGGCTCGCTCTGGGTAAACAGCAGTACCGTCTCGATTTCCTCTTTCAAATCCAGCTCCGACAACACAACAGGCTCCTTTTTGCAGGAATCAGTGTTTTCTAACGGCGTTAAATAAAAAATCTTCGTTGGCCGCAGGGTGCGGGCTGCTATGACCTCCGAATAGGTTTCATAACCATTGGCGTGGATCGAGATAACGCCCATGTCCCTGGCGGACATTTTAAACTGGTAAACGCCGTCTTCAAAAATCGGAACAACGAGGTCTTCCGGGCGCTGCCCCACCACCATGATCGTCGCCTCGATGGGCCGCAAGGTATGCTTATCGAGCACGCGTACGCTAATGCGGGTGCGCTGCGGGATGATTTTTTGCTGATTCGGGGCCACATCGGCCTGTTGCTGTCCGTGCGCGGCAAGAGTCGCTGCTACCGACATGAGTAGGATGATTGTAAAAGTTTTCATTCAAACTCCGGTTAGGTTGAACAATCGTGTTTTACAAGCAGGAAAGTATTTTTATAAATATATAAAGGTTATTTATAGTTATGCAATGCCGGGACGCTTTTTTTAGGGTAACATCTTAAAGTTGGGGCGCAGCGGAACGTACAGGGGAGCCGGACTGACGCCGTAGCCATAGACCGACAGCTTCGTCTGCGGCGGCTCGTGCGCCGACAAGTTCACTTTGCGGTTCCGAAACAGTTTTTCGAGCTCGTCTTTGATCAGGAAGGGGGCTTTCCAGGGTTCCAGTTTCATTTTCCTGCTGAAAAGCCTCGGCACTTCCTCTTTGACTTTCAGCGGCAGCTTATCCAATTCCGGGTCGAACGGAATGCTGATGGTGTACCAAACGGCAATGGGTTTACCGTCTTTTTGGGCGGGCGTCCATTTGGGCATGATGCGTATGAGCCGCAGCGCTTCGTCGTCCAATTCAATGCCGGGGCTTTTGATGATCCGCCCGCTGCTGATATTACCATCCTCATCGATTAGGAAAGAAACCTGTACAGGTCCCTGCACACCCGATTGCAGTGCTTCCTGAGGGTATTTCAGGTTATTGGCAAGAAATTTCGTTAACCCCCTGAAATACGGCCAGCGGTCGAGCCGTAGAGAAGAGCCGGTTTCATATGCCGGGTTGGGCTCCACCTCCTTCTTCGAAAATTTGGACGGACCTTTCATACGCATGGCCAACACCTGCGGCCTCATTTTTAAGGCAATGAGATATTCGGTCGTCGATTTGACAATCGGGATTTGTCGTAGTTCATAATCAGCATGCTGGATAAGGAGTGTACCGTTCAGCGGCGCATCGGCAATTTCGAAGCTGCCTGCCAGGTTGGTGACCGTACCGCGCTCGGATCCGGCGATCAGGATGGCGACATTGGCAATGGGTCGGGAGGATTCGTCGGTAATTTTACCGGTAATCCGGGTGGTTTGAAAAAAAGCTGCCCGTATATCCAGGCTATCGGAAACTGGTCGCGCGATCGCTGCCGCACCCGAGGCTAGGGCAACGGCGAGCATCGCCAGGGAGATGTATGGGGGAAACAGCGGGAGAGGTATTCTTTGCAGCATGAGTTTCCAGGTGTTTGAAATGGCCGATATACACTCAACTATACCTTTTTTCCATAAACGATTGTATTTCAAATATAGGATACGCATTTAGCAGCAGAATGTGTAATTTTTTTGAAAAAAATCGACGATCCGTGAGCTGGCCGGTGGATCATCGGAATGGGTTTATTTTGGAAAAACATTTTACATTCGCCCGATCACTAAGTAAATCATCCGTTAACAACACTATTCACGCACGCTATCTATGGAAAACCTGCAAGCGGACATCCTGTTTTACAGTTCACCCGCCGGGAATGTCAGGGTGGAGGTTATTTTTAATGATGAGACATTCTGGCTGAACCAGAAGCGGTTGGCGGAGCTGTTTGGGGTGGACGTTCGAACGATAAACGAGCATCTTCAGAATATTTTCAATTCTGGCGAATTGGAAAGACAAGCAACTATCCGGAAAATCCGGATAGTTCAAAAAGAAGGCAATCGGGATGTGGCTCGTGAAGTCGATTTCTACAATCTGGATGCCGCCATTGCAGTAGGTTACCGTGTCAATAGCTTTCAGGCGACACAGTTTCGTATCTGGGCAACCGGGACTTTAAAAGAGTTTATTATCAAAGGGTTTGTGCTCGATGATGAGCGTTTTAAGCAAGGAAAGAAATTCGGGAAAGACTATTTCGACGAACTGCTCGATCGCATCCGTGAAATCAGGGCAAGCGAGCGGCGTTTCTATCTTAAAATCACCGATATTTTCGAACAATGCAGTATCGACTACGTGAAGGATTCGCCGGACACTCACAAATTCTTCAAGATCGTTCAGAATAAGCTGCATTACGCCATCTCCGGAAAAACAGCGGCGGCTATTATTGCCGAACGGGCAAATGCAGAAAAGCCCAATATGGGTTTGCAAACTTTCAAAAATGCTCCTCATGGTAAGATACAGAGAGTGGATATTGGAATAGCCAAGAACTATCTTATTGAAAAGGAGATAAAGGAATTGGAACGTATCGTTTCGATGTACCTGGATTATGCCGAGAATCAAGCCGCCAGACAGATTCCGATGAAAATGGTTGACTGGGCAGGTAAATTAGACGCGTTTTTGCAGTTTAATGAGTACGAGATACTGAAAGACGCGGGTAAAGTCAGTCACGAAGTGGCTATGCGCCTTGCGGAAGAGCAATTCGAAAAATTTCGCGTGGAGCAGGACAAAAATTTTGAAAGCGACTTTGATAGGGAGCTGAAAAAGTGGAAGTTGACGTAGCGTTTCCGAAACTCAAAAAGCCATGCAACATTACTACACAACGCTTTTCGAATACATTTCCCGCATGATTGCATTGCCCGAGGCTGACCAGCAGTCGATACGCAAGTCGTTTCATCCGGTGTGGGTACCGAAGGATACTGTGATAGAGAAAGCGGGTGAAGTGCCTGGTTATCATAATTTTATCGTGTCCGGGTTTATGCGGAATTTTCATTGGGATGCAGATGGTAATGAGATTACCACTGACTTGAACGACAGCCCGCGGTTTTTTACATCCTACTTCCATTTCATGAACCGGACGGTTTCGGAAGAGAACCTGCATTGCGTTACAGATTGTGAACTGTTGCGGATCAGCCGGGATGATGTCGATGTGACGGCGGCGCGCAGCTTTACGCAGAAGGACTATACGATCCGCATTTTGCAGGAACATTTGCAGAAAGATAAGGACCGGATCAACGACATGGCTAATCTGACGGCAGAGGCGCGTTATGCGAAGTTCGTCAAAGCGAATCCTAATGTTATCCGGCATGTGCCCCTCAAATACATCGCTTCCTACCTGGGCATTACCCAGCGGCACCTCAGCCGGTTGCGGAACGACGGATCGACCGATACTTCCACACCAAAATAGAACCGTTTATCCGCATTGGACATTTGTCTAACGCCGCAGGGCATGACCGGCTTTAAGTTTAGCCAAAACTTAAAGCTCCGACATCATGACCGAACCAGTTTCTATTCCTTCCATTCATGTTCATTATCGTGCTCAAAAACTGCTGAGTATGGCCGTCACAACTTGGTTTGTGGTCACCACCATTGGCCAATGGGCGTTCGGAGGCTACATTATCGCTTTCTATGGCAAAAGCACGGCCTCCGGCGACCTGGCAAAATGGAATGAAGTGTTGCCTCATGGCTATGTAAAAGACGATTGGGCGGGTAACCTCGTTGTGGGCGTGCATGTTTTGCTGGCGGCGGTGTTGGTATTCGGCGGGCCGTTGCAGTTGCTGCCATTCGTCCGACGAAGGGCGCCGTTGTTTCACCGCTGGCTGGGGCGCCTTTACGTTACCACGGCCATCATCGTCGCCACCGGCGGTTTGGCGATGGTATGGACGCGCGGTGCGGTCGGCGATCTTGTGCAGCATGTGAGCATCAGCATTCAGACGGTCTACATTGTTCTTTTTGCCTGGCTCGCATGGCGTTGCGCACGCACGAGGCGGTTTGATCAGCACCGTAAATGGGGATTGCGACTATTTATGGTGGTAAGTGGCGTATGGTTTTTCAGGATCGGGCTGATGTGCTGGCTGGTGCTGAACGGTGGCCCGGCAGGCTTTGATACGCGGACATTCAGCGGGCCTTTTCTCACCGCGCTTGCAGTATTCGTTTATGCTTTGCCGGTGTCGCTTGGAATGCTCGAATTGTATTTTTACGCCCAAAAAACGAAGAAACATGGAGCGATAACGGCCATTGCGCTGCTGATATTGATTGTGACCGCGTTGATGGCCGTCGGCATTTTTGGGGCGATAGCGGGCATGTGGCTGCCGAGGATCGGGTAGGGGCTGTTCCCAATAATAATCCCGGATCTGTATCTGTTCATATTGATCATATTTTGTGAGCTTTGCCGGAAATGCAGTCACATTTTTGTTATGAATGAACCGATTAAATTGATTATCGCCGGGAGCGACGCACATTTCGAAGATGGGAAGAAGTTGTTCCGTGAATACGCCGCGTCATTGCCGATTGACCTCGCTTTCCAGCGGTTCGAGGAAGAGCTCGATACGGTACGGGAGCAATATGGGCTACCCTCGGGCGGGCTGGTGCTCGCGTATGCAGGTGAGCGTGCGGTGGGTTGCGCGGGTGTGCGAAGCAAAGGTGCCGGGATCGCCGAGTTGAAACGGATGTATGTCCAACCCGATTTTCGCGGGCATAAGTTGGGAAAATCGTTGCTGGAACGGTCCGTTGCGATCGCGAAGGATTTGGGGTATGAAAAGCTCCGGCTCGATACGCTCGCGGGCATGACGGGTGCTCGCAGATTGTACGAGTCGTTTGGATTTGAGGTCATACCGGCCTATTACGCCAACCCGCACGCCGATGCCATCTACATGGAAAAGGTACTTTGAAGGATGCTTAGCGATAGCGCTTAACAAGTAATGATAACGGCCAAAAGATAGCGGTAACGAGCGCCTTGTTCCAATTCGGGCGTTGCGGGTTTTCCCGCCATGCTTTCACGCAGTACCAGGTCAGAATGAACAGGGAAATGATCAGTGCGCCAGCCATAGTTTTGAGGTTATGATGATAATATGTTGTAAATTAATATATTATCTAATCTTAGCTACAATATTCGTACCGGCGGTAAACTGGACCTTACGGAAGGGTTTGCTCCTGATATTCGTTAAATTTAGGAAGACTCTAAAACGTACTGCGTCATGCCAAACAAACTTTTGACCCTGATCCTTCTGAACATTTGCATTCAATGGATGAGCAACGCTGCGAAAAGCCAGACGCGCGGAACAATATCCGATGCCGACGGAAATACGTATTCTGTAAAGCTTATGCCCGACGGCAACGAGTGGATGACGCAGGATTTGAATGTTCGGGTGGATAGCTCCTGGTGCTCTGCGGACGACCCCGCCAATTGTAAAATCTATGGACGTTTGTATACTTATGCCTCGGCGGCGGAGGCCTGCGGGATGCTAGGCAATGGATGGCGCTTGCCCTCGCGCACGGATTGGGAAGTTTTGTCCGATCATTACGGTGGGGCCAGCAATAAGTCAAAAGATGGGGGCAAAACGGCCTACAAAGCGCTGCAAACCGGGGGTGAATCGGGTTTCAATGCTACGCTGGGAGGGAATCGTGAACTGGCGGGAGGAAAATATGCCCGGCTGAATGCGCATGGATTCTACTGGACAAGCACGGAAATCGATGCGCTGACGGCCTGGAATTTCAATTTCGGCGCCGGAGGTAAAGCATTGCATTGCCAGGACGGTATGGAAAAGCGCGAGGGTGCCTCTGTCCGCTGTATCAGAACGGTGGCAAAGCACTGATTTCTGTCCGGATTCCCCCGTGATAATGTCCGTTTTACACCGTCTTGAATGAAAATAGGGGCTATAAATTTGTGTGGTTCAGTGAAAATCAGCAATCAACACTTAAAAACATCAGATTATGTCAGCACAAGATTTCAGCGCGACGATCGTCGTGGATCAGACACCGGAAGCGGTTTTCGAAGCAGTGACCAATGTTCGCGGTTGGTGGTCCGAAGAAATTGAAGGAAATACAGCAGCCCTGAACGATGAATTCCGATACCATTATGAAGATGTGCACCGCTGCCATGCCCGCCTGATAGAAGTCATTCCCGCCCAAAAGGTAGTATGGCAAATTTTGGACAACTATTTCAAATTCACCGAAGATGAAAAGGAATGGACTGGCACGCAGGTGGTTTTCGAGATTACCCGCGCAGGCAACCAGACGCAGCTGCGTATGACCCACCAGGGACTCGTCCCGGAGTTCGAATGCTTCAACATCTGCCGCGACGCATGGAGCTTTTACATCAAAGACAGCCTTTATAACCTCATCACCACCGGCACCGGCAAGCCCAATGCCACCGGCAAACCTCAGACCGAGAACGAGAAGACGATTGTTGCTGCGGAGTGAAAATTAGCATGAGTCAACAGCTTAATTTGCTTGCCATAGAAAAGGCGCCAGCTTTATGCTGGCGCCTTTTTTCAAAACATTACTTCCCGAAAATCACTTTCCGGCTGCTTCTCGTTCCGTTTCGACGGCTGATTCAAAACGGATAATGCCGCATGCCACCGTCGACGACTACCGCCGCGCCGGTGACATAACGCGCACGTGAAGAAACGAGAAATACCGCCATATCGGCCATATCCTGCGGACGGCCGAAATCACCCAGCGGGATTTTCGTTTCAGCAAATGTTTTACGCTCGTCGTCGGAAAAATAGGGGCGGATGTTGGCGGTGTCTATCAGCCCGGGTTGCAGTGTATTGACCCGGATATTGTACTGCCCCACCTGTGCCGCCAGTTGCTTCGACCATACCGCCATACTGGCCTTGGCTACGGCCGATACATTGATACTTCGTAGCTCATAGGTGCTCGTCAGGTTCAGAATAGCACCTTGCCGCCGCCCGATCATATGGGGAAGCAGCTCCTGTGTGAGCTGGCGGGGCCGGTCGAAATCCAGTGCCATCGAATCATACCACGGCTGTTCGGGGCCGGTGAAACCTACCGGACGGCTTTGTCCGGCGTTGTTGATGAGGATATCCACTTCTCCCAATGCGGCCAAAGCAGCTTGCGCAATGCGCTGCGGACCATCCGAAGCTGTAAAATCCTGCATAAAGACAACCGGTACAATGCCCGTCTCTGCGGCTACTTCCTCCCTGAGGTTGTTCAGGAGCTCTTCATTCCGTGCGGTGGCAAATACGCTCACACCTTCTCTGGCCAGTTCCCTTACAATGGCCCGGCCGATTCCCTGGCTGGCCCCTGTTACCAGAGCCGTTTTTCCTTTTAAATGCAAATCCATGACTGTATTTCGAATGCGTTAAAAACTGGTTGCAAACCTAGCCGGAAGCATCTAAATTTGGATGCTATACAACCAATTGTGGGGTACTAACAAAAGTGTAAGTAATGGGTGCCAGAAAACAGAATTCGACCTATACCAGCAATGAGAAATACATTGTGGAATGCGACCTTACCTATGCCGTCAACAAGATCGGAGGTAGGTGGAAGATTTTGATTATCAGTAAACTGGAAAAGGGGAAGATGCGGTTTGGAGAACTGAAAAAGGAATTTCCCTATATCACCGAGCGAATGCTAACGCTGCAATTGCGTGCGCTCGAACAGGACGGGTTGGTCAAGCGGACGGTTTATGCGGAGGTGCCTCCTCGCGTGGAGTATGAGCTCACCGAAATGGCAGCGGCATTCGGTCCGATTTTCCAGCAGCTCAGCGAATGGGGCGGAAAGCACCGGAAGCTGGTCAATTAAGTTTGTAAGCCTCGGCCAGTTGTACCAGCGCTTTTCGGTCGGCGATATTCAGCTTTTCGAAAATGCGCCGCCGGAATGTGCTCACGGAGGTGTATTGAAGCTGCATCAGCTCGCTGATTTGCGTAATGGTGTAATCCTGAATGATGTAGATCGCTACCTGAAATTCCCGGGGCGTCAGTTCGTCGAACGGGTTCGATGTCTTGCGGTTCAGTGTGTCGTTGACGATGGCGTCGGCCAGATCGGCGCTCATGTATTTCTTTCCCGCGGTGACAACATCCACAGCCTTGATCAGTTCTTCGGGCGAAGCATCTTTCTCGATATAGCCGTGTGCGCCCATTTGCAGGGCCCTTTTGCCAAAAACCACTTCGTTGTTCATGGAAACGATCAGGACTCGCGTGTCGGGATGAAAATTTCTGATCCAATGCAGGATCGTGCTGATATCGGTGTCGGGCATGTTCAGATCGAGCAGCACAAGGTCGTAGGTGTTGACTTTAAGCCGGGCCATCATCGACTGGCCGTCCCAGCTTTCGTCGATCTCCGCGTCGGCGAAGTGGTTGGTGAGTGCAACTTTAAGCCCGTAACGAACCAGCGAATGGTCGTCGGCAATCAATATCTTTTTCATAACGTAGTGAAATCAGTCGGAGCAATATCCTCCAAAATAGCGTCTGTTGTGTTAGCTTGGCCTGGTAAAAGGCCGGAAATCGTGACAGTTGTTCCCTGCCCGACAATGCTGTTTACTTCCAGCTTGCATGCTAGGCGCGCCACGAAATCGATGATGATCTGATAGCCGAGACGGCCGCTTTGTTCGATCCCCGCTGTCGTGAGCACATTTTCGATGCGCCGGTTAATTTTGCTCAGGTCGGCCGGAGACATACCCCGCCCGTTGTCCGAAACTGAAAGCCTCAGGTGTTTTTCATCGAGCCTGTCCAGTTCGACCCTGATATGCCCGCCGGTTGTGTATTTGTTGGAATTGTCGATCAGGTTGCGGATTACGGCTTTCAGGATCTCACGGTTCGTAAAAAGCTCCCAGCCGCCCGTATTAACGAATTCCAGGGTATTGTTTTTCAATAAAAGCATTTCTTTGAAAAACGATCTCAGCTCATCGGCCAGGCCATCGAACAGGAACGGGCGCATGCTGAGGAAGAAATCTTCCTGCTGCGATTTAGTCCAGAGATTGATCTCCTTCACAAAAGCATGGAGATTCGTGGCTGCCTTTTTGATCTCCGCAGTTCCGTTCTTCACGTCTTCGAAATGCTCTTTTTCCAGCGCCGCCGTCACGTGATCCGACAGCAGGTTCAGAAAATGCAGCGGCGATTGCAAGTCGTGGGCGAGGAGCAGGGTAATCTTCTCTTTCAGCCGGTTACTATATTCGAGCTGGCGGGTGCGTTCGCGAACCTGGGCTTCCAGCTGTTTTTTTCGTTGGGTCAGATAATGGTAGCGTAGCTTTACTACCACATAAAAGGAAAACGCCAGCAGGCAAAGAGCGAACAACATGCTGTACCAGGTTTGGTACCAGAATGGGTCCACCGTCAAATTCTTCACGAGCACATTCACATTATTGCGCCCAAAACCTGCCTTTTTACGCACTTGCAGGACGTAATTGCCGTAACTCAGGCGGTTGAGCGTGATGGTCAGGTTGCTGTTCAGCGGGTACCATTCGTCGTCGAGTCCCTTGATATTATATTCCAGATATTGATTCTCGGGCAGCCCGAAGTAAGGGGAGGCGAGCGTGACCTCAATGCGATTAAAAGAAGGGGGCAGCCTCAGGGCCGTACTGAACGGCTGTTGCTTGCCGTCGACAACAAACTTATCGATCAATATCCGTGCATTGGGCAGAATGTCGACGATGCTGTCCGGATACACCTGCACCAGCCCCTCCATGGACGGAAACGAGAATTTTCCATCGGGGAACGCCACAGAAGAGGGGTCGCAGCCGCCATTGAACTCGTTGTTGGTGAAGCCGTTACTTTTGTCATAATAATAGTAAAATACGCTACTGGCTTTGCCGTCGAGGTAGTCGTACAGATCCTGGATTTTACATTTGAAAAGCCCGTGGTTGGTGGTCATCCACATAAAACCCTTTTTATCTTCCAGGAAGGTGTGGACCGCCAGCAGGTGGCCGTTGCGGTCGAGCGGGAGAGTGGTGGCTTTGCCATTGCGGACGGCGTAGAAACCCTGGCCATAAGTTCCGGCCCAGAGTGTTTGCCTTTTATCCAGGTAATAGGCTCTGACTTCCCGGCCTGCCATTTCGGGGATCTCCCGGGAGGTACCGTTTTCTACATTCGTCAGAAACAAACCTTTGCCGTCGGAAGTCCAGAATTCGGTATTGTTTATAGGCTGAAAGGTCTGCACTTTCTTGGCTAAATTGAGCCAACGGACCGAATCTCCAACGATTTTTCCCAGTTTTCCGGCCGACAGATTAACCCATATACTTCCGTCGGCGGTCTGTGCGAATTTCCCAAAAGAGCTTTCTATAAAAACGTTGCGGATCCATTTCAGATCGGGACTGCGTTGTTCCAGATATTTGGGCACTCTGTTCATCCATACATTACCTTCTCTGTCGACCAGGATACCGGTCCTTGAATACAGCGGAAAGGGGGCGCCCGTGATGATGCCCGTGGGTAGGATTGCCCCATGATCGGTGAGGAGGCCAGTGTTTTTGTACAAATGCTGGCTGTAAAAATTGTTGCTCGTCCCCGGAATGCGCACAGTTTGAAACTGTTTCTTTTTAAAAATGTATACGCCGTTGGTAAGCGTGCCCACTACGTGAATACCGGACTCCGGGATGTTGAGATAGCATGCAATACTACCGATATCCCCTGTTTTCAGAACAGGCTTGCATAGAAGTTCCCTGTTGCCTGCCGCAGGATCGCCTGCCGCAGGATCGCCTGCCGCAGGGCCGCCTGTCGCAGGGCCGCCTGTCGCAGGATCGCCTGCCGCAGGCGATTCCGCAATCAGTTCATAAAAGGTATTAATGTTACGCAAGAAAAGGCGGTTGCCTTGTTGGTACAAGTGCGCATCCTGGCCAAATTCTGCAATGCCGCCGCCGATTATTCTGGGAAGTACTGTGTACTCTTGTCCGGTGGAATCGATACAAAGAATACGCCCATTCGGCTCGACAATATACATACGGTTATTCAGGAGACCTGCCTTGTCGAAAAAGAGTGCGGGATGATCGAATATTTTTCTAAAAACCACCTTCTTTTGACTTAGGTAGAATAAATGGCCCTCGCCGATGCTCAGAAACCCGTCGCCGAGGCGACCGATCTGATAATATTTCGAGTCGGTCGCAAAAGTGCCGAATAGAGATCCGAGGGCTCGGCGGTCCGCCGGTCTCAGGTTTTGGATGACGTCAAACTGGTTTTTCTGCGATCGCAAAACCACCGCCCGGTTCCGGAGGCGCTGGTTCAGCACATAAGGCTGGTTGTTTTCATCAAAGGAAATGACTTTAAAACCCGTGTCCTTGAAATAAACGGAGCTATCGCCCGTAAGTCCCAGTTCAATAATGCGGTTGGTGGTTAGTTGAGGTGTGTTGTTGAGGTTGTAAGTTGCAAAGTGCGTCCCGTCGAACCGTACCAGACCGCCCTGAGTGGTCATCCATACGAAACCGTTTTTGTCTTTTCTGAGCTGCATCACACTGTTTTGCGGCAGGCCGTTGTCGCTGGTGTAATGCTGAGTGGTGAAATCGGCGATATCTTGTCCCCCAGCGGGCAGCGCGGCCATGAGGGAGATGAGAAGGGTTATAATCTTCGCAAGTTTCATAGCCGGGTCAACAGAAAGTGCCGTCATTAAATGACAAAGTGGAGTGGGATTCAAGGATGCAATAATAGCTTAGATTTATAATAAATTCTATGTGTTGTACAAACATTTCTAGCCGGAAGGCCTGTTATCAAAGCTTCAACTTATTGAGCGGTTTTCGTCACTTCTGACTCATGGTACACAACCTGGTTATCCCTTTGCGCGTGCAGGACTACGCGGACCTGCAATTTCTGCATGTCAACTATTTATAGAGCGTAATTCGCAGTAAGCCCGGCCAATCCGTCAGTGCGTGGATCGCCGATAAAACCGTTGCCGAAGCCAGGGGCATGTTGCAAAATCCTGCCCTGACCATCAAGGAAATAGCCATCCGGTTAGGCTTTCTTGAAGCACCTCATTTTAGCAATTATTTCAAAAAGCACATTTCGCAAAGCCCGGCTGAATACCGGAAGTTGCATGTTGGGAGAGTTAGTCGATTGGATAGAAACCGTAGGCGTCTCCAATTTTTATCTTCATAAAAATGGCTCCCTTCATGAAGAGTAGTTACGGCCGACCCTCGTCTTCCGGGTGAAGATTTTGGCATTGGTACGTAGATATGATGAAGTATTTAAAATTCTGGATTTTGGTATTGGTTACCTCGGTATGCTGGGGAGTCGTAAATGGGCAAAATAGCACGGATAGCCTTGCGAAGCCCGTTCCCAAGGCAGCGGACGTCGGCGCGGGCAGGTTACCGGCCACGATAGCACCGGTGAAAGCGCCGTTCCCGATGCCGGTTTTTACAATACCTGCCTTTCCTGCATTAACCATCAATATCGCCGACAAAGGCGCCCGCGAGGGAACAATGGTTACGAAGGTGATCCAGTCGGCGATCGATGAGGTGAGCAGGAAGAAAGGCGGAACGGTGATCATTCCCCGTGGCATTTGGAAAACCGGCCGCATTAGTTTGAAAAGTAATGTAAACCTGCACATTAGCGAAGGCGCGGAGCTGCATTTTAGTGCAGAAATTGAGGATTACCTCCCGGCGGTGTTTACAAGGAACGAAGGTGTGGAACTGATGTCGCTAGGAGCGTTGATTTATGCCAACGGCCAGGAGAATATCGCGGTGACCGGGAAAGGTAAGCTTGTGGGGCCACCCGATGGGCCGGTCCGGAAGCAGTATATGAATGTGAATGTGATCGAAAAAGTGGTGCCGGCCGACAAGCCGGTGCATGAGCGCGTGTATGAAGGGAAAGACGGCGGCTTCATATTTCCGCCGATGTTTATATCGCCTATTAACTGTAAAAAAGTCTATATAGAAGGCATTACGCTCGAAAACACGCCATTCTGGAACGTGGTGCCGGTGTATTGTGATCATGTGATTATCCGGGGCATTACCGTGCGTTCGGTAGGCATCCCGCGCGGTGATGGGATCGATATCGAGTCATCACGGAATGTGCTCATCGAATATTGCACGCTCAGCTGCGGCGACGATTGCTTCACGATCAAAGCCGGGCGTGGCGATGACGGTATCCGGGTGAACAAGCCGACGGAGAATGTGGTGATCCGCTATTGCCTCGCACGTGAGGGGCACGGGGGCATTACGTGCGGGAGCGAAACGGCCGGGATGATCCGCAATGTCTACGTCTACGACTGCGTTTTTGATGATACCGATACGGGCCTGCGATTCAAAACGCGCCGTTCGCGTGCAGGTGGCGGCGATAACCTCACATACGAGCGCATACGTATGATCCTGCGCGGCGACGCGGTGAAGTTCGATATGCTGGGCAGCCGGCAATATGTTGGAGAGCTTGCCGACCGCCTTCCTGCCCGGCCCGTGGATAAACTTACGCCCGCATACCGCAATATTACAGCGCGGTTCATAGTCGTCGAAAAGGCAAGGACTTTTATTGATATCACCGGCATCCCGGAATCGCCCGCGGCGAACCTCTTAATCGAAAACGCCTATGTGAATGCCAAAACGGCATTCAAGGCGAGTGACGCAGAACATATCACGATCCGGGCAGCTTCGATTACTGTTACGGATACCCTCATGCGTGCGCTCGACGTTCGGGACGTGCTTTTTGAAAAAGTGTATTTCAACATTCCCGGGAGAAAGCTGGTAATGGACGTCCAGGGCGAAAACTCCAAAAATATCCGGTTCACGGAATGTGTACCGGATAAGCCGGAGGGGCTGGATTAAGTCAGCTCAATTCGCTAAACGATCGGCCTCGATGACAGCGTCTGCAAATGCCTGGGGCGCTTCCTGGGGCAGGTTGTGCCCCGCGCCTTTCACCACGTGGTGCACATGCTTGCCGGTAGCCTTGCGGGCAAATGCCGAGCCGTCACCGGCAGGAACTACACCGTCCGAATCGCCGTCGAGTGTTACCGTCGGAACTGAAATGACCGGTCCGGCCGCGAGTTTTCGCTCGATTTCGTCGTATTGCTTCTCGCCCGGCTCGATGCTCAACCGCCAGCGGTAGTTGTGGATCACGATGGCCGCGTAGTCGGGGTTTTTGAATGATCCTGCCGAACGGTCGTAGGTGGCCTGGTCGAAGGCCCATTTGGGTGATACATTTTTCCAGATCAGTTTGTTGAAGTCGTACCAGTTGGCCGTGTACCCTTTCTGGCCGCGATCGGTCGCGAAATAGTATTGGTACCACCATCCCCATTCGGCAGCGGGCGATAGCGGTTGCTGATTTCTTTCGAGGTTGTTGATCAGGTAGCCATTCACAGACACCATCCCTTTCACGCGTTCCGGCCAGAGCGCCGCGATAATGTTTGCCGTGCGCGCGCCCCAGTCGAAACCGCCGAGGATAGCCTGTTTGATTTTAAGCGCGTCCATGAGTGCGATAATGTCCAATGCAACGGCCGCCTGCTGCCCGTTCCGAAAAGTCTTTTCGGAGAGGAAACGGGTGGTTCCATGTCCTCTTAAGTGCGGTACGATCACCCGGTAACCTGCATTGGCGAGCAATTCGGCGGTTTCGGCATAGCTGTGGATGTCGTATGGCCAGCCGTGCAGCAATATTACCGGCTGCCCGTTAGCCGGGCCGGTTTCAGCGTAGCCGACGTTCAGCACACCCGCTTCTATCTGTTTGATTTCTCCAAATGCATAGGTCCCGCTGCCCGGTTGCGGATTGGTTTTTGTATTGGCCAATGCTTTTGAAGGCAGTAGTTGTGTGGCGGCAAAAGTAAGAGCGGCGAGGCCCAGGAAGTTACGACGGCTGTATTTATTGCTGATTTCCATTTTTTGAAATGTTTAAGATCGATGGTTGAATGTCCGCCAGGCGATTTCCCCGTTTGGATGATTCAAAACTAGCTGCACTTCGGTCGGGCAGGAACGGGAACCTGGCCGAACCGGACAAATCAGCCGGCGGGCTGGACAACCCGGATGTTGTATCCGACAATAAAAAAGCTGCTCACCGTTAGATGAGCAGCTCTCTTTACTGTTAGTACTTCTTACTTATTCCACCACAAAGCAGTGGTGATATCATCATTGCCTTGTGCCTTCACCGCATTCTGGTAATTGGCCAGGTTCACACTCTGTTCTTTCGGTGGGTAATACAAGCGCTGCGGTACGCCCTCGCCGAACAGCGGCTGGAACTTATAATCGGTCGTTTTGCCATCCACAGTGCGACTCCAAACGATATCGCCGGGCTTCACGAGGAAGGTAGGGTAGCCGGTGCGGCGGATTTCGGCCCATGCCTCGTCGCCTTGTGTGTAAAGCGCCAGGTATTTCTGGTTTAACACGTTGGCCTTGTCAGCTTTCGGCAGCGCGGCGAGGTAAGTAGTGATATCAGCCTGTGCAATGCCCCATTTTTGCAGGGAAGCGGTCACGCCATTGATGTACTCCTGCTGATCCCAGTTTTTGTATTCCGAAATCAGGAATGCGACTTCGGCATATTCCTGCAAAACTTCTCCGTAATTGGCCGCATTGACAACTGCGCCCGGAAGGCTCACATCGGTGGCGGTAAGCAGCCCCGCTGCGGCCACAGGAAGCCCGTATGGCTGGCCTACATAATTACCGGCTGCATTTTTGGAAGCGTACACCGCCAGGCGCGGGTCTTGCACTTTTACGGTTCCCAGGTCGCCTTTCAGTACATTAACGATCACATGCGAGACGGCGAAGTCCTTACGGTTTGCAGTCACCGTGGCGCGGTAAAGCGGCGCTTCGTTCGGGGCGAGCGACTGGTATTTGAACACGGCATTATCCGCATTCGAAGTGAAAACGCCTTTTGCCAGCGCATCGTCGAAATGCGTTTTCGACTCGGCAGGCTGCTGCTTACGGATGCGCGTCGCGATACGCAGGCGCAGGGAATTCGCAAACTTGGCCCAAAGCTCGTTTTTGCCTTTGTAGATCACATCGTAGGTGCCGAACGTCGTCGCGGTTTTGTATTTCGCCAGCGTGTCGCCGGCGGCTTTCAACTCGTTCAGGATGTCGAGGTAAATCTTCTGCTGGCTCGCGTAGGCCGGGCTCAGGTTTTCGGGTTCCTGCTGCAAGGCCTGGAACTCGGGATCCTGGCTGCCGTATGACTGGTAAGGGATGTTACCAAACACATCCGTCAGGTTCTGGAACGCGTAAGCTTTCAGAATGCGCGCGATCGCGATCTGGTTCGCATTGGTTCCTGCTGTTCCGGCGGTTGCGATGCTTTTGGTCGCAGGATCGGTATTCAGTTTGATGATCTCGTTAAGGTTATTCAATGCCTTGTATGCATTGCTCCAATAAGTATCCGAATACGAGCGTGGAATGTCATACCGCGACTGATCACTGTAAATATTCTGGCTGTAATACTGCGCAAAAAGCTGTGAGCCGCGCAGGGAGCTGTTCTCGTTGCGGATGTTGTCGATCACCTGCTTTTCGGCCGAGAGCAAAATGGTGGTCGTCGTCACAGCGGTGGGACGGTTCGGGTCCTTATTGATGTCCTCGAAATGGCTATCGGAGCAGCTGGCGAGCAATGCGCCGATGCCGAGGGTCAGAATGCCTTTTTGATATATGAACTTTTGCATGATTTTCAGTTTGAGGTGGTTAGAACTTCACATTTACATTCAGACCATAGGTTGCGGGTATCGGAATATTGCCGCCTTCGAGGCCCTGGATATTGCCGCCGCCATTGGTGAACTCGGGGTCGATGTACTTGCTGGCGGTGTAAATGTTGGCCAGGTTACGACCGTAAACTCCGAAGTAAACCTGTTTTACAGCCTTGCTGTTCAGCGCCAGGTTGTACCCGAATGTGATCTCGCGAAGCTTCACGAATGTCGCATCGAAGATCGTCTGCGGGGTAGGGCCGCTGTACTCCCCGCGTGACCACGCCTGCGCGGTAATGCGGGTGTCGTTCTGCGTCGTGTTGGTCACCTGGTAAGTTCCGTCGGCATTGTAGGTAACGGTCCCTTTCACCCCGTCGAGCACTACGCCGGTTTCGCGCACGTTGTTGGCGGCGGTTTTGTCCAGCACGCCGGCGTACATCGCCACTTTGTAGGTTTGAGAGAAGAACTTGCCGCCCACGCGTCCGTCGACAAGGAAGCCGAGGTTGAAGTTTTTGTATGTGAAGCTGTTCTGGAAACCGAAAAGGTATTTCGGTAACACACTTCCCAGAGGGGTAAGCTGCTGTGCGCGCTCGTAGGTGCCATCCGCTTTGATCACCTTCTGGCCATCGGCCGCGTACACGAAGTCGTTGCCGAGGATTTGTCCGTACGGCTGGCCCTCCCGCGCTACGAGCGTCACCAGGCTGTTAGCAAGTTGGAACGTGTTGATGCCCGGAGCCAGCGCAATCACCTTATTGCGGTTTCTCGACCAGTTGAGGCTCGAATTCCATTCGAAACCATTCGAGCGTACCGGCGTACCGGTCAATGTGATTTCAATACCCTTGTTATTGATCTTACCGGCATTGATCACCTTCGAATCATAGCCAAATGCCGACGACACGGGAATGTTGATGATCTGGTTGCGGCTCACATTGTCATAATAGGTAATGTCGAGGCCGACGCGGTTTTTCAAAGCCTGAATGTTCAAGCCGGCTTCCCATGAACTGGTAATCTCCGGTTTCAGGAACTGGTTGTTCAGCTGTGCCGGGAGTTTGTAAGATGGCAGGCCGTCGAACGACTGGCTCGCCTCGTAGGCGCGTTGCAGCTGGTAAGGATCCGTGTCGTTACCTACCTGTGCCCAGCCGAGGCGTACTTTGGCAAAATCCAGCCAGCTAATATCCTTCACGC
Source organism: Dyadobacter fermentans (assembly GCF_019924045.1). Classification (GTDB taxonomy): domain Bacteria; phylum Bacteroidota; class Bacteroidia; order Cytophagales; family Spirosomataceae; genus Dyadobacter; species Dyadobacter fermentans_A. Next base: position 420,624 of record NZ_JAHXBN010000018.1, on the reverse strand, counting down.
CGTTCAGTTCGCTGAGTATCAAACTTGTGGTGAGCGACGGGTATGCGAATGAGTTGCGGTTCAATGGCAGGGTTGAAGACCAGTCGTTGCGCAACGTTCCGTCGAGGAAGAGAAGGCTCTTCCAGCCCAATGAGAAGCTACCGAAAATGGAGCTGATTTGCTTGCGATAGGCATTCGAGTTCACCAGTACCGAGCTCGCATTTTTCAGGTTATAATATTCAGGAATGATCAGTCCGCCTTGCGTAACGGCGTCGCTGATGCGGCGGCGCTGGCTCATGATGTTGCCACCCGCATTCACATTCAACGAAATGTCTCCCCAGCTCTTGGTCGCCGAAGCGAGCAATTCGTAGTTGAACTCGCTGAAATTGTTGTTGTACTCCTGGTACTGCGACTGCGTCCGCGAATACACGGCAATGCGGTCCTGGTATTGGTATTGGTACACATCCGCATTCACTTTTCCGCTCAGTTTGAGCCAGCTGTTCACGTCGTACACGACGCCCACGTTGCCGTAGAAACGGTCGCGGTTTTCTTCCAGGTAGCTTTGGTATGCCGACCAGTACGGGTTATCGATAAACTTCGCGGCTTCGCCCGCCGGAGTATCCTGGTAGCCCGAGCGGTTCCAGAGGATTTGGCTGCCGTCGGCGCGTTTGTAGTTTTTCAGCTTCTCGTAATCCACCTGTACCTGTCCCCACTGGAATGCTTCGAGGATGATATTCCGGTTGGTAGCACCCGTCCACGGCCTTCCGGTCGACTGGTTTTTGATATAATTGAAGTTATTGTAAAACTTGAATTTGCCCGCCGTCGTAGAGCCTGAGAAGTTGATCGAGTTACGTTTCAGGGATGAATTCGGAACAGTACCTTTCACATTTTTATTAGTAAATGAAATGCGGTAGGTCGAGTTGGCATTACCGCCGCTCACGGCAAGACTGTTGGTGTTCGAAACGCCGGTTTCGAAGAAGGTATGCACGTCGTTTTTGGGGTAGGCCCACGGCTGTGGTTTCAGGTATTCGGCCGTGTTTTCGGGATCGAGGTTGTACCAATGCAATACCGGCGTGCCGTCCAGTTTCGGGCCCCAGCTTTCGTCCACCGCATATTCGGCGATGTTATACTCCGTACCATTGATGGTTGCTTTTTGGAAAGTGCTTGAAAAACCACCGCCGTACAACTGCTGGCGTTTCGGCAGGCGCACGATATTCTCAAACTCCACGCCTGTGTTTAGTGTGATATTTACCTTGCTGTTTTCCTTGCCTTTTTTGGTGGTAATCAAAATCACACCGTTTGCGGCGCGGGTACCATAAAGTGCCGCTGCGGATGGTCCTTTCAGTACGGAGATATTCTCGATGTCGTCGGGGTTCAGGTCCTGGATCATGTTACCGACGTCCTTGCCGCCGCTTCCCGCGCTGGTCGCTGCGCTGTTGAGGTCCGCATTGTCGATCGGCGTGCCGTCGATCACATACAATGGCTGGTTGTTACCCGAAATGGAGTTGATCCCGCGGAGCAACACGCGCGACGAGCCGCCCATGTTACCACCGGAGGTAACCACCTGCAAGCCGGCCACTTTTCCGGATAATGCGCTCAGGGCATTGGTAGGGCGCGTTTGCAATGCCTCACCTTTCACTTCCTGCACGGCATAGCCCAGCGCGCGCTTCTCACGCGAAATGCCTAATGCAGTCACCACCACCTCGTTCAGGATTTTGGCATCCTGTTTCAGGGCGATAGCGATTTTGTCGCTGGTACCCACCGGTAATTCCTGGGTAACGTAGCCGATAAATGAAATGACCAGCACGGGCGATTCGCCGTTGACATCGAGGCTGAAACCACCGTTGGCGTCGGTCAATGTACCTGTCGACGTTCCTTTTATGGTAACGGACGCCCCGGGCAGGCCGCTGGCATCATTGGCGTCGGTGACAGTACCGGTGATGGTTCGCTGCTGCGCATGCGCGAGCCCGGTCGCCAATAAAGTCACCAGGATGAAGTAGATAAATCTCGTTTTCATGAATTGTATTTTGGTGAGGATTCGTTGATTTTGTTGTTTTGAAATTTTCTCCTGTTTTTGGCTAACTAATATTAAAATTGATTTTCTGTAAACGGAGTTTTGAGAAATTAAATTCCGTCAAATACGCTAAAATGAAGTTATTGTAAAGTTTATATTATTAAATATTTTGTAAATGTATTAAAAATGAATTAAAACGCTTAATATCTATCGGAATAATAGATTAAAATATTAGAAAGGTAAAAATTGGATTGTTCTTAGTTAAGGGGTTTCCGGCGAGATATGCTGTATCCGCGGGCGGGAATTTGTTCCGGAACGTCTTCATTCCCTTGGAAATACGGGTTTTCGTCAGCCGGGTAACATTTATTTAATACGAAAGATAATCTGCATAGTAGTCCGTTACGGCAGTGGTAAAGTATCCTCTACATACCGCGACAGTCATACAGGATGTCAGTTTCAAGGGCTCAAATATTGATTGAAAAGCTGATCAGCAACCGTCTTTCGGCGGAAGAACTGTCTGAATTGCTCGCCGGCACACACGATGAGGCTGTGCAGCAGGCCTATTCGGATGCGCTGGAAACGTACTTCAATCGATTGCTTGCTGAGGAGTCGGACAAACGGCGCAACCTGCCTGACTAGAAGTGGTATAGAAGAACCGTATTTATTACCTACTCGCCTAATACTAATACTATGAGACCAAAGGCTACCCTGAAAACGGCGGCACGATGTATGTTGGCCGCAATCTGTCTATCTGTTCCGGCTGTCGTGCCGGATATGGCAGCCCGGGCAGAAGTTCCGGGCAAAAATGCACTCTTTCCTGTGGCTGACAGGGTCAAGGGAAAAGTTACGTCGGCTGTCGACGGTTCGCCGATCCCCGGCGTGAATGTGCTCGTGAAGGGCACCCAGATCGGTACAACTACCGATGCATCGGGCGATTTTTCCCTCGATGTGGATTCCAAAAATGCAGTGCTGGTATTCTCCTATATCGGTTTCAATACCGCCGAAGTGACAGTGGGCGGCAAGAGCGTGGTGAATGTGACGTTGTCCGAAAACGTGGCCACTTTGCAGGAAGCCGTCGTAACGGCGTTGGGTATCAAGCGTGAAACCCGCTCACTGGGTTATAATGTGGGTAAGATCGAAGGCCGCGAGGTGGCCAACGTGGCCAACGAAAACGTGCTGACGTCGCTCTCGGGCCGTGTTTCGGGGGTTTCCATTAACCAGACCAGCGGTGTCGGTTCGTCGATCAGCATTGTGATCCGCGGTGCCGCTTCTTTGAAAAACAACCAGCCGTTGTTCGTAGTGGATGGCGTGCCGCTGGCCAACAGCCTCGCGAACGTGAGTGATACCAAAGGAAGCGGCAACAAAGTCGATTATGGTAACGCAATCTCCGACATTAACCCCGACGACATCGAAAGCATGTCGGTGCTGAAAGGCCCGAGCGCCGCGGCATTGTACGGCTCGCGAGCCGGTAACGGGGTGATCCTGATTACTACCAAGTCGGGTAAGAAAGGTAAAGGCCTGGGTGTCTCGTTCTCGACTTCCAATGTGTTCGAAAAGCCTTACCGCTTCCTCGATCTGCATTACAAATATGCCAATGGCGAGCGTCCGTTCCAGTTGGACGAATCGTCGGCTTACTGGGGCGGTTTGCCTCTGGATGCAGGCATCAAAGAGGTGCAATGGAACTCGCCGGTGGGAGCGGACGGCAAGCAGATCCCTACCGAGCTGAAATCGTATAAGAATAACATGAAGAACTTCCTTCAAACGGGAATCACTTCTACTAATAACCTGACTGTTTCGGGTTCCACCGACAAGGCTACCTACCGGATTTCGTACAATAATATGAGCAACCGCGGCCTGATCCCGAATTCGGACCTCTACCGCAATGCGCTGAGCTCGGCATTGACGTTCGATATGTCGAAGAATTTGAAACTGAGTTCCAATATTAATTTCGTTCGTTCCAACTCCAACAGCCGCCCGCAGACGTCGGAGCGGGATGGTAACCCGTTGCAGGCGGTGTATTACTCGCCAAGCTACGATGTGCGCGACCTGAAAGGCGTATGGAAGCCGGGCCGCGAGGAGATCGAGCAGCTGACGGTGGCGCCAGGTGAAACGGATAACCCTTACTTTCTTGCCAAACACCTCACCAACGCCTACACGCGCGACCGCCTGTACGGAAACCTGAAACTCGACTGGACAATTGCCCCCGGCCTCACCGCTTTCGTACGCTACTCGCATGATATGTACGATGAGGACCGCGAGACTAAAATTCCATGGAGTTATAAAAGCATGGCCAAAGGAGGATACTACCTCGAAAACGTAGGCCGCAATGAAGGTAATGCCGACTTCCTTGTTACGAAGACGATCAAAGCAGGTGATTTTGACATCAGCCTTTCGGGTGGTGGTAACATCATGCGGCAAAAAGGAAACAGTTCCAACCTGGGAGGCCGCGACCTTTCTGTGCCTGGTTTGTACAATATTTCCAATATTCCTGTTGCTAACCGTATCGTGGGTAACAACAGCTACAAAAAGGCTATTTATAGTTTGTACGCATTGGGTTCATTTGGTTTCAAAAACCAGCTTTACCTCGATTTGACCGCGCGTAACGACTGGTCGAGTACTTTGCCCGAATCGAACCGTTCCTATTTCTATCCTTCGGCGTCCCTCAGCTGGCTGGCAAGCACGACTTTCAACATGCCATCCTATATTACCATGCTGAAATTCCGTGGAGGCTGGGCGCAGGTGGGTAACGATACGGATCCTTATCAGCTATATAACAACCTCGGGACCGGTGCGTGGGGCAACCTCGTTACCGCCAACCTGGGTGGAACGCTGCTCAACCCGACATTGCTGCCGGAGATCGCTACTTCGTCCGAAGGGGGCGTTGACCTGAACATGTTCAACAACCGCCTGCGTTTTGACCTTACCTATTATGACCGCGCCAATACGAACCAGATTTTCACTGTTCCTATGGCACCTTCGACAGGCTACGAGTTTAAGAACATCAATGCCGGTAAATTGGTGAGCCGCGGCTGGGAGATCGGTATCGGTGGTACGCCTATCAGCAACCTCAATGGCTGGACGCTCGATGTGAATGCGAATTTCAGCCGTAACCGCGTGACTGTGAAAGAACTCGCCCCTAATTTCCCTTATTTCGAGCAATGGGGTGAAAACGGTGCAGGTGCATACACTTACGTAGGAGAGCAGATCGGCAATATTTACAGCCGCGGTTTCGCGACCGTTACCGACCCGAACTCGCCTTATTACCGCTGGCCGATCATCGCGTATGATGGCGAAGGCGGTGATATGGACTGGCAGTCGCTCGGAGGCCGCGAGAACAATGTGAAGGTAGGTAACTATAACCCTGATTTTATGGTCGGCGGCCAGGTTAACCTGTCTTACAAGCGTTTTTCACTGGGTTTGAGCCTCGACTGGCGTCAGGGCGGTGAATTTATGTCGTTCACCTACCGTTACGGCGAGTCCGACTGGAAATCGCAGCGCCAGATCGACAATCTGATCCCGGGCAGCCTTTACTCGCCGGATCAGCTGGTTGCATTGCTGAAATCGGATCCTGAAAAATACATCATCCCGCAAAACGGAAACTTTCCGCGGGTAGGAGGGCACACGGCCGCTACCGGTGGTTTCGGAGCTGACGGCGACGGTGCATTCATTCCGGGTGTTTGGGAAGATAAGGACGGTAACTACCACGAGTGGCTCGGCGGCGCCGGTACCAAATATATGCCGATCACTGCCATGTACCCCTGGAGTTTCAACCAACAAGTAACCTTCGACGCGTCGTTCGTTAAATTGCGTGAGATCACATTGACCTACAAACTCCCGACGCTTTTCAATTCGATCCGCAATGCGAGCTTCTCGCTGTACACCCGGAACATTATGCTCTGGAATGCAGCCAAGATTGGCATTGATCCGGAGCGTGCGTTCTGGGCTGATCCGAGCAAAGGCGGTTTCCGCCAGGGTATCGAGCGCCAGAATGTAATGCCATGGACGATCCCATTCGGTTTCAAGCTCAATTTCGATTTCTGATTCATTCCTGAAAATTCAAAGCGATGAAAATTTTTAAATATATCCCTAAAATCGTTTTCGTGTTGGCCGTGCTGGTTGCTTCGTCCTGTAAGGAAAGCCTGACGGAAATCAATGAAAACCCGAACGGCGTGGATCCCAATACCGCCAATCCGAATTTGCTCATGCCGACTGTCATGTCGGGCGTGGGTACGCAATACCTGAAACTGGGTTACGGTCGTATCGCGGGTGTGGTGCAGCACACGCAGGAAGATGCCTGGAAAGATGGTTTCAACGACTATAACTGGACCGAGGAGGACGATGAGTGGAAGGCATGGTACGGTTTTCTTCGGAACAATAACCTGCTCTACAAGCGCTCGGTCGAAATGGGTTTCACGTTCCACCAGGGCGTAGCACTCACGATGAAGGCATTCATTTTCGGGACCATCGCCGACTTATGGGGCGATGCGCCCTACACCAACGCGCTCAAAGGCGATGCGGGTGAAATGCTGCCTGCATTCGATAGCCAGGAAGTGATTTACAAAGGTGTCATCGAGGATCTGAAACAGGCTTCTGCATTGTTCGCTACTGCCGATGTTTCTACCTATGCGCCGGGTTATGATGTGTATTACAATGGTGATAAGCTGAAATGGCAGAAGTTTGCCAACTCGCTGTTGCTCCGTTACTATATGAGGGTGTCGGCCAAGTTGCCGGATGTTGCGAAAGCTGGTATCGAGCAGATTTACAGCTCGGGTGTTTACCTCAAAGATGCATCCGACGATGCAGTAATGGACTATATCGGCACAGCTTCCGGGGATTCATGGCCTACCGCCACGGCATTCGACGTAAGCCAGTCGAACTGGCGCAGAAGACGTCCTGCCGCTACTTTACTGAATACCATGGTAGCCAGCAATGACCCTCGACTGAAAGTGTGGTTCCAGCCGGTGCATGTGCGCTGGGTATCGGACCCTGCCTTGAAAACCGGTGTGGATGAGTTTATCCGTAAAGACGGTGTGATCCAGACCGGCGTGAAGTCGCTTACGGAGCAGGAATTGCGTGCCGAGATCACGGCAGGGCACAAGTTTACACGCCACTTTAATCCTATAACTTACAAGCCTGTGCGTCCGGACCTGTTTAACGGGCCGCTCAACACCGGTGAGTATGTGGGCATCCCGGCCGGTATGATCGACCCGACCTACTACAACGAAAACCCGACGACCGGTCAGCAGGTACAGAATCAGCATGCGTCGCAGCTGAGCTATGCGTATCAGGGATCGAAAGGTGGTTTGCTGAAAGCCCGCCTGGCATCGGCTGCGGAAAGTGCATTCATCCTGGCCGAAGCGGCGCAAAAAGGATGGGCCGCGGGAGGCGCAGAGGCAAACTACAACAATGGGATCAAACAATCCCTGCAGACCTGGGGTGTGGCCGATCAATACGATACCTATGTAAAAGCGGTGGCCTATAAAGGTACTTTGGCGCAGATTATGGAGCAAAAATGGATCGCCAGCTGGACAACCGCGACCGAGGCGTGGTTCGACTACCGCCGCACCGCATTGCCTGCGCTGGTGCCGGGCCTGGCGCCGGTTTCCCGCGCATTGCCGCTCCGTTTCATTTACAGCAATAATGAGTTGAATAACAACGGCGACAATGTCCGCAGCGCGATTGAGAAGCTGGAAGAGACTAATTTTTCCGGTCCGCGCAAGAAAAACAGCCAATGGTCGAAGCCATGGCTGGTGCAGGGGACGGGCAAACCTTGGTAGAATGAATTTTCGGAATAGGATGAATTTTTTTCATCCCACGTTTCCGGATGTTCGCCCCAAGGCTAGGGTTATTTGCCCCATACTATCGAATTAATTATGCTGAATTCACGGAGTTTGGCGTAATTGCCGGTGACAATGAATAATCCAGCACCCGTTTTTGAAAGCGGCCCTTTTCGGAGGGTCGCTTTCTTTTTTGCAAATTTGGGACTTAGTATCGTCCATTTGCATGTTTCCGATTGCCTTTCATCCTGTTTTTAAATATCCTGTTCCGGAAGGTCACCGCTTTCCGATGGATAAATATGAGTTGCTGCCTTTGCAGCTCCTGCGCGAGGGCATCGCGGAAGAGTCTGATTTTTTTACGCCCGAACCTATCGATATGCCTTCCGTGTACGCGGTGCACGACCGCACCTATGCCGATCGCTTCGTGGCTGGAATGCTGAGTCGCCCCGAGACGCGCCGTATCGGATTTGAGCAGACGCCCTTGCTCGTGGAGCGGGAACTGCGCATTGCCAGTGGGACCGTGGAAGGTGCGCTCAGGGCATTGGAAACGGGTATTGCATTCAATATTGCCGGTGGGACTCACCACGCTTTACGCGACGCGGGAGAGGGGTTTTGCATGATCAACGATCAGGCCGTGGCTGCGCAATACCTGGTGGATCATGGAAAGGCAGCTAAAGTACTGATTGCAGACCTCGATGTACATCAGGGTAACGGTACCGCCGATATTTTTACCAACGAGCCGCGTGTTTTTACATTCTCCATGCACGCAAAGAATAACTATCCATTCCGGAAAAAGAAGAGCGATCTCGATGTGGAGCTCCCCGACCGCATGGAAGATGAAGCCTATCTTTCGTTGCTCCGCGGAATCTTCCCCCAGCTCGTTGAGCGCGTCAAGCCCGATTTTATCTTCTACCAGGCCGGTGTCGATATACTGGCAACGGACAAGCTTGGAAGGCTATCCTGTACCATCGATGGGTGCCGCCAGCGCGACGAAATTATTTTTCAAACCGCTCACCAGCTCGGTATACCGGTTCAATGCAGCATGGGCGGAGGCTACTCGCCTCAGATCAAAACGATCATTGAGGCCCATGCGAATACGTACCGGGTAGCGAGGTTGTTGTAATTTTTGAGAAAGGAAGAAGTATACATTCGGTTATAAATTCTTTATATAAAAGTTAATTATATAACAGAATTTAACACGCTCGTTATGAAGCTATCCGGTCTTTCTTTTTTGTCGGTTTTTTCCTTCTTGTACGTTTGTTGTACTCCGGTCCTGGTCAATGGCCAGGACAATGGCCTGGTTAATCAATTAAAAGGTCACATGGTGAGGCTGGATTCGCTCGATCTTGCAGGCGAAAGTAATGTGCGCATGATGAGCAAGGCACTGCCCGGAGAATTTAAGGTTTTGGGGATAGGGGAGCAGTCGCATGGTACTTCGGAATTTTTCACTGCCCGGTTGCTGCTGATCAAGGTGCTGGCTGCGGATCCTGCCTTTACGAAAATCGGGCTGGAAGCGCCCATGGCCGAAGTCGATAAGTTAAATGACTACCTGCGGGAAGGTCGCGGCGATTTAAAAGCGATTTTGCGCTCGTTCAGGTTGTATGGATATGAATGTCCTGAGTTTGTGGATTTGGTAGAGAGCGTCGGCCGGATAGGCAAAGCACGTGGGAAGGCCATACGTTTCTTTGGTTTTGACATGCAAAGCCCGTTTCAATCGCTGCAAAACCTGCGGGATTCCGGCGTAGCCAGCGACATCTCGGATTCGCTGAAAAGCCTTATGCATTATTATGAATTGCTTAATAATGAGGTGTATGATCACAGTATCAGTGCAGCGGATTTTGCGGAGTTGAAAACATTAAGCGATCAGGTGCTGGATAAGCTGACAGGCAAGGCTCAGACAGATGAAATGGTCAGAAAAAGCATTCGCAGCTACCGGCAATTCCTGCTGCTGAACGATTCCCGGCATGCCCACGCAATGGACATACAATCGGAAATAAGGGATTCATTAATGGCCGAAAACGTACTGGCGGAAATGGAGCCCGGTCGAAAGATGGTGCTGCTGGCGCACAATGGGCATTTACAACGAACACCGAACATCTTTTCCAAAAGTACCGGTTCGTTTCTGGCGCGGAAATTAGGAGGTGCCTATCAATGCGTGGGGCTGACAACCTCTTATGGTTTTTACACGACAATCGACCCCTCGGTAGGCCACATTACGGATAAAAACAAAGTCTTCGCGGGCGACAGTACCACTTGGGAATACCATTTTTCAAAACTTGCTCAACCGGTATTCTTTTTCAACACGGCCGTTTTGAAGCAATCGCAGAAAGGGTTGCGCTTGCCAGGTCGGTACAGATTGCTGGTTTATGGTCTGGCCGACAATCAGTTTTTCGATGGCTCCCTTTCCGACGATTTCGATTACGTCCTTCACATCCGGAAAACATCCGGCAATCGCAGTTTTTATCTTAAATAGGGTTTTATTAAAAATTGTATTAAACAAATATTTCAAACTAGCGATATAGTGACGTTTGATTTGTGGTTTCAATGGGGCGCTCAGCGCGATGGCCCCGACGCCTGCCTGAAAAGCTGCCCAGGTTTTAACAAAAAAAACGCATTGGCGACAGGCCCGGATACTGGCCGTGCCAAGCCTTTGGGAAGGGCCCGGCCGACACTGGATTTGCCTTCGCTGGATGCGGTCGATGAACCGGGTCGCACGGGTAGGATGGCTATCTCCCTGATTTTTCGGGGATAGTAAATACTTCGTGTCTTGCATCGAATTTTTGAAGTTTTTCTGTTGAAAAACAAATAGTTACATATGGTATGAAATATTGAGAAAAGGGTTACATTCGGTGTTGCAGAAATAAAAATTGACCCATTCAATACTCCTCTATATGTGTTCGTTGAAGTATCGCTGCGCTCTCGTAGTAGTACTACTGGTACAGCACCTAACTAACGTTATGGCCCAGGAAAATAGGGCCTACAACCTTTACCTCAAAAATGGTACAATCACACCGGTACCCGTCATGGAACTTGTACGAAAGCGACCGGATAGTGCTTCCCGGATTGCGGATGGGAGTGATGACAGATTTGTAATAATCCAATTTTTTGGTATTCCGGAAGGAGCGGCGGTCGACCGGTTAAGGAATGCCGGGATTACCGTACTCGACTACATCCCCGAGAATGCCTACACGGCCCTCGTGCATGGCGAGCCCGGGAGCGACGTGTTGCGGGCGGCGGGCGTGAGGGCGATGCTCGAATTGCAGCCCGAACAAAAGATCCAGCCGGCATTGCTGGCGCCTAACCCGCCGACACACGCGGTCATCGAAGGAGGGAAAGTGGATGTCAGGATCAGCTACGTAAGAACATGGAGTGGCGATAGTGTGCGGCAAGCGCTCGGCAACTATGGCGTACTGATGCTCTCCGATGCTTTGCTTGAATACCAGATCGTCGAGGCAAGGGTGCCTGTTGACGGACTACTCGCATTGGCAGGCCAGCCGTGGGTACAGTATATAGAAGCGGTGCCGCCGGCCGAAGAGCCGCTCAACGACAAAAGTGAAGCTGCGACACGAGCGAATGTACTTGCCTCGCTGTTGCCCGGCCAGAGGCAGCTTACGGGCGAGGGAGTGGTGATCGGGATAGGTGATAGCGGGAACCTGTTGGAGCATACCGATGTGGCCACGAAAGTGATCAGCTATAATCCCGAGAGCAGCTATTGGCACGGAGTACACGTCGCGGGTACGGCCGCGGGTGGGGGCATCGTGAATGAAAAGTATAAGGGATATGCACCGAAAGCATCGCTGATCAAACGCAGCAATTCGGAAATCTGGAAACAGGCATCGACTCTCGTTCGGGATTTTGGAATGGTGGTGACCAATAATTCCTACGGCGGCAGCGTATGCCCCGACTATGGTTCCTATACTTTCGACTCTTATATACTCGATCGCCAGGCATCCGAACTGCCCAATTTACAACACGTATTTGCAACCGGCAATAGCGGCTTAGTGGCTCCCTGCGACGGGTTTGTTGCAGGTTTCGGCAACGTAATCGGAGGAAGTATTTCCTCCAAAAGTGTGATCAGCACTGGAGCGACGGAAGGTGGGATTATCAGCGCTATTTCGAGCCGTGGGCCTACCCGGGACGGACGCATGAAACCGGAGATCGTTGCTCCCGGGATTTCCATTTATTCGACGCTTCCCGGGAATATCTACAAGGCAGCCTCGGGGACCAGCATGGCAGCGCCGGCTGTCACCGGGGGACTGGCGTTACTGGTTCAGCGATACAGACAGCTGAACGGCGGGAACAATCCCAGGAATGCGCTCATGAAGGCGCTGTTGTGCAACGGGGCTACCGAAAAAGGTTTGCCCGGGCCGGATTTTGCCTATGGCTTTGGTATGATGAACTTGCTTCGATCGGCTTCCATGCTGGAAAAAGGGCAGTATTTCAGTGGCTCGGTGGCCAACCAGGGAAAGAATGGTTATGAAATATCGGTACCGTCGAACACGGCATTGGTTAAAGTCATGCTGTACTGGAATGACCCGGCCCCCGCGGTACTCACCGGCAAAACGCTGGTCAACGACCTCGACCTGACAGTGGTCCGCCCGGGCGGTGCCGATATACTACCGTCGTTTCCCAGAGCTTCCAACCCGACGGCTGCGGCAGAATCGGGCGTGGATAGCGTTAACAATGTAGAGCAAATTGTTCTCGAAGCGCCCGCGGCCGGGACCTACATCGTGAATGTGACCGGCAAAAAGGTGCCCAGCGGCCCGCAGGAGTACTTTGTTGTTTACGATATCATCGAACCCTCCGTCGTCCTGACGTACCCTGCCGGAGGCGAGCGTCTCACCAAAGGCGATGTGATCGATATTAATTGGGATAGTTACGGCAACACGAGCAGTACATTTTCGGTAGCTTACTCGCTTAACGACGGCGCATCATGGACGAACCTGAACACGGCTGTGCCGGCAGGTGCCAACCAACTCGCCTGGACGGTGCCGGATGCATTCACCACTACCGCCAAGGTCCGCATTACCCAAAACAGTACCGGGGTAATGAAGGAAAGCGCGGCGTTTGCGATTATGGGCATTCCGGTGGTTACCTTATCGACGAACCAGTGCGAAAGTTACGCGGCTGTGCAATGGACTGCGGTAAGCGGTGCCACCGATTACGAGGTTATGCGCTTACAGGGGCGAGAAATGCAGTCGGTCGCTATTACCAGTGAACTGAAATATGTGCTGGGCGGGCTTTCCCGCGATTCCACCTATTATATTTCTGTAAGGGCCCGTAAGAACGGAGTCCCCGGCCGAAGAGCCTTGGCGATCAGCCGAAAACCCGATTCGGGAACGTGTGAGGGTATTATTTCAGATGGCGACCTGGCCGTGGACGCAATCGTTTCGCCTTCCGGGTCGGGCAGGTTGCTCACTTCCACCAGTCTTGGCGAATCCCAGCCGGTGAAAATACGGCTCAGGAATTTCGACGACCAACCCGTGATCCAATCATTTCAGGTGGGTTATTCCGTGGGCAGTGGTGCGGTTCACTGGGAAACGGTCTATTCCGATGTCCCCGCCAATGGTTACCTGGATTATACTTTCATCGACGTCCTTGATATGCACAATGCAGGTTCGTATCCGCTCACGGTGGTCGTAAAGCTGGATGGTGACCAGGTCGCGACGAACAATCAGAAATCGGTTTCGATCCGTCAGCTTGCCAATGCGCCTGTCAATCTGCCATGGATGGATGACCTCGAATCGCTGCAAAGCGCGGAGGTGAATGTGAATACCATGGGCGTCGGAGGCACCGACCGCTACGATTTCTCGCAGGAGCGCGATCTGGGACGATTGCGGACTTCGGTTGACCCCGGTTTGGCCTATTCGGGTTCCAAAGCATTTACTGTGGACGCGAATAGCGGCAATAACTCGCAATACCCCACTTATCTGGACGCGACTTATAACCTGGCTGCCTACCATGCCGAAAGCGACGAAATCAGGCTGTCGTTCCGGTACCGGCTCTACGCTGCTACCTGGCCGGCCTGGCCATTGCGTGTGTTTATCCGCGCGAAGGACACCGATCCCTGGATTGAAGCATTGGAAAGCACTGCTGTTCCGTATTTTACCAAAAACAACAACTACTGGCTGATGTCGATCGAAGTGAGCGATTTGTTGAAGCGGAACGGAAAGGATTTCAGCCCCAGTTTTCAGGTGCGGTGGGAGCAGAGTTTCAGGTATCCCGCACAAACGGATGGGTCGACGATCGACGATATCCGTTTATACACTACCAGCAGCGACATTGAAGTCACGAGGTTGAATGCAGGGGCCATTCCTTCCTGCGACCCCAACGGGTATCAGGAGTATAGTATGCTGATCAAAAACAATGGTGCCGAAGATAGCTACCGGGTGCCTTTCGAGGCGTTGATCAACGACCAGTTTGCTTACCAGGGATATGTGCCCGTGGTGAGGGCAGGTGCCGACACGCTTTTTACGTTCAACTTTTCTTCCACGTTATTTATGGATAGCGACCGGAATATCAAGGTCAGGGCCAAAAAGGCATTCGACAAGAACGCGGGGAACGATATTGCGGGCACCACTGCCAGAGCTGCTCAGGTGGTTACCCATTTTCCGTACCTCGAAGACTTTGAAAATGGTCAGGGCGGCTGGTATCTGACCGACCCGAGCCCTTTATGGGTATTTGGTGTACCCAATACCGGCAAGTTAACGACGGCTGCGAGCGGAAACAACGCATGGACGACCAACCTGGGCGGTGCCCGTTCGGGAGAGACCATATCCTATTTGTATTCGCCCTGCTTTTCGATGAGTGGAATGGGCCAGCCTGCGATGAGTTTCAGTGCGTCCATCGACCTTGCAGCATGCGCGGGTGGTGCGTGCGACATCGCGTATGTGGAATATAATGTAAGTGGAAATACCTGGACGCGCCTGGGAGCCGTCAACGGTGGTACCAACTGGTACAATGCGCGGCCCGATGGTTCGGATGTATGGAACGTGCAGGACTACATCAGGTGGCATGTCGCCACAGTGCCGATCCCCAATTCTTTTCCGGGCGGCTATGTCCGTTTCCGCTTTGTGATCAAGAGCAAATCGGCCGGGCGGGCGGGTATCGCGATTGACGACGTCCATATTTATGATTCGCAGGCAACGGTGTATTTCAATGCATTGCAGAACAGCTTTGAAGCATCCGCAAATGTACAGGGAGACGGATGGGTGCCGTTCAAACTGAATAATTCGCTGGTGGCGGCTATTAACCCGCACGGACAGTCGCTTGGACAGGTTTCGGTGAAGCCTTACCAGGACAACGGGCCAATGCGGGTCGAGAACAAGCTGTACTACTTGGGCAGAAGTTTTACGATTTCGGCATCCCAGTCCGACTTTGCCCAGCCCGTGGGCGTGCGGCTTTACATTACGGACGAAGAAAGTGAAAGGCTCATTTCGGCCCCCGGAAAGGAAGGAATTGTCAAACCGGCATCGGCTTATGAGCTCACGGTAACCAAGTATTCCGGTAGTAATGAGGACGGTGACCTCACCAATGACGGCAGTGTCGCCTGGACTTTTTATCCTAAAGATGCCGTAAGAAAAGTACCGTATGCGCAAGGGTACTATCTGGAATTTACGGTGAAAAGTTTTTCCGAATTCTGGTTCGCCAAAGATTTTATTGGGTTCGGAACGCCGTTGCCGGTGCGGCTTGCAGGCTTTTCGGCTACGCCTGCTGAAAACAGTACGCATCTGGAATGGCGCACAGCCGAGGAGGAGAACGTAAGCCATTTTGAAATACAACGAAGCCCGGATGCCCGCACCTGGACTTCGCTGGCCATAAACGCCCCGGCGATAGGCGAGGGAGGGCACCGTTACGAGGCTGTCGACGTCTCGCCATTGGCAGGAGTGGCTTATTACCGGCTGAAAATGATCGACCTGGACGGGACTTTTGCTTACAGTCAGATCGTTTCTGTCGATTTCGCGGGGACGGGAAATTCTCCGGTGGTGCTGTTTCCGAACCCGGTGACCGACAAGCTCTACATCCGGAGCGGTAACAGGCAGTTTTCGAAAGTTCAGCTGCATTCGCTTTCGGGTGTGAGCCTGTATGCATCCGCTGAAAACCAGTCGGTCGTGGATGTGGGCAGGCTGACTTCCGGCGTGCATTGGGTTACCATTCATTATGCCGACGGCTCCCAGAGCAGCCACAAGATTGTGATTGTGCATTGAGGTAATTAACAAAAATGTGACGATCGGTTACCTGAGATTCCGGGCATATGGTTTATTTGCAAAAAAGACCATATCCTCTCATGAAACTCAAACTGATACCGATCGTCGCATTGTTTTTCGCGTTTTCCGCATCGGCCCAGCAAATCAATACCGCGGACCTCGACCGGCTTTTCGACTCCCTCACAGTGCACAATAAATCGATGGCGAGCGTGCTGCTGATGCACAAGGGGCAGAAAGTGTATGAACGGGCCATCGGCTATGCGGTGGTCGATAGTGCGCGGAGCGCAAAAGCGACGCCGCAAACCCGCTACCGCATCGGGTCCATTACCAAGACCTTCACCGCAACGATGATCATGCAGCTGGTAGAAGAGAAAAAGCTTGCGTTGGATACACATTTGGATAAATACTTCCCCAGCATCCCGAATGCGGGCCGGATCACGATCGAAATGATGCTGCGCCACCGGAGCGGCATCCACAATTTTACCGACGACGAGGCTTACTGGAAACAGCAGACACAACCCAGGACGCGCGCCGAGATGCTGGCCGTTTTTGACAAATATAAACCCGACTTCATTCCCGACGCGGAGGCAAAGTACAGCAATACCGGTTATATTCTTCTGGGATACATCATCGAGGAAGTGACTAAAAAGTCCTATGAAAAGAACCTCCAAGAGCGGATTCTTGCCCGTATTGGTTTGAAAAACACCAGTTTTGGCGGGAAGATCGACCCGGCTCGCGGTGATGCTTATTCCTATTCATTTTCAAAAAGCTGGGAAAAGCGGGAGGAAACCGATCTTAGCCAGCCGGCAGGTGCAGGGGCAATCGTTTCGACTCCGGGCGATGTGCTGGCGTTCGTGAATGCGCTTTTTACCGGTAAACTGGTATCACAGCAGAGTCTGACCCAAATGACCAAGATCGTCGACATATTTGGTATTGGACTGGCGCCTATACCATTTTACCAGAAAAAAGGGTACGGCCACACCGGTGGCCTGGACGGCTTCCAGACCATGATGGTTTATTTCCCCGGTGATAGCCTGGCCGGCGCTGTTTTCTCGAATGGGGTTGATTATCCGCTGAACGACATTCTTATAGCCATGCTGAGCGCTTACTATAAGGTTCCCGTCATTATTCCCGATTTTAACGCCATGCAGGTTAGCCCGGAGGAGGCCGAGCCGTACCTGGGCGTTTACGAGAGCAAACAAATCCCGTTGAAAGTAACGATCAGCCATAAGGACAACAAGCTGTTCTTTCAACCCACAGGCCAGCCAACATTTCTGCTGACGCCCGTCAAAAAGGATGTATTTAAAATTGATTCCGTGCAACTCACTGTGGAGTTCCGGCCGGAGCAAAAAGAAGCGACCATTACGCAGGCTGGGCAAGCTTTTCTGTTTACTAAGTGATGGTATGATAGGTATATGAAATTTAGTATGTTAGCGGATGCCAATGGGTGTGCTCATTGCTGCAAGCCCTTTGCTATCAACTACTTGTCTATCCTATGTCTTCAACCAGCGAAACCACGAAAAAAGCGCTTCATGCCATGAGCGCCCTGCAAGACCTTGAACAGCTACTGGACGAGATCAAAAATAAGCCGTTAAGTAAATCCCTGCCGGAAAGTTTGCCCTCCGAAATCCCGGTTTCGGTCGAGGGAATCAGGAAGCGGCTCGCATTTCTTTTGGAAAAAACGGACCAGGATTTCCCCTACCTGAGCGGGAAGCAGCAGTTTTCGGATGTTTCAATGCTGGAAGGGAACATTGAGAACTACATCGGAATGTCGATGGTGCCCACAGGCGTGATCGGCCCGGTGTCGGTGCTCGGCTCCATGGCGAAAGGTGACTTCTACATACCGCTGGCGACGAGTGAGGGCAGCCTGCTCGCGTCCTACCATCGCGGTGCACGGGCGTGTTACCTGGCAGGAGGCGCTACGTCGGTATGCCTGATCGACGGGGTACAGCGGTCGCCGGTTTTCAAGTTCGACAACCTGGGTAATCTGGGTACTTTTTTAGTGTGGATTATCAGCCAGCTGGAAGAATTCCGCCGCATTACCGAGTCGGCCAGCCGCTATGCGAAGCTGATCGACATGAAATCCAATATTGAAGGCAACCATCTCATTCTCACATTCGAATATCACACGGGCGACGCGTCCGGGCAGAACATGGTGACGATCTGCACGGATGCTATCTGCCAGTATATTATTCAGAATGCCCCGGTACAGCCGCAGTTCTGGTTTATCGAAAGCAATTTTTCAGGTGATAAAAAGGCGACTTCCCAGTCATTCGCGAATGTGCGGGGCAAGAAAGTCACCGCGGAAATCACGCTCCCGCAAAAAATCATACACGACGTGCTGAAAACAAGCCCTGGGGCTATGGCGGAATACTGGCGGTCATCGACGATCGGCACGATCCAAAGCGGTTCCATCGGCGCGCAGGGGCATTATGCCAACGGCCTTACGGCATTGTTTATCGCTACCGGGCAGGATGTGGCCTGCGTTTCGGAGGCTTCGGTGGGTATTACGCGCATGGAACTTACAGCCGACGATGGCCTGTACGTGTCGGTTACGCTGCCCAACCTGATCGTCGGGACCGTCGGTGGTGGTACGGCACTACCGACTCAAAAGGAATGCCTCGAACTGATCGGCTGCGCCGGTGCCGGCAAGACCCGGAAGTTTGCAGAAATATGCGGCGCGTTGGTGCTGGCTGGCGAAATATCCATTGCGGCAGCGCTGTCGGCGGGCCGGTTCACGGCGGCACACCAGAAATTCGGCCGGAAGAGATGAAGCTACCGGTTCAGGGAAATGCATTCAGCCACGCCGGGGAGAACAGCGCGCCGTTTTTCCGCCGGTTTTATATTTACCAAAAGGAGCGGTTTCCGTTGCTGGGGCACGGCTTGCTCGTGGCGGCATTTAGCTTCTCAGCCATTTCCTATTCGCGCATATGCCGTGGCGCAGAAGGGTTTGTGGATGCAAAAACATTTGCAGTAGGGGTATTTACGACGATATCCCTTTTTCTGCTGGTCAGGATCTTTGACGAATTCAAAGACGCGGAAGATGACGCCCGGTTCCGTAAAGAACTGCCCGTTCCCCGCGGGCTAGTGACATTCCGCGAGTTGGCGCTGACGGGCATCCTGGTCGCTATCGCGCAAATCCTTGTAAACCTGATTTTCTTTCCTAAAATGCTTTGGATATACGCGGCGGTAGTCGGGTATCTGTCGCTGATGGGAAAAGAGTTTTTTGTGGCCGAATGGCTCAAAAAGCATCAGTTCTGGTACGTTACTTCGCATATGTTCATCATCCCGCTGATCGACATTTACGCTAGCGGGCTCGATTGGCTCCTTGCGGGCGTGAAGGCGCCCGAGGGCCTTTTTTTCTTTTTTGCAGTATCCTATATGAACGGCATTGTGCTGGAAGTAGGCCGCAAAATCCGCGCCCCGGAACAGGAGTCGGAAGGGGTAGTCACCTACACTTCCTTGCTGGGTATTCCGAAGGCTATCGGGTTATGGCTTGCGGTGCTTACCGTCACCCTTTTGCTCAGCCTGGCTGCTTCGGTATTTGCTGGTTATGGGCATGTGGTGCTGACGGTTTTGGGTATCGTGTTCCTGCTTTGCGCACTGCCTGCGATATGGTTTTGGAAGGCCGGGACCGCAAAACTTTCAAAAATGGTCGAATATGCGTCGGCGCTCTGGACGATCGCGATGTATCTTACACTGGGTGCCGGGCCGATGATTTCAAAATTGCTGTTCCATTGATGTATTTCATTTCCGATACCGAACCCCACAAAGCAACCGGCGTCACCATTGGCGGCAAAGCCGGAAACCTGTTTCGTTTGAAGGAACTCGGTTTGCCCGTGCCGCACTTCGTGGTGATCCCGTGGGAAACATTGCGTGCTGATATTCCCGAATCCGAGCTGATTACCGGTTTGCTGGATTTTTTTCAGGGAACCCGCCATTTTGCGGTACGCTCATCGGCCGCCGCGGAAGATGGTGCGGCGTTTTCGTTTGCGGGACAGTTTGAAAGTTACCTGTGTGTAGCGCCGAATGAATTGGCGGCACGGATAGGGGATGTCCGGCAATCCGCGTTTTCGGAACGGGTAAAGGCCTACCGGAAACATCACGGGCTTTCGGATGCCGGTGGTGTGGCGGTGATTGTGCAGGAAATGGTCGATGCGGATGCGGCCGGCGTCGCTTTTGGCGCTAATCCACTCACAGGTAACCGGCAGCAGAAGGTCATCAATGCGGTTTCCGGCCTGGGCGATCGCCTGGTTTCAGGCGAGGTCAATGCCGACGAGTTTGTGTTGGAAGGGGATGCGGTACAATCCGTTCCGGCGGATGGAAGACAAACCCCGGCGCTTACCGACGGGCAGGTTCGTGAGCTTGGCCAAATACTCGACTCGCTCGAAAAAGCGCTGGGCCAGCCGCAGGACATCGAGTTCGCCGTCCGGAACGATCAGATCTATTTGCTTCAAACCAGGCCCATTACGACGTTGAAACTCAGGCCTGCCGGCAACTATATTCTTTGGGATAACAGTAATATTATTGAATCCTATCCCGGCGTAACCACCCCGCTGACATTCTCTTTTATCAGCAAGTCCTATGAAGTAGCCTACAAGCTTTTTAGCGCTTATCTGGGTGTAAGTGAATTGGTTATCAAGAAAAATGAAAGGGTGTTCGCGAATACGCTCGGCTTTTTGAACGGCCGGGTTTACTATAACCTCAAAACCTGGTACCATATGCTGGCCATGCTGCCGGGTTACAGCATTAATGCCCGGTACATGGAGAAAATGATGGGGGTGAAGGAGCCGTTCGATATCCCGGACTCCTACCGTTTGCCGAAAGGGAAGGCGTGGTGGAGCATTGCGAAAATGGCCGTGCAAATGCTTTTCCGTTTCAGGGCGCTGCCGCGGAAACGTCGGGAATTTATGCAGCTAGTGGAAGGAACGATCACCGAATACAAGGCAATCCCCTTCGCGGAGAAGAGCGCTGACGAGCTCATGCATTTGTACCTAAATTTCGAACGTAAGCTCCTGCTTGAATGGAAAGCCCCATTGCTGAACGACTTTTTTGCGATGATCTGGTTCGGGATGCTTCAAAAACAATGCGAGCCGTTTACCGGCGGCGGTAACCCCAACCTCCATAACGACCTGCTATGCGGGAGCAACGACATTATTTCCGTGCAGCCTGTGCATCGGAGCATTGCCATCGCCGCACGCATTGCCGCGTTGCCGGCGTTAAGGGATTTGTTTGTGACAAAAAACGAACACGCTATCCACGAAACGCTGAGCGCCAGCAACGATCCGGAATTCGCTGGCGTGAAGGCCGATATCGACCGTTACATTGCCGATTTCGGCGAGCGCTGCGTAGGCGAGTTGAAGCTCGAAACAATCTCCTACGGCCAGGAGCCGGCACGGTTCGTTAAAGTGCTGAAATCTTACGTGGAAACGGGCATTACCGGCTCGCAGTTTTCGGGTGATCGGGAAGAAGTGATCCGTACAAATGCCGAACGCGAAATAGCAAGGCATTTGAAAGGCAAAACCATGGGCCGGTGGAAAATGCAGCTCACGCTGCGCTACACGCGCGAGCTCGTCAGCGCCCGCGAGAACCTGCGCTACGAGCGTACGCGTGCATTCGGGATCGTGCGGGAGATTTTTAACTACATCGGGAAGCGGTTTTATGCCGATGGTCTGCTGGGTAATGCCAGGGATATTTTTTACCTCACCAAAGAGGAAATTTTCAGCTACATCGAAGGCACGGCGGTGACGCAGGACATGAAGGCCCTCGTGGCATTGCGGCAGAAAGCATTTCGGCATTATCAGCAGCTGGGCCCGCTTTCGGAGCGGTTTGCAACCTATGGCGTACCCTACGACGGTAACGATTTTTTCAATATCGACCGGGTCGAAATGCCGGAAGGCGATTTGAAGGGCGTAGGTTGCTCACCAGGGCGGGTAACAGGGCGTGTGAGGGTAGTGACCGATCCTGCGGAAGTATCTTCGCTGAACGGCGACATCCTCGTTACCACCAGTACCGATCCCGGCTGGGTTACGCTTTTCCCGGGTGCATCGGGCATTATCGTGGAGCGGGGCAGCCTGCTGAGCCATTCGGCGATCGTTTCCCGCGAAATGGGCAAGCCGTGCATTGTTGGGGTAACCGGCCTGCTGAAAAGCCTCAAAACAGGTGATGAAATTGAAATGGATGGCAGTACGGGCATAATCAGGACTATTTCCCGATGACGAAAGAGGATTTAACAAAAAGGGTCAATTTTGATATTATCCGGTATGCGAACTGCTGGGAGGATGCGGATATTCTGCTGGCGGGGCTTTCGCCGGTCCCGGGTAGCAAGGTGCTTTCGATCGGTTCCGCAGGGGATAACAGCTTTTCCTTCCTCGTTACCGATCCCGAATTGGTGGCGGCAGTCGATATTAATCCTACCCAGCTTTTTCTGATCGAATTGAAGAAGGTCTGCATTCAAAACCTGGAATGGGAAGAGGCGCTGGGCTTTCTCGGTTTCAGGCAGTCGGAGAGTCGTTTACAATGCTTCCAGGCCTTGAAAAGCCAACTGAGCAGCGCCACCCGCGCCTATTGGGAGTCGAACCTGGCGCTGATTGGCAACGGCGTCATCCACCAGGGGAAATTCGAACGGTATTTTCAACTTTTCAGTAGCAAAATACTGCCCTGGATCCATTCGAGGCGCTTGGTGGATGCGCTTTTCAAGCCCAAAACGGAAGAGGAGCAAGCAAATTTTTACCAAAACCATTGGAATACCTGGCGCTGGCGGCTGCTGTTCCGTATCTTTTTCAGCAGGTATGTGATGGGGAAATACGGGCGCGATCCCGAGTTTCAGAAGCAGGTCCAGGGTTCTGTTTCAAAGTTCATATTCGAAAAGGCTGCGGTTCAGCTCGCTTCGGTGGCTGCGCAGGACAATTATATTTTGCGGTATACCCTCACAGGCGGCTTCGACAGCCTCTTACCGCATTACCTGCAAAAGGAGCATTATCCGCGGGTGCGTGCCAACGTCGACCGGCTGCATTTGAAAGAATGCTACGCGCAGGGTGCCATTGCGCACTACGGCAAATTCCATTGTATGAACCTCTCCGATATCTTTGAATATATGGATGCCGGTTTGTTCCGGGAAACAGCCCGCGCGCTGGTTGCCGGTACGGAACAGGACGGCAGGCTGGCCTACTGGAACCTGATGGTACCGCGCCGGATTTCGCAGATTTTACCCGAAAATGTCGAATACAAACACGCCGAGTCCGAACGCCTGACAGCCATCGATAAGGGCTTTTTTTACAAAGGTTTTATGGTCGACCAGATTGTTCGGTAATGTGCCGCATTGCATAGCTATGAAAGAAATCATCATTCCCCCGCTTATTCTCGCCTGCTGCTTCCTTGCACTCTTTGGCCTGGCCGAATTATTATACCATTTCGGGAAGGTCAGAGCTGAATGGACACGCAAGATCGTGCACATGGGAACCGGCCTGCTTACATTGCTTTTCCCTGTCGTGCTGGTCAGTCATTGGCAGGTTTTGTTCCTCTGCGCGAGTTTTCTGGTGATTCTGCTGGCCAGTTTGAAGTTTGGCTGGCTGCCTTCCATCAATGCGATCGACCGCTTTTCGTACGGGAGTATCCTGTTTCCCATGATCGTTTACGCGCTTTTTGGGGTATTTCAAATGGCGGACAGGGGCCTGATCGTTTTCTACCTGCCGATCCTGATCCTCGCGATTTGCGACCCGGTAGCGGCGCTGGTCGGGAAACGTTTTCCATTCGGAAAGTATCGGGTAATGGGCGGAGGCAAATCGGCGGCAGGTTCGTTAGCTTTTTTTGCGAGTGCATTGCTGGTGACGGCCGTTACTGTTTCGACATTCAACGATGTGCATTCCGGCATGCTGCTGCTTGTGTTGGTTCCTGCCGCAGCTACGCTAGCTGAGGCCCTGGGTGTCAAAGGGATGGATAACTTTACCATTCCTGCAACTGTGGTAACAACCCTCTGTCTGATATGATCACGATCACCGAAACCGGCCCCGGCCAGCCCGATTTTCATTTGTTTACAGAACTGCCCGGACGCATTTATCCGCCGGACAGCATTCGGCTTAAAATGCCGGAAACCATTCCGACCGACTTTCTGAAAGTGTGTTTTGTGGTAAAAGATGGGGAAAGTGTCGTTGCGAGGGCGAGTATTTATGATAATCCGCTGATGCAATATGCCGGGCGGCATGCGTTTTCGGTTGGGAATTACGAATGCGCCGACCATGATGACTACGCTTCCACATTATGGCTGCACATTGTTTCCAAGGTTAAAAGCTGGGGAGGTACCTGCCTGATCGGCCCCATGAATGGCAGCACCTGGGAGGGTTACCGCTTCCTGGCCGATCACGCTAATCCGCTTTTTTTTACCGAACCGCATCATCATTTGTACTATAACAGGCAATTCAAAGCGGCTGGTTTGGAGCCTATTGCGCATTATTACAGCAATATCGACCGTGGTATGGAGCTGGATAATCCTGAAATACTGGTGCGGGAGAAGGAGTTGAAAGCCCTGGGCGTCACGATCAGGCCGATTAATCTATCGGATTTTGAAGCGGAGGTGAACCGCGTTTATGATTTTAACCTGCTGGCTTTCAAGACTAATTTCCTTTACACACCCATCAGCCGGGAGGCCTTTTTGAAAAAATACCTGCAAGCAAAGGCTTATATCAATGCCGACCTCACGCTGCTGGCCGAGGACGAAGCGGGTAATCTGGTGGGATATTTCTTCTGCATTCATGATTTTTACAATAGCCAAACCAAAACGCTGATCGTCAAAACCCTGGCCCGGCATCCGGCTCCGGAATGGAGGGGGCTCGGGCACGTGATCGGCAATTTAATTTACCACAAAGCAGTGGAACTCGGCTATACCAGCGCTATTCATTCGTTCATCTACGAGCAGGGCACTTCCACGAAATTATCCACGCATTTCTCGGGTACCCATTACAGAAACTACGTTTTGTATGGAAAACACCTTGCCTGACCGGTTCAATATCGTCGATCTTTTTCACGAGGCTGCGCGCATTAACCCGGGCAAACCGGCGATCATTTACCATGAAAACAGCATTTCATTCGGAACGCTGGAAACGGCCGTAGCACAGACCGCCGCACATTTCCTACGCAAGGGTATCCGTAAGGGCGATCGTGTGCTCGTGTTCGTGCCCATGAGCGACGACCTGTACCGGACCGTGCTGGCGCTGTTCCGCATCGGGGCGGTGGCGGTGTTCCTCGACGAATGGGTGAGCGTGAAACGGCTCGTCGAATGCTGCCGGCTGGCGCAATGCGCCGCATTTATCGGGACGTTCAAGGGACGGGTGCTGGCCCGGCTTCTACCCGGGTTAAGGTCGATTCCGCTGCATCTGGGTTTGAAGTACGATGCGGATCGGGCAGTCTCGTCGTATCCCGAAACCCGGCGGGACGATATTGCCCTCATTACATTCACGACCGGCAGCACGGGCACACCGAAAGCGGCTATCAGGACGCACGGCCTGCTTTTTGAGCAGTTCCAGGCACTGATACCGCTTATCGATCCGGGCCCGGGGGACATTTGTATGCCGGTTTTGCCTATTGTTCTGCTCATTAACCTGGGCGCCGGCGTCACATCGGTGATCGCCGATTTCAATCCGCGCAAGCCGGATACCATGCAACCGGAGCGTATCGCGGGCCAGGTCAGCGGGCTAGGCGTTACTTCCATTATCGCTTCGCCGTTTTTTGTCAAGCAATTGTCGCGGTACTTGAAGGGTAATGATTTGTTTTTGAATACCATACAAAAAATACTAACAGGCGGTGCACCCGTGTTCCCGGCCGAGGCCCGCACGTACCGCGAGGCATTCCCCAAGGCGCACATCGGCATTGTGTATGGCTCAACCGAAGCCGAGCCGATGAGTATGATCGCCGCCGACGAGCTGATCGCCTCCGAAACGGTCCGGGGATTGAATGTCGGGAAAGTGGAACCGGCAGCGACCGTAAAAATCATCGCGATTACCGACGAAAACATTACGGCACCGCACGAAGAGGCGCTCTCGGCCCTCGAAGTTGCGCCGGGCGGGATCGGAGAGATCATCGTGTCGGGAAAGCACGTGCTACGGGATTATCTGAACAACCCTGAGGCATTGCAACGCAATAAAATTTTTATTGGTGACAAATGCTGGCACCGCACCGGCGATAGCGGCTTTATTAATGGCAACCTGTTCCTCACCGGCAGGTGCGCGTCGCTGATCCGCACACCGAATGGACTGCTATCGACATTCCTGTTTGAAAACCGCTTCCAGGTGATCAATGGCGTGGAAATGGGCACGGTGATGCTGTTGAATAGCCGGCTTACAGCGGTGATCGAGCTGGCTGATAGTACTCGGCGGGATACCGTTGCGGCGGAGATCAGGTCGTTACCGGAGGCATTCGGCGACGTTATTTTTATCCCTAAAATTCCGAGAGACCCGCGGCACAACTCTAAAATCGACTACGAAAAGCTGAGGGGCTTGCTGACACGCCGAAATTAAAAAGCCGACCGGGAATCGCTCCCGGCCGGCTGTGTTCAAGGTGAATTTTGAATGAATCAGGCCAGATCGAACCGGTCGAGATTCATTACTTTGTTCCATGCTGCCACGAAGTCTTTGACGAACTTCGGCCCGGAATCGGAGCTGCCGTATATTTCGGCGATCGCCCGGAGTTCCGCATGGGAGCCGAATACGAGGTCGGCGCGGGTAGCGGTCCATTTAGGCTGGCCGCTGGCGCGGTCGGTTCCCAGGTAAGTCTCCCGATCGGGCCCCATCGCTTTCCAGGAAGTGTTCATATCCAGCAGGTTCACAAAGAAATCGTTCGTAAGTACACCGGGACGCTGCGTGAACACACCGTTTTTAGAACCATCAAAGTTGGTATTCAATACCCGCAAACCTCCCAGCAGGACGGTCATTTCAGGAGCGGTAAGCGTGAGCAGCTGTGCTTTGTCTACCAGCAATTCTTCGGTCATGACGCTGAATTTCGCACCACGGTAGCTGCGGAATCCGTCGGCGATCGGTTCCAGGTAACCCACCGATTCAATGTCGGTTTGCTCCTGTGTCGCATCCGTCCGGCCAGGCGTGAATGGAACGATAATAGCATGGCCGGCGTTCTGCGCGGCTTTCTCTACCCCGGCTGCACCAGCCAATACGATCAGGTCGGCGAGTGAAATCTTCTTGCCGCTTGCCTGTGTGCTGTTGAACTCCTGCTGAATGCTTTCCAGCGTACCGAGTACTTTTTGCAGCTGTGCCGGGTTGTTTACTTTCCAGTCTTTCTGCGGAGCGAGGCGAATACGTGCGCCATTTGCACCACCGCGTTTGTCGGAGCCGCGGAATGTCGACGCCGAAGCCCATGCTGTGGAAACCAGTTCGGAAACGCTCAGGCCGGATGCGAGGATGTTGGCTTTCAAGCCGGCGATATCGTTTTCGTTTACCAGTTCGTGGTCAACTGCCGGAACCGGGTCTTGCCAGATCAGCTCTTCGGCCGGTACGTCCGGACCCAGGTAGCGTGCACGTGGGCCCATGTCGCGGTGCGTGAGCTTGAACCACGCGCGGGCAAATGCATCTGCGAATGCGTCCGGATTTTCAAGGAAATGTCTTGAAATCTTCTCGTAAACCGGGTCGAAACGCAGCGAGAGGTCCGTGGTGAGCATGGTAGGACGGTGCTTTTTGGTGCTATCGTAAGCATCGGGAATAATATCACCGGCATCTTTGGCCACCCACTGGTGCGCACCGCCGGGGCTTTTGGTAAGCTCCCATTCGAATGCAAACAGGTTTTCGAAGAAGTTGTTGCTCCATTTAGTGGGAGTAGTGGTCCAGATCACTTCCAGGCCGCTGGTGATGGTATCGGCACCTTTTCCGGAACCGAAGCTGTTGTTCCATCCCAATCCCTGGTGTTCGAGGTCTGCACCTTCGGGCTCTGCTCCAACGTGATCGGAAGGGGCGGCACCGTGCGTTTTACCGAAACTGTGACCACCGGCGATCAATGCAACGGTCTCTTCATCGTTCATAGCCATCCGTCCGAACGTGTCGCGGATGTCGTGTGCAGCGGCAATCGGGTCGGGGTTACCGTCCGGGCCTTCCGGGTTTACATAAATCAACCCCATATGCGCCGCACCCAGCGGTTCTTCGAGGTGGCGGGAGTGTGTCTGGCCATTTGGATTCTCATCGCTCGATACTACGCCTTGCTCGTCGAGGCCCGGCTTGCCATGCGCATAGCGGCGATCGTTGCCAAGCCAGGTCGATTCCGATCCCCAATATACGTCTTCGTCGGCTTCCCAAACATCCGCACGCCCGCCGGCGAAACCGAATGTTTTAAAGCCCATCGATTCGAGTGCGATGTTTCCTGCAAGGATCAGCAAATCGGCCCAGGAAATTTTGTTGCCATATTTTTGTTTGATCGGCCAAAGCAAACGACGAGCCTTGTCGAGACTGACGTTATCCGGCCAGCTGTTGAGCGGGGCGAAGCGCTGCTGGCCCGAGCCGCCGCCGCCGCGGCCGTCGAACACGCGGTAGGTACCCGCGCTATGCCAGGCCATGCGGATGAACAGGGGGCCGTAATGGCCGAAGTCGGCCGGCCACCAGTCCTGCGAATCGGTCATCAGTGCATGAAGGTCTGTTTTAACTGCTTCCAGATCGAGGCTTTTGAACGCTTCTGCGTAGTTAAATTGTTCTCCCATCGGATTGGAGAGGGACGAATGCTGGCGGAGAATGTTCAATTTCAACTGGTTTGGCCACCAGTCGCGGTTTCTGGTACCGCCGCCGCCTACATTGTGATTCAGTGTCCCGTTGTGAAATGGACATTTGCTAATGTCGTTTGATCCGTTTTCCATTACGATAAGTTCATGTGTTAAACCATATTGCCTGCCTCTGGTATTTGTGCAGCGGGATAAAGGTATAATACTGATTTTGATTGTCAAAATCGATTAATTCTATGATTCGATAGTGAAAATCTATTTCATCCCATTGTCAGCCGGTTGCGGTTGCCAGGCTGTGGGGCGGTAACACACGAACTTGTCGAAAGCCGTTGCAGAGTGTCAGGATGGTGCTACGATGCTGAGAGGTATCCCGCTGTCGCGATGTCCTCCAACAGCCCCGGGCCGGTTGGTTGCCAGCCTAGCGCCTCGCGGGTTTTCGTGTTCGAAGCCACACAGCCGATGCCTGCAAAGTGCTGAAACCAGGTGAAATGGGCCGCTGCTGCATCTCCGGTTTTACTTACTACAGGCAGTCCCAGGCCGGTACCGATCGCCTGGGCGATTTCCCTGAATGGAATGGCCTGTTCGGCCACGGCGTGCAGCACTTTCAAGGCCGGTCGCTGCTCTACGATCAGCCGGTACAATACCGCCGCATCGTGCCGGTGTACGGCCGGCCATTGGTTATCACCGTCCCCAATGTAGGCCGATTCGCCTTTTTCACGGGTAATGCCGATGATCATGGGCACAAAACCGTGGTCGCCCGCGCCATGTACGCTGGGAGGCAGGCGCACCAGGTACACATCCACACCCTGGGCCGCCACGGCGTTCGCCGCTTCGTCGGTAGCCGCGCGCGGGATTTCGTCAGACTTCGCATTCAACACATCGTCCTCGGTCACGGGCCGGTCGTAGCGCAAAAGGCCCATTCCCGTGGTGACCACGAGTGGCTTTCCCGATCCTGCCAGTGCCTGGCCCAATGTCGTGATGACTTTCCGGTCGGCCTCGCAGTTTGCCTTGAACTGGGAAAAATCGTGGTTGAAAGCGGTGTGGATCACTGCATCCGATTCGGCCACACCACGGCGTAATATTTCCGGATCGTTCACATCGCCTTGGAGCGGCGTTGCGCCGGCGGCGGCCAGTAACTCGGCCGATTTTTCAGAGCGTACAAGCCCCAGCACTTCATGACCATTTCTTGACAATTCCTTGACAATGGCGGAGCCTACAAATCCTGAGGCCCCTGTTACAAATACACGCATGTTGGTTTCAATTTTGTTTGATGCAAAATTGATATCCTGCTAATGGGCAAACAAGGTCATTTGACCATACTTTGAGCCCCTCGTTGCAGCTGTGCGTGGCGTATCCGTGTGAGGGTTTTCAGGGAAATGCCGAGGTAAGCAGCCACCATGCGCAGGGGCAGGCGCGCGAGGTAATCGGGGTGGGTATTGACAAAATCGGCGTAACGTTCTTCCGGCGTTCCGCTCAGGATCGTCAGGATACGGTTGCGGTTACTGTAAATGGTACGGGCAATGAGGCGCTCCGAAAACATTTTGAGCTCCGGAATATCTTTCAGCAATTTATCAAAATCAGGCTTGGCCCAAAGCAGCACTTCACTACGTTCCACGGCTTCAATATTCACCAGCGACGGGGCTTGCTTGTCGTAGCTTTCGACGTCCAGTGTCCAGGTGTGCTGGGGTGAAAAATGGATAATGTGCTCATTGCCGTCCGGCTTGATATGGTAAGTCCGGAGCAGGCCGCTGCCAATAAATGTTTTATGCCGGCATATTTCCCCCGCGGTGAGCAACGCCTCATTTTTGTGCAGGCGCCGCAGGGTAGCCAAGCTGCTGATCTGCCTGATCGTCCCGGCGGGCAGGCCGGATTGGGAGGCCATGTAGTGTTCGAATTCGGTATGCATTTATCAAAGATAGAAAAAAGCGGCCCCGATTGGAGCATATCTCC
Organism: Dyadobacter fermentans; assembly: GCF_019924045.1. Lineage (GTDB taxonomy): Bacteria > Bacteroidota > Bacteroidia > Cytophagales > Spirosomataceae > Dyadobacter > Dyadobacter fermentans_A. The sequence goes on along the minus strand of NZ_JAHXBN010000018.1, from coordinate 389,991 downwards.
GGTTCCCTTCTTACCTTAGGCGCCGGAGCCACCGTTATTTCCGATAGCATTACCTGCGACATTTTCTTTGAATTCAATGCGTAAAACAGCACTGATTACCGGGCCCACTTCGGGCATCGGCCGCTTTACCGCCCTCGAACTCGCACGACGGGGCTATGATCTGATATTGGTAGCCCGCAATGCGGCAAAGGCCCATGAGTTGCAACGGGAAATCGGTCATTCCGTGAACACCGGCTTTATCCAATGCGACCTTTCCCGTATTGCGTCCGTCAAACGGGCCGTGGATGAGATCCGGGACAATTATTCACAGATCGATTTGCTGATCAACAATGCCGGGTTGATCGTTCAGCATCGCGAAACGACCGACGACGGTATCGAAATGACTTTTGCCACCAATCACGTGGGACCTTTTGTGCTCACCACCGGCCTGATCGATTTGCTCAAAGCGGCAGAATCCGCGAAAGTCTTGCATGTGGCATCCGAGGCGCATTTCTTCGCATTCAGGTACCAGACGGCCAAGCTGGCCAATCCGCCGCATTACCACGACCTGGTGATTTACGGTCGCTCCAAGCTGGCCAATATCCTATTTTCCAACGAGCTTTCGGAGCGGCTGGCGCCATTTGGCATCACTTCCAATGCTGTGCATCCCGGAACGGTTTCGAGTAGTTTCGGCGGTGACGGCAACGGCGCTACCGCATGGTTTATGAAGGTTTTCAAGCCGTTTTTCCGCACCCCTGAACAAGCTGCTGCGGGCATTGTACACGTGGCCACGGCATCGGAGCTGAACGACGTCACGGGGCAGTACTTCGCCAACGGCAAGCCGGCGAGATCTTCCGCCAAGGCGAAAAGCCGGGCCCTGGCACGTGAGCTATGGGCGTTTTCCGAAGCGTTGACAGAGTCGGTTTTGATTTAAATCTATTAAATCCATAGAGTTTAAATACTTTTTTGCGCAAATGCTTGGAAGTTAAGAGGCTGTTACATTAACTTTGCATGCAATCTGATCATTCAATCGAGCTGAGAACCACCCGAAGCTGTGTCTATTCCTTAACGACATCGCATATGCGTTCGATTAAAACTACACATAATGCCCTTTTTTCCGGCCGTCGCTACACAGGTGCGCCCGCGGCTGTACCATTTGCTTCTCACGGAGCAGGCTGTTGTTGTTGCTAGCTGAGTCTCTGCATGCCGGCGCCCGTCGGTAAGCCCCCCTGTTTTTACATTACCAATACGTCGCCCGCCACCCGCGCGACACAGACTTCCTATGTAACATGAAATTCACAGACAGCCATATTTATTACGAAATCCTCATTCTTTTCGCGGTGATCAGCTTTGCGGAAGCATTTACAGGCCTTTATAAAAGTGAGAAATGGTCACGAAATGAGTGGTATATCAATTTCGCGGGACTTTTCCTGTCGAGCGTCATCACACGGCCGCTTAGTTTCCTGCTTTCGGCCTACGTGCTCAACTACTTCTTCGCCGACTATTATAATGTATTCGAAACCGTACCGTTGTGGGCGGGCGTGCTCATTACCGCATTACTCGAAGATTTCACGCAATACTGGTGGCATCGTGCCGCGCATACCTACACGTGGCTGTGGAAGGGCCACCGCGTGCATCACAGCGCGCCCGAAATGAGCGTATTCCTCACCGGCCGCAACTCGTGGGTGTACCTGCTGCTGTTCCCGCCGCGTATCGTGTCGACGGTCCTCATATTCCTCGGCTTCGGCCAGGCTTTCCTGATAGGCTATTTTTTCAAAGCGCTGATCGGTATTTCCGCCCATTCGAGCGTGCGCTGGGATAAACCGCTCTACGCGATTAAATGGCTGCATCCCGTAATGTGGGTACTCGAACGCACCATTTCCACCCCTGCGACGCACCATGCACACCACGCCGCTACCGATGCCGACGGCATCGGGGTGATCAACGGGAACTATGGCAACATGTTCTTTATCTGGGATATGCTGTTTGGAACGGCTAAAATCACCAGACAGTTTTCGGAGCACATCGGGCTCGAAGACTACCAGGAAGAGCCGTGGTACGTGCAATTGGGTTACCCGTTGTTCAAGTCGAAGGATGCACGGAGCGAGCTGTCGAAGTGAATTGGTGAATGGTCAGGTATTGTCAGGAATAGTCAGGTGTTGTCAGATTTAGCTTTGATAACGTACACATTCGTTTTAAACATGTATTATGCACAACAATTTCTGACCATCAATGACAATACCTGACCGCATTTTGACTATTCGGTCATTTAAAATCAAATAAAGGTAGAGGAGCATTCTGCTAGTGCCCTTTGGGCATGTAATAACAGGGCTTTGGCACTATGCTGTTGCATCCCTGACGGGATTTTCGGGTCATCTGATCTATTTACATCTACCAATATTACATCGCTACGCGATTTGTTCGCTATACATCATCGAAACTGACCACTTATGCCGAAAATTCTATTGATACTACTGCTTTTGGCGTCGTTCGCCGGCAACGCCCAGGTCGCGACGTTCGATGTGGTGATGGCCGGGCACACCATCGGGTCGGTGAAAGTATTGCCGCAGGACGACGGCGCACGGCTGCGCAAGCGGATCGAGGCGGAGTTCAGCGTACCCTTTTATTCCGGCAGTTTTGTGGCTGAAAACCAGTTTTCGGAGGGCACCCTCCACAGTTCGCTGACCGAACAGACCGTGAATGGTAAACGGCGCGAGCAGACGGTTACCACACGGCTCGCCTCGCAGCATTATCGCTTCGATTTATCGGAAAAAGCTGACCGTTACCGCAAATGGGAAGTGGCGGCGCCGATTGCACACACGATCACGGGCCTGTATTACCAGGAGCCGACGCAGGTGCAGGCTGTATATTCCGAGAAATTCGGGGCGATGTGCAGGATCAGGAAGCTGGGCAACGGCAGTTACAGCGTGGAGCTACCCAACGGGAAAGAGAGTGTTTACAGTTACGAGCACGGGCATTGTGTGCGGGTGGTGACGGAGCTGGCGGGCGTGAAGCTCAGCATCGTAAGGAAGCAGCGGCCTTTGTAGGTATTTTGAAGTAAACAAGTGCTCGTATATTCTATATCGTTCGCTGTACACTTATACATTGATTACTGCCAATCGGTCGCTTAACCAGGCCGGTCGAAAAATGCCCGGTGGTATAATGCCGGATTTTCGAATACGTCCCCGCGTGAAAATCGTTGACGGGCAGTTTAATTTCCTAGTTTTATATATTAAATCTATAAAAATAATAGATTACTGTATCTCATGAAAAAGCTATCTTTTCTGATTATTCTCTTTTTGGCGTCGGTAGCGGCCGTGCAGGCGCAACATCCCGCGCCTCAAAACATTGTTAAACCCGATCCGCAGGCATTGGCCCAGATCAAGGCCGGAAAGGCTTATCTTGTGGATGTGCGTACGCCCGAGGAGTTCGACGGCGGGCATTTGCAATACTCCCGAAATATCAATTTCAACGGTCCGGACTTTAAAGCGCAGATCGCCAAACTCGATAAAAACAGGCCGGTATACCTCTATTGCCGCTCCGGCAACCGTAGCGGGAAGGCGGCCGATACTCTTAAAACACTCGGTTTTCACTCTTATTACAACATCGGCGGTTTTGAGCAGTTGAAAGCCGACGGTTTTCCGGCCGAACAACTGCAAACCAGCGCATCCAGAAAGTAGTCCCGACATTGTTTGCACCAGAAAATCCATGAACCAGACACCGACTGAAAACTTCGTGATATTTGTGGCGCTGTTGCTGTTGTACGTGCAGACTTCCGCGCAGCATTACATCGCGGCGGACCACCCGCGAACCGACCGTTTCAAGGGCAAGTCGCTGTATGCCGACGTGGCGCATCATCTAAACCGGGCATTCACCGCGCCGACGACTCCATTTGGATTGATTCACACGCCGAAGGGCGATGCTTTCACGTCGGCGAAGCTGCGGGAAGAGGTGGTTAATGGGGTAGTAGGTGGTCAAGATATCTTGGTCCTAGCAGGAGAAAAAAACTACGTTACTCTATTAAATTATTAACCTATATTCAACTTTTCAAATAAGACCCGATTACGTTCCTTGGAATCCTTTAATATTTTATCAAAGCTCATTATTTCGACATACATATTGTAGTTATCGTTAAAAGCAAAGTATCCATCTCCGCCGGGTAATAGACGGTAACCTCCGTCTTTCGCGTAGGCTTGTAGTTTTTTTGTTAGGTCGCAGATAATGTAAGCGTAGATTGGTGTGTTGCTTCTTAAACCAAATTCTCTATTGTTTTTGTCTTTTGCTTCGCCGTCAATGATTTCTCTGGCATATTTGTTAATTTGTTGTATTGGATTTTCATCATCAAGATAATCATCTCGCATTGGGCGCTTAAATTCTATTAAGACAATTGATTCGTATGGTTTACTATCGTTCGAAAAAACAAAGGGATGATTAAATATTATGATGTCCGGCCGATCGTTAGAATCAGATTTAATGGAGTCGATCTTTTTAAAACTTTTATCTGACGCGAGATATTTGTGGTATGAAAGTTTATCGTCGATCATCCAAAGGTTGTGATCTTCGAAGCCAATCTCATCCGAAAGACTTTGTAGTGGAAATATCAAGTTGTGCACTGCTCGTTCAGTGGCCCTTTCGTTCAATAATTTTTGAAACAAATCCAGTACAAGCTTTGGGTGTATTACATATTCAGATAATTTAGAGTTTCCTACTTCGATGATTTTGCTGTAAAGAGCCTGTTTGTCTTCGTTGAAAGTATTACTGTCTTCTTCGCTGTTGATAAACTTTAATTCCGCAGTAACTTCTTGTTTAACTTCGAGTTCTAATGCTTGCTGAACTTTGAAGAGTTCGATTTCGAGCTTCTCGTCGTTGAGAGTGGAAGGTATCCGCTTTAATTCGTTAGGTTTATATTTCAGTAATTGTCTGTATCTCGGGTGACGGTTTACAAACTCTCTCACTTTTTCAACTCGCTTCAACGAAAGTTGATCGATCTGTTCAGAGAAATCTGAGTGAATTTTTTCTGTTATTGTCTTTCGAAGTTCTTCTTGACTAGTTTGGTCCGGAAAATCAATTTCGCCTTTTGAAAATGAAATAGAGGTTCTTTCATCGTTAACATTGGCGTCTAAATATGCCCCTTCTACATAGATTGCTATTGAGAATTTATTGCCCTCTGCATCGTACAAGAAATCATCGAGCTCAGGAATGTCAATAGATATTTTGTCATCAAGTACTTCCCTGGTATTCGCGCAGTAATGGATTTTATTGTCAAGTTTGTTGCTATATAGTTTAACTAAGTTTAATTTAAAGACATTATCTCGGATTTTTACCTCCTTCGTCTTTACTTGTCCGTTTGTAAATTTTGTAAACAAGTCATTGACAACTATTTCGTTGCCGAGGTCTTTAATAATAATCCTGGGGCACTGTTTGTTGATAAAATAGATAAAGCAATGCTCAATAATTTTCAAGGCAATATCTTCTGGGTTATTATTGCACCATTTCCTGTATTCTTCTTTCAAATTCCTAAGTTTTACAATCGTCTGACGTTGTGGGGCTTCGTCAATAATATGTATAGTGTGCTTTTCAATTCCTGATCGAGTCGGTTCAAAGTTAAATTTGCGGAGGTGCCAATTTTGGTTTTCAAAAAAATGACTTTCGACTTCTGCACGGCCGAAAGCTCTTAGCCATGTGAACCTACCGATCCCTTTTCCGCCTTTGCCAAACTTGTAGGTTGAGTGTGCATAGTTAAATGACTCGAAGTTTTTTTCGTTGAAGCCAACTCCGTTGTCTTCTATATGAAAATCTGAAATTTCAGGAAGTATCTCTGACCTTCCAAAGTTTATTGTTTCTTGTTCCGATCGAACAATGTTGATCCTAACAATGCCAGGTTTAGTAGATGTTTCCTCTTCGATTGCTTGAATGGAGTTTACGACTGCCTCGAACAACGGTAAGAGTGTGTTACTAAAAGCAAGTTTTTTTTCGTTTATTTTTCCTTTGATGTCTATCTGCATATTTGAATACTTTGTAATTGTTTATTTGGGTTTTAATTGGCTGATTATTAAAATGTTAAGCTAAGAAAGGCTGCTCTTCTGCCATGTTGCAATATAGTGATTTTTAGAGATGAGTAACAAAATTGATCGCCAACCGGAATCTGTAATTATCAGGCGGTTGGCAGGGTGCTTTTGTATCCGCTATTCAGTAGTACGGGTATAGGCAAATTTTGCCCTTATATCCCCGCGCAGCCGACATTTTCACGTCATTCAAGGAGCTGGTATTTTTCTTCCAGCGGGTTGAGGTGATGAAGGGGTAACTTGCTTACACCTCCCTAAATACAAACAAAGCCAGGCAATCGAACCCGATTGCCTGGCTTTTGCTTATCATATCTCACTTCAATATGTTACACCACAGGTGGCTCCAACGCCACATCCCGCTCCATCGCGAGCAGAAATACCGTCGAGATAATCAGCCCGGCGCCGATGTAGTCCATCAGGAGGAAGGGTACGCCGAGCCAGCTCACGGACAGCAGCGCGGCGGAGAGTGGTTCGGCGGAGGTGAGGAGGCTCGCTTTCTGGCCGCCGATCAGTTTTACGCCGGTGAGGTAGGCGTAGAAGGGGATGAGCGTGCCGAAAAGGACTACGAATGCGGTGTAGGCGTAGGTGTGCATGTCCCAGATGCCGTCGGTGTGCCAGGGGGCGCGCACGAGCGAAATGCCGACGCCGCCGATGAGGAGGCCCCAGCCGATGATGGTGGTTTCGTGGTATCTTTTGAGCAGCGATTCCGGTTGAATGGTATACATCGCCAGGCTCACGGCCGAGGCAAGGCCCCAGGCCAGCGCCGTCCCCGAAATGGCCAGCTCGCCCGGTTTTCCGTGTGTGACAAGCAGGAATGTGCCCAGCATCGCGACGGCAATAGCCACCAGATTGAGCGGCCGCAATGGCTTTTTGAACTTAACCGCCAGGTAAACGGCGATGATAATGGGGCTCGTAAACTGCAATATGGTGGCAGTGGCCGCATTGGAATGTTTAATGGCCGCGAAATAGGTGTACTGGACGGTTAGCATGCCCAGAATACCGAAAGAGAGGAGGCGGATCGCGTCGCGTTTGTCTTTCCAGGGCGCGAATGTGTCCGCATTTTTTGGGCCTTGCTGATGGCCACGAGAACTATCCCGGAAATGAGCATCCGGACCGACATCAGCCACTCGACGCTGATGTGTTGTTGTTGAAATAAAAACTGACTGAATGTGCCTGATACACCCCACAAACTGGCGGCCATCAGCACCATAGCGATTCCCTTCCCCGCCTGATTCTGCATTTGACTTTGATCGAATTAAATTGTTGCGCAAAATTAATTTTGGTCAGGCGTAATTTTTCCTCGATTTTGAGGGCAAATTTGCAATTTTGTTTCGTTGCACTATTCTTATGATTACACTCGACTCATTCGATATTTCCATTCTGGCGATCCTCCAAGCCGATAATACGACGCCCCAGCGCGATATCGGAGAGCAGATTGGACTGTCGGCGCCCGCGGTGCAGCGGCGTATCAAGCGGCTGCGGGAAACAGGCGTGATCAGGGCGGACATTTCGGTGCTCGACCCCGAAAAACTGGGCCGGCCGATCACGATTTTTACGGAGGTGAAGATGGAAGTGGAGAAAGTGGAGATCATCAAACAAGCCAAGGCGATTTTCAGCAGCGCCCCGCAGGTGCAGCAATGCTATTACGTGACGGGCGACGTCGATTTTATCCTTATACTGGTTGTTTACAGCATGAAAGAGTATGAAGAGCTGACCCAACAATTGTTTTTCGGGAACAATAATGTTAAGAGCTTTAAAACCAGTATCGTATTGGATATTGTAAAAGCAGGGTTGAGTATTCCGATCAATAAGCCATAACTTTGGCGCACGTCATCGACAAAATCTCATTAGCCATCATGTTTTCCATTCAAAATCTGCTTTCCCGGTTTCGCGGCTCCCGCACCGGTGAATCTGTTGAACCTCAATATTATTTGTCCGTTTGCTGCATTGTAAAAGACGAAAATGATTATCTGGCCGAATGGCTGGATTATCACCGGAAAGTCGGGGTAGAACATTTCTATATTTACGATAATGGCAGCAAGAGCCCTGTTAAAGATGCCATTGCCTTACTTGGTTATAGCAAATGGGTGACGGTTACGCGTATTCCCGGGCAGAACATGCACGTGAAAGCGTACCAGCATTGCCTCGATAACTTTGGTTATAATTCGAGATGGATCGCCTTCATTGATATGGACGAGTTTATCGTACCGAAAAATGAAAGTGCCAACCTGCCCCGATTGCTTGAAAAATATGAGGACTACGGCGGTCTTGGGCTGTCGTGGTTGATATTTGGTTCGAATAATCATATCGAAAAACCCGCGGGCAGTCAATTGGAAAACTTTACCAGACGATCGGAGATTTCTTTCCCGCCTAACCGCCATATTAAAAGTATTGTCCAGCCACGTTTTGTGCAGTCGGCTTACAAATCGCATTGTTTCAAATTCAAACCGGGGTATTCCTGCGTAAATGAGCATTTTGTACCTATTGAGGAGGCATTGGCGGATGTGAGTGTGGATACGATCCAGTTGAACCACTATTATTGCCGGTCGTTGGAGGAATACCGGCAAAAGGTGGAGCGGGGCATCAGCGATACGAAGCGCAAACGAAAACTGGAAGAATTCCACAACCACGACAACGAATCCAATGTGGTGGAGGACACGACGATTTTGAGGATTTTAGATAAATTGAAAACGCCGCAGAGCAATTGAGTTCATAAATAAGCCCCGGAAAATACTCCCCGGGGCTTTTCATTCTGCCAATAACCACGGTTCTATTCCCGCGACGGCACGCCGCTGGTTTGTGTCGCCAGATTCCGGTAATTCCCGGTGGTGCCTGTGTGATTTTTGGTGTTTTTGGGTGCGGAACCGCTGCCTTCTTTTACCGTCATATCCGGCTCGGTGAGGTTTTTACGGCGAATCGCAATGGCTTCTTTGGAAAACAGCATCGAATTATTGTCTTCGCGGTCCGAATACCGGCCTACGTCGTTGGCGTTTTCATGAGTAGCGCCTCCCGGACGGTTGCTGCCGTCGTTTTCGCTGCTTTTCTGAGCCACCTGGTCGGTAGGGTTGGGCTTACCGGATTGGTCGGAGTTTTTTTTCTCGTTTTCGGGCGTTGGCGTTTTTACACCCTGTCCCGTGGCCTTTGTTGTTTTTGATTTGTCGGTGGAACTGCTGGTACTTTGTGCAAACGCTGCCGTCGTTGCGCAGAAGCATACCATGGCGGCGGTGATCATTATCTTTTTCATGCTATCTATCAGTTAGTTGTTGATTTCTTACAGTGAATATCGTTAAAAATTATGCCAACGATCCGAGGGGGATGCGTTCAGATTTTTAACGACCGATCCGGCTACAAAGCAGCTGCCCGAGGTTTTCTATCACTATTTTGAATGATCGGTTGGCAGGATTGTACGATCAGGGCGCTTTGTTGATAAACTTCACTTTGGATTTAATATCGGTCCGGAGCACGCTTTGCTGCCGGAACCGGCGAAGATAACGCTGGGCAATACTGTCGAGGGCGGCGCTTCTTTCCTTGGTTTTCTTGCCAAAAAATGTCACCACCTTGGTCGGTTCGGTAATCGTCTGCCTGGTATCGGTATCTTTCCAGCGGCCATTGGCGTCCCATTCGGTGTAGCCTTCGGGAAAGTAATTGCTAATGACGCTGTCGCTGAAATTCTTCCATTGTTGTTCGCTCACTGTGCCGCCACCTGGAATGTCCCGGCCGAAATAGAGGTCGCTGCGCTGGTAGCTCGCGCAGGAAGAAAGCCCCAGGCAGCCTATCACCGCCCATTTTTGCAGTTGTGTTAAGTTGATCATCGTTCAGGATTGAATGTAGCATAAACATAGCACAAGTTAGTACAAGCGAAAAGTGCTGTCGAAGTAAAATGAAAGTCTGTTCAAATCGATCAATTCTTTAACTTTACGGTTCTCCCGTCAGTGCATCCGTTCGAGTCATCAACTAAAATCAAATGGTCATGCAGAAAATCGTCCCGCATTTATGGTTTGACAAGGAGGCTGCGGAAGCAGCAGAATTTTACGCATCGGTATTTCCGGAGTCCCGGGTGATGAGCGTCACAACGATGGAAGATACGCCTTCGGGCGATGCCGATATGGTTATATTCGAGCTCTGGGGGCAGAAATTCATGGCCATAAGCGCCGGCCCGATTTTCAAACCAAATCCTTCCATATCCTTCATGGTCAATTTCGATCCGTTGCTGTTCGGCGGTTCGAAAGAATCGGCGCGCGCGAAAATCGATGAGGTCTGGAACAAACTGGCCGACGGCGGAAGCGCGTTAATGCCGATCGGCGAATATCCGTTCAGCGAGCGGTATGGCTGGGTGCAGGACAAATACGGCGTTTCGTGGCAGCTGATCCTCACGAAGCCCGAAGGAGAGCCGAGGCCGCCGATCATTACTTCGCTCTTGTTTGTGGGGGATCAATGCGGCAAGGCAGAGGAAGCCATCAATTTCTATTGTTCTGTTTTCGAGAAATCTAAACTGGGCTCACTGCATCGCTATCCCGAAGGCCATGCGCCGGACAAGCCCGGTACAGTCATGTTCGCCGATTTCAAGCTCGAAGATTCCTGGTTCACAGCCATGGACAGTGCGCATCAGCACCAATTCAGCTTTAATGAAGGCATTTCACTGGTGGTGAACTGTGATGACCAGGAAGAGCTGGATTATTTTACCCAAAAAATGTCTGCTATTCGCGAGGCTGAGCAATGCGGGTGGATTAAAGATAAATATGGCGTGTCGTGGCAAATTTCACCCATCGAATTGGAAGAAATGATGGTAAATGGCAGCCGTGAACAGGTCAATCGGGTAACCCAGGCACTATTGCCCATGAAAAGGCTCCAAATTGCACCTCTGAAAAACGCTTTCGAGGGAGTATAAAGCACTTGAAAGGTCGACGACAGTATCAATACGCCGTCGACCTGCATTTTAAAACTCCCTAACTTCCGGCGGGAACGATAAATTCGAACGATGGCCCGATTGTGTAGCCGGGTTTGCTCGGGAAGGGCGTGGCACACAGTTTCTGGGCGGTCAGTTTGAGATCGTACATGACGCCCACCGTATTATCGAGCATTCCGGGCTGGCCGTTGAACGTCGTGTGAAGCCCGGAAAGCAATGAATAGTAGCTCGTATTGAACTCGGTCATCCGTTTCCACTCCTCGCTGCCGACCGGTAACATGTTGATTTTCGTATTCGGAAACAATGGGAAGACACCTTCGGGGGAGAACGGGATCGCCGGCCCGGAGAACGAGTAGCCATTGGGGGCGGTATCGTCTTTTACCAGCCTTTTTCCCTTGTAAAGTTCCTCGAAACGGTAGTAATGCGCGAGTTCATCTTCCTGGTCGAGCGGGGAGGTAGAAGTCCCTTCGCCTTGCTCGATGATGATGTTGATCGCGTCGATCGCGTGTTGTTTCGTGTAAATCGGGAAGAGCTCGTCGGCAGGGAAGAACGACGAAGTGACTTGCTTACTCTTATCTCCCGGCAATTCATCAGGTGCCAGTTCGTCGATCTTTCGCTGAATGGCCTGATAAAACTGGCCGATCGTGCTGTACGTCGGCAATGCGGCCAGGCTCACGGATTTGAAAACAAGCGGATTTTCTGGTTCTTCAATCTCCATAAAAACATTTTTGACGACGTCTGTCGAATATTTTTCCAGCCCCACAATGAGCCCGTTACCAATGCCCATCGGTAATGGGCCGGGGTATTCGGGGACAAAATCGGCATGGCTAATCACCGGATGCCCGCCAAGGGCATTCAGGATGTTCGCCGCGATGGTCATGTGCAGCATTTCCTCGATCACGATCGAATGGATTACCTGCCGCTGCACCGGGTTGGTGCCGGGGTTCAGGGAAAACATCGCCGTGAGGTAAGGCGGAATGGTGGAATGTTCCAGTTCGACGGCATTTTGAAGGAGTGGATAGAGTTCTTCCAGGGCATTGGCGCTCAATGCCTTCTCAATATATCTTGAATCTATTTGTAGCATGATGAATGAATTTTATACCGTAAATCACAGATTTTCAAACAAGTCGTTGGTGGCGGAGAAGCCCGGGAACGACCCGTTTTTCGCTTTCACAGCTTCCCGGTAACGGGTTTGTTTGTCGGTCAGCGCGGTGCCGGGTGCTGCCGGGTTGGCAGTCCGCGCCTCCCTGGCGTCGGACCTTACCACGGTTTTCGGAGCGATTTGGGGGTTGTTGAGCCAGTTGAGAATGGTATTACGCTTGGTAGAAGACAAGTCGCGCGTCACCGGCATGTGCATCGTGTCGTTGATATCGCGCGAAAATGCGAAAATCAGGATCTTCTTTTTCTCTGCAAGTGCCACAGGATCGGCCAGATTCACAACGTATTTGCTCATGATCGGATACAGGTTACTGTATTGGATCATCATCTCCGAAATGTCCCCCCAAACCGGGTTCGCGATTTCCTCGAAATAGTCGCGCAGGTGCACCACGATTTGTTCCGTCCCGAACGCCTGGTCGACGGTCGCCGTCTGGTAGGTAATGAAGTAGATCTGGCCGTCGATGTAAACCCTCGGACTGTAAATGGCATTACCCGTGAGCAGCATTTGCGCTTTGCCCTGCTGATTGGTCGAAATCTGACCGTTGAAAGTCAGGCCGTCTGCCGGGAAATTGTTTCCGTAAATTTCCGAGATGGGGTTTTGCGGGCCGACGGGCGTGTCAGGGGTCGCCGGGTCGAGGGTTACACTGATGCTCGTATTCGGAAGCAGGTTTCCCCATTGATAGGCGTAGAAATCGATATTCACCGACTGACCGTCATCCAGGCGCTGGATGAAATTATCGGCCCGCGCCACGAGCCCGTCGATGGCTTCACGTGCGATGATCGCAAACTGTCCCGGCTGGCTTGTCGACGGCGATACCAGGATCAGCTGATTGGCAGCCAATGCCGACACGGTCGCATCCGGCAGATTATTGAAAGAAACGATCCCGCCGGTCTGGTTCAGCCAATTGGGATCGGATTGGTAATCCAATGCCCCGATTTCGATAAAATCGTTAGGATTAATGTAGAAAGTCGGTGTCTGACGACTCGCTACGCCGGCTTGTGGTATTTTGCTGACGGCCAGGCGGAGATCCTGTTTGTAATTGACCGTGCCGATAGAGTCGGCCACGGGAAAGCTCGCCCCGAAATCGACACTTACCCGTTTGGCGTCGGGCTCCACCAGGAAATTCGAGATGCTGAAAAAGGTACCGCGGATGCTCGGCGTGTAGTTAATGCCGTACAGCCTGCGCGCAGCTGCGAACGTGAGCGGCTCGTTTTCGAAATACGGACCGATGGAACCGATGATCCTTCCCAGCGAAAAGCGACCGTCGTTGTGGCTGTAATAATAACCGAACGGGCTCATGTTAATAGCCAGGGTGTTATTCTGCGTGGTCGCGCGTAGTGTTTTCAGGAAAGCCGACTGTTCCGCTAGCACGCCCCATTCGATATTGGTAATCACCGAAGTCCAGCTGGCGCCTAATGGCTGCCCGTTGCTTTTACCGCCGTCGAGCTGCCTCATTTGAAGGTCGCGGAACGAGGTGGTGGTAATATCGCCTTTGAAAAGCAGGTCGCCATTGGCTGTGCAAATGCGGAGCTGCACGCACCATAATGCGGAAAACATCTGGGCATCGGGGTCGAGGTCCACCATTTTACCGGTCGGACGCCCCTCGGCGCCTACCACGGCCTGGCCAATGATAATGTCGTCGGACTGGGAAGTCTGCGTGGTACCGTCGGGCAGGAAAATCTGCTTGACCGCACAGTTCTGGAAATCGAAAACCGCACCGCCCTCGGGATTCCACCAGCCATTGGTGGCACCCTTGCCGGGGTCCTGGAAATTGGGCTGGAAGGTAGCGTTGTTGTAGTGGGCAGTGTCGTTGTTGACCGTGCTGACATCGGACAGGAAATCGCCCGTGAACACGAGCCTTGGCGCATGAAGGTAAGACATGGTGTTTTAATTTATTGTGAGGATAAGATTCTTTAAGCGGCTGTGTTCCAGATGATAAAATGTTGCAACCATGCTCCATTGTACTTTTTGTAAATCCAGAGCATCCTGCCGGTTTCCGACGCTTTTTCGCCGGTTTGCTTGTCGGTGGTCGTCTGTTGGTAAATCGCCCATTCATAGGCAAGATCTTCCCTGATCTCGATATTCTGCGATTCGTAGGATATCTGAATGTAAAATGCATCGAACCACGAGCGCAGGAAGTCCACGCCGCCGGCCTTGGTGTTGATGACCGGAGAACCGGGAGCGATGACGGTGATATCATCGGCGAGGATGGCGGTCATCATTTCCAGGTTGCCGGTGTTTTCCGCTTCCTGGACGATCAACCGCAGTTTTTCAATTTGTTGTCTGTCGTTGTCTTTGTTCATGGAGATAAAGGTTGTTTGGAGGAGGAAGCGACCGCGGCGTTATTTTTTACTTACTAATTCGATTTGTTTGTAGAATTAGTTATTAAACGGTCGTAAAGATGAAGGGGGGCATTTCTTCGGGCGCAAGCTGTGCTTTGCGTGTCCGTTTTGGCACGCACGGCGTTCGAAAGCGGACATTTAGGTTGACTAGGATTGATGAAAATCAGGCTGGGTGCCTTCATTGGCCGAATGTCAAAAATTGGCATGGCATTGGTGGAATCGGAAGCGAACTTCAATTTCCGGCCCGGTCATGATCAGAAACCACTTTACCATCGCTGTCAGGAGTTTTTTCAACAGCAAAGGCTATTCCTTTATTAATGTTGCCGGCCTCGCGGTAGGGCTGGCTTGTACGATGCTGATTTTTCTGGTGGTTCGGCATGAGACAAGTTACGATTTGTCGCAATCGCGCCTCGAACAGATTTACAGGGTCGAAACCGAGAATATCAAAGAAGGGCATACCTATCCGGGTACCTACACCGGTATGGCCCAGGCGTTGCGCACCGACTTGCCCGAAGCCGAAGTCATCGTGCCGCTTATGCAAAGGGGAGGCAAGACCATGGCTGCCGGAGAGCTGCCCGGCGGTTGCAACTCTCCGGAGAAGAAATTCCGGAGGCCGGCGTTCAGGGAATCGGTCGTATTCGCGGATAATGCGCTTTTCCGCACGCTCGACTATACCTGGGTCGCAGGCAATCCCGCACGCGCATTGTCGCAACCGAATACGATCGTGCTCACGCGCACGTACGCTGAAAAGTACTTCGGGACTGTGGATGTGCTCGGGAATACGATCCGGATGGATAATAAACAGGACTTGACCGTCACCGGCGTTATCGAGGATTATCCGGTCACCACGAGCTTCCCGTTCAACATGCTTGTATCGTTCGCAACCTTCAAGCAGATTGACCCGGGTTTTGAGGAAAACAAATGGAATGGCTGGAATGATAATTTTCAGGTATTTGTGGTATTGAAAAGAGGTGTAGCCCCGGAGCAACTCACCGGACGTTTTAAATCGGTGGTAGTGAAATATATGGGTAAGGAAGCACTTCCCGACAAGCGTTTCAAACTGAACCATTTGGCTGAAATCCATTACACGGGCAATCTCGGCGGCAGGACCGCGAATGTCGGCTTGCTGAAAACACTCTCGGTGATTGGCGCGCTCGTTCTGTTGATCGCCTGCTTCAATTTCATCAACCTCAGCACAGCGCGTGCGTTCAAGCGTGTGAAGGAGGTAGGCATACGCAAGGCAATAGGCAGCAGCCGCAAGTCGCTGATATACCAGTTCCTGACCGAAGCAGGCCTGATTACACTTTTTGCGGGCATCTTGGCTTTGGTACTCAGCATATTGTTATTGCCCGTCCTGGCAGCGGCACTCGCCGTCCCACTGACATTGGACGACGACCTGTTTACCGGTTCAACAGCGCTTTTTACAGGTTTACTGCTGCTATTGACTACCCTGCTGGCAGGTATTTACCCCGCATTACGCTTGTCGGGCATGGCGCCGATCTGGGCACTGAAGAGCAACGCGACAGTACGTGCCGGGCAGTGGTTTTCTATGCGGGAAGGGTTGGTGGTGGTGCAATTCGCTGTTTCGCTCGTGCTGATATGCTGTGCGATGCTGATAGACCGGCAGCTGGATTTCTTCCGCAATGCGGACCTGGGTTTCAACAAATCGGCCGTCATTACCGTCGGTTTACCCGACAACAAGCCCGAAAAACTGCACACGCTTCGCGAACAGCTTATCCGTTCGGCCCAAATCAAGGATGTGAGCTTTTCATTCAACAGCGCCTCCGCCGAAAGCAACTGGATGCAGGCAATGGAATACCGGCAGGGGCCGAAGGTGGTTCAGGTCAAAACGCAGATGAAAATGGGCGACTCACATTATTTCGATACCTATGGCATCCGGATGCTGGCCGGCGAGCCGCTGAAAGACAGCGACACGACCAGAAATTTCAGGATTATTGTGAATGAAGTATTCCTTGGGCGGATCGGTATCGCCAGTCCACGGGCGGCAATCGGACAAAGGGTCTATTACGGTGATGGGAACGAGTTTGCGACGATTGTGGGCGTTGTTCGCGACTTCCACGTCAACTCCCTGCATCAGAAAATAGATCCGACCATTATTCAGGTCATTCCCAACAACTTTTATCAGGCGGGCATCAAGCTGCGAAGCGAAAATGCCAGCGCCACTTCGATTCAGGCCGCATTGGCCGACATCGAAAAAGCCTGGGTGGAAGCATTCCCCGATCAGGTATTTGAATACAGCTTTCTGGACGAAACCCTGGCGCAGGCCTACCAGTCCGAAACGCGCACAGCCCGGCTTATCGAGGCCGCGACCATTTTGGCGGTACTGATAGCGAGTATGGGCCTGTTCGGTCTCGCAACTTTCACCGCCGAGCAGCGGACCAAGGAAATAGGTGTGAGAAAAGTGCTTGGCGCTTCGGTTGGCAGCGTGGTAGCTTTGCTTTCCCGCGATTTCCTGAAACCCGTGGTGCTGGCGATCGTCGTCGCGTCGCCCATTGCCTGGTACCTGATGGACCAATGGTTGCAGAATTTCGAGTTCAAAATCTCGGTCTCCTGGTGGCTTTTCGCGGCGGCAGGCTCGCTGATGACCCTCATTGCGTTGGCTACCGTGAGTTTCCAGAGCCTGCGCGCGGCAATGTTGGACCCGGTTCGGAGTTTGCGGAGCGAATAGGGCGGAATACCTCCCGAAAAGAGACCTGGCGGCAGGCGGCAGACATAGTAGTGGGTTACCCCGCATCAAGTACCATTCGTACTGCCAGCACGTGTTTGCAAAGCCCTCTTTTTCCCTGGTAGCTCGTAAACCATTGGCAGGTGCATTTCGCTTCGTTGCCGTGCAGCAGCACCGTGTGGAATACCCCGGTTCCTTTGACCCGCGCCTCCACATGGCCAGCGCGGTTGTCAAGAATGACAATGTCGTCATTGCTGACCAGCTGTTGTGCATTTTTTAATCGCGGATTCAGGCCGAGTATCCTTTCGGTTTTGAAGGGTAGGCGCCGATAGAAGTGATGGCGTTCAAAAACATCGTAGCCGAGCAGGCCCATAGCCGACAAATGCGCGACAAGGCTGTCCATTGTCCCGAAATCGACATCGTTTTCGATGGATACCAGTGTGGGGTCAAATGTTTCATTGGATTTGAGGAGGTAGTTCAGGCCATGAACCCATTCGTTGGAAACTTGTTGGGCGAGGCTTTCGAGCGCCGACCCTTCACCCGAAAAGCCGCGCGTGGCATCCGGTGAAAAGGCCATCATTAACCGCATTTTACCAAAGTCGGCCACCGCGGCGCAAGTTTCGCGGTCTTCTGATTCGTACAAATGCATTTGCTGCACCCATGGCAGGATTCCTTCCAGCAACCTCAGCCTTTGAATGCCGCCTATCCTTACTGATCCCGGTGTGGCCAGCGTGGACAAGCTGTATTTGCCGGAGCGGAAAGTGATATAGTATGTTCCTTTCGCATTGCCCTTGGGCACGGCCTGGAAGAGCTGGATGCACTGCACCCGGTTCAGCGCGAATAGCTGGTTCATGCGGGCCAGACTGACCTGTACATTCGTAAGGCCTTTGATCCACCGATTGGGCAATGCGACTTTCTTTTCGATCACCTTTGCCTTTTCGGTGGCCACACTGACGTCGCGCTGCCCGACGCCTAGGACGACACGCTCATTTTTTTGAACCAGGTTCAGCGCATGGATCATCGGTTCGTTGAAATCGACGTTGGTGGTGCCGCTGGCCACGTATTCGCCATCCACGGCTTCCGGTAGCATGTCCAGGCGCACATACACGCCGTTGCACGAAGAAAATCCCTCGAACCGCAGTTTTTCGGCACCGACTGAAACGATAGGATCGCGAAGCGACACCGGCATTAGTCCAAAACTGCTTCTGACCACCTTGGCGAGCGTAATCCAACATCTGGCAGTCAGATAGGGTTCGGTCAGTGATCCCCAGAAAAAGCAGGGTACATTATTTACTTCGTTAATTTCCGAGTGATGAGCGAGTTTGAGCAGGCTCGCTGCGCCTTCCCGGGCGAGCGTCGAACTGGCAGCATATTGGTATTGAAAATCGGTTGAGTTCACTGGCGGGGAATGCTTTGAAGTTGTTTGATGATTGGTTTTAACGAAGGACTTTCCGGAATTTTGGTCAGATTTTGCAGCGTGCTAACACCTGGCGCCTGACCGGTTTTGGTGAGCAGGTCGTAATACATTTCCAGCAGTTTTTTAAACCCGGCTGGCAACTTTTCTTTCAGCTCAAATCGTTCGAGGATCGTTTCGAGCAAGGTCAGAAGCGCGCCATTATGCAAGGCCGAATGGTCCCTGATCACCGCCGCCACGTCCAGAAAACGTTGCAGCGGGGCATAGCCCTCCGAAATCAATCTGGCGAGTTTCTCACCCAACTGCCGGACGTCGATTCTCCTTTCGCAGATGAGTAGTAATGATACCTCCGCAGCGAAGTTGCGCAGCCCCGAGTCCTTGTATAGATAGCAGCACGCTATCACGTAATAAATTGTGTCGGTAAAAACGAAACTTGTATCTGATACTATAAGCAGAAATGCCCTCAGGTCGTCCTCGCCGAGGCCTTCGGAATATTCACAGCAATAACGCAGCAGGAAAGATGCCAACGCCTGATCATTCTGAGGCATGACGCTGTGCCAGAACAACACAGTTCCGAAGGATAAATTGATACCCCAGACACTGTCTTTGCGCTCGTAAATATCCATACTATACAGCAGAGGCTGTTTACCAGTCCATTTTGACTTCGGTAGCGTGGCGATCAGCCGACGGGTTGTAGATTTGTCAACCTTTTTGCTGAATGCATGACGTGTTTCATGCCTTCTCACATCGATCCGTACCTCCGGCGCGAAAGGCGACACCACATTTACCACACCCTTCAAGTCGGTGTTTTCGAATTCCTGAAATTCCTGGTTGGGATAAAAGGTGCGAGCCGCTACGGCCCAGGGAACATAATCGATGTTCTTGCCTGAACCGAACAGCCTTTTCCAGATCGATGGTTTCTCAGGCGCCGGGATTTCCCCGGTAGTTCCGAGAACAAAAGCCATCAACTGCTGGTATTGCTGAGGCAGCCGATGGGCTTTTTCAACAGCTTCCGGGATATTTTCGCGCCGGGTCCTGCTGATAGCTATCGCAAAATCAACCGGGTCGACAGCCTCGCCTGCATGATCATATGCGATCAGGCGGTCAATAAGTATCGAGGGATCGATCCAATGCGGCGTATGCGTAGGGAAGCATAAAAGCGACCTTTTAGAACCGGATACTATTTTTTCCTGTATTTGATGAACCAGGTACTTAGCAAGGTTACCTATCTCGGACCGGTCCAAATGGTCGCGTTCAGGTTGGTAAAATCCCTCTTCCTGACGGATGAGGTGGATCAATAACCCGCCGACCATGCGTCTGTAAGGAGCGTTGAAGTAAAGGCCACTGAGCTGATCGGCATAAGTTTTTAATTGTTCCAATGCGTCGGTAGGGAACAAATGCCGCTTCGTCACGAAAGCGTCCATCAGCATTTCAGCATGCATCACCTCCTCGGATTGAATGAATTTTCCGAAATGGAACAGCAGGTCATTCCAATCCATGAATTCAGGAAAGCGGGAGGCGTCATGGATGATGGAATGCGCACTGGTCTCGGTTGCATATGCCTCGTACAGGTTGGGTACCTCCGGAATATTGCCTGTAAGCAATGGTCCCAGCATTTCCATGATGTTCCCCTGCAATTGAGGGGCATACATGTTCAGTTTGTCGGTGAGCACCGCGTCGTTCGGATCACCTGTCTTTTTCAAAGTTTTAACTGCCCGTTCCTGCAAGGATAAGTCGGGGATGACCAGCACATCGGCGGCGAGGTAGCTGACAGCCGGGCGGTAGCGGGGCGATTGCTGCGCTGCTTTGTCAAGAATGGTTAAAGTATGACGAATTGCGCCTTTGCAATCGGCCCGCATCATGACGGGTTCGATAAACTCGATAAACGATTGGAATTCGAAATTTTTATCATTCCATATTTTACGGATCAGGTCCACAGCAAAACTCACCACCGTATTAAGTGGTGCATGAAGGCATGCAAAAAGCGGGTATTGTGCGGCCAGCAACTCTGCGGTAGTGGGCAAGGCATCGGCCAGCCGTTTCCGAAAAAACGCCCGGAGGCCGCCATTCCATTCTTTCGTTTGTACGAGTATGCAGTTTTCAACAAACCAGGCACGGTCGAACCTTCCCTGGTCCAGCCAGGAGCCCAGTATCATTTCCCAAACATTTTTGAACGGCTCGTTCGACGCCATCGGCATGTTCTGGTTTTGAATCCCCGTTTCATATTGAAACAATAGCGGAAGTTCACGTTGCCAGGCCAGTGGATCATTCACTATTTTCTCCATATAAGCAGTCAGGAGGCTACTCTCCCGATAAAACCGGAACGGGAACTTGGTCATCGACAGAACAAACAACTCCGGTTCGTATTCCACCAGCCCACGCTCTTCGAGGAGCTTCAAATGAAAATAGTCAAGTGTGGACCAAGCGTTTTTTTTCAATTGGTCTAATAAGAATGCGTTGGTCCAGGTGGGCTTAGCCCACATGACGACTTCCCGCACGAATGGCTCGTTCAGTCTGCTGAAATAGGGGAAAGCATCATCCCAGCGCATGATTTCAGTTTTGTCAAGCACTGCGATGGCACTCAGTATCACCATTTCCTGCTGTTGCTCGTTGCCCCGTTGTCCCCACCTGGACGTACGAAAGAACCCGTCCACGACCGAACCCGTTGGAAGCTCAATGTAGTCGAGCCAGTATTTCTTTGCCTTTTTGATTTCCTGCCTTAATACGGCTTTGTCGGCGTGAGCATGCAGCCTGAGAAACGGCAGCAAATCCCGGAGATTACCTTTTTGGATTAGCGATGTGTATAGTTCCGCAATGGCATTGCCGGAGGCACTTTTCGATTTACTCATTAAGGACAGGAATAGGTTTTTGGCAATTTAAACAATCACGCCAAAAACCTATCACCCGCAATTCGATAACCTGCCGTGTTAAACCTACCAGCTAAGCTATTACTCCATGTAAGCCGCTACCCATTTGGCCTTGATATTCGCCCGGGCTTCGATGAACTCCACATCAGTACCCTGTGCAATGGCGTCGAGCGGGAAGCGCAGCGGGCGTTGGCCTGCCGGCATTTGGATCAGTTTGAGCACCCCGTCGGCGATGGTTTGGGGATTCATTTCAAAGGCGGTCATTTTGCCAAAGAGACCTTGGCCGAGTGCATTAAACTGTTCCGACGCCAGCGGATCGTATTGCTGAGCGATTGCGGGTTTATCGCCGTGAATGCCGGCTTTGGCGCCGGTGTTCATTTCGGTCGGGTACACGCCCGGCTGTATCGACACGTTATCGATGCCGAATTGTTTCAGTTCGTCCTGCAAGCCCTCCGTAATGCTTTCCACACCAAACTTGGAAGCCAGGTAGGGCACCATAAACGGAAGTGTATGGCCGCTGGCGCCGGAGGTAATGTTGATGATCAATCCGCTCTTCGCCTCACGCATGGCAGGCAACACGGCCTGGTAGGTTCTGACCACGCCGTAAAAATTGATTTCGAACATTTCACGGATCCGGTTCGCGCTGTATGATTCGAATACCCCGAAGCCGCTCGCTGCGGCGTTGTTTACGAGGACGTCGATCTTGCCGTGGCGTGCCAGGACTTGCGCAAAGGCGTTGTTGACCGAAGTATCGTCGGTCAGGTCTATTTCTACCACTTCGATGTTGGGAATAGCGCCCAACTCTTCGGCCACCGCGCGGTTTTTATCTGCGGTGTTGCGCATACCTGCTATGACGGTAAGGCCTGCGTTGGCCAATGTGATTGCTGTGAGTTTGCCAAAACCGGTACTGGTTCCGGTAATAAAAACGGTCTTATTCATCGTCGTAAATGTTAAAGTTGACGATGCAAAGTTGCACCCCGGAAGGGCCGGTCTCCATTGACATTTATTGGAAAAAATAACAATCAAATGTCAATGGAAATAATGAAAATGGCTATCTGCCGGCGCTGTTTCGCCTGATCCGCGTCAGCGTTTCGGGGGTGATGCCGATGTAAGAAGCGATCATATGCTGCGGCACACGATTGGCGATCTGCGGGTATTGGCTCAGAAATTTCTCATACTTTTCTTCTGCGGAAAGGCTGATACCCGCATGAATGCGGTCCTGTGAGACGACGAAGCTCCTATGCAAAATCGCATTGACCAGATCATTCAGTTGGGGGATATTGCGGCAAAGCTGCTCGAAATTCTCTTTGGTGATCAAAACGACATCCGTGTCCTCGATCGCTTCGATATTGAACCTGGAAGGATTTCCCGTCATCAGGCTTTCGCGGTCGCCAGACCAGTAGTTCTCGGGAGAAAAGTTCAGGATATGCTCGTTGCCTTTGTTATCAATGGAATAGGTCCTCAGAAAACCGTGACCAACAAATGCATTGTAACGCCAGACGTCCCCTTCCTGTAACAGCAGCTGCCGCTTGCGGATTTTCTTTTGGATGGCTACCTGCCGGATCTGCGCCAGCTCGTCGGCTGAAAGCGTGATCTTGGCGGTCAGGTATTGAATGAATTTGTCTATTGCCGTGCCTGGGTTCATGCTTGATTTTATCAAACGGGTTGATACGTATGCATATAAAAAAAATGGCGGATTGAAGGTTCAATCCGCCACCATTTACTGCCATAACATTATTCCGCAATCCTGATGTGCTTCATCTTCACCGGCAGCCACACCTGCATCGGGCCGCGGCCGCGGTTTGCCCAGGTGTAGTAGGGAATCGCGGTGACGGTCTGGGGTTGCGGTTTTACATTCAGGCCGTCGGGCGTGGGTTTTATCATTTGCAGGTTGGCCTGGATGGTAACCACGGGCTCGTTCAGGATCAGGCCTTTTTGGATGTTGAATGAAGGATTTTCAGTAACGAGCAGGTTCCATACTTCGCCGGCATTATCGGCACCTTCTACGCAGTACACAATCGGACCGCGTTGGAGGGCGATCCGATCGGCATCGGCCTTCACTTCCTGGCGGGCCTTGATTTGACGGACTTCCATGGGTAGCTTCACTTCGATTTCATCGCCGTTCTGCCAGGTGCGGTCGATAACGGCATAGCCTTTCTCCGTTTGGTAGTTAACAGGCTTACCATTCAACAGTATCTCGATTTTGTTCTTACCGCTCTCCGCAAAGTTGTATAACCCACCGGGAACAGCGGTTTCGGCAGCCCAGCCGGGAATGCGGATGTTCAATGCGTATTTTACCTTCTGTGCCGGCGAAACCCGGATCTTTACATTGCCGTCCCAGGGATAGTTGGTCTCCATGTTGAGCGGTACAGCAGTTTTACCCATTTGAAAACTGGTATTGCTGCCTACAAAAAGATTAACCCAAATCTTTCCATCCGATTTACCATAAATGTAATCCCCGACGGACGCCACGAGCCTCGCGATGTTCGAAGGGCAGCAGGCCGTTCCAAACCAGGCGCTGCGCGCATTGTTACCCACGGAAGAGAGCGGATTGCCATAAAAGAAAGTATCGCCGCTCAGGCTCAGACCGTCCAGCGCGCCGTTGTAAAGACTGCGTTCGAGGACATCGATGTACTTGGCATCACCGGTGAGCGCGTTCATGCGCTGGTTCCAGAACACCATGCCCACGGAGGCACAGGTTTCGCTGTATGCCGCACCATTCGGAAGGTCGTAATCGTCGGTGAAGCCTTCGTTATGGCCGGACGAGCCTATGCCGCCGGTGAGGTACATATTGCGGTAAACGACATCTTCCCACACGGCTGTCATGGCGTTCATATATCCCGGATCCTGCGTGACGGACGCCACGTCGGCCGCGCCTGTGTACTGGTACATCGCGCGTACGGCGTGGCCTGTGATTTCCTTCTGCTGCTTCACGGGCACATCGTCCTGGCAATATTTAGGATCCTTCCATTCGTCCCAGATCTTGCCTTTCCCATGGCCGTGGCCGCGTTGGTCGAGGAACCAGTCGGCGAGTTTCAGGTAGCGGTCTTCTTTGGTGAGGTGATACAACTTCATGAGCGCGAGCTCGATTTCCTGGTGGCCGGACACCCACGGCCGGTTGGCTACGCGGAATGTCGAATCGATGTGGTCGGCGAATCGGATGGCGACATCGAGCAGTTTGCGTTTGCCGGTAGTATTGTAATAGGCCACCGCTGCTTCCATCAAATGACCTGCACAATAATCCTCATGCTTTTCCATGTCGGTCCAGCGCTGTTTGAGGTCGGTTAAGGTGTAAAAGGTGTTCAGGTAGCCGTCCGGAAGCTGGGCTGCGGCGATTTTGTCTATCCATTCGTCCGCCTTGCGTTCCAACGCTACGTCGGGGCGGTTTTTGAGCGAGTAGGCGATCGCCTCGATGGCTTTGTACACGTCGCTGTCGTCATAATAAATGCCTTCGTGCTTTTCGCCCTGCCTTCGCGCCGCTTTCTCGAAATTCCGGATACGGCCCGATTTTTCTTCGGTTTGGATTATGCAGGCATTGAGCGTGGCTGTGGCCACTTTTTCCTGCTTCGGTTTCCAGAACTGGTCGGTAATGTTGACCTCCGAGAACTTCACGGGCTGAATACGCTGCTGGGCTTGTGCAGGTTGTGGCAAGGCCTGGACACACCACACAAGCGCTGCGCCTACATATATTTTAATGGCTGAATGCATTTCAAAATCATTTTTGATAATAATAATCCTACTTTTTCTTATGGACCACCGGAAACTGCGCAATCCGGAGATTGGTACAGCCGTAGGGGATCAGCACTATATCTTCTTCCTTGTCTTCGGTTTCCAGTTGGTACGTGATACTGTAAGGAATGGGCCCGGCCATTTCGTTGTATAATCCCCATGACGGAATGCGGCGCGCCTTTGTTTTGATCTGCAACGGGGCATTCTCCGGGTTCCACGGATAGCTGGAGACCGGTTTTGTGACTTCCCATTTGTATTGCTCTTCCAGTTTGCTGTCGGGTGTGACGATCAATCCGTAGTTCCAGGGTGTGGTTGGGCGCACCTCCGTGTAGCTGGTCCCGTAATCGATCGGGTCTTTATCGTTTTTCACCAGTTTGGAAGTTTCGCCTATTTTTAATGCGTAAGTGAGCGGCCCCCGCTCGACGGAAATGGAGTTTTCAACCCAGGTATTTTTGAAAATATGCATGGGTAACGTCAGTTCCACCACATCGCCTTTTTCCCATTCGCGGGTGAGTTTCACGATCTCATTGCCATCCGGTTCGAGCCAAAGTTTGCCATTTACCTTGATAGCGCCCTTTTTGCACCACGCCGGAATCCGCATATGGAACGGGAAAACCGCTTTGGCGGAAGGATTGACGGTGAATTTGATGGTTTCCTCAAAAGGGTAGGAGGTTTCCTCTTTTACCGCCACATTCACACCTCCCGGCAGCTTGATATTCGCCTCGCTGGCCGAATAGGCCAATGCCGCAATGCCTTTGTCGGCCGTGGCATACCAGAGGTTCTGGACAAATTTAGGCCATCCCTGGTGCATATTGGAGGTACAGCACGGGTAGCCCGTGAGCAGGCCCATGCACACGTCGGTACCGCCGTGGTTCACGTCGAAATTGCGGTGGTGGCGGGTCATCATCACCTGGTTGGCCTGCTGGAAATACTGGCGGGTCATAAAATCGTCGGAAGCTTGCGTCGGCAATGCGTTGAAAGCCACTTTTTCGAGCATATCGGCATAGCCTACGTCGCCCGTGATTTCGAGGATGCTTTCGAGCGAGAACATCATTTCCACGGCCGAGCAAAGCTCCGAGCCCTGGGTAGGGTCGTTCCCGTGCAATGCCTCGTCGCCGCCATACAGCCCGTGCGCCAGGCCGTTGAACTTGCGGAGATCGGCAAAACCTTTTCGGGTTGCATCGAGGTATTTCTGCTCGGGATGGTGCTGGAAATAAATCAGCGGCGCTTTGATGCCTTGTGCGAGGTTCACGCAGTGGATACTGCCCCGTGTCGAAAGCAGATCCGTATTCAGGAAAGCATTGGTGTAATCGAAAGTCTGTAAATGGATAAGGTTGCCGAGATCGAGCAGGAACTTGTCGCCGGTAATATTATAGAGCCAGTACACGACGGCCAGGTTGTCCGCGCCGCGGTACCTGGCCCAGAATGTCCAGTTGTCCAGCGGTTTCGAGGGCAATTCTTTGAGCTGGTATTTGAAATAATTGGTCATTAACGTAATGACCCGCTGGTCTCCGGTGGCGGAATAGTATTGTTTTAAAATTTTTAGTACCACCATCTTAGGCCACCAGTCGCGGCTATTATCGCGCTGCACGCCGGGTTCGTGGCCGTAATCCCTGGACGGGCCGAAATAGCCGTCGGGCTGCTGGCTGGCAATGGCCCATTCCACCCAGGGTTTGGTTTTGGCGATGAGTTCCTTGTCGTCGAGGATGTAGGCGAGCGGGAGCAGACCGTCGATCCAGTAGGGGCCGCGTTCCCATTGGTCGCCGTCGCCGCCCAACCAGCCGTTGCGCTTGCCCATCACGAGTGGGTACAGTTCGTCGAGCTTGCCGGTGGAGCCGTTTTTCTGGCGAACGAGCATTTCTTTGAGCCAGCCCTGGGGTTTGATGGTGCCTAGCGGCAGCTCGCTGTACGGGTTTGACCTCAACGGAGCTTTGGCCGGGGTGTAGGCGGCGTCCTTCTGCGCGGTTGCGGGTAGAGAAGCTGTTAGCAAAAGGGAGAACAGAAGTTTTTTCATTGATCGGTTTTAGTTGGGGATTGTCGGGTGTGGTCAGGTGTTGTCAGGCACGTTAAATCAAGAAATCGGCGGTCCATGGTCGGCGGTCGATGGTCAGGTATTGTCAGGTGTTGTCATTTTTTGTCAGACATATTGAAATCGGCGGTCAGCGGTCCATGGTCCATCGTCCATCGTCAGTTCTTGCTTTTACTACTTAACTCCTTCGAGGTGGCTAATGCGATAACCCTGCCGTTTTCGCCTACGGCGTTGTAAAAATGGTATACCACGCCGTTCCATTTGATCACCCAGGGCTTGTGCGCGTAGGTTTTGTCGAAAGGTTCGGTTGGTGAAATCAGGTCGGGGCCGGTCCAGTCTGTCCAGTTTTGAAGGTCGTAGGAGCAGGCGAAGCGCTCGAATGCGCCCGGTTTCCAGAATGCCCCGAAGTAGAACATCACATACACATCGCCGATTTTTGCTATTTGAGCATCGCCGCAAATGCCGGTATTGCGGGTAATGAGCGGCTTATCGCCGGCACGTTTCCAATGCGTCATATCGTCGGATACGGCCATGGCGATGCTTTCGAAGCCGTTACCCTTGTCGTCGCCCTTTTCACCTTTGGCATTGTAATACATCACAAATGGGTGACCGGTTTTACGGGCTTTGTCGCGGATGACCAGGCTTTTGTAGATCGTTTTGTCGTCGTACCAGCGGGCGTCCTTGTCAATGGCCGAGAGTACGGGCTGCGGCATGCGGGTTACTTCATTGGGTTTGGTCAAATCTTCGCTGGTAGCGATGCCGATACCGAGCCTGCCGGCCTCGTAACCCTTTTCGGAGCCGCCGAGGTAGGAGAGCCAGTAGCGGTCTCCGAATTGCTCCGGTTCGTAGCTGCCACCCCATTCGGTGGCCACCAATGCCACATAACCTGCTTTTTGGGTAGCGTCCCAGGTGTTTTCGGTGAACGACATGATTTTGCCCAAATGCGTCCATTGCAGCAGGTTATCGCTTTTGGAAAGCCAGGTTTCGTAACCTTTCCCATCGAAAATAATGTAGGTCATGTACCAGATGCCGCCCTTGCGGAACACGGTCGGGCTGTCGACCATCCGGCCGCTGTCGGGCTGGGGAATTACGATGCCGTATTTGTAAGGGGTTCTTATTTCCTCAAAAATGTTTTGCATTACTTGTTGCGAGACTTTGGCTTCGCGCGTTTGAGCCAAGCCAAAGCTCGCGGAAATCATCCAAACACATCCGATCAGCACTTGTTTCATCATATCAGTTGTAATCCGGGTTCTGTTTCAATTTCGGGTTGGAATTAATAGCGATTTGCGGGATCGGGAACACAGCCCTGAAAGCGCCGTTAGGCTTGTGGGACAACCAGCTTTTGGTGGTGTAAATCCCGAAACGGATCATATCGCGGCGACGGAAGCCCTCCCAGGCAAACTCCCAGCCCAGCTCGTCGAGCATCCTGCCGTACTGTACCGGTTTCGCATCGCCGGGGTCTACTACTTTGTAATTTTCAACAAAACCATACTGGTAGCCACTGCCTTTTTGAAGGTCGGCGCCGGTAACCGTCGCTTTGGCGGGTTTGGCTGCAAATGCCCGTGCGCGTACCTGCGACACCACGGTGGCCGCGTCGTTGGCCTTGCCCGTACGCAAGAGGCATTCCGCTTTCATCATGAGCACCTGTGCATACCGGAACACGGGGAAGTCGTTGCCGAGGCTTCCCTGCGCCTGCATTTTTACTTCAAATTTATTCATCCGGTAGCCTTCCGCCTCGCCGGTGTACAGGCCGTCGGGCAGTTCGTTGGTGAGCACGACATTCTTGCCGGCCTGGTCGTACGAGCCTTTCAATGGCGTGACGCCATCCGCGGCAAATTGCGCGCCGATCATCCAGGTCGATTTCAGGCGTTGGTCGTCGGCATCGTACGTATTGATAAACTGCGGCACACCCTTCGCCGAGCCTGCACCCCAGGGCGTGGCCAGCATGTTGACCTTGTTTTTCAGCGAAGCATGCCACGAAAACATATGGGCGCTGAATCCGCCAGCCAGGTTTTCTTCAAACGGGATTGCAAACACGATCTCGGGCGAATTTTGGTTTTCGGTAACAAAAGGCGCTGCGAGACCCGTTTCTAACTGGTATTTACCCGAAGCGATCACATCGTTGCATTGGGCGAGGCATTCCTCCCACTTGGTTTCGCCAGCATACACTCCCGCATTGAGGTACACGTTTGCGAGAAGCGTTTTGGCTGCCCATTTGTTGAACCGCGCATACAGCAGCGTGTTTTTGTCTTCGCTCAGGTTAGGGATCGATTCGGTCAGTTCCTTGACAATGAATTGGTAAATGTCTTTTCTGCTGGTTTTTTCGAGCAGTGCGTCGGAGCGGTCGGTAATGAGCGGCGCATCGCCGAAGTTGTCGCAAATGAGCCAGTAGAAGAATGCCCGCACGGCGCGCATTTCGGAAATTAATGCCTCCTTCGTAACCCCGGTCGGAATGGTGATCTTGTCATTCGAAAGCTGGTCGATGAGCCGGTTAGCATTAATCACCCCCGAATAGAAGGTATTCCACATGTTGCTCACCTGCGGGTTTTCCGAGTTCCAGGTGTGCAGGTGCATGCGTTTGTAAATACCGCCATCGTCCCAGCCCGACGCGTTGGCAGGCATTACAATGCCATCCGCAGTCGATTCCTGCGCCATGTACCAGTGCGTGTGCGAAATGAGGCTCCGCATATTGGCATAGCCGATGCTCATGGCCTGGTAGGCATTGGAATAGTTGTAGGTGTCCTCCGTTACTTCGGAATAGATCTTTTCGGTCAGGTCGTTGTTGCAACCGCTTGCGGCGATTGTGAGCAACAGCGCTGTTCCTATATATTGTTTCAATGGTTTCATTGCAGATAGTCTTTTGGGAATTGGAATAAACAACTAGAATGTCAGTATGACGCCGGCGGTGAAGCTCGTTGTGGCAGGATAGCGGTTCTTGTCGTCGATGCCGGGTGCCATGCCGCTGATACCCACTTCCGGATCGATACCCTTGTAACCGGTGATCGTGTAGAGGTTCGCAACCGCGAGGTAAGCGCGGGCGTGGCGGAGGTATTTGTTCTTCAACCGGAGATTGTAGCCCGCCGTAATGTTATCGATCTTCCAGTAATTACCGTTTTCAATGTAGTAGCTCACGTAGTTGAGCGACTGGTCGTCGGCGAGCGAACGTTTGCCATAAATGGGGTCGTAGGCGTTGGAGCGGAGATTACCGCGGGTAAGCATCACCGGCGCACTCCAGAACATCTCGGTCATGTTCAGGATCTGAAACCCGAATGCGCCGCGCATGGTAATGTTCAGGTCAAAGTTTTTGTAGGTCAATGTATTATTCCAATTCAAATAGCGTTTCGGCAGGCCATTTCCGATAATTTGCTTGTCGTCGGCCTGCTGCTGGGCAATGGGTTTGGCTTCGCCGTTTTTGCCTTCGATGATCCAGTGGCCGGCTTCGTCGATGTCGATGGTTTTGAAACCCCAGAAATTACCAAGCGGCTGGCCTACCTGCACACGGTGCGTGGTTTGCTGAATGGGCTCGCCGGTATTGCCGGTATCGAAATATCCGCTGGCTAACGCAAACTTGTCGTCCGATAAAGAGAGGATTTTGTTGGCATTGGTCGAGAAATTGACGGACGTGGTCCAGCGGAATGCTGCGTTTTGGAGCGGGATCGCATTCACCTGGATTTCCACCCCCTTGTTTTCCATGGAAGCCGCATTGGCGGTGATGGTGCTGTACAAATAGGGCGGGGTAGGCACCGGGAAGTTGGCGATCAGGTCGCGCGTCGTGCGGCGGTAAACGTCGATCGAACCTGACAGGCGTTCGTTCAGGAACCCGTAGTCGATACCCACGTTCACCTCTTCCTTGCGCTCCCAGCGGAGGTCGGGGTTGGCGTTGTTCGACGGGTTGATCGCCTGCACCCACTGGCCGTTGATCAGCACATTGGTATTGAAATTGATTTTATTCAGAGAGATATAGGAGCTGCCCGGCTCGGTACCCGTTACGCCGTACCCTGCCCGGAGTTTAAGGTTCGAAACGGTATTGGCGTTTTCAAGAAAAGCCTCCCTTTTTAAATTCCAACCTACCGAAAACGCGGGAAAACTGCCCCATTTGTGGTTAGCTCCAAAGCGCGAGGAGCCTTCATGACGGATACTGGCCGAAAGCAGATATTTGTTCATGAAACTGTAATTGACCCTGAAAAAATAGCTGATGAGCTTGTTCTCCGACTGCTCCGACAGTTCCGGGGCCTGCCCGCGGCGTAATGCGAGCCCGGCGTTGATGTTGTTGTAGGAAAAATTGTCGGTCGGGAAATCCCAGTTCTGCATCCAGTAGTTCTCGGTATTGTACCGCCGCCAGGTGTGCCCTGCGAGGACGACGAAGTTGTGGTCCTGAATGGATTTGTTATAGTTCGCCGTAAATTCGAACAAATCGTCCTGCGTGCGGGTGGTACCGCGCGAAGCAAAGCCGTTGCGGCCGTTACGGCTGGTGGAATAGTGGTTTTTGGTTTCATAATAACCCCGCGTGCTGTTAAACATATCCCGCGCAATCAATGCCTTGATTTCCAGCCCCTCTACCGGTGCGAGCGAAATGGTACCATAGGTGCGGAGGTTGTTGTTGCGGTTCAGCCCGTTCGTTTCCTCGATCAACGCAACCGGGTTCATATAGTCTGTTTTGTCGGTACGCTCTGTCCATTTGCCGTTTGCATCCTTCAAAGGCTCCGTCGGGTTGAAGGTGAGCGCATTGCGGTAAACGAGGCCGGAATAGGAACCGCCATCGACCGAGAAATACTTCTGCTGGTAGCCGCTCAGGTTCGCATTGATTTTCAGCAACCCGTCGAACATCGAGTGGTTGACCTCAATGCGCGGGAACACCGTGGTATTGTCCGATTTTCTCATGATGCCGTTGAGCCGGCGGTATTCCATGCTTACGATGTAGTTGGTGGTGCGCGAGCCGCCGCGGAGGCTGACATTATGCACCTGCGATAATGGTTTCTGCGTTACCTGGGCCAACCAATCGGTGCTCTGGCCGTAATCGATGGCGCCGGGTTTCCCCTGGGCCGCCAGCGCGCGGTACTGGTTCACGTCCATGAAATCGAGCTTGCGGGTGAGCCTTTGCGTGGTGAAGTAGGAGTTCACTTCCAAAGTGGGAGGAGTTTCGCCTTTTACCTTCCGCGTGGTGATCAGAATTACCCCATTCGTTCCGCGTGTGCCATAAATCGCCGCCGCCGAGCCGTCTTTCAGCACGTCGATGGATTCAATGTCCTCCGGTGCCACGGTGTTCAACCCGCCCGGGACGCCGTCGATGAGCACGAGCGGGTCTGAGCTCGCATTGATGGTCGCATTACCCCGCAATGTGATTTGCGCCACGGCGGTAGGGTCGCCGCTCGGTGTGATGACGCTCAGCCCGGCTACCTTTCCGCGGATGAGCTGGGCAGCATCCTGCACCGGGCCTTTGACGAAATCTTCGGATTTGACACTCGCAACGGCGCTGGTAATCTGTTCGCGTTTCTGCGTTCCGTAACCGACTACAACCACTTCTTCGAGGCTTTTCAGGTCGGGCGTGAGGGAAATGTCGATGACAGAGCGATTGCCTACGATTACCTCCTGATTTTGGTAACCGACATAAGAAAACACCAGCGTGATTTCCGCTTTGGGATCGTCACTGACGGCAATGCTGTATTTGCCGTCCACACCAGTGGTGCTTCCGCGCGTGGTGCCCTTGATGAGCACGCTCACACCGGGTAGCAGTTCGCCGCCATCTCCCTTCACGACGCCGGATATGGTTCTTTCGGCCGTTTTTCGGGCCATTTCCAACAGGGATTGATTGCCTTGTAGCGACATCGTGAATGTTTGCTGCGTGGCGGCTGGCGCTTCCTCCGGCGTTATCGGCTCGATTTGATGTGCCCCGGGCTTGCCTTCTTCGGCGGTCGTGAGGATGAGGTAAGTTTGTTTGCTGACCTTCTTATAGCGCAGTCCCGAGGGCAGGATATTGTTCAGTTTGTTCTCGATCGACTGCCCCGCCTGCACCTGTGCTGGTGATACGAACAGCCCTTCGAGCAGCTTTTCTTCAAACAGGATATCGACTTTGTATTGCTTTTTAACCTGCATCAATGCATCCCGCAGGGCTATCCGGCTGCCCGGGATGATCGCGGGTGCCGTACTGCTTTTGGGTGGGCGGTTCTGGGCCATGAGCTGGGCCCTGATCGGGGTGCCACCCAACAGGCTTCCCACCATTAAGGTTACCAGAACTTTAACGTGTAATAGTTTCGTCATGATTATGGATGATTAAGGAATTACAAATGGTTCGTGTCTAGTACGAAGGTCTCGGTCCGGTCGTCGACCGGTGGCGAGTGGGTTACGCGTGCATTGAGGACATCGGAAAGGACTTTGAGCACATTGGCGGGGTCGTTTGCATTAAACGTGCCGCCGATCGTCCGCCGCGCCAGTGTGGAATCGGCCACGACCACGTTCACACCGAAATGTTCGCTGATCTGGTAGGCGATTTCTGAAACCGGCGTGTTTTCGAACATAAACAAGCGCTGTTTCCAGGCCTGGTGTGCCGACAGGCTCTCGCTGTGTTTGAGGGTGAGCGTGCCTTGCATCGACATCGTGGCTACGTCCCCGGGTTTCATCAGCATCGGTTTGGGATTCAGTTCTTTCAGGGAGCGCAGCTGTACGCTTCCCTGGCTCAATACCACTTTGGAACCGCGTTCGCGGCTGTAAACGATGAATTCGGTTCCTAATACCTTGACTTCCAGCTTATCGGGCGTGCGGACGATGAATTTGCTGTGTTCAACGGTGTGCTTCACGGCAAATTCTGCTTCCCCTTGCAACCTCACCTCGCGTGTGCCGCCACCAAACCCGAAACGGGGGACGCTCAGCACCGAATTGGCATTGAGCGTAACACGGCTGCTGTCGGGCAGTACCACCGTCCTGATCTCCCCGTAACCGGTTTCATATTGCTTGTAAAGCCAGAAATCGGATAGCAGGTAGGCGCCCATGATCAATGCAACAGAGGCAGCGGCTACCCATTTAAATGCGAAGCGCCGCCCGCTCAGTATGTCCCGGTTGGTCCTCACCGGCGTGTCGGCCGCGGCATGATCCAGGCTCGGCAGGCCGGTATTATCCTGAACGGTAAACAATGAACGTTGATATGCCTGTTCTACATCCGGCGTGAACTGCGGGTTTTCGGTTTCCCATTCATCCAGCCACTGAAAATACAGCTCGCGATTGGCCGGATTTTCCAGCCATTCTTCGATCAGTATGTTCTGCATACGGGTAGTTTTCCCTTCGAAGAAGTTCTGGATGACCTGTTTGGAGAGAAGTGATTTCTTCATGCTTCGTTAAATTCAGGATGACATATATCCGAGGGCGTTAGGCCGTCAGACGAATAGGAGTAAAATCTGGATCAGTGATAGTAGCCCGTGGTCCTGCAATGCCTTCCGCAGGATCGACAGCCCCTTGGTAATGTGCCCCTCGACGGTTTTGACCGAAATGCCGAGCTCCTCGGCGATGGTCGTGTTGCGCTTTCCTTCGAAGCGGCTCATCAGGAACACTTTCTGGTTCTGCGGCGACAACGACCGGATCACCTGCTCAATTTTCAGCACCAGCTCCTGAAATTGCAGTTCCTGCTGGGGCGAGCTGGCCGCCGTAGCGAGCGGGAGGTCGGCCAGTTCTTCGTTGACCGTTTCTTTTCCGAAATTTTTACGCATATGATGAAACGCCGCATGCCGTACCGTTGTGAACAGATAGGACCGGTAGGAGGTATTTACTGCCGTATGCAATTGTTTAGACCAAAACTGGCTGAATACCTCCACTACAATATCCTCGGCCACGTCGCGGGCATAGACAAACCGTACCGCATGGCTGCAAAGCTGCTTGTAGTAGCGTTTGAAAAGTAGCTCGTATCCCCGGCTGGGATCGGTGACGAATGCCTGTCTGATAAACAATTCCGAATCGACAAACTCCGTCGGCTGCTTTCTCATACCCGGAAAATCAGATACAGGCCCCGCCGGCTCGTTCGCACCAGTCTTATTTTCTACGGAATACTTCTGGTTCATACAAATCATGTAAGTAGGTTATTGATAAGAGTATTTCGTACCCGCGCTACCCTCGTTCGTTTTGTGAAATTTTTATTTTTTTTGGGACTATTGAGAGTGGGGCGGTGGTCGGCTATCGGCCATCGTTCCCAAGTCCGGCGGCGTACGCCGAGTGTCCGTATTTGGACAGCCATTTGGTACAAAAGCCTCTCAGCGTGCCACAAGAGGCTTTCAACGCATCAGGCTTACTTTTTTTGACAAACCAAACAGCAACTACCTGTTCCTGAATACACTTGACCATGGACCACCGACCGCCGACCGCCGACCGCCGACCATTGACCGCCGATTTCTTGATTCGACATGCCTGACAACACATGACAATACCCTGACCATACCTGACCACCCCTGACCATTCCTGACTACTCATGACCACCCCTGACCATTCCTGACATTTCTTTAAACTGCTTCGAACTATGTTACGTAACTATTTAAAAATCGCGCTTCGCCAGCTGGCGAGAAACCGGGTTTATTCCTTCATTAACATCGGTGGGTTGGCTGCGGGTATGGCGGTGGCCATGCTCATTGGGCTCTGGGTTTACGACGAACTTTCGTTTAATACCTACCACGACAACTACGCGCGCATTGCACAGGTGCGTTCGCGGGAGTTCGGCGAGCATGGGGTGGGGATCAATTCTTCCCTGCAATATCCGCTGATGACCGAGCTGAAAACCAATTACAAGGAGTATTTCAAGCATATCGTAGCAGCCTCCTGGGATGTCGATTACGTACTCTCCGCAGGCGAGAGCAAGATTTCCCGCTCGGGGGTGTTTATGGATCCTGATGCACCGGAAATGCTCACGTTACGCATGGTATACGGCACGCGCGGGGGCTTGCGCGATCCGCATTCGGTGATGCTCTCGAAATCGACGGCGCTCGCATTGTTCGGGGACGTCGATCCGGTGAACCGCGCGTTGAAAATCAGCAACAAGCTGGATGTAAATGTGACCGGCGTGTACGAAGACCTGCCGCAAAATACCCAGTTCAGTCAAATGAGGTTCCTGGCACCTTTTGCGCTTTGGGAAAGCGATAACCCGTGGATCAGGGAGCGGGCTATGACCGACTGGCAGAACCATTTTATGAAAATTTATGTCGAACTCCGTCCGGATGCCGACTTTGAGCAAGTTTCTGCGGATGTTAAGAATGCTGAAATGAAGAATCTGGCAGGCTTTCCTGCCGAAGCTAAAAACAAGCCGGAGATATTTCTGCTGCCCATGCGCGACTGGCATTTGCATAATTTCAAACGCGGCTTGCCGGACGAAGGCCCGCTGCAAATGGTATGGCTGATCAGCATTATCGGTGCGTTCGTGCTTTTGCTCGCCTGCATCAATTTCATGAACCTTTCCACCGCACGATCCGAAAAGCGGGCCAAGGAAGTCGGTATCCGCAAATCGATCGGTTCGCTGAAAGGACAGCTCGTCAACCAGTTTTTCAGCGAATCGTTTGTCGTGGTGATCCTCGCATTCCTTTTGGCGCTTGGGGTGGTTACGCTGGCATTGCCGTGGTTCAACGAACTGGCAGCCAAGCAAATGTCGGTTCCCTGGGCCAATGTCGGTTTCTGGGCTGCGAGCCTCGGCTTCATCGCTTTCACGGGTACGCTTGCGGGAGGTTATCCCGCCTTGTACTTGTCCTCATTTCAGCCTGTGAAGGTGCTCAAAGGAACATTTCGCGTCGGACGGTTTGCGTCGGTTCCGCGTAAAGTGCTGGTGGTCGTGCAGTTTACCGTTTCCGTCACGCTGGTGATTGGTACGATCATCGTATTCCGTCAGATCCAGTTTGCGAAGAACCGCCCTGCCGGGTACACGCGGGAGGGCCTGCTGATGGTAGAGATGAAATCGGGGGATTTTTACGGTAAACACGACTTGCTCAAAAACGAGCTGCGAAGTACCGGTGCCGTAACCGACATCGCCGAGTCGATGGGAAAAGTCACCGAAGTGTGGTCCGGCAACGGCGGGTTCGAATGGCGTGGGAAAAGCCCGGCGGCCGATGAAAGTTTCGGTACGCTGATGGTCAGTTCCGAATATGGCCGTACCGTCGGCTGGCAGTTCGTGCAGGGCAGGGACTTTTCCGAGACACTGGCTTCCGATTCATCGGGTATTGTCATTAATGAAGCAGCGGCGAAATATATGGGGCTCAAAAATCCGGTAGGAGAGCCGGTGAGCTGGAAATTCCAGGACAGGCCCGTGATGCATTACCGCATCCTCGGGGTGATTAAAGATGTGGTCATGGAATCACCGTACGAACCCATCACCCCGACGATATTTATGATCAAAGCGCATGGCGGTCCGAACTGGATGCACATCCGCATCAACCCCAACATGAGCGTCAGCGAAGCGCTGCCCCGCATTGAATCCGTATTTAAGAAGGTGATCCCGCTTGCACCCTTCGAATACCAGTTTGCCGACGACGACTATGCATTGAAATTCGCAGCCGAAGAACGGGTCGGCAAGCTGGCCTATTTCTTCGCCGTCCTGGCAATTCTCATCTCCTGCCTCGG
Organism: Dyadobacter fermentans; assembly: GCF_019924045.1. Taxonomy (GTDB): domain Bacteria; phylum Bacteroidota; class Bacteroidia; order Cytophagales; family Spirosomataceae; genus Dyadobacter; species Dyadobacter fermentans_A. The sequence goes on along the minus strand of NZ_JAHXBN010000018.1, from coordinate 352,237 downwards.
GCTTTTCGGGCTGTCGTCCTTCATTGCCGAGCAGCGCACCCGTGAAATCGGCGTCCGGAAGGTGCTCGGTGCATCGGTTTTCAATGTCTGGAAGCTGCTATCGAACGAATTCATTATGCTCGTCACAATCGCTTTTGGCCTTGCCACGCCCGTGGCCTATTACCTGCTGAGCCACTGGCTGGAAAAATACACCTACCGTATCGAGCCTTCCTTGTGGATTTTCGCGGTGACCGGCCTCGGTGCAATGTTTATTACGTTGTGTACGATCAGTTTCCAGAGTATCAGGGCGGCACTGATAAATCCAGTGGTGTCGTTGCGGGCGGAGTAAATCACCGCAACTTCCAATCGTTTCAAGCGAAGTCGATCCCCGTCAGCACCTGGCGGGGATTTCTCTTTTGATTTGAAATAAACCCGGAAAAGCTTGACATCCCATTCGAATAAATTATCTTTGCAACTAAGATATTTAGAAACAAAGATAAACATGAACCAGGAAACGCTCGACCGGTTGAGGAAACTCAGCCAGCAATACGCATTCGACTCCATCCAGATGCATGAGGCCATTGGACGGCAGGCAGGTCTTTCGGGTACCGATCATAAGTACCTGGGATTTATCATTCAGAAAGGACAAATGACCGCGGGGGAGCTCTCAACATTGACGGGTCTTACGACCGGCGCCGTGACGGGTTTGATAGACCGGTTTGAACAAAAAGACCTGGTGAAGCGCCGGTTCGGAGGCGATAGACGGAAGGTGATCGTGGAGCCTAATGCCGAGAAAATTATGGCTGTATTCGAGCCGCTTTACAGGGAGTTTCGGAGCAAGTCGGAGCAGGTAATGGCTTCGTTTTCAGAGCAGGAGTTTGCCGTAATCGAAGCCTACTTTTTGAAGGCGATTGAAGTGATGAATGAAACGACGAGCCAACTCAATGCTAAACAATCGTAAAATGGGAACTTACACACTGGATTTTCGGGAAATCGGCAGTGCGCAAATTGCGGTGGCCGGAGGGAAGGGCGCTAACCTGGGCGAGCTCGCTCGGATCGGCGAAATTCAAGTACCGGATGGTTTTTGCATTACGACCGACGCATTTGGTGAGGTGATCAGCGGTGCGGAAATCGGCGGCCTGCTGGAAAGGCTGGCCAATGTAAAGATGGGGGATACGCAGGCAATCATGGCACTGGGACGGGAAATCCGCGGTGCGATTGAGGCCGCGAAAATCCCGGAAATTGTTCGGGAAGAGATCGTTCGTCATGTCGCGAGGTTTGGCGAAGGGCATGCCTATGCCGTGCGATCGAGTGCGACTGCGGAGGATTTGCCGGGGGCATCGTTTGCCGGCCAGCAGGATTCTTACCTGAATATCGTCGGAAGCGATGCCATTTTGCAGCACGTGAGCAAATGCTGGGCGTCGCTTTTTACGGACCGGGCTATCATATACCGGATGCAAAACGGTTTCGATCACCGCAAAGTGAGCCTGGCCGTGGTGGTGCAGCGGATGATTTTTCCCGAGGCGTCGGGCATTCTTTTTACGGCCGACCCGGTAAGTGCAAACCGGAAGATAGTGTCCATCGATGCCAGTTTCGGACTGGGCGAAGCGCTGGTTTCCGGTCTTGTGAATGCGGATGTTTATAAAGTGCGGGGCGGCGAAACCATCGAAAAGAAGGTAGCCGTCAAAAAAATAGCGATTTACGCATCGCAGGCAGGCGGTACCCGCGAGCAGGAGCTAGATCCGGAACAGCAAAAGCTTCAAACACTCACCGACGGGCAAATTTTGCAGCTCGAATGCCTGGGCAGGCGAATCGAAGCACATTTCGGAAGTCCGCAGGACATTGAATGGTGCCTGGCCGACGGCACATTTTACTTCGTACAAAGCCGGCCGATTACGACTTTGTACCCCGTCCCGGAAACGAACGACGGGCAAAACCATCTCTACGTATCGGTAGGCCACCAGCAAATGATGACGGATGCGATGAAGCCATTGGGCCTGTCGGTGTGGCGTTTGACGTCGCCGCGGAAAATGGCTGTTGCGGGTGGAAGAATTTTTGTGGATGTTGCCCAGGACCTGGTTTCTCCCATGGGTAGGAAAGTGGTGCTGGATGTGCTGGGAAAATCCGACCCGTTGGTGCGGAAAGCGGTACTGGAAATTCTGGAACGCGGGGACTTCCTCGATATCCATATGGATGAACCTTCGGCGGACCAACCCACTCAGGGGCCGTCTGCACACGACTTTTTTGCACTTCATCACTATGACCCGTCTATTGTGCAGGAACTGATCGGTCGCAGTGAGGCATCGATCGCGACATTAACCGAAAACATCCGCACCCGGTCGGGGCTTGACCTGATCGATTTTATCCGGGACGATTTCCAGCAAAGAAAGAGCCAGGCAGACCCGCAGAGCTTTGGGGTGATCGTGACGGCGATGAATGCCGCCCTTTGGCTCAACGAAAAAATGAATGAATGGCTCGGTGAGAAAAACGTGGCGGATGCGCTCTCGCAATCGGTACCGCACAATGTCACTTCGGAAATGGGCCTGGCATTGCTGGATGTGGCCGACGCCATCAGGCCGTATCCGGAGGTCGTCGGCTATTTGCGGGACGCCGGGGATGACTTCATGGACGGGATGCAGGCACTGCCCGGTGGTACGGAAGCAGCGGGCGCGATCAATGCATTTCTATCCCGGTATGGCATGCGCTGCGCGGGCGAGATCGATATCACAAGGACGCGTTGGAGCGAAAATCCAGCCATACTTATTCCATTGATCCTGAGTAATATCAGAAATCAGGAGCCCGGGGCCGGCAAGCGGAAATTTGAACAAGGGCAAGCGGAAGCCGTCCGGAAAGAAGCCGAGCTGCTGGACCGCCTGCGGCAATTGCCCGACGGCGAACAAAAGGCAGAGGAGACCCAGCGGATGATCGGGCTGATGCGAAGCCTGGCGGGTTACCGTGAGTATCCCAAATATGCCATCGTGAGCAGGTATTTTGTATACAAAAAAGCATTGATGGAGGAAGCCGACCGGCTTGTGACTGCTCAGGTGCTCCGGCAGCGGGAGGATATTTATTACCTGGAATTTGAAGAAATACGGGAGGCGATTCTTTCTCAAAAAGCGGATTACCAGGTTATCGACGAGCGTAAAGAGGCATACGGCCGCTTTGAAAAGCTCAGGCCACCGCGCGTGATGACCTCCGATGGTGAAGTCGTGACCGGTAAGCATAGTCACGAAAACCTGCCCGAGGGCGCCATCGCCGGCCTGGGCGTATCCGCAGGCGTGATTGAGGGACGTGCGCGCGTGGTACTAAAAATGGAAGACGCCAATCTGGAACCGGGCGATATTCTGGTAACCGCATTTACGGACCCCAGCTGGACGCCGCTGTTTGTGGCTATCAAAGGGTTGGTGGCGGAAGTGGGCGGACTAATGACCCACGGAGCGGTGATCGCCCGTGAGTATGGCCTGCCGGCCGTGGTGGGGGTGGATAATGCAACCCGGCTCATTACCGACGGGCAAAAAATACGTGTGCACGGGACGGAAGGATACATCGAGCTCCTGTAACGTCACATGCACACCGGACGGGCCAATGCTACCTAGTTTTTCAGCCAAGCCTCGTTCAGCGCCTTTTTCGAATCGTCACCGAACCGGAAGCCGTCACCGTCTTTATAATTGAGTTTTACGGTCCCTTTCAGCTCCACATCCTGGCCATTCCGGTTCACTTTAACGGTGATCGGGCTGCCTTCGTCGAGGTCGTAGCCGAGGTAAACGAGCGCCATCAGATTTTTGGGGTCAACCGGTATTCCGTTGAACTCCACGAAAATGTCGTTATCCTGGATTCCCAGGCTTTTGTAAAACTCGTTCTGGTTATCGGCTGCGTGCGCGAGTACGTTGGTGCGCGAGGCGTCGGGTTTGATGTAAATGACGTCGTTACGCAGAAAAACGATCGGCTCGGGGAATGGGATCGTCTGCTTTTTGAGACCCACTTTGCCTACAAAATCTTCATAGCGGATCGGTTCGCCCATGACCACGTGCTTGTCCAGGAATGCACCTGCTTCCGGGCCGGCAATCTGCGTGATGACCGGGATCAGTTCGGCGTCGTCAAAAGGTTTTTGCGGGCCGTATTTTTGTGACAATTCGCCCATGAGCCATAGCAGGCCGCGCTGGCCCTGGGTTTTCTCGCGGATCACGATGTCGAGGCACATAGCGATGAGTGCGCCCTTTTCGTAAACATTGGGGTACTGGGGTTTCAGTTTGGGATCGAGGATATTCCGGCTCATTTCGGTGAACGAAAGGCTGTCGGAGTACGACTGGGATTGTTCCACCTTTTTGGCCATCAGATCATAAAAAGCATCTGCGCCGATGAGCCCCTGATTGACCTGGAAGAGATTGGAGAAATACTCCGTAACACCTTCATAAAACCACAAATGCTGGCTCATTTTGGGTGCGTTGAAGTCGAAATAGTGGATTTCCTTCGAATGGATCTTCAATGGGGCGATGGTATGGAAGAACTCGTGGCTGATCACGTGGATCAGGTCCTTGCTTTTCATCGGTTCTCTGAAAACCGCCGTCGTGGACGCATTGTGTTCCAGCGCGCCGATGCCTTTGGCGTCGTCGGCGGCACCCGACGATATGTAGGTGAGCACGGCATACTTGGGTGTATCGTTGATTTTTCCCAGGAATTTCTTCTGCGCGCGCATCATCTTTTCGAGGTCGGGCTTCAATGCCGAGGCATGTGTTTTCCCGCGTTGCGAGTAAATACCCAACAGCACCTCCATACCGTCCACCTTGAAAGAGAAGGTATCCGGCGCGGCGTACATTACTGGATTATCGATCACGTCCGGGTAGCGCGGGATCTGGAATACATCTTTGTGGGTATCATTGTCGGTATCTATAAGCGCCGTGGTGCCGTAAAGCGTCTCAGGGTGTGAAACGGTGATGCGGTACGGCGTTTCGGTTTGTCCCGAAAAGTAACCCACAAATCCTGCCATATTAAGCAGGAAATGCTTCCCGGCCTCGATATTGGTCCCGGCCGGGGAGAAAATGGTTTTATTATTTTCGCCAAAAGGATCGCTCTCCACTTCCGTATCGAAGGTGTCGCCAACCAGGTACGAAATGCGGGCGAGCTTCTTCGCGGGCGAAATGGTAACGGTGTTCGAATCGGTACGGGTTACACGCAGGGCCTTACCCTTTTTATCGAAAGCCTGGATATCCTGCACGTACCGGCCGTAATCGGCAATGGCGTAAGTGCCGGGGATAATCTTGGGGAAATTGTAGGTAGTCACATCGCCGGTTTGTGCGGGCGGCGTAACGGTTACACGCACGCGATCGGCATCGACGTTGACCAGGTCAATGCCAACTTCCACGGCTTTGGAGCCGGAAGTGGGGCCGGGTTTGCTGCCTGCGCAGGAATATAAAATGGCGGTGAGCAACAGCCCGGGCAAAAATTGTGATTTCATAGGGGTTTTAATAGCGTTCAGTGAAACCGGTAACCGATTCCGAGGTTAAGGTAAATATGATGCATGCCAAAATCGATGCTCCGGAAACCGGGTTCCATCAGCGGTGTTAACGCATAGTTCAGGTTTGCCGATGCAAAAAGGCCGGAATTAATGCGGTAGTCGGTGCCGATTTCGACACCTGCATTGATCTTTCTCACATGCTCCGAAAAATCGTACGACGCGGCATCGATGTCCTCCCGCTCGCCCACGGGCGTTTCGTTGCGTATGTAGCCGTCGCGCGCGTCGCCCTCGAAGCGGTTATCCAGTAGCAGCGACACAAATCCGCCTGCTTTGAATGTGAATGAGCTATTGTTATGGTAGGTCAAATGCAATGGCAGCGTAAGGTAACTGCTCCTGACCCTGGTTTTGACGCGCCCGGTGAAATAGCCGGTAACCGACTCGTGCCGGTCGTTGCCCGCTTCGTTGAAAGTGGTGTAGTAAGCCTTGACGCGCGCGTCGGTTGTCATCCCTTTTTGCTCCCAGCGCAGGCCGGTAGCAAATCCGAAATGGGTCGAAAACCGGTAACCGAGCCCCGCTTCCAGACTGGGCTGGAAACCCGGCTTGTAAGATTCAATTTTCCGGATCGACGCCGGTATGCCTGCGGGTGCCGCTGCGCCGATGGAAACGCCCGCCCGCGCATTGAACGAGATCTTTTTTCCGTTCTGGGCGGCGGTGTCCAGGGCAATGGCCAGCAATAGGAGCAACAGGTGGAGGCGTTTCATCGGGTGATTTTTGAAATATTATTGCGTAACGATCTTCACGTCGTCGATATACAGTTTGCTGCCGACGGCCCCTTCAAAAACCGCGCCGTTTTTGCTGGAAGAAAACACAATGGCGATTTTGTAGGCGAATGCAGCCAGGTCGTCCTGGTTAACTTCCGATTTATAGTTGAATGTGAGGTTGAATGCCTGGTACCCGACACCGGATGTGGGCGTACCCGAAGCCAGCTGTGCAATGGCCACCACACTGGGATCAGTGAGGACATTGGCACCGTTAAGGAACGGCTTGTCGGCGGTAGCCTTGAACAGCACGGCATAAATATCGCATACATCTTGCCGTTCCGGTGTAACGGGCTTGCCCGTTTTGTCGGTGACCGGCCCGCCCGAGACGTACTTATAGAAACCCGTCAGTCGCAGCGGCTTTTTGTTGAAAGGAACGCCGAAAATAGTGGCTTCCAATGGGGCTGTCAGCGCTTTTGCACCATCGAAACTCCCTAAAAAGAGATTCCCCGGGGCAATGGGCATGCCCACCAGCGCACCCAGCGCACCGGTTGACTTCGTTTCGAGGTAAGCGGCATATTGCCCCTGCTCGGCGTCGGTGCTGCGTTGGGTAGGGTAGGCTTCCGGTTGTTTTTCCGGCGCGATCAGCGAAAAGCCGCTATTGCCCGACGCCCAGATGTTCTGGTGCTCGGCTTCGACCACTTCATAGGGAACGTAGTAGTTGCCGTCGGGATTGACCGTCCAGTTTTCGAACATGAAATTGTCCGGCGCCAGGTTTTGCAGCAGGCTGACGCGGTATTGTTTCGTCCAGTGGCCATCCTGGGAGGTAACGGTGTAAATCACAGGTTTGGAAAAATCCTGAGGGGTACCCGAGGCCGGCTGAATGCTGGCACCTTCCGTGATGCTAAACTGCGGCGCCACGGCTTTGATATTGAGCTTCGAGAAATTGACGAACGCGGTAACGCTGGTATTGGTAATGGAAGGAGGGGATATCAGCACGGAATCGGGCAAAGTCATCACCAGGATATCAGCTTCCATGTTTTCCGCCTCCGGTTTAATGCACCCGGATACGGTCAGGAATGTGCCCAGCATGGCCAATAGTACTGTACTTTTCATACGCAATACTAAACAATTTTTTTTCGCGGGGGAATTTTATCACCGCGTGTATCGATCATTCGGTAAACTTGGCGATCAATTTCAGCCGGGTTGCCTGGTCGATTCCGAGCTGGTTTTTGATGAACGGATCGATCCCGCCATAGGTACTGTCGATGGCATTGAATGTAGCGCGGATGAAGCGTTCGTCGACAGTCGAAAGGATCTCGATAGCGTCCATATTCAGTTTTGGCTTGATAATCCTGCCGAGCTTTGCCTTACCCAGCGTTTTTTCGGCCCGGCTGCGACGGTAGTAGTTGGATAGCATATAGTCATCGACGATCAGCTGCCGGTCGACATTTAAAATGGACAAAATCAATGCAGAGACAATGCCTGTCCGGTCTTTCCCTGCCGAACAGTGGTAGAGTACCGGCTGGTCGGAGGCGGTAATGTCGTTTAAAATCGCCTTCACTGCTCCTACGTGAACGGTCACTGCGTCGGCGTAGAACTTGGCGGTCATGTCCTTCGCCTGCTGCTCGGTGATTTTTCCATTGAGTACGCGTTTTTTCAACCCCTTGATTTCCCCGGCGTTATCTTCCACGACGGGCGTATGCCGGTAGTGTACATTGGATGGCAAATGATCTTCTTTGCCCTCAATTTCATGGTCGGTGCGGAGGTCGTACACGCTGGCAATGCGCAGCGCATTGAATTGGTTGAATTGCTTCGATTCGAGTTTTGATAAATTGTCGGACCGGTAAATCATCCCTTTTCGAACGGTTTTGCCGTCGAGGGTCCGCAGCCCGCCAAGGTCCCTCAAATTGACGGTATTTTCCAAGCCCAGGTAACGCTGCGCTACCACAGCCGAGTCGCCGTGGGAAAGGAGGTTGTGGTAGGCCGCCTTCCCGTCGTGTTCAGGGGGCACGCTTACTTTGCAGGAAAACATAAAACTGCCGAGTGCTGCATAGAGCCACCAGGTTCGGAACCGTGGCATTTTGACGAGGGTATTGCTGTATGGACGGGTGTACATGATAGGTTGTTGATGTGAGAATGCGCTGTATTTTGCTTTTTACAATGCGCCGGTATAAAATCAGCAACAGAATACCCGGGAATTAGGTTTAGAAAGACCGCCGGATTCGGCGCGTTTTTCTATTTTGCATGATCAAGAAACCCCGATTTTCATGCATAGTATTTTACCGTTTTTGCTGGCGATGGTCGCCGCGGTTGTCCTGCTTGGGATGCTGGCCAACAAGCTGCGGGTTGCCTATCCGATATTACTCGTCGTGGCCGGATTGCTGACGAGCCTTGCGCCGGGCCTGCCTGTGGTTAAAATTGATCCGGACCTGATCTTTTTCATTATGCTCCCGCCGCTGCTTTTTGAAGCGACCTGGACAATCTCTTTCAAGGAGATGAAAAAGTGGTGGCGGATCATCAGCAGCTTTGCGTTTCTGGTGGTTTTCTTTACCGCACTGTCCGTAGCCGTTGTTACGAGCCATTTCATCCCGGGGTTTACCCTGGCGTTGGGCTTCCTGCTGGGCGGCATTGTCTCGCCGCCGGATGCGGTTAGCATCGGTGCCATTACCCGTTTTGTGAAGATCCCGACTTCTACTTCGGCCGTTCTGGAAGGCGAAAGCCTGCTGAACGACGCTTCGTCGCTTATTATTTTCCGTTTCGCATTGCTGGCGGTGGCTTCGGGGCAATTTGTATGGCAGGATGCGACGCTGAGTTTTTTCTGGATGGTGATCGGGGGCGTGGGTATCGGGCTGGGGCTGGGCTGGCTTTTTGTACAGGCACACAGGCGTTTGCCCACCGATGCCCCCTCGGATATTGCATTTACATTAATAGAACCCTATTTTCTTTACTGGATAGCCGAGCAACTGCATAGCTCAGGCGTGCTGGCGGTGGTGAGCGGAGGGTTGTTTATGGCTAACCGGCGCCTGCAATTTCTGAGCAGTTCAAGCCGTATCCGCGGTTACAGCGTTTGGGAAAGCTTCGTATTTATTCTCAATGGCATTGTATTTCTGTTGATTGGCCTGGAACTCCCCGAGATCGTAGAGGGACTGAGGTTGAAGGGCATTCCATTGCAGACGGCAATCGGCTACGGCGCATTGGTAACGGGTGTGCTGGTGGTAGCGAGGTTGATCAGCTCTTATGCGGCCATGATCGCCACGATGATATTCCGGCCGGGCGTGGTACCCCGCGCGAGCTCCCGGCGAAGGCAATGGCTCATTCCGATGTTCCTGGGTTGGACGGGGATGCGTGGCGTGGTATCGCTGGCTGCGGCGCTGTCGATACCGGTAATGCTGGCCGACGGAACCGAGTTTCCGTACCGCAACCTGATACTGTTCATCACTTTCGTGGTAATCCTGCTCACGCTGCTCGTACAGGGCCTCACGTTACCGTACATCATCGAGCGAGCCAACATTTTCGAACGTCTGGCGAGCGAATCACCCGAGGATATGCGGAAGCGCCTGAAACAGGCCCTGCGCGAGCATACCTATGCATTCCTGCGGCGCAAGTACGAGCGCGATTTCGATGGCCACGACGGCATGCGGAAGCTTTTGCAGCATTGGGAGGAGAAGCTGAAAGCGTCGGACGACGAGTGGATGAACCAGAAAACCAAAGTGATATTCCTCGAAATGCTCGAAAGCCAGCGCCAGTATATTGTCGAGGCCAATAAGGATCCTGCCATGGATGAAGAAATCATCCGGGAACAGCTTTTCCTGATTGACCTCGAAGAAGAACGGTTAAAAATGCAGTGATTGCTCTCCGAATGCATCATTCCGAACGCAGCGATTTGACCGGATTGGCCAATGCCGCTTTCAGCGATTGGTAAATGACGGTCATCCAGCATATCAGCAGTGTCGCAATGCAGGAAGCGATAAAGATCCAGACGCTCATATCCGCCTTGTAAGGGAAGCTCTGCAACCAACGGTTCATCGCAAAATAGGCCACCGGTATCGCAATCGGGAAGGAGAGCAGCACGAGCCGTGTAAAGTCCCTGGACAGCAGCAGTACCACGCTGGAAACCGAGCCGCCCAACACTTTCCGGACGCCTATTTCCTTCACGCGCTGCTCGGTTGTGAAGGTCGCGAGGCCAAATAGCCCGAGGCAGGCGATGAGGATCGTGAGGCCGGAAAATGCCGTGCAAATCTTTCCGCGCAGCTCGTCGGCATGGTAGGCATTCTCGAAATCCTGGTCGAGGAAACGGTATTCAAACAGCTTGTCGGGGTAAGTTTGCTGCCATTTTTTACCAATGTATTCCAGGGTTTCGGTGGTATTCCGGGTTTTGATTTTTATGTGAATCACACCATTGGCCCGGCGGTAAACCATAATCATCGGCTCGATCGGGTTATAGAGCGACTGTTGGTGAAAATCACGCACCACACCGGCTACCTGGGTTGTTGGCGGCGGGTTTTTGCCGTCGGCCGGCACGGTACCGAGGATAACCTTCTTGCCGATCGGGTCTTTCCAGTTCATCCGCTTCACGGCAGCCTCATTGACCAGCACGCTGTTGGCGGTATCAGCAGGCAATTCGTCCGAAAAATTCCGGCCTGCCACGAGTTTCATGCCCATTGTTTTGAGGTAATCGTGATCGATCGCCGTCGGTTTAAAACCCATTTCCTTCATTCCCGTGTTCGACTCGACGGTGAAAATGATCCTGCCGCCGATGTTACTCACCGGCGCCGACGCGGATGCGACGCTCTGGATATTCGGGTTATCGAGCAGTTCTTTTCGGAATGCATTGTATTTGTCTTTCGGCTGACCGTCCTGGTAGTCGATCGTCAGCACCTGCTCGCGGTCGTACCCCATGTCTTTGTTGCGCATGTAATTAAGCTGCTGGTAGACGATCCAGGTGCAAATCAGCATGATCAGCGAGATCGAAAACTGGGTCACTACCAGCGCCTTCCTGAAAAATCCGCCTCCCCGCGCCTTAAATGTGCCTTTCAATACGCTGGCAGGTTCGAACGACGACAGGTAGAATGCCGGGTAGCTGCCGCTGACCAGCCCGGTAAACACCACTACGGCCAGCGCTATGAGCATAAACTGTGGGCTTAGCAATTGCATGTAGCTGATCGCCTTGCCGGACACATTATTAAAAAATGGCAGCAGCAATGCCACCAGAATGAGGCTGGCTACCAGGGAAATGAGCGTAATCAGAATGGATTCTGTGAGAAACTGGCGGATCAGTGCGCCTTTGAGCGAGCCCATTACTTTTCGCAAGCCCACTTCCTTTGCCCGCCGGGCCGACTGCGCCGTGGCGAGGTTCATATAGTTGATGCTGGCAATCAAAAGCATAAAGAATGCCACCACGCTGAACGTGTACACGTAACCAATGTCGCCGTTGGACTCGCCATCGAACTTGGAATACAAATGAATGCTCGTGAGCGGCTGCATCTGGTAGGTAATATGAATGCCCATCCGTTTGAAAATCCCCGACATATATTTCTCATAAAGGCCGGGGAAGCCCGCTTCTAGTTTTTTCAGGTCGGCGTTTTTAGACAGCAGCAAATAGCTGTTGATATAAAACCCGCCCCATCCGTCTGCGTTGCGCTGGTTCTGGTCGAGCGATACCAGTGCATTGAATGTGAAATGCGAATTCTTCGGCACGTCTTCGATCACGCCGGTGACCTTGTAGGAGGTACTATCGTTGGTTTGAAGTATCTGGCCCAGGGCTGGCGATTTGCCGAAAAAGCGTTCGGCGACGCGCCGTGTGAGTACCACGCTGCCCGGCTGTTGTAACGCTTTGGCATTACCTTCTATGAAATGGTACGTAAAAACATCGAAGACAGTGGAATCGACGGCGTAGACATCTTCCTCGTAAAACCGGCGCTCGCCTTGCCGGAATGCCATTCGGCCATTAGAGAAAAACCGCACGTAGTTTTCCACGAAAGGGTAATCCTGTTTCAGCGTTTTGACAAGCGGCGGTTGCGTGCTAACCCATTTGTTGATTTTGTCGGGTTCACGGATGTAAGAAACAATCCGGTATATCCGCGAGGCTTTTTCGTGGTACCGGTCATAACTTAGCTCGTCCACCACGTACAGAAACAGCAGCATGCCGCAGGTAACGCCGATGGTAAGCCCGAGAATGTTGATCAGGCTGTAAAATTTGTCTTTAACCAGGTTACGAAAAGCCAGTTTGAGATAGTTTTTAAGCATAGGAGTCCGGATTGGGTTCGGGACGTGCTTTGCAAAATTTATTCCTGAATTTTAACGTATTGATTTACAGGGTAATGTGTCGGTGATTCTGTTCGAAAATGAACGTTTTGCAAGTGGGGGATGTTCGCCGGCCGCTGACCGCTGACCGCTGACCGCTGACCGCTGACCGCCGACTGCCGACCGCCGACCATAGACCATAGACGATGGACCATAGACCATCGAAAATAGCCCCTAATTGGTTGTTAGCGATGGTCGACGGTCCATGGTCGGCGGTCGGCCCGCCCCCTCGTTACTCCCCCTGCCGCTCGTACCATTCCAGGAATTTCTCCTTATCGAATGGCTCGGGGTTAAGCAGGAGCTTCTGCCTCACCTGTTCTTCGAGCAGCAATGCCATCTTCTTTCGAATTTCGGCGAACTCGGGTTTGTGGGCGAGGTTTTCGTATTCCGTGGCGTCGGGTTGCCGGAGGTCGTACAGCTCGTATTCATCCGGGTAACCGCCGAGGGCATCGAAGTAATGCGTGTATTTCCAGTCTTTCGTGCGCACGGCGCGGATGCGGTTAGCGGCTTTCACCACGCTGGGTTTGTTGGAAGCGCTGGCTTTGGTATCGTCGAAAGTAAAAAGAATCGCTTCCTGCACCGGTTTATCTTCTTCCAGCAAGGGCATCAGGCTCGTCCCTCTGATTCCCTGCGGCGCCGCTGCCCCGGCGATTTCGGCGATGGTAGGCAGGATATCGATCAGCGACGACAGGTGCTCGGTAGATTTGTGACTGGCATTTTCCGGGAAAAGGACCGGATTGGAAATCACCATCGGAATCCGCGTGGCTTCTTCATAAACTACAAATGCTTTTTGCCGCATACCGCCGTGCGCCATACCCATTTCGCCATGGTCGGCAAGCCGGATTACCAGCGCCTGGTCGGCCAGTTTGCTTCCGTCCACTTCCTGGTAAAGCTCTTTGATGAGGAAGCCGATCTCCGTGTCAACCACGCGCAGCAGATTTCCGTAGAAGTTAATGTAGTTGGTTTGCTTCTCCTGGGTGTTGAGCGGGCCCAGGCTCAATGCGCCCGTCGCTTTCACTTGCGCCTGCGCGGAGGGTTTGTTGTTGGTGGCAAGGTCTTCATCAACGGTCGCCGGAAGTTGAATCGGGCCGTTCAGAAAATCGTTGCCGTAGCCATAATTGAAGCCTTTGGGATAACAAAGCACATCATGCGGATTCACGAGCGACACCACGAGGCAGTAGGCTTGCTTGTCGCCTTTTTGCCTTCTTTCACGGACGCTTTGCAGGTACGCTATGGCCTGCTGCACATATGCCTTATCGTGATTGGCAAATCCGCCACCGAAATTCTCCGGGGCGGTGTCCTCACCCGCATCGGGCGCGATCCAGCCCCTGAAACCGTACATCGCAATGTCGGAAGCCGCGGGGCTGCCGCCATCCGAACCTTTGCTGACGTGCCATTTTCCCCGGTATTGCACGTCATAGCCTTCTTCAAAAAGCATACGGGCGATATTGGGCAGGGTATTGTCCAGCTCGATTTCAGCCGGTGAATACCTGCCGCCTTCCGTGAGGGTCTGCGTCACATGATGCTGGGCAGGGTAGAGCCCGGTGAGCAGCGTCGACCGGCTGGGCGAGCACATACAGGTGTTGCAAAATGCCCTGTCGAAGCTGAAACCATTCTTTTTCAGGAATGTAAGTGTTTTGAGATTGTCCTGCTCCCAGTTTTCGGGGAAATGTTGGGTAGCTCTTTCCTGGTCGGTCAGGATGATGAGAATGTCCGGTTTGCCGGAGAGGTTACTAAGGCGTTCTTTAAAAGTCATTTTTGTGGTTGTTGAATTGAAGATGACACTAAAATCAGTTGTGAAATCGAACTAGTTTTAGTGTTTAAGAGAAGTTGTAGAAGAACTTAACCGATTTGAAGAGAATTTATTAGTTAACGGTATTGGGGGGCCTGCGGCTGACCATGGACCATGGACCATGGACCGCCGACCGCTGACCGCCGATTGCATTTTTGGGACGGTAGTGGTGAAGCGTGGTCAGGTGTTGTCATTTGTGGTCAGGTGTTGTCAGGTATTGTCATGGGTGGTCATGTATTGTCAAGTGTGGTCAGGTGTTGTCATGTACTGTCAAGTATTGTCATGGGTGGTCATGTATCGTCAAGTGTTGTCTTTCATTGACTATTCCTGACCACACATGACTACACGTGACTACCAATGACCACCCATGACTACCCATGACTACCCATGACTACCCATGACATAATCATAATCCATGGTCATCCGTCGCCGGTCACGACACCTTACTTATAAGCAATCGCCGCACTGGACGGCCCTGCGAGCGGAATGACTTCGACCCTGCGGAAACCGGCCTCTTTCGTCCATTTTTCGAAATCCGCGCCCGTAAAATCGAACGCTACCCCGAATTCGATCAGCATATTGAGGGACATCAGCAGGCCGAATGCATTTTTGCGGCGATCGTCGTCGATCAGCGCTTCGATCGCGATGAAGGCACCACCTTCCGGCAAGGCATTGTAGGCTTTCCGGATCAGCATTTTTTTGTTGGCAAGGTCCCAGTCGTGCAGGATCATGCCCATGGTGATCACATCCGCTTTGGGAAACTCATCTTTGAAAAAATCGATATTGACCGTGCTGATACGCCCGTTCATACCCTTGGCCGCAATGTATTCCTTTGCGATAGGCTCGACAGCCGGCAGATCGGCCGACGTGCAGGACATGTTCGGATTTTGGCGGGCCACTTCCACCGACAGCACCGCAGCAGCACCGCCAATATCGCATAACGTGGAGTAGGGCGAAAAATCAAACTTCCGCGAGAGCGCCATGAAATTGCCGATCGAAATACCGGACATCGCATCCATAAACTGTTTCAGGCGCTCCGGTTTGGCGTAAAGCTCTTCAAAAACCGACTTGCCCGTGTGCTTGATTTCATTCTGCGGCTGGCCGGTTAGCAGAGCTTCTTCCAGCGAGCCCCAGAACGGGTAGAGGCGGTCGTTGGCCATTTCGACGAACCCGCCGATGTAGGAAGGCTTGTTCCGGTCGAGAAACACTTCGGTTTCGGGAGCATTGGTATAGCGGGCTGTTTCCAGCAAACCTTCACGGTTTAAAAAGCCCAGCGCCACAAGGGCATCCAGGAAATCGTAAACGCCGCGATCGTGCAAATTTAACACCTTCTGGATCTCCTTACCGGAGAGGGACTTGCCTGAAAGCGCGGTAAAAACACCCAGTTTGACAGCGCTCAGCAGCGCTTTGGAGGCAAAAAAAGCCGTCGCGGTCTCCATGATGCGCGACGGGGTTATCTGATGAGTTTCAGGTACTGTGTTCATGATAGAGCGGGGTTTGATTTATCTAATAAAAATATGAAATAAATCAAGAGTCGCTCTGCCCGGATGCACTAGATTTTTTCCAGGACGGCGTTGGAAGACGAAATATCGTCACCATTGATGATGGTTATGATATTGCCGCTGTATTCCATCCTGAATTTGTTGATTGTCTTGTCTTTATCTGTGATATACAGGGTGGTATGATCGGCGCTGAGCGTGAACGGTGCATTGGTGTAAAAGCCGGCGGTGCCCCAGTCGCAATTGTCCGAAAACTTGAAAATGCCATCTGCCTGAAAGACGAATGTCGTCCCTTTCAGGCAGGGTGTGGTGATGAAGAGTCCTGCCGTATCATCCAGGTCGGATACCTTGTCATTGATCTTTTTATGGGTAATGTGTGCCTTTAATTTCCAGTTGCCTGCAATGAAGGCATTGTCGTTGGGTATGGGCTGGTCGTCTTTCTTATCGTCGCTCTTGCAACCGATGCACATCAGTGCGATGATTCCGAGCAGGATGCATGGTTTGATCAGGTGTTTTCGGGTGAATGTTGTCATGGCTGAGACCGGTTTGGGGTGGATGGGATAACTCATTAAAGTTAGCTGTTGGATCCACAAATTGTTCTCATAATCAGCAGTTTCTATTATGCGGTACGCGGGCTACGTGCGCACGAGGGCGGGCTTGAATGACGCCGCTAAATAGATACTTGACCGTGCAGTAACACCGTGCGAGCGAAATGGCTAAATTAGTCTCTACCTAACCTGCCGAAATAGTTTGCGAAAGTAAAATTTCTTCGAAATGGCAGCCAGGCTCAGTCTTAACGTATGCACATTCAAGGAAGAGAAAAGCGACGAGATCGCCTTTTTTTCTTCCGAAGAGTGGAATGGCGATACGGAAAGAAGACTTCTCGCCAAAATTCAGGAAATCCTCACCGTAGGCAAGAGCCTGGTTTCTTCTCTTGAACTGGGCATTAAAATACAAACCAACAACCCCGAGCTGTTTCTCTTCTCGATCGGGAAGCTGGCGGCGAAGAAAGCCGAAGCGAAACCGACCAACCTGAGTATCCGCGAAATAGAGGTGCTTAGCCTGATCATGCAGGGTCTTACCAACAATGAAATCGCGGAAAAGCTTTTCATTAGTTACGAAACGGTGAAATCGCACCGCAAGAATATTCTGGAAAAGACCGGCGCGAAAAATACCGCGGCGCTGATTCACCATTATCACGAGACCTTCTCGGACAAGGATTGAAAATCCCCCTTTAGTGGGATTGAAATCGGGCAGCGATCCGGGCAATTTTACCGGGTGACTTTCATCATCCCTAAAATTGTTGATTATGGATCGAAACATGAATGGCGTACTTAGCCAATACGAAACTCCTTTCGCGGATGTCTTTGTCAGGGAGCAGGAAGAAGCCCCGGCCGAAACCGGTACCCAGGGCAACAATTATATTTTTGAGATCGACAGCCCGTTTTCCAGGACCTACGAAACGGCCGACCGCGACGCGGCCAGTCCGTTGAGTACCGGGTATGTCAGTCTCCTCTCCGAGCTGAACGACGCGGAATTTACTGAAACATTATACGAACTCGCCAATGAGGTGGAGGATACATGGCGCAGCAAAGTGTCCAACGAACTCGCCATGGGAAGCAACTACATTCCGTTTGTGACGCGCCAGGCCAACGAGTATTTTGAGCCGCTGCTGCGCGAAACCACCGGCATGATCGACAAGGTATCGGAGCATTTTACGGGCAACAATCTGGCCGACCATTCGATGGCGGAGCTGGAAAATTATTTCGACCGGCTGGAATTTAATCATGGTACATTCAGTCCTGTGCAGGAGCAGTTTTTCGGCAAGATTTTCAACAAAGTCAAATCGGCTGTGAAAACGGGTATTGATCTTGCCAAGAAAGGCGTTGCGGCGGTAGGTAAGCTATTGCCCGTGAATGTGATATTGAATAAAATCAAAGGGCTGGTTAAACCTTTGCTTGAAAAGGTATTGAAATTTGCGATCGGCAAGCTTCCCCAGAACCTGCGTCCTTATGCGCAGACATTGTCCAAAAAATACCTGAACCTGGAAGCAGAAGCAGGCGGCGATGTCGACCAGCGCGAGGCCGATCTGGAAGCAGTGCAAATGGAGTTCGATCACCATATTGCGCAGTTGGTTTTTTCAGCGAATGAAAGCGAGACCGACCATATCGTATCGGAGTACGAACTTTCTTTTGAAAACATCGAACGGCTCACGAGTTACGAAACAGGAGGCTATGTAGAAAAACAAAGCTACCCGGCGGCACGGGAGCAGTTTATCGGGGAATTAAAGGCGCTGCAACCGGGAGAAAGCCCGGCGCCGGCGATCGAAAAGTTTCTGCCCGCGGCATTGATTGCCTTGCAGCCGGTGATCAAAATGGCGCTGACGATTATCGGCCGGCAAAAAGTGATCAACTTCCTGGCTGGGCTACTGGCCAAACTGGTGGAGAAATATGTACCTGCCAATGTGGCCAAACCGCTCGCCGCAAGCATTATCGATGTGGGAATGAGCGCGATCGGTTTCGAAACGGCCGAAACCGGTAAAACGGACCTCGCCTATGAAGCCATTGCCAATACCGTGGAGGGTACTATCCAGCACATGACGGGCCTCGATGAAGCTGCCTTGAACGACCAGGAAGCGCTGACCATGCATTTGCTGGAAGCATTCGAGCAGGCCGCGGCCGATCATTTTCCCCCGCAATACATCCGCGAGGAATTGCGGCCTACCAAGCAAAAAGCGCTATGGGTAAGCATGCCCCGGGGCGGTGCAGTGAAATTGTACAAAAAATTTACGCATGTATACGAGATCACGATCGATCCCAAAACGGCAGGCACGGTAAAAACTTACCGGAATCTGCCGCTGAGCAATTTCCTGAAAGACAAATACGGCATCGATACCTCCAAGCCGGTGAAGGCGAAAGTGCACATCTACGAGATCGCTTCGGGTGGGAAACTGTCGGCGATCAGTCGGTTCGAGAACCTGCCGGGGTTGAATGCGCGACAGCCAAAGGCCTGGGTGCAGTTACTACCGCTTAACAGCGAGGCGTCGGCCATGCTGCTGAAAGAGCCGGCGCTGGGCCGGAATGTACCGGCGCGAAAAACGGCCACACGCTTTCGGGCGACCGCAGGCCAGCGCTTTTACTACCTTGAAATCGACGGGGCGCGGCTGCGTATTCCGCAGGTGAAGAGGACGAGCCACCGGACCGTGGAAAACGGTCAGCCGGTGGCGGGTACCGAAAGCCGGTCGGCGGATGTGCAGGTGGTACTCAACTTTGTCAAATCGGAGATCCGGCTGAATTACTATTTCAGTGAAGAGGATGCGAGCGGAATTGTCGAAAATCTGAACAAAGGCGACTTCCTTACAGCCGGAATGCACATTCGGAATGCAGTGAAAGGAGTATTAGGGGATATTCTGAGGAAAAACATTGGTAGTAAAGTGAAGATTGTGCACGAAGCCGTACCGGAGCTTTATTTCGAGCATATTGGCGACCAGCAGGAGCAATTTGCGGCGCTGGATGTGCTGGGCAAGATGGCCGGCAAGGATATGATGGGAAAAATCGTGCAGGCTATGACCGAAAAATTAAGCGGAAAAGCCTACGATGCCGTGGTGGCCTTCTTCAAAGCGCGTGCCGCAGAATTTAAAACTGCCCAGGCGGCACCGCAGGATGGCGTTACGATCAAGCTCGTGTGGACGAACGTACAGGGAATGTCGGCGATTAAGACGGTCATCAGCGCAATCCGTGGCAATTTGTCGCTGGGAAGCCTTTCCGACCTGTCGTTTCCGAACCTGACAGCGCCTGAAGTAAGCATTGTAGCGGATAAAAAATTTGACTGAGCCGGCCTTATGTACGCAACCGAATCCATTGACAGGTCGCTGACGCGGCAGATCAACCACTGGCTCATGGCGACCAACCGGCTGGCGGTGCTGGAAAACCTGGCATCCGAGGCTGCCTGGCAGGGTATCGACCATACCATGGAGCAGCTGCTCAAAGCATCCTTCAAACAAAGCATTGATGAAGTGACAGCCTTTGCGCAGGGTTTGAAACAGCAGCTGGAAACAGGCAATGGGCCGGATAACCAGCGAAGTGTGCGGCGCGGCGTCCTGCAACTGCGGGATAAATACCTGAAAGCGGAAGAGACGATCCAGTTTTACACCGTGGCGATCAACTCGCGTACGACACCCAGGCTGGCGGCGCTTCTGCGGGCATGCGATATTTTGTGTATTAAAAGTATGCAGGAGCTCCTGCACCCGCTCGGCCGGAAAACCCCGCTCGTACTGACCTACGTGGACAAGGGCGTGGGTGCCTCGATCCTGAAAGCGGGCCTGCGGCTCTGGGACGGCCGGATCAGCCCGGTCGCGGCGATTAAAGTTACCCAGCATAACCTGTACAGACCTACCGCGATTATCCATGAAACGGGTCATCAGGTAGCGCATATCCTGGGTTGGAATGAAGAGCTGGCCCTGGCATTGCAGAACAAGCTCTCGGGTTATCCGCCGGAAGTAGCCCAAGCATTCAGCAGCTGGGCTTCCGAAATGGCCGCCGATGCATTTGCTTTTGTGCATACCGGCTTTGCGGCGGTGGCGGCTTTGAGCGATGTCGTGAGCGGGTCTCCGGCCAGCGTGTTCGCATTCCACGCCAACGATCCGCACCCGATTTCTTATCTGCGTGTAATGCTTAACGTTACTATGTGCCGGGAATTTTATGGCAGTGGCCCGTGGGATGCGCTGCTCGATGCCTTTAAGAACGATTACGACATCGAACTCGTCAGTTTTGCGTCGGTACCGCTGATCCGGAAATGCATGGAGGCATTGCCTGCCGTGGTGCATATCCTGTTGGGAACAGGCCATCGGGCATTTGACGGCAAATCGTTGTCGCAACTCATTAACCCCAACCGGTCCGGCCCGCTGGAACTTTCCAAACTCGAATACCTGGCCGGACCGGCGCTGTTTACTTCCCATGCGTGGATCTGGAAGGAATGCCTGCGATTGCTCGCCCTGAATGGCTACAAAATAGGCGTAGGAACGGGCGACCTGCCCGCGCTGTACAAGCAGCAGGAAGACTGGATGACCAAACTGGGTTTCTCGGTTGAAATGAATTAGGAAAACTTTTAAACGGATATTTTATGGATCAGTTAGATAGCTTCGATCGGGACATTCACAGCATGACCGGTTTCATTGAAAACATCGAAAATGCGTTGGCGCTGCTCTCCCTGGATTGTAACGCCGATCCGGCTGTGTACGCCGAGTTGGTCCGGAACAAAATGGACTACGTCAGTTTGCTCGAAGATGTAAAGAAGAAACGGGAAGCTTACATCGTCAGCCGGCAGCAGAATGCTACCGGAAAGGCAACAGCCGCAACCAAAAAGGAATACGACCGGCGGAACAAGACGTATTTGAGTACGCGGAGCAACTACCTCAAACCGGGCGACAATTAGCATTTCAGGTATTCATTCACCTTAAAAAAGATCAGACATGGATTTCATAGATCATCTCATTTTCACGACCAATACGGATAACGTGCGGGATCAGTATCCGCCATTGCTGAGCGATTATGCAGGGAAGCCTGTTTCAACTAGCCCACCCGACGTGCTTGGTCTACCCGGTCGTGATTCGGATCCGGTTGTATTGCCAATGGCCCTGCCGGTCATCCCGGATACAGGGTCATTCGATGCCGCCACGCGAGCAAACTACATATTTTACGAAGATCCGTCGGTGATCGATAAGGCCATCCAGCGGCATTGGTTCGATATGACCCGGGGCCCGATAAACCTGCTTACTGCGGACGGCACGCGCGCGTTCGAGGGGGGCGATGCGCCCCCGTATCACCTGATATATGCTTACATGATCGAGAACACGCGCATCGCGCAGATCATCGGTCGCCTGATCCATTTGTTCCAGCACGACGAAGTGCTGGGAGTCGCCAGCGCGACAGACCCGATGCAGCAGCAGGCCGCGCAGTGGATTAATAATACAGAAAGCCTTTTCTACAAAACCCTGTCCAACACCAGCTACCGGAACATTGCCGGTGACCTGCGGTTCGGGCCGGAAGGGGGACGCCGGAACGCCTACCAACGGATGTTCGGGATGGAGCTGGCATTTGGTGATCCTTCCAATGCGGAGTTCCCCTATTACAAAGCCAAAACTGCCAACCGGGAATTTGTACTGCTGTTTGAACAGCTTCTGGCGGAGCTTTGGCAAGCATATATCAATGCCAATAATACCAGCGGCGCCAATACCACCGACTATCAGCGGATTATCGATATGGCTACCAAAATCCGGCAAATCCTGCTCGCGCGTCGTGGCGGTAATGGCACACTTACCTTGCAGAATTACCGGTACATGAACCTGTCGCGGCAGGAGTATGCGAGCGTCGGGTTTATGACGTGGCTGATGTACATCGTTTCGACCGACAGCCCGCTGGTGAACTTCCTCGGTTGCCAGGCCAACACAGCATCGGAGCGGCTGGATAACATCGGTAAGAAAGTGGGGCTGGAAGCGCACAAGAAATCGCAGGCATTGTTTGATATGGCCGCGCCGATGGCTACCATCCTGAGGAACATCGAGTTTGGTACATTCGAAGTCACAGCGCCGTCGGTGTGGATCAGGAATGTGATCGAAAGCCAGCGGGGGCTGCCGGGTGTGACGCCCGACCCGGCCGAACGCGACGCGCTACTGGATATTCTGACGGTGATCAACAACTGGGAAAAAGCCACCGGGCACAAAATCAAAAACCCGGAGGCCAACATTACCGGCACGGTGCGGGTACAGTCGAACGGCGCCCGGGTGAACTCCGCGCTCAATTAACAGCCACCTGTAAATTCCGATCTTATGCAATCTCCATTCATTGATTTTGTTCCCGAAACAGGGAGCGAAGCGGGTAACGAATATGAAAGCATCGACCAGATGCTCGCCGGCACACCGATCGCGGATTTCTGGCTCACCGACGACGAGGATTTTCAAGCTGAATCGTCGGAGGCCGTGGTAGCGGACGGGGAACAGGATTGGGACTTACAGGACCTGTATTCCGGCGAGGCCCTACTGGACGAAGAGGTAAATCTGCCGAAGGCGATCGAATGGAATGACCGGTATGCGGCCGAGCTGCGCTGGTCGTATTTTGAAATCGAAATCAATGCGTTGCTGGGGTATCCGAACAGTTCCCCGACGCAGGAAAACTTTGCCTACGCGGTGGCCGAATGGCAAAGGGCCAACGATCTGTATCCGGCGGATGGCATGCTGGGGCCATCTACGTGGACGGCGATGCTGAAAACGATCATCCGGCAGACATCATTTTCCAACGTCAATCTCAAAACAGCGGCGGTTGCGAATGAGAAGCTGGCCCAAATACTGGGATGGGAGAAATTTGAGCTGGAAATACTGAAAGTACTGGGTTTCCATAACCAATCCCCGGACCAGGAGCTATTTGCGAAGGCGGTGGCATTATGGCAGCCCAAACTCGGTTTCAAGGGCACGATGATCGACGGCCGGCTGGGGGAGAAGACCTGGGCGGCGATCAGGACTTTCGTGCTGGCCGAAGTGGAAAAATCCAAAAAAAACCATGCGCCCAAAGAGACTGCCCTAAGCTACACCGCCTATGTGAAGGGCAACCCGGGCATTTATCTTCACGACCGCCCGGGCGATGCCTACAAGCGGAATGACATCATGTACCCGCATGGCGAACGTGTGACGGTAACCGGCCTGTCGACCATCCCAACAGAGCAAGACTGGGTAAAAATCAGTACGCAAAAAGGGCAGTCGGGCTGGATACAGAAATACTACCTGGCCACGCCCGATAGTTCCAAAGCCCCTGATCCGGTAACGATCAAAACGCCGCCAGGCGCTTACCTGGTGAAAAAGAACGATGCGCTCGACACACTGGTAAAGCGGTTTTATCCTAATTACGAAATCGAGATCGGTAATGACCGGCGGACGATCATCCACGCATTCAGTATCCTAAATGCCGATGGCGATGCACTGGATTACCAGGGACAAAGTACCACCTGGTGGCGCAACCACGTACTAGATCGGGATATGGCTGAAACCCGCACGATTTACGAAACCATCCGTTTGAAAGAGAACAGGTTTATTTATTTCCCCAACGAGACTTATATTAAAATGCTCCGCGACAGCCGGATTGTAGGCGTGCGCCCCGACTGGAAGAATGCGGCGATTATCGTTGGAAAGAGCATTGTCGGGTTTCTGGAAGGGATCAGGGACGGTTTCATAGACTCGGCGATCGATACGGTGAAAGGGTTGTGGGATTTCATCAAAAGCATTTTCACCGGCGAGCTGTTCGAACAGCTGTACGATCTCTACAAGGAGTTTTCGGAACTCTCCCTTGCAGACGCGGCTTCTGCGGTTTGGCAGATGATCAAGGACATCGTCGGCGAGAAAGCCGATGAAATCAGGGCCGACCTCAGCGCCGCCGACCCGCAGAGAAAATTGTATTCCATCGGCAAACTCGTGGGATGGATATTGTTTGAAGTAGTGATTTTCATTCTGACTTCCGGCGCAAGCGTACCCGCGCGGTTCGCGGCCAAATTCAGAAAAATAGAAGAGCTGCTTTCCAAATCGGCCGCATTGATGAAGATCCGGAAAGTGGTTTCCGCACCGGCATTGAAAAAAGCTATCAACGGTTTCAGTAAAGCCCAGGATTACTATGAATATATCGAGCTAAGCCATGCCGTATTCGGCACTATTGATTCGATCAAGGAAGTGAGTGCTGCGGGAATGGAGCTGATCGTACCGGCATCCGACCAGGAAATTGATTACGAATTTGAAGATTGGGTTGAGGGGGAGGATGTTGACCTGGGTTTGAAAACCGGTGGAGAGGCCGAAGAACTGGTGCGGGAAATGCTGATCAACGACGGCATGGACCTTGGCGGCGGGGTGAAGGTACAAATGGACCATGTTATTCCCGGGCAGTACAATGGCTCCGGGCACGGGATCGACCTCATCGGGTTTTCGGTCAGCGGAGATCGTGTGCGCATTTATGTGATTGAAGTGAAAGGGGGCAGAAGTCCGAAACTGGGTATGACGCTATCGGGTCCGCAAATGAGTGCGCAATGGATAGGAAATGCCATTGACAAAGCATTTGAGAATGACATATTAAAAAAGGCGCTAATCGAAAATTTTAAATTCTATAAGGACGTCCGGACGATGGCGGACATCAAACGGCTGCTGCTGACGAAAGCCGAGCGCCGCCTGATCGTATCGAAGTCGATCGATCCGAAGGTCCTGGAATCGTTCCGAAAAGCATTGAAAAACCATAGGCTGCGGAAGGTGAAGCTGATCGTGAAAGAAACCGCCGAACTGCTCGACAACTTGACAGGTAGTACCCCGGAATGGGTAGAGGAGGATGAAGCCGGACGTCGCAAACCGAAATTGAGCCTCACGCAGGCAGGCAAGACCTATTCCGTTCTCGACCCCGCTACCAATAAGAAATGCACGACTACGAATACTTCACAGATAACAAAGGCGGGCATTCCGTTCGCGGATATCAGAACGAGGTTGGGCCAGTCCGTCGATTTGAATGCTGTAAGGCAGCTGCTCGACGCTTACAATACTTCCAATGCGGCCAGCGCGTTCGACATAAATACCTCTGCGACGGTCGCCGACGCTGTTTTTACCGAAGCCGTCCACCAGTTCCAGATCGCGAACTACCTGGCCGAGGCCGATCAGGATGGTATCCTGGGCCCATCGACATTCGAAACGCTGGGCTTTTTCGAACATAAATTGAAGTACCCGCTTAATAGCGCCGGTTTCTACGGGCAGGGCCAGCTGAACAGGGCGGTGATCAAATCCCGGATAGGTGCATTGACCAACAATGAATTCAGCGCGGCCAACTGGTTTAAATACATTGTTAAACCAGCCTGGCTGGGCGTAAAACTAACCGACGGCGTGCATTTGCTGCTGTACCGGAAAATGAAGGAAGCCGAACAGTGGCTTTTGAATCAAACGGCATACAAAGGACTTACACCTGCTGCATTGGGTAAAGCGCTCGGTTTTACGGCGGATACCCGTTACAGTGCGGCGCGGCTTTCGAAGGAGAAAGAGGCGCTGCACGGCTTCGGCCTCGCCATCGACATTCATGCGTATGCCAATCCGTGGATAGGGGCCGGCTGGGTGCAATACGACAAGGAGCTATTGAAAGAACGGGTCAGGATGATCCAGGCGCTTCGCAATGCTGCTGGTAATCAGTCGCTGCCCGGTGCCACTATCTTCGAATACCTGCATTCGATTGCCCAGGCGCATGGCGATGATACCCGGGCCGTTCACCGGCAATTGAAGACCCATAGCGACGAGTTCATCGATTACCTTCGCCGTAATGCCTCCGAACTGGCCTATTGGCGCGGGTCGGCGACATTCAGCGGCAAGAACCCGCTCAACGGTTTTCTGAACCTGCATACCGACCTCGTGTATGCGCTCAGGCAAATAGCCGGGCTCGCGTGGGGCGCCACCGACTTCGGCCCGAGAGCCAGCGGGGACATTATGCACTTCGATCTGCGGACGATCGGGATAGGTCAGGTGATCTGTGAAAATATCGGCGGGTACGTCCCGGTAAGTGGGCACCCGACCATTACCCACGAATACGTCGAAAGCGAACAATACGACATCCCCGGCGATGAAATGCAGCACCGGGAGGCCATGGATGAAGCGACATTCTATGGGATGGAAAATGAATACACCCAAACAGGGGAGTACGAAGTAGACGGCCCGGAATCGGAAGATCTTTACGACGATATTGAAAATCAGGTGAGGGGCATTTCGAAAGCAATCCCCCAAAACCGCCGGTACGCCGACTCGCTGGGCTGGGGAATGCATTATGACGCTATTAATGCGCTGCTGCTGCCGCTCACCGGCAATTCGAATGTCAGTCTGGGCGAAGAAGCCTTTGCCGAAGCGGTGTCGCAATGGCAATTGCAGCAGGGTTTTTCACAGGCGGAGGCAGACGGTATCGTTGGTCCGGTCACGTGGGCGCGCATGAAAGCTGTGCTCGGGATTACCGATGCTCTGCCCACACAACCGGCAACACCGGGAAGCATTTTCGATACCAACCGGCAACATGCCCAGACGATCCTGGATATCGTGGCGGAAGGATTTGTGCAAACCAACCGGCAATTCGGCTCGAAAGACCAGCTCGAACGGATTGTCAATGGCATGCAGGTACACCAGGTCAATCCAAAAACATCCGTTATTAAAGCGCTGCCCGTCATCGCACACATTTGCGAATGTGCCAAAGCCGCCAATTTCCGCGACATCGTGATCGGTAGTTTCATCCGGCAGCCCTCCAATGGAAAATGCACCGGGCATTGCGTCGGCAGATGCATCGACATCAACTTCCCTTGCGGAAGCTTCGAATCCGCCGGGGCGGTGGAGATGGTGGTTAATATTCTTTCTTACCTGACCAGCCTCCCAGCCATATATAAAAAAGGCCTGGGTTTCGGCCTGCCGCTGCAAGGCGATTTCTTCGGTCGGAAAAACTTGAAGAAATTCAGCAGCGTAAGCAGCGCGTTACTGATTGATTCCCGGCTAAGCTCGCTCATTCCGCAGCTCGGGTATGTGTTTCCTGATAATGACAATCATTTGCATATTCAGGTAAGTTGAGGTTAAGCGGCAGAGTGCCCTTTTTCGTAGTTTGTTTTAGCCTTCGTATAGGCATAATCCAGGAACCCTCTGAGTTGCGGGTAGGAATCTTCGGTCGGGTTGACGATGCTTACCCAATACATCGTTCCGTAGAATGGGTGAGGAAAGAGCGTATTTTCTTTGGTGAAGTCAATGCCGGAATCCACGTAGCCACCTATGCCCGGTTTGGCGGATATAGAGGCAAACAAATGCTGAAATGTGGCTTTGTCGATTCCGATGTTGAGCCGGTAAAAACCACCCCGATTGAGATTTGATACACTGTCAAAGTCGTTATCGCTCGTCACGATGGTAGCGAAAGGAAATTTTTCTTCATCCTTGTACATGAAAAAATAGTCGCCGCCGGCCTCCACCTCGCGTACATTTTCAAATTCGGTTTGGATCCGGTTTCTGATAGCTGTCAATAGCATAAGTTGGTCGTTTGTTTCATGCGAAATTGCCCGTGTGCGGTTACTTTTGCAAGTAGTTATCCTTTTGTTCCTTAGGGATAGAAAGTAAAGCTTTGTTGATTTACAGATTGTTATGGCCGAAGAAAAAACTGAATTACCAGGCACTGAATGTCCGTTCCAGACGGCAATGGACTTGATTTCGGGCAAATGGACGATGTCGATCATCAATACCCTGATGGGAGGTACGATGCGGTTCAAGCAACTGGAAAGAGCCGTCACTGGGATCAACACGCGTATGCTGGTAAAGGAATTGAAGCTCCTCGAATCCAAAGAACTGGTTCACAGGCAGGCATATGCGACGGTCCCGCCCACGGTGGAGTACAGCCTTACCGAAAAAGGCAGGGCCTTGCAGCCGGTGATTGTAGCAGTGCAGCAATGGTCGGTAAACCAGATGTGAGGTAACTAATTGTGCAACGCTCAGCCCGGGCGCTGCACAAATGCCGTTTGTCGAAATTAGTATTTAACTCAAATCAATACCTGCGATGAAATCAGTCGCTTTCAGCCCCAGTTTTGCCTGAACCGCATCGCGGACCGTTGCGTAGGTGGTTTCGTCCAGCGTACCCACGCGTGAGCAGAATTCGAGGGTCGTTCGGCTGGTGGATGATTTGAAGAACAGAATCTGCTTGATCGTGTCGGAAGAAGTGATCAGGAAAGTCCCCAGTTGAAGCGCAACCGTATTATTCACTTCCTGGGCAATTCCGATCTGGAATGCCCCTTTGGTGGCGGTATGGGTATTTTTTTCGAACGCGATGAATTTGCCGCTGGTATCGCTGAGGCCTTTGATGGCGTCCAGGGTTTTGGTCACGAGCGGTACGAGCGCCGAGCCGCCCACGGCGCTGGCTACGAGGTCGATAATGGCCTTGTCGACTTCGATCGTAGAGCCCTCCGAAGTGAATGGCGTAAAACTCGCGGATTGAAAGGCCCATCCGATGTTGCTCAGTACGTTCACGAATTCATCATACCAGTCTTTGATCTGGTCCTCTTCCGGAAATTTCTTGTTGGCCGCCAGTTGCGCCAGCAGCACGGAATGCAACACATCCTGCCGCCGCTGATCCGACACTTCGGATACAAACGACACCAGACTTTTGTCGTTCATAAACGACTGTTCGACATTCGTTTGCGTGTCTATTTCGGTGCTGGTGAGATCTCGCGAGAGCATTTCGCGCTCGGTTTCGGTGATGAACGATTCCCTGGAATTCTGAAGTGCAAGTTCATTAACGTACTGCTTTGGATCGATGGATTCCATTTTGGTGATAGTGTTAAAAGTTTACGGTACTGGAGCGCTGTGCGCGGAGTGGAAAGATAGGATTATTTCTACGAAACCTTTGGATAAATCATGAGGAAATTGTTTCATAATGCCTCCCGTTTTTGGTAAATCGTCCCCGTCTCCGGTGCGCCGCAGATGTTCCCTGCTTTCTCCAACCTTATTCCTCTTTGCTCATGCGCTATGATACGCTCGCTGCCGACGAGGCGGCATTCAAAAACCGGACTGATTATACGTTTACGCCATTTACGGTGCCCGTAGCGGGAGAAAACCTGTCATTGAAGGGTGTTTTCTGCAAACCCAAAAACCGCTCGGGATATTTCAACACGCCGGAGCCGCCGCATCCGAAACAACGGATCGTTCTCCATTTCACTGCCGGTAACTTGAGCGGCGGCATTAATACGCTTACGACCCAGAACTTCCGGGTTTCGGTGCCGTTTGTCATCGCCCGCGACGGCACCATTTATCAGCTGTTTCCGTCGAAGGACTGGTCGGGGCACATTGGCGCGGGTATTGGCAACGCGGGCACGGGGAACGCACAGGACAAGGTGACGATCGCGATCGAGATCATCAATTATGGTTACCTCGTGGAACGGGGCGCCAATCTGGAAACGATTTATTCACGGCCCAGGGACAATCCCGGCCGCGTTGACCTGTACTGCCCGCTCACGCAGACCAAGGCATACCAGAAATTGAACCAGCCCTTCCGCGACCAGCAATACTATGCATCGTATACGCAGCAGCAATACGAGAGCCTGATCATTCTGCTGCGGTTTTTGACTAAAAAATACAATATCCCCCGCCAGTTTCTCGATGAGCCGGTGCGGTACCAGGGCACGCAGGATGTACTTTCATTTAAAGGCATAGTGTCGCACGTTAACTACCGCACCAGTGGAAAATGGGATGTCGGGCCGGCATTCGACTGGCAACAGGTGATCTCTGGCGTGCAAGCACCGGCATACCAGCCCGCGAGCGCCACGCGTGAGGCATTTGTTGCGGCGGAAGAGGGCATTATCACCAACGAAGCCGCGCTCGAAACACAGTGGACAGAGCCCAGGGGCGTGGAAGTTGCCCCGCCGGAGGATTTCGAGTCGCATTTCAACAATGATGAAGGCGCTGTCGTGAAACCGAACCTGTTCGCATTGGTGGTCGGGATCGATGCTTATGAAGACCAGGTGGTGCTGAATCAGAAAGTAGCATTTCCGAAACTGAGAGGTTGCGTGGCCGACGCGACAAAAGTCCGCCGGTACCTGGATAACGACACATCGTTCGAAGAAAAGCATATTCAGTTTTTGACCAATCAGCAGGCAACGAAAGCGGCGATCGTGGAGGCCTTCCGGGAACTGGGTAAGGCAGGTAAAGACGATGTGATCGTGTTTTACTACTCGGGGCACGGCACGCAGGAAGCAGCCGATGCAACCGTCTGGACGAGCGAACAGGATGGCAAACTGGAATGCCTGGTAAGCTATTATGACGAGGCGCACCATAACGATTACCTGATATCCGACAAGGAATTGCGCTACCTGATCAACGAAGTTTCCCAAAGCGGCGCGCACATTACCGTGATCTCGGATTGCTGCCATTCCGGCGATAACACCCGCAATGCAGGGCTGATCAAATCGACTTACGGACAGGTGGTCGAGCGCCGCATCCCATATGTTTTCCCGCAGCGGACCTGGGAGAAATTCATTTTCGGCGCTGAACTTTCTCCGGCTGATTTTGCCGGGAAGCATATCGATGCCGTACTTCCCCCGGCCAGGCACGTGAGCCTTTCTGCATGCGAGTCCGACGAATCGGCGGTGGAGGTAAGCGGTGAGGGTGTTTTTACCAAATACCTGCTCAAATCGCTCGAAGCCACCGGCGGGCAGCTATCGTATTCCGCTTTGCACGGGCGCGTCAAGCAGATGCTCAACAATGCCTTTGAGCAAACGCCCGTCATGTACATTCCGCCTGCATTCCACCGCGAACTTGCATTGAACAACGTATTCAACAAGCCCGGCGGAGCGGGCAGCGCTACCTACGCCGACGTCATACGTGATGGTGCCGGAAATTGGGTGCTGCAACGCGGGGCCGTTCACGGCATCGGGCGGGCTACCCGCGGCATTACCGTGCGCGACGATGGGCAGATATACGAAGCCAAAGTTCGGTCGGTAGGGGCAGATACCACCATTCTGGCGTTCGACAATGCGGTGGAATCGGCACTCGATACTTCCAGGATTTACCAGGGATATGTGGAAGGATTAATGAGCCAGCAGCTTAAAATCCATCTCAATAATGTAGATAATATCCTGACGGATAGCCTTTTGCTTACGGAAAAGCTCATGTCGGAAATCCCGGCTCAGGCCAAGTTGGAAGCGAAGGAGGCCGAGGCACACTACACGTTGTCGTTCCGGAACGGGCATGCCGTTCTGACGAAACCTTTTGATACTTTTCGCCCGGTTGTGGAGCAGATAGCGCTAGATTCGGAGGCATTTGCGTCCGAGCTGGTGAAAGACCTCAAACATATCTCCAACTGGCATTTTCTGAAGAACCTTCAAAACGATACGGCGGAAGGGGCGCCGTTACGGATTGAGGTCACTGATGGCGACGGGCAGCCGATCGGGACGGATAATGGGGTCGTGAGGCTGCACTACCAGCAAATCGACGGCGAATGGAAAGGCAGCATCGGGATCAGGATCACGAACACCAGCAGCCGTAAGTTGTATTGCTGCTGTGTATTTCTGGATGCCGGATTCGGCGCGTCATTGGGCCTGCTAGACCCGATTGTTACCCCGTTGGACCCGGGGGCTTCCAAAGCGCTTACTTACAATGGGCAAACGACCATCCCTATTTCGCTGGACAGCTACGTACAGTTGTATAATTGGCCTAAAAACGCGGAATACCTGCAATTTATCGTCAGTGCCGAGGACCTGTCGAATATCGAGGAACTGACGCTCGAAAACCTGCCGTCGCCATTTACTGTGGGTAAAAAGGGATCTACCCGCGGGATCGGCGGGGGCACCAGAGAAACCGACAAAAGTGTAGCCGCAAGCTGGTCGACCCAGCTGCTGACATTGGAATATGCCAATCCCGAATACAATATCATTGCCGAAAGCGATCTTGCCCGGATGCTCGAAGACGAAAACCTTGCCGAGTATGCATTGGGGAATTATTTCGAGGTTAAAACCCGCCCGGATTTACAGCCCGAGTATCAGCTGAAACCCGATGTGCAATTGCGCCAGCGCGATGCCCACCTGGATGAAAAAGGCTTTATCCGCGACGGCCTGCTGGATGTGGCCAACAAAACAGCGCGCCTGATACGCAACTCCAAATACCGGATCATGCGTCTGCGGTTCCCGCGGGCACCCAAAATTGTATCCGAAGGAGATTCGTGGTTTCAACATCCGTTGGTGGTCGATACGATCGATCACCTGTCGAAAATTTACCCGATCTTTTGCGTGGCCGCGGCAGGAGATACGCTGGCGAACTATGACCGGGAAGGAGAGTGGCTGGAAGCGGTGGACGATAAATCCCCGCGATTTTTCCTCATCAGCGGCGGCGGAAACGATGTGCTGGGCGAGCAGTTTCGTAATCATATCAAGCCGGGGCCCCATGCCACGGGATTGCCGCCACAAGACTACCTCGAAGCATCGCTGCTTGCCGAGCTGGACAATTTACAGGTGATTTACCGGAAAATGTTCAACGAACTGTTTGCATTACGCCCGGATATTCATGCGCTTTGCCATGGTTACGACTATATTACGCCTTTGGATAAAACGGACAAAGGCTGGCTGGGGCGCTACATGATCGAAAAAGGCATGACCAGCCAGACAGACCGCAAAGGAGTGATCAGCTATATCCTTAATGAGTTCAACGATCGCCTGCGTGCGGTTGCGTCCGAGTTCCCGAACGTGCACTATATCAACGCGCGCGGGCTTGTGGCGGACGACCAATGGTACGACGAAATCCATCCCAACAAACAGGGTTTTCAGGCGGTTGCCGGGGGCTTTCTGAATGTGATCGATGGGTTGCTAGCCAACTAACCGGCCGATTTTGCGCGCTCCCATGTAGCCTCGTCCTCGTCGCTGAAAATGGCGCCGTAACTTCTCAGGTTTTTCCTGACGGCCTCGGAGAAATTCGAGGCCGGGTCTGCATTCCGGAAATCGCAGCCTTGCACCAAAAGCCCCGAAACGTTCGCAAATGTGAGCACCGGCTTCGAGGTGGCGTCTTTCACAGTGATCTCGGAGTACCGGCTTTTGATATGGAATGGCTTGGCGGCCTCGGTTACAAGCGCCTGCATTTCCGATTGCAGCTGCTTTTTTTTCGCTTCGTCGTCGACCATTTCCAGGCATTCACCCGTAGCTACCGACCAAATGCGGAAGTTGTGCCCGAAATCCCGGGAAAAAATTTGCGTGCCGCCGGCATTATAAACGGCCTCCTCAACGCCCAGCGAATGGCCTTTGTAAATACGGATGCATTCGCCGGTGGCGACGAGCCATTCGCGGATCGTGAGGTCGTCGGAGGTCGAGATGATTTTCGTACCGTCGGCACTATACCTTGCGCGGTGCAGCCATTTCTCATGCCCGCGGAATGTCTGCAGGGCAATGCCCGACGCTATGTGTATTTCGGTGAAAGTGCGATCGTAGTTAACGGTGAGCAACTTTCGGGAATCCGGGCTGACGACGCATTTGTTAACCACCCAGTCGGACTGCCCGCTGATCGC
The DNA here is from genome assembly GCF_019924045.1 of Dyadobacter fermentans. GTDB lineage: Bacteria > Bacteroidota > Bacteroidia > Cytophagales > Spirosomataceae > Dyadobacter > Dyadobacter fermentans_A. The sequence goes on along the minus strand of NZ_JAHXBN010000018.1, from coordinate 318,395 downwards.
GTACAGCTGCGTACCGGTTTCGAGGCTCCATTCGCGGATCGATTTGTCGTCGGAAGCGGAAACGGCCCGGGGTTTGTCCGGCGAATAGCTCGCAAAATTCACCTTGTCCGTGTGTCCAGCGTAGGTGCGGCTTTCCAGACCGGTTTTGACCGACCATTCCCGAAGGGTTTTGTCTTTCGATGCGGAAAGGATTCTTTCGCCGTCGGTACTGTAAACGGCATGATACACCTGATCGGTATGTCCTTTGAAAATCCGGGATGGAGCCTCACTTTCCGCTGACCATTCGATGATCGAGCTGTCGTCGGATGCCGACAGTACTTGCGTTTCGCCGGGATTGTAACAAACACTGTTGACTTTCCCGGTATGGCCGCTCATTACCCGGAGGCACGCGCCCGTTTTGACCGACCATTCCCGGACGGTAGCGTCCGCCGAAGCCGACAGGACTTTATCTCCTTTCGGACTGTAACACACTGCCGTTACATTTTTGCTGTGGCCGGCGTAGGTTGCTATGCATTCCTGCGAGGCAACACTCCATTCCCGGAGTAACTTGTCGTCGGCGCAGGTGAGAATTTTAGTCCCGTCCGGTGAGTACACTGCGTCATTGACTTTTGAATGCAAATGTTCATAACTGGCCAGTTCCGTGCCGTTATCTACCGACCACTCCTTAACGAACGTATCAAAAGATGCTGAAACCACCTTCTGGCCGTCGGCACTATATCTGGCTGAAACCACCTTGTCGGTATGGCCGGAAAAAGTCTGCACAAGCTTGCCGGTGGCCGTAAACCATTCTTTAATGGTACCGTCGTCCGACGCCGTCAGCAGTTTTTTGCCATCATGACTATAATGTACCTGGTTGATTTGTCCGTAATGTCCTTTAAACAGGAAGCTATCGCCATCCAGGACGCTGCCTTCAAACCGTGCCGAAAGGTAGGCGCTGCCCTGATGGCGGGACAACGGGAGACCATTAAACTGGATTTGGCGTAAGTCGAGGCAGGTGAGATTGGCACCGGCCAGGCTCTGGCGCAAATCGAGCCAGATCGTCATCACATTCCGGATCACGAATGCCCGTTCGGCATCACCGGCGGTGATACCCGAATCAGTCCGGCATAAATCCATCAGGCGCGACAGCAGGTTTTCTTTTTCCAGCAGTTCCATACGACCTTTGGCCGCATTCCAGGCCGGCACCGATTGATGTTCCCCCTCTATTTCGCCCAACAACCGCCGCAGGTACACCGGGATATAGTTTCTGAAAAACACATCCGGCAGCACCCGGCGTACCATTGCAGCCTCGGCCATGTTACGTATATGGCATACCGCGAAGAAATCCCTGAAATTCTGGTGTAAAAAGCGTAGATCGTCCCCTTCCATGACCAGCACGCGGAGGCGTTCGACGAGGAATTGCTTTACTTTTCCCGAGCGCTGCTCTTTTTCGTCCAGGCCGGTGAGTACTCCCAGGCCCAGCTCCCTTCGTTTGCCTTCGAACTCGGGGTACAGTTCGGTCAATTCTTCGGTGTCGAGTTCGGTGAAAGCCTCGTCGAGTAATGTTTTGAAATTGAAAGCGGGGTCGGCGAGTTTGCGGATCGTAATGGCGTATTTGCCCCTGTCTTCCATTCTGTATGCAATGTAGGGCACGAGTACGCGCAGGAGAAAATTCTGATAGCGGATGTCGGCTTCGTCGTTGACGTCCGTCAGCTGCGCCAGCTGGGCTTCATTGAAATTCCAAAGCAGCTCCCCATAGGTTGTCACTTTTTTGAAATGAAAGCGGTCGTCGTCTTTGAACCTCAATGCGATGTTGTTGGCCCCGGAATACAGCGTGAGCATCATCGGGTTGGCGAACAACCCCAGCAAATCCTTGTTGGCAGGTATTTCCTGGCCTTTCTCTTTCAGGTAAGCAACAACGGTTTCCTGCGTGAGGGGCAGGATTTGCATTAATGCGGCATTCTCGCCGGCCAGGTCCAGTTTCTCAATCTGCTTGTTTCTGGACGATATTACCATTTGCGTTCCGCCCGCTCGGGCTGCGAGGTCATTCACCGTGGCCATCAGCCGCCCTTTCGGAACGGTTACTTCGTTGAGGCCGTCCAGCAGCAGGATCATCGATGGTTTCCCTTCACGCGGTGTCTCAAACAGCTTCCAAAGGGCATTTACCGTTTCGGCGGGTGGCTCAGGGATATTGAGCAGGTTTTTACAAATATACCTGACTACGAAGTCGCTGCGTTCGGCTTCGGAAGCTGAGTTGTATTCGTTCAGCGGAATGAATACGGGAACGGGGCCGTTTTCTTCAAAAAGCAGGTCCCGCCACAGCAACAGCAGCGACACCGTTTTGCCCATACCGCCGTCACCCACAAGCAGCGCCTGCGTTTTTTTATTTTGCCATAAAGCTTGCACCGCCAGTTCCAGGGACGCTACCTGTGTGTCCGTTTTGACTTGCACATCCAGGTATTTGCCGAGATTAATCTCCGAAACCAGTATACTCTCGATATTAAGGTATTTGTAGCGCCCTTTTTGAAGCCGCTCGAACTGCGCTTTGGAGCCTGCCCGCAGCGTATTTTGGAGATTTGCGTGATCGAATGACGCGACTGGTTCCGCTACCTTGACGGAGCGGTGGAAGAAAAACTCGCCGAGCTTGTATTTCTGGTTGACGAGGCTTTTGCAAAGCGGTTCTATTTCAAAGCCGTTGTCGCGGACCTGCTTCGTGATTTGTGCGCCCAGCCAGTTGATGGACACACTTTCATCCGCATTAGCATGCAGAATGTCGATCAGCGCATCCGCAAACGGGCTTTTGTCGGGCACTACGCCATTGCGCCCGGCTGTGAGCACCCAGCGCGACGGAACGTCCTCCGCTTCGGCCGACTGGCTTTGCTGTGCCACATCGATTTCCATTGTTGCGAAAGCCTCTGAAAAACAGGCGTCGACGATCAGCACAATGTGGTGGGCTTTGATATTGGAAAGGATTCGGATCACCTCGCTGACCGAAATCAGTTTTTTTAAATCGCTTGGTCTTTCCGAAAGGATCGGTGCATCGGAGGGTACCCAGTAACCTTCTTTGTTCTTGTCGAAATGGCCATGCCCCGAAAAATAGATGATCAGGTTCTCGTCCGGCCGGATGCGCAACTCGCCGTTTTCGTCCTTATCGGCCAGGTAGCAGATCTCATCAAAAACGATATCGGTTTTGGCATTGTCGTCGAAAAGCGGCTGGATCACGAAGTTTTCGTCCGAGAAGCCGTAAAAATCTTTGAGTACGGCAAAAAATCGCTGACAGTCGGATACCGGGTATTGGAGCGGCGTCCAATGATCGTACTTGTCGATCGCGACGAAAAACAGCCGGTTCCGTCTTGTTTTATGCTGTCGAGGGGTGATTGTCCCGATGCCCATGTTGGTAATTTCGCTTACTAAACTTTCAATTTCGGTATTTTTCCGGGGTGTTGGGGGCGGCTGTCAAAGAAATTATTTACCGGACCCGGTCATTTTCTGCACATCATTTCCCCGTTCAATAACAAAGCATACCGGGTGTTGATTTTAATTCATCAGGAAGGTAATTTCAGGCAATTCGAGCCACCGTTCGCTGGTTACAAGCTCATTCTTGCAACACTGCCATTCTTCCCAACCCAACCTTTTATCTTATGAAAATCTTCGCATTGCTGATTGGCATTAATGAATACAGTACCACCTCGAACCCGCCGATCAGATCGCTGAACGGCTGCGTGAATGATGTCTCCGATTTTGGGAAGTTCTTGAAGGAAAATTATGGCGATCTGATCCCCGACGAGCGCCAGGTCCTCGTGCTTACGGACGCCAACGCGTCGCGCGCAAAGGTGATTGCCGGTTTTCGGGAGCACCTTACCCAGGCAGGGCCGGAGGATTTGGCCGTGATCTATTATTCGGGGCATGGGTCCACCGGCATTACCGCCCGCGAATTTCAGGCCGCAACGTCCGACAGCCAGGAGCAGACCTGGGTTTTGCACGACAGCCGCGAACCGGGAAAATACGACCTGGCCGATAAGGAAATCGCGCTTTTGCTGGAAGAAGTAAGTGCCCGTAACCCACGGATCGTCGTAATCGCGGATTCCTGCCATTCAGGGTCGGTCACGCGGGAGCTCGAACAGTTTTTGCAAATGCAGCCGCGGTTTGAAAAGGGTACCTCCGATGTGCGGCCGCTTGAAACTTACCTCGATGGTGCCTATGTGCAGCGCGGTAGCGTCGACATCCCTTCTTCCGATCACTTGCTGCTTGCTGCTTGTGACCGCGTAGAGCGCGCCTGGGAGAGCAACGGGCATGGGCAGTTCACGCAATCGCTGATCTCCGTATTGGGCAAAAGCGGCGGGCAGATCACCTACGCAGACCTGTTTGTGCAGGTGAGGGCATTCATCCGGAACGCTTTGAAAAATCAGACACCACAGATGGAACCCGTTGGTGTTTTCAATGTGAGCCAGGGTTTCCTCGGAAGAAATGTCGCCAGCGGGCGCCTCACGCGTTACCGTGTATACACGAAGGTAGGCAAGTGGACGATCGACCTGGGCGCAGGGATGGGTATTGAGCAGCGGATAGGGGAGCCTGTTAGCATTCAAATATACGATTCGGTAGCGGAAGGCCAGCCTGTGGGCAAAGCCGTGCTGGATGTCATGAATGTGACGGAAAGTACCCTGCAGACCGGCTCATTGTTCCTCGATGCGAACAGCGTATATTGGGGAGAGCCCGAATCGCTCCGTTTGCAGCCATTCTTCATTTATGGTAATGGCGCGGTGGCTCAGGTGATGCAGGAAACGCTGGCCGGCGCCGCAGAATCGGGGATAATTCTGACGGACGTTCCCGCAGCCGCATTGTTCGAACTGAGAATCGAAAACGGGAATACCGCGATTTACCATACCGGAAGCGACGCAGCGATCCAGACCGTGCTTGGAACCGACAAGTTCGCAGCGACCCATGTCCTGAATATCCTGCAATCCCTCGCCCGCTGGCAGCGCCTGCTCGATTTGCGGAATGCGCAATCGGCCATTCAGCCAGGGCAAATCACATTCAATGTGGAAGTCGGGCAGGGCGGAGCTACCGGTGTTTTTTCGGATACGCTGATCACGCTCGACCACGATGGAGACGACATTCCATTCAAAGTTAATTTTCGGAACGGTACCGCCCGGGCGCTTTATGCCTCCCTGCTTTACCTCTCGCCCGATTATGGCGTTACGATCATTTTCAACGATTCGCAGCCCGTGCCGCCCAACACATCCATCGTGCTCACGAGCGATGTTTTTACCCTCAACAGTGACGAGGAGATCGACACCCTGAAACTCATTGTTTCCACGGAGGCCATTGATAGCAGCCTGTTCGTGCAGGAGCCGCTGCAAATAGGAGCTACCGTAGCGCCGTCGGGCAGCAGGGGCCTGGGACAGTCGAAAGGAATTGGCGGCGGAAAGTCCGACTGGATCACGAAAGCGGTTAGTATCAGGTTGGTCAGAAAGGCAGAACAGCAGCTTGGTGCGCAGGAAGTGGCTATCGGCAAGGGCATTACGGTCCGTCCGCACGATTCGTTTCGGGGGAAGCTCGGCTGGGCCCCGCTTGTTTCCAGAACGAGGAGTGTCGATAAGCCCGTCATCAGCGAGGCATACGCAGCGGGAAATCCGTGGTTTGAAATCGTGAACTTCGACGAAGGTACCAGAGGGGAGGATCGCAGTATTGCCGAGGTGGTAGAATTGACCAATGCAGCGGCCTTGAAAGAGAATCCGCTGATTATCGACATCCGGCCCGAGCGGGAAGACGAGCTGGTATTACCGTTCTTTTTCGACGGGGAGGACTTTCTACCCATGGGCGTGCTGGCGATCACAGAGCCGGGAGTGATGCAAGTCAGCGTGGATACCATCCCCGAAGAAACGGTGGAGAAGACGCGCAGCCTGGGCGGGGCTTTCAGGATGGTGTTTCTGAAATTCGCGGGCAAGGTGGGCATTCAAACCGACCCGAACCGTTTGCGCTGGGTGGATTATGCTAATAATGCAGTCCGTGAAAGCGACGGACTGGAAGAAAAGGTTAATCAGGCCAAATCGGTATTGTTGCTGGTGCATGGCATTATCGGCGACACCGAGGATATGGCCAAGACATTCAAAATGGCGATTGATAGCGGGTATGATCTCGTAATGACCTACGACTACGAAAACCTCAACACGCCGATCGAGGAAATCGCGGCGATCCTGAAAGGCAAGCTGAATATCCTCGGATTTAACGAAAATGATGAAAAGGAGCTGGTACTGGTAGCACATTCTATGGGCGGGCTGGTATCGCGGTATATGATCGAGGAACTGGGCGGCGATAAGTTCGTCGATAAGCTCATTATGGCCGGTACACCGAATGGCGGCAGCAAGTTTGGGGAGATTCCCGGCTACGTCAGCTGGGCATCCGTAGCGCTGGCGCTGGGTACCAAGTTGTTTCCCCCGCAGGTGGGCGCCGTTACGGGATTTTTATCGTCCGTGCTGAAAGTGGGCAATAAGGAAGTGCTGCACACTTTGGCACAGATGGACAGCGGGAGCGATTTCATCCGGAAATTAACCCAAAAAAATGCGGCCCCGATTCCCTATTTCATCGTTGGCGGCGACCTCGACGCCTATTTGCGGGCCAGCAACGGCCTGCCTTTAATGGAAAAGGTGGTAACGCAAATAGGCTCCTGGGTGTACAAAAACACGGTCAACGACATTGCCGTGAGCACGGACAGCATCTTCGAGGCGAAGACTGCCGCCGCGCCGCAAAAAGTGTCGTGCCACCACCTCAACTATTTCGTCATCGATGAGTCGGTCAATGCGTTGGCCAGGCTGTTGTAGCCGGGTATTTCAATGGAATTAAGCATGTTGATGATCGACGCAACATCATCGCGCAGCGAGTCCGGGATCATTTTCTTTCTGGTAAACGACTGCAAATCGGCGATCATGACCTCGCGGTTGTAAATGGGCGTGTCGGTATAAGTGCAGTTCTTTTCATTGAAATTTTTACTCGCCGCATATTGCCGGTAGTACCTCCTGGCTTCCGCCGCCTTGCCGGAAAGCAGGTAGGCATGCGCCATGTTCACGTAAATATAATCGAGGTGCGACTTGGGCGCGATAGCAACAGCCGTGCCTTTTCGGGCATATTCAATCGATTTTTTGAAGTCTCCGTCGAAGAGCCGGTACCACGACGCGTTGTTGTAGACGATGGACAGGACGTGGTTCAGGCACAGGTCATTCGGAAGCCTTTCACGCATATCTTCCAGGAATAGGATGTGGTCATTGCTTGCGTAACGCCGGGACTGCATGCGCACGAACGTGAAAAGTGCATTCCGTTCGTCTTCCCTCATTTTCTGGATCTTACCTTCTAGTTCAATGCGTGCGTTCCAGAAGATTTCATTGAGACGCCGGTTGCCATCGGCACTTATTTTTCGGGACAGCGCCATCCACAAGCCATAATTGTCTTGTCCCTCCACTTGCCGTATCAACGCGCTCAATACACCTTTCAGATGGACCAGCGAACCCGAGTTTTCGGAGGAGAAGAAATGGCTCGACAGCCGGTCGATCGACGTGAGATATTCATTTTCCAGGTACGTCCACAAATCCTCTTTGGCGCCGATGCTCGAATTTCGTTTCAAATATTCAAGGTCCTCGGCATCTAATGGCAGCAGGAAGCGAACTTTGGTTTCGGGTAGCAAGCGCGTACTCGGTTCGATTCTGTCGGCGCCCGTCCAGAACAATCGGGTAATGCCCATGCGTGTATCGGAAATGGCAATCACCGAATCGTGCGGGAAGCGCCTCAAAGAGTTGTAATTATATTCATTGTCGATATCGAACAGCGACTGTGTACTGTCGCTTAATATCCCCTCCGATGTCAGCCTGAATGATTCCCCGATGCGCGTGGTATCGATCGTCCTTTTCATGAGCAGCATTTTCCCTTTATCGAAGGAAATTCTCACCAGCGTGGTATCGTGGCTGTTGATGGTCACGTTGATGCCGTGGCTGTAACGGTCGCGGCTCCATCGCTGTTTGATCACATTATACCGGTTTTCGAGCGTGCCCAAACGTTCGTTATACAAACTTACAGTGTTAGGACCGGCGATAATCAGCAGCTTTTTGTCCTTGCCAACGTGGGCAAATGCCATATCGGTGATCGGCTCCACGTTGAATATGGAGGCGAAATAAAGGTTTTCGTGCTCGGGATACCTCTTAATTTCGTTGAACATCCCATCTCCGAAGAAGCCGGAGAGCATGCTGTTTTGTTCATATTGTTTGTAAAGAATGTATTGCTGTGTTTTCGACCTGGCGAGGTTGATGAGCAATCGGTAGCGTGTGCTGGTTTCCGAGCTCCACACTGCCAGGAAGGTCAGTATGGTTAACAAAAACAGCGCTCCGGCGCCATAGGTGAGCGCGTAGATGGTCGTGAGCCGGCGTTTGCTGTCCGCCACGAACTTCCATTCTTCCGGCGTAGGCTGCTTGCTCAGGGCTACATTTTCCTTAATGTCTTTGGTCGACCGCCTGATATCGCGCAAATCGTTACGGTCGAGGTACGACCTCAGAAACCAGATCTTGTTGGACTGCTCGTATTTCAGGTAGGCATTTTTAATAGTCTTGATCGTGCGGGCAATATGCGAGTTTTCCAGACTGAACTTGTCGTGGATGATCTTGGCCAGGCTATCGTGGGCAATTTCGTAAATGCTGTCGGTTCCGTTGCCGCCGTATTTATCGAGCCTGAGGATATTCTTGCCCGCCAGCGACTTCGCAATCGCCGTGGCGATGTCCAGCGGGGCTGCCTGCGAAATGATATCCCCGATTTTTTGCGGGCGTTTGGTGCTCTCGTCGGTAACGAAGCAGTAAAGCACGTCCCGGATCGTATTGTAATTAACCGACCCGTGCACCGCGGAAACTTCCGAGATCGTGCTTTCAATCCTTTCTTCCAGGAATTGTTTGAGGACATTCTGAATATTGCCTACTTCGGCCAGCAAGCCCGTTTTGAAACTTTTGCGCGAGCCGGGCGCCTTGTGCCAAAGCCGGTCGAGGTAAATTTGAAGGTGCGGCAGCTCGATCAGGTTATCGTCGATTTTGAGATTTCTGACGATCGCATCGATTGTGGCCTCATCGGTTTCAATATCGAAATGCTCGCAGGATTTCCGGATGACGTTTTTAATGTCATTGTCGGTCATCCGTTCAACGAGCACCCGTTTGTCGAAAATCTCCGGTACAGTACCCTCGTACTTCTGCAACTGCGCAATGTAGCGCTCGCGCATGATGAAAATCACCTTGCACGGGATGTCCTTCGCATCGAGTATCCTTCTGAGTTCGTTGAAAAACGTCTCTTGCTCCTCGGTGCTTCCCAAAATGAATATTTCCTCGAACTGGTCGAAGATCAGGTACACGGGTTTGAAAAAATCCAGGTAAAGCGAACGGAGGCATTCGAGGATATCAGAGTCGAGCGGGAAATCCTGCTTGTTTTTGAGGTTGATTTCCTTTCGCAGCGAAATGTTGATGTCGTCGTAACGCCTGACGAATATTTCGAGCCAGTCGGTTTTTTCGAAGCAGTTGGCGAGACCGCACTTGATGATACTGGATTTTCCGGTTCCCAACGGACCGTTTACCAGCACGATATTCGATTCGTGAATGTAGTTGTAAATGATCCTGATTTCCTCCTCTCTTTCAAAAAATGCGCCTCGTTCGCTTTTCTCGAATGAATCGAGTAACTTGAATGGTGAGTGGGTCATGATCTGTCAGGATTTGAAATAGGAAATGAAACCTTCCACGCTCTGAAGAATATCCGGCCCGATCGTTTCCAGTTCCTCCTGCGATATTTTCAGGTCGGTTTTGCTTCTCAAAAAACTCGGTAGTGCCGGGATTTGCAGACGGTCTTTCTTTTCATTGATATTCTTGATGAAATTGTAAGTGCAGGTAGTGGCGCTCGTATTTTTATCATAATTATAAAAGAAGTATATCTTGGAAAGCTTCTCGCTGATCAATGCATTCATGTCGATCACGAACGGGTACAAATTGAATGCGGAGAGCTTCTTGTCCTCGATTTTGTAGATCACCACCGAGTTGGAGTCCGTGAAATTCTCGAAATCCTCCATTTTGTCGGTAAACCCTACGAGTACGTAATCCAGTTTTACCATTTTATGCTGGTACACAGCCGGTTGGTTCTTCTTTTTATTAATGTAAATATTCTTGATCGTCGCAAACTTGTACCTGGCGCAGAAGCCCAGCTCCTTAAACATAATGCAAAGGCTGGCCTCTGCTTTCTGGCAATCGTCGCGGCACTCGCGGTCGTCGAGCTCTTCCATGATGGCCAGGTCCCGGTATTTACTTTTAATGCGTGTAATATGGAGGTACGCTCCGAAAAACTCGCTGTCGCGCTCGTCCATGAGGTCGGCCAGATGTGACATTTCGCTTACAAACAAAGGTACGTCGTGGGCTTTCAGCTTGTCGTGTATCAGCCGCACGAGCGGGATCACGTCGTAGGCCTGCCTGTCCTGCTGATCGAGCAGGAAGAAAGCATTGATCTGTTCTTTGAGCCGGTCTTCCAGAACAGGTACCTTACCCTGTACCAATGCTTCCCAAAGTTGAGAAAACATAATAAATAGCAGCAGGTCGGCCATCACAGAGTAGGTGTTGATCAAAAACCGCAGGCGCTCGCTGGCCAGGGGCTCATCTTCGGTGACGAGCAATTTGCGAACCTGCTCGGCAATAGGTGAAGGCAGGCTGTTGATAATCGCGTTTTTGACTTCCCTGACGTCGAATCTCTTCGGGTCCCATTGTTCCCCATATTTCTTTTCAAGGTCTTCGAACATCGGAAGTTCGTCGCTGAACGTCATCAATACGTTGTAGAGCGAGGCAAGAATAGCGTCCTCGGAAGTATTAAAATTCGAATCGATCTGGCTTTTGATATGCAGCTCGTAGAAGCTCTTTTCCGATAGGCGGTGGCTGGCGGCATCCTGGTGGTTTTTGTGCAGATAAAGCCCCCACACGGGCCCTGTATTGGGTGCTTTGATCGTCCGTGCAATGCCGCGCTCCTGATGTTCCTCGGTATTTAATGTCGCATTATTTTTGGCGGTAACCACCTCGGTTGCCAGCTTGAATGCTTCGTCGATGGTATGCCCGCCGGCCAGCTTCTGGTAAAAATCTTCGGCAAACCGGGTGGCGGTATCATCGCCGATGTCGACACTGGTCGCAATGACCGCCCGCACGCCTGCGTCGAGGAGCTGGTTGACCTGCTCCTGGGTGGAGCAGCCGTTGAGAAACACGAGTTGCAGGTTCTTTTGCAGCCGGACCGATTGGAGCAACCCTGCCCCGTATACGGTGGCGTCTTCCATCAGTAGCTGGCTGCCGCTGGCGTGCCCGGCATAATGGATAATCTCGACCTGGGGCTGGTACAGCAGCAAGCGGTCCCGCAGCTTCTTGATCGTCCGGGGATCGGTATCGAGCAGCAAATGGCCCTTTCCCTGCCGCTCGCGCAATGCATCCGAAATGGCTTCTTTTTCCTTTTCGAGCTGTGAGAGGTATGCGTCGCCGGAATTCGAAAACGCGCAGAGTATAACAGGAGGTCTCATTGATCGGGAAGGATTTAGGCTTGTCAGCTACAAAACTATAAGGTAAATAACAATACCAAAGTAGTTCTACTTTTCTGGGAAATGTTATTAAGCGGTTTTCGCCAGGCTTTCGTATTTTGAGCAATTGTATTGGCAATAAACTATATTTCCGTTTTTGAAAGCCTCTCCCCGATATTCTATGCGAATAACTACATCTGTTAACCGGCTGGACGCCCATCACAAGCTTGTTATAGCGCTTATTTTGGGTTCGCTGGCAGTCGTGTCGACCGTTCCTTTTGTGGATAGACCCGTCAGCTGGATGATCGGCTGGCTGGTGTACGGCGCGGTACACCTGGGTCTGGCCTGGGTGACGATCCTCAGCTCGCACCCCGCGGAGGTCCGGCGGGAAGTGGATGGCCAGGATTCGAGCCGGGTCGCGATTTCCCTCTTTGTTGTGGTCGCTTCATTTGTAAGTTTGTTTGCCATTTTATACCTGCTGCACGCCGCGGGTAAAACCGCCTCCTGGTCGGATCTGACACTTCATTTAGTCCTTTCGTTTTCCTGCATCGTTTGCTCGTGGATTCTGGTGCATACCATATTCACATTGCATTATGCCCATCTCTACTATCGCACCGCGGAAGGTGAGCGGGGAGGGCAGAAGCAGAATAAGAAAGGGTTGGACTTCCCCGGAGACACAGCGCCCGATTACCTGGATTTTACCTACTTTTCATTTGTCATTGGAATGACATTCCAGGTCTCGGACGTAACTATTTCTTCGAGGGAAATCCGCAGGCTCGCGCTCGTCCACGCGCTGTTGTCTTTCGTCTTTAATACACTGCTGGTAGCACTGACGATCAACGTCGTATCAGGGCTGATCCAGAGCCGATCATAAACGATGCATTACTTTCCTTCCGTAACCTGCCTGATCACCCGAAGCCAGTTAAGGCCGAGGATCTTTTTGATCCGTTGATCGCTGTATCCCAGCTTTTGAAGTGCGATGGTAATCTGCGGATAATCACTGATGTCCTTGATCTCGCGAGGTAGTTCGGGGCCGCCGTCCAGGTCGGAGCCCAAGGCAATGTGGTCTTCACCGACCAGGTTCACGCCGTAATCGATCACCTTCGCGAGCTGGTCTACATGCATCCAGTACTCGTCGGGAATGGTGCCATTGTAGGTAAACGGCAGCTCGCGCGCAAACTCCTTATCGACGTCCTCGATGGTTTGCGTCGTAACCTGGGCGCTCAGGATCCGAGGCGTTTTAGGCTGCGGGTTCGGCTGGACTTTGACCGGATTGTTCGCCCGCTGCCACGCCCAGTATTTCGGATTGTTGAAAAGGCTGCCGAAATGCACCCCGATCACGCCGCCTTTTGCCGCAATAGCTTTGGCCGCTTCGTCGGAAATGCAGCGGGGGTGGTCCACTATTTTGTAGAAACCGCCGTGGCTGTAAATCACCGGGTGGCGGCTGGCCGCTACCGATTGCAGGATGGCGTCGTTGGACGCGTGCGCCACGTTAATCACTATGCCGAGCTTGTTCATTTCCCTGATCACCGCTTTCCCGTGTTCATTAATGCCTCCCCAGGTATAAACGTCATTGCACGCATCTATGAATGCATTGGTAGTGCTGTGGGCGGTGAGCTGCATTGAGCGCAGGCCGAGCTTGTAAAGTGCGCGGAGCAGATCCAGATCGCCGTAAAGATCATATCCGCCTTCCAGGTCCAGGAAAGCGGCCATTTTGCCCTTTTTGTTGATACGCTCAATGTCGGAAGCCGTTAGCGCGAGCTCGATGACGGCATTGTTCTTTTTGATCTGATCCAATGCCAGGTTCACCACGCGGAAGGTATTCTTGGTTTCGAACCTTCCGGGGTAGTAGTTCTCAGGCGTGTAAACGGAGAAAAACATCGCGTCAAGACCGCCTTCTTTGGCCCTCGGGAGATCGACGGTGCCGTCGGGGTAGCGCTGACCGATGTCGGTTTTCAGCACAAGCTCACGGCTCATGACGTGCGTGTGCCCGTCCATGACGAACGCGCTGCGGTGCAGGTCCGGCATGGGTTTCGGGGAAGTCACCGGGTTGCTATTTTCGCTACCGGGAACGGGTATCATTGATTTGATGGGAAAAACATTGCCGGCTGTCGGCAAAAGGGTCAAGGTCTTAATAACGTCTCTGCGTTTCATTTAATGTCGTTTTCGTCTTCTCAGGGTCGAATTGCAAGAAAGTACAAAAACATCATGCACTATTTATCGTCGTAATGACCTCTGGATGAAATAATGTCTACTGTGACGGTATGGTCGTCAACTGAATACAGGAGTCTATGCTTATCGGTTATCTTCCTTGCATACAATCCTGCGAGGTTATGCTTTTTGAGTTGCGGTTTTCCACGTCCTGTTTTAGGATGCTCCGCAAGTTCTTCTATTAACAGTTTTGCTTTTTTATACGCCTGTGGTTCAGATCTTTTCAGGAACTGCAAATCTTCTTTTGCTTTGTCTGAAAAAACGATGGTATATATCACAGATTTTCAAAAAATGCGTCAAGTTCTTCTTTAGTCTTGATTACGGTGGACTTGCCTTCCCGGATCTCTTGCTGCGCGTCTTTTATGCGTTGGATCATTTCAGGGGAGAAATAAAGATCATCTTCGGAGACAGGGGTAAGCACATAAGTTTGCTTGCGCCCTCTTCTGATGACTATTTTCTCTCCTTTGTCGGCCATCTCAAAGAAGTCTTTTTGCCTTTCCCTGAATTGCCTGCTAGTTGTTTCTACGATTGCCATTGTGTACTTTTTTTGGTACACAAATATAAGTTTTTATGGTTGATTTATCGGATAATGAGCGACCATATTCTTAGAGGACAAATCGCGTAGCGATGTAACATTGGTAGCGATTGACAGGTTAATTGTTAAAAAATCCCGTCAGGGATGCAACAGCAAAGTATTAGCGCTAGCCATATGCCCGGTTGTTACATGCCCAGGGGCATTTTAACGGAACTTAAACATGCATTTGCTACCGACATTACATGCCTGACGGCATTTTATTCGATCATGCTCCGTTCCACGACGGCTTATCCACTCATTCAAATTTACTCCGCAAATCCCCGCATATACGGCACGTTCGGTGGCCGCTCGCCTTTGTTGAACTGGGCGCCGCGCGTGGAGCGGTAGGTCATGTTCATGAACGGCGTTTCGATGCGGCGGCCGACGGGCGAGTAGACCCCGTTCTGCCAGTTGGATTCCATATTAAATGCGGTAATGCCGCTCGACAAAAGCAGCCGCTCCGCGTTGAATGGCTCTTTTTTGGTTACCATCGTTTCCACGATCCAGTGCGGCTGCGAGTTGGATGCATGGTATTGTGAAAACGGCCCCGGCCATTCAAGCATCGAAATGATCGTGGGCTCCTTATGTCCCTGGATCTCCGCAGCGTAGGTCCAGCCGACTTCCCGGGCATTGTAAATGGCTGCTTTCGTACCATCGTTATATTCGACGATGCAGACATTCGGTTTTTCGATAGCCTGAAAATGTCCGGGTTTGAGGTCCATATTGGCGCGAACGGATTCAAGGAGCTTCGCCGCCCAGGGATTCTTTTCCGTCCATGTCCAGGTTTCCGGTCCGCGGATGCATTGCACCGATTTTACGCCTGTCTCGCCGCCTTTCCGGCGTTCCACAAATGCCTGCAACACGTCGACGCAATGGAAGAGTGCACCCTCGTCCGGCGCGCCGCCGAGCATCACGGACGCCTTGATAGGCGTGTCGATATCGATTTCAATATCGGGCTTGCGATAGTGGACGGGAATGGATGAGCCACCCGTCAACGGGAAATTCAGTTCGCGCGATTTATCGAACATCCATTTGGCTTCGTCCCAGCTGTATGAAAGGTGTTTATCATTAAAAACAGGTACCGAGCGCTTGCTCTGCTCGAAAACCCGGATCACCTGCTGGTAAATCCACCAGCGCGGCAGCATCCACTGCCCTTTGAGCGTGGTCGCGTAATCACCATGTTCTCCTACGATCACCACGCCATCGACAGCGAGGTCCTTTCCACCCAGCGTAACGGCCTCTCCGACGGTTTTGAAGATCGGAACGTTTTTGGATTTACACACTTTCTGGCCCAGCAGGCTGGTGTCGAACTGGTGAATGTAAACCGACACCACCTCGATTCCCGAAGGCGTGTGGGCGCCCTGCCACCAGTAGCCGTCCATCAGCTTGGCAATGATCCAGTCGGCATGGGACCTCGTTGCGCCCCAGTAAGTGACGAGGCACGCGATGCGCGGTTTGACCTGGGCGGTACGCGGAGCGGCATCGGCTTTGATGCCTGTCAAAGCGGTCAAACCGGCGATGCCGGTAATGCCGAGCATTTCACGCCTGGTCAGGAGTGAAGGAACGGCTTGTTTCTTTTCCATGATCTTTAAGGTTGCAATGTTTAGGAATTGTCTTAAAGAGCCGAAAAATGTCGCCGAATACCCTTTTGATGCAAAAAATATGGATATAACGCTCGGGCAAATCGTTTGAAGCAGCGAAACACCGTGATACATTTGCGGAAAAAAGATCTTCACCAAAATTCTAAGAACCATGAGCCGGACATCCATCAATTACATCGAATTCAATTGCAAGCGTATAGACGTCGTCAAGGCGTTTTACAGCAATGCCTTCGGCTGGACCTTCACCGATTACGGCGACGACTACACTGCTTTTGAAGACGGCGCGCTATCGGGCGGCTTTCACCGGAATGCGGAGGCGGCGGCAGGGGGAAACCCGCTGGTAGTACTGTACACGAAAGACCTGGAAGGCATACAGGACAAAGTCATTGCCGCCGGAGGCGCCATCACCGTGGAGATTTTCTCCTTCCCGGGCGGCAGAAGGTTCCATTTCGCCGATCCGGACGGCAATGTGCTGGCGGTCTGGAGCGAGTAGGGGTATTCATGAAAAAATATAAAAAAATGCTTGAATATTAGCTTTTTAATGATTTGGTGAATATATTTATGTTAACCAAAATTTATCGCTGAATCCGTTTGGAGGCGGGAGCTAATTATGGGGAAAGTCAGAAATATTCTCGAAACAAAGAAGACAGGACCAGTGTCCATTCGGCCGGACAACACTGTTTTCGAAGCTCTGGAACTGATGGCTGAAAAAAACATCGGCGCGTTGCTGGTAATGGAGCAGCAACGGGTCGTTGGAATCTTCACAGAAAGGGATTACGCACGTAAAGTTATCCTGAGAGGTAAGGCCTCTAAAGATTTATTGGTAGGGGAAATCATGACAAGTAATCCCCTGACGGTATCTTCGGATACAACTATTGAAGACTGCATGGCTTGCATGACCGACAAATTTATCAGGCATCTCCCGGTTATCGACGACGAACAACTCACAGGTATCATTTCCATTGGAGACGTAGTCAAATTCATCATCGAAGATCAGGAATACGTGATCGACAACCTGAAACATTACATTACGGGCATCTGAGCATTTCTTCACTTCCAACATCTTACCCATTTTATCACGCCAATCTGAGAGAATACAGTTCTTCTGCTGTTCACGTTTTCTAAATTGGATTGCTTATGGATCGTTTAAATGCGTCTGGCACGCCAGGATGGCCTTTTTGGCTATATACTTTACTGGTTTTTGCATTATTGACATTGATTATTTCGCTTTCTTACTTTCTCGGTCAACGGCATCGCACAGCGGCGTCCGAGCAGCCCTATGAATCGGGGATTCTTGAAACGGGCTCCGCGCGGCTGCGTTTCTCGGCGCAGTTCTATCTGATCGCGATGATGTTTGTCATATTCGATATCGAGGTGGTATTTATCGTGCTGTGGGCTCTGGCATTCCGTGAACTCGGGTGGCCAGGGTACCTCGGCATTTGTATTTTTATAGGGTTACTGTTCGCCGTGCTGATCTACGAATGGAGCATCGGTGCATTGAACTTCGGGCCCGACGGGAAGAAAATCCTCAAAGCTTACCGCAAAATGCCCAAAGGGCAGGCATACCATGAACTGGTGGCTAAGTAAACCGTCCGATCCCACGACGGCGACGCAGGGAACGGGTTCATTCGAAGAGGCTGTGGGGCAGAGCGTCATGCTCACGACTGTCCAGGACCTGCTGGCGTGGGGCCGGCGAAACTCCATGTGGCCGTTTCATTTCGGGCTGTCATGCTGTTTTGTAGAAATGGCCACCAGCATTACGAGCAAATATGATGTGGCGAGATTCGGCGCGGAGGTGATCCGGGGAACGCCCCGGGAAGCCGATGTGATGGTGATCGCGGGTACCGTTTTCGTGAAAATGGCGCCGATTATCAAGCGGCTGCACGAGCAGATGATGGAACCCAAATGGGTGATTTCCATGGGTTCGTGCGCTAATTCGGGCGGGATGTACGATATCTACAGTGTGGTACAGGGGGTAGATAAATTCCTTCCCGTGGATGTGTATGTACCGGGCTGCCCGCCGCGGCCCGACGCGTTTATGCAAGGACTGATGCTGCTATCCGAATCGGTCGGGAAGGAGCAGAGGCCATTGAGCTGGGCGATTGGTCCCCAGGGCGTCATCAGGCCCGAAAAGCCTGTAATGCGCATGGAAAAGCAAGAGGAGAGGAAGAAGGTCGTTGATTTTCGTACGCCTGACACTGTTTGACATGGAAGATATCGATTCCGGTCTTGAAGATGCGCTGAGGGCCGCATTGGGCGAATCAGCTTTTAAAATAGAAATAAACACGGACGGGGTTACTACGCTGCGCGTCAAAAAAGAGCAGGTAGTAGCTTTACTGACGCACCTGAAAACGGGTATTCCCCGGCCATTCGGCATGCTTTTCGATCTCAGCGCCATTGATGAGCGTAGCAGGGCGAAAGCGGCGCTGAACGGGTCTGTACCACCGGATTTTACAGTCATTTACCATTTGCTCTCGTTCGGTCGGAACCGGTTCATCCGCATTAAAGTAGCCTTGCACGGCGAGTACCCGTCCCTGCCGTCGGTTTGCGCGCTTTGGAAAAACGCAAACTGGTACGAAAGGGAAGTCTTCGATATGTTCGGGATACGGTTCGAAGGCCATCCGCACCTGCGACGTATATTGATGCCGTTAACCTGGAACGGGCACCCTTTGAGAAAAGAACATCCCGCCCGCGCGACCGAAATGGGCCCCTTCCGGCTATGGGAGGAAAAACAGGACCGGGAGCAGGAAGCATTGCAATTCAATCCCGAAGAATGGGGTTTGAAAAGGCATAGCGAAGATGCCGACTTCATGTTCCTGAACCTCGGGCCGCAGCACCCCGGCACGCACGGCGTGCTCCGCATAATTTTGCAGCTCGACGGCGAGGACATCGTCGACGCTGTACCTGATATCGGCTTCCATCACCGCGGGGCCGAGAAAATGGGTGAACGTCAGTCCTGGCACACCTACATACCCTATACCGACCGGGTGGACTACCTGGGTGGCGTGATGAACAACCTGGCCTATCTGCTCGCGGTGGAAAAGCTGGCGGGCATCCGGGTACCCCCACGCGTCGAAGTGATACGGGTAATGCTGTGTGAGCTGTTCCGCATTGCCAGCCACCTGGTGTGGTATGGTACATTTGCCCAGGACCTCGGGCAGCTCTCGCCGGTATTTTACATGTTTACCGACCGGGAAAAGATATTTGATATTATTGAAGCCATTTGCGGCGCGAGAATGCACCCCAACTGGTTTCGCATCGGCGGCGTGGCACAGGACCTGCCCGCCGGCTGGGACAAGCTGGTGCGCGATTTTGTCGATTACTTTCCCAAACGCCTCCGGGAATACGACCAGATGGTGATGCGTAACAGCATTTTCCAGGCCCGCACCGTAGGCATTGGCATATACACACTCGAAGAAGCGATCGAGTGGGGCGTAACCGGCCCGGGACTGCGTGCCTGCGGGTTTGAATGGGATTTCAGGAAAAAACAACCCTATTCGGGTTACGAAAACTTTGATTTCGACATTCCTACCGCCCAAAACGGCGACTGTTACGACCGTGCGCAGGTGCGGGTGCAGGAAATGTGGCAGAGCCTGAAAATCGTTGAGCAATGCCTGAACAACATGCCGGAAGGACCCTACAAGTCGGACCACCCGCTCACGACGCCGCCCATTAAGAAAAACACGATGCAGGACATTGAGACGCTCATTACGCATTTCCTCAATGTGAGCTGGGGACCAGTGATCCCCGCCGGCGAAGCGATGAGCTGTATCGAGGCCACCAAAGGCGCCAATAGTTATTACCTGACCAGCGACGGAAGCACGTCGGCATACCGTGTCAGAATCCGGACTCCGTCGTTTCCGCACATGCAAATGCTTCCGTATATCAGTAAGGGTTACACGGTGGCCGACCTGCTGTCCATTCTCGGCAGTATCGATTATGTTTTGGCTGATATAGACCGATAATCAACAAACTATTTTGTCATGATCGCCCAGGAGACACTCACACCCGAAGAAATGGCGGAGATTGACCATGAGATCGCGCTCGTACCTATGCGGCGTGCGGCGGCTATCGAAGCGCTCAAAATCGTGCAGCACCACCGCGGATGGATCTCCGACGACAGCCTGCAAGCCATCGCCGGTTACCTGGAAATATCGCCGGAAGAGCTCGACAGCGTGGCTACTTTTTACAACCTCGTTTTCAGAAGGCCTGTCGGCAGAAATGTCATTCTGCTTTGCGACAGCATTAGTTGTTATGTGATGGGTTATGAAAAAATATACGGGCAAATACGAGACAGGCTGGGCATTAGCTTCGGGCAAACGACCTCTGACGGCCGGTTCACGCTTCTGCCTAATGCCTGCCTGGGTACCTGTGATCACGCGCCCGCGCTGATGATCAACAACGAGCTGTTCCGTGACCTGACGGAAGAAAATCTGGACGAGATACTGGACCGATACCACTGATGCCATGGAAACGCCTCTTACCCAGCATATCAGCTTCGATCGCCCCTGCTATAATCTCCGTGATTATGAAAAGAACGGGGGCTATCAGGCATTCAGGAAAGCACTTTCGCTATCGCCGGAGTCGATCACCAACACGGTGCAGGCGTCGGATTTGAAAGGCAGGGGCGGCGCGGGTTTCAACACAGGTATGAAATGGAGCTTTGTGCCAATGAACGGGCATTATCCGGTCAAATACCTGATCGCTAATGCCGATGAAATGGAGCCCGGAACATTCAAGGACCGGATGCTGATGGAGGGAAACCCGCATCAGCTCATCGAGGGTATGATCATTTCGGCTTTCGCGATCCAGGCCAATATTTCGTATATCTTTTTGCGCTGGGCTTATAAAAAAGCCGGTCGGCTGCTCACGCACGCCATCGGGGAAGCCTATGCGGCGGGTTATCTGGGTAAAAACATCCTGGGAACGGGCTACAACCTGGAAATGTACCTGCATACGGGCGTCGGTCGCTACATCTGCGGGGAAGAAACTGCCTTGCTCAATGCATTGGAAGGCAAAAGGGCCACGCCGAGGGCCAAACCGCCTTTCCCGCAGGTAAGCGGGCTGTTTGGAAAACCTACGATCGTCAACAACGTCGAAACACTCTGCAATATCCCGCACATCATCAACAATGGGCCGGACTGGTTCAAAAGCCTGGGAAAAGGCAATGATGCCGGGACGAAGATTTACGGCGTGAGCGGGCGTGTCAAACGACCTGGCCTCTGGGAGCTGCCGATGGGCGTTTCCATGCGGGAGCTGATCGAGGATTGCGCCGGTGGAATGGCTAACGGATATCGTTTCAGAGGGGCATTGCCGGGAGGTGCTTCCACCGACTTTCTCGTGGAAGAGCATCTGGATATTAACCTCGACTACAAATCCGTAGCCGCGGCCGGTAGCAGGCTTGGTACCGGCACGATGATCATTCTCGATGACCACACTTGCCCGGTGGGATTTGTCCATAATCTCGAACATTTCTTCGCGCAGGAGTCATGCGGGTGGTGTACGCCCTGCCGGGAGGGTTTGCCGTGGACGGAGAAGATATTGCTCTCCATCGAACGCGGCGAAGGCAGGCCGGAGGACTTGCAGTTGCTTGAAACGCACACGCGGCTGTTGGGGCCGGGGAATACATTCTGCGCGCTGGCGCCCGGTGCGATGGAGCCGCTGCAAAGCGCGCTGAAATATTTCAGAGAGGATTTTGAAAAGCACATCGATCAAAAAAAATGCCCCTGGCGGTAAATTATCATGGTACGCATTTACATCGATCAGAAGCCTTATGACGTAAAGCCGGGTAAAAACCTGCTCGAAACGTGCCTCACGCTGGGCCTCGACCTGCCGTATTTCTGCTGGCATCCCGCAATGGGCTCGGTAGGAGCATGCCGCCAGTGCGCCGTCAAGCTCTTCAAGGACGAAAACGACAAGACCGGCCGCCTCGTAATGGCCTGTATGGAAGGTGTTCGGGATAATATGTACCTGTCCGTAAATGACACCGTCGCGCACGATTTCCGGTCGCAAAATATCGAATGGCTCATGAGCAATCACCCGCACGACTGCGCGGTGTGCGACGAGGGCGGCTCGTGCCATTTGCAGGATATGACCGTCATGACAGGCCATGCTTACCGGCGTTTCAGGTTCCCGAAAAGGACTTACCAGAACCAGTACCTGGGGCCATTTCTGCATCACGAAATGAACCGCTGCATCCAGTGTTACCGCTGCGTGCGGTTTTACAAGGATTATGCGGGAGGAAAAGACCTGGACGTATTCGCAGCGCATAACCATGTCTATTTTGGAAGGGAAAAAGATGGTGTGCTTGAAAACGAATTCAGCGGAAACCTCGCCGAGGTTTGTCCTACGGGCGTTTTTACCGATAAGACTCTGCGAGAGCATTATACCCGCAAATGGGACATGACCATGGCGCCGTCGGTTTGCCAGCATTGCAGCCTGGGGTGCAATATCATCGCCGGTGAACGGTATGGCGCGCTCCGGCAGATAACCAACCGGTTCAATGGCGCCGTCAACGGCTATTTCATTTGTGACCGCGGCCGGTACGGCTATGAATTTGTGAATGATCCCGGCAGGGTAAGGCAACCGGTTATCCGCTCTGAAAAGGAAGGCCGGAACCTGTTCGAAAACCTGAGCGGCATCCTGACCGAAGGCAAACTGATCGGTATCGGCTCGCCGCGCGCCTCGCTGGAAGCGAATTTCGCATTGCGGCGGCTGGTAGGCGAAGCTCATTTTTACCAGGGCATTCCTGAAAACGAAGCCTTGCTGCTCCGTAAAATACTGGCAATCCAGCATAGTGGGCACATGTATACGCCCTCGCTGAAAGAAACGGAATATGCCGATGTGACGCTGGTACTGGGCGAAGATCCGACCAATTCGGCCCCCAGGCTGGCGCTTGCACTGAGGCAGGCAGTGCGCATCAAACCGCTCGAAAAAATAGCCGGGGCCAACATCCCGCTTTGGAACGACGCTGCGGTGCGGGAGATGATTCAGGATGAAAAGGGAGAACTTTTCATAGCATATCCTGTCAATACCAAACTTGACGAAGTAGCGTCGGGTACGCTTCATGCCGCGCCGGAAGATATTGCGCGTTTGGGTTTTGCTATTGCCCACTATATTGATGATAGCGCACCCGAGCCGCAAGGAATGGATGCCCGGGCACTGGAATCGGCCCGGCGCATGGCGGATCTGCTGAAAAGGGCGGAAAGGCCGCTGATCGTATCAGGTACATCACTTTTTAATGAAGACATTATTCAGGCCGCCTATCAGATCGGGCAGGCATTGGAAAAAGGGGAGAAGAAAGCCGCAATGTGTTTTGTAATGCCCGAATGCAATTCCGCGGGGCTTGCGATGATGCAGGCGCCGTCGCTGGCCATGGCGATGAAAGCTGCGGAGACCGGCAATTTCGCCACGGCGGTCATCCTGGAAAATGATTTGTACCGCCGGGCGGAACGGTCTGAGATCGACCGGTTTTTGAATGCATTTAAAAACACGATTGTACTCGACCACCAGGAAAACGACACTGCCCGCATGGCAACGGTGCTGATCCCGACGGCCACTTTTGCGGAAGGAGAGGGCACGCTCGTCAACAACGAGGAGCGTGCGCAGCGCTTTTTCCAGGTTTTTATGCCAAAAAACGAACACATCCGGGAAAGCTGGCGCTGGCTCGACGAGTTCCGGCAATTTCGCGACGGTACCAAACCCGACGAGCTCCGGGAACTGGATAACCTGCTGGAAGAGCTCGTGCGTGCCATGCCCCAATTCAAAGGAGCGGAAATGGCAGCGCCGCTGTCCGACTTCCGGATTAACGGCCAGCGCATTCCCCGGGAGCCGCATCGGTTCAGCGGCCGCACCGCCATGCTGGCCAATGTGGCGGTAAGTGAACCTAAGCCGCCGGAGGATACCGATTCGCCGCTCTCATTTACAATGGAAGGCTATCGCGGGATGCCACCCGCCCCGTTGACCCCCTTTTACTGGTCGCCGGGCTGGAACTCGGGCCAATCGGTTCACAAATATCAGAGCGAAGCCGGCGGGCCATTACGCGGCGGGGATCCGGGCGTCCGCTTGTTAGGTGGAGGAATACACTTTTCAAACGGTTTTCAAAGCGCTATTCCGTCTGCATTCGAGCGGCAGGAGAATGAAATGGCATTGGTACCGCTAGCGCACATTTTCGGTTCCGACGAGCTCAGCGTACTCTCACCGGCGGTGGAAGGCCGGGCTCCGCGCCCCTACCTTGCCCTGAACAGCCTGGATGCCGAACGCCTCCATACCGCCGAAGGAGCTGTTTTAAGAATGCGTATCGGCGACCAGGTTTTTGACCTGCCGGTAATCCTGAAAAATGAGTTGCCGGAAGGACTGGCGGGGCTGCCGTACAATCTGACGTCGCTATTGGGTATCACATGGCCTGCGAAAGGCATCCTAACCAACACAACCTCATGAACGAGATCCTGAAATATACTCTGATGATCGTCATCATCCTGTTCACGCTGACGACGATCGCAGCCTGGCTGATCTGGTTGGAGCGCCGGATGCTGGCGCTATGGCAGGACCGTTATGGTCCCAACCGGGCAGGCCCATTCGGTTTGTTTATCGTCGTGGCCGATACGATCAAGCTGTTTTTCAAGGAAGACTGGATTCCGCCGTTTGCCGAAAAGGCTGTTTTCGTCTTTGCCCCGGCTATTGTAGCGGCGGCCGTGCTACTGAGTTTTGTAGTGGTACCATTTGCACCGGACATCCTGGTGGCCGATCTGGACATCGGATTGTTGTTCTTCCTTGCGATGTCGTCGCTCGGCGTGTACAGCATTGTGCTTGGCGGCTGGGCTTCCAATAACAAATACTCGCTGCTGGGCGCCTTGCGCGGGGCCTCGCAAATGATCAGCTATGAGGTTTTCATGGGACTTTCTCTGATGGGTGTGGTGATGCTTTCGGGTTCATTCCGGCTGACAGACATTGTGATGGCGCAGAAGGACTTCTGGTTTGTGGTAACGCAGCCGGTCGCATTTGTGCTTTTTCTGACAGCCGGAATAGCCGAAACGCACAGGCTGCCGTTTGATATTCCCGAAGCGGAAAGTGAGCTAGTGGCGGGCTTCCACTCGGAGTACTCGGGTATGAAGTTTGGCATGTTTTTCATCGGGGAATACCTGGGTATCATCCTGATTTCCGCGATGGTAGTCACCATTTTTTTTGGAGGATGGCTCGGGCCGGTTTTGCCGCCGGTCGTGTGGTTTACCCTCAAAACGTTTGTTTTTATCATTTTCTTTATCCTGCTGCGCGCTTCGCTTCCTCGTCCCCGGTACGATCAACTGATGGAATACGGCTGGAAAATCATCCTCCCCATTGCCTTGCTCAATCTGCTCATCACCGGCGGAATCACCTTGCTGAAAAACTAACCATAACCCAATGCGTCATGATCAGCTTACTCAGATCGATCGGTCTCATTTTTCTGCATATGTTCAGGAAACGCGAGACTATCCAATACCCGGAAGAAAAAGTGGTGCTGCACCCGCGCTGGCGGGGGCGCATCGTGCTCACGCGTGATCCCGACGGCGGCGAGCGCTGCGTAGGCTGCTACCTCTGTGCCGCGGCCTGCCCGGTCGACTGCATTTCGTTGCAGGCTACCGAGGACGAGCAGGGCAGGCGGTACCCCGCATTTTTCAGGATCAATTTTTCGAGATGCATTTTCTGTGGCTACTGCGAAGAAGCTTGCCCCACGTACGCGATCCAGCTCACGCCCGATTTTGAAATGGGTGAATACAACCGGCAGAACCTGGTGTACGAAAAAGAGGACCTGCTGATCGACAGCCAGGGTAAATACCCGGGTTACAACTATTACAAAGTGGCTGGCCTCGCCGCTGGTGTGAAAGGCAAAGGGGAAGGCGCGAACGAAGAGCCGCCCGTGGATATACGCAGTTTGATCCCGTAAAACTATGGAAATCGCTTTCTATGTCGCCGGCACCGTCGCTTTGGTGGCCACGCTGATGGTCATTACACGGCACAACCCCGTTCACGCGCTCCTTTACCTGAATGTGTCGCTGCTGGCACACGCGATGCTTTTTTACCTGCTCGGTGCGTCGTTCGCGGCACTGCTGGAAATCATCATTTACGCGGGGGCGATCATGGTCCTTTTCATTTTCGTGGTGATGCTGCTGAACCTGGGAAAGGAGACGGCCGAGCAAGAACGGAAATGGCTCAAACCCAAAGTGTGGATGGGACCCACGGTATTGGCTGCCGTATTGTTTGCCGAATTTCTGGCGCTCGTTTTATCGTCCGGGCAGGATGCGTACAGCCCGGCTGTGGTAAGCCCGCGTGAGCTGGCGGTGGCATTGTACCGCGAGTACCTGATCGGCGTTGAACTGGCAGCGATGCTGCTTATGGCCGCGGTGGTAGGGGCTGCGCATATCGGCCGCCATAAAAAACTGGTATTGCACCGGTTTTTGCGGGAGGAAAAGGAAAAAGAAGAAGAGAAACACGAAGAAACCGTGCTATGAAAACAACTGTTTCAACCGAAGTGGTGGTATTGCTGGCGGGCCTGCTGTTTGCGTTAGGGATCGTCGGGGTGATCATCCGGAAGAATATCATTTTCATGCTCCTGTCGGTCGAGATCATGCTCAATGCATCGGGGCTGGCATTTGTGGCGGCAGGTTCCCGGTGGGGGCAGCCCGACGGTCAGGTGATGTTTGTGTTCATTCTGGCCATGGCGGCTGCCGAGGTATCCATCGGCCTGGCACTGATCCTGCAAATCTATCACCAGCACAAATCGCTGGATATTGATAATCTGAAAGAAATGAATGGGTGAGCAGCCCGCAAACTGAAAGCTCATGGACAAGTATCTGTGGCTCATACCCGCCCTTCCGCTCGGCGGATTTCTGATCCTCGCATTGGCAGGGAAACAGCTTTCGCGCTCATCGGTGGCGCTTGTCGGAGCGGGCAGCATATGCCTTTCCGCGCTGGTAACATTTGTTGTCGGGGGGGCATTTTTGGCCGGTTTGCCGGCAAACGCTGTATACACACAGACTTTGTGGACCTGGTTCGAGGTGGATGCGTTCAGCGCGAAGATTACCCTCTCGCTCGATGTCCTTTCGCTGGTTTTTGTATTTGTCATCACTTTTATCGGCGCGCTGATCCACATCTATTCCACGGCATTCATGGAGGCGGATCGGGACTACGCCCGTTTTTTCGCCAGTATGAACCTGTTTGTGTTTTCGATGCTGGTACTGGTGCTGGCCGATAACCTATTGCTGATGTACCTCGGCTGGGAAGGAGTAGGGCTTTGCAGCTACCTGTTGATCGGCTTCTGGTACGAACAGCCTTCCAACGGCAATGCGGCCCGTAAGGCATTTACCGTCACCCGGATCGGCGACGCAGCCATGGCCATTGGATTATTCATGATCTTCCAGCAGGCTGGTACCCTCGTTATCTCCGACATCGGGACCATTGCCGACACAATCTGGCAACCCAATAGTACCACGGTAACGGTTACCGCGCTGCTGCTGCTGGCCGGCGGACTCGGCAAATCGGCCCAGCTACCGCTGCAAACCTGGCTCCCTGACGCCATGGCGGGGCCTTCGCCCGTGAGCGCGCTCATCCACGCGGCCACGATGGTGACCGCGGGAGTGTACCTGGTAGCACGTATGCACGCGATCTTCGCCCTTTCGGAAACCGCCCGTTTGGTAATTGCGGTCATCGGGGCGGCGACCCTGCTGCTCGCCGGACTTACCGCCCTTACCCAGTACGACATCAAACGGGTACTCGCTTATTCGACCATCAGTCAGATCGGCTATATGTTCCTCGCACTGGGCGTGGGCGCCTGGACGGCTGCGATATTCCATTTTATGGTCCATGCATTTTTTAAGGCATTGCTGTTCCTCGCTGCGGGAGCCATTATCGAATCGCTTCACCACGAGCATAATATGTTTAAAATGGGTGGATTGAAGGACAAAATGCCGGTGGTTTTCTGGACATTTCTGGCGGGTGCCCTGTCCCTGGCTGCTGTACCGCTCATCAGTGCCGGGTTTTACAGTAAGGACCAGATCCTCTGGTATTCCTGGACGGCCAGCGGCGGGAGCCCGATACTCTGGATGGTAGCACTTTCAGGGGCGTTGATCACCGCCGCCTACACGACGCGCATGATGATCCTGACATTCTGGGGCGAAGCGCACACGCCGGTGGGGCATCTGCCGGGCAGGCGTATGACCCTGCCGCTCGTCGTGCTCGCGGTATTCTCTATTTTGGCCGGATTTATGGAATTGCCGCATAATTTCGGACATTTTACGCTATTCTCGGATTTACTGCACCCGGTGTTGCCGGAGACGGCAATGCGGGCGGAGATTCCTTCCGAGTGGCTGTTTCAACTGTTGGCGGCGCTCGCTACGCTGGGTGGTGTATTGCTCGGATACCACTATTATTACCAGCAACCTGCACGCATCGAAAGCCTTCGCAGGAACGCGGCGCTGGCTAGCCTTCACCGATTCTGGTTTTCAGGCTGGGGTTTTGACGCCCTGTACGACCGCTTGCTGGTGAGGCCGTTTATTTTCATTTCAAAAATCAATAAGTCGGATGTTACCGACAGGCTGTACACGGGCATTGCTGGGGCGACGGGCGAGATGTACAAGCTGCTTTCAAGAACGCAATCCGGCTCGCTCCGGTGGTATATCATGGGTCTGGTGGTTGGTGCAATTCTCATCCTGGGTATTCAGATAATGCTATGATGCTGGTTCTTTTGATCACGGTTTTAATGGTCGGTGCTGTGGCAGCGGTGGTTGCCGGTGAATGGAACAGGCACCTGCCACGCTGGATCGCATTGCTGGCCAGTGCAGCAGGGCTGCTACTGGTTATACTCCTTTGGGCCGGTACCTCGCCGCATTCGGTGACGGACGGGCAATGGCTGATGGATTACCGCAAAGAATGGATCCCTTCTTTTGGCATAACCTTCCACCTGGCAGTCGACGGGCTGAGTTTACTTTTGCTTGCATTGACCTTTTTCCTCGGTGTGCTGGCTGTACTCTGTTCCTGGGATGAAGTCCGGGAGAGGACCGGCTTTTACTATTTTAATCTGCTCTGGATCCTGGCCGGTGTGGCGGGGGTATTCATGGCCCTGGATATGTTCCTGTTCTACTTCTTCTGGGAAGTAATGCTCATTCCGATGTAT
Organism: Dyadobacter fermentans; assembly: GCF_019924045.1. Taxonomy (GTDB): domain Bacteria; phylum Bacteroidota; class Bacteroidia; order Cytophagales; family Spirosomataceae; genus Dyadobacter; species Dyadobacter fermentans_A. The sequence continues at coordinate 289,329 of NZ_JAHXBN010000018.1, read as the reverse complement.
TTCCTGATTGGCATATGGGGAAGTGAAAACAGGGTGTATGCGGCCTATAAGTTCTTCATTTTCACGCAGGCGAGCGGTTTGCTGATGTTCCTGGCCATATTGGGACTGTATTTCATCCACGGTCGCGACACGGGCATTTATACATTCGGGTATTTTGAGTTGGTTGAAACGGTCATCCCATTCAAAACGGCTTTCTGGCTGATGTCGGGTTTCATGATCGCCTTCGCGGTCAAGCTGCCGGTCTTTCCCTTCCATACCTGGCTGCCCGACGCGCACGGCGAGGCGCCTACCGCCGGAAGTCTCATTCTGGCCGGGCTGCTGCTGAAAACCGGTGCTTACGGCATGCTGCGGTTTGTGGTACCAATGTTCCCTGAGGTGGTGACGGACGTGGCTGTCCCGGCGATGGTGCTGGGCGTAGCGGGGATCGTGTATGGGGCGGTAATGGCCTATTCGCAGACCGATTTGAAACGACTGGTCGCATTTACGAGCGTGAGCCACATGGGTTTTGTGATTACCGGGATTTTTGCTTTGAATGAATTAGCGCTGCAAGGAGTGGTGATGCAGCTGGTGACCCACGCGCTGAGCACCGGCGCGTTGTTTTTAATGGCCGGGATGATCAAAGAGCGGCTGCATACACGCGATATCGGGCAAATGGGCGGGCTCTGGGGGCCTATGCCGCAAATGGGCACGATCGGACTGGTATTCGCGATGGCCTCGCTTGGGTTACCGGGCCTGGGCAACTTCGTCGCCGAATTTCTGATCCTGCTCGGTGTTTTTCAGGCGCAGCCCTGGATCACCGTTGCCGCGGCTTCCGGGCTGATATTTTCAGCGGTGTATTCCCTGCGCATCGTAGGGAAGATTTTCCTGGGGCCGCGTAAAACGATGGAAGCCGTTCCCGATTTTTCATTCAGGGAAATGCTGATTATGGCAGTGCTCACGGTTTCGGTAGTGTGGCTCGGGCTGTTTCCGCAGCCGGTGATCGATACGGCCCGGCCTGCGATCACGGAGCTGATCCGGTTTATGGACGTTCATAGTAATGCCTCACATCATCAATCTTATGTCAAATAACGATTTCTCCGCGCTGATGCCGCTCATGGTGCTGGCTGGCGCATCGGTTTTGGTGATGTTGCTGATCGTGGCGCGGCTGAGCCACCGGATCATCCAGCTGGTGAGCCTGCTGCTTTTTGTAGTGGCATTCATTTCCTTGCTCAATATCCGCGGAATGCTTCCTTACGAGGTCGGGTCGCTGTTTATGATCGATAGTTTCGGCGCTTTTATGACCGGGCTCATCATCTTCTCAGGATTGGTAGTCAATGTGTTCTCCTACATCTATTTTCAGGAAAAAGAAGAGGGGCCGAAGGAATATTACGTGCTGCTTTTCCTCTGTACGCTGGGCGCATGCGTACTGGCGCAGAGTGAGCATTTCGTATCCGTATTTCTGGGCCTCGAAATTCTCACGATTGGCCTGTACGCCCTCATTGCCTACCTGCGCACACGGAACCACAGCATCGAAGCGGGGATCAAATACCTTGTCCTGGCGGCGTTTTCGTCGGCTTTCCTGCTTTTTGGAATGGCCCTGGTGTATTTGCAGACCGGTACGATGTCGTTTGCGGGCATGGCCGGCGTCGTGGCTGCCGATAACGTACCGCCGTTGCTGATTACCGGGCTGGGCCTGATGCTCGTAGGCCTGGGTTTCAAACTGGCGGTGGTGCCGTTTCATATGTGGACGGCCGATGTGTACCAGGGCGCGCCGGTGCCGGTTACGACTTTTATAGCCACTGCGTCCAAAGGCGGGGTCGTGGCGGCCATGCTGCGTTTTTTCATCGCGATTGACGGTTTCCGGTCGGAACCATTGCAGATGGTCATGATTACCATTGCCATTGCATCTATGGTGGCAGGTAACCTGCTGGCATTGAGGCAGAAAAATATCAAGCGGCTGCTCGCGTATTCCTCCATCGCACACCTGGGGTATTTGTTGGTAGCTTTTATTCCCGGCAGCGCCGTGGTGCCGCAGGCCGTCAGCTTTTATCTGCTTACTTATTTCATCACCACTTTTGCCGCATTCGGCGTCATTACGATCTTGTCCGATTCGGAATCCGATGCAGAAGATTTGGATCGTTACAAGGCCCTGTTCTGGAAGCATCCCGCATTGGCGAGCATATTGGCCGTAGCAATGTTTTCGCTGGCGGGTATTCCGCTCACGGCGGGGTTTACGGGGAAATTCTACGTGCTTACAACCGGTATCGGGCAGGGATTCTGGTTACTGGCCGTTGTGCTGGTGCTGAGCAGCGTGGTCGGGCTGTATTATTACCTCCGGGTGGTGACGACGTTGTTTGCCGGTACCCGCGATCTGCTGCCGGACCCACCGGCCAAATATCCCGTTTTTCTGGGGATCAGCATGGCTGTCCTCTCCATCCTCACTTTTGTGCTGATCTGGCTGGGTGTTTATCCTGATAGCGTGATCGGCGTTGTGCAGGGGCTGCAATTGAAATAGGCATAAAAAGGCCTGCCCGTCAGATCGTTTTCGCGAAATGAGAACAGGCCCTTCGAAAGTTATCCTAGCGGCGGACCGTTACCTTAAGGAAGGTGGCCGGAATGGAAGTCTTATTTTTGTCCGTGCTCTGATTCTGGCTCTCGAACAAAACCTCCAACTCACGGTGAAGGTCGGCTTCCTTGCCGTTCTTTTCCGCTGCTTCAAAAGCATTCATGGTTGGGCCATAGTATTTCCTGAAAGTTTCAAGAAATGCGGCCGGAGGAACTGGCGTGCTGAATGTGAACGTATCCCGCTCAAAAGAGATGTTTTCCTTCGAAGCGCCGGCAGCCACAAAGCGCTCGGTCACATTGTTTTCCACGCCCCAGAGCATCGGGCTCACAAAGCCTTCGGGTGGAGCGGGTGTGTAGGCAGAGCTTACTTTCAGGATCTGGGCCACGAGCGTTGGGTCGCCGGGGATCCAGTTACCCATGACGATCTTCCCGCCGGGGCGCGTCACGCGGAACATTTCCTTCGCTACGTCAAACGGCTGGGGGGCGAACATGGCACCGAAAATACTCACTACCACGTCAAACGAGTGGTCGTCGATGCCTTCCAGGTTAATGGCGTCGCCTTCCCGGAAAGTAATGTTGGTGAGACCCTCGGCCTTTACCCGGGCGTTGCCGGCTTCGACGAGGTTTCGGGCGATATCCACACCCTGGACATTGGCACCCAGCCGGGCGGCAGGTATGGCGGTAGTGCCGTCGCCGCAACCCAGGTCGAGAACATCCTGGCCTTTTGTGATTCCTAATTTTGCCACGAGTGCCGAGCCGCTTTCACGCATTGTCTCTGCCAGACGGGTGAAGTCACCCTTTTCCCAAAGTGCTTTGTTTGCATTCATTTTATTTTTCATTTTAGATTAAATAGATACTGTTTTAAAACTGGGCTAAACGACTCCCCGATAGTGAAGAAAGGAGAGGAAAAGCGCGAGAAGAATTGTCATTAATTTAAGAATTTTCATGGCAGAATTGATATCAGGCGCACCCCGATATACTTTACGGTTTGAACTTTAATTTGCCGATCACATTCTGCCCCACGATTTTCCCGTGAAGCAAGCTCACTTCGCAGGTTTTGCGGAAGTGAATGCCGGCATATACCCTCGAAACCGCAGCTTCGGCGGCCGCTTCTTCAAAGGAATTGTACGTTCTCGGAGCGAAGGCGGGCAGGTTGTAAGGTTTGTCGGTATAATGGTAGTTTTGGCCGAAAGTTTGGGTCAATATTTCCGCGGCCGCTGCCGACATGACCGAGTGCCCCGACGGATATTCCGGGTGTGGCGGCGTGGCAATCACCGTGTTCCAGTCGGGGTGGTTCATCACCGTGCGGATGTATGTGACCGGGCGCACGCCGTGATACACGTATTTGCCTTTGCAGAGGCTGATGGCCCCGTCGGACATCGCGATGCCCAGTTGAGTGAACGCTTTTGCGGCCACAGCCAGCCCCGGTTTTTCGGCGGCCAGTACCTGGCTCAGAATGTTATGCCACGAGTTGTCGGGCCAGTAGGTGGCAATCGTCCGCTGCTCCTGCGTGAGCGATTGCGAAATGTTGTACAGCTCTTCTGCCTGTCTGTAATATGCCGAAGCCGGATCTTCCGAATAGGGCGTCGGGGCGCCTTGTTCCGCCCCCGCATCACTGTTGGCCACTATGGTACGCACCTTGCCCCAATTGGACAGAATGGCCGGTGCGAATACAGGGGGCGTAGGCTTCCAGTACGACGGCCCGCTGAGCGGCGTATACAGTGCGGAGTTATCGTAGCCGTCGGTTTTGGACCATTCGAAAACGGCTGCGGCTATCTTCTTCCCGAAATCGATTGAATTGGCAAGCACGTCGGCCTGCTGGTGCACCTGGTACTTCGCCAGATTGGCCGCTTCCAGCGAATCGATACGCGCCAGCGTGGCGGCAGATATGCCCGGGTGGATAACGCGGTTGATCGCGGCGAGGGCTGCATTGGCGCTGGCGGGGAAATAGTAATGCAATGAACCGGAAGGCTGCGGCAGGGCTGGCAGGCCGTTGAGCTGCGGCGCGATCGATTGGTAACCAGGCAAGCCGGGCTGCAACGATTCCCACAATGTCACACCCGCGTAGGCCCACCGGCGGGCCGTGACCGGTGGTGGGGCGGGCATTACCTGCGCGATTTTCAATTGCATGGTAAGCCAGGATGTGACTACTTCAGAGGATACGGGTTGTTCGGCCGGGATCTGGGGGCCGTCGTGATCTGTACACGAGATGGTAAGCATTGTGCCGGCAGCCAACCCGATAGCCGACTGTCTGACGCGTTTTAAGAATGTTAAATTTTTCATGTGATAATAGATGATTAAGGCTGCAAAATTGCATGGAGCCAAGGGCTTGAAACTTGTAATGGTGAAACATATCCAGGTAATTATGCGCCATGGCATTGGCCCCGGAAAGCAGCCGCTCATAACTACCTGGATTTGCATCCTGCCTACAATCCGGGCCGGTTGGGGGCATTTAGTTTTGCCGCCGGTTCATTCAAACCGGTTTTATCCCAATCATTTACATTCAAAACAGCTATGAAAAACAGTAACATTTCCCGCCTGTGCGGACGCACCCTCGCATTCGTTATGTTGATGGGCCTCTTCAACGCCTGCTCGGACCGTGACCACCCTACGCCCATTATCTCTCCCGCCGATCACATTATGCTCAGCGAAAACCTGACGATGCCCGGAGCATTTGCACTTCCTTCCAACCCGAAAGGGTACGAGCGCGTTGCCACCTACTTTGCCGTGGGCGTGCAGAAATACAAAGCACAAATGAAAGAAGGGACGGGGCCGGTCCAGTACCAATGGGTTTTTGTGGCGCCGGAAGCGGATTTGTATGATGCGTCCAACGCGAAAACAGGAAGTCATTTCGCAGGCCCGACCTGGAAACTGAACGGCCCCGGTTACACGATCATGGGCCAGGCATTCAGTCCTGCTAAAACCTATACCAAAGATCCTCAGAGCATCGACTGGCTGCTGCTAAGCAACAAGGTGGGGCAGGAGCCCACTGGTATTTTTCAGGGGGTAGGCTACATTTTCAGGATCGCGACTACGGGAGGGAGAGCGCCGGTAACTCCTCCGACCGACGCGACTGCTACCGCCGATGTGCCTTACACGGCGGTTTACCGGTTCGTCAAGCGCATTCCCTGATCAATCTTCTTTTTGCGAAACCCTCACGGCGTACTCCGTGGGGGTTTCTCCGAATTCCTTTTTGAAGCTTTTGCTGAAATACGATTGATCATTGAAACCCACCGCATAGCCGATCTGTGTGATCGTGTCAGCCTTTTGACGGATCATTTCGGCCGCTTTTTGAAGCCGCAGGTCGCGGATAAAATCGTTGGGGGCCAGGCCGGTAAGTGCTTTGAGCTTCCGTAAAAGCTGCGTCCGGCTCAGGCTCATTTCTTCCGCCATTTTCTCGACCGAGAACAGCACATCTTCCATGTTGGCTTCCACAATCTCTTTGGCCCTCATCAGAAACTTATCATCGAGTGACATTTCCTCCGACGACGTGACGTGTACCCGAATGCGTTCGCGGTAGCGCTCGGCCAGTTTTTTCCTGAGGTCGATCAGGTTTCGGACCCGGACCATCAGTTCTTCCACCGAAAAAGGCTTGGTCAGGTAATCGTCCGCACCGGTTTTCAGGCCGTCGATCCGCGATTCCTGACCGCTTTTTGCCGTAAGCAGGATCACCGGAATATGGCTCGTCCGTTCGTCGGATTTAATGCTGGCCGTGAACTCGATACCATCCATGCGGGGCATCATCAGGTCGCTGATGATCAGGCTTGGCAACATTTTACGCGCGCATGCGAGCGCTTCGGCGCCGTCGGGCGCCTTGAAAACCGTGTATTGGCCTTCGAGCAAAGAGGCCATATAATTGCGTAGCTCGGCATTATCCTCCACGATCAGCACGGTTTCCTGTGCGGCCGCATTGCTTGCTGCCTGGCGCCCTTTCCGTGTATCCTTTGCCGCCGGCTCGCCCGGAACGTGGCTAGCATGCCCGGTGGCGGGTAATGTATCATGAAGCGGCTCGTTTTCAAGGATTTGATCGGCCTTGTAGCCCTCTTTGCCAACAGGCACTTCCACCTTGAAAACCGAACCTTTACCGACTTCGCTTTGGAGCGAGATATTTCCTTTGTGGAGTTTGACGAGTTCTTGGGCGAATGCTAATCCCAGACCGGTACCGCCATCCTGATTTTCCACCGTCTGCCGGGCCTGGTAGAACGATTCAAACACTTTTTCCTGCTCTTCACGTGCGATACCCCGGCCCGTATCCGACACCGAAACTTGGAGTATCGGCTTGCCTGTTTGTCCGGCAATATGCGCGGCAAACTTCACCGAGCCCCCAGGCGGTGTGAATTTAAATGCATTGGAGAGGAGGTTGATCATCACCTTTTCCAGCTTGTCGGGGTCGTACCAGAAGTGCCCTTCCGGGATCACAACGGTTTTTTCAAAAGCGATTTTCTTATGCTGGGCCGGCGAGTCGAAGGACGATGACAGCACGCTTAGAAATTGCCGGAGCTCGCCTTTTTGTATTTGAAGATCCATTTTACCGGCTTCCAGTTTCGACAGATTCAGCAATTGGTTGACCAGTTCCAGCAGCCTGTTGGCATACCGCTTCATGATGAGCAGCTTATCTTGCTCGGCGGGTGGCTTTTTGCTCAACTCTTCTTCCAAAGGTGCGAGAATCAGCGTGAGGGGCGTCCGGAACTCGTGGGAAATATTGGCAAAAAATCGTGATTTCAGGCGGTCCATCTCTTTCAGCTCTTCGGTTTGGAGCATGATTTTCTCCGTGCGTTCGCGGACTGTGTTTTCCAGCACGAGTTTTTCCATTTTCAGTTTCTTTTCCCGGAAGCGCACCAGCGTAACCGCCATTCCGCCGAGGAGCATCGCGTAAATGGCAAATGCCCACCAGGTGCGGTACCAGGGCGGCAACACCGTAAAGGCCAGCACCGCGTCTTCTCCCGCACTACCATATACGTCTTTACCGCGCACCCGGAATACGTAGTTACCCTCGGGCAGGTTGGTGAAGTCGACGAACGACTCGCCCGACCACGCCGACCAGTGGTCGTGAAAGCCTTCGAGGAAGTATTGAAATTGGTTTTTGGTCGAAAGATCATAGCTCGGTAATGCAAATTGGAACCGGAGCCTATGGCCATACGCCATTTCAGGCGATGTGCCCCGGAAATGAACGGACGAATCCTGGTCGATCGAAATGCGGCGTATCAGCGTTCGGAATGGCTTGGCAACACCCGTTTCCAGGTTTTTATCAAAAAGGACCAGCCATTTATTGGAACCAAAAACCATGAACCCATCGCCATTGTCGTGCACTTTGGAAATAAGCGCATCGGACAGGCGTCCCGATACCGGTAGCCGTTGCAACTTGCTTTGGGCATATTCGAAAATCTGGCTCTGGTAATTGTGATAGAGCGTGAACCACATGGTACCGTCGCGGCCCGCGATGATCTCGTTGATCCATCCGCCTTTGTACTGTGCCACACCGGCAGTAAGTACCGAATCCACTTCAAATGCTCGCCTGACGGGGTTAAACCGGTGCATTGCCTCATCGGTGGATGCGTAAACCGTATTGCCGACCCTTTCGAGCCAGCGGATTTTGTTGGACGACAGCCCGTTTTCAGGGCCGTGGTGGATGAGCTTGAACGGATCGGCCAGCGAATGCACTGCGCCCGGCGTTTGCCAGGCTATCTCATAAATGCCGTTTCGGCGGCTGTTGATGAAAACAGTGCCGTCGGCTGCGCGTGCGAAGCTTTCGGAGTAGAATTTCATATCGTCGCGCCGGCCGCCCTGCACCCATTTGCCATCCTTCAAAAGTAGCTCGGTGAGCCCGTTACCTTCCAGGCCCACAAGCAAATGCGTCGGTACCTGCGCGGAGCGTGCTTCCTCTACCCGCACGACATTCTCTTTCGCTATTTGCGAGCGGCTGCCATTTGCGTTGAATACAAATACACCGTCGTAGTTGGATACGATCAGTTCATTTCCAAAGGTTTGGCAATGCATCGTCAGGTTGTCTATCCCAGCGATTTTCTTGAAATAGGGCTTGGAAATACCTTGTGACGACAGGCTGTTCAGTTCGAAAAGCCCCTTGCTGTTGGTGGTGAAAAGTTTGTCGTTGAAGACCTCGATATCCATCGGATTCTCGTCCAGGCCATGATTTTCGTTCAAAACCCGTAGCGGCGAGCTGATTTCCAGGCGGCTGATCCCGTTGTCGGTAGCAAGCCACAAGTCCCTTTCGGCGTCCTCGAAAACGGCGTATACCGCATCGCTCGACAGCCCTTCTTTCCGGCAGATGTTGTTGCGAATGGTCCCGTCCCGCTGCATCAGGTAAAAGCCCGAACCGGTGGTAGCGAGGGCGTAATCGCCATTGCTGAGCTGCACGGAATGGTACACCGCATCCCTGATCCTTACCCGCTGGCCGTCTTTCATCAATGGCGCCAGTGTCGCGCCGTCGTAAATGTAAAATTCCTTGCTGAGGCCGGTGGCCAGCAGCTTTTTGCCTTCGAATGGTAACAGGGTGGTAAGCCCCATTCCTTTAAATGCTTCGCCGCCTTCCGCCAGTTTCAATGCGTCTTTCTCTTTCCGGTACAAACCCTTCTCGCTCACGCTCACGTACAGGGAGCCATTCACCAGCCAGGCAAAACCCAGCGTACCGATGTCGCTTTTCCATACTTTGAATTTCCCGCCGGTGAATTCCAGAATGTGCAGATCGCAAACGAAATAGACCGAGCCCTTGTCGGCAAACGTGAACCATACATTCCCGAAGTTCCAGTCGGCGCGGCTGAGCTTGTTTTTCAGGGAGTGAAAAACCATCTTGTTCTGGTTGTTTTCGGCCAGATAGCCCACTTCTCCGGACCCGCCGACATAAATGCGGCCACCCGCATCTTTCGCCAGCGACCGAACCGGATTACCCTCGGTAGTGGGAATCAGCTGCCAGGTTACCCCGTCGTATTCGAGCACGCCCGAGTTGTTTGCGGCGTACATAATGCCGTTGTTTCCCTGCACCAGCGCCCAGTTTTGGAAAGCTGCTTTGTATTCGTCGGTAGCATAGTTGGTTATGAATGGAAGACTCTGCTGCCAGATCTTAGCGAGCGGTGAACCGGGCTTTTGTGCCGCCGCATTGAAGCAGAGAGCAAGCGTGAAAAGCAGGGTCATTTTTTTCATAGGTCGGGTAGTAAAGCCTGGCATGTCAGGAGCAAACCTACACGTGATGAGTACGATACGTTGTAAATCAGGGAATAAAAGTATTGTATTTTGAAGGCAGGCACAATGCGCAGGGGATCGATCTGCGGGGGAACTTACTTAACGGGTACGTTCACACAACTCGATAGGGCAATCGGGATAGTTTTTTAGCAAATGTTTGATTTGATTTGTACATGTATAAGCTTTTGTTAGCCACTATCCTGACCCTGGTGTGGGGAGCTGCGTTTGCACAGCTTCGAATCGAAATTGTTGAATCGCCGCCGCTGATTTCCCCTTCTTCTTCGCTTTTCCTCGCCTCGGACCTGAATAACTGGAGTCCGGGTGACCCGAACTACAAATTCAGGAAAGACCAGGCAGGAAAGTACTACATCGATATTCCGAAAGTCCCGGCGCGGTTTGAATACAAGATTACCCAGGGGAATTGGACGATGGTGGAGGGGGATTCTTCGGGAAGCCCTCTTGCCGACAGGGCTTACGACGCGTCGAAAGAGGCCGATCCCCATTTGATCAGGATCCGTATTGCGGGCTGGGAAAAGAAAATCGTATATACCTTCATTATCAATAAACTCCCTGAAAATACCCCGCACGATGCGGAGATATTTATTTCGGGGAATTTCAATGACTGGGAGCCGGCGAACCCGCTTTACAAGGTGTACAAAAATGTGGACGGGACTTACCGAACTACCATTTACACCGACAAAGACCCGGTCGAATACAAGTTCACGCGCGGGAGCTGGGAATCTATCGAAGGACGGGAGAGCGGCAAAGCGCGCCCGAACCGGACGATTTACCGCGATTCGAAAGTGGATCACATGTCGATCAACGTTGAAATAGACGGCTGGGAAGACCTTTCGGCGTCGTTCCATTTCTATTCGCTGTACGATCTGCTGCTGCTGTTTTCGGTTTTTCAGGGGATTCTGCTCATCATCGCGATCCCCTCCATGCAGAATTACAACCGGCCGGCCAATCGCTGGCTGGTGATCACGATCGGCGTGGCCTCGCTGATGATCCTGCTGCGGACGATCGGCGGTTACCGGGAAGCGGCGCAGGCATTCGGCAAAATCCTGCTCATGCCGGATTTCATCCTCTTCCTGTATGTGCCGGCCTTCTATTTTTACCTCCAAAGGCTACTTTTCAATCAATCGGTCAAGCCATTCAGGCAGCTTGTACTTTTTTTGCCGGTGTTGCTGCAATGCTTTGTGTACCTGCCGTTTTTCCTGATCAGCGACAGGGAGCTGCATTTGCTGTTCCTCGTGCGCGACCGGAGCCTGTTCGGGGTGTTTTTAGGTACCGGGCTGCTTGCCCTCGGCTGGAATACCTATTTTTGGTTCCTCTTCCGCAAGACTTTCCGCTTTTACAGGGAGCAGTACCAAAGCCATTTTTCGTACGAACAGAACCTGCATTATCTCAACACAGTGCTCTTTATCCAGGCGCTTTGCCTCGGACTGTGGTATTTCCTTTTCCTGATGCTCGGCCTGGGCTATTGCTTTGATTTCGATGTCACGCAAATTGTCGAGGGCAGTGTGGATGCGATCTGGCTGGCGTTTTCTACCATTACTTATTTCGTGGGTTACTTTGCGATTCACCAGCCCGAAATCTTTAAGATATCCCCACAACCGCGATCGATTTTTGATGCCGGCGCGAGTGTGGAGGAAGCGGAGGAAGGCCAGGAGATAGTCGCCGACAAAAAGCCCGAGCAGGCCGAGGATATTACCGATCTGAAACGGCAGGTAGAGGAATATATGGCCAAGGAAAAGCCGTTCACCAACCCGAAACTAACCCTGAGCGAGCTGGCCGGAAAGCTGAAATTGTCACAGCATACCTTGTCGCGGGTGATCAACGACGGCTTCGAAAAGAACTTCTTCGATTTCATCAATTCCTACCGGATCGAGGATTTCAAAAAGCGGGTGGACAATCCCAAATTTAAAAATTACACGCTCCTGAGCATCGCGTACGAGGTAGGCTTCAATTCCAAAACGGCGTTCAACCGGTCGTTCAAAAAAATCACCGGACAGACCCCGCGCGACTACTACAATGCGAGCCGTCCCGAGGAATAATTGACTTTTTTGGGTTTAAATTATCAGGAAAATAAGTGCCATTTTATAAAGTGGAGCTCGTAATTATGTGTTTAATTTACTGAAAATGAATTACTTGTTGTGAAATAAAGCACGGTATTCAAAAAAAACGCTGAAAACGGGAAGTGGAACGACAGCGGGTTCGAAAGGGGATAGTTTTGCCAGGAAATATTTCGATAAATAATTGGATTAATCCGATTGGTATCTCGAAATGTTCGAAAGCAATCAATCACATTTTATCCCTTTACGATGAAACAGCTTTACCAAAAGACGGTCTGTTTTGCCCTTCTGCTACTGCTCGGGAATGTCGCGCTGATGGCGCAGGGTACGGTCAGCGGAAAAGTTACCGACGAGCATGATGGCTCCGTGTTACCCGGCGTTACGGTCGTGGTCAAGAACAGCGCACTCGGTACCCAAACCGACGAAACAGGAAAGTATTCCCTCTCCAATGTGCCGGCTGGCGCAACGCTTGTATTCAGCTTCGTGGGCAAGCTGTTGAAGGAAGTGGCTGTCGGGACCGAATCAGTCATCAATGTAACCCTGGCCGATAATTCCAAGGAACTGTCGGAAGTGGTCGTGATCGGATATGGTACGCAGAAAAAGCAGGAGGTTACGGGATCGATCACCAGCATTTCGTCCAAGGATTTCCAGCAAGGTAATATCCAGAGCCCCGAACAGCTGATCGTCGGAAAGGTGGCGGGGGTGTCGATCACATCCAACAACGGACAGCCCGGCTCGGGCAGCACGATCCGCATCCGCGGAGGCGCATCGCTGAATGCGAGCAACGACCCGCTGATCGTCATCGACGGCGTTCCATTGAGCGGCAGCAGCCTGAGCGGCGCACCGAACCCGCTCAGCCTCATTAACCCGAACGATATTGAAACTTTCACTGTGCTTAAAGACGCCTCGGCAACGGCCATTTACGGCTCACGGGCATCTAACGGTGTCATCCTGATCACCACTAAAAAAGGCCAGAGCGGAACTCCCGTGATCAATTTCAATAGCCAACTGGCAGTTTCGAAGATTATCAAAACGGTGGATGCCCTCAGTGCCGACGAGTTCAGGACTTATGTGGAAACGAACGGTACCGATGCCCAGAAGGCACTACTGGGTTCCGCCAAAACCAACTGGCAGGATGAAATTTACCGCACGGGCATCAGTACCGACAACAACCTGAGCATTTCGGGTGCATTGAAAAGCATGCCTTACCGGGTTTCATTGGGGTATTTGCTACAAAACGGGATCCTGATCACCGACAAAATGCAGCGCCCCTCGGCTTCGATCAACGTTAGCCCACGGTTCTTCAACAAACACCTTAAAATCGACCTGAACCTGAAAGGGGCGCAAACGAAATCCCACTTTGCAAACCAGGGCGCGATTATCAATGCGGTGCAGTTTGACCCGACCCAGGCAGTTATGGACGAATCGAGCCCGTTTGGCGGTTATTTCGAATGGGTAACCAAAGACGATGCGGGTAAAGCGACGCTCAATCCGAACGCGCCGAGAAACCCTGTGGCGCTGATCCGCCAGCAAGACAATAACGGTACCGTCAACCGCAGCTTCGGAAACGCGCAGTTCGATTACAAATTCCATTTTCTGCCCGACCTGCACGCGAACCTGAACCTCGGATATGATATTTCAAAAGGCAGCGGAACGACATTCGTGCCGGAATATGCCGCGCAGAATTTTACGACCAAAGGGCAGAATAACAAGTATTTGCAAAAAGTGAACAATAAGGTCGCCGAGTTTTACCTCAGCTACGCGAAGGATCTGAAAAGTATTAAAAGTAACGTAAGTGCCACGGCTGGTTATGGTTACTACAACAATGCGACCAAGAATTATTTCTATCCCAATTTCAGCGCAAACGGCGAGATCGTGGAAGGCTCGCAGCCGAAATTTGCATACGATATTCCCGAAAATACGCTCATTTCGTACTACGGAAGGCTGATTTACACGTTCGACGATAAATACATCCTGGCAGGCTCGATCCGTACGGACGGCTCGTCGCGCTTCTCGCCTGCTAATCGTTGGGGTGTATTCCCGTCGGTGGCATTGACCTGGCGTATCAACCGGGAGAACTTCATGAAGCCCGTGAGCGCCCTCACCGACCTCAAACTCCGGCTCAGCTACGGGATCACGGGCAATCAGGACGGCATCGCCAATTATTCGTACCTGGGTATTTACTCGGTGAGCTCCAATGCATCGCAGTACCAGTTTGGAAATACCTTCTACAACATGACTGCCCCGGCTGCCTACGACCAGAATATCAAATGGGAGCAGACGGCAACGTCCAATGCCGGCCTGGATTTCGGGTTCTTCAACAACCGCCTTTCGGGTAGCCTGGATGTTTATTACAAAAAAACCAAAAACCTGCTGAATACTGTGCCCATTCCCATTGGCTCGAATTTCAGCAACCAGATCCTGACCAATGTCGGTAATATCGAAAACAAGGGTGTCGAGTTCGCGGTGAACGGCACGCCGATTGCCACCGGCAAGCTGAGCTGGAATGTGGGATTCAATGTTACTTACAACAATAACAAGATTACCAACCTGACGGCTGTGAGCGATCCGGAATTTGCGGGTAACCAAACCGGCGGCATCACGGGTGGGACCGGTCAGAGCATTCAGATCCATTCGGTGAATTATAATACCTTTTCGTACTACGTTTTCAAGCAGGTTTACGATCAGGACGGCAAACCGCTGGAAAATGTTTATGCGGATTTGAATGGCGACGGGGTGATCAATCAGAAAGACCAGTACCGTTACAAATCGCCGTTCCCGAAAGTAATGCTGGGCTTTAATACGCAGCTTACCTACGATAAATGGAGCCTGAGTACGATTCTCCGGGCTAACATCGGGAACTACATGTACAATAACGTGGCCTCGAACTTCGGTGTGAGAAGGAACATTCTGAACCCGAACAACATCCTTGGCAACAGCACCACGGACATTTATAATACCAACTTCTTCAACAACCGATACCAGTCGGATTACTATGTCCAGAATGCATCCTTCCTGCGCATGGACAACGTGGGTATCGGCTACAACGCCGGCCGTGTGCTGGGCAACCGGATGAACCTGCGGATCAATGCAACCTGCCAGAACGTGTTTGTGGTGACCAAATATAAGGGCCTCGATCCCGAGATCAACGGCGGTATCGACTACAACCTTTATCCGCGGCCAAGAACGTTTGTGCTGGGCCTGAACCTGGACTTTTAATCGCAAAATATATTGATTATGAAATTCTTATATAAAACATTGCTATGCTCCGCACTGGTGGCCGGCGGGGCCGTTTCCTGCACGAAAGACCTGGACCTCTCGCCGACGAACTCCATCACGGCCGATATCGCCTACAAAACCCCGGCGGACTACAAGCAGGTGCTGGCCAAGGTATACGGCAGCTTCGCGCTTGCCGGTAACAACGGTATCAATGCATCCGACCTGGCAGGCATAGACCCGGGCCAGGCCGACTTCCTGAGGCTTTTCTGGAACGCTCAGGAGCTTACGACCGACGAGGCGGCCTGCGTATGGAACGATCCGGGTATTCCCGACTTCCATAACCTGAACTGGACTGCCGGCAATGTATTGCTGAGCGCCCTTTACAACCGCAGCTTGTTCCATGTGACGGTTTGCAACGAGTTTATCCGGGAGTCGTCGGATGAAAAGCTGGCCGGTCGGGGCATTAGCGGGCAGGAAGCTGAGGAAATCCGCCGATACCGTGCGGAAGCGCAGTTTCTGAGGGCATTCCAGTATTGGGTATTGATGGACCTTTTCGGAAACCCTCCTTTTGTGACCGAGAAAGACCCCATCGGGAAATACATTCCGCCGCAAATCAAGCGCGCCGATTTGTTTGCCTACGTGGAGTCGGAGCTCAAAGCGGCGGAAGCCACACTGGCAGAACCGCGCAAAAATGAATATGGTCGCGTAGATAAAGCAGCGTCGTGGGCGTTGCTGGCGCGCCTGTACCTGAACGCGGAGGTGTACCTGGGTAAAGGCCAGGGACGGTACAACGACGCGATTACGTATTCCGAAAAGGTGATCAAATCGGGTTACTCGCTCATGCCTGAGTACAAGCACCTCTTCCTGGGCGATAACGACGTCGATAATCCGGAAGTGCTGTTGTCCATTAACTATGACGGGATCAAGACCCAGAACAACGGCGGCACGACATTCATCATCAATGCGGGCATCAATGCGGCCATGAACCCGTCGTCGTTCGGCATTCCGAATGGCGGCTGGGGCGGTAACCGGGCAACTAAGAACCTTCCGTTACGCTTCGGGGATTATAGCGGCAAGACCGATAAACGTGCCATGTTTTTCGGGCAGAAGATCGAAATGGAGGACCCTTCCGTGTTTACTGATGGCCTGGCCATTACCAAATTCCGGAATGTGACCCGATCGGGCGCCATTGTGCCGTCGTCGGGCAACTCGTTTTCGTCCGTCGATTTCCCGCTTTTCCGCCTGGCCGAGATGTACCTGACCTACGCGGAAGCCGTGAAGCGCGGCGGAACGGGCGGTAACGAAGCGACTGCCATTACCTATTTCAATAAACTTCGCGAGCGCGCCTATGGCAATGCGAGCGGCAATGTGACGGCCATTACCCTCAACGACGTGCTCGACGAGCGCGGCCGGGAATTTTATTGGGAGGCCCATCGCCGCACCGATCTGGTACGGTACGGATTGCTCACTTCCGGCAGCTATCTCTGGCCGTGGAAAGGGGGCGTAAAAGACGGAAGAGGGGTTTCGGAAAGTTTCAACCTGTTTCCGATCCCTGCCACAGACCTCATTGCGAACCCTAACCTCCAACAGAACCCATGATAAAGTACCGCAGTATATCAGTTTTTGCCTCATTAATGGCATTGGCCGTGATGTCGGCATGTGAAAAAGATGAAATCAAGACCATTGCTACGCCCGGTACCGCGGCCGTGCTTTCGGTGAACCAGCCGGTGCTTGACCTGAATAGCGCCGATGCCGATAAAGAAGCCGTCGTTTTCTCCTGGACGCCGGTAGATTACGGGTTTGCCAGTGTGATCAGCTACACCCTTCAGCTGGATAAAAAAGGTAATAATTTTCAGAAGCCGGTGGAGATCAATGCGGGCAGCGCGTTGAAAAAGGGGCTTACTACGAGCGAGATCAACGGGCTGATGATCAACAAACTCAAACTTGCGGCCGGGCAGGCTGCTGAGGTGGAGGCGCGGGTGATATCGTCGCTCGGTACCTCGGCCGAAAGCATGAATACGGTCTCGGCTACGCAGGGACTATCGGTGAAGCCGTATTTTGTGGTGATCGTATACCCGGCGATTTACGTTCCGGGCAGCCACCAGGGCTGGGTGCCGGATAAGGCACCGAAGCTGGTTTCGGTAAAGGACGACAAAAGATTCGAAGGTTATGTTTACTTTCCTGACGAAACAACCGAGTTTAAATTTACCAATGCCCCTAACTGGAACGAGGGCGACTACGGCAGCGGAGGCCCCGGCAAGCTGGGGACGAGCGGAAACCTGACGCAGAAGGGCTCGGGCTACTACCTGCTCAAAGCGGACCTAAATAATAGCACGTGGTCGTCGCTCAAAACCATTTGGGGCGTACTGGGCTCGGCGACCAAAGGCGGCTGGGATAAGGACCACGACCTGGCGTACGACCCGAAAAGCGGCGCGTGGACAGCCGAGGTGGCGCTCACCCAAGGTGAGGTCAAGTTCCGGGCGAATGATGATTGGACCCTGGCATATGGCGACGGCAATGCCGACGGCGTACCCGATACGCTCGACAACGGGAATATCAAAGTAGATGCAGCCGGGACCTACATTATCAGCCTCAACCTGAGTAATGCGGGTAACTATACTTATTCTATCACGAAAAAATAACTTTCATTTGATTCATGGATTTTAAGCAGGTCAAAAGATGCTGTTTTACCGTGCTGTGGCTCCTCGCAGGGGCCACGGCACAGGCGCAGCAAACCAATCCTCCCGCTGTTTGCTACGAAATATTCGTCCGCTCATTTGCCGATTCGAATGGGGATGGAATAGGGGATATCAACGGGATTACGTCCAAACTGGATTATCTGAAAGATCTGGGTGTGGATGCGCTCTGGCTCACGCCCATCTGCAAATCGCCTACTTACCACAAATATGATGTGACCGATTACCAGCAGATTGATCCTGAATATGGTACAATGGCTGATTTCAAAAGGCTGCTATCTGAAGCGCACAAGCGGGGCATCCGGATTTTCAAGGACCTGGTTGTGAACCACACCAGCGACCAGCACCCATGGTTTCAGCAGGCACGGCAGGGAAAACAGAATCCTTATCGTGACTATTACGTCTGGCTCCCGCAAAAGACGATCGATTCACTAGGTATCGCAACGCGTGAGAAATCAGGCGATTCGTGGGAGGTGAATCCGTGGCATGCGGTGAAAGAGGGCGGCGCCGAAAAGTACTATGGCCTGTTCTGGAGCGGCATGCCCGATCTCAACTTTGACAATCCCAAAGTACGGGAAGAGATTTATGCCGTAGCCGCTTTCTGGCTGAATGAAGTAGGTGTGGACGGTTTCCGGCTTGACGCCGCCAAGCACATTTATCCCGATTGGGAGGCTGAAAAAAGCCACGCATTCTGGATCGAGTTTCGTGAAAAGGTCAAAAGCATGAAGCCGGATGTTTACCTGGTAGGGGAGGTTTGGTCGACGCCGGAGAAAGTTGCGCCTTATTTTAAAGGTCTTCCCGCCAACTTCAACATCGACGCGGCACTAGCTATTCACCAAATGCTCAAAAGCGGGAAATCGATTGACCTTATCGGGCAATTGCAGCAGACACATGCGGTTTACAAAGCAGCCAATCCCGATTTTATTGATGCTGTTTTTAATAATAACCATGACCACGTCCGCATTGGCACCACTGTGAATGGCGATATTCCCAAAATGAAGCTCGCTGCAAGCCTTCTGCTGACGCTTCCGGGTGAGCCATATCTCTACTACGGGGAGGAAATAGGTATGCTTGGCAATAAACCGGACGAAAATATCCGTGAGCCGTTTTTGTGGACTGCGCAGGCCAC
Source organism: Dyadobacter fermentans (assembly GCF_019924045.1). GTDB lineage: Bacteria > Bacteroidota > Bacteroidia > Cytophagales > Spirosomataceae > Dyadobacter > Dyadobacter fermentans_A. Next base: position 270,469 of record NZ_JAHXBN010000018.1, on the reverse strand, counting down.
GGACAAGCTGCGCACGCGCTGGATGAAACCTTCGTATTCCACAGACGACAAGGTGCGAGATTTGGAAGCCCAGGCAAAAGATCCGTCGTCCATTTACAATTACTACAAAAAGCTGCTCAAACTACGCCGCGAATATCCAGCATTGCGCCAGGTGGCGCCTGTGAACCTGGGCGATGCGGGTATCCGGCAGGAACACATCATCGCATTCACGCGCCCGCATACAAGCGGGGACCTGCTGATCGTGCACAATGTGAGCGGGGGCCAAAAGACCGTAGACCTGCCCGCATCCGCCTCGGGCAAGAAGCTGTTGTTCGGGTCTTCTGAAAAGATCGAAATGAGCGGCAAGGCGGTTAAAATTCCGGCCTATGGCTCGGTGATTTTGCGATAAGTCACGGCAGGAGTGAAGTTAATCTAAGCAGTCCCGGGATTGGTGGTAACACTGGTTCCGGGATTTTGTAACTGGGGTTAATTTGATGAGTGACTAAACCGGTGTTATATTGCACAGCAATTCCTCATACCATCCTGTTGCCTGTAAGCCTTTATGAATCGTCATTTTTGGATATCGTTATTCTTCGTAGCTGCCTTTGTTGCCGGTTGTAAGAAAAAGTCCGATGCGGACCCTGATCCACAGGGAATTCCGGTAATCGATATCAAAGTATATGATTCAGCGGCTTGGAGCGCTCAGAACAGGCTGCCGGCGGTTGCGGATGCCGAAGTTGACGTAATGCGGATACCGATAAAGTACCAATACGGCACGGCGGGACCGTTGATTGAGCATTATAGCTACACCACCGAAGATGTTCAGAATTCGCTCCGCTCCGTTTTCAAAGGGCGCACGAACAGTGAAGGAAAAGTGACGGTGATGCTGGATGATACCACCGACCTGAAAAAGTTCCGGTGGTTTGTCAAAGCGAGCAAGGGCACCCGTACGATTTACTCACCAGAGGGCTTTATCACTGTGGGCATTCATGAATCCCAGGAATCTATCGATTATTGGGCCAAACGTCCGGGGAAGGTTACTGTCGTCGGTGACCGCAAATACTACGATTGGAACAACGATGGGATCATTTTAAACCCCGACAATAAAGCCTTTGGCCTGCCATTCTATTTTCAGGATTCCAGCTGGGAGGTTTGGCTTTACTGAGCAAGCAGCCAGCCGATATCTTCTGTACAGGCAGCACGCTTTATTTCTTAAAAAACTCCCCGAAATGCCACAATATCCCCGATGGATCGTGAACGAAGCATTCGCGGCCCCAATAATCGACCCGGATCGGGGTTAGGCGCACATTCTGGTATTTCGCCGGAAGGTCGAGCTTGATAAGGTCGTCCCAGAAAATTTGGACATTCTCTACTTCGAGAAAGACCATCGTATTATCGACCCAGTCCTTGTTGAATGCATTTTGCAGATAAAAACCATAGTCGCCGCTTTTGAATAGCGACATAGCGGGAGAAAGTACCACTTCGTGGAATCCAAGGTCGCGGTAAAAGGTGCGTGAAACTTCGAAATCGGTAGCCCCGATGAACGGGCGGATTGACAATGCTTTGTGTTCCATAGGATATGCAATATTTCCAGTCAAAAGTAGGGCATAGGCAGGACTCCGCCACTTGATCGAAATCAAGAAATGACACTGTTCGCTATCGCATTCCTGGCCCTGCTGAGGGTTTCCGGTGTAATTTTAAGGTAAGACGCGATTATTTTGAGCGGAAATGTCTGTATTAACCTCGGGCGGTTGTCGAGCAGGTGCCGATACTTCTCCACCGGTGTCATGGATTGATCGAAAAACTGCATCCTTTGAAAAGCGCCTTCCAAAACCTTGTTGAGCTGTAAAAATGCGAGCGACTTGCCCGTTAGGTAGTGAATCGTTTCCAGGCTGATTTCGATGAAACAGCAATCGGTGTATGCCTCCGTGAACAACTCGGACGGACGCTGGGAGATCAGGCTCTCGCGATTGAAGAACCATTCACCGGCAAGGTGGAGATCGATTATGTTATGTTCCGATTCGGGCAAGATATCGTACTGGCGGACGGCCCCTTCCAGCAGGTAACAGACGGTTCTCGCTATTTCCCCCTTCCGAAGCAGCAATTCATTTTTCCCGACCTCGCGCAATCGAATCTCCTTCTCAAAGAGCTCAATTTCACTGTCCCGGTAGGTTCCCGTCGCTCTTAAAATATCTCCATACATAGGCAATCGTCGTTTACGATACCCGAAAATACGAGATTTGCCGTTATGCGTTACTCCGAGCGGAGCACTTTCGCCGGATCTGTCAATGCGGCTTTTACGGCCTGATAGCTCACGGTTAGCATGGAGAGCAGGAGTGCCAGGGCAGCCGATCCGCCGAATATCCACCAGGGGATGGTCGAGCGATAATGATAGTTTTCCAGCATTTTCATCAGGAAATAATAACTTACCGGAGTGGCAACGGCAGCAGCGATGGCCGTCAGGTATACGAAGTCCTTGGCAATCAGTGCCCATACACCTGCAACCGAAGCGCCGAGTACTTTTCGTATGCCGATTTCACTCCGTCGCTGCTCGGCGGTGAACGCCGCAAGGCCGAACAGTCCCAAACAGGAAGTGATAATGGCGATCGCCGCGAACAGAACCGTAAGCTTGCCAATGCGTTCCTCATTTTCAAACTTTAAGTCATATTGCTGATCCGCGAATTGAAAATCAAACACGTGGCCGGGCAAATGTTTATCGAACAACGCGCCCAGTTTAGAAGCAGGATTCTCTTCGGTTCTTCCGGGTTTTAATTTGATATGCAAATAATTAGGGGCGTAGGTCATGAAATAGATAGTTTGTTTCACCGGTTCATAGGGTGATTGCATGACCATATCGCGTATCACGCCCACAATGTGATATTCCGAATCATTGAAGGTCCCGTCTTTCCATCTGACGGTTTTCCCGACCGGGTTATCGAGTCCCATGTACTTCGCAGCCGACTGGTTGATAATAATTGCCGACGAATCGGAAACAAAAGCCTCCGAAAAATCACGTCCCTGCACAACCTCCCAACCGACTGTCCTGCCATATTGATGCGACGCTGCGATCACGGCGAATTCCTCGCGATGACCCGGCGATTTACCTTGCCAGGTAAAGCCGTCCGCATTGGAAAGCACATCGGTGACCGGCCCTGAGGATTGGGCAACGGACGACACGATGCCGGAATGAAGCAGCTCATTTTTCAAGGCTTCCAAGCCAGGACTTCCGGGTGGAATCTTCACATAGATTAACCCGGCCTTGTCGTAGCCTGTGGCCCTGCTTTGCCCGAACTGCATTTGCCGAAAAACGCCCGCTGCGGCAATGATTAGCGAAATCGAGATAGTGAATTGGAGCACTACAAGCACTTTTCTAGGCCGCGAAGAAAGCTTGCCAACACCCGCCACGCCAGCCTTCAATACTTTGACGGGCTTGAAAGAAGACAGGAAAAGGGCGGGATAACTACCGGCGACGAAACTCACCAATAGGCAAAAAGCGAGGCCGGTCAGCAGGAAATAGGGATTAAATGCCGCTCCGCCCGGTGATATGAACCCGATTTGCTTGTAAGTAATCGCATTGAATTGGGGTAAAGCCAGCTCTACGAGGAGTAATGCAATCAAAAACGACACCACCACCACGGTGAGCGACTCAAATATGAATTGAAAAATGAGTTGGCCTCGCCCGGATCCCACTGCCTTTCTGACCCCAATTTCTTTTGCCCGTTGTTCGGAGCGGGCGGTGCTCAGGTTCATAAAGTTAATACACGCGAGCAACAGCACAAAAGCAGCGATCGCGGAGAACAACTTCACGTAATAAATGTGCCCTCCGGTGTTCACGCCATTCTCCCATGAAGCATACAAATGCCATTTGCTCATGGGGTGTAGAGAAATGACGGACGAGGAACCGGCCGGATTGGTTAAATGCCTGTTCAGTACTTGTTTTATTTTTTCAGAGGCCGCTTCAACGGTGGTGTTTTGCCTGGTCTGGACGAGTATTTCAAAGGTGCTGACGTTCCAGTTATCTTTTAGCTTGTCAACCCACTGTCTCCTGCGGGCCGAGGCGAACAGTTTCCAGGGAGCGATGAACGACAAATTGTAGTAATCCGAGTTTTGAGGAAAATCTTTATAAACCCCGGCCACCGTCGCGTCCAGTTCATTATCTATTTTCAAAAGCTGGCCGATGGCTGGGGTTGATCCAAATATCGAGGCAGCGGCGGATTCTGACAACAGTATCCGGGCCGGATCAGTGAGTGCGGCACTGCCGCTCACCATTTGCGGTGACAGGATTTTGGCGCCGTCGGGTTCCATAAACCGCCCCTTCTTGCGGAACTTGTTTCCGTGCGAAACCAGAGAGTAGTCCTCTGTGTCCCACGATATCGCCACCTGCTCGAAATCTGCGGCGAAGTTCTCCCGAAGCTCGGCGGCGAGGGGGAAAGGTAAGTTTGGAGAGCTGACGACCTGGCCGTTTTGGGAGACATGTGCCATCACGCGTCCTACGCGCTGGTGGTTTTTATGCCCTTTGTTGTAGTTCAACTCGTCCCACACCCACAGGGAAATGAGTATTGTAACGGTCAGCGCGAGTGCCAGCCCCGATACGTTGATCAGCGAATAGACTTTGTTCTGCTGGAAATTTCTGAAAGCAATCTTAAAGTAATTTTTGACCATACGCTTTTAAGGGGAATCTGAAAACCGGCATCACTGTAATGGCAAATATGGTGCCATTACAGTGAAACGCTGCAAATGCGGGATTTGAATGGCGAAATGTTCACTTCCGAACAGCCGCATGTCCGTCCGCGGGCGTCACAAAATCTCACTACCGGTTACAACCGATGCTTGTTTTTTTGCGTCATGTCCAGGATTGCCCGTCTCTGCCGACGCGCCGTGATTATAGGATATTAGGAAAAAATTAAAATATGATGAGATGGTGATTTTCCATTTTTCGTTGGTCCGCCGCACTCTATCTTTGGATCAAAACCCATCCCTAACAAGTGTGACTGCGTAATGAAAAGAGTATCCGAATTCTTCTCCCGTGAGAAGGTTGTTTTAGCTGTTTACGTGCTGCTGAGCGTCATTATAGGCATTCAGCATTACGTGGGCGGACCGTTGAAATATAACAATTTCCAGATTTTCAGGGCGGCACTCGGCCACCTGGTGCAGCACCAGAACCTGCACCTGGAATACCCCCGCGAGTATTTCGATCTGTTCCTCTACAATCCCACCTTTTGTATTTTTTTCGCACCTTTCTCGTTCCTGCCGTTGCCGGTGAGCCTCGTCCTCTGGCTTGTCTGCTGTTCGCTGGCGCTTTTCTACGCCATCCGGAGCCTGCCGCTCGACTACGACAAAAAAGTGTTCTTCTGGTGGTTCATTCTGTTCGAGCTGGTTACATCGCTTCATGGCCAGCAAACCAACCCGCTCATTGCGGCGCTGGGCCTGTTTACTTTTACTTTTCTCGAAAACGGCAAAACCCGTTGGGCTGCATTGTTTCCCCTGCTGGCATTCTGTATCAAAGGATATGGGCTGATTTACGCCGGAATGTTCCTCTTTTATCCGCGCAAAGGGCAGTTCATAGGATATTCGGTACTCTGGGCGCTTGTTTTGGCGCTGCTACCGTTGCCGGTGACCGGCATCGACCATTTCGTGCAGGTCTACAAGGACTGGTACGGCATCCTGGTCGCCGACCACGCCGTGAATTACGGGTTCTCGATTATGGGGCTGCTGAAAGTGTGGATTCCGGCATTCTCACCTGAGGATGTTACCAAAGTGCAGCTTCTAGGAGTAATGCTGTTCGGTATTACCTGGCTGTTGTGTTTTTTCAGAAAGCAATATATAACGGTTGAAGAGCGGCTGCTTTTGTTCGCCTATGCTTCGCTCTGGGTGATCGTGTTCAACCACGCGGCCGAGTCGCCGACTTATGTGATCGCCATTCCCGGCGTGGTGCTCTTCCATATTGTCAACCGCGAGCGGCTGGCCCCCTGGTCTAAAATATTACTGGTGCTGGTGTTCGTATTCTGTATTCTCGCACCGACTGACATTTACCCGCCTTCCCTGCGACGCAGCTTTTTCGAGCCTTATCTGATCAAGGTGATCCCTTGCGTGCTTGTGTGGGTGGTTTTGCAAACACAATTACTACTTCATCGACATGAAAACTGAAAATCGGCCGGGTATCAGCGTTGTGCTGCCCTGCTACAATCCCCTGCCAGGCTGGTGCGGGACGCTGGAAGACCATATCCGGGAGCTGAATGCAAAACTGTCGGACAGCGTCGTGCAGTACATTATTTCCAACGACGGCTCCACCCGTCTCGACCGGACTCACGTTGCGGCATTAAGCCGGATCCCGAACGTGATCTTCCTCGACAACACGGTCAATGAGGGCAAAGGCTCGGCGATCCGAAAAGGTACGCTCCGGGCCGAGGGCGATATCATCGTGTACACCGATATCGACTTCCCTTTCGGCACGGAACCGATTGTCGAAATGGTAAAGATATTCGAAGAAAACCCGAATTGCTGGTTTGTATATGGTAACCGAAGTGCCGAATATTTTAAAAAGCTCCCGCTGAAAAGAAGGCTGTTTTCCAAAGGGCTGCATTTGATGAACCGGCTTTTCCTGAACAAACACATTACCGACACCCAGGCCGGGATTAAAGGGCTGCGCCGGGAAATATTGCCGGAAGTACAAGGAACCAAAACCAACACGTTTGTTTTTGAAGTAGAACTGATCCGCAAGCTCATCCGGAAGGGGATCGGCATAGAGAAGGTGGAGGTTTCGGCCAATTCTTCCATTGTTTTCAGCGATTTCAGCATGAAGGTGCTGTTCCGTGAAGCGGTTAATTTTGCAAGAATCACTATCCTCGGAGGGCTATGGAACGATCTTTCGTAATGCTCACTTTCGATCTGGAAGAGTTTGATATTCCGGAAGAATACGGCCAGAAGGTATCGGAAACAGACCAGATGCAAGTGACGCTTCGAGGCATGGAAAATGTGCTTTCCGTGCTCGACGCGCATCAGGTACGTGCGACATTCTTCACTACCGGGCGTTTTGCGGCTGAAAACCCGGCATTGATCCGGTACCTGGCCCAAAAACACGAGATCGCCTCGCACGCACTCGTGCATTCGCCTGCGCACGTGTTTCGCGAGAGCGATATCATGGAATCGCGCAGCATACTGGAAGCGGTCAGCGGGCAGACTGTGAATGGATTCCGTATGCCGCGCCTGAAACCATTCGACAGGGCGGCCTTGCGCCGGGGCGACTTTCGCTATGACTCGTCCCTGAACCCGACCTGGCTGCCGGGACGCTATAACCTGCTGGGAGAGAGTCCGCTGCCCAGCCAGGCCGACGGGCTGATCGAGCTGCCTTGCTCTACTACGCCCTGGCTGCGTTTCCCGCTGTTCTGGCTGTCGTTCAAGAATTTGCCGCTCCGTATTTACGCCGCTTTGTGTGGCTTCACACTGAAAAGGCGTGGTAACCTCATGCTCTATTTTCACCCCTGGGAATTTGCCGATCTGGGCGCTTTCAAGCTGCCGGGTTATGTCAAAAAGGTAGACGGCGATCAACTGACCGCGAAACTCGACGGGCTGGTCAGCGCTTTGAAAAAGCGGAATGCGGCTTTTGTAACCTGTAATGCTTTTTGCGACAAATGGGAAGAGGGCCACGTCGGGCAGAAGTTGGAATAAATGCAACAATGTTGCATTTATTGATTAAGGTTTATAATTTGCAACAATGTTGCAAATTATAAACCTTTTTTATGAACCATAAGAAGATGCCCGTGACCGTCCTGAGTGGATTTTTGGGTGCCGGGAAAACGACCTTGCTGAACCACATCCTGCATAACAGGCAAGGAATGAAAGTGGCTGTTATCGTGAACGATATGAGTGAAATCAATGTGGACGCCCGCCTGGTGGAGGGGCAGCATACGCTCAGCCGGACGAACGAACGGCTGGTTGAAATGTCGAACGGCTGCATTTGCTGCACGCTCAGGGAAGACCTGATGATCGAGGTGGAGAAGCTCGCGAAAGAGAACCGGTTCGATTACCTGCTCATTGAGAGTACGGGCATTTCGGAGCCGGTACCCATTGCACAGACGTTCAGTTTCGTCGACGAGCAAAGCGGCATCGATTTGTCGCGCTGGGCTGCGATCGATTGCATGGTGACCGTTGTGGATGCATTCAATTTCGCCAGGGATTTTGGTTCGATGGACACCGTGGCCAGTCGTAAATTGAATGAGGACCAGGATCATCGGACGATCGTGAACCTGCTGACCGACCAGATCGAATTTGCAGACGTCATTATCCTCAATAAAACCGATCTCATCGCGCTTCCGAAGTTGAAAGAGCTGCATGCGATCATCAAAGCACTCAATCCCGGTGCGCGGATCATCGAAAGCAGCTTTTCGAAAGTCGATATCAGCCAAATCGTCAACACGGGTTTGTTCGACTACGGACAGGCAGAGCAGAATGCGGGCTGGATACGTGAATTGGAGAAGGCCGAAAATGGGGGACACGTACCGGAAACGGAGGAATACGGGATCAGCTCGTTCGTGTTCCGGGATGCGCGGCCATTTCACCCGAAACGCTTTTGGGATTACATTCAGCAAAACTGGCCCGCGGGCATTATCCGCAGCAAAGGGCTGTTCTGGCTGGCATCGCGGACCAGCCAGGCGCTCAATTGGAGTCAGGCGGGCGGTTCGGTACGGGCAGAATCGGCAGGGGTATGGTGGGCCAGTATGCCATCCGAACAAAGGAAGCGGTATCAGGCGTATATAGATAACCGGGATGCCATTGAAGCGCGCTGGGGAGAGTTTGGCGACCGGATCAACGAACTCGTGCTGATCGGGCAGGATCTGGATCAGCGCCAAATCACAAAGGAATTGGAAGCGTGCCTGTGCACGGAGCGCGAAATCGGGCTGATGGAAAACGGGATGCGCTTTGCCGACCCGTTCCCGGGTTTGTAACAAAATACGCTACTTTACCGTGCTTTTTTGTCACACGATCAAGAAACTGCCTACATTTGCGATGTGCCCGTTTGGTGTATTACCGGGCCAGCGATTATTAACACTTAACATTTTACTCATGTCAAAATCCTTACTTTTCGTGCTTGCCGGCCTTTTTGCAGGCACATTATCTACCAGTCAGGCTCAAACGATCGAGCTGACGCCGGTTTGGGAAAGCGATACCACATTGCGGACGCCTGAAAGCGTTTTGTTTGAGCCAGGTCAGAACGTCCTGTACGTAGCCTGCATCAACGGCGGTCCCAGTATGGACAACAAAAACAGCTTCATTGCCAAAGTGGGTCTGGATGGAAAGGTGATCAAATTGAAGTTTGCGGAAAACCTCAATTCAACGAAAGGCATGGGCGTGTTGGGAGATAAACTGTATGTGACGGAAATGACGCAGGTGGCCGAAATAGACCTGGCATCAGGCAAGATTTTGAACCGCTACCCGGTGGAGGGAGCCAAATTCCTCAATGACATTGCCATTGATACTAAAAAACGTGTGATATATGTGACGGATTCCGGCCACGGGAAAGTATGGGCGCTCAACGGCGGCAAAATGAGCCTCGTGCTGGAAGGCGACCCGTTGAAAGGTACCAACGGGCTGCTATTTGAGAACAACCAGCTATTGATCGGCAATGGCGACGGCACGTTGTTCAGCCTGGATCCGGCCACGAAGAAACTGAGCACCATTGCCAAGGTTTCCGGCGGTATCGACGGTATCGTGGGCCTGGGTAAAAAGACGTATGTCGTTACCGAATGGGCTGGAAAAGTATGGTACGTGAAAGCGGATGGCACAACCGAGCTCAAAAGCGACACCTCGCCGCAGAAGATCAACTCGGCAGACCTTGCCTATAACCCCAAGGCCAAGGTGCTGTACATTCCTACCTTTTTCCATAACACGGTAAAGGCAGTTTCCATTAAATAGAGGATTCATTTATTGACCAGAAGGCTGGCGGAGGCGCTGTTCGGGCGCCTCGCCAGCCTTTTTTGTTGGATCAATACGCCATGTTAATCGAGCATATAGCCGTCGGGTAGCGCCGTATCCGGAACAGGCTTCCCGATGGTTTCCAGCAGTGTTATTTCAATCACCCTGCTCATGGCGTTCAGCGGCAGGTCATTCGGTTCGGTGCCAAACGGGTCTTCCAGCTCATCGGCGATCGCTTCGAATGCAACGAATGTATAAGCAATGAAAACGGTGATGAAAGGTGTGATCCACCCCAGGCTGTCGACAAGCCCGAAAGGCAGTAAAAAACAATACAAATACACTGTGCGGTGAAGCAGTACCTGGTAGGTGTAGGGGATGGGCGTGGAGGCAATCCTTTCGCAGCCCCCAACAATATCGGAGAGTTTGTTGAGGTTTTCGTCCATAGCTACCTGGCAAATCGGGTCGATCAGGTCTTTTTCCCGCGTCTGTTTTATCCAATCCCCCATTTCCAGCATTAATATGACCGGCTTAAAACGGGCATTTTTCAATTTGTCGGCAAGTTCTGCCGGGAGCCTTTCTTGAATATCGTCGCCAGGGTCGGTTTTTCTGAGCTGATGTTTGAGGCAGTAGGTGAATGCGATGAGCATATCGACGAAACCGGCCACCTCTTTACTTTTAGAATCATAGCCGGTGAGTGTCGATGCTTGCCGTGCGAGCGAGCGCGTGTCGTTCAGCAGGGCACCCCAGAGTTTTCTGCCCTCCCAGAAACGATCGTAACTGGCATTGTTGCGGAAGCCCAGGAATAACGCCAGCGCAATCCCGAAAATGGTGAAAGGCGCAGGGCTCAAAGGTATTTTGTAATGGTAAAGGGTTCCGTTCACGAACACGATCAGGACAGAAAGTACCAGTAACAGGAGAAGGCGCGGCACCAGCTGCGGAAGCACCGACCCGTGCCAGACAAAAAGCATCTTAAACCAATGCTGTTTTTTTCGTTGAATCATGCTGTATGCTAATTTTTCGCAATTACGGATAATTTCAGACTAAAAACGCCGCCGGGCCAACTGTAAAAGTTAGCCGGGCGGCGTTCTGGCAAAATGCGGAGCCGATTATTTGCTGACTACGATCTTTCTGGCTGCCTGCAAACCGTCTTTTGTGACGATTTTGATCAGGTACATCCCGTTGGAAAGCTTACTGAGATCGATTCCGGTTTCAGGGACTGCGCCATATTGTGCGACCAGTTGCCCGCTCGTGTTGGTCAGTGAAACATGATTGACCGATTTCGGATCCACACCCTGAATAAGGAGTACACTGGACGCCGGATTGGGATATACCCGTACCCCAAGCCCGCTGCTTCCGAGGTTCACGCTCGCCGTGCGCGAGTAGGCGAAGGTATTGTCACGGTCAACCGTTTTGAGACGATAGTAACTGATTCCCGCGAGCGGTGCTTCGTCGGTTGTCGAGTAGCTGCTGAGCTCACGGCTGTCGCCGGTTGCTGCGGTTTCGACGATCTTGGTCCAGGTTTTGGCGTCCTGGCTGCGTTCCACGTCAAAGTGGGAAGCGTTGGTTTCTTCTGCGGTTTTCCATGACAGACGCACCCGGTTTTCTTCCGGAACGGCTTCAAAAGCAACAAGGGTTACCGGCAATGCACCTTCCCATGTGAGCGTGTAGGTTGCGGGGCTCTCGTCGGTCAGCCCGTCGGAATCCACGTAAGCATATTCGAACGATGTGCTCGTATAACCGACGCCGGTCATTTTGATGCTGAACAAGGCAGGATTAGTGAATAACCGCTTGGTGGTCACCTCATTGTCTGTTACGAGTGATCCATCATAATACAGTTCGCCATGGGTAGGAAGCGAAGTAATAATCACACCCTTCGGATTGGCATTGGTGCCCGCATTGCCCAGATAGGTGCCATCTTCAGGATCGCTACCTGAAAACAAAGGAGGATTGCCGGTAACACCATTCAGCGAAATTACCTGGTCAACAGCCGGTCTGCTGATGGCTGCGGAATGGTCATCGGAATTGGGCGGCTGGGGATAAATGACGGTAACAGTAGCATCGTCCTTATTATTCTCCTGATTATCGTCGTTTTCGTTACCCTGTACAATTGCGGTATTCAAATACGGCCCGGTCGCATTTACTTTGGCGGTAACCGTCATGGTGACGACTTCGTTTTCGGCAAGGTTGCCTATCGTCCACGTATCGCTGGCTGCATTCCATGAGCCTTTGGAAACGCTGACATTCTCAGCCGTATACCCGTCCGGTAATGCGTCTGTTACGATTACGCCCGTTGCGGTAATCGGATTTCCGGCATTTTCCGGTAACGGCAGATTGGTCGCCTGGATCGTGAAGGTCACGGTTTCGCCCACTTTGCTGGTTCCCGGAGACACCGTTTTGGTAACAGCCAGGTCGATATCCGAAGTATAATTGAAGATCAGTTCGCGGACAATTTCATCGTTGTAAGCACCTGTCCAGGTATTAATGGTATTGTTTTGGCTAAAACCGTTGTCCCCGTTAGCCCACCATTTATGGTCAGGTCCCAATACGCCGGTCACATTCACAGGTACGCTTCTCGGGCTCATCGTGCTGGTACCGGGGATGTTAGCCCGCGCAATGTCCGAGTCGTCCCAGTAGAGTTTGTCGTTGATCGGCTCGGTACCCGACCGGAGCGGTCGCACGTGTTTGATCGAGATACCCAGGCTTTGCTCCATATCGTAGATCGGGAAATGCACGGGGTAGAATAGCAGCGAGGATACAAAGTGAATCGCGGTACCGGACGGCACATCCGCGCCGGTGTTGTCCTTGCCATTCCAATACATCTGGTAGGTGCCTGCGGCACTGTACTCATTGGAAAGTATCACATCTTTTCCATCGTAATAACCGTTGCCATTGAGGTCGATCAGGATGTCTACAATGGAAGGGTTATCGATTACGACAGTGAAGGAAGCCTGGCCCGCGGCCGGAGTGGAACCCGGTCTTCTCGAAAACACGGCATGGAAGTCTGCGATCGGCAGAGGCGGCGAGGGCCACACACTCGCGTCCGGATTACGCAGGAACAAAGGGAAATGCGCATTCGAAGAAGAGCCATTCATCGAGCGGCGGTTTTGTTCGAATGTCAGATTGTTCTTCGGGCCATTGAGGTTTGCGAAAAATATGGCGTAACCTGAGCTGCTGCCTCCAAAATTGGCATATTTCACGTAGAAATCGTTGGCCGGGGTATAGGTATTGTCAATCGGGATGTAGAAACCGAAGTTGGCAGGGGACGAAGTAGAGCTGGACGAGCCGGCCGTGCCAGGCAAGTCGTTCACAATACTCCAGTATTTACAGTAAAGACGACCGTTCTGCCTGGTGTAGTTACCTGCCGATCCCGACGCCACAGTCACATCCCAGTAATTGAATTCCAGATTACTCGATTCGATTTCGACCCAGAAAGCCCTGTCGGCACCGGTCGTGTTTTTAAATGAATAGGCCGTATAGCCGCTTCCCGTAACCTGGGAAGGCCCCGCAGTGGCCGCAGCCGCATTGGATGGTCGGCCGGTGGCGCTGCCGGAGCCTTGGGTGATATCCTGGTTCTGCACCTGAACCCTGTTCGGTGAGGAGGTGGCAGTTGGGTAATATCCCGTTGAAGAAGCGTCGTAATACCAGTTGAAATGGACGGTAGTACTGCCCGACGAAGTCCTGAAACCGTAAAATACAGTCTCGTCTGCCTTAACCCATACGTACATACGATGTGCGGGGTTGTAGGGGGTGCTGGCTGTGCCTGTGTTGGAAGCAAGCATCATGAAGCCCCTGGTCACATAGCCGGTGTTGCCGCCCCCTGAAGAGGATGTGGAGGGTACGAAAAGGTTGGCTTGCCGGTTGTCGGTAACGCCCCAGGCGCCCGATCCTTCCCCGTGCGCCCGATTCAGGCCGGAAAGCATGGCAATGGCAAGCATGATAAGGACTGGCAGCGAGGGCCATCGCCTGGAAAAATGGTTGGTAGATTTTCTAAACGTAGATTCTATTCGCATAGCTGTTTATGAGGGTATTTGAAAATGGAAATACAAGCAATCCCAGCCGGGAGCTAGCTCCCGGAGGTCCTTTTTTGAGTCATTTATCTGGGTGCATTGGGCTGTTCGGGCGGTAGTATTGGGGTACTACTACATGCTTCCGATCTCTTTCGAATAATTGCGCGAGACTTTCATGAGCGGTGTTTTTTGTGTCACAAGTATCCGGCGTATTACTTCGCAAGTATAGCCGTTTCAGCCCGTCGTCTTTCGATTTTTGGGGTGACGGCAGGTATTTCGTGGGTGTAGTGCCTGCTTCGTGGGGAGACGATTTTGGGCCATCAAATGCCTTCGGGGGTGGCTGAATTTTTACTACAAAACCCTGTCAGGAATGAGCTAAGGGCTTTTTACAGAATTTACGACCGGGCTTGGCGAGATGGTTCGTCGCGGGGTAGGCGTATCGCCAGGCGTGCCTGTAAAAATACATGAGCGTTGTTAGGGCGCAAAAAAGGCCGGTGACAAACGCCTCCGGCCTTTTTAAAATTTGACACCAATTATAAGTTCTTATCCGTCCGTCAGAATGTGTACCGGGCGCCGATCTGCATCTGGCAGCACGAAGCAAGCGGGTCGATGGAGTAGGGTTTACCCGGTCTGGTCCAGGTGAAAGTTGGATCTCCTGTGGTCGGGTTGGTAGCCCGTGCAAGTCCCAGGGAAGCCGTGGAGTTGAATGTGTTCGGTGAAAAATATACGTACCCCAGTTTTTTATCCACCAGGTTCAGGAAGTTCAGGATATCGTAAATGATCTGGATCGATTGTTCTCCTTTGAGCTTAAACTCATGCATGAAACGCAGGTCGACGGTATTGTTCCAGGGCGTGCGGCCGCCATTGCGTTCCGGTCGGGATCAGCTCATCGGGGTGGTGGTAAGATCTTTCTTTGGGGGCTCTGAAATGCTAGTTCGCCTGTGGCCAGTTGAAGCGTTCTATTCTTGTCTGCATGCTATTACTCGTTTGATAAACATACTTAACTTGCCCGACAAATGTCTTTTCGGGGAACTTTGAAAGAAGTACCGGCATGGTCGTTGTTTTGATCTTCTCGAAGCCCTGGTCATCTGCGAGGTAATTCTCTTTGAGCTGAAAAATCACGGAAACATATTTTAATGGCCTGTCCTGAATTTGATTGTAAGTCTTTACGCCATTAAATTGAAACTCTCCTGCTCATGTGTTACTTCAAACGCATCTGAGAAAGTCGAGACCATTCCTGGAACCGAAAAGACCATCGCGATCATCGTCATGAAAAAGTGGTCCATCAACATCGAACCGAGCCTTGTACCCGTGGAAATCCGGGAATCTGTACTGATAGTAGTCATTGGGTTTTTGGAAGTAAGGGTTTTTATCTGTCACTCAAACCGGCGCCGCAATCGGTGCGGAACACGGTGGTGTTATTAACAAACATAATGAAGCTCCACGTAAAATCTACCTGGATAAACGCTCGATAATGGTTTCCAGCCAGTTTGGGTTGTTCGATTTTTTGAAGACAATATCGTTGCATTGATTGAACCTGACAAAAGCTTTAAGGCTCTGGGCGAGTTTTTCAATAGTGGTTTCGTCGAGGTCTATGGGTTCAAAATGCAGGTTATGGACGATCAGTATTTTTTTCTTGCGGTCGGCCTTGGCATCCATGCGGGCGATGAATGTTTCACCGGCGAGAACCGGCAGGGAAAAATACCCGTACTGCCGCTTCGGTGCGGGGACGAAGCATTCGATCTGGTAGTCGAAATGAAAGAAATCCTTCAAGCGGTGGCGAAAGACGTTCAGTATGTCAAACGGAGAAAGGATGAAAACTTCACCGGATATTTCAGGATGCATTTCAGTGTCGGGGAGCATATAGATCGGGCCTTTCAGGTCTTCCACGATCACCGTCCTTATTTCTCCGGAGCGGGCCATCTGCTCCAATTCCTTTTTAACCAGGTTGCCTTTCACATAGCGGGCGCGCCACGCGATCTCCTTTGCGTAGGCAACACCCAGTGCGCCTAATGTTCGCCGGATTACGAAACGGGCATATTCAATATCGCTGGGCATGGTCAGGTCGGTTTCCGGTGGGACGGTATTAACCGGCAGGACGTATACCTTCTGAAAGCCTTTCGTCCGGTTGATCATGAGTTCGCCGTCTAGGTAAAGTCTCTCGAGCGCCACCTTGGCGGGGCGCCAGTCCCACCAGCCGGTGCTCGCCTCTACGCGGTCGTTGTCAAAATCACCGACCATGAGCGACTCCTCCCGCTCAGCCCGGTCGAGAACCTCTTTCAGCAGTTTGGTTTCCGCCGGGGTTAGGGGCCGGCGCTGTGTTTTGAATGCCCTTTTCACCGGCAACGAAAACCGGAAATCGTGCATGGGCAGGTAGCCCGCGTCGGAAGCGAAATACTCGAAAATGCTGCCGTCTTCGCAAAGCTGGCCCAGCCATTCGGTCTGATAGCCGGGAATGCGCGCCGCCATGACGTGATGATGGGCACGCTCCACGACGTAATTCGTATCCAGTTGTACAAAACCCAGGTGGTCGATCAACCGGTAAACCGCTTCGATACCCGTGCCGAACTGCGATCTCCGCGCGAGTCCGGCGGCATTCAGGATAATTTTTCTGGCTTCTGTTTTGGTAAGGGTAACCGGTTCCATGTTTGTTGCTTTCGAAATATTTTCGAAAGTACAAAATAGCGCAGCGCAATAGAACCTGTTTTAGTATTTGAATCGGATCTCGGATACATCATCGGCCTGTACAAGCCCGGTGTAATGGACAGTGACTTTCATGCGCTGTATCTTTTTATCCGCCACCTCGAATTGCTGTGTAGTGATGCGCTCGGCTTTGAATACGCCGTTTTTGTCGGGTATTTCATAGGTGATTTGGAGGGGCATCCGGCCCTTCATAGCGTGAAGTACCGGGAAATTGAAAATGGCATAATGCGGATTGCTGAAATCTTCGATAAAGAGCCAGGGGTCATGATCGAACTCGGGCGAGAAGCCTTTAATGTGCGTCAAAGTCCGGTAACCATCCGATTGCTCCGTGCGGATGCGCACCAGTTCACCGGCCTTGTCGTACTCGTAATGATGCACGACGTCCATACGTGAGCCCGCGGGCGTGACCTGGTAACGTTCCAGTTTCTGTACCACGCCTTGGTCATCGTAGAGGAACACGATCATGAGAGAATTGTCGTACGGCCCGGCATTTTTCTTCATCATCCGCATGGTTTTGAGCCTGCCTTGGTCGTCATATTCATACCGTTTTTTCGATATGGAGCCGGCCACATTGATTTCCGAGAGGGTTTTACCGTCATATTCATGCGTTTTAAGCTCGGTCTGGCCGCGGGAACCCTTGTAATTAATTTGGTGAATGCTGCTGTCGGCATTGTAGCTCACGGCCGCTTTGTACTCGAAAGTCTCCCAATCTATTTCCCGGATCAGTTGGCGGATCGGCGGTGCGGTTTCGTCTGGTATCAGGTCGGGGACTGGCCCCTCGTCTTTTGAGCAGGCATTGAGGAAAAGAAGCATTGCCCACAAGATAGCGGTGAGCGCGCGTTCATGCACGGTTTTCATGGCTGATAAAGTTGGTATGGAATACGAATCGGGCGGGGATGCGCGGCGAATGCCCTTGAAGTTACCGGCAAGTTTACCGGTTTGCCGCGTGCGTACCAACTTCCGGCGACAGACAGCACGTTTACGCAGACGAATAGCTACGCGGAGCACGTGAGTGCTCGTGCACACAATTTGTTGAAATAAAAAAATGGAAAAATTTCCTGATTAAGGTGAACTTATATAAGTTCGTCGCCATGTGCCCTCAATGGCGGGCCGGCACGCCGCAAACCAGACCGATTTAACCCCTTACCGAAATTTTGTTGACAATGGAATTGAGAAACACATCACGCCGCAACTTCATCAGGCAGGGCAGCCTTCTTACGACCCTGCTCTTCGCCAAACCCCTGCTGGGAAGGTCGCGTGCATGGAAGCCCGCCGGCTACCCGGTGCATAATATCCCGGTGAATAAGGCGCTGGATCCGGCCTGGGTTAAATCGCTGTACCACAGGGGAGAGCCTGGTACCTATCTGAAAACCAGGAACGAGTTGTCGTTTATCGGTATGCCGGTAGGAGGGCTGCATGCAGGGACGATTTACATGGGCGGGGACGGTCGGCTTTGGCTTTGGCAAATTTACAATGAATCGGAGGAAGGCAAGAATGAAGGGATCGATCCTAAAACGGTTTTGTGGGAGGACGGCACGTCCACCAGGAAAATCCGTTCGCGTGACGGCGCCAGTTACGTAGAGCCCGCCATCGCCGAAAACAAAAGGAGGCTCGATCAGGGGTTCGCGCTACGCATCACTTACCGCGGGCGCGCGATCGTGAAAGAGCTCAACGAAAAAGATTGGGACGAGGTAAGTTTTGAAGCAAAATACCCGGTTGCAACGGTGAAATACACATCGCGGTCACTGCCCGTGGAGGTGACGTTAAAAGGCTATTCCCCTTTTGTTCCCCTGGATGCGGAGCGATCCTCACTGCCCGCTACCATACTCCGCGTGGCCGTTGAGAACAAATCCGATGAGCTGATGCAGGTCTCGGTGCTGGGTTGGATGGAGAATGCAGCTGGCAAGGTTTCGGCCAAAGAAGGCAGCGGGACGAAAACCAATGTGGCCAGACGGCAGCAGAACCGGACGGAATTGTATTATGAACTGTTACCCAAAGATGAGTCCCTCAAACAGGCTACTGATTTCGGGACCACCGCGTTGGCCGTTATGAATGCGCAGGCGAAACCGCTGGCCGGCTATTCGTCCTGGCCGGTAGTCAGCGCCTCGTTTGACCTCCCTGCTGTGGAGAACAGCCAAGCCGACGTGTCAGAGAAATCTACGGGTGCGCTGGTCGTTAGCAGCAGTTTAAAGCCGAAGGCGGTTTTGCAGGAAGACTTTATCATTGCCTGGCATTTCAATAACCCAAACCCGAAACTACGGGAGCTCGTAAAGGACGCTCAGGGCGGATATTATTATGGGAAGCGTTTCGGAAATGCCGGTGAAGTTGCAGGCTATGTGGCCGAAAATTTCACCTCCCTGACCCGCGACACCGAGCTTTGGCACCAGACCTGGAACGATACTTCCTTGCCCCATTGGTTTATGGAGCGGACCTTTGTAAACATCGGCACGCTCGCCACGGCGAACACGTACCGTTTTGCCTCCGGACGTTTCTGGGGTTGGGAGGGCGTAGGAGCCTGCGCGGGAACGTGTACCCACGTCTACCAGTACGCACACGCGATTGCGCGGATATTCCCCGAACTCGAACGGCGTCTACGCACAGAGGTGGACCTGGGCGCAGGGTTTGTGAAGGATACGGGGGCGATTATTTTCCGGGCCGAAAACGAGAGCCGCCCCGCTATCGACGGGCAGGCTGGTACGATTCTGCGGTTTTACCGGGAGCATCAGATGTCGTCCGATACCACTTTCCTGTCGCAAAACTGGCAGGGGATCCGAAAGGCGGTAGCGTTTATGCTTGCGCAGGACAAAAATGGCGACGGCATGACCGACACGCCTATGGAAAACACGCTGGATGCTGTCTGGGAAGGAGAAATAGCCTGGATCGTCGGATTATGTATTGCGGCCGCGCGGGCGGCCCAGGCGATGGCAGAGGAAGTCGGGGATGGTGAAATGGCAAGGATATGCAGGGAATATGTGTCGAAGGGACGGGCCAATATGGAGCAGCATCTTTATAATGGAGAATATTTCATTCACCGGCCGGACGCCGTTCAGGGCCGGAAGAAGCTCGGCTCGTACAATACCTGCCACATCGACCAGGTGTATGGGCAAAGCTGGGCACATCAGGTGGGGTTGCCGCGCGTGCTCGACCAGGCCAAAACTTTGTCGGCGCTCAAAGCCCTGTGGAAGTACAATTTTACACCCAACGTTGGCCCTTACATTAAAACACACCTCGGCGGCCGGCCTTATGCGGTATCTGGCGAAGGGGGCATGGTGATGAACACCAACCCGTTGAACGAGGAAAAGCCCTTCGGAGAAAACGTTACCTGGCAGCTTGGCTATTTTCATGAATGCATGAGTGGCTTCGAGCATCAGGTAGCCGCGCATATGATGGCCGAGGGCATGGTGGAGGAAGCACTTGTCCTGACCCGCTTCATTCACGACAGGTATCACGGAGCCCGGCGCAACCCCTACAACGAGATCGAATGCAGCGATCATTATGCCAGGGCTATGGCCAGCTATGGTACTTTCATCACGGCTTGTGGTTTTGAATACCATGGCCCCAAGGGAAACATACAATTCGCGCCCAAGTGGAGTAAGGAGAATTTCAAGGCGCCATTCACTGTTGCCGAAGGCTGGGGGACTTATTCGCAGAAGATCACTGGTAACAGGCAGGAGCACCGGCTTGCGCTGAAATATGGTTCACTGCGGTTGCAGCAATGCCGGTTCGAAATAGCAGATAAACGAAACACACCGTCTGTTTCGGTCATGCTGGGGCAACAAAAAATACCTGCCACATTTGAACAGCAAGACGGCATGATCAGCGTCCGTTTCAACCGGGAGCTGATCTTTAAACAGGGCCAGCAGCTGTCGATCGTATTGGGTTGACACCGGTGGGGCAGTCATGTCCCACCGGGTATAATGCTATTTCGTAGTCGCGTATAAAGGTAATCGTTATGGGACAATCGCCCGTTTTTCCGGTAGAATTGCCCCGCCGTCGGGAGCGAGCAGGTATTAGTGTTTGAAAGGATTTTGTATATTATTTATTTTTTTTGCAATTAAACGAAGATGGTTTTTTAGGAATTTTCTTTTCTTTGTCAAAAAACATCACAATCACTTACTCAACGGAGGCCAACCGGGATGTCTATTTTTACCAGAGTTGAATCAGATACGAGCAGTGAGCTGTCTATCTGGCATCGTTTCAAGCAAGGGGACGTTCAGGCTTTCCAGGCGCTGTATCAGCGTCATGTGAAAAGCCTCACAAGCTATGGTCACCGGCTGACGGCCGACAGGCAGCTTCTGGAAGATGCCATCCACGATCTTTTCATTGATCTTTGGAGGCGGCGAGAGCACCTGACCGAAGCGGAGAATGTCAGATTTTACCTGTTCAGGGCGCTCCGTAACCGGCTTTTGCGCAATGGCAGAAACGATGTTTTTGAGCAGGCGGAGGATATCGACGGCTTCCTGGATTACCTGGTCTCACTTTCCACCGAGCAGCAGCATATTGATTCCGAGGAGCTCCATGCGCGTACCCAACGTGTGCGCAACGCGGTCGAAAGCCTTTCCGACCGGCAAAAGGAGGTGATTAACCTGCGTTTTTACCACGGAATGAGCCTGGATGAAATTTCTGAGCTCATGGGATTATCCAAACAGGGCGTGAGCAATCTGCTTTATAAATCCTATGCGGTGCTGCGTACGAAGCTCAGCAAACTGACGATCCTGTCGCTGCTGGTACCGTTTGGCGGGCTGCCCGGATGGCTTCCGTAAAATGAATTTGAGAAAAATGCCCGGGCATAGGTTAGTTTTCCGCCATTGTTGTACCTGTTAGTTGTGCGCCTACCATTTATCCCTGACCATGAATGATGAAAGTTTAAATATTGAGAATCTTTTGGGGAATGACTCCTTCATCAGCTGGGTGCTGCAAAACAAGGACGCATTGTGGTGGGAAGAATTTATCCGGTCGAATCCGGACAAGCGCGACGTGGTGGAGAAAGCCTCGAAAATAGTGCTGGAACTGCACCAGGCCGAGCAGGAGTCGATTCCGGCTATTGATGAGCAGAAACTCTGGCAAAGGATAGAGTCATCGGCGGGGCAGCGGGAGGAAGTCGCTAGCCCGAAGCCTGCCCGGAAACTGTTTATTACGCTCCTTGCTGCTGCCAGTGTGGCGGTGATGGCGGCATTTGCCGTTTTCCAGGCCATGCATTCCGCCCCCAAACGGGTTACTTATAAAGAGCTGCTCACCCACGCGAAGGTCGAGAACCAACTGCTTGAAAAGGAGAACCAGGGCGGGGCACCTATGGAAGTCCGGCTGGAAGACGGAACGATCATTACCCTGGGTAAAAACAGCAGGCTGAGCTATCCGGCCCATTTTCAAAAGCATAAGCGTGAGGTATTCCTGAGCGGCGAGGCATTTTTTAACGTCACCAAAGACCCTGCCCGGCCATTCCTGGTTTACGCCAATGAAACGGTGACGAAGGTGCTCGGGACGAGTTTCGAGATCAGGGCATTTGAAAACAGCCAGGACGTGACGGTGCACGTCAGGACGGGGCGGGTTTCGGTGTACAAGCAAAGCCGGATACAAATGGACGACCCGGAGACAACCGGATTGCTGTTGCTGCCCAACCAGAAGGGGACATTCAACCGCGACAGTGAGACACTGGTGAAAAACCTGGTGCCGGAGCCTTTACCCATCGCACCGATCACCGATACGAAAAAGTTCCGGTTCGACGAGGTGCCCGTTACCGAAGTATTTGCCGAGATTGAGAAGATTTACGGCGTTCAGATCCTCTGTGACCATGAGCTGCTGTCCAAATGCATTATCTCTACCACTGTGCGGAATGAATCGATGTATGACAACCTGGATGTGATCTGCCGCACGATAGGCGGTAGTTACAAGGAAATAGACGCCCAGATCGTGATCGATTCCAAGGGTTGTTTCTGATGAAATAATGCGCTGATTGAATGTGCAATTGGCTGAGGGAAGGCTTTTAAGGGATTATTGATAAAAAATCGAAAAATAATTTAATAGGGGAGGTTAGTTTTCGCTGAGTCCTGTACCTGTATAAATAGAGCGGCCGGATGTTTTCCCGCGCCGGCCATTTTTGCAAACCATGTTTCACTGCCTATGCCGGCGATCCGGCGCGGGATACCTATGTCTTTTTTTCGCAATGACGTCATTGTGATCACCACCTAACTTAATCTACATGATGGAAAACAAACATGCTACCTGAAAGAGAATGCGCGACCGGCACCGGAACGGACGCCCCCCGGAAGATCCGGATGTTTATTCAACCAATGAAAATCAAAACAGGTATGGGCATTTTTACGAATGAAAAAAAGGTTTTTCAGCTCCTGTGTATGACAGTGAAACAACTTTTAATAGCCGTGTTGGCAACCGGGCTAAGTTACGCCTCCCCGACATATTCACAGGAACTACTTAAACAACGTATATCAATAAGCGTTAAGAATGCTTCACTCAAAACGGTCCTGAAAAATATCGAAGAGCAGGGCGACCTTTCCTTTTCCTATCAAAAGCAGGTGGTAGCTTCCGAGGAGAAAATCAGCCTCGAAGCCAGGAACGAACTGCTCGAAGACCTTCTGAAACGTGTGCTTTCACCCAGGAACATCAGCTACCAGGTCGTGAAGAGCAATCAGATTATCCTTTCCAAAACACCCGAGGAGGGAAAGGGGCCAACCGGCGCATTGCCCGGTACCGAAATGGAACCGCTCATGGAGAAGCAGATCGCCGGTAAAATCACCGACGAAAAAGGCGAAGGGCTGCCGGGGGTGAGCGTGGTATTGAAGGGAACACAAAAAGGGACGACTTCCGAAGCGGACGGTACCTACCGGCTTGCCATACCGGACAACGACGCGGTTCTGATCTTCTCCTTCGTGGGCTATGTGTCCGAGGAGCGGCAGGTAGGGACGCAGTCGATCATGAATATAGTGCTCAAAGTCGATAACAAGGCGCTGGAAGAGGTGGTTGTGACTGCTTACGGGCAGAAACAGCGCAAGGAAGCGGTGGTAGGGGCCGTCACGACGATTCGCCCCGGCGAACTGAAAATCCCTGCGAGCAATCTCACGACCGCCATCGCCGGACGGCTCTCGGGGGTGATCGGATACCAGCGCAGCGGCGAACCGGGGGTGGATAATGCTACTTTTTTTATCCGGGGAATCACCACGTTCGGGTACAACAACTCGCCGCTGATACTGGTCGATAACGTGGAGCTTACGGTAACCGACCTGGCGAGGCTGCAACCCGACGACATTGAGAGCTTCTCGATCCTGAAAGACGCGAGCGCTACGGCCTTGTACGGCGCGCGTGGCGCGAACGGGGTCGTGTACGTGACGACCAAGCAGGGGAAAGCAGGTAAAGCGAAGATCAACTTTCGCGTGGAAAACTCGGTATCGATGCCGACCCAGAACGTGGAACTGGCCGATCCGATCACGTACATGAAACTATATAACGAGGCGCAGCTGACGCGCGACCCGCTCGCGGCCATCAAATATCCGCAAAATCAGATCGAGAATACGGGCAAGGGCAACAATCCCTACATCTATCCCTCGACCGACTGGCGTGATGTGCTTTTCAAAAAATACACACAAAACCGCCGAGCGAACCTGAGCGTGTCCGGCGGGGGGGAGGTCGCGCAGTACTATGTGGCCACGTCGTTCAGCAATGACAATGGTATGCTGAAAGTGGACAAAATGAACAACTTCAACAACAACGTGAAGCTGAACACCTACTCGGTCCGTTCGAACGTCAATATCAATCTCAGTCCGCAAACGCAGCTGATCGTGAGGTTGTACGGGAATTTTGATGACTATAACGGCCCGATCGACGGCGGCTCCGGCATTTACCAGAAAGCGCTGAAAACGAGCCCGACGTCGTACCCGGCCTACTACGCGCCCGATAAGGCGAACGAGGCCACGGACCATATTCTCTTCGGGAATTTTGATCAGGGACAATACCTCAATCCCTATGCCGACATGGTGAAAGGATACAAGCAGTATTCGAGATCCAAAATGCTCACGCAGTTGGAGTTGGCCCAGAAGCTCGATTTCGTCACCAAAGGGCTAAGCGTGCGGGGTATGGCGAATATTAACCGGTCGTCGTATTTCGATGTCACAAGGGCCTATAACCCCTATTTTTACCACGCCGGGTCGTACGACAAGCAAAGTGATACTTACACGCTCAACTGGCTGAATCAGCAAGCGAGCAATGAGTTTTTCAACGAGCCGGCCACCGAGTATCTCAATTACAACCCCGGGGCCAAAAACCTGGAAAGCTTCCTGTATTTGCAGGGGACATTGGATTACTCACGGGTTTTCAAAGAAGTGCATTCACTGAATGCTACGGTGGTAACCACCATGCAGCAGATCCTGAAAGACAATTCGAGTGCAGGGCAGGCGCAATCGTTGCAGCAGTCGCTTCCCAGCAGGAACACCGGGATTTCGGGGCGGTTGTCCTACTCGTTCGATAACCGGTATTTTGCCGAGTTCAACTTTGGTTATAATGGATCGGAGCGGTTTCACAAGAGCAAGCAATTCGGTTTTTTTCCCACCATCGGCGGAGCGTGGGTGATTTCCAACGAAGGTTTCTGGAAACCCATGGAGCGCATTGTGAACAAGCTGAAAATACGCAGTTCCTACGGCCTCGTGGGGAACGACGCCATCGGAAGGCCCGACCAGCGCTTCTTCTTTCTCTCCGAAGTTAACCTGAACAACTCTCAGAGAGGCTCGTCTTTCGGTTTCAATTCCAATTATACCCGGAATGGCGTGTCCATCAGCCGGTATGAGAATAAGGACATCACCTGGGAAACGTCCTATCAGACAAACCTCGGACTGGAATTTTCGATTCTGCAAAAGCTGAATGTGATCGCGGAAATTTACAAGCAGCGGCGTTCCAACATCCTGATGGAGCGGGCTTCGATCCCGAGCACAATGGGGTTGGCGGTTACGCCGTCGGCCAACGTGGGCGAAGCGAAATCGAAGGGTTTCGATTTGGCAGTAGATTTCAACCAGAACTTCAAAAACGGCGCCTGGCTGGTAGCAAGAGGTAACCTCACGATGGCCCGTTCTGTCTACTCCATCTTTGAAGAGCCGGATTACAAAGACCGCTATTTATCCAGGGTAGGGCAGTCGATCAGCCAACCCCGCGGCCTGATCGCCGAGCGACTTTTTATCGATGATAATGATGTGAAGAATTCGCCCCGCCAGAACTTTGGTGTGTATGGCGCCGGGGATATTAAGTACCGGGACATTAACCGGGACGGGCAGATTACGAATGCGGATTTTGTGGCGATCGGTCATCCCGAAACGCCCGAGATTACCTACGGGTTTGGCTTGTCGGCCGGAAGCGGGCAGTTCGATCTCTCTGTATTTTTCCAAGGCCTGGGACGCGAATCGTTTTTTATCAATCCCGTCGCATCCGCTCCTTTTATCGACTATAATAAAGACAACAACGGAGGCAACGATCTTTTCCCGGCCAACCTGATCGGTGAGAATGCATTGCTGAAAGCATTTGCAGACAGCCACTGGTCGGAAGAGAACCGTAATATCTACGCCGTATGGCCGAGAATGTCGACGGTCGAAAACCAGAACAACTCCCAACGAAGCACCTGGTTTATGCGCGACGGCTCATTTATCCGTCTGAAGACCCTGGAAGCCGGCTATACAGTGAAGGGGCGCGTACTGGAAAATCTGAAAGTGACCAATTTCAGGATCTATTTCAATGGGACGAATTTGTTGACATTCAGCAAATTTAAGTTGTGGGACCCTGAAATGGGAGGGAACGGCCTGGGTTACCCGGTCCAGAAAGTCTTCAACATCGGTTTGAATATGAATTTCTAAGCTTCATACTATGAAATTACTGTACACCAGTTTTTGCCTTACCGCCCTGCTCGTTTTGACGACCGCGGGTTGCCGGAAGTATCTCGACATTGTGCCGGACAACGTGGCGACCATCGACAATGCATTCAAAATGCGCGCAGATGCGGAAAAATACCTTTTTACCTGCTATAATAACCTTCCGCAGTTCGGCAACGAGGGCGCGGATCCCGCCTTTCTTACCGGCGATGAGTTTGCAACGGTGTATCCTGTGCTCGGGAATATCAACGGGAGTCTGTACCGGATCGCCCGGGGGGAGCAGAACATCGTTTCGCCGATCGCCAACTACTGGGATGGTAAATATTTCCAGGCACTCCGCGAATGCAATATCTTTTTGGAAAACATCGACAAGGTCCGTGACCTCACCGATTTTGAGAAGAAAAGATGGGTAGCGGAAGTGAAATTTCTGAAAGCCTATTACCACTATACCCTCGTCAGGATGTATGGGCCGATTCCGATCATCAAAAACAACCTGCCTATTTCGGCTTCGGCGGAGCAGGTGAAGGTCAAAAGGCAGCATGTGGATTCGGTTTTCAATTACACCGTAAGCCTGATTGACGAAGCGGCCGCGGATCTTCCGGTTATTCTGCCCAATGAATTTTCAGAGCTGGGAAGGATTACGAAGCCCATCGCGCTGGCGATCAAAGCGGAGATTCTTACCACCGCAGCCAGCCCGCTTTACAACGGGAACCAGAATTACGCCAATTTCAGGAATAAGGATAACGAGCCCCTGTTCAGCAGCACGGCGAGCCCCGAGAAATGGGAGCGGGCGGCCCAGGCCTGCCGCGAGGCGATTACGGCCTGCGAAGCGAACGGGCACCGGCTTTACGAATTCGTGCCCCGCTCGGTCACGACCAAGGTTTCGGATTCGACGCAGCGCCTGATGTCCATTCGCGCCGCCGTAACCGACAAATGGAATGTCGAGCTCATCTGGGGGGCATCCAATTCGACGGGCGGCGGCAGCCGGGGTTTTCAGTCGCTGTCACAGGCACGGCTAAGCCCTTTTACCGGCACAATACCCAACGAAAGCATTGGTTCGATGCTGGCCCCGCCGCTGCACATCGCCGAGATGTTTTACAGCAACAACGGCGTGCCGATCGAAGAGGATAAAACTTACCCATACGGCGCCCGCTTCACCGCATTGCGGAAAGCGTTGAAAAGTGAACGCTACTATGTTAAGGAAGGCTATACGACCGTCCAGCTCAATTTCGACCGCGAGCCGCGCTTTTATGCGGACCTCGGTTTCGACGGCGGAATATGGTTCGGCCAGGGAAAGAACGACGACGACCATACCTGGGTACTGGAAGGCAAACTAGGGCAAACCGGCGGCAGACAGGGCGCTTCCTTGTATTCGGTGACCGGCTATTGGCCCAAAAAACTCGCTAATTATAACAATACCATCAACGACCCGGCGCAGCAATATAACGTGGAAGGCTATCCGTTCCCGATCATGCGCCTGGCTGACCTGTACCTGTTGTACGCGGAGGCATTGAACGAATCGAAGGGACCATCTGCGGAAGTGTACGGCTGGATCGACAAGGTGCGGGCCAGGGCCGGGTTGAAAGGAGTGGCGGAGTCGTGGACAAAGTATTCCAATAAGCCTTCCAAATTCAGCAGCAAGGACGGTTTGCGGGAGATTATCCAGCGGGAGCGGCTCATTGAACTGGTTTTTGAGGGAAAGAGGTTTTGGGATCTCCGCAGATGGCGGGTGGCCGAAAACTACCTGCAAAGGTCGGTGAACGGCTGGGATATCGCCCAGCGTGAGGCTGTTAACTACTACCGGGTGAAGCCGATTTACATGAGCGGTTTCAGCCTGAAAGATTATTTCTGGCCGATCTCCGAAAACTCCCTGATTGTTAACCCGAACCTTGTTCAAAACCCAGGCTGGTAAATGCTGTTGTCTATGAAAAAGATCAAGATACTATTCTCTGTTATATGGATGTCGGTTTGGCTTTGCTCCTGCGCCGACACGGACGAGATCCGCAAGCCCCTGGGTGCGGATGCGACGAAGCCCGGCGTAGTGACCAACACTTCGGTAGTCAATTTTGCGGGTGGGGCGACGATCTCTTATTCGCTCCCGGCCGATGAAGACCTGCAATATGTCGTCGCCGAATACGTCATTAACAATACGACCAAACAGGTGAGCGAGGCAAAGGCCTCGCATTATACCAATAAGTTGACCGTGGAGGGATTTTCTGCCGCCGGCGACTACGAAGTAAAGTTGTATGCCGTAGACAAAAGCGACAACAAATCGGAGCCGGTAATAGTGAAGATCGCCCCGCAGGCGCCGCCCGTTCAGACCGTTTTCAACTCGCTGCAATTGGGTGTCGATTTTGGCGGATTGAATGTCGCATTCAACAATCCATCGGAGGCCAAGCTGGCTATTGTGGTAATCACTCCCGACAATAATGGCGATTTCATTCCGACCGAAACGTTGTACACGCAAATGAAAGGCGGCTCATTTGCCGCCCGGGGGTTCGATACCCTCAGCAGGAAGTTCGGTGTGTACGTTCGCGACCGCTGGAACAATTATTCCGACACCGTTTTTAAGGAAGTGAAACCGTTTTTCGAAAAGAAACTGGATAAAACCAAATTCCGGGAATATGTATTGCCGACCGACGAAGAGAGCGGCTATGGCTGGCGCATACCCTTCGTTTGGGACGACCTGCCGAACGAGCCCGGCTTCCATACCATCCCGCTTTCTGACCGCGACATGCCGATCCATTTCACGTTCGACCTCGGCACCGTGGCCAAGCTAAGTCGTTTCAGGCTTTGGCAGCGGCAGGGCGACTGGTTTTATAAACACGGTAATCCGCGTAAATGGACCATGTGGGGCAGCGAAAAGGCGCCCAACCCGGATGGCAGTTTCAATGGCTGGACCAAATTGATGGATTGCGAGTCGATCAAGCCGTCGGGGAGTCCTTATGGCGTGAACACCGGCGAGGATATTGCCTACATGTCGGCAGGGGAGGAGTTTGTATTCCCTCTTTCTGCCCCGAAGGTGCGATACATCCGGATGCAGATCCATCAGAACTGGTCCGATACCAAGTTTGTCCATTTTACCGAGATCACTTTCTGGGGTGATACCAAATAATTCTAAACTGACATCTTATGGTTATCAAATATAAAATCACTGTGCTGCTGCTGATTGTCTGCGCCCTGGCGTCGTGTACCGATTGGGACGATTTCAAAAAATACCAGGCAGGCGGGGAAATTGTGTACCCGGGACGCGGCGATACCATGCTGATCGCATCGGGAAGAAACCGTACGCAGCTGCTGTGGGTCCTGAGCGCGGATCCGCGCGTGACCGCCTATAAGTTGTATTGGAATAACAGGGCCGACTCCATGGAGGCCGCCGTGCCTACCGACCTGATCGGCGACACCGTGAAAATCATGATCAACCCGCTGCCTGAAGGCTCGTACAACTTTGAAATGTATTCGCTGGATGCGAAGGGTAACCGCTCGGTGCCGCTGCGTTTCAACGGGAGGACATTTGGCGCCAACTACGAGAACGGCTTGTTGAACCGCACCATCAGCGAGGCATCTTACGATTCGACACTCAAAATGCTGAAAGTGAGCTGGAATACTCCCGATACGGTGAACGTCAACACAGAACTTAAATACATATCAACCGACTCAAAAACCAAATCGCTGTTGATCGGCCCGGAAGTTCAGGAGAGCAAGATTCCCGACTGGAAACCCGGCACATTGCTGAACTATCGCTCTTCATTTAAACCGGACAGAAAAGCCATCGATATTTTTACCGTTACCCGGTATGATACGATGTCGGTAAAGAAGCCGGAGTGAGTGGTCGTTCGCGACGGCGAACTTGGCGGGACTGCAAATTTTCCGCATGGCAAAAGTGGGGCGCCGTTTAACGGTCGCCCCACTTTTCTTTCCTATCCTAACAGAAACCGGTGGTCTTTTACAAACTGCTCAAAACCAATAGGGCTCTTACGCGTAACGCGGGCGACTGCGTCGGACACTACGGATGCCTCCTCCCGTGTATAATGCGCGTAGTCTTCGATCAGACCGCCTATCTGCCATTCGGGGAATCCGGCCGCGCCGAGGGCTTTTTCCATCTGCCCGGGGGGAACGTCGATGAAATTGACCGGTTTGGCGAGGACGTGCGAGAGCGTCTCGGCGAGCTGGTAATGGCTGAGCGCTTCGGGACCGGTGATGTCGTACGTCCTATTTTCATGCCCGGGCCCGGTCAGGGCAGCGGCGGCTATGGCCGCAATATCCCGCACATCCACCAGGCTCACCCGGGCGTTTCCGATCGCAGCGAAAAACTGGCCGTGGTGTTTAATGTGTTCTTTAAAGGCCAGCAGGCCCTGCATGTACAAATTGGGGCGAAGGAATGTGTAGGGGAGACCCAGCTCTTTGATCCGGTTTTCAACCCTGGCATGGTAGCGCAGGAAACGT
This sequence comes from Dyadobacter fermentans, assembly GCF_019924045.1. GTDB lineage: Bacteria > Bacteroidota > Bacteroidia > Cytophagales > Spirosomataceae > Dyadobacter > Dyadobacter fermentans_A. The sequence goes on along the minus strand of NZ_JAHXBN010000018.1, from coordinate 239,559 downwards.
ACCGGAGACGATTCATCCGCTGCAAATTGCGATAGCTTCACGATATGCCCTACGCCGGCCCGGTGCGCGGCTTCCGCGAAACCTATCTGCAGCGATTCGGCCTGTTCGGATGAGTTGGTTAACAAAAAGGCCCTTTCAACGCCGTGCAATGCGTTTTCAAAAGTTGTCGGGTCAGCCAGATCCCCCACAATGGCTTCTACATTGGGCAGATCGTTAAGCTGTTCGGCTTGTGCGGGAGTGCGTACGAGCGCCTTGAAACCGATATTCAGCGATGTGAGTTGTTGAACGAGTTGTGCTCCTACGGCACCTGTTGCGCCTGTGAGGAAGATGCTTGTCTGTTTCATACTGTTGTTTTTTGTACAGCACAAAATTCAGGGATACGGCATCGCCAAAATTGTAAGAAAACGAAACCGCGCCGCCATCAGCCTCCGGCTTTGCAAATGTCTTTCTGAAATCTGATGTACCGGCCGGGGCTCAGGTTGAGGTAATGGTTGAAGTCGCGAATGAGCTGGCTTTGATCGTAGTAGCCGCAGGTTTCCGCGATTTCAAGCCAATCCACTTTACCCGATGTCGCTTGCAGCAACCGGATGGCCTTCGAAAATCTTTCATAACGGCCTCGTTCCTTCGCCGTAAATCCGAAGTATTTCTTGTGGTTGAGCTGGACAATGCGCTCGCTTTGGCCCGTTTTATGAGCCACTGTTTTAATGGGATTAACGATTGCGTAGTCCGCGTTTTCCTCGGTAATGCTGCTGGCCGGTAGTTGCCTCGGGCGGAGGTAGGGCCCGCAAAATTCGAGGATCAGTTTTACACGGTCTGCGGCGGGTTCATTTTTCAGGCGTAGCCAAAGGGCAGAAAAGCAATGCTCATCGAGCAGTTGATCGGGATGAGCTGCCACTTGGTCGGAAAGGACAGCGAGGCCAAAAAAACGGTAAAAAGCATCGTCTTTGAAATTAGCAACCAGCAAATCGGTACCGGCCGGCAATGTATATTCAATGGGTTGCCTGATAGGCCCCAGCACTACGCATTCGCGGACTTCCAGGCTGTTACCACAGGATTTGAACTTCACCGCAGGCCCGAAACTAAATACCATAATCGTTTGAAAACTGGGTATCAGCGTCTTGGTTACATCCAACCCGGTATTGTTCCGGGCTATGTAAAAATGCGTGAAGACGTCCGTGAACCCGGTTGGAACGGCTATCCGCTGCTCGGTATAAGTGTTGTTTTCCTGCTTCATTCCGAAAGGCCCTTTGGCCTGAAAGATCCGATAATATACCCGGTTCAAACCGCTTTAACGCAAAATATGGGAAGAATACTTGTGCTACTTTGTATATACAAACTATATCCACTATACTTGTGCTGCAATTTTCAAAATGCATTTTTTGATTAAAAAGCTGATTTTGAGTTGACTTGTGATTGTTGTAAATCGACTAGTTTGTATAAACATATATCTGCTTAAATACCTGACTCATTCCTAACCCATGAAAAACCGCCTTCTCACAAGGGTAATGGCCGTTCTGCTATTGTCCGCATTGGCCATCGCGCCAGGCTTCGCACAGCAAAAGACGATCTGGAAGATCGGCGAGGCGGATAATTCGCCTTCCGGGGTGGCGCTGGCTCCCGACGGGTACAAGCGATTTCTCGAAAAGGACTTTGGTTATGAGGATAATTTCTTCCTTATCGGGCGTTCGCAGGCGCAAAACGATTGGCCATACGTGCTGCCGGGGCCGGTGAATGGCTGGGGCGGTACGGGTGGGACGTCGGGAATCCGATCGCATTTCCTGACGGTTTTGTTTGATATCAAAAGTAAGCCGGCTTCGGGCAAATGGCGGCTTGTGGTGGATGTGCTCGAAACCGATTCCCTGCACGCGCCACTTTTGAAGGTACTCGTGAATGGGAAATCATGGAAATTCAAACTGAAAAAGGGATCGGGTTTCAAAGATCCGGACCGGCTTATAGTGAATCCCAAAGAACAGCTTGTTGAGATAGATATTCCTGCAACGCTGGTGAAACAGGGCGTGAATGAGGTGGTGATGACCACTTTACAGGGCGGTTGGCTGATGTTCGACCAGGTGAAACTGGAAGGGCCGGCTAAGACCACGCTTGCTACTCCCGGAAAAGCATTGCTCCGAAATGTGGAAGCCGCCGATTACGAGCTGAATGCGGACGGCAAGTCCATCCAGCCGCTGCTGATCGACGTGACGCAGCTTCAAGGCGAGCCTATGATCGACGTGAAGCTGGATGGGCAGACGATATTGTCCCAGAAAATAGAGCAGGGACGCTACCTGCTGGAAGCGCCTATGCCTGCTGTCGGCCAGTCGGGTTCCGGGACATTTCAGGTTTTTGTGGATCAACAATTGGTGAAATCCGGGAAAGTGAAACGCGGCAGGCAGAAACTTAAAACACCGGCCGGATATGTGAACACGATGCTGGGCGCAGGACATTCCCGTTGGATGATCGCGCCGGGGCCTTGGATGCCGTTCAGTATGGTGAAGCTGAGCCCTGATAACCAAAATAGCGGCTGGCAGGCGGGTTATGACCCTACTTTTGAATCAATCGGCACATTCAGCCACATTCACGAATGGACGATGACCGGCCTGGGTATTTTCCCTGCCGCCGGACCGTTGCAGACCAAAATCGGCGATGAGGCCGACCCGGATAGCGGCTACCGCTCCCGGTTCGACAAAAGCAGCGAGCAGGCTCCGTTGGGTTATTACAAAGTAAATCTTACAGATCACAACATCACCGCGGAGCTCACGGCGACTACCCGTGCCTCATTTCAGAAATATACCTGGCAGAAAAGCGAAACGGGCCGCGTGATGGTGGACTTGCAAATCCCGACCGAATACGGCTATCAAATCCGGAAAGTGAAGATCGACAAGGTGAGCGACCGGCGGATCGAGGGGTATAGCGAGCAACTTTCGCGTAATGTCTGGTCCGGGGGAATCGACCAGCAGTACACGGTCCATTTTGTGATCGAAATGGACCGGCCCATTGCAAACTACGGCACCTGGCTGAACGACGAAGTACATTTGAAAACGAACCTGGCAGCGGACAGCGCCCAAAACGCGGGCCTGTTCCTGGAATTTGATACCCAAACAGATAAGGTTGTGCAGTTGCGCTCGGGTATTTCCTATGTGAGCGTGGAAAATGCGGCGCTCAACCTGAAAACCGAAATTTCCGACCCGTTTGGCTGGGATTTTGAAAAGGTAAGAAGCAACCAGGAAAACGTTTGGAACGGTCTGCTGGGCCGGGTAGCGATTTCCAGCAACGACAAGCGCGAAAAAGAACGTTTTTACACCAATGTGTACCGGTCGCTTAGCAGGAATGCATTCAGCGATGTGGATGGCAGCTGGCGGGATGCGGATGAGAACGTGAACAAATTTCGGGATAAGGATGACATCGCACTGGGCTGTGACGCGTTTTGGAACACTTTCTGGAACCTCAATCAGTTCTGGAACCTGGTCACGCCCGAATGGTCGAACCGCTGGGTGAAATCCCAGTTGGCGATGTACGACCGCGGTGGCTGGCTGGCGAAAGGGCCTGCGGGAATGGAGTACATTCCGGTGATGGTAGCCGAGCATGAGGTCCCGCTCATCGTGGGTGCCTACCAAATGGGCATTCGCGGCTTCGATGTGGAGAAAGCCTATGCGGCTGTTCGGAAAATGCAGACCGTTCCCGCCGCGCCCGTAGGCGGTGGCCGGGCCGGCAACGAGGATCTGCTGACTTATTTGAAACACCAATATGTGCCCTACGACCAGGGACGGTTTTCCAACACCCTGGAATACAGCTTTGACGACTACTCCGTTTCACAGTTTGCGAAAGCACTGCATAAAACAGCCGATTACGAGGCATTTGCGAAACGGGGCAACTGGTGGAAAAATGTCATCGACCCGGCCACCGGCTTTGCGCGCATGAAAGACTCCACCGGACGCTGGTTACCCGATTTCGATCCCTTTAAGTCAGGTGCGAATCATCATTACGTGGAGGGAAATGCCTGGCAGCTCACTTTTTTTGTGCCGCAGGATGTTCCCGGCCTTGCCAAGACAATCGGGGAGAACGAATTCGTGAAAAGGCTCGACTGGGGCTTTAATGAAAGTGTCAAATGGCGCTATAACGGCCCTAACGACCAGTATTGGGATTATCCCGTGGTACAGGGCAACCAGCAATCCATGCATTTCGCATTCTTGTTCAACTGGGTCAAAAAGCCGTGGCTGACCCAGAAATGGAGCCGGTCGGTGGTGGACAGGTACTACGGCCACGAGGTATCCAATGCCTACCTGGGCGACGAGGACCAGGGCCAAATGAGCGCGTGGTTCGTGATGGCCGCATTGGGCCTTTTCCAAACCGACGGTGGGACGCGCGTCGACCCGATTTACGAAGTAGGCAGCCCCATGTTCGAAAAAGCTGTTATCGACCTCGGGCAGCAGTTTGGAAGAGGTAAAACGTTTACGATCGAAGCTAAAAACACCTCTCGCAGGAACGTCTTCGTCCAACGCGCCACCCTCAATGGTCAGCCGCTGAACAGTTTCTGGTTCAAGGCGTCCGACCTGCTGAAAGGCGGATCGCTCGTACTCGAAATGGGACCGGAACCTAATGTGCATTGGGGTATTGAACGGCTTCCTCCCAACGAGTAACGAGCGAAAGGCATGCGCCCATTAAATGGATGCCAGGAGCGGTGTTTTCATTGAACCCGTTTCGGCTAGGTTGGCGTGCAGCCTGAACGCCTCTTCCAACAGGTGCGGCGTATGGCCCCCGCGGCGGCAGGCGCGTTCGAAGTAGCCGGAGAGCTCCTCGTGGTAGTCCGGGTGTACGCAATGTTCGAGGATCGTTTCGGCCTTTTGCCGGGGTGATAGTCCTCTGAGATCGGCCAGCCCCTGCTCGGTCACAATCACATCCACATCGTGTTCGGAATGGTCCACATGGGTGACCATGGGCACGATGCGTGATATTTTGCCTCCCTTCGTTACGGATTCCGTTACGAAAATGCTCAGGTAGCTGTTTTGAGCGAAGTCGGCAGAGCCGCCGATGCCGTTCACGATCTGGCTGCCGGCAATATGCGAAGAGTTGACATTACCGTAAATGTCGCATTCCAGGGCGGTATTAATAGCAATGATGCCGAGTCGCTGGATTACTTCGGCGGCGTTGGTGATATCCTGCGGGCGGAGCACAATTTTGTGCCGGTAGCTCTCAAAATCGGCGAACACACGCTGGTAGCATTCAGTCGATAAGGTCATGGAGCTGCCCGATGCGAAATCCATTTTGCCGCTGTCCATCAAATGGAAAGTGCTGTCCTGTAACACTTCCGAATACATGGTGAGGTGCTGAAAATCCCCTTGCGCAAGCCCGCCGAGGACGGCGTCGGCGATTTTACCTATCCCCGCCTGAATGGGCCTGAGGGCGGGAGTAAGCCGGCCAGCGGCGATTTCACGGTTGAAGAACTGCAATAAATGCCCGGCAATGGCTTCTGCTGCCGCGTTGCCTGACGTAGTTTCGGCCGGGCTATCCTTCTGGTTGGTGAAGACGATCGCCGCAATCTTTTGTGGGTCGCAGGCAATCACGTCCTGGCCTATGCGCTGCCAAACGTCGGTTATCGGCAGTATAGCACGGCCGGTAGGGTCTTCGGGCAGAAATACGTCGTGGATCCCCCGGATTTCGACGGGCACAGCCTGATTGATTTCAACAATCACCTGCCTGGCCTGCTGCACGAAGATCGCCGAGTTACCTACCGAGGTGGTTGGGACAATGCTGCCATCGGCTTCGATGGATGCCGCTTCTACAATCGCAATGTCGATCGGAGGCAGGAAACCATTGCGGATATGGGCCGCCGTTTCACTCAGGTTTTCGTCGATGTAGGCCAGTTTGCCTTCGTTAATGATTGTCCGCATCACCGGGTCCGACTGGAATGGTAACCGCATAGCAATCGCTCCGGCCGTGGCCAATGCGCCGTCAGTGCCTTGTCCGAGCGAGGCCCCGGTCATGAGGGTAATGCGGGTATGCTCGTTTTCGGCTTTTTGGGTAAATGCGGCCAGTACGGCTTTGCTGTCGCCCGAGCGCGTAAACCCGCTGGCGCCTACCACCATGCCGTCGTGGATGAGTGAGGCTGCCTGCCCGGCAGGCATTACCCTGGCAGCGAGCAATGTATGTTTGATTCTGGATGTGTCGTACATGGCAATTGCTTTTGAGTTTGACGGATTCCGGCCTGTTTCGTTAGGTAGAGTGGTCACTGGAATTGAATGCAAGTTATGGATGACCACAGCGGGTAAAGATGATCAACAACACCTCAAAAGACTGACTTTGGTCATGTCCGCACGCCTGCATCGCGCATGCCGGGCGCGCGGCAACAGGGTTATCTGGGGCTGTGTGACCAATGTCACAAACAAGAAGCTCGTAAATGCTTAACTTAGCCATTTTCAAATCAACAACTAATGGGCATTATGATACAGCATTCCGGGGTGCAGCAACTGCTGGAATCACATTTCGGGCAATTTGAACCGGAGTTAATCAGCAAGCTCGCGGAGCATTGCGTGATCCGTGATTTCGAGGCAGACCAGCAGCTCATGCGTCCGGGGCAATATTTCAAATCGACGATGCTGATCGTCGAGGGCGGTGTGAAAATATACCGGGAGGACCAGGATGGCAACGAGTTTTTTATGTACCAGCTGGGTGCGGGGGACGCGTGCGCGCTATCGATGATCTGCGCCACACGGAAAGAACAGAGCCAGATTTCCGCCAAAGCCATCGAGCCTTCGAAAGCCTTACTGGTGCCTATCGCATTGATGGACGAACTGATGACCGGCTACAAGACGTGGTACTATTTCGTACTGGAAACCTATCGTTCCAGGTTCGAGGAGCTGCTGGAAGTGGTGGATAACATTGCTTTCAAAAGCATGGACGAGCGCATTGAATTTTACCTGAAAAACCAACGTAAGCTCTCGCACAGCGATGAACTGGCGCTGACCCACCAGCAAATCGCCACGGATATGAACTCGTCAAGGGAAGTGGTTTCACGGTTGCTCAAAAAAATGGAGCAGCGTGGGATGGTGCGGCTGGGCCGGAATACAATCACCGTCCTTTTTTAATGAATTTTCCTGCTGTGTAACTTTTGTCACAAACCCGCCGGGGTCCGTATTGCAATTTTGCGCTCAGTTAGAGCAAATGCATATGGAAACCATTGGTTATATCGCGTCGGTGTTAATCGGCATTTCTTTGGGGCTTGTGGGCGGGGGAGGATCGATCCTGACCGTTCCGGTCCTGGTATATATTTTCGGCATCAGCCCGGTCGTATCTACTTCCTATTCGCTGTTCATTGTCGGCTCGACCAGCCTCGTAGGCGCTTATGGCAACTACCGTCAGGGGTTGGTCAATGTCAAAACTGCATTGTTCTTTGGACTGAGCTCCATGGTGACCGTCTACCTGACACGCAAACTTCTTTTGCCTTTAATCCCTCAGAATCTCTTCCATATCGGTCATTTTCAGGTCACCGAGCCGCTGCTGACAATGGCTTTGTTTGCCGTGCTGATGCTTGCGGCGTCGATCGGGATGATCAGCGGCAGGCAATCTCAGCCCGGCTGCCTCGAATGCGATTTGGGGCGTAATATCGTAAAATTGGGCCTCAGCGCGGTCGGGATCGGCCTTACAACCGGGCTGCTGGGCGCAGGGGGCGGCTTTCTGCTTATTCCCACCCTGGTACTGGTGCTGGGTATGCCCATGCGGGAGGCGGTAGGAACTTCGCTATTGATCATCGCGCTCAATTCGCTGGTAGGCTTTGCCGGGGATCTGGGCCATTTCATTATCGACTGGTACTTTCTGCTGAGGGTGACGCTTGTTGCCGTGGCCGGCATCTTTATCGGTAGTCAGCTTGCGCGGAAACTCGACGGCGGCCAATTGAAAAAGGGCTTCGGCTGGTTTGTGCTCGCCATGGGGTGTTTCATCCTCTTCAAGGAGCTGGTCTTGTCTTAAATCTACGAAAAAGACCTGTGTGACAAAGGTCACAGACAATGGCCGGCCGCCTTGCGAACTTTGTCACACGGTTCTCCTACCTATCACTCAAAACAGTTAACAGAAAATGAAAATCGAACAAATCTACACAGGCTGCCTGGCGCAGGGAGCTTATTATATTGAAAGCGACGGCGAGGCGGCTGTCATCGATCCGCTCCGGGAAACAGGCCCTTATCTTGCCCGCGTGGAAAAGAATGGAGCGAAAATAAAGTATGTGCTGGAAACGCATTTCCATGCCGACTTTGTGAGCGGGCATGTGGACCTCGCCGAAAAGACGGGCGCAACGATCGTGTATGGCCCCACGGCCAATCCGGGTTTCAATGCACATATTGCGGAGGATCGTGAAGTGCTCCGGCTGGGCAGGATTTCCATCGAGGTGATCCACACCCCGGGCCATACGCTGGAAAGCACCTGTTACCTGGTATCCGACGAAACCGGACGTCAGGTGGGGCTCTTTACCGGCGACACGCTGTTTATCGGCGATGTTGGCCGGCCCGACCTTGCGCAGAAGGTCGCCCGCGATCTGACGCAGGACAAGCTTGCGGGCATGCTCTACGATTCACTTCACGACAAGATCCTGCCATTGTCCGATGATATCATAGTCTACCCGGCGCACGGGGCTGGTTCGGCTTGCGGCAAGAATATGAGCAAGGAAACCACGGATAGTTTGGGGCACCAAAAAGCTACTAACTACGCTTTGCAGCCTATGGATAAACAAACATTCATCCAAAAGGTAACCGACGGCCTGACACCGCCGCCTGCCTATTTCCCGGCCAATGTGATGATGAATATCCAGGGATATGAGCGCATTGACGACGTGCTGAACCGGGGAATGCAGGCCCTCACGGCCGGCGCATTCGAGGTGGCGGCCAACGAAACGGGCGCGCTCGTCCTGGACACTCGTGCGGCGCAGGTATTTGCCAAAGGTTTTATTCCTAACTCCATCAACATCGGCATCGACGGCAGCTTCGCTCCCTGGGTGGGCGCCCTCATTGAAGATATCCGGCAGCCGATCCTGCTCGTGACCGAGCCGGGCCGGGAGGAAGAGGTGGTTACGCGGCTGGCGCGGGTTGGTTATGACAATGCCATCGGACATTTAGCAGGCGGTTTTCAGGCCTGGGAAGAGGCCGGAAAAGAAACAGACAGCATTCCTTCGGTGGAGGCCAGCGAATTGCCAGCCCTGCTGAACGCCCATCCCGACTGGCATATCCTGGATGTGAGGAAGCGCAGCGAATACCTGGCAGAGCACGTGGAAGGAGCGGAAAACCTGCCTTTGGATTACCTGAACGAGCATTTGGGAGAGATTGACAGTAACAAAACCTACCTCGTGCACTGCGCTGGAGGTTACCGGTCGATGATCTTCAACTCGATTCTCCGGGCGCGCGGCTACCACAAGCTGATCGACGTCGCGGGAGGTTTTAAGGCGATCAGCGAGTCGGGGAGTGTGAGCGTCACGGACTATGTATGCCCTACCACGCAGGCGGCCGCGGCTGACAACGGTGCTGGCAGCGGCCAGGTATTAAAGGCACTAAACGGGGGGACGAAATAAGGATGCTGGAATTGATTAAACAACCCTGGCCGTGGTATGTGGCGGGTCCGCTGATCGGCCTTACGGTGCCCGCCCTGCTGATTTTAGGCAATAAACAATTCGGTATTTCGGCCAATTTGAGGCATATCTGTGCGAGCTGCTTTCCGGGCAATGTGCCATTCTTTCAATATGATTACAAAAGGGAAATCTGGAACCTGTTTTTTGTGGCGGGTATCGTTTTAGGCGGTGTGCTGGCAGCCAGCTTTTTGGCAAATCCCGCGGCGATTCAAGTCGATCCGCGGCTGGTGGAGGAACTCGCGACTTATGGCATCAACGACTTTTCGGGACTGGTGCCCGTGCAGCTCTATTCGTGGGACAGCCTGCTCACAGCCCGCGGATTGATTATGATGGTCGGCGGCGGCTTTCTCGTCGGATTTGGCTCGCGCTATGCGGGCGGCTGTACGAGCGGGCATTCGATCATGGGGCTGAGCACCCTGCAATGGCCGTCGCTGGTGGCGACAATCTGCTTCATGGCCGGTGGCTTTCTGATGGCCAATTTTATTTTACCCCTTATTTTAAACAACTAGTCCATGCAGTCTCCCTTCATTGATAATCCCGCCGGGTTTGAGGCCCGGTCGCAGGATACGATCTGTATCAACGAGTCGCATTTGCAGCACAAATGGTACCATAATTTTAAATACCTGATGGTCGGCGTGCTGTTCGGCATCGGGTTCGTCAAGGCGGAAGTGATCAGCTGGTTTCGCATTCAGGAAATGTTCCGGCTGCAATCGTTTCACATGTATGGCATTATCGGCTCGGCGGTAGCGACGGGCATCATCTCGGTTTGGCTCATCAGGCGGTTTCGCATTAATACGATCTACGGCGAGCCGATCACATTTGCGCCGAAGAAATTCAACAAAGGCCAGGTGTACGGCGGGCTTTTGTTCGGGCTTGGGTGGGCGCTTACCGGGGCTTGTCCCGGGCCACTGTTCGCACAGGTGGGAACCGGGGCAAGCGTAGTGGCGGTGGTACTGGCCAGCGCAGTGGCCGGTACCTGGGTGTATGGCCGTTTTCGCGACTGGTTGCCGCATTGATTAATCATTTAAATTTACCCGTGTAACCAACAAGTCGCTATGAGAGCTTTGATTATCGGCGCTACCGGCGCCACGGGTAAAGACCTGGTAAATACCTTGCTGCGGGATCCGGATTATACCGGGGTAGTGACATTTGTACGCCGTACCAGTGGCATCCATCATCCCAAACTTACCGAAGTCCTCACCGATTTTGATAAAATGGAACCGATAGAAGGGCAGATCAATGGGGATGTCTGGTTTTCCTGCCTTGGAACAACATTAAAAACAGCCGGTTCCAAGGAGAAACAGTGGCATATCGATTATGAAATCCCGCTGGAATTTGCCCGGATTGCCAAACGGAACGGTGTCCGGCAGATGGTGCTGCTGTCGTCGTATGGCGCTTCGCCGCATAGCAAGGTGTTTTATTCCAAAATGAAAGGTGAACTGGAAGAAAAGATGAAAGGCCTCGGCTTTGAAAAGCTGATTATTTTCAAGCCCGGCCTGTTGCTCCGCAAAGACACCGACCGCCTGGGCGAAAAGATCAGCGCTTCTGTGATAGGCCTCCTGAATAAGCTCGGGATTATTCGAAAGTTTCGTCCCATGCCTACGGAAATATTGGCGGAAAAGCTCGCGAAAGTGCCGAAGGTTTGTGCGGACGGAGTACATGTGGTGGAGCTGGACGGAATTTTTGAAATATAATACGCCCCAAAATATTATATTTTTTCTAGACATAATAACAAAATAAACAACAACAAAAATTCAATAATATCATAACAAAATTTGGTTATTTCATCTATGACAATATATTTGTTTGTAGTAACCAAAAATAACCAAACCTAACTTGTTATGAGAAGAATTTTTCCGCTAATGCTTCTGGCATGGCTGGCTTGCTGGCTCCCTGTGGTGGCACAGGGCGTCAGGATTACCGGCAAGGTAACTACCAGTGATGACGCCTCACCGTTGCCGGGCGCTTCGGTGCAGCTCAAAGGCACCAACGTCGGGACCCAGACTGATGCGGAGGGCGTCTATGCCATCGACGTACCGTCGTCTAATTCCGTGCTGGTATTCAGTTTTGTGGGAATGGTAGCCCAGGAAATTACCGTGGCCAACCAGAGTACCATCGATGTCAAACTTTCAAGCGATGTCCGGAGCCTCAGCGAAGTGGTCGTAACCGGCTATGGTTCGCAGATCAAGCGCGACGTTACCGGCAATATCGCCCAGGTGAAAGGCACCGAAATTCAGAATATGCCCGTCACGAGCGTGGATGCGGCCATTCAGGGAAGGGCAGCCGGGGTGTATGTCAACAGCGGCACGGGCAAGCTCGGGCAGGCGATCAACGTGCGCGTGCGGGGCAATTCTTCCATTAGCGCCAGCAGCCAGCCGTTGTACGTGGTCGATGGAATGCCCGTTACCACGGCAGATCTGAGCAACAATGGCGGATCTACCAACCCGTTGTCGGACATCAACTCCAACGACATCGAATCCATCGAAATCCTTAAAGATGCCTCTGCGGGGGCTATTTACGGTTCTCGCGCGGCTAATGGCGTCGTGCTGATCACGACCAAACGCGGAAAGGCCGGAAAAACCAACGTGAGCCTGAACTACCAGCTGGGCTCCTCTGAAGCGACGCGGCGTGTGAAGTTTCTCAATGCGGATGAATATGTGAAGTTCTATACGATGGCGGCCAATAACCGCGACCGTATAGACGGTACCGATACCCAGGATCCCGATTCTTACACCCAATACATGCTCGGGCCGGGTGGCTTCCTCGAATATTACAGCCTGGGCATTTACAACACGCCTCAGCAGCAAAACTATTCCTGGCAGGACCAGGCATTCCAGAAAGGTCCGATGCAGCAGCTCGACCTGCAAGTCAACGGCGGAAGTGAGAAGACGAAGTTTTTCCTCTCGGGGCAATACCTGGATCAGACCGGTACATTGGTAGGGAATAAGCTCGAACGCATTTCCGGGCGGATGAATCTCGATCACCAGGCTTACAAATGGTTGCAGGTGGGATTGTCGATGGGCCTGGCGCGTACGGTAAATCGCCGCTTGCCGGGGGATAATGCATTCTCCAACCCGCTGCAAATGGCTGCATTGACCCCGCTGACGCCTTTCACCGATCCTAAAACGGGGCTGCCCACCGGGACACCTCCCGGCGATGTGAATGTGCCGCTCTACTTCAACCCGATGATCTCGATCAACTACGCGAAATTCGAAGCGACTTCGTTCCGTAACCTGACCAATGCCTATGCCCAGATCAACATCCTGCCGGAACTGAAATTCCGCAGCGAACTGGGTATCGACCTTCTGAACCAGAATGAGGAAGGGTATTACCAAAGCCAGAATGTGCGGAATGTGAGCACGGCCAGCAGCGGCTTGGGTAATAACTATGCCACATTTGTGACCAACTACAATACCAACAACTTCTTCTCCTATGACAAAACGCTCGGCCTGCACGGCATCGGGGCTACGTTGGGGATGTCGTACCAGCAATCGCAACGGAAACTGAGCTTCGTGGAAGGCACGCAGTTCCCGTCCGACTCGTATAAAAAGATCGCGAGTGCGGCGACCAAATCGGATGGAAGTACTTCGGAAACCAATTTCCGTTTCTTGTCCTATTTCCTGCGGATGAACTACAAGTTTGCCGACAAATACCTGTTGTCGGCGAGTGCGCGGATCGATGGTTCATCGCGTTTCGGGGTCAATTCGCGTTATGGTTTCTTCCCGTCGGCTTCATTGGGCTGGGTGGTTACTGAGGAGGGTTTTCTCAAAAACAACAGTGTGCTCAGCTTCCTGAAATTGCGCGGCAGCTACGGCTCGACGGGGAACTCCGAGATCGGGGATTTTCCGCAGCTGGGACTCTTTGCCGGGGATGCCGGCTATGCGGGATCAGCCGGGCAGCGCCCGTCGCAGATCGGCAACCCGAACCTGAAATGGGAGACGACCCGCCAGGCCGATTTCGGCGTCGATTTCGGTTTGTTCAACAACCGGATCAACGGAGAGATCGACTATTATGTCAAAAAGACGAACGGATTGCTCCTCGAAGTGAATGTGCCGGCGACCTCGGGTTTTTCGGTTCAGTATGCCAACGTAGGCAAGTTGGAAAACAAAGGGTTTGAATTTGTATTGAATACGCAAAATACCGTGGGCGCTTTCCGCTGGACAACCTCGCTGAACCTGGCCAACAACAAGAACAAGGTAACCGACATACAGGGCCAGGTAATCGAAGGCGGTATCCGCAGCATGAGCCGTGTGATGGAAGGCCAGCCTGTGGGTGTGTTTTATACCGTCGAGTACGCTGGTGTGGACCGCGCGAACGGGAATGCATTGTTCTACAAAAATACACCGAACCCCGACGGGACGGTCGACAGGTCCACGGTTACCAATAGCGGCTACAACAGTGCGCAGCGGGTAGTGGCCGGCAATCCGAACCCCAAGTTTGTAGGTGGTATCACCAACACGTTTTCCTACAAAGGGATCGATTTGAGCGTGTTTTTTAACGGGGTCTCCGGCAACAAGATCAACTTCTACGGGGTAGGGCAGTACTCGTCGGCGAACGGGATCTACGAAGACAACCAGACGGCCGATCAGCTGAATGCCTGGACGCCCGAGAACCCGGATACCGACGTTCCAGAGGCGCGTTTCTACCGGGGTAATGGCAATCAGGCATCCACGCGCTACATTTTTAATGGCTCGTACCTCCGGCTGCGGTCAATCACGCTGGGTTATAACCTGCCTGCCGAACTGGTGCGCCGCATTAAAATGGAAAAAGTGCGGGTGTATGTTTCGGCACTCAACCTGGCTACTTTCACCAACTACAAAGGCTGGGATCCGGAAGTTAACACCGATGACCTGAGCGAGAAGGACAGCAAGTTCGCGCTGGGTAACGACTTTTACACCGCTCCTCAGCCGCGCACATTGCTGGTTGGTATCAATGTCGGATTTTAACATTGCATTCTCATCATGAAAAAGAACAGATATATCATACCGGCCTTGCTGTCAGCCATGCTGATGGCTACCGGCTGCGACAACCGGCTGGACGTGCAGCCGACCCAAAGTATCGACGAAAATGTGGCCCTGGGTACTTCCCGGGATGTTGAGGTGACGCTCATCGGGTGTTACGACGGCTTGCAGGATGTGGATGTGTACGGAGGTGCATTCCAATATGCATCCGAACTGCTCGGCAATTCCGACGAGCTGGGCTTCGGCGGTACGTTTCAGAACCTGCTCGAAATGTACAATAAGGAGATGACGACCAACAACGTGACGGCCACCTCCACCTGGCGCGATTCGTATGTTGCGATCAATCGTTGCAACAATGTGCTTTCGGCGCTCGATATTGTCGAGGAAGACAAGCGTGCCCGCATTGAGGGTGAAGCTAGGTTTATCCGCGGGTCGATCTACTTTGACCTGGTAAGGTTGTATGCCAAAACATGGGGCGACGGCGATAATGCTTCGAATCCCGGCGTTCCTTTGGTATTGAAGCCTACACGCGGAGTTACCGATGCCGATAAAATCCCCCGGAACCCCGTAGCGGAAGTGTATGCGCAGGTATTGGAAGACCTTACCAAAGCCAAATCGCTGTTGCCTGAAAGCAATACCATTTACGCAACCAAATATGCGGCGGCGGCACAGCTCTCGCGCGTGTACCTGATGCAGGGCAACTACGCGGCTGCGCGCGATGAAGCCAACGAGGTGATTACATCGGACGCATTCTCGCTTAATCCAACATTCGAATCGCTCTTTTTTACATTTCTTGACAATGGTGGGGCTAATCCGGAAGAGTACATTTTCTCGATGATCGTCACCCAGCAGGACGGTACCAATGACATGAATACCTTCTTCGGAACCACTATCTCGGCGATCCCCGGAACTGCGGGCCGTGGGGATATCCGGGTACTAGCGAAGCACCGGGGCCTATACGAAGCCGGTGATCAACGGGGTGCATTTTTTGTGACTACCAACAACACATTTACCCGGAAACACCTCGACAAATTCGGTAATGTGCTGCAATTCCGCCTCGCGGAAATGTACCTGACCCGTGCAGAAGCAAACCTGCGGCTCAATAGTCAGACAGGCGCCACACCGCTGGCCGACCTGAACCTGATCCGCACCCGGGCCGGCCTGAAAGCGGCTACCGCGGCTACGATCGAGTCTGTGCTGAAAGAGCGGCATTTGGAGCTGGCATTCGAGGGACATACGCTGCACGACCTCAAACGCACCCGGCAGAATGTGGGTGCCTTGCCCTATAATTCTCCGAAGCTGATCATGCCCATTCCGCAGCGTGAAATGGACGTGAACAAGCAGCTGGTGCAAAATCAGGGTTATAATTAACGGATTGAACGTTCCCGGGAAACAGGAGTTACTTTTTCGTGAACTAATCAAAATGCCGGGCGGTGACAGATTTTACCTGTTACTGCCCGGCATTTTGGTGTTTCCCGGGAGGCCCTTCTAGTTATATCCCGGGTTCTGTTTGAGCAACGGCGCACCGTTCACTACGCTCATATCGATCTGATATTGCGGGATCGGGAAGTAGTTGTTTTTACCGTCCAGATATTTACCGCCGGCGAGGTCGGAGGTGATTTTAGATTCGTATCCGAAATAGGCGTTAATGGCCGTATTGGCCTTGCCCCAACGCACGAGGTCGAAAAAGCGGTGACCTTCCATAGCCAGCTCAATGCCGCGTTCGTAGTAAATCGCGTCGAGTACGCCGTCCTTGCCCTTCGCCGCCAACGTGCCGGCAGGATAAGGCTTAATCACATAGTTAGCGGCCGGAGTGCCCGAGAAACCGCCCAGCGGGTTGGAATCGTTGGTGTATTTGTACAGCCAGCCCGTTTTGTCCGCAGCGCGGCTTCTTACTTTGTTCACATATTCTTCCGCTTTGGCGAGACTTCCTCCATTAGCTTCGGCCTCGGCTGCCAGCAATAGCACATCGGCGAAGCGGATCACCAGCACATTGATCGCATTCCCCGGAGCCCACGAGCTGAGGTCGGCGTAGAGGTCCTGCGTTTTCTGCCGGTGAATGTTCTTTTTCGGTGCATAGGGCCCACCGTAGGGCTGGTCGCGCACCCAGTTCATGCCCGGGTAAATGCCCCAGTCATGGTAGGGGATGCCGCGGCGGCCGACGGTCCAGTCGAGGCGCGGATCCAGGTTGCCGGCATCGGGCGTGAATGCGGTAGCCGAGGCAATGCCCATGTCGTTCTTAACGGCGTGACTGTTGAAATCAGTCAGGTAGGGCAGCCCGCCGGCATCGGTGCGGTACATGTTTACGAGCATTTGGGTAGGCTGGAAAAAACCGCAGCAGCTGAACGGCGCCCCGGTTCCGTAAGGGAAGTTGAGCATACCGCCCTGATTGGCGTTGGTAATATCCAGCGTCCCGTCGTTGGCTACCATTTGTATCGCAAACACCGACTCCGCATTGTTTTTAGTGGCCGCATCGAAGTTATCCTTGAACGAAACGAGGTCATATTTCAAACCGTTGGTAGTGACGCCGTTGGCAATCACGTCGGTAAAAACCTTTACGGCGTCGGCGTATTTTTTCTGATACAAATAGGTTTTGCCCAAATAGGCCCCCGCAGCCCATTTGTTGGCTCTTCCCACGAGGGATTGCGTGGCCGGCAGCTGCTCATAAGCCGCTTTGAAATCGGCTTCGATCAGCGGCCAGATGTCCTTGTCGTTGGGCTGGTTGAAGTCGGTGGTGGTTTCGTCGATCCAGGGCACCATGTTCCACATTTTCTTCAATTCGAAATAGTAGTGCGCCCGCAGGAAACGTGCCTGAGCTTCGATGTTGGTCTTATTCTCCGCCGAAACGTCGGTAGCCAGAGCGAGCACTTTCAGCACGGTGTTAGCCCGCGAAACGCCTTCGTACAAAGCCTTCCATTTGCTGTTGAAAAAACCATTGTCGGCCCCGGTACTGAACGTGGCGATGGCGCTGATGGGCGTCTGGTCGCCGCCGTCGCTGCCTTTGTGCGCATCGCCGCCGGGAATGGCGCCGTACACCCAGTTGTCGGGTGGTGATTCCCAGCCGCTGCCGCCCGTGAAATCGCCCTGGCCGTCGAGGGCAGCGTACGCTCCGGTAAGCAGGCCGTCGATGCCTTTCGCGTTGGCGAGTACGTCATCGCCCAATGCACCTTGCACAGGTTTGTCCAGGAAATCATCCTGGCAGGCCTGTAACATTATCAAACCGCCGATCCAGCAGAGAGCGGCTATATATTTCATGAACTTCTTCATATCGCGTTGCTTGGAGATGGGTTAAAAAGTGAGGTTCAGGCCGATGGTGTATTGGCGGGAAGAAGGATAGGAACCTTCGTCGATGCCGAACACGGTAGGATTGCCGCTCGCATTCCGGCTCACTTCCGGGTCAAGTCCCGAATAGCCGGTGATGGTGAACAGGTTGGTCGCCTGCAGGTACACGCGGAACTGCTGTGCGCGGATCTTCTTCATCAGCGGGGTAGGGAATGTATAGCCGATTTGCAGGTTCTTCGCGCGCAGGTAAGAGCCGTCTTCCACGAAATACGAGTTGGGTACATTAATGGTGCTGAACGAGCTGGAATTCTCCTGGATCGGTGCTTTGGCATTGTGGTTTTCCGGTGTCCAGGAGTCGTACAATGCGGTTTTACTTTTAGCTCCCGAGCGCGATGAGTTGAAATCGCTCCACCAGCGGGTCTGGTTCCAGAGCTGGTTGCCCTGAACGCCGTAAAGGAACAGGCTGAAATCGAAGCTTTTGTAATTCAAACCGATATTCAGGCCATAGCTGAAATCCGGGTTGGGGTTGCCGAGCATCTGGCGGTCGGCAGCTGTGATCTGGCCGTCGCCATTGATATTCTCATACCGGAACCGTCCTACCGAAGCGCCGTCCTGGTACACGGCATTCGGGTCGCCGGTTTGCTTTACTGCCTCCGCATTGGCCGTCGCAATCTCCTCCTGCGAGTTCCAGAAGCCGATCACTTTGTAGCCGAAGAACTGGCCGATGGAGTTTCCCACGCGGTTGCGCACAATAGAGGCGCCGTCGAAACCCCGGCCTTCCAGATCGAAATAATTGGTGCTGTTGGTGACCTTTTTGATTTTGTTATTGTAGGTCGTTAATGTCAGTGTTGCATTCAGTTTAAGGTCGCTCGTGAGGTCGAATTTGGAGTCGATTTGCAGGTCGATCCCCCGGTTTTTCATCTGACCTATATTCACATACGGTACCGAACCGCCACCTGCCGTTCCGATCAACGCCGGGTTGAAGAGCAAGTCCTTGATTTCTTTTACATAATAATCCGCGATCACATCCAGCCTGCCTTTGAAGAAAGTAGCGTCGATACCGATGTTGGTACTAATGTTCTTTTCCCAAACGGCATTCGGGTTGCCGATCTGGCTTTTTTCGAAACCTTCCAATGCGCCCGAGCCGCTGGTACCACCGAGGTCGTAGTAAGAGCTGCGGCGGTTGGAGCTGTAAGTGGTGAATGCATTACCGGAGGTGACGTTGATCTGGTTACCCATGATCCCGTAGTTGGCCCGGAGTTTCAGGTCGTCGATCCACGTCAGGTTGCGCATGAAATCCTCGCGGGAAATGCGCCAGCCCGCGCTTACGGCCGGGAAAAATCCATAACGTTCATTGATAAACTTGGAGGAACCGTCGCGGCGGACGATGGCACCGAAGAGGTATTTGTCGTTATAAATGTAATCCAGGCGGCCGATGAGCGAATACAGGGCGTCCGCGGAACGGCTGCTCGAATTGGTGCGCGTGCCGGAGCCGGTGCCCAGGTTCATATAGTCAGGGTCAAATGAGAAATATCCCTGGGTGCTGCCGCCGACTTCGTAATACTTGCCGCTGTAAGCTTCGGTACCTGCCGCGATGGTGAGGTCGTGTTTACCCATCGTTTTGTGGAAGGTCAGCAAATTGGTCCACGTCCAGTTGAAGCCGGAATAGGAGCCTTCCGAGTAGGTGTTGGTATTGCTGTTTTCCTTGTTTTCGTAGGTAGGAAATGCGAACGAGCTCCATCTGCCCGAATAGTTCTCTCCGCCGAAGCTGGTGCGGAATGTGAAATCTTTGAAAAAGTCGAATTCGGCGAAAACATTACCGAACAGGCGATTGTCCAGCCCTTTGTCGTATCGGGTGCGGTCGCGCATGGCCACGGGGTTGAACGCGTCGCCCATGCCCGAGGCGCGGCTGCCCGCGTAGTTGCCCATAATGTCGTGCACAGGTACGATAGGCTGCATACGGAAAGAGAATGCAATGGCCGAGCCGCCGTCCGACAGGCTGGATTTGGGGTTGTCGGAAATGGAATAGGCTAGGTTTTCGCCGATACGTACGTGCTTGCCGATGTTGTACTGGCTGTTCGACCGGAGCGTGTAGCGTTTCAGGTAAGTGTTGGTCAGCGCGCCCTGCTGGTTGAAATAATTCAGTGAAAACAGGTAGTTACCCTGGTCGCTGCCTCCGCTGAGCGAGATGTTATGGCTTGTGGACGGCGCGGGTTTAAATATTTCGTGAAACCAGTCGGTGCCGTTTTTGTTGGCCTTTACGATCTGGTTAAAAGTGTTGAAATCATCCACCGAAGTGTAGTTCGGGTTCACATAATACAGGCTCGGATTAGTCCGTGGGTCACCTTCCGATGCTCCTGCGGGCAGAATGTAGTCGGGCAGGACGGGAGAGGTACCATAGCCGTACTGGTCGTCGCCCACGGTGAGTCCCGAGTTTTTCTGCACCTGGAATTTGAGCTGGGCTTGTTCCTGTGGTGTCAGCGTGTTCCATACATTGCCTCCCGGAGGTGTCTGTACCCCGAACCACGCGCTGTAATTAACCTTAACTTTATCTTTTCCTTTTTTGGTAGTAATGATAATCACCCCGTTGGCCGCTCTCGAACCGTAAATGGAGGCGGAACCGGCATCTTTCAGCACCTGCATGGAAGCGATGTCGTTCGTATTCAGGTCTGAAATAGAAGTGGTAGGGACGCCGTCGACCACGTACAGCGGCGAGTTATTGCCAAATGTATTCAACCCGCGGATGCGGACTTGCGGCGTTTCACCGGGTTGTCCCGAACTGAGAATGGTAACCCCCGAAGCGCGTCCCTGCAACTGGTTCGCAACCTGGCCGTCGGGTGTTTGTTTCAGCTGCTCCACATCCACGACGGACACTGCACCGATCAAATCCTTCTTGCGCTGTGCGCCATAGCCGGTTACGACAAGTTCGGTCAGTGTCGAGACGTCGGGTTTCAGGGCTACGTCCACGCTGGTACGCGCGCCCACCATCACTTCCTGTGCCACAAAACCAATAAAGCTGAATATCAGAATGGATTCGTCGCCGGCAATATCGATGGTATAGTTGCCCTCCACGTCGGTCATAGTGCCTTCGTTGGTGCCTTTTACGCGGATCGCTACCGAAGGCAGCGCCTCGCCCTTTTCGTCGGTTACCTTTCCTTTCACCGGCCGGGCCAGCGTTTGCGTTACCGGCGTTATTTCACGCAGGACCTCCGTCTTTGGTCTTTCGGTGATCCCGATCATGTTGCCTACCTGCCTGAATTCCAGGCTTGTCTGCTTCTCGATCATTTTCAGGATAGCCGGGACCGACTGTCCCAGTGCGTAAATCGTGATTTCGGGTGCTTTGCGCACCAGCTTCTCGTCGAAAGCAAACGTGAGACCGGTTTGCTGCTCGATCTGCCTCAGGACTGTCTTTACCCGGGTTTGTCGCACATCCATGCTGACGTGCTGGGCCTCCGTAGGCCCGGCCATGAGCAAGGCGGTTGTCAGGACATTAATACCCAGTATTAGCGTAGAAATGCGCATACATTTTTTGAATAAGGGGAGCCCCTTATGGTAATAATTCACCATATTTGTCTGATGTTTAATGGTTAAGCTATTAAACCGCGTCCACCGGCCATTCATGGTTCCAAGCATTGCCTGGCAGGGGACAACCGATACCGGGGACATTCGCAGTGTTCCCGGTATTCACCAGACCAGCCTTCCTGGAAAGCCAGCCCGTATTTTTTGTTCTTCCTATCTGATTACTATCGTGCTGTCGTTTAGTTGTGAATAATTGAAATTTTTGGAGAAGCCCAGGACTTTAAGTACATCGTTCATAGGCTGGTCGTCGAGGGTAAGCGATATTTTTTCGGCAGACAGTCCCGGTTTTTCGATGACGATATGCTGGTTGTATTTTCTTTCCAATGCGTGCAGCACTTCCACCAGCAGTTCATCCTCGAACACCATCCGGTTGTCCTTCCAGGGCGCGATGGCCGGTTTGCTGATCTCACTTACTTGGATTTTCTGTGTTTTTTCCGGCACGACGGCTTGTTCGGCGGGTAGCAGCATCAGCGCTGGCTGCCCCGGTTTATCGCGCACCTGCACGCCCACCTTGCCCGTCTTTACCGTTACCTTGATGTCGGGGTCGTTTTTGTAGGCTTTCACGTCGAATGAAGTTCCCAGCACGGTTATGTCCAAAGTTTTGGCGTGTACGATAAAGGGCTTGGCCTTATTGTGGGCGATGTCAAAGAATGCCTGCCCCTCGCGCAGCACCACTTCGCGGGTTTTTCCTTTGAAAACAGTGGGGTAACTCAGTGTCGAACCTGCATTGAGCCAGATACGCGAGCCGTCTGGCAGGTTCACCCGCGCGGTCTTGCCTAATGGTGCGGTTACCAGCCTGACGTCGCCCGCCGCGGGCTTACGTTCGTTGGTCCACAGCCAAAATCCGATGAGGACGATTGCCGCTGCGGCCGAAGACCAGGTAGTGAGCCTTTGAATCCAGCCGAACCTTTTCGAAGGCTTTTGTTGCTGCTGCCGGCTACGCAGGTTGGCGTGCATCCGGTCGCGGACTTCGGCGGCACCTTCGGCGGTCGGGGTAGCGACGGTCTCCGGGCTCTGGTCGTCGGCGAGCCGGTCGTACCACTCGTGCAATAGCTGTTTTTCTTCTTCCGAGGCGGTTCCTTCGAAGAATTTCCTGGCAAGCAATCTGATGTATTCCTGTGTCATTGCAAAGCGGATTGACCCTTTGCAACACATTGAGGGGAGAAGTGGGAAAAACCCCTTAGTAGGGCGGTAAGTTTTTTTTGACCGTGGACGGTCGACCATGGACCACCGACCATCGACCATTTTTTGCGAAATACTTTTTTTGGCAATGGGGATTCGCTAACGGCGGTCCATGGTCCATGGTCTATGGTCCATGGTCGATCGTCCATCTTCCATGCTCGGGCCGCAGCGCCTCACAGCAGCAACGCCACTACATTACTCAGGCTTGCGCGAACGATTTTTAGTGCCTTGGTCAGATGTGCCTCGGCGGTTTTGGGGGAGATGTTCAGCTCTTCGCAGACGTCGGGCAGGGAGCGGTCGTGTAACTTGTTATACTGGAATACGAGCCTGCATTTTTCGGGCAGTCGGTTGGTGAGGTTGGTGATGATTTCGAGCAGCAGGCGGTTTTCGATCTCCTGGTCCATCGACACCGACGGCGCAGCCTCGTACCGGATCGATTGTTCGATTTCTTCGGCCTGTTTGGATTTGGCCAGGTAACGGTACACCTCGTAACGGAGCATGGCGGCCAGGTAGGGCCCGAGCGATTGTATTTCAAGTGTTTCCCGCTTGATCCACAGGAGCATGAAGGTGTCCTGCGTGATCTCTTCGGCCACAGCCGCGGATTTGACCATCCGGTGGGCGATGTAGTAAAGCTTGTCCCAATACCGGGTGTAGATTTCATCGAACGCCCGTTCCTCGCCCTCTCTCAGCAGCGTCGCGAGCTGATCGTCAGGTAAAGTGGGAGGCAAGGTTCTCATGGCAGGTTAGCAGCAAACCAGTTGTTGTTAACCAAATATATGCATTAATACCTTTACAATATTGCCTGATCGTTCAAAAATGCAGAATTAAAACTATGAAATTGAGATGAAAATGGATGTTGAAGTTTTTAAATTGTAGAATTTCAACATTTTATTCTGTTGAAATTATTTCACGAATAAAGGGGTCAATGCGGCGGCCAGCGCCGGGTGAAAAAGCACATTTCCACCATTGTCGCTGTTAGTGAGCATTACAAAGCCGGACTGGCATTGCACGGAGCCCATGGTAAGGGACCGAAAGCCGGACTGCCCGCCGGAATGCAATATAATGTCGCCGGTAGGGCGTTGCCGGATAGCCCACCCCAACGCCCAGGCGTCTGCATCATCCACCTTTTCACCTTCTTTCAGCCTGATCTGCGGGGTCAACATTTCGTCGTGGCTTGTTTTGTTCAGCCTGTAAGCATCGGCCTGTTTGGGATTGAGTACTTCGATGAGAAACTTCGCGTAATCTGCCGATGTGGTATGCAGCCCGCCCATGGCCGCATACCGCGCCGCATCCTTGGCTTTGGGCTGACTTTTGGGCAACGGCTTGCCGGATACGTCGTGCGGGCGTGAAGCGTGGCGCGCGAATTCGTCATTCCAGACATACCCGCTGGCCTTCATACCGAATGGAACCAGTAAATTACGTTTCAGGAATGTGTCAATGTCCGTAGCGCAGATCTCAACACCTGCCTCATACTCCCCGCAATCGTTGGGGTTTTCGCGGCCCGCCAGATGAGACAATATCGATTGCAGGTACCAGTACCCTTCACCCGAATAGTCAAATTGTGAACCGGGCTGAAAATGGATTTTTAGCGGGTCGTCACCCGACCGGATATTCTGAAAGCCCGTCGTGTGCGAAAGCACATGGCGGGCGGTAATGGTATCGAATCGCGGATCCGCATGGGTGAGGGGCGAGGGAGCATAGCGGACAAGCGGCGTGTCGAGCCCGATAACCCCTTTTTCGCATTGTTTCAAAACCGCGTAGGCGAACACCGTTTTGCTCACCGACGCGGCCTCGAATACGGTGTGCCCGTCGACCGGTTCACGAGTGTCGGCGTCTTTCATGCCAAACCCTTTTTGCCAGTTCAGTTTCCCATTTCGGACGATGGCAACCGAAAGGCCGGGAACCCCCGCTTCCTGCATGAGCCGGGGGATCAGTTTGGTGAGGATGGATATGAGTTGCTCACCGTCGTGAACCGTTCGCCGGGCGCCGGCTTTTGTCGGAATCAGGTTCATATAGCGGGCTAATGAGGCGGAAAGGGCGACCTGCCCGCTTCCGCACAAAAATGCGCGACGATCCATATGCAGCTCCGGTGAGGTTGAGTGATAGTCTTATCGCTTCGTATAATGCAGTGTAACGACGCCTGAACCAAGCGTTTTAGATTCCAGCAATACCAGATTGCTCATGGGGGCATCTCTATCGAACAGGCTGATCCCTTCTCCCAATATCACCGGATGCAGCGTCAGCTTGTATTCGTCTATCAGGCCGAGTTTTGTCAAACTTTTGGCAAGACCGGGGCTGCCGAATATCACGAGGTCTTTGCCCGGCTGCTGTTTTAGTTTGTTCACCTCTTCCACGACGTTGTCTTTGATCAGCGTGGTGTTGTTCCAATCGGCGCTTGGCAGGGTCGTTGAGAAAACGATCTTGGGGATTTCCTGCACCCATTTCGCGTGCGAGAGCGCGTGGCCGTTCGCATGAGGGTCGTTCAGTACGGTGGGCCAGTAGCCTTCCATTAAATGGTAGGTATTTTTGCCATATACCGGCGCACCCACAGTTTTGACCAGCTCATCCGCGAATTGTTGCAGCTCCTCGTTGTAAGATAAAAAGCCGAGGCCACCGTTCTTATCGCCGGCAAAACCATCGAGGGACATGTGTGCAAATAGAACCAACTTTCTCATTTCAATCGTGTTTCGTCTGTTTTTGAATTAGGGATTCAATATACAAAACTATTGGCTGGACAATGACGCTGCCCAGCCAATAAGACTTGTCGTTTATTCCCTGCCAGTCAGCTTAACCAGCAATTCGTCCAGTTTTTCCAGCGTTGCAAGCATGCCTTGTTCCATGCCCATCTGAAGAGTCGCTTCCAGATCTTCCAGGGATTTGTAGGTTACTACCGTTTCGACCACTGCGTTTTCGCCTTTGTCGGTGAACGTAACCACCCATGTGGCGCGCGGCAGCGATTCGTTAATTTCGCCTTCTGCGTTTGAAAATGCGTCGGTAGTGGTGTAAAAATCGATCGGCTGGATTTTGATATAATCCGTCCAGCCCCAGTATTCGTTGCCGTTTGGTTCTATCATCGCGTAATGCCAGTGGCCACCTTCACGGAAGTCCATAGATTTGGTTTTAGTTGTGAGCGGTTTAGGGGCAAACCACTGGTCCAGGAGTTCGCTTTTGGTATGACAATCCCACACCAGCTGGCGGCCGGCCCGGAACTCACGGCGTACGGTCAATGTGTTTTTTACTTTGTCTGCTACGAAGTCGAATTGAAGGTTGTGTTTCATTTCTGTTGTTTTTTAAGTGTTTCCAAAAGGTTGTCGAGTTGATCGAACCGGCTTTCCCAGATCTTTCGGAACTGTTCCAACCAGTGATCGATCTCTTTCATTTTATCGATCTGAAGTTTATAGTAAATCTCACGGCCCTGCTGTTGGGGTTGAACCAGTTCGCATTCGGTCAATACTTTCAAATGCTTCGAAACGGCCTGGCGCGTAGTATCAAAATGTTCCGCAATGGCATTGGGTGTCATAGCCTGCACGGCGATCAGTACGATAATTGCCCTGCGGGTCGGGTCGGCGATGGCCTGGAAAATGTCTCTTCTCATGGGATTATCACGGGTAATTTTGTGCAAGATAACTTCACCGGCGGCGCATTATCTGGATACGATCGGCAAATACTTTCCCCAGTTATCGGCGATCACCCAGGCAATGACCGCGACGAATATAGCGACGATGGGAAGGCCCGATGGCGCGGCGGTGATATTCGTCAGCAAAACGCCCGCCAATACAGGCAGCAGCACAATGGCGCCGAGCGCCCGCGTTCTGGGAACGGCCAGCAATATTCCGCCGGCCATTTCCACGGCGCCTACCAGCGGCATCAGCCAGCCGATCTGGGCGAATGCCATTCCGGTTTTGATCATTTTCTCCGGCAAATCGGCCGGAATGGGCATGTAATGCAGGAATTTATCCAGGCCCGCATTGATGAACATCAGCCCCGTCAGGAGGCATAGGATGGACAGGATTTTCTGTTTCATAGCTGTTGATTGTTTAAATGTGAAACTGATTGGTTGCAAATATATGCGCAACCGATTGGTTTCACAAGTAAATCCTGAAAATTTTTGAAGAAAACTGTTTAAATCATTTTTCTTGACCTGAGGAAGGTTTCAAAACAACACCCGGATAAACCTAACAATACCTGACTATTAATGACTACTCATGACTATTAATGACTATTAATGACTTCGTCGTCATTTGTAGTCAGGTGTTGTCATTTGTAGTCAGGTGTTGTGATTGTTAGTAGGGTGTTGTTGGCCGTCGGCGATCACTCATCCGGATGCTGCTGCAAAGTTCGGTGTGCGCTGCAAGTCGTCCTGGACATGCCGTTTAGCGGCCTTCGTAAATGTAAACAACCGTGTGGTCGTCATCCGGTGCGAAGGAAAGCCGGAGTCTGCCGTTTTTTATTTCCGGGAAGAAGGGATTGTTGCAAATACTCGCGCCCCGCGGCGTTTTGATCGTCAGAGGCAGCTGGTAAAGGGTTTGGTAGCCGTCGGTCCTCATGAGCTGGATGCCACCCAATGCAAAGCTCAGTTCCCCCTGCTTCCACCGGTTGAGCCCGGAGCAGAGCATCATCGTGTCTCCCACATACTTCGCGTCCTGAATCTTGAAAGTGAGCATGGTATTGGATTTCCTCGAAATCAGCTCCCAGTCGTGATGGGTGTCATCCTTGCGCGCCCATTTATAGAATTGCTCGGCGTCCCAGTTCATGCCTATGACCTCTTCATTTCCTGCGCATACCACTGCGCCGAGCGCGTCGCGGACATCCCACATTTTTTCGATCTTCATCGTCTGCGGGTCCATCCTGTAAACGATGGAGTTACCATGCGGGCGATACTCGCAAACCGGTATCCATATGTACTTTCCATCAAAGTCGATGCCGCCGGGGTGGTAAACGCTCTTTTCGCCGATCGTTACCTGGCCGACCAGCTGTCCGCTTTCGTCGAATTTAAAAACCCGGCCAACGCCGTCGCCGGTGTCACGGTCGAAGCCATCCACCGGACTGGAGTATCTTTCGGGCCAGCGCTTCACGTCCACGGCTGTCAGGAAATAATACCCGCCGACTTTTGTCAGTCCCTGGGTATGGAAGGTTTGAAACGGTAAAACGATGGAGTCGATCAATGTGAACTGCTTTTCGGAGGTGTATCGGGGCAGCTTTTTGGCGATTTCGCCGTGATCGTTCTGAGCGGCTGTCTTTTGCGTCACCAGCGCCGAAGCTATGGTAAGCAGGACAATCAGGTAGCTAAATTTCATAAACGGAACGTTTCAACAGGGTTAGGGTCTCGACCGGTAAATATAGGATGTTGCTGAAAAGAATATTCGGCGGAAAGGGCGAAGTAATTAACATTTTTTATGTTGCGGAAACGGGGTCAGCGTGGTTGCTTGCGACATTAACCATCTAGCAAGCCATGACTCACATTGTGAAATTCTCGTGCATCGCCGCATTTTGTCTTACATTGATAACGGCGCCGCCGATATCAGCCAACATCACCTACCCTCGAAACACGGCTATCGCCGACACCGTGCGTAAACCGGGCATACGCGAGGTAAAACCACGCAATCCCCGAACGGCGGCGCTCTTTGCCATTGTACCCGGCTTCGGGCAAGGCTACAATGGGGATTTTTGGAAACTTCCGATCGTATACACAGCGCTTGGAGGAAGCATTTTTACAGTTTATTTAAATTCTCTTAAATACCATGATTACCTGAAAGCATATTGGTCGTTTTATGACCCGAGTACCGGTACGCCGGCGCACGGTATCACCGGGGATACCAAAATGCCGGTCCGGGTGAGAAACCTCCTCAACACAAAAAGTACCGTGAAGCTGCTTACAAAGGACCAGATCGTGAGGAACAAAGACGCGTGGCGCAGGTACCGAAATGTGTCCATTCTCACTTCCGGACTCATTTACGTGCTTGCCATCATCGAAGCCAACGTCGCCGCCCATCTTAAGACTTTTGATATTTCCGATGATCTGTCGGTCAGGATGGGGCCTGGTTCGGTTGAGGGGCCGTTTTCAGCGTTTGCTCCCGGTTTGCAGGTTGTCTTTAACTTTAAGTAGCGGGCCGCTCTCAGCGAAGCAGTTTGTCTACGGAATCTGCTTTCCGTCGACGAAATATGGCCGTCTCTCGTTTTGCCGCTATTTTACGTCGTTTATTAAAATAGCACATCATCCATGGCCGCAGCTCTTATCCACTCAGCCGATTTCATCCACGCAGATTCCTTTCCCAACCCGCAATTGCTCCGCCCGCAGACAGGGGGGACGGCTGGTAAGAAAGTCGGTACCGGGCAGGGTGCAAAAGTGGGGAGTCTTAAATTCAGAAGCTGGCTTTTCCCGGATATCCATGTAATGAACCTGCATTGGCAGGTCGACCGGGATGTGAGCATTGTGGAAGAGAGCCGTGCCGACACGGTAAATATCAATTTCCAGATGTCCGGCCAGATGAATACCCGGTTCACCGGTATAGCCCGGGAAGTGGGTATGAAACCTCACCAGCATAACCTGATTTTTTCGCCCGAAGGCAGCTTTCGAAACACCGTCCGGGCGGGCGAGCAGGTGGAAATGTTCCATGTCAGCCTGAGGAAAAAATACTTTTCGGAGCTGATCGGCTGCGATGACCGTTGGAGCGAACGTGCACAGGAGTCGTTGCTGAAAGACAGGCCTTTTGCAGGCATGGACTCGAATGCGCCCATGACGCCTTACATGCAAAAGCTGATCGGGGACATTAAGCAATGCGGGCAATCGGGACCCATGCAAAGGCTGATGCTCCAATCGAAGGTGCTGGAACTGGTCGCATTGCATCTGGGGCAGTTGCAGGCGGGTACTTCCCGCGCACCGGGCCTGACAATGGCGGAAATCGGGCGGTTAAACGAGTTGAAGGCCTTCCTGAACGTACATTTTCTGGAAGATTTCAGCCTTCCGCAACTTAGCCGGCTCTGTTTACTGAATGAATTTAAACTCAAAAAGGGATTTAAAGACCTGTTCGGTACAACGGTATTTGCCTATTTGCGTAAGCTGAGAATGGATTTTGCGGTAAACCTCCTCCTGGATTCTTCAAAAAGTATCGATCATATTTCAGATATGCTGGGCTACGAACATCCCCAACATTTCTCGACGGCATTCAAGCGCTACCACGGATCACCCCCTTCGAGCTTCCGACCTTGAAAACGGGTGTGGGCTGATGGCAACGACAATTGTTGAAAGGAGACTTGCCGATCGCAAATAATTTGGCAACTTTCACGGTAAACCGACCGCGCGAGGCCTTTATGATTGACCTGATACCTTTTATTTTCATTGTAGCGACGCTCGCCGTCGTTTCCGTCCTGTCCGATAAAGTACGCATCCCATACCCGATCCTGCTCGTCCTGGTAGGATTGGTCATCGGTTTTATACCCGGCCTTCCGCTGGTCGAACTCGACCCGGAAGTTGTGTTCCTGCTCTTTCTTCCGCCGCTGCTTTTCAGGGCCGGCTGGAACACATCCTGGCCGGCTTTCCGGGCTGCGATACGGCCTATTTCGAGGCTTTCCATTGGTTTGGTGTTTCTGACGACCTGCGCGGTGGCGGTGGCAGCCCATTATTTCATCCCTGGCATGCGCTGGCCGGTCGCATTCGTGCTGGGTGCCATCGTTTCGCCGCCGGATGCCGTCTCCGCGACCAGCATTATGAAAGGTACCGGGCTGGATAAGCGCGTGATCACGATCCTGGAAGGGGAAAGTCTGGTGAACGACGCCTCCGCGTTGATTGCCTACAAGTATGCGGTGGCGGCGGTGATGAGCAGCACTTTTGTGCTCTGGAAGGCGGGTGTTCAGTTTCTGGTGGTGGCGGCAGGCGGGATTCTGGTGGGCACCGCGGTGGGCTACGGGTTTGCCTACATGATGAAGCGCGTCCGAAGCAACGCCATGCTGGAAGGGACGATGTCGCTGCTCGTGCCGTTTATTTCGTACCCGGTTGCGGAGGCCGTCGGGGTTTCGGGCGTTTTGGCGGTGGTGAGCACGGGACTTGTGACATCGTGGCTTTCACATGAAATGTTTTCGCACCAGGGGCGCACGCTCGTAACTTCGGTATGGGATATGATCGAGTTCCTGCTGAACGGAGCGGTATTTGTGCTGATCGGCTTTCAACTCTCCACCATTGTGCACAACACGGTGGAATACAGCTTTGCGGATTTGATCGGCTATGGACTCATTGTCAGTGCGGTAGTGGTCGTGGTCAGGCTGTTGTTCATCGTGCCCACGGCGTACTTTACGGATATGCTGTCGACGGGCGAATACCGGCAGCGGGAGTCCGGTTTTGACTGGAAGGTGGCCATTGTCCTGTCGTGGACAGGCATGCGCGGCGTGGTGTCGCTCGCCACGGCCATGGCCATTCCTTTGGTGATGGAAAACGGGAAGCATTTCCCCTATCGGAAGCTGATCCTCTTTGTGTCGTTTGTCGTGATCCTCGTCACATTGATCGGCCAGGGACTATCATTACCCTATTTGATACGCAAGCTGGGGATACGGAGCTCGGGGCAGGAAGAGGCGGAAGAAGAAACCAGGTTGCGCCTCCTGCTGGCTAACAGTTCACTGGATTTTATCCACGATCATTTCTCGCAAACCAAAATGAACCCGGATGTGGCCGATCAGGTGCGCAAGTTGTATGAGCTGCGAAGCAACTGGATCAAAGACAAAAAGTACGGAACAAATCAGCAGTCGCCGGGAACCGCAGACTTGCTGAGCCAGGTCGTCGATGCCCAGCTGACCGTCACGCAATTCAAGCGGGACCTGCTGCTGCGGCTTCACCGGGAAGCCTCCTTTTCCGAGTCGGCAATAAGAAAGATGGAACGGGAGCTTGACCTGGACGAGGCCAGGCTTCGCTCGCATGTATAGGCTCGACGTGTGCGCGTGTGCCGCTCGTCCCGTCACCGCCGGATGAAGCCGGTCGGTGCAATGGGTCTACTGGCCGATAAAAAACGGGCGTTGGCGGTGTTTCTTTTTGAGTAAACCCGGAAATGGGTATTATCGCATATGATTGAGCCGACAAAAGAAGCGTGGCAGCCGATACTTGAAAGGAAACTTCCGGTGTTGTTGCATTTGCTTGGATGGGGTATTTATGCTACCCTGGTCTTCTATGGGAATTTTGCCCGCATTTCGCCCTGGTTTTTCTTTGTGCACTATTGCCTGGCATTCGGCGTGCACGCGGGCAGTTTTTATCTAAACTATGTGTACCTGGTGCCCAATGGATTGACTAGGTACAGCTTAGCGCGTTTTTTAGCAACAAATCTGCTCGCGGCGATATTGATGGCGTCAGGCGCAATACTGTTGGAAGATTGGCTGTTGCCCGGGAGTAATATGACCGGGCGATTACTCGGAGGCGATTTACTGCCGCTGCTGACAAGAATCAGCAACTACGTCGTTTTTGCCGTCCTCGGGCTTTTTGTAAGGCTAAGTGTAGATTGGTACGGTAAATTGCGGAAGGACAAGGAGATGGAAAACGAGTATCTCAAATCCGAGCTAGCATTGTTGAAGGGGCAGATTAATCCTCATTTCCTCTTTAATTCCCTGAACAACCTTTACGCACTTTCCTTGCGCCAGGCTCCGGAGACGCCCGTGGTGATCCTGCGTATTTCCGAAATGATGCGCTATCTGCTGTATGAAACGAACGCGGGGATAGTACTACTTGAAAAAGAGATCGAGATGATACGTACCTATGTGGCTATGAATGAGTTGCGAAGCAAGTCTGGCGAGGGGATCAAATTGGAGGTTTCCGGAAACCTTCAAACCATAACAATCCAGCCATTGCTGCTTTTGCCGTTGATAGAGAATGTATTCAAGCATGGCGCATCACCCGTGACGATCGCAATCCATTGGGGTTTCCCGTTGCTCCGTGTTCATACTGAGAATAAAGTACGTGCAGCAGGCCCGGAGATCAGCGGTGGCTTGGGTATTGCCAATCTACGCCGAAGGCTCGCATTGCTTTACCCGGCTGCGTACGAACTGGTATTTCACCAGGAGGGCGACACATTCACAGCGGACCTGACCATTCAACTCAACAGCGAGGCTCATGATTAAGTGTATCGCGATCGACGATGAATTCCTTGCATTGGAAATAATTGAAAACTACGTTTCCAAATGTCCGTTCCTCGAACTGACCGCTACTTTTTCTTCCCCGTTGGAGGCATTACCCATGCTAAACCACGGGGGATGCGACCTGCTTTTCCTGGATATCAATATGCCCGAAGTGAATGGCATGGATTTCCTGTCGGCAATTCCGGTTCCGCCGCTGGTAGTACTTACCACGGCCTATCCCCAGTACGCGCTGGCCGGGTTCGAAGCTGGGGTGGTCGATTACCTGGTCAAACCTTTTTCCTTCGAACGCTTTTTGAAGGCCATACAAAAAGTACAGCCCCGGCTGGCACCTCGAATCGAAAGCGCACCCCAGTATCTTTTCGTTAGGTCGGCGCACAGAATGGTCCGTGTGGATCTGGACGATATCCTGATGCTGGAAGGCAAAAAGGACTACGTAGCCGTGCATACCCAAGCCCAGGTGATCGACACCCTTACCACATTGACGGCATTTCAGGACAAGCTGCCGAAGGACTTTGTGCGTGTACACAGGTCTTTTATCGTCGCTCTGAACAAGATCAACGCCATTGAGCGCAACATCATTTACATAGGTGAAAAGA
This sequence comes from Dyadobacter fermentans, assembly GCF_019924045.1. Classification (GTDB taxonomy): domain Bacteria; phylum Bacteroidota; class Bacteroidia; order Cytophagales; family Spirosomataceae; genus Dyadobacter; species Dyadobacter fermentans_A. The sequence goes on along the minus strand of NZ_JAHXBN010000018.1, from coordinate 206,242 downwards.
AGGTGCCTGTCGGCGATATGTTCCGGGAAGACTTGCTGCGACGCATTGGCTGATCCCCACATTTTTTGGTCGTCTGTTTCGAGGTGTTGGAAGGCAAAAAAAGCCTGTTAGTGATTTTATTTCCGGTTGTAAAAAGCGGCATGTTCCTTTGATCCACAATCAAAGCATTCTTGAAAATGGAACAAGCGGCCATCGAAACCGACCACCTGGATTACAGCTTTCAAAAGGGCGACAGAATCCTCAATGACATTAATCTGCGCATGCCGCAAGGTAGTGTGTATGGTTTTTTGGGCCCTAACGGTGCAGGAAAGACGACGACACTGCGTCTATTGCTGGGGTTACTGCGCAGCGAAAATCCGGGGATCCGCATTTTTGGAAACCAGATGCCCGGCAACCGGATTGATATTTTAAGACGCACCGGTTCGCTGATCGAGCAACCATCTCTATATCTGCATTTGACCGGTCGGGAAAACCTCGAAGTATTCAGACGGGCCTATGAATGCCCGGCAACCAGGGTGGGCGAAGTATTGCGCATTACCGGGCTTTCCGACGCTGCCCATAAAAAGACAAAGGCGTATTCATTGGGCATGAAACAACGGCTTGCGATTGCGATCGCCTTGCTCCACGATCCCGAACTGCTGATCATGGACGAGCCCACCAATGGCCTGGACCCCAACGGAATTATCGAGATCCGCGAACTGATCCGCGATCTGAATAGACACCAGGGGAAGACCGTGCTTGTTTCGAGCCATTTGCTGGCGGAGGTAGAAAAGCTCGCGACCCATGTGGGCATCATTCACCAGGGTAAGTTGCTTTTTCAGGGAACACTAGCCGAGTTGCAAAGTTTCCAATACCGGCATTCATTCCTGGAGATCGAAGTGGATAACGTTGTCAGAACTGAGCAAATCCTCTCCGGCCGGTTTTCCGTATTCATCAGAGGTGAGTCTAAGGTACATGTAGGACATTCGAAACCCGCTGACGCGGCATTGATCAATCACATGCTGGTGGGTGGCGGGGTAGGTGTGAGCCGATTGTGTGTGATGGGTAACGACCTGGAAAGACTTTTCTTAGACATTATTTCAGCTTAACGATGAAAACGAAATTTTTTGCAAATACAACAGGCGAGTTTATCAAAGCGAAAAGAAGCTTTGCACTGTGGTTGACGATCCTGGCAGCGCTTTTTATACCGGCTATCAACGTTGTTATCCTGCTGGAAAGGCCCGACATGTTGCTTGTCAAGTTTGAGCAGACTCCATGGCTCACATTCTTTCGGTTCAATTGGAAAAATGTAGCCGCTGTGATCCTGCCGATGTACATTATATTGGTCACGAACCTGATTGTACAGATCGAATTCCGTAACAATACCTGGAAGCAGGTATACGCTTCGCCTCGCTCGTTTGCCGATATTTTCTTTTCGAAGTTGGTTGTGATCCAGATGCTGGTGCCGGTCTATATTCTTTGTTTTGACGGGTTTGTCATTCTGGCTGGACTGCTGGTACACAGCCTGAATCCTTCCTACCGGTTAATGGCAAGCAGCATTGATTGGGGCAGTTTGCTACTGATATCCTGCCGTGTGTATCTGGGTTGCCTGGCCGTGTCGGTCATCCAGTACTGGCTGAGCCTGCGTTTTCGCAATTTTGTTATTGCGCTTGGCCTGGGCTTGGGCTTGTGGATCACCGGCATTGTATTAATGGATTGGGATAAAATCATCTATTATCCGTACGTGTATTCCGCATTTATGTTTTTTATTGATTTCGATAAGGAGCCGCAGCAGCTTGTGGTCCTTACAATTAGTTCCGTCACGGCACTGGTGTTATCAACAGGCATTGCGTACTACGATATTAAATACCGGCCGGAAAGGCCGTAACCGCATTACAAGAATTTTTCACTAGTTAACTGGTAGAATTACTTTTGGTTACATCCGGGCATTTTCATTATGTTTGGTATCCAAATTCCACCTCTCTATGAAAAAAAATTGCGTGCTGCTAGCGCTGTGTTTCATTGCCTGCTTTCCTCTTTTTGCCCAATCTCCGTCTATTGCGATTATTTACCCCGAAACGGCCTGTCTGAATGCGGTCCAGAAGATCCAGGTAGCGATTACGGGCAAGTACAATGCGGATAACAAGTTCTCCATACAAATCCGGAAGGGCGATAACCTGCCCGTCATTTCGGAAATCCCGGCGCGCCTGGTTGACGGTAAAATGGAGGTGGTGCATTCCGATTCCAGCCTTTCGATTCCCCGGTATATACAATTGCGCATCGCGACCACTTCGCCCAAAACCGAAAGCGATTGGAGGAATGTCGAAATACACACCAAAGGAAGTGTGAACCTGGCGCTCGCGGCTTCGGATACGATCAATCCGGGAGAGGATCTGACGCTTAAATTTACGACATTCAGCAAAAGTACGGCGTCGGTGACGCTCAACGACAGCTCCGATTTTAGCTTGTCTTCGTTTGCGGAAGGTTATTTTGTGAGCCTCCACAACAAAGGCGTGAATGCGACCACCCCATTTTACATCGCGCACGCCGAGAATGTGTGCGGCCCGATGAAAGTGAGCGGGCAGGTGAAGGCCACCCTGAACCCGACAGCACTGCGGACACTTTCGGTTTCGCCCGCGGCTGTATGCGAGGGGAGCGAAATTCGTGTGAACTTCTCCACATCAGGTCCTGCGCTGCCGACCAATGTAAAATACAGGTTGCGGATCAGTGTTTTTCAGGGGGATCATTCGAATGTAATAGCGGTGGAGGTGCCGGCGCAACTGAAAGACAATGTGCTGGTGGCTAACTTCCCGACATCGTTCAATCTCACGTCACGGAGCTCATACAGCCTCCGTATCGTCACCGAAAATCCGGCGGTCCTCGGTGCCTATACGGATTTCAATTTTGTGGTTTACCCGCGCGCGGGGGCCGTTATCAATACTCCGAGCAAAACCATCGAAATGGGTGAAAAGCTGCCGGTCGGTATCACATTTTCGGGTATCGCGCCCTATTCGGCGACATTGCAGGACGGTACGGTGCTCTGGTCGTCGCAGACCAACGGCCAGATAGACGTGCGGCCTGAGAAAACGACTTCTTACACCATTAAAAGTTTTACAAGTGGTTGCGGTAGCCAAACGGTAAGTTCGGGCGCCACGATGGTGGTGACCGTTAAGCCCGGCATTGCGATGGAGCCGTCGGTGGGGGAGCGTTTCTTTTGTGCCGGTTCGAAGGGGAAAATCAGGATGTTTTCGAATATCGCGGTCAACGATGGTACCACGTTTACGGTCAACGGTATTGTGAACGAGCAGAAGGTCCATTCGTTTCCTGCTAAAAAGTCGGGTGATTACCTGGAATTTGACATCCCGGTATTGCCGAAAGGAACCGACCACGCTTTGAGCTACGATAAGATCGGGGCGTTTTACATTGCTAGTAGTAATCCGGCTTACAAATCAGGTTATTACTATGATTATGCGATCGGAAGCATGCCTGAAATGGTGGTTTTGCCGCATTCAGTTTTGAACTACAAAAATCCGGCCGAAGCGGGGTTTGGATACGAGCTACACGGAAACGGGCCTTTTAAAATCGAGGATGCCGCCGGTAAAATCTACAACATTGATGGCTACTCGGCCTGGTATCCTAGTTTTTACGTCAACAAAACGCAGGATTTTAAGCTGAAATCGATCAGTAATGCATGTTCTAAAAATGAAACCGTCCCGGCTGTCCGCCTCACGCTCGATACAGCAGGTGCCGCTCCGGGGATTTATGTTCAGCCGCTGGATAAGATTATTTGCAAACAGGACAGCCTGGAAATCACTTTCATTAAAACCGGGACATTCAATCCGGGGAATACATTTAAAATAGAAGGATATATCGATTGCTGTACGTTTCAGACGCTCGCGACGGTGAGCAAGGATGGCACGCACAAAATCAAGGTGCCGGTAGGCCAGAGACAGATCGGCTACGCGAATTTCCGGGTTGTTTCATCGAGCCCGGCGATCACCAGCAATCAGTTTGAAATACAATTGCAAGGTCCGCCGACCGATTTCAGCATCAACCCCTCAGGTACGCGGGAAGCGCCGGCGGAGTACCTGCAAGGGCAGGAGGTGGGATTGTCACTTTCCAATCGCGAAGGAGGACTTACCGCATTCACCTATTCGGATGGCGTCAGCGAACACACACAGGAGTTGAACCCCTCAGTTTCTCATGCGGTGGTGCGGCCGCCTGCGGGGATAGTCAGCGCCTACACCATCAAATCGGCGCAGAATAAATGCGGGACCTTTCCTGTTAACCTGACGACCTACATCCGGGTTGTTCCTTATCGCATTGTCATATCCGCAGGGGAGAATGGATTTCCATTGTCGGCCTGCCGGAACGGAAGCCTTGCCGTGCCGTTTGTCATACTGGACGGAGATGCTTCGAAAGCCACTTTTGCATTGCAAATAGCCCGTGACCAAACCGCTGAGTTTACCGATCTGGCAACGGGCATCACCTCACGCACATTTTCCATTACCGTCCCCGAATCGGTCGGTACCGGCAGATACCAGATGCGCGTCGCATCTTCCGACGGCAGCGTTTCCAACGCGGTGGACCTGGTGATCAGCTCTGCGCCGTCGGCTACGATCAGTTCCACAGAAAAGGATCCCATTGTGCTCAATCCGGGACAAGGTATTTACGCCATGGTCAATTTCACGGGAACGGCACCCTGGACGATGATCTACGAAAACAGCGAAAAGCAGAGCACCGACAATAATCCCTATCAACGATCCATTTCGGCGACCATGCAGCAGGATTTTTCGCTCATCTCGGTTTATAATAACTGCGGTTACGGGCCGGTATCGGGCAAAGTTTCCGTCCAAGTGAAACCGTCGCTGAGCGTTTTGCCTCAGCAGGAGGAAGTCTGCGCTGGTGGTACCGTGCGGGTTTGGTACCAGTTGCAGGGCGACGTGTCCCTGGATAAGGATTACATCGTTTTCGAACTCTTGAACACGCGGACCGGGAAAGTTACCGGTGTGGATTCCACGCGTGTGCGGGCAGGTACGCTGCAATTGAGAATGCCAACCCAACTGGGCGACGATTACTACCAGTTCCGGGGTGTGGTGAGGAGCTATAACCTTTCCGTGAACTCTGCGTTGAGGATTAAAACAAGAGTGGATGTGTCGATCATCGGCAACACGACGATCAACGCGGGGGAAAGCACCCAGGTGCAGCTCCGCAGCAACAGGACCGCCAATGAGGCTATTAACTATCGCCTGTCCGACGGTCAGACCGGCACTTTCTACGGCGGCAGTGGCAATACGGAGTTTTTCCTGAAAGTGAGCCCGGCGAAAACCACCACTTATACGCTGGCATCCGTCGATAATGGTTGCGGTGAGGGTAAAAAGTCGGGTAGTGCAACGGTAGAGGTGAATCCGCCCAGCGAACGGACGGTAACCGTTACAAGCTGGGAGCCGTTCGACAATTCGGCATTCTGCCTGGGCGAAGCCATCCTGGTCCATTATACCCGAAAAGGCAGTTTTTCAGCCGGGAATACGATGACCGTCCAGTTTTCGGATACCACAGGCAGGAATTTCAAATCGGTAACGACAACCGGACAGACTTCTCCATTGAAAGCCGGCATTCCCGCCGATTTCGTTCCGGGCAAGCAATACAGGGTGCGGGTAGTAGCTTCCGACCCCGGAACGGCTAGCGGAGCTTACGAGTTCCCGCTGTCGCCCGGCACCAGGGCGGGGGCGCGTTTTGCTTCCGAATCGATTATTCAGGATGTTTCCGGCACGTCAAAGCTTGTAGTGCTGCTCACAGGTTCCGGGCCATGGGATTACGCTGTGGGCAGTCCGCTTGGCACGAGAACCCAGTACGCGACCTCCGCAACTGATACGATATTCCTTGACGAACGCCCGCTTGCCGAATACTATAAAATACTGCGGGTGTCGAACCGCTGCGGCACAGGCACAGTGGAGAAACCGGACATTGTTCATGTGGAGGTGATCACCGGCGAGCCTTCGCCAGCGGTTACCCGGGTGGTGGTCGCACCCAATCCCGCAGACCATCGCTTGCTGATCAGGTTTGCCGATGCTGCCGAAAGGACAATCCGGCTCATCAATGCGGGAGGGATTCCGATGCTCACGAAACATAGCGCATCAATGGAAGACGAGTTGAATATCAGTCAGCTGCCGTCCGGTATTTATGTATTGAGTATTGAGGGTAAAAATCTTAAATCAACGCACAAACTTATCAAACGGTAGCCGCCGGCCTTTTGATCAGCCATTGAAAAACATCAACTTATGAAGCGTATTTTACGGGGATTGCTGTTCCTGGTCCACTTGTCGTTTTTTGCTCATGCACAAACGCCATCCATTACAGTGGGGAATCCCGAACTGGCCTGTCTTGGAAAGGCACAGCGCATTCCGGTTACGATTGCCGGTAGTTTCAATACCGATAACCAATTTTCGGTACAGGTACGTGAAAATGATAAACCGACCGTGTTAGCGACGCTGCCGGCCGTTTTAAAGGGCGAGAATATCGAGGTCTTGTACCAGGATTCGACGCTTTCGGCGTTTCCGATGCTGCAATTCCGCATAATTTCGTCTTCGCCCAAAACCGAAAGCAGCTGGTCCTATTTCAGGGTCCATTCCAAAGGCACTGTCCAGCTTGCTTCCGCTATTTCGGATACTGTCAATCTGGGAGAGGAGCTGGTTTTGAAATTCACGGCTTTCAGCAGCACCGAGGTGGACGTAACGCTCAACGACGGTACCCAGCTGGAATTAACCCCATATTCGCAGCCGAATTTTACAACTTACCACACAATAGGCGCCCACACAACGGAGCCATTCTCGATCCGTACCGCCACCAACGCGTGCGGCGCCATGCGTACGAGCGGGGCGGTCAGGCCGGTAGCGAACGCGACATCCGTGCGGACGCTCGCGGCGGATGCATTCGACGTTTGCGAGAATAGCCAGGTCAGGATAGCATTCAACACAATGGGGGCGCCGCTGAAACCCGGCGATAAATACCGCGTCAGGTTCCGGTCGTCCGACACGTCGCCCTTCGTGACGGTCAAAACCATGGAAGCGCCCGCCGAGCTGAAAGACGGCTGGGTGGTAACCCGCGTGCCGGATGGTCTGAACCTGACCGCCAAAACGAACTTCAAAGTGATTATCATCGCCGACGAGCATGGCATCGTAGGCTCGCCGGGTGATTTTATATTGACAGTCCATCCCAAGCCGCAGGTCAGCTTTTTCACGCCGGATGCCCGCGTAGAGCTGGGTGGTGAGACAAGGGTAGGGGTTGTTTTCAAAGGCGTACCTCCTTTTTCGGCACAGTTGGGCGACGGGAGCGCAATCACCGCCAGTTATTCGGGAGAAGTGTATGTGGATAAAAGCCCGGACAAAACCACCACTTACAGCATTCAGTCGATGTCGTCCGGATGCGGCGTCACCAACCTTCCCGCGCCCGCGCGTATGACCGTAACCGTTGGGCAGGGCATTGCGCTGGTTCCCTCGGCTAATCCGCAGATACTATGTGCCGGCACCCGCGTGAGGGTCAGGATCAGGTCGAATGGCAATTTCAGTGCGGCCACGTCCTACACGGTGAATGCCATCTATGGGCCTTCCAGAAACTATTCGTTCCCGGCAACCCGCGATGGTGATTACCTCGAATTTCTGATTCCCGAGCTGCCCGGGGGAACGCCGCCCGAACAGCTCTACGATGGTTTGAATAACATGTATGTCACTACGCAGAACCCGGCGCTGAAATCCGCTCCTTCCTACATTTACCTGATCCAGAGCAAACCGCAGATCGTATCGGGCACGAGCGATTATGCATTCGGGGAGCCGGGGCTCATCACGCTGAACTATAAACTGTACGGCAAATGGCCGTTTACAATCGAAGACGAGGCAGGAAACCGTACGGTGGTCAAAAATGACTGGTGGGCGCCCGAAGTGTATCTGGATAAGACGAAGGACTTTAAAATCAGGTCTATCAGCAATGCCTGTTTTAAAACTGAAAATATCCCTGCCACGCGCCTGACGCTCACAAACGACGCGGCGCCCGGCTTGTATCTGGAACGCATTCCCGCACGTGTATGCGCGAACGACAGTCTGGAAGTGAAGATTTTGGCTCCGGGTAAGTTTGGAGCAGACAATGAGTTTCAAATTCAGGCCTATGCGGACTGCTGTAATTTCACGACGCTCAAAACCGTAAAAGCGGGAGGCACTTACAAAGTGAAAATTCCCGCGAGCCAGAACGGTTACACTTATCTGGCAGGTATCAAGGTGGTTTCCAAAAACCCTTTCCTGACTACGGAGACTTACCAATTCGGCGTCGATACGCCTTTGACCGACTTTGTGGTCAATCCGGCTGGCACCAGCGAGCAGCCTGCAATGCTGCCCAACAATGGCGAGTGGTCGGTGAATTTCACGGCGAAGGGAGGCGGGGCGTCGTCCGCCGTTTATTCCGACGGCAATACCGAGCATACCCTTGCTTTCGGAGAGCCCTATCAGGCCATTATTCCGATCACGGCAACGCCCGGTACTACCACGGTCTATACGCTCAAATCCATGGGTAACAGCTGCGGTATGCAAGCGGCGAATTTGTCGACATACATTAAAGTCCTTCCTTACGAAATCAAGGTCGCCGGTTTTGATTTTACAGCCAACCGGTTCTGTGCCGGGAACCGGATCCGTGTGCCATTTGGATTTGCCCATGGAAGCCCGGGTAGCGGCGTGACGTTCAGTATGGAGCTGTCGCGTGCAGACGAGGTCAACTACCGGGTGATTGCCAGCGGCGAGCATTCCAATACCATTAGCGGAGTGCTTCCGGGCAATCTGGCGGAGGGGAATTATAAAATCCGCATCGTGTCGTCCGACGGCGTCATTTCGAACACAGCCGATTTTTTGGTGGGTGTTTTACCCGGTGCCACCATTTCCAGCGATTTGCCGCAGCCGATCACCATCCCGGGCAGTGGTTATGTCGAACTGGATGTGCGGTTTACGGGAACCTATCCGTGGACTGCCGTTTATGAAGATAATACCAGCCAGACTGCCACCCATAACATAAGGCGGAGGATTTATCCGAACCAGGGAGGCACTTTTGAACTTAAAACGGTATACAACCAATGCGGCTACGGTGCGGTTTCCGGGTCGGTGATGGTGAAAGTGCCCCCCCGCCTGACGGCTTCGGCCGACAATTATGCCGTCTGTAATGGAAAGACTTTTACGGTGAACTACGAGCTGTCCGGGGACGCCGAGGCAGGCGACGGCTACATTGCATTCGAAGTGATCGACCCGCAAACTTCCAGGACTATCCCGCTGGATTCGACGAAGGTTAAAAAGGGTTCGATAGACCTGAAAATGTCACCGAATCTCACCGGCGATTTGTATCAGCTTAAATGTACTTTCAAAAAGGGCGGGCTTTCGACCGATTTCTTCATTTACATCACACGGCCCGTTCAAGTGACGATTAGCGGTAATACGGTGATTAACAATGGCGGGCAAACCGCATTGATCCTCCGCCCGGATAATACCGTGCCTGAGCGGATCTTCTATCAACTGTCGGACGGCACAAAAGGCTCATTTTTGGGCGGTTCGGAGTATTATCTGACGGTCAACCCCGACAAAACGACCACGTACACGCTTAGTTCCGTTTCCAATAGCTGCGGCGCCGGTACTACCGCCGGCAGCGCTACCGTGGAAGTGAACCCGCCGGCTGCGCGCACAGTGAGTGTGACGAGTTACGGATCTGCAAGTCTGGGGTTGTGCGTGGGAGATTCCATTCTCGTATATTATGCACAAACCGGTTCATTTACAGGGGGTAATATCATGACGGTGCAACTGTCGGATACCACCGGGAAGAACTTCCGGGCTATTCCTACCGCCGGCAAATCATCGCCGCTTCGCGCATTGCTTCCTGCGGATCTCTCGCCGGGCAAACGTTACCGCCTGCGCGTAACCGCGTCCGATGCCGGCACGGCAGCCGGCGCCTATCCCACGCCATTGATTACCGGAGAAAAGGCAACCGCGCGCTTCGCGGCAGATTTTGTGCCTTATCAGGAAGGCAGTGATCCGGTAGCGGTGGTACTGCTTTCGGGGTGCGGGCCATGGCAATACGACCTCGTGCTGGGTAGCAACCGGCAGACACGCTATGCAACCGGCGCAGTCGACTCTGTTGCATTATCGCAGGCATTGCCGGGGCAGGTTTACACGCTGCGGAACGTTTTTGGCCAGTGCGGCACCGGCACGGTCGGGATGCCCTCCAATGTGACGGTGACGTTGGTCACAGCGGAACCACACCCCGTAGGCAGCCAGGTGATTGTTGCACCCAATCCGGCACGGGATTACCTGCAAATCACTTTTGAAACAGCACTTCCGCGAAGCATTGTGCTGTTCGACAGCCGGGGTACCGGCATTCGGAAGAAGCAGGCTCGGGGCCGGCAGGAAAGCCTTGACATCCAGAACCTCGCGCCCGGCATGTATTTATTGCAAATTCAAGAAAACGGCAAAAAACAGGTGTTCCGGGTGGTGAAGTATTGATCGCCTCCGGAGCTTCCTGGTCATCCATGCGGACTAGTTTGGAATTGTACGCCCGAAATTCAAAGCAATGGACGTCCTACTTTCATCAATGACCTGGGCGTTGATTTGAATGCCCAGCAGCACGCAAAGATCCTTCACGATCACCAGGCCGATTCCCTTTTGTCCGGGGTTTTGAGAGGCGCGCAGCCAGTCTTCATAGGATTGGTATCTCTGGTTAAGCCAATCGACGAGCTCGGCCGGCATACCGCCTCCGTCATCCTCGATGGTAATTTGCTTCACCGGACCTTCGCAGGTAGTTATCATGATCGTGGACTGTGCCACCTTCAGTGCATTGTCGATCAGGTTGTGAATGATGATGGAAAGCAAGTTAGGGTCGCTATGGAAGGTGAGCCTTGGATCGATCATTGCTTTGATTTCCACCTCCCGGTGCGCGGCAATGCCTGCAAACAACCGGGACGTGGCAGCAACGAGATCAGCCACATTAACAGGCACGATCTCCCAACGCTCCGACGGTGATTTGCTTTGCAATTTGATGTAATCGAGGATGCTCCGCGTGAGGGTATTCAGTCGCTGGGATGTATCGAGGGTTTCGTCGCTGAGCCGGGTAATCAGCGGATCGACGGCCGGTTGCCTATGAAAATACGCATTGAACTGTTTGAGCGAAAAACCGATGTAGAGCAGGGGCGTCTGGATGTCGTGGTTCACTGCCGCGATAATCTGGCTGATCACCCGGTAATGCCGGATCAGGTTGGCTTCACGCTCTTTTTTGATGTGGTATGCCGACCGGGCCCTGACCGATAGGACGAACAGGCCAAGAAGGGCCACTCCGGCGAGCAACCGGAACCACCAGGTTTCGTACCATGTGCGCGGAATCCGCAGGTGCACAGTCTTATAGGTGTAATCGTGCGTCCCGAAGCCGGTAACCTTCCGGATCCTCAGGACGTAATTGCCATAGCTGAGCCCGGTTAACGATACCACAAAATCCGGGTTGACGGGCACCCAGCCATCCGTTCTGCCTGGGCCCGAAAGGGAGTACTGCATTCGGATGTTTTTGGGATTCTCCAGGTAAGGCGTGGTAACCTCCAGCCGCAGTTGCCCGAAACCGTGAGACATTTCGAGTGTATCTGTAACAGGCATTGTTTTTCCATCTTCCAGCACGGTAGTGATGAAAATCCCGCGATTAGGTAATGCCGGTCTGACGTCCTGGGGTTTAAACCAAACGAGCCCATCGATCGACGGAAGCGACACAATGCCGTTGGCGAGGGTTACCGCGCAGGGGTAGCAGCCCCCGTTGAACTCGTTACTCCCGAAGCCGTTGCTTTTGTCGTAGAACAGGTAGTAAACCAGGTTTCTTTTACCGTCGGCGTAGTCGACCAGCTGCTGTTTGGTTACCTGAAATAGCCCGCGGTTGGTGGTGATCCAGAAAAAACCTTTCCGGTCCTCGACAATGCAATGTGCCGTGGCGAGAAAACGGTCGTCGTCCAGCGGAAACCGTACCGCTTTGCCTCCCGTTAAAAGAAAAAAACCATTTCCGTAAGTCGCAATCCAGGTGCCTTCCTCCGTGGTGTAGCAGCTCCGGACGACCATGTCTTTCAGCGCTTTAATCAACTTGAAAGTGCCTGTCCGGGTATTCAGCCGGTAGGTATTACCTTCGGTGGCCAGAAGTATCGTTTCGTCGTTTTCCCTGCCGACGATCTCGTAGTTGTGAATGTTCAATCTGAACCTGAGCTTAGGCAAATATTGACCATTGACCTCGTCCACCGAATACACGCCATTGGTTTCGCATCCCACCCACAATCTGCCGCGCGAATCTATGCTAAGCGATTTCGCTTTTTCGGGCAGTTTGACATTGGCCAGTATTTTTCGCCCGCTCGGGTCCATTTTAAAAACGTCAAATGCATATTGGATCCAGAAAGAGCCATCTTTGCACGGAGCCATGTGAAACCTGCTTCCGGTCTTTTCCAGGAAGGGCGCCAGTCGTTCGGGAATCGCTTTCATCGTACCTGGCTGTGCCGAGAAGGCATATCCCTGGGAGGTCAGTACCGAAAGCCCGGCGCCGGGAACCTGTGCATAATATACGTTATCCGCATCGCTGGCAGGAAGCTTGTTGGCATGGAAGTCCTGCTTTTTCAATTGATATAACCCATTCGTGGTACTGCCGAGGAACAGGGAACCGGCGGCTTCGTCGAAGTAAAACGATTGAACCTTGAATTTTTCCAGGTCAAAATCCCGCAGGATCAGCTGCGTATGGAGTCTTCCAGGAGCAATCGATTTCGCGAGGTACAGGGCATTGCCGAGGTATAGAAATGCCTGGCGCGAGATGTTGTTCCAGAATAGCTGGTAATTGTTTTTGTTATTGGAATACAAATTGTTATCCTCGATTTCCCCTTCGATAACGACGTCACGGGTCACGGGGCCGATCGCTTTGAGATCGCCTTCCGAATCGACCGCGTAGGGATCCGGGCCTATCAACAGGAAATGGGTAAAAGGCCCCTTCGATACAAAAACGCGCTTGCCAGCCTTGTAGCAGTTGATGACGGGGTTTTGCCATATATAGGCAGTGTCGCCGGAGGTTAAAAAATAAGGCTCCGTATCCGGAAACACTGCGTGCAGGGCAGGTATACTGGCCAATGCACTGTTGTACCTGATCCTGTTTTGTGCTAGTGGCTTAAACTTCTTGTAATGTTTATAAAAAGAGCTGTCCACTGACACCTGTCCGTTGGCCTGGATTCCTACATATTCATTCTTTTCGGACAATGCGTAAAATTCCGGGGAATTGTCCTGGGCAGTTCCGGGAAACGGAATAAATCCCCGGAACCGGTTATTCGAAATAGGGATCAGGGATTTTTCGAAGGTTACAAACCTGCGCCCGTCGAAACGAACCAGGCCAGCCTCGGTGGTCAGCCATATAAAGCCGTTACGATCCTGGACGATTGCCTTGACACTGTTCTGCGGAAGGCCGTTTTCATCCGTAAATCGTTGCAACCAATATCCTTCGGGCGCATCTTGGGCGCTCACATATACGGACGCAAACATCCGTAACGCCGACAGCGCGAATGCCAGCAAACTTTTATTAATACATGACCACTTAAATGGTGTTTTAATCATTAACCTGAAAATACTTGGTCAGCTCGATCACATTGTTTACGCCGAGCTTTTCGAAAATCTTGGATTTATAGATACTGATCGAAGAAGAAGAAAGGCTTAATTGTTCCCCGATATTTTTGGTCGACTGCCCTTTCACCAGCAGCTGGGCAACGTCCAGTTCCCGTTCCGAGAGTTTCTCCGTAACATTTTCCCGCGTTTCTTTCGAGCCCAGCAATTTGGCAAATGCCTGTTGCATGACCTCCGCGCTTGCGTAAGTCCGGCCACTGAGCACGTGGTCTACGGCTTTGGTAAAATCGTCATTGATCGCCGTTTTGGATATATAACCATTTGCGCCTGCCTTTAAGAACGGCACTGCATAAAGCTGCTCGTCGTAGCTTGAACAAACCAGTATTGGGAGGTTGGGCTGCCGGAGCCTGACCGAATGCACCATGGTAACCTTATCACCGCCGGGCAGATTGATGTCCATGATCAGTAAATCAAACTTCCTTTTTTCGAGCATTGCGATGGTCTTGTTGAAATCGCTCGTACAAGTAATTACTGCCTCGGGTTTATGTGCCATCAAAAGAAATTGGATACCCGCCAGAATCAACGGGTGATCTTCTGCGATGATGATCTGAATATTCATGTGTGAAATGAAATAGCTGTCGCCGGAATCTTGTGACAATTATAAAGAAAATCAATGATAGTAGTTATTCGACATCTTGTTAAATTTTTTAAATGGAATTCACGCATTTGTTTAATAGACGATTAAATTTTTGGCAGTGACCCTCCCGGTTACACGTAATACATTTGTCTGGTTGCTAATCCGGAATAGATAGGTCGGGCAGCGCCTGTCGGACCATGGTAACGAACGATGCTGAGTGGTTTTTCTAACGTTGAGTAATATAATCTTCTCCCGGTGATGCCGGGAGATATGATTCTGAATGACTGCCTGCCAAGCGGGCAGTCATTCAGAAGATATAGCCCTCCTCCCTATCTATAATTCGACATGCAACGGAAGTTGACAGGTTCCGCGGCATGCCTTCGGTAATTTATCGTTATCAAAACAATTTATTTATGAGCAGAAATTTACTTTGTTCGGCCCTAAGCTGGGCGGTACTCGTGGCATTTTCATCCGCGTTTACAGGCCCAAGCGCACACAAAACACCGGCCACACGAGGCGCGGTAGCGAAATCAATGACCCTCATGACATCCTGCGACCCGGGCGATCCCGCATTTGTGGATACCGACGGCGATGGGGTCGGGAACGATTGTGACCTGGATGACGACAACGACGGTATACTGGATACGAATGAATGTCCGTCGACCGCTTTTTTCTGGTCGGGTGCACCGGTCGTAAACGGCAACACCGCAACGGGTACGATTAACGGAATAGGTTATACTTACCAATCTTCTCAACCCATAGGCACCACGGGTAGCGTATTTGGAATCGGTAACTTTCCGGCCTCATATGGTGTGCCCAATGTCAATCCCACGATCCGGAATACCCAGGTCACCAGCAACACGCTAACATTTGCCAGCCCGATGACCAATCCTGTCCTGGTGTTCGCATCTATTGGAAGCGGTTCCATTTCGGTCGGGATAACTTTCGGAGCACCGGTGGAAGTGCTTTGGTCACAAGGCGTTGTTCAGAATTCATCCACCCAGATCACCGGAAGGGAGGGGTATGCCATCGTCAGGATGACCGGGTCATTCAGTAGCGTAAGCTTCAATTACACCGTAGCCGAGAGCTGGGCGAATTTCGTATTCGGAGCGACTGTTCCAACGGTATGCGATTTTGACGGGGACGGGATTGTCGATGAACTGGACCCCGATAGTGATAATGACGGTTGCAATGACGCCATCGAAGCAGGCGGTACGGATGGCGACGGCGATGGCAAACTGGGAGTTTCACCCGTGCAGGTAGATGCGAGCGGAAGGGTAACCGGGCAGGGAGGCTATACGGCCAACTTCCAGAATGCAAAACGCGCTACACGCCTGCTGGTCGACACAGCCCCTGAGAACCAGTCGGTGGAGAGCGGTGGTACTACCTCGTTTTCGGTAGCTGCCAATGCGACTTCTACCACTGCCTATACAGCAGCAGTCCCCAACTATACCGATCCCAGCGCGACCGACGTATCCGGTACGATCCAATACCAATGGCAGGAGGATACCGGTTCGGGGTTTGTGAATATTAGCAATGGAGGGATTTATACCGGAGCTACCAGCGCAACACTTACATTAACAGGAGTAGGTTTGGTAAAAAATGGCGCGAAATACCGTGTCGTGGTGAAGCATCCTGACAATGCCTGTATCCTGGAACAGCGCGAAGCAACCCTTACGGTCACAGGCTGTTTGACCGATATCGGCGGGACTGTTTACGATGATCCGACGATTCAGGATGGTGTGAATGGGGCACCTGCAAACGGGACGACATTGGGCCTTTATGTGACATTGATTACAACAGGGCCGGGAACACCTTCACAAGCGGTCGTGCCGGTTAGCGCTTCGGGTACCTTTTTGTTCAGCAATGTTCCGGCCGGCAGCCACCAATTGGTGCTGGGCACAACGGCTGGCGGCTCTACGGAGGGCCAAATGCCCACGGGATACTTTGCGATCCGTGAAGGCGCGGCCGTTGCCTCGGGCAGCGGAGCGGGCGACGGCACTGCGGACGGTATCATTGGCTTTACAGCCGACTGTGCCGGTATCCAGTACACGACAGCACGTATTGCGGCAGACGTTAGTTACCTGGACAACAACTTTGCAATATCAATCGAAAACCCATTGCCGGTAACGCTGATCTCCTTCCTGGTGACCGCCGAAGAACAAAATGTCCGTCTGGACTGGAACACTTCGGCAGAAACCAATAGCGATCGGTTTGAAATCCAGCGCAGCCGCGACGGGAAAAACTGGGCCGCATTGGCGTCCGTGAATGCAAAAGGGGAGAGTACGGTCAGCCAGGCTTACACTTACCTGGACCGGCAGGCCAGGTCTGGCAACAACTTCTACCGCCTGAAAATGATTGATAATGATGGCACTTTCGCATTCAGTAGCCTCAAAAGCATTAGGATAGATGGCAAAGAGCTGGTCGTCGCATATCCGAATCCATCCGACGGCCCGGTAGAGCTGACGCTCGTAGACTGGAAACGGGTCGTAAATATTGCCGCGGTGGATATGAACGGGCGGAAAGTGTTTGAGACAGGCCGCCCGAAATCTGAAACCGTGCCGCTCCCGGCGCTGGGCAAAGGAGTAAGTGTGTTGAAGGTGCTGTATGAGGATGGGACTGTGGAGGCAGTCAAAGTGGTAAGACGCTAATCTGAGCTTCTCCCGGCATCGCCGGGAGAAGCTTTTAATTTTCTTATAATCAATGAGTTCGTTCGTTTATCAAACTAAATTTTTCGTGCATTTATGAAGAAACTTTTAACCATTTTGTTTGCGCTGTCCTTTCAATTTGCGAGTGCGCAAAAGGGCTTTTTTACCAGGTTGGCATCGGGCGATAATGCTGCCGCCCGCGAAAGCCTCCACCTGACGAAGCACTCGGTTTTTCGCATTGAGACAAAAAGTCTGCAAAATTATCTCGCCGGCGCCCCGCGTGAGTTTAGCGCGAAAAATGAAGGCCGCATGTTGGAAATCCCACTGCCGAATGGCCATGCGGCACTTTTTGAAATTTTCGAATCGCCCATTCTCTCTCCGGAAGTTGCAGCCAGGCACCCGGAAATCAAGACTTACGCGGGCAAGGGGGTAACGCACAAGGAATATTCGGTCCGTATCAATTTCACCGCGATCGGTTTTAACGCAATCATTCTGGGTGTGGAAAACGATGCAGTGTATTTTGAAAAAACCAATACGGATCTCTCCGATAGCACTTACAGAAGCTATTTCTCACGGGATGCGGTGAGCCCCAAAAATGCCACCGAGAAAACGGCCAACAACCGCTGCGGAACGCTTGATAGCGAAAGCCGCGCGAACCGGCAAAACACCAACGGACAAAATAAGAGAACTACGGCGACAGCGTCGTCCGGCGCTACTTTGAGGACATTCCGTCTCGCAATGGCCGCCGACGCGGAGTTTACGGCTCACAAAGGCGGAACTGCTGCGCTCGCCTATGCGGCGCTGACCAACTACGTCAACAACATGAACGCCGTTTACAGAAAGGAGCTAAGCGTTTCATTTGTGCTGGTCAGTGATGAAACGATCGTCTACACCGACGCTGCCACCGATCCATATAACAACGACGACCAGGAGGCGATGCTCGACCAAAACCAGGCCCATCTCGACAATGTCATCACGGGTGGTTATGACGTCGGTCACGTGCTGGGGTACGTGGGAGGCTCGGGCGGGGGTATTGCCGTGCGCGGGTCGGTATGCGATCCGGCTTCGAAAGGGCAGGGAACCTCGGGTGTAGGAGATGGATCGTACCCGGACGTGTTCGATCAGCAGCTCATTCAGCATGAAGTGGGGCATCAGTTTGACATGAGCCATAGCTACAACAGTAATGTGCCGGTTTGTACCACGCGGGCATTCGACACTTCGGTAGAGCCGGGATCGGGTACGACCATCATGAGCTACGGTTACACCTGTAACAACACCGAAGCGGCAAACGGATTGGTCGGTAATGATGATTACGAAGGAAGCTACGGGCCAATTCTGAATTTCCACGTGGCCAATTACGATCAGGCTAACGCATTTATTGAAACATTGTCGTGCTACACCTCCACTGCCACCAACAATGCAATTCCGGTGATTAACCCGATGCAATCGAGCTGGACGATTCCGAAATCGACCCCATTTGCACTCAACGGATCGGCGACGGATGCAGACGTGGCCGACGTTTTGAGCTACTCGTGGGAAGGGACCAATATCAGCGATGTAACCGACAAGTCTGCACTGACAGCCACTGTACTTTCCGATCCTTCGAAGCCGCCGTTTTTCCGGTCGTATGCTCCTGTTTCCGCTAACGGTAGTTCCAGCCCGGGTACCCGCTATTTTCCCCGCCTGGCGGCAATCCTGGATGGTTCAAATTATGCCATCGGCGACAAATTGCCTTCCGTGGGTTTGGTTACGACTCACAAACTGACAGTTCGTGACAACAACAGCGGAGTGAGTTCTGCTGCGGTTACGGTAAACGTCGACGGCGGTTCAGGGCCATTTTTGATTACTAATGATACCCCCGGCAGCTTGCTGGGCCCTGTTGGTTCTTATCCGCTGGCAGGCCCGATCACGATCAACTGGAGCGTCAACGGAACAGCTGGCGCACCCATTAACTGTACGTTGGTTGATATTTTCCTGTCGACAGACGGCGGGCTGACCTTCCCGACGACCCTGGCGACGGCCACTCCCAACGCGCTCGGAACTGCCATCGTGACTTTACCATTGGTCGACACCGATAAGGCGAGGATCAAAATAGCGCCTAGCAGCAGCACGGGCGCAGGTAATGTGCCTAATGTGTTTTTCGATATCTCAAATGTCGATTTCACGATCGGCTCGCCAATGCCGGTAACCCTCGTGTCTTTTGAAGTAAAGCAGGGCAGTGAAAACTCGGCGTCGCTGACCTGGCAGACTTCGGAAGAGCGCAACAATGCCGGTTTTGAAATAGAAATGAGCCTCGACGCGAGAAGCTACATGAAAGTGGGTTTCGTAGACGGTAATGGAAGTACAACAGCAAGCCGGCAATATCAGTATTCGGTGAAAGACCTTCAAAGCGGCAGGTACTATTTCCGTTTGAAACAATTGGATTATGATGGCAAATTTGAGTATTCCCAGATTCGGGCGATCGAGCTAAAAACTGCCGGAGGTGTTGTTGCCGTATACCCGAACCCGACCAGCGGCAAGCTGAAAATCCACCCTTCACTGCATAACGGCCAGGCTTTCGCGGTGAAAATTGTCGATCAGAGCGGCCGGACAGTTGTCTCGCTGCCGACGAGCGACCATTATACCAATGGTTACGAACTGGATGCATCGGGCTTGCGGTCGGGCATATACAGCGTAATTCTCACAGGGATTAATTTCACTGAAAGTATCAGATTTGTGAAGCAATAAGCCGGCAGGCGGCCAGCGAATCCGCCTTGCAGACATATTAGTGAGGAACAGAGCGGGAGCAATTTCTGCTCTGTTCCTCTTACGAATAGGTAGCTATTATTAAATGCAGATGCCTGTGAGCAATGAACTATTTCCGGACTTTCCCTACCGCGCAATCGAGGTGGTTCGGTTTATTCAATCAAAAGAATTGTTTACATGCATGCTGAGCAATGGCCGTGTAATCCATTTTTGCCCTGGAAATGTAACATTGTTCAGGCGTTGGCTTGTCGAAAATGGGGTGAAAGATATCAGCGAAGTTTCCTGATACCGCTGCCTCAGGAGACTACATTATCTTTAACAACCTTCGCAGGAATACCTGCTACCACCGTGTTAGCCGGCACATCGCGACTCACTACGGCTCCGGCAGCCACCACCGCATTTTCTCCCACTGTAACTCCCGGCAAAATGGTCGCGCCCGCACCGATCCAGGCATTTCGCTTGATATGCACGGGTCTGGGGATTAACGCCTGACGGTCGGATGGGTCGAGCGGGTGGTTTTCCGAAGTGATGTTCACGCGTGGGCCGATCAGTACGTCATCCTCAATAGTAATGCCACCCATGTCCAGAAACGAGCACGCGTGGTTGATAAACACGTTTTTACCCAATGTCGTGAAGCGCCCGAAATTGGTATAAAACGGCGGGAATATCGTGGTCGACTCGTCGATCGGGGTGCCGGTAATCTCGCTGAGCCGCTCACGTACCTGGTCCGTATCGGTTACCTGCGCATTCATTTGCGTGCAAAGGCGTATCGTTCTGGCCACTATTTGCCAAAATTGGTCATATCCCGGATCGTCCTTTCGGATCACCTCACCCGCGCGCATGCGATCAAAAATGTCTGTGTTACTTTCTGTTGTCTGGTGTTTCGTATCCATGATAGCTTTATCATAAATTCTCTTGCTGATAATCTACGACAAAGTTAACGGGGCGGGCACCCTGCGCATTAAAGACAATCAAACCGATCATTAAGAATTTCAAACGGTCTCCATTCTCAGCGACCTTGGGTTTGTACCGGTCAGGCGTTTGAAAAAGTTATTGAAATAGGTGGGATATTCGAAACCCAGCGCGTAGGCAATTTCGGAAATGTTCCAGTCGGTATGCTGCAAAAGTGCCTTTGCTTCTGCCACGATCCGTTCGGTAATGTGGGATGTGGTGGGTTTGCCGGTGACCTGCTTTACCGCGCGGTTGAGGTAGTTGACGTGCATGTTCAGGTTGGAGGCATAGTCCTGTGCCGTCTTCAATTGCAGTGGTCGATCGGCACTTTCGATCGGGAATTGCCTTTCGAGAAGTTCCAGAAATACCGAGGTGATACGTCCCGCCGCATTCCTTTGCTGATGGAAGTTTTCCGACGGTTGGAGTTTCAGGGCTTCGTGGATGATCAGGTTAATGTAATTGCGCATCAGATCGTCCTTGAACGAGTAGTCGGCTTTCTGCTCTTCTATCATTCTTTTAAACAGGGTGTTAAGGAACTCCCGCTGCTGCTCGGAAATGTGCAGGATAGGCGTGCCGCCGATTTTGAAAAAGGGCGACTGTTGAAGACTTTCTGTGCGTTCGGCTGCATTCAGGAATTCCTCGGAAAACAGGCAGGTGTAACCTATATAGCTCGTTGAAAGTGTTTCCCATGAATAGGGGATGTGCGGGTTTCCGAAAAAAAGTACGGTGCCGTCAGTTTCAAAGCTCCTGTCGGAATAGTGTATTTTGCTTTTTCCGGTGGTCAGGCAGATCTTGTAAAAATCCTTGCGGCTGTACACGCGTGTGGCGTTGCCGTCTTCCTCAATCTGAAAGACATTAAATCCTTTTAGCTTCAACTCGCTGTTGAACTCGGATAACCTGCGGTGCTTGACGTTTTCCATATCAGAAAATTAAGAATTGCATGACAACGGGCCTGACACTACAAAAATAGTAAACCGTTCAGCAAACCATACCGGAGAAGCGGCCACAGCGCCGGTTTGGTTTGAAATTCTTAACAGATCGTTTGAAAATCTTTATATGCTGCCTGGCACCCGCAGGATCTTGCAAAAAGGTGCGTTCTGAGCGAACTATTCGAGCAGTTACATAGTTGGCTTTCTAGTGTCTGGCAGCCAGAAAGTCAAAAGCTGCTCAGCTTTTTTTGAAAGACCCGATTTTATCAGATGATTAGATTTTTTCTTGCGAGCGTCCTGCTTGCATGCAGCAGCATTGTATATGCGCAGTATTCCCCTGTGAGTTCTCACAACCAGAAAGGTAAGGTTTTTGTTTATTGGGGCTGGAACAGAGCTTCTTACACACAGTCCAACATTCATTTCAAAGGTCAGGAATATGACTTTACGTTAAAAAGCGTGGTAGCCAAAGACCGCCCGACGCATTTTACCGCACGGTATTTCAATCCTTCCAAGATGACCATACCGCAGTACAACTTCCGGATTGGCTATTTTATCTCGCCCGAGTTTAGTCTTTCGTTTGGTTTCGATCACATGAAATACGTGATGAAGCAGGATCAGACAGTCAACATTACCGGTCAAATTTCGGGCTCAGGAACCGAGTATGACCGGGCTTATCAGAACGAGCCCATCGAACTTACCGGCGATTTCCTCAAATTCGAGCATACCAATGGGCTGAATTACCTGAATATCGAGCTTCGCAGGATGCATAACTTGCTGGATGAACGAAAGCTCCGGGTGAAGAACATCGAGCTCAACATCTTCGAAGGGGCGGGAGTGGGTATTCTTTATCCTAAAACAGATGTGACGCTACTGAATTTCGAAGAGAACGACCAGTGGCATATAGCCGGGTACGGTATGAATCTTGTGGGTGGATTGAATGTCACGTTTTTTAAACACTTCTTTATCCAGGCCGAAATGAAAGGCGGCTATATCAACATGCCCGACATCCTTACGACCAATTTTCCGCAGGACCGTGCGAGCCAGCATTTCTTCTTTTTCCAGGGTAATACCAACCTCGGTGTAATCTTTAAGTTGTAGGACCTGCGCAGGATCATATTTCGCTGTGCCCGGAGTCATCGCCGCAGGGTCTATTGAAAAGTAATTTCGATATTTGGATGACCAATACCCGACCTGCCTGTGCCAGGGCCATTGACATATGACCAGTACCAGTATCCCGTTCCGCATTCTGATTCCCTGTGATTACTCCGAATCCTGCCGGCAGGCGCTTAGCACCTGCGCAACGTTCGATTGGAAAGTGCCTATTGAAGTCTTTGTCCTGACCGTCCAAGATCCTTTGCGACCTGATAGCTACGGGCAGGATGTAGAGAAGCAGCTCACGGAATGGCTTGCCGCATTTCCCGCCGGGACTTCAATCCAACGGTTAAATGCAAGTGGGCGGTTCGTCAATGTGGTGCTTGAAGCGATCACGGCTTATGATATAGACATGGTTGTCGCAGGCACGAGGGGATCCAGGGGATGGGATGGCGTTTTTGTGGGATCGCATGCCGAGAAAATCGTTCGTATTTCCCCTGTTCCGGTACTGGCCATTCAGCAGCACCCGCGTCTTGCCGGAATACGCGACATTGTCGTTCCCATCGATCTCGATCATGATCCCGGTGCGCTGAGCGCATGTCTGACGAAAATGCGGACATTGTTCAGCGGGCGGTTTCATTTTTTAGTGGTAGCAACAAATGCTGCTCAAAACGAAGAAGCGGCTATCGGGTTGCTTTCGGAATATAGCCGGAAACTAGGCGTCAGTCACTACGAAAATGCCATCGTGGTTGCGGGTGAGGTTGCTGAGGGAATACTTAAATACGCCGCGCAGATCGGCGCCGGTATGATCGCGATCGGAACGATGGGTAATCCCGGCCCCGGACACATGTTCCGGCCGAGCGTCGCCGCGGATGTGGTCAATCATGCCAGAATACCGGTTTTTACATGCCCGCTCCGGGAGGTGTCAATGCCTCAATAGGCTTTGACACCGCTCTTTCAAAGACTACGAACCAAATGCCCCACCGCTCCCATTGTGCCGGGGACTACGCATTGCGCGTAACAATTCAAAGCGAAAATCAAGGATAAATACACAAATCACAGCTACCCAGAGCGCCACACTGAAATAGAGAAAGTGGACGATTTCGTCCCTCGGGATAAAGATTACGTCGGCAGGTATCAGCGACAATATCTGATTGGCCCGGGCGATCAATGCGATCACGATCAAACCGCCGACTACGTAGAAGAGGGGAGCCCGTCGCCGGATCGAGTCAGACACGAACGTGTATACACGTGAGTAATCGACAAATGCAAGGTACACGATAGCATTGCAGACAAAGCTGATGTTGAGTACCATGGTATTGATCAGATGAAAAATACAGGCGGCCAACAACCAAACCTTCCACGATAAACGCGACCGGACCAGGAAGAATATAGGGCTTAATTCAAATGCGACGGCAATGAAGTCGAGTATTTTGTATGTCCAGAACGGTAATGTATGGATAACCGCTGACGCCAGCAGGTGCTGCCGTCGCACGCCATAAAAGCAATCATAAAGCCACCTGACCGTACCGCTTGTATTCATATCGAAGTTCGACCACCAAAATCCTTTTTCGAGACCGGCTGAAAAAAAGCTGAAGCAAACAAAAATGGCCAGTAATGAAAGTGCTTGTTCATTGCGATTTTTTTTTCGGCTTCTATCCGGTATTAATGCAAGCTTTGTTCCCCATTCGGAAAATGAGAAACACGCCAGTGTTGCATATACAAGCACGCTATGATCTATTTTACTGAATGAAAACTGGAAATTAGTCGCAAATATTCCCAGGAATATAAATGCGAACCCAGCGATCCGTGCATATATGCCAAATGTAATTGCGAGGCCGCAGGCAACTAATATGAAATCAATGGAGAGCAGCAATACTTTATCCGGAAAATCGTCGAAAAGGTTGGCAACACTCAGGATCGGCGGATCGAAGTAGAATTGCGGCATATTGCTCAGCCAACCATAATTAGGTCCCCAGACGGTCAGTAGGAATAATCCGAAAATAATCCTGAAAATGCTTATCGA
Source organism: Dyadobacter fermentans (assembly GCF_019924045.1). Classification (GTDB taxonomy): domain Bacteria; phylum Bacteroidota; class Bacteroidia; order Cytophagales; family Spirosomataceae; genus Dyadobacter; species Dyadobacter fermentans_A. The sequence goes on along the minus strand of NZ_JAHXBN010000018.1, from coordinate 181,595 downwards.
TTCGGTGTTTTGGCGGGTAGACGCGACCACCCGCGTCCAAAAGGCGGCATTAATCCGCTCAATGTAATTGTATAAGTCTTTCATCTGTAATCGCTTTGCTAAGGAGTTTCCGGGTGTCGGTGGCAATTGTTTCGGTATAGGTAACAATCCGAATGGTAGAATCCTGCATTTGATGCGAGGCAAGACGTTTTCGTAACCAATCTGTTAGCTCACGCTTATCCTTTTGCCGGTCTTTTTTTTTGAGGCCCAGAAACCTGTGTACGCGCTTGGCGCGGTGCGATGGTACAAGCGAATCAAATCCAAAATTGGTCGCCGCCAGAAAAGGGAAATACTGTACCGGAATAGGTTTCATAAACGATACCGGATCGATTTCTTGCCACTGGCCCTGCCGATTGGCAGCATACACCACTTTGTAGGATACACTGATCTTTTGATCCTGCTGCCGGTAAGATCCTCCTCCGTAAGGCAGGATAATGGCAGGATAGGGTTCGGTTCCCAGTATGGTAAGACATAAGGGAACTACCAGCAACAAAAACAGGAGAATCGTTCCTTTGACAGAGATCATGTTGAGTCATTTGTTTTTGATTGAGGATTTGTAAGCAAATTGTCGGGATAATTAAGAAATATTAAATTAATCAATTCTAAGCAATGATATTGGATTGGTTTATTTTAGAACTTCTATGGGATTTTATTCAAAGACAATAATCCGGCAGGGAACGTTGCGACGTTAAGCGATTAATTGTTCGATGCATAGCAAAGAACTCAAAACGCAATTGAGTTTGCGTTAAGAATATGGATGGGGAATTTGGGGTGCTTATTTTATTAAATGAAATCCATTTGAAAAGTGCTAATCTGGCTGGATTTTATTAATGATAATTAAAAATGAATGGGAATTACAGCGTAGTCCCTTTCTTTACGCGGCGGTGTACCGGCTTCCCGCAGAAAATCATTTTTCCTTACCGCCGTCCTGCACGGTAAACCCGAATGTGGCAGCCGCCAGCTTGCCAGTTCCGTCGAGCCCCTCGATGTTGCCGATAAATGTCCCGGTGATGTCCGAACAATAAAATTCCAGCGTGGCTTCTCCCTTTTCATCGGTAACGACAGCCGGGTTCCAAAGCAGGGTATTTCGCTGATCGTCGATGGCCGCGTCAAGAGGAACATTCTGATAATCGGGCTGATAGAACTCCTTTTTTACCTGGTATCCCATTGCGCGGGTGAGGTTAAATTTGGCTAAAAGTTCTTCTTCCGTATAAACAGGGTATTTGTAAGGCTCCTTCACGACGTCCTCAGATTTGAAGGGCCCGTGTTGCGATGGCCTGCCATCCCTGAACTTCGAATAGCTAACGCCTTCGACGGGCTTTTTGCCGCTGCCGCATGACAGGCAATTGAGCCAGTTGCATGCGCCTACAAAATCGGTATTCCAGCTGAACCTGGCCAGACTATCAAGGCTCTGTACGTACCGGTCCGAATAGGTCTTACCTTTGCCGGTTACCACAAATTCATCCAGCACAATGCTTCGGGACAATGCCGAACGGTAGGTTGTTTCCGGCGGCAAGGGAGTGAAAAATGGCCCGACGATCCGCTTGTCAGCCAGCAGGTTGCGGATTTGAGCAAATGGATCATCCAGCCATATTTTGGCCTTTGCGGTCTGCCGCTGATCCCCCAGGGGTTTGAGGTATATCCTGCCCAGAAGCATATTGTCGATGTCTAATGCAAAGCTACCATCCGGCCTCACGGGTATGGGGTTCTGCATGCCGGAGCCGTCGGGTGCGAAAGCGAGCAGCATCGGTGAGAAGTCCCGGTTGCCGCTCAGGCGTCCCGTCATTCGGTTGGAGAGCACTACCTGGCCGGGGACATTGGTGGCGTTTTCGGCCCATACGTACCGCCGCCAGCCTTGCGTGAGCAGCAGCAGGTCCAGGGCTTGTTCGCGATCCGGATTGTTTGGGTTAAAATAATAGTCCGGGTCGGGAACCGGGCCGCGGATTTGGGAATGCAAACGCGTGTAGGAGATAATGCTCAGCCGGTCCGCGGGATTCTCGTAAAAACGGTCGTACACGCTCGCGCCCAGATGGGCTACCACGGGTGTACCTTCCGCGTCGGTCACCTTTACGTGCACTTTAACCCGCTCGCGGGGGCGGAATGCCGGCTGCGAAAGCGTAGCGCGCACGACCAGGTCTTGGCCGGCATGGGCGAAAACGAGTCGTTCGGCGAGTGGTCGCAGGTTTTCATCATAAACCGTAATCTGGGCAATCCCGTGAGTAAGTTTGGTGGTCGGGAGATTGAACCAAAGACTATCGCCGGTCATTTTTCCCTGGAACAGGGCACAAACTATCCCCCTTGCTTGGGCCGCGACATAAATCTGGCTTAATGGGCTATGGGAAGTTTTTGTCAGCCGGAAAGAGAATTGGGTTTTTGATTGACCCGCAAGGTGCAATGCAACACCTGACTGCAACGCGTCGGGGAGCTTGTAGTCCCCGTGGGACTGGGCTGATCGAACCGTGTACTTTGCCGATTGTTTGGGGACAAATTGAAACTTCCCTGTTCCCAGCCGGTTGCTCGACAAATGCATGATTGGCTGACCATTCTCCAAGAGTACCGCATTGATTTGTACCGGCCCCCCGCCGGTCTTCCAGGCTTTCCATGCGACGAGGTTGATCACTCCGCCAACCAGGTTTCCGCCCTCCGGGAAAAAGTCGATATGTATGGAGTCCGAGGCTGCGACCCGGGTTATGGCGGGAGCGTTATCGGCGATTTTTAACCGCCGGAACGCTTTGAACTCACTGGTATCCTTTAAGGTCGAATGGGGTGTAAATGCGGCTAGTAGGTACTCCGCACCGGCTACGGTGTTTCTGGTGGAGAGCTGGCCGCTGGCAAAGCCGTTGTCGATCAGGATTTTTTCTTCGGATACGATGCGGGAGCTGTCGGCACTCCGTAGCTGGATAAACAGCGTCGTGTCCAGGGCGACGGGTACCAGTGATTGCGCATCCATCGTGTACGCCTTAAACCAAATATCCTCGCCGCGCTGAAAGACTCCCTTGCTGGTTTGAAGGTAAACGAGTGTTTTGGGTTGGGTACTTGCGGTTCTGTTGATGTCCTGAACGATCTGCGCGGGGGACGGTGCCTGGCCTTTGGCAGCGCAAAAGCCCAGGCAGCCCAAAAGGATAAAAAGCAGTTTTTGCATGGCTAAGTAGTTGATCGAAGCAAAATAGCAACAACTGCCATACTTTGCCAAAATGGGAAGCCTCACTTCTTGTTGCCGCATGCTCCCTGTGTGTAACGGGTAATTCCGTAGGCGCGGGCTTCGCAGTCGTTGGAATAGGTTTTTCCGTTACAACCGCAAACGGGCGCCAAAACGAAGTAACAGCCTGACGAATCCCGTGCCCGCTCCACACAATCCGGGTCGGGGCCGTTCGATTTTTTGCAGGTAATCAGTGATAAGGTTAAAAGGAAACCAAGCACAGTTCTCATAGCTTCAAGAATTTAAATGCCATTAAAACAACACGCCGCAGCGTTGTTTGAGACCCATATCCCGAACGTTTGGTTGCAAGGAGCTACTGTGCCGAATGATTATTGAAAATAGCTTATTGTTGCATATTATGCCCCTTTGGATAATTGTACTTAATTTTGTGCATGAATGAAACGATGATGCTTCCCGTCGAATATCTGGGGGCTTCCCACGAACTGCCATTGACCATCGTGCCGCTTGGCTATACTTACCAGCTCCATATTGAAGTCGAAGGCAAGACGCTGATTTTCGAAAAGGACGACCAGGGCGAATACCGTGTGATTGATACGGACAATAATAGCGGCGCCATCAGTAAGGGTTTTGTGGCGGCAATTGTTGCAACGTTGCAGGCACTTTAACGGAGAATTCTCTGTGGCGTTTCAGACAGCTATCCAACAGATATCCTGACGGGAATTTTGATAAAGACTTTCGTCTGATTCGGTTCGGAATTTACGGTCAGTGTTCCACGGTGCATGTCAATGATCTTTTTGGCGATCGTTAAGCCCAGCCCGAACCCGGGTACTTTGCCGACGTTACTGGCCCGCATCATGGGCATAAAGATGTTTTCCAACTGCTCCGGCGGAATGCCCATTCCATGGTCGGTAATGGCGATGACCATCTCGTGATCGTCCAGGTCCACGTCGAGTTTTACGGATTTCTTGTCCGAATACTTGCTCGCGTTGTCGAGGATATTGATGAGCACGGTCCTCAGCAGAACGGAGTTGCCGATGATGTGAATGACCTGGCTTTGCTCGGTAAAAATATCGGATAATGTAAGCTCGATCTGCTGGTCGGGGTGTTTTTCACCGAAATAGGAGATGCTGTCGAGGATGGTATCGACAATGTTCACATCCTCCCGCATTTTCACGGATTGCAAACCTTCGACCTCCGCGAGCTGCAATAGCGAGTTAGTCAGGGTAATGGCGTCTTCCAGCCTGAACAGCGCCTTTTCCATGCTCGTGCGCACGTCAGCGAGCGCTTTGTCGTAGGCGAAGGACGTTTCCAGAATGCCTTTCACGACCGTCAGCGGCGTGCGGATCTCGTGAGAAGCATAAGCTACGAAATGCTCCTGACTATTGGCAAGCGTTTGTAGCCTGCCGAGTAACTCGTTGAACGAATTGGCCAGGTATGCGGCTTCGTCGGCTTTGGAGGTGCTTTCGAGCCTGAATGAAAAGTCGTTTACCGAAGCCGGATTCATTTGTTTAATCAGTTGATCAAACGGTAGCATGGAGCGGCGCGCAAACCAGAACCCGGCAAATGCAACGATGACCAGCAGCACGATATTCCCCACCACAAGGATGAACAGCAGGCTGTTACTCGCCTGACGACCACCCAGGTCATAAGCGGTGACGACCGACACATAGCGTGTGCCGTCGATCACGAAGGACAATGCGACGCCTTCCTTGTCGGTATTCCAGGGCCGGGCTGAGTAGCTGAAAAACACCTCTTTTTCCCGCGCCCGGGCCAGCAGCCCGGCTGTGAGTTTGTAATCGTCCGGGCCGGAGGAATTGTAAATGATTTTATTGTCGGGACCTACGATCGTTTCGTGCTGGTCGGGCAGGGTGAGGTAGTTGAACCGGTGAAATTCAGCACGGTTCTGAAAATAGAGCTCGCCCGCCACGGCCCTGCGCTGCAACCGGGTGCGGATCAGCGATTGCCGGTAGGATTCGTAGGTTTGATAAATAAATAGTGAAAAGAGCAACAGTAGGGACGCCACCAGCGCCCCGAACCAGATGGTGATACGCTGCTTGATACTCATGGTTCGGCCCCCAGCATGTAGCCCACGCCAAAAACCGTATGCAGCAGTTTCGGTCCGGTATGGTCGATTTTTCTTCTGAGGTAATTGATATACACATCCACCACATTGGTATTGGTGTTGAAATGCACATCCCAGACATTTTCCAGCAGGTCGATCCGCTTCACCACGCGGCCCTGGTTGAGCATCAGGTATTCGAGCAATGCATACTCGCGCGCGGTAAGTTCAACCCGCTCGCCGCCACGCCATACCCGGTGCGAGTCGGTTTCAATGGCCAGATCGAGGAGTTCGAGGCGTTTGGGACGCGGTGCCCGGGCCGGATGCCGCCGTGCGAGCGCTTTTAATCGGAAAAGTAATTCTTTGAATGCGAATGGTTTGGCCAGGTAGTCGTCGGCCCCGGCCTCGAAGCCCAGCACCTTATTATCGAGGCTGCCCAAGGCGGTGAGCATAATCACCGGCACCGCTGGCCAGTTGTGTTTGATGAAACGGCAAAGGTCAAAACCATTTACGCCCGGCAGGTTCACGTCCAGTACCACCACATCGTAGCGGTTCTCGTTGGCCATGCTCCGGCCAATGACGCCGTCGTATGCCGTGGCGACGGAAATACCTTCTGATACCAGCCCTTTTTGAATGAATTGGGTCAGCTCTACATCATCTTCGACAACTAGGACATTCATGTGATTCGCTGTATTGATGTTTCAAATTTAAACAGCTTCCGGTCACAAGACGTATAGCACCGTCTTTCTAATCACCTTTTAATAACCTTCTAACCGTCCTATAATCAAGGTCCGGTTTACTTTGGCGATCGATCAACCGATAGGGAATCTAAGTCAAAATGATGCGCTTACAGCTTACCATAATCTTCTTTTTTCTAACAACTGTCTGCATTCGCGTGTACGGCCAGCTGCTGAGTATGGAGCAGGCAGTGGATGCGGCACTGGCCAGATATCCGACGATCGAAGCCCAGCGTGCGGCATTGGCGGCTTTCGAATCATCCGTGAATGTGCTGAAAGCCAATCGCCTGCCGAACCTGCGCCTGCACGACCAGGTAGACGTCGGTACAGCCAACGGGCTTTCGGGCTCGTACTTTTCAATGGGGCTGATTGTCCCTACTTCCGGCGGACGACGGGACGAAAACCGAATGGACCTCGCCTCGGGGAACATCGCATTGGCGACTGCCGATTGGGAGGTTTATAACTTCGGGCGGTACAAAGCCGAGGACCAACTGGCGCAAGCCGACATTGCCGTAGGGCAGGCGGGTGTCCGGCGCGAGCAGTTTATGCTCCGGCAGGCGGTCGTAGGTGCTTACCTGGACGTGCTTTGGCGCGGCAGGATCCTGCAACTCGAATCCCGCAACCTTGCAAGGGCTGATACGGTGAGCCGCATTATCAATAACCTGGTTAACAACGGAATTCGGCCCGGTCTGGACTCGTCGCTCGCGAGCGTGGAGCTGTCGCGGGCACGCCTGAGCTATTACGAAATCGATGAAGGCCTGCGGCGTGCGTTCCTGCAATTATCCATGCTCACCGGACGGAACGTCAGCCAGCTGGCAATTGACACCACTTTTCATGAAAAGGCGCTTTTAGGCCAGCCCAATGACCTGAAAGTGGTGGTCGGTCACCCGATATTGAGTTATCAGAACACCGTTTTGAACCGCCAGCAATCGGAAATCGAGGCGATCCGGAAAGCGGCGTTGCCACGTGTCTCGGTGCTGGCTTCCGGTTGGGCAAGGGGTACCAGCCTGGACATTGATAATAACTTCGGCCCCCTCGGTCGAGGATTCGGATACAGCCGGACGAACTTCCTGGTAGGCCTGGCCGCTACCGTGAACCTGACGGACTTTCGTCGTGCCAGAAGCCGCACCGAAGTACAGCAATGGAAGGTCAGGGAAGCCGGTTCGCGGTTGGAATTTGAAAGATTGAAACTGGAAAATACGCTCACGTCCTCGGATTCGGTGCTGGCCACGGTGCGCCTTGCATTGCAGGAACTGCCCAATACGATCCGGTCCGCCGAGAGCGCCTACCAGCAGCGGCTTTCTCTTTATAATAATGGTATCGAAAACATTTTGGGCCTAACCGATGCCATGCAACTACTCACCAAAGTGGAAAGACAGGCCGTCGATATCGAGCGCAGGGCGGTGGAGCTACGGTTGCAGCGCGCTTATGCCACGAGTGATTTCGAAGACTTTTTCAGCTTTTTCCGCCGGCCGTAAACCTATTCAGTTATGTTGAATTTATCATTAAAACGTCCGATCGCGGTGCTGGTCTTTGTAATGGGACTGGTGGTTTTCTCGATTATGTCCGCCACCCGCATACCGGTCGATATTTTTCCAAAACTCAATTCCCCGGTCATTTACGTGATCGAACCTTATGGCGGAATGTCGCCGGCGCAAATGGAGGGCTTCTTCGCCACGCGTATGCAGGATCAGTTTCTGTACATTGGCGGGATCCGGGAGATTTCCAGCCGGAGCGTACAGGGGCTTACCATCGTTAAGCTCGCATTTTACGAAGGGAGCGACATGGCGCAGGCCGCGGCGGAAGTCGCCATTCAGGTCAATAGGGCCATGAAATTCTTCCCACCTGGTGCATTGCCTCCGCAGGTTGTACGCTACGATGCATCTTCGGTACCGATCGGCGACCTGGTTTTCAGCAGTAAAACACGTCCGTTAAAAGAAATTCACGAGCTGGCTGTGACGCGCGTCCGCCCGTTGTTCTCGACGGTACCCGGCCTTACCGCCCCGCCGCCGATCGGTACCAATGCGCGTACGGTGGTGATCAACCTCGATCCGCAAAAAGTGCGGTCGTTGAACCTCTCGCCGGACGAAGTAGTGGAAGCGCTGGCGGCCAATAATGCGATGACGCCTTCGGGAAATATCCGCGTTGACAATACCACCTACATTACCACACTGAACTCTCTGGAAGAGCAGGTGGCCGACTTTGAAAAAATACCCGTGAGCACGCAGGGCCGCATGACGGTTTTATTGCGGGACATCGCCTCGGTCTCCGATGGGTCCGACGTGACGGCCGGTTATGCCCTTGTAAACGGCAGCCGCTCGTCCTATATCCCGGTCGTGAAAACGGCCGACGCCTCTACCTGGGACGTAGTAACGGCCCTGAAAGCCAAACTACCCGAAATGCGCAGTCTTTTGCCTGACGATATTCAGGTCAATTACGAATTCGACCAGTCTGTATTTGTGATTAATTCGGTCAAAAGCCTGCTTTTTGAAGGCGGTTTGGGGGCACTACTGACGGGGCTGGCTGTATTACTTTTCCTGGGCGACTGGCGCTCGTCGCTGATCGTCATCATCACGATTCCGGTTTCGGTCATTGCCGCCGTATTGTGCCTGAACCTGGCCGGGCAGACGATCAACATCATGACGCTTTCGGGGCTCGCGCTGGCCATAGGAGTGTTGGTTGACCAGGCGACGGTCACGATCGAGAACATTCACCAGCACCTCGAAATGGGTAAGCCGCGCAGGCAAGCCATTTATGATGCCTGTAAAGAAGTGGCATTGCCGCTGTTGCTGATCCTGCTTTGCATTATCGCCGTATTTGCACCATCATTCATCATGTCGGGCGTGCCGCGGGCGATGTTCCTGCCGCTTTCGCTTTCGATCGGTTTTGCCATGACCGTTTCCTATCTGCTTGCGCAGAGCCTGGTGCCCATTCTGGCCAACTGGATGCTGAAAGAGCATTCTTCCAATCACATCACACACGACGATGCAAGTAAAACCTCCACTTTCTTTGACCGCGTACGCCAAGGGTTCGTGTCGCAAAGCCGAAAGCTGTTGCGCGCGAACACGTGGGTCGTGGGTGTGTATGTGATTGTCATACTCGCGCTGGCTGCGTGGGGTTTTGCGGTGATTGGGAAGGATATGCTGCCCCAGATCAACTCAGGGCAAATGGTGATCCGCATGAAAACGCCCGACGGCACCCGGCTCGAACGGACCGAGGAAGAGGTAGGCACACTCCTTGCCCTCGTCGATGAGGCGGCCGACGGAAATCTGGAAGTTTCATCGGCCTATGTGGGGGTGGTCCCTACCAATTACGCGACATCCAACCTGTACGTCAGCACGAGCGGTCCCAACGACGCGGTGATTAAAGCAGGCCTTCACGCGGAATACAAGACCAATATGCAGGATTTGAAAGAGCGAATTCGCGGGCTTGTACAAGAGCGAATGCCCGACATTACCCTCTCTTTTGAACCGGCAGACCTGACCGAAAAACTCATGAGCGGCGGTGCATTCACACCCATTGAAGTGCAGATCGCCGGGCGGGATATGAAGGATATTGAAGGATATGCCAACAAGCTGGTGCAAAAGCTTTCCGAAGAGGAGCACTTGCGGGACGTACGCATTGTGCAGCCGCTCAAATTTCCGGTTATCAATATCAAACTCGACCGCCAAAAACTGGCCGTGATGGGTATGAGCCTGCAAGCGGCAGCGCGCTCTATTACCGCATCCACGTCGTCGAGCCGCTATACCGAGAAAAACCAATGGCTGGACCAGAAAGCGGCCTACACCTATCAGGTACAGGTCCAGATCCCGGAATATGCGATGCGGAACCTGGCCCAATTGCAGGAAATACCACTAGTAGCAGGGCAGGCGAGGCCGGTACTGGCCGATGTGGCCACATTTTCGGTCGATACTTTGCCGGGCGAATATTCCCGCACGGGGCCCAGGCGCTTTGTGACGGTGTCGGCCAACATCCATCACCAGGACCTGGGCACAGCCACGCACTCGGTGGAGCAGGCCATTGCCTCGCTCGGTGAAGCCCCGAAAGGCGTGGTGACGCAGGTGAAAGGAATGTCGTCACTTCTCACCGAAACGCTCGATAGCCTGCAAACGGGTCTTGGTATCGCGGTACTGGTGATTTTTTTGTTGCTGGCGGCTAATTATCAGTCATTTAAATTGTCGCTCGTCATCCTGTCCACCATTCCGGCGGTGATCGCCGGCTCTATCGGCGCACTCCTGCTCACGGGCAGCACTTTGAATTTGCAGTCCTACATGGGCATTATCATGTCCACGGGAATCTCCGTCGCCAATGCAATCCTGATCGTTACTAACGCCGAACGTTTGCGCTGGGATTACCGCGACGCACATCGCGCGGCGATGGACAGCGCAGCATTGCGTCTCCGACCGGTGCTGATGACCAGCTTCGCGATGATCGCGGGGATGGTGCCCATGGCCCTCGGTACCGGAGAAGCCGGCGAGCAGGTAGCTCCATTGGGAAGGGCGGTCATCGGCGGGCTGGTCGCTTCCACATTGGCGGCGCTTTACATGGTACCCCAGGTTTATGTATTACTTCAAAAGAAAACACCGTTGCGCGACCCGTCGCTGCTCCCTGAACCCGCGGAAACGGCGCGGCACGCATTGTCAGCCAATGGCTCTCTACATTCAGAACTATCCTAATATGAAAACGAATCGATATAACGGCCTTCTGTGGCTGCTCGGAATGGGCCTTTTTGCTTCCTGTACTTCGTCTGAATCTTCCGGCAGTAAGCCGATGCAAAAGGAGAAGGCCAAAGACGCCGTTTCCTTTAAAATAGGTGAGGTGTCGGAAGGAAAAGTCGGGCAGGAAATCCAGCTGCCGGGCGAGTTTATGGCTTTCCAGGAAGTAAGTATTTATCCAAAGGCCGACGGATTTGTGCAGAAAGTACTCGTAGACCGTGGCTCGCTGGTACGCAAAGGTGAGGTGCTGATGGTGCTGGAAGCGCCCGAAACCGAGCAGCAACTGGTGGCTGCGCGCTCCAATTACCTCAAAGCGCAGGCAGTACTCGTAGCCAGTAAGGAACATTACCGTCGCCTTAAAGCCAGCACGCGTATCACGGGCTCGGTGTCGGCGCTCGACCTGGAAAGTGCGCAGGCCAAAATGATGGCCGACAGTGCCTCTGCCATGGGCGAGCAGGCCAATCTGGCCGCATTGACGCAAATCAAAAGCTACCTGACTGTACGCGCGCCATTCGACGGCATCATTACCGAACGTAACGTACACCCAGGCGCATTGGTAGGGGCGGGCCTGAAACAAACTGGTCCGATGCTGAACCTGCAACAGCAGGACCGCCTCAGGCTCGTAGTGGACGTGCCTGAAAATTACAGCCTGGGCCTGAAAAAAGGGAAGCCCGTTACCTACCACATCAATGCGATGCCCGGCGAGAATTTCATGGGGAACGTCAGCCGGCGGTCCGGAAATATGAATTTGAAATTCAGGTCGGAGACGGTCGAAATCGATGTCAGCAACGCCTCGCGTCGCATTAAACCGGGAATGTTCGCGGAAGTATCGCTTATGCCGGAAGCCACCGAGGGTGCCCTCACTGTGCCCTCTACCGCCGTAGTGGCATCCACCGAAAGGCAATACGTGATTCGCGTGGATACCGCCGGTAATGCGGAGTTTGTGGATGTGCGGACTGGCCAGAAATCGTCGAACGTCACCGAGGTGTTCGGCAACCTTAGGAAAGGCGACAAAATCGTCGTCAATGCCCGGAACGATTTGCGGCAGGGGATGAGGGTGGTAGCGAATTAACCGTGAGGCACCACGCGTCGTCCATTTGCCGGATCGGGGAAATTTCTTTTATCCGTTTCTTAGCATATCGGCATAAGCATTTGGTAACGGGCTGTCTTCTATTGCTTTTGCGGCTTTTTCTACATCGTACCCGAAGCGGATAAATTCCACTTTAACACTGTCCTTGTCCAGTGACGAGCTGTTCTCATAAAAAGTCAGGAGTACGTAGCCGCCGCGAGGGTCCTGATCCTTCGGTTTGCCCACTGAGCCTATGTTGATCGCATGGCGGAAGTGGTCGTTTCCGTCAACGCGGGAATTCAACAGCCGGTGATACGGTTTATGCGTGTGTCCAAAGCATAATACGTCGGCACCGGCCTGTTCCATGATCCGCATCAGGCTCTTTTCGTCCCGGTCTTCAAAGAGGTATTCGTTGACCTTCCGCGGACTGCCGTGTACCAGCATCACATGGAGCGTTTCATTATTCAACTGAAATTCCAGGCGGATATGTGCGGGCAGTGTACGCAGGTAGGCACGTTGTTCTTCCTTGATTACCTCGTTGGTATAAGCAATGGATATCTGGCCCATTTCCCTTTCCTCATCCGTCTTATAAGCGCAGCCACAATCATCGCTCGCGCGACCGATCCCGAAATCGTAATTTCCGGCAATTGTTGAAATGCCTCTTTTTCGGACTTCATCGATGACCTCATTAGGCCAGATGTTGTAGCCTACCAGGTCTCCCAGGCAATAAATCGCATCGGCATGGCGCGTTTCTACGTCTTTAAAGAAAGCTTCCAGCGCCGGAAGGTTCGCGTGAACATCGGAGAACAAGGCAATTTTCATTTTTTAAGGCATGCGGTTTTGAGGAGACATTTTTTTAGGACTAATTGCAACAGCCCGGAGCGCAACAAGTCCCGGCAGGTTTTTCGGCGTAAACCGTGATGCTGTAAATGCCCGTATTACCGGATTTAAAGGCCGCTATCCCGGTTTCGTCCAGGTAATTAATGAGGATATCGTCCGGAATTATAACAGGTTTTACTTTTTGAAGCGTCACGTTCATGAAGCCATTTGTTTCAATCAGCGCCAGGTACTCATTTTTTTGAATTGCGCCGGTTACGCAGCCTGCATACATTTCAGCGGCGGAGCGAAGAGCCTCGGGAAGGTCGCCGACCAATACGATGTCAGAGATGCTGAAATGGCCCCCTGGCTTTAAAACGCGGAATATTTCCTTAAAAACACCGTCCTTGTTCGGTACCAGGTTCAGTACGCAGTTGCTGACAATCACATCGGCAATATTTGCCGATACCGGCATTCTTTCAATATCACCCTGCCGGAATTCGACATTATTAAAGCCGCGTGCTTCGGCGTTGATCCTGGCGCGTTCAATCATAGCCGGGGTGAAGTCGATACCGATTACGCGTCCGTCGATACCCGTTTCCTCCCTGGCAATGAAGGCATCGTTACCTGCTCCGCTCCCCAGATCAATGACTGTGTCTCCCTTTTTGATTTTAGCAAACTGTGTTGGCAACCCGCAGCCCAGCCCAAGGTCGGCGTCGGGATTGTATCCTTTCAATTCGCTGTAATCGTCGCTCATGATATTGTACACTTCGGTTGAGCAGCCACCCGAACCGCAGCAGGATGATTGATTGGTCTCCTTATCCTGTAAAGCGATCTCACTGTACTTCTGCTTGACGAGTTCTTTAAGTTGTTCTTCGGTTTGCATGTTTTCTGGTTTTTTATCGTACTATTGCAATATTGCGATTATTAGGGTAAAAAAATTAGCAGCACCCGGCGCCGGATAGGTCAACCTCTCTGAAGAAATTGCTGAACAGGGCGTTATATTGGTTCCACACATTAGGGTTGATGCAGTAGCAAACGCTTACGCCCTCGATCGTGCCTTGAATAATCCCGGCATTTTTTAATTCTTTCAGGTGTTGGGAGGTGGTCGCCTGGGCTAGCCCCAGTTCTTCGACAAGGTCACCACACACACAGGCATTCTTTCTGACAAGGTATTGCAGAATAGCAATCCGTGCAGGGTGAGCGATCGCTTTGGCCATCACAGCGAGCTCGTTTTGTTCCTTTGTAAATAGATCCGTTTTCGTAGCGCCCATAATGCGGTTTAATTATATCGTAATATTACGATGCATTTTAATTTGCTCCAAATTTTGTGCGTATAAAATTGTGTGAATACGGAAACATTGTGCCCAATTCGCTGCGAGGCAGGCTGCGTATTTCCAAGATTTTCGTTTTAGGGATTCTCTTTTTTAGATAGTTGATATGTATTGATTTTAATAGTATCAAAAATAAGATAAAAATAATATCAAAATATAGTGCATTTCTCAAAGCGTGATGTTATTTTTGCTGTACATCATCAACAGCAAACTTTGATCATCATGAGAAAGGTATCAGAAGAAAATGCCCGGAAATCGTTTCTGGACGCAGCGTGCAGAAGGGAGGCGGTACTATGAGAGCCAGATTTGAGCAGCGCTATGTAGCAAAGGCGCCCAATCCCGACCAGCTTACCACGCCGTACACGCCCGAGTTCTTCAAGGAGCACGGCGCGATCCTTTACCAATTTGTACCAACCATCAGGGGCAACGAACTGCTGCCGGGCGAGGTAAGGTATGGTTACAAATTTTACCTGTTGGACGACCCCGGCAAGGAAGGTGTGTTTTATCTTTCTTCCCACAAGGACATCGAGACATTAAAATCACGCTCTAAGTTTCTGTCGAGGGTGCAAAGAGAAATCATGAAGATTTCGTGAATCTGATTTGAATGCAGCGCTTTTTTTTGTGGTGCTATTTAATTCTCTTGCCAATCGAGAGGGATATGTTTGTTAACACATCTCCATTTGTATCTATCTGGAATCCCGTGGATAATCCCGCAAATATTGATTTAAAGATACTTTGTTGGTAAAAGGCTTCCGGCCCCACTCCAACAGCATATGTGCGTTGCGGGCTGGTATGGAGGATGAAAGTTGCAGGGTATGGGCCTATTTTTTGAGGATCATAGGCGATGGCAAGGTAGTCAAAATAGGAAGAAGACTGGTACCGCAATATCCCGCTGACCTTGACACCCAACTCGCTTTTGGTTGTCCGCAGAATGCTCCATCCGCCGCCGCCGGTGATTTGAATTGCGCCTGACGTGTATCGGTAAGAGTGGTCCAGTGCCGTGCCATCGTCTTGAGTGGTTATGCTCAAAACCTTTCCGTCGTGAATGTCGGCTCCAACCGCAGAAAACCAGAATAGTTTTTTTCTGAAGTATTGCCCGTACGTTACCCGTTGGGACACGCCTGCCATGTCGCCGGTGCCATGAGTACTTCGTCCACCCGACAAGCTTATAAATTTACTACTGAGTGCCGGTTTAGCGGTTTGCGCGGCAGCCTCGACGCAAATCGAGCATATAAGTATGCTGATGAGTATTTTCATAGTGTAAACTTTTATCCCATGTGAAATTAGAGGGTACAGCTTTAATTCCGATACCTTTGTAGGGTACAGGCCGGGTTAAATATGCGAAAAGAAATCCTTTATCGGAAGATTGCAAAAATTATCGAGGATCAGATCCTGTCCGAAACACTGAGAATCGGGGATAAGCTGCCCTCGATACGATCCATTCAGCAGATTTACGGGGTAAGTTTAAATACGGCGATTCAGGCATTTGCGGAACTGGAAAGCAAATCACTGGTCGAATCGCGGCCGAAGTCGGGTTACTTCGTGAGCAAAACGTCCCAGCGAAAGCTTGCGCTTCCCTCCGTGAGCAAGCTCATTTCACCGGAAAAAGGGAAAAATTCCGAGGATCTGATCAGCAGCGTTTTTGATATATTAAGAGATAAGAGCATCAGGCAGTTTTCCCTGGGCATTCCGGATAACAAACTGCTGCCGATTGCCAAGCTCAATAAAGGCGTTATCAAAGCGATGCGGCAGCTCGAAGGCAGCGGAATGGATTTCGAGCCCGCGCAGGGGAGTACGGCTTTGAGAAGGAACATTGCCAAGTGGTCGTTGATCTTCGACGGAAGCCTGACCGAGGATGATATTGTCACGACGACGGGAACCACCAACGCTATTTACCAATGCCTCTTGGCAACCACCAAGCCCGGAGATACCATCGCTACGGAAAGCCCGGTGTATTTTGGCATCCTGCAACTGGCGAAGTCGATGGGCCTGCATGTGATAGAGCTACCAACGCATCCGCTTACGGGTATCGAGATCGATGCATTGAAAAAGGTCATTCATCAAGTAGATGTCTGCTGTTTTACGGCCAATTTCAATAATCCTTTGGGTAGCCTTGTGCCCGATGAGAACAAGAAGGAGTTGGTAAAGCTTCTCACACATCACCACATTCCGCTGATCGACGACGACCTGTTCGGAAACCTGTTTTTCAGCGGCACGCGGCCGAAACCTTTCAAAGTATTCGACGAGGAGGGGATCGTTATGTGGTGTGGCGGCGTGTCCAAGACGGTTGCGCCTGGTTACAGGGTCGGCTGGATTGCCCCCGGGCAGTTTAAAGGCAAGATTATCCGCCAGAAACTGGTGCAAACCGTCACGCTTCCTTCGTTGTTCCAGGAGGTGATAGCCGATTTCATGGAACACGGAGGATATGATCACCATTTGAGGACATTGCGGCATACGCTGCACACCAATTGTCTTAAATTTCAGCAGGCCATAGAGGACTACTTTCCCGAAAATACCAAAATATCCCAACCGCAGGGTGGATTTTTCCTATGGCTGGAACTGGATAAGCGCTTGGACACGGCTGAGCTCTATCAGACGGCCCTGAGCCAGAAACTGAGCTTCGCGCCGGGAAGCATGTTTTCTCAAAACAGCAACTTCAACAATTGTATGCGCCTGAATTTCGCGCTCCCCTGGGACGACGCATTGGAGAATGATATCAAACGCCTCGGCAACATCGTAAAGCAGGCTTTGTAAATCTGTACCCCTAAAAAAACAAAAAACTATATCTATTATCACTCCTTTCTGTTGCGGTAATTTGCATGTAAAGCAGTAAACACTAACAGCAGTTCGATTTTGAAACCCAAGCATCTATTGCTCGCCCTGGTTACGGTCATAGCCTGGGGCGTGAATTTCATCGCCATCCACATTGGTTTGGAAAAATTGCCGCCGATCCTCTTATGCACCGCACGGTTTGCATTGACGGCCCTGCCGTGGGTTTTCTTCCTGCCAAGGCCCAAAGCGCCATTTAAGCTGATCGTTGGTTACGGCATCTTCACGTTCGCGATCCAGTTCGGACTGCTCTTTGGCGGAATGTACCTCGGGCTTCCGGCAGGACTGTCGTCACTGGTCATCCAGGTGCAGGTGTTTTTCTCCATGGGGCTTGCCGCGTTCATATTCGGCGATGTGCCGAGCATCTGGAAGGTGTTCGGTGCGCTGATCTCATTTATCGGTATCGGAATCGTCGCCAGCCATGTGGATGGGAACGCCACATTCATTGGGCTTGCGTTAACCCTGCTGTCCGCACTTTCGTGGGCCACGGGTAATGTTTTTTCAAAGAAAATTGCGGCCGAGTCGCCTGTTGCGCTGGTCGCATGGGGGAGTCTGGTTGCGACGCCCGTCATGATGACAGTCTCCTATATTTTTGAAGGCCCCGAGCTGATTATGCATTCCATTCGCGGCCTGTCCACCGAGACGGTTATTGCGGTTCTTTATATCGTTTATCTATCCTCGTTCGTAGGTTACGGCATTTGGGGATTTCTGCTCAACACCTATCCGACGGCCGTGGTGACACCATTTACTTTGCTGGTCCCCGTTGTAGGGCTTTTGAGCGCCGCGGTTTTCCTGGGCGAAGAACTGTCGTCATGGAAGCTGGCAGCGTGTGTCTTCATTATGGCGGGGCTGGTTTTCAATCTCCTCGAAAAGCAGATCCGCGCATTGCTGTCACGTAGAACATCGGTTGGGTAAATGAGTTAGTTCTCTGACTAGAAATGACTTAGCTATGCAAGTTGAAATGGGTGTCGACGCGGCGATTGATAAAACTTATATCATAGGAAATGGCGTCATAGCCAAAGCGCTGGCTGTGGCGTTGGCAGTCAATGGCCGGAGCGTAACGATTCTCCGCGGCTCAGTGGACAGTCCGGGAACATCCCATGAACTTGTGGAGGTCGATACCGGCGGGGAGCTGTTAAGCGCCCGCATCGAAATCGGCTCGATCACCCACTACGAAACATTGAACGGACTGATCGTTTTGACCAATAAATCATTTGGGAATCAGCAGCTCGCTCACAAGCTATACTCCAAGGCAAAACAATCGCCCATCGTGTTCCTGCAAAATGGGTTACACGTGGAGAGCTGTTTTTCTGACATGGGCTTCGAGCGGTTGTACCGATGCGTGCTCATGGCAACCAGCCAGGCGGCGGGAGAAAACAAGGTGCGTTTCAGGCTGGTTACCGCCTCGCCGATAGGGGTAATCGCTGGCCCCGAAGATATGCTGGCAAGCATCGTAGCACGGCTGAATACCAGCGTTTTCTCGTTCAGGTCGGAGCCGGATATACAATCCTTCATCTGGAAAAAGGTCATTTCCAATTGCGTATTCAATTCAATCTGCCCGCTTTTGGAAGTAGACAATGGTGTGTTCCGGCGTAATGCGGCCGTCCTCGAAGTAGGAAAGCAGGTGATCCGTGAATGCCTTGCCGTAGCCAGGGAATACGGGATCGGTTTGACGGAGGATGAAATTGTGCAAAACATCCTGAGCATCAGCGAAATGTCCGACGGGCAGAAGATATCAACCTATCAGGATATTTTACATAAGCGGGAAACTGAAATTGACTCGCTCAATCTCGAAATTGCCCGTTTAGCGCAACGGTTGGGAAACGTGCCGGTTCCCACCACTTCATTGCTGGGCGAGCTGATCAAGCTCAAATCGAATATCCGGCAGGTGGATTAACTACCCTAGCGCCGGTATTTCTGCCCTTTTCGTCCAACACCTGAATTTCTCGACGAACGGCATATGTTTCTCTCCGTATCCGTTCGGGAGGGATTTGGTGCATCTTGTCGAAAATAGCGGTTCAATGTGTGCTTTTTTGCTTCATTTACATTTTGTAGCTAAGCTCTCACGAAAAGAAAACATCAATACTGTGGCGACATTCAATCTGAAAATTAATGGAAAATCCAGGACGGTGGACGTGGACCCTGCCACGCCGATGCTCTGGGTATTGCGCGACCATCTCGACCTCCCCGGTACCAAATATGGCTGCGGCATCGCGCAATGCGGCGCTTGTACGATCCATTTGGAAGGCAATGCGGTCCGCTCTTGCCAGCTGCCGGTGTCGGCAGTGGGAAAATCGTCCATCACGACCATTGAAGGATTATCCGAAAAAGCGGAACACCCGGTGCAGAAGGCCTGGCTCGAACACGACGTGGCCCAGTGCGGTTACTGCCAGGCGGGACAGATCATGACCGCGGCGGCATTGCTGAAACGCAATCCGAACCCGAGCGACGAGGAAATCGAAGCCCAGATGAGCGGTAATATCTGTCGCTGCGGCACTTATGTGAAGATTAAGGAAGCCGTTAAATCGGCGGCTAAGAAGTAAATCACTACCCGAACCTGCAAAAGAAATTGACCATGAACAATGATGAAAATGCGTTGGACAGGCGCTCGTTCCTGAAAGCGTCTTTGCTGTCGGGCGGCGGAATGATGCTGACGGTGAGTTTTCTGTCGAGCTTCAAATCGGCCGACAAGGCCGAAGTGCTCAACTTACCCGACCAGTGGGCTGCGCTCAACGGCTACATTCAGATCACGGCGGATAACCGGATCAAACTCATTTGCCCTAATCCGGAATTTGGCCAGAACGTGATGACCTCGCTGCCGATGATCGTGGCCGAAGAGCTGGATGCGGACTGGAAAAATGTGACGGTCGAAATGGGGCCGCACGACAATGTGAAGCTGGGGCCGCAGTTCTCCGGCGGGAGTAACTCGGTGAAGATGTACTGGAAACCGCTTAGGGAAGCCGGCGCGGCGGCCCGGCAAATGCTTCGCGCGGCGGCTGCGCAAACTTGGAACGTGCCGGTGGGAGAGGTGACGACCAAAGCGGGTGTGCTCTCGCATTCCAGCGGAAAAACGGCCCAATATGGTCAGATGGCCGCCAAGGCTGCCACATTACCTGTTCCGAAAGACCTGGTGCTGAAATCGCCGAAGGATTTTACGATCGTTCGTAAATCCAGGAAGAATGTAGAGGGGCAGAAGGTTGTCACCGGCAAGCCGCTTTTTGGTTTGGACTACCGTATGGAAGGCATGTTGATCGCGATGATCCAGCACCCGCCGGCATTCGGGATGAAACTGAAATCTTTCGATGCTGCGGAAGCGTTAAAAATGCCCGGCATTAAAGATGTTTTCAGTCTGAAATTATATGAAGAGGGTTTTGAGCAGGCGGGTTTCGATACGCGCACCTTCAATGATCTGCTCGTGATTGCAGGCAAAAGCACCTGGGAAGTGATGAATGCCCGCAAAAAACTGGTTGCGCAATGGGAGCCTGCCGGTGAGGTGCAGGATACCATGGCCGGAAGGGACGGAAAAAGGGTAGTGACGGTTCCGGGAGCATTGGAAAGCTCACAAACGCAAATGGCGAAGATGGCCGAATATGCCCAAAAGCCAGCCCAGGAGCTCCGCAAAGATGGTGATCCCGAAACTGCTTTTAAAAATGCCGCGCAGGTGATCGAGCGTACGTACACGGCGCCTTTCCTGGCGCACAACTGCATGGAGCCGATGAATTACTTCGCCCATGTTACCGACGAAAAAGCGCTCCTTGTAGGTCCGGTACAATCTCCCGGTTGGATCGAGCCAACTGTCAGCAAGCTGCTGAATCTGCCCCCTGAGAAAATCGAAATACAAATGACCCGGATGGGCGGTGGCTTCGGCCGCAGGGCGTATAACCATTACCTTTCCGAAGCTGCTCTGATTTCGAGGAAAATGAAGGCGCCGGTGAAATTGATATACACCCGGGAGGATGACATGACCTACGGCATTTACCGGCCAATGTACACGGCGACCTATCGTGCGGCGCTGGACGCCGACAAGAACCTGATCGGATTTCACGTCAAGGGCGGCGGTATTCCCGAGCACCCGATCCATGCGAACCGTTTTCCGGCGGGGGCGGTGGACAATTACCTGGCCGAAGGCTGGCAGATTCCATCGAATATCACCGTTGGCGCTTTCCGCGCACCGCGGTCGAATTTCAATGCGGCGGCCGAGCAATCTTTCCTCGACGAAGTGGCCGAAGCTATGGGCAAGGACCCGATTCAATTCAGATTGGATCTTTTGAAAAAGGCCAAGGAAAACCCGGTAGGCAAAAACAATGATTACGATGCCGACCGCTATGCAGGCGTGCTGGAACTGGTCCGTGACAAATCGGGCTGGGGTAAGCCCGGCAGCGAAAAGTACAACCGGGGGGTGGCCGCTTATTTCTGTCATAATTCCTACGCAGCACACATCGTGGACATAGTTACCCGCGACGGCCAGCCTTACGTGGAGCGTGTTTTCAGCGCGATGGATTGCGGAATTGTGGTAAACCCCGAGGCAGCCGAGAATATGGTGCAAGGCGCTGTGGTAGACGGTATTGGTAATGCATTTTATGGTGCGCTCACCCACAAAGACGGTGCCGCCCAGCAAACCAACTTCGATAACTACCGGCTCATCCGCCACAACGAGGCCCCGAAGAAGATCGAAGTACATTTCGTGCAAAACGACAAAGACCCGACCGGCCTGGGAGAGCCGCCGTTCCCGCCGGTGTTCGGCGCGGTGGCCAATGCATTGTACAAAAACAAAGGCCGCAGGTTCTACAATCAGCCGTTTAAGCCTGAGTTGGATAAGGTGATGTAGGAATGAAGCCGGAAACCGTCCGTAGGCCGCTTGCTTACGGATGGTTAAACCTACCCCGGATCGGTGGCGTTTTGCAGTTGCTTGTCGAGCCTGGCTTTGTAAATCCGGCCGATCGGGATCTCTTCGCTGTTGATCCGTATATAATTTGCGCTGATCGCCTGAATGTGATCGAGCGAAATGATGAATGATTTGTGAATGCGGATAAAACGGTCGGGTGGGAGCTTTTCTTCCAGGTAGCTGATCCTCAAATAGGATACCAGGGGTCCCGAGCGTGTGTGGAGCCGCACGTAATCTTTCAGGCTTTCAATCCAGAGAATATCATCCAGGAACAGTTTCACCATTTCCTTATCCACTTTGAAATACTGGTATTCCCGCACCGGATTAGCCGCTTGCGGCTGTTCCTGCTGCACGGCCGGATTGGGCGAAAACCGGTAGATTTTACCCACCGATTGCAGAAACCTTTCAAAGGATATCGGCTTGACCAGAAAATCGAGTACATCGAACTCATAGCTTTCCAATGCATATTCCCGGAATGCCGTAGTGAATATCACCTTCGGCCGGTATCCGAGCGGGCGCAGCAGGTCAAAGCCGGTGAGCCGGGGCATTTGGATGTCGAGGAAAACCACGTCCACTTGCAGCTGTTGCAGCATTTGCAAGCCTTTGGTAGGGCTGTTGCAAACACCCACCAGTTCAAGATCGGGCAGCCTGCCGATATAATCCTGCATCAGGTCGGTAGCCAGCGGCTCGTCGTCAAGCACAAAACATCGGATCGCCATTAGTTGATATTGAATTTTAAAACTGCTAAAAACTGCCCTTCTTCGGGCATTGTTACGAGTTCGTAGCTTTCGGTAAAAAGGATTTCCAGGCGCTTTTTCAGATTGGTAAGCCCCAATCCCGACCCAAACGGGACCGGGGCGTCCGTCTGCACCGAATTTTCAACCGAAAAAATCAGCCGCTTATCGTTGAGCGACAGATTGATCTGTATCCAGCATTGTCCTTCCGTCTGCGCTGCGCCGTGTTTAAATGCATTCTCGACAAAAGGCAGCAGTAGCATCGGCGGTACCATCACGTGCGTAGTACCCGCGAGGTAATTGAAATTCATCTGAATGTCCAGCCGGTCGCCATAACGGATTTGTTCGAGCGAAATATAATCTTTTAAATAGGCAATCTCCTTCGATAGCGGCACTTTGTCGCGGTGACTTTCATGCAGCTGATAGCTCAGTAATCCGGCCAGGCGCTGCAATAAGTTCGGCATTTTATCGGGCTGCTGTATGGAGACGGACGTGAGGTTGTTCAGCGTGTTGAATAAAAAATGCGGCTGCACCTGCGATTGCAGCAACTGGTACTCCGCCGAGACCTTTTCGCGCCGGTATGTTTCGCTCAACTGTTGCTGCCGGAGCGCGTGCCTGATAAGGTCCACGACCACAAAAAGCCCCACTACCAGATGCAGCTGCATGGCTTCGGCCAGGATTTTGGGCGCGTACCAGAACGGCTTTTCAAGGGCAGCCGGATAGTAGAGCGGATAAATCCATGTGTAGTTGATCACGCGACGGAGCACACCGAATATAACCAAACCGCCAGTGAGTGAAATCCAGAATGCCGTCATGCGCCCGTGAAGCAGAAAGTGGCGTACCGTGACCAGCAAATGCCAGTAACCTGCGACGATCAGCAACGGCAACTGCACGCTGATCTGGCAGAGGCTTTGCTGGAAATTGTCCAGGTAGGCACCGGTATTGAGCCACTCAAAGAGGAAGAAGCACAGCCAGAAAAGGCATTGTGCCCATAGCTCTTTGGGTAGTTTGATAGAAGAGATGCGGATCATTACTTCGGATTTGGACCTTCGAAACCTAAAAATAAAGATTCAATGGTTTCGACGTCCAATCTTTCGCCCAACGACACAATTTACCTCCCAAACGCACGCCGAACCCGGTTGACAGGCTGATGGGCTTTCTTCATGTGCTGCCGTGCCGTTTTCTGTGGTGTAGGTGCCGGACGATGTCGTACGTCTAAAATCCCGGTTTGCCAGGAAAATGTTGCGCTTATTCGCTTCCTGAATCAGTTCAACCAACTCATTGACAACGTCATGCGAAACTTACTCCTTTCATTTCTGCTCCTCCAATCGCCGTATTTTGGAGCATATGCACAGGCGCAATCGGCACCTCAGAGCTATCTGAGTGCAGAGACCGATTCATCCGGCTCATATTGGCGTGTATTCACCGATGCCAGGTCGCGGACTACACGCGTGCAGTTTTTCAGCAAAGATCATGCACTGCTGTACCAGGAAGACGTACCTGAAAAATGGATCAGGCAAAACAAACGAAACCAAAGGCGACTCAACAGGCTGCTGGCAGACATTTCGGCGAATCAACTCATTATTACGAGGCTGAAAACCGAAGAACTACCCGCAGAACCTGTCAGGAAGGCCCTGCCGCCGGCGATGGCATTGCAGGAGGGTGACGTAATGAAGGCCTCCTATCAGTTTCATGTTACCATTAATTCTGCGGGGAAGGTCCGGCTGGCTGTTAATAACCCTCAAAGTCTGAGGTACAAGATCGAGATAGCCGATTACCGCGACAAGATTGTTTACCAGGAGTTTACGAGCCATGGCCAGTACAGGAGGTACTTCGATATTTCCCCGGTGATCGGCGACACCGCCAAGGTAATTCTTACGATCGATGAAAAGCGTTTTGTCTACAATATCCGCAGAGAACAGCGGGGCAGTTCCTATAAGGTCGATCCTGTCATAGCAAAGCGATGATTGAAAAATTTCACGCATTTTAACTTAGGTGAAAATTTTACTTAACCCAACCGCACAATTTTGGAGCAGCAAAACACTTAAATATGAAGATTATGTCAGCTCCAATTCATTCCCGGGCATTCGCAGACAGTCAGTCTGTTACAACTGCCAGGTCATTACGCAGTCTCTACTTTATTCGCGCGGCCTTTTCGGTCATTTGGGTAACGCTTGTCGTTCTTTTTGCTCGATCATCCGCAGGCATCGCGACTTTCCTGCTGATCGTTTACCCGGCGTGGGACGTGGTGGGGACTTTGCTGGATATTCGCGCCAACCGGAGCAGTGTTTCAAAAGCGCCTCAATACGTAAATGCTGGGATCAGTGTCATCACCACGATCGCCGTCGGTATTGCGTTGCAACGAGGCATTCCTGAAACGCTGGTGGTATTTGGCTTTTGGGCAATCCTCACAGGAGCGATCCAACTCGTACTCGGGGTACGTCGGCGGAAATCGCTGGGCGGGCAATGGCCGATGATTATCAGCGGGGGGCAGTCCGTGGCCGGCGGCATTTCCTTTATCGCGCTCGCGCACGATCCTACGATGGGTATCACCAGCCTGGCCGGCTATGCCGCTTTCGGGGCGTTTTACTACTTGCTCTCCGCATTTCGCCTCGCGAAAACGCCTACGCACATTGCCACCGAATGAATGGATATTGCATTCCCGTTCATCACCTCTTTACACGTTTTCTAATGCGGCTGAGCGAGGGGTTGGTAATGCCGAGGTAGGATGAAATATGGTACGCCGGGATCCGCTCGACGATGTTGGGATGCTCTTCCAATAGCCTCAGATAGCGCTCCTCGTGGGAAAAAAACATAAATTCCTCCGTACGGGTCTGCGCATAGGAAAAAAACAGTTCCGCGAGCAATCTTCCGAATTTTCCCCAATTGGGGTTCGTTTCGTAGAGGCCATTGAGATCTTTGTAGGAAATAAATACAATTTCCGAATCTTCCATGGCCTCTATGAAATACCAGCAGGGATTGCGGGAAATGAAGCTTCTGAATGAAACCACAAACTGATTTTCCGAGAAAAAGAAGAGATTCTTGTCTCTGTCTGTCTGTGGATCACGGTAATATATTCTGAAAATTCCTTTCACCACAAGGCCAAGGTCATTGCAAACCATGCTTTGCATATTAAAGAAATCGCCTTTTCTGATCTTGCGCGGTTTCCAGAAAGGCTGACTCTCGGCAATATCTTTATCTGTCAATGCATCAAACTTCCTTAAATGGCGGGCGACGATCTCGTTTTTCTCTAACATAACCGGAACAGTTGGCTGGGCAATAAAGTAACGTTTTGCATTCCTCGAATCGACATGAGGGGCAAAACGCTGCAAATTACGGATAAGCTGCCCGACAAGATTTTCACTTTGGTTAAAATAAAAGCCGCCTGAAATCTCCTCAGCGACTTTGTGGGCAATGCGGAGACATTATTCTGACAGATACCGACTACCGGGGTGGGTAAAGAGAGGTGCCGGTCGGTCAGAGTAAATAGGGGAATCCGCCGTCTCTTAATGCAGAACTGGCAGGCTCGCGTCTGGCCGGCCCAAGCTTTCAATCTAACCCAACCATCCGCGTTGCCTGAATTAACCGAACAAGAGCTCTGGAAAATGTTTCAGGATGGCGATGAAGAAGCCTATACAAAACTTTATCGCCTTTATATCAAGGATATGTACCGTTACGGATCCAGCCTGGTAGCTGCCTCCGATGCATTTGTGATGGACTGTATCCATGATGTTTTTACGGAAATGTGGATCAAACGCGAGCGGCTTTCGGTTCCGGTGCATGTGAAATATTATCTGCTTAAAGCGCTGAAAACCCGCATCATACATTTGCTGGAACGCAAGGAACGGCCCTTTACCTCCCTGTCGGAAATCGATGCGGAGATCTTCGATCCCGATGATTTTGAAATACTGGAAGAGCTCGATATGGCCGTGTCGCGGCAAGACAAGCTGAATGTGCTGATCGCCAAGCTGCCGCAACGCCAGCAGGAGGCGATCAAGCTGCGTTTTATCGAAAACCTGAATTACAGCCAGATCGCCGAGATCCTGCAAATGAATACCCAATCAGCCAAAAACCTCGTATTTCGGGCCATTGAGAAGCTTCGCGGCTGGATTATCCTTCCTGTTCTTCACTTTTTTAATATTTTTTTGGGTTAAACTGAGTACTTTTTGTGGGTTCCGTCATCTATGTATGAACCAGCACAAAGCATTGTACCTTGGACCATTCACTGGATAATTACGTTACTGCCGATTTTCTGCTCTCGGACGAGTTCGTCGGTCATCAGTTGGAGCCTACTCCGGAAACGGCGCAGCTGTGGGACGCGTGGCTGGCCGGCAACCCGCCTAATCTGGCGGAATGGAACAGGGCGGTGTACTTGCTGGAATCCATCCGGCAGGGACTCAGCGAATATGCCGAAAACATCATTTCCGACGAGGCGATCGAGGCCCTCCTGGCGAGGATCAGGGAAACGAACCGCCGGCAGCATGCGCCGATGCACCGCATAGGTTATTCCCGATGGGTTGCGGCGGCGGTACTCCTGTTTTTGAGCGGCCTGCTTGCCTATTGGTGGCTCAGCAGGCCGGGCTCACAAACCTACTATGCCACCCGAGTGGGCGAGGTACACGGCGCATATACCGAGCGCGCCAACCAAAGTAAAGCGGTCGAAACAATCGTACTTCCCGACAGCTCCATAGTGAAACTCGCACCGGGCAGCAGGATCAGCTTCAAACCCTCGTTCGATGCTGCTGCGCGGGAAGTCTACCTCTCCGGAGAGGCAGATTTCAAAGTTATGCGTGACGTTCGGAAGCCTTTTCTGGTGTATGCCAATGAGGTGGTGACCCGCGTGCTGGGTACGCAGTTTACGGTGCGGGCATTCGATGCCGAGGCCAAGGTGCTGGTGAATGTCTCGTCCGGCCAGGTCTCGGTTTCGAAGGATAATGGGGTTGTTGAAAAGGGGAAATCGCGCTCGGCGAGCGGGTTACTGTTACTGCCCAATCAGCAGGCAGTATTCTCACGACAGGCCGAGGAGTTCAGCAAGTCGATCGTTCCGGAGCCAAAAGTGATCGGCACGACCAGACAAGTGCCTTCCTTCGAATACGACGCCGTGCCGGTAAGTGAGGTAATCCGCGATGTGGAAGAGGCGTATGGTATTTCCATTCTTTACAACAAGGAACAGTTAAAAAATTGTGAGCTCAGCGCTTCGCTTAAAACCGAAACTTTTGAAGAGAAGTTGCGGGTCATTTGTACGACCATCAATGCGGACTACCAGAAGCTCGACGGCCAGGT
This sequence comes from Dyadobacter fermentans, assembly GCF_019924045.1. GTDB lineage: Bacteria > Bacteroidota > Bacteroidia > Cytophagales > Spirosomataceae > Dyadobacter > Dyadobacter fermentans_A. Next base: position 153,935 of record NZ_JAHXBN010000018.1, on the reverse strand, counting down.
AGTCATTCATGGAGGCGAGTGCCGGTAACTGGTGAATCTTAGTGTATTTCAAATCTCCCGCCGTGCTGCGGGACAGCTAAACTATTTCTTATGAAAAAACTTGCCGCACGTTATGCATTCAAATGCATGAGGAGCACCGTGGGACCTGTGCTGCTGGTGCTTGGAATGATCCATCTCTCCTGGGCGCGTAGTGCCGCAGGGCAGGAGCTGCTTAATCGAAGTATATCCATTACCGTTCAAGGAAAAAGCCTCAAATCGGTATTGCACCTGATCGAGAAACAGGCGGAGATCAAGTTCTCGTACAGCCCGCAGGTGGTGCCCGTGCAGCAGCGGGTCACATTAAATGCCGACAACCGAAGTTTGGGCGAGGTGCTGGACCTGATCCTGAAACCCGTGCAGGTGCGCTATGTGGTTGCAGGAAGGCAGATCATCCTTTCACGGGCGGAGCCGGAGCAAAAAACGGGGAGTATCGCGCCTGAGCACAGTTCCGGGGCCTCGCCCATGCGTGCGCAGGAACGCCGCGTGGAAGGGACGGTAACCGACGAGGCCGGCGCCGGGCTGCCCGGTGTGAGTGTAGTTATAAAAGGCACGCAATCGGGAACGGTGACCGACGTGGACGGAAAGTTTGACCTGGAAATTCCGCAGGAAGCCGACTTGCTCGTGTTTTCGTTTGTGGGATACCTGCCGCAAGAGGTGCAGATCGGCTCGCGGACGCAGCTGAATGTGGTTTTGAAACCCGATACCAAAGCATTGGAGGAAGTGGTGGTGGTAGGGTATGGCACCGTTAAAAAGCGCGACCTGACGGGTGCCATCGCGAGTGTGAATGTGGAGCAAACGCGACTGCAACCCAATACCAATGCATCCCAGATGCTGCGGGGAACCACGGCGGGGGTACAAGTGACCGACAACGGCCGGCCCGGGCAGGTAGGAGCGATCAAGATCCGGGGTACCAACTCTATTTCGGCAAGCACGGCGCCGCTCATTGTCCTGGACGGTATAATTTATGCCGGCGGGAGCCTGGCCGATATCAATCCGAGCGATATCGAGTCGATAGACGTGCTGAAAGATGCCAGTTCGACGGCCATTTATGGCTCGCTGGCTGCGAATGGCGTGATCGAGATCACCACCAAGCGGGGGAAGTCGGGCAAGCCGGTGTTTTCGTTCAATACCTATGCAGGTGCTTCCGACTATGCATTTTTACCTAAACTCCTGAATGCGGAACAGTACCTGGCCGCACGCAAGGACGCCGAAATAGCGGACGGCGGAGCGGTGCCGTTCCAGCCGGTGGAGTTGGAGAACATGGCTGCGGGACGCTCGATCAAGCCTTTTGAGGAAATCAAACAATCGGCACCGATGTCGAATTATGAACTGAGCGTGTCGGGCAAAACCGACCGCACGAGCTACTTCTTTTCCGGCGGTTACCTGAAAGCGAAGTCGCCGGTGAAAGGGGATAATTTCAGCCGGATTTCCAGCAGACTCAATCTTTCGGTAGATGCTACCGACTGGCTGAAACTGGGCGTGAACTCCGGCTTTACCTCGCGCGACGACTCGGGTGTGCGCGCGGACCTCGTGGCAACGACCTACCTGAGCCCGTATGCCAGCCTTTTTCTGGCCGACGGGAAGTCGCCCCGTCCGTTGCCCCAGGATATTGGTCTGGTAGCCAATCCGCTGATCGGTTACGCATTGAATGACCGGAAATCGATCACCAATGCATTGTTTGCCAATGGTTTTGCCGACGTACGCATCTGGAAAGGCCTTTCCTATAAATTGAATGCGGCCTACACCCGCACCGATTCCAAGGAATTTAAGTACAACCCATCGTACGAACCCCTGAACCGGCTCGGCTCCGGCTCCAAGCGCCACGGCGAAAAGCAGAACATTACGATAGAAAACATCATCAGCTACAAACAGCAGATCACACCGCGCCAGAGTCTCGACGTGACGTTGCTTTACGGCGCCTATGAGCAGAAAGAAGAGTTTTCGCAGCTTTCGAGTCAGAACATTTTCAACGATGCGTTGGGCTACAATGCATTGGAAATCGGGGAGGGGTTTAATATCGATGCGGGGGCCATTAAAAACCGCCAGCTTTCGAGCATGGCCAGGGTGGGATATTCCGTCGCGGGCAAGTACCTGGCCACAGTGAGCATGCGCCGGGATGGTTTTTCGGCTTTCGGAGCGGGGAACAAGTTCGGAGTGTTTCCGGCGGCTGCGTTGAGCTGGAATGTAACGGAGGAGGCGTTTATGCGGGATTTAAAAGAAATAAATTTTCTGAAAATACGGGGTTCCTGGGGCCGGAACGGGAATCGCGGCGTGGCCGAATATTCCTCTCTGAGCCAGGTGGAGCAGAAAAACTACGTGTTTGGCGATGGCGGCACCACGTCGGTGGGGTTGAGCCCCAGCAGTCTTGCTAACCCACACCTGGGTTGGGAGACTTCGGAGAGTACGAATATCGGGGCCGACGTGCAGGCGTTCAACAGCCGGGTCACCGCTTCGGTGAACTACTACTGGACGCGGACTTACGACCTGCTGCTCAAACAGGCGATTCCTAATACCAACGGCTTTGAAGAGTTCCTGCGGAATGTTGGCCAGACTAAAAACCGCGGTTTGGAAATAGACCTGAAAACGACCAATATCCAGCGCGGAGGATTTGCCTGGAATACCAGCATCGCCTTTTCTTTTAACCGGAATAAAATCGTGAAACTGACCGGCCGCGATGTGAACAACGATGGCCGCGAGGACGACGACATTGCGAGCGGCTGGTTCATCGGGCATCCGCTGCTGAGTAACTACGATTATGTTTTTGATGGTATTTTCCAAACCGGCGACGACCTGAGCCTGATTCCGGGCGCAAAACCCGGTGACATCCGTTTCAGGGATATCAGCGGTCCGGAGGGCGTACCCGACGGGAAGATCACCCCGCATGACCGGGCCGTAATTAGCAATGCGCAGCCGAAGTTTAACTTAGGCATTACCAATGTGTGGAGCTACAAGGGGCTGAGCTTGTCGGCGGCTTTCAATATCCGCCAGGGCGGCTATACCAGAATGGACATGCTGAACCCGGGAACAAATTTCTATGATCAGGCCAATTTCCTGGACGTTGCCTACTGGACGCCGGCAAACCCGATTAACACGCGGCCCAGGATCAACTACCGCAATCCTCTCGGCTATGGTTTTTACGAAAGCCGGACTTTTGCGCGCCTGCAAGACGTTTCGCTATCCTATAATATTCCCGAAAAGCTCTTGAAAGCGGTGAAAATAGGCTCATTGCAAGTGTACGCGAGCGCGAAAAACCTGGCTACCTGGACCAAATGGCAAGGCTGGGACCCCGAATTCGGTGCCGGCGGCAGAGACCCGAAGGAGAATGGCCCGTTGCTCAAAACATTCATTGCAGGGCTCAATATTTCTTTTTAAACCTGACCGATTATGAAAAGATACATTACCTTTTTACTCACCCTGTGCGCGCTCGGGTTGACTACTGCCTGTGAGGAGTCATACCTCGACGAAGTACCGCTGGACCGTTTCAGCCCGGAAAACCTGCTTGTCAACGAAGCGGGCTATGATGCCGCGGTGGTGTCGCTCTATGAAGGCGCCCGGCAGGAGCATAGCATTGCTTCCAACAATTTTGAATACATGACCGTCGGTACCGACCAAAGCCAATGGGGCCGGAATGATTCGCGCGGTAACAAGGATTACAGCCTGTTGAACTCCAACCTGGAAGCGACCATTATTTACTGGGATTGGGCATTTAAGCAAATGATCGTTCGGGCGAACCTTATCCTGGACAATATCGACGACCCGAGCCTGAAAATAGCCGATGCCGCCCGGGCCAATATTAAAGGGCAGGCGTTGTTTTTCAGGGCTTATACCTACAACTTCCTGGCTAATGTGTATGGAGGGGTGCCTATTGTAAAAGAGCGGATCGTCGAGCCGAAGTTCGATTTCGTGCGCAGCTCACGCGTGGAAGTCCTGGAATTTGTTGCGCAGGATCTGGAAGCGGCTTCGGCTTTGCTGGCCATGGAGGTGCCGGATGGGAGAATCCCCCGGGCGGCGGCTTTTCATTTGCTGAGCGAGGTTTATATTTCATTAGGTATGGAAAAGAAAGATAATTCCTACTATGATAAATCCATTGCGGTGGCTACGAAGGTGATCAGTAAGGAAGCCGGTGATTACCAGCTGATGACCCAGCGGTTCGGAAAGGCAAGCGCGCGGCCGGGAGACGTGTTTTCCGATATTTTTGCTGACGGGCAGATCAATAAATCGTCGGGTAACAAGGAGGTTATGTGGGCCTGGCAGTTTGAGAACTTCACGCCCGGCGGCTATTCCACGGCGACGCTGGCCAATATAAGCATCCGTTACTGGGGGCCGGAATATGACAAAATCCAGTCTCCCAATGGCAGCGCTAACCTGCCGTCGGACAGTCTTGGGCGTGGTATCGGCGTAAATTCACCGACGAACTACATCAAATACGACATTTGGAAGCTCGACCCAAACGATATCCGCAATTCAGTCTATAACATCCGCAGGACCTATTATTACAACAATGCGGCCGACAAGGAGTATTTCGGTAAACCGATCCTCACCAAACGAGGCGCAGACGGCCAGCTTTATACGACCAAATCCGACGGCACGCCGACCAAATTTATGCTGGATACTTTGCGACAGTATTATCCCTATATCCGCAAAATCGAGGGGACGCCGATGGGTAACAACAACCTGAGCGGTAATTCGGTGAAGGATTTCAGCCGGATGCGGGTCGCGGAGACGTACTTGCTGCGTGCCGAGGCCCATTTCAGGAAAGGGGATAAAACCCTGGCCGCCGCGGATCTGAACGTCGTCCGTGCGCGAGCGAAAGCCAAACTGATCGCCGCTGCCGACGTGACCGAAGACTTCATCCTCGACGAACGCTCCCGCGAACTGGTGGTGGAAGAGCCCCGCCTGCGTACGCTCATCCGCATGGGCAGGCTCGTGGACAGGGTGCGCAAGTACAATTCGGTCCCCTCGGTACCGAACGGCCCATCGTCGGGCTCGACCATCCAGGACTTCAACCGTTACTGGCCCATTCCACAGAAGGTGATCGACGCCAACACCGGAGCCGGATTTGAGCAGAACCCCGGCTATCGGTAGGGTTTTATGTTGTTTTAAATCAATGAATTAGGCTCTAAGCTCTAAGCTTTAAGCTCTCAACTCTAAACTCTTAACCACATGCAGTCCAGAAGATCATTTCTGAAATACAGTGTATTGTTATCGGGCCTCGCGGCGGGCTTGGACGCGTTTGGTGGGGCGGCGCAGCGCAGTATTCTGCTCCGGTCGTCGTGGCAGGTCGAAAATATCGGCGATATCGGGCACACACCGGGCGTTATCACGTTGTTGGAGCAGCATTATCCCGACGTTGAAGTGCGTTTATGGCCGGTCGATATCGGCAAAGGCGTGGACCAGATGCTCATGAAACGCTTTCCCAAATTGAAAATCATTACATCGGAAGCCGATGTCGGAAAGGCATTTGCAGAATGTGCCTTCATGCTGCATGGCTCGGGCCCCTCTTTGGTGCGCGGTAAAGACCTGGCATTGTGGAAGGAGCAAACCGGTAAGCCCTACGGCATTTATGGTATTACATTTCCGGGAGTGTACGGCCTGCCCGCCGATCGCTGGAAGTTCAAACCGGAAGACGTTTCCACTATGACGGGCGCGCAATTTGCCCTGTTCCGGGACTCGGCCTCGCTTGCGTTTGCCCGGGAAAAAGGGGTAAAATCGACCGTTATGGAATTTTGCCCGGATGGCGCATTCGCCGTGGATTTGAAAGATGATGCGAAAGCAAGCGCATTTCTGAAAAATCATGACCTGAAAAACGGCCAGTTCGTGTGTGTGATTCCGCAGCTTCGTTTCACGCCCTGGTGGGAGTTGCCCCGCAAGAACCAGAAACCGAATGCCGACAAGCACGCCCGCAACGAGGCCATGAAGGAGCACGACAATGCGCCGATCCGAGCGGCGATCACCGCCGTGGCCCGCCGGACGCCTTACAAAATCCTGATCGTCCCCGAAAACGAAACGCAGATGCGGATCGGCAAAGAAATGCTTTTTGACCCGCTGCCCGACGATGTGAAGCAAAAAACGGTGCTGCGGACGGAGTACTGGCTCACCGATGAAGCGATCAGTACTTATGTACGTTCGGCGGGGCTGTTCGGCATCGAAATGCATTCACCCATTATGTGCATCGGCAACCGCATTCCTGCGATCGTGTGCCGCTTCGAGGAGCAAACCAGCAAGGGTATTATGTGGAAAGATATAGGGCTGGACGAGTGGCTTTTCGATTTCGACAAACCCGCCGATATCGATAGGCTGGTGCCTACTGTGCTGGACATGCTTACCAACAAAAAAGCGACCTCGCGGAAGGTCGACAAGGCACTCGCATTTGTACATAAGCGCCAGAAGGAAACGATGGCATTGATGGGGCAATACCTCAGTTAGGTTAAAAAAGAGAAGTTTAAATTCTTATCAATCATGCATTTGAAAAACAGAAGAGATTTTATAAAAAATGCCGCCGCGCTGGCGGGAGTGATGCTGTTGGGCGAAATGGCGCAAGCGAAGGCCGATCCCACGATCCTGTTTGTTTCGGGTTGGCAGGATGTGAATATCGGCGATATCGCGCATACGCCGGGACTTATCGCATTGCTCAAAAAACGGTTGCCGAAAGCGAAGCTGATCCTTTGGAAAAAGAGCAAAAGCGACTTCGCCGAAGGTATGCTCAAAAAGCACTATCCCGATTTGCAAATTATTCACGGACAGGTCAGTAAGGAAGGTGAACCGCAATCCGACGACGTAAAAAAGGCATTTGCCTCCGCCGACTTCTTCCTTCATGGCTCAGGCCCGTCGGTAGTGGCGGCCGACTATCTGGACAGCTGGCAAAAGCAGACCCAAAAGCCATTCGGGATTTTCGGGGTCACCATCCAGGACGTTACGCCCGACTTGAAAAGGATCATTCAAAATGCGTCCTTCATTTTTACCCGCGAAACGGCGTCGATCGCGAAGCTGAAAGAAGCGGGCCTCGAAGGAAATCATATCGCGTTCGCGCCGGATGCCACATTTGCGATGGACATCCACGACGATGCCGCCGCAGCGAAATTTATCAGCGAGAACAAGCTCACCGACCGGAAATTTATCTGCGTCATTCCCCGGTTAAGACGGACGCCGTATTACAAGATCAGGCCCAACAATGCCGGATGGAGCCCCGAACGCATCCGTGAAGTGGATGAGCTCAACGACAAATGGAAGGAAATCGATCATGCCAAATTACGCGAAGCGATGGTGGCCTGGGTGCGAAAAACCAAAGGGAAAGTGGTGGTATGCCCGGAAATGACCTATCAACTGGACGTGATGGATGAGCTACTGATCAACCCGCTGCCCGACGACGTAAAGCCTTACATCGTGAAACACGGCTACTGGCTGCCCGACGAGGCCGCCTCCCTTTACAAAAGAGCGCAAGCGGTGCTGAGCTTCGAATGCCATTCGCCGATCATCGCCGCGACGAATGGTACGCCTTGCTTCTACCTGCGCCAGCCCGAGGATACCATTAAAGGCCAGATGTACTACGATTTAGGCCTGGCAGATTGGACGTTTGAAATCGAGCAAACCAATGCAAAACAGATCACCGAACGCCTGTTGGAGGTGAATGCAGGCTACAATACTGCATTGAAAAAGGTCCGGACGGCCATGAGCAACGTCAGGGAGCGCTATAGTGCCGTATTCACGATTGTGGGCGAGAAGGTTTGACAGAGGTCGGACACCCGTCATTTAGCAACCTTTTCCAGCAAATCTCCCACCGATTTGGGTTGTGAAAGGAAAGGCGAGTGGCTGGTATTCACCTCGTAGACCGTTTTGATGCCGGCAGCGGTTATCATGCGGTCTTGTAATCCCGGGGAGATCACAATGTCCTGAAGGGTTTTGATATACACCTTTGCCACCGATCCGAATCCCGCGCTGGTTAATGTTATGGTGTTCGTAAATGGAATGGCGGGCTCGGCGCGGTAGTTGGCAGCTACCTTATCCTTGGCGGCCTGTGTGCCGTCCGGAATGAAAAGGTTGGTGAGTTCGGCCTGGTTCACATTCAGCAACAGCTTGTCGGGAGATTGGCTCAATGCCGGCCCTAGTTTCGAATCGGGATCGGTGTTGGCCAGTTCCAGCAACGACTGGCCATTAGCCGGCAGGAACGCGCCGATGTAAACCAGCTTCTCGATTTGGGACGGTACCTGCTCCGCCACATGGGTGACCACCATGCCGCCCATGCTGTGCCCCACCAGGATGACCTTGCCGTTTGCCGAATTGATTGCCTGGATCACCTTATCGCGGTAAACGTCCAAAGATAGCAGGTGTGGTGCTGTTTGGTCGGAGCCGTGGCCCGGCAGCTCCACCACGATTACTTTATTTCCGGAACTGGTCAATTGGGTACGAACGTCGTCCCACACGTAAGGCGCCTGCCACGCGCCATGCACGAGCACGTAGGTATGTGCGGGCGCATGGTCGTCTTGTGTGCATGAGGCCATGGCTGAGAGTGCGAATGCCGCCGATAGGAGCATCAGACTGGTTGTTTTCATCATTTTGATGGATATGAAATAATAGGTTTACAAAAATCTTGCTTACACCGGCTTTTCAGGCGCCGGCATGTCGAAGCCATTCAGGATGACGGCAATGAGACTATACCCGCCAACCAGGAAATACAATTCGGCGACCCCTTCGCGGCCCAGCAGGCTCACGGCGTGGCGGTAGGTCGACTCGGGAACAATGCGGCCTTTAACGAGGCAATTGGCCATGTTGTGTGCGATGGCTTCCTGGGCGGTTAGCCCGTAAGGCTGGCCGGCGGCTGCCAGCGATGCAACGATATCCGGCGCCAGGCCGAAAGCTTCGGCCATAATTTCGTGGGCGTAAAGCTGGAACTTTGCACCAAACAAGCCTCCCACAGTAAGGATGGCTACTTCACGGACCGTTTGCGACAACGTGGCGTGGATGTCGAGCGTCCTCAAAAAACTCAGCGCCGGAACGCCGAATTGCGGAAAATGCAGCATGGGGGCGAATGGGCCCAGCAATGCCCCCTGCCCGTCGAGCATTTTCACCTGGCCCTGGCTACCGGACACCAGACTGGCGATTTCATCGTGCACAAAGCGCAGGTCGGGGCTCAGGCTTTCGGGGACTAATGGTTTGATACGCATAATATTGAGAGAGTATTGAAGGCTACGCAAGATTGAACTCGCCGTCGATCAGGACAAATGCCATCCGGCAGGGACTACCGGAACGGTTCGCCCAGGCGTGGTTTGTTCCATTCTGGATCACGATATCGCCGGTTCGGATGATGGTCTCGGCACGGTCGAGTACGAGGGTTATTTCTCCTTCGAGCACGATCCCGTAATCGACGGTTTGGGTGCGGTGCATGAGCGGGTGTGGTGCGCCCGATGCGGAAGTCGAAGCACCTTCGTCGCCCATCGATTTGAACTTCGCGGCCGCATCGGCACCGGTCAATCGACGGATTTCTTCGCCTTCGGGCGGGAATTCGATCACCCTGATACGCGTGGCATTTTTCGGTGGGGGCAGTACCAGCCCGGCCTCGTCCGTGTCGTCGGGTTGGCGACGGATCAATGCGGGAGTTTCCAGGGTATGCCACACCTCGACGAAGGTAGGCCCGCCGGGGCCGCCTACAAGCTGTGTGCGTGCGGGTGGCGCATCCGAAACGACGATCGCATTGCCATCCGCGTCGTGCCCGGTCACGATGCGTCTGAATGTTTTGAGAGTTTGGCTCATGACTTTGTATTTAAATAGATTTTAAAACAAGAAGATTTCGTCCAGCTCGATCACGTGCACACCCGAAGCGAGGACCTTGGGGGCTTTGGCGAGCTTTTGTGCCAGCGTGGCGGTCGGCAGCGCCCGGTACTTTTGCAAAAGCCCGAGCCCGTTCATCAAAACGAGCAGGCCGGTCGTGAAACGCTCCACCGGGCGGTCCGTATTGGTCCGGAGCAAATGGCCCGGCCTGAAAATAATGTACTGCTCGAACATCAGGCCGGCGATCTGCTCTTCCAGCTGCCCTTTTATTTTCAGGTAGTGCACGCCGCTTGCCGATGAAGCGCCGTAGGACGACAGCAGTACCGCCCGCAGTACACCGTTTCGTCTGGCAATGTGTGCGAATTTCAAGGGCAGCTCGAAATCGATCCGCCACTGCTGATCCCTGGAACCGGCTGATTTTCGTGTCGTTCCGAGGCAGGAAAACCAAACGTCTCCGTGCATGTGCGCGGCGAAATTGTCCAGTTCGTTAAAGTCGATAATGTGCTCGGTAAGTTTCGGATGCACAATGCCAGCCGACCGGCGAACGAAACTTACTATACGTGTGTAAACAGGGTCGGCCAGCAGCACATTCATCAGGTCCCTGCCGGTGGCACCCGTTCCTCCGATGATCAACGCTTTCATGGTTCTCAGCTATCATTGTGATGCAATCAGGTCTTTCACGCCTGTTACTTTTCCTGCTGGCAAAGTTCCATCGAACCGCGCAACAAATGGTTGAACGAAATCACTATTAATCTGTGACCGCGGTCACATTATCCAGGCAGTTAATGCCGGCGGCTGGCGGGGTAGAGGCGGCTAAGCGTTTCGCGACTGATGCCCAGGTATTCGGCAATGTACTTTTTAGGTATTTTCCGAATAATTTCCGGGTGCCGGTTCTCGAACTCTTCATAGCGTTGCCTGGGATTCTGTGAAAGCAACGAGATAATCCGGTGCTGCTGGGCAGTATATCCGGTTGTGACTTTCACACGGAAAAAGCGCTCCATTTTGTGCAGCTCCGCCGCCAGTTTCTCGCGGGCGGGAAGCGAGAGGCATAGTACCTCCGCCTGCTCCATGCAAATTACGTTTACATTCGATTCGGTTTCATGAAAGAGCGCATTGTAATCGGATAGCCAGGAATTTTCGAGTGCAAACTGCAAGATGTGTTCCTTGCCGGAGTCATCCACATAAAAGGCGCGAAATGCGCCGTTGGCGATCCAGTATTCACAGGATACCTTATCGCCGGCCTGTATCAGGAACTGATGCTTCCTCACTTTTTTGACGGTGAAGAACGTCCTGATATACTCAAATTCAACGTCGCTTACCGGCGTGATTTCTTCAATGTGTTTTCGCAATTTCTCCATATTTATTGTGAGCGTAGGTGATCACTTATGTAAAATAATAGGGACACTATACGAAACTTATGCCATTGTTCAATTGACTGATAATTAGAGTATTGAATTATTTTTGTTGATAACTTCAATACGATATTTCGCCATTTCTTGAGATTTTCATTTTAGCTCAAAATTTGTTCGTCGCTACCGTATGAAACACCTTTTAAAGATTGTAATTTGGTAATGGCTTCCCGGTAAGAGAGGAATGTGATTGCTCAAAATCAATGAATTATGCTATGAGGCGAAAAGCTGTATTTGTACTATGCCTGGTACTGGCCTATTGCCGTTTCACCAGCGCCCAACCCACGGCAGACGGTATTGGAATAGACCGGCAGCCCTTTGCTAAACTTTCCTCCTGGCTGGGGCAATTGAAGGTGGCAAAAGAGGATACCACGAAGGTCAATCTGCTGCTCAACATCGGCGGTATTTACTATTGGAACGATTCCAAAGGTTCGCTGGACAGCGCCGTCATAATAGGCAGGCTGGCGGCGGCGCTCAGCAAATCTCTGAATTACACCCGGGGACATAACAGTGCCTGTAACCTCATTTGCAACGCATGTACCAAAAAGCGAGACCTGCAATCGGCCAAAGCCGTGTTGAAAGATGTTTATGGCGAAATGTATATACGCTTACTGCTGGTATTGAACGAGTATTATATCAATAACAAAGATGCCAGCCCGGCGGAACTGCACAAGGCGTTGCCTTACCTGGAACAGGCCAGGAAGCTTAGTGCGAGGCAGCGGTCGAGAAGGTGGATGACCGAAAGTGCCATTGCGCAGGCCAAATACCATTTTCGGTTAAGTGAAATGACTTTGGGTAAAAATTGCTTCTACCGCGTTATCAGATATTACCAGCAAACAGGTGACAAGCAGCAGGAGGCGCATTTTTGGCAGGAGCTGGCGCGCTACATTCCCGATTCGGACAGTACCTATGCCACAGAGGTTTACAGTATCAGAAAGGCAAGGACATTGTTCCAGGAGCTGGGGAATACAGAGGAAGTAGCCACGTGTATCTGGCTGGAAGGCTATTATCACTGGCAGCATAACAAACCCGAGCTGACCGAAAAATTGTATTTGCTGGAATTACAAACCTTACAAGCTGCGAAACTGGACGGTGAACTGACGGCATCCTATCAACGACTTTCTGGACTTTATGAAAAGCAGCGAAATTTTGATAAGGCCCTGCATTATGCCCTCCTGGGCCTGAAAAACCTCCAAATTTTGAAGGACAGCAGTCAGTTCAGTTCCATTTATCTGGCTCTTGGAAACATTCACCGAAGCATGGGTAACTATTCTGAGGCCATTAACTATTATAAGCTCGTGTATGCAACAACCCCCGTCCACAGGGTATGGACGTATAGCCTGCTGCGGCTCCTGATCGATGCGGAGATTAAAAGCGGGCATCCCGAAGAAGGGCTTAGCTTCTTACAGTCGTTTGTGAAAAAGAGAGATACGCCCCAGACTTCCGCGAACCGGCAGCTGTTGGCATTTGCCTTCGGAAATTGCTACTCCGCCATCAGGGAATATGCCAGGGCCGAAGCGTACTATCTGGAAATGATACGCCTCAATAAAGATGTGGAATATTCGCAAAAGGCAAATTTTAGCAGGATGGAAACGGTAGCTGGTGCGGAAGCGTACCTCACGATCGGGCAGTTCTATACGCAGAACGGAAAGTTTGAGCGCGCGGGTAACTATTTGAAAATGGCGCTGCAATCGAAAAAACTGACGCCAGCATTTGAACGGGACACCCGGCATATGCTTTTTAAAGTCGATTCCGCGGCGGGTAATCTGATGGCTGCCATTCGGCATTACCAGCGCTTCAAATTCCTGAACGACTCGATCGAAAATAATACCCAAAACAAAGAGGTACTGATCCTTAAAGCAAATTTCAAGGCGGCGGAGAGAGAGAAGGATATCAAACTGTTGACGAAAGAAGCGGCATTGCATAAGGAAAAGCTCGAACTGGCTGCCCGGACCGAAAAATATACTTACGTTGGATTTGCGGTGTTACTTTGTTTACTGGGGCTTCTGTATTACGGCTACCGCATCAAGCAAAGCACGAACAGACAATTACTGGAACAACAGAAGACGATCAGCATCAAAAACGCATCACTGATCCAGCTGGTGACCGAGAAAGAATGGCTGCTCCGGGAGGTACACCATCGAGTGAAAAACAACTTGCAGATCGTGATCAGCCTGCTGAATTCCCAATCGGCTTATCTCAAAGAGGAAGTGGCGGTCAATGCGATTGTAGAGAGCCGCCACCGGATTCAGGCGATGTCCATGCTGCACCAAAGGATCTATCAGTCCGAAGACCTGACGAGCATCGGAATGTCGAGCTACATACACGAATTGGTTTCTTATCTCGATAGCAGCTTCAATACCGGAAAACGCATCATTTTCAATATCGATGTAGAAAAAATTGAGCTTGATCTTTCGCAGGCGGTGCCTGTTGGTCTGATTTTAAATGAAGCGATTACTAATTCGCTTAAATATGCATTTCCGGGTGGGAGAGAAGGGACGGTGAGGGTGTCATTCACCAAAGTCGCGGAGGAAGATATTTTGCTCAGCATTACCGATGACGGGATAGGACTTCCCAGGGAGTTCGAGATCGACGCCGTCGAAACTTTTGGTTTCAGGTTAATGAAAGGATTGGCAGAGGACCTCGAAGGAAATTTTCAAGTGCGCAGTGAATGCGGTATGACCTTGGAAGTTTTGTTTCCCCATCGGATATTGCAAGCGGCGGCTGCGCCGGAGCCATTGGCCACGGCGAGCGTGTAAGCGGGGCATTCACCCGCTCACAAACCGCCAGCTGATGCCGAGTCTCTTCATTTTGGAAACCAATGTGGGCGCAGGCATATTGAGTAGCTCTGCCGCGCCGCCCTTGCCGGAGACTTTCCCGTTGCTTTGGGCCAGGGCCGATAAAATCAGGTGCTTCTGGTTGTCGGGTTTCATCGGGAAGTTGGAATCGAAGCCCGATTGGCCTTCCGGCAGATCAAAACCGGATATGACACTTGCCGGCGTCAAAATGATCTGCCTTTCAATGACATTTTCCAGCTCCCGGATATTACCCGGCCAGGCATATTTTTGCAGTTTTACCAGGGCAGCCGGTTCGATTTTTTTCGGCAGGTTCTGGGACAACCGGGCGTGTTTTTTTAGAAAATAATCGGCGAGCTCCGGAATATCCTCCACGCGTTCGCGGAGAGGCGGCAGCGTGATGGAGAACACATTGATGCGGTAATAGAGGTCAATGCGAAATTTGCCTGCACCGACCTCTTTATACAGGTTCCGGTTGGTGGCTGCGATAATGCGGATATCCAGTTTGATGGTGCTCCGTCCGCCAATACGTTCGAGCTCTTTCTCCTGGATAACACGCAGCAGCTTGGTTTGCGTTTCGAGCGGCATTTCGCCGATTTCGTCGAGGAAAATACTGCCGCCCTGGGCTTGTTCAAACTTGCCGATCCGCCGCTCGGATGCGCCGGAGAATGCCCCTTTTTCATGCCCGAAAAGCTCCGATTCGATCAGACCGGGTGGAATGGCGGCGCAATTGACTTTAATAAGCGGCTTGTGTTTCCGTCGGGAGATCTGGTGAATGGCCTTGGCGATGCCTTCCTTGCCTACTCCTGTCTCGCCCAATATCAGCACCGTCGTATCCAGCGGTGCTACCTGGCTCACCAGTTCGAGGGCTTGCAGTAATTTATCACTCGACCCGATGATGTCACTAAACTCCTTCGGCTTGCGCCGCCCGGCGGCTTGGGCCTCATGCACTTGGAGGTGCGCTTGCTCGGTGGCGTACTGGTACCGGTAAATGGCGATGTCGAGCGCTACGAGAATGTCCTGTTTTTTGAAAGGTTTAACCAAAAAGCCATCCGGGCGGGTGGTTTTGGCGGCATCCAGCGTCGCAGGATCGGAATTGGCGGAAATATAAATGAAAGGGATCTTTGCCTCGGCAAGTACCGGGGCCAGGTCGATACCCGTTTTAGTGCCTTTGAGGAAAATGTCCAGCAAAACAATATCGGGCCTGACCGTCGCCAGCAGGTCCAACGCCGCGTCCACGGATTTGGCGATACCGCAAACGGAATGCCCGGCACTTTCGAGGATCAATTTCAGGTCGTTTGCTTCGATGAACTGATCTTCAACAATAAAAACTTTCAAACCCATGCAGTTGCTTTTCTTGGGGGAGATGTTTGACTAAAATACACATTTGGCGAGATTTTCTTTTTTAAATTGGAAGATTATCACCGCAAAAAATCATCGCATGGAATACCACCCCGAAATCGTCGGCTCGACGAACGCCATGGTGAAGCTCCGGGAACTCGTGGCGCAGGTGGCCCCCACCCAAAGCACTGTGCTTATTCTGGGCGAAACGGGTACGGGAAAAGACCTTGTGGCAAAGGCCATCCATCAAAACTCGCTGCGGAAGGATGAGTGGATGGTGACTGTCAACTGCGCGGCGCTTCCGCCGGATTTGATCGAAAGCGAGTTGTTCGGTCACGAAAAAGGAAGCTTTACAGGCGCATCCGAACGTCGGATTGGTAAATGGGAGCTGGCCGACAAGGGAACATTGTTTTTGGACGAAATCGGGGAGTTGCCAATGGCTGTACAAGCCAAGTTGCTCAGGGCTTTGCAGGAAAGAGAGATCGAAAGAATGGGGGGCAATGAAGTCATCAAAACCGATGTGCGCATTATAGCGGCTACCAGTAAGGACCTTGCGGAGGAAGTGCGGCAGGGGAAGTTCAGAGCCGACCTTTTTTTTCGATTGAATGTATTTCCTGTTACCATTCCGCCATTGCGGGAACGGAAGCAGGATATCCGTCTGCTGACGGCTTACTTTTTAAAAAAGCACGCGATACGGAGCAACCGGAAAGTATTACGTATATCAGGAAAAGTGATTAAGACTATGATGGCCCACAGCTGGCACGGCAATGTGCGGGAGCTTGAAAACTGGATCGAACGTAGCGTTTTGATGACGTCGGGGCCGGTGATCGACCAGGTTTTTCTTTCGGTGGAAGACCAGATCCTGGACTCGATTATGGTGGGTAACCGGGTTAAAACGGTTGACGAAGTCGTTCGAGCGCATATTTTACAGGTGCTGAAACTGTGTGAAGGAAAAGTGGCCGGTCCGGGCGGCGCTGCGCAAATGCTCCAAATGCCGCCCACCACCTTGCATTCCATGATCAAAAGGCTCGGCATTCAAAAAGTGTATGCCGAATGAAAGGGGGGAGGCCGAAGCATTCTTCCGGTCGTTTCAGTGTGATTCTGCGCACACTTTTTCTGTGATTTGGCTCCTTGGACGCCCGGCGGGTTGATGGGTAAATTTGGTATTCTTCACCTATCCCCATCCACTTTTTTATGACTAATCTTACGAACTGGGATGCGACAGCGAAAGAGAAGGCGCGGAAGGGTTTCCGGATCCATTTACTCGCCTTCGTGCTGGTCACACCCGCAATCTGGCTGGTTTGGTACTTTACCGGCCAGTCGTACCCATGGCCATTGTGGTCGACACCGGCGTGGGCTGTGGGACTATTGTTCCATTACCTGGGGGTGTTCGTTTTCAGCAGACGGGCCAGCGACACCCGCAACCCCCGATAAACCAAAAAATCCGGCCTGATATTCAGGCCGGACTTTTGCAACGCTGGTTCCACCTAACGTTTTGTAACGCCCGCATCTTTGGTAAGCCAGCTTTCGACAGCTTTTGAAAAGTCCGCTACATCGATCGGATGCCGACTGGTAATGAGGTTGCCGTCGGTCACCACCGGCGCATCGCTCACGATCCCGCCGGCATTTTTCAGGTCGGTTTGAATGTTCCAGTAGCCGGTCAGTTTCCGTCCCTTTAAAATATCGGCCGACGCAAGCACCACCGGTGCGTGGCAGATCGCCGCAATCAGCTTGCCCGATTGATTGAATCCCTTAATGTAACGAAGCACATCCTGGTCATACCGGAGGTTATCCGGGTTCCAGGCACCGCCCGGAATGAATATCGCGTCGTACTCTTCGACCTTGATCTGATCGGCGGTCCGGTCGACTTTCACCCAACCGACCGGGTTGAGATATTGAATAGCCATAATGTGGTCCTTTGCCATTTCCGGTGTGCTGAGGCCGTATCGGGCCGGGGCCGGATTGAACTTCGGAGCTACGATATCCACATGTGCCCCCAGCTGCCGGAAATACCAAACCGGGCCCAGAAGTTCTATCTCTTCGAAACCATCGGCGGCAAGTACGGCCATCTTCTTGCCTTTTAATGCAGTTTTGTTTTTGACAGGTGTGAAAAAAAAGGCTTTCAATGCTTCGTTACCCGGTGCATTCAACAATTGCGAAACGGGCATGGACGATACTGTCGCATTGGACGATAGCTGGTTGATCACTTCAAGCTCGTGCGCGCTGGCCGACTGGGCGTTCGCCTGCATGACGCTGAACGGAAGCGCCAGGCTTCCCAGAAATAGAATTTTATTTTTCATTGTGTTGACATTTGGTTGAAAACAGGGGTTTGGAAATTGGCTACTCACGCATGAGCGGGGCGATCTCCACCAGATTGTGTAAGCCATTTTGGAATGGCGGCTGCTTCACATTTGATTCCAGGTATTCGATCACCGGCTTGACGGGCGGAAAGTTGAGGTGGTACTGAAAGGCATCCTTACTTCTGAATTTTTCGTACGTAACGAATTGTGTTCCGTCTCCTTCGATTTCGGATAACTGGTAGGTGATCACGCCTGCCTCGCCGCGGAACTTCGGCATGGCGATATGGTAAGTGTCTTTAAACTGCTGCTGTGTACCGGGGCGCGCATCCACAAAAAGCATCACTGTAATCGGCTGGTCTTTACTGCTGGCTGCCGTCCGCCATTCTTTTTGGGTCAAAGGTTCCAGGTCCGTGAGATGGTAAGTCTTTGCCGGCGAGGCGAGCGTGGTTTGCAGCAGCGCTTCGAGTGCGCTGCTTTGCGGGCTCTTGGAGAACTTTTCCCGTTCCTCCGCATTGCTCCATCGGTCGATCAGCCAGAACACCGTGGGCTTGTCCTCCTCCTGATACGCCTCGGCCATGATGTTTCCTTCCCATCGGATCGCCGTTGAAACGCTTTCGGTCAATGCCTTTCTGAATTCTCTTTCGCGGCCCTGTTTTACATCATACCGGGTGAGTCGGGCGACTACCGGTTTGTCGTCTTTTTTTGGATTGCCCGCTACTCCGGCCAGCAGGTACATGACAACCAGGATGATTTTGCCCATATCCAGCGGTGACAAGAAGTGTTGTGATAGTAATGGATTAACACTTCAAAATTAGGGACAGGGTACAGGCCGATCGAAGGAGTTGGGTCACAAAAAAAGTGTGATGGGAATCACACTGGTAAATGTTCCGTAAGCAGGATTTTACGGATATGCCGCCTTAGCCTTGCCTGCTCATCACACGCCCGGCCGCCGTGCGGATTTTTGCGGCGGTGTTTTCAACGCTCTCCAAATGAATGCCGGAGATAAACACCTGGGCGCAGCGCGTTGCAATCAATTGAAGAGCCCCACTTCACGCAATTCGTTCCGGATAATGTCTGTGAGCGCGATAGCGATTTTTCTTACTTTGAATACGTACACATACGCACCCAGGAGCCAACGTTCGAGTACATTTAAAACAGGCGTAACCGGGTAATCTTTTTGTCCGGATTTTTCCTCGTTGTTGGCAAGCGATTTCATCGCTACCCGTAACCGTTTCCTGATGAGTTTTCGCCATTGGCGTAATGTATCGTCGTCTACTTTGGGTAGCTGGCCATAGTCCATAATCTCCTCGACGTTCAGTCTGCGTCTTTCTTCGGCGTTCAACCCGTCGAACGAGCCAAAATGCGACACATACTTCATGTCGGGAATGATTGGCAAGTAATGTTTTTCTCCTTTTTTGTATCTGAACCTCTCCCTGACAGCTGCATTAGCGTAACCTTCGGTAAATATTGGGTTGTCGGTATTGTCTTCAACCACAAAATGATGCTGCAAAAAGCTCTGGCAATTGCGGCGGCCCAGGTAAAAATCGTGCATGAGGAAATCCTTTCGCAAAAACCCGGCGAATGCGCCCAATGAACCGCTCGCCAATGCACGATAGCCGTTGATTCGCTTTTTGTCCTTCCCTTGCCTCCGTGGAGCGATGATGAATTTGCTGAAATCGTTGGTGTCGACCGCCTCTTCGATCAACTCGGGTTTGAACCTGGCCTGGTTCATCAGCAATTTCAGCAACTGCGGGACCAGGCTGCGCAGATCTGTTTTCGCAAACTGGTTGGACTTCGCCGTATCCGGCAGCGGGTCTATCAGCAGAATGGTCGATTTGAAGGTGTCGGGGTTTGCATTCCTTTGCTCATAATCCACTGCGCTTTCCGCCTTACCTGTCGCGGTAGCCTCTATCGCCTCATTGATATTGTGCGAATTCGCAGGCGGACTCCGATAGTAGCGCTTTTCCAGAACGGTTTTAATATGTTCAAAAGGCTCATTGTTAACCGTTCCAGAGTCGACATTGAAGGTCTCAAAATCATGCGTGTGTCCGGGATTTTTCAATTCCTCAGGCAAAATTTTTCCCCGCAAACTGGCTTTGTCCTTGAACAGCAGGTCGTTCTGCGCAACAATATCCCAAGGTCTGGTCATTTTCTCCGAAATAAATCCAATCGGGAAGGCGGAAGTACCGCGTGCAGCGTCCGAAACCGGTTGATAGTCGGCCTTGCTGGTGCTCGCGGGGTTGAACGGAATCTTCCCGCGGTGACCGGGCGTACTGGAAGGATCGTAGTCACCTGTCACCACGAAATGCGCCAGGTCGCGATGGGTGATCACCGTGTAGGCGTCTTCCGCAGGTTGCTTTCCCCTCGGGGTGTTGTTTCTGAAAGGCACATTGAATGTATAGCCGCTGGTATTCGTCACGCCCACGATCACGTCCAGATCCTTTTCCACGAATCCGGGAACCGTCGTGCGGGTCGCAGGGGTGTTTTCGAGAATTTCCCCGGCAATGCGTTGCTTGAAGCCGCTATTCAGAAGGGAATGGAGGCCACCTTTTCCGGTAATGTCCGCGGGATCGAGCAACTCGTCCAGGATGTTTTGGTCGCCCTTCAGATAAAAATTGACCCACGTGTTGTACAGCATATTTTGCGCCTTCGTGTCGTCGGTCTGCGCGGGGGTGTTCAGGCTCACATGCGGCTGCCCTTCGGTGTAAAACATCTTCGGCAGCATCACACTGATAATGCCGCCCGCAGAAGAGCCGGATATCGCCGAAATAAGTACCCGGTGTGTAGGAACCTGGTTCCCGTTGGTATCATGTTTCTTCGCTTCTTCCCAGGCTTCCAGTGTTTCGAGCAGGTAGTCGATTACTCCCGCTGTATAAGCCCCGGCCGACACGGCACCCGCCATGCAAATTCCTAAATGAATGGTGTTCTCTCTGGTATTGTCGGTCATGGTTATGAAGGTTTACGTGAAGTATCCAATATAAACATAACCCGAAGGAAAACCCATAAGCCGTCTATAATGCAGGCAGTTAACTTATTTTTTGGCGAGTGTGGATGCATAAGCGATTCGGCTTATTTGCCAGCATCTATGCATACTTATCTAAATAAACAGCCGCGTCGAGTTTTTTCTAAAACCATAATGGGTTTGCCGTGTATTATTCAACAGAATCGTTCGATAGAATAGTTGTGTAAATGCATTGAGTTGACAAATAAATTCTACAATAATAGTCGGTTAAGTTTTGGGCATACCTCAGAACTTGAGTTAATAATCCTCGGTTTTTAAAACAAGCTAAATTGAAATATTACATGAATGCAAAGTTGCCGATGTGTATCAAAAGAATTGCGGTATGGTTATTTCTAAAAAGTCATCATGCATCCGCTTGGCCGGTTGCGCTGTTGTATTAACCACAAAAACGCAATTAGTTTACTGTTTTCAGGAGGCGTTTCCATTTCTTCGAGCATAAACAGTTGATGGATGATGTAGCACAGGAAGCTAATACTTTTCCGATTTTGGATTTTTATTAAATAGATACGAATACACTTCACAACTTTTCAAATCCTCGAAACAGGGCCTGTTCTGTAAATGGTGTTCATTGGCTAATGCGGACACTGAAATAACATTTTATGGACCAATTTATAACTTTCCTAAACGCTGTTGTCCCGCTAAAATCCAATATCAACGAACATCTGTTTTCTGTATCTAAGAGCGTCCATTTAAAAGCCCGTACTACCATTCTGAATGTTGGCGATTCGCAGGATTTTCTCTATTTCCTTGTTGAGGGAGTCGTTCGTGCATATGATGTCGATGAAGTTGGCGAACACACCAGCTGGTTCTTTTCTCCGGGTGAACTTGCATTTTCGAGCGATAGCTATCTGACTAACCGAAACTCCACTGAAAACCTGGAAACTATCTCCGATACGCTGCTCATTAAGATCAGGCGACAGGATGTAATGGATTTGTCTATCAAATACCAGGAAGTCCGACATGCAATATTTGGTCTTCTGGAGACCTATTTAACTCAGCGTCGCCAACGCGATCTGGCTATGAGCCGTTACAAAGGGCAGGATAGATACAGTTGGTTCCTCACCAACTTTCCCAAAGTCAGTCAGGTCGCGCAAATCAACCAACTCGCGACCTTTCTGGGTATGCAACCCGAATCTTTGTCAAGGCTGAGGCGGACGCCAACCCAAAGGAGACATTAGAAAAATCCTACGACTAACAAATGTTAGTTCATTTTCTAACATTTATCATTTGGGATGAGAGACCATTCGTGAATAGGTTTGTTGTGAAATTATTTAGCGGTTACATGAGAAGTAGTTCGCTAGGTTCTTCCCCAAATACTTAACCCCACCTTTATTGTGTCATGACTCCGGAAAGCTCCGTTAGATCGCCGTAATAGTTCCTCACATTTTTAGCTCCAATCACATAACACTTGCATGCGGGTGGATGGGATTGGCATGTTCCAATTATTCAAAGACTTATAAAATGAAGCTTATGAGGTTTAAAAATTTTACTTCGCGCTTTGGTGTGCTATTACTATGCTTCTGGCTTGGCGCATCATCCGTATTTTCCCAAAAATGGAGCGGGGCTAATGGTAATGAATGGCTTGCAGGTAAATATGGTCAGCAATGGGTGCGCATCGGCGTGTCGGCCAAGGGTGTTCACAAAGTCGCAATTTCCTCATTACCAGCTGCATTCCAGTCCGCGGATAAGGCAAAGCTGCAACTGTGGCATCGAGGGGTCCAGGTAAGCATCTTGAAGGCGGATAACACGGAAATTCTCTTCTACGGCGTACCGAACGACGGGGCATCGGATGCATTGTTGTACCGCCCGTCGAGCTCACGTGTTAATCCCTATTTCAGCACTTACTCGGTGGAGAGCGCCTACTTTCTGACCATCGGGACGGATAACGGGTTGCGAGCCGTCGCTGAAAACACGGCGGTTGATACGGGTATTGCCGCGGCACAGTTTCACAACCAGGTCGAAGTCAAAACTTTTCAGACGGAGTATACCCACGCTTCGGTAGACTCCCGTCGTCCTGCTACGTTCAATAGCTATTTTGAGGCAGGAAAAACGGGGACAGGTACCAGGCTTCCAATAGGCACCGCCGCTACAAGCCCGGTTTATACGGCGAACCCGGCGTCAAGCTGGCAGGCAGGTTCGGTAGCTACCAATTTCAGCTTTGCGGCAAAGAATGTGTACCCTGGCTCAATTCCAAAAGTTAAAATGCTGCTAAGCGGTCGCTATAAAAACGCGGAAGTGCAGATTCATGTCGGGAAAACTTCATCGTCGCTACGGAAGGTTACCACGGTTTCTACATCCGATTTCGCCCCGTTACAGGTAAGCTTTGATTTGAACCCGGCTCTGGATTATGATGCTAACGGCGGAACTTTCGGTTTTCGGAGCGTGATCGACGGGGGGCTGTTTTCTGTGAGCTATTACACGGTATCTTACAACCAAACGATTGACGTCAATAATACCAACGAATTCAGCTTTCCAGCGGCGTCTGCCGGATCGAAGTCGAGAATACCCATTTCTAACCCGCCGGCAAGTCCTCTTTTTTACGATATCTCCAATGCAGACAGTCCCCGCGTTATCCAGGGTTCGGCGGCCAATCTGATGGTTACCCGTAACGGAAGCCCCCTGAAACTGCTCGTTACAACCAGTGCGCAAAGTATCGATGTTTTAGCAGCGAAAATCTCGACGGTAACTTTCCAGGACATCAATCCCGCTTCTTATAATTACCTGATTGTCGCTTCCGAAAACCTGGCTACATCGGCGCAGGCTTTTGCCACTTACCGTCAGACAGAATCACCTGGTGTCAAATACGCGCCATTGGTTGTGAAAATCAAAGATATCTATAACCAGTTCAATTACGGGGAGCCCAGTCCGGTTGCTATCAGGAGGTTTGTCGATTTTATGATTTCCGACGGTAACAAATCGAAATACCTGCTATTGCTCGGTAAATCGATTTCCAGCCCGCACCGGATTGTCAAAGAATTGCCGGGAGAAGTCCCTACCGTCGGTTTTCCAGGTTCCGACTTGCTTCTGGTAGATGGGCTGCGTGGAACTGCCGCCGATGTGCCGGCCATTCCCGTGGGCCGTGTTACTGCTTTGACCGATGCCGAAGTGAATGGATATTTAGAGAAGGTTAGAAAATACGAGGCTCAGACCAACTTTGCCTGGCGAAAAAATGTAATGCACATCAGCGGCGGGAAAACAGCCGGCGAGGTAGACCGGTATGCAGGATATCTTTCTAATGTCGCCAATGCCGTGACCAGTTCGCCGTTCAGCGGGTCAGTTAACCAAAAAGTAAAAACGAATCCTGCGAATTTCATTGAGGAATTAAATATTGCAACCGAACTGAACGGGACCGGGTTGGGGATGATCTCCTATTTTGGGCATGCCGCACCTTATCGGACGGATTTTAACGCCGGTTATGTGACCGACCCTGCCAAAGGATATAACAACACAGAGAACTACCCGGTGTTGTTTTACAACGGTTGTGGCGTAAACAACGTGTTTAGTAACCTTTTCGGAGCCTCTGTCAATACCAGCAGTTCCCGACCGCTTTCATTGGACTGGCTTCTCGCGCCTGGCAAAGGTGCCGTCATCGTGTTTGGCAACACCTGGGATTCCTATCCGACGGCTTCGGATGAATATCTGGACCGTTTGTATCCCGCCATCTTTTCGAAATCGGATAGCGACCGCGGCACTATTGGCCGGATCTTGCAGGATGTCGCATTGCAAACCAAAACAGAAAAAGGGTATGCTTACAATCCGGCAGACACGCTTTGGGTAACCTATTATGACAGGGATCGTGCGAATGTTCACCAGGTATTGCTCCAAGGTGACCCTGCGCTTAGAATCCTGTTGAATCAGGCATTGGCTTCGACCCCTACGTCTAATTGCGTGAGTCTCGGTGACCAGTGCTCAGGAAATTCGCAAGAGATCCGCACTTACTCGATTACGATGTCTGCTGCCGGGTCAGTACCGTTAAGGTTGACCTACAAAGCGCACGAAGGGCCTTCAACCGGCCGAATCCGAATCAATGGCGGTACATGGCAGACGTTTAACCTGGCGCAAACCAATATAGGGCAGTACCTGGAATCGACCATCGGCAATTATTCACTCAATGCGGGTAGCAACACCATCGAATTTGCCAGCGGAGGAGGCTATATCTGTTTCAGGGAGCTATGTGCCGGAGTTCTGCCCGTAGCAAGTTGTACTAACCTCCAAGACCAATGCTCGGGCAACTCACAGGAGATCCGTACCTACTCCATTAACAGATCCACCGCAGGTGCGTCGACGTTCACATTGACCTATAAGGCCCACGAAGGTCCGTCTGTTGGAAGAATACGGATTAATGGAGGCACCTGGCAGACATTTAACCTGGCGCAAACCGCGGTAGGGCAATATGTGGAAGCACCGATCGGGAGCTATTCTTTGAATGCGGGTAACAACACCATCGAATTTGCGAGTGGAACCGGCTACATCTGTTTCAGGCAGCTATGCGTGGGGAGTAGCGGCGCAAGAACCAACCAGGATGAAACAAGCGCTGAGCAGGCCGAAGGCGACCAAATCATTACGTCACCCAATCCGAATGATGGGAATTTTGATGTAAGATTCTATTTGGAACCGGGCAAGGCGGCTGTTCTGACGCTGCTCAACCAGCGGGGTGTCGAACTTTTCAGCAAACGTTTGATCGGTAAGGGCCAGCATGTTGAACATATCCAGCTTAATCAGGGTAATTCCGGCCTCGTTCTTGTTCAGGTCAGGACCCAGCAGCGGATACTGACGAAGAAGGTTATCCTGGTGAAATAGTCATCTGTGATAAATTCTCCCAATGCGTGCAGGATAGCCGCGGCGGATATGTACCAATTGGCGCAGATTAGATCTGCGCCTACCTTAAACCTTTTTGCCAAAAGGTCGCAGGAATCCCTTTTCTAAATAATCACCTTCTTAACAACAACCATGCGATTTTTCACAACCGCTATGGGACGTTTTGCCCGCAATGCCGGAATCCTGGCATGCACGACGTTTCTCGCAACCAGCTCTTTTGCCCAGGTGGCAAAGCCTCAACAGGTAGAAGCCGATACGACGGCCAGAATCCTTTCGGTACAAGAGGAGGGACAGGGACAATTTCCGGGTTTGTTCCCGGGCCTTTCGCTTCTGCCTCCCTCGCCAACAGCCAGTACCCTGGCAAAATTTGTCGATGTACCTGTAAACCACTACACCGGCGCGGCCAACGTGTCAGTGCCGTTGTTTAGTATCAAAGAAAAAGATATTCCCATCGATATTACCCTGAACCATCATACATCGGGGATAAAACTTGATGAGGCGCCCGGTTGGGTTGGGCAAAATTGGGCTATAAACACGGGTGTAGGTTTTATCGGCCGCACCGTGGCCGGTTTGGCCGATGAGGCACCGAATGGGTTTCTAAACAGGTATAATGAGGTCCAGACCATTGCATACAATACAAGTCCGAATTTGAATACTTATTATGAAATCCTGAAAGACTATTCTTACAACAACTTTGATTCTCAGCCGGATATATTTTTTCTGTCTATTCCCGGCTATAACGTAAAGTTTTATCTTAAGCCCAATGGCGTGATGACAATACCATTTACCAAACTCATCATTACGCCTACAATCTCGGCTAATCAGATTACGGCCTTTACAGTCAAGACTCCGAATGGTTTAACCTATAATTTTGATAAGCCTGAGTCAAGCCAGATTGCCGAAATGCCCGGCGATTACATTCCGTACTCGTGGAACTCGAGCTGGTATCCAAGTTCCATTGTTTCCGCCAATGGTCACAATGTTCAAATCCAATATCATGATAATCAGAATGTGTCCTACTTGGCCAGCTATTCGCGGAGCCGGCAAGATCTGTATGCACAAAGTGGGATCGCATACGAGCAGTCGGGAGCCGAACGCATATGTCCAAACAATTCCATTACGGGTGGTGGATTTGGAATTATCGTTAGCAATGCAAGAAAAGTAAAGAAGATTATAACCACTAACGGATCTATCGAGTTTTTCATAGCCAACGACAGGCAGGATACCGGTAAAATTTATGGAGTCTCATCAATGACATTTGCCGAGTCTAAACTGGACAAAATCGAATGGCGCGACGCACTCGGAGCTCTGATAAAAGGATTTAATTTGGGGTATTCCTATTATGGCCCCAACGTGGGCAAGAGGATGTTCCTTACATCCGTTACCGAGTTTGGTCGGAATCTCGCCGTCCTTCCCCCAACTTCATTCAAATATGAGGAAACTTATGTTCCGGCTATTTTTTCGAATTCGCAAGACCATTGGGGCTTTCAGAACTCCTCGGCCGGGCACATCTACCGGATTCCGCAGCTGACGTGGAACACCGTAGAATATCCTGGTGTAAATAAGGAAACGGATCAAAATTCGGATTTTTCGGTGCTGGGGGGCAGTCTAAAGAAAGTGACGTATCCAACCGGTGGGACAACCGAATTTACGTACGAGTCACACAAACAAATGGTTAATGGAAGTCAGGTTTCCGTTGGCGGACTTCGGGTTAAAGAAATTAAGAATACCGATCCCGTTGAATCCAATTCTTATAAGAAGACTTATTCATACGATTCCGGTTTTTTGTTGGATATACCCAAATACGATCACACACAGTGGATTCGCCTTGGCGATGTGATCGCTCCTACGGGAAGTTATAAAAGGTGCGACTATCTGGTCCGGACTTCCAGAAGCATGTGCGTCGTAGGTGCTGGTGCGCACATTGTTTACCTGAATGTTACGGAATACAACTCAACCCTCGCCGAGAATGGGAAGACCGTATATTCATACACGTCACCTCAAATGCCTGTTGTGCACGATTTCCCATTCCCACCTCAAGAAGAAATGAGCATAGTTGGTGGGGTACTCGCTGGTACTGCAATTAGTAATTCGTCCAATCAACTCGTGTGGCAGGAAGAAAAGTTTTTTAACGCTGCACAAAGCAATACCAATAATGCCGCCGAAATGATGGGGTTTGTGATTGGAAGAAACTTTGAATGGAGTGGCTCATTTCCGATAAATCAAAACCTCAACGTTACATACGACGGCCTCTTCGCCATCCGTGGATACAATATATGGCAGCGCTGGTGGTATATGAACAAAAAAGAAGTGACAACGTATAATGTGGCGAATGCGGCCAGCAACGTCAAGACTACCAC
Organism: Dyadobacter fermentans; assembly: GCF_019924045.1. Classification (GTDB taxonomy): domain Bacteria; phylum Bacteroidota; class Bacteroidia; order Cytophagales; family Spirosomataceae; genus Dyadobacter; species Dyadobacter fermentans_A. The sequence continues at coordinate 126,086 of NZ_JAHXBN010000018.1, read as the reverse complement.
CAACTACTTCTATGAGAATCCTGCCCATGCGCAGATCACGAAAGAAACGTCCACTGACAGCAAAGGAAGCATCTTTGAAAAAACGTACAAGTATCCCCACGATTTCCCTACAACATTGCCGTATAGCGAGATGATGAATAATAATGTATTCATGCTTTCGACCGTAGTGGAAACGCAGGAGAAGGTTGCGAATACGAATACAAGCTATCGCAAGTTTGAGTATGAAAAAGTGGGTTCCAGGTATCTGCCAAAGCGTGTGAAATCGAAATTGGGCGCAGGGGCGGAATACGAAGAGATCGTGTATAATACTTTCGATGGCAGAGGTAATCCCACTCAGTACAAGGAACGGAACGGCATCACTACGAATGTGGAATACTATGCCGCCGGAGACTTCGGTAAAGCGGACCTGTTGAAGAAGAAAACCGTGGCTCCTGGGACAGACTCTGAACAGATTACCCAATACGACTATAAGCCCGGAGCAGGTATGTCTAGCACGACGGACCCGGATGGCAAGGTAACCATGTACGAGTACGATAACTTTAACCGTTTGAAGACGATAAAAAACTCGTCCGATCAGATTACAGCCTCGTACTGCTATAATTACGCCGGACAAGCCGTGCCGTGTACCGACATTGCGCCAACGGGTGTAATTATTCCGGCTAGCCTGAGTTTGTTAGGGGACACAGCGGAGCCTGCGCTACCGGTTACGCTGATAGAGTTTAAAGCAAGCAAAGAAGAAAAGTCCGCGCTGCTTACGTGGTCGACGACCGACGAACATAACAGCGCCTATTTTGAAATTCAGCGGACAATAGACGGGGTCAACTGGACCGCTATTGGTGAAGTGAAAGCAAGGGGCGAAAGTGTTGTGAAATTAAACTATTCCTATCGCGACGCCTCACCGGTGAAAGGTGACAACCTGTACCGTCTGAGGATGGTTGACAACGATGGTACTTTCGCTTTCAGCCGGATTGTCGCGATCAATTTTGATGGCGAAAGCGATGTGGTAATTTACCCGAATCCAATCTCGGTGAATGAGGAGCTTCACATTGGCGGGGCAGATGTCGCGAAGATTAAGAAGGTCGACTTCTATAACACGAAGGGAAGCTTGGTCTTGTCGTCAGGCGTGAAGGGCTCGATCAACATGCAAAATCTGGCCAAGGGCCTGTACATCGTGAAAATTGTACTGGAAAACGGCACAACCGTCACGCATCGCGTAGTCAAACAATAATCCTACAACTTCTTTCAAATGAAAAGGACTATATCGACAGTAATCCTGTTGGTCGCAATGCTCGTGGAGGTTGTGGCACAGCAGTCGAAAGACAAAAATTACGTTCTCTCGCGGGTTTACAAACAGGCGGGTGCCAACGAAAATGATGTAAGCAAGGTTAATATCGAAATTCAATATCTGGACGGGCTTGGCCGACCGCTGCAAACCGTGCAGGTGCAAAGGAGCCCTGATGGCCAGGATATCATTTCGACATCCGGCTACGATAGCTTTGGCCGTCTTCAAAAAAGTTATTTACCCTATACCGGAACTGGGAACGGAGCATTTCACTCGAGTGCCGGAGGTCAAACAGAGGCATGGTACACAGCCAATAGCGCCAATCTAACCCGGTCGGTACCCGAGAACCCTCTGGACGTAAGCCGCCCGTATACCGAAACCTTTTATGAGCGGACTCCCTTGGGAAGAACGGACGGGGAACAGGCGCCAGGCGGTTTCAGCAATAGAAGTGAGATCAAGTACGGAGGTAACGGTGCAACAGAAGTTAAAAAGTATAGCTACTCGGGCGGAGCTGTTACTTCGGGAGGAGACTATGGCGCAGGAACACTTACGCGGATCGAGCGGAAAGACGAGCAAAATCGCTCCGTGGTCGATTTCAGAGACAAGTATGGGAAACTGATATGCAATCAGATCAAGTTGGGTAATGATGTCCTGTGTACCTATTATATCTATAATGATTTATTACAGCTTCGTGCGATCCTGCAACCCAATTTCCAGGACGATAATTCGGTTACAAATTCGGCTTTTACCTACGATTATGACGATCGGGGCCGAATTATAGGTTCGCAGACGCCGGGTCGTGGGCTGACGGAGACAGTTTACGATAATTTCGACCGGCCGGTAATGACTCAGAACGCGAATCAGGCGCCGGACAAACGCTGGACGTTTATCAAGTACGACGCCATGAATAGGGTGGCATTTACAGGCGAAATCAGTATTCCCAACTCTACCCGAGCGACGCTTCAAACACAGTTCAATACCAGCACTGCTCATCACGAAGCCAAACAGAATTCTGGGATTGGTTACTCTTTGAATACGACCCTGCCAACCATTCAGGATACCGATGTGCTTGATGTGAAGTACTATGATAATTATGACTATCCCGGGAGTCTGCCGGCACAGAACGGTTACTCTGCCACAAAGTTAGATCATCCGAAGGGATATAGTACAGGAGGAAAGGCCCGGCTTATGGGCTCTTCAACAAATTTTGTAACGACGTCCATCTACTATGACCAAGAGTACCGCATCATTGAATCTGTAAGAGAGCTTTATGATATGGGAACCGGCGCAGTGGAAAGAGTATCGTACAAATACAAGTTTGACATAGCTCCTGTGGTATCCGAAGAAAAGACGGAAGAGAACGTAGGGGGAAAAGCCCATTCAATCGTATCGGAATATTCTTATGACCATGCAGATCGCCTGTTGAGCGTCAAGGAAACCGTAACAGTTCCCGGGAAGGATACCAAAACTGCTTACACCCTTGCGCAGCGGTTTAATCCTGTGGGCAATCTTGCAGAAAAATGGTTACATTCCTATGGCTCCGGAAGCGGTAGTGGGACTAAATTTCGGAGACGGACAAATATTACCAGTAACATTCGGGGCTGGCAAACAGATTTTAATACCGCTTACAGGGTTGTGGGCGGGCGTATTGACCTGCCTTACTATAAATTCAACTTATCGTACTGGAATGGAGATAAATACTCGAATGGGAACATCTCCGCGCAGAAGTGGTCATGGAAAGATTCCACAGACTATACCGACGGGCTTGCTTTTACCTATGACGATGCGGACCGCTTACGGGAGTCGACGGGTCTGTTGGGCTACATCAACACGGAGTCGGGCATAACATACGACAAGAACGGGAACATCAAGAAGCTTGCCCGTGCGGGATATGCTTCCGACGATCTTACGTATGACTACGGTACCACTGGTAACCGCTTAGGTAAGATCACCAACAGCCTTGGAAACAGCAATGGCGTAAAGGCATCAGTAAGTGATTACGAGTATGACGGGGTTGGGAATATGACCAGCGATGGTAACCGTGGTGCAAAAATTACCTATAATAAGATTGACCTGCCGCAAACTGTCAAGATCGGAACCAACGAGGCTTTCACTTACACTTATGATGCCACGGGGAAAAAGCACAAGTACGTAGCAGGGGCACAGACGATCAAATATGCAGGGAAGTTCCAGTATGATGGTAGTAACACTTTCAAACGGGTCTCAGTCGCTGAGGGACAGGTTGTTAACAGCGGAGACAGTTTGCGTTTTGATTACTATCTGAAAGATCACCTGGGCAATGTACGTGTTGTCGTCGACGAATATGGGCACACATTGCAAGAAACCGACTATTATCCATACGGATTGGCAATTAACAAGGATGGCCGTGGGCAGGTGATGCGCGATGATACAAACAGCTATCTTTACAACGGACAGGAGAAGCAGTTGGCTACTGGTTTGTTAGACTATGGGGCTAGGATGTATGATCCAAGCGTTGGAAGATGGATGGCGGTCGATCCATTGAGTGGAATTTCTCCAGCAACGTCAGTATTCAGTTATTCACTTAATAACCCTGTGACATTTGTAGACAAATTTGGTTTATTTGCAGAATCAAACACAGAGGCAATCGAGGAATGTCCGACATGTCCAGCAGACAGTAAGTATGATCCCTACAGAGATAGCCCTGAGCTGTTCACCTACGACAAAGAAACAGGTATAGTACTGAACGGAAATGGACAGGGTGCTACGGTAAAAGGTAAGAGGCCGGAAGCTCCGGTTTTCGGATGGCCTTGGTGGGCGGACATGGGAATAGGTTCGGCAGAGTATCGTTTAGGGGAAAAAATTGAACAATTAGCTAGGTGGGATGGGACGTATCGATATCCCAAATCAATTTTGTCACAAGAGGAAATCAATGCTAAAGCGATCGCTAGGCAGCCGCTGCTTAAAAGTCGTCCGGTTAACCTAGTTAGAAATATTGCGATCCAAAGAAACTTAGCTCTCAAAGTCGCGAAAGCGCTAAAGGTAACTGGTTACGTGACGGCTGCGATGGGGGCAATCGACGTAGGTAGCAAATTATACTTCGGCAATATAACCCCTGAGCACGCTGTTACTACTTTGGTTATAGCTGGTGCAACTCTGGCGACAGGGGGAGTGGCAGCTATAACTATAGGCGCCGTGTATGCGGTCTATGAAGACGAAATTTGGAAAGAATACGATAAAGCCAACGCAACAAATTTTATTGACAAGAAGTAGATGAAAATAGTAAATCGATACTTGAGTGGGTTATACGAACTTTTCAGCAGGCTTGGTAATCCGGATCCAGAGCTTGGTGTAATGGGATTTGTGATCCTCTTTGAAGGTCTTTTTTTGGTTTGCCTAACTTTGAGTTTGGGCTTGTCCGTGCCGAAAATGGAATTGTTAGGAAATAAGTGGCTTGGCAGACTGTTAATTGGTGTTGGTGCTTGGCTGCTAAATAAATACGTTTTTGGAATCAGGGAAAGTGTCTATCGCGAATATAAAGCGTTTTCGCAGATTTCCACTATCGTCATAACAATGGCCTTTTTTGCAATAATTTTGGGCTTTTTACTTTCATCGCCATACCTTAAGTGAAAAATAAAATGGGGGTGCTTAGCGCCCCCATTTTATTTTTCACTTAGAGAAACAATTCGATTTTCACAAACAGTTACTTTCGCCGTCGATCTATTCTGTTGTGCCCCAGCTTCGCAATGAAACTGCAATTCAGAAAATCCTATCTCATTTACCAGCGATTGTAGTAGGTTGACCGTCACTCTGCGTAGAACTCACCCTGAATGCTCCTCCAATTCAGCAGTATACGGCACTAAACATCAAACTCCCCAATAAAACTCTCTTCCTTACCTTCCGCCGGGTAGTAATAAAATGCGAAAAGTAGCGTGCTTCCCGGTGAAACTTTATTTCCGTCGGCGTCCAATCCTAGGCGGTCGCTCACCCAGCGCGATTGTTTGAGGATTTCGATGAGTTTGCTGTCTAATGCCGGAGAGAATCCACTGACAGTCTTTACGGAATCGACAGTTAAATCGCCGTTGAAGGTGATTTCAAAAATTGCATAACGCTTTTTTAATGTTTCGCCACGGAAAGCATCAAGCCTTTTGCCGAGATCAACGCCATACCGGGTTTTACTGGTTGTGACTATATTGTTTTGCTTCAAAAAATCCAGCATTTCTAATTCGCGTTCCTGGCTGTTGCGCCTTGGGGTTGTCAGTATGACATAACCGGAGCATGAATCGAAAACGTAGCGGCCTCGATCCGCTTTGCGCGCGTAAACCAGCATCTCCGTCCCTTTTTCAAAAAAAACATCGCAAGAACTCCTCCGTTTTCCGTCACTGCTCCCGTAAATGGATAGGGATTTTACAGGATTACCCTTAAAAAGCTGGTGAATGACGATATCCGACTTATAATGCGGTGCCGAGCCTTGGTTGGCAAAAGTTTCAGTGATTGTTACCCTGGCGACAAAGTCGGACTGGATGTATTTCTCCATAAACTTCGGTTCCGAGCAATCACAGGCATTGGCGTCGAAAGCGATTGCGAAAATGATGAATAAAAGAAGGTGCTTCATGAGATAGCAAGAGCGTAATCCAAAATTAGGTAAGTGTCTGGTTCAGAGTATTCTGTGGTCAGTGTGACTGATGCTGGTTATGTCAATCCAATCGCCTTTATAAAGTCGGATTTGAAGTTTTCGCCGAGCGGGATTGCATGCTGTTTGACAAACACTTTGTTGTGATGAAGGCTGGTTACTTTCGACGTATTGATGATAAATGAGCGATGCACGCGCTGAAATCCGTTGCAGGACAATTTCTTTTCGATGGACGACAAAGACATTGTGCTGATCAGCATATCGTCTTCGGTCACGACTTTCGTATTGTTTCTGCTGGCTTCGAGGTAGAGTATTTTTTCGGCATCGACGCGGTGGGTAGCACCTTCGTTTTTAATAAATAAAAAATGACCCTGAGGGAGGCGCGGCTTTATATCGGCGGCGATATTTTTGACTGCCTTATCCGTTGCAACGATAAACCGATCCAGTGAAAACGGCTTCATCAGATAATCACAGGCCGACAATTCGAATGCTTCGACGGCGAATTCACCGTAAGCGGTCGTGAAAATGACCTGGGGGCGCCTGGGTAAAGTCCTTACCAGCTCAATGCCGCTCAATACAGGCATATTGATATCGACGTAAAGGATATCAATTTCGGAAGCCGCCATTGTTTCGCGGGCGGCCAGGGCATCGCCCAGGCTGCCTGCTATGTTTAATTTCGGCGAAAATTTACAGTACTCGGATAGGATATCCCGCGCAATTGGGGAATCGTCGACGATCAAACAATTTATCATGGCGTTTTCATTTTTAGCGCTAATTTCATTTTGTATTCGTCCCCTTGTTTTTCAGCGTCGTAGCGGAAGTCATTCCCGTAAATCAGTTCCAATCTCCGTAGTGTGTAGTTAAGCCCCATGCCGGAGGAGTCGGACGATTCTCCGCTATATGGGATGGCTGCCGGACAGGTATTACAGACCTCGAAGTACAGCCAGCTATCCCTGACATTTAAATTAACCCTTATTCCACGAGAACCGCTTTGCGCATGACGTGAGTGCTTGAATGCATTTTCGACAAACACAATCAACAGCATGGGCGCAATCAGCAGATTGGTGTCAGTCACCTCTTCGATTTGCTCCTCGAAGCGGATTTTGGTATCCGTCTGTATCCTTTCAAAATGAATATAGTTTTTAATGTAGGTAATTTCCTTGTAAACGGGGATAAATGGCTGCCTGGTTTGATAGAGCGAGTAACGCAGCAATTCGGAGAGCTTTAACAGCAGGTCAGGGACGCGTGTGTGCTGAGTAATCGAGAGCCCGTAGATATTGTTGAGTGTATTAAAAAGAAAATGAGGGCTTAGCTGCGCAACAAGCAGTTCAAGCTCGCTCTGCTTTTGTTGCTGGCGTAAGTTGGCATCATTGATTTGTCGTGCGAGGCTACCTCTTACCAGCGACACAGAAACCCCCAGGAATGCGAACAGGACAACTAGCGGGAAGCTGATGGCCAGGTATTCTGCAAAATGGTTCCAATAATCGCCTTTGAAAAGCAACCCGGCCCCAACAGCCCCCAGCACCGTCCACGACGTAAAAACGGCCAGCGCTCCCAGGGCAATCGGCCAGTCTGCGTTGCGGGAGGACATTAGTTTGCCCAACCATCTGCCCAGATAGGTGCTGAACAGAATGTAAAGGCAGCAGCAAAATGCTGCAAACGCTATTCCATCGTTGCCGCTTAAAACCACGGGGATCGAAAATATGGCGACAAACGTCAGGCAGAATACGACATGGATGCCTGTTTTCGATGCTATTAATCCGGATGCCAAAACGTCGACAGGCTTCATAGGTGAAAGAGGGGATTAATCGTGGGACTGGCAGATAAGGATTCGGCATCGAAAAATACGTTCCGGGCATCAATTCTTACCCGTCTGTCCGATCTTTTTTATCGCAGAGGCGAGCGGCTTAAACTTGTGGCAGGTTTATTAGCCACTATTGATACCACAAATGACCTCCATTGTTTCCGCAAAGGGTTTGCGTTTTGGATATACGCCGCAAACTCCAACCGTTAAAAACATCGATTTGAATATTGGACCGGGGCAAATCTACGGTTTCCTGGGCCCGAACGGGGCAGGGAAAACGACCACCATCCAGTTATTGTTCGGATTGCTTCGGCCAGACGACGGAACGGTCGAGCTGTTTGGTCAACCAATCACCCAGGATCGCAAGCATCTTTTTTCGAGGATCGGCGCGATGATTGAGGCACCTTCCCTGTATGAGCATTTAACAGCGTTTGAAAACCTGGAAATCAACCGGCGGATTCGTAAGCTTTCCAAATCCAGGATCGGCGAGGTATTGCAAACCGTTGATTTGTCGGCGGTCGCCGACGTTAAAGTGCGGGAGTTTTCACTAGGGATGAAGCAGCGCCTGGGCCTTGCCCTTGCCCTGCTTCCGGCGCCGGAGCTACTGATTCTGGATGAACCCACGAATGGTTTGGATCCGCATGGGATCATTCAGATCAGGGAGCTTTTTCAGAGGCTGAATCGGGATTGCGGAACGACGATTCTAGTATCAAGCCACATTCTGGCGGAAGTAGAGAAGCTCGCCACGCACATCGGGATTATCAATGAGGGGCAATTTGTTTTTCAGGGTACCATGCAAGCTTTGCAGAACCTGCGCTTTGAAAATTCAACCATCGAGCTTGAAACGAATGATAATCAGGCTGCTGCAGCATTGCTTGATGGCAGGTATCAGGTTATGGGTAATTCCGGAGGCAGACTGACGCTGCGCCTGGCGGACAAGGAACAGGCCGCCAGGATTTGCCGAATGATGTGCGAAGCTGGCCTGGACGTTTACCGGCTTGCTGCGCATGCGGACGATCTTGAGAAAATTTTCCTCCAAATGGTAAAGCGCTGATATGAGAGATCTGACCGACTTCTATCTGACCGAGCTGATCAAGCTCCGCAGGACATTTGCATTCTGGCTGACAATCATTGGAGCTGCCATTATCCCACTCATGCTGATCATTACCTACATATACAATTGGCAGATGTTTGTTCCAGCGGCGGGTATGAACCCATGGAGCGAGTTGTTCACGAGGGCATTCAACGGCGTTATTTTGTTCATGCCGCTCTATATCATTTTGCTGATGGGGCTCATTTTCAACATCGAATACAAGGCTAATGCATGGAAGCACGTATTGGTGCTTCCGGTGTCGAGAGAAATCATATTCGCGGGCAAGTACTTGGTTGTATTTACGATGGTTTTTGCTTTCATGTCATTGTTTATCCTTTTTACATTCGTTGCCGGAGAAATATTAGGCATCTGCAAACCTGAACTCAACTTCGGCATCCACCTACCCGAGTTCTTTACGGTGTTAGATTTTTCTATCAAAGTTGAAACGGCCGTATTAGCGATCATTTCCATTCATTTTTGGCTTGGGTTCAAAGCCAGGAACATGATTTCCGCGCTGGGTATCGGTCTGGCTGGGCTAGCGCTTGCCGTATTGATGAATGGCAAAGGAGGCTACGCCGACTTTTTTCCATATGCATATTCGATCATGCTTTTAAACTATAATCCATCGCCTGACCATGCGAACTCCGAGCGCTTTCTGCTGGTGAGCATGGCCTACTTTCTGATATTTTCAGTGCTTGCATTTTTTCAATTTCGAAGGTCCTTTAAGAGGTAGCACCTTCATTCCGAAATGGAATGGTCGGCCAGCATTTCTTTTAAATCTTTCACATTGCTGCAAATGCCCGCCACATTTCCCTGCTTGTCGATCAGCAAGTGGGTAGGAAATGCATTGATGCCCAGCGTATCGGCAACGTAATCCTTCTTATCGCCCACCACGGCGTAGTCGAACTTCCTGCCGGCCAGGAATTTCCGCAACGCGGGCTGCGGATCCAGCGCGACGCTAAGGAAGACCACGTCTTTCCTTGCATTGTTTTTAGCCACAATGGCATTTAGTTCGGGCATTTCTTCAATGCAGGGCACGCAGCCGATAAACCAGAATTTCATCACGACGAATTGGTTGCGGGTGGTCTCGCGGTCGAAGGCCCGGCCGTCGATGGACTGGTAGCCGAAGCCTTCCAGCGGTTTCCCTACTTTGAGAAAATCCCTGAAATCGCTGTAAGCCGTAGCGCGAAGCTGGTTGCGGATGTTCTCTTCACTATTGGCATCCAGTTTTTTGAGCTGGTACTGAATGGTCGTATCGTCCTGTGTGTACTTTAAAACCGCATACTCGCCCGTGCGGTATTTTTGCATGAATGAGTCGAGCGGTATAGCACGTGCATCGGTGTCGAACGGTGTGAAATGCTTATAAAATTTGATGTTTTTCGAATGATAGCTCCACCAATGCGCAAAGTCGGAAAGCGCATCTTGGGTGCCGGAAGCAGGCTTTCCGAGCTTAGCCCGGTCATTTGAGCAGGATAGGCTGCATACTAATATTACGAGCAGGACGATTTTCGCGGAACTCATGGCATGTTGGGTTGATATCAATTGCGGTTCTAATATATAAATAAATTATATAAACAAGGCTGAGAACTTTGAAGTTGTATGAATTGCTGTATTGCGTATTTTAGGGTACAGATACGAACATCCCCTGTCACCTATGAAGTATTTGGTATTTTTGGCGATTGCCATTTTCCCTCTGCTGTCTAATGCCCAGGGCCAGACAATCCAGACTTGCGGCTCGAAGTTATATCAGGCGCAAAAGACTATCTATGCAAATGATACGACCCAGAAATATGGCTTAAAGCATTTGTCGAGCCATTCGAGTCTGGCGTTGCAAAAGGCTTCGAACGAGTGGTCGGAGTGTGTTCGTGGAAAAAAGATTCCTGATCTGGAGTTTACGACGATAAACGGCAAAAGGTATCGTAATGCTGATTTGCGGGGTAAAGTATTGGTGATCAATTTTTGGTTTAAAGGCTGCGGTCCGTGTGTTGCTGAAATGCCATCTCTGAATAAACTGGTGAAAGAGTTCGGGACTAAAAACGTGAACTTTATCGGATTTGCAACGGATGAGGAACCAGCTTTGAAACCAATGTACCTCAATACCGGTAAGTTTCTATTTGATATCAGCGCAAACGCCGGCGACATTGCCCAAAGGTTTGTTTTCATTGGATTTCCGACCACTTACGTTGTCGATCAAAATGGACTCATTGTGAAAGCGTGGACTGGTAATATGGTCAGTATGGGACAGCCCTATGACATTGTTGCACCTATCGTCAGGTCCCTGCTGAGGTAGCGTAAAGTAGGCGCATTGCGCCGGATTTGATGGGAAATAGGAGCAGGGCCATTTTGCCATGTAAATAGAAGGCCGGCTAATACGCTGTATGTAACCCTCAATAATTTCTTTACGTTTTCTTGCTGGTATGAATTTCAAATAGCGTAAATTACGCACAATGCAATGTCTTGAATTTCAGTATTATACACTCACCACTTAACATCGTCATGAAATGATTCTACGAAAAACGCTTGCAGCTCTGTCCATGCTGGTCATGACAGTAGCTTTGTCCTGTACGGACCACGTCGGTCCGGTAGATCCCGGACAATCGAATTGTTTGCGTGTAAACGGAAGCCCAAGACTCTACCCTTGCGAATTTGAGATTGTTCAGATCGACGTCATGAGCGGAAGCTCCAACACCGACGTTTATGCCACACTGACGCCCGGCAACCACAATGTGCACCTGCTGACTACCGAGGCCTTTTCCTACAACCGGACAGGCACGACTACCGCTACACTGGAATACAAAATAAGGCTGCATGTAAAGCGGATAGCCAGCCCGGCATTTCCTACACCGACCGGATACTGGATCAGCGAGTCGGTGCCGGGTGGTGAACCGGACGATCCAAGCGTGCTATGGCCAAACCGGTATTACGCTGCCCCGCAACTCAATATGGCGATCGGTGAAACAAGCCTTGTGTTTACACGGCTGACGTACCAAACACTGGACGGCCTGTTGACCCTCCAACCATCTATGGTATCGATCCAAAACCCGGTGACCTACCAAACGCTTGCCGATCCACCAAACAACTACGCCCTCGTAAGAGACCGCTCGGAAGCTTATTACCTGCCGATCAATGCTACTTACACTGATGACAGATAGGAAGGAGTAGTTGATGGATCTTTTTTTCTGTACTCTGAATAGTAATTAAAACTGTATCTGTGCCCTTTGTTGCAGGTCGTCTAACTTTGTGAAAAAACAAGGTTATGAGAATTGCTATTTATCAGGTTGATGCTTTTGCGGATGAGGTATTTCGGGGAAACCCTGCTGCTGTTTGTCCATTACAGGAGTGGTTGGACGACCGGACATTGTTGAAGATTGCCGGGGAAAACAATCTTTCCGAAACCGCATTCTATGTAATGAAAGGTGACCGGGTCGAAATCCACTGTGTTGCCTTAAAATACCGTGACAAAGAAGCCTAATTGCGGTATATTGCGGCCATAGGGTTAAACTGTAATTATATCAATCTATCACATGAGTACAATCGAAAAGGCTGCTGCACCGGCGGTGCCGATTTCAAAAGCTTTGGTATCCAACGGATTCTTGTTCATTTCGGGTCAAATCGGCTCTGCCGGCGGACAGCTGGTGACTAGCTCCTTCGAGGACGAGGTAAAACAGGTGTTTACAAACATTGAGACGATACTTGTCGAGCACGGGTTGACTTTCAGCCACATTGTGAGTGTTACGGTGTATCTGACGGATATGCGTTATTTCGACCAGCTGAATGCGGTATATCAAACCTATTTCACCGATCGCTTTCCCACGCGTACGTGCATAGCCGTAGCAGGCTTGCCCAAACAAGCGCGTGTTGAATTAACCACAATGGCTAGTCTGGAGCTGAAATAGCGCTGCGAATAGGACCGACGTAACGTTCATCAATCGCTGAATGCTTTGCAAGAGCTGAATGCGAACTTTCGAAACTCGTTGCAATCTCGCTGGTATGGATCCATATCAGCCGGATTGCAGCGCGATCAAACATACAGATTGCAGTGGCAGCCCATCCAACTCACAGGCATCCTGTATCCTGGTGAAGCCATTGCTTTCGAAGAGCTCGATCCACGGGCTGTCGAGGTGTTCGTTGATCCATATTTGAATGCCCTGGTGCGCCCGGCTGACGGCAAGGCACTTTTCGAGCAGTGCGTCCCGGATAGCGGGTGCCGTAAAAACGTTGAGAATGCCGAAATCGGCAATGCGCACCGACGGCTTGCCATCCAGCAGCTGCGGTTTATGGCCGCGGGTGGTGATGCGTGCATATCCGGCCGGGTGGTTGTCGGCATATACCACCAGCCATTGATTGGACATGCTGTTAAGTTCATCGATCAATGCTTTTTTTGAGAAATTTTCAGCGATGTAGCGATCAAGGACCGGGGCGTCTACGATCGACGAGTACTTTTCGATGGCCAGTTGCCTGGTGAGCATCAGCAAGGTTTCCACGCCTTGTTCCGTGGCAATGGTGAATTTTGTTGTGACTTTCATTTTACTGTAGCTAATTCTGCGCCAAATTTATGAGCTGCCTTTGGGCGATACACAGTACACTTTTTTACAAAATGTTCAGTACAGATCGGGCCTGGAACGCTGCCCCGCGAGCCGGATGGCGGCAATTCTTTCGGGCGAGAATTTATCGGCGAAAACGATCCGGAAACAGTTGTCGAAAGCTCCGGAGAATGAGAAGGTGTAGCCGGGTGTGAAACGGACCCCGATTTGCTCGCATTGGTTATAAAAGTAATCCATGTCGGTGCCATCCGGCATTCGCACCCAGGCGTTGTACCCGCCCGCGGGTGTGAGGATGGAGGTTTTTTCAGGGAAATTTTCGGAAATCAGCTGAATCGCTTGATGGGCGTTTCGGGCGAGCTGCATCCTGAATGCGCGGACATGGCGGTCGTAGCTGTGGTCGGCGAGCAGCCGGTTCACGGTTTCCTGGTACAATGGGGAAACGGTACTGCCCAACGCAAACCTGATCTGCTCTGCACGCTGCATAAATTTCCCGGCAGCTAACCAGCCCAGCCTGATTCCGGAAGCGAGCGTTTTAGCATAGGAAGTATAAGTGAGCACGAGGCCGCTATTGTCGAAACTTCTGATGGTGGAAGGCCTCGTACCTTGGAAATGCAGGTCGCCATAGATGTCGTTCTCGATAATCGCGACGTTGAATTCTCTGGCGACAGCGACCAGGGCAATTTTCTGTTCGTCGCTGAGCAGGATTCCGGTCGGGTTATGGAAATTGGGCGTTACCAGCACCGCTTTGACGTGGTTACTGCGGCAGGCTTTTCGCAAAAAGTCGATATCGAACCCTGCATACGGGCTCACGGGAACCTCCACGATTTTCAAATTAAGTACGCGTATTACTTCCAGCACCGAAAACACACACGGACTTTCGACGGCGATCACATCGCCGGCTTCACACACGGACGCTAGTGCAATATATAAAGCCTGCAATGCGCCGTCGGTGATGAGCAGTTCGTCTGGGTTGATGAGGCATTTATGGACGGCGGCACGTTGTACAATATGGTCCCTAAGTTCCGGCGAGCCATTCGGTGGGTAATACCGGAGCAGCCCGGCACCCTGCTTCCTGATCACCTGCTGCATGGTCCGCAGCAATAATTTCTGCGGAATCAGCAGGTCTCCCGGGGCCGCTACATTGAATTCGGAGATCCTTCGACCGCCGCGCTGGGTGGTTATCAGTGCGAGGTTGCGCTTGAAAACGGGATCTTTCACGACGGGCTGATGTCCGGCATGGGGCTGGTGAGCAGCCGTATGCGGCTTGTTCGCCACGTAGTAACCCGACTTCGGGATGCTTTCCACCAAACCGCGGATGATCAGGTACTCATAACCGCTCTGGATAGTACTCATGCTGGTTTGATATTGCTGTTTCAATTCACGGACTGAAGGCAACTTTTGCCCGGGCCTAAAAACGCCTTCGCGGATGTTTTGTTCGAACACATCCGTAAATATTTCAAACTTGTATTTCTTCATGTTGTGCGCCATGGGCAAGAGATTCACTATCAACCTGGAAGCTTGCAATTTCATGCAGCCCGTCCCCAATTAATGTAGAAGTTTTTGTAACCTGATAGTTTATAATTTAAAATATTTAGTCGGCCAGGGTAGGGTGTTGTTTTTAAATTTTGTCATTGTGTTAAATGGTACACATAAATTCGTCGAACTGGAAAAAATGCAGAATAAAACTTTGGATCAGGATTATCCGAACAAAAGCTTGATGCAGGCCGAGTCCGGCCCGGATCGGGAAGAGGCTTCGGATGCGACGATAGATAAGGAATTTTTTATTAGAAGTGTATTTCAAACAGATGTAGAAAAGGGCTATGACCTGTTGTTTTGTCATTACTACACACCATTGTGCAGCCATGCGGTGAGGTACGTATATTCACGAGAGGTAGCGGAAGATATTGTCTCGGAAGTGTTTATGGCTTTTTGGAAAAAGGCCGCGCATATCCATATCACTACCTCTTTCCGCGCTTATCTCTTTATGTCGGTGAGGAATAAGTGCCTGACCTACCTGCGGTGGGAATTTAAGAATGAAATCGCTGAGGAATTGTCGGATACCACGCTGGTATCAATGCATATGGAACCCGACAAGCTGGTTGAGTTCGACGAGCTCTACCAGCGAATTGTGAAAATAGTCGATGGGTTGCCTCCCCAGAATCAGAAGGTTTTTTTGATGAGCCGTTTCAACGGCATGTCCTACCAGCAGATCGCGGACAAGCTGCAAATTTCGAGAAAGGCCGTCGAAGCCCATATTAGCAAGGCTCTTGGAGAGCTAAGAAGAGCGCTCGGCAGTAACCATTGACGAAAACAGCCTGCGCTATTTGAAAATTGTTTGACTCGAACCTGAGTCTATGCAAGGCCCGTGTGGTCCCGAAACATATTACCAGAACAAAAAATGAAGCCAGAATTGACGAAGTATATTGTTTTTTCCTATTTCTCGGGCGATGCAACACCTCTTCAAAAGGAAATGGTGCTGAAATGGCTGGAAGATGCGCGAAATGTGGAGTTGTATTTTACATGGTTGGAGGAATGGGAGAAAATGCACATTCAGTTCCAGCCCGACCCTGCCGAAGCATTGACGAAAGTAAAGGCAAAGTTGCGGCACGAGGAACAGCCCACAGTAACACCGGAACACCTGCCAGTGAGGAGAATTTCAGGGAAAATGGTCCTGCTATGGGCCGCAGCATGCCTGTTTCTAATGAGTTTCGCGGCTTTTTGGCAAAGGGAATTGTTAATTTATCGTACCTATCATACTGCTTTTGGCGAGCAAACCCGGTTCCAGCTTGCCGACGGAAGTAGCGTGCTGCTAAATGCAAACTCTACGTTAAAGGTACCGCGCTGGGGTTTTGGAAAATCGACCCGGCACGTGTTTCTGGACGGAGAGGCAGAGTTTTCCGTGCAGCACACGCATGATCACCAGTATTTCAAAGTTCACAATGCCGACAGAAGCCTGATTACCGTGCTTGGGACCGAATTTGTCGTATATACCAGGGCCCGGAAGACCAGCGTGGTGCTGAACAAGGGAAAAGTGGAAATCTCCTCGCCGGCCGGGGACCAACCGCTAACCATGTTGCCGGGCGACCGCGCAACCGTCGGAAAAAGCGGCCACATCATCATCGAGAAACTATCCGATGAAAAACTCGCCGAGCACTCCGCATGGACGGAGCACCGGCTGGTATTCGACGATACCCCATTGTATGAAGTTGCCCGCAGGATCCACGAGCTTTTCGGTGTGGAAGTGAAAATAAACGGCAAGGAGCTGGCCGCGCGTACCGCAACAGGATCTTTCCCCGCAAAAAATGCCGACGAGCTTCTCTCGATCCTCTCTTACATGTACGATTTCGAAATCAAAAAAGCTGAGAATAAGGTCATTTTAATTCCTAACCGTTAATTGTTTTCTATCCTTAATCTGTTGTTTATGAAGCTACGATTACAATTTATGAGGCTTCTGTTCCTCTGTCTGGCAGTTGGCGCGCTTCCTACACGTTCGCAGGGACAGCTGCTGGCCGACTCCAAGACCATCGTTCGCCAATCGGACACGCGCCCTCAGCTGGTGGACCTTGTGGATGTACTGCTGAAATTGAAGGACAAGTTTCAGGTCGATTTGCTGTTCGAAGAGAAGATTGTGGAAAACATCAGGGTCTCGGCCAGCAGCATCCGGCCGTCAGCCTCATTTGAAGATAACCTGGAAACCCTTCTGCGCTCGACCGGCATCCAATATATGAAGGTTAAGAAGGGCACCTATGTGCTGAGGAACGAGAAAATCAGTATCGCGCAGAAGCCGCTTGAACACGTGCCTGCTTTTGCGGTCGACAGCCGCCTGAAAGCAGTTGCGCTGCTGGAAAGGAAAATGTTACAGACACCGGCCAAAGCGGCAGATGTGACAGTTACGGGCAGGGTAACGGATGAAAAAGGCGAGGTGCTGCCGGGTGTGAACGTGACGGTGAAAGGCACATTGAGAGGCGTATCGGCCGATGCATCGGGCAATTACAGCTTGTCGGTGCCTTCCGGGCAGGTAACTTTGGTATTTTCCTTTGTGGGGTATGTCAGCCAGGAAGTCCAGCTTGGCGAGAAGAAAACACTGGATGTTATTCTCAGATCGGATAACAAGAATCTGGAAGAAGTAGTGGTGGTAGCTTTCGGAACGCAGCGGAAAGAAAGCATTGTGGGCGCCATTTCATCGGTGCCTCCCAGTGATTTGAAAGTGCCCGTTAGCAAGCTGAGTAATGCATTGGCCGGCCAGATTGCCGGTATTGTATCCGTCCAGGGAAGTGGTGAGCCAGGCTCGGGATCCAGTTTCTGGATACGTGGCATCAGTAGTTTCGGGGCTAACAATACGCCCCTCATCCTGGTGGACGGGATCCAGCGCTCCATGGACCTGGTGGACCCGGAGGATATAGAGTCATTTTCGATCCTGAAAGATGCAAGCGCGACGGCCGTGTACGGCGTGAGAGGGGCCAACGGGATCGTGCTTATCACCACCAAAAAGGGTAAGTATTCAGATAAACCAACCATCAATGCACGCTTCGAACGCGGCTTTCTGGCGCCGATAAGGCTGCCGAAGCTGGCCAATGCCGAGCAATGGATGAACTACTACAATGACATCAGTTATGATGCCAACGGTTCCATTCCATTTCCCGACCACATCAAGCAAAAATACCTGTCGGGCGAAGACCCGGATCTGTATCCCAACGTGGATTGGATGAAAACCATTTACAAAGATGTCACAACCAGCAATCGCCTGAACCTGAATGTGACCGGGGGAGGAAGGATCGCACGGTATTACGTGTCGGGCTCCTATTACAATGAAAACGGGCTGTTTAACCCGGTGGTCACGCAATCCTACAATCCGTCGGTGAAGTACAACAAGTTTACTTTCCGGTCTAATCTGGACGTGGATATTACCAAATCCACGGAGTTAAGCCTTAGCCTTTCGAATACCTACGAGAACAAGAGCCGTCTGGGCGTGGACATGGCTACCATGTACAATATCGTCATGACCACCCCGCCGATTGCCATCGCGCCGTATTACTCCGACGGAAGCCATGCGCAGCCGCTGGTAGGAAGCAATCCGTATTACTCGCTCAACACGACCGGCTTTTCTCAGGATTTCTGGAACACGGCACAGTCGTTGATGAGCCTGACGCAGGATTTGAGCGAGTACGTGGTGCCGGGCCTCAAATTCAACGTGAAGTTTTCGTGGGATGCTACCAATGAGTCGACATTGGACAAGCGGAAAAACCCCGCGACCTATTATGCCACCGGGCGTGACGATGCAGGTAAGCTGATACTGCATAAAAACGCGGACGGCAGCGACTATCTGTCTCTGGCGAGGTCCAACCGCGGCACAAAGACGACCAATCTGGAATCGTCGCTCACCTACGACAATGCGTTCGGCGATCACCGGGTGGGAGGGTTGTTCCTGTTCACGCGGAGGGAGTTTACCAACAATTTTCCCACGAATTACATTCTGGCATTTCCTTACCGCAACATAGGGATCGCGGGCCGCGTGACCTATGCATTTAAAAACAAGCTGTTTTTTGACGGTAACTTCGGTTATAACGGCTCCGAAAACTTTGCGCCGTCCCATCGTTTTGGATTTTTCCCTTCGATCGGCCTGGGGTATAACCTGAGCAAGGAACGGTTCTTCCATGATCTTTTTCCGGCGGTTAACCTGATGAAATTCCGGGGCTCGCACGGGTACATCGGTAACGACCAGATCGGTGGCGATCGCAGGTTCGCGTACAATTCGGAAATGCAGTATTCGGGGTCGTATACCTTTGGTACGACGGGGCAGAAATACATTTCGGGCATTGCTACCGGTAACCCCGGTAACCCCAACGTCGCCTGGGAGGAGGCTATCAAAACGAACATCGGATTCGAGCTCGGCATATGGGATAAGCTGAAACTGCAAATCGACTATTTCAACGAGCGTCGCGACGGGATTTACATTTTGCAGCAGAGCGTGCCGTCGGTGGTCGGCATTAATGTGGCCCAATATGTGAACCTGGGAAAAATGGCCAACCGGGGAGTTGACGGCTCCATTGAATACAGCTATGTGAAAGGAGACTGGCTGCTTTCTGCCCGTGGGAATTTCTCCTACAACCGAAACAAGGTCATTTACAACGATTCCCCGACGCCGATTTACGGTTACCAGGAAATCGCCGGGCAAGCCTACAACCAGCAGTTCGGACTGGTGTCGA
Source organism: Dyadobacter fermentans (assembly GCF_019924045.1). GTDB lineage: Bacteria > Bacteroidota > Bacteroidia > Cytophagales > Spirosomataceae > Dyadobacter > Dyadobacter fermentans_A. The sequence goes on along the minus strand of NZ_JAHXBN010000018.1, from coordinate 106,545 downwards.
TGGGCCTTTTTAAATCCGTGGAGGATATTGAGCAAAGCCCTGTTCAGAAGTTCGGATCGGTGGTGCCGGGTGATATCAAGTTCAAGGATATCAATGGCGATGGGGTAGTGGACAGCTACGACCGGGTCGCGATCGGAAGAACTACGGTACCCGAACTGTCCTATGGATTCGGATTGAGTGCGAAATACAAGCAATTCGATTTGTCGGCCTTTTTCCAGGGCGTCGGCAACGTCACCCGGATTATCGGCGGAGATCCGTTGCAGGGGCCGCAGGGAAGTATCCTGGTGAACGGCCAAATTCTGGCCGACGCGGCCGAGAAGCGGTGGAGCCTGCACAACCAGGACCCGAATGCCGAATATGCCCGGATGTCGTTGGCGTATAACGAAAACAACCGGCAAGCCTCTACTTTCTACCAGCGGGACATGAGCTTCATCCGACTGAAAAATGCAGAAATAGGCTATACCGTGCCCAAGAGCATTGTAAGTAAAGCGAAGGTATCCAGTTTGCGGTTCTATGCCCAGGGGGTTAACCTGTTTACAGTGAGTAAGTTCAAGTTGTGGGATCCGGAGCTCAATGCCAGTTTCGGAAATATTTATCCCCAAATGAAGACGGTTAGTTTAGGGGCAAGTCTCAATTTTTAAAAGCGATTAACATGAGCAAATTTTCTATCATCTCAGGCATTTTACTTTGCGTGTTTGTGACTACTTCTTGCAGTGATTATCTCTCCGTGGAATTGCAGAATGCGCTGACGCTGGAAGAGACCTTCAATAAAAGAGCAACCACCGAGGCGTATCTCGCACAGATTTACGGGTTTCTTCCCGATGATTCCGATATGGTCGGTGGTGAAAGCTCCGTCGTTCCAAGATCCGACGAGGGGATGTTCTCATGGTTGTCGGGCGTGTCCTGGCTGAATATGAATAATGGCTCGTGGGGCCCCACGACGAGTTCCTACGCGACCTGGAAAAGTAGTTATACCGGTATCAATCAGGCGACCATTTTCATGAACAATGTGGACCGGAATGTGGAGATCGGCCCGGCGGAAAAGGAAGTGATGAAAGCGGAAGCGCGCTTCATCCGGGCATTCCTCTACTTCAATCTGCTGCGCAAGTACGGCCCGGTCTACATCTGGGGGGATAAGGACTCAGATATGTCCATTCGCCCCGAAACCATCGACCGGCATACCGTAGCCGAGAACTTCGATTTTATATTGTCGGAATTTGATAAATGCATTGCTGCATTGCCTGCCACCGTTGCGGAGGAGGCCTGGGCGGGACGCGCTACCAAAGGGGCCGTCCTTGCGGCAAAGACCCGCGCCACGCTCTACGCGGCCAGACCGCTTTTTAACGGTGCGGAGTATTTGAGAGGCATGGTGAACAAAGAAGGCAAAAACATCTTTCCGCAAAATACAGACCCTGCCAAATGGGAGGTAGCAGCGCAGACGGCCAAGCAGCTGATCGATATGAACCAGTATGCGCTCTATGTCGACAATACGGAAACCGATCCCATGCGGAAGGCGATCAAGTCGTACCAGGGGATATTCTTCAAGTTCTGGAATTCGGAAGTGATCTGGGGACGCTGGCTGGGAGGGGCCTTCGGCTGGGTGGTAAGGGCTAATCCGCCCAGAGCTGTGAAGGAAGGTTACGGAGGATACTCGCCTTCCCTCAAACTGGTGGATACCTATCCCATGGCTGAAAGCGGGCGTTACCCGGTCACCGGATACGATGGCAACGGGTATCCCATCATAGATCCGAAGTCGGGCTACCGCGAGGAGGGGTTCACGCCCAATTACATCCACCCGATGGATAACTGGGCGCCTATCCGCGCGCACAACAGCACGGTGGGGCGGGACGCGCGCTTTTACGCCTCTATTCTTGCCAATGGCTTCAACTGGTATAACCGCGGCTCGGGCGACAAGGTAATCACTTTCTACACGGGAGGGACGTCGGGTTACCAGGCTTCGGGCGACTGCGTGAAAGCGGGCTACTTGTTCAGGAGGATGAACGACCCGAGCAATAATACCGAGAATGGGCAATGGGGACAGTTTTGCTGGCCGATGTTCAGACTGGCGGAGATTTACCTGAGTTATGCGGAGGCTTGTAACGAAAAGCCGCAGCGCAATGAAGCGGATGCATTGGCTTACATCAACAAAGTGAGGAGCCGCAGCGGGCTTAACAAGCTGGAAACGGCCTATCCGGAGGTGATCGGCAACCAGGCGCTGCTCCGGGAGCTGATTCGCAAGGAGCGAATGGTGGAAATGGCTTTTGAATCACACCGCTATCATGATGCCCGCATGTGGATGATCGCGGAGAAGGAATTTGTAGGTCCTAACTACACGAGAAACCTGGTAGCGACCAATTATGATGATTCGTGGAAACGGTCGTCGACGTTGTTTCCGGGCACCAGGGTGTTTGAGAAAAAACACTATTTCTTCCCGATTAACCAGGAACAATTAAACGAAATGAAAAACTTCACACAGAACTATGGCTGGTAAAAATAACAAACGCAGTGCTGCGATGGTCGTTCCATGCAGGCTGGTGCAGGCGTGGATATGCTTCCTGGCTTTGGTCGGATCGGCATGTGAAGATCGCCGGATGAATAATATGGTCAGCGACCAGGTTTATCTGAATAAATTCGGTGAAAATGTGCAGAACATTTTCAAGGGGGAACATTTCACCTATCAGCTTCAGGTCATCAAAAGTGGCGTCGGACAACAAGGTGGCGAGGTTTCCATCCAGGTGGATGCGTCTATTCTGGGGCGGTACGAGGGCAAATATGCATTGTTGCCGGCTGAACTTTATAAAGTAAAATCTTCGCAGGTTTCGCTCAAAAGTTCGGATTACAGCGCTCATTTCGAAGTTGAATTTGACGCCGCCGCAATTCAGAACCTGGAAACCGATACCGGTTTGCAGTACGCGATACCTTTCAGGCTTTCGTCCAATACATTTAAACTCGCCCCTGACCAGCAGCTTTTTTCAGTGGTCGTCCCCAAGGTTTTGAATCCGTATATTCAATTCAAAACACCCGGACTCGCACCAGCCACTTCGTCGGTCAGCGAAGCCAACTCGGCGCCCGAAACCAGGTATTACGCTTTTCTTCAAACTAACTACAACAACCGGTCAGATCTGCAATACAAAGTGGAAGTGAGCGAGTCTGCCCTGGCCGCCTACAACAAGGAACAGGGAACGACGCATCGGTTGCTGCCAGCCGCCGCCTATCGCATTGATCAATCCAGTTTCAACATCACTAGCCTGAACAACGAACAGGCCATGTCGTACTATCTCCTGACCGGCAAGGTCCCGGTGGGCGAGTACATGTTGCCATTCGAAATTACGCAGGTTTCCAAATACGGAATTGACCCGCAGGCGAAAACGATGTTTATTCCCGTCAAAATCACGGAATGAACGGTTTTCCGGTTTCTTTATCGCTTTTTCAGGTTGTTTGAATACGCAAAACAGTGGTTATCTGTATGAAATGGGACTATAAATATATAGCGGGAGCGCTACTGCTGTGGTGTATTACCTGGACGAATGTGCTTGCACAACAGGCACCCGAGCCTCCGTTTCACCTGTCGAAAAAGGAAAAAAGGCAAGGGTACAAAATCCTGTTCGACGGTACATCCATGGAGCACTGGATGGGCAACCTGAACGAGTATGTGCTGGAAGAAGGATTGATTGTGATGCGTCCGAAGTCGGGAGGAGGCGGGAATCTCTATTCCAGGGGCAGCTACTCTGATTTCATCCTGCGCTTTGAGTTCTTGTTGGAGCCCGCGGGCAATAATGGCCTCGGGCTCCGGCAAGATTATGTCGAGCCTCCCGCAGGGTATAGCGGAATGGAGCTGCAAATATTGGATAATGAGCATCCCGATTACCGTAGTCTCGAACCAGGGCAATACCACGGTTCCGTCTACAAAATAATCGCCGCCAAACGTGGTTTCCTGAAACCCGCCGGCGCATGGAACGTACAGGAAGTGCGCGCGTTAGGTGACCATATTCAGGTCATTTTAAACGGAGAAATGATACTGGATGGTCATTTGAATGAAGCTACGGCCAAGCTAAAACCCGGCAGCTTTCAGAAAGCGGTTTTGAACAAATCGGGACATATTGCCTTTCTTGGCCATGGCTCGGTCGTAAAGTTCAGGAACATCCGGATCCGGGAAAGATAGGCTAGCCCCGATCGCTACCAGTTAAGCTGCCTGATCAGCATGGAAATGTTTTTTGATAAGTCTCATCACGGAACCCCCATGAGGTCAGCTTGGCCAGATAGGCATCACTGCGTTTCCAGTTCATGGAATAGTTCTTGTAAGGCCTCGGGTAAATATGCTTGATGATCATATCCCCTACCGCAGACGCCCCGCCCTCATTGCTGCTAACATCGATCGCAAGCCGCGTAACACCATCACGACGGATTACCGCAAATATGCTGTCAATGCAACGTTCGTAGACGGGTAAATCCTGACTTCCTCTCGTCGCGAAGGAGCGGGCGAAAATATAGCCGACGTCAGCTACTCGCCGGTAAGCGATATTGGTGGCTACGCTATCTGCCCAGTTCGGCGTGGATTTCTCCGCTTTCGAACCCGGGATGGAGATCGCTGCGTGCTCGTCACCGAGCGGTATCAGGGCAAGGTTCACCTTCTGCCGGAAGCCGGCAGCTGATAATGGTTGGGTTAGCCCGGCTTTCAATGAATCAAGATAGGCTGTGTAATTTTCCTTCGATAATTGAGAAAATGGATTGGCGTGTACATTGAATAGTTGTTCTTGCACAAACTGGAAATCCTCCTGCATGGCTGTGGGCGAAAGCAGACTATCCTGGGCGAGTGTGAAGGTATTTGTACCAAAAAACAAGAAGAAAGAGATTGGAAAATAATGCTGGAAATAAAACATGTTGGCAATTTTACTGAGAATCATTAGCATCTAAAAAATCATCGTGTGAAGTATGCCAATGATGAACATTGAAATTGAACGTTGCATGTTCAGCCCATTTTCATGACCAAAATTAGTCTTTTAACGTCCGGTTTTAGCTATTTTTGAATGATAAGGGTGAAATTCAAAGCCCTTCACTGCATCAATATAATTAGCCAGTTAATTGAATTCCCTTTTGTATCAAGTAGTCCGGTCTAACATTAAAAAGCTCTGGCAGCGGCTTCAGGGGCCAAGCCAGGTATTTACGCTACAAACCCGTATTTATCATTCTATTTGCATTGCAACAATAGTTGTAATGATTTACGTGCTGATATTCAGCATGGTTGTGGGGATGCAAACCTATGCATGGATAACAGCCGCTCTGATCCCGCTGCAATTGGGGCTGTACTATTTGTCACGTGTGAAAGGGTTTACCACGCTTTCTCCTACGGTGTATTCATTGGTATTCCATTTGTTTTTTGTGGTAAGTTATCGGGTTAGTGCCGGCATTTCAGGTTCTACGTTGCTGTCATACTGCCTTGTTTATTTTTGTTCGCTCGCGATTGCGCCTCCGCGTGCGTACCTGATCCTGACTTTGGGCAACCTGGGAATCGTTGGGACATTGCTCCTGATCGAATACCGGCAACCGGCCTTTATTATTACAGGTTATGCAGACCGGCAGGAGCATTTCATCGATATTGCATCCACCTATGCAGTCAACATAATTATGATCCTGATAGGCCTGGGATTCATCATCCGTAATTATAGTAAAGAGAAAAACAAGGCCGAAGACCGGGCACGTTTGCTCGATGAATTGCACGAGGAGAAAGCAAGATTAATTTCGGTTATTTCCCATGATTTTCAAACCCCATTGATTTCGGTAAGAAAATACCTCGACATTATCAGCAACTACACACTCAGCACCGATGAAAGGCAAATGCTCGAAACGGAATTGAAGCAATCCATTATTAACACACAAAACTTGTTAATGAATTTATTGGAAATGACTAAATCGACGGGTAGGCTTAATAATCAGCAAGTCGATTTTAAGCCGTTGTACGCGGTGGAGGATACCCTCAGAGTTTACCAGGACATTGCCAAAGCCAGGGGGTTGATTTTCGAGGCAGGTATACCCGCGGAACTGACGCTGAAAGGCAATCCGTATCTTTTTACGATTGTTGTAAGGAATATCATCAACAATGCCGTGCGGGCTTGCCGCCCGGGGGACACAGTCCGTTTCACGCATGAGTACCACGGCGATTCCCAGGTTTTTTGCGTGTCGGACACCGGCCCCGGCATTTCGGAATCGATTCAAAAAGACATTCTGGATGGCTGGGAAAAATCCTCATTACATACAGGGCGCACAGGAGGTTTGGGGCTAATGCTCGCAAAGAAGTACTCCGGGGCGTTGGGGGGCGAGTTGACATTTGAAACCAATCCTGCCTCCGGTACCACATTTTACATCCGGTTTCCGGTCACCCAGCGCCTGGCCGAAGCGTCGGAGGGGGCGGTTTTGCCCTGATGTTTGGCTGTATTTCTGGAAACGAGACGGTTAGTTTTCTAGAATATTCCCCGATTGTAAAGGCTGTTCATTTTGTTCACTAGTTCTATCGTGTTGGATACCCTCATTTTTCGCAGGATCCGGTCTTTGAAAGAGCTCACTGTGGACTGTTTCAAATCGACCAGATAGGAGATTTCTTTGATCTGCCGCCCTTCCAGGATATAATTCAAAATTTGTTTCTCCCTGTTTGATAGCAGGTCGTATTCGCTTTCCTGATACTTTCGCAAGGCGCCCGATTCAAAAAGGTAAAACTCCTGCATACGCATGCTCAGGTACCTGTTTCCCCTCATAACCACCGTTAGTGCTTTTGTAAACTCCTCTTGCTGGGCCATCTTGCTCAGGAACCCGTCGGCGCCCGCCTGCAAGTACAGAGGGGCATTGAATTCTTCATCCTTGCTGGTAAAAATCAGTATTTTGGTAATGGGGTATTTCGATTTCAACTCTTCCACCATATGGATACCCTGGCCTTTGGGGATGACTATATCTAGTACGATCAGCTCCATCGGGCTTTCGCTGGAAGCCAACAAGCCGAGTGCTTCGTCGTAGGAAGCGGCAAGATGTACGTTGTAATCCGGAAATATCTCTTTGATTTGAAGTTGTAAGCCGAACCGCATGAGCGGGTGATCGTCGACGACAAGAATATTACTCATTACAGGGTTATTCAGGATGGAGATAGCTGGGCCCACCTCATCGGACAACAGCGTACCGCGCTGCCGAGTGCCGGACATACAGCTTATTTGTGTGATAGTGTGAAACCTTGTTTGTGTTGGTTAACGGGAAATCAACACGTTGGAAGTCGCACTGGTCCCGTTGGCATATACGACCGTCACGACATATTTTCCCCGGGAAAGTTTGCTCACGTCGACGTCGGTTTCCGCTGCGCTTTCTTTGGCAAGCCGCCCTATTGCGTCATGGATAAACACCTGCGCCACGCGTTCGCCGGCCTCCTGCTGAATATGCAGTATGTTCGCGACAGGATTGGGATAAATAGATACTCCGTTGTCGACCGTCAACGCTTCCACTTTGCTGTACGCGAAGGTACTGTCGAGGTCAATCATTTTAAGGCGGTAGAGATTCTGACCATTTACGGGACGCTCGTCGGCGAACTGATACTGGTTAGCTAGCCGGGCGGTTCCGGCAGCTTTTACAGATCCGATAGTGGCCCATTGTTTGCCGTCGGTACTTCGCTGAATTTCAAACCTGTCGCTTCCGATTTCTTCTGTTGTTGCCCAATTCAAATTGACATTGCGGCCCTCTTTCTTCGCATTGAACGACGCCAGCTTCACAGGCAACGCCCCGGATTGGTAAGTATAAACGACACACGCGCCGGCGCTCACGAAAGTTTGTACGGAGGTTTTCAGGTTACCGGCTCCGGTAAAGCTCACGGTACTCTGCGATCGGGTCGGAATCGAAAAAGTCTCGCCAACCGTACCTACAAAGTTGCTGGTAATGAGGGTTTGCGAGCTGGTGCTGCGGGCAGGGTACGCGTCTGCGAAGGAAGATCTGTTATAAAAAGTTGCCCCGGAGGCCCCGTCGTAGTCTTCCAACCCATCGAAGTCGCTGAGTGATCCCTCAATGGTAACGTCGCTATTCATCACAAAGCTGGCTGGATTGATTGGCATCGTCATCGTAACTTTACCTGCTGCCGAAATGGAGTATGCATTGGCTGTTCCCGTATTCTCCACCCCAATAACCGGGTGATAAACGGATTCTGCAGCAAACAGCTTCACATTCAGCGGAACCGGCGTAACCGAAGATTTTGGCAGAAGCAAATTATCATTCCATTCTGTCACGATCGGCCCTTTTTGGGTGCAGTAGGTCAAAGTATTCTCCTTAGGAATAAACCCAAGGCCGAAATGATCGAGGTCCTCGTTATCGGTTAGCACAAACTCAGCCGAGAAGTTTGTTTCGTCCGCAGCACTATTGGCGGTATTGTCGGCTCCTGCACGCTGCGTGACCAGCGAGAAACCATCCGACGGGTAAACGTACTCGATGATATAGTTGCCCGCATTGGCTTGCAGGGTAAACTCCCCGTCGGCATTACTCAGGGCCGTAGACACGACCTCGCTGGTATTTGCATCGAGCAATTTGACCAAAATACCCGCCACCCGGGAATCTGCACCGGAACGGACATCGTCATATGGCTTGGCTTCCTTCCAAACGATACCGCTCACGGAACTGCTCAGGGGCGGGACGTTTTGGGCAAGGGAAAGGCTGGGGAGGGAGAAGAGCATTAATACAATTGCAGAATTTTTGAGCATCACTTTAAGCGTTTATGTGAAACAATGGTCGTGGCATCATCAGATGCCCTGCGAACCTGGAATAGGTTCAACGGCCGAAAGTTCCGAAACAAAAACTGGTCGTATCTTAGAGTAAATGCGGGAGTGGGGGTGGATTTACACTATCTTTTGTACAGTAAGTTCTATTATCGTGTAGGAGTGTTTTTGTTGGAGCTTCGTTTTGGTAATAGGGAAATAATGCCCCGAGAGTAAGCGCTCCGCGCTGCAACCCCCTCATTCAGGTGCGATGAACCGCTCGTAAACAGAGTCCGATTTGCCCAGGTACTGGTCCGCTTCTGCTTGCGACCACCTGGCTCGCAGCACCTCGTAGACATTGGAGTATGCATTATAGGGAACCGGCTCGAAAGGGACGGAGGCTGGCAGTAGCTGCGTACTGATCGCATTGACTTTCATCGCTCTCGCGATGCGCCCCATGCCAGGGAGCGAGGCTCCCAGGATACAGAACGCGACGAAAAGCATTGTTCCCGTTATCCGGCTTGAAAAGAGTTTTTTGTGAAAATCAAGAACCGACGCGAATTGGAATATGCTGAGCCCGGCGACGATCAGTAAAGGCATGAATCCCCTGATCAGGAGGTCATTCACTTTGCCAATGCGGACGAGCGGGAGCAGGAGAAGCAACATCGCGACGAGGTAGAAGGCGGCGTCGAGTTTCCGGGTTCTGTCGTTTCGCGAAAAATACCGGTAAAGGAAAATCATGGCTGCAACATTCAGTCCCACGTTCAGGCCGTATTCCAGCAGCCGGTAGCCAAACCGGCTATTGAAGTTCCATATCCAGCCGATCACCGCGGGTCTCTCGTGTGATATAAACAGAAGCAAAACCGGTATGGCAAGTATCAATGGAAGCAGAACGATACAAATCTCTTCCAGGGTAAAACCCGTTAGTAGTCTTTTGAACCATTTCCCGGCGACCATGGCCGCGACCAGGACCAGCGAGGTAAATGCCGGAAATACCGCCCACCACAAGGATAGCACGACCGGAAACACCATTCGCTCAGCCGCTATTCCCTTCCTGACGCAGTAGACCAGCATGCCGCCCATCAGCATACTGGGGATGATTTGGTTGGGAACCCAGAACAGGTTCTCAAAATTTGACCACATCTCAATCCCGAAGTGTTCGAACGGGTAACGAAAACCAAAAAGTTTTGAAATCGCCGAACTACAAAAATGGCCGAAGTCGCCAATGGTGAGAACCAGCAGCATGTACCTGATTTTGTGCCCCAATGAAATGTACAGCCAGGCGACCCCGAGTGACATCCCGAGCATTGTCCAGCCAAAAATGGCTGCTTCACTTAGCCGGCCAACGATTTTGGAAATAAATGCAGGAACCACATAGTAGCCATAATAGTAACCGACAACCGGTCCGTCGGTTGGGATACGAAGCGGCCAGTCATGGGTAAAGAGCTCGTAGAACTTTGTATTATGGGCCCAGTAATCGTCGGTTTGGTAGAAGAACCCGCAGACGCCTGCCAGCAGGCTAAGCATCGCGCCCGTCAGCAATATCTTGAAGATTTCCGGAAGCCTGAGAGCTGCCGAACGCGAAAACTGCTGGTCGCGAAACTCGGAGTAGTACAACCATCCGCAAATGCTAAGGCAGAACGCCGCCAGGATGCTGTTGGTCCAGAAGAAAAAGAACAATAAGTTCGGAAGAAGCAAATAAGAAACACTGATGAGCCTGAGTTGTCTGATAGTCATTATGGGTGAGATATATTCAATACGCAACGTGTAACCGTTGACTACTAAATATTCTGACCGGGGTTCAGCGAGCTACGCTGCACGTTTCATGACAGCTCATTTAAAGTAGACTCCATATTGGCGGGGTTTACCTTTATTGGGATGGGTATTGACTCCTAATTTGGACAAGACGTGGTCCGTGAGATCTGTATCGGGTTCGCTCGAATAAAGTAGGAATGGGGTAGACTCCCCGGAGTTGTAGTCCGCTTTGTCGCGCGCCACGTATGCCACCTGCTGCTGTTTTGCACACTCCGCAATCGCTGCTCTGACGATTTTCTCGATTTCGGGAAACCGGGCGGCATACCTTGTGCGCAAATCTTTTTCTGCATTGGTCTGAAATTCCTGCATGGCAGCCTGGATGCTTTCCAGCTCAGCGGCCTTATCCTTTAAAACGGGTTCGGGCGTCTGTTTTCCCAAATTTTGATATGCTTGCAGCTTTTGCTGGTAGGCTGTCAATTTTTCCTTTTGAACTGCCTGGTACTTCGTCGAGGAGCTGTCAATTTCAGCCATCAGTTTTTGATGCGCCGGCAGATTGGCGTAGATGTATTCCAAATCGACCGTGGCGATCTTTACTTTTTGACATAGACTTTCTGCTGATGCGATCAGGGAGAGCATCAGGTAAATGGATAAGCAACGTGTCATTATTTGAGCTATTTAATTTTCAAATCAACAGGCTGTTGGGGAAGCGGGCGGTACACCGTGAGGCCCATCTTTCGTAAGATCGTAGCGGGCGGGACACTGTCCCGAAGGTCTATTTTTGAACCTTCGAAGAGCTCTTTCAGGTGTTTGTTGCCAAGGGGGGGCGTTGGCGCGGGAGAATAAACGGACCGGTTTCCCCAAAAATCGGGCGTATTCTCTTTGACAGCAAGCGGCAGCGTGTCCACAGCAATACTGAATGCAATATTCATGGTATAGCGAACAGCGACCGGTGCATTATTTTTTTGGGCAGGCCTCCACTTCGGCATCAGGCGAACGACCCGCATAGCTTCATTGTCAAGGTCTTTTCTCACCCCTTTCTCGATTTTGGGATCACTTATATTTCCCTCCGTATCGATAAGGAAAGATACCGATACCTGCCCCTCGGCACCATCCAGAAATGCTTGTTTGGGATATTTTAGCGTATTAGCGATGAATTTGCTTTTGCCATATGGAGGGCCGGGCCAGCGGTCCAGCAAGATGCGGCGTCGCTCATCGGGCACCTCCATTTGGTTTGCGTCCTGGTTGTCTTTTTGGGTTAAAGCAGGCTTACCGCTATTGCCAGGGGAAACGACAGCGGAATCGGGTACCGGCGCTCCTGACTCGTTTGAGGCATTGCCATTTGTCGTGAGGGAATCCAGTGCTCCTGCATTTTGATAAGTGTCCTTTCTTTCTTCATAAACATACTTTCTGGCCGCCATCAGAGCGATAGCCAATGCGAGCAGCGGACAAAGTAGCAGGTACTTACTCCTGAGCCAGGCGGCAGTCCGGTTCTGGTACATCATATGAATGCGCCTCTTGAGCAGCGAGGAGTTAAAGAACTGATTCGTGACGGAAGTAACCACGGCATTTTTGGCATAAGCGACAAGAAATGTCGCATATCGGTCTTTGTCAAGCGCCTGCTCGTCGGCTAAATATTCGTGCGTATCCTGTAAAGCGCGTTTGTAAAGCCAGAGCGCCGGATTAAACCAGAAAAATACTTTCAGAAGTTCGATGAGCAGGATATCCAGCGTGTGCCATTGCCGGATGTGAACCATCTCATGCATGAATATAGGCTCAAAATTCCGCTCGTAATCCTCATTTGAGATGATCATCCATTTCAGGAATGAAAACGATCCGCTTCGGCTGTGCCGGTGCTGGCTTATGACAAGATGATAGCCTTCCATCGGGACCGATATCCCGGTTCGAACGATACTATGAATGTGCCAAAAGGATCTAATGAGCGAAATCAGCATTGCTACAACGGCCGCGCTATAACAGATAAGGACTAGATACCGGCTGAAATCAACCCCGGATCGGGCCGGGGCAACAATAATCGAATCGACGGTGGGGGTGACAGTGGTTGCAAGTTCGGCTACGTCGACAGTTTCGTGAAGCTCGATGGCCGGAATTGCAAAGCTGATCAACAATGAAAAGAGTAAATAGAAGCGGTTGAGCATAAAGAAGGTATGCCTGCGGAACAGCGTCCAGTAGCAACCGTAGAATACCGCCCAGCAAATGTTGACTTTTAGCAAATAAGGGAGCGCTTCCATATTCCGATTTTTATTGTTTACCCTTGTTTTTTTCGATGAATGCGGCAAGGTCATCCAGGTCACTTTTCTTTAGTGTATCGTCGTTCATGAAGAATGACACCAGATTGGTGACCGAATTGTCAAAGTAATTTTCAACAAGTTGCTGCACCTCATATTTCCGGTACTCCTGCTCACTGATCAGCGGAAAGTACTCATGGGTGTTCCCATAAGTAGTATGTGCAACTACTCCTTTCTTTTCGAGTATGCGCACGAAAGTGGCGACGGTGGTGTATGCCGGTTTGGGCTCATCCATTTGTGCCAGAATGTCTTTGATAAATGCTTTCCCCAGCTGCCACAGGATTTTCATAATCTCGGCTTCGGCGCGGGTCAACGAACGGGGCTCCATATCTGATTGTTTGGGTGTTTGAATGCAAACATACTACTAAATATTTAGTAGGCAAGCTAACGAGTTAGATTATTTACTAAATATTTAGTAGTGTGAAATTCGGGCTGGAAATCGAGTGTGTTGTTCAGGCTTTTAACCGGTCCGGACGGTTGTACGCGGGTTATCTCGTTGCCGGAATCGCCTCAAAGCTCTCAGGAACCGCCGCATTGCCGCCCTTGTATCCGGGAAGCAAGGGATAGGGGAACACCGGCCGCCTGAATTTTACGGCCTTCGCCGGGTTTCCCTGCTCATAAGCCGTACCGATTAGCTTTTGCGGTGCAACACCGTTCTCCCTCCATTCGATTAGCGCGCCGAGCATGTCGCCGCCGTCGTTGAGGCCGGGGCCGCCTGCGCAATGGCCCATTCCGGGAATAAGGTAGAAGCGGAAGAAGTCCTGGGTTTGCGGGAGGCCGCCCTGCACGCCCACGACGCGCTCATAGTAGCTCAGCGCGTCCTGGTAGGGTACGAGCGGGTCGGCATTGCCGGAATACATCAAAAGTTTAGAGCCGTGATTTTTGAATGCAGCAAGGTCCGTATCGCCGGCATTCAGCGTGTTGCCCAGCAAGGAGTCCAGTTTGGCCTGGTCGTGATCGAAATCGAAGGTCTTATAGTCGAAGCTGTCGCCGAATGCCCATTTGTATTGGTAAAAAAACGCCTTCGGCGACAGGTCGGGATTTTGTTGCAGCTCGATGCCGGCAGCTACGTTTTCGCTTCCCAGCGGAATGGGAGTATAAATCCTTTCGCCCGTCCTCGGGTTGGTCGGGCCCTGGTAGATCTTTTGCAGCGCGGCCAGTTGCGGCATCGTAAGGCAGGTACTGTCGTCGGTGCCATCAGGGCAAACCGGGATCGTAGCCGGGTCAAACTTGCAGGCAGCCGGATTGGTTAGGAACAGGTCGCCGGGCGCGCCGCCATCCTTGCCCGCGCAGGCGCTCACCACGGCACGGGTAATCAGATCGATCTTTGGCTTGGGCAGCTGGCTGCCGGGGATGTCGTTGGTGGCGCGCAGGTTCCATATGAATCCCGTATGCAAGTGCGTGCGGTTGTTTGCCGGAGCACCGGCAAGTATGCCGTCGTAATCCCGCGGGTAGCGCTGCGACTCCATCAATGCTTGCTGACCGCCGGTAGAGCATCCCGAAAAATAAGCCATTCGTGCAGCTCTGCGATAGTAAGCTTCGGTGATAGCCTTTCCGGCAACGGTCATTTCGTGCGTGGCGCGATGCCCGAAATCGATCCATTTCTCGGGACGACCGGCGAGCCGGTTTGCGTCGGGCGAAGTGCCCATGTCGGTGTTGGCCGTGGCAAAGCCCTTCCGCAGGCCCATTGAAAGCGAGCCATAGTTAATGTAACCCGCACCGCCGCCGGTACCGGTGCCCAGGAACCGCTCATTCCAGCCCCTTTCCGGCAGCCACAGCTCAATGCGGATGTGCGAGTCGGGAGATGGTTTCAGTACAGCGGCCACACGACAGAATGCCGGGAGACCCGTGATGGGCTGGGCGCCGCCGGGCGGCGTGAATTGGCCGGCGGGAATGCATTCGGCCGCGGTAATGGTCGCCTGCGGAATCGCCAGTTTCGCGAGCCTGGCGCACGGGCACGCCAGGGTTTCTGTGTGGGCAACAGCGGTGCGCGCGAAGGAACCCGCGGACGTCAGGCTCAACGCGGCGGCAAGCAACAAGGGTGATAGCTGGGTGATCATGGTGTTTTGAATGGCCTCTTGCATCCGTTGGAACACACGGATATATCTAAAAGCACTTAACCCATTGAATATCCCGGTTCTGCATCAGTTTGGTGGTATTGGCGCACGACCGGAAATGCCCGGTATGTAAATGATTAGTCCGAACGGATGCTATCTTTAAAGGATTTATCCATTCAAAAGCAGCTCCGGCTCCCCAAAATGAAATTTATCCTAACCTATTTGATCCTTTTATTCACGGCCGCGCTGGCATCCGCGCAGGCAAAACAAGAGATTTTCTTTGCCGACGTGACCATCGTCGTTGAAAATGGCAGGTACTACCTCACCGGGTCAAAAGGCGGCGGAAACGGGCCGCAGGGATTTGCTCTTCTGGAATCCAAAGACTTGAAAACGTGGTCGGTACCAGTCAAATCCAAAGATTCGCTGGGTACGATCCTCACCAGGGGCGACCATACTTTTGGTACCAGGGGCTTCTGGGCACCGCAGATATTCAAGGAGAACGGGACCTACTATATGACCTATACGGCCGATGAACAAACCGTTTTGGCTGAGTCAAAATCGCTTTTCGGGCCCTATCGGCAGAAAGAAGTCGGGCCTATCGACGGGTCGGAGAAAAATATCGATTCCTACATTTTCAAGGATACCGATGGCAAACATTACCTCTATTGTGTGCGGTTTGACAAAGGTAATTACCTGTATGCAGCCGAGTTTGACCTGAAAGCCGGAAAGATAAAGCCTGAGACGCTGAAAAGGTGTTTTGGTCAGACGGAGCCCTGGGAGGCAACGCCCAATTACAAATCAGCGCCGATTATGGAAGGGCCCACGGTGATCAAATTGAAGAGCAAGTATTACCTGTTTTATTCGGCTAACCACTTTGAAAACATCGATTATGCCATCGGTTATGCCGTGGCCGATTCGCCTTACGGACCCTGGATGAAAAGTAAGAATAACCCTATCGTTCATCGCTCGATCGTAGGCGAGAACGGGTCGGGACATGGCGACCTGTTTGAGGGGCTGGACAAGCAATTGTACTATGTATACCACATTCATAATTCCTCGGACAAAGTCGGCCCCCGCAGGACGCGGATAGTGCCGGTTGTAAGGAAATGGGACAAGAAAGCCGGGGTTTATGCTTTCAGCGTGAAGGGGAATGAGGTTATTGTTCCTGTAATGGCCGGGAAGTAGCCGTCTATTCCAAAAATACTTGTCAATTTTCCGGTTGCCGGCCTGTTATAGCCGCCCTAATTTTGGCTATCAATTCAACAAACGGCTCTATGAATCTTTCAAAAGAAAGGATGTATCAGGCTATTATAGAAAAGGATAGCCAATTTGAAGGTGTTTTCTTCACCGCAGTAAAAACCACAGGTATTTTTTGCCGCCCGACCTGCACTGCCCGCAAACCGAGAATAGAGAATGTCGAGTTTGTCTTTTCCGCCAAAGAGGCATTTCAAAGAGGGTACCGGCCGTGCAAGGTTTGCAAACCGCTGGAACATTCGCATCAGACGCCGGCAGCCATTCGCTCGCTTCTGGATGAACTGACCGGTGATCCGGCCTTGAAATTCAAGGATGCAGACCTGCTTGATCGCGGTCTTGAACCGAATACGGTACGGCGTTGGTTTCTGAAAAATCATCAGATGACCTTCCATGCCTACCAGCGGATGTACCGGATCAATTCCGCTTTCAAAAACATTCAGCAGGGACAATCGGTCACTACCGCGGCATTTGATTCCGGGTTTGACTCCCTCAGCGGTTTCGGCGATTCATTTAAGAGTATTTTCGGGTTTTCACCGGCGAAGGGAAAGTCCCGGCAGGTGATAGACCTCACAAGACTGGAAACGCCATTGGGCACCATGTTTGCTTGTGCAACGAAGGAAGGTTTGTGCCTGCTGGAATTCACAGACCGGAAAATGCTGGAAACCGAGTTCAGGATGCTTTCGAAATCGCTGAATGCGATTATCGTTCAGGGGCGGAATGAGCACTTTGCATTGCTGGAAAAAGAACTCGGGGAGTATTTTGCAGGGGCAAGGAAGGCGTTTTCCGTCCCGATCCACGCGGTGGGTTCGGATTTTCAAAACAAGGTCTGGCAGGCATTGCAGGCTGTTCCATATGGCGAGACCCGGAGCTATCAGCAGCAGGCCGAGATGATCACCAGCCCTACGGCGATACGGGCGGTCGCCAATGCCAATGGCATGAACAAAATATCCATTCTCGTGCCCTGTCACAGGGTCGTAGGCGCGGACGGCAGCCTCACCGGTTACGGCGGAGGTATATGGCGCAAACAATGGCTGCTCGATATGGAAAGGGCTAACAAGTAGTTGCTTTTACCGGCATGGCTCTGCCAAGCAACAAGCGCAAAGTGACAACAGTATGGCCGTAGGGGCGAAAAGTAGCTGCAATCCGCGGGACAAACGAATGAGAATGTTTAAATTAGGACAAACTTATGGCCTTATTTTAGCCAGGCCTGGACGGCTTACAGCGAGGGGCGGCCACTCCATGATGTTCCCAGGGCCCCGAAAAATAAGCTGATCGCCGGCAGCCTGGCCTTTTTGACCGGGGTATTATGGGTTTGGCAGTATTTCAGACATTAACCAGCATATGGAGCAGACGCAACAAAGAGAACAGAAATGGGGATTTTGGCTTTATATGCTGAACTTTTTCACCCTTGACTCGCTAGGCCGGTTGCTGATACGAAAGGCCCTGCATACAGATGACATCCAATTCACGCACCATCTTCTTTCGTTTGGCATCGCTCTTACTTTGACAATCGGCATTTCCTACGCACTGCGGTCACGCCCCTGGAAATACAGGGTTTGGGCGACGGTAGCGATCGTAGGCGGCTGGTTGATAGCAAACATTCTGTTTGCTGTCAACTAATGAGCTAAGACAGATTTCGGAAAACTTATGACTGCTTCCGCGGCCGTATAACCCGCAGGCTAATTCCCCATACCGATCAAATATTCTGACCGCATCCATTCGATTACATCTTCGAACCAGACCTGGAACGGCGGATAAGTGAGGAAGCCGTGCTCTCCTCTGGAATAGATGTGCAATGCGCCTTTCACGCCATTTTGCTGCATGGCGTTGTAAAAAGAAATACTGTTGGAAACGGGAACAACCACGTCCGCGCCGGAATGCGTGAGAAATGCGGGCGGCGTGGCGGCGCTTACTTGCAGTTCGGTTGAAAACAAACGGATTATTTCCGGGCTGGGATTTTTACCGAGTAGGTTGTCGCGGGAGCCGATGTGCCCGGTACTGTCGTTGAAGCTGATCACGGGGTTGATCAGGATCATGAAATCAGGCCGCAGGCTCGTGTTTCCGGCCTTGTCGATGTAACGTGTATCGAAATGCGTCCCGGCGGTGGAGGCGAGGTGACCTCCTGCCGAAAAGCCCATAATGCCAATCCGGTTGGGGTTAATGTCGAATTCCTTCGCCCGCTCCCTCACTGTTTTAATGGCCTGCTGGGCATCCTGGATAGGGCCGAAAGCAGGGTTTTTCATGATGTGTGAGTCGGGCAAGCGGTATTTCAGGACAAATGCCGTAATGCCCAGTTGATTGAATGCCCGCGCGACATCGCTTCCCTCGCGTTTGGTCAGCAATGTGCCGTAGCCGCCACCCGGACAAATAATGACCGCAGTTCCGTCCGGACGGGTTTGTTTGGGTAAAAAAACAGTCAGACCAGGGATCGAGACGTGCGACGTGAGTGAATCGACAGTCGCGTTAGCGGTTAAAGTTTCTTTATCGGGTGCTTCAATGGCGTTGGGGATTATTCCGGGATACAGGCGCATGTAACGCTGCGCGACACCGCGTGCGCCTGAGAACAACATGACAACAATGAGGAAACACGGTGTTAATCTGTGCATTTCAGGGGATTTTAGCGTCTGTGACTGTGAGTATCCCCTGCATCACACGCCAATGCCCGGGGAATGAACAGATGAACGGATATTCACCCGGCTGTGCGGGCGCTTTGAATTCCAACCGGAACGATTTGCCCGAATTGACCAGCGGGGTCGCGAACAGAACGTCCGGTGTGGAAGGTACGAAGTGTTTTTCGAAGCCATCTTTCAGACTTGCCATGGCATCGGCTGCTTCGCCGACTTTTTCGGTGGTTCCGGGTTTGACGATGACCACATTATGCGGCATAAGGTCGGGGTTTTCGAAAATCAGCGTCACCGCCCTGCCCGCCGGAACGGTAAGTGCTTTTTTATCAAAAGCCATTTTGGCCTCTACCGCTACCAGTCTGATTTCGATTGTACCCATGTTTTCCAGCATCGCCAGCACCTCTTTCCGGTCTTTTTCCGGCACCGCATTCAACATCCCTTTCATCGCTCTCACTGCCGCCGCAAATGCCGCCGAATTCTGAACCGTTTCGGGTACATTTTTGAGCGATGCCACCAGCTCTTTTGTCGGCTCCGTTTTGGCTTCGCTTTCGAGCGTCATTTTCATGAGCAGGGGATAGGCCACCGCCGGGGCGCGCGGTTCCAGCTCTTTTACCTTCTCGAAATGGAAAGCCTTCAAATCGGCATCCGGAAGCATCGAAATCCCCGTCAGATACCCGGCTGTTTTTTCCCGGATGGCTGCTTGCAGCGCCTGTCGCGGCAGCCCGGCACGGATCCATGCGGCAAAGCCCGCGGCCTGCATGACCTGACTGGTGTCGGTGTTGATCAGCCGTGTGAATGTTTGCTCATTGTCCTTCAATTCGGCTGGTTTACAGGATAGCAGGAGTTTGATAAGTTCCTGTTGGGCGATAGTCGGCTGGTCTGATTTTCTGCTTTTTTCTTCTGCATAAATACCATTCAGCAGCACCTTAACCTTCCCGGTTTGTTGATTTTTCGCAAGACGGTTTGCGGCTTCGGCCTTTTTAAGGGCATCAATATCCGGCCTGGTCAGCATAGCAGTGAGTACTTCGGAAGTTTGCGGTAATGCGGCGAGCTCCTGCGCGTTGGCGAGTTTGAGCAAATAGCCTTGTGCTTGCTTCGGGTTTTTACCAAAACTCTTGCCCTGTTTGAGGCCGGCGAGCCAGATCGGTTTCAGGAACCGGAAAGTTTCGTGCGTGGCGTAATCCATGTAGTAGTCGCTTGGATACTGGAAAACGTCTGCGGCAGCGGCCACCGCCTGTTCGGAATTGAAAAAGCTCAGCGCAACCATCGCCTCGATCCGAACGCGGGCTGACGGATCGTTGAGGCGAGCGCGCATCAATTCCAGGGAGCCCGGAATGCGATCGCGCCAATAGAGAAGCACTTTGGTAGCTGCGGCACGCGCCTGTGGTTCTTTTGCTTGAAGCAGGGTTTTTAAAATATCGGGCTGCACTACGTCGAAATCCTGGTAAAGCCAGAGCCCTTCGAGCAGATTATGCTCGTATTGCGGGTCTTTTTGATCCAATGCAGCCACCCATTTCTTCAATTCCGGCAGTACTTCTGAGGCTTTTTTTGCCCGGATTTGAGCGCGGGACCGATACCTGAACCGGTCCTCATATTCTTTGAGGTTTTCCAGCAATTGCGGTACGCTTTGGGCCGACACGTCGATTACTTTCAGGGCAGGTTTGCCTTTGTAGGTGATACGCCAAACCCGGCCGTGCGACTTGTCACGGGCGGGGTCGCGCGGCGGGTTTTCGCCATGGGAAATCAGCGGATTATACCAGTCGACAATGTAGAGCCCGCCATCCGGTCCGAATTCAATGTCGATCGGGCGGAAATTGGGGTCTTCCGATTGCAGGATCGCCTCCACCTCCTTGCTGCCAATGCCCGAGCCGCGCGGGATGATCCGGTGCTGTTTCGTACCCTGGAAGCCAATGTTGTTATTAACCAAAAAGTTGCCTTGTACATCGTCGGGAAATTGCCTGCTCGAAACGATCTCGATGCCGGCGGTCGGCCTGACGCGCGTCTCGGTAAACATGTCAATGCGCGGATGCTTGTCGGGGTAGGTGACGTTACCGGTCATCGGCGGGGCAAAATAGTTGGAGCCATCCGACGCATCGCCGATGAGGTGCATGCCCCATTTATCGAAAATACTGCCCCAGGGATTGTAATAGGGGTAGGAAATGTAGTGCGTGAGTTTGGCCGTGCGCGGCTCGTAACGGTAGGTCGCGCCCGCGTAGGAGCGTACGGGGCCGTAGGGCGTTTCGACCTGCGAGTTCAGGAACGTGCCTTCATTAAAATACAATGCACCATCCTGCCCGAAAGTAAATGCGTGCGTAGCATGATGGCTGTCCTCCGAGCCGAAACCCGTCAGGACCACTTCCCGTAAATCGGCCTTGTCGTCCCCGTCAGTATCTTTCAGAAACAGAATATCCGGCTCCTGCGACACATACACGCCGCCGTCGCCAAATTCGAAACCTAGCGGAAGATACAGGTCGTCGGCAAACACAGTGTGCTTGTCGGCCTTACCGTCGGCATCGGTGTCTTCGAGGATCACGATTTTATCGTGCACCGGAATGCCTGGGAAATACTGCGGGTAAGTAGGCATTGTGGCCACCCAGAGCCTCCCTCGTGCGTCGAAGTTCATCGCCACGGGTTTTTCAATCGGGAAATCCTTTTCAGAAGCAAACAGGTTGATCTCGTAACCCTCGGGCAGTTTGAATTTATCGGTCGTGGCAGGCCACATTTTCTCATGGTGTGCATGGGCTGCTGCTTTGGCGGCTTCGCCCTGCCGGCCGGTCATCGGTACATCGGGCATCAGCATCGGGTCCACGGGCTTTCCGCGGCGGTCCACTATTTCGACGGCTTTTCCGAAGGCGGCAGCATCATTGCTTTGCCCCATTTCCCAAATCACGGAATCCAGCGAAGCGGTCATTTGGTTCAGTTTACGCAGCTCCGGCGGGAACGCGATCACCCCGAATGGCTCCCTTCTGCGCCCGTAAATGTACTCGCCATTCACCGCGCGCCAGCGGTAAAAGAAATGGTCGTCTTTCATTTTGATGACGGCCAGCAGCTTCCTGCTGTTTTCCGTGTTCCAGTCCGGCATTTTTGCGAAACCCAACGACCGGCCCATCCATTCGGCGGCCTGTTTGTAGCCCGCGTCCGTCAGGTGAATGCCGTTGATGGTCAGCGTGGGCCGGCCTTTCTGCTGCATGAGGGCGAGCGATGGCGTATAAAGGTCGACAAAGTAAAGTCCTTTCGCCGATGCGGCCTTTTGCAAGGCTTTGGTATACAGAGCCAGGTTTCTGTTATGTTCGGCAGGGTTGGGGAAGTGCTCACCCATTGCTTCGTGTGCGATCGGCGATACGAGCACGAGGGCAGGGGCGGAGCGCCCATTGTAACGGTTCCCTTGTAGGTTTTGGATAAAAATACCAAGGTCCTTTTCAAATTGCGGCAAGCCCGCAAGCCCTTTGAAGGCCTCATTCATTCCAAAACACAGGAAAATAATGTCTGCCTTCTGGTCATGCAGGTCCTGGTTCAAACCTTCGAAATTCAGCGCGACAGGCATCACAATCCGTTCGCCCTCATGCGTGAAGCCCTGGAACTTCACTTCTTTCTGGCCTTCGGTAAGTCGTTTCGTCTTCTCTCCGAAGCCCGGGAAATTCAGCGGCCGCGGCTGCAAGCCCACTTCGTCGGCACTCCATCCCATATTACGCAGGGTTAGCTGCCTGTCGGGGAAGTTCTTTTGAAGTAATGTTTCAAAATAGCCGTAATGCCGCATCCGGTCGGCGAAGGTATTGCCGAGTAGAATGATCCGATCTCCGGTTTTCGGCATAAAGCCGGGATTGGGCGCCTGCCCTGCGGACGGTTTTACAAAAATGACCGACAACATGAACATGGCCGTAAGGAAGTGCTGGAATATGGATTTCATAGGATACGAGGTAATCGCCTGATGCGCCTCACCTATGGGTACAGGCGTTGATTTCGTGGAAGTTCCTGTCAACCGAAGCCGGCGAACGGGGTTTTCTACTCCATGTCAAAGAAACCTGGTTATCTTTAAGTTACTTAATGATCCCAATTCATTGCCAGGCAAGACCAGGTGCTAATCCTGGCCCCAAAAAGTAAACTTTGTGCAAAAGGGTTATTTCTGTTCTATTTTCCCGATAATGCGTTGTGTAGTATTGCATTGTTAACCACATTATTTCAAAAAATGGAAAACCAACCACTCATTTCCAGAAGAGCATGGCTCAGCTCAACGTCGATGGCCGCCACAGCGGGACTAGCAGGACTTTATGCCACCGCAGCAAGCAGCGCACCGTTAAAGACACCGGCGCTGTCGGCCGAGGAAATAGCAGCAATTGAAGGCGCCATTGGCAAAAAGGGTACTTATAATGAAGCTCAGGCCGTTCATACGATTGCATTGCCTCGAAATGACTTGAAAATCGCGATTAAAGCGGAGAGTGTTCCTATTTCTTTTGGTTTCGGCGGCTGGGTATCCATTAAAAAGACGGTAGATGGCAAGTCGGCGGTACTGATGAGTGATACGGTATTGCTTCAAGAGGAAGTAAACCCGCTGATTTCCGCAGCACAGGCCGCAGGCCTGGAAGTGGGAGCAATGCACAATCACTTTTTCTACGAGGAGCCGCGCATTTTTTACATGCATTTACATGGAATGGGAAGTCCGGCAGAACTGGCCAAAAAGTTCGCAATGGCCATTAAGGATGCTAAAATAGCCCCGGCTAACCAGCCTGCGCCAGCTGCACCCCCAACGCAAACCGCCAAAGATATTTTCGACATAAGTGCTCTGGACGCGATTGTTAAATATACCGGAGTCGTGAACGGTCCGACCTACAAGTACACCGTCGGCCGCCAGGATCTGACCATCCTGTCGATGGGGGCTGAAATGACCGCCGCGATCGGGTTAAACTCCTGGGCAAGCTTTGCCGGTACCAAAACCAATGCGCACATTGCCGGTGATATTGCCATGCTGGGGCACGAAGTGAACAGTGTGATCAAGGTATTGCGAGATCATCAGTTAGAAGTGGTAGCAGTACACAACCATATGTTGGACGAAAATCCCAGGATGATTTTTCTGCACTACTACGGAAAAGGTGCTGCGGAAGACCTGGCGAAGGGGTTTCGGGCTGCGCTTGACGTGCTGGGAAAAACGCCCAACGGATCCCACTCAGGGCATTAGCCATAAGCCAACAAACCGCGAACGGCCCGAAAACGACCGGTTTATCCGCCCATGCCAATCTCTTTTTGAGATTGGCAAACTCGATGATTTGGAGTATTTTTAAAAAATCATTCAAAATGAGTGTGATTTCTTTAAATACTTTATGAATATATCGAAAATAGTAAAGAATGGCGTAGCGGCAGGCTTTCTGGCTCTTTCGGTCGGACACATCGCTGACGCGCAAAACAAACCTTTAACCGCATACGTGAACCCGTTCATCGGCTCGGAGGAACACGGGCATGTTTTTGTGGGTGCCAATGTGCCCTTCGGGGCAGTACAGCTCGGGCCCACGCAGATTGGACGGAGCTGGGACGAGTTTCATGGCTGGGACTGGTGCTCGGGCTACAATTATATCAGCCAGGAAATCCTGGGTTTCACGCATACGCATTTGAGCGGGACGGGCATCGGCGACCTGAACGACCTGATGATTGTGCCGGCAAACGGGCCTTTGCAATTACGCCCGATGAAATTCGAAAAGCCTGAAACGGGTTATGGGTCGCTGTTTTCAAAGCAATCCGAGCAATGCCATCCGGGGTTCTACCAGGTACATCTGGATAAATATGATGTGGACGTGAAGCTGACTGCCACCGAGCGGGTGGGTATTCACCAATACCACTATAACAAGACCGGGAATGCGCATATTCTGGTGGACCTGGGCTTCGCGATGAACTGGGACAGTCCGGTGAAGACGTTTATCCAACAGGTGAATGACTCCACTTTCACGGGTTACCGCTTTTCAACCGGCTGGTCGAAAGACCAACGCCTGTACTTCGCCATCCGCACATCACAACCCATTCTGAAAGCCGAATTTTACAGCGACAGCACGCTTCAAAATGGCAGACAGGTGGAGGGTAAGCAAGCCAAAGCTGCCTTGTTTTTCGACGCCGCACGCAATCCGGATATGATCCTGAAAGTGGCGTTGTCACCGGTGAGTGAGGATAATGCGTTGGCGAATATGGCGGCCGAAGCATCGTCGGGCAATTTTGAAGCTTACCGGACCAAGGCTGATCAGATATGGGAGAAATCACTCGGAGCAATCCAGGTAGAAACCCGGAACGATACAGACAAGGAGCTGTTTTACACCGCCCTTTACCACATGTTCTTCGGCCCCACACTCTTCAACGATACCAACAACGACTACCGCGGTACCGACAAGCAGGTTTACAAAAATGCACCATTCCAGAACCTGACCACGATGTCGCTGTGGGACATTTACCGGGGCTGGGGGCCATTTATGTCGATCGTGAAGCCGAGCCTGGTCAAAGATATTGCGGGATCGATGCTCGCCATTCACCAGCAGCAGGGCCGGTTGCCCGTGTGGCCGCTGGTGGGCAGCGAAACGGATTGCATGGTAGGCAGTCCGGCCATTATCATTCTCGCGGACGCGTTCGGGAAGGGACTCATCCCCGCCGACCAGCGCGAGCAGGTGTATGAAGCGATGAAGCATACCGCGCAACGCGACTCGATGGGCCTGCAATACCTGAACAAACTCAGCTACATTCCGGCCGATAAAATGCACGAATCCGTAGCCTGGGCCATGGAATACGCCATCGCCGACGCCGGTATCGCGAAGGTGGCCGCCGCATTGGGCAAGAAAGCCGACGCGGCCTATTTCACGAAAAGGAGCCAACTTTACAAGTTGTACTACGACAAGCAGACCGCCTTTTTCAACGGCCGTTTCGAAAACGGTCAGTTCCGCCGCCCGTTCGATCCGTTCTATTCGGTGCCGGTAACTTCCGATTATACCGAGGGCAATGCCTGGCAATACCTCTTCTTGGTGCCCCAGGATGTGCATGGGTTGATTGGCCTGCTGGGTGGTGAAAAAACTTTCAAATCGCGTCTGGATAGCCTGTTTACCGTTTCGTCGGAGTTGCGGGAAGGTGCTGCGCCGGACATTTCCGGGCTGATCGGGCAATACGCGCACGGCAACGAGCCGAGCCATCATATTACCTATCTGTACAATTACCTGGGCGAGCCGTGGAAAACGGCCGATCTGGTGCGTGAGGTGATGCAGAAGTTTTATAAACCTACGCCGAACGGTCTCAGCGGCAATGAGGACGTAGGCCAGATGAGCGCCTGGTACGCTTTCAGTGCATTGGGGATGTATTCGGTAAACCCAATGGAAGGAAAATACGTCTTCGGGTCTCCGCTGTTCGATTCGGCGACGCTTCGGCTGGAAAATGGCAAGACGTTTACCATCAAATCAAGGGATAACAACGATCAGAACAAGTACATCCAGAAAATCGAGTTTAATGGCAAGCCCTACCCGTATACCTACATTCGTCACAAAGACCTGATGACCGGCGGTGAGCTCGTGTTTTACATGGGTTCCACGCCGGGCAAGACTTACGGTGTGAGTGCAGCGAGCCGGCCGTAAAGGGACTAAAATGCGTTGGTTGTCCGGTTGTATAGTCCGGGCAACCAATATAGTATTCTTGTGAGATTGGACGACGGCGACTTCAACTGATCATGAGCCGTTCAGAGATGGTAATGCTCAGCGCGAAAGCAAAGCCCGATAGATGTCATAATTCTCAGAATCGAAGCATACAAAAATGACCTTTTCTACGGTTTCGGAGGCGGACAGAAATTCGGAAACAGATTCGACGGCAATCCTGGCGGCTTCGTGTTTGGGGAATTTGTAAATGCCGGTGCTGATATTCGGAAATGCGATCGTGCGAACCTCATTTTCGGTTGCCAATTTCAGGCTGTTCTGGTAAGCGGAGGCCAGCAGTAATCTCTCATTGCTATTACCGCCATTCCAAACCGGCCCAACTGTATGAATGACGAATTTCGCCGGCAATTTTCCCGCCGTAGTGATCACTGCTTCGCCTATTTTACAACCACCCTGTTTATCTCTGATTTTGCGGCACGCTTCAAGAATCGCACTGCCGCCCGCCCGGTGGATCGCGCCATCGACACCGCCTCCGCCCAATAGCGATGTATTTGCTGCATTGACGATCGCATCGACCTGGATTTTGGTGATATCACCTTGCATTACTTCAATCATAAGCTTTTGTATTACTTAGTTTAATATGAACTGTTCGAAAAGGTTTGGTTTGATAGGCTGCTATGATTTATAGTTGTTAAGAAAACAGGTTGCGATGGGAAAATATCATTCCACAAGCATTAAAACAAACTTACGACCCGCATAACAGTTTACACCTGGTCGCCACAGACGGCCAGGCTCTTTGGTTTCAGGTGGGGACTATTTGTCAGTCAGCAGTAGCGGCATGTTTCCTTTTGCGGGAATGATGACGATTTTCGCATTGGGAGATGCAGCCAGTTCTTTCTGCGCCTTGATGTTTTCGTATTGAAGCTGTTTGTCTGTAAGGCTTAAAGAAATGATCGTTTGATAATCGGCAATACCTTTGGCTTCAACGCGCTTTCTTTCAGCCTCCTGTTTTTCTTTTTGCAAGACGAATTCCATTTTCTGCGCTTCCTGCTCTGCATTGATTTTCGACTCAATGGTCTTTTTGACCGATTCAGGAAGCGTGATATTTCGGATCAGGAGTTGTTCCAGAACCAGACCGCGACTTTTGAAATCCTTGTCGATCGACTGGTAAATGCGGTTCTGGAATTCATCACGTCGCTTCGAGTAAAGTGCCACAGCGTCGTAATAGACGGCATTGTCCCTGATGCGGGTTCGGGTCACCGGCCTTACGATCTTGTCTTTGTAATCCGTTCCAATCCCTTTGTAGATACCGGGTGCTTTGCCGGGCATAATCCTGTACAGTACGGTCAGGTCAATGACCACTTCCAGCCCATCTGCCGAAAGCGCCCTGATAGCGTCGTCCCCGTTGACTTCGCCTTCGCTGGTGACGGCCGACATGGTATAGTTCTGTATTTTGGTGTCAAAAATGGCTACTTGCGCCAATGGGTTGACAAAATTGAGCCCGTTTTCCAAAACTTTCGGACTTACTTTGCCGAAAAGTGATTGTACGCCTATGGTTCCGGCGTCGATCTGTCGGATGCCGGCGGTGACGAGGCCCAGGACAGCTACCGCGATGCCAGCAATTTTCAATGTACGTGCATATCGGGCTATTGAATAGCCCGCATTCGAAATGAACACCCCCGCCAACAGCAGCAGTATTCCTAATGTCAAAAGAAACATAATCGGATGGTTTAACTAGTTGTTTTAAAAACGTACCAGTCTATACGATCCAAATCCGTGCCATTTTTCTTGTTATGTATAAATGATTGATTTACAGTATTTTTAAGGTTGATAGAAGGGGGACTATATCTTGGGATTTATCAAAATGATAAACCACCCTATCAATTTGAAAGGCTCGATCACCTTAAACGTGATTTTCAGCGGCGCTGCTCGTGCAGGGTGGAAATCAAGCATTGTTTTGTTATGACTCGCTGCGCACGAGCGCACTAAATCTGGTATTTCGAAGGCCGTTTCCAAAGCGCCCATTCGAATAATGCGTAGTTGACCAATGCAAGCAGATACCAGTTCGGCTGGAAGCTGAGTATCACAGCCGTATGCAGTAAAATGAAGCCCCTTACCGTTGCCGCGATAGGTATTAATGCTCCGCGTTCGTTTTTTTCTTTGGTAAGGTGGCCCGCAATTTGCCCTGTGATGATAACGATACTTCCGGCAAGGCCAAAGGCTAACGACCATGCGTTTACTTCTAATTGTTGCCAGAATAAAAGGAGTGTGATAAGTGCAAAAATGTCTCCCGCCAGTATCGTTTTGTTCCAGCCCAGGACAACAGGGAAGGTCCGATAGTTTGTTGCCCTGTCTGCTTCTATGTCTTTCAAATAACCAATCAATACGAAGTTGGCGTAGCTGAAAAAGGTAAGAAGAATATAACCGTAATTATCAGCCGGAAATTGCCATTCATTTTTTTGTTGGGTGATGAAATAACCCATTACAGGCAAGAGCGCTACGATCCAGGCATTGTAAAATGGGCCGGCGATCCAAAAGTGCTTTTTTACAAATGAGTAGGTGGCTAACCCGAATACCGCTGCAAGACTGAGTGCAAAACTCAGTGGGCGTAGCCACAGCAGGACAAGGCCCGAGGCCAGCAGGCCGGAAATACTCACGATTAATACGGATTTGATAGAAATTACATCCTGGGACAAAGGGCGGTAAGGCGCTGAGAGCTTATCGGTATCGGTTTGAAAACAGTCTGTCAGGGCCTGGCCGAAACCATATCCCAGGAAGAAAGGAATAAAAGCAAGCCAGCATTTCCATTCTGGTGTGCCCGTTGTTTTACCCATTGCAATTCCCATCGCACCCGCTGCTCCGGAAATAAACAGCAAATAAGGGCGCATTTGAATAGAATAGGCCCTGCAAAATGCTCTTGAAAATAGGGGATAGAAATTTTTAGATTGATTTTCCATTGTAGCCGTTTAAGCATTAAGCACATTGATGGCCTGTTGCCGGACTCTGACTTCTATATGAGTTGATTCGGTTGTCTCTCCATCGCATTCGAAAACGATAGGAACGGGAGACATTATCCGGATGTTTTGGGTAACTGCAGCTATCTTTTTTTTACCAATTACAAATTCTCCCTTTTCCAGCTGCATTAATGTCTGAATGAGCTCCATTCTTTTCATATCCCTGCAAATGTTGAGGCCGAACTGCCCATCGTCGGGTAGGATATTTTGCCGGTAATGCAGACTGCCGGAAACAAATGGGATTTTCAGAATATTGATATTGGAGATATTCATGGTGGCTTCTTCGTTGTTAAATCGAAGTGTAACCGGTTTGTTCTGATACGTGAATATAGTTGAAAGGGCGGTATAGGTAATGGCAGCGCCGGTGTTCATTTTTTTTAGCCATTTCAGTATTCTTCCCGGGTTGTTGAAATTCCAGTTGCCTTCGGCGGTTACACCAATGCTGGCGTTGATGATGAAGTATTTTTTTTGTCTCACATCATTTTTGTCGACGTAGTTCACTTCTCCGACGTCATGCAGGATGTGAGAATTTGTATTGATCCGGACCGGAACCTTTTGGATAAAGGACTGGAACGGTTTTAAGAAATCGTTGCTCGATCCGAGCCCGATAGCCCCGAGCATATGTTTTGAGGGGTGTTCGAGCTGTAAAATCGCGTTGGCGATCAGATGAACGCTGCCATCGCCACCTGCGGATACAATGCAGGCAGCTTCATTTTCGTCAAAAATACCGGCTAGTTGCAGGCTCAGGTCTTCTGTGCTTTCGGTAATAACTTCCTTTGCAGATGGCAGCCGGTCTAATACCTGGCTGCGGATGTGTTTCCATCGCTTCCATCCTTCTCCCTGATGGCAGTATGGATTGATGATAATGAATACCGGTGCTTTCATGGATGGGGGATTTACAAACACCTTACATCTAAATTTACAGCGTCGCTTTCGTTCAAATGGAAATCCGTAACAATATTGTAGTCATAACTATTGATGGAAATGCCGTTCAAAGACCGGTAAATTGCCCCTCGCTTTTTACAACAAACCAGCAAATAGCCGATCCCTTTCCTTTCCAGGTCTTGCAAAACCAGATTAATGCCCGGCAGATTATCGATACTATGGTTATAAAGTACCGAGAACGACATGGTTTCTCCTTCTTTCGGAGTATTTTGGTATTTGGATGGGTAGTATTTTCTCAAAAGACTAAGAGCAGTTCGATAAATGAATTTCACTTTTTTAATTTTCAGCTGATACATTTTGTGGGAGTGAAAGCATCCAAGTCCGTTTTCGAAAAGTGTATAGTAGTCGTGACCTACGCTTTGCGGATCAAATAGCCGAACACCGAAATTATCCGGCGATGGTTCGGAAAGGTCTGAGGGTTTCATTCTCGCGGAGGTCGGAATGGTGAGATAAGTGAAGTTATAGACCCACACATTGGAAAGCATGCCTGAAATCATTTTTAACACGGCCGCATTACTTAATTTGGCTGTCATGTAGTTTCTGGACAGGCCATTGGGCTTGAAGAATTGCCTGTACATTTCTTTGGCAAGTTTTCTGCCCAAGCCTCTACGTCTCTGATCCGGAGATACCTTGGCATCAAAACCAAAGCCCGCCTGTATCTTTTCCCCGTTAATTTCGATTGTCGTTTCTGCACCAATAGCGGTGCCCATGATATTGTTCTGCGCATTAGTGGCGATGAATACCCGGAAATTTCTAAAAACAGCGGCGCGACTTAAAAAATGTTCTTTTACGATCTCCAACTGTATTTGCCCACCCTGTACAATGTCTTTCTCGAATTGTAAAAGAGCGTGGTTTTGCGCTTCCGAATAGGATATAACCTCGCATGCGGGATCGTTCATACCTTATATTTTGAAGAAAACACCTGATACATTTTCGTGCATTCGTCCATGGAATGATCTTCGATATGGCTGTGATCCAGGAAATTGCGAATGCGATCCTTCTCAATCCTATTGCGCAGAAAGGTGCGCCAAACCAGCGTGTGTCCCTGCGTATTAATTTGCTCGGATACCTGTTTCAAATAATCGGCATTTTCAAAGCTCAGTATATCCGACAGGGAATAGAAGACAGGTTCCTGCAATGTGCCTTTATTGGACTGGACGAAACTCAGCACATCCGCATGGTGGTAATGAATGGTCAGGGAAGCGGATGCTATCCGTGATTTTATTTTTTCCAGAATGTCCCTTTGGAGTGATGGTGGAATGTCCGGCTGGGCCATTTCCCGCATATGGCCCTTGAAAATCAAATGAGCCATAAAGCAGGACTGTAAAGTTCCGCCCTCCACCAATTGATTCAGCGCCAGGGGAATTTGTTTGACTATGGCGTCGGGACTAACAAAAGCGACGTCCTTGTTTCCCCACAATTGGTATATAAAGCGGAATGAGAAAATGCGGAGCAGTAATTTCCATCTTTTTCTCGGGAAAGCTGTCGATGTGCCGCTGCCGCGAAAACCATTTCTGAAGTTTTTGCCAAGAAAGAGGTTTATGGAAGGTCTTACCCGGCCGAGAAACTTCTCGAAATGGCCTGTGTTGGCAATTCCTTTTTTAATGGATGCCAGGTTGTTTTGCCAATAGTTTTCAGCGGCGGGAGCCAGTTTATTTTTGAATTGATCAAACCAGGCCTTTCGCTGACCGACTTTTGCCGGAAGGTGCCCACAAAAACCGAGGTAGTTTTCTGTACTCAGCAGTGTCAATGCATTCAATTTTAACTGCAATAGGAACAACGCTTCTTCATTCACGTCTACCACATGCACTTGCCTGACAGCTTCGTCGTCCAATAATGCAAGTACCCGCTCTCCACTGCCTGCGACGACGACAATGGTATTGCTATCCGTTGCCCGTAACAGCATTCTTTCTACCCGACTGTCTTCGTTCACGTGAGAATAGTATAGCATGTCAGGATGTCCGTTCTGATCGTTTCTTCCCGCTCATCGGCAGGTGTATTGTACGCAGATTGCCCGGTCCGGGGTGCATGGTTTGCGTGTGTTAATCGTTTACAACCCACTTTTCGTGCTGTTGTTTCAGCAACTGCAAGTAAGCTAAAATATCTCCGTTTGATTCATAAAACAAATTGGCAATGGCATGCGGATGACACCGTATTTTCAAAGGGCCGGTAACGAAATCGAGTTGGGGGACGGCGGTAACCTTTCCCAGATAAACCGGGTTCCATCCTTCGGATTCACATTCCTTTTCGAATTCATGTTGCTTTTCACTGGCAACCGTAAAGAGTAATTCGTATTCACCATGCGGGCCGGCGAGCAGCATCCATTCGGGGAGGCCTTCGTAGCGATGCACGGATCCGGCATCTTCCGACAATAATTTCAGTAAAGGTGTTTCCAGATCGAAACCCACGTTATTCAGCTCCGACAAAACAGCAAGTGCGGGAAACAGGCCATCGCTCGTGTCTATGCACGAGGTGGCGTACGTGCGTATGACCCTGCTTTCAACTAATCGTGCCACCGGGCGAAATTTGACATCAAGTGCCTGATTGAAAAAACGGGAATAGGCAAACGCATTGCCGGTGCCCAAAAACGATGTAGCATATAACCATTCACCAGGCTTCATGCCCGTGCGCAGGAGAGGCCTACCGGCTTTGATGTGCGCAACTGCCGTTGTGCTGATGGAAACTGAATCGGAGAAATTGGTATCACCGCCGAGCACATAACTATGGTAATGGAGACAAGCGTCGTTAATGCCTGCCTGAATTTGCTTCAACCAATCCTCGTCCGCATGCAGGGACATTTGAAGTGAAAGTAAAATGCCCTCCGGAACCGCTCCGACTGCCGCGATATCACTGATTGGCGCTGTTACCGCCATCCAGCCGATCAGGTAGGGATCTTCATAGAGCTTGGTTTTTATTTCTTCATGGATCCCATCGGTTTTAAGTACAAGGTATTCGCCATTGCGCCGAATAATTTCCGCATCGGCTTCCATCAATTGATTCACTTGGGAGGGATGCCTGGCAAAATTTCCGGCCACCTTACGAATAATATCGGTTTCCTTGTTATTGTTTAAGGTCATGTTTTGCTTTCTATTTCCGCTTATCGTCATCTCTTCGCCGAATGTCGTCGTAAAATAGCGATTTTGTCGTTAAATGGGCTTTGTAACCATTTTTTATAAAATAGCGCTAAATGGCAGGTATCTTTCCGGGTACATATACTTTTTTGTATTTAACGAACAGGGTATATCGCTAACATTATGAGAACTTTACTTAAAGTAATGTCATTGTCTTCCGTGGTTTTGACGGCAATGGCATTTTCATGTCAGGACCACCACATTCCGGATCCGGATCCTGTTGCTAATTGTGAGCTGGTTGATGGCAGTTCCCGGGCATTTCCCTGCGAATTCCAGATTACCAAACTCGAATTCCTGAGAAACAAGACCGACAAGGTCGTCAGAACGTTTATGCCGGGCGATAGTACAATCGCCTTGCCGATCAATGCTTCCGAGCGCTACGTGTGGGGCTCGATGCACGCATATATTCAAATGATTTACCGGGTGCGTGTGCATGTAAAGCGGATCGCCGCGGCCTCTATTCAACCCCAGGGCGGATATGAACTGATACCTTACCGGTTGTCGCCGGAGGGCCCTCCGGGATTTCCTTTTCCGCCACTCTGGGACGATTACATAGGAGGACCTTATGGTTTAAACCCTCCTTCCGCCACGGCAGCCAATCCGCTCGATATGAGTATGCCCATTGGAGAAACGCGCAGCTATGTGGCGACGCTCGAGTTGATGTTCGATACCGAGTCTCAGGGCGGTCAGTATTTTGGGGACCATCTCATTGGCGTTACCAATAACACCACAGCCCTGACTTTACTCGGCGCTCCATACAATTACCACAGACTAAGGGATATACACGAGGCAAAGATCAGGTTTAAGCCCCAATTGGATTGCGAGGCAGGGGCACAGTGTTACTGATGTATTTATTTTTATATTCTTATTAATTATACAATAGGTCAATAACTAGTTACAATAATTATATTCGCTGCATCAATGACTTACTACCCATTAATGATTGCCATTTCTCTATTGTACATTAAAAATTGCCAATGAAAAAAATCTACAAGTATCTCTTTCTCCCTCTTTTCGCATTTTGCATTTGGGCAGTTCAAAAAAATGACATTTTTGTTACTCCCGGGAAAACATCAAACAAACTTTCGTCTCAAACAACAACTGCAAAAAAGAATGTCCTCGTCCCGGATAGTGCTGCCATTCGGAACATCAAAAATGTAATTGCCAGTAGGGAATACCACATTACTTACGACGATCAGACGCGTAGTTTCCAAAGTCCCAACCGCAGACAAAACCTGCGCGCTACCTACGAGCCCGGTGCTCTGACGATCCGGAAGCGCGTTGATTCGACCCATTCAGGATTTACGGTAAAACTCCTGAATAAAGGGGTATTCGCGGACGACAAACTGCTCTATGCGGTGGCGCCCGAAAGTGACGTCACGCACTCGGAAAATAAGGTTGTGATCGACCACGGGCATTTCACCGAAGAATTTATCAATAACGAAGAGGGTATTCGCCAGAACTTCATTGTTGACCAGGCACCCAAGGGCGTAAAGTCGCTGGAAGTAAAACTGGCGGTTGCGGGCGCAACTGTGCGTGATTTGGGGCATAATGAGCTTCATTTTGTAACTGGTACCGGGGAAGCCGGCCAGGAAGGTGAGCTTGTGTATAACGGATTAAAGTGCTGGGATGCCGATGGTAAAATACTCGACGCAACACTCGCTTACGCCAACAATCAGATTGAAATTAAGGTTGGGGTAGCAAACGCGACCTTTCCCGTAACGATCGACCCATTGACCAATAGTGGGCCCGTTGGTGCGAATAAGATGCTTGAAATACACCAATTTTACGCGTGGATGGGCTATTCCGTTTCTAGTGCCGGCGATGTGAACGGAGACGGATACAGCGATGTGATCGTGGGTGCACCGATGTATGACAATGGCCAGACCGACGAAGGTGCTGCATTTGTGTTTCCGGGAACGGCAGCGGGGATCAGCCTCGCGGCAAAGGTGCTGCAAAGCAACCAGGTAAATGCGCAAGCGGGTACGTCGGTGTCGAGCGCAGGGGATGTAAACGGCGATGGTTACAGCGACGTGCTGGTGGGCGCCCCTTATTATGATGGCGGACAAACCGACGAAGGCGCCGTATTCCTGTACCTGGGCAGTGCCGCAGGGTTGAATACCAACCCTGCTAAAATTCTGGAAATTAACCAGATAGAGGCCAACTTCGGTATTTCCGTGGCGATGGCCGGGGATGTCAATGGCGATGGGCGCAGCGATATCCTTGTTGGCGCGCATCGGTACGACAATGGACAGTTGAACGAGGGCGCAGCTTTCCTTTATTACGGCAATGCAGCCAGTGTGGGCGCAGGTGCGGTAACGCTGGAAGCCAACCAGGCGGGTGCCATGATGGGCTACTCGGTGGCGTCGGCCGGTGATTTAACCGGCGACGGTTATTCGGATGTGATGGTCGGCGCTCGGCTGTACTCGAACGGGCAGGCATATGAAGGTGCCGTTTTTATTTATAAAGGAAGCGCTTCGGGGTTGATTAAAGACAATCCCCTGCGGCTGGAATCCAACCAGGTCGACGCACGCTTCGGGCACTCGCTTGCTGCGGCAGGGGACGTCAACGGCGATCAGGTCGCCGATATCATTGTAGGTGCATACTTATATGATAGCACGCAAGTGAACCAGGGTGCGGCGTTTCTGTATTTCGGGACAGCGTCTTCGCAAATGCCTGTATCAGGTAGAACGATGATCACGCTGCCACAGCGGGAAGCTCAGTTTGGATGGGCTGTGGCAGGAGCTGGCGACGTGAACGGCGACGGCTTCTCCGATTTTATGGTCGGTGCGCGATATTACGACAACGAGAAAGCCAACGAAGGTGGAGCATTTATCTATTATGGTGGTATATCCGAGAACTTCAACTGGTCCGATGTAATGATTACAGGCCAGCAGCAAGATGCCTGGCTGGGCTCAGCGCTTGCTCCGGCAGGTGACGTGAACGGTGACGGTTATAGCGATTTGATCATAGGCTCATATACGTACGACAACGGACAAACCGACGAAGGTGTCGCTCTGATTTACCATGGAGGTGGTTTGCCTGGCAATGAGACTGCCGGAAACTGGCTGGCAGATTCGGCGGCTTCGAGGCGATTCGGGTCGGTAGTGGCCGACGCCGGTGATATCAATGGCGACGGGTTCGACGACGTACTGATCAGCGCACCGGGGACCGATCCAGCTGCACCGGGCAGAACCTGGATTGTTTACGGTTCAACATACGGAATTCACGAGGCCTGGTTTTCAGAAAAAACGATCATCGCGTTTGGTCGCACGGTCGCAGGCGCAGGCGATATCAATGGTGACGGCTATGCGGATATCATGATTGGTAATCCTAACTATACGAACACAGGAAACGGAGGCGAAGTAAGGATTTACTATGGTACGCCAGCCGGCCTCAACACCATCAATTACGTGACGCTGACAGAACCATCCAATGGTTCATTGTTCGGCGCTGCGGTTTCCAGCGCCACCGATCTGAATGGCGATCATTATGCCGATATTGTGATCGGCGCACCAAAATACAAGGTCGACAATGAAGTACGAGGGGCCGCATTCGTGTATTACGGTGCACCAACAGGTTTGATCACTACCCCCAAAATCCTGCCGGGCAAAAGCAATAATGCCAGCATGGGTGCTGCGGTGGCAGGCTTGGGTGATACCAACGGCGACGGATTCGACGACCTGATCGTAGGGGCACCTACAACGAATACTCCGGCGGTGGAAGCGGGTGCTGCCTGGGTTTATTACGGATCTGCCAGCGGCGTCGACAATTCTACTACCTTCCTTAAATCTGAATATAGCAACACTCGTTTCGGCACTTCTGTGGCAGCTGCAGGCGATGTGAACGGAGATGGTTTTTTCGATGCCGTGGTGGGTATCCCGGGCTGGGAAATTTCAAAATCGGGTGCTATCGCGGTATACCTCGGTCAACCGGCCGGGTTACAAGAGACGTATAAACAATTCCATTACGGCTCACTAAGCGATACGGGTTTTGGAACATCGGTATCCGGCGCAGGGGATCTTAACGGCGATGGTTACAGTGACCTGATCGTAGGTTCGCCAGACTACTCGTACATGCAGTTAAAGATTGGCCGTTTTACTGTCATCCCGGGCAACTATCCCGGAGCGAACGGGCCCGGCACGGTTACCGGCTGGGTAGCAGCCGGCGCCGTTGTAATGGACCAAATGGGCACTTCGGTATCGGGCGCGGGTGATGTGAACGGCGACGGATTTTCAGATATTATTGTTGGCATACCCGGATACGATGCACCGACTGCCCAGGATGCCGGACGCGTTCGCACCTATTTTGGTGGTGGAGAATTCACTGCGCAGAATGAATCGTTGTTGGCGAGACGGGCTAACCTTACCCTTTACAATGCCGGCACACTCACACCCTACGCACCAGCTCACCCTGGCCAGGATGCAGAAACGACTTTCGATTTGAATCTTATCTTTCACTCCTTTCTGGGAAGGAATAAAGGCAAGGTAGTTTGGGAAACTAAAATGCCTGCGCAGCCTTTCTCGAAGGTTGGGAATACATCCATCGCGAACAGCGTGCAGTACACTGGATCAATGCCGGCCTATGAAGACTTCGGGCCTGAGGGTATGTCAGAAAAGAAATTTAACGCGTCGGTAACCAAACTTTCGGCAGGTACGAAAGTAAGGGCGCGGGTGAAATTCGATCCGGTGCTAGCAATCACCGGCCAGATGTATGGCCCGTGGCGTTACCCTTCCACATTGGTATCCGGAAAAAGCGTTTCTCCGGCACCACAGGAAATGGCGTCCAGCCTACGCATGGCTGCTGAAATGGCAGAAAATGTCGAGGAATGTGTTTCTATCTACCCGAATCCCGCGAGCGAGCGCCTGTTCATCCGTTCGAACTCGCAAAACGCGATCACCGGCATCAGACTGGTAACCGCCAGCGGAACGGCCATTTACAGTGCAGGCAAGGCGCAAACGGAAATCGATCTGAGAAACATAGCTCCGGGCATGTATGTGCTCGTAACAAAGCATGCCGACGGTTCCGAGTTGTCACATAAAGTGGCGGTCAGAAAGTAAAGAGCCGCATTCGAATATAAGATTAATGCAAACGAGGCTGTCTCATTGAGGCAGCCTCGTTTGCATTAATGCTTATTCTTAGCTACAAACTTTTCACAAGTCGTAGCGAAGCGCTCAGGAGCGCTCATCCAGGGATCATGGCATGCCTCTTCGATCGTGCATAATTCGGCGTGGGGGAAGATAGCCATGAGCTCTTCTGAATAGTCGATCCGGCAATGCGCACCGCCCCCGAAAAGCAGGATAGGGGCATGAATATTACGCAGGCTATCTAAAGTAGGTGCGGAGATAACACTGGCCCTTGTTTCGAAAGCAGGCGCTTCTGTATACATTTCGGTTTCTTTCCAGATAGTGATGGGGACTTCTGAAACAGATCCATCCACATTGGTTCTTTGCAGAATACCTTTTTCACTAAGAGACTGCTTGTGGGAGTGAACGGTAGGTGGAAAGGCAATTCTGATATATTCTGTGTTTTTCCCTTCCCACTTATACGTTCCGGTGAGTATGATCCCCTTCACGTCTTCCGGATGCATGTACGCGTAGATTATCGCAAGCGTACTTCCCCAGGAAGATCCTGCCAGAAAAACTTTTTTCTTTGGAGAAAGTGCCCGTTTGACCCGCTGTAAGTCCCGGACATGTTCCTGCCATTCGTAGGATGCCGCCTGCTGGCTGCGTCCACAGCCACGCTGGTCATAGTAAATAACCGAACAAAACCTGTTCAGCAGGTCGAATTCGGGACGAAGGTATTCGTGCTGTACCGCCGGGCCGCCGTGCAAGACGATTACTGTTTCCAAATGACCGCCAAGCTTCCAGTAGGCCAATTGAGGACTGCCGGCCACAAACCCGTCCTGTCCCAATACGGATGGCGCCAAGCCCGTAATAATCAGAAGTGTGATAATGGCTCGCATACAATCTACTTTACTCCAAACACGGTCTTCTTGTTGAAGTTAGGAATTTCCTAATGAGAATTCCAGTGCCCTGCCGCAATCAATTGTGTTATGAAAATTACAGCCTGCCAAGCCTCAACTATTGGAATGATCGGTGTAGTTACTTTTTGCAATTGGGCCAGGCGAAGCATCATCCTAACTTGAATACGAAACAACTTAACTGGGCGGGGAAAGCAACGTTCAAAGTACTTTCAGCATTTTCTCTGTTGTCCACGGTTTTAGCTGCCGGTATTGCTGAAATCGTCATTGAATATCCTCACTAATGCCCGAAAGTTGCCGGAATTTTATAGATTAACCGCGGGTTACAATTACACGCTTGATCTGTTTATGAGTATTTTCTGCGTAAAGTGGCTGCGTTCGGCTGTCTTTTTTCTCGGATTGTCGCTGGAAAGTTTGTTTAAACCGGCCATCGCGCAGGACTACGTGATTACCAAACTTAAACTTTTTCCCGACCGGGATGAGGTGCTGATCAAAGATGTAGCGACGGATAGCAAAGGGTTCGTGTGGTTTCTGACCAATGGTGAAATATACCGGTACGATGGCTATCGGTCGCTCGATATCCTGAAAACCATTGCAGACCAGGTGCGTACGACCGACATGCCGCAGCACATCCTCATCGATCGTTACGACAGGCTGTGGATGACTGGCAATGCTCACCTGAGTTACCTCGATCTGAAGACCTGGAAGGTGCATT
Source organism: Dyadobacter fermentans (assembly GCF_019924045.1). GTDB lineage: Bacteria > Bacteroidota > Bacteroidia > Cytophagales > Spirosomataceae > Dyadobacter > Dyadobacter fermentans_A. Next base: position 66,443 of record NZ_JAHXBN010000018.1, on the reverse strand, counting down.
CCGTCGCTTCGGCCCAGCTTCCGCCAATTCAGGACCGCGCGGTGTATTCGATTACGGAGCTGGCAGATTCGACCATCTTGATAGCCTACGAAAACGGTCATTTGCTGCTGGTAAAAGGGAACCAGTTTTTTCGTGTGAACGATCTGTTCGAGCTGGGCAAAAAGTCCAGCAACAAATTGTCACCCAGGGGTGCCACTGTCTGGAAAAATAAGATATGGATTGGCACCACTGGCGGTAGCCTGCTGTCTATCGATCCCGCCAGGGGATACAGCACGCAAATCACGAAACTGCCGGGTGAAGATAGCTACGTAAGAACGTTGATAGGCTACACGGATACGCTGTTTGTGGATGTTCCCGGTACTGTGAATATCCGTTTGGATGAAGGCTTTGGACGGCAAATGCGGCCGCGGGGATTTGAACTGTCGGCCGACAAATATTTCGTCCTGGCAGAAGGCAGCGATATGCATGTTTACGCGGAGGACGATGTTTTGTGTGTGATGAATCCTGCGTTACACTTGCGACAGAGGTTGAAAATCCCGTCCCAACGCAAGTTCAGGACCGTAGCTGTGCAGATCACAAAAACCGAAATTTTGCTCGGAACGGAAGAGGGGATATTTGTCGCTTATCCTAGGACAAAAGGGCTCTCGGAGCTGAGCATGACGAATGCCGGGCCTAATACCAGCGTACGGGGCATTTACGGTTATCCGGACGGCTCGCTCTTCTACGGCACATATAGCGGGGCCGGGTATATGGAGGCTGGTGGAAAGGCGTTTGTGTTTCCCGAGTTGAAGCATGCCTACACGGTATTACCTATGAATGAGAACGACCTGCTGGTAGGGACGGAAGGAGGATTTTTAAAAGTGTTCAACAGACGGGAGCGAAGGATTGAACCCTTAAAATATAGTCTTTCACCAAATGCGCGGGCAAAGTACCTGGCACACCTCCCGATTTACGTCATGTGCCTGGCCGAGACTGCAAACAATTTTCTCATCGGCGGAATGAACGGGCTCTGGCTGCTGAATAAAAAGAGCCGGGAGCTCGACCGCTTCGAACTCGCCAGCGGCTCCCCACACGCACTCGACTTGCAGATCAGGCACATTCAACTGCTGTCCGAAAACCACTTGCTCCTCAGTACCAATCTGGGGCTTTTTGAATTAAATTACGGAAAGCTATCAAAAAAGTACCCGAAGGCTGGCAATACGGGTGTCTACAAAGTCATCGTCGATGGCAATAAGCTATGGGTCGCTACGCAGGGGGCAGGGTTGGTGACGATGGACGGGAATGGCCGCGAGATACAGCATTTAACCACAGAAAATGGTCTCAGCAATAACCTCGTTTACAGCCTGGAACGGATTGATGGGGTGATGGTTCTCGGTACCGCCGACGGACTGAACCTCGTGGATGCGCAGCAACGTGTCCGACGCATTGGTATGGAGGAGGGGCTGAGTCAGTCGGAATTCAATTCGGGTGCCTCATTTGTGGATAAGGTGCGCAAACGCGTATATGTGGGAGGGTTAACGGGTTATACCGTTTTGGATATGAACCAGGATTGGTTCAATAAGAATGATCAGTTGGAAAGCTATGTGACCGAAATTCATACTTCAACGGGCAAAGCAGGGCAGAGGGCCAGGGATTATACCTGGCCTTACCGCGGCCAAAAGCAGCTGTCGCTCGATCACAACCAAAGCCTGACCGCCTTGTATGTGGGCACGCCCGGCAACTATCGCGCGAATAGTCGGGTTACATACTCCTTGAATGAAGGCGATTGGGAACCGCTTATCCGCGGGCAGTTTATTTCACTCATTGAGCCGTCGCCGGGGGAGTATAAACTTAACTTGCGGACCCGGAGCTTCGGCTTGGAGAGCAAGCAGGATATAGTGAAGGTTATCAAAAAGCCACATTTTTCGCAGACCTGGTGGTTCCGGGGGCTGCTCGGCTTGTGCGCCGTTGCAATTGTAGTGCTATGGTACCGCACCCGCATCGCAAAGATTCGCCGCGAGCAGGATATACGTAACCGCATTGCGGCCGACCTTCATGATGAGGTGGGTAGCTCGCTGACGAGGATATTTTTCCAGGCAAGCTCGTTGGCCGGCAATCCGGTGGCCGGCAGTCCGGTGGCCGGCAATCCGGTGGGCGGTCGTCAGGAAGGAGCAGAGCGGCAGGGTAGGCAATTGGAACTGATCGCCGATACGAGCAAGCAGGCCCTTTTGACAATGAGTGACATGGTATGGTCTATCGACTCGCGGTTTGATACCATGAAAGATCTGGTGATCAGAATGAAGGACTATCTGTACCGGCTCAGGGAAGAGCTGGATTTTACCTACCGCTTTGAAGAAGGCGCGGAAGTAGTGTCAGGCAAAGTTTCCCAGGCCGTCAGGCAGAACCTCTTTTTGATTTTTAAGGAAGCTTTAATCAATGCTATCAAATATAGCGACGGGGCCGAAATCCTGATTTCATTGCATACTGAGCCGTTTATCAGGCTGGTTGTCTCTAATAGTTATGTGCGGAAGTCAGCCACCCCGGGCGACCGGCAAGGAGGGAGAGGGCTGGAAAATATGGAACTGCGTGCGGGGAAAATCGGGGGAAAGCTTTCGGTGAACGATGAAGGAAGCATTTTTTGCATTGTTTTCGAGATACCACCCAAAAGGGGGATGTAAACTGAAATGGGCACGGCCTAAATTTGTGTAATGATACGACTGGGCATTATTGAAGACGACGATGAGATCAGGAGCATGCTGGGCCAATATTTAGGAAACCAGCCGGGTATTTCCGTTTTGTTATCGGCACCGTCGGTAGAGTCATTTTTTGAGCATTGGGACGATGCGATCTTCCTCGATATCGTCTTGTCCGATATCGGCTTGCCGGGCGAGTCGGGCATTAAGGGTATTCCTCGTATCAAACGGCGGGCGCCGAAATGCGCTGTGATGATGCTCACCGTGTATGACGATGCCAGCCGGATTTTCCAGGCATTGTGTAATGGGGCGACAGGTTATTTGCTGAAACAAACTCCGCTGCCACAGATTAAGGAGGCGGTAACATCTCTGTATGAGGGAGGTGCGCCCATGTCGCCCGGCATTGCACGAAAGGTAGTGGAATATTTCAATCCCAAAAATGCAAGCCAGCTGTCGGACAATCTGACGCCCCGGGAGTCGCAAATCGTCCTGGCGATTGAAGAGGGCCTTACCAACAAGGAAGTGGCTATTCGGATGGATATTTCCCTGGAAACCGTTAAGTACCACATCAAGAATATTTATGATAAACTTCAGGTAAATAGCCGGCACGCGCTAATCAGCCGAAAATACAAATAACCCACCCCCCCAAAAGAGGGATACCCTGGCAATCGCGAATTGATTCACTTTGCGATGCTATGGAAAAACTTCTACAAATTATATCGATAGGCTGCGGTCGTTCGTCGAACGGTCGCCGGGCCTTCTGGACTATTCTCTGGTGCTTGCAGGGAATAACTTTTGTTCCCACAACTGCCTGGACGCAAGGGATCTCGCCCGACGGCAACAACATTCTGTATGTCGATATCAACGTGAACACCGGGACCGGAGGCTACACCGGCGCGGGGGATTCATGGGGCAATGCAGTTCCGCAACTGGCAGACGCGCTCAAATGGGCCCGGGAAGAATATGCCGCAGGCGACCACGGTTGGAGCAGCGCGAATCCCCTGCGTATTTTCGTTGCCAAAGGGAAATATCTGCCGGCATATCATATCGACGACCGGTATTATACCACCGATGGCGGCAGAAACAATGGGTTCGTCATGGTGCGCGACGTACAGCTTTATGGCGGGTTTGACCCGGCTGCCGGAATTGAAGATCTCGACGATGAGCGCATACTTCCCAACGTAGCGACGCCCGGCCAGGGTACCCTGTTGAGCGGCGACCTGTCCGGAAATGATAGTCCCGACAATTTCGAAAATCATGCAGAAAATGTACATCACGTGGTACTGGCGGGTGGGATAGTCGGGATGGGAAGCATCGATGGTTTTACGATTTCCGGCGGCAATGCCGACGAAAGTATGGCGGATCCATTTGGAGTAAACGGGCAGTTCGTCATGTCGTCGGCAGGGGGCGGAATGTACTTGGCTAACTCGTCATTGTCAGTAAAAAACAGCTTGTTTTACCGGAATACAGGAGTTTTGGGCGGTGGAACGCTGGTTTTTGGCTCAGCTTCGGAGCCGGTGTTCACCCATTGCACATTCCATTCCAATACGGCTGAAACCGGTGGTGGTGCGGGTAATTATACCGCGGGTCCCAAGTTCAATGAGTGTGTGTTTTCAGAAAATACCTCGTCTTCCTTCGGGGGAGGAGTGGGCAACGTTCAGTCCAATTCCTCCTTCATGGATTGCAGGTTCACCGGCAATACGTCCGATGCGGGAGGTGGAATGGCGAACCAGGGAAGTAATCCGACCATCACCAACACCAACTTCATCGAAAACAAGGCTCGAAATGGCGGGGGCATGTTCAATGGCGGAGGGTTGATCACGTTGAACGGATGCGGATTTTTACGAAACTCGGCCGAGGCAGATGGCGGCGGGCTAATCAATGGGCAAACCCAGGTATCTTTTTCAAAATGCATTTTCGAGGGGAACAGCGCCGATCAGCGGGGAGGAGCCATGCGAAACGACCGCGCTACCGTGGCGATCAGGAACAGCCGGATCACCGCTAACAACTCCGTCCAGGGCGGTGGAATCATCAATGAAGGGTGCCCTTCCATTTTGATGGTCAACAGCATCGTGTCGGAAAATACGGCACAAATGGCGGGAGGCATGATGAGCGGGGTGGGCGAATCCGTTGTCGTAGCCAACTGCACATTCTGGGGGAACATCTCCGAACAGTACGGTGGAGGAGCATTGTTGAATTTTCAGGCGCCGCTAACCCTGGCCAATACGATTATCTGGGACAATGAGGCAATCGGCGTCAGCAATAGTCCAGAAGCGTCCATTTCGACCTCGGGGGATCAACTGCCGGTCGTAACGAACAGTCTGGTGGCCAACTGGGGTGGAAGCGACAACTGGGACGACCTCAGAGGGGTAGATGGCGGTGGCAACATTGACATCGATCCCTCGTTCGCATCAGTTACCCCCACAGACGCGAACTTTCTGGATCTGACCGATTCAAGCCCCGCCCGTGACGCCGGGAGCAATGCTGCCTACACCACAGCCGGAGGGAATTTAGCGAACGACAAAGACCTGTCAGGCAATCCGCGGTCCTATGGTTCGTCCATTGATATGGGGGCCTATGAAAATCAGCACGCGCAAGTCGTAATGCGGGTCCTGTATGTCGATGCAGCAGCGGGAGACGACAGTGCTGATGGTATTGCGTGGCCGACGGCATTCAAAACCTTGTCCCATGCATTATCAGTCGCCAATGCGGACACCGGCGTGGACACGATTCTCGTGGCAAAAGGTACGTATTATCCCACCGGAGCTGCTTCGGGTACCAACCGGACAGAGGCGTTTCATATCGCCAGGGGCGGTATCAAAATCTTGGGCGGGTACGACGCCACTACCGGACAACGAAACCTGGCGTCCAATCGCACGATATTGAGTGGCGCAATAGGCGACGCGGGTTCTCCGAACGACAATAGCTATCACGTACTGGTGATCGCGGGAATTCCGGCTGATGCAGATAGTATCGAGGTCAATGGATTTGTGGTCTCGGATAGCTATACCGACGGTGGTGGGAGCACCAGTTACAATGGGGTGAACGTGGCGCAGAACTACGGTGGCGGTATTTATAGTAAACAAAATGGTTTAGGATTGAAACTCCGGTTTGCCAATCTGATCATTCGGAATAACTACGCAAACTACGCCGCCGGGATATTCAACGATGAGCAGTCGTCGCCCTTAGTTGTGAACTGCCAGATAACCGGCAATGCCGCAGCATACAATGGAGGCGGAATGCTCAACAGAAACGGATCGTCGCCCCAGATCATCAACTGTACCATCGCGGGAAATGAGGCCGATGACGGAGCCGGGATATTTAACAATACCAATGCTTCACCAGGTATTCATAATACCATTGTTTATGGCAACCGCTCGGGCATCAGCAGCTATGCGGGCAGTAGTCCGACGCTCACTTACAGCCTGGTTCAAGGCCAACCGGTTGGTTCGGGCAACCTGGCAGGGACGCTTAACCCCGGCTTTATGGCCCCTGTCGGATTCGATCTTGCCCCCACCGGCGAAGGCGACTATCATTTGCAGGCATGCAGCCCGGCATTGAACAAGGGCAACAATTCCCTATTTCCTGCTATTGTGGATCATGACGCGAACGGCGACATACGGACAGCGCATCAACTGATCGACCTGGGGGCGTTTGAGTACCAGGGTGCGCTTCCGACAGCAGCCGACGCATTGGCAAAAAACGGTGACCAGAGTGCGAGGACCGTCACGACCGTCACCGATTTCTGGGCTAATGACGAGGCCTGCCGGTTGGTTGCCCGGTTGGAGCCGTTTGGCAATACGCCACTGTCGGGCAGCGTAACGGCCCGGGTAGAGATCGACGCCCAGCTCGCATTTCACAAAGGTTCGCCGTACGTCCAGCGACATTATCTCTTCAATGGACCAACCGGTGGGACAGCCAGAATGACGCTTTATTTTACACAAGCAGAGTTTGACCGGTTCAATGTGGAGCTCCCTTCCGGCCCTCTTCCCGGTCATGCGACGGACGAAGCCAATAAAAGTAATTTGCGCGTGTTCCAATATGAGGGAGTGGCTGGGAGCAAGCCGGGCGATTTTCAGGGCGCTCCATCCGTAATCGACCCGGACGACGCCAATATCCGCTGGCATGAAGCGACGCAGCGGTGGGAGGTCACTTTCACGGTGGACGGTTTCAGCGGCTTCTTCATCGGATCGGTAGCCAGCCCATTGCCCGTGAAGCTGGTATCATTTGCGGGGTCGATAGATTCGGAAAATACCGTCACGCTGGACTGGCGGGTTACAGAGCAGGAGAATATTATGACTTATGACGTTCAGTACAGCACGAACGGACGGGACTTTCAGCACGCCGGAACGGTGTCAGCTAACCAGGAGCCCGAAACCATTTACACATTCCGTCATCGCCCGCCACTAAGCAGCGAATCGCTTTACTATCGTTTGCTGATCTCGGAAGGGGATGGTAATCAAAGTTTTAGCAAGATTATCAGTTTAAGAATCCAGGATTTGAAACCTGCGTTCGTCTATCCAAACCCAGCTAATGAGGGTTTCCGGATCAAAAGGCAGGGAGCTGCGGGTACCGCCGCGAGCCTGGTCAATATGGTGGGAGTACATTTGAAAACATGGGAATTCAGGTCCGACGAGGAATACGTCGACATCAGGTCGCTTCCAGCCGGTGTTTACTTTGTCCGATTCAATGACGGAACTTCGATGAAGGTTGTTAAGAAATAATGTTTGAAGCTATTCCTCTCCCGGGAAATCGGCTAGTTGCTTTTCGAATTGGGCGGATTGTTCGCCTCCGTGACCGACGGCCCATTCAGCCATTGCCAGTAGTATCGGGCGCAGCGCCTTGCCCTGGGAAGAAAGCTCATAAGTAACATATGGCGGAACGACCGGTTTGGATATCCTGGTAACAAGGTGGTCGGCTTCCAGTTGCTTCAACTGTTGAATCAGCACTTTTTCTGTAATACCCGGTACCGACTTTCGTAGCTCGTGGTAACGCTTCGTTCCTGTCAGGAGGTTGAATAGGATAATGGGTTTCCAATACCCGCCGATCCGTTCCACAACGAACGTTACCGGGCACGCTGCAAAGGCGTTGCTTTTGTTTTCCTGGATAACCGAGGTCTCTTTGATGTTTGCCATAGTTGAACATACCATTGGGTAAGTACTTGTACAAAAGTAAGTTCAAATCTAGTTTTGGCAAACATTTAAACAGACAAAAAATGATCGTAACAGTAACAGGCTCTCTGGGAAACGTAGGACGTACCCTGACCGAAAAATTGATAGCAAAAGGACACACCGTTAAGGTTGTTACATCCAATCCGGGGCGGTCGGAAGAAATTCGCGCCTTGGGCGCGGTACCGTTGGTAGGATCGGTGCACGACTACGAATTTGTAAAGCACTCCTTTGAAGGCAGCGACGCAGTGTACCTGATGATACCTCCGGACTACAATGCGGCGGATATCAGCGAGTACATAAAAACAACCGGTAGACAGTATGCAAATGCGCTCAGGGAAACCGGTGTAAAGCTCGCGGTAAATCTGAGCAGTATCGGAGCGCACCTGGAAGACGGCCTGGGGCCGACCGGCGCGAATTTTGATGTTGAACAGCGGCTCAACGAATTGCAGCAAGTGCATGTCCTGCACTTGCGCCCCGGCATGTTTATGACCAATTTTTACGGAGCTATGCCGATGATCCGATACCAGGGCATTGTCGGTAACAACTTTAACGGAGCAGCCAATCTACCGCTCACGCACCCCAGGGATATTGCCGAAGCTGCATTCAGGGCGATCGATGACTTTTCCGTTTCAGGAAAACAGGTTCAATACGTAGTCAGTGACATAAAAAACGGCGACCAGGTTGCCAGGACGCTTGGTTCCGCGGTCGGGAAAGCGGATACGCAATGGGTGGAGTTTTCCGATGAGCAGCTTTTGCAGGCCCTCATGCGCGACGGTTTTTCCCAGGCCATGGCGCAGGTTTACATCATCGAAATCGGGATGGCGATTCGCGATGGAAGCTTTACGGAGGACTACCAAAAACAGCGGCAACCCGTCGGCGGGATTACATTGGATGAGTTTGCACGGGAATTTTCCACTGCCGGCCTGCCAGTCTAACCTTTTGCCGGCTGTATTCCCAGTCGGTGGCACCAGCGGATAAATGTCTTGTGCGCTGTGTCCAGAACCTGTTGTTGCTCAGGCGTTATCACTTTGGTGTTTGCCCTGCATGTAAGTTCAACGGGCAGGCCCCGTTTTTTCAGGAAGTACTTTGAACTTAGCGGATAGAATTTGGAGATCAGCGGCTCCATCCGTGTAATCTCTGCCTGTATCCAGTTTGCATCTTCCGACTTAGCGGGGTTACCGGCATTCTGGCAGAGCCATGTATGTATTTCGGGGTAAAAGTTCCCGGAAATGGGCGACATCCCTTTCGCTCCCTTTTGCAGTGATGGCAGGGCAGTAGCGGAATGGGCGTTGTAGAGCTCCATTTGAGTGCCTTTCGAGACAGCCAGTTTTGCTTCGATTTTCCCGATATCTTCTGTCGTATCCTTGTGGTAAATCAGGTTCTTGTTAGCAACCAGGAACCTGAATACCTCGGGGGAGAGGATCCGTTTATAAGGTGACGGGCACTCGTAGGTGCCTAGTTTCATATTCCCGGCAAGCGCAAAAAACTGCTCGAAATTCTCCATCAGCACTGTATCACTATCGTTTTGCCGGGCAAAATGACTGGATATCAGGATGACGCCGTCTACGCCGGTATCTTCAATCTTTTTAGCAAACGAGGCTTTATCCGCAAGGGAATCGCCGAAAGAGCCGGTTGATACGACCGGCACTTTTCCTTTTACACGCTTCACCACATGCCTGGTGAGGTCAATGCGTTCCTGATCGTTCAGAAAATACATTTCGCTGCTCAGGCAATTGGCGAAGAAACCTTTTGCACCCGCGGCGAGGTAGAAGTCGACAACCCTGGAAACATTGTCGAAATCGATTTTCAGATCGGTACCGAACGGGGTGATCATCACCGGGACGAATTTCTTCTCGTCTGCCGCGGCAGCCTCGGGCGACATCGCGACCGTAGCCTGGCTACTTGCCCATGCGAAATGCATCGGGCCGCTGCCAGCCACGATTCCCAACGTTGCAGGGGCCATTTTTTCCAGGAAATCCCTTCTGCTCACTTTATGCTCGGTTTTCATTGGTTGTTAAGGGTTAAGGTGGATCTGCGATGTAAAGAGTACTTGAAAATGTCATAATGGGTAGTCTTTCCATCCAATTATTTTTTCAGGCCGCTCCTTTCAGAGGGTGACTTTTTCGTGTGAATGTACTTCGGCATGCCTTGCTGAAATTATTTTGGAATTTATTTCTAAAAAATTGGACTGGTCGGAGGCCTGATTGTAATGTGAAACCGTACATGTAGTTGTATCCACCTATGACTTAGTTGCTAAGCGTCTTGTGGATCCCTTCAAAACTTAACCCAATTAAGTCCATGGAACAAAAAGTTTTACCAGAACATGGTACACGCTTTACAAGGGATTGTAAGCGGTGTTGCCTGTTAGCCGCCCTTGTAGGCCTTTCGATCTCCGCCCGTGCGGCCGGGCCTTTTGCATCCCCGGGAGGCCATGTAGTTAGCAACAGGAGTATCGGCAGGCCGGTACTGTTTCAAACCGTGAAGGGGAGAGTCACCGACGAGAAGGGAGATGGGCTGCCGGGGGTAAATGTTCTGGTGAAGGGAACCCAGCAAGGTACGAGCAGTGATTCGAATGGAAACTTCACGATTGAAGCGCCGGGGCCCGATGCCGTGCTGGTATTTTCATTTGTCGGGTACCAGCCCCGGGAAATCACTGTCGGCAGCAGCTCCCTGCTGGAAGTGAAATTGGCTGTCGATACCAAATCACTCGACGAGGTGGTCGTGACGGCGCTGGGCATCAAGAAAGAGGTGAAGTCTGTTGGCTATTCCGTCACGAAGGTGGAGGGAAGTGCATTTACAAAAACGCGGGAAACCAATATCGGCAACTCGCTGGCCGGCAAGGTCGCAGGGGTAAATGTTTCGGCCGCAGCGACAGGACCGGCTGGTTCGAGCCGGATAACCATCCGGGGCAATACTTCGCTTACAGGCGACAATGCGCCCCTTTTTATCATCAACGGGATTCCCATGAACAATACAAAGTTCGGGAAGACCCAGGGCGACAATCCTGATTGGGGGGATAATATATCCAGCATCAACCCGGACGACGTGGAAGACATGACGGTTCTCAAAGGAGCGGCAGCCGCGGCATTGTACGGGTCGCGGGCCAAAAACGGCGCTATCATTATCACCACCAAATCGGGGAAGGGGAATAAGGGCATCGGGATCGAATTCAACTCCAACAATACGGTGGAGGTGCCGTATTTCATATGGGACCTGCAAAAGGAATATGGGCAGGGGTACAATGGTGTGAAACCGTCGGGTGTTGGCGTTGCGGCGGCGCACGGGCAAAATCACTGGGGCGCGCCCTACGACGGATCGATGGTGGTGCAGCTGGACGGCGTGGAAAGGCCTTATTCGTACGTCAAGGACCAGGTCTTGAAGGATTTTTACGGCAACGGGTTTACTTCTTCCAATAACATAGCCTTCACGGGAGGAGGCGATAAAGGGAATTTCAGGCTCGCCGTGACCGATATGCGCAACAAAGGCATTATTCCGAACGCTAAAATGCGCCGGGATAACGTCAGCCTGAGCATCAATCAGAATGCTACCAAAAACATCGCTATCAGCGCCAATGTCGACTACATCAATGAAAAGGTAGATAACCGCTACGTGCTGGAAACCAACAACGCCAACAGTGCGGGGACCATCTTGTTTGTAAACAGTAACATGCCCACCAGCGCGCTCGCTCCCGGATACGATCCCGTAACATTCAAAGAGAAAGTGCTGGGCACTGATCTGGGCGCCACCAACCCCTATTATGCCCTCAATCAGATCAAAAACAACACTCAGAAGGACCGGTTTATTGCGGCGATCAACGCGCGTTGGAACATTACGGACTGGTTGTTTGTGCAGGGAAAGGTCGGACAGGATATGTTTTCCTACCAAATCAACAAAATTGTCCCCGAAGGCACCGGCTATCGTCCCAACGGGCAGATCGACCAGATTACGACCAACTTTTATGAGCGAAATTTTGAAGGGATGATCGGGTTCAACAAGGCGCTGAACAAGAATTTCAATTTGGTCGTCAATGCGGGCGGTAACCTGATGGCGCAGCACAGCAATGGTACCAATATCAGCGGATCGGGCATTATCACGCCACGTCTGGAAGTGATCAACAATACCTCGGTCCGGAACACGACAACCAGTATTTTGGATAACAAGATCAACTCCCTGTTTGGTACGGCGGAACTGGCATACAAAAACTATCTGTTTCTGAACGTAACCGGCAGGAACGACTGGTTCTCTACGCTGAGCCCCGAGTCGAACAACTACTTTTATCCGTCCGCGAGCCTTAGTTACGTATTCTCCGATGCGTTCGAAATGCCCAGGGCCATTAGTTTTGGGAAATTCAGGGTGTCGTATGCATCGGTGGGCGGAGCCACAGATCCCTACCAGCTCAACCTGACCTACGGGGTGCTGCCTTACAGCTACGACGGCAAACCGTTGGGGACGATCAATCAGGCCGTTGTACCTAATAAAAACCTCCGTCCGCTGAGCGTGAACGAATTGGAGGCGGGGCTGGACCTGCGTTTGTTCAATGGTAAGGTTGGGGTCGACGTGGCAGCCTACAACAGGTCTACCAAAAATGATATTACGACTGAAACCGTGTCGTCGGTGACCGGTTATAACGGGGCCGTGGTGACGGTCGGCGAGCTTCGTAACCGGGGTGTGGAAATGCTGTTTACCGTGCGGCCTGTTACAACGAAGAATTTCAGCTGGGATGTGTCGCTCAATGTGGCCTACAACAAAAGCAAAATCCTGAAAATCTCCAATTCGACCAATGAGTTCCTGCTGGGGACGGCCACAAAGGTTTTCCTGAAACAAGTAGTGGGAGAGGAGTACTCGCAGATTGTCGGACGTACCATTAAACGGGACGCAAATGGCCGGGATGTGATGGACGCCAAAGGCTTGCCGATCGTTCCTACCGACGTGAAGGCATTCGGGTCGGGTATTCAGCGGTATACATCCGGCATTACCAACACATTGAGCTACAAGTCATTTGCGCTGTCGGCGCAGGTAGATGGTAAATTCGGAGGATTGATTTACTCGAATACCAACTACAACCTGGAACACCGCGGTATGTCCCCGCGGTCGTTGCTCGGAAGGGCGAATGGCGTGGTGCTGCCCGGCGTGACCGAAACCGGCGAGGAAAATAAGGTACTGGTGACGGCTGCGCAGGTCAACAACCGCGATATTATCGTGCGGCGCCGCGACGCGCTGGACGACTATCTGTACAATGCCAGTTTTATCAAACTCCGCTACGTATCGCTGACCTATAACCTGCCGCGTGCATTGTATGAAAAAATCGGCTTCGTAAAAGGTGCTAGTGTCTCGCTCGTGGGCAGAAACCTTCAGACCCTGCTGAAACATACGCCAGGGATCGACCCGGAAACGAATTTGTCGGCCGGTAACGATCAGGGGATTGAATCGACACAACTTCCTCCAACCAGAAGCTACGGCTTTAACGTGAATTTGAAATTCTAAATCGGGAACGGATCAAACCTGTTAAAAAATGAAAAAAATATTAGGCGTTTTACTGGCTGCCGGCACGATGCTGGCGTCGGGCTGCGACGGCGACTTCGAACAACTCAATAAGGACCCCAATGCAGCTACGGCCGAGGGGTTTAGCCCGGCTTACCTTTTCACTTCCGCGCAGCTATTTTCGTCAAGAGGTGACGACGGAGCTTCCCTGCATTATACCGAGCCTTTCGTCCAGCATTTCGCGACTTTGAGCGACGCGGGGACATTCGACTTCTTTGGTGATAAATATGTGTACAACAAAGGCGGAAGCGAGAGCCTGTGGAAGAACACATTTAACGCGGTGAACGGTGGAAGCAAGCTGCTGGAAGACGCTATTCAATTATCGAAGGACAAGCCGGAGCTGAGCAACCTGCATAATATGGCCAGGATCTGGAAAACGGTGATATACCATCGCCTGACAGACCTGTACGGGGACGTGCCTTATTCGGAGGCTAACCAGGGTTTTTCTGCACAGAACTACAAGCCTAAGTATGACACCCAGAAGGACATCTATTACAATATGCTCAGCGAACTGGAAGACGCAACGGCTAAGCTGGACGCATCGAAGGGTGCCGTCACAGCCGACATCGTCTACGGCGGCGATGTGGCTAAATGGAAGAAGTTCGGGTATTCCATGATGTTGCGCCTGGGAATGCGGTTGCAGAAAGTGGAGCCTGCGACGGCTGAAATGTGGGTTAAAAAGGCCGTAGCCGGCGGCGTGTTTACATCCGTCGACGACAATATGTACGTTAGGTTTCCGGATAAAACCGGCGCCAATCAATCTCTCGTGAACGGGGAGAGCTGGACGTTGTCGGTGTCGGGCGTATCGCCGGGCAAGATCAGCGCGACGATCTTCAACTTTATGAAAAACCGTAATGACCCGCGCCTGAAATACATGGTCGCCGTTTATCCGGACCCTTCCAAGGCATCTACCAAAAATACGGACCCCGCTGTGCAGAAAGGGATGCCCAACGGCTTCAATCTGGTGACTATTAAAACCGATCCGAGCTGGGACAATACGAAAGATCAGCACCAGTATTCGGGCATTAACCGCGACGTTTACGCTAAACTCGACGGCCCGCGGATGTGCATTACCTACGGTGAAGTTCAGCTGATGCTGGCTGAGGCCGCTATTCGCGGATGGATAAGCGGTGACGCCGAGGCGCTTTACAAAAGCGGTGTTGCCGGTGCGATGAAAAACCTGGCAAAATACGACGCGTCAGCGGTCATTACGGATGCGGAAATCAATGCGTACCTGACAGTCAACCCTTTTGTAGGTGTGGCTGATAAAGAAAAAGCGTTTGAACAAATCAATACCCAGTACTGGGCGGCCTGCTTCATGAATGGCCTTGAAGCCTACGCGAATGTTCGCCGCTCGGGTTACCCCAAGCTGACACCCATCAACTATCCGAGCAATGAAACAGACGGGACCTATCCGCGCAGGCTACGCTATCCGGAGGACGAGCCGGTATTGAATGCGGCCAACTACCATGCGGCGGTGGCACGTCAGGGGACAGACAATTTCAAAACAAGGGTTTGGTGGGACAAGCAGTAGTCGTAACGCGTCCCAGCGACATGGTCCGCCATGCAGTAATAGGCACGGGCGGCATGGGCCGGAATTTCACTTGGGTTATGGTGTGTTGGTTTATTGCAAACCCGGCAAAGTCGATATTGAAAAAGCTAAATTTTGTCCATATCCATTTCCCCGGGCAGAAATTGACGGATGCAGTTTTGCTTGTAGTTGCGGCCAATGGGCAATTGGTGGCCATCCACCACTACATGGTTGGGGTGCATTCGTTGGACCTTGTTCAGCGGAACGATAAAAGAGCGGTGAATGCGCAGGAACTGGCCCGATGGAAGCAGTTTTTCGGCCAGGCTGATCTTTTGTTTGGAAATAAAAACCTCTTCCGGCGTGATCACTTTGAGGTAATCCTTCACGCTTTCGATCCAAAGAATGTCCCGCGTGTTGACTTTCACATATTGCCGGTCCACACGCAAATAAAGGTAGTGCTCCTTCTGTTCTTCTGCCTGTGGCTCAGCGGCGGGTGCAGGTTTGGTACCTTTGAAATTGAACAGAATTTTATCCACCGCTCGCAGGAAACGCGGCAGCGGAATCGGTTTAAGCAGGTAATCCACTACATCGAGCTCGAAACCTTCCATGGCGTGTTCCGGGTAAGCGGTTGTGAGCACGACCATGGGCGGAGTTTTCAGGCTGCGAAGCAGGTCGGTGCCCGAGAGGCCCGGCATTTTTATGTCGAGGAAAATAAGGTCTATGGGTGTTGTTTGCAAAACCTGGTAAGCTTTGATCGCATTCGCGCAGGTACCAGTGATCTCGATCTCGGGCACGTTGGCGGCGTACCGTTCGATGATCTCGATCGCGTGGGGTTCGTCGTCGACAATGAGCGTGCGGATTTTCATGACCGGTCGCGGATTGGTGCTGGCAAAAGCGAGAGTTCCAGTTCGGCGAGGAATACATCCTGCTCGTCGAACCACTCGAAATGGTGCCGGCCGGGATAGAGCAGTTCAAGTCTCTTGCGGATGTTTTTCAGGCCAATCGCCCCAGAGGCCCGCTGGCTGGCTGCGCCCTCGGGTACGTCCGACTTACTGTTGCTGATCTTGAATACCAGGCGCCGCTCGTTGGCATTGATTTCGATATTGATCCAGGGTGTGCCGATCGTTTCGCCTGCACCATGCTTGAATGCATTTTCAACGAGCGGGAACATGAGCAGTGGCGCCACTTGCTGAGCGCGAATGTCGCCGGTGACATCCAGGTTCAGGTCGAGGCGGCTTTCATACCGCATTTGCTCCAAATCAATATAATCCCTCAGAATCTCAATGTCCCTTTTGAGCAGCACTTTTTCCGACGAGCATTCGTACAGCATGTACCGGAGCACATTGGCTATCCGCAAGATGATTTCAGGTGTTTTCGACGAGCTCGCCAGCGCGAATGCGTACAGATTGTTGAGCGAATTGAACAGAAAATGCGGATGCAACTGCCCTTTTAGAATGTTGAGCTCGGCCTGAAACGCAGCTTCTCGCCGCTCGATCCACAGCAGCACAAATTTGAGCGCAATGCCGATCCAGACGACCACATTGCTCCTTTCCACTGCATTCACAAAATCGGTCGGACTGAGCAGCTGAGCATACCAGGTGCCGTCCAGCTTCGCCCAGGTGAAATGGGCGTCCCGCTGTTTGTAGTATTGGTAAACAAACGGGTCCGAGATGAAGATCTCGACCAGCCGGTACAGGACTGCCGCCAGCAGCAGGCTAAGCGCGAGCGCCAGGAGCGTTTGTACATATTTCTCCTGAAGAAAAAGACGGGTAAATACAGGCCCGGACAGCACATAATAGTAGCAAATGTGCACAGGTAGCAGCATTATTACCGTGCTGATACCCAGCCAGTAACTTTTGTATGCTGTACCATAAATGAAGGTCAGCAGCGCGGCGGCGCACAGCCAGAATAGCGCTTGTCTCAGGATGGGTTTGGTTGTTAACAAGGGGTGACTCTTCATATCTGCAAACATACTTTTTACCGGCATTTTTTAAAGGAGATTGTCGACAAAAAGCAGTTTTCGGCGACGAAAAATGATGCTTGGCCATATTAACGGGCCATTACCGCATTGGTCGCCGGAAGTCGGAGTCTGTCGACCAAATTTTATTGCCCGCTCTCCGGCATTTTACCTTGCGTGCCGAAACAAAAAAATACTAGTCATGAAAATTAAAATGAAGTGTTTATGCTGGGTAGCATTGCTCTGGACAGGCTGCACCACCACCGACCCCGATGCAGGCCCGGAAGGGCAGCAAGGATGGCCTGCCCAACCCGAACTGCCGGTGGTCGCCGGACATGAGACATTCTCCGTCGCCGGCGATGAGTTTGCCGTAAACGTCATGGGCGAAATGCAGCCGCGCTCGCCGAAATTCCCGTCCCTCGCCGTCCGCAAGGGCTTCTTGCGTGGTTATGTGGCCGACCTGACGGGCAAGCCTGTGAAAGGCGCGTATATAGGCGCACGTGTGACCGTCGTTGGCGGGACCTACTCGGGAGCTTCGGCGGAATCGGATGAAAACGGGTATTATGAAATCGACCTGCCGATCGGCGCGGTGCATTACTACGCCACGGGCTACACGATCGATTACGGCGGCGGCAGGGCGGTGGTGGGCCTCACCCCGGCAGACGATAACACGTCCGGCTTCGCCTCTGAGACCGGAATGGTCAAGAACTTTGTACTACAATCGTATGGGGTAGGGAACAAGGACAATGTTTTGCAACAGCCGGGGAATCCATCCAACTATTACGGGGGCGCCATTAGTTTTGACTACCAGGTAGACTGGGACAATAATGTGCCGAATTACCTTCCGGAGGACGGAGAGATCGAGATCGATCTTATACCCGACGGCGTGGGTTTTTATGGCGAAACAAAATCATTTAAGGTCTATAAAAAGATCGGCTACTCCGGGCTCGCGATCCTGAATGTACCGGTCGGCAAATACACGATCAAAGCCAGACTCCGCGGCGGCAGCGAGCTGCGGATCACCGAGAGCGGCACCTATGCGAACGCATACCCGCATTTCGGGCTCAAACCCCGCACCGCCGTGGGGACTGCGGGTATCCTGTTCACGCCCTCGTGGCAGGTAACGCCGGGGATGGTGCCTGCGCACCGCGGCAACTGGCAAGCGGTAATATTAAGGCTTGAAAGAATCTAGAAAGACTTGCCGACTACCTTTCACCAGCGCTTGTGGATACATATTTCCAATTTTTCATTCCTTTGGGATTTGGTTTCTGACAAAATTGGAAAGGCTTCGTGATTTGAAATAACGGAAATGTGTTGATAACAACTGCCGATGTGTAAAACGGTAACACTTGCTATTTGTAACTGTTGGATAATTAATAAACAGTCTGTACCTTAAAGATCTTATCAAATGTCGCTTGTCTGATTAATATTCTTTCACAACCTGACTAACCTTTTATAGCCATGAGAAATCTTAATTATTGCTGCCGGTCTTTTATTGCAATTGTATTAGGTATTATGCTGTCGCAGCAAATAGTATGCGGCCAAGTTAGCTCATTTGTTGTACGGGGTAAAATTGATCCATTAAAAAAACAGGAGACGGTTCACATTTGGTATCCGGATCCGACCAACCTGGTTGGTGTGAAGGATTCCGCAGTGCTTCACGAGGGGAATTTTGTATTCAAAGGCAGTATTAAGGCTCCCGGCAAAGCCATTATGTATACCAAACCCGATTACAGCAATATCGAATTTTATGTGGAGCCAGACACTATTTTGTTGAGCAGCGCCGGCACATTGAGTGAGGCAGTCGTTTCGGGAGGTCAGGCAAATAAAGACTTTGCTATACTTGCCGAAATGCTGCGGCCTGTTACTCAGAAACTTTCAGAGACGTATCAGGCATATGGCGCAGCCAAGAAAGCATTGCCCGCTGATGCAGACAAAAATGAATTCGAACAAATTTGGGAGAAGAAAAAGGAAGCAGCGCGTACGGAAAGAACAAATGTTTACAAGCAATTTATTCAGAAAATGCCTGGGAGTATTGTCAGTATTGGAGCTGTCAAATCTGTCGGTGGTTTTACGCCGGATGCGAAAGAATTAACCCGCTTGTTTGAGAGTCTGGACGAATCTGTACAAAATAGTCCTTCCGGCATCTATTATAAAGATGCGCTTGCAAAGCTTTCGAGAACGAGCATTGGTGCAATAGCTCCGCATTTTGCACAGGCCGACACCGCCGGAAAACAGGTTGCTTTAAATGACTTTCGGGGTAAATATGTATTTGTTGATTTTTGGGCCAGCTGGTGCGGTCCATGCCGCGCTGAGCATCCTGATCTGGTGAAAGTATATGGTAAATATAAGGATCACAATTTCACCATTCTCGGAATTTCTCTTGATCAATCCAAGAACAGAGACGCATGGCTAAAAGCGATAAGGGCAGATAAATTGGCGTGGCCGCAACTCTCAGATTTAAAGGGTTGGTCCAATGAAGTATCAACATTATACGGCGTGGAAGCCATTCCCAAAAACTTTTTAATCGGACCCGACGGCACTATACTAGCCGTAGATTTAAAACCGAATGCATTAGGCGAGAAATTGGCTGAATTTTTTCCGCACGCCCGGTGAAAATTCAGCTGTCTGCTATCTTTACCGTCACTTAACACCTATTTAATAACAAGATTGTAGGTGATAGAAGGAACGATGCCGAATGGCGTCAGGCCGCTGATTTTATAATACTGGAACGTGGCATAATCGATGGTTTTGCTGACGGCGGTGAATACGTTTTTCCTGTCGTAAAGGTTATGGACACTGAATATCCATGACGCCTCCGTATGTTTTTTGGGCTTTCGGTGAACGATCAGCGAAACATCGAGCCGGTGATAGGCCGGGAGCTTAAATTGGTTTCGTCCTGGATAGTCATAGAACAAGGCCCCCTGGTAGTAAAATGTATTGGAGGGCATGGTAATGGGCGCCCCGCTGTTCATCACAAAATTGGCTGAAAATTCCATGCGCCGTTTGGCAAATGCGTAAAGGCCGGTTGCCGAGAGCGCGTGACGGCGGTCGTCCCTGCCTGGATAAGGCATATCATGGTTGATGCCTGCAATTTTCCTGCTGGTTTTAGATAGTGTATAGGCGACCTGGTAGCGAAAACTTCCTGTGAGTTTTGAAACCATCGTCTCAACCCCATATGCAGTACCGTTACCCGACCGGATCTGAGTTTCAACGATTTTATTGACAAAAAGGTCTGCATTATCTACGAAATCGATGACACGGTTCATTCTCTTAAAATATCCTTCGACTGAAATGCTGTATCGCTTGTCGGGCGTCGAGGTGAAATACCCGACAGACACCTGCCGGGCGCGTTGCGGCTTAATAAGGGTGTTGGACGGGACCCATATATCGGTCGGCAACCCAACCGAGGAGTTGGTCAACAGGTGAGAAAATTGCACGGTTTGATTAATGCTGGCCTTCACAGACTGATTTTGAGAAAGCAGCCAGGTAATGCCGACGCGTGGCTCAAAACCGGCGTACGACTTTACGTTCTTTCCCCGGGGATAATAAGCCGAATCGGCCACTTCCGTGCCGTTTGCATCTGGATAGTATTGTGTAAACGGACCGCGCAGCATAAACAAACTTTGTCGTATACCCGCCGAAACTTTAACATACCTGCCCAGGCTCAGCTGCCCTTCAAGGAATACGGCATTGACCAGAGAATACTTTTGGGGTAGTTTGAACGGGTTTACAACCGCCAGCGAGTCCAATGCGTCGATCCGTCCAGGCTGGTTGTTATTTTTCGTGACCTGTAACCCGAAATTGAGCGACAGAAATCTGGAAACAGCGTAATCGAACTCGGATTTGACGTTCAATTCCCTTTGATTGGCATTCCAGTCGAACCGGCGGCCGTCGTCCAGGATCTGGTAATGATAACCATAGGAGCTGTACGAGACGTTATTGGTCATGAAGAGGCGGTTCGATAGCAGGCGATTCCATTGAAAGGATACGGTCTTGTTGCCCCAATCCATGAGCGTGGCCCCACTCAGAATAAAATAGTTGAATTGATCTTGTCCACTGTAAGCAGACAGTGAGAATCTGTTCCTGCCCGACTTGTCTCCAAAGTTGATTCTCGCATTCAGGTCATAAAACTTCACAACATTGTCTGTTCGGAAATCTTTCACCTTGAATGGGAGAATTTCATTTAAACTACCCAAGCCATTGATGACTTTCCCGGCGTAGCTGTACCGGCCGGAAACTATAAACGAGCTGGTCCCTTTTTTAATAGGCCCCTCCAAAGTGAGCCTGCTGGCAATGAGCCCTATGCCGACTTTTGCCTTGAAATTGTTTTTGTCGCCGTCACGCATGCGGATATCCACGACCGAGGAAAGCCGGTTTCCATACCTGGCCGGCATCAGCCCTTTGTATAATTCTACGTCTTTGATTGCATCCGCATTGAAAGTGGAGAAAAAGCCGAGCGCATGCGCGGTGTTGTATACCGGGGCTCCATCCAAAAGAATCAGCGTCTGGTCGTATGAACCCCCTCTTACGGCAATGTTGGTTGTGGCTTCGCTGGGTGACTTGACACCCGGCAAAAACTGAATGGATTTCAGGACATCGGGTTCGCCGGCGAATGAAGGTTGTTTCAAAATTTGTTCCAGGCTTACCTTGTGACGACCTGGTACGATGTCCTGCGGAAGTGAAGGGCTCGTAACGCTAACTTCCTTCAAATCTGTCGAAGAAGGCCGGAGAAATAGCGGTAGTTCGGTATTGCCGTTTATCGCGACTTTTAAAGACCTGGAATGGTATCCTACATAAGATAAATTCAGCACATAGGTGCCTTTGGGAACCCGCATCGAAAAATGGCCGGATGCATTGGATTGCGCGGTGAAATGCGTTGTTTCCAGATGCACGGTTGCATAGGGCAGCGTTTCGAGAGAGCTACTATCTTTTATCACACCGGACAGCGTGAAAGTCTGCGCGCAGACAACCTGCCCGATCACGACAAAAAACAATAGGAGCGTAAGCCGGGAAAATGGAATCATGAATAGAATGTGATGGCTTTGTAGCAGCTTTATTTGACAATGAAGCGCCTGATCGAGGCCGAAGAGGCATTAAAAAAACCGAGAGCTCCTCCTTTAATATTAGTCGGGGGCGACGCCGGAGAGGGAGAATACGCTCCGCCGTCGTTTTGAAATGCGCTGATCAGCACGCTGTAATAGTCGTAGGCTTCTTTGGTAAGTGAATAGAGGCAAGCATCATAAATGACGTTCTTCGATAAGGAATAGGTGAAATAGCTGGATGATGTTGTTCCCAGTTTCAGCATGTACCCGTTAATGTAAGCGGGCAAATGATCGTCGCTTAAAACTTCATAATTCCAGATCCGATCCGGGCTTTCCGAAAAATGAAAGAACGGCGGTATCTGGATATCGGTGTATTGAGGAACAACTGTAATCTTGGGAAGAAAATACTCTTTTACAGCTAAGTTATTCCGAAAATAGAATAATGGTACATCGCCGGAGAATTTATGTATGCCTCTGTTGATGAAGACCGTTGAAACCGAGTCAAGTTTCGGAACAGGAGGCATAAAAGCTGTGGCTGTGTACTCTTTATCTTTAATTTTTACGTAAAGCTCATAGGTTCTGCCGGCCTTACAATACAATTCTTTAGACGTGTAATAACCATAGAATGGCTCCCGCTGTGCAGAATCGGGTTTAAGGGTGTCGGCCTTGCCGAGGTCGTCGCGGATTATCACTAATGCATTCCGAATTGCTTTGGTCCTATCCCGCGTATAATGGTTTCCATCCGGCGAAATTTCGTAAGGGACAAAATTATTCACCGGGTCGCTGTACGTTAGCCGAACGTAATTCCCCTGATCTTCCTGGCGGTACTTTTCCTGAAAATCTCTGTCATATTCTTCATCGGTGATTACACCCTCGATGACGACTTTTATTTCACCTTTTGCAGGCGACAAATTTACCTCCGATACACAACCGAAAAAAATGAATTGGAAGAAGAATAACGTAACAAAATGTTTCATTCAATGGTAGATTAAACTCGCATAAAAATGATCTGCGGATTGTTTTTATACAGTGTAGGAATCACCTTATTAAACGGTACAGCAACGAGTATCATTTCTATGTTTAATTCATATATTTTAAGAAAGAGGCAGTTCCTCGATTAAAAGGTTGTATGGATGTTGTTTTTTATTTCAATAGTAATTTTCGAAGATCGTTCCGGTTGGCTTCAAACTATTTCACTCTTTCAGCTTTAACGCAAGATTCAAGTTCATAACCCGGATAATCTGTAAAAAACCAGTCGCAAATAATCAACATGGAAGTGATTGTAGCGGTGACGAACGGCCGTTAGATTTCCTGGTTTCATAATTATAATTGTTTATCAGGTGACTTTTCAGATGGTAACTTACTCGCTATGCGCTGCTTCTCATTTTTTATCTGGATAACCGTCGTTCTACTGGTTGGCACGTCCCTGGTTTCATATAGCCAAAAGACGGCAACACTTTCCGGCCTCGTGACGGACGCCGCCACCGGGCAACCGATGCCGTTCGCCAATGTGTATGTAAATGGCAGCTCGCAAGGCGCTGTTACCGACGAAAAGGGCGCATATTTGCTCCGCGGCATTCCGTTGGGAACGGTTGAAATAGCCGTTTCATTTGTCGGCTACCTTTCTGTGTCTCAAAAGATCCGGTTTGAGAATGGATCTGCACAAAAAGCGAATTTTCAGCTGCGACCGAATGTGCAAATGCTGGACGCTGTGACCATTCGGGGCAATCCGAAAGGCTGGGACCGGCATTTACGCCAGTTCAAAAAACAACTTTTCGGAGAGCCGTTCGGCGGGCAATGTGTGCTTATAAACAGTGAAGTACTGAATTTTAAGGAAGATAAGGGTCATTTGTACGCGACGGCCGATGCGCCGCTAATTATTGATAATCTGGCGCTGGGTTACCGGCTGATTTATGCATTGCAACATTTCGATGCCAGTTCGGGAAAGGTGTATTCAGCAGGCACTGCCCGTTTTGAAGAAATAAAACCCGCAAATGAACGCGAGGCAGAACGGTTCCGGCGTAACAGGCTTACCGCCTACAAGGGATCGAGCAGGCATTTGATGGCCAGCCTGATCAGCAACACATTGGAGCAGGCTGGTTTTCTGGTTTATCAGGAAGATGCCACTAAGTCGTTGCTTACCGATCGCCGCACGATTACCCTCGCCGCCGCCATCAACGAATACAAACGGTTGGTACCTGTTAAAGTATCCGCATTGGTTCAACCAGGCCGGTTACCAACCGAACGCAGGTTGGTTTCTCCTATGAAACTGGTCGTTTTCTACACGAACGCGACCTCGGCCTTTTCGCCGTACCCCGATGCCCGCTACGCATATACGGAAATAAGGTTGCCCAGCGGCCAAATGCAAATGACAGCCGACGGGGTCGTTACCATACCCGAAGGAATGGAAACGGAAGGCTCCATGGCCGCCGACCGCCTGTCGACGATGCTGCCAGCCGACTGGAAACCGGACGGCGACGAAAAAAAGGCCCTTTTAACGGGTCCGGTTGCCACACAGGGTAAACTTGCACCAGCAGATAGTTTAACGGAACGTATCAGTACCGCGTTCAACAAACGGTTCAGGTTTCAGTCGCCCGCAGTGTTTGTACACATTGATAAACCGATATATGCCACCGGTGATGAGCTTTGGATGAGCGCCTATCTGCTCGACGCGGCCAGTCACGAGCGAATCGAGGGTGAAACAGCCATGCAGGTCGACCTGTTGACATCTGCCGGGACACTCGTCCAGCACCAGTGGATGAAGGTTACCGATGGCCGTGGCCAGGGCAAGTTCCGCTTGTCCGATACCCTTGCCACGGGAACGTACAGGTTGCGTGCCTATACCGACGAGGACGAAGATCACAAACGGCCCGCATTCGAACGGTTTGTGGCCATTTATAACCTACTGCGCGGCGAGTTGCCGGGGAATGGCGATTCTGCCGCCAAGGCGCCGGACATTCAGATTTTACCCGAGGGCGGTCGATGGATTTCCGGACTACCGGCCCGCCTGGGGGTCAAAATTGTTCAGCCCGACGGTTCCGGCCTGGCGATCGACGGTCGTATTGTCGACGAGTCAGGAAAGGAAGTGGCCCGTTTTAAGACCAACCAGCTGGGAATGACAAGCCTGACCATACAGCCAGAAGCGCAGCGGACTTACTATGCCGATGTGGTGTACAACAATCAATTAAATCATATTCCTTTACCTAAGCCTGACTCGGAAGGGGTGGTATTTTCGGCCGATGCGGTGAGCGATACGACCCGCATCGCGTTGACGATCATGAGTACGAACCGTGTTGCGACCGACTCTGTGCATATCCTGGTCCAGCAACGAGGCCATGTTGCAGACCAGCGGAAGGTTTTATTGCGGAATGGGCTGGCAAAAATAAGTTTACCCATGACAGGCTGGCTGCCGGGTATCACGCAAGTCACCTTGTACGATGCCGGCGGCAGTCCGCAAGCGGAGCGATTGGTGTTTGTCCCGCCTGCCGCAGCGCCGGTGCGCGTAGGAGTGGGGTTGAATAAAGCCCGGTATCAACCTCGTGAACAGGTGATTATGAGCGTCAGCCTGGATGATAACGGAGCACCGGCGTCGGCCGCCTTGTCGGCTTCGATCACCGATGCCGGCCAAGTGCCTGGCGATACGAACGAAGCTGCCATGCCTGCCCATTTGCTGCTAACCGGAGACCTTCGGGGGCGGATCGAACGCCCCAACGATTACCTCTCAAACCAGACTGCAGATACCCGCCGGCGCCTGGACGATCTGCTTATGACACAAGGTTGGCGGCGGGTCAACGGCATGTCGGGCGCTGAACTGCCCGGTGGCATGTCGTTCAGCGGCCGCATTTTGAATACGAAGCATGGGCCAATTCCCGGCGCACAGATCACCGTCGCGTCGACAGGCCCAGGGCAGTCGTTTGTAAAGTCGGCGGTTGCCGATCAGCAGGGACGCTTTCGGCTACCGGGGCTGGTCGTCACGGACACGGTTCAGTTAATGGTGCAAATCGCAGACGACAAATCAAGACATATCCCTGTTGTCGAAACCTTTTTGATCCGGGAAGATCCTGGCAGATTATGGGAAGCGGGCAAAGTAGCGACAAAGCAAGGCTGGTCGGCATTGCGGCCCGAATTGGAAGCTGCCAGAAGCAGGCAGGAAGCGAATGCCGACTTTTACCGGGACAAAACGGCAAAAGAGCTGCGTGAAGTAACCGTGAAAGCAAGAAAGCCCGGGGAGAGGCCCGAGGACGTCCAGGCGCGCAGTTTGCACAATGCGGCAGATGCGGTTGCGGTATTTGACGAAAAGTCCCCGGTTTATGCAAACCTGTATGAAATGGTTCAGGGGCGATTCGCAGGCGTAAGCGTTTCGAGAACTGTCGGAACACCGACGGGGCCGCCGGCACCACCAGGATACAAAGTAATTATCCGGGGCCTGAACAGTCTCAAAAGTGGCACGCAACCTTTATTTCTGATGGATGGCGTGCGCATTCAGGATCCGGACGGAACCGCATTGATGAACTTCAATGCAAGGGACATCGAACGCATAGAAGTTTTAAAAAATGCGAGTACAGTCGGCATCTATGGCGTTCAGGGTGGGAATGGCGTGATTGCATTTTATACTAAAAACGCAAGATCCATGCAGGTAAATGCGAAACCGACAGATAGTACGAAGCCGGTTCAATTTGTGGGTTATCCGTCCGTGCAGCGTGAATTTTATGTACCTCGTTATGATTCGGAGATGTCGGGCAGCAACGCTTCCGCGTCCGTTGACGATCGGGATGTGCTCTACTGGAAACCGCTTATGGTAACCGATAGCAAAGGACAAAGCCAACTCCGTTTTCCGCTATCGGACAAAGTGCGTACGCTGCGTGTGCTGATACAAGGCGTCACGGCGGATGGTCGTCCGGTGCACGGCGTGCAGTTAATCCAGGTTCAATGACAGCCTGACCTGCGCGCAGACGCGGGACATTTATCGAGCGCAGTACTTGGAGCTTTAACGCCGGTTTGGTTTTAGGCAAAGTTCGTCGGAAATTGATGCGGTTTTAAACGAAATGAATATTGATGAGTAGAACTATACTTTTGATTTTGCTGGGCTTTGCACTTACGAACTGTAAAAAAGATGCGCCCGAAGAAATATCCCCGGAGATTTCGGGCATTGCAGGCAAATGGCGATCGGTGGAATATACCAAATTGATGGGCGATTCGATCGCCACCGGTCCCATACCCAGAGAGTTGTCAAGGGTGATCATTTTTCGGTTTGATGGCGTGATGCTTGAAGAAGACGGAATGCAGCCGTGCGGCACTCCCAACACCTATTTACTAAACAATCAAGTGATCGAAGTAAAGCCCCATGCTCCGATCCCCAGAACGATGGACTGTACGGGTATGACGGGCGTCACATGCCCCGAGTACTTTAAAATCAATCAGCGATCTGCTAACGAAATCGTCACCGAATACTGCTCAGTAAGATTGAAATATATGAGAGAAGAATAGTGCCGGTCAACGAGATCATGGTAGGTTCGAAAGGCCTTCAACAAAAGATAAATTCCGGTAAGCATTTATGGATGGGAGACTCAGAGATAATGCGGTCAGGCATATTGTGTTTTGCATGGTTGCGCTGGCTGCGAGTGTATTGACGATATATGCGGGATTGTCGCCCAATAGGCTCGGGATGGCAATTTTTACCTTTATCACTGTGATAGTGAACGTTTATATTGGAAGGTGGATATATAGTCAGTCGGTAAAAGGCAACCGGCTGGATTTGTTTAGAATGTCTTTTCTTTCATTTTTCTTTTCATCATTGGCCGGCGTCGTTGTGTTCGTCCGATACGTTGAACCTGAGCAGGGCTTCCTTCATTACCTGGAAACCTGGATCAACGTATCCGCATTCGCCGTGCTGTGCCTGCTGTTCGGCTTTTTTGCATCCAGAGCGCGAAGCAAGAGGCGCCGCAAGGCCATAAGCTAACGAGTTGCTCATGCCGGGCGCCCGGCTAACAGGCTTACAAATAACTCAGCCACCATTTGTCTTTGTGCGCTTGTTTATAAGCGTCGTATCGTTTGCACAAAGGATATAGACCGATTACCACAAATATCCAGATCAAATAAGCGGTAGGCAGGGAGAAACCATAACCCTTTAAATCTTCGGTGAACCAGATCGGCTTGGTCAGTATCCATCGCCGCCAGTCTTGTCCGGTCGTTAGTGCCGATGCGAGCATCGCCATCGCGTGGATTACGTAGATGTGGACCAGGTAATAGAACATGGGGACTCTGCCGTACACCGAGATCACCTTTACAGCAGGCCCTTTTAACCGCTCCGTAACAGAGAGAAACAGGCTCGCAACGCCCAACGTGAGCAGCAGGTACGAAAGTGATGGAGGGTATTTGTTGACGTTAATGAATGATAGAAAGGTGAAAAAGGTATCTTTTTGCACGGTCCATGGTATTGGGTCGCCGTAGGCGTTGAGCAGGCGTATCAGTATGAAAGCGGCCAAAGCGATGAGGCCTGTCCATTTTAAATGGCGTTGTCTTTTGGTAACATCATAGCCGGCCGTGTACCAGGTGCCCAGGCAATAGCCCAGCGGCATAACCGCCAGAAGCGGAACGATGGGATAACCGACCAGAAACATCCTGTCGTTCCAGGTAAAGAACCGTTGATCATGCAACAATGACCAAAGGAAAGAGGGGAATGAATTACCGTCAAAATGAACGTCGTCGAGCAGGTCGTGTCCGGCGATGATCACCAGACAAACCGGCAGGATTACCCTAACCGGCAGATAGACAAAGGCTGCGAGAATTATCATGCTGAGGCCGAGCGCCCAGATGGTGATGAAAAAGAACATGGGAAATGCCAGGTTAAAGTTCCATCCGAGGTTGATCACGGTCAGTTCCAGCACGATCAGCCAAATGCCCCTTTTTAGCAGAAACCCGCTTAGTTCTTGCTTGCTCTTTCGCTGACCGATCAGGAAAGCGGACGTGCCGGCCAGCAGCATGAATATCGGTGCGCAGAAATGAGTGATCCAACGGGTGAAAAACACAGCGCCGCTCGTCCTGGCGAGATCTAAGGGATCGTAGAAAAAGGAATCCGTGAACAAGTAATCCCTTACATGGTCAAGCGCCATGATGATCATGACCGTGCCGCGAAGCAGATCAATGGAGGTTATTCTGTTCTTAGCGAGATTGTCCATCGGTTTGATTTGGATGAATGCTTCAAATCTATCGCAATGAGCACTTAAGAGGAACAAAGTTATTTCAGTGATTCAATAATCGTCTCTGATATCCAAAAAATATCTCCATCGCGCGAAATCATATATCAAAATCTTTCTTTCCCCTTCACGGTCTTGCAGCTGATCAGATCTCGCGATAGCAACATTTACATTTCATTAACCTTCTTTTACAGGCTGTTAACAGAAGCGAGGTTAAAAGCTTTTTAGATTTGCGGCCACCGCAATGGCGGCCCAGCGCAATGGCGGCCAGCGCAATGGCGGCCACCGCAGTGGCGAAGTTCTTGAAAACAAATAACCATTCTTACCAAACCATCCATGAAAAACCAACGCCTTTTTCTGATTCTTTCCTTTCTACTGATAGTACTTCGGGTCCAGGCGGATGATCTGGACGATTTTATCCGGAACCAGATGCGGAAGCGGAGTATTCCCGGTTTGTCGCTGGCTATCATTCAGGATGGAAAAATCTTGAAGGCTCAGGCATATGGATTTATTGATAAGGAGGGAAAGCTGCCTGTCTCGACGAACACCTTGTTTCAGGCAGGCTCGGTTAGCAAATCGGTTGCGGCAATGGGAGCCCTGTATCTTGTTGAGAAGGGTAAACTTTCTCTGGATGAGGATGTTAATGTGAAACTCAAAAGCTGGAAAGTGCCTGATAATGAATTTACAAATGAAAAGAAGGTGACCTTACGTGGGCTCCTCAGCCATACTACGGGTCTTACCGTGCACGGGTTTCCGGGATACGCTGTGGGCGGGAAGACCCCTTCGGTAGTTCAGATTCTCGATGGGACAGCCCCAGCCAATACACCACCGGTTCGGGTTGATTTTGTTCCGGGCTCCCGTTGGAGGTATTCGGGTGGCGGTTATACCGTCATGCAGCAACTGATGGCGGACGTCACGGGTACTGATTTCCCGGAATTCATGAAAAACACTGTGCTTTCGCCATTGGGTATGAAAAACAGTACCTACCAGCAGCCTTTACCTCCGGAACTGGCCAAAATAACGGCAACCGGTCATTACAACAATCGAAGTGTAGTGGAAGGTCGCTGGCACGTCTATCCTGAGATGGCGGCAGCGGGACTGTGGACCACCTCTTCCGATCTGGCCCGATTCGCGATAGCAATCCAGAATGCTTATGCGGGAAAATCAGGAAATGTATTGTCCCAGGCCATGGCCCGCCAGATGTTGACCGATCAGAAAAACAGGGACGGACTCGGTGTCTTTTTGCAGGGCGACAGTGCTACGCTCCGCTTTGGCCATAATGGCCGCGACGAGGGTTTTGATGCGCTGCTTACTGCCAGTGCGGACAAAGGTCAAGGCGTTGCGATCATGATCAATGCGAATGATAACTCGCATATGATGAACAGGATTGTTGATTTTATCGCTGACTATTACCACTGGACCGGATTTCCTGTACATACCGCAAAACCCGTCGCGGTGGATGTGGATCCCAACACTTTAAAGGCATTCGAAGGCCGGTATGAATTATTTAACAATCGAATGGTCACTTTTAAGGCTGAAAATCAGCGGCTCTTTACTTTGGAGGATGGTTTTGTCGATGAAGAATTTGTGCCTGTCGCTCATAACAAGTTTACATCGACTGACCGCAACGTTTCGGTGATCTTCAATTCCGACGCTGCGGGAAATGTGATTGGCTTCACGCTTGAAGACAATGACCAAAAATACCAGCGAAAAGTACCGCGCATTGGGCCGCTCGCCGCTGCTCACAAAACCAACGTCGATCCCGATCCGTCACGCACCCCTAAAATCATGGTGGCTTTGCAGGCCATGGTAAAAGGGGGCAAAATACTGGAAGAAGCGACCGGCCTCAGCTCGGGAGCCAAACGTGATTTTGCAGGAGGAATGCGGGAGCCGGAAACTTTGAAATCGTTAACTTTTATGCATTCTGAAAACGTCGCAGGCCGGGGAATTCAGCGCCATGAAAGCGACGTAAGCGAAATAGTGACGTACCAATTGAAATCCAATCAGCCGGACACCTATATACTCGTCCACCTGACCGCCGATGGTTTGGTTACGGATTGCGATCTCGTTGACAGGTAACAGCTGTTTGAGCCGCCGGGCCCTGTTTTTAAAAATTTACCCCAAAATGGAGGCCCGGCTGCCAGAAGAAAACTCTCGGCCATCGATCATCAACCTGTTTGAACGAATCAGGCATTGTTGATTGATAGGGGCGATGGGTCATTGCTATGGAAGGCTGAAAAAAAAGCCTGTCCTTGAAAAGTTTAATGTGATAACCCATGGAATAAGTGTTGAAGATTTGAAAGCCTTTGTCAATCTTCTTACCGTCGTCATTTACAAAAGTCTGAAAAGCAGGCATCACGTCCACTTGCGCAAAAAGGCCCTTCCATAAAAACCTTTGATAATTAAGTGAAACGCCGTGCTCACGGATATAACCTGGAAACCCTTCGCCCTCCGCTTCATATGATTTTCCATAAGGAATACCAATGGGCCAGGCATATTTCCAGGTTTTGAATTCAAGCGAAATTACATCCTTCCCCGTAATGCGATACCCGAAGTTCAGATAAATCATCTGAGGCGGATTATTGTCCGGCACTGCATTAGCGATCATAAACAGGGTACTACCTATAAAGAATTTTCGGAAAGTACTGTCTTGCCTGGAATACTGAGCTTTAAGTTGAAGAGGTACGGCCATCATTAAAATCAAGGCCAAACGTAAACTTTTCTTTTGCATGTCTTAGCTTGTTAAGTGAGACAGCAAAAGTAGATTGGCGCGTAGCTCAAAAACGTTCACCTAAGTTAAGAAATGACTCTTAACCCTTGTTTTTCTCCAAAATTCTGGCCCTTACCCGGCTTAATGACTGTGGTTTTATCCCAAGATAACTGGCTAGCTGGTGCTGCGGAACGCGTTGGACCAGATCCGGCCTGTTTTGTAAAAGGTTCAAGTACCGCTGTTCGGGCGAAGAGGTCTTAAACTCGTCAAAGTCTATCTGTTGTTTGGCTAACAATTCTTCCGACAGCATTCGGCACATGGTTTCAAACTTTGGAAATTTGCTGTTGATTTCCGCTTCCATGTCAGAGTTGGAAATCAGAAGAATACTGTCTTCAACACAACTGATGAAATAATCGGAAGGCGTTTTACTGATGACACTATGGGGTGTAAGGGCATCCATTTCCGTGTAGAAAGCTGTTGTCTTTTCTTCTCCGGCTTTGATGTAATAAACCCGGATACAGCCTTTTAGAACAAAATAGCTCTCTTGTGATTTTTGCCCTTCTTTGAGCAAAGTCGTCCCTTTCTTTACCGAGTGAAATATATCCAGAGAAACGATGGCGCCCTTTTCCTCGTCTGTCAACGAAATGTATTTTGATATAAAATCGAATAGTAAATCATGCATTGTTTTATGTTGTTACTGTCGTTTTTCCCACTTGCCGTCAACTCCTAAATATACGAACGTTTGCCGGCTGTATCCACTCAGGAAAACCGGCTTCGGGTGTTTATTTCGGCAATCTGTTGCAATGCAGCCCGATCGTAGCATCAAATTGGAAACAAATGCTTTTCTTGAACGGCGATTCATTTCACCCGGTGCTATTATGCCACCGAAAGACACAAAAGTTTTCAGCCCGGCTAACCGACAGGAATGGCGGAAATGGTTAGAGGAAAATCATTCGGACGAGCGTGCGGTATGGCTGGTTTACCATAAGCCAAAAATCCTGACCTGGACCAAAAAGAGCTAGTGCATGCGTGATTCACAAACCACCTTTCTCTCGCGCCCGTTACCCCTGCTTATTTTGCTACAAACGAGACCTGCCATCGCCGTTCTTATCTGAGACGGTGCGGCGGGCGATCCTTTCGCCACGCCATTTTTCGGAGTCAACTCAACCGGAATGGGTTAATTTTTTGCCATTTTTTGGCTATTTAATACTATTCTGGACTTTTTACCCCCTTCATTTGGACTATTTCGTACCCATGCATAGTCCGTTGGTGATCTACCTTTGATGCAATGAATCCCTGTTATTGTGCTAATCTATCTGAGCGCGAGCGCGCCGACCTCCTGACTTTATGACTTGGGAATGGAGATAGAATGAAGCCAAAGCCGCGGTTCATGTGAGCAATTTTAGCAATCACTTAAACACATGCAATATGGACAAAACCTACGCAATGAAACCAACACACGGCTCCCAGCCGATCCAAAATCACGGCCCGTATAGGAAAGTCTCGCGGTCCCGGAAAGGGGGCCACGATGTGAATCAAAATAGGGTTGGAAAAGGAGTAACCGGGCCGGTTATGAAATGGACGTTATTGGTTTGCTGTTGGCTGACATTTCTTTCGGCAAGCACGTCGCTTGGTCAGACCTACCAATGGAAAAATGTTCAGATGCTGGGCGGCGGGTTTGTGACGGGTATTATTTATAGTACAACCCAGCAAAACCTGGTGTATGCGCGCACGGACATAGGAGGGGCCTATCGATGGGATGCCGCCAACAAAGTGTGGATTCCGCTTTCCGACAGCTTCGCTGCCGGAGACGACTTCGGCGTAGTGAGTATGGCTACCGATCCCTCCAACCCCAATCGGGTGTATATGGCAACAGGCCTTTACACGCAGTCTTGGGGTGCAGCAGGTGCCGTCTATGCCTCTACCGACAAAGGTGCGACGTGGACGCGTAATAGCCTATCGATTAAGCTCGGAGGGAACGAAAACGGGCGCTCGGCCGGTGAGCGCCTGCAAGTAGACCCGAACCTGGGGAGCACCCTTTTCCTGGGTTCCAGCACAGACGGGCTCTGGAAAAGCACCAACTACGGATCTACGTGGAGCAAAGTCAGCAGCTTTCCGGTCAGTTCCAGCCCGATTGGTTCGGGGGGAATTTCCTTCGTGCTTTTTGATAAAAGCAGTAGTTCCTCCGGTACAGCTACTAAAACGATTTACGTGGGCGTCATGCAGACAGGCACGAACCTGTACAAGAGTACGGACGGCGGAGCTACCTGGACGGCGGTATCAGGCCAGCCGACCAATCTGATGCCCCATCAGGCGGCCCTGGCTTCGAATGGCATTATTTATCTGTCCTATTCCGACGCCAACGGTCCGAATAACGTAGGCGCCGGGGCGGTGTGGAAGCTGAATCCATCGGGGAATGCCTGGACAAACATATCCCCACCGTCCGGGCAAGGGGGCTACGGGGGCATTTCCGTAGATGCTCAGAATGCCAACCATGTAATCGTAAGTACTTTGGACCGCTGGTGGCCGCGCGATGAGGTTTACCGCACGACAGATGGTGGCAGTAACTGGACCGCTCTGTTGACCAATGCTACATGGGATCATTCTTTGGCTCCGTATGCTGCTACCATGAATCCTCACTGGTTGGGTGATGTGGAGATCGATCCATTCAACGCCGCTAATGCCTGGTTTGTAACTGGTTATGGGGTATATAATTCGAACAATCTCGGTGCAAACCCGACCAACTGGATATTTCAAAACAAGGGATTGGAAGAAACTGCCGCGCTGGAACTGATCAGCCCACCCGCCGGCGCTCCGCTTTTGAGTGCGCTGGGCGATATTGACGGTTTCAAACACGACAACCTGGATGCTTCGCCGTCGGCCGGTCGTTTGTCGCCTCAGTATGGGACCAGCCTCAGTATCGATTTTGCGCAGAGCGTTCCCGGTTTTATGGCTCGTACCTACAACAATGCTGGCGGTAAGTACGGCTCCTATTCTACCGACGGCGGCAGTTCCTGGACGTCCTTTGCCAGCGTACCGTCCGGAGTGACCGGTGGTGGCAATATTGCAGTTTCCGCCGATGGCAACAGACTTGTGTGGGCCCCCGAGGGCGCTTCTGCTATGTATTTTTCTACCAACCGCGGAACATCATGGACGGCCTGCGGCGGTGTGCCAGCCAACCTAAAGCCCATATCCGACCGGGTGAATTCTCAGAAATTCTATGCATACGACCCAGTGAATGGCAGGATATGGGTGAGTACCAACGGGGGATCTTCCTTTTCGATACAAGCGACCGGCCTGCCGACGGTTCCCGATTATCAGGCATGGTTAACCAGGATCCGTACCGTTTTTGGCTCGGAAGGCGACATCTGGCTCGCCAACCCGAATGGGGT
Source organism: Dyadobacter fermentans (assembly GCF_019924045.1). GTDB lineage: Bacteria > Bacteroidota > Bacteroidia > Cytophagales > Spirosomataceae > Dyadobacter > Dyadobacter fermentans_A. The sequence continues at coordinate 31,228 of NZ_JAHXBN010000018.1, read as the reverse complement.
ATATCGTTCTACGAATTCAGGTGCCAGTTTTACCCAGGTGGGCAGCGCACAAAATGCTACGGCAGTTTCATTCGGAAAAGCAGCACCGGGTAAAACCTACCCGGCGGTCTTTATCGTTGGCACGGTGAACGGAACTTCCGGCTTCTACCGTTCGGACGACGGCGGGACCACCTGGACGCGTATAAATGATGCCCAGCACCAGTATGGCACGGTTACTACCATTACGGGTGACCCGCGCGTATACGGCAGGCTGTACCTGGGAGGGACCGGCCGGGGCATTATTTACGGAGATATACAAAATTCTTCTTCGATTATTTCCGGAGCAACTTACAGGATTATCGCAAGACATAGCAATCTGCTTGTAGACGTCGTCGGCGCGTCGACTGCCGATGGGGCGCAGGTAGATCAATGGCCTGGCAATGGCGGCTCTAACCAGCATTGGGTCGTGACGGCCGACGGAAGCGGGTACTATACTTTAAAAGCAGTTCACAGTGGTAAAAACCTGGATATTAGTGGTTTTTCTCAGGATGACGTCGCGAAAGTGCAGCAGTGGACAGCTGGCGCAGGCACCAACCAGCAGTTTCAATTGATAGATTCAGGAGACGGTTATTACCAGATCAAGGCCCGGCACAGCGGAAAATGTCTCGACGTGGCAGCTGCTTCCACAGCTAATGGCGCCCTCGTCCAACAATGGGCCTGTAACAACGCAGCCAACCAGCAATTCCGGCTCGAACAGGTAAGTACTGGAAGTGCTTCGCGGTTGGCAAGCCCGGAAGTGGTAGAATTTGAGCCCGGTGCAACGGCTTATCCTAATCCATCTTCCCAATTTTTTCAGATCAGGACGTCTTCCGATTTCAGTTATGAAATTTATAATGCGGCAGGCAGGAAAGTAGAAAGTGGCGAGGGGAAAGACGGAGCCCTGGTCGGTCACAGTCTGCGACCCGGCTTGCATTTAATCAGGGTGCGCATGGGCGGCGTAAGCAAGGTTATCAAGCTGCTCAAACAGTAAATGAAAGGTGAGAAGGATTGTAAGATAACCTGAGATTTTGGTTATTATCCGAGCTCCATTTTAGATGTAATAGTTAAGCTTGGCCGGGGAATTACTCCGGCCAATTTATTTTGCGGGGTAACCGTTTTCTGATTGGGATGACAAAAAAATCATCCCCCCGATAACCGGGAGGCGATTAAGCAATATCTTACTACAACGCTTAATCTATACGATTAATCGCGCTCAATTATAGCAATTTCATCTCGGCTGCAAAAGTTTAGGCCAGGTCATTCCATTCGTTTTTCGACCAATGGACGAATTATTTAGATGAATGATAACATTTGTGAAGATGAATGCGGAACCATGGATTAATGGATACCGTCGGGCCAAATGCAGAATGGTTAGTTATTTTCCTTCGTTCCGGTTTAAAATTGGAAAAGAGCTGACAAATGACTTGGTGATTTTAATAATTAACCGAAAATGGGAATCGCTTTCTTACACCTCCGTTATGCCAGATCCATTTTTATATCCAAGACTTTTATAGGTGTTTGGATAGATCATTGCTTATATCGCTGTCCGGTATGTGTACCTCTAAAATATTGGTAATATTGGTTATCGAATTACAGGAAATAGCAAACTACTATCGATTTCATGATTTGGTAATATTTTTCTATATAATTGTCTTTAATTGCTTGAAATATCAAAATAGAGTCAAAATAAATCAAATATTGAAACATTATTGGTGCTATTTCACTTTAAAATTGTGCTGAAAGTAAGTATTCCGTGCACTTGCGCCACTGGTCGGTGGAAATGATTGAAAGCATTAATTTATAGCTATCCGATAAGCTATATCTCCGACAGAACCACGTAAGATATTTATGCGACTTCCTTAAACCGGTTTCACTTCTGATGACGTTTTTTACCCATTTCAATTGTCTACTAATCTTCATCTTCACGCGGGTTTTTTCCTCGCGTAACTCAGGCGTGAACCTGTGCATTTTATTACTAAACATGGTTTTAAGCCACTCCGGGCTACCAATCTTTAAGACTGCCACATTCCTCCCTATCACCAGAATCTGTTTTCAATCGTATCCATTTATTCCTGTTATATAAACCTTCGCCTATGACAAAAAAAAGCTGACAGCATCTAAAATCCATTTAAGGCAACGACCGATTTTTTGGTCGGGAAGACTTCCTGTGCCCAATTGAAATGACGGTATTCTAAACCATGTATTAATTGAAATTATGACCAAAACGCTTTACCTAAAACGGCTATGCCCACCCGCAGGTGTGTGTCTGGCTATGATGGCTCTCGGCGTAAGCCAACCCTTGCCGCTTCTGGCATCCGGCCAGCCCGGAGTGAAAACAGCCCTTTTGCAAGCAGACGTTACTGTGAAGGGAAAAGTTACCGAGGAAAACGGAACGCCGCTGCCGGGTGTAAGTATCCTTGTAAAAGGGACGAACACCGGTACTACGACCGACGCTTCCGGAGAATATACGATCGCGGTTCCGAATGCAGAAGCTATCCTCGTATATAGTTACGTAGGTTTTGTTAAGCAGGAAGTTGCGGTAGGTACAAGGAATTCCATCGATGTGACACTGGTGGGCGATTCACAGGCCCTTAGTGAGGTGGTTGTAGTAGGTTATGGAGAGCAGAAGAAGGAGACATTAACCGGATCCGTAACAACTGTGAAAGGATCCGACGTGGTGAAATCTCCGGCAGTCAACGTGAGTAACAGTCTTGCCGGTCGCTTACCAGGGGTAACGTTGGTTTCACGAAGCGGTGAACCAGGACAAGACGGATCGACCATCCGTATCCGTGGGATGAACACATTGGGCAACAACGACGCCCTTGTGGTGGTGGATGGTATCCCAGGCCGTTCACTGGATCGTATCGACCCCAACAGCATCGAAACAATTTCGGTTTTGAAAGATGCTTCTGCCGCGATTTATGGCGCTCAGGCCGCAAACGGGGTTATTCTGATTACCACCAAGCGCGGTAAAACAGGAAAACCTACCATTACCTTCAACGCCAATCAGGGTTTCAGTCAGCCTACCATCCTGCCTAAAATGACAAACGCATCGGAGTATGCACAAGCTTTGAACGAGGTGGATCTGTATAGAAACCGTCCGCCCCGGTATACCTCCGAGGACATTGCCAGATTTGCCGATGGTTCGGATCCGTGGAAATATCCGAATACAGACTGGTTCGATGAAATCTACAAAAATTGGTCGGGGCAGCACTTTTATAACGCTACTGTATCGGGCGGCGGCGAGGCTGTGCGCTATTTTGTCTCCCTGGGTACCAAAACCCAGGATGGATATTACAAGAACAGTGCGACCAAGTACACCCAACATGATTTCCGAACAAACCTCGATGCGACTATCACCAAGAATATCAGTCTGCGCTTCGACGTATCCGGCCGTATGGAAGATAAAAACTATCCTACGCGCTCAGCGGGAGATATATTGTGGATGGTGATGAGGGGTAAGCCGAATATGCCCGCTTACTGGCCAAACGGCGCTACCGGGCCGGATATCGAGTATGGAAATAACCCTGTCGTGGTGAGTACCAACCAAACCGGATACGACCGTGATAAATGGTACGTGCTCAACAGTACATTACAACTGAATGTCAAAATTCCATGGATTGAAGGACTTTCGTTCACGGGTAACGCCGGAGTTGATAAAGGGTTCAATTTCAGAAAGCGTTTTCAGACTCCCTGGTATCTCAATTCCTGGGATGGAACCAGCCGTGATGCGAATGGACAGCCTATCCTGGTGCGTGGAAAGAAGGGGGTGGGCGATCCTAACCTTACCGAGTATACGGAAGACAAACAGGATATTTTGCTGAATGGCTATCTTAATTATGATAAAGCCATTGGAGCCAATCACATGGTGAAGTTCCTGGTGGGTACTGAACGGAGAACCGGTAATGGCGACAAGTTCAATGCGTTCCGCCGTTATTTCGTTTCGACTTCTCTCGATCAGCTCAATGCAGGTGGGGATGCGGAGAAGGACAATGCAGGAACAGCCTACCAAAGTGCGAGGCTGAACTACTTCGGACGTGTCAATTACAGCTACAAAGAGAAATACCTGATGGAGTTTGTGTGGAGGGTGGATGGGTCCTACATTTTCCCCAAAGCAAAACGTTTCGGGTTTTTCCCGGGGGTGTCAGCGGGATGGCGCATTTCGGAAGAGGGCTTCTGGAAAAACAATGTGAGCTTTATTAATCAGTTCAAACTTCGCGCTTCGTGGGGACAAACCGGTAACGACCGTATCGAAGAATGGCAATACCTGGGAACCTACGGTTTCCAGAACCAAAACATGGTGTTCGGTACCAATATTGAAAACAAAACATTGGGAGAAACCCGTATCCCCAATCCCAACGTGACATGGGAAGTAGCGAGCCAGGGAGATATCGGTTTCGATGCAAGCTTATTAAATGATCGCATCAATATCACCTTCGACGTATTTGATTATCGTCGCTCGGGATTGCTTTGGAAACGGAACGCATCCGTTCCTACTTCAACGGGTTTGACCCTTCCAAGCGAAAACATCGGAAAGACGTCAAACAAAGGATTTGACTTCAATGTGTCCTATCGCGGCGATGTGAAGGACCTGAAATACACGGTGTTTGTGAATGGAGGGTATGCGATCAATAAGGTGAACTTCATTGATGAGACACCGGGGCGTCCCGACTACCAGCAGGTTACCGGCCACCCGCTCCCCACCAAGCCCAGCGATCCCAATACGCCTTTCGATCCGGACCGCGACCTGTATTATCAGGCGATCGGCATCTTCAAAGACCAGGCCGCCGTGGATGCGTATCCGCACTGGGGAGGTGCCCGTCCGGGAGACGTAATTTTCCAGGATGTGAACAATGACGGTAAAATCGATGCGAGTGACCGTGTCCGCAACTACAAAACAGACGTGCCCCGCTTTCAGGGCGGTATCGGTGCTAACCTGAGCTACAAAGGCTTCGACCTTTCTATCCTGTTTCAGGCAGCTACCGGTGCGCTTCGTTACCTGTCTCTCGAAAGTGGCGATTTCGGAAACTACTGGAAAGAAGATTTTGATGATCGCTGGACTCCCGAGAACATCAACGGTTCCAAGCCGCGTGCGAGTAACAGAAGTGACGAGTATTGGAGATCACAGCGAAATACGCACCTGCTTTTTAATACCAACTACATCAGGCTGAAAAACCTGGAATTTGGTTACACCCTCCCAACGGGGCTGTCCAATCGTCTTGGCGTGCAGAACGTTCGCTTGTATGTGAATGGAAATAACCTGGCTACCTATTGCCCTGGTCTGAAAGGATTCGATCCTGAGGACAACAACACGGGGGGTATCAATTACCCACTTTCCAGGGTTGTAAATGGCGGTTTATCGTTGACTTTTTAATACATTATATATGAAAAAGATTGTAGCTTTTTTAACGGTTGCGTTCAGCTTTGGCAACTTGACTTCCTGTAATCAGGATTTTCTTGACAAGCAGCCGCAGGACCAATTTTCGGAAACCGCAGTTTGGAGTGATCCGGCGCTGATCCAAACGTTCATCAATAACACCTACCGGGGGCTGGGACATGGCTTCAACAACGTGATGTTCTCCACTTACAGCGACGAGTCCATGGCTGTTTGGGGACCTGTTGTAAATGTGACCAAAGGCCTCATTAATGCCAGTGATATCAACGACTGGGCTTATGACCGGGCCGGATATTTTGTGTGGGACAATGTTTATAAAAATATCCGTGCAACCAACCTGTTTTTCAGCAAAATTGAAAGCGCTACCATGCTGGATGCTGCTACGAAGAACATGTACATGGGGGAGGAGCACTTTGTACGGGCTTACCTGTATCACAATCTGGTATCCGTCTATGGTGGTGTGCCGTTGGTGACCCAGGCATACGGCCTCGGCGAAGAATATTCCATGCCCCGTAACACCTATGAAGAGTGCATCAAATTCATTGCAGATGAATGCGATAAGGCCGCTGCGTTGCTCCCTCTCACGCAGTCTGCTGCCAATGCCGGCCGTGCCACCAAGGGGGCTGCCCTGGCACTTAAAGCACGTACGCTTTTATATGCGGCCAGTGATTTGTACGCCAATCCGACCTGGGCGGCCGGGTATGCCAACCCGGAGCTGATCGGTTACAAAGGGGGTGACCGCGCTGCGAGATGGAGAGCGGCCAAAGCTGCCGCAAAAGCCGTTATGGATCTGAATATTTACAGTTTGAATGCGCCCAATCCGGCTACACTGGCCGAGGCTTCCAAAAACAGAGCGGACATGTTTGTTTCGAAACAATCACCGGAGGATATACATGTACGTTTCTTCCTGGCGAAACTGGATAACGACGGCGCATGGCCGGGGCGTTCTAATGGGCCTAATGGCTACCATAACTGGGGAGGAAATACGCCGCTTGGCCAGCTGGCGGACGATTATGAAATGAAGGACGGTACCAGATTTTCGTGGTCGAACCCGGCGCATGCGGCAGATCCTTATGTCGGTCGCGATTCGCGGTTCTATTCAGATATTTTGTACGAAGGCGCTCCATGGAGACAAAGGCCGGCCGACGTGATCGACAAAGACCCGAAAGGGATTATTCAAACGGGCTACTGGGAAAAATGGAACCCGACTACTTCAAAAGTGGAAGTGGTGGCCGGGCTTGACACCCGGAAAGGACCTATCGAAGACTGGAACGGGACCTATTCAGGGTATTATCTGAAAAAGTTTATGGATCCGGCAGTCGATGCTCAATTTTTCAGATCTGAGGTGCCATGGAGATTTATCAGGTATACAGAGATTTTGCTGAACTATGCGGAAGCATGTCTCAACCTGGGCGAAGAAGCCGAGGCTAAAAAGTACCTGAACATGATCCGCAAACGTGCCGCCATGCCTGATATTACCGAGACCGGTGCAGCGCTGATGAAACGTTACCAGAATGAGCGCCGCATTGAAATGGCTTACGAAGAGCAGCGGTTTTTCGATGTACGTCGCTGGATGATCGCTTCCCAGGTTTATTCCAACGCACGGGGCGTTGAACCGACCTACAAGTTAAATCCTGACAAAACAACTGCCGCAAAACCAACTTACAAGATCATTGAAGTGCAAGAGCGTAAATGGGTGGATAGAAACTACTTCCTGCCCATTAAGCTGGATGAGATGAATAAGAATAGCAAGCTGATTCAGAATCCGGGGTACTGATAAAGTGCGTGAAATGAACGCCGATCCGTCTGGTCGGCGTTCATTTACCCAAAGCCGGTTTGCCGGGGAAATATTCTAACATGCCTTTGGCATGGGGAAGTGTACCTCACTATCACGATTTGCGGGGCCGGAATGGTGTTTCCGGATTGGTAGACGCGTTTCGACAGGGGCCATTTTTTTTTAAGCTGCTGACATACGGCTGTCAACCGGCGGGTATTTCTTTGGGAATCCAAAAACTGAACGATTCCTTTTATGACATTTGTCTCGACCCGTATCATCACCGCCGACCTCGGCCGCCTTGTCGATTTTTACGAGCAGGTCACCGGCTACACTGCTGTCCGCTACACGGAAGATTTTGCAGAGCTCCGCACTCCGCTAGCCGTACTGGCGATCGGAAGCACGCGAACGCTGCAGTTGTTTGGCGGCGAGAGTGTCGCATCACCGGCAACCAACCGTTCGCTTATTCTTGAATTCCGCGTCGACGATGTGGATTCCCATTTCAAACGACTTGCAGACGTCCTTGGGCCAGCGCTCGTGCAGGAACCAACCACCATGCCGTGGGGCAACCGGTCGCTGCTTTTTCGCGATCCGGATGGTAACCTGGTCAATTTCTTCACCCCCGTTACTCCCGAGGCGAAAGAACGTCAGTAAGCGGTTCGGATCACAAACCCTTTGGCGAGACTACCTGACAACCGTGGCTTCCAGCTCCACATTGAGCGTTTCGTTCAGGGCAACTACTTGAAGAAGCGTAACAGCCTGTTTCATTCCATGTCTTGCGACGAACTGTTGGAATATGTCAAAACAGTTATTCATAAATTCCTCCGAAGAGGTCGTGTAGACTGTTAGCCGGACGATGTTACCAGGTTCGTAACCCGCTTCACTGATCACGGTTTCCAGGTTCTGAATCGCTATCCCGAGCTGGGTGCGCATATCTGCATTGCTGGATGTGCCGTCGGGGTGTACGGCGGCTTGTCCGGCAACGTATAATGTGCCTGCGACATCCTTTACTTCCACAGCTTGTACATAGCTGAGCTCGTCCTGCCAGGCCCACGGATTGATGATTCTCTTTTCCATTTTGTTTAATTTGATTTTCAATGCAAAACTAGGTAAGCCGCTGAAAATCATCGCGTGTGCTATCTCACGTCTTTGGTGTGAGGTAGATCACACTATACATTCGGCCTGCTGAGTGTTTCCCTGGCAACACCCAGATACGCAGCCAGTTGTGTCTTGGGCAGACGCTGTGCGAGGGAAGGATGCTGTGCCAATAGCTGCTCATAGCGTTCCTGTGCGCTGGATGTCATCAGCGAAAGAATCCGGCGCTGGGCGGCCAGAAAGCCCCACATTACCTTTTCCAGAAAGAAATGCTCGATTTTAGGCATTCCCGTTCGTAATGCGTTGAAATCATCCAGTGAAAGACACAACACCTGGGTATCTTCCAGACAGACCATCGAAAACGAGGCCCTGGTTTTGGTGTAATAGGCCTGAAAATCGTTGTCCCACCAGTCCTCCATGGCAAATGCGAGAATATATTCCTTATCCGTGTCCGGATCGGTGTAGACCAGTTTTGTCAGTCCGGACAAGAGAAAATAGTTGTATGGAACGGGCTCGCCTTGCTGGACCATAAACTGGTGCTTTTTGAATTTTTTATAAATGAAATGCTTTGCGACAAAGGCGAACTCATCGTCTGTCAGGGGCATAATCTTTTCAATGTGTTCCCGCAACTTTATATGCATATCCCGTAAAGATTTAGGCTAAAAATGTGCTTATACCCCGATGATTTTCTTCCGGTGCTCCATGCCCCAGTCGGTCAGGTTATTGATGATCGTTTTCAATGTAAGGCCGTGCTCTGTCAGTTCGTACTGGACGGTTACCGGCTGGGTATCCAGCACTGTCCGCTTTACCAGCTGATTAATTTCCAGTTCTTTCAGCTCCTTGCTCAGCATTCTGTTTGAAATACCCTCGACATCGCCCAGGATGTCGGAAAATCGCCTTTTGTTATAATAGCAGATGGAGGAAATGATCGAAATCTTCCATTTGCCGCTAAGCACGTCCATCGAATCCTGGACGGCCATCATTTCCTTCTTATGTTTGTCGTTGGGACGGGGCTCGCACTGCATATGTTACTTTGTTACCTGGATGTTACCGTTACTTTTTGCTACAAAGTTACGAAAAGTAACCAACCTATCCGAACTTTGCATACCAAACTTAAATGGATTGATAAAGTGAACAAACTAGCAAACAAAGTAGCCGTGGTAACGGGCGCATCCAAGGGCATAGGCGCCGCGATCGCCAAGCAATTTGCCGCAGAAGGCGCAAAAGTAGTAGTGAACTACGCATCGAGTAAGGAAGATGCCGATATGGTGGTGAAAGCAATTATCGAGAACGGCGGCAGAGCCATTGCCGTGAAGGGAGATGTATCCAAAGAAGAGGAGATTGCGCATCTGTTCGAAGAGACTAAAACCGCATTTGGCACACTGGATATTTTGGTCAATAATGCGGGTATCTACCAATACGAGCCAATCGAACAGGTATCGGCCGATACATTTCATGAGCAATTTAATATCAATGTGCTTGGCTCCATTCTCGCTATCCAGGAGTCGCTGAAACTATTTGGAGATGCAGGCGGCAATATCATCAACATCAGCTCCGAGGCGGGGCGAACGCCGCTTCCGACCGGGTCGGTTTATTCGGCTACCAAAGCCGCGCTCGATGCCATCACCATTTCCTTATCCAAGGAATTCAGCGGCAAAAACATACGTATTAACTCCATTCTGCCCGGCGTAGTAGAAACCGAAGGTTCGCGCAGCGCAGGTTTCATTGGTAGCGATTTCGAAAAAAAGCTCGTCGACACCACGCCGCTGGGCCGCACCGGGCGACCCGACGACATTGCCAAGGTTGCCGTTTTTCTGGCATCGGACGACGCGGGCTGGATTACCGGCGAGAAAATCTCCGTTTCAGGCGGGATTTACGGGTTGTAAACGCTTGACAACCAGTACGAATTGGAGAAGTTTAATCTGTGCACCCATAAATTGGTTAAAGTGAATTTCGGGCTGCTGCAATGGACTTTTTTATTGGGCCTGTCAGCCGCAACTGAATGCCCATTGTGGTAAGTTGGAGCTTGTCTGCGGTACTTGCCCCAAACGGATATTTGACAAAAGGCTCTAATTCGACGACTGTGTGCTGCCATCTGTAACTGAATCCGATCCCGAAGTACAGCGGGCTGCCAACCGTCCAGATGCGCTTTTTGTCCTGATCGCTAACCGAAGTCAGCTCGTCGACAGTCTGGGAGGAAACAAGCACCGGTCCGCCCGCAGTTTCCGCAAAAGTTGCGATTGTTCGGGTGGTTTTGTAATGGTAATCAGCAGTTTGTCCCATACTGGTTTGCAAGGCTATCCCTGCATTGGCGGTGAAGCTGATATTTTTAAAAGTTCTTAGTTTGTACTGGATCTGAAACGGGACTTCAAGATTGACCCATTGATAACGAACGCGCTGTAAGTTCGGAAGTCCCTCGGTAGCCGATAAGCGCGTCGGCTCCTCTATATTAAGCGATTGCTTGCTTCCTGAAATACCCGTTACCAGGGCAATTCTACCGGACAATGGTACAAGTACTGCACCGCCCAAACCGTAATTTGATTCAGGAACGATGTGTGCAGCCCGGTTCGATTGCTGCCAAACGCTAACTCCCCAGCGAACTGCCTGATTGCGTTGCTGAGGTATGTAAATCCGTGGCTGCGGCAGGGAAATATCGGGTTTGACGAACCGGGCAACCGGGCCATTGAAAGCCCTGGGAATCAGAAATTCGGGAGCGAAGGTGCCCCGTACTCCGTCGTTGGAAGTCGCCGGCAGGGGCGCAACCGGATCACGCAACCTATTTTCCGAAGGTACGCGGTTAACTTCCGAACTTTTCTGTCCGGACGGCGTTTCCGTGTACCCGAATGCCTGTGTATTGCCCGTTGAGGGCGCAGAAGGCAAGTCTGGTGAGGCTACCGGTTCCCCGGGTTGGGTGGCCGGTAACCTGTTTTGCTGCGCAACATGCACAGGCTTTCCCGAAACGCGGAGATGGGCCGGTGCGTCGGGGATGCTGGTTGTCAGCAGAGCTATCCCTGTGAATACCAGCAAAGCCGCAGCACCCAGCCAATAAAGGGCGATCCGCTTTTTTCGGCGTTGCGCTGCCCGGAAAAGCTCGAAAGACTCCCAGGCATCAGGCAGGTAGGGCTCGGTATGATCGCGGAGACGGCCGAGCATCCGTTTGTCTACGGGTTGCTGATCCGACATTAGTGGCTACCGTTTTGAATGGTTATCATTTTGCGCAGCACTTCCTTCGCTCTGGCCAGGTACACTCTCGACGACGAGGCCGGGATGTCCAGCATTTTTCCAATTTCTTCGTGGTTGTAACCTTCGATTTCGTACAGATTAAAGACCACTTTCCATAATGGCGGAAGTTTGTCGAGCAGTCGCAGGATTTCCTCTACTGAGTGGTTGTCCGCAATGTCTTCGGACATCATATAGTGGTCTTCGCAACCTTCCAGGCTCGCCGCAGTCGAAATTTTTCGTTCTTTCCTGAAATAGTCAATGGCCGTCCGCACAACGATTGACCGCATCCATCCCTTAAAGGAATTCAAGCCTGCCAGCTGCCTGGGTAACTGGTTGAATATTTTGAGAAAGGAGTCATTAACGGCTTCCTGGGCGATGGCATGACTGGGAAGGTACCGAATGCTTATACCCATGGCCAAACCAAAATAATGCTTGAAAACCCATTGTTGTGCCTTGGGCTCCCGCTTCGCACAGCGTTCAATCCAGTGTTTTTCATTCGTCGTACAATCTGATAGCCATTCCACAATAAGAGATAACGTAGCCAGCCCCGGACGCGCCGGGGCCAGCAGGGATGAAGTGATTGAAAGGACGCGGAATTATTTTGGATTGGAAGTGCTTCCGTTGGGATCAACCACCTTGTCTTGCTTTTTGGAACCATTGGCCAGGTGTACGATCACCTCAGATGCGTTGGCCGAGTTGCCGAACAATTTTTGCAGGTCCACTTCGAGCGTGTAATCGTGCATGGCCGCGTCCTGCGCGCCGTCGGGCGTATCGTAGGCCACCACGAGCCGGGCCTGCATCGGGTACGACAGCATGAGCTGACCATCCCAAACGACTTTGTAATTTTCAATGCCCCCACCACCGGTCACGTCGATTTTCAGCGAGTTACCGTCCCGGGTCACTTTGGTTATCTCAAACGGGGTGCCGTCAAAGTCTTCACGGCCCGCCAGAAGTTTGCTATACTCCGTGCCATTCGTTTGTACCAATGGCCCGTTATCCGGATCAGGCGAAATGTTGTTTTCCCGGTTGCAGGAAAACGATATGGATAGTACAATCAAGAACAGGAACGCGACGCATTTTGAAAGATGTGTTTTCATTTTTGCTAACAGATTAAGTTGTTTTTTATGAAGTCGTAAAAAGAAATTGAAACGCTACTACTTTGATCAAGAAAATATTAGGATAATGAGAAGGGCGACCGCGGGAAGGTTGGAGCCGCCTGGTGGAAAAGAATGCGAGCCGGGCAAACCAGCGGATGAAACGACCAGTACGACGGATGAACCTACGGTATGAAGATGGGGCCCGGTGTAACTTTGTCGAGGAATTTTTTTACCACTGACTAAAAATTTGAGCTATGAAAATGATGTTGTCAATACTGCTCTGGGCTGTTGTCGCTCCGGCAGCCTATTCCCAGGTGAATCCACAACAAGCGAAAGGCGGCCCGGAAAAGGTGACCGCCAACGAGATCAAGGCGGTAACGGATTCGGTGGCGGCGCTGATTGAGGCGCATTATGTCGATAAAACGGCCGGCGCCAGAATCAGTAGTGAATTTCGTAACCTGGCAGCATCAGGCAGATACGCGCGGTTTGGTAAAAAGGAAACGCTGAGCGAGGAAATCAGTGGGGATCTGCGGAAGATCAGCAACGACGGACATTTGTATGTGCAGGGGAAAAAGGCGGTTGCCGACGACGTAAACTGGGAGCAGATCGAACAAGAAGCCGAGAAGAAATACAATTACGGATTCACGCACGTGGAAATCCGCGATGACAACATTGCATACATCAGGATCAAGGAATTCATGCATCCGAAAAGATCGATGCAAACCGCCGTAGCAGCCATGAAGCTGGTAGAAAATTCGGATAATCTCATCATCGACCTCCGCGGAAACGGCGGAGGTTACCCGGGTATTATGGAGTATGTCCTTAACCATTATTTCGAAGGAGAGCCTATCGAATTGTCAACGACCAGATCGTCCAAAGGCGAAAACCATGTAATATTTACTTCTGACCTAATTTACGGAAAGTTGCGTGTTGGAACGCCGCTTTATGTACTGATTGACGAAAAGACGGCTTCTGCCGCCGAGTATTTCGCCTATACGCTGCAGGCGTTCAAGAAGGCCGTAATTGTAGGACGGCGCAGCGCCGGGGGGGCTAACCGGAACGAGTATTTCGACCTGCCCGCCGGACTGAGAATGTCTATTTCCGTTGCAAGCCCGGTCAATGCCATCACCAAAACTAACTGGGAGGGCAAGGGGGTTATTCCCGATGTGGTTTCGGATGATCCTGAGCAGAAGACGGTTGAACTGATCCGTGGGGCAGGCAAGAAGTAGCGTCGCCGGTATTATTCAGGTGGAGTTCAATAAGCCTGAGGCTTTCGTGATCCTTAGCCCGCCAGGCCGACCGCGGAATTTCCTGCTCATACCCCATGAATTCGAATTGCATCGCTTGCCAGCTAATGCAACGAACGGGTTTGCCATTCAGCCATCCCTCGGGTGCGGCCGGACAGGATCCGGCGGGAAAACCAGGGAGTTCATAGGCCAGTCCCACCTTGACGCATGGCTCGGAGTCGATCAGGACGCCGTTTCGTTTCATCAGGAAGCCGTAATCGAGCTGCTCGTATCCGGAAAAGCCCAGGTCACGGAGAAGCCGCACGTACGCGTGGTGATGCTCTTGCGGGTAGGCGATGTCGATATCTTCGTGCGTACGGGTGATCCGGCCGAGGCGGGCATCGATTGCCCAGCCGCTTTCCAGCCATAATTTTATACCTTGGGATGAAGCTGCGTCGAATATCAGTTCAATAAAGTGCAAATGCTGGGCAATAATGTCGTTTGGGTGTTCTGTTTCGGCATTGTACTTCGGATTTTCCATGTTGTACGTGGTTTGTCAGAAATTGGTGATGTCAAAACTTACAGATAAATATCAACTGAAAACGGGCCTGCTGCTGGCGGCCATTCTGCCCGGCATCTTCGTGTTTTCGGTTTCCACGGGACGCGAGGCTTTACTTCGCTTTGTATTTTCATTTGGCTGTATTCTTGCTTTTTGGGTCATTAATTTTGGACTAATCGATTTTTCCAGCATTTGGACCAGGAACAAGGAAACCGGCCAACTGATTCGGCGGATACTGCTCTCCACATTGCTGGCGGTTATCGTCTTTGTGGGCATTGGGTTGGCCGATCAATCCAGATTGCTGCTCTCGCAGCTTAAAGGGAACTTGATCTATTCTCCCAAAGCCTGGTTTTACCTGATTTTAAGGATCAGCCTGCTCAATGGGCTGATGATTCTGATTAAGTACTTTTTCGATCTGTCAGCGAAAAGCCGCCGGGTGGAGTGGGAGCTGGAAACCTTGAAGCGGGAAAATCTGGCCGCCCTCCACGAATCGCTGAAACAGCAGTTGAACCCGCATTTCCTTTTTAATTCACTTACTACGCTCAAATCTCTCGTAAAGCAGGACCAGGGGCAGTCGCTCAAATTCATTGACGAACTGGCTTCCATTTACCGGTATATGCTCGTTTACAACGGGCGGCCCGAAGTGACCCTCGAGGAAGAAATCAGGTTCCTTGAATCCTACGTCGGATTACTGCAAATCCGGTATGGCGACGCATTTATGGTCCATATTCGGATCCCATCATCCATCCTCGGCGCGACGCTCCCGCCGAACACACTCCAGATCCTGATCGAAAATGTCGTAAAGCACAATGTCTTTTCGCAAAAGAGGCCCTTGAAAGTGTGCATTTATGAAGAGGGTGGGCTATTGATTGTCGAGAACAACCTGCAATTCAAAAGAGCGGACGAAACATCCGGCGTCGGCCTGAACAATATTAATAACCGTTTTCTGATTTTAAAGGGGAAGTGCATCATTATCAGGAAAAATGAAAATTCGTTTAAAGTTTCGTTACCAATAGCCGATTGACTATGACCATTGTGATCATCGAAGACGAGGTGCATACCGCCTGGGATATTCAGAATTGTATCAAGGCCCTTCGCCCGGAATATCAAATCCTTGCCGTGCTGGATAGTATCGAAAGCAGTGTCGAATGGTTCCTTAGTAATCCCCACCCGCAGTTGGTGATTTCGGATATTCAGCTTGGGGACGGTCTCGCGTTTGAGATTTATCAAAAAATCGAGCTGACCTGCCCGGTCATTTTTTGTACAGCTTACGACGAATATGCCATACGGGCCTTTCAAAACAATGGAATCGATTATATCCTGAAACCCATCAGCGAAAGGTTGTTTGAGTCCAGCCTCCAAAAGCTGGACTCGATTGCCCAGCTGATTGCCCCGAAATACGACAGGGAAATGATGGAACAGCTGCTGAAAAATTTTCGGTCCGACCCCCGCAAATACAAAACCAGTTTTCTCATCCATTTTCGAAACCAACTGATCCCTGTCGCAACAGAAAATATCTTGCTGTTTAAAGTCAATCACGACACGACAGAAATTTTTGTCCGCGACGGAAGGAAGTTTCAGCTCTTCAAGCCCCTCGACGCCATAGAGACCCAAGTTGATCCGCGACGTTTTTACCGGGCCAACAGGCAAACGCTGCTGGCATTCGAGGCCATTTACCGCATCGAGCACTATGACGACCGAAAATTGCTGGTACGGCTGGATGGCGTTGCGAGCGAACCCATCATCGTCAGCAAGGCGAAATCCACCTCCTTCCTGGCATGGGTTGAAAACCGTTAAGCCCCTTACAGGCCTCTGCGCGGGTCAAAGGTGTCGAGGAGCAATGCGAGGGTAACCACGTTTCAATAGCCATTCCGCCCGGCCTCCGTGCATTGCTGGGCAAAACAGCCGGTAAGGCAGCCAATCACGGCCTAGAAATGCCTCCTTGTAAGCCCATGTGCCGGCTAGTTTTGTGTTTTAACACAACAAATTAGCCATATGGACTTGAAAACTGGTACCATTCTCGCGGCACTTACATTGCTCGCCCCGGGGTGCAAAATTCAGTACAAGACGGAGAAGATTAACTACAACCCGTCACGAGCAAATGTCAGAGAAGGCAAACGACTAACGATGCTCGTCTGCGGCTCGTGCCATTACAATTTCGAGACAAAAGATTTCACCGGCAAAAAGCTCGAAGATTCGCCGAAGTTTCTGGGAAAGATCTATGCTGCCAACATCACGCAGCACCCCGGGCAAGGCGCAGGCCAATATACACCCGGAGAACTGGTTTACCTGCTGCGAACCGGGATCAGCAGATCGGGGAGGCTGATGCCCTACATGCACAGGCCGAACATGGCCGAAGAAGATCTGGATGCGATCATCGCCTATTTGAAATCGGATGATCACGCTGTAAGGCCATCGGACCGGAACCCCGGCAAGACAAAATATTCGCCTATCGGCCGGCTCGGTTTGAGCTTTACAAAACCGGGTAAATATCAGGATGCCCGCATTCAGAAGCCCGGGAGCGACCCCATATTGCTGGGGAAATATCTCGTGGATAATCTGGCTTGTTTTCATTGCCATTCCAAAAACTTTACGTCCCTGGATGTGCAGGAGCCCGAACGATCAAAGGGATTTATGGGTGGAGGTAACAAGCTGCGAAACGCAGCTGGAAAAAAGATACAAACCCCGAACCTTACCCCGCACGCTACCGGCATTGCGAATTGGACCGAAGGGGAGTTCAGGCGTGCAGTGACTGCGGGCATCTCCAAAGATAATTCAGTAATCAGCTACCCTATGCCATTGTTCCCCGAGCTGACGGAGGCGGAAACTTCGGCGATTTTCGCATACCTGAAAACAATTCCGCCGATTGAAACAAAGTGAAATAGGTGATCAATGCGGGCTGCTTACCGGCCGCCAAGTCTCCTGATCTCGACGCCATCGCTCCATTTGCCTGTAAATGTCTGCTCCTGTACGTCCGTGAAGGCGGTGGCGCAGCCCTTGTTGTTCCGGCTGCAATCGATCAGCGCGTCGGCCAGACGCCAGTAGCAGTAATAGTCGGTAGCGTCCACCTTCGTCGAAGCCGCCAGTTTGCCGTCCCCGCTGTCGAAATCGGGGTCGATGCAGGTCGGTTCGTTGTGCTCAGCGGTAATGGAATCGGCCCCGTAGCCATCAGGATAGTGCATCAGCATGGCCTTGTTGGTGTGTGGTATGGCTCTGGATTCAGCAAATACCTTTTTCATAAATACACTGTCAACAACGGTATCTTCCTTTTCGATGAGCAACAGCATTTTCAGGGACTGAGGCAGGCCGGCATACGATTTCTCCTGACCTGATACAGCCGGGCCCACGCCCGCAGCGGCCAGGAAAATGCCCTTGGGAGTCGGGATCCGGAGTTCTTCTGCTTTGAGCGCGAGGTTTGCCGTTACTGTGCCGCCATACGAATGACCGATGATCACCAGTTTGTCGGTTTCCGGGCGGATTTTCAGCCCGCCCGTTTCGAGCAGTTCCAATGCCCTCCGGATACCCGCTGCCGCATTGGGCGTAAATTCGGCCGGTTTGGTGCGCGGGCCTTCCTGATACCTCGGGTATATCACAATATTGCCTTGCCGCACCAAATGCCTGATCCATCCACCGTAGTTAGCCGGGTTCCAGCCGCCATAGCCATGGTTGAACACGACCACCGGCGCGGAAGCCGGCGCGGGTGAGGCCGGCAGGTACAGCCAGTAGCCGGTAGGGCCGTCGTCATAGTTTTTCTTGATCACTTCGGCATGTGCGTAGGTGCTGCCGCCGTAGCCCGCTGCCGGCTGACCAGGTGCGTGGGCCTTCCCTGGGTCGGGTGTGGTATTCTGGCAATTTGTAGTGATCGAAACAATGCAGAGCAGCAAAAGCAGGGTCGTTATGGTTTTCATGGAAGTTTATTTTCTGACTCTAAATTGATTTACGAATTAATTGGCCGGTCGACCAGCCGGGGCTGTCAGCCTTGTCCGGATTCTCGGAACCATCCGGTCCGCTGGTTTTACAGCATGCCAAAAGTAACCCGGCCATTGGTATAGCCGGGCACCACAACCGATCAGGACTTCCTGCGTTCTTTAAATTCATCTTTCATCGCTTGTTGTTGTTCTTTGAATTGTTCGAACTGCTCCTTAGTCAGGACTTGTTTCAGCTCGACTTCTTTCTCCTTTTGCATGGTGCGGGCGGCTTTGAATTTCGAAAGCCTGCTACCGTTTCCCTGCATAACGGGATCCATTCTTTGGGCATACCGGAGATTAATCACGGCGATCCTGGCAGTCTGCGCCGAGTCGAGCCGGAGGCTGGTCTTCATGCGCTGAGTTTGTGCCGCCGCCCTTTCACTGGCCGACTTTTCTGTGAGTGGGCGCTGTGCTATCAATGCATGTGAAAACAGCATCAGGCCGAATAACACGGTCATGATCATTGGCTTCTTTTTCATGGTTGGATAAATGTGGGATTGGTTTTCGATGAACGAATCAAGGCAATCGGGTGCAGTGGGGGAAATCATTTCTATGAATGGCTGCGGATTCTTCACGAAATCGTTAAATACCTCTGCGGATGGATTGAAGCGCCTGAAAATCCGTTCATGCCGGGAATGAATGCATTCGTTGGAAGATCAGAGCCGTTCAGCGGTCATTTTTTCGGGTACCGTACTTTTAACTTACCATTGCATTATCAAACATTAAAACCCATGAGCGAGAAGCGATACGCCCGGGTGCTGGTTAATCCATACATATTCTGGGGCTGTTACTGGCTGATCTGGATCCTGCTGCTGTCAAATTTTCAGCCGCCAGGTAAAGCGCTGTTAGTGGCGTCCGTCAACGTTGCCGCGCAAGGGGTAGTCGCGTTCGCGACGGTCCGGTTTTTGATACCCCGTTTCCTGGAAAAAGGAAAGTACTACGCTTATGGATTGCAGGCTGTGGTGTTGTTGCTGGTGATTACGGTCATTTACATGAGGCTGACGGAGCCTGGTTTGCAGTTTCTGACTATCAAGCGGGAGATCCGGTATCCAAGGGCATTTCAGTTTGGACGAATGTATTTTATATTGTTTGTAGTCCATATGACCAGTGCTGCGTACAAATTTGCCGCCGATCGCTTCCATTCATTGCACAGGCAATCGGAGTTGATGCGGAAGCAGCTCGAAACGGAGCTACAAGTGCTTAAAAATCAGATCAATCCTCATTTTCTTTTTAACACGCTCAACAACGTTTACACACTGGCTTACCTGAAAGACGACAATGCCGCGCCGATGATCATGAAACTTTCCGAATTGCTCCGGTATACCTTGTATGATTGTCAGGCGGACCGCGTCAAGCTGGAAAGAGAGGTGGAATTTTTGCGGAACATCATCGCGATGCAGGGGTTGAAATCCGACATATACAAAAATCAGATCGAATTAAAAGTCAGTGGCGTGCATCCCGACCAGCGTATTGCGCCATTGTTGCTACTGGTATTTGTGGAGAATGCGTTTAAATACGCCGATCTGGATACTAATCGCGAAGGCTGTATCGGTATTTCATTAAATGTGGATCTCGCCGGCACACTGTATTTTGAATGCGCGAATACTAAAAGGCAACTGACCGACCAAGATGGTGCCCGTCAGGGAATTGGATTAAGCAACGTGCGCAAGCGGCTCGAACTGATCTACCCGGGAAATTATGAAATGCTGCTGTCGGATCTGAAAGACCGGTTCCTTGTACGTTTAACAATATTTCGTTTATGAAGATTAACTGTCTGATCGTGGATGACGAGTTGCTCGCCAGGCGGCTACTGATCGATTACGTGGCGAAAATACCGGAATTAAATCTGGTAGCCACCTGCGCATCTGCCATGGAAGCACAAAGCTTTTTGCAAAAGCATCGGATCGACCTTTTGTTCCTGGACATTCAAATGCCGGATGTGACCGGTATTTCCCTGCTCCGGTCTTTGGCAAACAAACCGGTTACAATTTTTACAACAGCTTACGCGGAGTATGCCGTTCAGGGTTATGAGCTATTCGTGCTCGATTACCTGCTGAAACCTATTTCGTTCGAACGCTTTTTTCAGGCCGTCAGTCGTGCGGTCGAATACATTAACCTGCTGGGAAAAAAAGCATCGGCCTATGATGGCGAAGCGGACTCTTGGCCGTCGGGTAAAACTCCGAACGATTATATTTTCGTCAAATCCGATTACAAAATCCACAAAATCGCCTACCGCGACATCGATGTGATCGAAGCGTACGGCGAATACATCCTGATTTTCACCGGCGGGCAAAAGATCATGACTCTGGGGCAATTAAGTAAACTCGAGCAGGTCCTGCCGAAGCCTGGCTTCATGCGCGTGCATCGCTCGTTCATAATCAATTTTTCCAAAATCGACGCCATCCAGGGCGGTACCATTCACATTGGGCAGAGAGAGGTGCCGCTGAGCAAAGGATACCGCGATGCCTTTATGCAACTGGTCCAGGAAAGCCGGCCGTTTTAAGTTTCTCCAGAATGTTGGTGTTTATTTCAAATGAAAAATTAGGCCGCATCGCATTCGTATGTTACTTTTGGTACCGTCTTCAACTACTTCTTTGCAACCTGCATCGTTATCTTGAAATCACTTCTGAACCATATATCGGGACTTGTGCTACTGGCCGTCATGCTGGTAAAAGTGCTGGTTGTGCCTGTGATTTACCTCGATTACGAGTTGCGGAAGGATTACATTATTGCAACCCTTTGTGAAAACAAATCGCGTCCGCAGCTGCATTGCGATGGGAAGTGTTACCTGGCCAAGCGCGTCGCGCAAGCGGCAAGGCAGGAGCAACGGCAGGCCGAGAACGAACTGATGAGCAAAATACTTTCGGCTCAGGCTCCGGTTTGCGAAAGCTCCACGCGGCTGCAACAGACCACTTTTGTCGTCATTCCGCAGGTGGTCGCGTTCAACTTCAATACTTCACTGAACGGGCAGAGCCTTGTCCGTGAAATCTTTCGCCCGCCCATCTGTTGACATGGTGAAGCACACTTTGTCATAATAACAATCCGGCCTTCGGTATCCGTTACCGTAAGGCTGCTAATCCATTATCTATCATGAAACTTTCCAGGGTTTTGCCGGCGATGCTGGCTGCCGTGGTGGGAATGCTCATGCTTGCTTCCTGCGAAAGCGAAGCACAGGGGCCTGTACCTTCCACTGGCGATAAAGGCGCGCTTACTATTGAATTCGATAATATTGTCGGGGATAAAAACCTGGTGCTCGGTGGCGGTGCGAGCACGAATGGAGCGGGCGAGGATTTCGTCATCACGAAGTTCAACTACTTTGTATCCAATATCAAATTGCTGCGTGCAGACGGCACATCATATGTCGTGCCGCAGGATTCGAGCTATTTTTTGATTATGGAAAATAAAAAGGAATCCCAGTTCGTACGCCTCAAAAACATTCCGGCGGGCACCTATACCGGCCTTGAATTCATGCTGGGCGTAGATAGCCTGCGCAATACCATGCCCATCGAACGGCGGACGGGCGTATTGGACCCCGGCGGCTCCATGATGGAGGACGGAATGTACTGGGCCTGGAATTCGGGCTATATTTTTCTGAAAATGGAGGGTACTTCTTCCAAGGGAAATCCGGTCAACAGCAAGTTTTACTACCATATCGGCTTGTTTGGGGGGTACACCACCCGCACCGTCAACAATACGCGCATCGTGAAACTCGGGTTCGGCGAGTTGAAGGCAGATGTGACCACTTCGAAAACGCCCGAAGTACATTTGTTTGCCGACGTACAGAAGGTGTTCAAAGGGCCGGGAATCAACCTGTCGATCGGGCAGTATAACAGTGTAATGAGCCAGCAGCCGCAAGTGACCGCACAGATTGCCGACAATTACACACAGATGTTCTCGGTCGACCATATTCATTGACGGGCCATGCAGTTTACTCTTAAACCTGGCCGGGGAACCCGCCAGGTACCATTCGCATGCGCGATGCTGGCGGTTATGTTCGCGGCTATAAGTGTTGCTTGTAAGAAGAACGACGATCCCGGCGTAAAGGCAGGTGATGCCGCCGCGACGCCCATTCAGTGGAAAAAGCCCGCCCATTTTCCCGATCCGGTGTACGATCTCAGCCGGAACCCGCTTACCCGCGAAGGCGTGGAGCTGGGGCGGTTCCTGTTTTATGACGGCATTCTCTCACGTACCAATCAGATCGGCTGCGGTACTTGTCACCAGCAGGAGGCGGCGTTTACGCACCACGGGCACGAGCTGAGCCACGGCGTCGACGATTTGCTCGGTACCCGCAATTCGCCCTCGATCCAGAACCTGGCCTGGAACCCGTCGTTCTTCTGGGACGGCGGCGTTCATGACCTGGACCTCGTACCGTTCAATCCGGTTGAAAATCCGGTTGAGATGGACGAGACCGTGAAAAATGTGATCATCAAGCTGCAAAACACGCCGCTGGCTACCGCCAAAATGCGGGTCGACTACCCGCTGATGTTCAAAAAAGCATTTGGCGACAAGCAAATCACCAGCGAGCGGATGATGAAAGCGCTTTCCCAATTCATGCTGAGTTTGGTGTCGGCCGAATCGCGGTACGACTATTATCGCTTGGGCGACCAATCGGCGCTGACGGTGGAGGAACAGCGGGGAATGGCGATTTTTCGGTCCAAATGCGGCAGTTGCCACGCGGGAGAGCTATTTACCGATTACAGTTTCCGCAACAATGGACTGATCCCGTCCGGTGCCGACGATCAGGGCCGGTTCGGGATTACGGCTAATCCGGCGGATCGCTACAAGTTCAAGGTGCCGAGTCTTCGTAATGTAGGGCTCACCGCGCCGTATATGCACGATGGGCGCTACCACAGCCTTCAAGAAGTGCTCGACCACTATTCGGACAGCATTCACCCGTCGGCCACCCTTGACAGCGCGCTGAACAGGCCGGGTCAAAAACCGGGTATCAGCCTGACTGCCACGGAAAAGCAATCCATTATAGCCTTTCTCGCGACGCTCAGCGACGGGCATTTTATACGGAATAAGCAATTCTCCGATCCCGGGGTCGGGACTAACTTTTAAACAAAATCTGAAATGAGAACTTTGTTTTTATGGATCATATTGCTGCTGATGGTACCACTGCCGCGAGCAGCCGCGTGCGACGTGTGCGGCTGCGCGAACAGCGGTGCCTACTTCGGCTTGCTCCCGCAATCACACAAATCGCTGGCAGGTGTGCGGTATCAGCGAATGCGCTTTGTCACGCACGGCGACAGCAAGGTGCTACGCACCGAGGAACATTTCAATATCGGTGAATTTTACACGCGCTTCTTTCCCGTCAAGCGGGTGCAGGTGATGGCGTTTGTGCCCTTTCGCGCCGATAAACAGGTTACTTCTGCCGGTGTGAAAAGGCAGGCCGGCCTGGGCGACATTACCGTGCTGGCCAACTATAATCTGTTCAATACGTTTATGGATAGCGAAAGCGACCGGACTTTTAACCACACGCTGCTGGTAGGCGGGGGCGTGAAGCTGCCGACAGGCAAATTCCGGTTTGACGAGAATAACGTGCTACAAGTCGCCAATGCCAACTTTCAGCTAGGCACCGGCAGCGTCGATTTTATCGTGAACGCCTTTTACACCATCAACAAGGACCAATGGGGCCTGGCAGCCAATGTATCCCGAAAGTTCAATACGACCAATTCGGAAGACTATCGTTTTGGCAACCAGTTCTACGGCACCGTGGATATTTACCGGTCCATCGAAATGGGAAAGTTGACGGTCACACCGGCTGTGGGCGTCTACGCCGAGCACGCCGGACGTGGCATCCAGCGCGGGGAAGCTCTTGAAATCACAGGCGGCAAATTGGCAAATGCCACCGCCGGGATTACATTATTTTCTGACAAATGGACGATAGGTATTACCGGCCAGAAACCTATTGCCCAGCGAAGCGCATCCGGGCACGTGGTGGCGAAGGAGCGTCTGCTGGTACAGCTAGGCTTCCTTTTCTGACCATGGAGATCATTCAGCCGGGCTGCGACAAGTTTGCGGCCTGGCTGAAACCTGCCACAATCTGTCTTGCACTAGTCATTCACACTTCGACAGGCAAATTCAGCAATCGTTGTATTCTCAGTCGATTATATTGTTGAAGAAGGATCGGGTATACATTGTAAATGACGTTCGCGATGGAGATGAGCAATGCCATTTGTATTTTCCCGCCGACTAAGGCGCTGAAAGCACTCAGGGTGAAAAAGACAAAACAGCTATAATGGTACCTTTCCTGTAACGCGATCTTGCTCAGGTATTGACGGGCATTCGCCTGGTTGGAGATCACCCTATCTCCCGCGCGAGGGCCCATAGCGTTCCCACCATATAATCTGAATTTTCAACATCCTCCACTTATCGGCAGGGCATAGATCACGTTGCCTGAAACAGATAAGTGGAAGACTTTATCCTGTACGGCAGGCAATACAAGTTGCCACGTTTTCCCTTTGTCTGGTGATCTGTAAATACCTGCCGGATGACCACAGAACATATATTGGCCGACCTCGGTAATTGAGGCGATATGGAGGCTTGCCGGAAGACCGGTATCGATAGCCTGCCAGGTTTTACCACCGTCATAGGACGTCCGTACCCTCCGTGTCTCCGTCTCTGTATTGCAGGTGATGGCGGCAAATCCGCCTTTGATACGTTCGATAGCAATGCCCACTCCGCCTTCACTAATCACGTCAACCCAATTTTCACCACCATCTGTCGATCGAATGATGCCTCTCTGACTGGTCGCTAACAGCACTCCGTTTGACTCTACCAATTTCATCACCCAGCCTCCGTCGTAAACCCGCTTCCAGTTTTTCCCACTGTCATCTGACTTTAAAAGCCCCTTATCGTAACCAATAAAAACGATATTTCCAGTTTCAAAGATCGTGCGAACGCTCTTTCCCGGGAAATCCGTATACACCGGCAGCCATAAACTCGTTTGGCTTATTTTTTGCAAAAGCCGGCCACCGTAGTTGAATGCAAGCATTCCGGTCTTGCCGGGAACAATGCTGCCAAGGTCGGCCGGAGTAATCTCTTTTTCCCAAAAGGGGGCAGTCGCATTGGGTTTGCTGTAATACATTTCATTTCCAGTTCGCAAATACATGCCGTTATCATTGGCCAGGAAACCATCTCTCGGGATACCGTCCTCCGGCAAATTTTCGGGCAACCCTTCACTAACGTCTTGCCAGGTTTGTCCGCCATCGGCAGATTTAAAAATGATGTTTGCGGCGACTCCCTTACCTTGTTTTGGCTTACTGTCGGAAAGCGGGGATAACCGGGGAAATTCCAGCGTCGGATCAAAGACAATTGAAAATGGAAAAAGGAGTAAAAAAGCGAGTTGATGCATTTTCATGACTAATATCGTTTGATGAATGAATGGCGTTAAATTGTCTTAACTTCACATTCCAAATGTAGGCTCGTGCCCGGTCGCTGTGGTAAATCAACTGTAAATTCTCGTTAGTTAATTGTAAAAAGAAATGTAAATGCTTGTAAATTATGCTTTTACCGGCTTTTTCACTACCGGGCTTGCGGTGAGATTTGGGATTCCCATTGTGCTGCTTGCTCTCTCTTTTTTATCGCCTCTTCTTTCACAGAGCGTTTGGACCGTGACTTTCAGGCGAAACAAGTGAACCTATTGATTCGTCAAACCGGTCATCGGTTACTGTTGCAGGCAGGCGATTCAAGCTCACGTGTATTGCCTGTTACTGAGATTAAAGAAGGCACGTTTCGGCTCAGGTTCGAAAATGAATTCGCCTTCAATCACGACTCGCTCCTGGCGCTGTCCCAGAACTTCCTTCCCAAAAAGCAGTTCCCCTCCGGGTACACCGTAACAGTACACGATTGCGTGAAAGGGAACATTGTCTATGGTTTCCAGGTAAATAATACCTCGCCCGACATCCTGGCTTGCGCCGGCAGAAGTCAGCCCTCAGGCTGCTACGTAATCGAATTTGCTTTCCCAAATTTTTACGGGAATGCAAAAAAACAGAACGCTGGCAGCGACCAGCCGACGGAATCAGTTAAAGCGGCTAATCTGGAAGTCGGTCCAATACTTGAAAAATTAAAGAAACCAACCTTCGGGTATGACATTGCCCGGCCGAATGGCAAGCCCGAATCAGATAAAGCGGAAACCCGGCAAGGCAATCCAACAATTGAAGGATCCAAAACGACTGCCATTGGCTATCCGTCAATCAACCTTATTTATGGTATTCTGGCGTTGATAGGTGTTGCCTTGTTAATTAGACATTTTGGGAAATTTTTAACACCATTTCCCAGGCGGAGCCAGAGCCACGCTGTAATAAATGAGTCCGCTCCGGAATTGGCCGCACTCGGAAAGTTCTTTTTTAATGTGAAGGATCAGCGCCTGGTTTTGGATAGCGAGGTGGTTAGTCTCACAGACAAAGAATGCAAGGTTCTCAATGTGCTCCACAAAAATTTCGGAGAACTGATCCCCCGCGAAACGCTGATGCAGGAAGTCTGGATCAGCGAAGGGGTCATCACCGGCCGCAGCCTGGATGTGTTTGTATCGAAACTCCGAAAGAAATTAAGCCTTGATCCTGGGCTGAGAATAACGAATGTTCATGGGAAGGGATATAAGCTGGAAATGGCCTGAAAAACTTCATCTTTAATATTCGCCGTTTTTTTTTATCATGCGCAGATTTTCCAAATGGCATCGCAGTATGGAGATAACCTTTTTTTCAGACTCCCTCCATGAAGGCTCATTCAACGTAATTATCAGCAGTAAAAATGCACTTTTTTTCCCTGTCTTCCTGGCTGCTTTTCTTTTGTTTTTTCTGCATCCCCAACACTTCTCCCGGTCAACAAGTACTTGACCGGCAAGATACCACCCCTGGTTACGACGTCAGGCACTTCACAGATGAAAACGGCCTGCCACAGAACAGCGTTAGATCCATCGTGCGTGACCCACGCGGAAACATCTGGTTGGCGACTGAGAGAGGGCTCGTTCGATTCGATGGACACCGGTTTGTGAACTTTGATAATCTTGGAAACTCCTTTGCTGCCAGGAGCATTTCAGGTTTCAACCTGGATCCCCAAAGTCGTAATGGTGGGTTGCTTGCGATGTCCAGCAACGAGACTTGGATCCGGATGGCGAATGGTAAAGCGGCGATAGACACTTCGTTGAAAGGGTATCCTCTGTACTGGTCGGCTGATGTTTCAAAAATGCGGGACCTCCACTTGGTTGAAGCGTTGCCCGACCTCAACGAGGCAGCGTTAAAACACTACCTTCACGGCATTGCCTCGATATATCCTACACCGGCAGGGAAACATTTTGTGTATGACGAACAAAATATCGGCTACTATGTGAACAACAAAAAAACAAAGGTCTGCTCGTTCCCCGGCAAGAGCTTTTTTCGTTTTTTTCGTTTGGGAGAGAGCCTTTATTACCTGGACGAACGGCTTAAACTGACCCGTTTTTCGGAAACTGCCATCGGCTTCTGCCAGGAAGAGTCAAAGCTGCTGGGGCCTCTCGCATCGGACCCTGGCTATCAATCAACCGGGCAGTATCAGATTTTTTGGAATAACTGCACCAACCAGGTTTTTGTTTATACGAGCGGGCGCCTTTACAATCTGCAACTGGCCAAAGACGGCTCACTCGTCAGCAAGCTGATCCTCGCCGGTTTCGATTTTCAAAGCAGAGACATTAAAACCGTTCTTATGGACGCAGAGCACGGCAGGTTTTTTCTGGGAAGCCAGCTTTATGGCTTATATATCCTTACCAAAAAGAAGTTTGTTGCCGTAACAGATTCGTCGGTGGGTAACGATAATGTGTACTACGGTCAAGCGCTGCTCGATGATGGGAAAATCATAACCGCCAGTGGCGTAGTTTTCTCCCCGGAGAGTAAAAATCCCGCGGCGGCTGCCACGTCTCTGAGGATGATTAAAAAGCATGTCGACTGGGACAAATACAGCATAATGAAAGACCATACGGGTAGCATATGGTGTAAACGAAGGGAAACCTTATTCAGATTCGAAAAGCATGGAAAACAGATCATTTCTACCTGGACGATCGGTGACGAGATCAAGCAACTTTATGAGGGCCTTGACGGTAGGATCTGGATTGGAACCAACTCGCTCGGCCTGTATTACATTGATCCTTCCCGGCCCGGTGCAAGGCCGCTTTTTTTTGCCGGAAGGCATTTTTCCAACATTTCATGGCTTCAACAACAAAATAAAGAAACACTCTGGATCGGAACGGGTAAAGGACTTTACAAAATAGATTTGCCCTCCAAGAGAATATCCCATGTTACAAAGCTTACCGATATCTACATACGTAGCCTTTATATCCCCGACGGTCGAAACGAAATATGGATTACGACTTACTCCAACGGACTATATCTTTTGAAGGATCAAAAGCTGACGCATTTTCCCATCGACAAAGAGCAATACCTGGCCAGTGCGCATTGTGTCATCGAGGACCGGAAGGGCTTCTTCTGGATCACGACCAACAAGGGGCTATTTCAGATCAGTAGGGGGGACCTGCTGGCCTATGCGGATAAGCCCTTCGAGTTGTATTACCATTACTATTCGAAAACCGAGGGCTTTAATACCAACGAATTCAACGGAGGTTGCCAGCCTTGCGCGTTGCGGACGCCGGGAGGCATGGTGTCATTTCCGTCGATTAACGGGCTTGTCTGGTTTTTCCCCGAACAGACACGCCCGGAGCTTCCCGGTCAGCAGATTTTCATCGATCAGACAGACGGCGATAGCCTGTCGGCGTTTGAGGGAAATAGCCTCGTGGTAAAGGCCGGCGTACCGCAAATCGTTGTTAAAGTCAGTACACCTTACTTTGGGGACCCTTATAACCTGGTAATGTCTTACCGGATCGTTAAAGGCCATCAGGTTTTGACCGGATGGAAGGCACTGGACGAAAACAAAAGCGTCCCTATTCCATTTCAGGGTGGAGGAAATTACACCCTCCATGTACGCAAGGTAAGTGGGTTTGGAGTGAACAATTACAAAGAAGTGCATCTTAACATCGTGGTAGGGAAGGAGTGGTACGAAACATGGTTGTTTAGAGGTGTCGTTGCAGGGATGGTTCTATTGCTGTTCTATGGTATATTGAGACGGCGTCTCAGAGCTGTCCAACTGCAAAACCTGGCATTGGAAATCAAGGTCAGGGAAAGGACAGAACATTTGGAAAAAACACTTGTCGTATTAAGTGACTCTGAAAAACAGCTCGAAAAGCAGGTCCGGCTGCACCTTCATCTGATTGCTTCGATCTCACACGATATCCGCACGCCGGTGAGGCATATGTCCTACGCCCTGGAATATAGCCAGGGGCTCATCGAAGATAACAAGCCGGACCATGCGGTCGCATTTATTAAACAGTTAAAACAGGCTGTCGAAAACATGTATCATATGGTGGACAATCTGGTCAATTTCATTAAGCCTGAGGTGAGAGGCGCGGGGCAGGCTGCAACGTCCGTGAAATTGCATGAGCTGGTTAGCGAAAAGGTTTCACTTTTCGGCCAGATCGCCGCGGTCAATCATGCCGATATTCAGGTGGACATAGCCCCGGAAGAAATCGTGTTTACCGATCCTAAGCTCCTGGGTATCATCGTCCATAACCTGATCGACAACGCCATCAAGGTGCGCGACCGAAATACACTCCAAATTTACGTACGGCACGAAGACGCCGGCCTGCACCTCATTTTTGAGGACAATGGCCCCGGGATGCCTTCCGAGCTGATGAAATGGCTCAATGCGACCGACCCCGAAGAAGATGCCACCCTGCCTGCCGGTTATGAAGGCCTCGGCTTGCTGCTGTTAAAGCAGATTTCGAAAGTATTGCGTTTACAGCTATCCGTTACAAATAGCCCGGGGGCCCGCATCCAACTGGTCTTCCTAAAAAGCAAGTTGTCCAAAACGACGCTATAAATGGTCGGCGGTGCTTTGTTCGAGATACCAGAATTTTTTGGCAAGATCCACGATGTTGTCCACACCCATTTTTTTGAAAATCCGGTTCTTCTGTGTTCCGACAGTGGAAATCTTGACGTTCAGTTCGTCGGCTATCGATTTAAGCCACTTGCCTGTGAGCAGCAAACCAAGTACTTCGCGCTCCCGCGCAGTAAGCGCCGCCATAGGATCCGTCTGCATCGATTTGCCCTCCATCAGATTGCTGAGCATCGCCTCCTTTAACTTCGGACTGACATACTTTTTATTTTCCAGTATCATTCGGACGGCCTTTGCCGTTTCCGAATCAAAGCTGTTTTTATGCAGGAACCCGTTCGCGCCCCTGTGTAGGCAAACTGGTGCGTTGGTGAGCTCATCCCGTCCCGAAAACACGAGAATTTTCAAATCCGGCTGCACCTCCCGGTAAGCGCCGATCATTTCCGGCCCGCGGCTCCCCGGAATAGCCAGATCCAATATCATCAGATCGACGGGGGTTTTAGCGAGCATGTCGAGCCCCTCCTGAAAAGAATACGCAAAGGCGATGGTGGAGTTTTCGACGACTGTTTTAATGATTGCTTGTACCCCTACGGATACCATGGGATGATCGTCGATAATCAGTATGTGATACATATCGGGGTTGCAGAAGGCGGTTTAAATTTCAAAGTAAAGGTAGCTCGCTGAGTTCACTTACTGAAAAATTTGTAGCGATTAGTAGTAATATTTCGATTTCCGATGCTCTCTGACCTCTCTATGTTTACACATCGGTTTGTCGAAATCTAAAAAGTTAGCTGCCGGCACGCACGATCCCCATGCAAATATTTTAAACTTATTGATCGCTACATTGGAAAATTCGGTGAAACTGACCACCTCAATTCGGTTTAAACTGACCACCTGTTCCGCGTGAAATTGACCACCCCAATTCGGAGTAAACTGACCACCTGAGTTCGGAGTA
>NZ_JAHXBN010000151.1 GCF_019924045.1 Dyadobacter fermentans | reverse complement strand
AAGCCGTTGCTTTTCAAAGGCATCGAAGGTGATCGACCGCTTTCACGTGCAAAAACTCGTATACGACGCTGTCCAGGAAATCAGGATACAACACCGTTGGCAGGCTTTGGGTCAAGAAAATCGGGCTATTGAAGCTGCAAGACAGGCCGGTTTGGTTTACCAGCCTGAGATTCTTGCAAACGGTGATACACTTAAACAACTGTTGGTTAGAAGCAGGTACT
>NZ_JAHXBN010000150.1 GCF_019924045.1 Dyadobacter fermentans | reverse complement strand
GCCAGTTTTTTAAATGCCTGTTCTTTGGATTTGCAAACCCGAAAAACAGTTCCTAAGCCTGTTGCAAGCCTATAAGCCTGCTCGATAAGCGGGTAACGCTCGAAAAGCAGCCTGGAACGCTGAACCTGGGACGCGGTCCACTTACCATCGTGCTTGAAGAGCAAGTACCTGCTTCTAACCAACAGTTGTTTAAGTGTATCACCGTTTGCAAGAATCTCAGGCTGGTAAACCAAACCGGCCTGTCTTGCAGCTTCAATAGCCCGATTTTCTTGA
>NZ_JAHXBN010000149.1 GCF_019924045.1 Dyadobacter fermentans | reverse complement strand
ACCTACTTTACCGGGTTTGAACCAAGTATCATCGGCGGATCCGGGCTTAACTTCTCTGTTCGGGATGGGAAGAGGTGAACACCAGACCAATAGCCACCAACAAGCTCTTTCGAGGGAGGAAGGGGAGGAAGGAGTATGGAGGAAGGGGATTCCCTTTCGTCCTTTGTCCTTTTATTCCATTCTCCTTTTCATGTCATATTGGAAGTAGAAGAGATGAAGATAAAGATTAAAT
>NZ_JAHXBN010000148.1 GCF_019924045.1 Dyadobacter fermentans | reverse complement strand
CCTGCGGTAGCACTCTCCGGTGTTTCCGGGGTCAACTTCCGGTTTGCTTCGGTATGGAAAGTACAGAACACTTCGGGTGTTGGAACGGTAAGGGTAGCCTGGCCGGCAGGGTTGACCAACCTGACCTTGGTTCAGGGAGGTGATCCCACTTTTGCTTCCGTGGGATCGTCTACATTAATGACCTCGAACACGGTTTCATTGAACGGCGTAAGCTACAACTACGCGGATGTCACCCTGGCCGACGGACAGTACTTCACATTCGCCACACAATTGAACGGACCGGGCGGAGTTGCATTGAACCTGCGCGTATGGTTGCGCTCGGACGCAGGGTTTGCGCCGGGGGAATGGGCTGA
>NZ_JAHXBN010000147.1 GCF_019924045.1 Dyadobacter fermentans | reverse complement strand
AGCAGGTTAATATTCCTGCCCCTGCATGCAGTGTGAAAAAGTGACGGAGCGACGTGGATGGTACGTACTGACGGAATAGTGCGTTGAGCCGAGCCTACGGGCAAAGCGAATCATCGAAGACGCTTCCAAGAAAAGCTTTTGAAACGCCAGCTGTATGCAGCCCGTACCGTAAACCGACACAGGTAGTCGAGAAGAATATTCTAAGGTGCTCGAGTGAATCA
>NZ_JAHXBN010000146.1 GCF_019924045.1 Dyadobacter fermentans | reverse complement strand
AACTGACGGGGTTATTATCTATACAGTCCTTTTAAAAAATCCGCAAATTCCTTTGTCATTCGCGTTCCTTGCTGTACCACATTCCAATCCCTGCTAACAATGTCGCCGGTGTCTTTGACTTCCCATCTACGACGCTTAATGCAGAGTGTAACTTTTTGATTACGAATGGGAAAGTCCTGAATGTAAATTTCAGGTAGAAAGCCCTTAGACTCTAATTTTTGGTCTTTGTATTCGGAAGGAGGAAGGTTCTTTTCTTCCAAGTAGATGTGAAGACCGCTAAGGCCTTCAACAACCTTGGAAAGCTCAAAATATTCGAGGATACCCTCAGGTAACAGGAAGCGGACTAGGGCTAAATAGGACTCTTGCAATGCATTCAA
>NZ_JAHXBN010000017.1 GCF_019924045.1 Dyadobacter fermentans | reverse complement strand
TACAAGTACAGAATGCCGTTCGGACTTACATCCCCGGTTGCAAAACCCGGGACT
This sequence comes from Dyadobacter fermentans, assembly GCF_019924045.1. Lineage (GTDB taxonomy): Bacteria > Bacteroidota > Bacteroidia > Cytophagales > Spirosomataceae > Dyadobacter > Dyadobacter fermentans_A. The sequence continues at coordinate 318,008 of NZ_JAHXBN010000017.1, read as the reverse complement.
GTTGACGGGAAGCCGGTCACATTATGGAATGTCACAGACCAATCACTGCCGATCCGGACGAGCTGATTGGTGCCATAACGGAAACCCCAGATGTAGTTATCGACCGTGTTGTAGCCAATAGCATTAATGAAAGCATTAGGACCTTCGATCAAGGTCTGTTTAGCCAGGGTTGTAACACCACTCGAAAGGTCGAGCGTATAACCATCCGAAACGTTGGAACCGCTGATGTTCCGGTTGCCGATCACATAGCTCAGTTCCGAGCATGGGAAAGCCGGCTGACCAGCCCAGGTTGCGGAAGCTTCCCGGAAGGGATAAGTAATATCGCCCTTGCTTAACCCAATAAATCCCTGGAAATCGTCCAGACCCGTGCAGGGTTCATATACAATGAGATTATTGACATTCCAAAAACCTGGTTGACTGTATACCACCCGTAACGTCGCAGTGGTACTGGTAGCACTGGTAACGGACACCGTCGCGGAAGCGGGCGACGAAGCAAACGTCAGGGTACTGTCACTTGGATTATAGGTCGCCCCTGTTGCCGAGTTCAGGGTAATGCCCGTTGGGAGCTTTAACTTAAAAATCCTCGGATGTCCGCCGTCGTCTGTCAGATTAACAGTAAAGTTTTGAGGTGTCCCTGCCGGCACTGCCGATGCCGGACCAGTAATTGAAAACACTGGCTCAGCCGGGCTTGGCAGGCTGGGAACAGCGTCGATCGCATCTCCATGAAGACCAGCGTAGTGAACCGTATAATTAGGCCCGAGCGTAGAATTCACCGCTCCCTGAACATCCATGAAGTTTTGATAAGTCGTTGCCGGTGTGGCAATGTTTTTCATAATATAGACCAGGCGGGCCGCTTTTAATTGATCCACCCCGTCCGCAGTTCCTGATTTATCCAGGTCCGGGCGAGCCTGCGGAAAAAACACGACCTCTCCTATATAATTACTGTTCGCCATAGAAGGCGAGGGTTTCCCGTAGTCTATACAAAAAGAGAGTTCCGAAGAAACAAGGTTCTTATTCGCATCAAAATAGGCAGTAGCAATGGGCGCGGCCTCCTCGGGGTAGGAGTCCATCACTGTATATGAATTGGGAGTAATAAACTTCTTCCAATAGGCGACCTGGAAGCCAAATCCCGATGTTGCAGTCTGATCCCCGGTTGTGTAGGGGATATAGATTTTGAAGTCCCCGCCCCCTGAAGCGACAGGGCTCTCAAATGTCACAGTAACGGAGCCTGTATAGGTACGGGTTTGCAGCAAGTAACCCGAAGCGTTTGCCGATGTTATGGTCTCGGCCGGTGTCCCCGATGCAGAAGTTCCCTGGTAAACCTTGATAACCGCGGCGGGGGCCATGTCCAGAAAATCAAACCGAAGCACAACCTTGCCGGTCGTTCCGTCGGACAGCTCCGGATTAATTGTAACTGCACGAAGAGGGTAAACGGCATTCATCGTCTCGGAGAGTGTCAATTTACCCGATGTTGCCTTTCCGTCTCCAGTTTTTCCAGCCGGAACATTCTCAGGGAAAAAATTCACGTCGTCGCTTTCATCGAAAAAATACCACCTGGTTCCTCCTCCGGGATCCGGACATGACTGGGCATTCGCAAATGACGATATGCATAAAAAAATAGCGACGAGAATAAAGCTCGTAAACCTTAACAAAAGAATGGCACGTGTTGTGAAGAAATTTAACATAAAAAACGGAGGTTTAAATTCAATTATTTTTCATGATACATTTACGAAGTGTGTGAATAATGGAAGTATCCTATATACCAATTATTTCCGCGGGCATATTAAAAGGATCGTCATTCTAAAACCGTCTATATAAGTGAAGTTATATTCATTTAAATTGATTAACAGACGACCCAATAATAGCTATAAGTTATTTTATATATAATGCTTGTCGAAAATTTCAGCTACCATATATTTAAATAAATAAGTCTTTCATCGCATGATTCCAGGTTAGAAAATCATAAACTATTCACTGGCAGTTTTCATTTTGTAAAGCTATTATTTTCCAACCGTCCGGAAGGTTGAAAAACTTGTCCATTAATGGGGAATAATTTGCCAAAGCGATTAGGTATCAGCATTCTGCGGACCTGAATCGATGTATATGCACTGTAATTCGGGGAGAAAATTGGTATAGGCTATGCAAGAAGTCTGCAAATGGCACGAGCAAGGCGTAGAATCTGAGCGCGGAATGGGAGGTTATCTTGCCAAAATGGTGGGCAATCTTGTCTTATTTACGAATATCTTCGACGGCCATTGACAGTGTACAAAGGTGAAAGGTACATTTATCGAACGTAATCACACCATCACCTTTACCAAGCTATTCTAACATGCCGGTCTATCAGCGCATAACGATCATGGTGGTCTGCATTTCAGTATTTTTTGTTGAGGGGTACGGGCAGGCTTTTAAAAATATCAGAGAAGTAAACGGGGTTCCTTTATCTACTACATTGGGAATTACCCAGGACAATCAAGGTTTCATGTGGTTTGGCGCCGAAGCCGGATTGTACCGCTACAATGGTCAAACATTCAACCTATACCGCACTGATAAGCATAACAATCCTAAATTTATCAGGGATCTTCTAACAGATCCCCAAGGAAATGTATGGGTCGCTTCGATGACGTCAGGGCTCTATCTTTATCAGCCCGACACAGATACTTTCACCAACTTCGAACACAATCCGGCAAACGCGAATTCAATCCCCGACAATTCTGTCAATTGCGTTATAATGGATCGAAAAAAACAAATTTGGGCAGGTACCCAGCGCGGCGTGTGCCGAATCATAAATGATAAAGGAAAAATCAGGATAACGCGCCATTTACAGACTGAATTTCCCCTTCAGACAATGCTCATAAGGTCGCTTGCGGAGGATAAAGCCGGCAACATCTGGATGGCAACGGGTGATGGGTTGGTAAAAATCCGGAATGATGGCAGTAACCCCAGGCTATACCGAATTCCGTCACAAAAAACGCAGGTCCAGCTCAACGAACTCATTTTTGTTTATACCGACAAGGACGATACCATATGGATAGGCACCAACGGAGGCGTTTATCAATTCAATCCGGTTACCGAAGATTTCAAATCAATTGAAGCACTCAAAACGCCCAGCGGCGAACTTCCCAAAGCTTCTAAAATGTTACCGGACGGCAAAGGAAGATACTGGCTGGCAACATCCTCAGGGCTTGCTCACTTCGATCCGCATACGCTGCAAGCTGATTGGTACGTAAATCGCCCGGGTGACCCCAACAGCCTGGGCAACACCGCTGTTTTCTCCTTGTACATGGACCGACAAGGCGGCCTTTGGTGTGGCTCGTTCTACGCCGGCGTCAGCTATCTGCATTTTGACTCCCCCCGATTCAAACCCTGGCCGTTTGCACCCGATGATTTGCGGGCCCGGTCGTTCTCAAATGCATGGGTAGGCAAGGGCAAGGCAGGACAAATCTGGGCCATTTCTGCAAACCAGGACAAGCTTCTCGTGTTTGACGCCCATGGTAAAAATCCGTCGACTTTCAATCTGACACTTTCGAAAGGGGCCGACTACTATTCTTTCTATCTAGACGAAAATGATATGCTATGGGCGGCCGGCAATGCCATTTTAACCAGTTTTAGTCTGCGCACCGGAAGTTATCACCATTATCCGCTTACCATACAGGGACAATCTGCGCGAGTAAATGCCCGAACCTTTGCCATCTTTATAGATAGCAACGGGCGCTTCTGGATTGGAGGTTACTACGGGTTGCTGTTGTTCGATCAAAAGCGCGGCATATTCATAAAGCAAACTCCCGCGACCATCAGTGTCCGAAGTATCTTCGAAGATTCCCGGCGAAATATCTGGATAGGTGGTGCAAATGAAATTTATCGCATCAATCCCGAACACGGTACCCTGAAGACACCACCACTAGAAAAGATTTCCGTTGGTCCGGAAATAACCAACTATTTCTGGCGAATAGCCGAAGATCCGTCGGGTAATATCTGGGCTGCCGGCACAACCTCCCTCTTTCATTACAATTCGAAAAGTAACAAGTTTGAGCCAAATGCAGATGTGCCCGGAGGGAACATCAAAGACGTTGTACCGGATAATCAAGGTTATTTGTGGCTCAATTCCGCGCAGAAACTGTTTAGATACCATCCCAAGAACCGAACGCTTCAATCCTATGGCTATGACGATGGACTGCCGCAAAATAGCCAACTGATTCAAGGCTCCGCCGTAACTGATGCCAACGGTAATCTGTATTTTGAGACAAATCAAGAAATGTTTTCGCTTGATCCGGCTGCTATTGCAGTCAATGATGATATCCCCCCTATCGTGCTTACTTCTTTGAGACTATATAACAAGGAAGTTGCCACCGGTGATAGTACCGGACTCCTGCCTGAACCGCTTTGGAAAACAAAAGAGATCACATTCCGACATGACCAGAGTATTTTTACGATAGATTTCGCATTGCTGGGTTACATACGCTCTTCACACAAAAAATACGCGTATAAAATCGACGGCATAGACCGCGACTGGAACTACGTCGAAATCCCCTCCGCTACTTATACAAACCTTCCCTCAGGAACTTATACTTTCCAGGTCAAAGCCGCCAACGGCGACGGATTCTGGATGAATGAGCCGCTAAAACTCGGGATCACCATCCTCCCACCCTGGTGGAAAACCTGGTATGCCTATCTCTTTTATCTGTTGCTAATGGCAGGAGCCATTTATGCCGTCAACCGGTTTTTCTGGCTGCGAACCTCATTCCGAAAGGAAAATGCGCTGAATCAGATCAAACTGGATTTTTTCACCAACGTATCGCACGAGATCCGAACCCACCTTTCGCTAATCAGCGGGCCGTTGGAAAAGGCTCACGCGCAGCTTCAAGATGGAGAAGATGCGGCGCACAGCCTCAATTACGCAAGAAGCAACTCCGATCGGCTGATGCTGCTCTTGAATGAATTGCTCGATTTCCGTAAAATCCAGAGCGGAGGCACGCAACTCCTGATTGGAGAGCACAATGTGGTGAAGATTATTAAAAGCGTCATCGCTGCGTTCGAACACGTCAGTCGCGAGAAGCAGATCGAAACCTCGCTCATTTGTCCTGACACGCCCGTGCTCTTGTGGTTTGATATTGCCCAGATGCAAAAGGTTTTCTATAATCTGCTGAGCAATGCGTATAAGTTTACACCCGAAGGCGGAAATATCTCCGTTCGTATCACTGAACTGTCCAATGAAGTGCAAATATCGGTAGCGGATACCGGAAAGGGCATTTCTCCCGAGCACCTCAAAAAACTATTTACCTACTACTACCAGGCCGATTCCGGAAAACCAGGATACGGGATCGGGCTGGCGCTTTCCAAGAGCATTGTGGAACAGCATCACGGCGACCTCCATGCCGAGAGCCGGCTAAGCACCGGAACTACGACCGGCGGCACCACTCTGACTATCCGTTTACTCAGCGGTAACCGACATTTCTCGCCGGAACAGATAGCTGCGAAAAGCATCGATTATATGACGAGTATATCCGCAGAACAAGTTGACGACCAGGCAACGCCCCCCAACACCGGAGAAAAATTGCGCAACACGATCCTTATTATCGAGGATAACGACGAATTACGCGCATTTATCCGGGAGCTTTTCGAAGGTGAGTTCAACACCATTGAGGCTGAAAACGGTCGCCGCGGCCTGGAACTGGCGGGTGAGCACATTCCGGACATCGTCCTGTGCGATGTGATGATGCCGGAAATGAACGGTCTGGAAGTATGCCGGAGCATGAAAAACAATATCAGCACCGCTCACATTCCCATCGTGTTGCTGACAGCCAGGACGCAGAACAAACAAATTATCGAAGGACTCGCAGCGGGCGCAGACGATTATCTGATCAAGCCCTTCGACCCGCGCATCATTTCACTAAAAGTCAATAACCTGATCCGCCTGCGCGACGATATGAAAGAGCGCTACTCGCGGGTGGTTGTGGCAGAGTCCGAAACCGGCAATAATATTGCCAGGGACGTCAATGAGGCTTTTATTTCAAAACTGAGAGTTCTGTTGATCGAGAACATTTCCGACCCCAATTTCGGCGTCAATGACCTGGCCATGCAAATAGGCATGAGTACTTCGGTATTGTACCGAAAAATGCGGTCGCTAACGGGAATGACCATCAACGAATTTGTAAAAACCATCCGTTTCCACGAAGCTAAAAAGCTGCTGGAATCAGGTGTTTACCAGGTGGGAGAAGTGGCCTTGCTCATCGGGTTCGAAGATGTTAAATATTTCAGTAGAGAATTTACCAAAGTTTTCGGTAAAAAACCGAAAGACATAAAAAGACAGAATGCCAGCTAACTGAAAAGAAGTTTACGCCATAACCGGCGAGAAAAAGCAATAGGGCAGCTCATAAACCACTGCCCTTTCTGGCCTCGGTCGGCGTTTGGCCAAAAATCTTTTTGAATTCTGTACTGAAATACTTGCTGTCGTCAAAACCGATCATCATGCTCACCTCGCTGACGTTGTAAACGCCCGAATCGAGCAGTTTTTTCGCTTCATTGAATCGAATCGTTTTCATGAAGTCATTGATCGTCATTCCCGTTAGCGATCTCAATTTTCGATACAATGCAGATACGCTCATGCCAATCTGCATAGCAAGCTCATTGACGCCAAAGTCACGATCAGAAATATGCTCCTTAACAAGTGAGCCAAGTTTCATGATGAACTCCTGGTTCTTGTCCTGGGCAATGGCTCTGCTCTCCTGGTGGTCCGTTATGACAGACTGACGGTAACGATCTTTCAAATCGTCTCGCAGTCGGATCAGGTTGCGCACCTTTAATTCCAGAATCCTCGGATCGAACGGTTTAACCAAATAATCGTCAGCTCCCGAAGCGAGCCCCTCGATAATCTGTTGGTTTTGTGCCCTTGCCGTCAGTAACACGACTGGTATATGTGAAGTCGTGATATTCTCCTTCAAATGGCCGCATAACTGCAACCCGTTCATATCAGGCATCATGATGTCCGACAGGACGATGTCCGGAAGGTGCTCGTTGGCAAGTTGCAGGCCGCGAAGCCCGTTTTCGGCTTCCAACGTATTGAATTCGCTTTCAAAAAGCTCCCTGATAAACACGCGTAACTGGTCGTTATCCTCGACAATCAGGATCGTATTGGCTTTCTTTGCAGAGACGCCGTTGTGCGCCGCAGTCAACTTTGCCACCGTTTCCGTTAACGTGCTGCCCACATAATCACTGTTTTTCGGTGCAATTTGTTCGGGAGAGAAATGCCGGTTCTCACGCAGCAACCGGATCGTCAACGTTGTGCCACCGGCCATATTTTCGGTCTCAAGACGGCTCTCGGCGGTAATGTAGCCGCGATGCTGTTCCACAATGCTCTTGGAAAGCGCCAGTCCGATCCCGTAACCAGGTTTTTCCGAATCGGCCTGGTAGTAATATGTGAATAGTTTCCGCAAATGTTCTGCCGGTATGCCTTTGCCGTTGTCCTGGACGGCAATGCTCACCTCATTGCTGACTTCCACGATGCGCACCAAAACCTTACCGCCTTCGGAGGTGAATTTATATGCATTGCTCAGCAGGTTATAAAACACTTTTTGCATCTGAGCCATATCCAGCCACAACAGCACCGGCGTCTCCGGGCATACGAACATCGTTTCAATGTCCTTTTCCTTCGCAGTATGCTCGAACGCGGCAATAACGCTTTTCACGATTTTGACCACGTCATATTCCCGGACTTGCAGCCTCACTCCGCCACTCTGAACTTTACGGAAGTCGAGCAGCTCATTGACCAGCAGTAGCAAACGGTCAGAACTGTTTTTAGCAAATCCCAGATAATGCTCAACTGTTTTACCTTCGTATGCATGTTGAAAAGCCTTTTGCATAGGCCCTGAAATCAACGAAAGGTGGGTCCTTATTTCATGGGAAACATTGGTAAAGAAGTCGAGTTTGACCTGGTTCAGCGCATTTTCCTTTCGGAAAGAACTGCGGAGCCAGAAAAACCTGGTAACGGCGTACACAGTGGCAGCAATCAGCAAAATATAAGCCAGATAGGCATACCAGGTTTTCCACCAGGGCGGCAGTATATTGATTTTTAAGCGAAGCGGCTGAGGATTCCAGTAACCATCCCCGTTCGCAGCCCGTACCGTGAACACATAATCTCCCGGCGGCAGGTTCATATAAGTTGCAGACTGGTTAACCGTGTTAGTCCAGGTATTATCGAACCCTTCCAGCTTGTAAGCATAACGGTTTCGTTCCGATCTTGGAAAGCTCAGCAGGGCAAAACTGACAGAAAAGATGTTCTGGTCATGATGCATGGTCAACTCCCGGGTTTGATCGAGGTTTTGCGCGAGCAAACCCGTATTATCACCGGCCCTGACTTCCCGGTCCAATAATTTCAGCTGCGTTAATACTAACTGTGAAGCGCCGCTCCTTGCCGTCACCTGGCTGGGCGAGAACTGGAAAATCCCTTTGTTGGTCGTAAAATAAAGCATGCCCGACGTACTTTTCACGCTCGATGCAGGCCGCGAAATTCCGTTGAAAGGGAGACCGTCCTGGTAACCGTAAGTTTGAAGAGTCCGCTTTTCGGGATGGTAACGTGTCAACTCGGCTTCTGTTGCAAGCCAGAAATAACCTTTTTTGTCTACCTGGATATCTTCGATTTTTGAAAGTGTTATTTTCGGGTCAAGCCGGAATGTGCCCGAAGAGGGGTCGAAGCTCTGCAAGCCTTGCCGGGTGACTGCCCATATTTTGCCTGCCCCGTCTTCCGCCAATCGCCATACCGCGGCAAAATTCCCGGCTCCCCTGCTTTTGTCCGTGGCCAATTCTTCGAAATCGACGGCGCCATTTTTAAGTACAAATGCCTCGTCGCCACCGCCTATCCATATATTTCCCTTCGAATCTTCCAGTATACTGTGGGAGTAGGTGACAGACTTGTATTTTGTGAACCGGCCCGTATGTTTGTCAAACAATAATGCTCCGAAGGTGCCTATCAGCCAAAACCGGCCTTTCGAATCTTCCAGAATCTGGTGCACCCTCCCGTCGTCCACTGCCTTATAACTTCCGCTGACTACGGTGGGATAATGGCGATAGCTCCCCGAGTTAAGGTTGAAACTTGTCAGCACCGTATTCCCTGCCCCCCAAAGCGTGTTATTCCCGTCAATGTAAAAATGATAATAGTCGGAGGAGGGCCGTAATTTCAGATCGAACGATCCGGTCTGCGTACCCGAGGTGTCAAACAAGAGCAACTTTTTCTGATCCTTCCCGATTACCCAAAGTTTACCGTCCCTGCTATTGCCCATCCATGAATTGGCATACCGAACATCGGAGATACCGCTCACTGTAAAAGGCCATGAAACGAAACGGGGAGCATTCGGGTAGAAATTACTGATCCCAAAATAGTACGTTCCAAGCCACACTCCCCCCTGCCGATCCAAACACATGGTTTGAATGTAGTTATCGGCCAGACTATAAATATTGCCCGGCTGGTTTCTGTACCAGAAGGTCTTTCGGCTAACGGGATCGAACAAAGCCAACCCCGAATGCGTCGAGATCCAAAGTTTTCCCTTGCCGTCGGGCAGGATGCAGCTTACAACAGGTGCCGCCCCATCGGGATCGACAAAATCTTTCATGGGATTGAACGTCTTCGTCGCTATATCAAAATGAACAATCCCGCCGGAGCTCGGCCCCAGCCAGATTACGTTCCGTTCATCCAGGTACTGCGTACGGAAATCATTCATCAGCGGCGATTCATTGGCAGAGTTGAAGCGAAAGACTTGCGGAGGATTTCCGTCGGCGGGCACATAGACCAACCCATTATCGCTTCCCGCCCATAAATCACCCTGCCTTGTTTGGCTTACCGAAAAAATGTCCTTGTCGAGTCCCTCAAAAGTACGGTGAAGGATATAGGTCACCTTTATACCACCTTTTGTAACCGCGATACTGTTCAGGCCGAAAGGTGTTCCCACCAATAACCGGTGATCACGGTCTTCCGCTATGAAATAGATATTGTTGTTGTGTTCGGGATTAGTGTTAGGCAGATTATGATCGACGTGCGTAAAATTGTCTGTCTCCCGGTTGTACCGATCGAGCCCGCCCGTTCCGCCCACCCAAAGGTCGCCTTTCGAGTCGCAGAAAACGGTATTCAGCATGTCGGACGAAATAGAGCTCGGGTCGGAAGAATTATGCAGGTATTTTTTCAGCGTGTGAGAATCATACCGGAACAGGCCCGCGTAGGTGGCAAACCACATGAAGCCCTGCTTATCCTGGACTACCCCTCGGGCGTTAGACATGGAACCGACTTCCTGGCTAGCCAAATTCCTGAAAGCCTGAGCCGTAGCAAAATGAGCATAACATAATATGGTAATTACCAGTACTACCCGGCGAAAGCCAAATAAAATGTTCAAAATAACGTGGGTTAAATTTAATCCTGGTAAGTTAAATGAAATTTACTTAGCAAATCAAACCACTCAATATAGATTGGGAGGCTCGAACCGAAAGGATCTTTAACGGTTCTCCCTGTTCAGCAAATTAATGCTCCCCGGCACATTCTTTTCTCAAAGGTTTTTCTCATCCACCCCAAAACCTTTGCACGTATGGCACGCAAGCTCGTTCAAAAGTCGATTTCCATAAACGCATCCGCCGAAAGAATTTGGCGGGTTATTACCGAAGCACAGTACAACGTTGTCTGGCTTGCCGCTTTGGGTAGACGAAAAATCGCGCAAACCGACTGGCAGGAAGGAAGCAAAGCAGTTTTTGTCGATGATGATCAAACCGGTTTGATTACGCGGATCAGGGTAGCCCGGCCTTTTGAAAAAATACGCATGCAGAACGTAGGCATGATCACAAACGGTGTAGAGGATTGTGAAAGTGACGAAGCAGTAGAGAGCCGGGAGTTTTTTGAACAGTACCTTTTCACGACGGACCATGACTCGGTTAGAATGCATGTGGAGGTGACCGTTGAAGACGATTTCTACAATGAAGTATCGGATTGCTGGGCAAAAGCACTCGAAATAATCAAGGAACTGGCCGAATCGCAGTCGCCCACCGGCATGCCCTAATCCCCTCATCGCCCTTCGCTTTGCCCGGATCCTGTGGCACGCTTATTTACGGATTTGCCCGATCTAAGCCCCGAACGCGGGGAGAGTAAGGAGTCGAAATCCATTCACGCCTATGATTTTCAGACCCAAGGAACGACTCTCCGAACAGGAGGTCCACAGCGGATTGAATACCATTCTGAAGGAAGGCCTGACTACCGAGGCCATGACCACCCTCACCGGTGGAACCTTTCTGGTTGCATTTGCACTACTGCTCGGTGCCAATAACTTTCAAATTGGGTTACTGGCCTCCCTGCCTACGTTAACCAATGTATTTCAGCTCACGTCTATCTGGCTGATCCGGAAGTACAACAACCGTCGCGCCGTGTCGGTCATATGCTCCATATTAGCGCGCGTACCGCTCCTGTTGATCGGCTTGTTGCCTTTCGTGTTCGGGAAAGAAGCGCCGGTGAACCTGCTGCTTTTTTTTCTTTTCTTCTTTTACCTGTTCGGCTCCATTGCCGGGCCCAGCTGGAATGCATGGATGAAAGACCTTGTCCCCGGCGAAATGCTGGGTGTATATTTCTCCAAACGTGGCCGGTATGCACAGATGTTGAACGTAGTCCTGAGCATTATCCTGGCGATTGCGGTTGATAGTATCCGTAAAAATTATCCCCAGTTTGAACTGACAACCTACTCAATCATGTTCGTGCTGGCTGGTATCATCGGCCTCTCGGGAGCATGGCTGCTCTCTACGGTTCCGGAGCCAATGTCGATTCTGGACCGCGACAACATTCTCAGAATGTTTGTGCGCCCGCTGAAAGACCTCAACTTCCGAAAGCTGCTGGTATTTAATTCAGCATGGCTTTTCGCAGTCAATATTGCAACGCCGTTTTTTACGGTGTTTATGCTGAAAACCCTTGGCCTCACGTTGCTCTACATTGTCCCGCTGACGATCCTCAGCCAACTGAGCAGCATTATCACTATCGGATTATGGGGCGTCTTTGCCGACCGTTACAGCAACAAAACGATCATCGCCATTTGCGCGCCACTGTACCTCCTCTGCGTGATCGCGTGGTGTTTTGTGGGCATTTATTACAGCCTGGTTTCAAACATGGTTCTGCTGGCGTTCATTCATATGCTGAGCGGGGCCAGCAATGCGGGCATCAACCTCGCATTGACCAACATCGGGCTTAAACTCGCCCCCTCGCGGGAAGCCATTGTTTACCTTTCTGTCAAGAACATCATTACCGCTGTGTTTTCCTCCCTGGCGCCCATGATCGGCGGCTTCCTGGCCGACTACTTTACACTGCGCCAGCTACGCATCATGGCCGAATGGACCGGCCCGACCCTGCAAAAAAGTTTCAGGTTGTTGCTCTTGCACGAATGGAACTTCCTCTTCCTGATCGGGGCGGTGCTCACGGTGGTGGCTATTCAGCTGCTGCCACGTGTTCGGGAGGAAGGCGAGGTGCACAAAAGTATCGTCAAGCGCATCCTGCGCACGAGTATTCGCAGTAATCTCCGCGATTTCTTCATCATTGATGTGCTCCTGAACTGGCAATCGTCATTGAATACATTGTTCAAAGGCAAACGCGTCAGTAACGCTCCTGTTCAACAAGGCCCGGAGGGGCCGCCTTTGAACTAAGCAGTCTTTCCACCGCCCCTACAATCTCCACCGGGGCCGGATACGGTACTACTTCATGATACAGGCTTTGGGCAACGTGCCGGATAACGGCATTCCGGCTTTGCAGATGGGCTGGAACGGAAAAGGGCAATACTTCCTGAAGACTTTTCCAGGGCGTATGCTGGGGATTGGTTTGTGCATATAAAACAACCACGGGCGTCTGCACGGCTGCTGCAATATGAATGGTGGAAGTATTCACGGAAACTACACCGGCTGCTTTGTCCACCAACGCGATGAACTCACCCAACGACAATACCCCGGCTACCGACCGTGCGCTGCTACCAATACCGGCAGCGATAGCATCTGCGAGCGTCTTCTCGGACGCCGACCCGGATATTAACAATGGCAAACCAAATTTTGCCGCCAAAAGCTTGCCGGTTTCGATCCAGAATTCTGCCGGATATTTTCGTTTCTCCTCCGAGACACCGGGATGCAGCACCCAATAGGATGTATTATAATGAATAGAAATGGAAGAAAGTTTGTCCTTCAACCCTTCCAGTGTTTGCGCATGTGGGGTCAAAAGAAGCCGGTCATCGGCGACGTCGGCGCCAATGCTGCGAACCAGATGCAAGTCGCGCTCTACCTGGTGGCTGATCCGCTCATAAGGTTCATTATCGGGAAGCCAGGTAGTAAGCAATGCATAAGGATTTTCCCTCGCGTAGGCGACGCGTACGGGAATGCCCGCCATATACGCGAGCATCGCTGCGGGGAGCGCGCTTTGGCTGTAAACTGTAAAAATGATAGCTGCGTCGAAATGCATGGAGGCGATTTCACCCGCCAATGCAGGCAGGTCATAATCTGTGGACCCGGCATGCCCCGCCCACGGTAAATCGGCTGTGATGAGCCCGTCAACACAGTCGAGATAAGGAACTACCAATGCCCCCGCCCTGGAAGTGAGTAAGGTAATATGGCTTCCGAAGGTTTCTTTCAGGGCGCGCATGGCCGGCGACGACATGATAACGTCGCCCATATTGTCGGCGCGGATGCAGAGTACGCGCCGCAGACACTTATTATCAATCATTCTCGGCAATGGTTTGGGTGGTAATATAGTCGGCGGCGTCCTTGAAATAACGTGTGGTGTAATGCGGGACCCGGTACGGGCCTTCCATCCATTCCGTCTCATTTCCATTGTCGATCAGAACTGTGTGACAACCCGCCCGGTTACCCGCTTCCACATCATGGAGAATGTCCCCGATCATCCATGAATGTCGAAGATCAATGTGCAGATCTGCCGCGGCCTGTATCAGCAAGCCCGGCCCTGGCTTACGACATTCACATGCCCTGTCTGCGGAGGCAGGTAAATGCGGGCAGTAATAAAACCCCGAGAGTACCAACCCATTCTCTACAAAAACATCTTCGAAATACCTTATCAGTGCATCCAGCTCGATTTTAGAGAATAGGCCCATCGCCAGGCCCGGCTGATTCGACACCACTACCAGGCGGTATCCGTCGGCCTGCAAAGTCCGCAGGCCTTCGAATACCTCGGCTTCAAAGACAACTTTCGCGGGATCGACATTATAGGGTTCGTCGCGAATCAGCGTGCCGTCTTTATCCAGAAAAACCGCCTTGTTAACGTGGTATTGCATAGGCTCTTATGCTGTTGCGGTAATCGGCTTGCCGCATGACGCCGGCATTCCGCATATAAAGTAAGGAAGCAGCCGGCCGCGAAACCGTGCGCAGATTGACCCGGTGATAGAGATCGTCGGCTTTCCGCGCAACATGTTCCCAGGTAAAATATGCATTCACGCGTTTGAGTGCATTGCGGCACAATGCCTGGTATTTGTCGGGACACGAAATGCCCTCACGTACGGCCAGCGCCAGCGCCTGTGGATCGTGCGGCGGCACCAGAAAACCTGTTTCCTGGTCTTTAACCGTATATTTGATTCCACCCACCGCAGAGCCGATAACCGGCGTGCCGCATGCCATTGCTTCTAATGGGGTAATACCGAAAGGCTCGTACCAGGGTGTGGAAATAAAGAAATCTGCCGCCTGGTAGTACTGTTTAAGTTGCTGCCGGTTCCGGCGGCCGGTAAATTCAACCTGCGCCAACACCCCCTCTTCCCGCGCAATATCACGAAGGCGGATAAACTCCTGATCGTTTTTGAAATCGGGGACGTCCTTCGCTCCCCCGACCACGAGCAATCGCAGTTTGGGGATGTCGCGGAGGTAGCGCAGCGAGCGGATCACATTATCGATTCCTTTGCGGGGTACCACCCTGCCCAGTTGCAGCAATACCAGTTCGTCCCTTTCCAGCCCCAGTTGCCTGCGTGCGACCGACTTGGCTACCGGATGAAACTCGTCGCCACTGAAGCCGCACGGTATAACGGTGATATTCGACGGGTCGGCCTGGTAATGCTCCACTAGGTCCTGCTTGTCCTGCGGACATTCCGCAATGATATAGTCGGCATCGTCAACGATCATCTGTTCAATGCCGAGGCGTTCCTCGGGGAATGCATCCTGCTCTTTCTGATGCAGTTTCCGGATTTTACCCAATGCGTGAAATGTGATCACATAGGGAATGCCCAGCCGCCGTTTCACGTAGGACGCCACCAAGCCCGACATAAAGAAATTGGCATGTACCAATTCATATTCTATTTGAAATCGCTTCATGAAACCGATCATATTTCTGCCGAATTCTTCCATAAAACCCAGCAGGTGCTCCTTCGGCACGTCCGTAGCGGGGCCGGCCTCGATGTGTATCACGCGGATGCCCGGCAGCCATGAAACAATCTCGGGAAGCTCGGCGCAGTCCTTTCTCGTAAAAATGTCGATCTTATAACCCAGTTTGGCGAGCGATTTGCAGAGTTCGGCGACGTAGACGTTCTGCCCGCCGCTATCCACTCCCCCTAATATCGCCAGCGGAGAGGCATGCTCACTGATAAATGCTATTTCCCTTTTCATAGTTGTGTTGAATAGTTTGTCTGAAAGTGCTTTCCCAATCCGTCACGAACCGGGTAATGCTGAATTTACTTTTGGTTACCTCCGCGGCGTGTTCGCCCAGCTGCCGCGCCCAAACCGGGTCGGCAATGAGGCCGTTCATACCTTCGATCAGGCGATCGATATCGGTATCTATCAATCCGCATTCACGGTCTTTGATCACCGTCACATACTCGGTCGTCGCCAACGCGACCACGGGCATGCCAGTCATCATGGCTTCGCAAACGGCTAAGCCGAAACTCGTGTAGCGGATCGGATTGAAGAAAAAGCGATAACGGCTGATAAATTCCGGCAACTGCGGATTGAGCACCTCTCCCAGCCCGCCCGAGCCGCTGGTGCCCATGCCGATCAGGTCTAAGGGCACGTGCTTCCGGACTTCATCGAAAACATCCCAACCGGTGATCCGTCCCCGCTGCTCGATGTGATTGATCACCACAATGCCGCGCGGAATATCCCCACGGTAGGAAACTTCCGGAATGCATACGCCATGCTCGATCACACACACATTGCGCGAACCGCCATTGTCCCACATGAGTTTGTTGAAATGAGTCACATGCACCATCTTCACGGCCGGGTCCGTCATGACGTGCCGGCTGTTGGTGGGGTGCTGCACAGGCGTGTTATGCTCCACGTAGAGGCGTGGAAGCCGCTTCTGCCAATCTGCAAGGATATCATGCTGATCAATCAGGTAATTCCGCTCCGACTGAAACAGGATACAATCGAACTCCCTGTTACGCACGTCCGCTGCGTCCACTTCGATCACATTGGGACCGAAAGGAAATGTCTCGCCACGCCCGTAATACCCTTCGCTGCGAGTGCCGTTGACGGGAATAAAAATATCGTAATTGCCCTTTGAAAGATAATAAAGATAACTCCCATGAATGTGCCAGGTAAAAATCCTTAACCGGCCGCCGTTATTCCCGTTCATATGTAATCGTTGATGTGAAACAGGCCGCGCCTTGTCAAAAACGATGCCATTGGCGACAAGCGCACTTTTGTGTATCAGGCCTTTGGCGGGTGAGAAGCGCTTAAACCGTGCGAAACGCTTCCAAACGCAACGTATATGAAGAGGTCCCGGAAATCCGCGACATGGAAGAATATCCACAGTTTGAACTGGCATGGTAGTTGTGCCCAGCGGCCAACATTCACAAACCAAAGACCTGCCTATGTACATTCTTGGAATCAATGCAGCGTTTCACGATACCGCCGCCGCGCTGGTGAAAGACGGAAAAATCATCGCTGCCGCCGAAGAAGAGCGTTTTACCCATATCAAACATGGCAAACGCCCCATACCATTCTCTACCTGGGAACTCCCTTTCCACGCCATCGACTATTGCCTGAAAACCGCGGGCATAACCTTGCAGGATGTGGACCGCATCGCCTATTCCTTTGATCCGGAGGGCGTAGCCGAGTCATCGGTCTATAAAAGCGCATTCGACGACGCAGCCGATGTGCTGACCGTGCCGGATGTGTATCAGGACTGGGATACGCTTTTTCTGAACTATATCCGCCAAGCGCCGGAGCAGCTCCGCGACGGCTATCCGCACCATTTGCAGAAACGGCTGGCCAACGGCGGCGACATTATCAGTAAATGGGAGTATGTCAACCACCACGTGGCCCATGCAGCCAGCGCATTTTTCCCTTCGCCCTTCAATGAAGCTGCGGTGCTCACACTCGATGGCAGGGGCGAGCAGGCAACCACCGGCTATTTTATCGGCAAAGACAATTCGCTGGTTCAGATCGATTCAGTGGATATGCCGCATTCGCTGGGGATGTTGTACGAAAAAATAACCACTTACCTGGGCTTCCTGCATTCGTCCGACGAATACAAGGTCATGGCGCTGGCGTCCTACGGGCGGCCGGTATACCTGGAAGATTTCCGGTCGGTGATCCACGTAGGGAACGACGGCCAGTACACCATCGACGATTTCGACCCTGGACAATGGTGGGGGGCAGGGCGCCGGAAAGAAGATCCTTTCGAACAATTGCATTACGACATTGCGCATTCCCTGCAAAAGGCATTGGAAGAAACGGTTTTAAAGCTGGCCCAATGGCTCTATGACCAAACCGGCGCCCAAAACCTTTGCATGGCGGGAGGCGTTGCGCTCAACTGTGTCATGAATGCCGTGATCCGGGACCGGGGGCCGTTTCAGCATGTGTGGGTGCAACCGGCCGCCGGGGATGCCGGCACCGCATTGGGAGCTGCCCAATGGCTGGATGTGCGCCTGAACACCCGCGAAGAAGGACCGCGCTACACCGCGCCGATGGAGCATGTGTACTGGGGACCCGATTATTCCGATGAGGAAATCGAGCGATTCATGCTTTGGGCTAAAATGCCGTACAAGCGCCTGACAAACATCGCAAAAGAAACCGCGGCGATCCTGTCCGAGGATAAAATCATTGCCTGGTACCAGGGGCGGATGGAGTTCGGTCCACGGTCGCTCGGCGCCCGCTCCATCCTCGCCTCCCCGATCCACCCTGATATGCAGGCACGGCTCAATGATATCAAAGATCGGGAGGATTTCAGGCCGGTAGCCCCGGTAGTCCTCGAAGACGACGCCCACGAGTGGTTCGAGGGGGCGGCGGTATCGCCATTCATGCTTTTTGTTTACCCGGTGAAAGAGGATAAAGCCGACCGCATTCCCGCCGTGCGCCATACCGACGGCACCGCACGTGTGCAAACCGTGAACCGCGACCAACATCCGCTCTACTATGACCTGATCAGCGAATTTAAGGCCCTTACCGGCGTTCCGGTGCTGGTGAATACCTCATTCAACACACGCGGTGAGCCGATCGTGTGCTCACCCAGGGACGCCATCGAGTGTTTCTGGACATCGCCATTCGACGCATTGATTATCAACTCATTTATCCTCGAGAAGCTATGATAACAGCCAGCATAAGCGTGATCATACCGACATTCAAACGCCCTAAACTTTTGTACAGGTGTCTGACGGCGCTATACAGGCAGGATTATCCGGGATGTTTTTTTGAAGTAGCGGTCGTGTCGGATGGTCCCGATCCACAGACAGAAGCCATCGTACAGTTTTTTGCCGGCGAATATCCCGACTTCTGCATTACATTCCACAGTTTACCGACCCGGCGGGGTCCGGCCGCCGCGCGCAACTACGGCTGGCGCAGAACGGCAGGCGACCTGGTGGTTTTCACCGATGACGACTGCATTCCCGAGAACGGCTGGCTCGCCGCCTATTGGCGTGCCTATCGCTTCTACGACCGCCGGTACGTTGCCCTTACCGGCAAAGTGACGGTGCCCGTGCGCGATTGCCCGACCGACTACGAGAAAAATGTCGCCTATTTATCCACTGCGGAGTTCATTACCGCCAATTGCGCTTGCAGCCGGGGCGCTCTTGAACTGACGGGCGGTTTCGACGAGGCATTTCCCACGGCCTGGAGGGAGGATTCGGATTTACAGTTCAAGCTGCTGACCGGGCAGATCCCGATCTACCATGTGTCCGACGCACTGGTTTGTCACCCCGTCCGAAAGACTTCGTGGGGTATAAGCATCGCCGAGCAGCGTAAAAGCATGTTCAATGCACTGCTTTTCAAAAAACACCCGGAGTTGTACCGGAGCAGAATTGCCCGGGGCCCGGTATGGAACTACTATGTGATCATCCTGGCGAGCATTGTTGCCGCGCTCGGTTTCGTGGCGGGTTCACCGGCTGTCGGTGGAATAGCCCTGCTGGTATGGGCCGGTGCGCTGCTATATTTCATAGCCAAACGTCTCAACGGGACCGACGCTTCGCTTTCGCATCGCACGGAGATGATGGTTACCTCTATTGCCATTCCTTACTTGTCTGTTTACTGGACCATTCGCGGGGCACTGCGATACAAAGTCTTTTTCCTATGACGTTTCCAACTCAAACGACACACCGTATTGCCGTTTTCCGGGCATTACAACTTGGCGATATGCTTTGTTGCGTACCTGCGTTGCGGGCATTACGCCACTCCTATCCCGAATCCGAAATTACGCTACTGGGCCTGCCCTGGGCCAAATCCTTCTGCGAACGCTTTTCTGCGTACCTGGATGATTTTGTTCATTTCCCCGGTTACGAAGGACTCCCGGAGCAAGCGGTTGACCCCGAGAAATGGGAGCAATTCCGGCATACCATGCACGAGAACCCCTTCGACCTGATCTTGCAAATGCAAGGCAACGGCAGCATCGTTAACGAAATGCTCGAAAACCTGGGCGCCGGCCCTGTGGCGGGCTTTCATAGCGAAGGGAATTATCGTGATTCCGGCCGATTCCTCGAATACCCGACCGGCATTTCGGAAATAGAACGGCATTTGCAGCTGATGAGGCACCTTGGCATTCCGGCAATCGGCACACATCTCGAATATCCGGTTACCGAAGCAGAAGCAGCCCGTTTTCACGCCCAAAATCCAATGCTCGAAGAAGGACGCTATGTGTGTGTGCATCCGGGTTCGCGCGGCGCATGGCGCCAGTGGCCGCCCTCGCATTTCGCGTGTCTTGCCGATGAATGCGCCGGAATGAATTACCAGATAGTGGTTACCGGTACGGCCGGCGAAGCCGATGTTACCAGGCAGGTTATTGAAGCGATGGACTATCCGGCTATCGACCTCACGGGTCGGACAGGGCCGGGCGAGATCGCGCAGCTGATCCGGGAATCTGCATTGCTGATCAGCAACTGCACCGGCGTATCGCATATTGCGGCGGCTACCGGCACGCCCAGTATCGTGATCAGCATGGACGGAGAACCCGAACGCTGGGGCCCTTTGAACAAAGCTTTGCACAAGACGATCAACTGGAACACCTGCCAGGATTTCGATGTGGTGCTGAACTCGATGCTGATGCTGCTGGAAGAACGCCATGTTTACGCCGGTTAAAAGTGAATCGCGGAATCCGCTTCCCATGCTTCCGGCATGGTTTTAATCCAAAACACCCTTTCATTTCAAATACACGATATCATGGAAAACAATGGAAAATATGCCCTGATCACCGGGGCTACCAGTGGAATAGGACTTGAACTTGCCAAACTTTTCGCTCGCGACGGCTATAACCTCGTCATTACAGCCCGCGACATTGCCGAGCTGGACGAAACCAGCTCGCAGCTGCGGGCATTCGGCGTGGAAGTACTACCCATTCCCAAAGATCTCTTTGATCGGGAACAGGCTTTCGCGCTCTATGCCGACATCAAACAGCGCGGCCTTGAAATCGACGTGCTGGTCAACAATGCGGGCCAGGGGGTTTATGGCAAATTTGATAAAACAGACATCGACCGGGAGCTGGGCATCATCGACCTGAACATTGCCTCGCTCGTGGTCCTCACCAAATGCTTTTTAACGGACATGACCGCCCGTAAGTCAGGTAAAATCCTGAATCTCGCATCCATTGCCAGCAAATTACCGGGTCCGTGGCAGGCGGTATACCATGCCACGAAGGCATTTGTGCTTTCCTTTACCGAGGCTGTCCGGGAAGAAGTGAAGGATACCGGCGTCACGCTCACCGCCCTGATGCCCGGCGTTACCGACACCGATTTTTTCAACAAAGCCGATATGCAGGACAGTAAGGCCGTTCAGGACGAAGACGATTTGGCCGATCCTGCCGACGTAGCCAGGGACGGTTACGAGGCTTTGATGGAAGGGAAAGACAAGGTGGTGTCCGGTCTGAAAAACAAAGTGCAGATCGCGGTGAGCAATCTTACGCCCGACAGCGTAGTAGCACATCAGATGAACGAACAACAAAAGCCGGTAGAGCAGCCATAACCGCGTGGAGAACGTCGTCGGAATTACATTGCACGCGGCGCGTCTGGGAGAGACGGCCGTGCTGACCGAACTGATCGACCGCGGGGCGGACGTGAATGTCCAGGACGAAAAAGGCTACACCCCGCTCATTATCGCATGTTATAACAATCGTTACGATGCAGCCGCATTATTGCTGCGTCACGGCGCGGACGTCAATACCGCCGACTTCGGCGGAAATACGGCCTTGATGGGTGCCGCCTTCAAAGGCTACGCCGATATTGCCCGCTTGCTCCTCATGCACGGTGCCGACCTCGACCGGCAGCATGGGAATGGTGGGACTGCACTGATGTTCTCGGTGCTTTTCGGGCGAAACGAGGTAATGCGCCTGCTGCTCGAAAGCGGTGCTGATCCACTTATTCAGGACTCACGCGGACTAACTGCATACGACATCGCCATTCAGCAGGGCAACCGGGAAGCAGCTTTTCTGCTGGGCCAGGAAGCATAAAGAAAGCGGCTGCATGTTACGCAGCCGCTTTTTAAATACACTCGAATTCTCAATCAAGCGGGAACTTTTCTGGGCTTCTCACGCTCCCAGAACCGATGCTGCGCCAGCGCCAGAATGAACCGATCGGCGAGCGTTGCGGGCTTGTCCCCGACAACGATCCCGTCCAGCAGCACCGATTCGTCGGTACATTCGGCAGGAACCTGCTTTGCAAAATAAGTGGCTTCGATCACCGGCATCGCAGCGGAGTCCGCCGCAATGGCTTTGCAGTGTTTGAATGCTTCGTTCAGGAAATGCACTGCATCCGCGTCTGCGGCAATAGTAGCGACGCTGTCGGCGCCACCCGGCACATAAACACCATCGTAAAATACCGAAGCCGCAGTTAGGAGGCTGTGATTGACCGGCACTTCTTTCTCCGTTTCGGAAAGAATGAAATTCTGCCGCGGCGCAATCACTTCCACAATGGCCCCGGCATTTTCCAGCGCGGTTTTGACGGTGTTCAAAGATTTCCCATCGACACCATCAGCCGCGATAAATGCGATTTTACGCGTTTGAATACTGTTTTTCGGGCTCGTTGCCATGCTCAGCGCAGGCGACACCGCAATGGACGGTTCTTTCACCACGGGTTCATAGTCGGCAGGGTCGGCGTCCGCCGGAATGCTTCTGTTCATGGGCTGCTCAGGGTTTTCCGGTATGGCCAGGCGCAATGCAAAGCCCACTTCGCCCGCCAGCCTTTCATCCACCAGCGACAATATCCCAAGCATCCGTTGCCTCACCGCATTGGATTGGACTTTGCCCAGTTCGAAACTGAATGCATCAATCATATGGTTTTGCTCAGGTTCCGACTGGCTGTTGAAAAACAGTTTCGCCTGACTGAAATGGTCCAGGAAACTCTTGCTCCGCGCCCGCACCTTGCGTGCGTCGATACGCTCGGGGTAGGAAGCGAACCCGCCTTCGGCAACTTTCGCTTGCACCGGGAAATTATCGCCGATGGAGTTAGGGCCGTAACTTACCTTTCCACGGTTGATCGTCTGCCTCATAAACCCGTCACGCTGGTTATTGTGTACAGGTACAATAGGGCGGTTAATCGGGATTTCC
Organism: Dyadobacter fermentans; assembly: GCF_019924045.1. Classification (GTDB taxonomy): domain Bacteria; phylum Bacteroidota; class Bacteroidia; order Cytophagales; family Spirosomataceae; genus Dyadobacter; species Dyadobacter fermentans_A. The sequence goes on along the minus strand of NZ_JAHXBN010000017.1, from coordinate 295,060 downwards.
TGGAAGTTGGGGCCACCCAAACGAATCAGTTGCGTATCGGTATAAGAGAAAAGTCGTCCTTGCAGGAGCGGGTCGTTGGTAAAGTCGATACCCGGGACAACATGCCCGATATGGAATGCTGCCTGCTCGGTTTCCGCAAAAAAGTTTTCAGGGTTACGGTTCAGCGTCAGCTTGCCTACCCGCCGCACCGGCACGAGCTCTTCGGGAATAATTTTGGTCGGATCGAGCAAGTCGAAGTCGAATTTAAATTCATCTTCTTCGGGAACAATCTGTAACCCCAGTTCCCATTCAGGGAAGTTACCGCTTTCGATAGCATCCCAGAGGTCGCGGCGGTGGAAATCAGGGTCTTTGCCTGAAATGTTCTGCGCTTCGTCCCAGGCTACCGAATGCACACCCAACAAGGGTTTCCAGTGAAATTTCACAAAACAGCTCTTGCCCTCCGCATTCACCAGCCGGAACGTGTGCACGCCGAAACCTTCCATCATGCGGTAGCTGCGCGGAATGGCACGATCACTCATGAGCCACATGATCATGTGTGTCGATTCGGGCATGACGGAAATGAAATCCCAAAACGTGTCATGGGCCGATGCCGCCTGCGGTATCTCATTGTCCGGCTCGGGCTTCACGGCATGAACCAGGTCGGGAAACTTCATCGCATCCTGGATGAAAAAGACCGGCATGTTGTTCCCTACCAGGTCGAAATTGCCTTCCTGTGTATAAAATTTCACCGCAAACCCACGCACATCCCGCGCCAGATCGGTGGAGCCGCGCGACCCTGCCACGGTTGAAAAACGCACAAAAACGGGCGTTTCGATGGATGTATCGTTGAGAAACTGCGCTTTGGTGTATTCCGGGAGCGGCTCATAGAGTTTAAAAACCCCGTGCGCACCCGATCCGCGGGCATGTACCACGCGTTCGGGAATGCGCTCGTGATCAAAATGCGTGATTTTTTCGCGCAGAATAAAATCTTCCAGCAATGATGCGCCGCGCTCGCCCGCTTTCAACGAGTTCTGATCATCGTTGATCTTCACCCCGGTATTCGTATTCATCAGTGCTCCTGACGAATCTTCCATGAATTGCTCAAGATCTCTGATCTTATCGTTCTCCGGCTGGTCCACTGCCGGGTCCTGTTGTGCTTTTCTTTTTGCCATGATGCCCCTTTTTGATTGTTACAAATCCGCAGAACGCCCGACTACCGGGTTTGTCCGACGCGAAATTTGAGGGCTGAAAGCAATTCCTGTTCCAACAGGCAGAACCGGATTTACGGGGGTGGCAGCACGACAGGAATGGCAATGTGTGGAAATTCATTTACAACGGCGCTGGCATGCCGGCAATACACTATTTACCCAATACCCGCTTCAAAAATCCATACGTATGGATAATTCCGAGCCATACGTTCCTTTTTATGGAGTCATACAAATTCGCCAGACCCACGTAAGGGGTCTCCCGGATTGCTCCGAAATGTTCTTCGATGTACGCTTTGGCATTTCTTTCGGCATTCTGGTAAATATCCCGGCTGGTATTGGCCTGGGTGCCGCTCCCGGTTCGATCGAATGGAGCGTGCAGCGCATAGTCTTCCAAACACAAATGTTTGAAAACATACCCTTTCTTATACATGTCGTGAGACCAGACAGTGGCAGTATCTACCCCTCCCCAGTTTCCGCCATAGCAGCCTATGTTTCCGTTCGGGACGGTTTCAAGCCGGTATTTGTCTACATCGATAAGTGCACAATACTCATTTAACCGGCATTCCGGCATGATATGAATCCTGCCCCGCCCGATAATGTCCATCTGGAGTTTTTGCCTCGGGGTGGCGTAGGCTGCCGTTATTTCCAGCGCTTCCTCCACAGACGGAACGTATTCCTGATACATATACGAGTTGCATTTATTCGCCCACGCAGGACCGGCAGGACAAGACCAGCATTGGCCGATTGACCCGACACCGGCCAGGTTGGAGGCACCGGTATCAAACTCCCGGAGCATATCGCCGATCATATCTTTGGAGTAGAGCATATCATTATGCATAATGCACAGATAATGCTTGTCCGTAGTTTCCAACGCATACTGGTACATGATGCTCTGCCGCCAGCGTGTGTCGGTTTTCGCCCGCTCGATGTCCATCACGCCCAAGCCTAAATGATGGTAGGGATATTGAACGACCAGTCGCACGTCGGGATCATTCCGGAAGTAGTCGATGACTTTGAAAATGCCGACATAGTCGTTGTGGGGCTGCTTTCTCTCCCTTGAAAAATAGATTTTGTCAATGTGCGCACCACTGTGTTTCATCAGTGACTTTATGGTGACTATGGCCTGGTAAGGTTTACCATAAAATGCGATGCTGACATCTACCCTTTTGTTCATATCGAAAACGTTGATCTATAATGGTCACAAACCATCGGGAACCTGAGGGTCCCTTTGAGTTCTATTTTGATGAATACTAGATTGAAATAATGATCACGGCCCGTTTCTTATCCCGGATCTCGCTGGGCGGTCATTGTGGTCTTAGTTTGAAGAAAATGCTACTGAACTGTCATCTGAGCTCATCCGGCAATGCAAACTAATTAGGTGCTTATCCCTAAATTTAGAAACTAATGTCGTTGTAACCAAAATTTTACCCATATATTAATAATCAATGCATTAAGCCATTAGGTCAATTTAATTTGCCGATTGCTGATTATATCTGCCCCAATCACACCCCGCACGCCGTTTCCCGGAGCGCAACTTTGTCCGAACATTCATACATTTGCAGATTATTTAATAAAAAATCTGTTTTTCTTCTAAGTGTTTCGGGCGGTGAGATCGACATTACTATAACAGGCCGTCTGAACCGGCTTGCTGTCGGTACTTTTTAACCCGCTAATCATGGATAGTTTGGAATTGTCTGATCATCACGAGAATGGTCCCGGCCAGCTCGCACCTCCCGGCCAGGGCCCCGACAGGCTTTCGCGCCGGCCCGAGTTTCCGGCCGAATCGGAGATGTTGCTGAAAAAGGCATTTGAATCGGACACCAATACGGGAATAGAACTGCTTTTCCGCTGGTATTACCGGCCATTGTGCAGCCACGTGGTGCGGTATGTCTCGTCGAAGGAAATCGCCGAGGATATTGTATCCGAAGTCTTCTACAAATTCCACAAGGACAAGGTTTTCGCGACTGTGGAAACATCTTTCCGCAACTACCTGTTTTCGGCCGTCCGGTATAGCGCCTTCGATTACGCCCGGCTCGAAATGAAGCGGAATACCTCGCTGGATCATGCCGAATATGTAACGCTCCAGCCGGAACAACAGCCCGACCACATTACCCAATATGAAGATCTGTACAACGACGTGCAGAACGCCATCAACACGCTTCCGCAAAAGCAGCGCCGCGTATACCTCATGCACCGGTATGAAGGTAAAAAATACAGTGAGATCGCAACGGAGCTGGGCGTATCCTACCGGACGGTGGAGTCACAGATGTACACGGCGATGCAGGAACTGAGGAGGATTATCAAAGCCAAATGGTTCTTCGCGCTGCTCGCTCTATTCAATTAATCCCTGCCCCAAGGCGGCATGGAACACATTATCGCAAAAATTAACCATGAAAGATTCAATAAGTAAAGAACTTATTTTCAATTACTTTTCAGGAAACGCTACGGCATTTGAAAAGGACCTGATCGATCACTGGAGCGCCGATCCGCAGGCCAGGGAGCAATTGTTCATCTGGCTGGTGGAATGGGAAAATCAGAACATTCAGTACAATGCCGACATCGACCGCGCGATTTCCCGCCATTTCTCGCGCATTGAAGACCAGGCGGTGGAAGCCGTCGGTGAGCCCGCCCCCGCACAACGCAGGCTGAGTTTACCGGCCCAGGGAAAATCCTGGCTCATGGCAGCCGCGGTCACGTTGCTACTGCTTTCGGGCGGCTGGCTCGCGCGCGACCACGTGCGTTATGAGATTTACACAACTGGTTTCGGCCAGATCGAGCGGCTCGTATTGCCCGATGGCAGCAAAGTTGTGCTCAACGCCAACTCCACGCTGCGGGTCCCGCGGTTCGGCTTTGGAAAAACCACGCGGGATGTGTACATGACCGGCGAGGCGGATTTCGCCATTACCCACACAGAGGACCATCAGAAATTCATCGTGCACACGGAAAAGAACTTCGATGTGGAAGTGCTGGGTACGGAGTTCAACGTATATGCGCGACCGCGGCGCTCGCGCGTGGTACTGAACAAGGGTAGGGTAAAACTGCATTACCTGAAAGGCTCCGAAACCGATCAGATCGTGATGCGGCCCGGCGACCTGGTCACTTTCGACGCCCCCGGCCATGCATCCGTGAGGAAAACGACCAACCCTGCCAACTACTCCGCCTGGAAAGCCCATCGCTTTGTATTTGAAAATGAAAGCCTGCGCGAAATATGCGACCTGTTTGAAGACAATTTCGGGCTTAAAATCCGAATTCCTGACTCTACCCTCGCCGCTCAGACAGTCTCCGGTTCGTTCACCGCATTAAATGCCGAAGAACTCTTCGAAATACTGGCCGACGATTCCGGACTATCCTATTCCCGCTCCGAGGATGGGAAAGTCATCACGCTCGATTACTAATGCCATTCATCTAAACCTATACTGCTATACCAACCCCTTAATCTTTTCTTACCCTGCTTAAAACCCATTTTCTATGAAAAGACCGTTACGATCCCTTCTATTCGTGCTGGCTGCCGCTGGTGCCGGTTCCCCCGGCCACGCACAGCTGCTCGCCGCCATCGGGCAGCGGCAACATCCGTTCGTGGCCCAGCAATCGACCAGAAGCCTGAAATCAGTGTTGCAGGATTTCAAAATCCACTACAAAGTCGATATCCTCTATTTCGATAGCGTTGTACAAGGCTACGAAGTACCGGTGAACGCGCTAGATTTTCAGGCCAATGCGGAAAAATCCCTTGCCCGGATCCTGAAACCGCTGGGCTTGCAATACCGGAAATCCAAAACCGGCGGGTATATTGTGGTAAAGCCGCTGAAAGGTGACAAGAAAACCCAGCAGGCACCGGTATCGGATGCCTCCAACCAGCCGGCCGACAGCCCGCTAAGCCAATTTTCCTTATTCGCCTCGACGGGCGGACAAACTACCGGCGCAGCAGCCGAAATCGTGCTCAAAGGCAAGGTATCTGATGAAAAAGGCGCTGGATTACCCGGCGTAAGCGTGGTGGTGAAGGGTACACAGCGCGGAACGATTACGGATGAGCGCGGTGAGTTTTCCGTGGAGGTCGTTGACAAAGACGCCATTCTCGTCTTTTCTTTCGTCGGCTTTTTGTCGCAAGAACAAACTGTGGGCAACAAAACCCGGATAGATGTAACGCTTGCGTCGGACGTTAAATCACTGGAAGAGTTTGTGGTGACCGGTTACAGCTCTCAGAAAAAATCGTTGATGACCGGCTCTGTGGTGAGCATGAATGTGACCGAGGAAATGCAGACAATGCCCACAACATCGGCAGGTAACCTGCTTTCGGGAAGGCTCGCCGGTGTCAATATCAAAACGCCCAACGGGATACCCGGCACCAATCCGGAGATCAGCATCAGAACCCGCTCTTCTCCTAATAACCAACCGGTAACCTATGTGATTGACGGGGTGATACGCGGATCAGCCGACTTCAACAACCTGAGTCCGAACGAAATAGAGACCATCACTGTATTGAAAGATGCGGCTTCGGCTGCCGTCTATGGTTCGCGTTCTGCGGGTGGCGTCATCCTGATCACCACCAGGAGGGGGAAAGTAGGCAAGCCTTCGTTTAACTACTCCTTCAATACCGGGTTTGATACCAGAACCAAAAATGCATCGCGGACCAGTGCCGTGGAGGCGGGCGAGCTTTACAACCGCATCAACGGCACGACAGACCCCGCAGGCTGGGCGTGGACACAAGCGGATTTGGACCATTATAAAAATATCGATAATGGCTGGGGATATGATCAGCTGGAAGCTGTTTGGCGCAATCCTTCTACCTCGCAACACAACCTCAGCGTAAATGGCGGCAACGAAAAAGTGAGATACTTCGCCGGTGCGTCCTACGTGAAACAGAACGGCTTTCTCAAACCGCTTACCTACGATAAATATAACATCCGTCTCAATGCAACAGTCGACGCGACAAAGGATTTACAGTTCTTCGCAGGATTGGGACTGAGCAATAACCTGCAGGGTGTTTTAACCTGGGAAGGCACAGAGGCGCTTTACAGAAAATTGCTCGTTTGGCAGCCTGATCAGCCTGTTTTTACGGACGGTGGAAAACCGATTGATTACGGATGGATCGCCAACGTAGGAGCGACGGTTAAAGGAGATGGAGGGTACGATAAAATCAACTTTCTTAAACCGCAGATCGTATTGAATGCGACATACAATATCCCCGTGATCAAAGGCCTTAGCGCCAAGGTAGCGTTTAGTAAAAACTTCGAATACAAGCGGGAGAAAATCTTCCAGAAGAGTTATTTGATGAATGTAATGAAGCGCGATCCGGTCAACAAGCATATTATCTCCACAAAGGATGCGGACATTTTGAGCACCAAAGCTTCCACAAACATTCCAAAGGATTATCTGCGTACAAATGTGGATTGGGGACAGGATTACCAGGTCGATCTGCAATTAAGCTACGAGAATACATTCAACAACCTTCATCACGTACAGGGCCTGCTGGTTTATGAAAAAGCGGAATCCAGCGGAAGCGGCATTTTTGCAGGACGTGAAACATTCCCCGTATATACCACGGATCAATGGTGGGCTGCCAGTGGCACGCGTGCCGATGATTACGCAGGAGGAAAGACCGATTTTACGATTGGACGGGCTTCTTACATCGGCCAGTTCAACTACGATTATGACGGCAAATACCTCGCAGCCTTTTCATTCCGTAAAGATGGCTCTATGAACTTTGGACCTGAGAAAAGATGGGGTGTTTTTCCGGCAGGATCGTTGGGCTGGGTGGTTTCGAAAGAGAACTTCTTTCCCAAAGCTTCCGGAATTGATAATCTTAAACTTCGGTTATCTGCCGGTCTGACCGGAAATGATGTGGCGAATGATGTGAACGGCAATCCGATCGTGACTGGCTGGCAATGGCAGGAATCTTACAAACAAGGAACTTCCGCCTACTTTGGCACGGATGCCAAAACGGCTACCGGTGTTACTTACGGATCTGTCGTGAACCCTAATCTGACCTGGGAAAAGTCATTGACCTATAATGCGGGTGCCGACATTAACTTTTTGAAACACTGGACAGCAACCCTCGAATATTGGAACCGCAAATCATATGATATTCTGGGTCTGAGGGTCGTTTCCGTTCCTCCAACATTTAGCCTGAGCTTGCCACCGGAAAACTACGGCGTGATTAAAGCCAGGGGGTTTGATTTCAGCCTGGGTTATTCGAGCTCCAAGAAGGCCTTCTCCTACTACGGGAATTTGACCGCTTCATACGGTTGGAACCGGATCGTTAAGCAGGATTATGCTCAAAACGCACAACAAATAGACATTCCGACCGGCCGATCACTGACCGTCATACGCGGATATCAGTTTGACAAGATCATACGCACACAAGCAGAGCTGGATCAGTTCAACAGTGAGCATAGCGGTTACAAGCATAATGGAATGACGCCCGCATTAGGTATGATGGTGTATAAAGACCTGAGCGGTCCGGCCGGTACCCCGGACGGGATCATCGACACCTACGACCGCGTGGTTCTCAAAAAGAGCAACTTTCCGATTGTATACGGGTTGAACCTGGGCGGAAGCTGGAAGGGCATCAGCGTTGATCTGATGTTCAACGGGAATCTCAAACAACAAAAATCGTATCAGGATCTTGCGGGCGGTGTAGAGTGGAACCGCCTGTACTCGGGATGGTATAGCGACAGCTGGACGGCGCAAAACCCCAATGCAACCTTGCCCAAAGCGATATCGGCAACGCAGTCTAATACCTACAATGCAGCGTCGACATTTTGGTACCGGAACGCCGGCTTTGCCAGGTTGAAATCTTTGACCATCGGGTATACCGTGCCCCCACGGCTTTATAACAAGGCTTTGGAAAGTGTGAAGTTTTACTTCTCGGGGACCAATTTGTTCAACCTCACCAAATTCTCTTACTACGACCCTGAAATTGAAAACGGATTTGCATATCCCGTCATGCGTAGTTTCAACTTTGGTATCAATGTCACATTCTGACACTTCAAAAGGATTTCATCATGCGTAAACATATTATAAGACTCTCATTGTTCTGCATGGCGGCGGGTGCCCTTCCCCAGGCCTGCACGCCCGCTCTCGACTACGTCAACACCGGTGCCATCAACCCCGACAACGTCTGGAACGACGAAAAGCTGATTAATGCTTTTCTGACTGACATTCACGGCAGTATGATCCCGTCGTGGCCGGTGAATGGCAACAGCAGCGACGAAGCCATGAATGCACCCGGTTCGATGGGAAATTACCTCAGGGGCATCATCAGCGTCGCCTCCGATGGGCAGGACCTGGTTTACACCAATATCGACAAGATCAACTTTTTCCTCGCGAAGCTGCCTACCGTATCTCCCACCGTACTTTCCGAGGAGAAAAAGAAGCAGATGACCGGACAGGCGCTTTTCTGGCGAGCATGGGATTACTTCGGTAAAGTCGTTACTTTCGGAGGTGTGCCCCTGATTTTGAATCCGCAGGACCCTTCCAACAAGGAAAGCCTCTTCATCCCCCGTAACAAAACCTCGGAATGCGTGACGCAGATCATTGCGGACCTGGATGCGGCCATCGCCTCCCTGCCCGATCAATGGGATAATGCCAACTACGGACGCATTGACAAGGGTGCTGCCATGGCCCTCAAAGGCAAAGTGCTGCTCTGGTACGCGAGCCCTATGTTCAACCCGTCGAACGATCAGTCACGCTGGCAGAAAGCTTACGAAGCGAACAAAGCGGCCGTAGACTTCCTGAAAGCGCAGGGAAAAGGCCTTCTTGGTGCTTACGGGCAAATTTGGAAACAGGAGCGAAATAAGGAGGTAATTATGGTGAATCAATTTTCTTACCCCGATCACCCGTTCAACCAGGCTGGTATCCGCCCGCAGCCGCTCACGCAGGGAGATGCGAACCGAAACCAGCCACTGCTGCCATTGCTGCATGCATATCCCAAAAAGGACGGCTCGCCCATGCAGTTTGATCCGGCAAAACTCCTGAGCGATCCTGCTTACAACGAGCAGTACATGACCGATTTCGTGACCAACCGCGACGACCGGTTCTACGCGACCATCTTCACCGGCGGAACACCTTACCCTACACCCGACCTTCCCACCGGCACGCGGTACTGGAGCGCGTGGAGAAAAGCGGCGGACGCCAGCGCTCCCGGTGGTTTCAAATACATATCGCTTGCCAGCGACCAGAAAGCTGTAACGATCGGCTCGGGTGTATCAGGCTTCTTCGAGATCAAGGGACTTGACAACACGCTCACCAGCACGGTCATCGGCAATGCAGCCACCGACTGGGTGGAAATACGGTTCGCGGAAGTGCTGATGAACTATGGCGAAGCCGCTAATGAAGTTGGCAAGGCCGATGAAGCATTGCAGGTATTGAAGGACATCCGCGCGCGGGCAGGCATCACGCCGGGTGCAGCGGGCAAATATGGGATCGCGGCTGCCTCTCAGGCCGAAATCAGGGACGCCTATATCAGCGAGCGGTTCGTAGAATTCGCGTTCGAGAACAAGCGCTGGGGCGATCTGCGGAGATGGAAGCGGTTTGACCTGGTCAACCAAACGAAGTTCCGCCAGGGTATTTATTTTGTTTTGAAGGATGGAGAAAAGATTGAATGGACGGATGACATTTCAAATGCGGCTGTCCGCAAGAAATTCACGGCAGTATTCATCGAAAACCTCGACGGCGATCCGCAATACAAGTTCAATCTTGATACGAGCCATTGGTTTTATCCGATCAGCCAGAAGAACCTGGAAGCCAGCTCCGTGTTGAAGCAAAATGCGGAATGGGGCGGCACATTTAATCCGTTAGAATAACAATAAAAGTAGGTCCTTGGGGCGATGATGCTTACTTCGAGAGAATAGGCATCATCGCTTTTTTATAAAGGTTTCTACCTATCAGAATATGTGTTTATTAATCATTACCCAGCTATGCGATTTCAAATTCCCAAAACAGTTGTTCTAACCCTCGTTGCCGTTTTTCTGGCATCCTTAGCCCATGCCCAGCACGATTTCAGCACCAGTTATTTTAAAATCCATATCAACAACAAGGGATGGATCACGAGTATGAAGAACGTGACAGGGAAAACGAATCAGCGCGAGTTCAGCCCCGCTGAAAAACCGTCGCCGTTGCTATCCCTGTTCGACAGCCAAAAGAACAAATACTACCAGCCGACCAAAGCCATTTTTAATAAAACCAAACAGGCATTTACATTGCATTATGCCAATGGTTCGGTGGCCACGGTTTCGCTGGTCCCCCACAAAAAATACTTCAAACTGACCCTGCAATCGCTGCACCCCCGCAACGGCATCGATAATGTGCAATGGGGCGCATATCATACCAATATCACCAATCTTTTCGGGGAGATCATCGGCGTGGCACGGGATACCAGCGAGGCGGTCAACTACGCCATCGGAATGCTGGCGCTTAACGACAATACCCTCGGCGGCACGTCCGAAACTGTGGCCGATGCGGCGCCTTTCCAGTACATTATCCATAGCCCGGACAAAAAGCGCTTCCCGCTTCCCGCGCACCTGCATGAAGGCCAGGTGTTTCCGATCGGCGGCGACGGTATCAGCGATGTAGCGTTCTATGCACACAAGGAACCTTATTACCGGATCTTATACGGCAACGCCGCGCAGATTGACCCGCAAGGCAGGATATCCATTGCCTACAATTCAAGGGACAGGGCACCCGAGCGGACCGTGCTCTTTTCGCTGATCCCCAATATGGAAGCCAACATCCCGAACCACCTCGACGTGCAACCGTTGCCGGGCATCGACTACGTAGGTTCCTCGGTAGCATTCTGGGGCAGTCCCGATAGTACAGCGCTGCTGGATGTGGTGCAAAATATCGTCTTGTCCGAAGGATTGCCCTACCCTACTTTCAATGGGAAATGGGTCAAAGATCCTTCCGCCTACACGCCCGACGTGCTCACAAGCGGCAACGTGTACGATAGCATTGTACCGTACACGCATCAGTTGGGCTTCAAGGCCATCAGCCTTTACGACCAGGGTTTTATCCGCCCCGATCGTGGTAACGGAGGATATATCGACGGGAAGAATTTCGAGAAAAAGCCATTGAAGATGGCGGCGGGGAACAAATCGCACAAAGAACTGTCCGAAATCGCAGCCCGGCTGGGTATTATCATCGGCCGCACGCCCATTACCACCGCCCTCGCGCCCGGTACACAGGATGCCAGCCCATTTCCGAGTGATAGCCTTTGCTACCAGCAAAAGCGCATTCTGACCAGGAGCATCGGGGCGTCCGACACGCTGATATTCGTCAACGATCCCAGATACCTGGATGAGATAGCCAGTTGGGAGGGCCATTGCAAGGACCTGAACATGATAAAGATCGGCAAGGAACTTATTCACTATCTGGGCATTTCCAAAGAGGCGCCCTACCGGCTGCTGAACGTGAAACGCGGCTACTGGAACACCGCTACCGCCAGCCATGCAGCAGGCGATACCATTTACAAGCTGCAAGTGACGATCAACTACGGGTACGACGGCCTGATCCCCAATATGCAGTTGCAGGACCAGATCGCGGAGTACTACGCAACCCTTTGCAAGGTAAACGGTCTGGCCTATTACGATTTCGACGGCCAGGAATTTTTGTTCAACAACGGCCACGGTTACTACTCCGTGAAACGTTTTTTCCGCCATATGTTCGATAAAGCCAAAACCCTGGGCGTACCGTACATCCGCTTCACGGGATCAACACTTTCGGAGGGCTCATGGCACTACCAGAGCATCTGGAACGTAGGCGGAGGCAAAAACCTTTACGATGTGGAGACGCGGGAATGGGGCAGCAGCACCAGCCAGGGTAAGGACCTGCGCGATGTGACCTACGCCAATTTCTTCCCGTCCGGCATGGGCGGCAACTTCCCGATCAAAGCGGGCTCCACGGTGGCGCAGTATGAGCATATTCAGGCGATTTCCGTGGGCATTGGCTCTACTTACAGCCTCCAAATCAACCAAAAGGACGTGGAAGCCTGCACAGAAAAATATGCGATTTTCAAGGCCATCAGAACGTGGGAAAATGCACGGGCTGCCAACGCATTTCCAAGATGGGTCAAAAAGCAGCTGGCCGATCCTGCAAACCAGTTCCATCTCGAAGAACTCGACAAGGATACCTGGAAACTCTTCCAAACGGACCTGGACGGTAAAAACAGCAGGCCATTCTGCACACTCAAACGATCGGTACATTAACAAATCAGGCCCGTGGCAAAAGCTACGGGCCTTTTTCATTATAAAAGCCCGTAAGTCAAAGACCTACGGGCTTATGCATCACCGATTAACCTAATGGACTAAATAGCATGAATTATGCCATAACAGCCTTAATTTACGATTACTTCGTCGACAAACAGCCAACCTTTATTGCCTTTACCCGAATGCCAGGCAGGTATTTTTGCAAGCGGTTTCGCGACGAGCTTGATGCAGCTCAGTTGCTGTGGCTCAAATCCGGCTTCATACACAATATTTTCCGTACCCGGAATGTCTTTCGCCGGGACTCCCGGGGTGATCACTTTTAATAATTTCAAGGTTTTCGGGTCGGCACCGCCCCATACTTCAATCCTAGTTGGTTCAAAAATAAAGCTCCCGAAGCTCCGCAATGTACTCACAGTCACCACACTGGCTTTCACCGGCTTTTTGAAAAACAGATAGCTCTGGAAATCGTTCTCGACATACCCGAGCCAGGTACCACTCACCCGCTCGGTGTCGCCGACCTTGCCGTCCGAGATAGACGCGGCACCTTTTGCATGATACCGCTGGTCTACCGGCGTGATCAGCTGCGCACTATCGACGTGGAAGCCTTCTTTGAAAAACAATTTGCTCACTTGCGTACTGCCGTACCATCCTTTCCTGAATGCCCTTGCTTTGAGCTTTAAGTTTCCATTGATAGCAATCGGCTTGTCGTAAACAGGCGAACTGGCGCTGTCGGGCTCGGAGCCATCCAGCGTATAACGGATGACCGTACCCGCGATCTGGTGCTTCATCGCAACCGTTTCCCCCTTGCTGATCAGCTGCTTTTCGTTGACGATTACCGGCGGGTTAAGCGCCATCACCAGGGTATCGCTTCGGAAACCGGTTTCAAATGCGATTTTCTGGCCTTTTTTCAAAGTTTCCAGATCTTGCGGGCCAATACCCGTACTCCAAAGATAAACTCGACGAAGCGCCGGGAAACCTTCGAGCGATTTGACGTGCGCCATGGTAATGCCGGTACCGCTCAACGAAAGCTCCCGCAGATTGGCCAGCTTTTTCAGTTCCGTCAGGTTGCTACCCGTAATGTCCGTGAAGTTTAGTATGAGCCTGCGAAGTTCGGGAAATTTAGCCAGTGTTTTGAGATCCTCGTCTTTCACAGGCATTTTACTCAAATCCATGGAAACAATCTGGTCTTTCAAAGGCAGCAAGCCCTCGATGTCCTGACTCTTGAAATTAGCCCTGTTGTAAAAGTTCACGAACAATGCCGGAGAGCCTGCCGATAACGGCTTGATGAGGCGATAGTTGGTATTCAGCTTCTTCACCTCGTCGGCCGATGCGGCACTAAATGCATATTGCTCCTCGGTACGATCCCCGCCCAGCACATTCTGCGCGTAGGAATACACGGGGCTCTGCGGCGACAGCGAACTCACAAGCTGATCGAAGCGCGAACCGCTTTTGACCCAGGCCGCAAGCAATACCACTTCTTCTTCCGTGAGCTGCACTTTACCGCGCGGCGGCATATGTTTTTTATCATCCAGCGGCAAATGCAGGCGGCTGATGAGCAAGCCCAGGTCCGCCTTGGTGGTGTCCCAGAGCATGCCGCCTTTTCCACCTTTTTTAAGCAGGGCTTCTGTCTGCATTTGCAGCCCTCCTTTCGATTTTTCTTCATTATGGCAGGAAAGGCATTTCTGCTCGATCACCGGTTTCACCAGATGCTCGTATACTTTGGCCTCCTCAAACGCCACGTGTTGCGCCGGTTCGGCCGACGGCCCCAGCGGCGAAATCAGGAAATCCTCGCCATGGGTAAGATTTCCCCCCAGGTGCCCGCCCACAAAAAGCAACACCAGGAATGCCCCGGCAACCACTTTTGCACCGGTCGTCCACGGCAACAGGGATTTTCTTGCCCCGTACCAAACCACCGCCGCAATGGAAATGGCGATACCCAGCCATTTATGCCAAAGCAATGTGTCCGATTCGTAACCTTCCTCATGCGACAGCACAAAGCCGGAAAATGCAGCCACCGCAGCAGTGAATGTACCAATCACCAGCAGGCTGTCGGCCAGGCCTTCATTCCAGGTATGAGAATCCGGCTTCCGCACGATCATTACCCACAGGCTGTAAAGGATTAATACAACCAACGGAAAGTGCAGCACGAGCGGGTGCATTCTCCCCAAAGCCTGCATCCATTGCGGAACGGCGAACCGGCTTTCGAAGAACAACAGAAATACGAGCAATCCATTCAGGAAAAAGGCAATATTGTAGACGTACCCTTTCCAATCCGACAAAATTCTACTCACTGTATTAGAGGTTTGTACTTTACGCAATAATTCCTTTCACCAACTTACCGGCAACGTCCGTAAGACGATAGCGGCGGCCCTGATGCTTGTACACCAATTTTTCATGATCCAGTCCCAGTTGGTTGAGGATGGTCGCATGAAAATCGTGGACGTGGACAGGGTCCTTCACAATATTGTATCCGAACTCGTCGGTCTCGCCGTACACCATGCCCGGTTTGATACCACCGCCGGCCATCCACACGGTGAACGCCCTCGGGTGGTGATCACGGCCGTAGTTGTCTTTGGTGAGCGTTCCCTGACAGTAGTTGGTACGCCCGAACTCCCCGCCCCAGATCACGAGCGTCTCGTCCAGCAAGCCGCGTTGTTTGAGATCGGTAACCAATGCGGCCGACGCCTGATCCACATCCATACATTGCCCTTTGATTTCCGTCGGCAGTCCGCCATGGCTGTCCCATCCCTGGTGATAAAGCTGCACGAACCGCACACCCTGCTCGGAAAGTTTCCGCGCCAGAAGGCAGTTCGCAGCATAAGTACCGGGCACAAGGCATTCCGGACCATACATTTTCACGATCGATTCCGGTTCCTTGCTCATATCGGTAATTTCCGGAACGGCCGTCTGCATACGGAACGCCATTTCATATTGCTGTACTTTGGCCGTGATTTCCGGATCGCCGAAGTCGTTGAATGTGCCCTGGTTCAGTTCGGCCAGATTATCGAGCATTTTGCGGCGCTGGGTGCGGTCCATCCCATCGGGGTCATTGAGATACAACACGGGGTTTTCGCCGCTGCTGAACTGCACGCCCTGGTGCACCGAATCCAGGAAGCCGTTGGTCCAGAGTTTGGAATAAACACCCTGCCCATTACCTTTCCCGCGCGAAAGCAGTACGCAGAAACCAGGTAGGTTCTGGTTTTCACTGCCCAATCCGTAGCTCAGCCATGCACCGAAGCTTGGCCTGTTCCCTACCTGCGCGCCCGTCTGGAAGAAAGTCAGCGCGGGGTCGTGGTTAATGGCTTCGGTATTAAGGGTTTTGATAATACAAAGATCGTCCGCAATGCCGGCCATGTGCGGCAGCAGTTCGCTCATCCAGGCACCGCTCTTTCCGTGCTGTTTGAAATTGAAAATCGAGCCCGCCAGCGGAAACTTGGCCTGGTTGGCGGTCATACCCGTCAGGCGTTGCCCGCCCCGGATTGACTCAGGCAGGTCTTGCCCGTGCATTTTGTTGAGCATCGGCTTGTAGTCGAACAGGTCGAGCTGCGAGGGGGCACCATTTTGGAACAGATAGATTACCCGCTTGGCTTTCGGAGCGAAATGCGGCAGGCCGGCCATCAGCTCGTTCACATCGGGCTCCCCGCCGCCGCCTTTGAAAAGGTCCGGTATGAGCAGCGACCCCAGGGCCGCGCTGCCGAGGCCGAGGCTTAGTTTGGACAAAAAATGCCTCCGCGTGGTATTGACTCCGTAATCGAATATTGGCTTTTCCATATTTTTATTGCTTTAAGCTATAAGCCTTAGGCCGTAAGCTTCTTGTTTTGATTTTTTGTTCATTGTAGACTTAGGCAATAGGCTGTAGGCTTTAAGCAATAGGCTTTAGGCTGCAAGTGGTATGCCTAGATAAGCTTATAGCCTAAGGCTTATAGCTTATAGCTTATAGCCTAAAGCCATTTTTCAACTCTTCGTAATCGTCTCCTCCATGTTATACAGGGTGTTGATCACGCGCATCAATGCTGCTGCACGTACCTTGTCGGCTTTGGCCTCGTGGGGGAATTCACCTACATTCAAGACTTTCGCGGCATTGTCTTTTTGTTTCGAGAACATGGTAGCTTCTTCATTGTAATATTTTTTGAGCAGCTCTACTTCCTTATCGGTCGGCTGGCGGCAGACGATCGCCTGGAACGACGAACGGATATTACTCTCGATGTCGGTCGACTTCGCGACCAGGCGCTCGGCGAACACGCGCGAGGCTTCGAGCACGGTCGGGTCGTTGAGCATCACCAGCGCTTGCAAAGGTGTATTGGTTTTGGAACGTTTCACCTCGCAGTGGTCGCGGTTGCTGGCATCGAAAATGATCATCGACGGCGGCGGCACGGTGAGCTTGATGAACGTGTACATCCCTCTGCGGTACAATGCATCACCTTTGTCCTGCTGGTAGGTGCGCAGGGTGCCGCGTCCCGAAGTAGCCGCCTCCCACATGCCTTTCGGCTGGTAGGGTTTTACGCTGGGGCCTCCTATTTTGGGATTCAGCAAACCGCTGGTCGAGAGCACCATGTCGCGCACGAGCTCCGCAGGCAGACGGTAGCGGGGGCCGCGCGAGAGGTAGATGTTTTCGGGGTCGGCTTTCAGTTTTTCGTCGGTAACCTTGGCAGATTGCCGGTAGGTCGCCGAAGTGACGATCTGTTTCACGAGCCTTTTAATGTCCCAACCGTGGTTCATGAAGTCGACCGCAAGCCAGTCGAGCAATGCGGGATTGGTAGGCAAGTCGCCCTGCATGCCAAAATCCCCGGTACTTTTCACGATGCCCCTTCCGAAAAACTCCTGCCATATCTGATTAATGAAAACCCGGGCCGTGAGCGGATTGCTCTTGCTGGTCGTCCATTTGGCTAGTCCCAACCGGTTTTGCGGTAGTTTGAGGGTATCAAAACGCATTACCGCAGGCAATGCCGAGGCGGTAACCACCCTACCCGGCGCATCGTACGATCCCCGATTGAGAATGTGCGTCGGGCGCAGCGTATCCAGGTCGCCCAGAACCGATACCATCAGACGGCTCGTATCCGGCCGGTTGATGAACGACAGCAATGTCTTCGCCTCCTCGTCCGAAATGGTCATGATCGGGTTCTTGGCAGGTTTCGTTTGCGAAATATCCCCCTCAAATCCAAGCTCTTTGGAGTTATTGAAGAATGCGAACATCCGGTAGTAATCCTCCTGCGAAATAGGGTCATACTTGTGGTCATGGCATTGCGCGCATTCGACGGTGAGCCCCAGCACACCGGTACTAAAAGTTTTCGTTTTATCGATATTGTACTCGATCCGGTATTCTTCCGGTATTACGCCGCCCTCTTCGGTGTATTTATGGTTTCTGAAAAATGCCGTGGCCAGTATCTGCTCCTTGTTGGCATTGGGCAGCATATCACCCGCGATCTGCCACATCAGGAACTGGTCGTACTTCATATTCTTGTTGAACGCATTGATCAGCCAGTCGCGCCACGGCCATTGGGTACGCACTTCATCGTCCTGGTAACCGTACGAGTCGGCATATCGCGCCACATCCAACCAGTGAACGGCCATTTTCTCGCCATAGGTTTTCTGCGCTAACAGTTGGTCCACTACTTTTTCGTACGCCTTGTCGCTTTTGTCGGCTTCGAACTGCTTTTGCATTTCCACGGTCGGTGGCAGGCCCGTAAGGTCCAGCGCCACCCTTTTCAACAAATAGCTTTTAGCGGCTTCGTCGTTCGGTGTCAGTCCGGCGCCTTCCATTTTACGCAGCACAAAATTGTCTATTTCGTTTTTGGGCCAGTCTTCTTTCGAAACCTCGGGCACTGCCGGCAATACCGGCGTGGTGAATGCCCAGTGCCGCTCGTATTTGGCACCTTCCTCGATCCATTTCTTCACCAGCCCTATTTCACTTTCATTCAGCAAACCCAGGTGCGATTCGGGTGTCGGCATTTGGTAAGACGGGTCCGCCGAAGTTATCCTCCGGTACACCTCCGACTGCTCCGGCTTGCCCGGGAAGATCGCCACACCTTTTCCGTCTTTCAGCTTGGCATAGGCGCTTTCGGCCAAGTCGAGCCTTAGACCAGCCTCCCGCTTTTTCGAATCGGGACCATGACATGCGAAACATTTATCGGACAAAATCGGCCGGATATCGAAATTATAACTCACAGCTTCACTACCCGACTGAGACTGTAACACGCCGTTCTTTTTGAAACAAGAAACCGCCAGAAAAGCAACGGCGCCGGATAGTACCCCCAGATACAAGAACTTCTTTTTCATTTGCATTTTTTTACACAATCAACCAATCTTTACTTCGCCTTTCACAGTCTCCGAACTCAGGAACTGTTCTATTTCTTCCAGCCGCTTTCCTTTCGTTTCAAACAGGTTCCGCTTCGCGTACACATACGAGCACACGCAGAAGAAGGAAAAAACGAAAAATGTATTAGCCACTCCCAGCCCGTCGCGCATGAGCGGGAAGAGCAGGTTTACGATCCAGTCCGACACCCACATCGTCATAATACAGATAGACAATGCGGTTCCCCTGATATGATTTGGAAATACTTCCGTAGCAATGACAAACTTCAACGGCCCGAGCGAGAAGGCGAAAAAAAGCAGGAATAGCATGATGCACACCAGCATCCCCCAGCCATTAATGCCGTAGGCGAAACACAGGCCGGTTAATGCGAGCGATACCGCCGCCCCGGCTGAACCTATCAGGTACAACGACCTCCGTCCCAGCGTATCGACCTTCCAGATGGCTATCAGCGTGAACACCATGCTGGCCAGGCCAAGCATTACCTGGTACAACAGCACGTCGCCGATCACGATGCCGGCGGACCGGAGAATCGTCGGGCCGTAGAATACCACGCCGTTGATTCCGCTGAATTGCGAAAGGGCGGTGAGGACCATCGTCATTACCAGCAAGCCTCGTAAGGGATATTGCATTAACTCCTTTACGCCTCCCTCTCTTTGTGTGAAGGCTTCCTTTATTGCCCCGAATTCCGTACGGGCCTCATCCTCCCCATTTATTTTGACCAGTATCCCGAGTGCCTCTTCGTTTCTGTTGTGTTTGGCCAACCAGCGCGGGCTTTCCGGCACCGTCAGGAGCAATACACAAAACACTGCCGCCGGGATTACGCTTACAAAAAACATCCCGCGCCATACCTCTTCCACAAACAGCCAATGCAAAACGCCGCTTCCCGTGCCCGCATGGGCGAGCGAATACCTGTGCAGGAATAAGTTGCTGATGTACGCCGCCAGCACACCTATGGTGATAGCCAGTTGGTAGAACGTAACCAGCCCGCCGCGTTTCGGCGCAGGCGCTATTTCCGAAATGTACAGCGGCGACACATTGGAAGCCACTCCCACCCCCGCGCCAGCCATGATGCGAAATATAATGAGAATAGTGTAAGTACTTGAAAATGAAAAACCTATTGCACTGACCCAAAAAAGCAAGGCCGCTACAAACAGGACTTTTTTCCGGCCTATTTTATCGGCCAGGTAACCCGAGAACGCAACCCCGATAATGCAGCCCAGCAAAGCAAACGAAACAAACAGTCCCTCTTCCGCAGCCGACAAGCCATATTGCGTTCTGACCGGCTCGATGATCCCGCTCACAACGGCCATATCGAACCCGAACAAAAAGCCTCCCAACGCCGCGATGAGCGTAATGAGAAATGTAAAGTGTTTTACGTGTTGTGTTTGCAAGGTGTTCTTTGGTTAAGGGCTTTCTTCTAAGATCCGCTTTCGGTCATCAAACGGGTTTCGTTTCAAGGGCAGAACCGAGGTTCACCAGCTCGCCCTCCCAACCACACAAAGCAGCGCCGGTGCCGTAAACAATACACAAGTCAGCAGAAGTATCAGGGTGCAGCACCCTCATTTTCTGATCATCTAATGCGTAAAATACGTTTCCAAAGCTTCCGGTTGGTCTTTCATCGGCGGCCGGGTTTTTAAGACAGGCATCTATGTCGTACCAAAGTACCTTCCGCCCCGCCGCCGTCAGGGCGGCGTGCAGTTTCTGCCGGACGACTTCCCATGGATGCCCTTCCAAACCATCGATCGCGGCCGTTTTTTCATGACGCAACCGTTCGACCAAAAGATCGGTGTCACAGGCAGGAACCGGAGCCCCGGCAGCATCGTCGGAGGCTTCCCCTTCCCGATTGCCCAGGCAGGCAGCGCCGGTCAGGATACACGCTTCCGTATCATCACAAAAAACCACATGCACTTTACCATCAAGCGATTTCAATTCATTTTCTAATGCATTGAGAAACAAATGGCCCGCTTTTGCGATATTCCCGCCAATCACCAGCTCATCACACCCGAAGTTTTTCAGCCATGGAAGCAGAAACCCGCCCAGGTTAACACCAAATTCATGGAATATGCTTTTCGAGACTTCCGAATCCATTTCAGCCAGCTCACGAACATTTCGGATATTCTGCCCGGTGGCCTGCTGATAGGCCTGGTGAAACCAGCGCGTAGAGAAATAATCGTCAGCAATGGATTCCCCAAAAGGCTCATTGTAGAATGCACCCGACGCGGGCAGTGTGATATGATGTGTTAACAGTTCGCCATTCTCCATGAACGACGATCCAAAGCCGGATCCGAGTGTGAGAAAAACCGTCCGTTTACTTTGCAGCGAGTTTTGCATATAGGCACCGACGGCAAAGCAATGCGCATCATTGAAAAACCGGATTGCGGTTTCGGACATACCGGCAGCGTCTCTGAGCGCCTGCCCGAGGTGAAGCCCGAACATTCGCTCGAATTTCCCGCCTACGTGAAGGACTGTACAAACCCCTTTGGCATAATTGAAAGGCCCTGGGAATGCGATCCCGATTCCGGCAACCGGCTCCCTGCCCGCGAGCGCCTCCGTGATACAATCGGCGATCGCAGCCACAATCTCCGAGGCAGCGCCGAAGCTATCTATTTCCTTTCGCACCATCGAAAGCGACCGCTCTCCGGTGAAAGACATATCCACGACACTGGCCGTAACATGACTTCCTCCGACATCCAACCCCAGACTTACATTTGGCGCTTTCATAAGGGACTTTGTAATATATGTTCAAATATACAAACATATCACTAACAGTCAAAAAAGTTGCATTAAATCAACATACAAAAATAATCCATCATAAATATAAATAATTGATTTTAAATTAATTACAAAAATTGCATCAGATATCGTTTTGTATTTTAGTTCTACAAGCTCTAAGAGAAACAGAAATTTTTCGTCGAAATTCAGCCAATATGTATGATATGTATATACATATCGAAACTCACAATATACATATACTGGAAGGCTCATTCCTGCCAGCTGGCGACCCCTTTCCGCAGGTGCCCAGCAGGAGTTTTTACGAGAACCGTCTATAAAAGCCAATGGCGGGTATACCCCGCCATTGGTCCCAAATACCTCAACTATTTACTAATTCACTCTATGAGAATTTATGCCTGATCAATAGCCCGGGTTCTGTTTAAGCGCGCCATTACTTTTCCGGATCTCCGTATTCGGGATTGGGAAAAGATAATAATGGTCGCCCTTCCAGGGCTTCCGTACCTCGGCTTCGGGAATCACGCCGTAGGTATAGGATAGTTTTCCCAGAGCGTCCCCCGGCTTAGCACCTGTCCAGTCCATGGTAACTTTTGTAAGCCCTCTCACCGCTATATCCACATTTCCGGGGGCCGCCTTCCAACGCATAAGGTCGAAGAAACGGGAATCCTCCAAATGCAACTCGATAGCCCTTTCGTTCCGGTACACCCGCACCAGATCTGCACCCGTACTTTTCACATCGGGCATATGCACCGACGCCCGCTTTCTCACCTTATTGATATATTCCCTTGCAACTGCCTCGTTGCCCAATGCCATTTCGATTTCGGCGTAGTTCAGGAAAAACTCAGTCAACCTCATAAACACCACCACCTGGTTATAGTCATAATCAAAGCTCGCGCGCGGGCCGACAAAGTCGTCGGTCTTTTTGAAAGTGTAACCCGTTTGTACCCGCCAGTGGAAAGGCGTGAGCCCTTTTACCCAGTAGGTTTTCGAATCGCGGCCGAAGTCAAACAAGTTCTGGCCGTTTTTAGGGTCTACTTTGTTAGGGTTAATATAAGGAGGCGCATTGTCTGGGTTTGGATTGGCATCTTCCCAATATTCGTACAGGCGCTCGGTACTTTTCGAACCGTCTACGATATTAAGCGGTCCCGCACCGGGATAAATCACCGCGTCATAAAATCTTGGGTCCCGGTTTTTCTCCGGCTTCTGTGGGTCGTAACCCGAAGCCGCATTCACCGTCACGCCGTCGGCCAGGTAGGGATATTCGCCGTTGGTCATCTGGAACATATTTACGAAGTTCTGCGTCGGAACGATCCGCTGCTGCGCATCGAAACCGCTGGGCCAGTAGTCGTAATTGTAACCCCAGCCGGGTATCCGGGTAGCAGGTGTGAACGACTTCCCGAAGATGGTTTCATCTGTTTTCAAAGGCTTCTTAAACAGCGCAGCATATTCCGGGTGCAGCGTAAAGCCCAGGTCGAGAACAGCCTTGGTAGCCGTTTCGGCGGCTTTCCATTTGGCCATGTCGTTGGAAGGATTGTTGAGCGGACTTGCCAGAAAAAGCAGCACCCTCGCCTTGAGCGCCATCGCTGCCGCTTTGCTGATCTTTCCGGTATTGACCGGCACTCCATTCAAAAATCCGATAGCCTTATCCGACTCTTCCAATACAAACTTCGCGCATTCATCGAACGTATTCCGGGGTACGTCAAAACTCTCCGAGTTCAGCTGAAAACTGTTTGTAATAATGGGTACGCCACCAAATGTTCGCATCAATTCGAAATACATCCACGCACGCAGGAAATGTACTTCGCCCTTCATGGGATCCAGTTTATCGGCGGGAATACTCGATTTCTCGATATTCTCAAAAAATACGTTTGCCTTTCTGATAAAGCCGTATTCATAATTCCAAAGCGGCGTGCCATCTTGCATCGCGGCCAGATCCGAAACATTGTCCGCGGTCATATTTCCTTCAATGTAGTTGCGGATACCTGCCGAGCGCTCATGGGTTTCGGGTTGGTTCACTGCAATGTCCGTCAGCGCATCATAGCCGCCGGTACCAGGCGCCCAGGGCGGCTTGATCCCGTTATAGATATTGTACACATAGTTCTGAAGAAAAACCGCATCATTAAATACCGCCTCATCCGATATCGCGTCCAGCGGCTTCTTGTCGAGCACGTTACAGGAAGTAGCCGCGGCAATGATGCCGACGACCGACATCGTTAATGCCCGCTTCATTACCTGATTTTTTATAACTAAATATTTCATAGGTTATCTGAATTAGAAAGTAAGATTGAGGCCGAAGCTCAGGGTCTTCATATTAGGATACGCACCACCGTTTCCGCTTAGGAATTCGGGGTCACCATTGCCATACTTTTTAAGCGAATTGAAGAGCATGAATGCATTATCCCCTGAAACGTAGATCCGCAGAGCGGTAATCCTTGCTTTCGAAAGCAGGCTTTTGGGAAGCGTATAACCCAGCTGCATGTTTTTCATGCGCATCCAGGTCGCCTTATGGTAATAGAAGTCGCTGTCCGAATTGGCAAGACCTGTCGGAGCGATCATCGGCAACTCCGCATTTACATTCTCCTTGGAATAGCTGTTCAACGCTACGTATTCCAGACCATTACCTCCCGCACCGGAGTTGAATCCTGTGCTCAAACGGAACTTGGCGCCACTTTGGCCTTGCAACAACATCGTGAGATCGAAGTCTTTGTAGTTCAATCCTACGCTCACACCATATTGTGTACTTGGGAAAATGGTCGTAACCCCGGTGGTAGCATCGGTATTATTAGTGGTATTGAACATGTAACGGTCGTTGCTGTCGATTTTACCGTCGTTGTTCAGGTCGGCAAAAATCAGCCCGCCCAAAGTCGCGCCCGGATATTTCACGCTGTTGTCCAGATCCTGCTGCGTCCGGTAGATGCCGATGGCCTTGTAAACCAGGCGCGAGCCGAACGGCTGCCCTTCCAGCTTTTGATAAGGCTCGGCCTGAGGGGTTTCATCGAAATAGACAATCTCATTTTTGTTATATGAGATATTTCCGTTGATACGCAGCGTGAGATTCGAGAAGTTGTGCCGGTAGCCCGCCTGCAATTCGATACCCTGGCTGTTCATCTTACCAATGTTCTCATCCGGCAGGATCAAACCGGTGTAGCTGGGAATCGAAGCCTGCCTTCTGCCGAGAATATTGGAAGTTTTGTTTTTGAAAATATCGGCCTCGAACGTCAGGCGGTTATTCAAAAATGCCGCTTCCAGACCCAAATCGGTCTTTTCGCTCACTTCCCACGTGATATTCGGGTTCGGTGTCGACTTCACGGCAATCCCGCGGGCATCCACCCCATTCACTACCCAACCGGCGTCATAGCCATAGGCAGCGATGTACTGGAACGGATTTACCCGGTCGTTACCCAGTCGCCCCCAGGATGCTCTCAGTTTCAGATTACTGATGATATTCTTCGGAATGAAGGCCTCATTACTGATCACCCAGCCGGCAGATACTTGCGGGAAAAATCCAAACCGGGTTTCTTTCGGGAAAATCGGCGAACCGTCATACCTCGCACTGAAACCAAAAAGGTATTTTTCCTTGAAGTCGTAGCTCACGCGTCCGAAAAAGTTCTGGCGGCCCGATTCGGTAGCTGTTCCGTCATTGTTCCAGTTCGCCCGGTTGGTACTTCCGGCAAAAAGCTGGTCGATGAGCGGCGAATCGTAGCCGAGGCGCTGCGCCCAGAACAGGTTGTCGTTGTAACTCATCTGCTCATAGGCCACAAATGCATTTATTTTATGGTCTCGTGCAAACGTAGTGGCATATGAGAGCTTCACGTTTCCGGTGGTACGCAGGCTTTGTTTAAAATCCTCCCGCAGACCAATATCCTCCACCGTTCTCGATTGCTTTTTCACAATCGATCCATCCGGAGCACGCTCATAATAGGGCCATACGTAGTTAAACTGCTTATTGTAATCCACCGTTTTAACCAGCGACAGGTAACCGTCCAGCGCCAATCCTTTCACGAACGGAATGCTGTACTTGGCCCGCAGCGTTCCGCTGGCCACGTCGGCCTTGTATCTGCGGTAGCCGGGGCTTTGCAGGCGCGCGGCCGGGTTCAAATGCGACCATCCTTCACCGGGATAGCGGTAATCCCCACCGATATAGGCTTCCTGCAACGGGCTTGTGCTTGCAAGCGCACCCACTTCCCCACCGGCGCCACCCTGCGGTGTCTGGGTATATTTTTCACGAACTGAAAGATCGAGACCTACCTCAAAATCTTTGGTTACCGTTACGTCGATGTTACTCCTTACGTTGTATTGTCTCAGCTTCGACTTGGTATCACCACGCAGGATACCGCCTTGCGAAGCCGTACCCAACGACAGGAAATACCTCACTCGGTCGGTACCTCCCCGCATGGTGAGCGAGTAGCGTGTTTGCCGCACCGGCGGGCCAATAAGGGCATTCCACCAGTTTTCCGGCCGGCGCTGGCCTGTTCTGAATGCCTCTACCAATGCATCGGGAAAGTCCGGCGGCGTTCCTTCCAGCGCTCTTCTGTCGTTCAGCACCTTCATATACTGGAATGCATCGGCCGACTTCACTTTCATCGTCGGCGATTGCCATGATTGCGTGGTAGAAAAGTCGAATGCAGGCTTTCCGGTTGTACCTCTTTTGGTAGTAACAAGAATAACCCCTCCCGCCGATTGCGCGCCGTAAATAGCCGCAGAAGCGTCTTTCAAGACGGAAATAGATTCGATATCATTGGGATCGAGGCGGTTCAAGCCGTCGGGATCGGCATTAGCCACCCCGTCGATTACGATCAGCGCCGAAGTATTGCGATACGTACCGGCGCCCCGCACGAGGATCTGTGAATCGTCGAAACCCGGCGCAGCGCTCCGTTGCGTCACATACACCCCGGCCATGCGGCCCGCGAGCGAGTTGGACAGTGACACCGCATTGGATTTCTTGATCTCCGCACCGGTTGTCTGCACAACGGCATTGGTCAGTTCCGACCGTTTCTGCGTTCCGTAGCCAACCACCACCACGTCGTTCAGTTCCTGGGGCGAGACATCCAGCTTCACTGCGATCGCCGACTGCGAGCCGACCTTGACTTCCTTGCTCGTGTAGCCGATGTAGGAAAAAACCAGCACGCTGTTTTCGTCTTTCACCCGGATGGAGTAATTCCCATCCTGATCGGATACCACACCATTATTGGTTCCCTTTTCCAGGATGTTGACGCCCGGAATTCCGGCATTGTTTTCATCCGTAACCTTTCCGGAAACGGCTCGTTCGGCCCGGGTTGGGTGTGCTACATGTGTGGCAATGCCGGACGTTGGTACGCCTGGCAGACGCCCGCCCGGGGCGCGACTGAGCGGACCGGCATTCGCCCACGTCATAGGAGCGAGAAACCCCATCAACGCAATCCCCCACAAGGTACACGACGCACCGTGCCCATTTTCAGTCAGTAGTTTTGGTTTCATAAAAGGCAAGATTTAATTAATAAAGTCCCTCCCTGCCGGCCGGGAAGCCTGCTGGGTTATGATCGTCAATTCTTCCGGGTTTGCTGATGATATGTATAACGGTAATAGGTAAACGTCGCTGCATTCTGCACAGATTGCACACGGCCATTACGCCGCAATTGCTCCACCAGGCAGTCCTATCGGCCTTTTGCTTTGCCCTTTTCCGAAACAAAAGCAATGCAGTAGCCTTCGGAGCGAGGCTCACGTTATTCGGTTATGATATTATCGGTAATCGCACTTTAATATGTACAAACATATAAACATATATTCGAACATACAAATAATATCAACAATAATAATTCATTGATTTTGTATGAATTTTATAAGTATACACGCTTCTACAAAAACAAGAAACCCATTGAGCTATACGCAAAAGGGCGATAAATGTATGTACAATTACTGTGACTGGTTAATACTCGTTTGACCTTTTATGATAGCCCGTTGCCCAGCCGAAATGATATGGATAAACAAAAAGAGAGCCGCCTATCCGATCATGTACGGACCTGCGGCTCTCCCGAGTAGGTTTAAAGATTATGTCCGGCTATTCCCTTACGCTTTCAACTGTATACACGAAACTGTCGGCGCGGTAATAGCCAATATTATATTCGATAGGCCGTTCGCCCTGGTCGAACACGAAACGTTTTCTAAAAAGAATGGGACTTCCGGGTTCAACTTCCAGCTTGGCGGCGGTGAACTTATCGGCGGCGATCGCGCTCACCTCTTCCTTGGAAAGCGTAGCGATCACCATATGGTCTTTTTCGAGAATGTCGTACAATGGGCGTTTGAAATCCTCCTCGCCTGTAAGCCCTACTCTTGGGTGGAAATAGGAGATAAAATACACAAACGGTCCTTCGGCTTTACCCCGGAGCCGCTCCAATTTCAGGACCTTTTTGTCGGTACCGATGTCAAAAAAATTGGCGATTTTCTCGTCGGGCGTCACCCAGGTTACATGCAGCTCGAAATTCTTGACGATAATTCCGCGCGCATTCATCTCCTGCGTAAAACTCAGCCAGTTTTTTGATTTTGAACTAATTACCGGCTCCGTCACTTTCGTACCGACTCCCTTTTTCCGGATAAGCAGCCCTTCATATACCAGCTTGTTGAGCGCCTGGCGCAAGGTCGACCGGGAAATGGCCAACCGTTTTGCCAGCTCCACCTCATTCGGCAAGAACTTCCCATCCAGGTGCTCCGGAGAGTTGATCATGTTGCGTAATAGGTTCTCTGCCTGGATATGCAAAGGAACAGGACTCTTGTGATCGATACTAAATTTCATATTGACGGATTGCAGATAGACAAAAGCAAAAATAGCAATTTTGACCACGCCCGGAAATAATAAGCAAAACGAACCCATCAAAGTCCCGCAACCAACGGGGCATTATTCCAGCAAAAAGCTGGCAGGCTGGTACGCGCCGAGGGAGAAACGGAGCTTACCGCGCGTCACGGAAACAGGTTTCCCCGCCACCTCTCCACGAAGGTTGACCGGAGTGGCTTTTGTAAACTTTGACTTTTCGGGAAAAGAAACCGTTACATCCCCGGCCTCACCTGCTTGCTCCCACAGGCGCAGCACCGTTCCGGCTCCATCCGGGTTATCACCGAAAGCGGTTACCAGCGTGCCTTTTCTTGAAACAGTCAATCCCTCCTGCCGGGTGGAAAGCTGGCCTTTGGGACCGTCGGCTGCGCCGGTAAGCAAGGGCAGCCGTGCCTCCCACGCATTGCGTACGAGTGCCTGGTTCGTCTCCGTTTTTCCGTCGATTCCCCAAATCCTCACTTTTTCACCCCACGAACCATCCTGCCACAGCGGAAAATTGGTGTTCCACATATTATTGTAGATATTGACGAACACGGCAGCCTTCCGGGGCCCATCCTTCTCCGAATATTTCCACAAGCCCGGTTCACCCAGGCTGATCAATGGAGAATCGATCGGCGAGAGACCCACACCCGATTGGTCCGACCCGGTAACGGCCACGCCTGAGCTAACCGCCATGAGGTACCTGTTGGTGCCTGCAATGATATCCTTCGATGGATCAATTATTCCTCCGAGCCTTCCCACCGTGAAAACCGGCTCTTTCACCGCGAGCGGGAAACACAGCCAGCCTCCTTCGGGATGCTTTTCCGGCGTTTTGGAGTCCACAGACCATTCCACATCTACATAACCTTCGTGCTTTGGAAATGTGAAAACGATCTTGTAGCCTTTGCCCAGGCCCCGGGTGTCGGTGGGGATCAATGTAGCGATGTCGGCCGCATCGGACCCGGTGATATCGATATGCCAGTTTTGCGGGGTTACCGCCAGGTACGGGACCTGCGCCGCATTGGCCATACCGGGTTTACCGAGGTCATTCAGCCCCCAGCCATCCTTGATCCGGCTGTATCGGTTAAACCACGCACCTACCTCATTGCTGCTGAATCGCTCATGCAGAAACTGGCCGGCTACGTATCCCTGGCTGCTGTCTATCAGCTCCTTACCACTCCTTTTATCAACGAGTGACGAAATCCCCCCTTTTTGCAGATCAAAAACGACCCTAAAATGCGGCGTTTCAAATGCGGAAACTGTGCTTGTAGTACGGGCAGCCTGCCCGATCTCCTTTTCCGAAAATGATATATAACCCGATGCCGGCACGTCGCGGGCCAGGAAGTACGCCCCCTTTTTCCAGGGTATTTCTACCATCCCCGACCGCTTCCACGGCAACGGGTTGTACACGACCATCCGCTTCCCTTCCATACCGACCGACTTCGCCAGCAATTCGAGATGACGGGCCAGCTCGCCATCCACAATCTGCGCTGCATTCATCATGTACTGCCGTTTCTCGTCATAAGAATGCAGCCATTTTCGCTTGCTACCCGTCTCCGGGCGGCGGGCCGAGCTATTCTTTAATTGAGAATAGTCACCATTAGCGGGTACGGGTTCAGCCTCCGCTTCGCGCATCCATTTTTTCCAATCTTCGCCATAGCTGTACCGTGGCCCGTATTCCGCATTCATTCCCCACGTGTGCTCGGCGTACAAAAGGCTTTGCTCATAAGCTTTTGCCAATTGACCCGAAATAGACGCGACAGGCAATTGCCATATTTTCATTTGTGTATTCAAACCTTCCAGCGCAGGAGCCATCGGCCGGACTCTCCTTGCCACCCCGGTTTCCTTTGGGTTGGCCATAATCCCGTGTATCCACGTATCGGGCATATCCCCTTTGATAACAGGAAGTTCCGGATTCTCTTTCAAAACGGCGCGGGCGAAATCGTCCAACGTCCCCAAATGCACCCTTACACCGGGCAGATCGGTTGCAATTTTTTGAAGAATAGCATCCAGGTGCTCTTTTGACGGAGGCCCCTCATTATCGTTGGTCATGATCATACCCAGGTAATTACGGCACGGCCAATCGGCCCCGGGCTTAATCTCCGACCCATAAAGCGCTGTGTACTGACACAATATCCTCGATCCATCCGCGCCTTCCCACCAGAACAGCGGCGGCACCCGCGGGTACTGGCTCGCCGGGTTGCAGCCCATTTGAAGAAATTTAACGCCCGCTCGGTTCAGCAGCGTCGGCAACACCCACGAATGGCTGGGCACGTCCGTCAACTTGGCGCTGATGGGCAACGGTAATCCGTAGGCCCGGGCTACTTTTGAAGAAAATCCCAACCCACGGACCAGATCTTCGTAGTCGAGCGATTCGGTATGGGTCGTGAACGGATAGGCATGCACGGCGATCGCGCCTTCCCGGATCGCCTTTTCGATTTTCTGCTTACGGTCGGGCGTTTGCAATGGCCCCAGAATCTGCTCGCTAAGCGGCCAGCCCGGCACCGTCCAGGTAAAGCGCTTTTCAGGCGGGAGTTGCGCATTATCGTCAATGATTTTCATCGCCCCATCCATCATTTCACCCCGGTACCTTTGAAACACGTTTTCCGGCAAATCAGTGAAACCGAGGTCAAAATGGGTCTTGAAAACCAACCAGATATCCGTAACCTGCGGATGTTCAGCCGCATTCTTCTGGGCCGACGCCGGCAAAGCCAGCGCCATCAGAAACAATAATTTTGCTCTTTGTAACATTTGGATAATCGAAATTCCAATCCCTATTTTCTCACGTAGGCTTTCAGTGTGGCACATTTCTTCCCTGTGCTCCTGCCCGATGGCGTAATTGTGTACGACGGCACATCTGCCGGCACGATGAACGTCTCCGCATAATGGATCACATAGGGCTCAAAAAGGCCGTCGGGGCTTTCTACCACGGCTTCGTCACCTTCCACGAGATTCACCACATTCAGGTTTCCATTGGTATAATGAGTCACTTTGCTGTCGAACCAGTGCCTCCTGGTTTCTATAAACTGGGTATTGAACAACCCGGTCGATTCTTCCATCGAGTGGCCATTTACCGAAATCTGCTCGACGTTGTTAAAGAGGTTCTCTTTCACCCAATCCTCGTCCCTGCCCCAGTCGATCACGTTTTTACCGTGCTCGATATTAATCGGACGCGGCTTTCCGTCGAGGCCCAGCCTTCCCCAGTCCCATAATTTGAAAGTAAAAATGTAGGGAGTAGCCGAAATTTCGAGGACAACCGCATTCTTGCCGGAACAGTGGATAGTGCCTGCGGGAATCAGAATGTGGTCATGCTTTTTGACCGGCAGCTTATTGACATACTTTTCCGCATCGAAATCCCCCAATCCGCCCTGGGCTTTTTCGAGGTCAGCGATCATATCTGCCGCTTTCACGCCCCTGCGCGTACCCAGGTATACGCACGCGTCCTCGTCGGCTTCCAGAAAATAGTAGCTTTCGTCCTGGGTGTAATCCATTCCAAAATGCTCCTTGATGTACTGCCTCGTAGGGTGTACCTGCAAGCTCAGATTACCGCCATCCATGGTGTCGAGGAAGTCGAAACGGATCGGAAACTCGGCTCCAAAAAGGCCGTAAACATGCTTCCCAAGCAATTGCCGTGGCCGGGTAAGCACCAGGTTGATCGAAGGCAGTTCAAAAATGCATTCGCCAAACTTGAAAAGCAGGCTGTTTTCTTCCGGAACACAGTCGAATCCCCAGGCATAGTTAACCTCTCCGCGATCCAGGTCTGCGACTTCTTTCAGCCATTGCCCGCCCCACGGTCCCGGATCGAAAAACGGCACAACCCTGAATGGCCTCCTGACAGCCTCATCGAGCCCTTTTTGGTAAAGCTGCGCATCCACCATTTTGGGTTCGTGCTCCTGACAGGCATCAATGAAGAAATCTATTTTATCAAAGAAAAGGAGTTTATGCCGATCAAAAACCCGCCAATCGAGGAAATAGCCTTGCTTGTATTTCAATGCAAACTGATCATCGGCGTTGTCCATTCCGAAATTACCGACTACGCCGCGCTTCATTCTTTTCTGGATTTCCCAGCGCGCCAGATCGGCGTAAACAAGCAGGTCGGCATCCGCAAAAAGCGAAGCACCCTCGCCATAAACGATCACTATACCCGACTCGATGGCGCGAATTTGCCCGCGCACTCGTTCCAGCTCGTCCGTATCAAAAAAATCGACCATTTCCAGGTCATTCATTTTCCCGAAGACCTGGTCATCGGTCACAAACGGGTACACCATTGCCCCGATCCCGGATACGCTTTTAAGCGCACCGCCGGTATGGATCACCGTGGCCGCAGGCACATACCGCCCGATTGCTTCGCGCACCGGGCCGGTATCGACCCCGTGGTACACATCCATGCAAACCACGCACTTCGGCTGACCTGTTTCCTGAACAAAGCGCACTATCTCCCCAAAAATACCGGCCCAGCCCACAAAGCACTTGTCGGATGATTTGCTTACTTCTATAAAGGGGTATTTATCGTAATTCGAAGACATTTCTATTTTGATTTGGAGCTTTGGCTAAATTGGATCCGCACAAAGCGCGGACGATAAAGGTTGGGTTGCTTGGGCAAAACTTCCAGAAATTTGAAAGTATTGACATTATAGGAAATGAGTAATTCGCCGGGCGCCGACAATGCCGGGTGCGCTTTGGCATTGTAGGTAAACAGGTCGGGATCACGGATATCCGCGGACGTTTTGTACAATATGATTCTCGGTCCGAATGGCCCGTAAGGCGTTGGCCCCACCTGCATGCAGATTTCAGGGAAAATGCTGCTCAGCTGATACACCAATGCATATTTACCCGGCGCCAACATACTCACACTTAATTCATTCGAAACCGAGTCACTTAAAGCAGCGACGCCCCCCGCGTTTTTCGACCATCCCTGCTCCCCCCGGAATTCCCATTGATCAAACGACGTGAGCCGGTCCGGCTTAACCCTGGCTGCAACCAGCTTTTTGGTTGGCCCTTTGGTACCATAAATGTAAACAAAACCATCGGGCGAAGCTTCCCCCGCTGCCCGGCTGTTGTTATAAATGCCCGCACCGAATGATATGGTCTCGCCGCCCGCATGGTAGTCATTGAACGGCAGCGTAAACTGCTCGTGATCCGCATACGGAAAATGGCTGCCTGCCGGTATCCTGATCACCGCGTTCCCGGTTTCCTTAAACGGGAATGCCGAATGATCGTGTGTGTTGGTGATTTTGTAAGCAAAAATGAAAAGGTCTTTGCCTGCGTCCGGGTTCACAAAACCGTCGCCCAGCCAGAAATAGGTATCCTTGTCGGGCTTGTCCGACTTCGGGACAAATACGGCCCGATGGCCTTCGCCGCTGCTTGCAATCCTGAATGCGGCCTTGTCCGGATCGGGTGATTTCCCATTCAACAATGCCACCGAATTGTTCACCAGCGAGAACCCGGATTTCAACGCAGCTTCATCAATTTCTCCCAGCACGGTATCGCTGAAAAGAAAAAGGATGCTGTCCTCTCTCTGCGCATCGCGGCCGGAAAACGGGATCGCAAATATGCCGTCGCCGCCCAACCAGCCCGATTTTCTCAGGAACAGGTCCGACCATTCAGGCGCCGGCGAGGCTGTGAATTCGTTTACACTCAGCTCGCGCACGCCTGCCCGCCCTTGACCGGACGCGTACCCGAGACAAGATAATGTGATCCCCAAAATCAGAGTAGTGTTTCTCATCCGCTGCCCAATTTTCCCTAAATATAGCTTATATGTACATATGTATATACATTATTTCATTAACCGGCATCTTTTCCTTTTCATTCGCTACTTCGTCGGCTCCCGCCCACAGCTCTCATGTTACCGGAATATTACAAAAACCTTTGGAACTCTTGCGTTCAGGAAATACTTTTGCGGCATTCAAATTATATTAAGTCTAAATAAATGAAATATTTATTATCACTATCCATTTGGCTGCTTTTACCTTCATTGGTGCTTGCTCAAACGGGAAAAGTAAGCGGAAAGATTGTCGACAATACCCAAAACGGCTTACCTGGGGTGAGTATCGTCATCAAAAGTGGCAACCTTGGCGCTCACACCGACGGAAATGGCGCATTTGAAATATCCAATATCAGCGATGGCAGTTACACTTTATCCATTTCCTCCGTCGGATTTAAAACCCGGGAATTACCGCTGACTATTTCGCAGAATGAAGTCGAACTTGGGGCGATTATGCTTTACGAGGGTGATGAAATTTTGCGGGAAGTAGTCGTGCAAGGCGAGAGAGAGGATAAATTCTCACGCAGCAACACAGCGTACGTCGCTAAGCTGCCTTTGAAGGATTTTGAAAATACGCAGGTATACAGCACAATCACGAACTACCTTTTGAAATCGCAGATCGTTACCAATTTTGACGATGCGCTCAAAAACGCGGCCGGGGTCGAAAACCTCTGGACCTCCACAGGCCGCGGTGGTGACGGAGCCGGGTACTATTCGCTTCGCGGGTTTTCCGTTCAGCCAAAACTCGTGAACGGCCTTCCAGGGCTAACGAACGGGACCATTAACCCGGCTAATATCGAGCGCATCGAGGTGCTGAAAGGCCCTTCGGCGACGCTGTTTGGCAATGCGGTGAGTTCCTATGGCGGGCTTATCAATGTGGTTACCAAAAAACCTTACATCGGTACGGGTGGCGAATTGTCGTTTACCACCGGCTCTTTCGGCCTAAACCAGATTATCGGCGATTTCAACACAGCCCTGAATAAGGATAAGAATCTTTACTTTCGCCTGAACACCTCTTATACGACCGAACGTAGCTTCCAGGATGCAGGTTTCAGAAAGTCGTTTTTCGTAGCACCTTCCCTTTCCTACAAGGTTAATAACAAGTTATCCTTCTCATTTTACGGCGAAATTACCCAAGCCGAACAGACTAACCCGATGTTCCTTTTCCTGAACCGGAGTGCTCCGTCGGTCGCGAAAAACATGAAGGAATTGGGATATAACTACAAACTGTCTTTCACCAGCAACGACCTGACCTTGCAGAACCCGACCCAGAACTACCGGGTCGAAATGGATTACAAACTGTCCGATACCTGGCAGTCGCAAACACTGGTTTCCAAAAGCGCCACCTCCACCAAAGGCTATTACACCTATCTTTTCGATTACGGTATCCTGAAAGGCAACACATTCTCGCGCTTTCTGAACAAACAAAATGAATACACCGGAACGTCGGACATCCAGCAGAACTTCATCGGGGATTTTAAGCTGGGCTCGCTGAGAAACCGCGTCGTGTTAGGTCTGGATTATTTCACGGCAACTTCTACCAGCAACGGCACCGGCTATGCGTTTTACGGAAATGTTACTCCCGACGGCGGTTCCAACGGCGACAACCCATTTACGCCCGGTGTGGAAACGACCGCCTATCCGCTTTCCTCAGCGGCCGTCGACGCGGTGCTGGCTTCACAACCGGTGGCTAATGCCAAATCGAAATACAACATTTACAGTGCCTACGCTTCGGATGTGTTGAATATTACCAAAGCATTATCGGTAATGGTGGGTCTCCGCCTCGACCATTTCAACAACGCAGGCAGCGTATCCAGCTCCGACGATGATTACGACCAAACCACCCTTTCGCCGAAGTTCGGGATTCTGTACCAGCCACTGATCGACAAACTTTCCGTTTTCGCCAACTATCAGAACGGCTTCACCAACGTGGCCCCTGAACTCGTCGGGAACCCGGAGGACGGCCCGCAGACCATCAAATCTTTCCGCCCTGAACAGGCAAACCAGATCGAGTTCGGTTTTAAAACCAATATCATCAAAAACAAACTGAACCTGACCGTCAGCTACTACGACATCAAGGTGAAAGACCAGGTAATCACCGATCCGGCCTCTCCTTTCAACAAAATCCAGGGCGGAGAAGCTTACAGCCGGGGATATGAAGTAGAATTGAATGCCAATCCGGCGAAGGGGTTCAATATCCGTGCCGGATTCAGCAGCAATGAAAGCAAGACGACCAAATCCGATAACGAGCAGATTCTGAACAAGCGTCCGTTGGGAGCCGGCCCGAAGACACTCTACAATATGTGGGCTAACTACGAGCTACCGGCAGGAAAATTAAAAGGCTTCGGCGTTGGTGCCGGGTTCAACGGCGCCAGCAAGCGGTACGCGATCAACTACGCCTCGACGGGCGACTTTATGCTGCCTGCTTACACCGTTGCCAATGCCTCGCTCTTCTACCAGGGCGCACATTACCGCATCGGGCTGAAACTCAACAATGCATTCGATAAGGAGTATTACAAAGGATGGTCTACGATCGCCCCGCAGATGCCGCGGTCATTTCTAGCTAACTTCACCTATACTTTCTGATTTTTGACCGGGAGCCATACCGAAGAGTAACCGAAAGTCGCCTTACGTGAGGCGACTTTTTCTTTATCCGCACTTTGGCACAATATTTCTAACCATATTTGCCAAAACAACCTTGATGCTATGAAAAGGATTTCTGAATGGATGGGCGGTATCTTGTTTACAGTTCTGGTGGTTTCATTGTCTGTTTCAGGACAAAATCCTGGTCTTCGAATCACAACCACATCTTCCAGTGAGTACAACAAAAGCCCCAAGACTTCCATATACCCCGCATTTGTCGATAACATCATCTACCAGTCGTGGACGGAGGCAGGGCCATCCCCCTTCTTTCAGCTGACAGCAGAGGGCGGCACGCCGCCTTACACCTGGGCCCTTGCCGACGGCGAATTACCGAAAGGGCTGCGATTGGACAAGACCGGAAAAATTCAGGGTATGGCCAGCAAGGAGGGGAACTATGCATTCACTGCCCGTGTAACCGACTCGAAAGGTGCTTCCGCTACCAAGCCACTCGTTTTTGAAGCCGCCCCGTTCAGGTCCAAATGGTTTTCCGATGCCAAATTCGGCATATTCATACAATGGGGAATCTTCACACCGCCGTCGCTTAAGGGCAAGGACGGCATCGCACAGTTTGAAAAACGAATTACCAAGTTTAATGCGGACGAGTGGGCACAACAGGTTATCGACCTGGGAGGAAAGGTATTAACGGTTACGATCAATACGGGTGACGGGGTGCGCCTCTGGCCTTCGACGACGCCGAGCAAGCTCGAATTGAAAACAAAACGGAACATTGCGAAGGAGCTGATAGATGCCTGCCATAAAAAAGGGATCAAGTTCGTGGCCTACTTCGCTCCCGACAAGGGCTGGAACAAGGACATCGTCGATACGGGCCTCGACGGTACCTATGGCACGCTGAACCTGGGGTTAATCAAAGAACTTGTGCTGATGGGCGTAGATGGTTTCTGGATCGACATGACCTCTGCCACAGAACTTTACCAGGGTTTCGACTATAACTGGTTTCCATGGGACAAGATGATTCCGATCATGCGGGCCAATAACCCCAAAGTGATATTTGCCAACAACACCGGCCTGTACAACGGCGGCACGGTGCTGCAATACCCCAACACGGACGTCATTATTTATGAAGGTGGCACGTCGCCACACGAAACAGCGCTGGAAGTAGCGAAACCGACTACCGTCAAAAAAAAGCTGGCCATCGAGGTCGACAATTTGCTGGACAACACGTGGTCATGGCGGGAAGACCCTAAGCTCAGATCCCCGAAACCGGTGGATATGATGATCCGGAACATCAAGAAAAACTGGGAGGTTGGCGCCACTTACATTCTGAGTTATCCAGTGCCTGCAAATGGGGACATTTTTCCGGAAATCTACCAGGAAGAGCTGAAACAGATCGCCAGTTTTGTCAAAAAGAACCAGGGATGGAGTGAAACGCCCCGTGCATCCCTGTCCGACACGATTGATTACGACAAAGGACAGAAGCTGGTATTGACGGCGTCTCCGCGTTCGAAAATATACTACACCATTGACGGAAACCGGCCAACAACCGCATCTAAGCTCTACAAGGGGCCAATTCCCATCAATAAGACCGCTCGTGTCCAGGCTATTTCAGTTGAGCCGGGGAAACCTGCCAGTAAAGTCTTCGACCAGATATTTACTGTTTTGACCCGTTCCAACAGGCTGGCTGCCAATGCCCGTTCAGCCGCACCGGCCCCCGCCCTGGCGGCCACGGATGTCGCCGGAAAAACCGAACCGAAAGGGTTTTACAGGGGAATGCGTATTACGGTGGGCTCCACATCTATCCGGCTCACGGATGTCGGCCGGAAATATCTCCAAGGCAATGATGGCCGGCATTCAATCATCATTACACGCTTCACGGACGACCACCCCATACTGACCGCGTCGTTAAATACGGCTTTGCTCCCGGTGGCAGATGACGGTTATCAATATGCGCCAATTCCCCCGCTCGTGCTGGAAGCCGGGAAGTCGTATATCATCAGTATTCAGGAAAATGCCGATGATAAATTTGCGCCGGAGGATTTTAAGAATGTCCCCTCTTTTCCGGACTATCGAATTGTCGACTACAATATTTTGAGTCCGCAGGGCACCAAGCGGCCTATTGTGGACGATAAGATAGGTCAGCTTCTGAGTTTGAAATACGAAAAGATGAGTGTCAGCGGTACAAAAATTAACCTGGCACTGGGTAAACAAGCATATTTACGGGCTAACAATGAAGCTGCTCTCGGCCCGTCAAGTCACATATTTTTTGCAGAAAACGCAGTCGACGGCGATCTTTCCACGATGGCGCTGGCCGGAGGCCTATATCCCTGGACACTGTTGGTGGACCTTTCGAAAGTTGAACCCGGCATCAAACAAGCGAAAATTACTTTTGCGAAAACCAATTATTCGACAGAATTCAAAGTAATGGCTTCCCCCGACAACAAAACGTGGACTACCCTGTTAGAGAAAAAGAACAATTCAGACCGGGTCATCGAGCTGAAATTCAATCCTATCGATGCGCGTTTCTTCAAAGTCAGGTCATTCAAACCTGAAAAACAAGGCGACGTGGGCGGCGGAATGGGAATACTTGAATTCGAACTCTACCGGTAAAGCAGCGGAGCGTCCCGGCGCGGACGCGCATTGTTCGTTACCGGACAATAGCTGCTCATCTCATATTTTCAAATAGTTGATTATCAATTATTTATTTTTTTGGCAGGCTATTTGATTCAAAATATTCCAGATTTGTCTGGAAGAACAAAAAGATGCTAAAAAACTATCTCAAAATCGCATTCAGGAACCTGCTTCGAAACAAGGCGTTTTCGGCAATCAATATTCTGGGGTTATCCGTGGGTATGGCGAGCGCCGTGCTTATCCTGTTTTGGATGTACAATGAAATCAGCTACGACCGCTTCCACAAGAACAAGGATTACCTCTACGAGGCCTGGAACCGCGGGACATTCGATGGCAAACTGCAATGCTGGAATTCCACTCCGCAAGTACTCGGCCCTGCCCTGAAAGCGGAATATCCCGAAGTCGACCACATTTCACGTAACTATTCCCGGTGGTTTGTGACGCGCGCAGGCGACAAGAAGATTTCGAGCGAAGCCATCATAACCGATCCCGCTTTCCTGAGCATGTTCGACTTCCCGCTCCTGCAGGGAAATGCTCAGACGGCCCTTAACTCGGTCGGCTCGATGGTCGTTACACAGAAGATGGCTATCAAAATGTTCGGTACGGAGGATGTATTGGGCAAAGTCATATCGATCGACAAAGACAATTTTACGATCACCGGTGTTATGCGGAACCTTCCGCCCAACACCGCATTCAGGTTTGAATACATTCTTCCGATTGCGTATTTGAAAAAGATCGGCTCGGCCGACGACGGCTGGGTGTTTAACTCCGTGCACACCTATGTTCAACTGAAACCCGGCACAAATCCGGAGGCATTTGCCGAAAAAATCCGGGATATCACGATCCGCCATTCGAACAAAACCGAAGAGCACGAAGTGTTCCTTCACCCCATTAGCCAGTGGCATTTATATTCCAATTTTGAAAACGGGAAAGTTGTTGGCGGGCGGATCGCCATTGTGCGGCTGTTCGGGATCATTGCGGCTTTCATTCTGCTGATCGCCTGCATCAACTTTATGAACCTCAGCACCGCGCGCAGCGAAAAACGCGCCAAGGAAGTGGGAATCCGTAAAACGGCGGGAGCCCCTAAAAGCCTTTTGGTAGGCCAGTTCATCGGTGAATCGATCCTG
This sequence comes from Dyadobacter fermentans, assembly GCF_019924045.1. GTDB lineage: Bacteria > Bacteroidota > Bacteroidia > Cytophagales > Spirosomataceae > Dyadobacter > Dyadobacter fermentans_A. Next base: position 254,728 of record NZ_JAHXBN010000017.1, on the reverse strand, counting down.
ATCGCGATGATCGCAGGAACCATTGCGCTGCTGGCGGTTTACCTTATCCTACCCGCATTCAATACGCTGATCGGCAAAGAACTGGAAGTACCGGTTTCCAATCCGGCATTCTGGGCTGCGGCATTTGCCTTTATTCTTTTTACAGGCGTTGTGGCAGGAAGCTATCCGGCATTCTACCTCTCGTCGTTCAAGCCGATCAGCGTGCTCAAAGGAGCATTTAAAAGGACACATTCGGCATTCAGTCCCCGGAAAGTACTGGTGGTTGTACAATTCAGCTTTGCCATCGTCCTCATCATTTCCACGCTCATCGTGGTACAGCAGATCCGCCACGCTCAGAACCGCGACGCGGGTTACGACCGCGGACAAGTGGTGTACCACTGGATTACCGGCGATTTGGGTAAACAATATACACAAATCAAACGCGAGCTGTTGAGTGCGGGCATAGCCACGTCGGTTACCAAAACCTCTTCCCCACTAAGCAGCGTCTCTTCCGATACATGGGGCATTGAATGGCATGGCAAAAACATGGCTGAAAAAATTGATTTCGATATTTTCACCGAAGATGAGGGGCTCGTTAAAACCGCCGGACTGCAACTCATCCAGGGCCGCGATATGGACCTTACGAAATTCCCCTCCGACTCTGCCGCTGTGCTGCTCAATGAAACCGCGGCTAAAATCATGGGCTTCAAAGATCCGATCGGGCAAACGATCAAAGACAACGGCCTTCAGTATCGCATCGTTGGCGTGGTAAAGGACTTTGTGATCCGCTCGCCCTATGACCGGCCAAGCCCGTTGATCATCGAAGGGGCACAAAGCTATTTCAATGTCATCCACATGAAACTCAGTGCCGATAAACCTGCTGCTGACGTCATGCCGGCCGTGGAAGCCATTTTCCGCCGCTACAATCCCGAATATCCCTTCGAATACCACTTTGTGGACGAGGACTATGCACTGAAATTTGAAGATACCCGCCGGGTAGCCAAGCTGACCGGTATTTTCGCCGGCCTGACCATCTTCATATCATGCCTCGGGCTATTCGGGCTGGCCGCCTATATGGCCGAAAACCGTGTGAAGGAAATCGGTGTCCGCAAAGTATTGGGTGCCAGCGTAATGAGCATTGCCGCATTGCTTTCCGGCGAATTCATGGCGCTCGTCATCATCTCCATCGTTATTGCGGTACCGGTTGCGTGGTATGTCATGAACCTCTGGCTCAATGATTTCGAGTACCGGATCGGCATTCAATGGTGGATATTCGCTGTATCGGGTTTCCTGGCCATTGTCGTGTCGCTGGCGACTGTCAGCTACCAGGCGATCCGCGCGGCGCTGCTCAACCCGGTGAAAAGCCTTCGGAGCGAATAAGCGCATTCAACCTACTTGCTACCCTTATTCGGAGCTGGTCTTGCCTTTGAGGGCGATGATCAGCTCCTGTTGCGTTTGGATCAATTGGTGAAGTACTTGACTGTCTTCGTTTTGCAATCCGGCTTTCAAAAACTTCACCTTATGCAGGCTCACCAATGTTTCAATATCGGTTTCCAGTACCACCGCGATCTCCGAAAGACGGCCCATCGTGATGGAATCCTGCTCTTCATTTTCCAGCTGGCGGTAGCGCTGCTTTGAAATCCCCAGCCGTCCGGCCACGTATTCCTGCGAATACCCCAGCCTGTTACGTACGAGACGTATATTATCACCGATAGGAATTTTATGTTCTTTCATGGGGTGCCACTGACAGATCTTTACACGAATAAAGGCCGTTTGTTACCCATCGTTCCTATTCCCACTTTTCAATCGGCAACCGATTGATTAGCCTGTGTACGCTTCTATTGCTACTCCTGTCAACAACTAGTTAAAAGTATCACCAGACTAGTACTTAACCACCCCGAAAAGTGGCAGAATGCGCCGTTTTTTCAGGCTATTTGCAATATGTATTTAGTACAAAAACTACACGCATTATGAAGAGAAAATTACTATTGCTTGGTTGTTGCCTATTAGGTTTTTGGATCGGAGCCTCTTGGGTTAATGCACAGCCCATTTACAATCAAAAGAATGTGACGCAGGACGCTCTGACGACACACTATGACGATTCAAAACCGTTGCGTGTAATGGAATATTCCACAGATCAGGCAGGAACTATAATTCGACGCCAACTGGAAGTTTTGCCCGAGAATGATCTACCGTCGATAAAGGTCTCGCGGCTAGACGAAAATCTTACAGTATTCCCTTTTGTTAATGCACCACCATTTGACGCACTATTCGATGACGGAGCTCCTGACTTTAAAATAGCAGAAACAGCCGCTACGCTACTGCATGGCACCGAAGTATCACTAAATGTAATTAAAGATAAGTTCGGTTGGATCGGAATCGACAATCAGGCCGTCAATGGTAAGCCAATTATATGGAATGTTGTGGAAACGGTCAACCCAAATTCTATCCCGGCGCCCAAGTACGGCCCCGTCCAACAAGAATTTTTCCTCTTCGCAAACGGAGACGAGCTAGAGAAAGTCACCCGGATTGAAGCTGTATGTCATGAGATCGTCCATGCCATTATTCACTCCAAAGTCGGAAATGCAACACTGGTGGGAATTGACCCTTGCGGTGAGAGGAATGTGTTAGAGGAATCCATTGGCGATATTATCGGATTATATGTTCTGAATGAATACGAACAAAACTCCCCCGCATTATACCAATGGACCTGGTCCAAGGGCTTGATATATCAGGGTAGACCCTTTGACAATCCCAACAACTTCAATCTGCCTGACACGTATTACGGAAACTTTTACGCAAGCACTTGCCCAATCGCCGGCAACTTCCCTGAACATCAGAACGCTACCGTCATTGATCACTGGTACTACCTGCTGGCCGCCGGTACGACAGGAACTGAGACAAATGACCTGGGATATTCCTATCATTTGAATGGTATAGGTGTTAATAAAGCTATCCAAATCGTTTGGAAATGTATTGACTTTCTCGACCTAAAATCCAATTTCAAAGACCTGAAAAGTGCTACGCTCAAAGCAGCCGAACAACTTTACGGGCTTCACTCCACCGAATATCTTGCAGCAATGGACGCCTGGTGTGCAGTGGGCATTTGCGATAACAACCTCGGCCCATTTTATATGTCCCCTGCACATGGGGCTACCGGTGTCGAACCCTGGCCAGGGGTGGATGTCAATGTTACCTGGGAAGGCTTGCCTGTGGACGAATGGGAAGTTCAAATGGCTACCAATGCGGCTTTTACGGAAAACGTACAGAATGTTCCGATCAAAAACTTTTCGGTTGTGATCAAACCGGGGGGCGGGAGTGCGTACTCCGGCTTTGCCACCGGGCACTACCTTCCCGGGGCGCGTGTATATGCACGTGCGCGCATCACGAAGGCCGGTGTCAATTTTTGCAAGGGATACAACCCGCTTTGTGTGCTGTACCAGCAATATGGTCCGGCTCATGCATTCGAACTGGATGATAAACAAACCAAGTTCTGGCATTCAGTGCCAGGTAACAGCTGGACCCTCAATCCATGGGACACTCCGACCATTGAATGGAAATCGGTCGCGAACGCAGAACAATATGTGTACGAAATAGGTGAAGATGAAGCATTTTCAAAAATCGCTTTTACGGGCACTATGCCATTCTCCGGTAACTTCACGGAATCCGGTGTTATCAATACAATGCTGGCTCCAGGAAAAACATATTTTGCTCACATAAGGGCTAAGCGATTCAATACCCCTTATCTCATCAACAACTACGGCGCCTGGTCTAAGACTGAACCGGTTTATGCATCAACACCAAGAACCTCGGTCCTACAAGCTTTGAATCAAAAACCGGGCGACCCGGCTACGGAGGTCAGCAGTCTCGGATTTTGGGTAGGCTGGCATCCTTATTCAGGTGCGAGCAATTATGTTATTCAAATTGCCACGGACGACGCTTTTCAGAATATCATCCGTACGAAAACCGTGGCCGGCAATCTGAGCACCGCTTTAATCGAACTACCGTCGCTGCCTGATCTGGCACACTTATCAGTTCGGGTGCTACCGCTGAAAGGCTCTGAGGCTGGACTTTGCGACAACACCTGGCGTGTAAAAATCAAGGCAGCCACTGCTACCCCATTGATGAAAGCGCCAATGGACGGTACCGCTTTCCCTTTTAGTGCATTCCTCGGCGTATTTGAATGGAAAGCGGGTGCCCTCAATATGGGTCTGGTTGATCATTTTGAATTACATTTCAAGAAAAAGCCTTCTAACGTCATCTCGATCTTCCCAACGCAGGACGCGAGTTTCAGTATAGGCCTGATGGATGCCTCGCTCTTTACCAACAAACCGGGTTTTGAAGTAGCAGTGTTGGCCGTTGGGCCACTGGGGGCCAAATCTGCATTGTCCCCGCCGTTCAGCTATCAAATTTGTGCAGATCATCCAGAGGTACTCTTCCCGGGAGATCAAACTGGCGTTGTCGATGCGACCTTGAATTTCATTGTCCAATGGAAGAGTAGCCTTTTCGACCCAAACACCACTTATCTCGTCACGCTCAAAGACGCCATGACAGGCGTACCGATACCCGGATTCAGTAACAAACCCACCACAACCACTTCGATGCTCGTCCCCGCAGGCACGCTCACCAACGGTAAAAAGTTCTCGGTGTCAGTGAAAAATGCAGCCTCGTGTGCAGGGATACTGCTGTCAGAAAACGTATTCTCGGCAATAAGCTCCGGCTCCAACCAACCTCAACCGCCTAAGCTGGTCAACTTTACTATCGAGCTGAAAGGCTTCCGGAACAACCCCGACGGCAGTGTATTCCCGCCCGAATACGGGACATCTGATTATGTACTTGGGATAGAGTTAATAGATCCGGATGGCAACCTGCTTGCCCTGTTGGACCCGAATGGCAACCAGGTTACAGAACTTTTAGTGGACTCCGAAAATTCGGGCGTAGTCATGCAGGCCTTCAACAAGCCACAAGGTGAGTACAAGCTAAGGCTCAAATTGAAGAATATTTTCGATCCGCTGATTTACTATCCCTTCGATCAGCCCAGATTTTCCGTATTCCTTGACGGGCAACCGATCGTAAACCCCCATGTGATCACGGCCAACTTTGTTGATCCTAATTCCTTCTCCCATGAATGGAAAATAGGGTTTCAGTTTGGTAATATCATCCTGGATGTGAAGTGAATTTTATTCCAATATTTCACACAACACTATCATTATGAAAAATCTACAATGCATTTTACTATGGACCTTCTCGCTGTTGGTTCACTATACAGCATCGTCCCAAAATCTGCATAACCCCAAAAATGTCGATCGGTCAGCGATGAGCTTCTTTGATGGTCAGCAAACGTTCAGGGCTTTGGAATATACCGTACTACCTGACCAGCAGAGTGAAAAGATATATAGGTTGCAGACGTTGCCCGAAAATGGGTTTCCAGAAATAACCTTGCAAGGGATCAGCCAAGGGAATTCGGCTTACTTTGAAGATAAACAGCCATATGATAGTCAATTTACGGATAACCCAACTCCCTATCTGAGCAGCGAAGCGGTGCAGATCTTATCCGGGTTTCAACGGGTAATGAAAACTTTTGACCAAAGGTTTAACTGGAAAGGAAGTGATGGTAATGGAAGCGTCGCCATTGATATCCGTATGGAGAATCAATTTGAGACCGGTTCTCAGATACGCTCATACTACTCAGGCAATGCTAACGGAGGGTTCTTTGGATTTGAAAGAAATTTGAACGACAACAAGCCATTTCAAATTACAATCGACGTTCTTGCCCATGAAATGACGCATTCGATTATTCGGTACAAAACCGGAATATATGATAAGAGTAATATTCAGTGTTCCGAATATATCGCCATAAACGAAGGCATCTGTAACGTTTTTGGCATATACATTAAAAACAAAATCAACAACGCTACACCCCAAAATTACGACTGGATCCTTGCCCCCCAAGTTTTATCTCTCAATTTTGACATCGGCCATCCCAAAACGCGTCAATATGCAGACACTTACAATGGGCAATATTACCCACCGATTTGTGTTGGATCGAGTCCCTATGAGGCCGGAGGAGTCGTCACGAGATGGTTTTACCTGTTGTCATCTGGACTAACAGGGTCAGCAACGAATGATCTAGGTTACACTTACACCGACCTGGCAGGAATCGGAGTGGAAAAAGTCATTCAAATTATCTGGAAGTCATTGCCTTCAATGAAAGGATACTCCGACTATCCGGCATTCAAAACATTTACACTTGATGCAGCGAAACAACTATACGGCCTAAACTCTCCAGAATATCAGGCAGTCGAAAAAGCGTGGTGCGCTGTCGGCGTATGCGACAACAATCTCCCATTCTTCTCCATTTACCCTGCTAACGCTTCCTCCAACATCGAGCCATGGCCTGCCGTTAAAGTTAATTTTTCCTGGGATTATGATAACCGTGTGAAAGAGATTGAGGTACAAATGGACTCGACTTACAACTTTACCAACCCACAGGTATACAAGGTAAGCACTTTCGATACATTCTTTAAATCGGGCGGAGGTGTATTTTACAAAGGCAGCGCCAGCGGCTATTTCCGTCCCCATACAACGGTATACGTAAGGGCAAAAATTACACAAGCTGATCCCAATTTTTGCAAGGGTCTGAATCCGCTTTGCAAAATATATCAACAGTTCACCCCCACACATTGCTTCAAAACAAGCGACAAAAGGGTGGAGTTCTGGCCATCAAGTACCTCCGCTTCCGTAAATCCCTGGTATACGGAGCTAGCCTGGAAATCGGAGAAAGATGCGGAACTTTACCTGATAGAGCTTGCTAACGACGCTTTCTTTAACTCCATTATCTACCAAGGATTCGCGCCGCATACCGGTAATTTTACGGAAACAGGGCTAATCAATGCTATGCTGGATACCGGCAAGACCTACTATGCACGCGTCGCGGCGAAGAGGAAGGATACACCAAAGCTCCAGAGCAATTACGGAGTTCTGTCCGAGCCACTGATAGTTAATACATCCACACCTTCAACGGCTATCATTCAAGCCAAGACTCAAAAGCCCAATGATCCACCGCTCTCAGTCGGAAGCCTTGGGCGGGTGGTCAGTTGGGATCCCGTGCCGGGCGCATCAAGCTTTGTGGTAGAAATCGCAAAAGATAATGCGTTTAGCAACATTATTTCATCGGTAACGGTATCTGGCAATCACACCAGCACGATATTACTTTTCCCTCCGTTGCCCAACATGACTGATTTGTTTGTCCGGGCTTTACCCAAGAAAAATCTGGCTTTCGGCAAATGCAGCAATGTCTGGCGCATCAAAATAGATGAGTCCGCTGCACTGCCCGTAATGCTATCGCCGGCAAATGGAACCACCTTTCCATTTAAAAACTTTGCCGCCGCCGGATTTGAGTGGAAAAGTGGGACGCTGAACATGAATACCGTCGAGCACTTCGAACTTCACATTACCCAAAAAACATCAGGATTGACCTCCATTTTTACTTCGCAGGGCAAGACAATGCAATTATTCATTCAGGATCCTTTGATCTTTAATGACCACCAAGGTTTGCAGGCAAGCGTACTGGCTGTCAATTCGCTAGGTGCAAAAACAGCTCTTTCACAGCCTTTTGATTATACCATTTGCGACGATCACCCGGCAGTGTTCTTCCCGGGTGATTTGGGCAAAGTCGATCCCACCAAGAATTTTAACGTCCAGTGGTTTCCAAGCGAGTCGTTCCCTCCGGGTAGCCAGTTTTTGGTCACTATCAAGGAGGCCGGACTTAACCCATTGCCCGGATTTACCGACAAACCGACGACCGCCAATTTCATGCTTGTTCCTGCTGGTACGCTTACAAATGGCAAAAACTATACTGTAACTGTTAAAAATTCGTCCTCCTGTGCAGCATTATTATTACCAGTCACGTTTTTTTCTGCTGTCGGTTCAGGTGGTTCAAATCAACCCCCACAACCTAAGCTCGTTGATTTCAACATCGACTTGAAAGGCTTTCGCAACGACCCGGATGCATTCTCAGTTCCGCCCGCTTACGGAACATCCAACTATGAGCTGGGAGTCGAACTTTTTGATCCGAATGGCAACGTTCTAGCACTTCTGGACCCAAATGGTATGCAGGTAACAAAACTACTCGTCGACTCTGAAAACTCCGGCGTAATCATGGTCGGGAACAACAAACCGCAGGGTAAATATAAGCTCAGACTCAAACTGGCCAAGATTTTCCCACCCAACACCTACTATCCGCTCGATCAGCCGCGCTTCTCTGTTTTACTCAACAACCAGGTAGTTGTGTCGAACCATGTTATTACGTTCGATCTCTTTAATCCCGGTTCAAGCTTTGATGAATGGAAAGAGGGGTTTCAGTTCGCGGATATCATGTTAGACATAAAATAGAATCACTAAACAACACTATTAAATATGAAGCATCCAATCCATTTAATCGCAGCCATTTTGGCTTTGCTATTACAATGCAAAGCAGCATTTCCCCAGCAAATAAATGTCGACAGACCGGCAATAACATTTTATGATGGGCAGCAAACACTCCGAGTCCTGCAATATCCTGAACCCGCTCCGGGAAACAATAAAATCTACCGGTTAGAAACATTGCCGGAAAATGGATTTCCCGCTATTACGCTCCAATCAAGCACTCAGGCGGGCGTGGTCACTTTTGAAGATAAATTTCCATATGACAACGTCTATAACGACAACGCCAGCCCTTTTTTAAGTTTAGAAGGAGCTCAGTCGCTATATTCTTTCCAAAGCGTTATGAAAGCAATTGACGCTCGCTTTGGATGGAAAGGACTGGATGGTACAGGTATTGCTCCGATAAACATCGTTATGGGGAATACCCAAAAATACCCCTTGGCCCCCAGCTCTGCTTACTATGTGACAGACGGATCAATTGACTGGTTTTTCCTCATTAAAGATTTCAACGGGGCAACATCTTTTAATAATGGGATCGAGACCATTGCACACGAATACCTGCACAGCATTATGCGTTATAAAAGAGGCTTCCAAAACTATAACCCTGATATATGTGGTGAATCGCATAGTGTGGAAGAAGGGATCGCAGATCTTTTCGGAGTATATATTCGAAACAAAGTGAAGCAAATTCCACCTCAAAATTTCGATTGGGAATATCAGGAGTGGGAAAACCTCGGAGCTTCCATATCAGATCCCAAGAGCTTTCTTTTCCCAGATACTTACAATGGCCAGTATTACAAGAATGAATGCCATCCTGCCTTCCTTCCACATCCAAATGGAGGAGTACTATTCAAATGGAGTTACCTGCTAAGTGAAGGCTTTCAGGGGTCTGCGTATAACGATCTGGGTTATGGATACTCTAATCTGACAGGAATTGGTGTTGAAAAATGTTTTGACATTTTGTGGGCAACGTTGCCAAAACTTAACAAGTACCTCACTTACCCAGTTCTCCGTATAAAAACTTTGGAAACCGCGGGCCAGTTATACGGATTGAATTCAACAGAATACCTCGCCGTCCAAAATGCCTGGTGTGCAGTAGGTGTCTGCGATAATAATCTGCCGGCCTTTACGATGTCGCCTGCTAATGCTACGAGCTTCATCAATCCGTGGCCTACTGTGGATCTCAATCTGACCTGGACGAACAATAATCTCATCCAGGAATGGGAGGTGCAAATGTCGCCCAAATATGACTTTTCGGATAGTGTTCAAACCGTGAAATTGACTAACTTCTCAACGGTTATAGGCCAGAATCAAACGTTAATGAGTACCGCTACCGCCACGGGCTACTTCCATCCCAGTAAAAAGGTATATGCACGTGCAAAGATCAGCCAGGCCGGGGTCAATTTCTGTAAAGGACTCAATCCACTTTGCAACTTATACCAAAAGTTCGGACCTACTCATGCATTTGGATTGAAAGACCAGAAAGTGCAGTTCTGGCCAGCGACGACTTTTACTTCTGTTAAAGCCTGGAGTGGTCAAGTGACTTGGAAGTCTATCAGTGGTGCAGAGCGATACCGGTTGCAGGTATCAAATGATTCTTCTTTTAGCGCATTGGTTTATGACGGGATTAGCCTGCATACCGGCAACTATATGGAAACCGGTATCATCAACACCTCCCTGACTATCGGCCAAACCTACTATGCCCGGGTAAGAGCAGAAAGACTGGATCTCCTGAAGCTAAAAAACAACCATGGTGCCTGGTCGAACATGCTGACCGTCACAGCTGTTGTGCCTTCGACGGCGATAATTCAGGCAAAAAGCCAGATGCTAAATGATCCTCCTCTACAAGTGAGCACGCTGGGGCGCCAGGTCAACTGGGATTACGTGGCGGGTGCCACCAACTTTGTAGTGCAGATTGCCAAGGATAACGCTTTTAGTAACATCGTTTCATCTGTTTCTGTTGCAGGTAACTTGGCCAGCACAACCATGCTATTTCCTATTCTACCTAATCTAACCGAATTGTTCGTTCGTGTGCTACCACAAAAAGTTACTGCGTCTGGTACAGTTTCCGGGGTTTGTAGCAACGTTTGGCGCATCAAAATAAATGAAACAGCCGCCCTGCCCGTGATGACAGGCCCGCTAGACGGAAGCACCTTTCCGTTCAAAAGCTTCGCAGGAAATGTCTTTGAGTGGAAAAGCGGGACGGTTAACATGAATACTGTTGACCACTTCGAACTTCATCTTACAAAAACTGCCGGTCCGGCGTCCATTTTCACTACGCAGGGAAAAACTTTAAATTTCTTTGTACAGGACCCATTGATGTTCGACGCCACAGGCTTACAGGCAAAGGTACTGGCAGTTAATCCATTAGGAGCTAAAACAGGGCTATCACTGCCATTTAACTATATTATTTGCCCCGACCACCCGGCCGTTTTCTTTCCCGGCGACCTGGGTAAGGTCGATCCAACGAAGGACTTCAAGGTTGAATGGTTTAAGAGCGAATCGTTTGCTCCCGGCAGCCAGTTTCTAGTAACTCTTAAAGAGGCGGGAATTAACGCATTGCCAGGATTCACCGACAAACCGACGACCGCCAATTTCATGCTTGTTCCCGCTGGTACGCTTACAAATGGCAAAAACTATACTGTAACTGTTAAAAATTCGTCCTCCTGTGCAGCATTATTATTACCAGTCACGTTTTTTTCTGCCGTTGGTTCAGGCGGTTCCAACCAGCCCCAACCGCCAAAGCTTGTTAACTTCAATGTCGAATTGAAAGGCTTCCGCAACGATCCCGATGCGTTCTCTATTGGAACGTCCAATTATGAGTTGGGACTCGAATTTATCGATCCAGACGGTAATGTTCTTGCACTTCTGGATCCGAATGGAATGCAAGTCACAAAGTTGCTGGTCGACTCCGAAAATTCGGGAGTAGTTCTAACGGGTAGCAACAAGCCACAAGGGAAGTACAAGCTCAGATTGAAATTGGCCAAAATCTTCCCGCCGAATACGTACTATCCGTTCGATCAACCGCGCTTTTCTGTTTTTCTCAACGGGCAAGCCATAATCCTGAACCACATTATCACAATCGATCTCTTCAACCCCGGTTCAAGCTTTGATCAATGGAAGGAAGGGTTCCAGTTTGCGGATATTATCCTGGATATCAAATAGTTATTTAAATCTAAACTAACCTGTTATGAAAATCCCCCAACTACTACTGGGCGCCGGCATCCTTACAGTTTCCTCATTGACGGCCCATGCGCAACAAATCCGGTACAATACAAAGTCATTGACCATCAACCGCCACGGCGATTTCCTCACGGCCGTCGACGCGTCGGGCAAGCACGTCGCTAATGTGGATCTGACCAAACCGACACTGAAAGGCAAAGTCGTGGCATTTGTCTATTCAAGCAAGAAGAAAGAAGACGAAAATGAGGTCACCGAACCGGCTACGAGTCTGACAGTCTTTCCAAACCCTGCATCCAAACAGGTGCAGATCGATTTGAAAGGGAACTGGAAATTCCCGGTTGCCATACAAATACTCGATCGCAGTGGGAATATGCTGCAAAGCAACAGCTTGGAATCTACTGAGCTCACGCTAAACATCGCTTCACTTCGGCAAGGCATCTATATTTTGAAAGCCGAGTCGGGCGAATCCAGAGCTGTGGAGAAACTGGTTGTGGAGTAGCTGTTTATTAAAAATTAACCTGGTTGTTAAAACAGAAGCCGCTCAATGATTGGCTTCTGTTTTAATCCCTGATCGATGGAGGGAATTACTGGAATCAATTGCTTACATTTAAGCATGATCAATTCCTTACCTTTCCGCCATGAAATACACCGCTTCGCTCGATAAGACAACTAAAATCATCACCATTGCGATTACCTTGTTGTTCGCAGGAATCCTGGTTTATGAATTGCAAACATTTACCCGAGGTGAACAAACAGGCCTTATCATCACGAGTGCCATTCTGGCCATCACTTATGGATCTGCATATGTTTATCGGCCAACTGGTTACACCATTACGGAGCATGAGTTAATTATCCACCGCCCCATCAATACTGTACGTTATGCAAGGGAAGCATTGGAATCGGTTCAGGTAATTGTAAAAAAGGACCTCCAATTCACGATCCGTACTTTCGGCGTTGGAGGATTATGGGGCTATTACGGCTATTTTTACAATTCGGTTTATGGTAAAATGATCTGGTTTATCACACGCCGCGACCATTTAGTGTTAATTAAAACTGCCAACAAAAGGACAATCCTTCTCTCACCGGACGACATCGGCCCTTTCACGAACGAATTGAACTCTGTCGCACCAGTGATCAACTAGCCCGTTTCGATTATTTTGTTACCAGAGTCTTCGAAAAGAACGGCAGCACCTTCGTCTCGATCCGCTCTCCTATTTTGTTGATGTGATCGCCCTGATATTCTTCATAGGAATGCTCAATTTTATAGTTGTCCAGCACCTGGTGCAGGATTTTGATATTGGAGGCAATCGGCTGATCGCGGTCTCCGGCGTCGAAACCGATGCCCTTCATTTGTTTTAAATTCGTAATGTATTGATCGATGCTCGGAAGCGACATGTTGGCGTTCCACTTGACTTCGGCGGCGGTATTTAGCTTCCCATTTTCGACGATGGGATCGGCATAGAATGGCGGACGCAATGGATTCGGCGACCATGCAGCCGCATAGGCCAGGGCAACTTTGGTCATAAAATCGGCTTTTGCAATATCTTCGGGCGTTTTCACCGCCTCGATTCTGGCCAGCGCCTCGGCCGAACGCGGGTTACCAGGTGCCAGACAGCAAGGGCTCAGCAGGTAAATGCTCGAAAATATTTCCGGATGGCGCTCGCCGATGCGGATCGTTCCGTAACCACCCATCGAATGCCCGGCCAGGCCCCGGCTTGCAGCTTTGGCAATCGTGCGATAATGCTGATCGATGTAGGTAACAAGTTCTTTGGATACAAAGTCCTCCCAGTTGCCGGCCGTGATCGAGTTGGAATAATAACTGCCGCCGCTGCGCGTGAATGCATTCGGCGTGACGATGATCATCTCCTCTGCCTGACCGGCGGTAAATACCTTGTCGACAATGGTGGGCAGGTTGATCCAATGCTTCACAAACCCATACCATTGCGCATCAGTGTCCGTGAAACCGTGTAGCAAATACACCACGGGATACCGCCGTTTCGACTCCTTGTTGTAGCTCGGCGGCAGGTAAATAGAAACATCGGGGTCGGTAGGATTACCTTCCAGATTCCCTTCCAGCGATTTGCCATGTACTTTAATCCGTTCCACCGATCCTTTGAGCGGCGATTGCCCGAATGCAAAAACGGGTGTGAGCAGGATGACAAGCAAAAAGGCGGTCAATCTTTTTCTTTTCATTACGGTCAGGTTTGAATACGCCGTAAATTAAGAAAGATTAACCGCCTCTTAAAACGCCTTGAATACGGATTAGTAATTAAACCGCTGTCCGTCCGACAATGTCGAAACGTGCCGCATTTTGCCATGGCGGAAGTCACTGTAAAGGCCTTTGATCTCCTCCTGATCGTCGGCAATGAATGGGCCGTGCGAAACGATGCTGTCGTTTTGAGGCTCACCCGCGTACAAGACCACGCGTGCGCCTCCCGCGCCCGCCACAACGACCAATTCACTTGACTCACCGGTTGCTCCCCGATTCAGCCAGCCGATCTGGTTGATGTTCAAAACCTTCCCGTCATCACCTACGGCCACATCTCCTTCAATAACATACAAAAAAGCATTGTACGAAGCCGACAACGATTCGGCGAGGCTCGCACCGGGTTGCAACCGGATATCGGCCACAATGAGCGGCACGTAATTCTTCACAGGTGAATGCAGGCCGGCAAAAGAACCGCTATACAAAACCGTTTTCACGCCATTCTTTTCAGCCGACGGCGCGTTTTCAAATGCGAGATCCTGCACTCTCGGCGTCGTCCAACGATCGGCTTTGGGCAGGTTCAGCCACATTTGCAGCAAACGCATCCGCGATCTGCCTTCGATCGTCTCTGTATGTACGATGCCGCTACCGGCCGTCATCACTTGGAAATCGCCCTGCTTCATCATGTGCGTTTCGTCGCCGATTTCACCTTCCAGCAACAGCGAAACGGTTTCAAAGCCCGCGTGCGGGTGCGGCCCTCCTACCGGAGCGTCATCTTTTTTATCCAGAAAATCATCCATGAGGAGAATGAATGGGTCGCTATACGCGAATTCGTCGTAAACAACTGCCCGCGCGGTATGGTCCGGACCGAGAAACCCGGGTTGGGCTGACGGCTTTTTGATACTGATTATATTTCTTACAATGCCTTGATTTTCCATGATCTGTTTCCTTTTTGAATTCATGAAGCCATTAACAGACCTCATTTAGTTAACAAAAAACAGCGCTCCAACCATCCATTCAACCCGCTATACATTTGGTTAGCGCCGCCACTGCCCGCCCGATTCTGATACTCCGAAGACCAATAAATGACAAAAAATTGTCAACAAATGCGAAAATCCGGCCAAGAACCAAATTCTTTCTGTCAACTTTTTGTTGGAAAGGGTGACAGGGGTGCGAGCGAAACTACGCAACCCAAGCCATGTACCCTTTAAAAATCCTATTTTACACTTCACAATGCAGTTTTATTCAGAACGTTTACGATACGAAAAATTCACTCCCGACCATTTCGAAGACTACTTCCGGCTCGTCTCGCAAAAGGATGTAATGCTCTACATCAGCGGTGCCGGGCTGGACATGGAAGGCGCCCGTAAAAGATTTGAAAGATCGCTCCATGCCGACGACCAGCAAAGCGATATGGGCTTTGTGGCTGTTTACGAACAGGTTACTGGTTTGTATATAGGATTAGGCAAAATCGTTCCTTTCGAGGATGGTCTCACAGAGATTGGTTACGCGCTGCTACCCGAGTTCTGGGGCAAAGGATACGCGTCCGAAATCACGAGCCGGCTTGTTGCCTACGCCCGCGAATGCGGCAGCGTCGAATCACTCGTTGCCCTGGTCATACCCGAAAACCACGCTTCCGTTAATGTACTTACCAAACACCAATTCCGCTTTTTCCGCGAAGTACCCGACGGCGATGTGATGCGGCATGATTACATTCTGGATTTGTAGCAAGGCGCGTTGGTCCCACACAAAACAATTTTCCCGACTGGTAAGTAAGAGGTAGGTATGCGATAATCAGCCATTGCCGATTGAAAAGTCATGCGCTTTTTGACTTGTGAAGCCCCATATTTCTCTCGAATATGCGGCCACCTTTAATAAACGCAATGACTAATCATGAAAAAACTTGCAAGAAATGCCCTGTTATGGTGCGGATACGACGAAAGTCCCCGGATGCGGATTGCGTGCATAAAGGCGCCTAAGACAGGGCTTTTATCAACACCTTTAAACGCAATGAATTATGAATGCATTATTAACCTCCACTGGCCCGGAAGATCGCATTTGCATGGCTTATGGCCAGGAAGTAAAACTGTTATTGAGTGCCAGTGATCCGGCATCCTGGGCAGAAGATCTTTGGACGATTTACACCGGCTTCATGCTCGCACAGAAGGAGCTCGGCTATGACCCGCGCATTGCCGACACCTTTTGTTCATTCAAGGAGTTGCTGTTTTTCTTTGAAAGGGTTAAAGAAATCTCCTGATGCTGTTAGAAACGATTTGTACGGACGAACGACCCCGGAGAGGCCAATGCCTCTCCTTTTTTATTCCAATTGGCATAATTGTTTCCGCATCTAAAACCGGGCATTAACCATGGAATAGTTACAGAAAAAGACACCAATGATCGGACAGCAATACACTACACCACAAACGATCGTCGTAGCCGGTGCGACGGGGCATCTCGGAAGACTGATCATCCATGAACTCCTCGCGAGGCATGCGCACGTGAAGGCACTCGTGCGGAGAGATACGCCCCTGGCTAAGACTGCACCATTGGAAAAAGCGGGGGCCGTTGTGATTCCGGTCGATTATCAGAACACGATGATGCTCACCGAAGCACTTCGGAACGCGCAATGCGTCGTTTCGGCGTTATCTGGTTTGCGGGATGTGATCGTCGAGGCGCAATCCGACCTGCTTAAAGCCGCTTTGAATGCGGGCGTGCCCCGCTTTATTCCTTCCGACTATTGCATCGATTATACAAAACTGCCAAACGGCTCCAATCGTAACCTCGACCTCCGCCGCGCATTCGCGTCGGTCATCGACAACACGCCGATCCACACTACTTCCATTCTTAATGGCATGTTTACGGACCTGCTCAAAGATCAGGCGCCCCTGATCCTTCCCAAACTGAACCGCGTGATCTACTGGGGCGAAGCCGACCAGCCGATGGATTTTACCACCATGGCCAACACCGCCGCATTTACCGCCGCTGCCGCTCTGGACTCACAAGCACCACGCTTCCTGCGCATTGCCGGCGAGGTAGCCACCATCCGGGACTTACAACGGGCTGCCGGCCAGGCATATGGAAAGGAATTTCGATTATGGAGAATCGGCGGATTGGGCTTTCTGGCGACCATGATCCGCGTCATGCGTACCATTGCGCCCGCCAGGAACGAAGTATTCCCGCCCTGGCAGGGCATGCAGTACCTGCACGATATGCTCAGCGGCTTGCCCAAATTGGAACCGCTGGATAATGCGCGTTATACGGAAATTAAATGGACCAAGGTCCGGGAAGTACTGGCCGATTAGTGTCCTTCCAAAAACTCCTTTACCAGCGCCGCGGTAATTTCCGGCTGCTTGCTACCGGCCTTCACCGTACAAATCTCACCCAGCAATGCGCCATGCACGCCGGGTAGGATCACGAGCTCCGCCTTCGGTATCAGTTTCGAGATTTCGACAATATGCTCGGTCTTGATCACATCCTTGTCGCCGGTCATGATCAATGCGGGCGCTTGTATGCGCGTGAGGTCGCTTTGGGGCCAATCGGCGAAGGTGCGGCGACGCTCACGGTCTTTGTTGAACATCGTTTGGAGGCCCTTCGGATCGGGATTTACTTTGAGGTAATATTCTTTCAAAGGCGCAGGCATATTATCCAGCGAAGCATTATCCATCATTTCAAAAAAGCCGTCGATCATCCCGGCGCGGGTATAGTTGGAAGCCACGACGACAATCTTGTTGATCAGTTCAGGATGACGACCTGCCAGCTGCATGGTCGTGCAGCCGCCATCGCTGAAACCAAGGACATTTGCTTTTCCCACTTTCAGATACCGGAGCAATGCGGCCACATCGTCCGCATCCTGCTGAAACGACTCGGGCGCGTCGCGGTCGCTCGTACGCCCGTGCGCCTGCAACTCAACGGCGATAATCTTGCTGAATGCAGCGAGCCTGGGCAGGATATTGCCGAATGTCGTCTCGATCGTCGAGCCGCCCCCGTGAATGAGCACCAGCGGAATATCGCCATCCCCATAAACCTCATAATACATTTTCAGCCCGTTCACGGGCGCATAACCGGTTGCTTTGGATTCCATAGGCGTTTGCTGTGCTTGAACGGATAAATGCAGCATTGCACCGAGCAATGCAACGACCAGCGTTTTCATAACTGACTTATAGCTTTCCTTCCTTCCAGATATACCGACAGCTTGTCGACATTCTGTTTCAGACCTTCGGCCGCATTGTTCGATTTCACGATACGGATCATCTGCTCCGCCGATTCGAAAAGCATATGCCAGCGCAAAAAGGTTTCCTCACCCTGTGCCTCAAACTCAACCGTGGTCACGAAGTTGGGCGCAAAATGCTGGTATACAATCTTTTTTAAGGGAACAACTTCCTTGAATATACTCCTGTTCTGGTAATCTTTTCCATCGGGGCCGTGCATGACGAGTTCCCACACGCCGCCCGGCACAAGATCCATCGTCGTGATTGTGTTCGTGAAACCGTTAGGCCCCCACCATTTGGCAATGTGCTCGGGCTGCGTCCATACTTCCCACACCAGCTCTACCGGTGCGTTCAGTTTGCGGGTAATGATCAGTTCGCGGTCGTGCGTGCTGCTTTTTTCATTTTCCATATCGCTCTTTTTTTAGTTGTTCCAAATAGTTTTCCAATGAATCCAATTTGCTCTCCCAATGCTTTTTGTACTGCTCCACCCACATCGACACCTCGCTAAGGCTATCGAGCCGGGCTTCGCAAATGTGGTCCCTACCCTCTTTCCGGATAAAAATCAATCCGCAATCGCTCAGGATTTTAACGTGCAGTGAAATCGCCTGCCGGGTCACATCAAATTGCTCGGCAATGGCATTCACATTCTGGGGCTGCTCCGCCAACATGCCGATGATCGCCCGGCGTGTGGGGTCGGCAATGGCCTGATATACATCTCTTCGTGCTCTCATAAATAGGCAAGTATTTGCTTGCAAATATATATGCAAGTATTTACTTGCGCAATATTTATTTGTTAATTTTGAAGTGTCAGAAAAAGGGGTTCAATTTGTCGCGACCGCCCCCTGTGAATGTCCGTTTTAGGGCGCATGCATGACGGCGTAAGGCTATACTTTTGCATCCGTCAACAATCTAAAATCAAGTCCAATCACCTTTAAATCTTTTAGCTATGCCCAAAATCAATCCTTACCTCAACTTCGACGGAACCGCGGAAGAGGCTTTCAACTTCTACAAATCCGTTTTCGGCGGCGAATTCCGGGGTGTTCATAGAATGGACGGCGCACCGGGAACTGAAAATCTGCCAGAAAATGAAAGAAACCGTATTATGCACATTGCATTGCCAGTAGGCGATGAGTTGCTGATGGCTTCCGACATTATGCCTTCCATGGGCCAGACGCTTAAAGTCGGCAACAATAATTACGTTTCCATTTTTCCTGACAGTCGCGAACAGGCTGATGAGTTTTTCAATGGTCTGTCGGCGGGCGGTACCATCGAAATGCCGATGGAAGACCAATTCTGGGGCGACTATTTCGGCGCCTTCCAGGATAAATTCGGCGTAAACTGGATGATCAATTTCCCCGCGCAGCAAGGCGCATAATGTACAGTTGTAATGACGAAAGGCCGGTTCCCGAAGATGCGAACCGGCCTTTTTCTATTTAAATACCCTGCATTACTTTCCTGCCCTATCCCTTTTGGCATAATACCGCTGCACAAAAGCGACCCAATCGTCTTCGCCCGTGGGAATACGCACGTGTGGTGCGAAGCCCACATTATCGATGCGGAACTCGCGCACCCAGCCATTGCGCCCCCAGGGAACGGCCAGATTGAATGTGCCGTCGCAGAGATCGAAATTCTGGTCCGATCCGTAATCCATGACACCATGCGAATTGGTCCCGAAAAGCGTTACTTTTTTGCTTTGTTTACCCTCGTAAATAAAGAACTCCGTTGCGCTGCCGCAGCCCTTGTCCATCAGGAAGGCAATATGCTGCGGGTATGCCTTTGGATCTATGTCGTAGGTACGTTGCAAATCCTCGCCATCGGTTACAAGCTTGCCCGGATTTTCTTTCACTGCCTTCAATAGCCGCTGCGCTCTCGCATAATAAGGACTAGCTGTGTCTTTTTGTGATTTGAGCTCCTTTTCCATCGAAGTAATGTACTCACTGCTCGACCGGTAATCCCACGACGGATAAACGATGGGGTTCGTGTAAATCAGCTTGGCCATTTCGTCGGAAGTACCTGCATTACCCCCACCATTCCCGCGCAAATCAAATATCAGGTAGGGTGTGCTGGCCAAAAGCGCCTTGTTAGCGACCAGGATGCTGTCGACTTGGTTAACCTCTTGTTGATTGAACAGGCCTAGTTTCAAATACAGAAAATCGGCGTTCAGCTTTTTAAACTGCACCGAATGCGTGCGCAATGCATTGGCCTTCCGGGCTGCCGTTCCCTGGCTTTTCCAGCCCTGCCAGATCATAAAAACGTGGCTATCCTTGAAAAAACCAGTGTAGTCTTGCAGGATTTTAAGGCATTCGCCTTCCGTTTTTGCCCCGGGCGCGCGGCGGCGAAGGTCTTTAACCAGTTTATCGTAAGCCGGGCGTGTCTGTGCCGTTACTTTGTCGTCAAATCCTGCGTAGATGCGGCTTACCTTGTCGATGGCTTGTTCCAACGTCTCTTCACAGCCGCATGCGGCTGTCAGCAACTTCGATTGCGCATTATCGGATTGCGCGATGGCAGGGCTCATCCTGACCAACAGGCTCAGGATACAGATTTTGAAAAAACGAACTGATTTCATTGCGTCAGGTGATGTAACTGTTTTTGATTTAAATGAAAAGGTTTGCTACTTTCATGCGGTTAGCTTCAGCCGTGAAACGGTCACAAATTCAGTCCCGCATGTCCCAAACACTTCGCTGCGCCATTATCGAAGACGAGCCATTGGCGCAGGAACTGCTAGAAAAATATGTCCGCCGTGTTTCGTTCCTGAACCTTGCAGGCACGTTCGACGACGCGATCGCCGCATTTACGGAATTGCCCGCATTGGCACCTCATATTATTTTCCTGGACATCAATATGCCTGAAATGACCGGCATCGAGTTCCTGAAAGCGCTGCCCAGCCCGCATCCGGTTGTGATCATGACCACCGCGAACCCTAACCATGCACTTGACGGCTTCGAACTCGGCGTGGCCGATTACCTGCTGAAACCCATCACTTTTGACCGTTTCCTGAAAGCAATCGGCCGCGTTCGCGAGCGGTTTCCGGCAATGACGGAGGTTTCTGAAAAACCAGTACCTCAGGCCGCTTCACCCATGGCAATGCTACAACAGGACTTGCCGGTAAACGAGCCCGGCTTTGCCTATTTCAAAACCGACAAGCGCCTTGAACAGGTACTTTTCGCGGATATCGAGTATGTGGAAGCCTTGGGCGATTACCTGCGTATTTTCCTGGCCGACCGGAACATCGTTACGCATTTGACAATCAAGAAATTGCTCGAAATACTGCCCGCCGGACTTTTCGTCCGCATCCACCGCTCCCATATCGTCCAGCTTCAACATATCCGGAGCATGGAGGGCAATATGTTCCGCTTGTCGTCCGGGAAGGAGCTGCTGATCGGACCCAATTACCGGGATGAAGTCCGGAACCTGATGAAAAAGTGGCTTGCCAATTCCTGACATTCGCATGTTTTTAGCTGAATTTAAATGCAAAACGAAGGTATCGCTCCGCCATCAGCTTGCTGAATTTATTCGACGAACCTGGCTATGTTTTCGGTAAAAACCTGCTTTGCATTCTGATCGAAAATCCTGAGGTATTTGTCGAAACAATGTGCCCGGTATTATAGAAAGGAGGTAATTTAGTATGCATTCAAAAATCGCACATGGTTCAACGCGTCCTGACCCTTATTACTGACGAAACCCGCTACCGCGGTCTTACCCGCATCGCATTCCATGGCTTGCTGATCGTCGGTGTATTCCTGCTGATCATTTCCGCCTATCTCCCATGGTTTCTCTACCCGGCATCCCCGCTGAATCTTCCATTTAAAACATATGCAGGCCCAATTTTGCGGGATGTATTTTGCGTGATCGTACAATATTATATGCTGGTGTACCTGGTAAAGCACTATGCGCGAAAGCCGTTCGTACTTATTCCGGGACTGGCAGCCTACTACTTTGTGGTGTTTACCTGCTACTATTATGCGTCCTACGTGGTAAAGCATTACTTCGGTTTACCCGATGATTACACAGGTTCCATTAACCACTTCGAACGGCTGTCTCTCAGTGAAGCGTTGTTCCATCCCATCACCTTTTTCCATTTGTTGTTCATTATTGAAAGAGCGTTTTATCCGCTTGCAGCAAGGTTACTGATCGAGATCTACCGGCGGCATGTGCGCAATCTCAAATTGGAAAAGCAATACACACGCCTCGAACTGGACTTCCTCAAAAGCCAGATCAATCCGCATTTCCTGTTTAATGTGTTGAACAGCATTTACGTACTTACCGAAGAAGATAACCCACGTGCGGCCCGCATCGTAGAGCAGCTTTCGGCCATGATGCGATATTCGCTATACGAAACCGACGGCGCCCTGGTGCCGCTCCAAAAAGAGCTATCATTCATCCGCGATTATGTCGGTCTGGAAGAGCTGCGGACCGCCAAAAGATTACAACTCGAACTGGTGTTCCCCACCCTACCCAATGAAGATTTACAGATCGCTCCATTCATACTCATCGCTTTCGTGGAGAATGCATTCAAGCACGGCGTGCACAATACCACGCGGAAATCGTGGGTGAAACTGGAAATCCATTTGGAAGACGACAATCTGACTTTAATGATCAGCAACCAAAAAACGCCGAATGCTTCGCAGCAAACGGGGGGAATTGGTTTACTGAATGTCCGAAAACGGTTGGATGCGTTATATCCCGGCCACGAACTCAGGATCCTGGACGAGGACGGGGCCTATCATATTCACTTAAAAATAAGGTTAACCAAAAGTACGAGGACCAGCGACATTCCTTCCCACACACTCGCCTGACTATTCCTGATGTTGCGCAAACATCCATTCCATGATTCCCTCCTTACTCACATTATCCCAGATACCATGCCCGGCAAACTCATATTCGGTGTATTTCGGGTGGCCTCCGGCTTTGCGGATCGCAGCGATCATCTCACGCGAGTGCTCTACCGGTGCCAGCTTATCGCGGGCGCCATGGAAAGCCCAAACGGGCACATTCACAAGTTTTGGCCCATATTTCGGCTCGCCTCCGCCACAAATGGGCACCGCCGCGGCGAACATTTCGGGATGAGCGCTAATGAAGTGCCACGAGCCATAACCGCCCCCGGAAACCCCAAGCACATAAATACGTTTAGGGTCAATCGGCAGGTGCCCCTGCAATTCCCGGATTGTCCTGAAAACAAGCGAGTCGACACTTGCATTCCCGTATGCGCCGCTGAAACCCATACCCTGCGGGCACTGCGGCATGAAAATGAATGAAGGGTACCGGGTTCTGTTTCCCTGTTCCATCAAAAAAGGCGCCGGATCCGCCGACAACTGCCGGATATTATCCTTCCCGTGCGCGCCGCCGTGGTGCAGGCAAACGATCAGCGGGTATCGTTTGGTCGAATCATAATCGAGCGGTTTGAGTAAGCGATAACCGAGCGAGTCGCCGCTTTTATCGATAAAATGATGGGCTTCCACAAGTTTTGAGCGACGCAATTCGGTAGTCGAGGGTTTATAAGGCATGCTGTACCTCCATGCTTCCACCGAAAAATTGAAGCCCAAAAACAGCAGCCCAAGGAATGCGGCCAGTTTCAGAAGTGCGGGAATGGTTTTAGCCGGCCGTTTGTCATTTACCTCCAAACGCTCGTCTTCCCGATAAAAATGGATGACAATGCAGAATGCCGCGGTCAGTTCAAAGAACGAAACCCATCTGCTCAGCTTGTCGATCAACAGCTTTGTGCTGCCTTCACTAACCTGAAAGTAGAGAAAGAATAAAAATGTCAGCAAAAGCGAGAAGAATACCGTCAGAATACCACCCAGCCGTAGCCACCTGTTTTCTCCTGCCTTCGTAAATATCAGGCTCAATCCCCAAAGCACAGCCGTTCCGAAGAGAATGGAAGCCACTTCCCGATAATGTTCCTGATAGAAGACGCGAAATTCCCGGTTCAGGATCAAGAGATAATGAAATAACACAGCCATGCATGAAACCACACACGCGATCGCAGCCAGCCGGTACTCCCGATGCAACAGATAGCGGACCATCGCTCCGTTGGTAACCACAAACACGCCAAGAACCAGCCAAAACCAGCTATTGAATGATTCCAGGCTCATCATCGCGGACCCGATAACCAGCAAAGTCACAGATTGGATTGCTGAAACAACAATCAGGATCGATGAAAAGAAAATAATAAAGGAATAGAAATCCTTACTGAGCGGCGTGGAGTTCATCGGAGCAGGCGTTTGATGAAGGAGTTGTCACAAGTATTCCAAGAAAGAAAACTTACTCCACGATTTCACTTTCTCTTACACAATCGGTTACATCCGTATTTGGATGGGTAACCCCTGCAGAAACATTCAGCTGACTATTTCCCGGCCAGCTTCTTCGCCTGGGCTTCCAGGATCAGTTGCAGATCGGCGCTGGCGTCGGTTACGTGGGCATAGGAGCCCATGCCCAGTTCACTTAGTTTTTTGAGTTTCTGCCCGGTATGCTCGTTGCGTCCGAAGGTAAAAACGCTCAGATACACATCCTGACGGGCATTTTGGCGGATCATATCCACTACCTCGTCGCTCACGGGAAACTCACCGTCGGTAGCGAGCACAATGCGGTTGTTGCCGGCGCGGATGTACTGTTTGTTGGCGGTTTTGTAGGCAAGTTTGATGCCTTCGTTACCATCCGTGTCGCCGTCGGATTGCAGCAGGTCTATTATCCTTGCAATTTCGGATGCTTTGGCGCCGGAAGTCGGTTTCAGCACCACCCTCGCTTTGCCGGAATAAAGCACGATGGAAATCATATCCTCAGGCCGCACGAGCGTCAAAAGCGATTTAATGGAACGTTTCAACAGCGGCAATTTGTAAGGGGAGTTCATCGACGACGATACGTCGAGCAGCAGTACCATATTGTTCGGCGCAAAGCCTTCAAGCGAACGGGTAACGTTTTGCAGCTGTGCATTTCGGTCTACAAACACCGTATCCACACGTACGCGCTCCACGTACACGGTATCGCGCTTCACCAGCGCTGCGGGCGCAGGGGCGCCCTCATTCGCGGCAGGGCGCGTATCCTGGCGCGCAGGAGGCTTCGGTGCGGCAGGGATCTCGCTATTGTTGGTTTGAACCTGCGCTGTGGTTTCAGCCTGCTTTTCCACTTTGGGCTTCTCAACTTTCGGCTCCTCAACTTTCGCCGGCGGTGTGCCCGGTTTCTGCGGGGTTGTCCGCCGGAAAGCAAAAACATCGGGCTGGTTAATCGTTTTCAGGAGCCCGGCCTTCGAAAGTTCTATGAAGTTGTTGTACTCGTAAACCAGCTCATTGTTATAGAAATAGTAAAACGACTCATAAGGATGCGCCGCATAACCCGATGTAGCCGGCTTGTATTTCTGCACACTTTCCACAAACCGGCCTGCATTGGCGCCGAGGTCCTCATAGGGGGTATACGGACAAAGCCCGTTGTTCCGGCCGTAGCGTTGCAGTCCCTTCATGTTTTTATACTCGTCCGCGATCAATTGTCGGCTATCTGCTTCCAAACGGTCGGTTTCCGGCAGTTTCGAAGCCTCTCCTTTCAGGTAATCCCGCATGCCGAACATTACGTCATGGCCATTATCCATGGTTTTCAGCATGGCGCTACCTGCAATGTACCACGAGCTGGTGGGCGTGGCATTGGGATAACTTTCGTGAATGCGGCGGACATCGTTGTAAAGCTGCTCCTTCTTTTTATCCAAAATATCGAAAAGAAAGAGGTAGCGATCGAGAATCGCATCCGAGCGTTTGAGCTGGTCTTGCAGGTATTGTTTTTCGGAAGTATAACGGATCAGTTCGATGCTCAGGCCGTCCATTTCCTGTAAAACATTCATCAGCACCTCCGCCTGGCCGGTCACCGATTTACGGTAAGGCTCGGGGATAACAGAACTCGCGCTTAAAAGCAAGGTATATTCGGAAGAAGGCAGTTTAAAATCCTCATGCGAATAGCTGAGACTGGCCCGCTTTTGTGCCTTGGCCGGGTCACGGTAATACTCGGCGGAGCTCTGGTAATTACGGACGATCATTTGCAGCAAATGCATTTGCCGCAGCGACTGGTTGATCCAGTCCACATATTGATTTAAAGCCTTAACCACCGCCGCACTGGCGGGAGCAGTCGCTTTTTTAACATTCAATGGCTGAAAAGATTTGTCCTGAAACGGCGGGGTACTTTTGCTGGCGGAAGCTACATCGCCCGAGCTTTCTGCCTTCATGACCGGGCTGAAAAACGGATAATTCAGTAACAAATGTCCCGGCTTGCTGTACCCGACAAATGCCTTGTGAAATTCCAGCATATCGTGGTTGAACTGTTCCACCAATGACAAATACACCGCATTGCCGTGCTCTGCCGACTGTTGCGCCGCGAAATTGTGGTCGTCGAGTGCCCGCCGTTTGATATCCTGGATAGAAGCGAGCGCCGACTTGAAGCTTCCCACCATATCCGACGCCGGATATTGTAACTGCGAGGCGGTATTGCCGATGGTCGCCAATGCTTTTTCGTCGTCCAGCATGCTCTGTCTCACTAGTGCCGCCGGCCATTCGGCCTTATTTGCTTCATTCAAATAGTAAGGCAATGCGTCCAGCAAACGCTGCTGGGCGGCGATCACCTCGCCCATAGCCCTCTCCGTCACCATATACGGATCGGTAGCCGGACGGCTCTGCACACCGGCATAAATCTGCCTGATTTGGGTGTACAATGCGTTTTTATCGTGTGCATAGCGTTCAAATAGCGACTGTATTTCCGCGATCAGCGCATCAGATTTTTTCAGGTTGTCGCGTTCGTAATCTTTCAGGCGTACATAAGTTTCGAGCGTTTTGCAGGTTTCGTCGAGCTTATTAAGCCCGCTCCATACGTTTTCCAACCCTGCATTCAACTGTTTACGCTTGCCCGCCTCAATACCCAGGCCATGAAATGCCTTTTTGTAATAATATTCCTCCAATGGCCCCGACGACGGCAGCCGCAAGCCATAATCCGGCTTTTTACGGTAACGGGTCACGTCGTCCTGATAGTCGCGGAGCATTTTAAACCGGCGGATAACCTGTTCAGACGACTGGCTCAAAAATTCGATGTAATGGTTCAGCGACGTCTGCGGCGCTTCCTGTTGCGCGGCAACCGGACTGATAATGAGTACAAAAAGAAAAAGCAGGATAGAGAATCGCCTCATACGTAAACTACTGGAAGTATGTGTGTTATCGAATGTACGAAGGTCGGGATTTTTACCCGAAAATCGGTGTAACACCTACTTCCGTAAAATAAGTCACACGTATAAAGTGCGAGTCTATACGGCCAAATGCTGCGTTTGCTGGCCGCCCGATTGCAGGTAGCCGGTGAGTTCCGAAATGTCGATTTTCAGCATCCTGCTTTTGAAAAGATCAGCCTTGTATTTAAAAATGAAATTACGCAGCGACATCCCCGTCTGGTTAAGCACGCAAAGATTGGCGACGTCTTCCGAAATATTGAAGCGCATCAGCAGTTCGGGCACGCGGATATTCTTGTTCTGATGCAGTTCCTGCCGCAGGTAGTCGATAATGGCCCCGGCAAGGCGCTGGCGTGAAGTAGCTTCTTCTACTTTTTTACTCTCGAAATTATTTCTCGCCAATATCGTGACAATCAGATCAATACTTCCACGAATGAGCTTATTATGCGAGGTCGGCTGCTGGGTTACTTCGAAGAGGATCTGGTTGATCAGGTAGGTAATCGTCTGGGCGTCGCGCTCGTTTTGCAGAGGTTTGCCCTGGGTAAGGCGCAGGCCGTCGCAGAGGTGTTCGGCTTGTTTGTAAATGTCGGCAAAATCGGGACTGAACTCCTTTTTCTGCAAAAAATCCTCGGAAAGCCAGGTATCAAATGCGATGAGAAAGATTTCGGCGCTGCTGTCTTCCTGGAATATCGGGTGCTGGCCGGGTCGAAGCAAAATAACGCCGTGCTCGGCATAATCATGCAATTTCCCGTCGAGACTGAAATGCCCCTCCCCGCTGCGGATAAATAGAATGCGATAATGCGGGGTCAGATCATTGTGGGTTTCCCAAACACGGGTTTTACTTTGAAGCACATGGTACTTCTTATGGGCATTAAATTGAATTACTGACATAACACAAACCTCCTGCTGTTTAAACCCAATTTGGTCAAGCCATATTTAGAATGAAAATACAAATCGCGGAACGCCCGTTTTCCGGGGCTGAAACGGCAATTTTAAGTGCAGAAGTAAACGCCAGGTTATTTTCCCAGCCAGTTTTTGAACTCCGTCATACGCTCGGAGCTCACATAAGTTTCCTGCCCGGCGGCGGGATTTAAATCGATTTTCAGCTTTCCGGCCGACATTGCATGCATTTCACGGATCGCATGGAGCGATAGCAGCATGGTACGGTTAATGCGGAAAAACTCGGCGGGGTCAAGCATTTGTGAAAGCTTTTCCAAACTGTATTCTACCGCAAAATGCCGGCCATCGTACAGCCGCATAAAAGTGGCGCGCTCTTCGATCGTGAAGTAGGCGATTTCAGATGTTTTGAATGTAAACATCCGCGTACCGGCGCTCACCAGGAAACGGTCTTTGTATTTCTCCGGTGAATGCAGGATCTCCTCGGCCGGCGGACCGCCGTTTGCTCTGATCCTGCGAAACTTGTTCAGCGATGCCTGTAATTCGAGCGGATTGATGGGTTTCAGCAGGTAATCGATGCTATGCACCTTGAATGCGCGCAGGAGGTAATCGTCGAATGCCGTTGTGAAAATAACCGGGGTCATGAGCCCCTCACTTTCCAGAATTTTAAAACCGTTGTCGTCTTCGAGGTGGATATCGAGAAAAATGAGGTCTGGTTGCGTGTTAGCCTTGTTTTGTAAATAAGCAATGGTTTCGAAAACCGACGGAATGGTACCCAGCACACGAATGGAAGGATCCATATTACGGATCAGGTTTTGCAGGCGTTCAGCACTCAGTTCCTCATCCTCGACAATCAGTACATTCATGATAGTAATGGTATTTTCACTGTGAAATGGGTGGCCGTCTGGTCGATCACCACATCCTTATCCTGCAACAGCCTATAACGGCTGATAATGTTTTTTAAGCCAAGACGCGTCGTGGGCTGGTCTTGTTGCCTCAGTTGCAAAGGATTGCTGACCACAAGCATCTGATCTACAATTTGAATACTGATTATCAGAGGATTAAGCAACGACATCGTATTATGCTTGACCGCATTTTCCACCAACAGCTGTAAAGTCAGCGGGATAATGGAATACCGCTCCTGGTCCGCAGGCGACAGCGACGAATCGAGCACGACCTTTTCTTTGAAACGCGTCCTCAGCAGGTACATATAAGTATCGAGGAACTTCATTTCCTCCTTCAAACTGATCTTGTCCAGCTCCGATTGTTCCAGAATATAGCGATACGCCGACGACAGTTCCTGTATAAACTCCCCCGATTGTTCCGGCCGCGACTCCACCAGCGATGACAGTACACTGAGGTTATTAAACAAAAAATGCGGACTGACCTGGTTTTTCAATGCCAGAAAACGTGCGTGCATATTCTCCTTTTCAAGCCGCTCGGAGTCGACCAGGAGCTTTTTCATCTTTTCCTGTACCTGGTTGCTCACGCAAAGGTAATAGGCGGCAATGAGCGCAAGGATCGTGAGCGCCTGGCCTGCCCGCCAACGCGTATACATAAGGTCGCGCACGCGAAAGTCCGACATCGAAGGGCGCGGCAACGGATTCCACAAATGGCTCATCAGCCCCCAGGTACGCGCCAGGATCATATTGAACAAAAATGCGAGCAATACGGCAGGTACCAATGCAATGAGCTGATGACGGATGCTGAATGCGGGTGACTTGTCGGTACCGGTGAGCGAGGCCTGTTTTCTGAGGAACCAGTCCATCAGGTAAATCCAGGCAGTGTAAAAAACGGTACTGATCACGATTTCGAGCCCAAAAAGCGGCAGATTGCGCGGGATGGTGTACCAATATTGCTGAGGGACATTTATGTACGTTCGGAGCGGAATGTAAACCAGTGCAAGGGCGAAACCCAGCAGCCATTTTTGCCCGAAAAGATAAGGCCGCATAGTTAAGAGGTCAGTTAGGATGCCCAAAAATAAGGTAATTTCATGAAAATTTATCAGTATTTTGCAAGACTCAAATCAATCAAAAACACTAAAATCTGCCCCCTATGACCCGTTTTTTCGTTACCGCAGTAGCTGCACTCATTTCCCTGAACACCTACTCGCAAGCTCTCAATACCCTCACCGCAACCGAAAAGAAAGAAGGCTGGAAATTGCTGTTCGACGGCAAGGACCTGAAAGGCTGGCATGCCTATAATGGCAAGACTCCCGGCTCCGCCTGGCTGATCGAGGATGGCGCCATTAAACTGAATGTGCCCGAAAGAGCTGGTAACAAGGCCAAAAACGGCGGCGACATCGTGATAGACGATGTCATAAATGGCGATTTCGAATTCAAAGCAGAGTGGAAAGTGAGCAAATATGCCAACAGCGGCATTTTCTTTTTTGTACAAGAATCCCCTACCTACAAAAACATGCACGACACCGGGCTGGAATTACAGGTGATCGACGATAAAATTTATGAGGGTGCCAAAGAAAATACACACCGCGCGAGCGACTTTTTCGGCGTCGCGAATGCCCGCCTGCGCGAAGGGAACCCGCAGGGAGAATGGAACAAGATCCATTTCATCGTCAAAAGGGCAAACTGACCGTGTACCAAAACGAGTTCATGGTACAAGAGCACGACCTCAACGGCACCGACTGGAAGCAACGTATTGCCAACAGCGGGCTAAAAGCCGCACCGATTTCCAAAGGCAATTACAAGGGGCGCATAGGCTTGCAGGATTGGGGCAGCACGGTTTGGTACCGCAACATCAAGTTGAGAAAACTGTAAGCATAGGGCGCTGTCGCATTGTCCCCCTTTGGTTGTCCTGTTAGCCCCCGCAGGCATTGTGCAGGCCGGATTAACTTTGTGATTGTAACACTCATACAACCACCATAATAACTAAGCACAATGGAAAAGGCCGTATTACACCCGTATCTGATGTTCGAAGGCAACTGCCGCGAAGCAATGGAATTTTACAAAGGTATTTTCGGCGGTGAGCTGAATATGATGACTTTCGGGCAAGTGGATAACAGCTGCCCGGCGGCCATCCGTGATCATATTATGCATGCGTCGCTCATGGGTGGAGAAATCGATTTCATGGGTAGTGACACGCCAAAGCCCGGCCCGCTTGGGGGCGACAAGATCCAGCTCTCGCTTAGCGGTTTCGACGAAGCCAATCTCCGCAACAAATTCACACAGCTCAGCGAAGGGGGCACCATTACTGTGCCCATGGAGAAACAGGTATGGGGCGACATTTTCGGCGCATTCAAAGACAAGTACGGGATCGACTGGATGATCGACGTGCGGGCGCAATAGGCCATGCAAAGCATTTCGACAGCCGGGTTAATTACGGAACCCGGCTTTTTTATTAACCGTCCTTCAAAAAGCGCTCCTGCAAATACCATCGGGCGCACGAATCGGCACCCATCCTGCGCACAAAGCTGAAATACATATCCGAAGGGCATCCGTAAGCACCCACAAACATGACCCCAATTTTCGGGTATTTCCGCACAATACTATCCGGCACCACCAGCTGATTAGACGTCGTGCTCGCGTAATAAGGCACGTACGTCTGCGCGCCCGAAGTATCCTTCAACGGTGCCAGTACCCAATCGAGGGCGATGGAAGAAGGCGAATCGGCCGTCAGCAACAGCCCGTCGGTCCCCGCATAACAATCCGGTGAAACCGCCACCTGCTCTACCGGCACGCAGTTATCACGTTTATCCACTTTCTTTTCGGAGCAGGCCAATGCAATGGCGGCGAGGGCCAGGAGTTTTTTCATTTGAAAATTGGATTTTAATGTGTGACACAAGGGTGTATAATCTGGTTGCAGGGGATATTCACGGATTGTTAATTTGGATATTTATCTCTAATTTCGATGAATATGAAACAGGTGAAAACAAAATATCTGAGCTACATCGAGGAAACTCCCAAGCATTACAGTGAATTGCGTGACCTGGCTAAAATAGCTACATCAAAGGCAATCACCAATGCTAAGGCCCATAATTTATCTGTAACATTTGTTAAGGACGGCTGGATCGTACGTGAAGATCCGAAAGGCAATCAGATCAAGGTATCCAAAATCGAGAAGCTACCTCGGAAAACCCGGCCCGGTGTCAAATTCCAGCTATCTTAAAGGACGGCGGCTACGAGTTTTTGCCGGTCCTAATGGCTCCGGCAAGACTACCATTTTCAGACAAATAGCCGAGAAATTTGACATTGGCTACTATGTCAATGCTGATGACCTGGAAGCTCAATTGATCAATGCTAAAAAGATTGAGCTAGCACTATTCGGGCTAACGGATTTACATGAACACGAATTTGCACATTTCCAAAACAATCACTCTATTCTGCAAACAGCGCGGCAAGCGGTTTCGAGCTGAATCTGACTTATTCAGGTGCTGACAATTCCATAATCGATTCAAACGCACAACGACGTACCTATTCCTATGAAGCCGCGCTGATCGCCGACTTTCTTCGCATTAAATTGATCGAAAGAGGCAAGAAGCTGACTTTTGAAACAGTCATGTCTCATCCGTCAAAGCTCGACATACTTCAATATGCAATCAGGAATGGCTATAAAGTATACTTGTACTTTGTCTGTACACAGTCGGCTGACATCAATGTTGCCAGGGTTTTACAGCGCGTTGGGCAAGGCGGGCACGATGTACTGGAAGAAAAAATACGTAAGCGGTACAAGGCTTCACTGCAACTTCTGAAACCTGCTGTAAAAAACACATTTCGAGCGTTTGTCTGGGATAATTCGCAGCAATCACCGGAGCTGATCCTCGAAGTCGAAAGCGGACAAACGGTTACTCAAATAAGCGAAACGCTCCCTAATTGGGTCGAAGAGTTTCTGCTCAAATAGCCCTTCTCATTTGCCACTTCTCTTGTGCTTTTCGCACACATAAGTTATTTTTGAAACCCAATTATTGATATCAAAAATATCAATAAACTACTCAAACGTTCCTTATGGCTCTCCCGCTCCTGAAAAACGGCATGTTTAACAGGTTGCAAGAAGATATTCTTGCATTGCAGGGCTTTCGTGCGCCTGCTGGGGCCAGGAAAGTCGATTTCAGGTTAGGTGTTATGGATGCCTCCTTCCCCCATCATACGTTCCCTACCGGAGCCGTACATGAATTTATCAGCAGCGATGCTGAAAGTGCCGCGGCGACAACTGGCTTTATGGCAGCGCTGCTAGGGAAATTGATGGGGGAATATGGTATATGCCTGTGGATCGGCATACGTCCCATTGTGTTCGCAGCGGCGTTGAAAGCATTTGGCGTGGAGCCGCACCGTGTAATTTTCATTGACCTCAGTAAAGAGAAGGATGTAATCTGGGCCGTGGAAGAAGCATTGAAATGCGAATCGCTGGCGGCGGTGGTCGGGGAGCTTCGCGAAATTACATTTACGGAATCCCGACGCCTGCAACTGGCCGTGGAACAAAGCCGGGTTACCGGTTTTCTGCATCGCTGCAATCCCCGCGCTGTAAATACTCTTGCCTGCGTATCGCGCTGGCAGGTAACTCCCATGGCCAGCCAACTGGAAGTGGGAATGCCCGGCGTGGGACACCCGTGCTGGCGCGTGCAGCTGCAAAAAATCCGGAATGGAGAGCCGGGAGAATGGGATATGCAATGGGTAAGCGGGCAATTCGAATACCTCCCAAAAGAGGTTGCAGAAACACCGCCGGCTTACTTTCGGCAAACCGGGTAATCGTAGGTCATCAGTTTTATTTCAATTATTTAATTTTATATATAATTTTATTTTATATTTATAAATTAAAAATTGAACGCTAGCCATGACGAGTTATCTACTGCTTCCATTTGCCTTCGTTTTTCATGCGGCACTGCTGACTTGCGAGAAACCGGCCCCCAATGTCGCCGGAAACAAACCAATTGACTCAACCGGCATCATCATCGAAGAACAATCCATACCCAAAGGCGAATTCTACGACGATATGCCCAATGCTTTTGACGGAGAATTAATCATGGTCCCCGAAGACTTCGTGCCTATCGATGCAGATACGCAGCCCCAGTTTCCTGGCGGGCAAATCGCACTTCAAAAATACATGGACAAATATCTTGAAATACCACGCGCAGTCCGCCGCCTGAAAGTGACCGGTAAGGTATACACGTCGTTTATCATCTCAGAAACAGGCGAAATCGAAGAAGCCTCGATCGTTAAAAGTCTGCAATACAACTGCGATCAAGCTGCATTGACATTGATTAACAACATGCCCAAATGGAAACCGGCAGTCAAAGATGGCATACCGGTGAGTATCAGGCATTATCTCGAAATACCCTTCGATTACCGAAGCCACTAGGCCGTTACTTTCCTATTTGTCTCTTAAAAAACTTCCACGACTCTTCGAACATATCGAAATCCGTTACGAACTCGTGCTTCCCGTTGATTACTTTCAGCAAAGTCACTTCTGGCTTGCCTTTCTTTTGATAGGTATATTTCTCCACCGTGATATTGTTCGAAGTATCACCATCCGGCATGATGGATTTCACCGGTTCACCGGAATACCCGTCGAGCTTTGCCCAATATTGGAATGACTGATCCGTAGACCGCACCTTTCCCAGCGTGACGCCCGGCGTTGTTACCTCACCTCCATTGTAAGGATTCGTCTGATCCGCTGTGCCGTTGGTGATCATCACCGGAAGCGGTACATTCATGGCCGCACAATCCATGTTTTCATCGGTAGGTAGGTTGGCTACGATCGCCGAAACGGCGCGGATTTTCCCGGGCATCGTGAGCGCGAGCTTGTACGACATATGTCCGCCACCTGAAAAGCCCGTTGCAAAAACCTGCTTTTTATTGATTTTATATTTTGAAGCAAAAAGGTCTATCAACGCATTGAAAAATGCTTCCTCGTTCAGATTCTGCGTGTTCGCTACTGCTGTGGACGCCTTCCGGCATTCGTTCCAATACTTTTTGTACCCGCCCGGATAAACCACCAGCACATTCTCCGATTCCGAAAGCGATTCCAGTTTCGCGCCCCGGCGCGCAAAACCCAACGGCTCCCCACCAGACCCATGCATGACAAACACCATACTGGCTCCCGGCTTCACTTTAACAGACGGATTATAAGCATACACCCGGTAATGTCCGTCGATGAATAATGAATCCAGTACGTGCTGGGCATTAGCGGAAAACGCAACGAAGATCAGGAGTGCGGAAAGTAGCTGCTTGAACATGGACGATGAAATTGAATTTTGTTCATGCAAGTTACATAGCAGGCAGGAGATTTTGGGTCAAAATCAATCAAATCCTGCTTTCAAACATCCACACATGTCCAAATGGGTCCACTACATCGCCTTGCCGGTAACCATAGTCGTAATCCTGTGCCGGCGAGGTAACTTTTGCACCCGCAGCCACCGCTTTTGCCATGTAAGCATCCACATCGTCCACGAACAACCCGATCGTCACCGTCGATCCCTGATGACGCGATGGGCTAAATAAAGCAGGATTCCGTGTCTCCTCATGCAAATGAAAAACCGCGCCGTTAATCGATAGCTCCGAAACATGAATGGTGCCATCGTCGTTGCTAAAACGGCGAAGCTCAACCGCGCCAAGCCCATTAATGTAAAAATCGACATTCCTGACGCCGTTCGGAATGTAAAGTTCGGGAGCAAAAATTGGGATAGTTGTTTCCATCATTACTTCTTCAACATTCGTTCGATAGCCTTCAAAACCGCCTCCCGGTTCTTCGCGGCTTTAATAAATTGCGGAAGCTTCTCGACCATAGTCGTAATCCGCATCGTTTGCCTTTCCCGTAACCTTGCGGTCACGTAATTACGAATTTCAAGTAAGTGCTCCCTATTACTGGCCCAAAACGTATCGCCTTTGATACTTTCCTGAAACCAAAGCCGGAGGCCAAATACCGGATCTGTCAGCCTTTCGGAGCTATACTTCAACCGATATGGTACATTATTGGGCTTATATACTTCGGGGACATGGCAGTGCGGACAGGAGTATTTCAGCTCCATCA
Source organism: Dyadobacter fermentans (assembly GCF_019924045.1). GTDB lineage: Bacteria > Bacteroidota > Bacteroidia > Cytophagales > Spirosomataceae > Dyadobacter > Dyadobacter fermentans_A. The sequence goes on along the minus strand of NZ_JAHXBN010000017.1, from coordinate 218,661 downwards.
CTTTCTCCTTGTTATTCGGAATACTAACCTCTATCGACTCTCCGCAATGGCCGCAAGCGCGACTAACAGTTGCTGTGTAGCGCAAACGCTCGTCCGCAGTTTCCGAATAGTTGCAATGGAGGCACAACAGTTTGTCGTCTCCGATCCCCACCAGGTCTTTCTTAATCACTCGCGCCGCTTTGGCACATTTCGGGCATTCCACCCAAAATTCCTTTGCATACGCATAACGCGTCGTCGGCGGGCCTACGTAACGGGTAGCTTCGTTTTCCATGTCGTTACTTTTTAATGGTAATCTCAGGAACAGGTACCTGTGCGACCTCAGCAATCAAAGCCTTACGTTCAGTTTTTAGCCGGGTCAGGAATGGCTGAATGTCCTTGCCATAAGCGCGGTTACTGAGTGCATAAAGCAATATACCCTTTTGCCCCGACTTCGCCGCAATTGCTTTGAAACGATACACATCGTGTTCGTAAATACTTTTTGCGTCGTCGGCCGCCGCCTGCCCAAGCAGGCAATCGATGATCTTCTCGCCCGTAGCAGCATTACCGATCACTTCATAATTGACATCGAGCGTCCTTTTCAATTGATCCAGTTCACGGAGCTTGGTGCGTACCGCGTCATCAACACTCACTGTTGCTACCACAAAATCAATGGTAATCATCGACTTGTAATTCGGAAAATTATCGCCGGCCGCAAGGTATTCCTGTTTATAAAGAGAAGCATCCGGATGTGATGACCAAATCAATTGGTAGCTCTTCTTTTGGAACACAATAGGCCCGGGAATGCCCATGTAATTAACCGCTGGCTTGCTGTTCTGGCCAAAACTTTGAACCGAGGCCAACAGCAGAGAGGCTATGACGAGGGTAATCGGTTGAATGATCATTTTCATGCGTGTATGAATGATGTGCGAAACAGGAATGCGATATCTGGCCCACTGTTGAACGAACTGCAAACTTAGGATGTCACACAATCAAACGCAATGTACACACGACTACAATCACATAATGAAACAACTGATTTACAATAATTTGAGTTAACGGCGCATTCAAAAACGTTACTTCTGTACCTTGGCAAGGTAAGTATCCAATTGTCCCCAGGTTCCTTCGTAGCCCTGATTCATGCTGGCGTTAAGGTCAGTGAAAGTTTTTTCCTGCTCAGGTGTCGCATTTACCGGCTTGGCATGGAGAGTCAGCGTGGTAATACCATTGGTTTCACTTAATGTAATGCGGTTATGCACTTCCAATGGAAAATCAATCGGAAAGGGTGACGAACTGATATTACCCTCCGGATCCGTAAACGAGCTCAGAAATTCAATGGAATCCGGCTGTCGGATTTTCTGATAGCGAAAAAGCGCCCACATGAGCAGCCCGTTGTTATCGAGTTTATAGTGGGTCCTTCCGCCCTCACGGAAGTCAAAACTCAGGACTGTGAGTGTCGATCCCGCCGGTCCCCACCAAGCTGCGAAGGCCTCCCGGGAAGCAAAAGCGTTGTAAACCAACGGCTGCGGCGCTTTGAACTGGCGTACGATTTTTAGTTCTGCTTTTGGTGTTACCTGGTTTTCCATATTATTGATCGGGTTGATTGTTGTTTTGAATTCGGTTCAGGTAATGATCGAGAGAATCGAACTGCGTGTTCCAGAACTGCCGGTACTGGTCGACCCAGGTAGATACTTCTTTCAAAGCATCCAGCCTGGCCTCACAATACCGCTCCCTCCCTTCCTGCCTTACCATCACCATCCCGCATTCCATTAAGATCTTAATGTGTTGCGAAACAGCCGGTCTGCTGATCGAAAAGTTCTCAGCAATGGCATTCAGGTTCATCGATTGATAGGCGATCAGATTAATGATCTGCCTACGGGTAGGATCTGCAATCGCCTGAAAAACATCTCTTCTTGCTTCAATGGACATATATGTGTAAGTATTTACTTACACAATAATAAATGTAAGCATTTACTTACGCAAGTTTCCGAAGCAGAATTTTTCAAAAGTTTGTCAATTCATGAAAGTCAAGTTATTTGAGGCGTTTCTTTGACTCTTTGTCCAGCTTTTTAATATTCTCCGCTGATGGGAGGTTCTCGGGCATGGTACCACCTAACTCCTGAATCGTTTGACGCACCTTGGCACCCACCTCGAAATGCGTTTGATTGGCTTTATCCTTACCAACTATGTTTTCCCTCCTCAATTTATCATCGGTCTGTGTAGCCCGAAAGACATTTGCAGCTAATTCGGAACTCCCCATATGATCAGGCAGATTCTGGCTCTTATTCAAGCCCTTTCTCTCGCGGATTGCCTGGGCATCAAGGCCGCCATACAGTCCCATGTAGCCGTGATTTTGGAAAATCGCGTAGTCGATCGGCTCAACAACGCCAGCAGTTTTAGCAGCTTCTGCGAGAAGAAGGTTGTTCCTTGTCAGTTCACCTCGCAGGAAAATTCGTTTTTCATCCTCCGTATTCAGCCGGTTGTACTCCTCCATTTGCCGGATTTCCTGCAAGCGGGTTTGTACAGCGAAGTAAGTCTGCCCTAATGCAACTACTTCTTTCGCCGGATCGGCATTCTGGACAATCAGGTAACATGCGTAGCGGCTTAGTTTGGCGCCTTCTAGTTCTCGGCTCGCACCTGAACCGATTACGACCATTTCGTGCAAATGCACGAAATGGTTTTCGACTAGTTGACCACTTTGCTTACAGGCCTCTTTGGCCTTTTTAATAACCGGTTTAAAATTCCGGTACTCCGTGTATTCCAGCACTTTTGCCAAATCTCTGGCACTCCAAAACTCGTTACCGTTATCGTCGGATTTTCTGATTTGCTCGAAGAGCGTGGGGGCTTGTTGCGAAGTCATACTATTCAAATTTAGGTGTGTAAAATCATTTCAACAAAGCAAAAAAATTGCTGGCAATTTTCAAAGCGTTTTGATATTATTGTGATCTATTTTAAGATATTTAAAATATCATAATTTTTCAATAAACTCATCATCAACCAATTGAAATGCCAGCCCGCTTCATTTCCATATGGTTTCCGAACCTCGCTACGGATCATCAGATACGGGTCAGGCCAGAGTTATACGGGCTTGAATTCGCACTTGCGGCACCGGAACGCGGGCGGATGGTAGTGACGGCCGCAAGTGCAGAAGCTGGTGCATTAGGCATTGAAACCCGGATGGTCGTGGCGGACGCCCGGGCCATACTCCCTTCGCTGGTGGTGCTGGACGATGAGCCGGAAATTACGAGGCATACATTACAGGCCCTGGCCGAGTGGTGCCTGCGTTACACCCCGACCGTCGCGCTGAATGAACCGGACGGCCTTATCCTGGACATAACCGGGTGCGCGTACCTGTGGGGAGGCGAGCGCGCATACATGAATGACCTCACGACCAGGCTCAGCCATGCCGGCTACACAATACGTACCGCTATGGCTGATACGATCGGAACGGCATGGGCGCATGCGCACTATGGTCGCCAAGGAGCGATTATTCCACCTGGCGAGCAGCGCAATGCATTACTCAAACTTCCTCCCGCCGCGTTGCGCCTGCCACCTGAAACCTTGGAAAAAATGCAGAAGCTGGGGTTTTATACCATCAACAGCTTCATACAGATACCGGCCAGAATGCTGCGCCGGCGATTCGGAGAGGATTTGCTGGAAAAATTGAATAAAGCACTCGGCTACTCGCAGGAATTCATCGAACCTATCCGGCAGGCTATCCCCTACCAGGAACGGCTCCCCTGCCTGGAACCCATCGTGACGGCAACAGGCATTGAAATAGCATTGCAAAAACTGCTGGAAATACTTTGTGCCCGGCTCGTAAAAGAGGGCAAGGGTCTACGTAAATGCGTCTTGAGCTGTTTTCGCGTGGATGGTAAAACACAGCAAATCGACATTGTGACGAACCGCGCTTCTCATCACGTCAAGCACCTTTTCAGGCTTTTTGAATTGAAAATTAAAACCATTGCACCCGGTTTTGGCATAGAGCTGTTCTTGCTTGAAGCAACAGAGGTAGAGGATATGGATGTGATGCAGGAAACGATGTGGGACACCACGGGCGGTTTTGAAAATGCGGCTATTACCGAATTGCTCGATGCCGTCACCGGGCGGACAGGTATCAACACAATTCACCGGTATCTGCCCGACGAACACCACTGGCCGGAAAGGTCCGTCAAAACGGTGACTTCCCTACGTGAAAAGCCGAATACCGGCTGGCGTACCGACCGTCAAAGGCCCGTTTTTCTGCTTCCGAAACCCGAAAGCATCGAGGTCACCGCGCCGGTCCCGGATTACCCGCCTACTCTTTTCATTTACAAGGGAAAGGTACATTACATAGGTAAATCGGAAGGCCCCGAGCGCATCGAGCAGGAATGGTGGCTACACCAGGGCCTGCACCGCGACTATTATACTCTGGAAGACCAGCAAGGGCAGCGCTATTGGGTTTTCAGGCTTGGCCCATATTCCGAAGAAGAAAATAAAGAACGCCCCGAATGGTTTATTCACGGCTTCTTTGCCTGACAACAAGCTGTTTACCCGAATTACACTTCATCATCATTATCATGAATTACACTGAATTGCAGGTCACCACTAATTTCAGCTTCCTCCGGGGCGGATCGCACCCCGAGGAACTGGTAGAGCATGCGATTGAACTAGGCTACAAATCCATTGCCATTACCGATCGCAACACGCTAGCAGGCATCGTACGTGCACACGCAGCCGCGAAGGGCAAGGATTTCCGTATCATTCCGGCCTGCCGCCTCGATCTGCTCGATGGCCCCGGCCTGCTTGCCTATCCTACCGACCGGGAGGCACACAGCCGCCTTTCCGCATTGCTCACCAAAGGGAATCTCCGCACCGAAAAAGGCAAATGCGACCTATACAAGGCGGATGTATACCAGCATGCCGAAGGGATCAAGTTCATAGCCGTGCCGCCATCCGCCTTAAATGAGTCTTTTGACTTTGATCCCTCATTTGCCAAAAATCTGAAAGAATACCGCGAGGCCCTCGGCAACAGCCTCTACCTCGGCGCCATACGCTCCTACCAGGGCGACGATATGAAAAAACTATATCGCCTCGACCAGCTTTCCCAGCGGTTCAATATCCCGCTGGTAGCCACGAACGACGTGCACTATCACAACCTGCAAAGGCGCGAGTTGCAGGACGTGCTCACGTGCGTCCGCGAGAAATGTACCATCTACAATGCCGGCTACCGGTTGCACGAAAACGCGGAAAGGTATTTAAAACCTGCCGCCGAAATGCAGCGACTGTTCCTAAAATTCCCGGAGGCCATCGAGCGCACGCAGGAAATCGCGGACGCCTGCCAGTTTTCATTGAGTAGTTTGAGATATGTGTATCCCGAGGAGCTGACTACCGAGGGGAGGACGCCTTTGGAAGAGTTGAAACATTTGACCTGGATTGGGGCTAAAAAGCGCTTTCCGGATGGCATTCGCCCAGACATACATGCCAAAATCTTACACGAATTCAAGTTCGTAGAGGAAATGGATTATGCCGCTTATTTTCTGACGGTGTATGATATTGTCCGCTTTGCGAACGAACAAAAAATCCTCTGCCAAGGGCGCGGCTCTGCGGCCAACTCTGTGATTTGCTACTGCCTCGGCATCACTGCGGTAGATCCATTAAAGATCGACCTGCTTTTCGAAAGATTTATATCTTCTTCCCGAAATGAACCACCCGATATCGATGTAGATTTTGAACATGAGCGACGCGAAGAAGTAATGCAATACATTTATAATAAATATGGCCGCGATCGTGCTGGTATCGTTGCCACAGTCACGCAAGTACATCAAAAAGGTGCCGTTCGCGATGTTGCCAAAGCCATGGGAATGTCTATGGATGCCATTAACCGTCTTTCGAGCTCGCTCTGGGAGTTTACTGATGAGTGGTTCGACGGCAAGATCATTACCGAACACGGTTTCAATCCCAATGATCCGCATTTAATCAAAGTTCTCGATTTGACAAAACAGTATATAGGCTTCCCGCGCCAGCTCGGCCAGCATACCGGTGGTTTTGTCATCACACAAGGCAAGCTTTCCGACCTTTGCCCGATCCTTAATGCAAGAATGGAAGACCGCACCTGCATCGAATGGAATAAGGATGATATTGATACATTAGGTTTCCTCAAAATAGATGTGCTTGCATTGGGTATGCTTACGTGCATACGCAAGGCATTTGATTTGCTTAAAAAACATTACAACAAGGACTATAATCTTGCTAACATTCCTTCGGAGGATCCGAAGGTCTATGACATGATCTGTGAAGCCGACACGATCGGTGTTTTTCAAATCGAAAGCCGGGCACAGCAATCGATGCTGCCGAGGTTAAAACCGAGGGAATTTTATGATTTGGTAATTGAAGTTGCTATTGTACGCCCCGGCCCTATTCAGGGCGACATGGTGCATCCCTATTTGCGCAGAAGAAATAAAGAAGAAGATGTAGAGTATCCAAAAAAGGAACTGGAAGATATCCTGAAAAAGACATTAGGCGTCCCGCTTTTTCAAGAGCACGCCATGAAGATCGCAATCGTCGCGGCAGGTTTTACACCTTCGGAAGCCGATGATTTAAGAAGAAGCATGGCCACTTTCAAATCCAAAGGCATTGTTTCCAAATTGCGTGAAAAACTCATCACCGGAATGGTAGACAAAGGCTACGAGCAGGACTTCGCCGAGCGCATCTTCAAACAACTCGAAGGTTTCGGAAGCTACGGTTTCCCGGAAAGTCATGCGGCGAGTTTTGCATTGCTCGTTTACGTTTCTTCGTGGATCAAATGCCACCATCCCGATGTTTTTGCGGCGGCGCTGCTCAATAGCCAACCTATGGGGTTTTACCGGCCGGCACAGATCGTGATCGATGCCCGGAATCACGAGGTGGAAGTCAGGGCGATTGATATTAATCACTCTTTTTGGGATAATACCCTTGAAAATATCCCCGGCAAACAATGTGCATTACGCCTCGGTTTCAGACAGGTAAAAGGGTTAAAGGAGGAAGAAATGCAAATTCTGACTGCGGCCCGCACCAGGCCATTTACCCACATTCACCAATTGCTTGAAGCCGGAATTTCACATACTGCGTTGGAAAAACTGGCCGATGCAGACGCATTCCGGTCAATCGGTTTCGATCGTCGGCAGGCATTTTGGGAAGCCTCAGCACTGGCCGACCGGCCGATCGGCCTTTTCCAAGGGCAACCGTCGGCCAGCGCCGGTGAAGAGAATGTACAATTGCCACAAATGACGCTCTCTGAGCACGTCATCCATGATTATGCCGCCACGTCGCTTTCGTTGAAACAACACCCCGTCAGTTTTGTACGCGAGCAACTGAATGCACTTGGCGTGGTTACCAGCAAGGAACTCGAAAATATCAGCGATGGCAAAATCGTAAAGGTAGCTGGCCTGGTACTGGTGCGGCAACGGCCCGGAACAGCCAGCGGCATTTGTTTCATCACTGTGGAAGACGAGACCGGCACGGCAAACTTGGTCGTCTTTCAGAACATGTTTGATACCTACCGCAAGGAAGTGCTACGCTCCAAATTGCTGATGGTCGAGGGTAAGTTGCAAAAGGAGAGTTCGGTGATACATGTGATGGTGAGCAAATGCATCAATGCCTCCTCGCTACTGCGAAATCTTGCGGCAAACGAAGTGCAGGAGCCTGATGTGCTCACATTATCACGTGCCGATGAAAAAGATGAGTACGAATCACAAGCCAAAGCCCGGAAGTTGCAGCCCCGCCGGAACATACAAGCAGAGATTTTCCCATCATCCCGGGATTTCAGGTGATCAATGCACAGCCATATCCAGGTCGATAACCTGCATTTTATAGTTTTCGGGCAGGAGCATATTGCGCAAAAACATACCGACACCCAGTTGCCGGCTGAATTTGTAAACAGGAAGCAGCAGATCCAAAAGCCAGCCTTGCCCCAGACCGAGCAATGCATGCACGCGTTCGGGCACGAGGCGCATTTGCACATTCCGTAGCAAATGGTACCGATACCAGCCAAGGTGTTTCCGGTATTGTTTGTAAAGATCGATGGTAAAATGGCTTTTGACGAGGTTTTCCTGCAAATGCTCCGCGCGCATCCGCTCCCACGCGAGCAGGCTGGCGGGTAGCCCGGGCACGCCCATACCCTCGCCCACCGCGTGAAAAACGTTAAACAATTCCTCCTTTTCAGCGACGGTCAGTTTCCTTTCCAGCAGCTCGAAGGAGCGTATCGAATAGTCGATGAGCATAAAAAGCACGTCGCGGTAGGCGCTGTCGGGAATGCGGGCATTACGGCTCCGCTCCACGCCCTGGTGGATCGACGCGATCTGACGAATGGCCCGCATAGCATCGCCATACTCCGAAAACACGATTTGCCTCGCATAACCTACGGTGGAAAAGAGCCTTCCCAACGGGTCGGCAGGGAGCTTCCCTGTAAAATAAAGCCAGTCTACGGACTTGTTAAGCGCAAATTCGGCCGACGCTCCCGCAAAAATGAACAATATCGTATCCGCCTTCCCCCAGATTTCCCGAACGATCGAACCTTCTTCCACAAACCATTTCATACCGCTTGCCTTTTGCTCATGACCAATTCTACTCCTACCACCAACACAATGCCCAATGTATAAGCAACGATATCCGACCATGAAAAGGTCGTCCCGATGATCGTCCGGGCAAATGCATTGCCTTCCAAGCCGAGTACCCTGACGATTTGCAGGTATTGCAACGATTCGATAAAGCAGGCAAATACCCAAACCGCCAATGCCGCCGACAGTACATTCAACCGGGTAACACCGCGCACAAAGCAATACAGTAACACGACCACCAGCACATCTCCACCCCACGGCCGCACAAAGTCGTCATGCACATACAAGGCAATCAATACTTCAAGCACGAAAATCACTAATGCAGCAGTTAAATAATTCATTTTAAACATTTCCATGCAGGATTAACGGTTCTGGTCTGACTAACTCAGGGCGATCGGGTTTATTTTCACCGGCACTTCGCGGTTTCACCTTCGACAATATAGATTCCAGCAACGGCAGCATGGCATTCAGCCCTTCCGTTTTAATGATAAAATTCCAAAGCGGCTCAAACTTTTTCCAGCCGCCCGTATACAAAAAGTGCTTGGCAATATGCTTCACGGAGTCATGCTGAAAGCTTGATTTGAATATGTTTTTCCAACTATAAAATGCGTCATAAGCCCACCAATAGCCCTTTTCGAGTGCCTCGGCACTAAGCCCCATGGTTTTGTACACCACATGCCGGGTGTCGTACCGGTCCCAGTTACGGGTCAGTATTCTCCCGGCAGTTTCCATGTTTTTGTACAATTCCGTACCGGGATAAGGCGTCAATATATGATAGGTCGAAGTGGTGATACCGTGGTTAACGCCCCATTCGACGGTCCGCTTGAACACATCGCCGTCATCCTCGTCCAATCCAAATACAAAGCTTCCGTTGATCATAATCCCCAGGGAATGCAGCCGGTTCACCGCTTTTACATAATCCTTTTCCAGGTTTTGCTTCTTATTACTCTGTTTCAGGTTTTCGGGTGAGAATGTTTCAAAACCTACAAAAAGGCTTCTCAAACCCGCCTCGGCAGCTTTTTCGATCAGATTTCCTCTTAATATGGCATCCACCGTGGAAGCTCCCTGGAACACGCGGTTCATTCCCCGCATTCCCTCAAACAGCGACTCGGCAAATTTCGCATTGCCCAGCAGATGGTCGTCCAGGAAATACAAATGCCGCCCGGGCAACCGGTCAATTTCCGCGAGCGCGTCGTCGACCAGTTGGGTATAAAAATTCTTTCCACCTTCAAAAAACGCGTCTTTGTAACAGAAGCTGCAATGGTGCGGGCATCCCCTGGTGACGACAATGGAATTGGGTACAAGGTACAGGTTGCGCTTGATGAGGTCCCGGCGAATGGGTGGTATTCCGTCCAGTGTTCTCACGGTCGATGTGTAAATCTGCTTGGGAGTGCGGTTTTTGAAATCTGCCAGAAACTGCGGAAACGTGTCCTCCCCAGGGCCAATGAAAATGCTGTCGGCATGTACCATGGCCTCGTGCGGGAGTGAAGTAACATGCAAGCCGCCCAAAATAACATAGCTCCCCTTTTTCCGATACGTATCCGCGATGCCGTACGCCCTGAAAGCATTGGTAATGTAAACCTGAATGACTACCAGATCCGGCGTGTCGTCCAGGCGAAGTGCCTCCACATGCTGGTCTTGCAGATCGATCTCGTCTTCGGGCGAAAGATAGGCCGCCAGCGTGGCCAGCCCCAGAGGCGGAAACAACGAATACTTGATCGGCCTCCACAGCGGGCTCTCCGCTTCTGTCAGGGCCGGCAGGATCATTTTTACTTTCATAGCACATTTTTAAAAGTACTTTGTACTGCAAAGTAAATTAATGTGTTTGACATAAACAATACCCCTTGCCACCCAAAAAAAGCCCCCGGAAACCGGAGGCCATTTTGCGATTCACAAATCTGACTACAACATCATTTTAAATCTTCAAGCCGATAGCCCAGGAAATCATCGACCACCAACTTGTAGTTCAATTTCTTCCTCGGACTGGCGATATGTACGCTATAAGTCCCCTCCACTAGTTTCGACACATCAAACCAACGTCCGTAACTGAGGTCTTTAACTTGTTCATGGTAAATCGTGCGGAGTTCGCTGTCAATAATGCGGATATCGTATGATTCCTGCGCGGGATTTTTGAGAATAACTTTCATTTTTCCCTTTTGCACCACATACACATTCGACATGGCAGTTTTCACATTCACGCTCGGCGCTGCCCATTCCGGCTCCGACGCACTGCGGTAATCTGTTCGGCTATCGGCGACGATATCGTAGGCTTTCACTTTTTCGGACAACAATTCACGCGCCATCAATTTGGCCAGCAGATCATCAAAAAGCCTGACATTCCGCTTCGATAGCTTAACATACTTGCGCGCCATCGACTCCTGGTACAACAATTGGTTACTGCCGTCGAAGAACTGCACCACAGTGTTACGGGAGTTCGGATCGGTGTGGACCTGCCAGTAACCTTTGTCGGATTCTACATACGACTGCCCGGCGGCGAGCTGCCCGGCGGCCAGCTGCCCGGAGGCACGCTGCGCCGTGGTCGGCACAAAGTTGGCCAGCCAGAGGGCCGGCGCCAACAAAAGGGCAAAGTGGATTCTTTTCGTTTTCATGGCTATCAAGGGGTGGAATATTTTTTGAACAAAAACACAAAAAGTACTCAATGGGAAGAGCCTTCCCATTCCTTATATTGATGGCCATCAATTTGGTTCAAAGAGGATATTTCAAATATGAATGTTGCAGCGAATATGAATTCTTTTCGAGATTGGGCAACAAAACAGCCGGACGACCATGGTAACGATCACACAATTTGTCTATATCAAAGAGGGTAAGGAAGAAATTTTCCAGCAATTCGAGTCGCTGGTGCTGCCGCTGATACCGCAATACAACGGAAAACTGCTCCTGAGGCTGCGTACGAGCCAGGAGCAGTTGATCGAAGGCGAGCTGGACGCGCCTTATGAAGTACATTTGGTGAGTTTCGAATCGGAGGCGGACCTGGCTGCCTACATGGCCGACCAGACCCGCGAACAATATCTCTATTTAAAAGAGGATTCGGTACTAAAAGTGATGACCGTCAAACAGCCGTAACGCACTCAGGGCGCCGGCGGAATGTACGATGGTACTACGTTGGAAACCGGTTTGATGGATTTCAGGTATGCGAAAATCGCTCGCATATCGCCGTCGGCCATATTCACATAGTTGAACCACGGCATAGGCGGCATGAGCGGACGGCTGTTTTCGAGACCTTTGAACTTCCCTTTGCGCATGGCGGTATCGAACTGCTCGAACGTCCAGTTACCAATCCCGGTCTCGTCGGGCGTCAGGTTAGCTGCGAACGACATTCCCCACGGACCTGCGAAAGCGGTGCTTTGGCCATTGAACACCACCCATTCGCCGGTTTTGAGAATGCTTTTATCAAAAGTACCCAGCGGCTGAGCGCTATTGTGCCCCGACAAGAAGCGGTCCATATCCGGTGCAGGCCCCTGCGCCGTCATTTTCTTAGGAGCGTGGCAATCCGCGCATCCCATGATGGTAACCAGGTACTGCCCTCTTTTCACAACATCGTCCTTCGAATCGGCAACCGTTTGGGATGACCTGGACACTGTTTCCGAAGGGGCAAGCACCCCTTTTTTGGGCGCTTCGGGCTGTTTTGTGAAAGCACAAATGGACCATACAGCCGCCGAAGCAGCCAAATAAACAAGCTTCATGGTAAATAGATTTTAAAGTTAAAAACTGGGATCAGGCGAACCGCACCTGCTTGTCGGGCAGCCTGAAATACTGGTATCGGTCTTGAAATATATTGGTTGGCACTTCCTGGGTAAATTCTTTGAAATCACGGATGAAATGCGCTTGGTCGGAATAGCCGAATTTGTAAGAAACCTCGGCCCAGTTGGGCGTCGACGACATGCTGCAAAACGATTCATAAGCATTCCTGAACCGGATAATACGTTGGTATAGCTTCGGTGTGGTGCCGTAATGATCCTTAAAAATCCTTTCCAACTGCCGTTTGCTGATGTACAAATTTTCGCTCAATGCGTCGATGGACAGCCTGCCCTGCGTTTGGCGGATCAGCCGCGTCGCTTGTGAAATAGGATGCTCTTTAGAGCGGGTATTTTTCAAAAGCCCGAACAGGAACGCCTCCGTAATGCGAACGACCTCCTCCGTGTCCTGTACGCCATATACGTCATCCACTAGTCGGTTTATCTCGCTTCCGAAACAGCTTTCGACATCTGTAAACTGGTTGAAGAGCGGGGCTATCGGTATGCGGAACAATTCCAGCGCACTTTCGGGGCGCAACCGTATTCCGAATTTCCTGCACGACCCGACTGTTTTCCATTGCACGGCATCGCGATACAAACCGACCAGGAATGCGGACGGCAACCTCTCCCATTGCCCGTCGAAAAACGCATTGCATCGGTTATCATCCAGATGCAGGATCAACTCCAACGTCCCGAACGGCATGCAGCGCTGTACGGGCGACTCGCGCTCGCCCACCGTTTCGAACCGGTGTAGCCAGTAGCACTCCACATAGGGCTGTAATTCGGCAGATGGTTTAAATTCCTGATAACCTGAGCTCATCGTTTGTGAAAAGGGCTTTTCCTATTGACGCCACAAAACTAGGGTTATTCTGAAAGCGTGTATTGTAAAAAAGCGACATCCGACTGCGAATTACCTAAAAATCAATGCATTATTAAACAAAGCAATTAGTAACCGGCATAAATACAAAGGAAGTTGCCGACCTAAGTGCCGGAGGCACGTCCGATTCTTTAACCCGGGCCTTCAGTCCCGGGTGCCCCAAAAGCCCACCAAACACCCCCAGCGCCCCCGAACCACCTACGCGTAAGAGCGCGCCAGTGCCAATATATGCCAGCCTGCGCAACGAAGGCTCATTGATACCAGCCACTTGATATGTTATGGCGTTTTGGGCGTGTAGAACAGTTGTAAGCGGCAGTTAATGCATATAAGTTTGTGACGCTCAAATCATCATTATCGGACTTAGAATTTTATGGCATACTGTCCCAGGCATTTAAAATGGCTGTCAGTTTTTTTATTGCAGCAAAGAACGGTGCCGTAGTCGTAATGGTTCTGGTCCATTCCTTAGTGATGAGGTGAGCAACGGCAGGTGCGGCACCGTTCTTTGCTGCGCATAACGATCTTTAACAGTCATTATGCAGTATCAACAAACAGAGTCAGCGCAGAGCGCACAGGATATTATCCACGATTTGCTGAGTAACGATATTGACATCGAGGAAGTGGAAATGCTTTACATTGATATGCTGCATCACTACCTCCGCCCCACGAGCGAGTGGAATTTGGGTTTACAAAACACGGCCAATGCGCTTGACAACAGTTTTTTGATGGTACGTTTCCTCCGCATGCTGAAACGTTACCAACGTGAGTCCTCTCACGCGAAGGCATAAGCGAGCAATGTGTAAGCGGGCAAGTATAAAGGCCACGGTTTCAGGATCGTGGTCTTTTGCTTTAATCGACCACATCAAACCCCTTCCCGTGATTCAATACGACGTGCGTACTGACCTTCCGGCCTTCCAGGTCTATAATGCGGTAGCCGTAATACCGGCTGTGGATTACAATTTCCAGCGGGTTCTTCTCCATCTGGACTGATGCTGCGGGAGTTACATATTGGGTAATATTCTCTTCTTTGGTAAAATCATCGGTATGATAATGCCCGCAAAAAACGGTGACCTCGCGCCCGCTGCGTACGAGCACGTCCTTCACTGCATCGCGGTTTAACAATGGGTATTTAAAATCCACCGCAGTAAGCACCTGCAATACAGGGTGATGAACAAATAGCAGCACGTGCTTTGTCGTAACCAGTTCATTTTCCAGCCATCGCAACTGAATTTCACTGACGGAATCGGACGAAGAATCCAGAAAAATATATTTAAAATACTCGTCCTCCGTGGCATGAAACATTTCAGCTTTCGTTTTCAGGTATTCTGGAAAATAATGCGGTTTAATGTCGGCAAACGTGTCGTGGTTGCCTGGAATAACCGTAAAATGGAAGTCTTTGAGCAATGCAAAAAAGCGTTGATACGCATCGGCATGCCCGATATCGCCCGTAAAAATCACCTCCCTGATCCCGCGCGCGCCGACATCCTGCAAAATCAGTTTCAGGTTTGAATCCGTATCGGCCCCATGCCTGGCCGACCACTCTTCCATCAAATGAATGTCCGTTATCTGCGCAATCCTTTTCATAGCTGTTAGTTTGTTTTCTCAAAGTTTACGAGAAAATCGCTGCAATAACTGATCCAATCCGTCAATTTGTATTGTACCGTTGTTGTAAAAAGAAATCAGGGTGGTCAAGTGTTGTCAGCCTATGCTGATATATCAACTGATAATGAGAATCTTATGACATTTTGAGCCGAATAGCTCGGTTATTCGGCTCAAAATTTTTCTATATTTGAGCCGAATAACGTTCTTAATCGGCTCATGACTTACATTTGGCAACATCGTGAATGGCCCGAATTCCGGTATGACCTTACCGGTATGGAAGATATTCTGTTTCTTTTTGCCGAAGAAACGGGCCATATCAGCGGCATTTTGAAGGGTGCGCCCGATGCACTGCAAGTGGAAACGCTGATCAACACGCTCGTCGCCGAAGCAATCAAGACGTCGGAAATCGAGGGCGAATTTCTGAGTCGGCAGGATGTGGTTTCTTCCATCAGAAACAACCTCGGAATTGCACAAAAACCGGAACCGGTAAAAGACCGAAAAGCTCAGGGAGCCGCCGAGCTCATGGTGAACGCGCGCAACTCCTACGCGGAACCGCTTACGGAGGCAATGCTTTTTGCATGGCACCAAACATTGCTTAAAGACAGCAAGACCATCACCACCGGCGCGTGGCGTAAGGATGCGGCCCCTATGCAAGTCGTCTCCGGCTCCATTGGCAAAGAAAAAGTGCATTTCGAAGCACCGCCCTCTGAGCGAGTCCCTGCGGAAATGGCACGATTTATCGAGTGGTTTAATGCAACCGCCCCGGGAGGCCCGAAAGAAATCAACAAAGCACCCGTACGCTCTGCCATTGCGCATTTGTATTTTGAAACCATTCACCCTTTCGAGGATGGTAACGGGCGGATCGGACGCGTGATCGCCGAAAAGGCCTTGTCGCAAACCATCGGTCGGCCGGTCATGTTGAGCCTCTCCCGGACGATCGAAGCAGAGCGCAAAAAGTATTACCAATCGCTGGAAAGCGCCCAAAAACACATCGACATCACCAATTGGATCCGCTACTTTGCGCAAACCATTGTGGACGCGCAAATTGAGACGCGGAATGTGCTGGATTTTACATTGAAGAAAACCCGCTTTTTCGATCATTTCAAAGATTTACTCAACGAACGGGAAACAAAAGTGATCCAGAAAATGCTCGAAACAGGTCCGGATGGCTTCGAAGGCGGTATGACCGCCAGGAAATACATGTCGATCACCAAAACCTCCAAAGCTACCGCCACCCGCGACTTGCAGCACCTTGCAGAAATTCAATGCCTTAGCGCTTCCGGAGGCGGGCGCAGCACAAGCTACCAGCTAAGTATTCCTGAAAATTGATTTTTATCTCTAACTTTCCCACCCTTTAATACCTAAAAAATTTATGAAGAAAGTATTCCAAACCAACCTGTACCGGACTTCCCGGAACTTGATGCTTTCGGCAGGCGCCCTGCTGATGGCAACCTTTTCGACCAAAGCTGATAATGCCCCGCTTGCCTCGCCGATCGAAGGCCGCTGGGACATTTCCGTAGATGCGAACGGCAAAGTATTACCGTCGTGGCTGGAAGTGCGCCATTCGGGCACCAAAACGCTCGTGGGTCAGTTTACCGGTTTCTCCGGCAGCGCACGACCTATTTCGGTGGTCCATTTCAAGGAAGGCAAATTCGATTTCGCGATCCCGCCGCAATGGGAACGCGGTGAAAGCGACCTGAAAGTGGAAGGTACCGTTTCGGGCGATGCGATCACAGGATCATTGACCACCCCCGATGGAAAGACTTACAGCTACAAAGGCGTGCGCGCCCCATCTTTGCGCGGAAAAGCCACACCCGCCTGGGGAGCACCGATCAAACTAACGGGAGGCAACGAAATCAAGGGATGGCATGCGACGGGCGAAAACCAGTGGATTGCTGAAAACGGCATTCTCCGCAGCCCTAAATCGGGTGCAAACCTGGTGACCGACCAGAAATTCAATGATTTCAAACTGCACATCGAGTTCCGCATTCCGAAAGGCAGCAACAGCGGCGTGTACCTGCGCGGTCGTTACGAAGTACAAATCACCGACGGCAAAGGCATGGAGCCGGCCCTCGACCAGATGGGCGCAATCTACGGTTTCATTACGCCAAGCGAGATGGTAGCCAAAGAAGCCGGCGAATGGAACACATTCGATATCACATTGGTGGGCCGCATGCTCACGCTAGTGGCAAATGGCAAGACGGTGATCAGCAACCAGGAAATCCCCGGCATTACCGGCGGTGCATTGGACAGCAACGAAGGCGAAGCAGGCCCCCTCTACATCCAGGGCGACCATGGTCCGGTTGAATACCGCAACATCGTGATCACACCAGCGAAATAACCCGCCGGGAGGCAACCATTCAAAAGCCGCTACCCTGCCCTTTTCAAACCCATATAGTGACTGCGCAAAGGCTTGTCGAAATGTTCGATCGAGTAGCGCAGCAGGGTCCTGGGCATGGTAGCGGCATATTTATCGAGAAATTTCTGCAATTGAGGCCGGTTTACCTGCCCCGCACTCCTGAGCATCCATCCGGTGGCCTTGTGAATCAGGTCTTCCCGGTCGTTCAAAAGCAGCTCCGCGATCCGGAAAGTATCTTCAATATCCCCTTTTCGGATGAAATGCCCCGTGGCGACAATAGCTGTACGACGCTCCCAGATGTTTTCGGAAACAGCCAGTTTGTAAAGCACATCTCTCGGCTCACCGGAAACATACAAATACCCTCCTACCACATGCGGGGCACAGATATCCACAAGGTCCCAGTTATTGATCCTGTGCGTGTTACGCAAATACAGTTCAAATAGCAACTTCCGCTGATCCAGCGTGGTCTTTTTGCTTCTGGCCTGCTTGTCGATAATGCTCAGTGCGCCGGTGCGGATTTCGTGGATCGGGCTTTGCAGCAACAGCTCGATTTCTTCCAGCGGCATATGGATGTACGCCTTCGCCATTTCGAAAATCTGCCCCATGCGCACGCCCATGAACACGTCCCCCTCGCCATATTGCCCCTCCCCGGTTTTGAAATAGCGCATCAGCTTCATCGCCTCGACCGGTGAGCGGTACTTTTCGATGTGTTCCATGAATTCCAGCGCCGTCGGAAGCGGTGGTTTTTCCTTAATTAGTTCGATGGCTGCCATAGATATGTGCTTGAAAGTGCTTTTCTCAAATATAGCGATATAAAAATGATCAAATCATAATCCTCGGTTAACAACCGGTAACGATACCGGGAATAATTTTGACGTCCTAAACTCACCGATATTAATGGATTCGAGAAGAGATTTTCTAAAAAAAGCGGCCCTGCTCGCAGGCACTGGCGCGATGGCGAACACACTCCCGCCTGTGATACAAAAAGCCCTGGCGATCGACCCCGCACCGGGCAGCACATTTTATGATGCCGAACACATCGTGTTCCTGATGCAGGAGAACCGCTCGTTCGATCACCAGCTCGGCATGTTGCAGGGCGTGCGGGGCTTCAACGACCCGCGGGCGATTGACCTCGCCGATAAAAACAAAGTGTGGTTCCAAACCAACAAGGCGGGCGAAACCTACGGGCCTTTCCGCCTCAATGTAAAAGATACCAAAGTGGCCTGGATGGGCTCGATCCCCCACGGCTGGACCGACCAGACCGACGCCATGAATAATGGTAAATATGACCGCTGGCTCGACGTAAAAGCCCCGCGGAACAAGCAATATGCGCATATCCCGCTCACCATGGGCTATTGCGACCGCTCGGATTTCCCGTTCTACTACTCCCTCGCCGACGCGTTCACCGTTTGCGACCACAACTTCTGTTCGAGCATCACCGGTACGCACCCAAACCGCTACTACTGGATGACGGGCACCGTGCGCGAAAAAAACGAGCCAGCCGGCCTCGCGCATTTGTGGAATATCAGCAATTACGAATACCCCGAGCTCGAATGGAAAACCTATCCCGAGCGTCTGGAAGAGCATGGTATCAACTGGAAAGTCTACCAAAATGAGCTGACTATGGGCTACGGCCTCAAAGGAGAGGAAAGCGCGTGGCTCAGCAACTTCGGTACCAATGTGCTGGAGTATTTCAAAGCTTACAATGTTCGGTTCCATGAAGGCGGGATTGCTAACCTTGAAAGCAAACGGCAGACAGTAATTCAAACCATTGCCGACCTTGACAAGGAAGCGGCCACAGATTCCCGCGCGGCGACGCGGCTTGCCGCAGCTAAAAGGCTGTTGAAGAACATCGAGACGGCTCAAACAAAGTTCAACAAAGACACCTATGCCAGCCTGTCAGATAAAGACAAGAGACTGAACGACAAGGCATTCAGTACCAACATCAAAGACCCCCATTTCCATGAACTGGCCTCGATGCAGTACTCCGACAATGGAACCGAAAGGACATTGAACGTACCGAAAGGCGATGTGTTCCACCAGTTTAGGGAGGATGTGAAGAAGGGTACCTTACCGACGGTTTCCTGGCTGATGCCGCCTGCGCATTTCTCCGATCACCCCGGCGAGCCGTGGTTTGGCCCATGGTATGTGAGCGAAGCCATGGAGATTTTGCTGCAAAACCCCGAGGTTTGGAAAAAGACCATTTTCATTGTGACTTATGATGAAAACGACGGCTATTTCGACCATTTACCACCATTTACGGTCCCTAATCCCTATAAAGAAGGCACCGGCAAAGTATCCGCGGGCATCGATCCGAAGATGGATTTTGCATTAGCCGACCAGCAAACCAACCCGTCGGCCAACCCGGCCAACATTCGCGAAGGCTCTATCGGACTCGGTTACCGCGTACCGATGATCGTCGCGTCGCCGTGGTCAAGAGGCGGTTATGTCAATTCCGAAGTATTTGATCATACCTCTTCGCTTCAATTCCTGGAAAACTTTCTGGAAAAGAAGTTTAATAAGAAAGTACATGAAGAGAATATCACCAAATGGCGCCGGACTATCTGCGGCGACCTGACGTCGGTATTCAGGCCTTACAATGGCGAGAAGATCGAAAAACCGGCTTTTCTCGAACAAAAGCAGTTCATCGAAAGCATTCACCAGGCGCAGTTCAAAGAGGCACCCGAAAATTTCAAAAAGCTTGGCGCAACGGAACTGGCTGAACTTAATAAGGATACGCGGAAATCGGCATTATTCCCCGTTCAGGAAAAAGGCGTGCGGCCGGCCTGTGCATTGCCTTATGAACCGTTTGTGAATGCGCAGCTTAGCAAAGCCGGAGAAGCACTTCAACTGTCGTTCCAGGCTGGCAATCAGCTTTTCGGAAGCAAAGCCAGTGGTATTCCTTACCGCGTGTATGCCATGAAACCTTACCGCAATGAAACGCTCCGCTCCTGGGATTACAGCATCGCAGCAGGCGACAAATTAACCGACGATTGGCAGCTCGCCGATTTTGAAAACAATGCCTACCACCTGCGCGTCTATGGCCCAAATGGCTTCTACCGCGAATTCGTGGGCAATACGGCTAATCCAAAATTGAAAGTAGGCTGCGAATATGAGGTTAAGGCCTCGAAACCTACCGGTAATGTAGTAGTAACCATCGAGAACCTCGATTCGAAGCCACACGCCGTGAGTATTGCAGATAATAGCTACAAAACCGGTGTCAAGAACAAGACATTCGCTGTGGGTGGTAAAGCGTCGCTGGTGCTGGAACTCGGTAAGTCGTTCCATTGGTACGATTTCAGCGTAAAAATGCAAGGGTATGACGGTTACGAAGAGCGTTTCGCAGGACACGTTGAAACCGGTGCCGTCACGAAAACCGATCCATTAATGGGTGGCGTTGTATAGTGTATTTGGATTTGTTGTTACATGCCTACGGCATTTTGAAATCGTGTGCCAAATATGTTTGCTACCAATATTGCGTGCCTAACGGCACTGGCGGCTCCCGGCATCCACCCAACCATGCAACTATCCGCCGGATAACCAGTACAATGACCGGATCTGACCGCCAAATCGCGTTAGCGATGTAACATTGGTAGAAAACAAAATGCAAATACATGTCGCCGAAATGCCATAGGCATGCAACAACAAAACGGCCGGAAACCATAAATGCTTCCGGCCTGATACATTTTGACGATGAAGTGTAATCTGACTGCTACTTCTTGAAGGGAATCAACGCCCGCACCCGCTCATCGCGCAAGTACAAACCCGCCCACACGAGCACACCAAACACAGCTGCAAAATACAACGGCTGCCCTGCGCGAACCATGACCGCGATTGCTCCGCCGAGGTAACCGGTGATCAGGATAGCTCCCAGAATGGAAGTGCGTGGAATAATATAAAGGATAGTGGAGATCAGCAGCGCAATCCCAATGTTCTGTACCTGGTCGGCAGGCCAACCCAGCGCAACGGAGCCTTCCATATGATGCGATTCTTTAAATACTTTACCTAACGCATCGAAAAGGAGAAACAAAACACATAACACACTAATAATCTTGCCTGTGAGTGCGGCCTTGTCGATACGACCTTTTGCAACTGGGGTAACAAATGTAGCTTCCATGATTTCTTTTGATTTATACAGGTTTTGTTTGATTGATTGGTTGATACAAAACTAATAGGTACCAAAAGGTTGGGCGCTGTGTAATAACGGCAGTATTAGGGGGCATTTGCGCCACCGTCAGAACGTTATATATATGATTCGATACAATTGGATTCGTTTCTACGGCGTTGTAGGTTACAAAAAGTAGAAATTATTAGTAACTTGCTTATATCTGAAATTCAAACGTAGCCCGCAAAACCTGAAATATGAAAGAACCGATCATGCAGGATCATATCCTTGCAGCAAGCATTCGCAATGGCGACATACCCTCGTTTACAAGGGTTTATGAAACCTACCACGCTTATTTGTTTCGCTTTGCATTACGGTTTTTGAAGTCCACGGAACATGCCGAAGAAGCTGTACACGATGTATTCCTGAAATTGTGGGAGAACCGTGACGGATTGAACAACGAATCTTCGCTGAAATGCTACCTGCTTAAAATCTGCAAAAGCCAAATTTTTCACACGCTTACGCGCGCAGGCAAGGAACAGGCTGTGCTGCAACTTTGACCATTCCGAACCGGGCCAGATCAATGGATAAGGAAATTCATATCAGGAACCTCGTTTACAAATACATCTCGAACCAGTGCGACGGTCACGAACAGGACGAACTGCTACGCCACCTGCAAACGCCGGCGGGCAAGTGGGTTTTCGATGAAGTAATGACTTCAGAGGCTGGTAAAATCTTTACAAAAAGCGAGGAGATCGAACCGGCGGTATCCAGCCGGCTTTTGGGACGTTTGCGGCAAAGTATGGTCGCAGAAGAAACCCGGGACGAACAGCCGCTCCCTTTCTACCGTAAAACCGGTTTTGTTCAGATTATTGCGGCTGCATTTCTGCTGCTGGCTGCACTGGCAGTTTACTGGTTCATGGCGTGAGCCAACCCGTCCCTACTTTTTGAGATACTCGTCGGTAAAATGCGTCCTGGCTTTGGGCTGCGCGAATTTCTCACTGTTATAATTCTGCGATTTGCCGCGCGGGATCGAAAGCGACGACCATTTTTCGTCCAGCGCCATTTTCCCGATAAACACGATCTGCCCAACATGATAGGGATAATGCGCCAGCTGCCGGTTAATGGCTTCCATCACCGAATGTCCCTGATTCCGAATGTACACAACGGTATCCCAATTCGATCCATTCAGCGAATCGAGCGCATTGAAAAGGCAATTCCAGCCCTCACTCCACTTCGCAAGCAGATCTTCACGGCCGTTGATGTCGTTGTCGAATTCAGCATCGCGGTTGCGCGATTCCTTTTCTCCATCCGTTGTCAGGAAATCGGTCCAGCGGGAAAGCATATTGCCCCATAAATGTTTCACAATGCTGGCAATGCTATTACTTTCCTCATTATACTTCCAGAAAAGCTGCTCGTCGCTGAGCTGGGCGATGGTCTTTTCACCCAGCATTTTGTAGTATTCAAACTGCTTTCTTACGCTATCGATATATTCCTGGTTCATGATGGCGGAATTTTGGAATTGATTTCTATCCCCAAATTACGAATTGCTACTTACTAATGCGAACCCGGATCACTTCTCCGTAGCCTACTTTGATATCAAAAATGCTGGTCAGTGCTATTTCGTTAACGATTGAGAGGATCAAACGGATCACACCTGCGTGCGTCACAACGGCAACTTTCCCGTATGGAGATTGCCGTAATTCTGACCAGAACTCGTTCACACGTGCGTACATCTGCATCATACTCTCGCCTCCGGGCGTGCATACGTTCACGTAGTCATCCATCCAGGCCTGCAATGCCGGCTGATCGACGGTATCCCAGGTTTTGCCTTCCCATTCGCCGAAATCCAACTCCTGTAAACGAAAATCGGTCGAAAATGTAGGTGAAAGTGCCCGGGCAAGCTCGGTGCATCGAAATGCCGGGCTGGAATAGGTTATTTCAAAATCCGTATCGAGCTCCGAGCGCACGGCTGCCAGTTCGGATTCAAAATCGGCGTGCAGCAAAAGCTCTTTCCGCCCGTAAATCAGCCCTGGCTCGAAAATCGGCGTCGTGTGACGGATCAGATAAACTTCCATAGCACAACGACAAAAAAGTAGAATGCTACTTCACAAACCTGTTGAATGGCGCCCAGGCAGTCGCCGGTATAACCGCCGATCCATTTTTTGAAATAACGCGACAGCAGGATCGTGACCAGCCCCAAAACCAGGATTCCCGCCAAAAGTTGAAGCTGCCTCAGATATACCACCATGCCAAACAAGGGCAAAATCCCGAAGGCAATAGCTGAGACAAGCACCCAAAAAGGCGGCTTCTCTGCAACCGGCTTTGCTTTACTATTGGTATCACGTGCGTAAGGGAGCATATAAATGACAAATACAGGCATTAGCCTGCTCAATGCGTGCCCACCAACGAGCATGCCAATCATACTGCTTTCCCGACCGGCAATGGATTGCAGCAATGCGAATTTTAATGCGAGAATCAGTATCAGGCCCACGGAGGCATAAGTCCCCACGCGGCTATCTTTCATGATTTCGAGGATCTTTTCACGCGTCCATCCGCCCCCAAAACCGTCACATACGTCCGCAAAACCATCTTCGTGAAATGCACCGGTCAGGAGAATGGAAATGACCATGGAGCATAGAACAGCTATCGAAGAGTTTGTGAGATAATCCGCCGCCCACCAAACGGCTCCGGCCGTAAAACCCACGATCCAACCTACAAATGGCAGGTACGCCGTAGCCAGACTGAGGTTTTCGGGCCGGTATACCAGCCACCTCGGTGCCGGCAGCCGGGTGTAGAATTGCAATGCCGTGAAAAAAAGGTCCAACTGGTGGTGTAAGTAGGACATCGGTTATCGGTTTTCGGCGGGACTTTCGGTTTTCTGGCTCACGCCCGCACTTTCAAAACTTGCCATTTCATTCAGAAACGCAACTGCACTTTGCAACAGCGGATAAGCGAGCGCGCAGCCAGTCCCTTCGCCGAGACGCATATCCAGTTTCAGCAATGCATCCGCACCCAGTGATTGCAGCAGCAACAGATGGCCTCTTTCATTGGATTGATGACAAAAAACGGCATATCGCTGAACCGACGGATCCATTTGAAAGGCACACAAATAACTGACGGACGCGATGAAACCGTCCACCAGCACAAGCATACCCAACCGCGCGGCTTCGAGCATCGCACCGCACATCATGGCAATCTCAAACCCGCCAAATGCCGCCAACACCGATTCGGCATCGTTAGGTACGTTCTGATGGTATTCCAATGCGGTGGTTAGTACTGCTGTTTTTCTGTCCAGCTGCGCCTCGTCGAGCCCCGTCCCTTTTCCTACGCAGTCGGATATCGGAATATTCAGCAAGCGGCTCATGATAGCCGAGGCCGAAGAGGTGTTACCAATGCCCATTTCACCAAAACCGATCACATTACAGCCCGTCTGCTGCACTTTGCGAACCAGCTCGGCTCCTTTTTCCAGGCATTGGCGGCATTCGGCGTCAGTCATCGCAGGCTGTTGCGCAAAGCTTTGGGTTCCAAAGTTAACCTTTGCGTCGATCAGCTTTTCATTTCTACCAAAATCATAATCCACGCCTGCATCCACCAGCAACAGGTTAATGCCGTGCTGCCGGGTAAAAACGTTGATCGCCGCACCACCACCCATGAAGTTGAGCACCATCTGCGGCGTTACCTCCGACGGATAGGCGCTCACACCCTCCGAAGCTATGCCATGACTGGCCGCAAAAACAATGATATGCGGTTTTACAAGCTCCGGCGACAACGTATCCTGCACCGAAGCAATCTGAAATGCCAGTTTTTCGAGACTACCCAACGCGCCCAGCGGCTTGGTTTTCAAATCAATTTTAGCCTGAATTTCCTGGCTGGTAATTGTAGCGGTATGCATCGTTATTGGATTGTTTTTAAGGTTAATGGAAGCCCCGACACCATCAGAATCGCCTCTTGCGCCGCCGCAGCCACATACTGATTGGCCCAGCCTTGCAAATCGGTGAATTTCCGGCCCGCTTCCGTTTCTGCATGAACACCCATGCCTATTTCGTTCGAAATGATGATCAAAATGGCGTCAACAGCCGCCAGCGCATCGATTTCCGCTTTAAATGCCGCCAGCGCTTTTTCAATATCATATTCAAATGCGACGAACAGATTGGTCAACCACAATGTGACGCAATCGATAACTGCTACCCGTCCCGTCAGCGGCAACTGGTGAATATCCCGCTCGCTTTCCAGCGATGTCCATTCCGGCCCCCGCTCGTCCTGATGCCGTTTCACCCGTCGGGCAAAATCGTCGTCCCAAATCCTCGAAGTAGCCACGTACACCGGATTGGCGCTTTTTTGCAATGCCAGATCCATCGCAAACCTGCTTTTCCCGCTGCGGACGCCGCCCGTCACGTACGTGATCATGACGGCTCGGTACTTTTGAAGCGTTTGTACAGGAAGAGCTGCCATTTTTCCTCCGCCACACCAGCCTTATCCATTTCAGCACGCGCGAGCGTGAAAAAGAGATCGGAAAGGCGGTTGATATAGGCCGGGATGGCTTCATTTACCTCGTCGGTTTTGATCAGCGATACCAACCGACGCTCTCCCCGGCGCATTTGCGTACGCGCTACGTGGCAAAGCGCCGAGACTTCATTCCCGCCCGGAAGCAAAAAATAGTCCGACGGAGAAGTCATAGCAGCTTCCAGCGCATCGATCCACTCCTCGCAAAAAGCAGCGCCATCCACCGGCATCGGGTTTTTGTTCTCCTTTTTAGCATCCGAAGGCCGTGCCAGATGCGACATCATGTCCATCAGGTCCTTTTGGATTTTATGCAAATTAGGCTGCCATTCATGCCCGTCACCCAGCTTTACCCGCAACAGCCCGATCGTCGAATTCGCTTCATCGAGTGTTCCGATGCATTCGATGCGAACATCGTCCTTACTCACCCTGCTTCCGCCAAATAGCCCGGTAGTGCCTTTGTCGCCCTTTTTGGTATATATTTTCATTTAATTAATTGATTTATAATAGATCAACTCGTGATTCGGCAACAGCTCGGGATGAATGATGCGGATCAGATCGGCCAGGACCAGATGCGGGTTCACCGCACCGGATTCCCAGTAATCGTTCGCTCCCTGCGCATTCATGCGATTGTTATAACTGTAAATGTGATTGGTTTTAAATGCTTTGAAATCGGCATAACGGACGTCACGCGCGAGAACATCCTTCTTCGTCTGCACATTTCCGATACTGACATTCAGCCAAAAATCGGCCTGCAATGCAATCGGATAAACGGTTTCAAAACTGAGCGGCAGGCTCCCGGTTGCCTTTGTGCCGGACCAGTGATAGGAGGCACCTGCGTCCTGGAAGAAGCGGTTCACGTAACTATCGCCATTCGGGACATTCCACGCGTCCTTGGAATTCATTCCGGTAATCAGGCTCGGGCGTACCGCGACCTTGCTGGTGAGGCGTGCCAGTCGTCCGTACTCCTGCTCCACGTTGGCAAATTTGCGGTTAACCTCTCCCTCCTTGTTGATCAGCGCTGCCAGTAGCTTCACCCATTCGGCTCTCCCCAGCGGCGTGGTTTCCACCCATTCCGAATTGACCATCACCGGAATCCCCGCCTGGTGCAATGATTCGTACCGGCTTACCTTCGAAACCGGGCTGCCGGTAGCCATAATGAGGTCGGGATGCATACTCACCAGCAGCTCCTCATTAAGCCCCTGATCCTTCCCTACTTCGACAACCTTCCCTGATTTAATCCGGTCCAACACTTTGATCGAAGAAACATATTTGAGGTTCCCCATGCCTGTGAGAATATCCTCACAACCCAGAAAACCAATCAACCCGATGTGCAACGACGACATCGCCACCATGCTCCGAACCGGAATTTCGATGAGCTGGCTGTCTTTGTACCCGATGGGGCGTGGCTTACCACGTTGCACGAGCACGTATGTGAGTGTGTCCGTCGATTTTTCGAACGGGCTCATAATCTTAACTACCTTGTAATATTTATGGTAGGTGATTTTAAAGCCTTTGGCGTGGGCCACTTTGGCTTTTTCAGGAAACAGATCGGGACCTGAGTAATGGGAATCGCCTTTTTCGTAAAGCGACGAAGAGGTGCTGCAACCGGCCAGCAAGCCGCATAGCAGCAGGGCTGCAAGTATTTTTCTGATAATCATGTAGTCACCGGCCTTTCTTCCGAAAGCCATATTAACAATGTTTGCAGGCAGGTCTTCTGACTTGTTCAACCCTTGCACCTTCCCGGGCGTAGCCCAGTGGCATTTTGCAAGAGCCTCGTTTTGAACTCACAGCAGCGGAGACTGTTCCGGATTTTCACCGGATTCCCTTTTAATCACGCGTGACACGTGTACCTGGATGACCGCAAAACTAGCAATATTTTATTGCTTATCATTGCACAGTTTCATTTACACACACCCTTCATGCAGCGCGACGACACCCTCTGGAAATCGATCCTCGAAGATATTTTCGAAGACTTTCTGCTTTTCTTCTACCCCGACGCAGGCTCCTTCTTCGATTTTTCGAGAGATTTCGAATACCTCGACAAGGAGCTTGAACAATTATTCCCACCGGAGGATAATTCATACCAAACCCGCTTTGTAGACAAACTTGTAAAAGTACATTGCCGAAACGGCGACAACGAATGGATACTCGTGCATGTGGAAGTACAAGGTTACCATGATCCTGACTTTGGTCGGCGGATGTTCACCTATTATTCACGGATATTGGATAAATATGATAAACCGATTACCGCATTTGCCATTTTCACGGAAAGCAATGCTGCATTCAAACCTTGTGAGTACCAACGCGAATTCATGGGAACGAGTGTTTTATACCGGTATAATGCATTCAAAATCCTGGAACAAGACGAGGAAATGCTGGGGCAAAGTGACAACCCGTTTGCCGTAGTGATATTGACGGTAAAAATGGCCTTAAAAGGTAAGTCTGTTTCGGAAGATGACCTGCTCAGTTTGAAAATAGGACTGGTTAAAGACTTGTTAAACAGGAATTTCCCTAAACCGAAAATCAATAGCTTACTAATGTTCCTACGGTTCTATATTCGTTTTGAGAATCAGGAAACTCGTTTTAAATTTGACAATGCAATAGATCATATCACGCAAGCCAGTAGAACCATGGGCATCGAGGAATTTCTCCAAGAAAGATTCAGAAGAGAGGGTGAAACTGAAAAAATGGTCACTGTAACCCGTAACTTGCTTCGCGAGACGTCCATGTCAATCGAGAAAATTGCGGAACTAGTAGGCGCTTCCAAGGAGTTTGTTGTCAATATCAAACAAGGTAAATACAAAGACTTGTCACTAGACTGATAAACACCATCAGCATACAGGTCCGTTGATTCACACATACCGCTCTGGCTATCTCGTTCGGTTCAATTACCCGGTCATTCTCGCCGATAAATGGCTTCTCTACCAATTTCCCATGGTACATATTCGCTCCGCCGAAGCGGCAATCCAAAATCCCAGCTAACGCTGCCTCAGGATACCCCGCATTCGGGCTTTTATGTTTATCGCCAAACTGGAAGATAAACCGAAGTCCACGCCTGCTTCCAGTCACTAAAACCATCAGCAGGGCCGTCAGTCTGGCAGGTATAAAGTTTGCCACATCATCCAGCCTTGCCGCAAATTTCCCGAACCATTCGTAGCGCTCACTGCGGTAACCGAGCATGGAATCCATCGTATTGATCATCTTGTAAGCCATCATGCCCGGAACGCCCGCCAGAGCATAGTAGAAAAGCGGTGCTACTACGCCATCACTCAGGTTTTCGGACATTGTTTCCAACACCGCAATGCGTATCTGCTGTGCATTCAGTTTCGAAGTATCCCTCCCTACAATCCTGGAAAGCTGCCTCCTTCCTGCTTCCAATCCTTCGTTTTCCAAAACTGAAAATACCGCCCGGCCCTCCGCGATGAGCGAATGGTTGGCGAGGCCATAGTAAACCCCTATGCTATTCACGATTAAATACAAGGCAGGTACTTGCAGAAGTACTCCATCCAGCCATTGAAAAAATGTAAACACCGACACGACTAATATGACACTCAACGTCGCCCCTTTCCAAAAACGGAAGTGGCCCCAATTTAACCACTTTTCCCCTTTCGCGATAGCATTACCGAACACCCGGACCGGATGCGGCCAGTTGTCGGGATCACCGAGCCATAAATCCATTAAATAGCCCGCAACGAGTGGCAAAATCAATAGTACAGCGTCTGCCATTCTTTCAATGCGTTGATCATCCTCCCATTATCTTCCGGGCGTTGGGTAGCGAGGCGGAAATGCTGCCGTGTGAGACCACGGAAGTTACCGGCGTCACGGATAAGCAAACCGTGTTTTTCAATTAAAAAGTCTTTCAACTGAGCGGCGTTCCGCACCAAAGTTCTGGCTAAAAAGAAATGCGTATCGCTTTCCAACACTTCTATGCATTCCAACTTTTGCAATTCTTGAACGAACGTTCTTTTATCACTCAGAAGTTGCGGAACAGGTGGCTGAATCTGATCGAAATGATCATAAATATAGTGCCCCGCCGCCATGGCCAGCGTATTGACAGTCCAGGGTTGTTTGATATTCATCAGCGATTCAACGACTTCTTCTCTCGCAAGCAGATAGCCAAGCCGCAACCCTGGTATCGCATAAGTTTTTGTGAGCGACCTCATAATCAGCAGGTTCGAAAACCGGGCCATTAGCGAGATGGCAGAGTCTCCCGCCTCCGTGAAATCAATAAATGCCTCGTCGACCGCAAACAGGCATTGCGGGTTTAATTTGAGCCAATATTGTAAATCGTTAAAAATAAGACCGGTAGGATTATTCGGACTACAAATAAATACCAGATCAGCTTTCAATCGCGGTAATTCCAATGCGTCCTGCCAGCTCAAAGTGCTGATTTCGTGGTCGAACGAAAGGCAGGCATCTTCATATTCTGAGAATGAGGGTGTGACGATCGCTGTTCGTTTTCCCGCAAACTGGTGGGCGATCAGGTAAATGCTCTCGGTGGCCCCGCTGCATACCAGAACCTGCCCTACCGACAGCCGATGGTGCGCGGCGATCTTTTCCTGCAAACTCTCCGCAAGCACTTCAGGGTAGCGGTTTACTTCATTCCATTTTTCAAAAATATACTCCTTCAAACCGGCCGGTTCTCCGCCGTACCAGACATTCGTGCTAAAATCCGCGACGATCTTGCTACTGTACCGATAGCCATCGTCGCCGTGCCCATGTAACATACCTACTCCGCTATACTATTGTAAATCAAATCCATATCAATGTGCGCACGCAGCAAGTCCGCTAGTTTATCATACTGCAGCTCCTTAAATTCCTGATAATTATATCGCACAACTTCATCTTTGGTGTAAGGGGCTAATATATGATCGATGACCACCTGATTGTCCAGGATACCGTGCAGATAGGTGCCCCACGTGCGTGCGTCGCGGAAATAGCCGTCGCGGCGGCCGTCTGAGAATGCGGCAACGGCCTCTCCGGGTTGTAACGCAGTGGTTTCACCCATATGGATCTCGTAGCCCAAACATTGTTCCCCGCTTTGGCGGAACCTGAACGCACATTGCAATGTCGTCTTTTCAGCTTGCAAAATGGTTTTGACAGGCAGTAATCCCAACCCTGGCAATTCTTCAATATCACTTTCGACATGATGCGGATCGAGAATGCGCTCACCGAGCATCTGATAGCCCCCGCAAATTCCTATCACCGTCTTTCCAAGCTTGTGCGCGTCATAAATGGCTTTCGCAACACCGCTATTTTTCACAGCCAGCATGTCCTCGATCGTATTTTTACTTCCCGGAATGATGATCACCGAGGCTTTGGTAATTTCCGAAGGCTCATTGGTATAATACAAATTCACCCGGGGATCTTTTTCGAGACGATCGAAGTCTGTGAAGTTCGAAAGCCTTTTTAGCAGGATCACCGCCACATTCACTTTCCCTTCTACCGCCGACCGGTATTTGAGTTCCAATGAAACAGAATCTTCCTGTTCTATGTGAATATCCCTGAAATAAGGTAAAATTCCCACCACCGGCAGCCCAGTCAGCTCTTCCAGCATTCTTTTACCTTCTTCGAACAGCCTCCCATCCCCCCTGAACTTGTTGATAATGACGCCCTTCATACACGCGCGCTCCTCAGGTGTGAGCAATGCGATGGTACCATAAACACTCCCAAAAACGCCGCCTTTATCGATGTCGGCGATCAGGTAAGCAGCTGCTCCGGCGTGAACGGCCATTCTCAGATTTGTAATATCCCTGTGTTTCAGATTAAGCTCCGAAATACTCCCCGCTCCTTCCATAACAATCGGCGAATACCTGGCAGCAAGCCGATCGAACGCTTCCTTGACGGCCGAAAATAACTCCTTACGATCATTCGCCATAAAGTACTCGTAAGCCGACTGATTCCCGACCGGCTTTCCATTCAAAACGACCTGCGAGGTCTTGTCATTCGTCGGTTTGAGCAGGACAGGATTCATATCCGACTCGCAGGGAATTTGCGCCGCCTCTGCTTGCACAGCCTGCGCACGTCCGAGTTCGAGGCCGTCGGCCGTCACAAAACTGTTAAGCGACATATTCTGCGCCTTGAACGGTGCCGGCTGGTAACCGTCCTGTTTGAATATCCTGCAAAAACCGGCCGTGATCACACTTTTACCTACATCCGAGCCTGTCCCCACAAACATGATAGGGCGTAATTTTCTAGTATCCATCGCATTTAAATATCAATACGCCCGGCAATCGAGCCCGTAATTTCGTTGGCCGAGATCTCCTGCAAAGACAAATAAGCTCCATCCAGTGCCGTGGCGAGTTTCCTCGCTTTTCCGTAACGGACATAACCACTTTCGGTATCCAGCACGAGTGCGGGATATTTCAGATTTTCGGCCAGCCGCACCGACTGCGCCCAGGCATCTCCGCCTGCCCCAGGCAAAGGCACATTGGCCTTTCCATCACTTAATATCACAAGAAATGGCTGAATCCGCTCGCTTTTCGCGAAAGATGTAAGCATATTTCCGGCGAGCTGCAATGCGTGCGGCAATGGCGTACGGCCTCCCGTCGGCAGTTTTTCCAATGCCAGCTCAGCCTGCTCGGTACTTCGGGTCGGTTCGAGCAGCACCGTCGCTTCCACACCACGGAAGCCTATCACTGCCACCATATTACGTTTCTGATAAGCATCTTGCAGCAAGCTCATTACGCTTCCTTTCACGGCCTCCATTCGCTTGCCGGCAGCCATTGAGCCCGAAGCATCTACCACAAAAACAATGAGGTGACCGGCCTTTCCATTTCTGACTTTCTGATGCAAGTCCTGCCTGCCGATACTCAAGTTATCAGGATCGCGTGCCAAGGCATGTACCAGTGTTTCAGTTAATGCAATGTCCGTGGTAGTCTCGCTTTTAACCGCCCGCACCTGGAAACCTTTCTCGCTTTGTCTGACCTTAATTGCACGACCTTCGGCTGAATTGGGAAGACTAACAGGATCAGCATTGGGTAATTCTGGAATATTCATTCTAAAATCAATACCTGCTACACTTTCATGCTGCATGTCATCGCAATTTCCTTCACCGCACTCCCCTTTTTCCAGATCATTCGCCGCAGTTTTTGTCTGATTTGCAAGTTGTGCATCAGGCTGGGCTGCTTCGTCTTGCTCTGAGTTCTCCTGACTATCATCCGTAGCCCGTCCGGTTTGAGGCGGCAATGCTTTTTTGCCTTTCCTGTGGATCAAAACCAGCTCGACTCCTTCTCGTATATCCTGCGGGGTTACTACCGTCCGTCCGTTCAATGCGGCTATGGTGATCGCTGTTTTGTACAGCACGATGTCGGCCCGCAGACTGCTAACATCCCATTCAATGCATAGCTGGCTAATCATTTTGAGCAAACCATCGGGCATTTGGACAAGCGGCAACAAAGCTCTCGCGCTACTTATTTCCTCCTTCATAGCTTCCTGCCCATTCGCCCAATGATCCACAAACGTAGCCGGGTCGCTCTCAAATGCAATCCTTCTCCGCACAACCTCAGTCCTGGCCTGCACATCGGTTTGAGCTCCTACTTCCACCATCAATCCGAACCGGTCCAAAAATTGCGGACGGAGGTTTCCTTCTTCGGGGTTCATTGTCCCGATCAGCACAAACCGCGCCGGATGGCTCACCGAAAGCCCTTCGCGCTGAACCGTATTGACTCCCGACGCCGCCACATCCAGCAACACATCCACCAGGTGGTCGGAAAGGAGATTCACCTCATCTATATACAATATCCCCTCGTGCGCACTCGCGAGCAGGCCTGGGAGCAACTTTTTCGTTTTATTGGAAAGGATCGCCTCGATGTCCAGGCTACCAAGTACCCGGTCCTCCGATGCACCCAATGGCAAATCGACGAATGGTACCGGTTCGCCTGTGTTCGCCAACGCAGGCATTACCTCCGCCAGTCCGCGTACCGCGGTGCTTTTGGCCGTGCCCTTCTCACCCTTGATCAGAACTCCGCCAATGCCCGGATTGATGGCACACAGCAGCAATGCCTTTTTCAGTTTCTCTTGCCCGACGATGGCGGAAAACGGGTATAAATTCATTTCAATATTCATTTAAAAGGGCATTATTCGCTCCTGGATTCCAGCAGCGCCTCACTTTTGAGATACAAATCCTTCAAACCTTCCAGTGCTTCTTCCGATGGCTTCTCCCAAAGTCCCCGCTGTGCCGCTTCCAGCAGGCGCTCGGTAATGGCGTGAAGTGCCCACGGGCTGTTTTCTTCGAAAAACTGCTGCATGGCAGCATCCAGCGCGTAGGTTTCGGCTACCTTTTCGTACATCCAATCATCGACGACCCCGGCCGTAGCGTCGTAGCCAAAGAGGTAATCGACCGTGGCCGTGAGTTCCAGCGCACCTTTATAGTGGTGTTTTTTAATACTCTCGATCCATTTCGGGTTCACGACGCGCGACCTGAAAACCCGTAGTGTTTCTTCTTTCAAATCCCTTACTACCGGCCGCGCGGGATCCTGCGAATCGCCAAAATAATGCCTGGGCTGCTGGCCTGTCAGGTTACGGATCGTGGCGATCATCCCGCCATGAAATTGCAGGTAATCGTCACTATCGAACAGGTCGTGCTCCCGGTTGTCCTGGTTATGCAACGCTACTTCCACGCCTGCAAGCCGTCGGGTGAATTCCTTCCGGGCATCCACGCCCTGCGCGTTGCGCGAATACGCATAGCCGCCCCAGTTAATGTACGTTTGCGCAAAGTCAGCATCGGTTTGCCAGTTCTTTTCATTGATCAAAGGCAATATCCCGGCCCCGTAACTACCGGGTGCAGCCCCGAAAATACGGTAGGCAGCCCGCTCTTCGACCTGTTCAATGGATAATGTATCGTCCTTTTGCAGGTCGGTGAGTTCTTTTAAATAGTGTTTTTTTACAAAATTCTCCTCCAATGGCTCATCCGCGGCAATCACCATCTGCACAGCTTCATCCAACAGTTCGATCAGGTGCGGAAATGCGTCCCTGAAAAAACCGCTGATGCGCGTCGTCACATCGATCCGCGGACGACCAAGTTCGGCCAACGGAATGATTTCCAGTCCATTGATCCGCCTGCTCTCTGCCTGCCAAACGGGCCGTACCCCTAGCAATGCCAGTACTTCGGCCACATCGTCGCCGTGCGTGCGCATGGCGCTCGTACCCCAGATGCTGATTCCGACACTTTCGGGATACCTGCCGGCTTCCTTCCAATGGCGGTCCAACACCTCCCTGGCCAATTGCTGGCCCACTTCCCAAGCCGCCTTGGAAGGCAATACCCGAGGATCGACGGCATAAAAATTCCGTCCCGTAGGGAGGATATGCGCCATCCCTCGCGTAGGCGCACCACTTGGGCCCGCAGGTACGTAGCCGCCCGAGAGGCCATGCAGAAGGTTAGTAATTTCTTCGTCTGTCCGGGCCAGATTCCCAACGAGTTGCCCGGATATAAAACTCAGTATTTTGCGGAGACCGGCAAGCTCCGGTAAGTTCGGGTTACGTTCGATCGACTCAAATATGACCTGATCAATCGCTGTTCCGTCAAATCGGTAATGCTCAAACAGCCTGATAATATGCGCCGCCATTTCATCGAGAACTTCGAGCGCATCGGCGGCGGTTACAACCGGCCTGCCTGCCCACGCCGCCAGGCTATCTGCCGGTATATGCAACTTTTGCCCTTTTTGTTGATGAAGTGTATCAATATTAAAACCAAAAATATTTCCTAAAACAGCCTGCATACCCGGCACTGGGCCATTCGGAAGCCGTGTGAGTGATTGCAGCATGTCCACCAATGCATCGCCTTCCGGCATCTCACCCAGCGTATGCAACCCGTTCCGGATTTGCGCGGCGCCAAGCTCGCATAAATAGCCGTCGATATCCTCGATCAAATGCGCAATGTCCTTTCCATCCATTTCCGCGAGGCTAACCGGTACCCCCTCGGGCGTCATATCATCGTCCCAGTCGTGCTTATGATCGCCATGATCGCGGCTCAGCATGGCCGCAAGATCAGCATCCAGGTTGGTCTGTTTGATCAGATCCCAGATTTGCCTTTGCAACAGCGGCAATTTGGAAGGGTCCAGGCTTTCAACCTGGTAATATTCATCTACCAATTGCGTGAGTTGCGCCAATTCACCATAAGTATCCGCGGAAGTCATCGGGGGTGTCAAATGATCGACAATCACCGCATGCGCACGCCGTTTGGCTTGTGACCCCTCGCCGGGGTCGTTGATGATGAATGGGTAAAACAACGGCAAATCGGCAAGAAACGCATCGGGAAAGCAGTTCTCCGACAATCCTATCCCTTTTCCAGGCAGCCATTCCAGCGTCCCGTGCTTCCCTACGTGCACGATGGCATCGGCACCCCAGCCGTCGCGAAGCCATCGGTACAATGCGTAATAATGATGTGTAGGAGGCAAATCGGGCTGGTGATAGATCGCGTCCGGGTCCATACCATAGCCCCGTGGCGGCTGCAACGCCACAAATGCATGGCCTAAATTGAGCCCGGCCAATGCAATATGCCCTTCGTGTACATAGGTTTCACCCGGAGCCGGCCCCCATTGTTTCAGCATTTTCTGCCGGGCAGCTTCGGGCAATTCGTCAAACCAGCCTGCATATTGTGCGGCAGGAACTCTGGCCGCAGCCTGCGCGAGCTGGCCCGGCGTCAGGAAATCCTCGTCATAGGCACACCGGTCTATCAATGTATGAATCAACTCCGTTCCCGTTGCGGGCAGATCATCGATCCGATAGCCTTCGTCCTGCATTGCCCGCAGGATATTCATGAGCGACGCCGGCGCGTCCAGCCCCACCGCATTTCCGATCTGGGAAGCTTTGGTATTGGAATTGGTAAATATGAATGCGACCTTTTTGTCGGCATTCTTTAAATATCTTAAACGTGCAAACCGGATAGCTAAACCAGCAACCCGATCGATCCGGTTATCCAACGGATCGTACCCGCGCGTATCTTTTCCTTTTTCCTTAAATGAAACGGGTACGGTAATGATGCGCCCGTCGAACTCGGGAATGGCCACATTCATTGCCGTATCAAGCGGATTGAGCCCCCGCGCCGACGATTCCCACGGCCCGCGTCCCATACCGCTCGTGATCGCCTGTAAAACCGGCACATTCAGGTCGAGTAATGCCCGTGAAGGATCGCTCCCCTGCCCTACCGGCTGAATATCCGTCATGGCAAACGAAATCGTATTGACCAACACATCGATTCCCATTCCTGTACGCGGCTCGAAAAACTCAAATGCAAGCGGCTTTCCGGTCTCGATATTGATCGATTTGAGTGACGAAGTGAACACAGGCAGCACATTCACACCACGATCTTCGAGCGCGCGGATCATCGCATCCACAAATTGGGTATTCCCGCTCAGCCAATGCGCCCTGTAAAAGGTAATACCTACCGTCGCCAGGGCTGGATTGCGGTATTTCAGCCAGTCGGATGGGTCGGCAAATTCGGGTAAATCGGGATGGTAGATACCTTGCTCCGGCAAGCTAACGGGGCTCTCTGCCCCGAAACCGGTCATCAGCAAATGATCCGAAAGGTAGCTTAGGAGCGAAATAAGGTTACTGTAACCACCGGCGTGTAAATAGGCCAGGGTTTCATGTAAAATGTCTGGGGCAACCGTCGATACGGCGGCAAATTCGGGGTTCAATTCTCCTGTACCACTCACCACGATCAGGTGCTGGCCCCGCTGCCCGGCCAGTTTTAACAGCTCATTAAACCCGGGAATGCTGCTGAGCCGTCCATGAATGCGGATGATGATAATTTTTGCCTCTGCAATCTCGCGTTGCAACAACTGCTGCATCTGCTCCTCGCTTTTGATCGCCATCAGGCTGATGCCCGTCGTTTTGGGAAAGTCGTCGGGCAGAAGCTGCATCGCGCGGTCGAGCGTGAGTAGGTCCGTGTCCGCATGTGTGAGGAACACGATACCGTCGGTAGGAATGGCCGTCTGCCCGAGTTCGGTGGCGGTTTCGGAGCCTTTCCAGGTATAAAATTGAAATACATATTCGGCCAGGTCCGAAGGCGGCACCAGGTACCGGTCAGCCTTTACCATGCTTTCGATGTAGTCGAAAATCGCGATGATCTGCCATTCGTAATTAATGGAATGGAACCACACCGAATGCCCGTCAAACAGGAGCGTTACCACATTGGCCAGCGTGCACGGTCCCAGACAGCCACCTTTGGTCATGTGCACCACATTCCGAAGCTTCCGCCTCAGCCACTCATTCTTGTATAATTCCACGGGAATAGGCGCATACCCGCGATCGACACGCCCGCAGCAGCAGGCATTGTAGCAATAGGAAAGATGCCCGCGCCGCTGCACAAGGTTAATGGACTTTCCGTCGGATCGGGTAACACGCTGTCGTTTCATTGTGGGCTGTCAACTTTCGGCTGTCGGCCGTCGGCTTTTTTTGTGGTTTTGTTGATGAGGTGTTGAATAAACTCAGGCTTGTCGGCCCAGTAGAAGTGGGCATAACTGGCAAAGGTATTTTTCGCTCTAAAAAATTGTGTATCGACAGGTATACCCCTTGCATTAGTCATTTGTGCAAGCGTCGCCTGCACAAATGGCTCTTTCAGTGAAGAGTAATGGAATTCGTGGCCTTTCATTTCCAGATCATCCCAATGCATGACCCTATAACCGAGTGTCATTTTCGAATGCCGGATCGTCGTCGACAAATCGAGTGCTCCTGTCATCCTGAAACCATCGCCTTCGCCATCGATGATTTCTTTGCCCAGGTACATCAGCCCGCCGCATTCCGCGTAGGCCAGTCCGCCGTTTGCACAGTAGTTCCGGATACTTTCCAGCATCGTTTGATTGCCCGACAATTGCCTCGCAAACAGCTCGGGATAGCCTCCCGGCAGGTATAGGAAGTCGGTTTCAGGCAAAACCCGGTCATGCAAAGGGCTGAACCACCGCACTTCTCCGAAGGCGCGTAAGCATGCTATATTCTGGTGATACAGGAATGAAAATGCCTCGTCCTTCGCGATGGTAATGCGGAGGTTCCCAGGATAGTCTTGAAGACATGATTGATTTTCCTGACTTAAAACCGACTCATTTTCACCGCTGCAACTCACGGCAGTAAGTTCCAGCAGCCTGTCCAGGTTCACTGTCCGCGGGATAATTTCTGCCAGCTTTCGGATAATCTGTTCATAATCTGTGTCGGCTGAAATATGCAGTCCCAAATGCCGGGAAGGAATATTCAGTTCATCGTTCGTAGGCAAATACCCCAATGCTTCCACACCGGCGTCGACGCATGCATCCTGCAAAAACCGGTAATGCGATTCGGTGCTCACAAAGTTGAATATGGCCCCCACCACACGAATACCCGGATAAAAGTTCTTCAAGCCGTAAATCAACGGAGCCGCCGAATATGCCATCGACCGCGCATTGATCACGAGCACTACCGGTATATCCAGCAGGGCCGCAATTTCCGCGCTGCTGCCCTTCATTTTATCGGCTCCGTCGAAAAGCCCCATCACGCCCTCGGTCACGCTCACATCTGCACGTGACGCATAATGCGTATACACGGCACGCATATGCGCCTCCGACGCCATAAAAGTATCCAGGTTCAGGCCCGGCCTCCCGGCCGCTGTACCATGGTGGATCGTATC
This sequence comes from Dyadobacter fermentans, assembly GCF_019924045.1. Classification (GTDB taxonomy): domain Bacteria; phylum Bacteroidota; class Bacteroidia; order Cytophagales; family Spirosomataceae; genus Dyadobacter; species Dyadobacter fermentans_A. The sequence goes on along the minus strand of NZ_JAHXBN010000017.1, from coordinate 179,308 downwards.
GATATAATCCGGCCCGCATTTGAACGATTGTACTCCAAGCCCCTGGTCCCGCAACGCCCGCAGCAGCCCCAGGGTCAGCGTAGTCTTACCCGAATTGCTCGACGGAGCAGAGATTAGGAAACTGGACTTTGTGCTCGTCATGAGATTGCTATATTCCGAATACGTATTTTCTTTTCAGTTAAATCCTTCCTATTTTTGATTATGGGAAAAACCAAAACACTAAAAACCAACTACGCACTGCCAGGTCAACCTATGACCGAAGAGGAAGTAAAGCGTATGGTTCAAGAAACTCAACACGGCAAATTTCATTCTATGCAGGATTTAAAACAGAAAATCGCTGAATGGAAGTCGAAATTCGCCCGGTAGTTATTAGTGATCTGGCTATCGAAAGTCTGGAAAATATTTACATTTACGGCCTCGAAACCTTTTCCTATTCTTCCGCAACGGTATTTGTCGAAGAACTTTACGTTCGCCTCAATCAGCTTTCTTCTGAATATCTTCATCATCCCGTCTGTCGTTTCATTCCGACTAAAACCGGTATGTACCGAAACCTGCAACATGGCAGATACCTTGTCATTTACCGGATCAAACCAGAGCGGATTGAAGTTCTGAACATCATTCACAGCAGTCGCAGTCCTTCGAAAATCAAAGCAGCCAGAAAAATTAAGGTTTAACGTAAGCTGACAGGTCGTTGGAATAATCAGCAGAAAATAGAAAGGTATTCCCCTGCGACAACGTCGCCAGGCGGGCGTCGGACCGCCGAAACGGGCGAAAACCAACGAATATCCAAACCAGACCCTGCTTCATACCGCGAAAGCATTGTCAACAGGGAAAGGATGGGTATTCTGGCTTAGCTCAATGATTGAACCTTCACAGTTGCGCGACAGCTCGTGACTTCCACCATTTGGGTGGCCCCGACGATTCCCCCGGAATGCGTTGATATGCAATCCCTTTTCCTGTTGGAGAAGTATGTTAAAGAACTTTTAATGCTGCAAAGTTAGCGGTATTCGGCTATTTTTCTGGCTTATCTCCGACAAAAACACCTAGCTTTGCATATTCATTGGTTCGCGCCCCCGGCGTGATTAAAAGGGAATCCGGTGCAAATCCGGAGCAGTACCCGCTGCTGTAAGTTCACGAAACGATGTTCTTGTAAGATGTCACTGGGAGAGAATTTTGAATGATTGAATTTTGAATGACTGAATGACCGAATGCTGTTTATTCAATCATTCGGTCATTCAATCATTCAATCATTCAATCATTCCTCCCGGGAAGGCGCAAGAGCTGAACGAGCCAGAAGACCTGCCGTTGAATAATCCGGTTTTGCTTTCGGGAAGAAAGGCAAGAGGAAGCGGCAGGCTGCATTGCGGTCGGGCTAGTCCCTGCATTCTCCCATAAGTTATCTGTTAATTTATGCGGAAACACAATGATCCACTATTTGCTTATTGATTCCCTGCTCCTTGGCGTGCAGCATTCCTTCGAACCCGACCATATGGCTGCGGTTTCGGTTCTGGCAACGGAAGAGAACCAGGCCCGACGGGGCCCCACCCAGCAAAGCCCATCCCTCCGATGGAAACTCATCTGGCGATCCTCGCACTGGGCGCTGGGGCATTCATTCACACTGATTTTATTCGCCGTTTTGGTGCTACTGCTCAAATCGACGATGTCACTGCACATTGCCGACCAGGTTGAGCTGCTCGTCGGCCCGCTGATGATCTGGCTTGGTATTATGGCGATCCGCCGGAATTTCAGAACCGACACACCTGTATCGGCGCCTGCCGAACGCAAGGTAAGCCGTTCTTTCTGGGTGGGCATGGTGCACGGCCTCGCAGGTACAGGCGGGGCGTGCGCGGTAGCGCTTACACTCGCCGCACGCGATGCCATGACAGCCCTTTGGATCATTGTACTGCAAAGCATCGGCATTATCCTCTCCATGTCGGCCTACGGCTATTTTTTCGCCTTTTCTATCGGTCGTTTTGCCGGAAAGCGCGAACGTTTCCTGATGATCGTCAACTACGCGGTCGGTGCATTCTCGATCCTGATCGGCGCGATCACTCTCTTTGAATCATTTCAATTTTAACAATGCATATTCCATTCTACCGCCCCGCCCGCATTTCCGCCGGCGGACTGATTCTTTCCATCTTCGCCATTGCGGCATTGCCCGCGTCGACGGTATCCGCTCAGGAAAGCAGCACCGATTCTTCCGGTAAAAAACTGCTCGATCCGGTCGTGGTAACCGCCACCCGTTTTGAAACAAAAAAAGAAAAGATCGCTCAGAAACTGGATATAATCTCGAAAGAGGACATTCAAATGACGCCGTCCAACGACCTGACCGACATTGTCCGAAAAACGGCCGCGGTGGATGTGATCCAGTACCCCAATTTGTCTTCCGGAATCGGTATCAGGGGGTTTCGTCCGCAGTTTTCAGGGTTAAATCAAAGGACGTTATTGCTCATCGACGGCCGCCCGGCGGGTGCCACCAACCTTTCTCAGATCAATTTGAATGGCATAGAACGGATTGAAGTACTGAAAGGGCCTGCATCGTCATTGTACGGCTCGCAAGCCATGGGCGGGGTGATCAACGTCATTACCCAACGCTCCAAAGGGACGCCAGGCGGTAATGCATTCCTGGAATACGGAAGCTTCAAAACATTGCAGGCCGGCCTCAATACCGGCGGGAATATCACTTCCAAGTTGGACTATGACCTTTCATTCAACTATCTGGAAAGGTCCAAAGATTACAAAATCGGGGAGGACAACTGGCTCCGCAATGCATTCGGCTACAAACATGCGCAGAAAAACTATACCGATCGCCCAACCGTTGAAACCGATGAAACAACCGGCGATGGCAACCGGCGGCCATTCACCAAGCTGCATTATTTCTCGGGTGCTTTGAGGCTGGGCTATCAGATCAACGACCGCTGGCGCGTGGATGTACGCGGGGAGCAATTCCAGGCGCGGGATGTGGAATCGCCGGGGGAACTGTCCTCCGGAAGTACAGAAGCCAGTACCAAGGATGTCGATCGCCAGGCGCTCGATGTCTCATTGACCGGGCAAATCGGACAACACAGCCCGAGTGTGAAAGTGTATGCTTCGGAAGAAAACACCCAAAACTACACCCGGAATGTGTCCGGCAAGCCGGTGGTACCGTTCCGTTCCGCGCAGGGACATAATGCATGGAAGGGTGTACAGGTGAAAGACGTCTGGAAACTTGGCCGCCATTCGGTAATACTGGGCTACGACTATCTTAATGCATCCACCAACAGCCGTCGCTGGACCAACGACACCACCGAACGTGCTCCTACCCAGCCCGAATACGCATTGATTTCCAGCGCATTCTTCGGACAGGCGCTCTTAAACGTGGGTAAGCTCACGCTGCAACCAGGGATCCGCTTCGACCACATTACCTTCGATGTACGTGAAACACCGCTATTGCCTACCTACAAGGCCGGTAAAAAGTCAACTCCATTCACCAGTCCGAGTCTCGGTGTTACCTATGCACTGCTGCCATCGCTCCGGGCAAAAGCCAATATCGGCCGGGCATTCGTTACCACCGATGCTTACAGCGTAGCCGGGTATAACGAAGTCCGCGATTCCAAAGGCCGCATTGCCGTCACAGCGGGTAACCCCGACCTGAAAAACGAAAGCAGCCTGAGCTGGGACCTGGGCCTGGATTTCAACAAACCACAATCCGGTTTCGCAGCTAACGTGACATTTTACAGCACCAAAGTCGATAACCGCATTGCCAAAATCATCAAAGTTGTAAATGAGCCTTTGGAAAACGGCGATGTGATCACTTCGCGTGCCACGTTTGTCAACGCCGCCGATGCTGAAATCACAGGTCTTGAAACTGAGCTATCGTATGATTTCGGGGCAAAAAGCGACTACCGCTATTCGTTGAAGGCATTCTGGAACGGTAATTCCATAATCAAGGCGAAAGAACTGATCGTAGGCACCGACGCCTCCGAAATACGCCGAGATATTCAAAACGTCGCCCGCAACACCTTTAATTTTGGATTGGCTTATGACAACCTGAGTTGGTTGCAACTGCGACTTTCAGGAAGGGCAGTCGGCACCAGAAAAGACATCGACTACACCGATCCTATCAATCCGGAAATCGAGTATCCGCAGTATATGGTACTGGATTTTGCCGCACAATTCAAAATCCCCGGAGGCCACACCATCGCATTGAAATTAAACAATGTGACTGACGAAAATTACTACGAGAAACGCGGCTACAACCTGCCCGGACGGGCGTTTTCGGTGCGGTATTTGAAGAGTTTCTGATGTAACAATAGAACCTGATCGGTCTTCCCGGCCGATTGGGCTATTCCTTTTTCGAGCTCCTTCTTCTTGCCATAGCTCATAAATTTCGGCCAGTCGCAACGAACGGTAGTCGTTGCGACCGGCTGATAATTAGTATTTGTCCCACCAATTCTTCGCCCCCTTACTATTTCTACCTCCCAACTTCTCCAACGCCGTCCGGTAATGTGCGCCGTTGAGGGAGGCTTCCACGAGCGGGTAGCTCATGCGTTTGGCGATGTCGGTAACGTCCGGGTCAAGGGAGCCGTCGGCGGGAAGAGCGAAAATAGCCTTGCCGGTGACCGGATCCTTGAAATCCAGGCGGAGACGTTCGAGCCACCCCTGAATGCCCTGAGTATACATGGCAATCCACTTCTGGGAACCGATGCTGTCTTTCCATCTGGCCGCATTGTAAGGCACTTTTTTGAGATATGCCGTGATATTTTCCTCGCGGATGCCTGCGAAGCGCATGGACGCCGCGACTCCCTCCTGGTAGTACTGGGCGGCCGTTCCGGTGAGCCCCACTTTCAGCTCCCTGGCCTGGATTTCGGCCAGCATGAATTTCACTTCGGCCACATCCAGCCAGATGGTCGGGGCCGTGGCCCCGACGGCATAATTCGCGGGCAGGCTCACGCGCGACGGATCCCCGTTGGAGCTGGCACTGCTGCTTGCCTGTCCATACACTTCCCCCACGTAATCGTTGGTATTCCGGCGGGCCTCCGCGAATACCGGCAGCCGGGGATCGCTGTACAGTTTCAGGTAATCAATAAACGGCTTGGACATCGAAAAGTCCACACGCACTTTGAACGACTGGTTCATCGGGTTGTTATTGGGCGGCGAAGGCAGCCAGCGGAACAACGCACTTTGCTCCTGCGTGCCGATAATGCCGCCATTGGCCGGGTCCAGCGCTTTTTTGATGGCTTCGGTCGCTTCGGCAGGTTTCACGTCGATCATCCGCAATGCAATCCGAAGCCGCAGCGAATTGGCAAAGCGTTTCCAGGCATTTACATCCCCCTGGTACAAAACGTCGCCGGTAGCGTAGCTTGGCTCATTTGCATCCAGGACCTTCACCTGCTCGTCGAGCGTAGCCAGCAGGCCCGCATAAACCTCTTCGCCGGTATTGTAGGCAGGCGTAACATCCTCCGCATTCAGCGCTTCGGCGTAGGGAATCGGCCCGCCGTAAATGTCGGTCAGGAAATGGTAGGTATAGGCCTTCACAATCTCGGAAATAGCGACACGGTTCTTGAAACCCGGCCATTGCGACGCCTCCTCTATTTCTTGTGATTTCTGCAATTCATTCAGTACATCGGTATAGAAAGTATTCCACATAATCTGGTTCGTGTTCTCCCGAATCTGGTAGCGACTTTCGCCGGAATAATAGGTCGACGACCAGTATTGGGCATAATACATTCCAAAGCGGCCATTATTCCACTCGTCGGTGATGTTGGTGGAAAAATTGTACTGTGCATTGGTCAGTAATTGTGCTGAGGTGGCCTGCTCTGCCCGGTTGGGATCCTTGTTCATTTCCTCAAAACCGTCGGTACAGGCCAGCGCCGAGGTCAGCAGCAATACGCTGCTTATTTTCCTGATGTTTTTCATAGCTGTTTTCATTAAAATCCGAAAGAAACATTCACGCCCATCGAACGGACCGACGGTAAAGCGCCGCCTTCGAGACCTTGCCAGTTGGAGATAGAGTTGGTGATCGCGGTGGGATCGACATGCTTGGAGTTGGATTTGATCAACCACAGGTTCCGGCCTGTAAGCGACACACGCACTTTACTGAACGGCGTTTTGGAAACCCATCCCGCCGGCAGGCTGTAACCCAGGCTTATCTCGCGCAGGTAAATGTAGCTGGCGTCGACCACGTCGACCGAATTGATATTGTCCCCTCCATTGTACAGGAAATAATCCTGAGCGGAAAGGCGTACGTCGTTGGGTGTACCGTCCTGTTTCACACCCTCGGCAATAACGCCGTCTTCACGCATGCTGCCTACTGCGGTTTCTTCCAGGATACCCGTTTCCCGTCCAAACATTTGCGTGGTCGAGAAGAAGCTGCCTCCTTTCTGGAAATCTATCAGGGCCGAGAGGTTAAAGCCCTTGTAACGAAACGCATTGATCACACCGCCGGTGAAAGAAGGTAACACCGAGCCAAGCACTTTCTGGTCGTCGGAGCGCTGGTACACTCCCTCTTCGTCCACGAGCTTCTGCCCTTTCTCGTTGTATACAAAATCATAGCCCACAATGGAGCCGAACGACTCTCCTTCGCGCGCTTCCAATTGCACCGCAAACGGCGCATTGGCCAGTACCATCGTTTTCTGGTCGGTGGTAAGCCGCACGATCTTGTTGTTGTTCTTCGCCCAGTTCAGTGTAATGTCCCATTTGAAGTTTTCGGTCGAAACCGGTGACGCATTCAGGCTTAGCTCGATTCCTTTATTTTGAAGCAAACCTGCATTCACATACTTATAAGTGGCGCCGGTGGCAGCCGAGCGGCTCAGGGGAATAATCTGGTTCCGGGTACGGCGGTTGTAATACGACAGGTTCAGTCCTAACCGGTTGTTCAGCACTTTCAACTCGGTACCAAACTCGTATTCAGAGGTAGTTTCCGGTTTCAGATCCGGGTTAGGTAACGTATTGGGCACCGAAACGCGCGAATCGGTTCCGAACGGCTGGTAAAGCAAGTATGCCATCGTTACATTGTAAGGATCGGTGTCGTTACCCACCTGTGCGAGCGCCGCGCGAAGTTTCAGGAAATTCAGCCAGTTGGCATCGATGAGGCTCGAAGCAATCCACGACACCGAGCCCGAGGGATAGAAATACGAGTTGTGCTTCACCGGCAGCGTCGACGACCAGTCGTTCCGTGCGCCAAGGTCGAGGAAGAGCATGTCCTTATACCCTAATGAAGAGCTTCCAAATACCGAGTTAATGCGCTTTTTAGTTTTCAAATCCGTGATATCCGGCCGTCCCATCGACGCTTCGAGGCTGAACACATTCGAACTCAGGCCATCGACGGTTTTCGAAATGAGCGTCGAGCCGGTGCGCGTCATGCGGTTCACACCTACGTTTGCATTCCAGGAAAAGTCTTTCGTAAACTGCTTGCTATAAGACAATAATCCCTGAATATTGTTTTCCAAATGGCTGTATTTGCTCAGCCAGTATTGCGACGTGTACTGCGAGCCGATAGCCACCCGTTCTTCCTGTGTTTCGAAATAGGTATCGGTCATGTATTTCAACTCCGCGGTAAGCCCTTCCGCCAGCTTGTAATTCGCTGCAAGGTTTCCAAAAACCCGCGTACGACCATCCGTTTCATAGTTTTTGTGCCTTACCCAGTAGGGGTTGTTCGAGAACCGGGGCGTGGGATCATACCAGGCCGAGCGGTTCCAGGTCAGTTGCGTGCCGTCTACCAGTTCGTACTCCTTCATTTTATTAAAATCGATCTGTCGCTGGCCCCATTGGGTAAACTGCACCATCACATTCCCGCCGTCGTCGCCGTAACCGGTACCTGGCCTGCCTTTGGCCGAATGCGTCACAAAGTTGGCAGCACCCGAGATTGTCAGGTTTTTGATGGCTTCATAGCTGCCGTTGATGCTCGCGTTATGGCGCACGAGTTTGGAATTGGGCAGGATAAACTTCTGATCGAAATTGGAATACGAAATACGATAGGACCCTTTTTCCGTAGCGCCGTCAAGCGACACATTGTGGTTGAAAGTGCTCCCGGTCTCAAAAAAGCTCCTGATATTGTTCGGCTGCGCCTCCCAGGGCACCACTTTGCCAAAATCCGGGTTCTTGCTATCCTTGTCCCAGCTCCAATAGGGCCGGTAAAGCTGCCCCTCGAATTTCGGTCCCCACGATTCGTCCGTCGCATATTGCGGGAGCAAATCGTAACGGCCTTTGCCATCGTTGTCGTCGTAGCTCCCCTTGCGATCGTCCGGGAATGCCTCCGGATGTTGGTTGTAATACAATTTCTGAAACTCATAACCACCGCCGTACTTGTTCTGGTACCGTGGCAGCTTGTACACCTTGTCGATATTATAGCCAAAGGTGTAGGTCAAATTAGATTTCCGCGATTTCCCTCCTTTCTTCGTCGTGATTACAATTACGCCGTTCGAACCCCGGCTGCCGTACAATGCCGTGGCCGCCGCTCCTTTGAGCACCGTCACATTCTCGACGTCGTTCGGGTTCAAATCCTGAACGGAGTTTCCAAAGTCATAGCCGCCCGCCCCGCGCTGCTGTTCGAGCGAGTTGGTGTTCCGGTTTTCCATCGGCATGCCATCGACCACGAAAAGCGGGTTGTTGTTACCGTAAATCGAGTTGATACCCCGGATATTGATCTTCGCCGAGCCGCCCATCGAGCCTGTGTTACCTGCTACCTGTACGCCGGCGAGCTTGCCCGAAAGCGAATGCACGAGGTTTGCCTCCCGCACATTGCTCAGCTCACCGCCGTCGAGTTTCTGGGCCCCGAAACCGATTGATTTCTCTTCCCGTTTGATCCCCAGTGCCGTCACCACCACTTCGCCCAGCTGCCGCGTATCCTGCGCCAGTTTAATATCGAGCTTCGTGCGGTTGCCCACCTTAACTTCTTGCGTCTCAAAACCGATATAACTGAAAACCAGCACAGTAGTGTCACTTACGACTTTGATCGAATACTCCCCGTTCCCGTTCGTTTGCGTTCCGACATTCGCATTCCTGATCTTGATATTAACCCCCGCGAGCGCGGTCCCGTCGTCCTGGGCGGTCACCGAGCCGGCCACCATCCTCTCCTGTGCGATCGCATGCATTGCGGGAAGCAATAGCATGCACCATAGTGAATAGATATTTTTCATGGTATATATGGATTGGTAAAAAATACGCACGTGCTGCCGGCGGACGGGACGCGGCAAAAGGATGGAGCCATGCAGCGGGCACAATGCTCCTCTGCACCGGCCGAAAGGCCGGTGTAAAAATGAATGCGTTAGTTTTTAACGAAACAGGCTAACCTGCTCGGCAACGATCTTCCAGCCTTCGGGCCGGCGCTGCCAGACGCGGGTAAAGAACCCCTCAACAGTTTTGTCGCCCTTTACGGCTTTGGCTTTGCCGAAACAATAAGCGAGGTCGCCTGCCTTGGAAATACCTTCTCCTGACCTGATAAATTGGTATGATTGAATTTGCTGCTGCGCTAATGTCCCAAGTGCGTCTGCCCTGGTTTTGCCCAATGGCCGATCGCTCCTCAGTAGCACCACTTCCTCGGCCAAGTATTGCTTGTAAGCTTTGTCTGCATTCTTTCCGGCGGCGGCAGAAAACGCATCCTCAGCCTCCCATGGCTGTGAGGCGCTATCATTTACCTTTGGAATCGGTAAAATATAAGCATATGCCGTGTTGCTTTGCGGTTCGGGATCGCGCTGGAATGCTTCCGTTGCATTGCCGGAATGGATCACTCCGCCGTCGAGCATGACCTTGAACTGCCCTGCCACATTCTTCTTCCAAACTGAAAAAAAGTAGCCCGAACCGATGGCTGCCTGCGTCCGGTCAGCCAAAAATTGAAAAGGACCGGAGGTAAAACCCATATCGCCACCCTGGGAAACATGGCCGATAATCGGGTACCATTTCAAAAGGTCCTTTCCGTGCTTAGGCACTTTACTGTATTGCGCTATGCCATTCACGGCCCCTTCTCCATTGAATATCACCCCCGCACTGTCCAGATACGCCAGAAAAGCGGTGGGAACATCCGTTTCCTCCGCTTTCGCCGCAAATGCTTTTTCCTCCTGAATTAATGTCGCCAGATCGGGATCAATCTGCTGTGACTGTCCCCGATATACGCAACCCAAAATCAACGCAACGCAAAGTAGCCGGCACCGGCGGTAATACCGGGCAGCGTGGAGCGGGATAAATAAAAACGGAGACATCAGTAACGATCTAGTTAGGAGTTATAACACAATGATACAGCATCTTACGGAATAGTAAAAGCAGCGAACCATGCCGTCGACGAACGACCCAAAGTATCGGCCAAATGCTTTTGTAGAATAAAATTGTCGTATAAATGCTCCATTGTGCCGTTCGTCAGTTTTTTGCTTGAATTTAAATAAACAATCCCGCCCCATGGGATGAGGAGCGGGATTGCCTTTGAGTGCTTGAAAAGATCAGAACACGATCTGCGCGCGGATTTCTCCGGCCGGGTGGAGCACATTATGGATATTGAAATAATACAGCCCGTTGAGCAACTCAGTTTCCTTGATCTTCACGCCATCGACCATCACCGAATTGGAGAATTCGCCAGACAGATCTTTGGGGAAATTGGCGAAAAAGTCATGCTGAATAGGTGCATTGGCGCCGGGAGTGGCCGTTCCATGAATATGCGAACCCGTTGGTGTAGCTTCCAGGTCTTTCCATTTGATGAAATAGCTGAGCAGCTTCGTCGACTTGTTATACATCACATCCACCGTTCCCGTTCCGGCAGAAACGACCGGCGGTACCTGCTGGGAACCTTGAAGCATCAAGCCCTTCGCAACCACAATCTGCGGCTGATCGTAAAATTCAATCTGCCCGCGGATCTCACCGCCCGGGTTGGTAGGTGTGTGGATGTTGAAATAGTAGAGCCCGTTCAGCAGGTCGTTTTCATTGATACTCGTTCCGTCCACGAGTACCGAAGTCGCATAGCTACCCGTGATAGTCTTGGGAATAGCAGAAAAGAAGTCGAATTTGACGCTCGCATTGGTTCCCCGCGCCGCGGTCCCATGTATGTGCGCGCCTGTGGGAATGCCTGTCAGGTTGGCCCAGTTGAGCGTAAATGTGAGCATGTGCGTGGTTTTGTTGTACGAAACATCGGCCCAGCCGGTAGCCGACGTCTTTTTTGCCGGCGTTTCCTGCGAACCGCTCAGCGGCAAACCGTTTTGTTTAACAACATCTTGCGGGGTATCGTGGTCGTCACATGCTGCAAACAGCGCGACAAGCACCCATACCAGTCCAAACTTCCATAGAATTTTCATCATTTGGTTTTGTTGGGTTGAGTTGAGAGATTTGTATAAACTATTCCTCTAAAATTACAATTAAAAACCCACAGTTGCAGACAACCTGGATGAATAAAACATTAAGAAATAATTCGTCAAATTACAAGCAGCCAAGGCGTTATTCTTGATGTTAACGATAATGGGGTTTCCCGAAACGGCGCCACCACAGCAAAGACAAAACGATGGGAAAACAATAGGCTACCCAGAAGAAGCGGCCGTCGGTGTGCGCGGAAAAAAGCGTGTAAAACCAAAGCAGATATCCTCCTACCGTTCCCATCCACAACGGCAGTTCATCTTTCCAGGCAGTCTTTATCGCTCCGCCAAATTTATACAGGTAATAACAGCATAAAACCCCCGGAATACCAAAACTCAGGATCGAGCTCAGATAAGCGTGCGAGCGGGTGAAGTTATCGACAATACGCCAGGTAATCGGTTGCCAGAACAGCACCGGCGTGTTGCCATGGCCGTTGGGGATGTACTTCTTCACAAGGCCCCATGCTACCAGGTAAAGCAGTAATCCTGCGGCAGCTGAATAGTACCATCGGTTATCCTTTTTGGTAAATCCATAGGCTACGGCAACAGGGATCAAAAGCACAATCCCTTCCTTCGCAATGGTACCCAAAACCACGGCAAGCAGAAACAGCCAGTGATTTTCTTTATAAATGGCGTATGTTCCGGCAAATATCATCAGCAGGACACCTGAGTCGACATAGCCGATCGTACCGTAATAAAATGTCGGAAAAGAAAGGACGAACAGGTATAACCCAGCCCAAACGAGCCTGTCGTCCAGCCCGAAATGTTCCAGTAGCTTGTAAAGGAACCAGATTGCCGCAAGCAGGAAGATAACGTTAACGATATTGATGGATGTCATCGGATCAAACGGCAACTGTGATGCTGCAAGCGTCACAAGCAGGCGTTCATTAAATGGGGCTTGCAAGTAAAACTCCACATGCTCGCCTCGCAGAAACTGCACGTTTCCGATGTAAAAAGCGGCATCTCCCAGCGAGCGCTTTACCAGCAGATCGTTCCGGTTGAAACGCACCGCGACAACAAGAAAAAAACAGATGAGCAACGCAGATGGACTTCGCCAAAAATTTGAAGGCATGTGTGTAAATTAAAACTGTCAATACGGCCAGACAAGCGGATTCGAAATTAGTGAAATTTAAGAAACATAGTTACCATTACTTTCCTTTACTTTTTCGTGCGTTGGTCGATATAATTTCATCCTCAGCGATCTTTTCCATTCATTTACTACATCATTTCAAAACGCGCCTATGGAAACGCCCTTCCTGGAAAAGCAAGTACGGCTGCCTTTCTCAAACCGAACGGTTTCGGTCAAATATGCGCTGGTGCATGCCTGCTACTGGCTGCTGGTGACGGGCTTTTTTCTGTATGAAAAGCGCTACCTGATTTTCAAGGCAAGTCTCAACTATTTCGCGATCTGCGTGACTGCCCGCGTGATCCTGCTGATCGTGATTGCATATCTGAATCTGCATTACTTTTTACCCAAATACCTTTCAAGGAAAAGGTACGGTCAGTATTTCGGGATGGTGCTGCTGTCGATCCTCGGGTACCTCTTCATTCAATCTTTCTTTGATTACTACCTGTACGGGTACGTGATCGGCCCCATGCGGAACAGCAATATTGTAGAAGCACTTTCCTATAATTTTTTCAGCACGCTCTGGTACCTGGCACTCATGGTCGCCCTCAAACTAAGCATCGATTGGTACGAGCAGCAGAGTATCCTGCAAAAGATCGTGGTAGAAAAGCTGAATGCAGAAGTCAATTTCCTCCGTTCGCAGGTGAACCCCCATTTTCTTTTCAATATCCTCAACAACTTGTACGCATTGACCTTAAAGAAATCGGACCTGGCACCGGAAGTGGTACTGAAACTATCCGAAATGATGGAGTACATGCTTTACGACAGCGACGACGGTACGGTTTCCCTCGACAAGGAGATCAGCTATCTGCACAACTACATTGAACTTGAAAGAATCCGTTACGACAACAATCCCGACATTTCACTGGAAGTAGCCGGTAATCCCGACGGCAAGGAAATCGCCCCGCTCCTGCTATTGCCGTTGGTCGAAAATGCATTCAAGCACGGTGTGAGCCGTAAATCCGATAGAGGCTGGCTGCATGGCAAGATCCACGTCGGCCCTTCGGCCCTGGAAGTAACGATTGAAAACAGCAAATCGAACACAACGTCGAAAGACGGTAAGGGGGGCATTGGCCTGGCAAACCTCCGCAAGCGCCTGGAATTGCTGTACCCATCGCGTCACAGCCTGCGGATCGATGATCAACAGGAGCGTTTCAGTGTTTTTATGGAAATCAATTTGGCTAATGCTTAACTAAAAACAGTCATGAAAAGGTTTTCGCTTTTACTACTTACTGGTTGCACCGCACTCGGCTGGGCCGCATCAGGCTGGGCCACATCAGGCTGGGCCGCACTCGGCTGGGTGACGCCCACATACATAGTCTCACCCGAGCCGGAGGTATTTGTAGCAGCCACCCCGTGTGATGCCGTCCCCAGACACTTGTTGGCAATCCCGGGCAACCTCGATTGCGAAATGATCAAATGGCGCCTCACGCTCCGCCGCGACCCGCGCAACCTCGGCCGAGACGATTTCAAACTGCAATACACCTACGGGATGACGAAACCCGGCACGCAGGGTTTTATGAACGATGGGCTCACCAAGGAGATCTCGGGGAAATGGGTTATCTCCAAAAACAGCGGCCAGACGCCGGGCAAGCAGATTTTCACCTTGCATCCCACCACGTCGGAAGGTGCTATTACCCTTTTGCAGATGACCGATCGTATGCTGCATTTATTGGATACGCAAGGTCATTTAATGATCGGCAATGCGGGTTTCAGTTATACTTTCAACAAACAGAACGCTAATCTGTAACAACCGTCCATTAGCCATGAAAACGTTATTTCTTCTCGCTGCCTGCATCACAATGCTACAAAATGTGGCGGCACAATCCGTGATGCCTGCTAATGTACCTTCCCAAACGACCACCCGTAATCCCATTGCCGAGGGGCCGAACGTGTGGGGCGTATTCCATGGCCGTGTACCCTGCCAGCCGATGGCGGCCGTGATGCATATTTCCGTTCAGCCCAATTGCGAAAAACTGAAATGGGGATTTACATTCTACCAGGACCCGCTAACCCAAAAGCCGACCACCTACCAGTGGGACGGCTCGCTTTTCCGCGACAAACCGCGAACCGGCCAATGGGCCCTCGTGAAAGGCACCTTCGAAAACCCGGATGCCATGGTGATCCAACTCGATCCCGACCAGCCCGAAAAATCGATCTTCCTGTTGAAAGGCGACGAAAATGTGTTATTTATACTGGACGGTTCCAAAAAACTCATGGTTGGCGGCGATTACCTCAGCTACACCTTTAACCGGGTTTCCAACCGGCCCTCCAACCGGGTCTCCGACCGGGTTAGCAACTGATTCTGCGGACAAAAAACATGACGTATGCTGCAATGCGTGATCATCGACGATGAGCCTCTCGCGAGAGAAATACTGGAAGAATACCTGTTCCAATCGGGCATTACAGGCGCGACCCAGTTCAGCAACGCCAGCGACGCGCACGCGTATCTGCAAATGCACGAGCCCGACGTGATGTTTCTGGATATTGAAATGCCTGAAATAAACGGCATCGACTTCCTGAAATCGCTCCCTCAGCCACCCGTCACCGTTTTCACCACCGCCTACCGCGACTACGCCTTTGAAGGCTACGAGCTGGGCGTCATTGATTTTCTTTTAAAACCTATTTCATTTCCCCGTTTCCAGCACGCACTTGAAAAAGTGCGCGATTTCCTGCAACTCAAAGAACAGAATACGAACCTCGAACAGAACTTATCGGAAGAGAAACCGGACTTTATATTTGTGAAAAGCGGCGTCCAGCGTGTTCGCCTCGCATTCGACGATATCTCCCACATCCAGGGCCTGAAAGACTACGCCATCATCCACACCGGCACCGGTAAAGTCGTCATCAAAGGCTCCGTTAAAGCCATGCTCGATATCTTCCCGCCCGCCCGCTTCCTGCGCGTGCACAAGTCGTTTATCGTGGCGATCGATAAAATAAGGCGCATTGAGCGCAACCGGATCATCTGGGGGAGTTATCAGATCCCGATCGGGAGGAATTATAAGGAGGAGGTGATGCGGGTGGTTGGTTGACTACCGTTTGATTGTTCAGCTATACTCTTCGGACATCAAATTCATATCGCACCTGAAATCTTCCTATCTTCAAGAATGTTTTCAACCCAACCAACCAACGTTCCAAACATTTACATACAATGGAAAAGCACATTAAAATAAACAAACCAATGCCTGAAACATGGAAAAAAGCCCAAGCTGAAAAACAGGAATGGGCCCGGAAGGTTCAGGCAGGAGAAATGCTTGATTCTACCAAAAATAAACCTAAAGACTTTGCTTGAACATTACCCGGTTTTTCCAAGTCAAGAGATATCAGGTTCACACCAGTATTTTTTTGACACCACACACGGCCATCGTTATTTTGTCAGGTTCACGCCTGCGCATTATCTTTTTCAAATTGATTGTGCTCCCTGCAAAAACACGTTCGAAGTGTCTTTCCATCATGAAGAGAAAATTCAGATTCCTGATCAGCGGGTTAAATACACTATCATACATCTCATTCTCAAATTCATAAGCGAGCATCAGGGACCGATTGTATATGTTTGTGATAACTTAGATAAAAAAGAACGTGGCCGCAGGCGGCTGTTCAATCGTTGGTTCCAAGAATCTCCGTCAAACGAATTCAGGCACAACTCAACTGCCATTGAATTTGAAGATTATACGCAGATTGTCGGCATTATCACTTTTGAGTGGGACTTAAATGCCGACGACTATTTCAACTCGCTCGAAATATTTTAATGCAATTTATCAATGCCCGATGAGCTCTCTGACCATCCTCAACGCCACCGCATCTTTTGCATTCAACTTCAACACCTTCCGCGCATACAACAACGCCCCGTCCCGGTTGTCCATCTTATAATAGGCCGAAGCGATACGGTTTAAAATAGAAATGTTGGTGGAGTCCGTTGAAAGACTGGAACGTAATGCAACCACCTCCTGCGCAAGCGTGCGCACGGGCGTGAGGTTAAGGCCCGATGTGTTGTTCCCAATCGCATAGTCGAGGTAGGGAACGGCTTTTTCCGGCTCATCCATTTTCAGGAATAATACGAAAAGATAGCGGGCTGTCTCGAATGACGGTGCCATGCCGAATGCCTTTTGAAAACTGAATAATGCATTTCGCTCATCGCCCAACTGGCCGCTCAGCATGGCCGATTGGGAATACAATGCGGCATCTGCCGGATGTTCCAGAATCAATGCCTCTACTATTTCCCTTGCCTCGCGATAGTTCTTACTTTCGATATAGTGATTATAGGCCTGATCCATCGCGTTTTCCCAGGAAACGCGCCGGTAAGCCAGGTCGAAAGCGACGCGCTCTTCAAAGGTTTCCGTCTTGACCGAATCCCGGTCCAAAGCGGCATTGAATGGCCAGCTGCTTTTCAGATTAGCCACCTTATAAACGCCTGCCAGCGAATCAATCGACGGTACCGGCATTTCCTTCCGTAGTCGGGCCAAAGACATTTCCGAACCCGGTGCCGGACTGATGAACTTCGCCTCTTTCAGTGCTTCATAAAATGCATCCGACATAAGTGCATAGCCTTTCAGATCAGGATGAACGTGTTCGAGGATCAAGTCCTTTCCGATAATACCGTTCGGCGAGGCTGTTTCAAACGCACGCTTGACGTCTACCAAGTGCACATTGGAGTGCTTATCGGCAAGCTGCCCGATAATTTGATTGAATTTTTCCGGTGCCCGAAAACGCAGCCCGTCCAGGTCCCGCGCCTTTGAAAAATGTCCGCGTGCCGCCGTAGCATCACCCCGGGCCGATTCGAGCTGGCCAAGGTAGTAGTGGCAAAGCGCATGTGCTCCGTAGTTTTGGTCAGCTTTTTTGAAATAACCATATGCCTGCGCGTTATCCGCTTTTTGCAAAAAATCCAGCGCCATTTGATAGTTGCGGACGAATCCTTGAAAACGCGTACTGTCGACCGGGAAGCTCACGAAAGGTTTGAGGTCCCGCTCATTGCTAATGAGGTTACCCATAAAAACAGGCACATTTTGCCGCGCAAAAATATCCAGCACTTCACCCAGGTTTGCCCGGAATTGCTCTACCCCTCTTTCATACAACTCCGATTGGTAAGGAATCTGTTGCGCCGCTACCATCCTCTGCATACGCGTGCCGTCATTTTCAGGCTTGCCGCGCGCTCCTAATGCCAATGCTTTTTGATAACAATCAGCGGCCAGCTGCATAATTTTGAAAGAGCGCAAGCGCAGCAAAGCATTCACCAAAGCAGGAGTTCCGCCCAATTGCTCGGTAGAGCCCACGCCCATCGCGCCATAATATTCATTGTGACCGGCGTAAATCAAAACTGCATCGGGTTCGTAATCAACCAGCTCGCGTGCAAAGCCGAGCACCGTGTAGGAATTAACGGCCGTCAGGGCCAGATTGATGATCTCGAAATGCTGGTCGGGAAAGGTGTGCGTGAGGCGATATTGCAGCCAGCGATGGAAAGAACCGTTATGAAAATAGGGATAGCCAATGGTCGTCGACTCGCCCAAAACGAAAATGCGACGGGTACCCGGTGCCTTCTTTTTTTGAAAAGGCTCCACGTTACCGGTTGTCGCATTCTTCTGATTGATGAAGTATCGTTTGGACGCATCAGGGTTCAGGTATAGGTAATTTTTGTTGTTCGGATATGCTATAAAAAGACTGAGGTCGTGGCCATAATGAAACAGCCGCAAGCCGCATTCCAACAGAGTCAACACACAAAAAGGAACCGCCACGCTGATGATTTTAAACACCAACGTGCGGTTACCTTGATTCTTTCTCTGATCAATACCCCTCATTCTGTTTCCACTTCGGATTCCGCGCCATCTCGTTGACCGGGATCGGTGCGAGGTATTTCTGTGCGAAGTTGGTGTTGGCCGGAATCGGGTTCTCTTCAGGGCTGCGCTCGGCTACGATTTTGGGCAGAAGTTGCAGCCGTACAATGTCGAACCAGCGCACACCAAACTCTCCCGCAAACTCGTACGCACGCTCATACACGACCGAATCACGGAATGCATTGGCCGAAAGTCCAGGCGTGAGGTTGGGTAGGCCGGCCCGCTTCCGTACCTCGTTAATCGCCGCGTAGCTTGCAGCGGTAGGCCCGCCGCCCGACATCGCCGACGCTTCTGCATACGCGAGCAGCACAAGCGGGTAGCGAATAATGTCGTACACTTTATTGGTACTTGGATTAATCGAATTAATGGCCGTCTCCGTTTCCGAAACGCCGTCGCCATTCAATCCGGCGCGGAATTTCTTGTAGTACGGATGCCGCGCATGCGTTTCCGGCGAATCCCACGGCACGAGTTTGAACGTCTTGCCATCCGGCTGGCGCAGTTTCAATGTCGTGTAGAAGGTCTCGTCGGTACGCTTGCATTTCGGGGCCTTTTTGTAAAAATTGATTTCAGGATAATAATCATCCCAACCACTCGAACCGTTCGTAGCGACTTCGTCCAGAGGCACGCTCGAAGAGCCTGAGCTCCGCAATGGCAAACCACCATTCACATTGTACTGCAATCCAAAAATGGATTCAGGCCCATTGTTGGTCGTGAAAACCTGTGCATAAGGTGTGCTCAAATTGAATTGCCCCGATTTGATCACCGCATCAGCCTCTGCCGCGGCCTGCGCATAGTTGCTGGCTTGGTTCAACGGCCAGCCGGTCATCGTCAGGTACACGTCAGCGAGCAGCGAGCGGGCCGCCATTTGATCAGCCTTGCCGGGCGCATTGTCGAATTTAACGGGCAGCAGCTCCTTCGCTTTCTGCAAATCCGCGATAATGGCTTCATACACTTTCTCGATCGGATCGCGGTCCGGACGGTCGTCTACATCAATCGGCGTGAGGATCACAGGCACCGGACCGAATGTGCGTACCAGGTAATAGTAACCCAATGCACGCAGGAAGTAAGCCTGCCCGGCCGACTGGTTTTTCTGTTCCTCTGTCGAATTCACCTTTGCATAGTTCGCAATCACATTGTTGGCCTGGTAAATGCCCTGCCAGGGACCTTGCCATTGCGCCACCATGCTTCCATTGCCACTTCCGCCGCTAAGCCGGTCGAAAAGGCGAAAATCCTCCTTGTTCAAGCCCGGGTCGGTGGTAAAATCGTCGGAACCGAAATAGGAAGTGCTGCGGTTGGTAAAACCCCAGGCGCCGTCCCGGGCAAACTGGATGTAAATCGCCGACACCGCCCCGTCCAGATCCGACTGTGTTTTGAAATAGGTACCGGGCGTCAGGTTCGCTTTCGGGTCCTCGGTCAGGTTCTGGCACCCCGGGAATGCCGCCGCACTCAACAGAATCGATAGTATTGAATATTTGATTTTCATAATGCTCTTTTTAAATGTCATGAAACCGTTACAATCCTAGCCGAAGCCCCACTGTGTAAGTCTTCGCGTTCGGGATCACACCCATTTCCAACCCCTGTGTAATGGCATTGAACCCATTCGAAACCTCCGGATCGTAGCCCGGGTATTTCGTGATCATGAACAGGTTCTGGCTGCTCAGGTACACTTCCAGATTGCGGATCCTGGCTTTATTCAAAACCATGGCGGGCACCTTGTAGGTCAGTGACACGTTTTTCAGCTTGATGTAGCTTGCGTTGTACACATACCGGCTGCTGTTATTGAAATTCTTGCTGGTGTTGCTGAATGCCGGGTTGTCGGTCTCATTCTGGGGAGTCCAGATATTGAGCGCGTCCTGTGTGGTGGCATTGCGCTGGTCACCCAAACCGCCCCAGAGATAAGCGAGGGTTTGCGAGTAAATCTGATTGCCGTGTGTGCCCTGGAACATGAAGCTCAGCGAGAAATCGCCATAACTCACGTCGTTGATAAATCCGAACGAATACTTAGGCGTACCATTACCGATCGGCATGCGGTCGGCCGCAGTGTAGGCATGGTCGCCGTCTACGTCGGTGTATTTGGCGTCGCCGGGTTTCATGCCGTATTTGGTCGCTTCCTCTGCTTCGGTGGTTTTCCAGGTTCCGAGGAATTGGTAGCCGTAAAATTCGCCCAAGGGCCGCCCTACCCGCAGAATGGAAGCGCTGTTACCCGCCGAACCGATCCCGTTCACAATCACATTATCAAGCCCACCCAGGTCGGTTACTTTATTCCGGTTGAATGAAATGTTAAAATTGGTGGTCCAGCGCAGTTTTCCGGAGGTTACCGGCGTACCGCCTACCGAAAACTCGATGCCGCGGTTCTCCACGCTTCCGATGTTACGCAGGTAATCGCCGCCGCCCATGTAGAATGGCGCCTGGTAGTTGTAGAGCAAGTCAGAGATATTCTTCTTATAGGCGTCGGCTGTGAATGTCAAGCGCCCACGGAGGAAGGACGCATCCAAACCGACGTCAAACTGCTCGGTACGTTCCCATTTGAGGTTTTTGGAAACCGGCGCACCCAACGGCGTCGAAACACTCGGCGTGGAGCCGTCGAAGTAATAGGCCGGTTGGGGGCCGCCTGTCGTGATCTGCGCAATGGTTGCATAGGCACCCACGGCCTGGTTACCGGTTTGTCCGTAGCTGGCACGTAATTTCAGGTCGGAAAACACACGCGATTCCTTCATGAAGTTCTCATTAGCCACATTCCAACCCAACGCCAATGAAGGGAAAGTACTGTACTTCTGGGTCAGGTGCGAGGAGCCATCGGTACGGACCGCCGCTGTGAGCAAATATTTGTCCTTGTAAGAATAGTTCACCCGGCCCATGTACGATTGCAATGCGTCCTGCGAATAGCCCGAGCTCGTCAACTGCGTAGCACCGAGGCTCAAGTTGTAATATCCCAAAGCATAAGACGACAGGTTATTGGCACGCGCATTAATAGAGGTATTGTTCCCGTTCTGCTGCTCGTACAAAGCGGTAAGTGTGATCGAGTGGTCGCCGAAGGTATTTTTGTAGGTCAAAAAATTACTGTTCTGGAAAAACCCTCCCCGCGACGCATTGCCTTCCGCATACAACACCCCATTGCTGGTACCTGGCCCAAACAGGTTTTGCGTGAAGCCCGTGCGGATTTCGTAGGTGTTAATGGTCGTAAACGAAAGTCCTTTCATAATGCGGTAGGTCAAAATCGCCGTTCCGGTCACATTCGCCTGGCGGTTGTCGAACTGCTGGTTGGTAGCTCTTGCGATAGGATTGTACTGGATAGATCCATAAGGCGCTGTGTAAATAAACTGGCCGGTCGCAGGGTCACGCACGGGCGAGGTCGGGTCCCATTCGGTAGCCTGGGTGAACGGATCCACCAAATCACCGGAATAACCATTATTGCGGCTCTTCGGCAGCATAGCAGCGACATTGAATTTCAAATCAATTTTGTCATTCAGCTTCGCATCGATGTTCGCACGCAGGGTAGTTCTTTTATAATATTGGTTCAAAATCAAGCCGGGCTGGTCGAGGTAATTGGCCGAAAACAGGTAACGGACATTGGAAGAACCGCCCGATACATCCAGCTGGTAATTCTGGATCCACGGTTCCTGGTGCAGCTCGTCCTGCCAGTCGGTGCCGCCACTGGCTTTCAGTTCGGCCAAACGCTGATCCGAGAATGCAGCCGCGTTACCGGTTGACGCAAACTGCGCATTCACTGTCCTTGCAAAGTCATAAGCATTCATCAAATCCAGCTTTCTCGGAATGCTCGCTTTACTGAACCACGTGCTGAAATTGACACGCGCCTTCCCTTCCTTACCGGTTTTAGTTGTAATCAAAACCACGCCATTCGATCCTCTCGAACCATAAATTGCAGCCGAAGACGCATCTTTCAGAATTTCCAGCGACTCGATATCGTTCGGGTTAATGGACTCGATATTACCGCCTACAAAACCATCAATCACATACAATGGCTCGTTGGAACCGGTAATGGAGTTCGCTCCGCGAATGCGCACATTCAATCCCCTACCCGGCTGCCCGCTCGAACTGGAAACCGTGACACCGGAAGTAGTACCCTGCAATGCCTGCTCCACCCGCACCAGCGGACGCTTGGCGATTTCTCTTGCAGAAACACTACTGGAAGCTCCGGTAACATCGCTTTTGCGCTGCTCGCCATACCCCACCACCACGATTTCATCCAGCCCGCGCTCGCTCACCTGCATACCCACGTCAATGCTCGTGCGCCCGCCTACAACCACTTCCTGGCTCGCATAGCCCACGAAACTATATACCAGCACCGCGCCAGACGCCGATTCGTCGGGGATTTCGAGCTCATATTGGCCTTCTGCATTGGTGGTAGTGCCGCGTTGCGTGCCTTTGAGCACAATGCTCACGCCCGGCAATGCATCGTTTTTCTCGTCGGTCACTTTACCACGGATGTTGATTGCCTTCGGTGCGTTATCAGGACTGAGAATGCTTGCGCCAGGCTGGTTATCCAGCGAAGATTCCGCATTCACCGGTACTGCATTAGCCGGTGGAAGCTGGGTTTGCCGCAGGCTTTGTTTCAGCTCCCGAACCGAGCTGGCATCGGCGTCTTTCGGGAAAATGGCGTAGATCTTGCCATGTTTTTTGTATTCCAAACCGTTGGCTTTCAGGATACGGTCGAGGGTTTCCTCGATACCCTCGCCAGTACGGCTCTGGTATTGCACCTGCAATGACTTGATCTTATCATTGTGGTACATAAAATATACGGAATGCCGCTTTTCGAGGTCGCGCAGGACCTGGTCGAGGCTTCGGTAGGATGGCTGCTCGCTGCGTTGGGGCTGAGGGACCTGCCCGCGGGCAAACGTCTGGGCATTCGCCACAGAACCGCCCAAGCATAGCATTCCCATCATGAGTAAGTTGATCTTTTTCATGAGCAATGGTTGAAGGTTCGAAAAAATTTTAGCTGTTAGTCAGGGCGGCCACGGATCGTCACCCGTTGCTCCTCGTGTGTAATAGTAATGGGAAGAATGCTTTCCAGCGCGTTCAGCAGATCGCCCATATTGTCGGTCGGGACCACGCCATTCACGGTTTGCTTTTCCAATGAGTCACTTTCAATAGTAACGGTTACTCCATACGTTTCCCGGATCAGCACCGCGATTTCGGCCAGCGAAGCGTCATTCAGCGTCCAGCGGTTGTTCTTCCAGGAGTACATCGGGCTCGCGTCGGGCAGGTGTTGGATGTGCAACTGCTGTCTGCTCCTCGAAAAATCGACCAGGTCACCCGGCTTCATCCGGATTTCCTCACCGGGGCGGTCATTCAGCCGTAAATGCACGAGGCCTTCGCTGAGTACCACCTGCGTCTGGTCCTGCCGGGTATTCACGTTGAACTCCGTTCCGCGCACTTCCACATTCAAGTCGTGGGTATGAACGGTGAATTTGACCGCGTGGCCAGCTTTTTTCAATTTACTTACACTAAAAAAAGCCTCCCCGTCCAGCCAAACCTCCCGCTCGGTGCGCCTGCCCCAGCGATCGGCCACACGCAGGCTTGAATTGGCATTCAACGTCACCAATGTGCCGTCGGGCAGCAACACCCGTCGCGATTCGCCGAAGGCAGTGTGATAAGTATGATTCTGACCTTTCCGGTAGAAATAGCCGCCAAATGCGACCAATAGCAGTATTACCGCTGCGACAGCTTTCAGCCAGATCGTCCGGTTCGGGAAAAGAATGACTTTCCTGCTTTTTCCCTCTTCAATACTCTGCCAAATGCGGTCTACGGTTTCCGGGCTCGGCGCAGGAGTTTCCTCGGACGAAGCCAACAGCACCATCTGACGTGCCAGCTCGATGTCCCGCGCTTTCGAAGCATTGTTACGCAGCCAGTCGAGCCAGAAGCGCTCCGTTTCGGGAGTAGGATGAAGCACCCAGCTGCAAAAAAATGCATCGGCTGCAAAATCCTCCGGCTCAAATGACAAATAATTCATGGAAAAATCTGGTTTTCATCCTCCGAAAACAAATGGAAGAAAGGCGGGAAGATTACCCCTGGGAAGGGGGATTTTTTTATAAAACTTTGAAATGGCCTAATATTGAGATCTTTCCATACTAGCTCTAATGAGAATTTTCTATTCTAGCTCTAAATCAAATCTTTTATATTCTAGCTCTAAATGAGATCTTTTCTATCTCCTGTCCGTCATTTAAAAATGACGGCAAAGGATTATTCTTTTGCTGGTTGTCTTCTAAAAATCACAGCAAAAAATTAGTCTGCTGCCGTCATTTTTAAATGACGGTCTCTGAAAAGTCACAGAAAAATAGTCTGTTGCCAGTCAGTCTCTGAAAAATGACGGAAAAAGCAAATCTGCTGCCGTCATTTTTAAATGACGGTTTCAGGTTAGTGGAAGGATTAATAATGCAGTTAAAATGATCTCAGAATAGCCGGACAATAGCTCCCGAAGCCCCTTCATCGATTTTTGGAGCGTGTTGTGTACCGATTGCAGCGAGATATTCATGATTTCGGCGATTTGCTGGTGGTTGAACTCGTGGTAGTAACGGAGGTTTACGACCTCTTGCTGGCGCGGGGGCAGGAGCGTCAAGGCATGCCCGAGTACGCGCGAGCGCCCCTGCTCGCTCTCGGTATCGATGAGCTCGCTTTCGGTGGACACGGAAAAAAACCGGTGCTCGAAAGCGGAAATCTCCGCCCCGGCACCGGCTACGTTTCGGTTTAGCGGGTGCTGCGTGATCTTACGGCGCAACACCCGGAAAAGGTAGTATTTAATGCTATCGGTATCCGAAAGCCTGTTGCGGCTGTTCCAGAGCTCGATGAACATGTCCTGGATCGAGTCTTCAACCAACTGTGTGTCGGCGGTCAGTTTATGCCCATACCGGTACAGCATGTCAATATGGGATTTGTAAAGCATTGAAAAGGCCGTTTCATCCCCGTTTCGGAAACTTCTCCACAAGTCTGAATCATTCATAGGAAATGGTGCCGGAAAATTGGTCGATAAGTCCGGCAAACCTAAAATCCCACCCTTAAAAAAAGCTTAACAAAGCATTAACAGGCGCAGTTTCAGACCATTTTTTTAAACAATTCCCATAAAAAATAGGCCATTAACATTTAAATACTGGTTATCAGGGCTTTAAAAGTGTCCCATCGCTCTTCCGCACCGTCCACCGTGACTTGGTACCGATCGGATATTTGGCCGCTTCCTTCTCATTAATGTCGATCCCGAGGCCAGGCGTTTCATTTACATAATAATAGCCGTTCTTGATTGTTGGACAGCCTGGGAAGACTTCCTGTACTTTTTCGCTGAACCGCTGCGACTCCTGGATACCGAAGTTCCAGACGGCGATATCGATATTATTGTTAGCCGCATGTCCCACCGGCGAAGTGTCACCCGGGCCATGCCAAGCGGTTTTCACATTGAACCATTCACCGAGCCGCGCTACTTTCATGGCCGGGGTAATGCCCCCGATTTGCGAGATGTGACAGCGGATGAAGTCGAAAAGCTGATGCGCCATCGGATCGCGGAATTCATTGATATTATTGAAAAGCTCGCCCATTGCGATCGGCACCGTGGTGCTCTGGCGCAGCTGTTTGAACCAACCCATATTCTCGGGTGAGAATGGATCTTCAATGAAATACGGGCGGTATTCTTCCAATCCTTTGATCATATTGATCGCATCCATCGGCTCCACCAGCTCGTGCATATCGTGCAGCAGCTCGATATCTTCGCCGCATCTTTTACGCACCATGTCAAACATCTTCGGCACACGTTTCAGGTAAGTGCGCTGGTCGGAGAAATCGTCGGTAGCACGTCCGAAACCAGCCGCTTTGAAGTCAGGTTTGATTTCGTCCATAGCACCTACCCCGCCGTAACCACCTTGCTGAATGCGGATGTGACGGAAACCTTCCGACATGTATTGCTGCACCTTGTCGGCAATGGCCTCGGGCGTAGGCCCGCTCGCGTGCGTGTAGGTATCCACCGCAATGCGCGCTTTGCCCCCGAGCAACTGATGAACCGGCATTTTGGCACGCTTGCCTTTGATATCCCATAGCGCCTGGTCCAGGCCGGACAATGCATTATTCAGCACCGGGCCATTACGCCAGTACGAGCTCACATACGCCGATTGCCACATGTCCTCGATGTTATCGACGTCCTTGCCTACACAAAATTCGTTCAGATAAATATTCACCGCAGGTATGACTACCATCGCGCGCTGCGTAAATGTGGCG
Source organism: Dyadobacter fermentans (assembly GCF_019924045.1). Taxonomy (GTDB): domain Bacteria; phylum Bacteroidota; class Bacteroidia; order Cytophagales; family Spirosomataceae; genus Dyadobacter; species Dyadobacter fermentans_A. Next base: position 152,825 of record NZ_JAHXBN010000017.1, on the reverse strand, counting down.
CAACCCAGGCCGTACAAGCCCGGCTCGGACGTTTCTACCTTCACAATCACCAGATTAGAACCACCGGGAGCCGTGGTAATGGCTTTCACGTTGGTGATGGTCACCGGTGCCATTCCTTTGGCATATTGGGGCGTTTCGTAGCGCTCTGCACGGGCACTGGGGCTGTCAAACAGCGACAGCAAACCGGCTGCCGAGCCTGTCGCGAGTAGCTTCATCGCGTTCCGGCGACTGTTTTCCGCGGGATTTTCTTTTTTGTTCATTATGTACAGGTTTAGTGTTATTTCAATGCAAAGGCGATGTAATTCCCGCCTATTTTCTGGCCGCGGCCGCCGCCAGCCGCGATCACGATGTACTGCTTACCGTCGATCTGGTAAGTGATCGGCGTAGCGAAGCCGCCAGCGGGAAGTTGGTATTCCCAAACGGTTTTCCCCGTTTTCTTGTCAAATGCGCGGATCTTTTCGTCCTTGGTACCAGCTATGAATACCAGGCCTCCGGCTGTCACAAGCGGGCCGCCGTAGCTGTCGGTACCGGTAATCGGAATGCCTTTTTTAGTCAGCTCAGGATATTCACCCAATGGGACGCGCCAGAGATATTCGCCTGTATTGAGATCGATCGCATTCAATGTACCCCAAGGCGGCTTTACGCCCGGATAACCGTTCTGATCCGTGAAGCGCTGCCAGGTTTTGCTCACATACGCGGGCATGTACGGGAAGCCGTCCTTGCCGGCAGGCCTGGCAGCACTAGCCGTTTTCACCGGCGCCGGGTCCGCCTTTTCACGATTTAAGAGAAAATCGATCAGTGCGTCGTGCTCTTTGTCCGACAAATGCCCGAACGAAGGCATGCGGCCGCTTCCGGTTTTGAGAATACTTTTGATCTGCACCGGATTTAGTTTTTTACCGATATCCACCAATGCAGGTAGCTCAGGCCCGCTGCCTTTCCGGTCCTGCCCGTGACAGGCTGCACAATTAGCCAGATATAGCGAGTTACCCAGCGTCCGCGGCGCTTCGGATTTTTTCTGCGCCGCATCGACCATCATGAGCTCCCATGGCTCTTCATTCACGTTCTGATAGAAAACGCCATCCGGATCGACCGCGTTACCACCCCACTCCGCCCCACCGCTGTAACCGAACAACAATGTGCCGGTAGTGCTAGGCGGAGCGAATTTATGGTCTGTTTTGATTTTGAGATAACGCTCTTTCACATAAGCATGCGCCTCGGGGGAAATATCTGTAATGTCTGCCTCTGTGAAAACCTGCCGCGATAATGGGGCCGGTTTCAACGGAAATTTCTGAGTCGGGTAAGGATGTTCGCCCGGAAGGCCATTTACAGGTACTTTTCTTTCTTCAACTGGAAAAACAGATGTTCCCTTATCTCGATCCAGCACGTAAACGAGACCGTCTTTCGTACTCTGAACGACCACGTCCAACCGTTTGCCGTGATGGGTAATGGTCGTGAGATTCGGCGGGCTTGGATGGTCACGGTCCCAGAGGTCGTGGTGAATGGTTTGGTAATGCCATTTCCGCTTGCCGGTTTCGGCGTCGAGCGCCATAATGCAGTTGGCGAAGAGGTTGCTACCCTTGCGGGCACCGCCATAGAAGTCGGAGGCAGGTGATCCTGTGCCAAAATACACCACGCCCCGTTTTTCGTCGAGGCTCATGCCGCTCCAATTGTTGGTGGCACCTATCATCTTATAGGCATCCTTCGGCCAGGTGTCGTAGCCATATTCGCCGGGTTGCGGGATGGTATGAAAAACCCACTTCAAATCGCCGGTAACAACGTCAAACGCGCGGATATGCCCCGGCGCTGCATCTCCGGATTCGGAAACCGCAGAGCCCAATATGAATGTATTTTTGAAAACGATCCCCGGACTCGTGGCATTCACGGAAAGCTTGCTTACATCATGGTCCAGGCCAGTCTGTAATCCGGCGTGAATATCTACCCGGCCTTCTTTTCCAAAGCTTCTGATAATCTCGCCTGTAACGGCATTGACCGCATACAGGCTCGACCCGACCGTATACAGTATACGTTTGTCATCACCATTCTCCCAATACACCACACCCCGGTTCGAATTGAGCCGGTCGTCCTTCATGGGTTCGAATTTCCAAATCTGCTCTCCGGTTCCTGCTTTCAACGCAAAAAGCTTCAACTCCGGCGTGGTACCGTACAAGACACCGTTCACGACAATCGGCTGGCATTGAATGGCCCGGTTCCGCTGCCTGCCCGGATTGGCCGGGTCGGGCTTTTCGGACGCATCATACATCCAGGCTACCTGCAAATTCTGAACATTACCGGTATGGATCTGGTCCAGCGGGGAGTAGCGGTTCCCGGCCTTGTTACCACCATAATTCGGCCAGTCGGAACCAGGTCCCGTTTGTCCGTCAGCTGTTTGTCCGGAAAAGCCACTGCCCAACATCATTGCCACACACAATGCACCGACCGACAAGCCTATGCCCTTTTTCCAAAGCGCCGACTGCAAAAGCTGCTCGCTTCCCATTAATTTCAAAGTTTCGGTTAGAGTTTCAGTTACTGGATAGACAGCTCGTCCAGGGTATATGCCTTATCGCGTGATACGGTTTGTTCCCGGATGGTCTTCACGTCGGCCGGACGAACGGGGGGCGAGTTTGTAAACTCATACCGCACATAACTGAGTACGGAGGCGATCCATTCATCGTCGTTGTCCTTCATCGAAGGCATTTCCGTCGGATAAGTGTTTCCCTCGATCGGCCCCGACAAGCCGTGCAGCAGGATCCGCACCGACGCCTGGGTGTTGTTCCGGTTCAACCTGCGCGATCCGGCAAGCGGAGGTGCTGTTTTACTCGTCAGGCCCTTTCCGTCGGCACCATGGCAAGTCGCGCACAGCGATTTGTAGATCACCGAGCCATTCATCACCAATGTCCTGTCCGGCGCATCGAGCCGCCCCAGTTTCATTCCGAATTTCTTGGCATCCTCATTCTTTTCCACGCTGCGCTGTGCACGTGCCAGCACTTCCGCGCCATTTGCATTCCTCACAATTTCACCGGCTAATGCTTTCGCTTTCGGCGACTCGCTGTACGCCAGTGAGAATATCAGTTGCATGCGTACATCGGCAACGGGATCGGACTTCAATGCTGCCAGTGTTTCCACCATCGCATCATTCTTTTTCAAATAGGGCTCTGTCATACGCACGGCGGCTTTGCGGATTTCAAAATCGCTGTCTTTCAATGCACGCGCTATGCTGTTTTGATCCAATGCATTCAGTCCTTCCAACGTCCACAATGCGTGCAAACGGGCAAGTGCCGATGGTGATTGGATCGCCTCATTGCTTTCGCCCGCAGCAATCGCTTTCAGCAGCGGTACCACCGATTGCTCGTTGCGTACCACGAGTTCTTTCTGTGCATTATCACGCCACCAGCCATTGGGATGGCCAAGGTACCCTACCAGCTTTTTCGGACTTTCATCCAGCATTTTGGGCTTCGGACCGGGCACCATACCGTCGTGCACGAGGCGGTAAATGCGCCCGTGCTGGATGTTTTTATCGAGACCCAACCGCTTGATCTGCGGGCGCAGGTAGCTTTTCGGCCCTGTCCAGTTACCTTCCTGAATAATCCCCCGGTTCATATCTACAATGTACAGGCAGCCGTCCGGACCGGTGTACATATTCACCGCGCGGAAGTTCATGTCCGTGGAAGCAATGAACTCCTCCTTATCGTAAGCATTTTCGAGTGTGATCTTGCCATTCTTGTTGATCACTTTCGCGCGGCGGATAAGCCTTCCAACCGGCTCGCTGATCAGCAAATCCCCTTGCAGATCCGCGGGGAGCTTGTCGCCCCGGAATATCACTTGCCCGCAGCTGGCCGTGAAGTGGTTGAGTGTCGTATCGGCACGCAAGCGTTTCAAGCCACCTTCCACATCAGGTGTTTTAATAATGGGCCATACCTCGTTGAATTCCTCCTTATACTGGTCCGCAAATTCCATCCTGCCATACACCGGGTTAATCTGGAAACCCAATGCCGGCGTTTCTCCGCCTGCGGAAGAGAAGTACAAACGACCGTAGTTGTCGTGCGTGAGCCCCCATTGCCCGTTGGAACCGCTTGGAATGGAATCGGCTTTCAAGACCCCATTAATATAGCGAAAACGCACGGCGTCCACGGCCATGTAAATCCAGTTATCGACGTTCCAATCGAGACCGCTCCGCTGGTGTTCCAGGTTTCCGGGTGCCTTTTTATCGGGCGTGTAAACCGGGCGTTTTTCATCGGCTACCCCATCTTTATTATTGTCTTTATAACTGTATACATTGTAAGTATCGGTCTCATTCACAAGCAATTCGTTACCTACACAAAGCAACATCCTCGGCAAGAGCATCTTATCGATAAAAACCGAACTCTTATCCATTTTACCATCACCATTAGTGTCTTCGAGCAGCATTACCCGGCTGGTGGGCGCGTGCTCGTCCGTACCCTCCACGTCCTGCATATACGTATTGAGCTCGGCCACGTACATACGCGCGTTGCCATCCCACGCGATAGCGACCGGTTCGTGGATCATCGGCTCGCTGGCCACCAGTTCGAGGTGGTAGCCTTTGGGTAATTTAAATGTTTTAATGCTCTGCTCGGGCGTCAGGTGTGCCGGCGAAGGATTATCGGTAAATGCGGGAATGGCACTCACCGACGCATCCGTGGTACGCAGCATGCCGTTTTTAGAACCGTTTTGCCTCGATACCTGGCAGGTAACCAGTGTAGCCGCCAGCACTCCGGCGACCCAGATTTTCTTGTTCATGGTGATAGGTTTAATAAGGGTTAGGTCAGCGGGTGAAAGTATAGGTCTTTCCTTTCTCTGTCTTAAAATCATACAAAGCCGTTTCCGGCAACTTCGAGTCGGCCATTTTCGCGGCAGACGAAACTATGGGCTTCGGAATATCAAGCAACTGGTAAAATGGATTGCTATTCGGGCTGCCGTCGGTGGCGAGTGCCAGAGAATGGCCTTTCAATTCATTCGGAAGCCTTAGCCGGCAGTTACCGCCGAGGTTTGACTTGATAACCAGCCTTGAAACCTTTCCTTCTTTCCATTCCAATGTCTCGATCTCAAACCCGCCGCGTGCGCGCAAGCCACTGATCGACCCGTTCTTCCAGCTATCGGGAATGGCCGGAAGCAGGTGTATGGCACCGTCGTGGCTTTGCATAAGCATTTCAGCGATACCGGCCGTGCAGCCGAAATTACCATCGATCTGAAATGGCGGATGGGCGTCGAAGAGATTAGTATAGGTTCCGCCGCCGCCCTTCTTACCAGGTGCATTAACCGGCGTAAGCTGGTCGGTAATGAGCTTATAAGCACGGTTTCCATCGAGCAGACGGGCCCACCAATTCACTTTCCAGCCCATGGACCAGCCGGTAGAAACATCGCCCCGGTGTTCCAGCGAGGTTCTTGCCGCGCTGAAAAGCTCCGGCGTACGGTAGGCCGAAAGCTGGTGCGAAGGGTACAGTCCGTACAAATGCGATATGTGGCGGTGCTTATCCTCCGGACTGTCCAGATCTTCCAGCCATTCCTGCAACTGTCCGAATTTCCCGACTTGCATTGGAGGCAGCTGTGCGCGTTTGGCTTTCAGTGTTTTGACAAAATCGGGATCGGTCCCAAGCGCCTCCGCCGCGCGGATGGTGGCGGTAAAAATGTCGTAAACGATCTGATTATCCATCGTATTCCCCGCACCGATCGTCGTTTTCGGGCGGATCGCCGGGGCATTCTCCGGCGACATGCCGGGTACCACCACCAGCCATTTATGGGTTGGCTCGGGTACCAGGAAATCGACAAAGAACTGCGCCGAACCTTTCAAAGCCGGATACACCGATTTCAGATACTCTTTATCGCCCGAATAGCAATATTTTTCCCACAAATGCGTGCTCAGCCAGGCGCCGCCCATCGGCCACATGGCGTAGAAAATTGGGTCTACCGGGCCGGTAATGCGCCACAGGTCGGTATTATGGTGTGCTACCCAGCCCTTCGCGCCATACATTACACGCGCCGTTTCCTGGCCGGTAACCGACAGATCCTTCACCATTTTTACCAATGGTTCGTGCAGCTCCGTCAGGTTGGTCACTTCGGCGGGCCAGTAATTCATTTCGGTATTGATATTGATGGTGTACTTGCTACCCCATGGCGGATTCATTTGCTGGTTCCAGATCCCCTGTAAGTTGGCCGGCTGCCCCACAGGCATTCCGTTGCCGCCCGGCTGCGAGGACGAGATGAGCAAATACCGCCCAAACTGGAAGTACAACGCCACCAATTGCGGGTCGTATCCCGAGGCGAATTTCACAATACGCTCATCCGTAGGCCATTGTGCAGCTTCCGAAGATCCCAAATCGAGCTTCACCCGGTTGAAATAATGCTGATAGGCAGCAATGTGACTTTTTAGAATGGTATGGAATGGCTTGGTGGCCGCTTTGCTAAGATACTGGTCCGCTTTGGCTTGCGGATTAGCCGTAAGCGTTTTGTAATCGACAAAATTGGTGGCAATGGAAATGTAAATTGTGGCCGCATTTGCCTTGCTGATTGTCAGCGAGGTGTCCCCCGCGCTCATCTGCCCTCCCTCGGGTGCCACCAGCACGTGTGCACGGAATGCTACCTGCCCCTTGATCCCTTCCTTATCTCCGCTAATTCCCGCAAAAACCATCTTTCCTCCTTTCTCCGTCTTCCTTTCTCCCTTCTGGGGGCTGTTCAGGAACGAGGTAAATGTGAGTTTTCCCGGTTGATCGGCCGTGAGGCGTATCGCGATCACCTGGTCGGGCACCGAGGCAATGACCTGCCGGGTATATTTCACGCCATCAACGGTATAGGAGGTTGTGGTAACCGCCCTCTCAATATCCAGTTCGCGATAATAATTGGTGAATTGACCATGCCCCGGAAAATCGATATTCAGGTTACCGACCGGCTGATACATCATCCCGTTCGTCGTTTTCGACTCGATTTTTTCAGCGGCGAGCCTGGCGGCTTCGTCGTGTTTCCCTTCGAAAATCAGCTTGCGTACCTCAGGTAGGGCAGCGAGGGCATTCGGGTTGTCGTTGCGGTTGGGGCCACCTGCCCACACCGTCGATTCGTTGAGTTTGAGGACCTCTTTTTCGGGATTACCATACACCATTGCACCCAGCCGGCCATTGCCGACAGGCAATGCGTCGGTCCAGGTATTTCCGGAGGGCTTTTTGTACCAGAGCTTTAATGCGCCCCGCGTTGCCACGCCGGGCGTGGCAACGCGGGGCGTCTGTGCGAAAATTGGATGGGTAAAAGCAAAAAGGGTCAGGCTTAGAAATAGGCGTTTCATGAAGAAAGTATTGTTATCCTTTGCGTTAAGAGGACACAACCAGGGATTTTTAATGCTTTGGGTTATTAAAGTTTAGTTAACCGGCAATACTGCGTCTCAAACACAGTCCGGCGAATGCCGCTGCTGGTTAGCCGGAGAAAACGTTGGGCAAATTAGAAGCGCGGGATTAACAGGGGTATTAATAAAAGCTTAATGAGGTAAGGAAATGTGAAAAAGGTTGATCTAATCCAATATTTTGGCTTGACCAGAATCCAAACATATAAGCTTCATCAGCAAGTTAAGCATTATCCGACCTCACCTACCTTCCTGATCTTCTCCACCAGCAACAACCGATCCGCGCGCGACTTGGCCAGCCCCAGCGCGGCATTGAAATATTCCAGCGCCTTCACGTCATCAATGCCTAAATACAACTCTCCGAGCAGCGAATGGTACAGGTGGTTTTCCGCTAGGTTGAGCTTCTCGGCTTCACGGATGGCGTCGGCTTTGGAGCGGGCCTTGGCCAGGGCGTAGGTACGGTTCAGAGCGGCGATGGGCGAATATTCGAGGATAAGCAACTGGTTGTAGTATTGGAGGATATGCTCCCATTTTTCGGGAGTATCGGCCTTGATGGTATGCCAGTACCCAATCGCCGCTTCGAGATGGTAGCGTGAAAGCTGCCGGCCAACGGATGCGCGGTTGAGGTAGCACTCACCGCGACTGATCAGCGCCGCGTCCCAAAGACTGTCGTCCTGGTCCTGGTAGAGCACGGTTTCGCCTTCCGGATTGGTACGTGCTTCGAAACGGGAAGCGTGAAAGCACATCAGCGCAAGCAATGCATTGACAGGCGGCCGGTCGGTACCGGGGTTTTCCGTCAGCATTTTTGTGAGCCACATGGCTTCGATGCAAACGTCCTTTCGCAACGTAACATCCTTTCCCGCGGAATAAAAGCCTTCGTTGAAAAGCAGGTAGAGGGTTTTCAAAACCGCTTCCAGACGCAACTCGATCTCAGTTTCATCGGGAAACTCCATTTTCACCTGCTCGGCACGCAGTTTTTCCCGGGCCCGGTAAAGTCGTTTGTTGATCGTCTCCTTGTTGGTCAGGAATGCGCTGGCGATTTCGTTGATCCCGAAACCACACAGGACGTTTAGCGCCAAGCCAATCTGCGATTCAACCGGAAGGGATGGATGGCAAATAGCAAACATCATCTGCAACTGGCTGTCGGTAATGTTGCGGGCCGATAAATCAATATCGATTTCATCATCCACCGGATTATTTCTCACCAACTGCCCACTGACCTTTTCCTTGAACAGCTTGTCTCTACGCAGGTAATCGAGTGTTTTGTTACGTGCTACGGTATAAAGCCATGCCACCGGGTTGTCGGGTGCCCCCTTAATCGCCCACATTTCGGAAGCGAGCAAAAACGTGTCGCTGGCAATGTCCTGAGCGATTTCGATGTGTTCTAAACCAAATGTTTTACCCAATACCGCGGTGATTTTGCGGTATTCGGTCCTAAACAAGTGGGGGATTAATTCCTGGTTTTCCATAGCCCCAAATTAAAAAAGCCTTTGCTGGTTACAAAGGCTTGTAAAACATTCGGATTACCGCTACATACGGTCTATTTCTCGTACTTCGACATTACCGCCGAAGAGCAGGATCGGACAGCCCTTGGCCATTTCGGCTGCTTCGTCCAGCGACTCCGCACGCACCATCGTGTAGCCGCCTACCGATTCCTTCGTTTCGATATAAGGCCCGTCGGTGACCGCCAGTAAGGGTTTTACCACCTTACCGGCCGGATTCAGCCGGTTGCCCCGGTCGATCAGCTTGCCCTGTGCAGCAATCCCCCCGATCCAGTCCATCCATTTTTGCATGCTGGCCTGCATTTCCTCCGGTGAGCGATCGGCCAGCGTGGAAGGATCATTTCTGAAAACAAACATGAAATCTTTCATTTTGATATAAAGTTTTAAGTTTTAAAGCCTGTTGACGAACGACCGAAGCCGGACTGGACAAAAATTTAGTTTTTTTTCGGCAACCGCTACATTCTGATGATAGGTCTCACCTCGACATTGCCACCCGCTGATAAGATCGGGCAACCCTTGGCCATTTCAGTTGCCTCGTCCAATGATTCCGCCCGCACCATAATGAAGCCGCCGACAGATTCTTTCGTTTCGATATAAGGCCCGTCCGTGACGACTTTTGCCGGCCTTACCACATTGCCTTCGTTCGCCAGTTGGTTTCCACGGTCCACAAGGTTGCCCTGTGCCGCAATGCCGCCGATCCAATCCATCCATTTCTTCATACTGGTTTGCAACTCTGCCGGGGACATTCCGGCCATAACCGCAGGATCATTTCTAAAAACAAACAGGAAGTCTTTCATTGTGATATAAGGTTTGAGTTTTAAAGCCTGTTGACGAATGACCGGCGCCCTACTGGACAAAAGTTTGATTTTTTTCAGAAAAATCATAAACCCTGTGAAACCACCCATTTATGCTGGTACGATTGTTTGAATGAGCGGCCTGAATATCTATCCCTTACCATTGCAAAACAGACTTTGGAATGACTACCACACGCACGCATTTGAAAAAGAGACGCACGGCCAAAATTCTGATTGGCATTGTGATAGCCCTCGTGGTGATTCGGCTGGTCCTGCCGTATATCATCCTTCATTTTGCAAACAAGAGCCTGGCGAATATGAACGGCTATTACGGCCATATCGACGACATCGACCTTGCCATTCTCCGCGGGGCCTACCAGATCGACAGCATTTATATTAATAAGGTGGATCGCGCCGGAGAAGACTCCGTTCCTCAGAAACAAACACCATTCTTCGCATCCAGGGAGATCGACTTATCGGTAGAATGGAAGGCGCTATTCAAAGGTTCAATCGTGGGTGAGCTGGTGTTCCAGCGGCCTTACCTGCTTTTTACCAAAGATAAAGTCGAGCCAAAGGAAGTGGTGAAAGACTCCGCCGATTTCCGCAAGATCCTCGACAAGTTCATGCCTCTGAATATCAACCGCTGCGAGCTGCGGGGAGGAGCCATTCAATATAAGGATTTCAGTTCCCGGCCCAATGTCGACATTGCCATGACCAACGTGAACCTCCTCGCCCAGAACCTCCGCAACAGTTACGATTCATCGGCTGTCCTCCCCGCAAGCATTCACGCAACTGCGGATGTGTACGAAGGGAGGCTCCGTTTTGATGCCAAACTCAATCCGCTGGCCGACGCCCCTACTTTTGATATGAGTGCCGAACTGACCCATACCAACCTGGTAAAGCTGAACGACTTCTTTCAGGCATATGCCAAAGTGGATGTCAACGACGGGCGCTTCGGGCTGTACACAGAGGTGGCGGCGAAAGACGAAGAGTTCAAGGGATATGTGAAGCCCGTGATCAAGAATCTGGATATTTTGGGTAAAGAAGACCGGAAGGACAATCTGCTGCGGAAGTTGTGGGAAGCCGTTGCGGGCGGAGCAGGCAAGTTGTTTGAAAACAAGAACAAAGACCAGGTAGCGACCAAAATTCCTTTCCAGGGCCGGCTCGACGATCCCAAAACAAATGTATGGGTGGCCATTACCAACATCCTGCAAAATGCATTTATCCATGCCATTCAGCCTTCTATCGACAACGAGATCAGCATTGCGTCGGTGAAGGAAGATAAAAAAGAGAAGAAGACCTTTTTTCAAAAGATCTTCTCCAAAGATGACGACGAAAACAAAAAGGATAAAAAGGACAAGAAAACAGACAAATAGCTATTCCTGTGAGCCGGTATCGCCATTTGTCAGTCCTGAAAATCCTCCCTTCTTGTGCTTGTGCAATCGTTGTGCCGCATCGATGGAATGCGAAGTGTGGATGTCGCTGTCCTCTTCCGACATCTGAGCGAGTTTCTGATAAAACTTACGCAGTACATCAAGCTCCGCTTCACTCAGGTCTTCGATATCGACCATCCGGTTGCTCGCAAAGCGGCTGGCTCCTATCAGTTCATTCAGTTTCAATTGAATGGCTTTCGAATCTTTATTCTGGGATTTCTGAATCAGGAAAACCATCAGAAAAGTGACGATCGTCGTGCCGGTATTGATCACGAGCTGCCACGTATCGGAATACCCGAAGATCGGCCCGGTAATACCCCAAATCAATATGATTCCGAATGCTACGCCAAATGCCATTGAACTACCGGTCCATGCAGTAATGCGGGTAGCCATTTTCTCAAATAAATTAATTTTTCCTCTTTCCATAAACAAACGCTGTTGATAAAGGCAATCTCCGATCTTTCGGGCTGAAAAGCTATTTCTCCGACTGGTTTTCAAATAAAAAACATGCCATTCCAATGAGTCATCACGACAATCATTTTATCGGAGCCGGCCACACAGGCCCGAACGATAATGCACCACAATTTGCCTAAAACAGCACTAAAATCACAAATATGACTTTCGTCATATTTTCGAATAAATTTATTCGCATATATTTGTAGAAATACTTCAATATTCTACTCAACGTTATTAAAAAAGGGCTTCTTCGTGAAGCCCTTTTCATTTTTCAATGGTTCATTGCTGTTCCCGTCGCATGGTCGCTGTGCTGGTGCGGTCTTTCCGTTTTACCCACCTTTTGATAATCTTTCAGCACCTTTTTAGATTCCTCAGTACCCATGGCTTCCACGCGCTGGATCATGTATGGCAGCATTTTCGGGAACGTGGACTTTTCGGCCAGCTGCAATGCCCGTTTCGCATCAATCGGCGCGAGCGGTTCGGCAGCATACCACTCCATAAGCGGGAGATTATGATCGTCCTTGTCTTCGCCCTTTTGTACCAATGCATCCAATACATCCCAGCGTTGTGAAGGATCGAGGCGGAGTATTCCGGAGGTGAGGTATAGCCTTACCAGCTTGGAATTATCTTTTTGCGCCATTCCAGCAAACTTTTTCAATGTTTCCGGCGCCACCGATTTGCCTTCGGTCAGAAGCTGTATCGACCAGCTACGAATGTACTCGCTGTCATTGGCAAGCAAATCGGAGAGCTCCTTTTCAGTGAGCCCTTTGGTCACATGGAGCGTCCACAACGCGCGGAGCTTCCGGGTCTCGTCAGGGTTTTTAGCAAGGATCTCCTTCAATGCCTTGTGTACCTTTTTGTTCGGGCCCCGCTCCTGCAAAATAGTCCGGGCCTGGCGAACGTACCACTCATTGGGATTCAGCTGGTAATTCACGAGCTCCATATCGGACGCTTTTGACAAATCCACCTGTACCCATTTGTCGTTATCATGGGTTATTTTAAATATCCGCCCCATGGTCTTATTGTGCACGTCGGGATTCGGGCTGTGGCACTGGTTTTTGTCGTACCAGTCGATTGCCCAAACCGACCCGCTTGCATCGTACTTAAAGTTCAGCCACTGCGACCAGGAGTCGTTCATCGCCATGAAGTCATTCTTGTGAGTTGCTTCATAACCGGATCCCGAGCGGGTGAGGTGATCCATATTGAGACGCGCGCCGTTGATATTGTTCATGAAAATATCGTTGCGGTACTCCTTCGGCCAGCTGTTGCCCAGGTAGATCATCGCTCCCGCATGCGCGTGCCCGCCCCCTGCGGATGCCGAGCGAAAGTTACCTGCGTGCGGCCCGCGCTCGCCCACCCAATGCACGTGATCGGCGATGGTCTTAATGTCATCGTAAGTATAAGGATTGAAATGTTTTCCGGCCTGCCGCTGGTAACGCGCGCCCTGGATCACGTGATACATATGTGGGATCACGCACACGGTAATGAACGGGTGCCCGTAATCATTGAAATCAATTCCCCAAGGATTGCTCGACCCTTCGGCGAAAACTTCGAATTTGTGCGAAGTCGGATGGTAGCGCCACACCCCGGCATTGATTTTGGTCCGTTCTGAATCCGGTGCCCCGGGCTTGCCTACATTGGAATGTGTAAATACGCCGTGCGTTCCGTACAGCCAGCCGTCGGGTCCCCAGCGAAGGTTGTTGAGTACTTCATGGGTATCTTCCAGCCCCCAGCCATCGAGCAATATCTGCGGCGGCCCGGAGGGCTTATCATTTTTAAAATCAGCGGGGATAAACAGTAAATTAGGCGCCGAACCCAGCCACACACCGCCCATTCCTACTTCGATACCACTAATCAGGTTCAGGTTTTCCGCAAATACCTTACGCTTGTCGAGCGTACCGTCGCCGTTGGTATCTTCAAAAATCAGGATCTTGTCCCTGCCCTGCCCTTCCGGGGCGCGTACCGGGTAAGTATGCCCTTCCACTACCCAAAGCCTCCCGCGGTAATCGACAGTGAAGCTAATGGGCCTGATAATATCGGGTTCCGCTGCCGCGAGCGTGATCTTGAAGCCCGGCGGGGGCGTCATGGCCTTTGCCGCATCCTTGCCCGATAAGCCCGCATTCAAGACGGGATCCAAGGGCGGAAGAATAATGATATCCTTCTGTTTCAGCTCATTGGGAAAATCGGGCCGACTTGGGTAAAAGCGAAAATCATCGAAATTAATATGCGCCCATTTGTCGTTGGGAATGTAAGGAATCTGCGAAATGCCCGTCTCGTTATCGACAATCCGGATAAAAATCTCCTTGTTCAGATACGGTTGCAGGTCCACCACGGCAGGCTGCAACGTGGCCCTGCCCTGGCCGGTAATGTGGTACACGACTTTGTTATCGGCGGCAGTCACGATTTCTACGCGGGTATCCTGTAACGCGCCTCCCGATACCCTGAAAGCCGCGAATGGCTGTGTAACCTGGAATGGCACGGAAGTCAGCGTGCCGGTTTGCTTGTAATTAAGCGTACCACCGCTGCTGAGGAAATACTTCCCTTCATACCCTATATTCATTTCCTTTTCATGCACCGGAGACGGATCAGAACTGAAAAGCGCATTCGCAAATGCATCGCCGGTTGCCGTCCAGTTCTTCAGATCACCCGTTTCAAAACCCAGGTTCAGCGGCTGTCCGTCCTTCACGGGAAGCTGCCCAGCCACTGTTTCGTTGGAAATAACTCCTTCCACCACCTCAAAACTACCCACCATACCCGCAGCACGGTGCCCAGGCACGGAACAGAAATAGGTGTCGCTTTGCTCGGCTTTGAAGGTAATACTGGTGCTGGTACCTTTTTCGATGATCACCTTGCTTTTGATCCCCAACTTTTCGAGCGCGATATCGTGTGTCATGAGCTCACCATTCGTAATGGTGATCCGCACGCGGTCGCCTTTGTTGGCCTTCAATGTCGGATTGCGGGAGCCATCCTTGGCAAAGAAGCCGAGCATGGTTGCTTCCAAAGCATAATCCCGATCAAACTTTTCGGTAGGCTGTGTGGTAGTCGGTTTTTGCGCGAGAATGTCCTGCGCGGGGGCGGTCACCATGGCTAATGCCAGCGGTACGAGCATGTGTGTCAACCTGATCATATTGAACTGTTTAGGAATTTCGGTTTTAAAAGTTGAGGAATAAAGGAAGGCGGCGCTATGTTTATACTTATTTGAAAAAATTCGTTTTCACTTTTGAAAAAATTCATATATTCGAGTACTCAATTTCCTTTGTTATGAAAACCGTTGCCCAGCCAGGGTCAAATCTGAAATCCAGATTCAACCACATTGAAACGAACAGCAATTTTTCAATTGTGCTCTCCGCTCGAAAAGGCCTGCATACCAAAGTTTTTTATGATTTCGCTGAGGCTATCAAAATGCCGGAACGGAGATTGGCGGCCATCATGAATGTTTCTGCCCGCACCATCAGCAACTACAAAGAGGCTCAAAAGCCGCTGGAACCGCTTTATGGCGAGCATCTTTTGAAACTGATCGCACTTTTTGAAAAAGGGGAAGAATTTTTCGGAACGATCGACGAGTTCAATTACTGGCTGCAAAAGCCCTTCTGGAATTCGACGGAAAAGCCTGCTGACTGGCTGACGACCGGAGGCGGGGTGGATTTTCTGAGCGAGGAGCTCGATAAAATGGCAGAAGGTTATCCGGCGTAAATGATGCTAGTATTCCGGACCGTCCACAAACTATATGCCCATTCTTTGTTCGCTTCCGGCATGCGCGGGAGGTGGAACAGCTCGGGCAATAAAGTAATTTACGCGTCGGAGACGGTCACGCTCGCGTTGCTCGAAAATATGGTAAGAAGGCAGGGCGTCGGGTTCAATAGTGATTTCAAAATTATGTTTATTGAAATACCCGATGATGCTGTGATCGAATCGATCACAGAAACCGACCTTGAAGCCGGTTGGCGTGACCCGAACGATTACTCACAATGCCAGCCATTAGGGGATCGGTGGTTCGGCGCGGGCAAAGCGCTTGTGCTGAAAGTGCCGTCGGCAGTGATGCCCCTTTCAACTAATTTTGTCGTTAATACCCTCCATCCCGAGTATCCAGGCGTGGCGCTAGTGGAAGTCACGGACTTGGCCCCCGATCCGCGGATTGAAGCTATTTTAAAGAGGTATGGCGTTAAAACGGGCGATTAATTTACCGGCTGTTTCGCAGCTGCCGCCTGGTTTTCCGCAATCCGTAATTCGGTAATCCTCCGGATCAGATCGAGCGGCATGGGCTTGTTCAACGGGAAGTGTACCGAGCCTTTTGTCCCTTTGTAACCCGACAGTTCAGCAGCAAGCACCTCCGAAATCTTTCCCGTAACCGGATAAAGCGCAATATGCTTTTTCCAACCGGCAAAATAAATGAGGTAAGTCCCGTTCAGGTTAAATGTAGGCATGTCATATGAAATCGTTTCCACAGCATCAGGCGCAACGCTCGTGATTGCCTCCCGAATTTCTTGCAGTACCTCCTGCACATCCTTCGGAAAAGTAGCGATGTATTCGTCAATCGAGTGGTGTTTCGTAGCCATTTCCAAGTCAATTTAGCGTTTCGGGAAGTTAGTAAATTGAGGAATTTATCCAATGCCTCACTTCCACGGGGAGCTACATATCAGCGTATCAATTACAAAAGCTGCGATCGACATAAGTCATGTTGCCATTTGAATTAATATAATAACAACCTCCCCGGGGCCCGCGGATGTATTGCCTCACCGCGTGATAATTTTGCTGGTCCTTTGCATGCAGCAATTCATACAAGCGGTGCATTCTTTCTTCACAATCCATAGCTCTGAAATCTGCGCTTCCCACGTCATTATCACCCGAATCCAAAAAAATTTCTACTTTCGGAAATGACTAAAACCAAACTATCCTTGATCGCGCTCGCATTTACGGCGGGCCTGGGCCTTCTTGCCCTGAAAAGCAGGAACGCGCCTGCAAAACCGCATGCTGACAAACGTCCCAACATCATCGTGATACTTGCCGACGATATGGGATATTCGGATATGGGCTGCTACGGTGGCGAAATACATACGCCAAATCTCGACTACCTCGCTCAAAACGGGCTCCGTTACCGGCAATTTTATAATACTTCGCGCTGCTGCCCTACGCGCGCATCCCTGCTCACGGGCCTGTACAACCAGCAGGCGGGAATCGGAAAAATGACGGAGGCCGAAAACCAGCCTGGTTACCAGGGACATATCACCGAAAATACCGTAACGCTGGCGGAGGTTCTTAAAACCGCAGGTTACCAGACCGGAATGACCGGCAAATGGCACGTTTCCAACACATTTACACAAAAGACCCCACAAGAACAGCTCGCCTGGCTGAATCATCAGAAGGAAGCAAGCCCGTTCTCCCCCATTGAACAGTACCCGACCAGCCGTGGCTTCGATAAGTACTTCGGGACCATCTGGGGTGTCATCGATTTTTTTGATCCTTTCAGCCTGGTGAATGGCCAGGAGCCGGTCAAAAGCGTTCCCAAGGACTATTATCATACGGACGCCATTAACGATACAACCGTCGCTTACATCCGGGAATTTGCTAAATCCGACAAGCCTTTTTTTCTCTACGTGGCACAAAATGCGCCGCACTGGCCCTTGCAGGCAAAGCCGGAGGACATCCAAAAATACAAGGATACTTACAAAAGCGGCTGGGAGGCAGTCCGCAGGGCACGTTACGAAAGAATGGTTAAAATGGGCCTGATTGACCCGAAAATTACACCACTACCGGAAACACCGGCCGGCTCGGTGAAGTGGGAAGCCAATCCCGACCGCGAATGGGATGCCAGGGCAATGGCTGTTCACGCGGCGATGATCGACCGCATGGACCAGGGAATCGGCCGTATTATCCGTACATTGAAACAGACCGATGAGTTGGACAATACGCTGATCCTGTTTCTGACCGACAACGGCGCCAGTCCCGAAAACTGCGCCAGATACGGCCCTGGTTTCGACCGCCCCAGCGAAACGCGTGACGGCCGCAAGATCGTCTACGCCACCGAAAAGCAGGTAATGCCCGGCCCTCAGACCAGCTATGCGTCCATTGGCCCACGCTGGGCGAGCGTGGCCAACACGCCTTACCGTTATGCGAAGGCCGAGTCGTTTGAAGGCGGGATCAATACGCCTGTGATCGCTTTCTGGCCCGGGGGCATAACGGCCAAAAAAGGAAGTTACAGCGATCATACCGGCCATGTGATGGACCTGATGGCTACATTCTGCGAACTTTCAGGCGCGAAGTATCCCAAGCAATTCAAAAACAACGCTATCAAGCCTACCACCGGGACGAGCCTTGTCAGCTCGTTTTCAGGCAAACCTTCCAAAGGCCATTCCGAACTTTTCAACGAACATTTTGGTGCCCGTTACGCACGGCAGGACAATTGGAAACTCGTGTCGACGGCTGCCGATTCCACCTGGCAGCTTTACGACCTTTCGGCCGACCATTCGGAAACTCAAAACCTTGCCGCCACTCACCCCGAAAAGGTAAAATACCTGGCAGGTCTATGGCACCAATGGGCCAATACCCACCAGGTATTTCCAAAACCGGGCAAACAAGGCCCCTCAAAATAACGGACTGCTAACGGCCCGAACTGCCGCCTGCATTGGTTACCATTGAACTCGTGGTGAAACTGGTGCCGGCGGTACCGGCTGTGTAAGTACCCGATGTGTATAATCCGAAAAAGTCGGTCGTACCCGCGGTAGTACCACCTGTGTACACCTGGTAAGTTGTTCCCTGCTTCAATTTAGGGCTTGAAAACAGCATTGTGTTGTACGCCCGCGGGATGGTGAATGTCATCACTTCGCCGTCCGAAGAGCGGATGTGCATTAACTGGTTTGCGGAGCCGGAACCCAGTATTACCGAAGGCTGGGTACTGACATTCGCTGTGGGAGAACTGGTTGCACCACCGGTGCCGATGAGTATGCCTCCGGTAATTTTAAAGGTATTCCGGTCGCAATCGAAACCTTCTTCCGGACCGCCCGCTGCGATCGAAACAATCCTCCCGCCGGTGATCGTCATAGGGCCATTCGAATCGATACCATCGTTGGAGGTACTGTACACATAAATACTGCCTCCATTGATATAAATAAAACTACCCGCATTCAGACCGTCGTCGGCAGTTTGGATATTGAAGTCTCCGTTGTTAATCGTCAGTACACTCTTACTTTCGATGCCCTCCCCTGCCGATGATTTAATATTGAACGTCCCACCGTTGATCGTCACGAATGGATCGACGCTCGTGTCGGTATCGTAACTTGCCGTAATGGCTTTGTCGGCCACATTTACAGTGAAGTTGCCCTGATTGATCACAATATACCCCTCCTCACATTGAATACCGTCGCCCGTTGCGGTAATGTTGACCGTCCCCCCGTCGGCGATGAACGCGTCGTTGGTATGAATCCCATCGGACGCCGCTCCGTTGACAGTAATATTGCCGCTGACGACGCGTACATAATCATCGCTGCAAATGGCGTGCTTGTAATTGCTTTTTAGGTTCAGGGTACCGGTTCCGCTGAAAATTATTTGTCCTTCGCTGAAAAGCGTCGCTTTCATATCTTCCTCGCCGCTGGCCGTGTAGCTGATACCGTCGATCAGTGAGTTGGCGGTGTTGTCGTTCAAAACAATGAAAGCCCGTTTTTCCGACTGGATATTAATCGCCGGACCATCGGCATTGGTAATGCTAACACCATTGAGTGTGAGCTTGAACTTCTTATCGCTGTAAATCTTGAACGAACCGTTTGTTGTAGTTCCGGACAAAACGTACTCCACTTCCGCTACCGTGGCATGGACGATCACGTCGCCATTGGATTCCGTTACCGTTACGCCATTGCCCGCCAGTGGATTGGTAATGGCAACAGTATTCCCAAACTGGATTGATACAACCGTTGAAAAAGTAGAATTAGCCAAAAGATCATCCTCATCGGCAGCCGTACCGGTGTCGCCTTCCGGCGCTGTCGATGCGAAACTGACGCTGTCGATATTAATCGAACCATCGGCATTGGTATTGCCCGGATCGACCGTGTTGTCGTCTTCTTTGGAACAAGCCAGGCATATCGCGACTAGCAGCGCCGCGAGCGCGGCCCTTGTAAACTGTGAAATTCGGAGGTTCATACTGAGTTATGATTGGTGCGCAGAATTATTAATTATGGCTCAGTACGCACTCGCGCCGGTATGTGACGCATTGTTACAAAGTTTTCCTCTAAACTTTGTACAAAATCCCCACCTCTCAAAGTACCAGCTTATACCCTCTTCCCCGGATATTGATAATCTGGATTTTAGGATCCTCGCGGAGGTGGCGGCGCAGTTTGGTGATGAAGACGTCGAGGCTGCGGCCGTTGAAGAACGAGTCGTCGCCCCAGAGTTCGGTGAGGACTTCGCTGCGGCCGAGAACTTCGTTGCGTTGCTGGTACAGCCTCCGGAGGAGTTCAGCTTCCCGATGGGACAGCGTTACCTCGCGGTCGTCAACGGTGAGTTTCTGCTTGGCAGGATCAAAAATATAGCGCCCTATTTTGAGCGTTCCGTTCGCATTCGTACGCGACGCGCCTGTACGCAGGAGTGCATTGATGCGCACGACCAGTTCATCGAGGCTGAATGGCTTTTTGAGGTAATCATTCCCGCCCAGTTCAAAACCGCGGACGACATCCGCTGTCTGCGAACGTGCCGTGAGGAACATGATCGGTGTATGCGGATCGTCGCGGCGGATTTGCTCGGCCATCGTGAACCCGTCCATATCGGGCATCATAATGTCCGCGACGACAATATCGGGCTGGTGCTGACGGTATTGTTCGAGCCCGTCGGCCCCGTTGGCAGCGTACAGCACATCGAACCCTCTGTAAACCAGACTATCTTTCACAATCATTCCCAGCGCGGGCTCGTCCTCGATGAATAGTACCGTAGCCATTTTTTCAGAATTTTAAAACAAATGCACTTCCTTTTCCCGGCTCACTAGCCAGACTGATGCTCCCGCCATGCTTCTCGACCACCTGTCGCACGTAGGCAAGTCCGAGGCCGAAGCCTTTTACCTGATGCAGATCGCCCGTAGGAACGCGGAAGAAACGATTGAAGACGGAGGCCTGGTAAGCTTTCGGAATGCCTATGCCATTGTCGGCCACGGTGAGTTGCCATCCATGCGACTCCTGCTCGTAATTGAACGATATGGTCACGCGGTCGTAGGAGTATTTGATTGCATTGTCGATGAGGTTATTAATCACATTTGCAAAATGCATCCTGTCTACCTGCACCATCGTCCCGAACGGGATATGCATATTAAAAACCACCGTTTTCGCGGCTTTGATACGGTGGCTGGCCGCCAGTTCACACAAGATTTCGGCCAGGCTCACGGGCTCCGTGCGGAACTCAAACTCCTGCTTTTCTTCCACAGCCAGATTCAGAACTTTTTCTACCAGGTCCGACAACCTCTGAAGGTTGTTCTGTGAAATATGGAGGTATTCTTCCGTTTTGCGCGGGTCGTTCAATGCCCCGAAGTTCAGCAATGCATCCACAGCTGCATTAACCGTCGCAATGGGCGTTTTCAGCTCGTGAGTCATATTGTTGATGAAATCGTTCTTGATGTCGGAGAGCCTTTTCTGCCGCAGGATCGTCCGAAGCATAAATACGAAACAGCCCGTGGTGAGCAGCAGCAACAGCAGGGAGCAGCCGAGCAACCAAGCCATTCGTCTCAACAAATAGGGTACCGGGGTTTCAAACGTAGCCTGAACGAACAGATGCCGCACCGGGTTGATCGGCAACGGTAATGTCCGGAAGCGATCGTCGCTCTGCCTCCTCAAACCATTAAAAATGATTACGTTATTGGCCCCGGCTTTGGGGAGGATATAGAGCGTATCGAGCAGAAACGAAGCCTGAATATCCCTTCTCGCCAACTCCGACTGGTAGGCCGCGTAGATCTTCTTCATGTCGACCTTACCCCCTTCCTTCCATTCCTGCACCACAAACCTGGATATACGGCGCGCAAGCGTATCGGCCGGCGCCACAATGACGCTATCGTTGTTGAACTGATAATAGAACCGGGATGCCTCGCCACTGCGAACACCCAGCCGCCTGACGACCACGCGCGCGTCGCGGGCAACGCCGCCGGGCGCTTTTTTCGGGGGATTACCACCAGGAGGTTGATCAGGAATATTGCCGCCAGGAGGCTTTGAGGGAACATTTTGCTCTCTCATTAAAATACGCGCGTGGTCAAGCTGTTGCCCCTCAATAACCTGAAACAATGCGTCCTGAACCACATTCGCAAACTGCTGCCGGTTGAGCCGGTACGTCGTCAGGAGCCAATATCCCTGGAATGCATTGATCGCGACAATGCAGGCGGTCATGAGCCAGAAAATCGATCGGATACGGCGGTTCGTCATACCGCAAAGCTACGCTTTCCCGGTGGATGATTTCCGGGACCTTAACACTATTTAACACAAAATAGCATTGATTAATAGGGCATTCTAGCGCAGGAGCGAAATGGCCGGCGTTTCCTTCCGGTGAAAAATCCGAATGCCGTTCAGCTCCCTCACCAGCCGGTAATGCCGCTGTACATACTCGCGTACGACGGGCACTTTGTCGTGGGGCAGAAAAAGATCTCCCCGCTCCGAATAGTCGCGAATCATCGCTTCAATGAAGATTTTCGGCTTGTTTTCTTCCATATCTTCCACAAAATCACGCGTCCAGTTCGGAATAAGCGGCGACTTCAGCGAAAAATGGAAGGTATGCACGTCACGGTAGCCCATGGGCCGCTGCGCATCCACCAGCAGCCCGTCCCGCCAGCCCCATACCACCACTGGATCGGACGAGCGGCTATTCTGGACGATATGCCCTACCACTTTCTTATCAATATCATCCCGTTGGTCGTAAGCAATATCCTTGTCGAGGTATTTGAGGCTCACGGCCGTTTGTAAGATGCCGCCGAGCAACAGCACCCCCACCGCATATTTCCGAATCTCCGGCGGAGTTACCGACAGAAATAATGCATTGAAAATCAGTAACGGTACAAAGAGAAAGAGTTTGTAATGCTCAAAATTGTTGCCCGATTGCAGCACGGCGTAAACGCTCAGCAGCAAAAGCAAAAAGGTAAAGACAAACGGTATCCAGTTGGTTTTTAACTCGGAGCTCCATTTTTTGAATGACAACACCGGTACGGCAATGGCCAACATGGCCAGCGTGAGTACGTAAATCCCCGAGCTCGTCGCATAGAAGATAAACCGCACGACACGGCCGGGACTGAACCGCTCGGCAATGGGCATGGATGAAAACTGGGTTGTGAAGGAATAGTAAAAGTAGTTCCAGAAATAGTTGTTCCAGAAAACGTCCAGCTTGCCCCTCAAACCATAAAACACGTTGATCAGCACAGTAGGCAAAAGGCAGCCCACGAGCAATGCGGCTATGTTCCGCCAGTCCTTCCGCTGTGCCATGGCGAGCAATAAAAATGCCCCGGTGAGCAATCCCATCGGGGCATTTTGAAATTTGGCATAGACAAGGCTTCCCAGCAATATACCCGTAAAAGTAGCTACCGCAGGGCTCGTCCATCGCCGGTAGACGTACAAAAAGAACAGCGCCACGCCCGCAGTCACCATGAAAATGCTGCTATGCTCGGAGTTATAAGCGGCGAAAATAGGACAGATCGTCCCCAAAAAGAGCGCAAGGCTCCAAGTCATCACCAAACTAAGACTTTTCCCTGCGAACAACTTACATACCTGATACAGGAGAAGTACTGTCCCCGTCCAAAGTAGCAGGCCTATGATCTCGGCGCTGCTGTAATTGACCGGCATTCCCGCCCATGAGCCGGCGAGCAGCGGAAATACAGTCAGCGGCCGCGCGTCGGTATAGTTGAGCAATGTCCAGAGTTTATCGGGGTAATGATTAATGGCTATAACCGCACTAAGCCAGGTACTTGTGTCGATATCATACTCCTTATCGCGTAAAAAAGGGACTCTCACAGCCCATATCAGCACCAGGATCGTGGCAATTATCGCTGCCGCGCCTTTTCCGGAAACTTTGCGTTTGGGGTCGTTGATATACACCTTATAAATCCACAAAGTCGATAGAAAAAAGACAACAAACAGCAAAAGTTTGAAGTAGAGGTTATAAATCATTAGTAAACAGAGGGTTGCTTAGGTTGAGTTCGTTAAACCAATATAAGATCAGTCCCCTGATAATCCACTATGAAATGTGACTTTTTTTAGTTTTCGGTCGTGAACTGGCATCACGGGAGTTTTTTATTGAACTCTTTCGGGATTTTATCTTAACACTACTTAACATTAAATAGCAGAACCTTACAAACCGTCGCCTGACCTTTGATCCATCAAATCAAAAACACGGTGACATTATGAAGAAGCTCCTTTCGATCATTGCGCTGCTCCTTGCGGCCGCCCCGGACATGCTCGCACAAACCTCCGGCCAGATCAACTACGAAGTCGTGCGGAAAATCGACCAATCGCGGTTACGCTTCATGGTAAACGGCGAGGAAGTGAAACAAGGCGATCCCAACTTTCCGACGGACGTTCCCGACACCCGCACCATCGGACAGAAAGTGCTGTTTGCAGGAAACTTCGTGCGCGAAAACCGCGACGAAGAAAACATGATGAAGCGGGTTATCCAGGAACCCGGCGGCATGCCGCAAATGACCAATGCAGGGCGCCCGTTCGAAGAGTACGCGGTAATCGACATTGCAGGCCAGAAAGTGCTCACGTTCGTGACGGTCGGTCAGGAAAAAGAGGCCCATACTTACAAAACCGAGGCACCCATCGAACCAACCGCCGGGTGGCAACTCACGCAGCAGACCAAGAAAATCGCAGGTTATTTGTGCCAGAAAGCGGTCGTGAATTACCACAAAGAGCCTTATGCCGTATGGTTTACGACCGAATTGCCGTTCAGGTACTCTCCGGTGCCCAACCTGACGCCCGAAAAAGGAGTAGTATTGCTCGTGGAAGGAAGCCGTGAGCAGTTCAGGGCTACGAAGGTGAGCCTGGGCAAAGTCGATGAAAAGGCTGTGATGCCGGATGTTCAGGCCGAAAAAGTTAGCGCGGAACAAATGACCGACATCCGCCAGAAAGCAATAGCTGACTTCCACCAAAAAATGGGACCCGGCGGTGGAGGCATTTAAACTGATATGCTGCCTGCTGCTGCTGTCGCTACCGCCCGTGTTCGCACAAAAAGTCCCGGCGGCGGGGGAAATCAGCGGCACGGTGCTCGACTCGGCTTCGCGCAAGCCCCTGCGGATTGCGTCCGTCTCGCTCCTGCACGCACGGGACTCCGCATACGTAACCGCGACAACCACCGGCGGCGATGGCGATTTCCTGTTCCGGAGAATTGCGCCCGGCCCCTACCGGCTGCTGGTCACATTTATGGGGTATAAAAACATTTCGCTACCCATTGCCGTAACGCGTGATGCGCCGCTGAACGTGGGAACGCTGCTGATGACCGAGCAGGGCACTCAGCTCAACGAGGTAGTGATTAAACAGGAACGCGCTCCGGTGACGATCAAACAGGATACGATCGAATTCAATGCGGGTTCATTTAAAACACAACCGAATGCCCAGGTGGAAGAACTGCTTCGCAAGCTGCCGGGTGTGGAGGTGGCGCGCGACGGCTCCATTAAGGCCAATGGCCAGGCGGTGAACAAGGTGCTCGTGGATGGTAAGCCGTTTTTTGGAAATGATCCGAAAATGGCGACCCGCAACCTGCCCGCGGACATTGTCGATAAGGTCCAGATGTACGATCAATCTTCCGATCAATCGCAATTTTCGGGTGTGGACGACGGCGACCGTGAGCGGACGATCAACATTACCATCAAAAAGGATAAGGGAAAAGGCTATTTTGGACAAAATGCATTGGGTGCGGGCCCCAAAAGCGGCGAACAATCGGCCCGGTATGAAGCCAAACTGAACGTGAACCGCTTCAATAACCACAATGGCGGGCCCAACCGGCAGATTTCGCTCATCGGACAGGCCAATAATCTGAATCAGCAGAACTTCACAATCGGTGAAGGCGGCGGCCCGCAGTTTGTCGGGCAGCCTGGCGGGGACGGAGATGACGGACCATCGGCCCCTTCGAATATCACAGAGGTAGCCGCTTTGGGTGCCAATTACCGGACAGAAAGCAGTGCCGTCAAATGGGGTAAGCGCTCGGAAATGGCCGCCAGCTATTTCGCCAACCGCGCGGTTACCACTACCGACCGGCAGAGTCATCGTGAAAACATATTGCCCGGCCAGTCGTTCCTGACCGACCAAAGCAATTATTCCAAAAACACGCTGCTCACGCACCGCATCAATGGCCGCTTCGACCTGCCGATCGATTCGCTGACCAGCCTGCGGCTTACACCCAACATTAGTTTCCAGACGAAAGACTTGCTAAGCAAAAGCGACAGCTATTCCTACCGCTCATTAACCGACTCGCTGAACAGAGGTCTCACCTACTACGACCTCCACGGAACCGCATTGAACGGCTACAACAATCTGTTGCTCATGCGGAAATTCAGGAAGGAAGGCCGTTCGCTATCCGCGAACCTGAACACCGTATTGACCACGGGCAACTCAACGGCTTACAACCGGTCGGAGAACACCTTCTTCGATACGCTGACGGCCGGTCCCCGGCAAAACATCGATCAGCGTAACGCGCAAAATCAATCAGCATTGCAAAACACCATGACGGTTTCGTTCACCGAGCCCCTTTCTTTCACCAAAAAACTGGAATTCAGGTATGCGTACAGCAACAATTTTGGCAAGCTGTTCCGGAATGTGGCCAACAAAAGCGGGGAAACCGATCAGTATGACCAACCCGACGCTTCGTTGAGCAGAAACTTTGTAAATACCTTCGAAACCAACCGGCTCGGCGCTACTTTTCAGACCCGGCGGCTGCGCTACACGATCGCGTTGGGCGCTGACGCACAGCTGGCATCCCTGCGGCCAGTCGACCGGTCTACGGACGCCGTTTACCGCACGCGCTATGGATACCTGATGCCCAATGCCCTTTTTTCATACACATTCAGGGGAAATAGAAACTTGCGGCTGCAATACCGGACGCGCGTCGTCTCGCCGGGCATTACCCAGCTGATCCCGATTGCCGATAATTCAAATCCGCTGAGCATCAGTATCGGCAACCCGGATTTAAGGCCGGAGTACTATCATAACCTCACGCTTACATTCAGCACGTCGTCGAGGGGCGGCACAGACAATTTCTTTGTTTTCAGCAGTTTCAATCAAAGCAACAACCGCATCGGCGTCTCCACCGTCACCAACGGCTCGGGTGTGCAGGTTACCACGCCGATCAACACGAAAGGATTTATGTCGGGGAATGGATTCGTTGCATGGAGTAAAAAGATAGAACCGCTGCGGCTGTCGGTCAACCTCAGCACACAGGGAAGCATTGCCCGCAATACGAACGTGATCAATGAATCGGATAACGTAACCACTTCGACTTCCGTCGGACAGGGTATCCGGCTCCAATCCGATTATAACGGCCGCATCGATTATGGCCTGAGTGCGCGTATTACTTATCAGCAGGCGCGGTATTCCCTTTTATCCCAACAAAATATGCAGTACTGGTCGCAGTATGCCACGGGAGATGTGCATTGGCAACTACCCGGCAACCTGGCCATCGCCTCGGACCTGACCTACACGGGCAATACCGGCCGCGCCGAGGGGTATAACCAGCGTTTCCTGCTCTGGAATGCATCCGTTTCCAAACAGTTTTTACGCACCCGGCAGGCTGAGGTTCGATTGCAGGTGTTCGACCTGCTTAACCAAAACCGCAGCCTCGTCCGGAACACGGGTGATGCATACATCGAAGACGTTCGCAGCCGCGTGTTGAAGCGGTATTTCCTGATCAGCCTTGTATACAATCTCAGGAAATTCGGGGTGTGAAGCTACGGCTTCTCCACCACCAAGCGGCCTGTACGCTCCTGCGCACCGCTGCCTGTGAGTGAATAGTAATAGGTACCAGGCACCAGCTTGGAAATATCCAGCGGCTGGCTGTCGGAAGTAACGCGGCCCGACAATGCGACTTTTCCGCTGCCGTCGCTCAGCCGGAACTCGCCACCACCGGCAGCCAGCCCGTTCGCCAGCGTCACCTGGCCGATTGACGGATTCGGATATACAAAGAAGCCTTTTTGCGGGATCTTCTGCCGCGGCACTTGTATAGACGGGCCGACAGGAGTGCTGATAAGCCCCTTCTGTGTGGCTACATACACGCGCCCGTTGGCATATGCAAGGGCATAGGTGTAGTGCCCGGCCAGGGTGTCCACCGTCGTCCATGCTTCCGAAAGCGGCGCGGCAATGGGCCGGTTGTAAATGATGGTATGATTATCCCCGAAATTCACCGCTGCGTAAATGTGCGTGGCAGTGGCCGTTGCCCGCGACACGCTCCCGTGCCGCATACCCGCGGGCACGTGTACCCACGTAGCGCCGTGATCGCTGCTCGCATAAGCCCTGGAATTGGTAAATGCCCAAATATGCTTCCCTGTTTGCACAAAATCGAAGGTGGTCAGCCCGGGAAGAATGCGGCCACCATGATAGCGGATATCCCACTGGGCCGTTTGGTCGTCCAGTACCGCGAGCGTACCATTCGCGCCCATTCCGCCGATGAGGCAGCTGTCTGTGTTGATAATCGCATTAAAACTATAACTGCTTCTGAAATCGAGGCCTTTGTTGAATGCGGCCCAGGCAGTGCCGGCAGCATTGAGTTGCTGCACGCCCTGGTCGTCGGTAGCCACATATAATGTACCTTTTCTTTCGGCAAACCGGATGGGTGCCGTGCCGGAAAAACCTTGGGAAGCAAAACGCCAGTTTTGCCCGTTGTCGGTACTTTCATAAATGCCTTTGCCGTAGCCTGTGGCGTAGAGCTTGCCTTTGAAACGGATAAGGTCGTCGATTCCGGCGGGGGCCGGGTTCAATTCCGCAGACGCCGTCCACGAAGTAGCCCGCCGGTCTGATACATATACCTGGCTCGCGCCGGCCGCGTAGAGTTTCCCGCCAATGTTGCGAACTGCATAAATATCAGCGATTGGCACCTGCCTCTCCACCCGCCAGACGACACGGCTGGATTCCTCCCTGTCGCGCGACGCTATATCGGACTGTGCAAATGCATATTGAAATGAAAGTAAACTGAGAATGGAGCAAATGATTTTCATGGCTGACAAATATTGTTGAAAACATTATGTCGTAAATACCACAAAAATGGTTTGCAAAGAATGAGTGAACGGTCCCGATTGTCGTGTGTAAAAAGACAAAAAGCGTGCTATGGCAGCTCCATGACACGCTTCTACACTACATGTTCGTTTATCGGCTTATTATTCTTTCTTGAATCCGGGGAAATCTGTGCTGTTACGAGCCGTTTTTCGCAGTATCTGACCTGTCAGACAACTGGTAGCTTCGCCAACTCTAACACAGTGTAAAATTAGTTCTATAATGGAAATAACAAATATTTCCACACTATTTTTTTGGTAAAAGATTAGCGATGCAGTTGGGCCGAAAGCATGCTAATAGCAAGGTACGAAGTGCAATGCACCGCATCAGCAGTCCAAACGATTCCCTATTAAATCACTGAATGTGAAATCTTTCCTATTGGAAAATAAATTTAAGAACTTGTTTGAGCCGCAAAGTTGCCATTTAGTCATAGTTTGCGGCATCAAATCGGGAAGATCAGTCACTTCAATACATTATCATATGGAAAGACATGTCGAGATACGACTCCGGCATTGGGTGTTTGTGGACGAAGTTAAATTTTTTGGTCCCGGACGCTACGAATTGCTCGAACATATCGCCGAAACAGGCTCCATAGCACAGGCCGCCAAGGAAATGGGGTTGTCATATAAGAAAGCTTGGGCGATGGTCGACGCACTCAATACGCTGGGCAAAGGCCCCTACGTAGTCACGCAGAAAGGCGGTACCAAAGGCGGCGGCACGGTGCTCACCGATACTGCCAGGGATGTAATGGCTGCCTACAAACGCCTCAACGAGAAGCTGCTCGCCGCATTGGCCGAAGAACAGGAGCTTTTGTCACTCATCTGACACAACTCGTCAATTTTTTCCCATCTATTGGCAGGGACTCGTTATATTTGCGATATATCCATTCATACATATCGCTTTCGAATGAGAAAACTTCTAGTCCCTCTATTCACTCATCTTGCATTCGCCGCACTGGCGCAGGAAGCCCCCTCCTCAACCGATCGTACCTTTCAGCTGGGCGAAGTCCGGGTGTCGGGCATCGGCAGCAGCGACAGCATTGCCTCCCGCCTCTCCTACCGGACCATCGAGCGATTCAACCGTAACGATCTTTCCAATGCATTGAATATTCTGCCCGGCGTGAGCATTGCCAACGTAGGCCCGCGTAACGAATCGGTCGTGTACGTACGCGGGTTCGACCTGCGCCAGGTGCCCGTGTATATCGACGGCGTGCCTGTATACGTGCCTTACGACGGCTACGTGGACATGGGCCGCTTCACCACTTTCGATCTGGCCGAAGTAAATGTCTCCAAAGGCTTCGCTTCCATTTTATACGGTGCCAACACCATGGGTGGGGCGATCAATCTCGTGTCGCGCAAGCCGGTGAGCAAGTTCGAGATCAATGGCCGGGCCGGTATTTTCAGCGGCGATGGCTACCGCTGGAATGTGAATGCAGGTTCAAGGCTGGGCAAGTTCTTCTACCAGGTGGGCGCTTCCCAACTCAAACAGGACACTTACCCGCTTTCCGCGGATTTCAAGCCCAGAAAATACCAGCAGACCGACGATCGCGAGAATGCTTACCGCGACGACCTGAAATTCAGCGTCAAGGCCGGTTTTACACCCAATGCAACGGACGAATATGTGATTGGCTACATCAATCAGCGCGGCGAAAAAGGCACCCCTCCCTATGTCGGTAATGATTCCAAAATCACCACACGCTTCTGGAAATGGCCGAAATGGAACAAGCAGAGTCTGTATTTTATTTCCAATACGGCCGTTGGAGAGAAAAACAAGGTCAAAACGCGGCTGTACTACGACACCTTCGTGAACTCGCTGTTCAGCTACGACGATACAACTTACACCACACAAACCAAAGGTTACGCATTCCAAAGCTTCTACGACGACTACACACTAGGCGGTAACGCCGAGTTCGAGTCGCGGGTGTGGGATAATAATGTGTTCAAATTCAATGTCCAGTACAAGCGCGACATCCACCGCGAGCACGACAAAGGCGAGCCC
This sequence comes from Dyadobacter fermentans, assembly GCF_019924045.1. Lineage (GTDB taxonomy): Bacteria > Bacteroidota > Bacteroidia > Cytophagales > Spirosomataceae > Dyadobacter > Dyadobacter fermentans_A. The sequence goes on along the minus strand of NZ_JAHXBN010000017.1, from coordinate 122,099 downwards.
GTGCAGTCGTACATCGACAATACCATTTCCATTGGCATCGAAAACACCTACCAGATCATCCCGTCGCTGGCCGTTGTGCCCGGCATCAGTTTCAATGCCCGCAACGCCGGCAAAGCGCAGGAATACGACGCCACCACCAAAGAACTGAGCGACTTTGCCGACAGTAAAAACAACGCCGTCAATGCGCAAATAGGGCTTTTCTGGGACATTAATGACAGTCACTCGCTCCGCGGAACCGTGGCACGTAAAACCCGCTTCGCCACCATCAAGGACCGCTATTCCTATCGTATGGGCCAGGCCATTCCCAACCCCGACCTGCACGCCGAGGTTGCATTGAATTACGATCTGAGTTATTCCGGTAAAGTCGCCGACAAGCTCGCATTGCAGGCCAGCGTTTTCCAAAGCAACATCGACGATATCATCCAGCAAGTGGACAACGTGCAGCCTAACCGCTTCCAGTTACAGAATGCGGGGAAAGCCCGTTTCTATGGCGCAGAAGCAGGTTTTGACTATCAGATCATCAAAGGGCTGAAACTCGGTTCGAACTATTCGTTTATCAAACGGAAAAACAAAACCAACCCGGCCATCCTCTTCACCAATGTACCGGAGCATAAGGTATTCGCCTATGCGGATTTCTCGTTCCTGAAAGTCGCTAACCTACTCGCCAGCGTAGAAAACAACAGCAGCCGTTTCAGCACCAGTTATGGTACAAAAGCAGGAGCCTACACGCTCATAAATGCCAAAGCCTCGGTAAAATTGTATAAATTCATTTCAGCGGAAGCCGGTATCAACAACATTTTTGACAGGAATTACAGCCTCGTGGAAGGCTTCCCGGAAGCAGGCAGGAATTTCTTCGTGAACCTGGTATTCAATTATTTATAACCAATGTCGGGACGTCGCAAGGTATTGACGGAGTACAAGTTGGTGAGCTCGGGGTGGATTGTTGGATTCACGGACGGCAGCCCGGTAAGTATGGGCGTCGACGGTAGTTTCACGCCTCGCAGCTCCATGTCGCTTGCCAACCTGCTTTGGGTACGTAATTTCTTCTGGTACGGCCGCTCGCGAGGCCTCGAAGAGCAGGCCGCATTTCCCCTCACCGACTCGACATTCATTACCAATCCCGCATTTTCTAATCCGCATTCTATTTCAAAAGCCCAATAACATGCAAAGAATCAATACATTACTCACTAATTTCTTGCTGTGCGCGGCGGCCCTGCTCGCGCCCGCAATGCATACGCACGCACAAACCGCGGCTACGCTAACTGTCTCGGGCGAAGTGACTACCCAGCTGGAACTCAAAGCGCAAGACCTGGCAGCTATGAAGCAGGTTAGCCACAAAGTGAAGGACCGTGACGGCAAAGAGCATGAATTCAAAGGCGTGGCGCTCATCGAGATCCTCGAAAAAGCCGGGGTAACAACGGGCGCGAAACTAAGAGGTGAAAACCTGACCAAATACGCGCTCATCACCGCCGCCGATGGCTATGAAGTACTTTACGCCCTGGCAGAAATCGACCCGGAATTTGCGGATCAGACGATTTTGCTCGCGATCGAAAAAGACGGCCAACCGCTGCCTGCCGGCGAAGGGCCATTCCGCATTATCACCCCGAAAGACAAAAAGCCCGCCCGCTGGATCCGCGAGGTAAGGAGCATTAAAATCGCTTTTGCTAAAAACTGACTTTCAAGTAACCTGACGACGAACGCCTCTCTGGTCAGCGGGCCGATGTTCTTTCTGTTTTGGCGTAGTTGAAGTATTGATAATCACCCAAAACAGCCATTTCTGCCGACAATTTGTAGGTACCCCACGGATAGGCTGCCTCTGTTTTGACGAGGCGTTTTTGGGAAGTGCTGTTCGCTTTGCGAGGCATCTGCAACAGCTCGGTTACTGCCCGTCCATCCATTCCAGCCGGTTTTGGCAAGTTGTAAATGGCCAGAATCGTAGGAACGATATCGGCATTGGAAGTCGGCAGTTCAGTAATCGCGGCATGCTTGAAATCCGGCCCCGAAACGAGTAATGCGATATTTATTTCGTAAGGACTAGCCCCGCCATGCCCGGCGACGCCGCCTGCAAAGTCGGTACCGGCATAGCCCTTGTCATTTTTTGCGTCGTTCCAGTTCGGAGCTACCAGAATATCGCCTGAACGTTTCGGGTGATCGTAATGGATCAGATCAAAGGAAAGTGTTCCCTTCACTTTACCATTGGGATCTCCCTTTTTCAATCCTTTTGTAAAAACAGCCCCGGCCCATTCCTGCTTATGCAAGGCAGCTACAATGCCGTTAATGGCTTTTTCGTCATGGTTTTTAACATAAATCGCCCCTTCGGCCACTACGACGTCGTCCGATTCCTTATCTTTTTTAAACCCTTCTTTAATCAGAAAATCGGCTAGCCCTTGCCTGGCGACGTGCGTCACAAAACCATGATCGGTTGAAATAATGATATTGTAACGCTCATCCGTACCTTTCGCCCGCAATGCTTCTATAATGCGCCCGAATTGCCCGTCGACATACTGAATCGCTTTCACGGCCTGCTCTGAACCGATACCGTGTTTGTGCGCCGCGCCGTCGGGGTCCGAAAACCAGATCGCGCTCACCAGCGGGCCATTTTTGACCAAACCGTATTTCAACAATGCATCCGTAATCCATTTGTGGCGCTCCATTCCCTCATGCCCGGCCTCCGGCAACGCGCCGATATCGTTTAAAACCTCCGCCTTGAACGTTTCAGGCAATATGAGCCCCGGATTCACGACCGCGCCATTCACCGTATGGTTTTGTAAAAAAGCCTGCCCGGTCGTCCCCGAACTGAAAACCATCATTTTCTGGCCCGCATCCGCCAGTACTTCGCCCAGCGATTTCGCCGTAAGCAACGGCCCGGATGTAGCCGCAGGAATCTTAATCAAATCTTCATAAGTAGTGCCGATGGCCTTGCTTGGAGCGACTTCGGGAATGTAAATGGAATTACCCAGCAAGCCGTGCGTCCCCGGATACGCACCCGTCGCATAAGAAGCCGAATTCACCCTCGTGACGGTCGGGAACACGCTGTGATGCTGCTTACCCAGCGCTGCAGACTGTTTGAATGCAAACAGGTTGGGCATTTGCGCTTCCGTGATATAGTCCGGGCGCAAGCCGTCGAAAAACACGATCAGGGTTTTAACCTTGAAACGGCTGCTGGTACCCTGCGCATACACGCTTTGCAGCGGCGTCATCAGAAAAAAGCAGAGCAGATAGCGGAAATATGGCTTCATCAATGCATCGGATTATCGGATTTCGGAAACAGTAACGGTGTGTTTGCTGCGCTGAATGCCGTACAGCGACGTTTTCCCCGCCACGGAACGGTCAATGGCGATGCCCTGCCCTTCGATAGGCGCAGGTAATGTGCTGATATGCTGCAAAGTGTAGCCCGATTTCGGCAGTTTCAGCACGTATACTTCTGCGCGGTCGTGGCCGGTGCAGTATAGCGAACCGTCGGCACCCCAGGCCCCTCCGGAATTGCTTTTCGGGCTGAACAAATCGACGAGGTTTTTCGGGAAAACCCATGCCTCCACCTGCCGCCATTCCAGGTCATATTTCACCAGCGACGTCCACCGCACATCCCTTCCCTCACTCGATTCCTTGCCTGCATAATGCGCGAAGCCGACATACCAGTGCCCGTCCTTCTGATCCAGCCACGTGAGCGACCCGTGTTGCGCAATCCCGAAACTGTGGGTATCGACATGCGTCAGCGTTTTCACGTCGAATATCTCGACCGAGCTCGTCATTGGAATTTCAGGATAATTGGAATTCGCGCAATACAGCCTGCCTTTGATTACGACCCCGCTATTCAAATGGACTATCCCTTCTTTTGTCCCGTCCCACGTCGCGATAAGCCTGCCGTCGGTTTTGGAATGCTTGGTAATGGTGCTGTTATTGATCACATAGAAATGCTGTGCATCGACGGCCACCGCCTGCTTGGCTTCCTTCACATCAAAAGTATTCGCGGGCACGAGCGTCTGCGACAATGCGGGTACCAGCGTAACCCAAAGCAACGACAGCGTGGAGAATAATAGCAATTGAAGACGAGTCATAGAGCTTACAAATGTTTCAGATGCTAAAAGTAGCGAAAGGCGTATTTTTCTACTTTAACCGAATGTTACCAGTACCGCATCGTTCGAACGTAAACGTTCGGATGCACTATTCGCAGGCCTCCGGCCGATCTTACATACCCGACCAGCCAGAGGCCTGCGAATAAGGTGTTTGAAGGACACCTTCAAACCATACACGATAGTTAGTTTGAAAACAGACTTTCAAACAATACTCATTTATTAGCCTGAAATACTTCAAACGCAGTAATGCAAATACAACATCGATTCCCATTTGTCATGCGTTCCCAAACCCGCTTCAAGGCGTTCATTACAACCCTACTTTTCCTGGCGACCTATTTTCCATGCGTTGCACAGTCCATTGACCTGAAAAACGCGACGTGGGTCATTTCCCCGAGTATTGCATCCCCCATGAAAGAAACAGCGCCGGCGGTACTGACGGAGGAAGTTGCGAAACGGACGGGCATAACGCTTAAAAATGCAGCTGCATGGCCCAAGGGTAATGCGCCGGTCATCGCATTTGCGTTGGCATCGGACAAAACTTTGCTATCGCGCAATGTACCTGCGAGCAACGGAAACGGGCCGGAATCCAAGCCGGAAGGTTACCGCATTGTGACCGAAACAGCGGGTGCAAACAAGACCGTCTGGATCATTGGCGCCGATGCGCGTGGCGTACTTTTCGGAACGGGATATGTACTGCGGCATTTGAAAATGAGCAAGTCGTTTTTAGAACTGACAGCGCCTGTAAATGTCGCTACTTCCCCGGCCTACCCGATCCGCGGACACCAGCTAGGTTACCGGTCCACAGCTAATACATACGATGCCTGGACCGTCGCGCAGTTCGACCAGTATATCCGCGAGCTGGCTATTTTCGGCAGCAATGCGGTGGAAGGTATTCCATTCCACGAGGACGATAAGCCAAGCCCGCATTTCAAGATTCCAGCCAGGGAAATGCGCATTAGAATGAGTGAAATATGCCGCAAATACGACATGGATTACTGGGTATGGACGCCCGCGACATTCGAGCTGACTGACAAAACCAAGCGTCAGGCTGAGTTGGCTCTCCACGAGCAATTCTATAAAGAATGCCCGCGCCTCGACCATATTTTCTTCCCCGGCGGCGACCCAGGCGACAACCACCCATCCGAAGTATTGCCATTCCTGAAAGAACTGCAAACCATACTGGTAAAATACCACCCGAAAGCCAAAATGTGGATTTCCCTGCAAGGTTTCGACACCGAGCAGATCGATTATTTTTACAAATACCTGGAAACAGAAAAACCCACCTGGCTGCAAGGCGTAGTGTCCGGCCCGGGCAGTCCGCCGATGGCCGAAACCCGTTACCGCCTGCCCAAGCAATACCAGCACCGCCAATACCCCGATATTACGCATTCCGTGCGCTGCGAATTCCCGGTCGAGCAATTCGACCAGGCATTTGCCCTGACGCTCGGCAGGGAGTCGGTCAACCCGCGACCCTTTGCATTTGCCAAAATCCACGCAAAATACGCGCCATTTACGGACGGTTTTGTTTCCTATTCCGACGGCAGCCACGATGATGTGAACAAGGTGCTCTGGAGCATGCGCGCGTGGGATCCGCAGATGGATGTGCATGGGATTGTCGAGGAATATTCTGCCTTCTTCTTCGACCACGCTATCGCTTCAACAATCGCAAGTGGCATAGAAGCGCTGGAACAGAACTGGAAAGGCCCATTAGCCGAAAATGGCGGTGTGGAATTGACTTACCTGAATTGGAGAATTTTCGAAAAGACTAAGGAAAATCTTTCAAACAACTGGCGTTGGCAAATGCTTCTGCTGCGTGCATATTATGACCAGTACACGCGCCAACGCCTCATCCGCGAACAAAACCTTGAAAAGCAAGCAAATGCAATCCTTGCCGCCGCCGACCGGAATACCATTGCAAAGTCCATGGACGCGGCATTGGCAACCGTCAACAAGGCCGATCAGGAACCGATTGAACGTGACATCTACAAGCACATCGTTGATTTAAGCGATGCCCTTTACACTTCCATCGGCCTACAAACCAGCACCGAAAAGCACAAGCCCCGCAACCCGGAACGCGGTGTAGTGATGGATTTTGTGAATTATCCGCTCAACAACCGCTGGTGGCTGGCCGATGAATTCGGGAAAATCAAAAAAATGACTGATCCCGGCCAGCAGTTAGCGAGATTGAAGACCATTGCATCCTGGGAAAACCCGGGGCCGGGAAGTTATTACGATGATATTTCCAGTGTAGCGAAAGGTCCTCGCGTCAAAACAATTTCGGAGGACGCAACCGACGTGGCATGGTGGGATAATGGTTTGAGTCGCAAAAGGCTGTCGACCCAACTTTTCCAGCGAGAGCCGGAACTCGACTACGACAACCTCGACCCTCGCGCGCGCTACATCATACGCGTGGCAGGCGAAGGTGATGCGCTCCTGCGCGTGGATGGAAAAAGGCTTTCCCCTATTGTTTACAACAAAGAATCCGAGACATTTAAAGAGTGGATCATACCGTTAAGCCTCACCCAGGACGGCAAGATTTCGGTCACCTTCGATGGCCCGGAAGAATCGCAGCTGAACTGGCGCAAACAGTCGAAGATTTCGGATATATGGTTGTTGAAACAGCCGTAATGTGATCAATTATGGATCTCTAAAAGCGATCGCCCGTGCAAATCTCCGGATTTGCACACACTATTCGCAGGCCTCCGGCCGGTCGACACCGCGATGTCTTTCGTTGTATCGACCGGCCGGAGGCCTGCGAATAACAGTCACGAAGGCAAACCTTCGCGCCATTTCGACGATTGACATCTCCATAGGAGACTCCTACGGAGTCCGGACAAAGTTTCGGCTGGCGATGTTGCTAGAAACAGGAAGCCACTCCGTGGCTCAATCGTGAATGCCCAGAAAGCGGTTCCGAACAAGCAGGCAGGCACCCAATAAACCCGCATCCTCGCCCAGCTTGGAATGCACCAGCCTGGTGTCATTATTAACCAGGCTCAGCGAATATTTATTAACGGCTGTTTTAATAGGCAAACCAATATAATCACCGGTAGCAAGCAGGCCGCCTCCCAGGATCACCAGTTCAGGATTGAAGACGTTGATCAGGGAAGCGATACCGCGGCCGATATTGTCGCCCAATTGCGCGATAAGCTCAATGGCAAGCACGTCGTCGGCCATGGCGGCTTCGATGATATCGTCCATCGTAATACGGTCCGGTTCGGCTATTTTAGTGGTGATGAGTGAAGAAGAGCCCTCCCTGACCTTATCGCGGAACATTCTTTCCAACGCCCAGCCGGCAGCCTCGGTTTCCAGGCAGCCTTTTTTGCCGCACCGGCAGATGTATTCATTCTGAAAAACAGGCATATGCCCAAACTCCCCCGCGTAACCCGATTTCCCATAATACAGCTCGCCGCCCATCAGTATCCCGACCGCGATGCCGTAATCCAGGTTCAGGAAAAGTACATCTTTTTCATTTTCAACAGCTCCGAGGCAAAACTCTCCATAAGCCATCGCACGGGAATCGTTTTCTAGAAACACGGGAAAACCTATTTTCTCCTCGACAATCTCGCTCAGCGGGCGGTCGTCGAAATGAAAGTAGCTGTAACTATGCCCGGTGCGGTAGTTAACCCGACCCGAGAGATTGATCCCCACCCCTTTGATCCGGTCTTTCGGAACAGATAGTCCGCTGATAAAATCGAGGATATGACCGCACAGCGTATCCCGCGATTCGACGGTATTAGTCAGCTCGTAATCCATTTTACCCGAATTCCTGACCAATGTTTTGTCCAGATTCAGCAAACCGATCGTGATGTGACTTTGCTTCACATCTACCCCGATAAAATAGGCAGCCTCCGCTGCTACACCATATAAACTGGGCTTGCGGCCACCGGAAGAGTCGACCTTTCCGTAATCGCTCACCAAACCCTCGTTTCGCAGCTCATTCACCAGTACCGTTACCTTCGGGACGCTGATATTCAGCCGTTTTCCCAGTTCCGGTAGCGTCATACTGCCATGATTGGCCAGATACCCCAGGATAATCCCGGCCGGATCTTTGGTTTTATAGTTGGCTGCAACGCGAAGTGGTCTGCTCATAGGGTGTAAAAACAAATGGGGCGGCTAAATTAAGGACATATTTACTTTGTTTTATATCCGTTCAGGCCAAAAAAGAGGATGAAAACGTAGCATAACAACGGCAGCATAAAAGCAACCTGCCAGTTGAAATGGTCGATCAGCACGCCTTGCAAAAATGATACAACCGCCCCGCCGACAATGGCGGTGGACAGCCAGCCGGAGGCCCTGGTCGCATGCTCTTCGAGACCGGCTACCGACAATGAAAAGATCGTCGCGAACATAATGGAGTTACACAAACCAACGGCCACCATCGTCCAGGCAGCGAGCATACCGGTACTCGTAACGGACACGATGATCAACACCACGGCCGCAATGGCACAAATACTCAATACCAGCGGCGCACGAACGATTTTCAACACACCGGCTCCTACAAAGCGGCCCACCAGCATGCTTCCCCAGTACAATGCGACGTAAGTAACCGCCTCATTCTCCACAATGCCTGCCGTATCGGCAATATAGTTGGTCAGAAACGAGCCTATGGAAACCTCCGCCCCCACATAGCAGAACAATGCCACCAGGCCGAACCGCAAGTTCCGAAACCCGAAAATCCCCGATTGCCCCTCTCCTCCATCAGTTGCCTGCGAAACCGGAGAAGGCAGCTTCAACTGACTGATCACAAAGGCGATCACGATCACCAGGGCGGTAATGCAAAGATAGGGAAGCCGCACAGCCTCGCTGGATTGCATGCCATCGCGAACCTCCGAGAGAATATACGATGCCCCCAGCAACGGTGCCACGGTAGTACCCAGCGAGCCCAGCGCCTGGATGAGGTTAAACCGTGAAGAAGCGGTTTCCGGCGGCCCCAGCAAGGTGATGTACGGGTTTGCGGCCACCTGCAAAAGCACAATACCGATCGCAAGAATAAAAAGCGCAGCCAGAAACAGGTAATACTGGTGCATGAGCGATGCTGGGAAGAACAGGAAGGTCCCCACTGCCGCGATGGCAAAACCAGCCACCATGCTCTGTTTAAATCCAAATTTGCTGACGATAATCCCGGCAGGAATGGACATTATTCCATAGGTAACAAAGAAGTAAAACTGCACCAGCGCCGATTGCGTGTAGTTCAGTTGGAAACTGCTTTTAAAAAACGGAACAAGGGTATCGTTGAGGCAGGTAATAAGCCCCATCATAAAATACAATACCGCGAGCGTGACCAACGCGGGCCGGTAACTCTGCCCGCCGGCAATGCCCGCAGGCTGGGCGGTAGCAACTGGAACCTGGGCCATAGTCAGACGTTTAAGGACACTTTCGATTGAATAGCTTCCAGCGTTTTCCAGCATTGGAACAATCCGCGCGGCACATGGAAGCAGCCCTTCCATTTACCGCCTTTCAATGTCAGCAAGGGCTCACCCTGCCGGTTGAGATAACCAAACCATTCGCCATACTCGGGATCAGGGAAATGGCTCCACGTGTACGCATGCACGCGCTCGAACCAGTACGCGCAACGCTCATCGCCCGTATGCAGGTAGCCTTTCAGGAGCGTGATAAGCGTTTCCATATGTACCCACCAGAGCTTCTGATCCCATTCGAGCTGTTGGGGCGGGTTGCCTTTTACATCCATAAAATAGAAGATCCCGCCATGCACAGGGTCCCAACCGTACTCAACGAGCTGAATCGCAATGTCGACCGCCCGCTGTGCCAGCAGCTCGTCCGAAGTGCGTTCGGCCAGGTCCATCATAAACCACATCGATTCCAGCCCGTGCCCCGGATTGACCAGCCTCCCCTCGAACGAGTCCGAAAAGGAGCCATCCGGGCTGACATTTTCCAGGATCACCCCCAACTCAGGCTTATAAAATTTGTTCATCACCGTGTCGATACCGCGTTCGATCACTTCGCTCACCAATGCCGGTTCCAGCAGCGATTCGATTTCCAGTACCAGGTTACACAGGATCATCGGTAAGGCGAAACTTTCCAGTGGTCGTGCACCCGGCACGGCTTTGCTGTAAATACCCTTGGGATTTTCCTCCCTTTTCAAAATGTTGTAAAAAGTACCCGTGGCAATGTTCTTGAATTCCTCCTTGCCCGTGGCCTTGTACAACTGCCCGAATGCCATGGTAGCAAAGCAGTCCGAAAAAATACTGTGCGGCTGCATAAGCGGATTCCCGTGGCTGTCCAGCGAAAAATACCAGTTACCGCGCGCATCGCGTCCGTGTTTCTGCAAAAAATCCGCCCCCGAAAGCGCCGTGTCAAGCCATTCCTGCCGCGTTTCCACCTGATTATACAGCATGGCAAAACACCACACCTGCCGGCATTGAAGCCATAGAAACTTGTCAGTGTCGAACACCTTCCCCTCGCGGTCGAGGCAAGTAAAAAATCCTCCCGATTCGTGGTCGGGAGAATTCTTCATCCAGAAAGGGATCACATCGTTCAGCAGTGCGTGTCGGTACTGGTCAATATACTTTTCGGGTTGCATGAAAGGTTAGGTTAAGGTTCAGGAATAGTCCTGCATTTTAAAAGGTTAGGGATTAAAATCGTTTTCGAAATACATCCAGTCGATATGGAACAGCGAGCCTTTGGCTTTTTCATTCCTGAAAACCAGGTAAAGGTCTCGCACGCCCTTGCTACCGCTTACCGGCAACAATACTTCTTTCCAACCGGCTTTGAGGTCGTCCAGCCGTCCACCGGGAACATCGACTTTGCCCAGTAACTGACCTTCACGGCCTCCCTGGCGCAACTCGATCGTACCGCCGGCGCCATGCTCCTGAATGCGTAATCGGATATTTCTAATGTGCGTGAGGTCAATCTGGTTGAACCGAGTGTATTTTCCATTGGTAATGTTCGCGATGTAGGAAACATAGCCGGTGTTTTGTGTCGCGATCACCACACCCACATTCCCTTCCTGGTAATCCTCCATTTGCACCAGCGGATTACGCAGCACAATATGGCTGGCCGTCCTTTGCGGACCTATACCATTCGCGCCCTTATCGGTGTAAGAAGCTTGCAACACGTAAGCGCCCTCATTACCCTTGCCGATATGTTCCGACAGTTTCAGCTGGGCCGAAAGCGGCGTTTGCTCCGCATTTTTGCCCAATGAAAGAATATAGCCCGCTATTTCTTTCGCATCTTTTTCGGGCAAATCGGCATGAGGCGGCATTGGGTAAGAGCCCCAGTTTCCGCTCCCGCCGGTGATAATCTTGCGTGCAAGCATATCCGCAGCGCCGGCGTCACCCGTGTATTTTTTGGAAATATCCTTCAATGCCGGGCCAATCGACTTGGTTTCCAGCGTGTGGCAAGCCTTGCAATCGAGCGAAGCGTACAATTTCGCCGTCGCTGCATACCGGATATTCTCCCCTTCCGAACCCGACAATGCACCCGCGAGATCCTTCCCGAAAGCCAGGTAATTGAAGCCTGCGTGGATTTTTGCACGTTGGATATTGCCATCTTCCTTGTCCGTAACCTTGATATTGTAATCAAACGGAGCATTATCCCAGTAAAAGCTTCGATTTGCCTTCGTCTCGATGTTCACCTCCGGCGGCGTGTTCCCGATCTTGAATTCGGTGGTAGCGGTTCCCTTTCCACCGTTCTGGTCGGAGACGGTCAGTACCACATTGTAAGTACCGGGTTTGGTAAAAGTGTATTTGATTTCCTCGCCCACCAGCTTTTTCGCTCCGATTTTCCATTCGTAAGTCAGCTTATCGGCAGCATCGTAGTCTTTGGAGCCTTTGGCCGAAAGCGTAGCCGTAAATGGAGCGGCCCCGATGGTCTTGCCTGTTGTAACGGCGGCTATCGGATTGCGGTTACCCTCGGCATACTCCACCCGGATGATGCCCGAATCGGTATTGCGTGCAAACCAGTTGGTCCCATAAGCGAGCAGGTAAATGGCCCCGTCGGGCGCAATCTGCATGTCGATCGGCGCGACGACCTTCAATTGAGGCAGGAAAGGCTCCATGCTCACATAGTTGCCGTTCGCATCCATGGTCACGGCCATGATCCACTTCCGTATCCATTCGAAAATGAACAGTTTCCCGTTGTAGTATTCCGGAAGTTTGTAAGGCGCATTCGGGTATAAATCACTGTAATACACCGGACCAGCCATGGCGCTGGCTCCTCCTTTGCCTACCTGCGGGTATTTCTTCGACGGGCCTTTCCCGTACCAGATGAACGCAGGTTGGGCAGGCGGCAACTCGCGGATCCCCGTGTTATGAGGTGAATCGTTGATCGGCTTTTGCGGGTCTTTTCCCGGGCCTTCCTTCTTGGTCGCGAAATCATAGTCGGGAAACACCTCGTTGTCGCCCAAAAAATAAGGGTACCCAAAGAACCCCGGCTTCCGTGCCTGGTTAATCTCGTCGTAACTCATTTTCCCCTCGCTACCGGGCACTTCCGTATCCGGGCCGACATCACCCCAATATAGGTAGCTGGTTTTCGGGTCTACGGAAATGCGGAACGGATTCCGCACACCCATCGCATAAATTTCGGGCTTGCCCTGCGAACCGTCCTTCGGGAAAAGATTCCCGTCCGGAATGGTGTAAGTCCCATCCGCTTCCGGCTTGATCCGCAGGATTTTCCCCCGGTAGTCGTTGCTGTTGGCCGTAGCAGCCTGATCGTCCGATAGCTCTCGCCCCGGACGTTCGTCGATGGGCGTATGCCCCTCGATTTCCTCTGCATTGGTATTATCTCCGATCGATAGATAGAGCAGACCGCCCGAAAAAGTAATATAACCCGCCGAATGACAGCAGTACTTACGCTGGGTAGGGACTTCCAAAAGTACCTTTTTGGAATCCTGGATCAGGTTCTGCCCTTTCAGTTCGAAGCGCGCCAGGTGACTGACGCTCTTTTCGCCGCCGACACCATAATAGAAGTAGATCCAGTTGTTATGCTTGAAATCCGGGTCAACTGCTACACCTAGCAACCCGTCCTCGATACCGCTAAATACATTGAATTGAGCGATCGTGGAAAGCTCTTTGGTGGCGTTGTTGAAATAGCGCACGGCTCCTTTCCGTTCAGCCACCACCATATCGTAGTTCGGCAGGATCGCCATTTCCATCGGCTCGTCAAGGCCCGATACCAATTTGGTATAGGTAAACCGGCTCGAATCCGGCCCCTCCGAAATGCCGGCAATGCGAACCGGATGAGCATTTTCTACATCCCTGAACACCGGTTTGTCATTCCGGCTCACCGAAGCCAGGCACAGCGCCCCGGCAAACAAAAGACCTATGGAAGATTTCAGTTTTTTCACCCAATAAACTTAATAAAATGATTTATGAAATGTAGCGCTATGTGATATTTAATTTTGAATGACTGAATTATCAAGAATTGCCATGTGTTGTCACGAATGGTCACGCTTTGTCACGAATTGTCAAAGAGTGGTCAGGAATTGCCAAGGACTACCTAACCATTCCTCGCCCATGACTACACCTGACCAAATCTGACAACACCTGACACCCCCTGACCATATTTGACTATTCAATCATTACCTAATAGTTCGGATTCTGCACAATGGAACCTCCCGAACGGTCGATTTCAACTTGCGGAATAGGGAATACCTCGTTTTTACCTGCCGTAAAATTCCCGCCCTTACCATTCGAAAACGGCTTGGCTGCGTAGGCCTTCATAGTTGGCACGAGCGTGTTCCAGCGCATGAGGTCATACAGGCGGTGGTATTCCATGGCCAGCTCCACCCGGCGTTCGTGCCGCACGGCTTTGCGTAAATCATCACCCGACTTTACGTCAGGCAACTGTTTTTCAGCCACTTTCAAAACCCTAGATGCCGCTTCAATATCCTTCCGCGACGAAGCCGATGCGCGTTTACGTACCTGATTAATGTAGCCGGCCGCTTCACCCCTATCCCCTCCGCTCTCAATCAATGCCTCTGCATACATCAGCAGCACGTCGGCATAGCGGATCGGGTGATAAGTCCAGGCGTCATTCCCCCACCCTTGCCCGCGGCGCGATTCCGGCAAATACACTTTGCGGCTGTGGTAACCGGTATTCGGGTAGGTCGAAAAGTCCAGTACCTCTTTCGTACCATTCGCCTTCGGAAACTGGTCACCCGTTTGCAGGATTGTATACAACAACCTCGGATCTCCCTCTTCGAACTCATTCACAAGGTCTTGCGTGGGCAAATCAAAGCCCCAGCCACCGGTTGCACCACGCGGCGAGCAGTACACATTAATGGTACTGCCATAAATCGGGATCGCCGGATCGTCGCCCATGATAATGGAAAACACAGCCTCCTTGGTCTTATACCCGTTTTCCAGGAATATCTCCTGATACTGAGGATGCAGAGCAAATGCGCCCGAGTCGATCACCTTCTTTGCAGCGTCACGCGCCTTGGCAAAAAGGGCAGGATCGTCTTTGGCAAAAAACAGGTAAGCTCTTGCCAGCAGCGCCCAGGCAGCCTCTTTGGTGGCCCGGCCCACTTCGGAAGCCTGCAACTTAGCAGCCGAAAGCATCGCCGGATCGTTCGCGGCAGCCGTGAGCTCTGCTTCAATAAATTGAAATACCTCCTTAACCGACGCACGGTTCAGTTTCGTCCGGTCATCCACCGTAAGTGTTTTGGTCACCAACGGCACACCCCCGAAAACCTCCGCGAGTTCGAAGTAGAAAAATGCCCTCAGAAACCGGATTTCAGCCAGGTAGCGGCTCTTTTGAACAGGATCAAGCGGGGCACCACTAGCGTCGATGAGGCTCGCCTCCGGCAAGCGCTCCAATGCCACATTGCAGTTACCGATCGCACTGTAACGCGCTGTCCAATAGCCCGCAAGCGTTTCGTTGGACGAAAGCGCCCGGCCAAAACCAAGATCGGTCACGAACGGACGGTCACCGGCATCGGAACCACCCTTGTCGGCATCGTCCGTGGCCATATTCCCCAGCTCAGCCCGGGCCGCTTCATAACCCCAGAAGTTACTCACAAAACCCCGGTAGCAGGTCACCAGCGATTTAAATCCCGCATCAGGCGATTTATAAAATGTTTCGTCGGTAAGGTTGCCCGGAGGCGTGCGATCGAGGAACTCTTCGGAACAGGACGTCCCGCCCAGCACCAGGCACGACGCAAGCATTATGATTGATAACTTTTTCATAGTGAATATTTTAGAATTTTGCATTGATACCAAACATCCATGTGCGCGCCTGCGGGAAATAGCCCTGATCGATCCCTGTCAGTTTGGGATCGGCCGAACCCATTTCAGGATCGAGGCCGCTGTATTTGGTGATCGTGAAGAGATTTTGCGCACCTACATATAACCTCACCTGCTTGATTTTCGCCTTTTGCAGCAAACCTCCCGGCAAGCTGTAACCAAGTTGGACATTCTTCATGCGCAGGTACGAGCCGTCCTCCACGAAATACTGGGACACGTTGGTGTTCAAGCCGGCATTCTGTGAGATCTTGTAATATTGATTGGTACTACCCGGGCCATTCCAAGCCTTTTCGAGGAAGCCTTTCGGCGCATTGTACCAGCCGGTACCCGATTCGGTATCGTAGCGAAGGATGTTCATTACATCATTACCTTGCGAGCCCTGCACGAATGCACTGATATCAAATCCTTTGTAAGCCGCATTTACGGTAAGCCCGTAAATGAAGTCAGGCCATGGGTTACCGATTTTCGTACGGTCATCAGCATTGATCAACTGATCACCATTGATGTTTTTGAACCGGATATCCCCGGCTGTCGAAAGGCCTTTCTGTGCGCTGGCATTAACCTCGTCCTGCGTCTGGAAAATACCGTCCGTCTGCCATCCGAAATAATAGCCCACAGGCATTCCTTCTTCGGTTTTGGTGATGGTTTCACCCAAATGCGCCGTCGAATAAATGGGTTCACCGCCACCGAGCGTGGTTACCTTGTTGGAGAAAGTCGAGAGCGTAGCCTTGATACCATACTGGAAACCAGCCACTTCATCATCATACCCGATCGCAAAATCCCAGCCCTTGTTCACCATCTTACCCGCATTTGACCAGGGGAAATTAGGATACCCCAGTGTGGTGGGTAGTGGTACGATAAGCAGCATATTGTCGACCGCCTTTTTGAAATAATCCGCAGTGAGCGTCAGTTTGTTATTTAAAAATGCAAGGTCTACACCAATATCGGTCTGATTGGACGTCTCCCATTGCAACATTGGGTTCCCGATGCTGCCGCGACCCGCTCCCATATACCAGGTTTTATTATCCCCAAAAAGGTAGCGGCTGTTATTGCCGTAGGTCGACAAATAAGCACCATTCGTGATATTCTGGTTACCGATTTGCCCGTAGCTGGCACGCAGCTTACCTTCCGAGAGCCATTTCAGACCCGCATCTTTGAAAAACTCTTCATTGGTAAAGTTCCATGCCGCCGACACCGAAGGAAACGTACCCCAGCGATAATCCTTCGCAAACCGGGAAGTACCGTCACGACGCACGTTGGCCGTCAGCACATACTTACCTCCAAATGAATAACTTACCCTTCCAAAATAGGAGTTCAATGCATTGGAATAAGTGTAGCCCGATGCGCCCGGATTGATCGTAGCGGCGTTGATAATCCGCATATCCTCCTCATTATTAACGGCTCCCTGCTTGGAAGCACCATATTCCAGTCCTTTCGTGAGCTCCGCCGAGGTACCTGCGAGCACATTCAGGCGATGCTGGCCCCAAACCTGGTCAAATGCCAGCGTATTCTCCCAGACAAAGTAATTGGACCAATAGGAATAGTTACTGATCGTATTGTAGGTCGCGTAGTCATACCCATTGAGGTAATACTGCGGAGTAAAGCCTTTGGAAAGGCCCCGGTGAACGTCGAGACCAAAGTTGCTGCGGAATTTGAGCGGTTCAAGGATTTTTACTTCCAGGTTCGCACCACCTTTCATGCTGATACCCTCCCAAATGCTCTGCCGCATCCGCTCAATCTGCCCTACCGGGTTCGGTTTGTTGGAATACAACACCCCGGCATACCGTGAAAATGGATTACTGGCATCGTAGCCTTGCATGATGGTCTGGTAAAAAGAAGGAACATCCCGAAGGTTATCGCGGTAAACGGGCGTGATCGGGTCGGCTGTCATGGCGCTGAAAATCGTCCCTGAATAAGGGTTGTTCTCATCGATATTGCGGCGGCTTTCGTAAACCACGGCAATATTGCTGCCGAGGCGCACCCGCTCGTTGATATCCGCATTCACATTATTCCGCCACGAAATGCGGCGGTAATCCGAGCCACGAACGATCCCCTTCTGGTCCATATAGCCCAATGCGGAAGCAAAATCGACCTTTTTACTACCACCCGAAACATTGATATTGTAGCTCTGTACCGGCGCATTTTCATGGATAATCTGCTTCCACCAGTCGGTACCGTTAGGCCCCGTGTTCGCACGTACAAAATTGAGCGCCTGGGTCTTCATGTCCGGAGAGATCGGCGGGGTGACGCCCACCGCTTCGGCTGCACGGTTTTTATAATTGATAAACTCCTCGGCGTTCAGCATGTGCGGGCGCTTCCACGGCGATTGCAAGCCATAGTAGCTATCGAACGAAACGCTTATTGCTTCCGATTTGGCTCCTTTTTTGGTCGTGATCATCACCAGGCCATTCGAAGCTCGCGAACCATAAATAGCAGCCGCGGACGCATCCTTATGAATATCCATCGTCTCGATGTCGTTCGGGTTCAACCAACCGATACCCGTTTGCGGTAGCCCGTCGACGATGTAAAGCGGCTCATTGGAGTTGTTGATCGAACCGATCCCCCGTATACGCACGATACCCGCGGAGCCCGGGCTCCCGCTCGACTGCGTCACCATCACGCCCGCGGCCTTGCCCTGCAAAGCATCCGTTGCAGAGCGCACGGGCATATTCCGGATCTCATCGCCCCCTATCGAGGCCACCGAGCCCGTCACATCCTTCTTGGAAACAGTACCGTACCCTACAACCACTACTTCCGAGAGCGACTTTGAATCGGTCGATAGTTTCATATCGATTACCGAACGGTTGTCCACTGGCGCCTCGGCCGACAGGTAACCGATGAATGAAAATACCAATGTCGCGTTCTCAGGTACATTCGGAAGCTCGTACCGCCCCTCTCCGTTTGTGGTTGTGCCTGTACCAGAACCTTTTACAACTACACTGGCACCAGGCAACGGCTCGCCCGAAACGGCGTCGGCCACCACACCGGAGACCGTCAGCGCAACATTCGCTACCTTACGTTCCGCGGCGCCCTTCAATAAGGAAGCGAGCGTATTTACCGGCTGCGTAGCCTGCAACTGTCCCGTCGGCTGCGACTCCAGCGATGTTTTCCGCTCAGCATCGGGGCGATCACCGGCTTTTTCTGTGGATTCATCTTTAATGTAGATCACATAGAAATTATCGCGCAGCTTCTTGAAAGCCAGATTATTCGGTTCCAGGATTTTACGCAACGAATGTTCCAATGAGCCAGCCTTACCGGACTCCTTCACGGTTTTACCGTTGACATAGCCGGAGTTGTACAGGAAGGATACATTGAACTGTTTTTCCAGTTCGCGAAGTTTCGATTCCAGGGTTACCGCCTGGCGCGGGCGTGAGTCACCGCCAGGGCTCACCCGATGCGGGGCGCCCTCATCGAGCCTCGACAGCGCGACGTTCTGCGCGTGCACCGCCAATACGGTACAACAGCAAATTGCGATCAGGTTAAGAGTAGTGATCAGTCGTTTCATAGGCGAAAGCGCTTTTACAGGGTTTGTTTAAATGGCCAAAATCCGAACGCGTACCACATTATTTCGCGATTCTAAACATAGAGTACCGTTTCATTTGGCCTACCGCCACACGGAATGCAACTTTTTTTTGAAAATTTTTAACAGTGCAAATTCAGTGGGTCCATAAGTAGTAATTTATCGTTATTTCAAATATAAAATTTGATTTTTAAGATAATTAATAAATTAAATTACAAATTAAGCATGCAAAAAATATGGCAGTTATATAACTGCCAGTACCCGACTTGCAGCTCTTGACCTAATGACTTTCCTGACTTCTCGGTTTCATACTTCCCGCCTTATTCAGATTTGGGCGCTATGACCAACTGGTCGCCGTCGCGCGTGATGGTCACGGCCGATGCTTCGGCAACACCTTGAAGAAGCAGATCGACATTGTCTGTCGGGACGGAGCCCGAGATCTGGCGATCGAGTAATTCGGGACGGCTGGAGTCTGTTTCCAGGCCATAGGTATCCCGCAATATCCCGGCGACCTCCCGTAGTGAAGTGTTTTTGAAAATGAGTTTATGATCTTTCCAGGCCGAGTAGAGCCCCTTTTCTACGCGCTCGCGCTGGTAATCCGATGGCTTTTTACGAAACTGGACCATTTCGCCCGGCCTAAGGACCAGCGTATCACTTTCCGAGTCGCCCAGGTTGCACCGGACCTTTCCTTCGTCGAGGACTATCCGCGTGCCGCTCTCGCGCTTGCTGACATTGAACTGTGTGCCCAGCACATCGAGGCTGAAATCCGCTCCCGTACGTACGCGAAACTTCCGGTGATCCTTGGTATGAACCACCTTGAAATACCCCTCGCCTTCCAGCCGCACTTCACGCAACTCCGACCATTCGGCATCGTATGAAAGCACCGAGTTCCCATTCAAGGTAACTTCCGAGCCATCGGGCAACGTCAGTACGCGGGTTTCGCCGAAGCCGGTGCGTTCGGTAATGCGGCCGTTTTGCCGTTGAAACATATACAAACCAAGCCCCGCAACAATCAGGAACAGCACCGCTGCCGCGATCTTACCCCAGCCATACCAGCCGGATTTGCCAGCAGGCAGCACGTCTACCCATTCCTCAGATTCCGCATTGGCTGTCTGTATGCGGGCAAAGAGCTTATCTTCCAATGCCGACAAACCATCGGCAGACAATCCATCGGTGAACGCCGGGCGCGATTCCGCCGAACGATACCAGGCTTCCAGTTCCTCGGCCTCCGCGGGCGAGTTCTGTCCGCTCTTGTCATTTTCCAGTAAATACAGCAAGCGATCTTTGTCCATTCGTCGATATACTTCTCCGCTTTTGATATAGTAACACTCCGGCGCGGTTACCGCCACGGCCCGCCCGACTTTTTTTATGGATATAAACCCCACATTTCCAGCACAATCCACGCCCAGGCAAACTCTTTCAGATTTTCACGCAGGATTTTCAGCGCACGGCCCATCTGCTTTTCGACCGTGTCCACCGGAATTTGTTCCTGCTCCGCAATCTCCTTATAAGTGAGGTGCTCCTTCCTGCTGAGCAGGTATACTTTCCGCAATTTTTCAGGCAGGTTTTGAACGCTGCTTTCCAGTGCGCGGGCGAGCTCCTCGTAATGCAGGCGATCCTCGATATAGTTATTCTGGTCGCCCGGCACTTGCAGCAGATGTTCGAGGTAAGCCTCCCTGATTTTACGGAAACGGATCAGGTTATAAATGCTGTACCGCAACGCACCGAACAGGTAGGCTTCGAGTGATACCGAAATCAGCAGCGTTTCACGTTTGGCCCAGAGGTCGACAAAAATTTCCTGGATAATTTCCTCACTTTCTTCGCGTAGCAGGATCCGCCGGTAGGCGGCATCGAACAGCCGACGCCAGTATTTACGGTACAGCGCGGCAAAAGCTTCACTATCGCCCGTTTGCATACGGGCGAGTAACATATCGTCGGTGCTATTTGGGTTTTCGGAAGCGATGGTTGTCAGAAAGGGTTTGGAGTCCGCAAGTTCGCTGATCCGCCGGTCAAAACCGACGGGGATTGGTAAGAATTTTAGCGAGTTTTTGTATTGTTTTAAAAAAATAAAACTTTATAGTTGAAAATACAGCATAATATTGGTAATTTTAAACTATAAAATTAAATACACATACACACTATGCCCGACCGTCACGAAGTACAACGCTTCCTGGACGACTTCTTTGTGAAATACAGGATATTCGACATCCTGTTTACGGAGAGGAAAAATCCGAAGAACGCTCAGACAATGTTACTACTCGAAATTTCGCCCGCAAAACGACGGCAAATCATTGAATAGATTAACGTCGATGACTACGTTGAAGGCCCGCTGACAGATACACTTTATCAAATCAGCGACATGTGGGTTTTCGGCAAAAACTTTCAGGGACATCCACTTTATATCAAAATTTCGATGGGCCGGGCTAATGCGAATACCCTTTGCATATCATTTCACATTGCCGAAAGGCCGATGCGGTATCCATTTAAACAAACATTATGAAAAGTCCGATTACAGGAAAGGAAATGCAGGTACGAAACGAAGTAGCGAGCCTGACATTCAGAAAAGAAGAATTTGAAGTCGTTACGCATTATTACGAATGCGAAGATTCCGGCGAGCGTTTTTCCGACGACCGCCTCGACGAGTTGAGTATCGTGCAGGTGCATAACCAGTACCGCGAAAAGTACGGGATTCCGTTTCCGGAAGAAATCAGGCGAATCAGGGAAGGTTACGGGATCTCAGCCAGCAAAATGTCAGAAATTTTAGGGCTTGGTGCGAATTCA
The DNA here is from genome assembly GCF_019924045.1 of Dyadobacter fermentans. Classification (GTDB taxonomy): domain Bacteria; phylum Bacteroidota; class Bacteroidia; order Cytophagales; family Spirosomataceae; genus Dyadobacter; species Dyadobacter fermentans_A. Next base: position 100,518 of record NZ_JAHXBN010000017.1, on the reverse strand, counting down.
TATCGCCTGTATGAAGCAGGAGAAGTGCCGTCCGTAGCCATCGGGAGGCTCATTATGTCGATCCGTAACCCGGCAACATTTGTCCAGCAGGTTACTGCGAGCGTGCATTTTCTGAGCGATAAAGAAATTAAAAAGCTGACGCTGGCCGGGGAGAACCAAAGTATAGAATTTGCTGCCGAAAAGATATTTCCATCAAGACTTAATGGCTACCGTCAACCTGATTTTGCCAAAATCGCTGGTATGATCGCATTTTTTCAGGTATTAAGGAAGATTACGCTGTTCAAAACCAAATTGAACAAGTTGCTATTCTATGCCGATTTCAATGCTTACCGCCTAACGGGATACTCAATTACCGGACTGGAATACAGAGCAATACAGTTCGGTCCGGTACCTGCGCAGTTTCAGAAAATGTATGTGGATCTTTCACAACAAGGACAGATCAGCATCGAAGAGCAATATTTTGGGAATGGTGCGTATGGCGACGAAATCAAAGCCTCCACATCGTTTGACAAAGCACTATTTTCAGACACGGAGTTGAAAGTGCTGGAATTTGTGGCCCAACAATATGGCAAGCTCGCAACGGACGACATTGTGAATCTCAGCCACGAAGAAAAAGGCTGGTATACTAATGCAGAACAAAAAGCGCTGATCAACTATCGCTATGCATTTGAACTCAATCAGGGCATAAGCTATAATTCCTGACCAAAGTCAGTTTTTTCCCCATCTTTCCGTCATCCGTTCGGCTGATCGTATGCTCCAATTTTGGATAAGGTTTAATCCAGACCATGACCATGAGCATATTGACGGCCCCGGAGGCCATTTCCGATACACGACAGGCTTGCTACCATTGCGGCGAGGAATGCCGCGATGACGTCCTGCACGCCGACAACCACGATTTTTGCTGCGACGGTTGTCTGACCGTCTACAGTGTTTTGAAAGAAAGTGACCTTTGTCAGTATTACGCGATCGAAGGTGCACAGGGCATTTCGCCCGACCCTGCGTTTTACAAGGGTAAATACGACCACCTCGATCAGCCCGAAGTGCACGACAAGATGATCGAGTTCACGGACGGACATCTGACCACCGTATACTGGTACCTTCCGAAAATGCATTGCAGCTCGTGTATCTGGCTGCTCGAACACCTGTACCGCCTCAACCCCGCGGTGCGGAGCTCGGTGGTGAATTTCCCCGAAAAAAAGGTCAGAATTACGTTTGACGCACCTGCATTACGGCTGAGCGAACTCGCTGCGCTGCTTACGCGCATCGGATATGAGCCTTACCTGAGCATGGACGATTTGTCGGGTAAGAAAGCGGGGAAATGGAACCGCACCCGGCTTTATAAAATCGGAATTGCCGGATTTGCATTCGGAAATATCATGATGCTGAGCTTTCCCGAATACTTTCATTTGGGGCAAAACACCTCGGACCAGAATCTCCGCACGCTTTTTGGTATTCTTAACCTCGCCCTAAGCTTGCCGGTGCTGTTCTACTGCGCGGCGGATTTCTACAAATCTGCCTGGTCGGCGCTGAAAGGGCGTTACCTGAACATCGATGCGCCGATTGCCCTCGCATTGAGCTGCGTTTTCCTGATCAGCATTTACCAGCTCGCTACGCAAACCGGGCCCGGATACCTGGATTCATTTGCCGGAGCCGTATTTTTTATGCTCGTAGGCCGGTATTTTCAGGACAAAACTTACGCCGGCGTTTCGTTTGATCGCGATTATAAATCCTATTTCCCTATTGCCATTTCCGTCCTGAACGATGGAATCGAGGCACGGAAACCCATTACCGACCTGCAAAAAGGCGACCGGATGCTGGTCAGAAATGAAGAACTGATCCCGGCCGATGCGGTGCTGCAAAGCGCGGTAGCGATGGTCGATTACAGCTTCGTTTCCGGCGAATCGCAACCGATCGAAAGACGGAAAGGCGATACCATTTATGCGGGCGGCAAGCAAAAAGGCGCGGCCATCGAGCTGGAAGTACTGCGGGAAGTCTCCCAAAGCTACCTCACGCAACTTTGGAATAATGAGGCATTTACCCGCGAGAAAGACGACGCCAACAAATCGCTGGCGGCACGCATTAACCGCTATTTTTCGCTGATCGTGCTGGGCATTGCAGCGGTAACTTTTGCCTTCTGGTTTTTTGTCAATAAAAACCCGGAAACCGCATTCCTGGCATTCACCACCACGTTGCTGGTGGCTTGCCCCTGTGCATTACTGCTTTCATCCACATTTACGAACGGCAACCTCCTGAGCGTTTTCAGCCGAAACCGCTTTTACCCTAAAAATGCGCACAGTATCGAACGGCTGGCGAGGACCGACGCCGTTGTTTTTGATAAAACAGGCACCATTACCCTTCCCGACGACGCGGAAATCGACTTTACAGGCGAACCTTCGACCCGGGATGAGCTGGTGATGATCAAAACCCTCGTGGGACAATCCTCCCACCCGTTAAGCCGGCTCATCGCGAAGCATTTGGCCGATGTGCCGGCCAGCAGGCGTGTGCTGACGGGCTTTTCGGAAACCAGTGGCAAAGGGATGGCCGCGCAATGGGGCGCACGAAGGGTGAAGGTTGGCTCTGCCGACTGGGTTGGAGCAATCAGCAATGCGGAAAGTACCGGGCAGTCGAGCCGGGTGTATGTGGCTATCGACGAGGTCGTAAGGGGCTATTTCACAATCCGCAGCAAATACCGGCCCGAACTGCCCGAAACACTTTCCGCATTGCGTCAGGCAGGCATCCGTACCTATCTGCTCTCCGGCGACCGACCGACCGACCGCGATCTGCTCGCACCGCTCTTCGGCGAGAACGCATTGCTACTTTTTAACCAGAAACCCGAGCAAAAACTGGATTTCGTACGCGGATTGCAACGTGAAGGCCGCCACGTGCTTATGGTCGGCGATGGGCTGAACGATGCCGGTGCATTGCGCCAGAGCGACGTGGGGTTGGCTGTTTCGGATGATATCAACAACTTCTCCCCTTCCTGCGACGCGATCGTGGAAGGTAATCAGCTCAGCCTGCTGCCGGGATACATTGCCCTCGCCCGCAGCGGTCAGCGCATTATTCGTCAGAGCTTCGCTATTTCATTGATCTACAATATACTGGGACTCTCGTTTGCGGTAACAGGCCACCTTTCGCCGGTCATCGCTGCAATCCTGATGCCGGTCAGTTCCATCACCATAGTGGCGTTTACCACACTTGCGAGCAATGCCGCCGCACGGAGATATCTCAAAAAACTGACCAATGTCATAAAACGGACGTAGCAATCATCATCCTTTGCCAGCCATGGCGCCGGTAGTTTTGGCCTATCAAAAACACCTAACCAATCCTCATCATGAGCGCATTGTATCTATTGATCATCGCCAGTTTGCTGGTGGCGCTGGGATTCCTGGGCGCATTCATCTGGTCGGTACGGAAGGGCCACTACGACGACGACTACACGCCTTCCGTACGCATCCTGCTCGACGATTCCGAAAAGCCATAATCCCCAGAACCTGAACTGATTTTTACCATTTATCACCACCAAGTTATGTCAAACGTTCCCCATCCCGGCCTCGCCTCCGTTGAGTTGGATGAATTTCAATACGACAACCGCATTGTGCGGGACTTCGCCATCGCCACCATCCTGTTCGGACTCATAGGCATGCTCGTGGGCTTACTGGCCGCATTGCAGCTGGTTTTCCCGAACCTGAATTTTGATCTGCCATTCCTGACATTCAGCCGTATCCGGCCACTGCATACCAATGCGGTGATTTTCGCATTTGTCGGAAACGGATTTTTTACCGGGCTCTATTATTCTGTCCCGCGTGTATTGCGGACGCCTATCTGGAGTCCTGCTCTGAGCCGTTTCCACTTCTGGGCGTGGCAGGCTATCATCCTGGGTGCAGCCATTTCGCTACCCATGGGTTTTACCACTTCCAAAGAATATGCTGAACTGGAATGGCCGTTCGACATCGCGATCGCCGTAGTGTGGGTTTCTGCCTTGGTGAATATCATCATGACCACCATTAACCGGCGCGTGGAGCACATTTATGCCGCGGTATGGTTCTACATCGCCTCTTTTGTGACCGTCGCGATGCTGCACGTTGTGAACAGCGTAGAGCTCCCGATCTCTTTCATGAAAAGCTACTCCGTGTATGCGGGTGTGCAGGATGCATTGGTACAATGGTGGTATGGGCATAATGCGGTTGCATTCTTCCTGACAACCCCTTACTTGGGCTTGATGTACTACTTCCTGCCGAAAGCTGCCAACCGGCCTATTTATTCCTACCGCCTCTCGATCGTACACTTCTGGGCACTGATATTCCTGTATATCTGGGCGGGCCCTCACCACTTGCTCTACACCGCATTGCCCGAATGGGCGCAAACGCTCGGCACGGTATTCTCTGTCATGCTCATCGCGCCGTCGTGGGGTGGTATGATGAACGGGCTGATGACCCTCCGCGGTGCCTGGGACAAGGTTCGTGAAGATGTGGTACTCAAGTTCATGGTGGTAGCGATTACCGCCTATGGTATGGCCACTTTCGAAGGCCCGATGCTGTCGTTGAAAAACGTAAACGCCATTGCCCACTACACCGACTGGATCGTGGCACACGTACACGTGGGTGCGCTCGGGTGGAACGGTTTCCTTACTTTCGGTATTCTCTACTGGCTCTTCCCACGCCTTTATAACCGCCCGCTGTATTCTACCAAAGCCGCCAATTTCCACTTCTGGATCGGTACGCTGGGTATCATTTTCTATACCATTCCTATGTATTGGGCCGGTTGGGTACAAAGCTCCATGTGGAAAGAGTTTACGCAGGAAGGTCTTTTGAAATATCCCAACTTCCTTGAAACCGTAACGGCTCTCAAGCCGCTGTATTTCCTCCGCGGCGTTGGCGGCTCCTTGTATCTCGTGGGTTTCGTAGTGATGATCTACAACCTCTGGATGACCGCCCTGAAAGGCAAGCTCGTTGCCACTGAAACCGCCAAAGCGATGCCATTGAGTGCCATCTGGCATGCCGAAAAGAGCGAATACTGGCACCGCCGCTTAATGGAACGCAAGCCTCTGGCATTAACCATATTCTCCCTGATAGCCGTCGCCATCGGCGGAATGATCGAAATGATACCGACTTTCCTTGTCGAATCCAACGTACCTACCATTGCAAGTGTGAAACCCTACACGCCGCTGGAATTGCAGGGACGCGACATTTACGTCCGCGAGGGCTGCTACGTGTGCCATACGCAGATGATCCGTCCGTTCAGGTCCGAGATCGAGCGGTTCGGGGAGTACTCCAAATCCGGGGAGTTTGTATATGACCACCCACACCAATGGGGCTCCAAACGCACCGGCCCGGATTTGCATCGCGTAGGCGGCAAGTACCCCGACTCCTGGCATTACAACCATATGGAAGATCCAACATCGATGTCGCCGGGCTCCATTATGCCGCGCTATGGCTGGCTGCTCGAAAACGACCTGGATACGACCACAACTCAAGCGAAGATCAAGGCCATGCAGACGCTCGGTGTGCCTTATGAAAAAGGATACGAACACCAGGCCAATGCAGATCTCGTGAAGCAGGAACAGGAAATCCAGGAGCGACTTAAACAAAGCGGCATTAAAACCGCAGCGAATAAAGAGATCATCGCGCTGATTGCGTACATGCAACGACTTGGGACGGATATTAAACAAAACGGCAGCGGTCAGTAAGTCAAGTATGGTCAGGTTTTGTCATGTTTAGTCAGGTTTTGCCAAGGGTTGTCAGGGAATAACCAAGGACTGCTTAACCACACATGACCACACATGACAAATCCTGACTACACCCGAATACCCATTCATTCAACTCATCGGACTATATGAAATTCCGGAATTATCTCGAAACCATAGCGGGCGTAGGCATTTACCCCCTCATATCCCTGCTGATCTTTTTTGTTTTCTTCGTCGGCCTGCTCATTTATGTGTGGGGCCTTGATAAAAGAAAGCTCGACAAAATGCGCAGCATTCCGCTGAACGACGGCGTGACGAAAAAGACTTTGCTATCACTGCTTTTGCTCGCGTGCATCGCATTGCCTGCTTCCGCGCAGGAAACCGCCGAGCCGGTACGCGCCATCACCGGGCTCGACCTGGTCCTGTGCGTGGTGCTTGCCGCCCTGGTTTTCATCATGATCCAACTGGCGGTACTGCTGGCATCGGCCATGAGGCTGCTCAATAAAACTGCACACGCATCCAACGAGGAGCCTACCCACGTTTTCAGCGCGCATTGGTGGAAGAAGTTCAGAGGCATTAGCGTGGCTTTGAAGGACGAAAAAGATATCCTGATCGACGGTCACGATTACGACGGGATCCAGGAGCTCGACAACCGGATGCCTCCCTGGCTGCAATTCCTGTTCTACACCACCGTTTTCATTGCCGTGGTTTATTCGGCCTATTATTTCAGCGGGCTGGGCGACCTCCAGATCGCCGAGCTGGAAAAGGAAATTGCCACTGCCGAGGCCGAGAAAAAGGCTTACATGGAAAAAGTAGGCGCCAGTATGGACGAAACCTCCGTCACGCTGCTGACCGACAAGGCCGGCGTGGATGCTGGGATGAAAATCTTCCAGGAAAAATGTACCGCCTGCCACGGGGCGGAAGGTGGTGGTGCCGTGGGGCCCAACCTCACCGATGAGTACTGGTTGCACGGCGGCGGCATTCACAATGTGTTTAAAGTGATCAAATATGGCGTGCCTGAAAAAGGGATGATCTCTTGGGAGAAACAACTCTCTCCTACAGACATCCAGAAGGTAGCGAGCTTCGTCTTGTCCCTCAAGGGCACCAAACCAGCCAATCCCAAAGAGCCGCAAGGAGAATTGGAAGGAACTTCGGCGGTCGACGGCCAGGTATCGGCTGCTGAATAGGACTTCGGCAATCGGCAGTCGGCTACCGAATAGAACTTCGGTGGTTATGAGCCATTAACAATTACATTTCCAATGGAAAACGCAACTACTTACGACTCAAATAAGGGCTCGCAAACACAGAAAGCTGACGGCCGACAGCCGAAAGCCGAAGTCCGAAGTATCAAAGCCGACAGCCGTCCGCTTTATCCCCAACGCCCGGCAGGTAAGTGGCATAACCGCCGCGTGGTGTTCAGCATTGTGATCATCGCATTGCTGTTCGTCACCCCGTTCATCCGTATCGGCGGACAGCCGCTGGTGCTATTGAATGTGATTGAAAGGAAAATCATCCTCTTCGGCATCTTTATCGGGCCGCAGGATTATTGGCTTTTTGGACTTACGATGCTTTCGTTTTTCGTATTTATCGTGTTGTTCACCACTGTTTTCGGACGGTTGTGGTGCGGTTGGGCTTGCCCGCAGACCGTTTTTATGGAAATGGTCTTCCGCAAAATCGAATATGCCATAGAAGGCGACGCCGGCAAACAAAAATTGCTGGATAAAGCATCATGGACTTCGGAAAAAATCCTGAAAAAGGGTTTGAAATACACCATTTTCCTGATCATCTCCTTTGCTATCGCTAACCTCCTCCTGGCCTATGTACTGGGTACCGACGAGCTCTACAAGATCATTTCCGAGCCTATCGACGACCATATCGGCCTGTTTTCCGGCATTGTCATTTTCACGGCGGTGTTCTACTGGAACTTCGCGTGGCTGCGCGAGCAGGCCTGCACAGTGGTATGCCCATATGGCCGCCTGCAAAGCGTGCTGCTCGACCGAAACTCCATCAACGTCGCTTACGACCACGAACGCGGTGAGCCGAGGGGAAAATTGCACAAAGGCACCGACCGCACCGAAGGCGATTGTATCAGTTGTTTTCAATGCGTGGCCGTGTGCCCGACCGGCATAGACATCCGGAACGGCACCCAAATGGAATGCGTGAACTGTACCGCCTGCATTGACGCCTGCGACGCGATTATGGATAAAGTGGGATTCGACAGGGGGCTCATCCGCTACACTTCAGAGAATGTGATCGAGAAGAAAACAGCCAAAGTGATCACCCCGCGGACGTGGGGTTATGCCGCGGTGCTGCTGCTGCTATGGTCGGCACTGGGATTTGTAGTGGCTACCCGTACCGACACGCAAACCACCCTTTTCCGCGCCCCGGGCAGCCGTTATATTGAGAACAACGACGGCACGGTCAGCAACCTGTACACTTTCAAGATATTCAATAAAACGAACCATGTTATCAAACCCTCCCTCCACCTCGACACCCCGCATGGCAAGCTTCTTTTCGCCGGATCACCCGATCTGACGCTCGAAGCTGCGGGGATGTCCGAGGGAACCGTGTTTGTGATTATCCCAAAATCCGAGTTAAAGAGCCGGAAAACGGTACTAAAACTCTCGGTTTCGCAGGGCAACCAGCAGTTGGAAGCCTTCGAAACCACGTTCATCGCGCCGGAAGAATAATGTATTAACCTATTTAATAAATCACCATGAAAGTCAATTGGAAAGCACTTATCGCTTCGGTTTACATCAGCTTTGTATCGATGATACTACTGCTGGTTGGGATGAGCGCCGGGCAAAAAATCGATCTTGTCACGGACCATTACTACGAGGAAGAACTGAAATTCCAGGGTAAGATCGACAAGCTGCAACGCGCCGCGGAACTGACCGAGCCATTATCCTGGCAAATCAAAGACAATGCTCTGCAAATCCGATATCCGGCAACCTTCGCCGATTCGAGCATTTCGGGCCAGATCCGCATGTATTGCCCGTCCGACGACCGCAACGACCGCCAGTTCGCAATCGACTCGAACGGCAACGGACAAACCGTCGCATTGTCGCAGATCCCGGCAGGGCGCTACAAAATCCAGGTTGACTGGAAGGGCGGAAACGAAACCTACTGGAGTGAGGGCGTGGTGGTAGTTGACCACAACAATCTTTAACCGATGATCACCGTCATGCCCTACCTCGCCATTTCGATGGGGCTCATCAGCAGCTTCCATTGCGTAGGCATGTGCGGGCCTATCGCATTGGCGTTACCCGTGCACAAGGGCACGCGGGCGCGCCAGATCGCAGGTGTGCTGGCGTATAATGTGGGGCGCGCGCTTACGTACGCGATGTTCGGTATCGTCATAGGTACGCTCGGCGCGTCGCTCGCTTGGCTGGGTCTGCTCCGGTATGCCTCCATCGCGGTCGGCGTAGCTATGCTGGCTTACGTGCTCTGGCCGGCGGCGGGGTTGGAGCAGCGGTTGCATATGCCGCTGTTCTGGCAAAAAACAATCAATCGGCTGAAGCAACAAATGGGCTTCTACCTCAAAAAGGCCGATTTACCGGGTATGCTGCTACTCGGCATGCTCAACGGCGCCATCCCTTGCGGAATGGTGTATATGGCGCTGGTCAGTTCGGTCGCCACGGGCAGTAGCTGGGGCGGTGGCGCGTTTATGGCGCTGTTCGGGCTGGGTACCATGCCAGCGATGCTCGCATTGGGCATGGCAAAACAACAATTCACACCCGCACTGAGGACGCGCATCCGTAAACTTACACCGCTGTTGGTGGCCATTGCGGGCATCTGGCTCATGGCACGCGGGGTCATGACCTCCTACCCCGACCATTCGAAACCTGCCGCCGGAATCACAATCTGCCGGTGAACTGCTTGAACCGGCGCGCCGGATGACTTACCTTGCCGGCATGAAAACTTATAAAGCCATTATCCAGCTTACCTCGGACGATCCCAAAGTCCATCGCAGTATGATCCGGCAAGTCGGCAACCTGCTTGCGCATTTGGGCGAAACAGTTGATGTTCGTATTGTTTGCCACGGTTCTTCCATGCCGTTTTGCACCGTAGGAAATACATTTGCCAACGATATTACAGGATTACTCAATCAGTATGTTACCATCGCCGCTTGCCGCAATATGCTCGTCGCCAACGGTGTGGAAGCAACAGAGCTGATAGAAGGCATTGAAGTGATCCCCTCCGGCATTGCCGAGCTGGTAGTATTACAACAGGAAGGTTGGAGCTATGTAAAAGCTGGTTAGAAGTCTGTTTTTCGCATGACCAAAGTCATGTTTTTCCCCTCCGGTCCTCGGTAGTTTTGATCAATGATCTACATCAAAACTTTGACCAATGGACAAGGACCTGCTCTTTAAATATAACATTCCGGGACCACGCTACACCAGCTACCCGACCGTTCCTTACTGGCAGAAAACACCTCCCGCCGTCAGCAAATGGAAAGAGCTGGTACAAGATGCATTCTCGGTATCGAACCAGAAAGAAGGTATCAGCCTGTACATTCACCTGCCATTCTGCGAGAGCCTTTGTACCTATTGCGGCTGCAACACGCGCATCACGATCAATCATGCGGTGGAAAGCAAATATATCCAGGCCGTTTTGAAGGAATGGAAAATGTACTGCGAACTGTTCGGAGAAGAAAAACCGGTGATCCGGGAGTTGCACCTGGGCGGGGGCACACCTACATTTTTCAGTCCGGCTAACCTGGTGAAGCTGGTGAATGGCCTGCTTGCCGACGCGCTCGTACACAGCGATGCCCGGTTCGGTTTCGAGGCGCATCCGGGAAATACCACCGATGCGCACCTGGAAGCCTTATATTCGGTAGGATTCCGCCGCATCAGCATTGGTGTGCAGGATTTTAATCCGGTGGTACTGGCTATCATCAACCGGCACCAGACTTTTGAACAGGTCAAACACCTCACATTGAAAGCGCGCGAAATCGGCTACACGTCCGTTAATTACGACATCGTATACGGCCTGCCGCAGCAAAAAAACTGCTCTATGATGGAGACTATGCTGCGTGTAATCCGCCTGAAACCCGACCGCATCGCATTTTACAGCTATGCGCACGTACCCTGGATCAAACCCGGCCAGCGCAGCTACACCGAAAAAGACTTGCCCGATGCAGACCATAAAATTGCGATTTACGAAACCGGGCGGAATGCGCTGGAATTGGCCGGCTACGAGGATATCGGCATGGACCATTTTGCGCTCCGATCCGATGAACTTTACAAAGCTGCCACACAAGAGCGGCTGCACCGGAATTTCATGGGTTATACCGACACCCGGACCCAACTGCTGATCGGCCTTGGTGCATCGTCAATTTCCGACTCGTGGTGGGGGTATGCCCAGAACGAAAAGAAGGTGGAAGACTATTACAAAAAGCTTGCTGCCAATGAGCTGCCTGTATTCCGCGGTCACGAGCTGAGCGGCGAAGACCTGATCCTGAGAAAGCACATTCTACGGCTGATGACCAGTTTCGAAACTTCCTGGGGCAGTACTTCGGAAGTTTGCATGGAACTATACCAGGCGCTGGAAAGGCTTTCCGAAATGGAGTTCGACGGGCTGGTGGAAGTGGAGCCTTTCCGACTGAGAATCACCGAGAAAGGCAAGGCTTTCGTACGCAATGTGTGCATGGCTTTCGATGCGCGCCTATGGTCCGATTTACCTCAAACGACTCTTTTTAGTCAAACAGTTTAATGATGAATTCTTGCGGTGTTCACCTGTGTCCTGTACTTTGGTATGTTTGATACGGATATTTTAATTCATACACAGGTGATGACACGGCACATCGAGATGCTGGATGCCCTGTTCAAGCACGCGACCGAAGGGATCGTGGTGGTGGACAAGCAGGCGAACATTGTAATGCTTAACCCCAAGGCCAAAGAGCTTTTTGGCTACTCGGATCGCGAGCTGATCGGCAAGAAAGTCGAGACGCTGATTCCCCAACGGTTCAACAGAAACCATGTGGGCTATCGCGACGAGTACCTCGAAGCCCCCCGTGCCCGTGGAATGGGGCATATGATGGATCTTTTCGCCCGGCGCAAAGATGGCAGCGAGTTTCCCGTAGAGGTCAGTCTAAGCCCTTTCAAAACCAGCGATGGCGAGTTTGTCGTGAGTTTTGTGATTGACATTACCGAGCGCAAAAAGCAGGAAAGCCGCATTATCGAGGCTAACCTTGAAATACAAAAACTGAATGCCGAACTGGAAATCCGCGTGCAGCAACGCACGGAAGAACTGGCAGCGGCGATCAGGCGCATTGAGCAGTCGCAGGAAGAGGTCGTGCGCGCATTGACGAAGGAACGCGAGCTGAACAATATGAAAAGTCAGTTCGTGACCATCGCGTCGCATGAGTTCAGGACGCCGCTTGCGACCATTCTGTCGTCGGCATCACTCATAGGCAGGTACTCGCGCACCGAGGAAGAAGACAAGCGCCAGAAACACGTCCAGCGTATCAAATCGACCGTTACCAACCTGACTGAGATCCTGAATGACTTCCTGTCGATCGGCAAGCTCGAAGAAGGCCGCATTCACTGCATTCCTGTGCTTACCGACCTTAGCGCATTTTGCAAAAACCTGATTGAGGAAATCAGGGGGCTTTGCAAGGACGGCCAGGAGATGTTTGTGACTTATGACGGGGAAGCCCACGCCTGGCTCGACAAGCAGCTTTTGCGCAACGTGCTTTTCAACCTGCTTTCGAATGCGATCAAATACTCGGATTCGGGCAAATCGATCCATTTGAGAGTCAAAAATTGGAGCGGGCTGATCCGTATTGAAGTGCAGGATCAGGGCATTGGTATTCCCAAGCAAGACCAGGGCCATATTTTCGACCGGTTTTTCCGTGCCAATAATGCCGGCAATGCGCAAGGAACGGGGCTGGGGCTCAACATTGTACAAAACTATATCGAGCTCATGGGCGGCACAGTGCGTTTCGAGAGTGAAATCGGCATTGGCACCACATTTTTCGTGGAACTGCCTAACCGCGAGCCGGCATCCGTTAAAATCGAATCCTGACACAAACAGTATCCAACTTGGAAGCGAGAAAAATACTTTTAATAGAAGACAACCCGGAAATGCGGGAAAATACGGCCGAGATCCTGGAACTCGCCAACTTCGAGGTGATTACCGCTCAAAACGGTAAGGAAGGCGTGCAGCAGGCGGGCCAGTACCATCCCGACCTGATTATCTGTGACATTATGATGCCCGAGCTCGATGGCTATGGCGTGCTGCATATGCTCGGCAAGGACGAGCGCACGGCATCCATTCCGTTCATTTTCCTGACCGCGAAAGCCGAGAAGGAGGATTACCGCAAAGGCATGACCATGGGTGCCGACGATTACCTTACCAAACCTTACGACGACGTGGAACTGCTGAATGCCGTCGAAATGCGCTTGAAAAAGAGCGACCGGCTAAAAAAGCAATTTGAACGTTCCGCCGACGGCTTCGACCAGTTCATTAAGGAAGCACAGGCCTTCGATCCGATCGTAAAACTTGCGGAGGATAAAAAGGTGAAAGTTTTGCGAAAAAAAGAGACGATTTATACCGAAGGTAGCTTCCCGTCGCATGTATTTTTCCTGCAAAAAGGGAAGGTTAAGGCCTATAAATCCAACGAAAATGGCAAGGAGTATATCACCGATCTGCTAAAAGAGGGCGAATTTTTCGGCTACCTCGATCTGCTGCAAGGTGCGCCTTATGAAGAAACAGCCATTGCGTTGGAGAAATCGGAGGTGGCCATGATCCCGAAAGACGATTTTTTCAACCTGCTCCAAGGTAACCGTGAAGTGGCTTCCAAATTCATCCGGATGCTCTCCAATGAGATCAAAGAGCGGGAAGAGCGGCTTTTACAACTTGCCTATAATTCGGTGCGAAAACGCGTGGCGCAGGCACTGGTAATGCTCGTACAACGGTACCAGGAAGACCGATCGAAGCCATTCTCCATGGCCGTTACCCGAGAGGATATTGCCTCTATGGTAGGTACCGCCACCGAAACCGTCATCCGCACGCTTTCAGATTTCAAAGACGAACGCCTGGTGGATATGAAAGGCAGCCAGATCACTGTTTTGGAGTATGAGAAGCTGGCGCGGATGCGAAATTAGCGTCTTTTTCACCGTTGATAACTCATCGGTTCCGGTTGATCATTCCCTGGTTTTGGGGCAGAAATACTTCATTTGCATTTCCTAGTTTTGATAAGAATTTCATATAAATCTTTCAAACTATGGAACAAACAACACCTACAAACGCGCCGGATGCTGCCGAAGTATCTACAACCGAACAACGTCCGGAGAAACTCACGATGGAAATTCTGATTGCGAGAATGATGCAAACACATCGGGACATCGACGCGTACCAAAGAGGCGAAATGACATTGGAGGAACTACATGCATTGGGCGTAAGATTTGCTGGACATCTATAACTACCGCCACTTTGGGGATGTCTATCAGTTTACTACGAAACAAGACATCGTCGTTTCCGTTCACTTATCTCTCGACGGAAGATGGTTTCCTCTGAATCCGGAGATAGCTGGGGTTCACAGTTTCGTCATTAAAACAAACAAACCGTCCATCGGCCTGGATGTCCGGCTCAGAAATACTGTGCTGGACATCCTGACCAATTTTCTGAGAGAGAACGACGCTATAATCGTCTACTATTGCGACCCATTTGACGGCAAAGGATACAAGCGGTTCCTCAAATTCAACAGATGGTTTGATCTGATCAATGACCCGTCAATCGAAAAGCAAGATGGGGTGTTCACAGTAACAGATTTGAAGGTCGACGAAAATGGTCACTTAACCAGATCAGAATTAACCGTATATGCCTCCATCCTGCTCCGGAAGACCCATCCTGATTATGACGCCGCGATCAGTCTCTTCCATTCGGGTGATATGGATAAAACAGGCAAACTATGAAAGCCTGGCCTCAATCGCTTCCAACTGCGCCATCATCTCCTGCCGGTAAGCCACCGTTTGATTAGTAATTTCAGGGATCAGCTTTTTGTAGTAATTAATGCCTTCGATCAGGTTAGCGCGGAATTTCGAGAAATACTTGGCTTTCTTATCGTTCAGCGCAGCTGCATGCCGCTCAACATCCTTTTTGAGATAATCCACATACAAATTCAGTTCGTTGATGAACATATTGGGCCGCAGGTGCTTTGCGAGCAGGTCTATTTTCCCATAGATATGTCCCACCATTTCGTCCAATGAGTAGATGCCGGAGAACCAAGCCAGATTGGGTCCGGGACAAATGGCTACTGCACTATTCTCCCGCGGTTTAATCAGGTTGTTTTTGATGAGTGCCGCGGTACTTAGTCCTTCGCAAAGGCATAGCTTTTCGGTGACTGCGTTAATTTGCATTTGCAGGTCGGTCGGCTGCGGGTCGAGTGCGAGTAACTGTTTGATTTTCAGATTTTGATACTCGCGCGAAGCAGTACAGATTGGCTCACTGGTAAATTCGGTGTTTGAAACAAGGTACCGCTTGTTGCACGGGCTCCCCGGACGCCCTTTTGCAATGCGTTCGAGGCGCTGCTTCTCGGCAGTGCTGTTTTTGAAATTATTAAAAAGTACACCCAAAGGTGATGAGTCACTCACATAATAGGAATCGCTATCCGCATTGGCCAACTCATTCAGCGTAGCCTTATCCACGTTGGTGACTTCGGGAACCAACAGAAACGGACTCCCCCAACCCGTGGCCTCTATGCCATAATGTTCGAGTAAAAAGGCGTTTTCGGCCGCGGTGCCAATGCCGCCCTGCACGGATATCCGCGTACGCGGCGCATGGATGAGCGTGATCCCCTTCCCTTCCAGCGCAGCCCCGTACAACGCGAACAGCTCGGTAAACATTTCGTCACGCCGGTTTTTGAATTCTTCCAGCACCGGGCCGAGCAGGTTACCTTCCGTGGCGAACGCGTGTCCGCCGCAATTCAGTCCCGACTCAATCCGAAATTCGGAAACCCAAATGCCCTTCTTGGCCAGGAACTTCGCCTGGATTAATGCCGAACGGTAGTCACTTACTTTCAGAATTACCTTTTTGCGAAAATCCCCTTCCTCGTTCGGGAGGAAATCGGGAAAAGCTTCCAGATAACTGTACAAATGCGGGTTCATGCCCGCGGAAAGGATGATCGACGACGACAACCGGCTTAATGCGAAACCGCGTAGTGCAGCCAGTGCGTCCGTATAAATATCGTCGAGCAGGTTCCCATCGGAATCGGTGTTCATTTTGTCCACCTTCGACATGATATTCACATCGATACTACCGGGCACGAGTTGCGCCCGTAGCGCGGATGCTTCTGCGTCCTTCTCCGTTCCGTCGGACATTACGAGCATCGCTTCATACCGGAGTTTCAGTTTCGAATCGGCCGGTAGCAAACCAAAATAGCGATCGATATCACTACCCGTGCCAAAGGGCTGGTTTTTCAGATTTTCAAATTCTTCCTCCACAATGCGGTGCATCAGGTCGAGATAAGTGGTGATCCGGCGGCTGCGGTAGTCCGGCTCGGATTTGGCAATGGGCGTATCATCTTCGCCGCGCTGGCGGGCGTAATGTATGCGCATACGCTCGATCAGTTCGTCGTCGACAATGGATGCGACGGAGGAAATGCCGTATTTGGCAACCTTAATGGGGGTATCGATAGAGTATCCCAGCCCGAGGACCGGTATATGAAAAGTATGCGGCATCATATCTGGATGAGGTCTTGATAATTCATCCAAAAGTACTTGGCCACCGCTACCGGAAAACTGACGCTGCTTAGCTCCGATACTGAGAAACGTCATGCCCGGCCGATCAGGTCATTTCTTTTTGGCCTTCTTCGGCTTGGACGCCTCGGCCAGCTCATTTTCTTTCATTCTATATGCAACAATGCGCTTGATGAGGTCCAGGGGTAACGGGTCCTTATCAGGCAGTTGGAGCGCCGACTTACTCATTTTGTACTTGGAAAGCTCGGTTTTGAACTCTTCCAGCAGCGCCTGGCTGTAAGGATACGACAACGAAATATGGTTGGTAGCAGCCGAATAGTAGATCAGAAATCCAAAATACTTATAAGCCGGGATCTGGTAACTGATCACTTCCTCAGCATCCGGCGCCACCTCCCGAATGGCTTTGCGGATTGCCGCCAGCCGATCCTTCTTGTCTCCCTGGAACGTGTCATGATATTCGTCTATGGATTTAAAATCTGTTTTTGCCATGCGATTGTGTTTTTTTGATGAGTGTTTCCGTTAATAAAAGGCGTGCATGCCGCGGAATTTAATCAATACGATCTTAACTAACTTCAATCCACGAGTTCATATACACTATGAAGAAAATCTGCTTTTACCTCTTGGCACTGGTAATCTGCTGTTTGGCAGCTTGTAAAAAGGAAAAGGAACTAGATCCGGACAAAACGTTGAAGGAAGATTTATTTCTGAGATCGATAAAAGTCGCCGGCGCACGGGAGGTAACCATTGACACGGCCAGCAACTACATTCAGATTGTTCTTCCCGAAGGGTACACGGATGATCTTATTGATCTGCAACTGGATCCTGCGCCGGGAGCAGAGCTGGTTTTAGACCCATGGAAAACGCTTTACAGTGCCGGCCACGTAAAATACCATTTCAGAGCCGCGTCTCCCGAGAATTTCACCATGACTACCAAGAGCAATAGCCGATCTAAATCGTACAAAGTTTTTGTGGAACACGAAGGGCCTCTGACTGCTGAGTTAACTTCCGATTTAGATCTGCAAGCCGGCGGTGCAAATACGGCCGCTGCTACGGCCAAGATCCGTCTAAAATCCGGTGTGGGATCAGTACCTGAGCGTCCGGACCTGGAAGAACAGATAGTGCCATTCCTGAAAAACAGCTCCAAAAATGTCAACGTGAAGGGAAGTTTCGACAACGGCATGGGCGTTATCTTTTTTGAAGATATTTTTAATCTCATGGAAGCGGAAGGCACAGCTTTAAGTATTGAATACGGCGAAAAGACCTTCTCTTTCCCACAAAAGCTAAAATTGAAAAGATCAAAGGTCTCTTTGTTTGTCGTTCAACCCGATCGCCTTTTCAGAGTTTTTCAAACCGGCAAAACCATTGAATTTGACGGTGGTATATTTCTAAACTCCCAAAAGTATACATTAAAACTGCACAACGACGCGAGTTCGTCAGAAGTAACTCTTCCTGCTACGATTACCGACCTCTCTACGCTTAAAACACAATTTCCAGCCTCGATTCCTGATGGTCAGTACAAGGTATCATTTTTCGAAAATGCACAGTTAATCAGCCAGGCTGCAATCGTAATCGCCAGGGATTCGACTGTCAAGGCAATCGGACAAATGTGGATGGGAGGCCCGGACATCCCGTGGGAGGAAATCTGGAAAACTCAACCCACGGTTATCTCGCGCGGACAAGAACTTTTCGTAAATCCTTTTCCGGCGATCATAGACGCAGCGGCCCAGCCGTTCGACAACAAGAAAAAGGTCCCTGACCTCGCATTGAAATTAAACGGCAAGGTTACAGTTCTGAAAGCAACTGTAAAAGAATATGACAAATACGCAGACAACTCGATAAGGATCTACTACGGCGCGTATCGTATTCCAGCCGATTTGCTTCCCGGGCGGTACGAAGCAACGATGGTGTGGGATAACAAGCAAAATTCGCTCCCTTATTGGAACCGGATCGAAATTCGGTAACCCTTAGTTTCTCAGCCTGCCCGCACCGAAAACGGATGTCAGTACCAGCAAGAACTCCTTCTCGGAAAATGGCTTGCCCAACACACCACTGATGCCCAGATTCGCGTAGAAGTCCTTGTCGCGGTCAGACAAATCACCGGTAAATCCTATTACCGGCGTGGCGGCTTTGAGCGGGTCCGGGTTGGTGCGGATTTGGCGGGTCAATTCCGAGCCATCCATGCCAGGCATATTAATGTCGGTAATCACCAGGTCGTAAGGTTGTTTCTCAAACAGTTCAAGCGCGTCGTCACCCGAGCCTACGAGGTCATAAGAAAGGCCGTGTTTTTCAAGCAACCTACTCATCAGCACGAGGTTCAGCTTGGTATCGTCGGCAACGAGTACCTTTTTTCCCCGCAGCTCCACCTGGGTAACCACTTGCGACCGGGCTGGGGCCGATTTCTGTTTTTCGGTCACCTGCATCGGGATGGCTATCCTGAATTCCGAGCCTTTCCCTAACACACTCTCGACCGAAATCTTTCCTCCGTGCAGCTCCACGATCCGCTTGCATATCGCCAGCCCGAGTCCGGTTCCTTGTTTGCCTGCCGAAACGCCGTCTATCTGGCTGAAATCTTCGAAAATCTCTTTCAAATGCTCTTGCGCAATGCCAATGCCAGAGTCTTTAACCCTGATTTTCAAGTACTTTTTCTGCCCGTCGGCACTTTCCAGACTGGCTTCTACCGCCACCTTGCCATGGGCCGGCGTAAACTTGACCGCATTACTGAGTAAATTTATGAGCACCTGTTTGATCCGGAATTCATCGCCCGACAGACATACCGGCTGTCCTATATTGAGTTTGGATACAATCTCAATATCCTTCTCCCCCGCCAGGACGCTCATCAGGGACACCACTTCATTTACGAGCTCGGCCGGATTAAAAACCTGATATTGCAGCGTGAGTTTCCCCCTTTCCAACTTGGAAAAGTCGAGCAAATCGTTTACGAGTGTCAGCAAAATGCGGGAAGAACTCTGAATGGCATCGACACTTTCCTTCATCTGACCTTCGAGGCGGTCGGAGTCCATGAGCTGCGAAAAGCCGATGATCGCATTCAACGGCGTCCTGATTTCATGCGTAACCTGCGCGAGGAACTCGCCCTTATTTCTCGCCGCCTCGGTAGCCAGCGATGCATATTTGACGATCGTTACGTCGTTGCGGTACAGTTTGATGAGGTTACGGATGATAATGATCGTCATTAGCAATACCACCAAGGCCCCGGCCCAGAAAAGGTGGTTCACTTCCTCAAACTTGTCGGATGTTTCGCTCAACAGCACTCCCCTGAACTTCCTGGCTTTTTCTTCTTCGGCGGCTTTCAGTGATTTAAGAGTCAATTGCAGATTAGCAAACAGCTCCCCATTCAAGAACAACAACCTTTGCTCTGCCTCATTCAGTTGCCGCTTGACCCGGTTGTATTCGTCGTAACGGCTCAGGTCGAGCTCGCGCGCCATGAGGTACGGTATTACCAGCGAGTCGCGCTGGGTGATTACCTTCGTTTTTTCCTGGATAACCTCATCCCCGCGCTTGTTTGCAATGGCGTCGGCCAGCCTTTTGAAAAGCCCCCGCTTCTTCTTTTGAGGGTCAGCCAATATCACAGAATCGACTTTGGAAGTCTTTTTTACACGAATGGGCGTGGGCTTGGGCTGAGCTTGTTCTTGCTGAATTTGCTCGCTGCGTTGTACCGAAAGCGCAAAAAGGCTGTCGACCATGATTTTCATCCGGATAAACTCCTCGTTGCTTTCCCGTTTGCTTTCCATAAGCCGCGACAGCGCCGAGGGCTGGTGCGCACGTTCGTTTTCAAACTCGTTGAGTATCCGGGATACCGTATGAAGTTCGCCGGTAAACGCCTTGAGATAAGTGGAATCTTGCGTAATAATAAAAAGCCTGCTGTTGTTCTCGGCTACATAAAGAAGCGAAATGCACGTATCGACCTTCTGATAGCCATTCATGTCCTTGCGGAGCTCCTGAATGTTCTCGCGGATGGTTTGTGATTTGCCGCGCGTGAGCAACAACATAAAAACGAATGAGCCCAGTATAACGACCAGTAGAATGGTCCAGACAAAAAACGCCCTGGATAAGGTGCGGAAAGGGATTTTCATCATGTGTAAGTCTGTCGATTCTTCCCTTCTTCCCTGGAAAACCGATAATTTGAGGGTTGATTAAGACAAAGGTAAAAAAGTGGGCACAAAACACTGCCATGCCTCGCCACCTATTATTTAGTCTACAAAACCTCTCGGATGAGTTACACAATCATATCGAAGCCTACGTTTCAAGCCATGCTTTGAACGCCGGGGCCTTCTCCCGGCTCACGACCACCTCTTGCGAAGTTTGCGGGCGAAGTTCTATTTTCAGCTTACCGTTAAAATAGGTGTGGATCTTCTGAATGGCGTCGATACGGGCGATAAACTGACGGTTGACCCGGAAAAAGTTGAGCGGGTCCACCAGCGATTCCAGCTCTTCCAGCTTATAATCCACCAGATATTGCCGGCCGTCGGTGGCCACCAGGCAGGCCATTTCATTCGCTGTATAAAAATAGGCAACATGCTCCTGATTGATCGGGATCAGTTGTTCTCCATTTTTGACGAGAAAACGCGTTTTGAATGGTCTTTTGGTCATTTCGAGACTATCCAGGAGCGTTTCTACCTTTCTTGCATAAGCTTTGGGGGAAAAGTCCTCACGGATATTCTCGTATTTGCGGATAGCCTCCGCCAGTTCGGGAGCCTTGATCGGCTTCAGCAGGTAATCGATGCTTTTCACGCGAAATGCCTTGATCGCATACTCGTCGTACGAAGTAGTGAAAATGATCGGGTTATGTGCGGGAAATTCCTCGAATATCTGGAAACTGAGGCCGTCGGCTAGCTGGATATCGGAAAAGATAAGGTCCACAGGCTCAGCATTCGCGAACCATTTCCGGCCGGCCTCCACACTTTCCAGCACCGCGCATACTTCCACACGCGGATCGAGTTTTTTGATCAGCTTTTCCAGCCTTTCCGCAGCCGGGTATTCGTCTTCAATGATCAGTATTTTCATAGCAAATCGGACGGTAACCGCCCCGATGTCATCTTTTATTTTGTCAGTTGGGTCAGCAGCGGTATCCTCACGATAAAGCGCGCTTCCTCACGTTTCACTTCCACCTCGCGGTCGGTCAGCAGGCTGTAACGATTGATGATATTCTGCAATCCTACCCTTGTTGATTTTTCGAGGATGGTCTTCTCCGAAACATTGTTCTCCACGACCAGGTAACCATCGCCGTCGTCACGGACCACGATATGCAATGGGTTTTCACGCGAAGCAGCATTGTGTTTAATCGCATTCTCGATCAGCATTTGCAGGCTCAGCGGTGTAATATGCTGCGCCATTGTAGCCGCCGACAAGCGCTTTTCAACCTGTAAATTTTCTCTGAAACGGATTTTATTCAAATACACATAAGCATCCACAAATGCGATTTCCTCGCTCAGCAATACCATATTCTTGTTCCGGCTCACGAGCACGTACCGGTACACGTCCGATAGCCTTTCGAGGTAATCCTGCGCGGCGGTGTTCTCATCGTCGATCAATGCGGCCAGTGTATTCATGCTGTTGAACAAAAAGTGCGGGTCCAGCTGATTTTTAAGCACTTCCAGCTGAGATTGCACATTCTCGCGCATCAGTGCCTCCGTCTTCCGCACATTCATTTTCCAGGCATCAAAAAAATAAACGGCTTCATAAACCAGATATACGATCACCGTAGGCACGATACTGATGCGGAAACCGATCGCAAGTGCGCTCACATGATACACCGGTTTGTAGTAAAGCTCATCGAGCAGTAACGATACCAGGAACACATAGGCGACCGCCAGCACGGCCTCCGCGGCAACCCGCCGGCCGGTTTGGCCATATTCCGGAAAAATCCGGCGCATCCAAATGATAATACGCCGGTTTCCCTCCCAGAATGTAAGCGTAAGCAAGGTCGAAAAAAGCACGCTGAGGAAGAAGTGCTGGCTCAGTTTCAGGAATTCATCAAAGGCGATCATCACGGCAATGACCGTTCCCATAAGCGGGATACCAATGATGCGCCATTTCCTGTCGTTGAGCGTGTAAGCCTTTTCCTTCATCGCGGGTCGATATTGGCGGGCAAACTACTCGTTTACCCGCCAATATTCAATTAAAATGTGTATCTGAAATACGGCACGGGGAAAAACGGCTGCTGATACTGATTCACCAGTTCGTTCGTCCGTGGGTTATAGGTCTGCTGGAAAATGTTTTTGCGCGCCGTCACGTTTTGCAAATCCATCGAAAATTCCATCGTGCTCCGGCGCATTTCCCTGCGATAGGAGAAACGGATGTCTGTTCTGAAATAGGCGCTTTGCCTAAGTGAGTAAGCGCGGTTTTCGTCGTAAACTGCCGTACCTCTCGCCCGCGACGCAGCCAGGTTCAGCGGTGTAATGTACTTGCCGCCGACCAGGGAGGTCTTGATATTCGCGCTGACGATGTTATTGCTGCCAAAGCGGAATTCTTTTCCACCGAGCACGTTCAGTACATATTTGGTATTAAATGCGGTGTTTCGCTCCACTTTATCGCTGCCCTTGTATTTCGAATCGAACAAAGACGTGGTAAGCAGGAAGTAATAACCTTTGTTGAAGTATCTTTCCAAAGTAAGTTCCACCCCCATATTACGACCCGAGCCGCTATTCACGAGACTGTCGCGATCCGACGGACCGAAAGCCGCTCCCATATTCAATGCAGAGTAAGAGGAAGCCCGCCGCTCGACCGGAACATCAAACAGCTGCTGGTAATACGGCTCGATTTTCAGCAACAAATTCTCAGTCAGCCGGTTCTGATAGCTCAGCACAAAGTGATGGCTTTGGGTAAAACCCAGGTCCTTATTAGTCCGCACCGGCCCCGACTCGCCCGGAGTTTGTACGAAATAGGTGTAAATGTTCTGCGCCTGGCTATTTAAACCATACCCCACACTCACCGACTGCCCCTTTCCGAATGCATATTGTAAACCGGCCCGCGGCTCGACGGCCACATTGTTGTTCAGGTTGTAATGCTGAAAATGGAGTCCGGTTGTAAAGATTAATCCCTGTGAAAACCTGTACTTCCATTGTGCATAAGCCTGTGTCAGCACCGTTTTCTCCCCGCTCACACTCGCTCGAACGGTATCAATCTTTCCGCCCTGGTAAATAGAGCGACTGTACAGGTCGAAATCGAGTAAATCCACCGTGATACCTCCATAAAGGCTGCTTTTTGCATTCATTTTATGCCTTACATTCAGCACAGCCGAATATTTGGAAGTATTGTATTTCGCCTCGCCGCTCAGGAAGGCTTCGCGCGCCGGGTTACTGATCGAATCACCACTGAACCGTTCGCGCGTGGTGCTCATCCCCAACGTCAGCTTGGCGAAAGTTTTGGGTGTAAGATTATGCTCATAGGCCAGTCCAAAAATGTTGGTGCCATACTTCACGCGGGTGTTGATGTTTTCCGTACCATACATATTTGAGAGCGTGGTGTCCACTTCATTGCCGAGGAAATTCACGTCACTGCTTCCGGTTATTCCAAAAAGCGTCAGCTTTCCCTTGTTGCCGGTCGGGACAGCCACTTTAAAGTTCAGGTCCTGGTAATCGGGAATGGCAGTTCCGGTACCAAACTGCAATCCAAGGGCTTTGAACAGGCCCAGCGTGGAGTAGCGATAGTTCAAGAGGAAAGATGCTTTGGAGCTTTTCGCGAACGGGCCTTCCGCTCCCAGTTCAAAACCATTAAAACCTACCTGGCCCATCAGTTCATGTTTCTGATTATTACCTTCGCGAAGTTGCAGGTCAAACACCGCCGCAAGGGCATTTCCGTACTGAGAAGGAAAGGCACCGGTAAGAAAGTCGGACTTGCCGAGCACGTTGTTGTTTAGCATACTTACCGGTCCGCCGGTAGCTGCGAATGAACCGAAATGATTGGGATTGGGAATATTCAGACCTTCCAGTTGCCATAATGTGCCCGACGGCGAATTCCCACGGACCACAATGTCGTTGCGCGAATCATCGCCCGACACCACCCCGGCAAAGTTAGCTGCCATCCGCGACGGGTCACCTAAGGCGCCGGCATAACGCTTGGTATCATCCACATTAAACGACCGGCCGCTCACCAGCGACAGCTCGTTATTGGTTTTGGTCTTATCATCTTTACGATTGGTAGTTATCACCACCTCGTCCAGGTTCTGTACCGCCTCCGTCAAGGTTACATTCAAAACTACCTCTTTACCGGCCGTCACCACGATATTGGACAAGCGCTGTGATTCATACCCGACCATCGTAACCTGAAACGACTGACGGCCCATAGGCACACCCGCGATCACGAAATCGCCCCGGACGTCGGTAACCGCCCCTACCGGACTAGCCCCGGCCTCCCGGATGAGCAATACCGACGCTCCGATCACCGGCGATTTGGAAACTTCGTCGCGGATTGTCCCGCGGATTGTCTGCGTGCCGTCCTGGGCATACAGGTTGGCAGCGAAAAGAAATGTCATAGCTAATAGTAATGCTTTCATTGGCTAATTTTTATGAAATGATACGCCGAAATTCGGCATAACACGCTGTGTTTGAAATTAGACGGGAGGCGAACCGTCAGGATCCGCGGGCGAAACGGCAGTAACCTTCCGGGAATCGTTGGCACTATTCCGGCGATTGGTAAATAAACTTATTTGGACTTATTATAAACAAAGGCTTATATTTGACCCATCCATTCTGCTCGCGCCACGATTGCATGACCGCCGATACAACCGACAACGCTCCTTTCCGGATAGACGAAACGTCTTTCAAACAAATTTATCTGGCTCATTGGGAGAAGGTATACGCTGTCTGCTACAACACCATCCGCGATCCTGAACCAGCCAAAGGAATGGTGCAGGAGATTTTCAAGTCGCTGTGGGAGCGTAAGGACGAGCTGGAAATCACCACTTCTGTCGAGCGTTACCTGCTACGTTCGGCGAAATTCAAGGTTTTTGAATACCTCCGAAACACAAAATCCCGCAAGGAGCATAATGAGATTGCATTTGCAAACTACTGCGACCGCACGCATTGTACCGAAAACGACATTCTTTACAATAGCCTCAAATCCAAAGTCGACAGTCTGGTCGACACCCTCCCATGCCAATGCCGGCGCGTATATAAGATGAGCCGCGAGGAAGGGCTTAGCAACAAAGAAATCGCCTCGGCGCTGCTGATCTCCGAGCGGGCCGTCGAGTACCACATAACCAGGGCACTCACCACACTCCGCGTCAACCTCACCGAATATATGCATTAGAATCGCCGGTCCGGCTTACGGCTAAGCCCAATTTATGCTACTTTTACTTTCAGGAAGCATCACCAACCGAACTGTGGAGTACTTGAATGAAGATCAGTAAAGAACTTATTGAAAAATACCACCATGGCCGCTGCACCGACGAAGAAAAGGCTGCGGTAGAGGGTTGGCTGCTGAACGACGATGCCGAAGAAACCATGGAATGGCGCTTGCCGGAGGAGAAAACGGCATTACAATCCGAAATGTGGGATGAAATCGCTGCTATGCTTCCCTCTTCTGCCGAAACGCCCGTACCGAAGGTTGAGCGCGCGATCATGCGTTCGCTCTGGAAACCGGCCGTGGCAGCCTGCCTGCTCGCCGTGCTGGGGTCAGTCGCATATAGCTTGAAACACGAGTCCGCTTCTCAGAAAGTCATTTTTCTCAATAATAGCTCCGGAACCGAAAACAAGGCGCTTCACCAAAAGGAATTCACCCTTTCCATTGCTCCGAAAAGCAATGTAGCCATCAACAGCAAAACAGGCATTATGGACTTCTGCGGGGCAGTGCTGATCAACCCCAAGGAAGACATTGAACTCACTTTTCAAGGCACTTGCGCGAACCCCGCCCTGAACCGGGAAAAAGTTTCGCTGAAAAAAGGCCAGAATTACATCGCGCTCAACTACGGCAGCAATGCCCAAACGGGCGAAGTGATCGTCGTCGAAGAAGGAGCCATGGCAAGCCTTCCACCGCTCGTATTGAAGCAGCTCATGCATCAGTTCAATATCTGACCTTACTCATGATACATCGTTACCGGGGTGTTATCCACTTCGTCATTTTCGCGCAGCTTTCCATTGTTCTCCTGCCTGGCTGTCGGGAGCAATCCAGTGAGCAAGCGAATATTGTCCGAAAGAAATTCAGCATTTATGCCATGATGAGAAATGGCAAAGAATATATCCTTCAAACCGATTCACTTGCTTCCGGTGAAATTAACCCGGAAAAATCAGGCGCGCGGGTTGTACCGGCGCCGCTCTATTACGAACTGATCGTCCGTGACGGCCGGTATTACAGCATCGATCGCCGCAAAAGCGCATTTGTGCGGTACAAAATTGCAAACGGTGAGTTTGTAAGGGATACGTCGGTTGCGATTACTGGCTTCTCGTCCGTGGAAAACTACAACTGGCTATCGCGGGATTCACTAATGATTCTCGGCTACGACGAGGATGCGCGTAAGGTTCGTTATGTCAAAATCGATGTCCGAAATCTGAGCATTACCCAAGGTACCGTGCCCGTTCCCGCGCCATTCGGTAACTATAACTGGCTCTCCATCGGCTTTTCACAATTCCTGGAAAACAAATTGTACATCGGCTACTGCTACCATACCTACTCGCTCGACAACTATACCACCGGCGACACTATTTATACCGCCATTCTGGATTATCCGCAGCTAAAACCACAGAAAACACTCAAAGACACCCGCTCCGTATATCCGGGCGGTGTAAATACGCGGCAAAACCATTCATTTTTGACAGAAAACGGCGACTTCTACTTCATAGCCTGTCCCGGCATAGCGTTGGGGAATTACCCCGAAAAACCGACGGGTATCTTCCGCATCAGGAGGTCGAGCGAAGAAATCGACCCGGGATATTTCTTCAATATCTCAGCATCCGCGATTAACAACCACGGCTATGGCTTTTGGTACATCGGGAATGGCAAAGCCATCGTGAGAACGGAACGAAAAGGCCTTTACACCGGCATGAAGGATCATTACAAAGTTCCCCATTTCGACTTTTACCTCCTCAACCTCGAAAAGCAAACCACCAGCCGGCTCCCTCTCCCACTCGACAAGGGGACGTCCCGCCAGTGCGTGCTGGTGGAGAACGGCACGGTGTACATTACCGTCAACTCAGGAAATGACGGATGTTACGTATGGCTACTCAACCCTGAAACAGGGGCGTTGAAAAAGGGATTGAAGTTCAGCGACGATACTGAATACATTTTGCGACTGGAGCGGCTGAATGACTAATAGCGCAATCATGCATTACGGACTTCCTCGGGTGTCAAACCGGTTATTTCAGAGATAGTTTCAGCATCAAAGCCCCTCGTTTTCATATTGCGGGCAACCTGAAGTCTGGTCTCTTTAATGCCGGCTTTCATTCCCTCCTTCATGCCGACCTCCTTTCCCTCCTTCACACCTTCTTTCATTCCTTCTTTAATCCCTTCTTTCATTCCTTCTTTCATCCCTTCTTCTCGCCCTTCACGCATTGCCTCCTTCTTTGCGTAATCCATGGAATTTTCATTATCCCATTTAACCTTTAAGTATGCATCCCATGCCATCTTTTCCTCCTTATTTAGGTTACAAACTTCCGCTATTCTGAAAACTTTATCATAAACTGACTCTTCCAGAACCGCAGGAATCTTATCCAATTTACTTAAATTTTTCAACAAATAGAGCCACCTGTCCAGCTCTGTGGAGAGCTCCGACTCTGCTTTCACAAAACGCGGCATTTCGATGAATGTCAAGCCAAATTTGTCGTAAAACAACTGGCCGTTGCTTCTGTTCACCAACCGTACTTCGTGCAGATAATGATCTTCACTGGAATCTTCAAAGCAAAAATCCATTAGACCTATCAAATACACCGGCTTCAAATCGTATTTCCAGTTGTTGATCCCCGCCTCTACCTGATCCCGGATAAGCGAGGCCGAATAGTACAGGCAACGGTCTTTAAAATATTCCTGCCGCACACGCTGCACTTCAATGATGAACTGCTCGCCGTCGGCTCCTGTACAACATAAATCAAAAACTGCCCGGCGAAGAATCGATATCTGTCCATTATTTTCATTTTGGTTGAATGTCAGGTCGGCCACGTACCTTTCCCCGGCGAACAACACATTCAAAAAATCGATCAAGACGTCCTTGTTAGCTTCCGAGCCGAAAATCCGTTTGAAGCCGAAGTCTGAAAGCGGATCGATAAATCGGCCGCATGGCATTTCGTGCATTTCCATAGTGTGTCCAGATAGAGGTCCTTGGCCATTCAATTTAGATGAAAGCATGCCCGTCGCCCTAATGCAATGATCAAACAGCAGTCATTTTTTACCAAACGACCTTCGGGAAGTGAGCAATTGTGCTACTCATTTCCAAAAGAGCACTCTCCTTTTTGGGACTTCAAAAAGATTGGCGAAATAAGAATTGGTATTCAATGAACATCCTTAAAAAAATCAACGCCTGGCTGCACCTCTGGCTCGGACTGGCTTCCGGAATCGTGGTGATAATAGTAAGTTTCACTGGCTGCATTCTCGTTTTTGAAAGCGAACTGGAAGAACTGACCATGAAGCATCTCCACGCGCCAAATCCGCAGAACAGCGCTATGCTACCGCCATCGGTACTTTGGAAATCGGTGAAACAGGCGTTGCCCGAAAAGGAAATCCACAGCGTGTGGTACCACGGCAAAAACCAAACGGCCCATTTCAGTCTCAACTCCGATTCCCTGGTGTATGTGAACCCCTATACCGCCGAAGTAGTAGCCATGGTCGATCATGAAGATTTCTTCCATTTTATTCTTGACGGTCACACGAGCCTCTGGATCGAAGGAAAAATAGGCACGGGGATCGTCAGC
This sequence comes from Dyadobacter fermentans, assembly GCF_019924045.1. Lineage (GTDB taxonomy): Bacteria > Bacteroidota > Bacteroidia > Cytophagales > Spirosomataceae > Dyadobacter > Dyadobacter fermentans_A. Next base: position 71,275 of record NZ_JAHXBN010000017.1, on the reverse strand, counting down.
TATGCGACTTTGGTATTTTTCATACTACTCATCACCGGAGTTGTGCTTTGGTGGCCCAAAAAGTGGACGAAATCCGAAAGGGAAAAGGCCCTGACGATCAAATGGCGCGCGAAGTTCAAACGCGTCAATTACGATCTGCACAATGTGTTGGGGTTCTACTCGCTCACCATTGCATTAATATTGACGATTACCGGGCTGATTATGGGATTTCAATGGTTTAATAAAAGTTTTTACTGGATGGTTTCCGGCGGGCAGGAGCCTCCACGCTACGAGCGCGCGTTTTCGGATACTACCCAGAACCTGCCGCTTGCAAGCATGGCCAATGTCGACGCGGCCTGGCGGAAGGGTATTACGGAAATCGGGGTGCTGAATAAGGAAGCTATCATCGTTTCGTTTCCCGATAAACCCTCCGAGCCGATCGACCTTTGTACTGATATGCACAATGGGTCGTGGCGATATGTATACCTCGACCAGCATACCCTCCAAGAGCTACCTGCAAGCCAGCCACAGATTGCCGAACTGGATGTAGCCCAGTGGCTTCGCAGGACAAACTACGCCTGGCATGTTGGAGCAATTGGCGGGCTACCGACTAAAATCCTGTTTTTCCTGGCCAGTCTGATCTGCACGAGCTTGCCCATTACCGGTTTTTACATCTGGTGGAACAAAAAGGCTAAAACCAAAAAGCGAAGCAAAGCATTGTCACCTCATTCCAGTCTTTCCGTTTCTACCGGCAAAGCCTGACAGTTTACGTTCTGTTACATTTCATCAACTCCTGATTTTCCTGCAGTATCGCCGGACTGCCATTTCCCAGCTATGAAATATCAATATAATTTCCGCTTCTTCCTGCCGGTTGTGATTGCGTTACTGAGCATCCAGGCCGGTTTTTCGCAAACATTACCCGGCTACCTGATCAAAGGAACGCTCATTGATTCCGCCTCTTCCAAAGCCATTGAATTCGCGACCATCAGCATTCTGGATGATCAGCAGCAGGTGGTTGCACTAACTTATTCCGATGAAAATGGTTTTTTCAAATCCACAGATATTAAAACGGGCTCCTACTTCCTCAACGTTTCGTTTGTAGGTTACCGCCAGAAGCGCCTTGCATTCACGATCACGTCAATGGGGCCACATGATGTTGGAACTGTGAAACTGATTGCGGACGTGAAACAACTGGACGCGGTGACGGTTACCGGCATGAAGCAGCTCGTCGAGCAGCAACCGGGGATGTTGATTTATAATGCGGAAAAGGATATCAGCAATACCGGCGGGACCGCTGCCGATGTGCTCAGAAAAGCGCCAATCCTGAACGTGGACGCCGCCGGAAATGTGACTATGCGTGGAAATTCCAATTTGCGGATTCTCATCAATGGAAAATATTCAGGCCAAATGGCCCGTAATGCAGCCGACGCATTGAATATGATGCCCGCCGGATCGATCAAGTCCGTGGAAGTGATCACCAGCCCTTCGGCGCGCTATGATGCGGAAGGTGCGGCGGGGGTCATCAATATCATCACTAAAAAAGGGAACCAGAGTACAAGCGGGACGATCGAAGTCGTGGGTGGGAACCTGGAACAGGCCATTAACCCGCGCATTGCTGTGAACCGCGATAAATGGAATGTTAGCTCAACCCTGCATTTGCACCGGTTCCGTAACAAAGAACTTTCGTACGTAGACCGTACCACCTATGAGGAGGGTGCGGAAACCGGCAAAGTACGGCAGGAGATCGTGCGCGACAATGCCAAACCGCACAGCTCGGGTGATTTACAGATAGAGTACCTCGCCGACAGCGGAAATGTTTTCAACTTCTCCGTGAATGGCTGGCTTGGTAACTGGCCGCAGAACAGCGAGCAGCATAATAGCCGGCTCACACCCGACGGCCAGATTATCGATCGGTTTTTCCAGTCCGTCAAAACCAAAGCCCCCAATAAAGGCATCGATCTGAATCTGGGTTATACCAAAAAATTCAGAAAACCGGGCGAAGAGCTGTACCTCATGGCACAGCATAACCGCTCTATCGACGATTTCCACTATAATGCTACCCAGCGCGACGATGAGCAGCTCCTCGTTTACCGTGAAATCAATGACAATACCACCCACAACCGTGAATGGACGTTTCAGGGCGACTATATATTGCCGCTCACGCCGTCGGGCAAGCATGCATTGGAAAGCGGTGTGAAAGCGATATTGCGCAATGTAGGAAGTGATTACGAGGTACAAGCCAGCGAAAACGGCACGCCCGATCAGCTCAGCATTGTCCCGTCCCGCACCGACCGCTTTGACTACCGCCAGGACGTGCTGGCGGCTTATAGCCAGGTCAAATTCAAATGGAGCAGCGGATGGGCCTTACACGCGGGAGCACGCATGGAAGGCACTTTCCTCGAAGGCGACCAGCGCGACGCCGGCGTGCATTTCACCAGCAAATTCTGGAATTTTGTACCTAGTGCGACTATTTTCAAGAAGCTCAATGCAAATAACAACCTCACATTGAGCTACACCAAACGCATTTCGCGCCCGTCGATCTGGGACCTTAATCCCAACCGCGACAGCCAGGATCCTAAGAACATCGTAGTAGGTAACCCCTCGCTTAAACCGGAGGAAGTGAACCAAATGGAGTTTACTTATGCATTGCAAACCAATTCCGATCTGTTCCTGAATATCTCGGCATTTGGCAGGAAAACCAACAATTCCATCGAAAGCATTGTCACAATGAACGCGGAAGGTGTAGCCACGACTACCAAGCAAAACCTGGCCTCGAATGCACAATACGGGATCAACTTTTCGACCTCGTTAACGCCCCTACCCGATTGGAAGATCAACAGCAACGCCAACATTCGGCAGGCCCGTTATAAAAGTGGTGCACTAGGGATCGATACCAGGGGAATGGCCTGGGGAATTAACATCAACACCAGCTTGAAACTACCTAAAAATTACAGCATACAGGCCTACGGAGACTATGATGCACGCAGCATCGAACTGCAAGGCTTCGAAGGTGCCTGGTTGTATTATAGTTTTTCAGCGAAGAAGGAACTCCCCGCGCGCAAGCTCTCGATCACGCTCACGACAGTGAGCCCTTTTGGAGCCTACCGCCCGCAAAAAGAAGTGGTGAGCTCGTCCGAATTTTACTCGATCACACGTAACCAATACCTGATGCGCTCCGTCAAACTCTCGCTCAACTGGGAATTCGGCGGGTTGTTCAAACAAGGTTCGGGACGCAAAATCAGCAACGACGACCTGAAAAACGTGAAACAAGGCGGCTAATGTCTAGGGATCAAGCGGCTCATCGGCATCGATGTGCAGCGCATCCAGCACCGGATAGAACTCGACATCCGTTTCGCTGAGCCGCTTACCCAGTTTATAAGGTACATGATTCATTTCGCGCATGCAGCGGCTTACGAATGCATCGCTCGAAATAGAATAGCTTTGCGACCGCATAGTGGAAACGAGGCACGGCTTCTCCACCGGCATGCCATAACGATACAGTAACCGTACGGCATTACGCATATTGGTGGTCGTGTGCCGCGCATGCGGGTCCATGATGATCGCATTTTCGGGCACTTTCAAGGTTTCCATCAGAAACTTCTTCATTTCAAATGCCTCACTGTATTTCGTTTTGAAGGGATGCACACGCCCACCTGAAACCAGAATGTACGGTGCCAGCCCTTCGAAATACCGCAATGCGGCCACCCGGCAACGCAGCATCCCGCCCTCACTCAATGCACGGTCGTAGGTATCCGGACCCGCGCCGGGGACGAGGATCAGCGTGTATTTGAATTTATTCCAATCGATCTTCTTCACACGATCAACAGCTGCTTTGTTGACCGTCGAAACCATCGGCTCATAGTCGGCCGCTTCGTGTCGTTCGTTCATTTCCAGAAATTGTAGTGCATAATGCATGGATGGCCCGAAAAACAGGTTTGCGTCTTTTTTCTCCTGACGGACGATATCCGTGGCATCGTAAACCAGTACCGGGTAGCTCTTTGCCGTTGTTTTAAATTCGATCGAATCGATGGCCGGGTAGTTGGGCTTTTTACCCTCAGCATACACTTCTATGGTGTGATTAACGCCCCTGGCATCCTGTTCCCAGGCTTTTCGAAGCAGCGCCTTTTCCCCCGGCTCCTTCAACAGAATATAGGTTCCGGATGGAATCAGGTGCTGCCTTACCAACTTACCCAATGCGTTGTTTTCGCTGTAAAGCGCTTCCAGTCTCGCTCCTACCGCATCGATTTCCTCTGCCGAGAACTTCATTTTACCGGTATAGCACTGGAAATCGTTCCTGCATTCCCTGACCGACGTTTCCAGGCTTTTGAACTTCATATCTGCTACGGCGGCCAGTTCAGTGTCCTTTTCCAGCAACAACTTTACATCGGGAATTGATTCGAACAGGGTCAACAAATACCAGTTCTTGGATTGAACAAAAGAATGGCCGGGAATCAGTTGATAATCCTGTTTCGGTGTGTGGCCGGTTTGAGCAAAACCGGTGAGGGCGAGGACCATGAAGAACGAAAAGATCAAAGGTTTAGTCATAGCAATAAAAGGAGTATGGAAAGGCCCGCAAACTAAGCGAATCCATTTGACGGAATCGTTACCTGAAAGTTAAGAAACAAAAACAGGACGCAAACACCAGACCGGGCAACGACATCCGCACCTTTCCAACCTGCGCTTTCGGTGCGCTAAACCAGTGTGTCTTTGATACGCATATCAATATACGCAAATTAATGATCTACGTCGGCGCAGCCGCCCTTCCGGCAAACCGCCTTGTCAATATTCAGCTACAAAAACAGTTCTACTTAATCACCAAAAATGAACCAATTAATTGATTTGATTTGGAGTAATTGCAAACAAAAAAGCCTCTGGCAAAATGCCAGAAGCTTTTCAATTTTTAAGCACCCATTTTACTTATAAAAGTTATCGTTTTCCAGTACCAGCCCGGATCGTTGTTTTCTTAGATAAAAATTGCTTTTTTCCAGTTCAAATCCAAACTAAACAACCTATTCAATGACCGGGAGTACCTGGAAGCAGGAAGTCACCTGTTTAATTCTGTCGAAATCAAACCGTGTAGCACCGGAGTTCCGGCAATCGTTGCAAATGAAGTGTAATAGTGTTTTGTATGAAACAGGGCGGGGTGTCCATTTAACCCTCCTTTAAATCCAATTCCAGTAAGTGTTTTTATCATGACTAATAGCTACTTTTATTCTTTCACAAAGCATTCATTCCTTAGCGAGTTTAAAGTAATCCTAAATAGCTGTCGAACTAAAATAATTTCGCCGAATTATGCATTTATTTCGACCAATACCTATATTATTGCAGACGAATGAAATTTAGTACAGTAGTTAAGGTCAGAGTATGTTGTCTCCCGGCAGGTTGCGGTGTATAATAGTAGACGATGAGGCTGATGCACGCCGATTGATTGAAAAATATGTGCAGAAAGTTCCCTTTCTAGAACTGGCAGGCATTGCTGAGACCGCTACCGATGCCCTTTTCCTGATCAGGGACTTGAAGCCGGACATTGTGTTTCTGGACATCGAAATGCCTGAAATGACCGGATTCGAGCTATTAAAGCTCCTTCCCTCCACTCGCCCTGCGATGATCATGATCACGGCCGACCCCTCTTATGCGCTGGAAGGCTATGAGCACGAGCTCACAGACTACCTCCTCAAACCGGTTTCTTTCGAAAGGTTCCTTAAGGCCGTCAACAAGGTCGACGGCGCGCGTTTCCCGAAGCATTCACAGGGCACATCCGAGCCACAGGACAAAATGGTTTCCCCGACGAAAGAATCGCAGGAAAGGATGCCCGATGCCGAGTTCTCCGGCGCACGAAATGACTTTCTTTTATTAAAAGAGAATAAGAAACTCATTAAGGTAGCGCCCAATGAAATACACTTTATTGAGGGCATGCGCGACTACCTGAAATTATATTGGTCGGACCGCGTTGCCGTTATTCATATGACGATGGCCAAAATAGAAGAGGCATTGCCATCGGCACAATTCCTGAGGGTAAACCGTTCTTACATCGTCAATAAAAAAGTAATACGGGAAATTGAAGGAAATGAAATCACGACAAACAGTGGCAGAAAGATCCCGATTGGCGTAACGTATCGTGCCAATGTACTCGCTGCGTTGCAGAAGAACAGAATCTGACAGGTTATGCGTTTCAATCCTATTTCTTCTGAAAAAAGCGCAAAAATAACCAGGATTATTTCCCACATACTGGCATGGATTGCGCTCTGGTGCGTCGCACATTATTATAGCATTCCGGCTCTCACCAAGGACAACCTCTCGGTTGTGTGGCATGCCTCCGCCGCAGTGTTCCTTCAATCGGTTTCGGTATTCTACCTCCTGGGATATGTCATATTCCCACGGTTTTTGTACACCCGTAAAATACTGCCGCTGATTATAAGCCTGGTTATTGTGTTCCTCCTCGTGCATATCACCAACTACTACGAATTCAGGCACCTGGCATCCCTTACCAACGGCTCGGCGGAAAACTCTTTCTATGTGACCAAATTGTGGGATTTCTTCCAGGCACGCGGCCGATGGACCAGTTGCTTCACGGATTTCGACATTGCGTACACCGACTATGCCTGGAGCCTATATTACATTACGCCACTGCTCGCGATCAAAGTAATGCGTGACATTGTCAATTCCCGCACAAAAAATATGCAGCTGGAAATGGAAAGGCTACAACTCGAAAAAGCAAATCTGAACCTGCAAACGCAAAGTTTGCAACTACAAAAAAACAATCTTAATCTTGAACTGAGTTTTCTTAAATCACAAATCAATCCTCATTTTTTGTTTAATACACTCAATGCGATTTATACCAAAACAGTGGATGTAGATGAACAGGCTGCCGACCTTGTTCTTAAATTGTCGGACCTGATGCGATACAGCCTTTACGAATCGAGCAAAGAAAATGTAGTACTATCCAAGGAGATCAGTTATATAGAAAATTACCTCGACCTCGAACGTGCCCGTTTCTCCGACAAAGTGACTATTGATTACGAATTAACCGGTAATCCCGAAGAATATCTCATCGCTCCGTTGCTGCTGGTTTCCTTTGTCGAAAATGCATTCAAACATGGTACAGCTAAAAGCAAATATGCATCCTATGTAAACATTTCCATTCTACTGGATCAAAATACGCTGTACTTCAAAATAAAGAACAATATACCGCAGCACGCACGCCAAAGCCCAGCGAGGAGCAAGGAAGAGAAAGTGGGTGGATTCGGGCTCAGTAACACTTCAAAACGGCTCCAATTACTCTATCCGGACAGGCACAGGTTGTCGGTGCAGCAGTCCGAATCCGAGTTCAGCGTCGATCTTGAGCTGGAACTGGACTCCGCCAATGTGGTCCGGTATTTCAGCTCATAGTGGCCGGCCTTCTCGTCTCCGTATATATGCGAACGTCAGGCAAGTGCATCACCAAAAATCACCGAACAAGTTTCCTTTCAATTACTTGGCAGCAAGCCGCACCAGTTGCACAAATCGGGAAAGAAGGTACAATTCCTGTCAAATTAATTTATTAGAAGTTATTTTACTTTTATTTTCAGATATTACTTTTGATATTGAAACACCCGTTGAAAAACGGTCTGAAATTACCCCTCAGCTATCCAAAGATTTTTGAAAAGAGCATCGACCATGTTCATACTCCCCTCATTCATTCTCTGGACCTTCCGCAAAAAATTTAATTTTTTGAATTAGAAAATGTCCGGATGAAAAACATTTTAATTGTAGAAGATTATCAGATTATCAGACTGGCAACCAAGATACTCGTTCAGGATTTATACAAGACCGCGGTGGTACGTGAGGCAACGACTTTTAATGAGGCGTTATCAGAACTTGTCGTACATCCCCAGGATCTCGTTATTCTTGATGTTCAGATTCCTGAGAGCCAGGGATTTGAAATGATCGGAGCGATGCGTGCTATTCAAAAGCATGTGAATATCCTTATTTTTTCGGCTATCGAGGAAAGGATTTACGGGATCCACTATCTCCGGGCAGGAGCGAACGGTTTTGTATCCAAGAATTCGGAGACCACAGACATTCGTACGGCGATTCTGTCCATTGCGGATACAGGCAGGTATGTGAGCCCAAGAATTAAAGCGGAGCTGCTGAACCAGCTCGACAAACAGAATTACCGGGCCGACAATCCTCTCCTCGACCTTTCAGCGCGCGAAATAACGATCATGGATATGCTGATCGACGGATTCTGGATCAAAGAAATAGCGTCGAAACTGGATCTGACCGAAAGCTCCGTCAGCACTTATAAGGCACGGCTTTTTGAAAAGCTCCATGTGACCACGCTCATCGAAATGTTCCAGAAGGTTAGCCATTACAAGGATATGGATTGAGGACTTTCCTCGGCTAAGAACTCCTTGTAGTTTAATCCCCATTCGTTGATGCGGTCGATAATGGGCATGATCGTGCGCCCCAGGTCGGTCAGCGTATATTCGGTATAAAGCGGAAAACCGGTCGACTGGCATTTCCCGACGATCCCGCTCGCTTCCAATTCGCGCAGCTGCATGTCGAGCACGCGTGGGGTTGCACCTTTAATCTCCCGGTGCATTTCGCTGGGTCGGCGAAACCCGCGCTGGATGGCGTCGAGCAGGCAAGGCTTCCATTTTGCCCCGAAAACTTTCATGGCAATGGTAATGCCGCATTCGAGGTCTTCCGGTGTTTTCCGCTGGTACATGGTGTGGATGAATGATTGGCTTTGCTATCGTCGTATGCAGCCCAAGTTACTCAATACCGAATAATTTTTCGGTTACCGAATCTTTTTTCGGTAATTGATAGCCGTCCGCGAGCCTCCGAATTTTGTGCCTATCAATTCAAAACGGACAAAAAATGGACACAAAACAAATCACGGTAATAGGCCTGGGACAGATGGGTACGCGTCTTGCCGAATTGCTGCTTACACAAGATTATTCGGTCTCCGTCTGGAACCGCACCCGCTCGAAAGCCGACGCGATTGCCGGCGTAAAAGTAATTGAAAACCTTGAAGAAGCTGTCCGCCAGAGCCCACTCGTCGTGATATGCGTCCTGGACTACGAAGCGGTGCACCGTATCTTCGACGATATCAAGGACAAGTCTGCCCTGACCGGTAAAACGTTCATCAACTTCACGACCGGCGATCCTCAGGAGGCCGAACAACTGGAAGCAACGCTGGCCACGCTGAATGCAGGGTATATCAATGGTGCTATCCAGGTTGCACCCGACCAGATGGGCCTGCCCGAAACCACCATCATCGTTTCCGGCAAGCAGGAGCATTTCGAACTTAGCCGTCGCACATTGCTCGTCTTCGGAGGAAATATCAAATACCTCGGCGACCGCGCAGCGTTGGCTTCGGCGATGGACCTTGCTACGCTCACCTGGCTGTACGGGTCTTATACCGGCCTGATCCATGGCATAATCCTTTCACAAAAAAGCGGCCTGTCGCTCAGTGCATTCAGCGAAATATTGGGTGAAATTACTCCCGGATTTACCGAGTTTTTCAAACATCAGATCGGCGTGGTGGAGAAGGGCGATTTTACGATCAGTCAAAGCCCGCTGTCGATCAGTGTGGCTGCCACACAGCGCATTCACAATGCATTCCGGAATGCAAGTACGCAGCCTGCTTTTATAAAAACCATCAGCGACCTGCTGCAAAAAGCGGAATCCCAAGGCCTGGCAGATCAGGAACTTGCCGCATTGGTGAAAGTGGTGGAATAGCCTTGCAGCTGGTAAGTTATCCTGCAATACTTCAATTTACCATGATTGATTTTGCACCGTTCATTGTGGGACCCGCCGCCGAATAATATCAGATAGCACCAGGCGTCTTTGTGTATGTAATTGGTTACTTTTACATCTATTAATCAATTCACATGATACACTGCTATGAAATCTCTTTTCCTTGCCACTTTGGTCATCTTCCTTTCAGGATCTGCTTGTGCCCAAACCATCCAACGCCTTTTCGGGATGACTTCCGAATCTGGTCGCTTTTACAAAGGTTCCGTTTTCAGTGCCAATTTCAACGGCAGAAATCTCGTCGAGGAATATGGCTTCGACTTGGCACGGCCGGGTGAAAATGGTTGTGATGAGCTGTTCGAATACAATGGTGAGTTCTATGCCACGGCATGGCAGGGAAACTGGGGAGCGATCATCAAATGGAACCCCACGACAAAAGTTTTTACGAAGCTGCACGATTTCGACGAATCATGCTATGGCCCCGAGGGCAACCTGTATTTCCATAACGGCAAACTTTACGGGCTTACGATGTACTCCGGTGATCAGGACGCCGGAATAATCTATGAGCTGGATCTGGCGACGGGCGTATTCACGAAGAAAAAAGAAACAGGAAGCTTACTTAAAGGAACGTTCCTGACAAGTCATGGGCTAAGTTTTATGAATGGGAAGTTTTACGGCGTCGTCATGAACGTCGTGTCGAACTCGGAGAAAACGATATTCTTTGAATGGGACCCCGTTACAAACAATTTTACAAAAACCCTTCAAATACCCGATGGCACCAAGCCCGGGACTTACAGAGCAATGGTCGCCTACAACAACAAGCTGTATGGCATTGGCACATCCCTGACGAATACCAATGGAGTTATCTTCGAATGGGATGTAGCTGCAAATACTTACACGATCAAAAAGCAGTTTGCGCCGGGAAGCGATGGAGCCGGTCCCTTTCACGAACTTGCTTTGAAAGCCAACAAGTTTTATGGCAGCACCTACAAGGGAGGGGCAAACAATTCGGGTGTGCTTTTCGAGTGGGACCCGGCGACAAACGTCTATACCAAGAAGGTAGATTTGCCCGCTGACAGCCCCAAATACGGTCTGAATAGCCCGCGCATGACGTTGTTCAACGACAAATTTTTCTCCACGGGCATCGCGGGGCCGAACGGGGAAGGATATATTTATGAATGGGACCCGGCCAGCAACGCATTCAGTATCCGGTATAATTTCGATGCACAAATCGGTAGTCAGCCCAAAACGAGGCTTGTATTATGGAACAACAAATTTTACTCTTCGACCTACGCGGGCGGAAAGCTCTCGGGCGGTATCATGTTTGCCTGGGATCCGGTAACGGGCGCATTCGATAAGCAGTTCGACTTCAACGAAAGCAACGGCACCTCGGCACTGGGTAGTCTTGCGCTTAAGGGGGACAAGCTATACGGAATGACGTCCAAAGGTGGTTCCGAAGGCCAGGGGTTGATATTTGAATTCGATATCAATACGAAAACATACAAGCGTATGCAGGATCTCGATCTTGCTAAGGGCGGCAATCCCGAGGGCGGCCTTACGCTGAAAGACGGGAAGTTCTACGGCATGGCGAAAAACGGAGGCGCCAACAATATGGGCACGTTGTTCGAATGGGATCCCGACAACAATCTGTTTGTCAAAAAACACGACTTCTCGGGCGCCGACGGAGCCATGCCTACGGGTAACCTCACACTTGAAAATGGCAAACTCTACGGAATGACACAGTACGGAGGAGCCAACAATTATGGTGTCATTTTCGAATGGGACCCCGAACTTGACAGCTACACGAAACGCATCGATCTGTCCGAAGCCGAAGGCGGCCTTCCCCACGGCGAACTGACAATGCAGAACGGCAAATTTTATGGCATGACGTCCACAGGAGGCGCCAGTCACGAAGGGGTGATCTTCGAATGGGATCCATCCACGAACATATATACCAAAAAAATAGACTTTGACGCTAGTAGAGGTACCAAACCGATGGGAGGACTGGCCTGGTGGAAAAATAGCTTCCACGGATTTACCTCCGGAGGGGGTAGCAACACTACCGGGACGTTTTTTTCCTGGGACCCGGCTACAAATGTCTTTACTAAAAAGGCGAACATGGGGTTTTCACTCGGCCAGGTGCTCTCCACGCCGGTTGTGAACTACGGAAAGCTGTATTCCCTTGCTTCATTCGGCGGGATTGGAGGGGGCGGCGCCTTATTGGAATGGGGAGAGAGCGGTAACTCTTATCAAGCTTCCAGCAGTTTTACGCCAGCTATCGGCCAGAAACCCATGTACACAACGCTTACGGTAGCGAAGGTGGCGGCCAGGATTTCGTCGAGCACACCCGGATGTGTTACCAGCGAGTCGCTTTCTGACGGCACCGATGTTCCGCAGACCTGGCGACCAATCGTCGATCAGAATGGAGATATCGTAGCAGAATTGAATGGAAATGAAAATGCTATCCAGTATGCCTTCGCCTACGTTTATTCCTACAATACAAGCGGAGCTCCACTACAAGATCGCAACGGGCTGCTTTACCTGGGCCGGAATATGACCTTGGTTTGGACGGCAACCAACACGATCCCTGGCGCGCCTACCACCGCAAGGTTTTATGTCAGAAAGGAGGAAGTCGACGCACTTATCGAAGCGCACAATGCAAAACCGAACAATATCCCCATTACCGGCATAAACGACCTGAACGTATTCCGCAACAACGTAGGCGATTGTACCCCGCGAATTACAGCCACGGCTTCCCCGATTCCCTCGACCGTCGAGCCTTACCCGGGGGGATATGTATTTACTTTCACCGCGGAAAACCGTTCCACTTTTTATGTCGCCAGCAAAAACATCAGCGCGCTGCCCGTAAAGCTTGCAGATTTTACTGCACAGGAACAGGAAGGCAATGCGGTCCTGTCATGGAAAACGGTCGAAGAAGTAAATTTCTCCCGCTTCGAAATTCAACGCAGCACCGACGCCAAGAAGTTTGTTACGATCGGCAATGTGAAAAGCGAGACCAAAGGTACGGGCGGGAAATACAGGTTTACGGACAAAGATTTGTCGATGCAGGGGGGAAGTAACGCCTACTATCGGCTGAAAATGATCGATCTGGATGAAAGTTTCGCCTATTCGAGCGTTGTACAGTTGCCGTTGAAGGGGTTGTCCGCGAGCGTATACCCGAATCCTGCCAACAAAAATGTACAGGTTGATCTTTCCTGGGAAACGCCCACTACATGGCAAATCCTTGACACCAACGGAAGTACAGTTGCCTTCGGCAGGGCCGCATCCGGCAAATTCGAGGTGGATGTCCGGCAGCTCAATCCAGGCTTTTACATCCTGAAAGTCAATTCAGATCAGTTGCACAACAATTTTAAATTGATTAGAGAATAAGCTTTGACATAAAACAGCAACCCGTCGTCCGTATGTGTCTGATATCCGTCGACGGGCTGTGTGCCCCGCTGGCTGCTCTACTGATGAAGTGCTCAATGAACCGCAAACTGGCCCGGCTCGTAGCTTCCGGCTTCGGTGCGGAATGCGATGTTGAAGCGGTTGTAGGAATTGATGGTCGTAATCGCGAGCGTCAGGTCAATGATTTCCTCGTCGGTAAACTGCTCGGTGACAACCCCGAATACTTCATCGGTCACTTCGCGGTCTTTCAGCAAGGTCACGGCTTCGGCGTACGCCAATGCGGCACGCTCACGTGCGGAGTAGAAAGGCGCTTCGCGCCAGGCATTGAGCAGATACAACCGCTGTTCGGTTTCGCCTTCCACACGCAGGTCTTTGGAATGCATATCCAGGCAAAATGCGCAGCCATTGATCTGCGACACGCGGAAGTAGATCAGGTTTAAAAGACGTCTTTCGACTTGCGATTTGGCCAAATAGCCGCCTATTCCATACATAGCCTTCAGTGCTTTCTGTCCTTTCTCCTGAAAATTGATTCGTTGTTCCATGTTGATTTTAATGATTGAATGACTGAATGATTGAATGAGTGACCGGGTCGCCGGTGCGATGATTGAATGGTCGGTTTTTGTCAAGATTTGTCAGGTTTTGTCAGATATTGTTTTGCTTGGTAGGGATTTCAGGTACGCCAATGACCATTCCTGACTACCAATGACCACACCTGACTAAACCTGATCATTCGTTGATCGCACCAACGACCCGGTCAAAACTCATGTTAAAGACGAACGCCCCTCTCTGGATTGGACAATGCGATGAAAAAGAATCTGCATTTTTTTGGGCGGCGTGGCAAGGGTAGAATCTGATGTTACCACGACTTTACAATTACATAACATTTCAATAATACCCTGGACAAGTAGATCCTCTTCTTTTGCGGCAAATTTTGTTTAACCAACAACATGCTCATGCATAAGAGATTTTTACTTCCCATTACCCTGACATTGCTTTGCTGCTTCGGTAACATCGTGGTGTTGAGGGCTCAAACAACGCAGGCGTCGATCTCCGGTACAGTAACCGACGATCAGAACGCATCACTGGCGGGTGCTACCGTTCAGGTGAAAAACGAATCAACAGGCTTTACGACAGGAACCGTTACCAACGCAAAAGGTGAATATGCCTTTAAAGAACTTCCATTAGGCGGTCCGTACACGGTTACAGCTACTTACGTCGGCTTCGGCGAACAAAAACTGACCGGCTATATCCTGCACCAGGGCGATGCCGTGAAAGTGAGAATGAGTATGAAAGAAGCCGGCCAAACACTTGAAGTGGTGAGTGTGGTGGCATCGGGTATCAAAAATAAAATTGAAAACCTGGGCGCTTCTACGGCTATTTCAGCGCGCGATATTACCCGTTTGCCGGTAAACGGACGGAACTTCACGTCGCTGATGGACCTCTCACCATTGAGCCGCGGCGGTAACATTTCCGGTCAGCTGGGTTCATCTACGGGCTACACCATCGATGGTATGAGTTCCAAAAACCCGACTTCCGCAGGTGCTACTACCAGCCGAAGCGGTGCTCCCTACTCCATTTCAATTGAAGCGGTACGCGAGTTCCAGGTGGTTACCAACCAATACGACGTTACTTACGGACGCAGCGGCGGTGGAACTATCAGTGCTGTTACAAAGTCAGGGACCAACCAGTTGAGCGGTAGTGCATTCAACTATACGCGTGCTGACTGGTTGTCGAGCCCTTATGATATTCGCGGAAACAAAATCAATAACAAATTTGCTACCAACCAGTTTGGTTTCTCATTGGGTGGACCGATCCTGAAAGACAAGCTGCATTTCTTTGTAGCCTGGGATCACCAGCAAGACAGCCGTCCATTGATCATCGCCGACATTCTTAGCCCGGTGGACGAAAACCGTTTCAATGTAACCCGCGCTACGCTCGACCAGTTCGTCAACATCGCCCGTAGCAAGTACGGCATGTCTGATAGCCAGCAGTTCGGGACATTTGATAAAAAACGTGGTTCCGACGCAGCGTTCCTTCGTCTCGACTGGCAGTTGAACAACAGAAACCTTTTGACGATCCGCAACAACTACACCAACGACCGTAACAAGCTCGGTTTGGCGGATAACACGACAATCAACGCCTACGAATCCTACGGAAACGACTTCAACCAGGACAACAGCTTGCTCGCATCGCTCCGCTCGACGCTGAATTCCAAAGTGACCAATGAACTGAAAGTGCAGCATTTATTCGTCAAGCAGAAAAGTGCCCCTGGCGATCAGCTTCCGGCAGCCAACATCCCTAGAGCTATCGTGGAGAACGTCAATTCTGTATTGAGCGACGGCAATTCACGCTCGACCAACATTCAGATGGGTGGCCACCGTTTTGCACAGGAGCGCTTTACCAACCATGTGGTTCAATTGGTGGATAACCTGTATTACAACACCGATAAGGTGGAGTATACTTTGGGGGTGGACATGATGATGACCCGCTCGCATTCAACCTACGGCTCGGAAGTAAACGGTCGCTTCCATTACAATGTGGACGCAGCTGCGGGTAAAACTTCTCTTGACCAGTTCAATGACCTGAAACCTTACCGTTACTACCGTGAAGTACCTTTGATGGACGATTGGTCGGTGAAAGGCACCATCTGGAATGCAGGGGTTTATGGTCAGTTGAAAACAAGCCTCGCTACCGGCCTCGACGTTGTGGCAGGTCTGCGCCTCGACTACGCACATTACCCCAGCTCGCCTCTGAACCAGACTTTGTATGATGCACTGAAAATCCGCACCGATAACAAAATCAAATCGTTTGTCGTGCAGCCGCGCGTACAGTTCACCTGGGATGTGAACGACAAGCATACCGATATTTTCCGTTTCGGCGCCGGTGTGTTCGCTTCGGATATCAACAACTACGTGGTGATCAACAACCTGACATTCGACGGAAAGCACCTCGCAACCGTCGATGTACGCAGCCCGAATATCCCTACGCCGGATTTCGCCGCTTACCGCGCTAACTACAACAGCATCCCGACCTTGTCGCAATTCCAGTTGCCGACGATCAATACCAATGCCAAAGATGCACGCGTGCCTATCATCTACAAGGCCAACATTTCCTACAACAAGTACCTGACCGACAAATTGAAAGTAGGTATTGCGGGTTACATGAGCCTGGGCCGCAACAACTATATGTACGTGGACAGAAATATGGTCGACGAGCCATTCTTCCGCCTCGCCAATGAAGGTAACCGCGGGGTATTCGTGCCAGGAGGCGACAAAATGCCCACCAACGGTGCCGGCGACTGGTTGCAGGGACGTAAATCGACGCAGTTCGGCCGGGTACTGGAACTGAACAGCGAAGGAAAAGTGAACGCGTTCTCTGTTGTAGCGGATGTGAAATACCAGTACTTCCGCGACGGAGAGATTACTTTGAGCTATACCTACAATGACGTGAAAGACAACACTTCTTTCAACGGTAACGTAGCGAACAGCGCCACGCTTTCACTCCCGGTAAGAGATGATCCGCGGAACCTGAGCCTGATGTCCTATTCCGACAACCAGTTCCGCCATAAAATCGTGTTCTATGGCTCGCTACCTAGCTTCTGGGGTATTAACGTAGGCGTGCGCTATTCGGGTATCGGTGGTACCCGCTATACCCTGCTCTCGGGCGGTAACACCAACGGTGACTTCGTAGGTACCAACGACCTCGCATTTGTTTTCGACCGGAATGATCCGAGCGTGCCGGAAAACGTACGTAACGGTCTTCAGGCCATCCTCGACAACAAGGACGCAAGTCAGAGCATCAAGGACTACATCACCAAAAACTCGGGCAAAATCGCCGAAAGAAACGGTGGTATCAACGGCTTCTACGGCGTGTTCGACGTTCGTGCATCGAAACGCATAAGAATCGCCGGCACACATGCTATCGAAGTTTCTGCCGACATTTTCAATTTTGCCAACTTCCTGAACAAGGATTGGGGCCGCAACAAATCGCTGGGTACACAAGCACTTTATGCACTGGGTGTTCCTGCCGCCAACGGCAAACCTGCGCAAGCCGCCTTCGACAGGACGAAAAATCAATTCGTTTACCGTGTAAATACTGCTGGTGTGGTAACACCTTCGGGTAACCCTTACCAGGTGCAGATTGGCTTGCGGTATAGCTTCTAAGACTTGTTTAATAAGGATACAAAAAAACCGGCTGCCTAGGCGACCGGTTTTTTTGTATCCAACTGGTAATTAACAGGATGACATTAAAGTCCGGCCGGTGATGTTTCTTGCGGATTTAAAAATGATAGATTTGAAGACAGCGCTAACGTAACTAAACTCGTGATTAGACACTGATTAATTCAAATTTCCTGCAACTTATTGACAGATTTCTGCGAAATAGACGTTAACGAGGGAACAGACTACACCAGTTTTGAGCCGGTTTAACCCTTGGTTTGGGCAGTTCATCACAATGGCGTTCTGTATGTTGAGTCTTCAACACTAATTTAGAGCATGTTTCATTCAGTGGAAGCAGGTCTTCCGGAACATTAACTTCATTTAGCCATGAGTACAATTGAAATTGAACAAGAGCAAGAAATCACTCCAATGAACATCATCCGGATCGGAACAGGGTTCTGGTCTGCGAAACCATTGCTAACGGCCATCAGGCTCGGCCTCTTCACCGAGCTCGCTGCAGGCCCGTTGTTCGTATCCGAAATCCGTCAGAAACTGGGACTACAAAGCCACAGTTCCCTCGATTTCCTCGATGCACTCGTAAACTGGGGTCTCATTGAGCGCCACGGGAAAGGTTTCACGGCCATCTACCATAATTCACCGGAAGCCAACACCTTCCTGAACCGACGCAAACCCGATTACCTCGGCAATTTGCTCGAAATGGTCAATGACGAAAAATCTCCGCTGGCCAACAACCTTAAAGAAGTGGTCATTGAGTCGGGTGCCCGTAATTCCTGGGATCTGAACAGGTTGTTCACCATGGTCGCCTGATATCAATTATACTTATTTCGGGGGAGCGGTTTTCCGCTCCCTTAATTTGCGCAATGCTGCCCTGAATTCCGGCGTCCAGGCTGCGACTAAGCGATCCACCTTCTCTTGTGCAGCTGCCTCAATGGCTGGGCGAAACTCCTCCAACTTTTCCGGGGTAAACCAGTCCGGTACATTCCTTTTTTCGTCTTTAATTCCTGTTCCCATTAGATTTTTGTTGAATATCCTTAATTAAAACTATAACCTGTCTTCTCTTAATGAAATGACAAACTTCTTGTAGTTTTTGCCACTCTGTAAAACTTCTGGCTTTTCATTATCAAATCCATAGGCCACAAGGTACTCCCCGAGGTCATCTAGTCCCCTTTTAATCGCAATCTGATAAAGACGTGCTCTTGAATCACTGCTCGCCTCAATCACTATCTGTGCCTCCATATGATCACTCAGGAAAAACAGCAACGCCTTGGCAACCGTGGATAACACCTCCTCCGTATCACCATTGTCACTTCTTTTATCTAAGTCAATCGAGCCATCCGAATTCAAGTCCCCCAGCGCTATTTCGTAAATATCGGGTTCTTCGGTTGGCTTGAATTGTATCACCTTTATAATTGATTCCTTTCCTATACTGGTAAACCAAAACATCAGTCGTTTACCGTTCAGGATACTTTCGTAAAATGCCGCATTCATGTTGAGAAGAGTTTTAATTTCTTCTCAATTTGTGCTCATGTAACTATTACAAAACAATCCGATGTCCATGTGGCAGCAACGGATTATCAAACGCCTTGTTTATCTCCTCCAGGCCATTTTCCCTAAGCCGAAACAAGGATATTACAAGTAGCCCCAATTTATCACCTAGATGTCCCCATCCATAATCTAATGTCCAACCGGCACCGGCGAATTATCCAAAAACCCGCATTTCATCCCTTCAAACCAACTCCTCATCAATTCTATTTGCGACCGGGCGAGACCTGGTTTACATTCGAAGAGCACAAAACCTTCAAATGCCTATGCCCTCTTACCAGCTTTCTGTGAACGGTAAGCCCTATACTGTCGAAGCCGACGAGCAAATGCCACTGCTTTGGGCAATTCGTGACCTGATCGGGCTTACGGGCACCAAATATGGCTGCGGAATTGCGCAGTGCGGTGCCTGCACCCTGCATTTGAGCGGGGCGCCGGTCAGGTCGTGTTCCTTTCCTGTATCGGCAGTGGGTGAGCAACCGGTAACAACCATCGAAGGACTTTCCGATGATAATTCTCATCCGGTGCAGCGGGCCTGGATCGCCGAGCAGGTACCGCAATGCGGCTACTGCCAGAGCGGGCAAATCATGTCCGCCGTAGCATTGCTTGCCAGCAACGCCAACCCCGACGACGAGGCCATTAATACCGCCATGAACGGCAACATCTGCCGCTGCGGGACGTATCCGCGTATCCGAAAGGCGATCAAAACCGCCGCCAGCTATTCGCATTGATCGACACTATGAAGCCACAGGATATTTCGCGCCGTCATTTCCTTCGTCAGGCCACGTGGTCGGGTGCGGCACTCACGCTTGCCGCGTACATGCCTGTGAACTGGCAAACGGCCCCGGTGATTGTCAATCCCGTTACCAGCGGAACCTTGCAGGGCACCGAACTGATGTCCTGGATTTCGATAAGCCCGACGGGCAAAGTGACACTGATGTGCAACCGCTCCGAAATGGGACAAGGCACCTTTCAGGCGCTTCCGCAAATGCTCGCGGAAGAACTGGAAGTAGCGTTAGACGACGTGGAGGTTGTTTTTACACCTGCTAACCCCGAAAAATACGGCCCGCAGCCGCAAGAGGGCAGTTTTTCCGTCCGCGGATGGGCGCCGCGACTCCTGCGCACAGGCGCCTGTGCACGTGACATGCTGATCGAAACTGCTGCCGGGGATTGGAACGTCCCTAAAAATGATTGCTATGCCGAAAATGGGGCGGTAATTAACCGCAAAACCCGGGCCAGATTGACGTACGGCGCATTGGTAGAAAAAGCCGCCAAACTCAAACCGCCCACCGATGTCATTCTGAAAAAGCGTTCGGAATACAAAATCATTGGCAAATCTGCACTTCGAAAAGATATACCATTGAAAACCAATGGGTCCGCTCTGTTCGGCCTGGACAAAAAACTGCCGGGAATGAAATATGCGGTGATCGAGCGCAGCAGGCGGTTCAGAGAAACGATGAAGAGCTTCGACGATTCCGAAACCCGAAAAGTGCCGGGCGTTTCGCATGTTTTCAAGGTAAAAAGACCTGTATTTTCCCAATACTGTGAAGGTGTCGCAGTCGTCGCCGATTCGCTTTGGGCAGCTATGCAGGGCCGAAAAGCATTGAAAGTGAATTGGAATGATCCCGATTTTGACCTCCCTCACACCGCATCGCTCGAAAAACAAATGCGGGAAAACCTTCAAAAGATCGGTAGCCATTCCCGATTCGAAGCCGAGTACGGGCCTTGCACGCAGAAGCTGGAAGCATCCTACGAAACACCTTACCAATCGCACAGCTGTATGGAACCCCTCAATTGCATTGCAGATGTCCGCAGCGACAGGATCGAGATATGGGGCCCGATACAGGAAGCCAACTGGATTCAGGCCGATTTAAGCCAACGATTTAACATACCTGTTGAGCAAGTGGCTGTGCATATGACATTCCTCGGAGGTGGCTTCGGCAGGAAAGCTTTCCCCGATTATCCATATGAAGCCGCATTCATTTCCAAAGAAATACAAGCGCCTGTACAGGTAGTATGGACGCGCGAAGACGACATGACTGCCGGCCCGTTTCGACCAGGTGCATGCTACACGCTAAAAGGGGGCCTCAATACCCAAGGCCATATCCACGCTTTTCAGGCTAATACCGCCACCCAATGGATCGGTCAGGAATGGTCGCCCACTGCCCCCGGTGCGCCGGAAGCCGCCGGTTACAACGCGGGCGATTTCGAGGGATTACTACACCCTTACCGGCAAGGAATTCCTCATTACAGCTTCGGAGGCGCTGGTACGCACACGCCGATACCCGTAATGTGGTGGCGTTCCGTGTACGCGTCCACGCACGGGTTCGCATGCGAGAGCTTTATCGATGAGCTGGCACATTTGGCGGGTAAGGATCCGATGGCATTCCGGCGGGCACATTTACCTGCCCCACGCTACCAGGCGCTAATCGACCGGATGACCGAACTGACCGCCTGGCAATCCCGCGGCAAAAACCAGGGCTGGGGCGTCGCTTTCACGGAATGCTTCACCGGTATCTGCGGCCATGCGGTGAAAGTAACGCGAAATGCGGAAGGGAAAGTCAGGATTGAGAAAGTGATTGCATTGATGGACTGCGGGTGGTATGTCAATCCCGACATTATCCGGGCGCAGGTAGAAGGTAGTATTGTGATAGCGCTCGGTGCTGCTACCATCCATGCAACAACATTCGAGGATGGGAAGGCAGTTCAGCAGAATTTCGACACCTACCCTATGCCGCGCATTGCCGACATCCCCCCTATTGAAGTACACATCATGGAAAACGACGAGAAACCCGGCGGTGTGGGTGAGCCGGGGCTGCCTCCGTTTGCCCCGGCCCTCGCCAATGCCATTTTCGACCTCACGGGCCGGCGCATCCGCCGGCTCCCGTTCAGTCTCGATGAAATTTCATAGCACCCGCTATTTCCCCGAAAGTGATTTGATAAACAAAATCACCGATTCGATATCATTGTCCGAAAGCACGCCCACGAACGACGGCATTTCTTCATTATATCCTTTAATAATGCGTTTCGAAGGCGTCAGGATCGATTCGCGCAGGTAGGCCTCGTCGGCGATTACCTTGGTACCATCGTCAAAAGTACGCTCGGATTTGTACAGGTTCTGGAACGGCGGGCCGTACATACCTTTGGTGCGGGTACCTTCGGAATGGCAACCGGCGCAGGCCATTTTCTGGAATATTTCACGACCCTTCTCCGCCGAAGCCACGGCTTCTGCCACCGCTACGGTTGGCGCCTCAGGACGTTTGGCAGTCAGCAATGCGAGGTCAACACCTTCGAAGCCTTTCAAATCCACATCTGTCGACTGATTTACGGTAAACCAAAACTGGTCGTTTACCTTTTTGCCGTCAGCTGCCTGCAAATGGTAGGTCACCTCCATTTGCATTACTTCGGTCATTTCGGGCACGAGCAGCAGTACGCTTTTGCGGTCGGCTGACAAATAAGATCCTGCCACATGCATCATTTCCTGCCCCGTTGAGCCGTCGAGCTTGAAATGGCCTGAACCATATTCCTCGGTGCGCTTGTAATTCCATCTCTTTACTTCAAAGTTTTTCGGATCGCTGACAGTGGCTTTATCCAGCGGCGAATCGAAACGCAGCACAATACCTTGTTTACCAGCCCGGAAATGGTTGGGTAAATAGCTCGGTTTACCGGTATAGCGGAGCCTCAGCAATGCACTGATGCCGTTTGAACTGGAACCCCACAGGTTGAAACCAGCCACATACAATTGCTCGTCCACCGGGTTCATCGCTCCTTTCGAGGTAGGTGCGGGATAATTGGCATTGATGACAGAAACACCGCCCTGCACAATGCTGGTAGTACTGTCGATCAGCACGCGGAATAAGCCGGGCCGGCCGAAAGAAAAATGGATCAGGTTATCATTCAAGGGCCCCATTTTGGAACTGGTAGCCCAAACCTGGCTGATCGCCGAACGGTCCACGCTGTGAGGAATCCAGGTCAATGGCGGGGTTACGGCCGGATTATCCTTACGGTGCAATGTGGGCTCCACACCGAAATAATCGCCTCGATGAATCACAAAAATCGGAGTAGAAGGCACGAAATTGCCTTGCTGATCGGAGGCGGTGAGTATGCCTTTGGTAGGGTGCATTCCCAGGTAGGGACCACGTAAACCGGTTGCTACGACCTCGGCACTGCGCCCATCCAGCGAAATTTTCATGACAGTACCGTTCTCATCCGAACCTGCGCGGAAACCCTTGCCTGTAACCTTGGTCATACCGGGACCATTGCTCAAACTACCGCCTTTGGCAATGTAAAAACTGCCATCCGGCGCGGTAACCAAATCTCCCGCCCACTCGCGCGACTCGGCCGATTGGCCCATGACATTCGAGAAGTTCTCGTAGTAATCGGCCACGCCGTCGGCGTTCAGATCATGGAAATGAACAATGCCATTTCTGTCAAAAACATAAATATTCTCCTTCACGATCTCGATGCTCATCGGTTCGTGGAGACCTGAGGCAAAGCGCCGCCATTTCAGGTTTTGGAGGTTTTTATCAATGCCCTCAACGGTCCAGACATCTCCCTCGAAAGTAACAACGGCGGCTCTTCCGTCCTTAAAAAAGGCCACATCAGCCACACGCACATTTCTTTTCCAGGGATTATTCAAAGGCAATGTGAGTTGATCGGTCACGAATGCCGCTGTGTCCGGCGCAAGCTTTCCTTGCGTTACCACAGTTTCCTTCCACAATGCAGGGCCGCCTTTTTTGAAATCCGGTAGTGGCGTGTGCTTGGTTTTGGCAAACTTTTCAAATGCCTTTTTATCCTTGGAAAGTCCTTTCCAGATCGCGACTGTCGCTTCTCCCGACGCCGATACATTTACTGTCAGGTATTTCCCATCCGCAACACCGGGCTGCCAGCCCGGCTTACCTTTGCCTAAAACCGCCACGGCGGTAACAGTGTCCTTATCCACGCCTTGATACACATAAGCAATGCGGCCTTTCACTTCGCTTCCGGTGGCATTGTCGATTTCAGCGGCTGTCAGGAATAATTCAGTGGAAACGTCGCCGGCCTGTATTGTGCGGGTAAATGCCACACCGCCGTCGAATTTAGCGCTGCCCGGCAGCTCATAAATACGTGCCTTTCCTACCGAATAATCGAGAATGGATTGCTTGCCGTAAACATACACGCCATTGTAACGTCCCTTTTCGGCAGGAAGCGGTTTCCAGGTGGGCGGCAGCGACTGATCGGTGCGATATTGCGGCTTGCCTGCCGACCACCCCGCATAGGCGCCTGTGGCGAGCACGGGTGAGCCGGGCACCGTGGCGATGTTATTGTTCTTGTTGAAAAAGTCTTTGTAAGAAACCTGGGCCATCAATACCATCGGCAGAAACTTACCCGTCCAGGCCACCGACCAGCGAAGCAGATCGGTGTCGAAGCAGGCATAGGCGCTATCGCCGAGCTGCAATGCGAGCGTACGCGCTGCCTGATTGTCTTTCGGGAAACCGCCCCCCAGCTTGCGGGCGTCAACGGACGTCGAAATGTAGGGAAACCCGGACTCTACGAACGAAGCCAGTTGCAGCGAATCGGGACGATCGGAAGCGGTATTGCGGGTATAGGTGTAGCCCGTCATCATTACGGACGCCAGGGTAATACCGCCCAGCAGAGCGATGCCCCACCGTTTACCCTGGTACTTTGGAATGTTAAGCATGTATGGTTCAGGTGATAAAAGAACAATTTTTAAAGTAATGCAAAATAGCAACTTACTGGATTACTAATGACCAATTTTCGGCACTGTATCCCTTACACGTGATGAAAAAGCCTTCCCATTGAAACTAAATCAATATATTTGAAATAAACCTGAACGATATGACCTTATTCTCCGGGCTTCGCAAAGAGCAGATCTCCACCGAAATCCTGGCCGGGATTTCCTCATTCCTGGCAACGGCGTATATCATCGTCGTCAACCCGTCGATCCTCAGCCAAACCGGCATGCCATTCCCGGCGGTGCTCACGGCCACCATACTGGTGTCGTTTTTCAGCAGCCTGATGATGGGGCTTTACGCGAATAACCCGATTCTCGTCGCTCCCGGAATGGGCCTCAACGCGTTTTTTACCTATACCGCCGTGCTTACCAACGGCCTTTCCTGGCAAGTGGCACTCGGAACGGTATTCTGGTCCGGGGTATTCTTTTTGATTCTATCCGCATTCAATATCCGCTCCTACATTGTGAGGGCCATTCCAAAACCGTTGCGTTTCGGCATCGCGGCGGGGATCGGGCTGTTTATCACGCTCATCGGCTTCGCCAATGCCAAGTTCATCGTGCCTAACCCTGCGACGATGATCAGCCTGGGGAATCTCAATGCGCCGGCGCTCACATTCATCGCGGGATTGCTCGTAACGGTCATCCTGCTGATCCGCAATGTCAAAGGCAGCATTCTGATCGGCATTGTCGTCACCAGCCTGCTTGCCTGGCCCATCGGGCGGTGGTGGGGCGGGCCGGAAACGGTGATTACCATCGATCACATTGTTTCGAAACCCGATTTCAGCCTGCTATTTCAGCTCGATTTCGTCAATTCACTGAAATGGAGCCTGGCACCGATCATCCTGGCGTTCGTATTTACCGATATGTTCGACAGCCTTTCCACGTTCGTGGGGCTGGCCGAAGCCTCCAACCTGCTCGACGAAAACGGCGAACCGCGCAATATCCGCCGCTCGCTGATGGTGGATGCTATTTCCACCACCATCGCCGGGCTTACCGGCAGCAGCCCGGGTACCGCCTACATCGAATCGGCCGTTGGGATCGAACAGGGAGGCAAAACCGGCCTTACCGCCGCTACCGGTGCTATTTTGTTCCTGCCATTTTTGTTTCTTTCGCCGCTGCTGAGCGCGGTACCTTCCATTGCCACAGCACCTGCCTTGGTACTGGTAGGTGTTTTTATGATGAAACCCGTGATCCGCATTAACTGGAATGACCTTTCGGAAGCATTTCCGGCATTCCTGGCCATGGTACTGATCCCATTTACCTATTCCATCACCCAGGGCATCATCTGGGGATTTCTCAGCTGGACTGCCCTGAAATTGCTCACGGGACGAGCCCGCGACATTAGTTTAGCCCTCATTATCATTGATATTTTCGCCGTTCTGGCGCTGATTTTTTGAACTCAACATGAAGAAAAATTCACTACTCACGTTCCTCTTCCTACTCATCGTTCTTTCAGTGAAATCTCAAAGTATCACCGGTATTCTCGGCGCATTCCCGCCTGAACTGGTATTGCTGGAAAGCGAGATGACGCAGAAAAAAGATACCGTTATCAGCCAGATCCGGTTCATTACCGGGGAATTGCGCGGCAGGCGCGTGGTACTCGCGGAGACAGGCGTCGGGAAAGTAAACGCGGCCGTTACGACCGTGATGATGATCCAACATTTCAAACCGCGCGAGATCGTGTTTTCGGGGATTGCAGGAGGCGTCGATCCGGTGCTGGCACCGGGCGATCTGGTGATCGGGACGCAGATCGCCTACCATGATTTCGGGCAGATCGACGACTCCGGAATGCATTACTGGGCTACCAAAAATCCATTTACCCAAAAAGAAAACCCGCTGAAATTCCACTGCGACTCCGCATTGATTTCTAAGGCGCTTTCGGTTTCCAAAAACCTGAAACTGGCAAAGGTAGAACGCGACAACGGCAGCTTTGTTCCCGCTGTAAAAAAAGGGATTATCGTTACGGGCGACCAGTTTGTTTCCTCCCAAAAAACCACCCGGCGGTTACTGAAAGACCTGAATGCGGCCGCTACGGAAATGGAAGGAGCTGCCATCGCGCAAACCTGCTACCAGCAAAATACACCATTCCTGATCATCCGAAGCCTGAGCGACAAAGCTGACGGGAAAGCCAAAGCGGATATGGATCAATTTTACAACGTCGCCGCACATAATGCAGCCACGCTGGTTATGGCCGTGATTGAGGAAAAGTAGATGCGCCCGTCGCGTGTTTGACCTGATAAGTATAAACCGAATAAGGAAAAATCGCCGCAGCCACCCATTTGGAAACGAGGCTGGCGACGACAATAGGAATGAAAAGAATGTAGCTATCAGCCAGCGCGCATACGAGGAAAATCGAGGTAAACGGCGCATGGATACTTCCGCTAAGCACCGCCGCCATGCCTATCAGCACAAAATTGACCGGAATAAGACCGAGACCGAAGAAATGGTTGAGCACAACGCAGACGATCAGTCCCAAAAAGGCCCCGATAAACAGGCTCGGCGCAAAAACACCTCCATCGCCACCGGCACCAAGGGTTACCGACGTCGCGACAGGCTTCAATAAAAGCACGGCGAGCAACGGTAACACCACGGCTAGCGTAGGTGCATCGGCATGCCGGAAAACGTCCTTGATACCCTCATATCCTTCTCCGTACAGGTTGGGCACAAAGAAAATCATCGTGGAAATCAGCAGCGAGCCGCCAACAATGCGGACGTAATCGTTTTGCAGCGATCCGAAGAATTTCTTAAAAAACAGCACACATTTGGTGAGGTACACCGAGTTGAAACCGGCCAACACGCCCAGCAGGACCATGTAAGGCAAAGCTTCCGTACGCCAGTTGGTCACGTTGAAATGAAAAACCTGCTTATAAAAGAAGAAGCGGGTTAGCAGGTAAGAGAACAGCACCGCGGTAACTACGGCCGCTGTATGAAGTTTGCTTTTTCTTCTTGTAAAAACCTCAAATGCAAATAGGAAACCTGCAACGGGTGCATTAAAAAGGGCCGTCACGCCCGCGGCCAGGCCCGCACACACGAGATCTGTGCGGTATTTACGCAGGTAGCTCACTTTCCGGCTCGACAATGCGCCGATAGCCGCCGTAGATACCACCGTGGATACTTCGATGCCCGTGGAGCCGCCGAAAATCACCGTCAACAGGCCGTTGAAATAATGCGAGGGAATTTTGTAGGCGGGCAAGGTGTGGGCGTTTTTGTTGATCGTATCCAGCACCTCCTTGATCCCCTTATTCGCTTTGTTATGAAAAAGGAAATAGCGCAGCAAGTGAATGGTTGTGAGGCCAATCAGCGGAATAATGAATATCAGGTAACGATTATGACGCAAATTTTCCAGGAATGCTTCCTCATAATGCTCCGTGATTACTTTGAGGGTATCGGCCACCAATGCTGAAAAAATACCGGTTGCCGCCGCTGCGAGCACTACCGCTACTACCCTCTGGGATTTTTTAACCTTGTATGAACTCAACTCCATTGCCTTGTCTTGAATCGGAGTATTGAGCTCCGCCCTTCAAAGGTAACGTGGATCGAGCGCTTTTTGTCCCTTTAATGGCACGTTTTGTGCTGCCGCCTCCGCATAACCTACCGGTTCTTATCCATTAGCCTTCGGTTCACCACCTGCTCAAGTACCTGCTCGCGATAGTTACGGCTAATCGGGATGCGGTGGTTCTGAATAAAGATTTCGTTCCCGTCGATCCCTTCAATTTTGCTGATGGAGACGATATAGGACTTGTGAATGCGAATGAAATGTCGACTATTCAGGTTTTGTTCGAGGTGTTTGAGGTTGAGCAGGGTAATGTACTTGCCTTTGCCCGTGTGGATCGTGACGTAATTTTGCAGGCCTTCGATGTAAAGGATATCGTCGAAGAAAATCTTTTCATACTTGCTGCCGCATTTGATAAAAAAGTAATCTTCATCGGCCTTCGCCGCCTCGGATTTGGTCAGCAGCTTATGGTAATCCCTGGCTTTCCCCGCCGATTTGAAAAATCGCTCAAAAGTGATGGGTTTAAGCAAATAATCCATCACATTGAGTTGAAAACCTTCGAGCGCGTAACTTGGATAGGCTGTTGTAATGATGGCCATGGGCGGGTTCTTTACAATTTTCAGAAAGTCGATACCGCTCATTTTGGGCATTTGAATATCCAGAAAAATCAAATCGACCGGCTCCCGATCCATCAGGCTCAAGAGCTCCACCGGATTTTCGCAAACACCTGTCAATTTCAGGAAATCCACTTCTTTCACATAATCCGCCAGCCCTTCCCGTGCCAGCGGTTCATCGTCGATTATCACGCAGTTGATCATCTATCCAACCTGATTTAAAGACATTTGAGACATTTCAGTCATGACCAGCGTTTCGAGCTCGACCTCAAAATGGACGACAAACCGGTCCGTATCACGCCAGGTGTCCAGCTTGTATTTTTCAGGATAAATAAGGTCCAGCCGCCGTCGCACGTTTTTCAAACCAATGCCGCCATAATGGAGCACCTCGGTATTCGCCTCTTCCGAAATGCTGTTGCAAAGGTTAAATATCAGCCGCGTACGATCGAACTGCAAGTCGCCGCGGATCCAGTTCGGTGCCTCGTGATGCCTTGAAACATGCTTGAATGCATTTTCCATAAATGTCATAAGAATAAACGGTGCAATACCCGGCTGTCCTTCAAATTGTTCCTGCACTTCAAAGACCACTTCCAGGCTGTCGTTCTGGCGCAGCTTTTCCAGCTCGATGAAATTTTCGAGATAGGCTATTTCCTTGCTTAGCGGAATCTGGTGGTCGTTGCATTCATACAGCTGGTGCCGCAGCAGCTCCGAAAATTTCGCCAATGATGCCGAAGCCCTGTCGGGATTTTTATGGATCAGGAAAAAAATGGAGTTGATACTATTAAAAAGGAAATGCGGATTGAATTGGTATTTCAAAAAATTCAACTCCGTTTCCAGCTTCTCTTTTTCCAGCATTTGTTGCCTCCGCTGGGTTTGGAGCCAGTTTTTGGCCAGCTTAATGCTCATTGCAAAGGTCATTGCAGCTACCGTCGACGACAATGGGCCTCCGAGCATCATCTGCAAAAAAGCACCATTACCGGGCCCGAAAAACTCCTCCACTGTTTTCCCCGAAGCCCACGCCACGATGTAATACCCGGGCACGATCAATGCAGCGGTGGCAAGGATGGTCAACAACAAGAATACCAGAAATGGCACATACCTACCCTTTTCGAGATAGCGGGGAACGAGGAAGTACAAATTAAAATACACCGCCAGCGCTTGCCATATCACGTAAAAGAGGAACTTGATCACCGATGTCGTAAACAGCGCTTCCACCACCTTGACCGGGTTTCCCAGCGCGACCACCCACCATATATAGTGGTAGACGATCCAGAACGGAATATGATAGAGCTTGTACCTGAAAAACCAATGCGCCCGGGCAGGCGAAGGTGTAAAATCCGGGTCAGAATGAGGTTGGGCGATCATGCGGGCAACAGGCGATACAACCTACAATTTACGGGAATAAGTGTGAAACAGGCGCCCGCTGGACGAAACAGCAGGAATAATTGATGAATAGCCGATACTACTATACAACAAGACCTGGCGGGTCCGTGAAGTTCCGCCAGGTCTGTACCGAATGTTTTCTCGTCAACTACTACGTCAACGAAACGCCGCACGGACATGCCGCGCTGGCTTTTGCATTGGTGTTGTACTCCAATTTCAGCTTCTTGCCTTTCTCATCGGCCTCTTCGAGCAGCTCGAAAGTACGGCGCTCGCCAAGCATCAGAAGCGACTGGAAAAGAACACCGGCATATTTACTTTCTTCGCTACCGGGGCCTTTTTCCTTGGCGAGGTCATTGTAATGTCCGAAAAGATCTTTTCCCTTTCCCATGATTGTATGTTTTGCTTTGAATTTCAGAACCTTAGTTTCAGTGCAGAAAAGCACACCGAATTTCCTTTTTGCCAATTTAGGAAAATAATCATAAAAAATCTCAAAAAATGCATGCCAATGTGGGGCAGCTTGCGCCGCCTTGACCACCGACCATGGACCGCCGACCGCCGTTTTGTTCTATTAAGGGCTGTGTTTCGTTGTTTACGGGGAGTACTTCCCTAAACACATAGACCATCTCGCGGTCGGCGGTCAGCGGTCGGCCGTCAATGTTCGCCTCCGCTCCGCCAGCACTTTCTGCATATTCTGAAACGTCTCGATCGGCGCGCGGCAGGCGAACATATTGACCACATGGGCAGGAATATGGCCGCCCGGGTCGACTTGCAGCGTGTATTCGACCCGTACCCTGGCGTTGGGCAATGGGTGCAGTACCCAACGGTTTATAGAATTGCTGATGCGCACCACGCCCTCGCGCACCGGCGTAACGCCCGGCACCGCCGGCGCTTCGATGGTCACAATCGGACTGCTCTCGCTCCGTATTACCCTCAAATGCGTCACGAAGTCCCGGTTATCGAGCGGCCAAGGCAAACTTACCTCCGTGTGGTAAAACAGCTCCGTGTCGGAAACCCTTTTGATAAGTCTGCACGATTTGGTGTGGCATACCCATCGCTTCGCAGCACTGACGTCCAGCAGCAATGCAACCACCTCGTCGACGCCCGCGTCCAGCACACATTCCGCTTTCATAGCTTTGATCTTCGAATCCGGCACTGTTCTGGCATACACTCTTATCCCGTCACGTGCGGCCACGCGCCTCCATTCAGCCTGCGCGAACGTATTCGTAACACACAATAAAAGAGCCATTAAAACGAGCATCGGGTACCTCATAACGGTACAAAATTCTCATTTCGAAAGCCATCCCCGAAACCTATTCCGCCCCTGAC
Organism: Dyadobacter fermentans; assembly: GCF_019924045.1. Lineage (GTDB taxonomy): Bacteria > Bacteroidota > Bacteroidia > Cytophagales > Spirosomataceae > Dyadobacter > Dyadobacter fermentans_A. The sequence goes on along the minus strand of NZ_JAHXBN010000017.1, from coordinate 39,880 downwards.
GCCGGAAAGCATGTTTCAACTGACAGAATGCATGTTTGAACTGATGAAAGTTTGTTGCCGCCGCTGGATCATTGGATTACGGCGAATCGGCTTTCAAGGAATACTATTGAAAATGGAATTCGGCGGCATGCTGCAAATGCTGGTCGAAAAAGTTGGCAATATGCCAACTTTTATTTTATTTTGTAACACTAACCACACGAAGGGTGCAGCTTCGTACAGGAAGTTGCACTATGAGGATTATCCGTGAATTATTATTGACTCGCTTCGTGCATAAACATGCTGATTCACTTAAAAGCGTGAACGTCTGGATTCAGGCCGTCGAAACGGCTGAATGGAAAAAGAATTCGGACGTATTGTTTGATTTTCCAACAGCGAAATTGATCAAAGGTAAAAGAGCCCGATTCAAAATTGTGGGAAACAAGTACCGCTTAGTTATCGAGATTGATTGTGAAGAATCAGTAATTGAAGTACGTTTTATAGGTACACATGCTGAATACGATCACATTAACGCAGAAACAATCTGACATGGAAAAGAAACAATGGTATTTGATTGAAACAGAAGAAGAATACGAGAAAGCGCTGAGCCGCTACGATGAAGTGAAATATTCGGCAAAAGGGTCTGAGGAGCATAGAGAAAAAATGCTTCTCGTTCACTTGATCAGCGAATATGAGAAAGGTTTCCGAATCGACGTTGAAGTCGATCCCGTTGAGGTCATCAAGATAAGAATGGAAGATTTCGGCTATAAACCAGCCGACCTGGCCCAGGTATATGGTGATAAAGGGACTGTCAGTAAAGTTTTAAATTACAAACAGGCCCTTTCACTCTCGATGATCCGGAAATTTAGCCAGTTGCTACGCATTCCCGCCGAATTGTTGATCCGGGAATATTCGCTGAAAGGAGCGTAAAGCGTCGCTAAAAATCAACCGAAGCCGTCACCTTGTACATATTCTTCATCGGGTTACCGGAGTCGGTGGGAATGAGGTACGCGAAGTCGAATGAATAGTGTTTCAGGAAACGGACACCGGCGCCGGTAGTGAAGAACTTGTGGTTGCCTTTCTCTTTACTTTCGGTATAGTAACCGCCCCGGAGTGCGAACCGGTTTTTGTACCAATATTCGGCACCCATTGCCAGGACTATTTCCTGCATTTCCTCCTTAAAGCCACCCGGCGCGTCGGAAAAGGACTTTAAAATACCTTCCAGATATGGCTCCTGGTTTACATTCCTACCCGGTGCGGGAGTTGGTACCAGCAATTTACCAGCTTCGGCTGTCACATTCAGCTTATGTTGCCCATTGGCAGTATACGAAAAGCCTCCTCCCAGGCGCAGTGTGGTAGGTAGAAAGTACTCATATCCGGCTCCGTACTTCATTTTCGGACCTATATTGGCGAGCGTAGCACCAATCGTCCACACCACATTTTCACGCCCTTCCACATCCGACGAATGGCTTTTGTAATAAAATCCAATGTCGCCGGCCACCGCCCGGGCGGGTTTTAACACCACACCTGATACGACGGCGCTTCCTATATCCGATGACACATATTTGAGCGTCATGCCTGCCGATAAATGGCTTCCCAGCTGTTTGGCATACGATGCGCTGAGTGCAATATCACCGCCCGCGGACAGCGTCGGCGCGGAAATAATCGCCGGGTCGCTGAAATACTGGACGGAAGCCCCCACTACCTGCCCCTTCCCCAACTTCTTGTACGCGGTCGCGTAACCGAGCCAGGCGTTGTTGATAAGATAAGGAAGCCAGGGTGAATAGGTCGCGGAGGCACCGAAATTCCCGGGCGCGTCGGTGAGCTTGCCCACGTTCCAGAATGCCGAATTTGCATCACCACTGGTAGCCGTTCCGGCATGGCCCATCCCACCCGCCCGGGCGTCCGGGGCTTTGATCAGGAACTCGCCCGCTGTTTCGGAAACACGGTAGATTGTTTGAGCAAATCCATTCGTCATGACGCACAACAAGCATGCAAGCGTGAGCAGAGTCGCTTTCATAGGGGTTCAGATTTACGTTAAGAAAGTTTGTTAGCGGTTACAAACTCAAAACGTGCCCCCATTTTAGATTATTACCCGGTTTACCAATATTATTCCGGGCCCTGGTCCCATCGTTTCAGCCCCAGCAGTTTTTGCCCTAATTCACTTAATTCTGCCGTTTGGTAACGTGTTTGCTCCCAATTTCTTGGGTCACCGGGAAAGGCATATCCTTGCGGCGCCTCCCTTTCCTGCCAGGAGCGGATCCGCCATTGCCGCAATGCCTCGTCGTCTTCCTGAGCGGGCATCATAGCAATGTATTGCGCGAGGCGGACTTTGTCCTTACTGCGGTTAGCGCGGATGCCGTGCGGCTGCGAGCTATTGAAAATTAGCAGGTCGCCGGCATTCATTTTTACCTTCACAATTTCAAAACCCGTTACATCCGGCTGAAAGTGGTTCCGGTCCTCGGGCTGGGTTAGTTTCCATGTATCATAGGTCCTGAACAACTCAGGCACACATTGGAACCCACCCATGTTCTCATCGTCCTGATCAGCAAGCGCCAGTACTCCCTGTACATTTTGAGGCTTTGTTTCCGGATCATAATCCCAGTGAATAAAGCCTTTGTATTCAAATCCGGGGCGGAGCGGTAGGTTCAGATTGGCGCGATCGATGGTCACCCAGAGCTTTTCAGTGCCCCAGATGTCGGTAAATGCCTCGTGCACTTTCGGAAATTGCCGGTTATCCCACAGATATTGATGGTTGTACACTTCCACCATGCCCGTGTTGGTGAGTTCTTTCATCTTCATCTCTGCCCGTGGAGGCGCATACCAGGTTTCGGGATCATTCGGATCCTTTTCTTCGAACTCCCATAGAAAATCGGCCAGTCTTTTGACCTGCTCTTTCGGTACCGCATCCTTAATCACGATATAGCCATTGGTTACCCAGAAATCCCAATCCTCCTCACTCAGTAAACGTAGCGGCTTGCCATTGCTCCTGTCGTTAAGCCTCACATTACTCGACTTTGCGGTCGAAGGGTTTCCGGGAATATCGGTGTGCGCGTTGGCAGGTGCCATGGTAGCCATTGTTTTCGTTTCCATATCGATAATATTTTTTCATGATTGAATAAAACAAAACTAATACATAGCCGTACCTCCGACTACCGCTACAATTACTTACTTTTGCTCTGCATTAACATAATACACCCCATCTCATACAAACACCTGCAAACCAGGGACAATTGAGGACCTGTCAAGATGAAAATCATCCGCGAAAACATCCAGCCCGACCAGGGAAGTTCTTTCAAGATCCTCCTTACTCCGGGGCTAAACGACACTTTTTTGTGGCACCTGCATCCCGAGTATGAAATTGTGTATGTCGAAGGCTCGGGCGGGACCCGCCACGTGGGCTCGCATACGTCCGTGTATGAGGGTAGCGACCTGGTTTTCATCGGCCCGAATATCCCCCACCTCAATTTCGACTACGGCGTGCGCACCCAATGCGAGCAGGTGATCATACAAATGCGGGAAGATTTTCTGGGGAAAGAGTTCCTGCTCGCACCTGAGCTGCAAAGCGTCCGGAGACTGTTCGAACAGTCGCACCACGGCCTGTCGTTCTCAGGCGAAACCAAACGCATGGTAGGACAAAAGCTGAAACAAATGCCTGCGCTGGCCCCGTTCGAACAGTTAATGGCACTTTTGGGCGTCCTGAAAACCATGGCGGAGTCGACCGAAGTCATCATGCTCAATCCCAAACCGATCGGCAGCAAATCCTTCCACAAGGAGCAGCTGCGCATGCAGCATATATACGCGTATGTGGAAGCCCATTTCGATCGCACACCCGATGTGAACGAAGTCGCGGCGGCGGTCAACCTGACCACGCCTGCATTCTGCCGTTTCTTCAAAGCCAATGCACGCATGACTTTCACCGATTTCGTCAACCAATACAGGGTCAATCAGGCCAAGAACCTTTTACTCCAAGGTCGCTCAGTTTCAGAAACATGCTTCGCCGTCGGGTTCGAAAGTCTGTCCTATTTCAATAAACTTTTCAGGAAAATTGTGGGTGAAAATCCGTCAGAATTCAAGAAACGGCATTTGTAGTAAAATTTTTGATATTTTTAAAATCAATAGTTTGGTATTTAAAATATCTTTACTATTTTTACCAGTGAAATTTTTATAGCAAAAATTTTATTACACTTCATCACCATGAAATCTATTCACTTCAACAACAACGATTTGAGTACGATCAGGAACATCCGGGAGCATCTCTATGAGTACCTCCTGGTTTTTTCCTGTGATCCGGTAACCGAAGCTGCGATCGGGAGCGTCAAGCAGTATTTCCAAAAGGCCTACGGCTGTGAGCAGGCCGCCAATCTCCGCCCTCACCTGACGCTCTTCAACTGCGTTATCCACGAATACAAGCTTGAACGGGTTATCCAGGGGTTTGAAAAAGTAGCGCGACACGTTGAGCCATTTCGCATCGAGTTGGATGGTTTCAACAAATATGAAGGCGGGACTTTCTATGTAGATCTCGAAGAAGGCTCATCACAGAAGGTCAATGGGCTGGTGAAAACGCTTAAAAGCGAGACGGTTGACCACCTTTCCAAATGGGCTTCCGGTGAATTCAAGTTCTGCACCGATCCCCACGTTACCGTCGCCCGTAAAATGACACCCTTGCAGGTAAACAGTGCCGCGAAAGAATGGATGTACAAGAAGTTCCGTTCATCATTCCGCGTTACCGAAATGATCCTGCTGAAACGATCGCTTGTTAGCGGCTCCAAATGTCGCGAAATCGCGCGGATGCCGCTGCTCGGCTTACCTGGCGAAGCCTTTGTGCAGGGTAGTTTGTTTTGATTGAATTGAAACGTATAGGGATAAGCGACTAACAAAATGATGAGGGGCGGCTCTTAAGGTCGGCCTGACGCTCTTATTTTGTATCTTCGGCTATCTGGCTGCGGCACTTCGGAGAAGATAGTAGTCTCCGGCGGATCGGCAGCCTAAAATTCCTAACCACGTTTTATGAGACCAAAACTCCTTTTACGCTCAACGATCGGACTGCTGTTTGGCGGCTTCACGGCCTTTTCACAGTCTTTCAACAATTTCCCCGTCACCACCCAAAAGCCGCCGCTGCATGGCAAGCACTGGATGGGCATTACCGGCAAGCCGCTGGCGGCAACAGCCGGGACCATGATTTTCAGCAAAGGGGGCAATGCCGTCGATGCCTCGTGCGCGATGCTCGCAGCCACCTGCACGATGTGGGACGTGTTAAGCTGGGGCGGTGAAACGCAGGCATTGATTTATAACCCCAAAACCAAAAAGGTTATCGCCATCAATTCGATGGGCGTCGCCCCGACGGGTGCCACGGCCGATTTCTTCAAGAACAAAGGCATGAAATACCCGCCTGAATATGGCCCGCTGGCTGCTACAACGCCCGGCACACCCGGGGGGCTGATGACCATGCTCGCAGAATACGGCACCATGAGCCTGAAAGAAGTCCTGGCTCCTGCGATGCAAATGGCCGAAGGCTACCCGATAGAAGCACAAACGGCCAATTCCATTGAGAGAGGTAAAGACCAGATCAAAAAGTGGCCGTATTCAACCAAAGTATTCCTTCCCCACCTGGGCCAGAAACGGGAAGCGCCGGACGCCGGAGAGATATTCGTGCAGAAGGACTTACGGGCGACCCTGCAAAAACTGGTAGATACCGAACAATCAGCACTCAAAAATGGCAAAAGCCGCAAGGAAGCCATTTATGCGGCCTATGACCGGTTCTACAAGGGAGATATTGCCAAGGAGATCGCACGCGGTTGCCAGGAGCAGGGCGGCCTTATCACCGAACAGGACATGGCCAACTGGAAGGTCAAGATCGAAGAGCCGCTGATGACAAATTACAAAGGGATCGAAGTTTATAAGATGCAGCAATGGACGCAGGGACCGGTGATGCTGCAAGCACTGAACATGCTCGAAAGCCTCGATTTGAAAGGCATGGGATACAACTCATCCCGCTACGTGCATGCATTGTACCAGGTGATGAACCTGGCATTTGCAGACCGGGATTTTTACTATGGCGACCCGGCATTTGCGCCTGAGGAGCCGATGAAAGGTTTACTTTCTAAGGAATATGCCAAAGAAAGGTTGAAGCAGATCAACTGGGAACGCAACGACGCGAAAACGTTACCGGGTGACCCCTACCCTTTTGAAGGAAAAAAGAACCCCTTCACGGAACAGATCAAAAACTGGGGCAATTTTCAGGCATCGCTCAACCGCAATGCTAACGGGCTGGACGAAAAATTCATGGAGGAGTTCACGGCCGGTACGACGTCTGTCGAAGCGGCCGACGAAGAAGGCTGGGTGGTGAGCATTACGCCAAGCGGCGGCTGGGTGCCTGCATGCATTGCGGGTAACACGGGGGTAGGCCTGAGCCAGCGCATGCAGTCATTCGTTCTCGATGCGCGCGAGAATCCGTTCAATGTAGTGGAACCCGGCAAACGGCCAAGGGTTACCCTTACACCGAGCCTCGCGATGAAAGACGGCAAACCATTCCTGTCGTTCGCCAAGCAGGCCGGCGATGAGCAGGATCAGTTGCTGCTACAATTCTTTTTGAACATCGTAGAATTTGGAATGACTGTACAGGAAGCGACAGAGGCACCCAGTTTCAAGACTTTACAGATGTACGCGAGTTTCGGCGAACATGAAAAAGACCCGGGCGGACTGATACTCAACCAATCCATGCCCGACTGGACACGGAAAGAGCTCTCCCGGATGGGTTATAAACTCAGTTATCAGCCGCGCACCAGCGGCCCGATCAACGCCATTTACTTTGATTGGCAGCACGGCAGCTTCTGGGGCGGATCGAGTAACCATGGAGAAGATTACGGTTTCGGATGGTAATCGTCCGAAACGGATTGAATATGTACGGTAGGGTTGTTTTCGATGAGCAGCCCTACCCCAATTGCGATCGATCAATAATGCGGATCATACCGAAAGCCTCGCCGAAGCCCGTTTGCTGGTAAAATGGGGCCAGCCCATGTCCTGTGAAAAGTCCTACCAGTGCTCCATGGGGCGCATTCGCATCGAGCCAGCGCTTTACCTCCCTCATAACGGCCGAACCGACCTGCTTTCGTTGCCAGTCGCGATGTACCATGACGTCTTTGATATAGAAAAAGCTGAGGCCATCGCCCAACACCAGCGCACAACCGATTACTTCGCCGGTTTCGGTGTTTTCTGCAATTGCCGTAAAAAGTGTGGCGTCGAGTTTTTGTTGAAGTACCTCGTCCGTTTGTGTCCCCGACCACCCCACCGATTCGGCAAGTTTGCGGTATTCGCCGGTGGTGAGCGCACGGCCCAACGTTCTTACATGAGCGGGCAGCGGCTCAGACTTGCTCTCTCTCCCGGAAGCAGCAGGTGCAGCAAAAGTAATGTAGTTACCATTGAGATCCTTAACCACATATTCCTCAAACCCCCAGGGCTGCTTCTCCAAATGCATAATAATCTCAGCTTTTCGATCGAGATGCAACTGGTAGAGTTCCCTGATATTTTTAACCCTGATCCAAACGCATTGTCCGCGCATCCGGTCGGCGGCCTTTATATCCCCCGAGAACTGAATGAATGCACCATGCCATGAAACACCCCCATGATTGGGCGGCGTTCCCCAGGTCCAATGCCCCGGAAAACCCAGTACTTCATGCCAATATGTAACAGTTTCGGCCACGTCCTTCACCGACAATACCGGTTCCGCATGGGACATGAAGGGCTCGGGCTTTTCGTTTTGCATAGGAATGCCTGTTATAACTTTAATAATGCAAGTATCGCCCCATGCCCACGCCTCTCGGCCCACGCACGCGGGCGCGCCCAAGGCCTGTCGGCAGGCAAATGGGTGTTAGCGCCCTTTTCGAGCAAGAACTGGACCATTTCGGCTTTGCCCGCTTTCGCCGCCCAGCCGAGCGGCGTACTACAATGCTGCTCGTCGATCGCATCGACATCGGCACCGTGTTCGAGAAATAATCCGGCATTGTGAATATCGCCACGCTCGGCAAACCTGTGTAAAGGTGTAATGCCAAGCCAGTTTCTGGCATTGGGGTCCATACCACGCTGGAAGAGAAACTCCGTAAGTTCACGACTTTTGACGGCATCCTGCGGGCCCTGGCTCCGCACACCTACGGCAATCTGTTTCGCCAAATCAGGCTGGTAACGCAGCATAAGCCGAACGAAATCTTCGTTTCCCTGCCCGGCGGCCGTTTCCAGCGCGCATGCATCGTTCGCCAACGCTGGATTTGCCTTCAACACTGCCGCCGCCGTGTGGATATCGCCATAATGTGCCAGTAAATCGAGCGACCGCGCCGCGCCGTAAGAGCAAAGCAAGTTGATCATCGCCTTATCGCCGCGTTCCAAAGCTGCAGTGAGCGAATCCGCCGAACTTTCGACCGGTACATTAGGATGTGCACCGTGTTCGAGAAGCAGTTTTACAATGTCGATATGATTGTACACTACCGCCGAATGCAGCGCATGGCCCATTGGCGCTATACCTTCCTCCGGAAGATTGGGATCCGCGCCATTTTCGAGCAATAGCTTAACGATCTCCATCCGGCCGGCTAGGGCCGCATTTTTTAACGGTGTACCGGAGCCCGCGTAATAGGTAACATACTCGGAAGGCTTATTGGCAAGTGACGGATCCAGATCGAGCAATGCCCTTACCCTGGCCTCGTCCCCCTTCAACGCAGCCATGCAAATGTCCACATATGCACCTTTACGCACGAGATGCAAGTAAATATCATTGGGTTTCCATCGCCAGTCCTCAGGAACATCGCGCCAGCCGCGATAAGAATAATCTCCGTTGGTCAGCTGCACCGGTCGCGCGCCGTCGGGCCGCCTGGCATTGATATCCGCACCGCGGTCCAGCAATGCGTCGATCATCTCCGGCTGGCGCGACATGGTAGCCCAATGAATAGGCTGATTCCCTTCATCATCGGTTGCGTGAATATATTCTTCCGAACTATCTAATAATGTACTAAAAGCATCAAAATCCCTGCTTCTGATGGTTGCGGCGATCTGCTTTCCGGCCTCGGAGCCTTTGTGCCGGTGCAATGCCCGTTCGAGCAACTCCTCCATTGCTTCAAAACCACGATCGCGCGCCATCTGAATGAGCGGATCGCCTGTGCCGGAGTCAACCGGGCTTGCGCCGTGCTGCAAGAGATATTCTGCCACTTCCAGCCTGTTATTGGCTACCGCAAACGACATCGGCGTCCGGTAGTCATAGGCACTACGCACAAGCGAAGCATCTTTGATAAGCAGCTTTTTGACTTTTGCCAGGTCGCCGTCGCGGGCAGCGCAGAACATTTGCCATACATCGGTTCCGAGGCCTGTCGACCAGAACAATCGTTCTTCTTTTTGCAATGCGACTGGCTGCGTCATGTTGTTGCGGGTTGGATAAGGCGTATTTTTGCAGGAAGGGCTCGTGTAGTTAGTTATTTTTTGTATTAAATAAAAGGAATGGATTCAATTGAAATTCAAAAAGTTAGTGCTGATGATCTGATGGAAATCCGGCATCTGGTACTCTGGCCGGACAAGCCGCGCGAATTTGTAAAAGTACCTGAGGATGAAAGCGGTATCCATTTCGGTTTGTATTTTGAGGGAGCATTGGTGTCTGTCATTTCATTGTTTGGCGACGCTCAGTGCATCCGGTTTCGCAAATTTGCGACGCTGCCGGCCTTGCAGGGGAAAGGGCTCGGGTCCACGCTCCTACAACATGCCATTATGTACGCGCAAACAGAGGGCTACACGCGCATGTGGTGCGACGCCCGCACCGAGGCCCTCGGATTTTACGAACGGTTTGGTTTTAGGAAATTCTCCGAACCCTTTTTCAAAGAGCATATCGAGTATTACAAAATCGAGCGGATGCTTTGAGACGAATCTCTATTGAAGTACTACATTCTTTTTCCCGATAAACCGGGCATAGGCGGTACCGGCCGTTTCAAGGGAGTTCTCGGCCCCCGCGGGGATTTTAGATAAGCGAGAAAGCTCGATATGCACAGCATCCTTTTTCTCGGTCCGTCGCCAGGCTGCCACAACTTTACCTTTCACCATCACAACCGGTTTAAAAATGCCACCACCGGACTCGGGATTTTGAGCGACGGCCTCATCCAGGGCCGCACTGCGGTCGGCGTAACCGATCGTGATCTCATCGAAAGCAGGAATGAGTATTGCTTTTCCATGTACTTTGGGGAGCTCCCCCATGGCAGTAAAAAGATATTCACGCCCGTCGACATTGGCTGTTTCAAATTCCGCGCGAACAGCCTCAAAACCCAGCTTCGAATCGGTCAGCGACAAGCCGCTCCACCACGCGAAGTCCTGTACCGTGGCCGGGCCATGACTTGTAAAATACCGTCTGGCAAGCGCAGCCAATGCCTCCTCCCGTTTCAAGGGCGCCGAAGCGGGCACCTTTTTATCGAACAATGCGTAGGTAAATTTCTTCCCGCGCCGTGCTCCATTGCAGATGATCTTGTCCAGCTCCGCCTGAAACATAATGTGGGTCGCCCGAAGGTTGTCAGTTTCGATGCCAGCCTTATTTACCTCCGCAATCACTTCTTCGCGCGTCAGTTCGGTTCCGTCGGCCAGCAATTTGCCTATCAGGTCGTTGGTAACCTTAAAAACAGTATCATCCAGTTTCAGCTGGCGGTACATTGTACCCGCGAGCTTGTAAACATGGGGTGCCGTCAGGTCCATGATCCAGCGAGCGTCTTCTCTGGCTACAAAATGCCAGGTAGGCCTCATAATGTGCGTCCGGATAATGCCCCCCGCGTCGACCGCCTGCTCTACACTGGTATCCGTGGCTTTTTTGAGCCGCATCCCCAACGCCCATTTCGCCATGGCAAAATCCTGCGACTGCACAGCACCCATCCAGGCAACCAATTCGGCAGGGTCAGTAAAACGGGTATTCAAAATCTGTTGATTAGCAAGGCGCAGTGCGGCGATGTCGGCTAAATTCATGGCTGGATAGTCGGTTTCAGGCAAAAGTTTGAGTCACCTAAAATGAGGATTTATACACAAAAAAGAAAACCCTGCCGACCGGAATGGCGGCAGGGAAGCATAAGAGCTCGCATTTACCTGGAAACAGAGATTTGTCTGAGGCCCGCAGATTGCAGGTAGGCCATGGCCGCAACCCAAACCGCCACTGCGCCGATAAACACATAACCCAGTATTGAAATCGGAAATAACTGGAACAATACGATGGCCGCGCTGCCGACTACCCAAAGCGTATCCAGCACAATCACCAGCCTTACGGCCCGCACATTTACCGGGTTACCGCGGCTTACCGAAAAGACCAGCGCCGCAAATGCGATGAGGAAAATACCGACTTCAATAAAAGGCATGGTAGCCGTAGTTTCGAACAACCCGGCAACTATTTTCGGGAACACAGCCAATCCCAAACCCGTTGCACCTGAACTGATTGCATTGATGAGCATTACATTTTTGAGCATTTTCATATGTCGATTGGTTAGTTGTTTTTGGATGCAACAAAGGTATTGCAGCCCCTCCGCCCATGGCTTACCCACACGCGCCAACGACTTATCATTTTATGACATGCTCAAAAAGTAGTCAAGAATGGTCAGGTTTTGTCAAGAATGGTCAGGTGTAGTCAGGTATTGTCAGGGATAATTAGGTATGGTCAGGTTTGTCAAGTGTAGTCATGAATAGTCGTATGTGAGTGTCTAGTTGTAAATCACTCGCTTGACAATACTTGACCACACATGACTACACATGACTACACATAACCACACGTGACCACACATGACTACACATGACCACGCGTGACTACACATGACCACACATGACCACACATGACAAAAACTGACTACACCTGACAACTCTTGACAACACCGGCCCATACCAGACAATATCCGGCAGTCATTACCTACCGGGTAGCCAGCCTCATTTCGGTAAGCATTTTCTTGAAACCTACCTTTTCATAGGCAACTACCGCCGGAGTGTTGTCGGAATAAACTTGCAAGCGAACTTCGTCCAGGCCTTTTTTCCGTGCCCATTCCACCAGCGCATCGATGATCAGCTTGTTGATCCCGCGACCGCGCATATCGGGCTCCGTGTACATGAAACCCAGGAAAGCGTACCGTTTGAAACTGTTATACGGCTTCCCTTCGAGGATCCGGGCATGCCCGCTGGCGATCAGCCGGTCGTTCAGCGTAGCTACAAGTACCTCCGCTTCGTCGCTGCGGATCATTTTTTCCAAATCGTAGTAGTGAAATTCCTCGCTGATGAAGGTGTCGTCCAGCGGGCGCTCGGCGGCAATCAGGTTTTGTTCGAATTGAAGAAGTGTGGGAAGCTCGTCGAGCCGCGCCTGCCTGATCTGAATATTTTCCATAAAATGTTGATGTGGTGATTTCGCAAATCTACCATTTCAAGGGCAGGCGCGCCGGGTTTTGCAGAAAAAATGATGCTACCGCGTCAATAGCCGCTTTTCCGCAGTACCTGACATCACATCTTCCAGGATAGCCGCTACCCTCTCCCCCGATTCGGGGGCTGTGTATCCCGGCAATGCAACGCTATGAATCACCAGTCCGGCTTCATTCAGTTCGGAGTTGAGATGTTCGGCAAAACGCTTATTGAATGTCAGCAGCGCCTGCTCCCAGGCGGGTACGGGTTGCGGACAATGCCAGAGGTCGATCACCTGCGCGTGGGCGTGCAGGAGCAGGTTGGGCAGCAACTGATGCAGGTAAAGTATGCCGCTGGCGTGATTAGTTTTCAGTTTTCTGTCCAGCGTCCGGATGTCGTAGTCTTCCAGCCGCTGGTGAAACCCGGTTTCGGCATAATTAATCAAAAGATCGACCTCAAACCTGTCGTTGATCTTTTCACAGGCCGCTATAATGCTCCCGGTATCGGCGTCGTCCGCGACGAGGTAGTGTACCAGCACCCGGTATTTCCGCACAATTTCGCGGACGAGCGCTTCCAACAATGCTTCTTTTGTACCGATCAGGATCAGGTGCCGGTTTTCGGCCGCCAGTGCTTTGGCGAAGGATTTGCCCCAGGACGTATCCGCCCCGCGAATGACTGAAAAATTCATGGCTTTGATGATTTTGACAAAATAATAGCGACTTCTCTTAGGTGAAATCCGGTCAAAGTTGTCCTTGCTACATACCTGCAAAGAAAAGCCCGATGCCGATGAGAGGAAATACTGATTTATCATTACAAAACACACGGGAAAAATCGGTGCGGATAGCACCCGATTACCTGCAATTGCTTAACAGATATTATGATTTCGACGGTTTTGAACCAGATCGGCTCGACAAGCAGCTGGCGCTCATCCGCGCTATGGCCCAGCTCAGCAGCAGCGGGGTGACCGTGTATGACCTGCAAAAACAGGCGCACGTTTACGTTTCGCACAATTTTTACCAACTGTACGGTTACGATTTCGGTACCATGGATTCCTGCATTCCGAATGAAATGTTCGACAGGAAAATCCACCCCGACGACCGCCAGGCACTGGCGCGGAACGGCTATGAAGCGATGAAGTTTATGATGGCGCAGCCTGCACACACGCGCAAGCAGTTCAAAATGGTGACCGAATACCGGATCGTGCTGGAACAGGCCACTATCCGCGTCGCGGAGCAGCATCAGGTGCTGGAACAGGATGCGTCGGGGAATATCTGGCTTTCGCTCGGCGTGATCGACATTTCGCCCAATCAGTCGCTTACAGCTGTGAAGAGCCAGGTCATCAACTTCCACACCGGCGAACTCATTAAACTGGAAAACAATGATTTACCGGCAGCTGTAAAGCTAACATCCCGCGAAAAAGAAATCCTCGGCATGATTGGTGCCGGCAAATTGAGTAAAGAAATTTCCGCATTGTTGGATATCAGCGTCCACACTGTTAATACTCACAGGCAGCGTATCCTTGAAAAATTGCAAGCCGATAATTCAATTGAGGCATTGCAAAGCGCAAAACTGATCGGTTTGATCACCTGAGAATAAGTAAAACGAGCCTCTTGCTAGTTTGTAGTTAATTTTGCAAAATATTTCTACAATCAACTACAAGAAGTTGGTACAGTTTTAATAGTAACGTCGGTTACAATTTTCAACTCATGCGTAAAGTTAAAACTGATAGCTATGGAAGGCGAAAATGAAAAACAGACGGTAATCACGCTGAACGACGAAAGTTTCAAGCATTACCTGATCGAGCGCTATGGCAGCTATGCCGAAAACTCCAACTGGACGCGACTTAAAAGCGCTTCGCAAGACCTGATTTCGCATGAAACTTGGGTGCAACTATACAACCAGGCCAAACAAGATATTACCCAAAAGGGAGGATCGCTGATCGGCTATGAATTGGTCAATAACATCTTACTAAGCCATGACGGCATCAACTCCCATTGGCCTATGAACTGGATGTGGGTGATGCGGTTCGGACGTAATTAAATTCCCTTCAAAACGGAATTTAGCCCTTGGCTTGTCGGTTTTAGCGGTTAACTTTACCAACAACTAAGCTATTCGTCGACCCAATCCCGATAGTCGGGGCCCGCGCGGACTAATCACTTTCCTGATGAGCTACTCCAAGATGATTTACCTTGTTGACGACGATCAGGATGACCGTTTTTTTATTCGCGAGGCGATTCAGGACTCGGGCATGAACGTTCGGATTACCGAAGTTGAAAACGGCTTCGACCTGCTTACTCTGATGAAGGAGGTCATCGATCCGGAGTCGTCGGTGATCATTATCGATATGAATATGCCCAAAATGAACGGGCTGGAAACGGTGGCGGCTATCCGTACAGACAGCCGCCTCGCCGCAATGCCTATCGTGATGCTCTCTACCTCCTCCAATCCTACGCTTATCCGGACCGCCTACCTGTCGGGTGTCACAAGCTTTGTGACCAAGCCGAGTACATTCGACGAGTTCGCACAATTGGCTCGCGAAATAGGCGAGCGCTACTTGTAGGCTGTCGGTTTTGTTCTATTTTTCTACCGTTGCGCCGCCGATCTTTGAAAGAAAAAAGATATGACGACGATCAACTTGTTCCTGCTTTTCTCGGCTCTTGCCAGCGGCCTTGTCGCGGGCTTGTTTTACAGCTATTCCTGCTCGGTAAATCCTGGCCTGGGCGCCCTTTCCGACTCGAATTACCTTGCTGCAATGCAGTCCATCAACCGCGCGATACTTAATCCGGTGTTCTTTTTCAGTTTTATGGGAACACTTTTGCTCCTGCCGGTGAGCACCTATCAGCATTTCGGGACGGGTAGCCGTTTCTATATACTGCTGGCTGCTACATTGGTATACGCGATCGGCACATTCGGTGTAACGGTAGCAGGCAATGTACCTTTAAATGATGCCTTGGATAAAATTAACCTCACAGGGGCTTCCACTCAGGAGCTGGCGGCACATCGTTTGCGTTTTGAAGTCCCCTGGAACAAGTTGAACACGATCCGTACCTGGGCGTCAATTCTTTCATTTATCCTCGTCTTACTCGCCTGTGTAACTATCCCTGACAAATCCTGACCAAAAGCTGCTCACTCCACCCTACCCTTTTCGTCGTCGGACGCATTGTTGCTGTGGCGACGTTTACGAGCGAAGGTTTCCTTTCCGAATTTGTAGTTGAATGCAATGCTGATACGCTGTGTATCCGTGGTGTTGACCTGGCTATAATCCGACTGGGCGATACCGAATGACTGGCTATGATAAACCCAGGAATGGAACAGGTCTTCGAAATTCATGGCGATCGTGCCTTTTCCTTTCCATATCTTTTTCTGGATGCCGCCATTGACACGGAACATCCCGGTGATTTGTGCCTGAGCGTTGATGTCACGGCTGGCGTAGTAGCCGCCCAACTCCGCATTCCAGCCATTGCCGAGGTTGAAGTAATTATTGAGTTCAAGACGCGCTACATTGGTCGCGTAGTTGATTGCTGCGTTGTATAACGGGCCTTTCATACCAATGCGCGACAGACGCAATGTGGTGCTGTTGTACCACCAACTTGCAACCTGGCCGGATACACTCGTGTTCAGCAACACCATATAACCTCGGGCGATATTGTCGGGACGGCTGATGAAAGTGTCACCCTTCGCCTGGATGGTTGTAAAAGAGACATTGGTAAAGCGATTGTAGCTGAGGCCCATGTTTAGGAAATTTTTATGCTGGTATTTCAGCTCCACGCGGTACTGGTATTGCGGGATCAAATGAGGGTTTCCGGAGTTGTAAGTGTATTGATCTTTGTAAAAAACGAAGGGGTTCAGCATCTGATAGTTCGGACGGTTGATCCTTCGCACGGCCATCAGCACAAATGCATGCTGATCGTTCAGTTTATAATTGAGAAAAATACTAGGAAAAAGCTTGGTGTATTTTTGGTTGAAACGTGTTGCCGGAACGGAGCCGTTACCCAGCTGATTGCCTTTCGCAATGGTATTTTCCAAACGTAAACCCAGCTGCATGCCAAAACGTGTCCACCGTTTTTCGCCACTTGCATAGGCAGAATTGATATTTTCACGGTATTGGAAGTGGTTGGACCTGCGGTTATCGATGACCGCGTTTCCGTCATTGGTATTGTAGTGATTGAAAACAAAGTCATTATCCACATAGCTAGACTTGAACCCTGCTTCGAGACGTCCTTTGCTCTTCAATGGGTGCACATAATCGGCTTTCACAGTGTAGATATTGATTTCCGAAGGGGTACGGTAGCGGAACAGCTCCCGGCTGGTCATGGCGCCATCCGCATTGAACAGACGGCTTTCAAGGTCCTGCCGGCCGTTGGTATGATAATTCAGGTAGTTTGCGTCAACAGCCAACTCACGGCCCTTATCGTTCAGTTTGTGCAGCATATTCATATTCAAACTGGTATTGTTTCGAATATCCCTTGAAACCGTGCTGCCATGTCCGGAGCTAATCAGTTCGTTTAGTGCGTTCCGTTGCGCACTTTGATAGCTAAAATTGCCGTTCCGTGAAGATCCGTTGAGGTTGAGAATCGCCCCGATAATCGTTTTGGGTGTAGCGGTCAGATCCATTCCCATGTTGATATTGTAGCCGTTTGAGGCATTTATCTGGTCATCCTTTAGTCCCACGCGTGACTGTAATGCACCGGAGCCGTCGTAATATCTGCGGTTGACATCGTCTTCACTATAATTTTTTTCATAGCTATAACCCAGATTGGCAAACAGGTTGAGCTTCCGGTGATTGTAATTCACGTTGAGGGCATCATTGCTTCGCGCATACCTGCCCAGGCTCCCGCCTAGCGCAACGCTTCCTGTGAGCCCGCCCACGCGGGTCTTTTTCAAACGGATGTCGATCACCGCGTTACCTGCCGCATCATATCGGGCAGGCGGATTATCCAATAGCTCGATCTTATCAAGCACGCCGCCGGGTAGCGATTTCAGGTAAGCGGCCAGGTCGGCGCCCGACATATAAGTACTGCGCCCGTCAATCAGCACCATTACCCCGCCCTTTCCATTCAAACTGATTTCCCCGTTTGCATTCACACTCACGCCCGGCGTTTTACTCAGCACGTCGAACGTATTGCTGGTGGCGCTGCCGATCATCGCGCCTACATTTACAATAGTACGGTCTATTTCCTGCTCGATTAGTGGCTTTTGCGCTTTGACCACCACTTCGTTGAGGTCGATACTTTTGGCGGGAAGCAGGATAATCGCGGGTAAAGCAATACTGGAATGCCCGGCATCGATCGTCAATGCAGTGCTTTTGAACTCTTTTTGTCCTACCGCACTGATTGCCAGCACGTAGGTATTGTTTTCAAGATTGATAAAACGGAAATTTCCGTTGATGTCCGTTACCTCACCGCTTACGAACGTGGAGTCCGATGATTTAAGCAGGCGAACGGTTGCCTCAGGCAAACGTTCATTCCCCGAGTCTTTAACCGTTCCGGAAATGGTGTTAGCTGTTTGAGCGAAGGCATTTAAACTGATCAGGATAGCTGTTAGGATTGCGAAAAACGTTTTCATGGCTGTTGTTTTACATGGTCGAGTGATGAGGCAAATATTACCCGGTCGTGTAACCCCATGAAATAAATGTGTTGTAACTTCCCGGAACCGTGACGGAAACGGGTTTAAGGCTGACGAACCATTTCGACCTGCCATAGCAGCTTTCTGTCATGAAATCGGGCCATTATAACCGCTTGCTTTCGGATTTCATCCTTCCGAGAGGCATATTTGCAAGCGCCTTCAAGGCATGAACCGGATGATCCCATGAGCAGTATTTTCAATAGCGACAATAAGGAGGCGACTCAAATAGGCATTTATGTGGTGCTCACTGCGGCGGCCTGCGTACCTGCATTTTTCGGTATCGACGCCTATCTGAACATCATTGGTGCTGCGCACGATGAAGCCGTTGCCACTGCTGCGACGTTGGTGCTTTTCGGGTGCATTTACATCGGGCGGCATCTGGCAACAATATGGTCGGCGAGGCAACGTGAAATCCCCAGAAATGTCCTGAATGGACTAGCCCTTGCGATCGCTGTCTGCTTCGTTTGGCTTTTTGTCCATGTCGATTTGCAGTTTGAGACCTTCCGGGGCATTAATTTACTCCTGTACTGGATGCCTTTTTTGATGATCGGGCTTTGTACCGGCGCATTGATTAAATTATTCAGAATGAGCACCCGGAAGGAACTCGAAGCTGCCAAAACGCAGGCCGCGCAAAGCCAGAGTGAGCTGCATTTACTACAATCGCAGCTGAGCCCGCATTTCCTGTTCAATACTCTGAATAATATGTATGGCCTCTCGATTACGCAGCATGAAAAAATCCCGTCGCTGATACTGAAACTATCTGATTTACTGAGATATTCGGTGTATGAAGCGAACGAAACTTATGTCCCGCTTAAAGATGAATTGGCCTATATTCATAACTACATCGATTTCGAGCAACTCAGGATCGGCGACCGGCTGGAACTGAAAACCGATATGGAAAGCCTGATAAATAACGATATCCGGATTGCACCGATGCTGCTCATCGTGTTCATCGAAAATGCGTTCAAACATTCCAAAAACACCTCGGAGCCGACGGTATTCATCGAAATACGGCTGAAAGTGTGGGGAAACTCCATTCTTTTTTACCTGAGGAATTCGCATAACCGGTCCGATGTACATGCGCAAACGGTTGAAAAACACAGCGGTTTCGGCCTTGCGAATGTGAAGAAACGGCTGCAATTACTGTATCCGAACCAGCACGACCTCGCTATTGAAAATGAAGAAACCCAATACACTGTGAACTTACGCCTGAATCTTCGATAATATGACGCCCATCGACTGCCTGATCGTCGACGACGAGCCTATTGCGCGGGACATTATACGTACCTACTGTGCGCACCTTCCCTACCTGCGCGTGGCGGGCGTGTGCGGGAGCGCGCTCGACGCAAGGGCGGTACTCATGCAACAAAAAGTGGATATTGTGTTCCTCGACATCAATATGCCTGTGATGGACGGCATTTCTTTCCTCAAAACACTCAAAATACCGCCGCAAATCATATTTACGACCGCCTACAAGGAATACGCCGTCGACGCATTCGACCTCGCTGCCTGTGACTATCTCCTCAAACCCTTTTCTCTCGAACGCTTCATCGTGGCCGTGGACAAGGCCATGGAAAAATTACAACCAGCCGCTCATGTATTTGCTGAAGCCGGTGAATCAAAGGAAGACAATTTTCTTTTTCTAAAAGCCGATGGCAGGATTTACAAAATCATGCATGACGACCTGCTCTACGCCGAAGCGAACGGGAATTACACCAAAGTACGGACCACGCAGCAGACGCTACTTCCGGCCATGACTTTTTCGGGCTTCGAGGAGATCATTCCTAAATCAAAATTCCTGCGTATTCACCGGTCGTTTATCATCAATAAATCCAAAATAGACCACATCGAGGGCAACCGGGTATTTATCCAAAACACCGAAATACCGATCGGCAGCAATTACCGGGAGCAGTTTTTAAGGCAAATCGGGCTTTCCTCGTGAACTTGTCCAGCCAAAAAAGCAGGGTCTCCCCTGCTTTTGAGTAATGCTGTAAATAGGCAATTCGCTATTTATGAGCTGGAATCGCAAAGAATAGGCTCAACTGGATCACGCTGTTTTTGAAATCGGGGTTCATCGCCGCATTCTTGTCAAAATCGCCCACTTTGGAAAAACCGGCGATGTAGCGTGCGCCGATCCCGAGCCCGAAATTAGCCTGATAGCCTAAACCGACAGCTCCCGCCAAGTCCAGATTTTTGGCAAAATGATCGATCGTCTGATCCGGGACATCCTCGCCCGTTTTAAATGACGCCTGTGGTCCGAATTCGAAATAAAACCCGCCTTTGGCCCGGAATTTCAGCATTACGGGGACCGTAACGTACGATGTTTTGAATTCCCTTTTACCGCCATTGTCAATCTTGGCACCTTGCGTCGAAAACAGCACTTCCGGCTGGATCGAAAACACCTGTCCGATCCCGAAGTTCATCATACCGCCCAAATGGAACCCGACGAGGGCATCCGACTCGATATCACTTCCGGTATAGTTGCTGATGTTGATCCCCGCTTTCGGGCCGATGGAAAACGACTGCGCAAACGCCGCACTGCTGAACACCGACAGAAGAACGAGCAAAGAGATTTTTCTCATGGTTTTTGAATTTGAAGTGGTTTGATAAATGGATTGCCATCGAACCCGCAAAAACCGTACCAAAGCCCATTACTGCCGAAGGATCAATAAAATCAACATTTCACAAAACACCTGGTATTTTCAGGCATACAATCTCAGAACCAATGAAATACCTGCAATTCCAATTTACCGGAAAAGGACCGGATGGCCGAACCTATCGGTGTACCATGTTTTACGAGCTGTCCATTGCGCCCGACGGAGCCGACGCCATTACGCTTGCGGAACGTGCTCACCCCGGCTTCACCGACATTCGCGTCGCATCTGCAACCACCATTTCAGCAGATCAATACGCTTTCCGTGTACGCACGATGTGCGATTCCGATACCTGGGGTTTCCAGTTAATCTCCTAGGGCTTCTTAGTTTCTGACCTTCTTTTCACAACCCTATCCTTTGTCCATTCTGAATGAACCACTTACAATTTTCACAATAAAATATTCAAAAATTTCTTGCGCTTATCGATAATAACTGTACCTTTGCACCATGATTCGCGTTCGGCAAATCATTTAGAGAGATGGCAGAGTGGTCGATTGCGACGGTCTTGAAAACCGTTGACTGTAACAGGTCCGGGGGTTCGAATCCCTCTCTCTCTGCAGGACATGATGTCAAAACATTCAAAAACCCCGTTTAAACGCTTTAAACGGGGTTTTTGCATTTTTCGGGCCCACCAAAAAATGCAAGAATTTCCAATGAAAATGTAGGGTATCATGGAAGTGGCAAAATTGAACAAAAACTTCCACACCATACCGACTAACTGGCTGATCAAAAGATGTTTACGTACTAAACATCTTTACTTTCAAGTGTAACAATTCGATTTTTGTCATCTTAAACATTTTTTACTATGTTGGAAACAAGCTTCGGGTTGATTTTCTTTTTGAAAAAGCCCAAACCAGAATTAGCGGGTGGAATGCGCTATGTCTATTGCCGAGTCACCGTCAACGGCATCCCCAAGGACATCTCTACAAAAAGAATTTGGCATCCATCCAAGTGGAGCGTCGGCGCGGGTCGAGCGACAGGGAACAAGGAGGATACCAAAACACTGAATGCCTACTTGGATACGCTAACTTCCAAAATTTATGAAGCAAAGCGATCCTTGATTGAGGCGAATAAAGAGGTCACGTCAGAAGCCATCAAAAATATTCTTTTAGGAAGAACTGAGGGTGGGAAAACTATCTTGCCTATTTTTCGAGAACACAACGATCAGATTGCTGCATTAATCGGGGCCGATTTTGCGCCAGGCACATTGGAGCGATACGAGACTTGCCTTAAACACACCCGTGACTTCATCAAATGGAAGTACCAGGCAGAAGATTTCGAAATCGGGAAGCTTGACTACGAATTCATATCACAATATGAATTCTGGCTTAAAGCAGTTAAGAAGATCAGCCATAACACTACGATGAAATATTTGGCGAACTTTAAAAAGATCGTCCTTCTGTGTGTTAAGAGAGGATGGCTCCTACGTGATCCGTTCTATGCTTTCAAATTTTCGAAGCGTGAGGTCGATCGGCAGGCATTGACAGAAGTTGAGTTGAAGAAGGTGTGGGAGAAAGATATGGGCGACGGCCGGCTTGGTCTTGTTAAGGATATCTTTCTTTTCTGCTGCTACACGGGACTTGCCTATGCGGATATATATAAGTTGAAGCGGACTGAAATTGCCGAGGGAATTGATGGCGGAAAGTGGATCACGACTAAGCGTCAGAAGACAGACACTCCTTCCCGAATCCCAATACTACCAATGGCGATGGAGATTATGGAGAAATATGAGGATCATCCTCAATGCGAGAATGAGAACCGGGTATTGCCAGTGCTTTCCAATCAGAAAATGAATTCCTATTTGAAGGAGATTGCTGATCTGTGTGGGATTAAGAAGAATATCACGTTTCACCTGGCTAGGCACACTTTCGCGACTACGGTAACGCTGACGAACGGGGTCCCAATTGAGAGCGTATCGAAGATGCTGGGGCACCGAAATATTAAGACTACTCAGCAGTATGCAAAGATTGTAGATAAGAAGATTAGTGATGATATGGCAAGGTTGAAAGAAATCCTGCGAAAATAATTTGCTGTACCCTGAGTGTTGATTCCAGCGGGGATCACGGGATTGCCATACAAGCGCCCTACAAGCCAACAAACTTGCAGGGCGCTTTCTCTTTCCGGTACAACAGCCTCTGAACCGTCTTTTAGTATCACTATTAACCGCTGCTTTGTCAAGTGCTGGGTGGCTTTTATCGAGTCCCCTGTTCAGCGCCTTCGCCCGACTAGCTGCGTATTGCGGTGGAAGCCATAGTTTATCGGTGGGTTCAGTTACTAAAACGCGAGGGTCGATTACCGCATCAGCAGGGAAAATCTTGTTATGCCTGTTCAACATTTGCACGCAGTACTTATCGGTAGTACCTGCATTGTTTGGACTTATGCAGCGGAGCAATGTGGTATTTTGTCATCAGAGGAAAAGGCATTCAAAGTGACTCACCGAAATTCCTAAACGCCACGTCACCCTAGAAAATCCTAAATTTTCATCAACAAAACCAAAAAAGTTTAGCTTTGGACCGCCACTCGCTATATCGTCCTTGGTAAATAAATATTCTTACTTTTGAATTATCGAACCCTGACTCATCAAAAAATGGAATCTAAAGTAAACACCCTCGAACTTATCGGCTATGCCGATCTTCTAACCAGCCTCATTGCCCAATGGCAGAACCTCCAAAGATCATTGATATTTTTAGCGATGTCTGGCTGTCCCTCGGCAGGTCTTAGGCTAAGGTAGCAACACGAAGGTTGTCAACACCTTGCCGGAACGGCTAAATTTATCCAAAATGTCGATTGAATTAACACGGTGGCGCGAAATCGGACACGGCGTAGTTTGAGACAATATATACGGCTATTAGAGCAATCCATGGCCAAGGTCGACTGGCAAATTGGGTATTGACTGGCGATATCGCTAAGATTCCGGCACCCTGGACCGGAGGCTAAACATCCGGCCGTTTGATAGGCTCTAAAATTTACATTTACAAGAATGCAATGAATTACCTTGAATGGAATAACATTATCGCTGAGCACTTATTCAATCCAGCCAAAGCTGGAAAGGATGTTTACATATATGTAACTAAAGAAGACGTCATCAATCTAGGTAAGAACCAATTCGAGGATCAGTCGGCAGAAATGGTCTGGCAAAGCTTCATTGGCAAAATAAAATCTGGATTACCAGGCTCAGCCGGATATCCAGATATCATTGACAAAGCAACACATGTTTATAGCAAGTGGAAGGCACCAGGGATCAACAAGAGAATTGACGGCATCGAATTGAAGTATCCTCCCTATGTCGCCTACTTGGCATTTCTTGTAATGCCGCTAGTAGACATACTTGACAATTTAAATTCTAGCAACTACTATGATAGGCTAGGAAACTTCTTATCAGACAATAATGTCAATCAAAACTTACGCAACCGCCTAAAGGAAATTGAGACGCTCTGGTCAGATTTATCAAGTTGGGCAAACATCGTAAAAAATGGCGAATTCGGATATTTTCGGATGCAGCGTTTTACCCATCAAAACTGGGTTTACGTTGGAAAGATGTTCTCCCAATGCGTTTTTCCACCAAAGGCAGTAAAGAAACTACCTGAACTGTTTTTGCAATCTGGAATGATCCCAGGCTCTAATTACTCACGAGATCAGATAAAAGGGTACTTACTGAAGTGTGGTTCATCTATTCTGCATTTGCCTGCTAACGTCATCGATGTCGTTAGAAAAAGTGACACCAATGAATTAGGACAGTCGATTATTGAAACTGTGAGAAGGGAATACTGTAAATGGACTGGGGAATCGCACTCGATAGATGAAACCGGGCATCTACCGCAAATAAAAAGGAATGATATCGCATCCAGAATATACTTGCAATTTCGGCTTCTCTCAAACACTGGAAAAATCGATTTCTCTTTCCGGTTAAAGACTGAAACCGAATTTCCAGAAGACCTGACCTTTAACAACGTTGAAATTCATGAAGAAAAGGCAGGATACTCAAAAACATTATATTTACCTTTCAAGCCTGCATTTCAAATAAAAGATGATTTCAATCGGTGGATTGCGACGCATCCTGATAAGGACGTACGCCTGTTTATAGGTGGAGGGCTACTGCAACTTAGCAACGACTATTGGATCGAAACAGACACCCTTTCGAGGATAAACTGGATGTATCTCCTTTGCAAAAAATCAAAATGCGAGGAAATTAAAAATTGGTTGGAGGATCACTGCCAAAAGTATGCTGATGAAACCGATTATATTGGTATGCCATCAGGTTATTCACTTTTTAAGTTCTTAAACCCGAAGGCAGGCCTGGATACTGTCCCTGAATTAGGTTTACAACTCGGCAAAAGTATCCAATTGGTTTCTGCATTGAAATACGATTTCAGGACGTTTACAAATGACTACTTGCCCGAAGTCGAAATTCAAAATTCAGATGGCAGCGAGCTCGTTTATCTCCAGTATAAACATAGCACAGAGAGGGTGTACCTCAAAAAGGGCAACGTTAACGACAATCTTTGGTCGCTCCCTAAGGAAATATCGCTCCATAGTGATTTTAACATTCGAATAGAAGATGAGGATCTTATGGAGAATGAAACGACCTACAAGATTATTTCCACAAATGACACCATTCCTGCATTGGACGACAGCAAGCTCCCCAAAAGAAATTCTTTCGGGCAGATTACAGACGACGATTTATCAGTATACGCAATTGGAAGTAACACTATTGGCTCTAATCTACTAAAACAAGAACTTTATATTCATATTTTCAAAGGTAAACAGGAAGATATAAGTATACCTGTGTCTGATGTCTCATATCAAAACGAAAAAGGTAACATACTTCTATCCTTTCTCACTTCAAAGGGGGCCATATCAGCACAAGAGTTTTATGCAGCTTTCGACTTTATTTATTCAAAGTCTTTCGATGGAACAACAATCCGGGAAAATATTAACTATTCAAAAATAAAAAAAGCCTCCCTGAATTATTTTGATTATCTTGGTTATTTGGATTATGAATATAGTACGAATTCAGTTGTTATTAATCCACCACAATTTGTATTTCTTCCGGCTGCAAAAGGTAGAAAGGTTTTGCTTATTGGTGGGAGAAATGCATCGTTAGTTAATGCAATAATTGACACGGCCCGTCAATATGAGTTGCTTGTTGAAGTCACACCTCAGCTTGAATCAAATGAAGAGATGTTACTACCTGATGCCATTACCATTCGCTCATTTGGCAATGCAAGCCAAGGATATGGAGAAAGAAGGTTAATTGAATTTTCAAACGAATTAGGCATAAAATTCAGTCCCACTGAATTCGTACAGGTCAGCCTCCAGCAGTTCTGCAGTGACGTTAGAGAATATGAAGCTGATCTATTAAAAAATCGGGAAACGACAGCCACCTATATGGATTGGGCAAGATATCTTTTCGATCCTGATGCAATGCGTTTGCAAAAGTCTTATAGTGATGATTTCGATAAGTCGTTCGCATTATTGGAATACCGGCTAAGACCTTGGGAGTTTCACCATCGGCTATGGGTAAAGGAAAAATGCTATATTGTTGAAAAGAACTGGGCACAGTATATCGCATTAAAAAATTATAGTAAGCAGGTTATATTGAAGGGAAATGGAAAGGTCGGAATACCGCTTAGTCTGCCCTTGCCAAGACTACTAGCCGAGTCAATATTGCTATGCAGCGGCATTGCCCCAGCTATAACGTTCATCGGGGGTATAGGCTATCGGGTTTATGAGAATATCCCAAGTATTTTTATTGACAACTTATTTTATAAACTAGGGCAACAGCCCGTATTATGCAGTTCGTTATGAGAGATCCTATTGGCTCGTTTGAAACTATAAAGGAGAACTTTATCCGGTATGTAGAAACTGCATTTGGAACCAGGTTTGAAGGTGTGGAGAAAGAGCGTTATGCTCTGCTGAATCATGACAAAGTTCTGTATCGCAAACCTTGGATCGAAGCATTGCCTGATTACGTTTCCAGTAACAAAAGGATTGTGGATCTGACACCGGATGACCTCGGAAATGCGTTGGACGAAAATGAGGCCAGGACATTTGCTGGGCTTGTTGAAGCTGGATTATTTCCAGTTTCGGCGACATTGCATTCCCACCAGGCAGAGATGTTGAAGGAGTCTTTGGCTGGTAATAATTGTATCATTACTTCAGGAACTGGTTCAGGAAAAACAGAGTCTTTTTTACTTCCGCTGTTTGCTCAGCTGTCCAAGGAGTTAGGGAAATGGAACTCACCAGGTGTTAAACCTACGACAGTTAATACGTGGTGGGGACCGACAGAACATGGCGGATTGACGCCTGCGCAAATCGTAAATTCTACCGACTTCTCTTTGACAAACGCTACAAGACAACGTGGACACGAAAAGCGACCCGCAGGAGTGAGAGCTTTAATTCTCTACCCTATGAATGCGTTAGTCGAGGATCAAATGAGTCGTTTGAGAAAAGCGCTTGATTCGGATGACACGAGGAGATGGTTGAAAGCAAATGGTAATGGGAATGCTATTTACTTTGGAAGATATAACGGCATTTCACCAATTGCTGGTGAATTAAAAAAAACGAAAGACGATGGTACGCTAGCGATCAATGCCTCAAAGGTTAATCGTCTCAAGGAAAAGTTGCGTAAGATTGAGGTTGACGCAGACCGTGTTCTCCAACACATAAATAACAACAAAATCAGAGGTAATGAAGCGAAAGATTTGAAGTCTTTTTTTCAACGGCTTGACGGTTCGGAAATGCGTTGTCGCTTTGATATGCAGGTCACCCCCCCCGACATTCTTATTACAAACTATTCAATGCTGAGCATAATGCTCATGCGAACAATTGACTCAGGGATTTTTGAACAAACAAAAAATTGGCTTAACTGCGATGACCTCCCACAAGAAGTAAGAGCAAGTGAAAAACCAAACCGGATTTTCCATTTAGTCATCGACGAACTGCATTTATACAGGGGTACACAAGGTACCGAGGTGGCGTATCTACTTAAACTGGTACTTAATCGTTTAGGTCTGCATCCACATCATGAGCAGCTGCGTATACTCGCGTCAAGCGCTTCCCTTGAGCCAGGTGATACTGATAGTGTGAAGTTTCTCGAGGACTTCTTTGGAATAGATTCAACGCGAAGACCTTTCAAGATTATCAGTGGAGAGAACAATATTATCGGCCCGTTATCAGATTCAACTAAGAAGCTGCCGGTTACACCATTTATTGAAATAGCGGCGGCATATGATACTGCTCATAAAGATATACTCAATGCAGATTTTATTAGGATATGCGAACATTCTTCCGAAAAAATAGCAACAACATTCCAGATTAGCGAGAGTGGTTCAGGAATAGAAAAATTGTTAAAAGTCATTTTGAACCCTGTTCTTGAAATTAAAGAAAGGTTATATTCTCCCTGCTCAGCCCAAGTCGAAAACAAAACGGCATATAAAGCTGTTTGCAGTGTCCGGGGGAATGGTGACAACGCCTCTGCCACCTTTTTCGCAGAGAGCATTTTCGAGCCAGTAGAAGATCAATTTGAACTACAAATGGCCCTAAGAGGACTGCTAATTACGAGGGCGCTGTTAGATGAGCCTGTCTTTTCTGATATCCCGATTCCCATTGATCGAAAACTTCCCAGATTCCGCTTTCACTACTTTTTCAGAAACATCGAAGGATTGTGGGCGTCAGTAAACCCCAATGACGCTGACATTTCTTTTGCCGACCGGGACAGGACAGCGGGGAAGCTGTATCACACCTCTCGGATAAGCTCCGAAAGTGGCAATCGTGTTCTGGAGTTGCTTTATTGCGATAATTGTGGAACGACATTATTTGGTGGAAGCAGGCTGGTCACGACCAACGAATCTGGCAATGCTTGTTTTGAGCTGTTACCGATAAGCCCGAATATCGAAGGAATACCAGAAAAAACGCCAGCAAAACTTGTTGAAAAAAGGAACTATCAAGAGTATGCAATTTTCTGGCCGTGCGGCAATCAGCAATTTACACGGCATGATCCTGAACACGGGATTCCGAGGGACTTTTGGAGACAGTCGACAGTAAACGGACATTCACAGACCGAATTTCGGGCGAACTGGATTGAAGCATCATTAAATTCACTTTCTGGAGACATTGATTTCTCTCATGAGAAAGCGGAACATGACCCTTCCAGATGGGTAAAAGGTTTCTATTTCTCAATTGTTCCCAACGCGTCCACAGTTGACATTGCCCTGCCCGATGCTAATGGGCAAATCAGTGATCTGGAAACACATAAAGCATTGCCAAATGTTTGTCCGTGCTGTGGTCTGAACAACCAAAAACGAAACGACAACTCGCGAAAAATAAAAACAACTTCAATCAGAGGATTCAGAACAGGTTTTGCAAAAACTACACAAATGTTTGCAAAAGAGTTGATGTACCAGTTGCCGGAGGGGGAATCGCAAAGAAAATTGGTTGTTTTTTCCGATAGCCGTGAAGACGCAGCACAGGTGGCAAACGGAATTGAAAGAAACCACTTCACAGATTTGCTACGGGAAATTTTAGTTGACGAATTGCATCAAAAGGTGTTAGCAAAACACAAAATTCTGGATGCGTTCGAAACAAATGCTGAGGCAAAAATAAATACGTATAGATTGGAGTTTGCTACCGAATTGTCGGAAGTTGAGGGATTAATTGAACTTTCCAACCTCAATAGCACGAACGCACTCATCGCTGAGCAAAGGAGACTGGCAATCAGCCAACTAACAAAGATACGGCAAAGAATTTTCAGTGTTAGAGAGTTGGTGGACATCACTAACTCTGTAAACCTTGCACCTCTTATAAAGCACCTAATAAACTTGGGAGTCAATCCAGGGGGAGCAGATATCAATATCCAAACTCGTGAGTATAACTCCGAATTTGTTCCTTGGTATGAATTGATAGATTTCACAGCTGGTCAATGGAAGCCCGGGGCCGATCTAGGCTTTATTCAGGACCTAAAAAATGGCACGTTCAATAACCTTGCAACAATGTTTTTTGGTTCCCTTTTTTACTCCTTTGAATCGTCAGCGCTTGGCTATGTAACCATAAACCCGGAGTTCAAAGGTATAAGAGACAATGCGACCCAACTGGGTCTGCCTATCGACCAATTTTTACAAATCATAAACTCAACTGTTAGAATTCTCGGCGACAAGTTCAAACACAACAAAAATGAGGATGCCGATCCGTTCAATTTTACCGACTTTGCTAGATTTCCCATGCATGCGAAAAGGTATATTACGGCCGTCGCCCACCTGCTTTCGAAGGGAGAAAATGAACTAGGTGAGGCGGTTTTCAATGTCCTCACCGCAAGCCGTCTTTTAAATCCAGTCACAGGGATCACCATTGAGGAACTTTTTATCAAGGTAGCTAATCCAACCGACTCGGTTTGGACGAGCCCACGTGGAAGTAGACCTCATCTACATTTTAGCGGTGGGGTCTGTACCTACTCCCTCAAAACTTTAAGTGCTCAGGCAAACAAAATCTGTGATGATATTTGGGATAGAAACTACTTGTCCTATAACGCAATAAAACAACATCGTACTCCTATCCGTTTACATTGCGAGGAGTTAACAGGGCAAACTGACGACCAATTTGAAAGACAGAGGCATTTTAGAAATGTCATTCTACCTGATGAGGGAAACAAACAGGTAAAAGCCATTGACCTGCTTAGTGTAACAACGACATTGGAAGTCGGGGTTGACATTGGAGCGCTACAGGCTGTAATGCTAGGAAACATGCCTCCTCAACGCTTCAACTACCAACAAAGAGTTGGACGCGCCGGACGAAGAGGGCAAGCCTATTCCGTTGTGCTGACTTTTTGCCGTGGGCGAAGTCATGACGAGTTCTTTTTTTCTAACCCGCATAAAATAACAGGCGATTCTCCACCGACGCCTTTTCTAACAATGGGACAGGAGAGGATTTTTAAGCGTCTACTTGCAAAAGAAATTTTGAGGCGGGCATTTCTGACTATACAAACTAACATTAACCATGACGAAGAGGCCTCAAGTGTACATGGAGAATTCGGATCCACTGACAATTGGTCGAGCTATAAGCCCCAAATAATTTATTGGATAGAGTCAAACAAAGATCAAGTCGAGGAAGTTGTAAATGCGTTGATTACCCCACTCATGACGACCCGACAAACTGACTTCGTGAATTGGGTTTTCGACACGAGATCCAACGCAGGGTTAATAGCAAAAGCTCAGCATGTAATTGATAATGATGAAATTGCTACAATCGATATATCTGAAAAACTCGCTGAAGGCGGGATACTCCCAATGTTTGGCATGCCAACAACCGTTAGGAAATTGTATCATGGTGTAGGCCGGCATTCCAAACCGCTTTCTATCGACAGACCACAGTCCATGGCCATTTATGAGTTCGCACCTGGAGCGCAAAAAACCAAGGATAAAGCTATTCATTCGGTAGTTGGATTCACAAATAATATTATAACTGCAAGAACAGGAGCAACCGAAACTGTCAAGGTTGCTCGATCAGCCAATAATCTCCCCTTTTCTTTGAACCGTTGGTTCATTCGCTGCCGGTCGTGTGGCTTGTTTAAAACATATTCAGAAGATGAGAAAAGTGAACTGGAAATTCTAAATCATTTTGACGCTTGCCCTAATACCGGTTGCGGCGAAACTAGCGTGGACAAATATCAACGGCCCGAGAAATTAAAAGCACCGCGTGGATACAGGACAAATCTATCCATTGGAAGCGACTTAAAGGATGATTCAGAATTAATGTTATCCCGGCCACCAATCTTTGCCGAAAATGTTAACGATGATGAAAACCCACATGACCCGATTTCAATTAACAATGCAAAATTAATAATTACCGACAAAGATGTTACATGGCGCGTGAACACAAATTCAGATTCTTTTTTTAGTGGCAGGTTAGCGAACACGCAGAATTTTTCACCTTCTCTGCCACCTTTCAGACTTACGCAGCAATGGATCGAGCAAAGCGTAATAGACAACAATCAGAGCAACCCTTCTAACGAAAATGGCTACTCGTATCGAATTTACCCGGATGGAGACACAGAAAGAATTGCCCTAGCAAGTAACAAAAAGACTGAAATATTCAGAATATCTCCGCTTCAAGTCCCTGTCGATCTGAACCTTAATATGTTTCCGATGGACTTTGAACCTATATTCTGTAAAGCACAATCAAATGGAGTTCGTGCTGCATACTATTCTGCGGCATTTTTGTTACAACGGATCTTGGCAGACAAGCTTGACGTTGATCCTACCGAGATAGAAATTGCAGACATTGTAAAAAAAGAGTTGCATGACGATAGCCCTACAAAAAGGTACGCAGCGGAAATCATTCTCACTGACGAATTACCCAATGGTTCTGGATTTGTAAGATTTTTATACAACAACTTTCAGAATATATTGAACGATACATTGAACCCCGGTGATCTGCTATCTTACCTGGGCAATATTCATTCAGCGGAGCACGCAAAATGCACCGATGCTTGCTATGAATGTTTGAAGGTATACAGAAACATGAATTATCATAGCTTATTGGATTGGCGCCTTGGATTGTCCTTAACGAGGGTCCTAAATGATGCAACTTACTTATGCGGATCAGACGGAAATTTTAACCAATTTGTCGAGCTTAGAGGATGGCTTGAATTTGCGACAGAATTAAGAAATAACTTCGCCGCCAGCTTCGGAATGACGAATTTGGACAGTCTAAATGGCCTACCCATTATTAAGTGGCATGCAAATGACAAAAATGTAGTTATGATTGTTCATCCCTTTTGGGATATGAAGAACGGAGGATCAAATAATTGGATTAGTGAAATTAAAAACGAGCTTCTTGATTATGTCCGTACGAGAGGCGGAAAGCTGAGTATCGTTGACACATTTAACTTACATCGAAGACCCGGTTGGTGCTATGAAAGATTAGTTAAAAATTAAATAAACAGTTGTTATTCAAACAAAGTCCACTAACAAAATAAACAGCAACGACGGCGAAATTTATGATTGATACTGAAGACAATGCTATTCCTTTATTATCATTTTTCACAGGCGGAGGCTTTATGGACATGGGATTCATTTCAGCAGGTTTCGATGTGGTATGGACTAATGAAGTTGATAAAATGTTTGCTACCCTCTATAAGGAGGGTATTAC
Source organism: Dyadobacter fermentans (assembly GCF_019924045.1). Taxonomy (GTDB): domain Bacteria; phylum Bacteroidota; class Bacteroidia; order Cytophagales; family Spirosomataceae; genus Dyadobacter; species Dyadobacter fermentans_A. The sequence goes on along the minus strand of NZ_JAHXBN010000017.1, from coordinate 7,103 downwards.
AAACTGGAAAAAAAAAAGACGTCTTATCACCCGTTCAGCTGAATGCAGCATATCAAATCAAAATTCAATTAAGGACATAAGCGCAGAAACGATTCTTAGAGAATCTTTTAGAGGCAACAGGCCACCAATATTTGGCATAATTGGAGGACCGCCATGTCAAGACTTTAGTTCCAATGGGAATTTGGATGGTTTCAAAGGCGATCGTGGTTCGCTAACAGATGCGTATTTGTATAAGATATTGGAACTTCAACCTGCTTTCTTCGTAATGGAAAACGTTACTGGTCTTGTGAAAGTAAAAAAAAATGCGAATCATTTTTTTGAATTGCTCAACATTATGAGTGAGAACTACCTGATCGACTGGACAACGTTAAACAGTCTTAATTTCAACGTACCTCAATCACGCGAGAGAATATTTGTTGTCGGCATTAATAGAAACAAGTTTGACCTTTCAAGTCATGATTCGGGAACATATGGATGGTTTCCATTTCATACAAACAAAACCGATATAAATCCTCATAAAGATCTTGAATGGCCAGCCGCAACAGCCTTTGGAATGGCACAAAGAAAACCGCCCAAGATCCCCCTTCATCTTTGCGTCGAGTCTTGCCTTGTACCGCCTGAAAAGGAGGCATCCACACCCAATGCCGATGAGTATTTCAATTTATTGGGTGATCGAGGTAGTCTGAAATCAATCAAGGAAGGTGAAACGAACAGGCCGTCGTTCAAGAGGCTGCACCGTTATAAATATAGTCCGACGGCATGTTATGGTAATAATGAAGTTCATCTTCATCCGTATCAACATAGGCGACTGTCAGTAAGAGAAGCTTTGCGCATTCAAGGTGTTGACGATGCATATGTGTTAACCACTAAAGGTCAGTTAACAAAAAAATTCAAGATGGTTGGCAACGGGGTACCAGTTCCATTAGCCGAAGGACTGGCCAAGTCACTTCTCAAATTCATTGATACTCTTCCAGTGAAAAAATGATTATGGCTGACATATGGTCCATAGAAAAGCGAAGCTACGTAATGAGTAAAATCCGATCGAAAAATACAAAAGCCAAATTTTGCTTAGAAAGGCTCTTTTCGCCAATGGCTATCGGTATAGAATACATTGCAACGCCATGCCTGGGAAGCCAGATATAGTTTTGCTAAGTACAAGACGGTAATTTTCGTACATGGTTATTTTTGGCACTTTCACCGAGCTTGTCGCGATGGCCGCATCCCTAGTTCAAATTCGCAGTTTCGGACCGAGAAGCTTTCCAAAAACGTCAGCCGTAACTAGAAACACCAGGAAGCCCTTAAAAACCAAGGGTGGACGGTCTCAGTCATTGGGGAATGTGAGATAGAAAAGCAATTGCAAACTGCCATAGAACGTATAGATCGGAATATCCCGGATCTTGGATTCGGCTAAGTTTGGGATGGACTGGAACGAAACATTTTGGTTCCTAATGACTCTAATAATAATTCTACGAAAGTTAATTTGAATTATATTTATACTTAAACCTAAGATCAAATCCCATGCCCAAACAGCACTTCGAAATACTCTGCATAGATAGCCGGGGAAACTGCGTGATAAAAAATACCGAAAACCTGCTTAATCGCCTGCTTGGAAATGGAATAATTTGGAAGAAGGCAGAGCTGAAAAATAATCACATTCATGACGCAAAACTTAATATCAAGTTGACGGGCAAAGTTCTCGAAAACAACCCAGACACCGCGAACATGTCGATTATCGTCAAGGTAGAAGGGGAGGAAAATTTAGAATCGTTTCGATTTCCATTGGTCAAACATTTGAAAGACGAAAAATTTGATTTCTTGTATATTCTCACAGATGACGTTTCAAAGGATATTTGCGAAAAACTTTATCCCGCTATTAATGAGATAGAGAATCTTCTCCGAAAGTATTTGACCACTTTTTTTGCTACGAGGCTCGGCCCGAAATGGTGGGAAGACATAGCAGTCGAAGAATTCAACAAGAAAGTTAGGGACAGAAGGAATAATGAGACGTACTTTTCAAAACATGTCGTCAATGGACGAGAGGAAAACTTAGTTGATACAAAATCGTTTTTAATAGATTTTAAAGATTTGGGTGAAATTATCTATCGTGTTTCCGCTGGAAATCTCAATTCAACTGACATAACAAGGCAAATTGAGAAATTAGATGAAAATGATATTACCTCTTTGGCAAAATCAGTTACTAGCCTCAAAAATGATATTAAAACAAACATCAAAAAGTATTTCCCCGAATTCGAGAAAATTGAATTTCAAGAAAAGTGGGAGTTCTTGTATCAAATTAGGAACCGAGTTGCACATAACAGTCTGATGGCTAAATCTGATTTTGATAAAGCAATAGATTATATAAGCGAGATCACAACCTTTCTAACAAAGCAAAATGAAGAACTAAGCAACCTCCAGTTTGATCCAGATGAGGTAGCAACCTATCAGGAAAATATTGTAAAATTAAGCAGCAAATATGCAAAAATTACCAAAAGTGAGCTTGCATGGGAGCTATACAAGATGGACGATTATACAAGAAAAAACAGACGTCCATTCATTGGCCTAAAGTATTTTGTTGCGGACATTCTTGGAATTAAAGGATACGACATAGGAACCAGCTACGATATAATTAACGAGCTGAAGAACGACGGATACATAGACATCTACCAATACGTGGATTCGACAGGACAACATTCCAGTCAACCAAACGCAATAAAGGTTCTAAAATCGCTAAACGATCTTTACGAGAGAGAATAAACAGTAAAAAGTACCCAATACATGCATACTGTGGTTTTGTATAATTTCATTATGTCTATCTTGGATTTGGATAAGTCTGATACGATCACTATCTCCTTTAAGGGATGGGAAAACTGAATCATTATTTGAATGGCAATTCATTTGAACCCTAAAATTTGACCCGCGCTTCGTTAATCGCATTTAAAAATAAAAAACCGACATTCACGGATGGTCATATTGTTTTGATACATTTGGAATTTTTAAAATAATAATCGAGTCCATCATGAAATTAAGAAGCAACATTTTCGAAATTAAACTGGATTTTGACAACTTTCAAGTACAGCGACTTCCGTATGTTGACGGGCAACTGGAAAATCTCAGAGTTGACCATAATCAAAAATATTCATTCTTTCGATCAGGCGATTATATCTACATATCGCCAAGTGAAGTTGATTTACCACCGTTGGGGGAACTGGTGACATTAATAGTCTCGGAAGTGCCGTATGTTGTAAATTCCCTAATTAGGCACATTTTTTTTCGAGCGTTCCGCGCAAGATTTGGCCACATAAAGCCGACTTTTAGCCCTTTCACTTTTCCGTCAACAAAAGACAATCACAACTTAATATTTGACCTCTTGCCGCTAGAACTGAGGTATGCAGTTTCATACAAGAAACTTAACGAGGTGTTTTTCAAGATGGCTGAAAGAGATGGGTACAAGAAATTTCTAGTGGTCATCAATAGCTCTTACAAATGGGCAATCAGGCAAAACTGCCAGGTTCTTCACTCGATGGGCTTCAATATTACGGATCTAGACGTAGCGGTTCTTGAACGTCACGAACTGAGCAATGATGTTGTAGCGCCATCATTTCGTTCAATTGGCAGAGTGAAGTCTACCTCCGAGACCTCTGCTATGGTCGAAACAAACTCAGGTGAAAGGGAATTTCTTTTAAAGGAACTATTCCTAAATAAAAATCATGAGAATGTGAGTTCGTATCTAGATTTCATTCTTGGCGATTCTAACGCCCAGACTATACTTCGTTCGGTTAAACACAGGGAGGCAGAAAGAAATGATCCGGGAGTCATATATTCTGAACTGACTCAACTTGCAGATGTTTTTTCAAAACTAGATTTTAGAAATGGGGACGGCTTTACTTTTTCCGTAAGTAATCAAAGTAGTGTTGATTTTCCGTCTCTAGATCTAGAGCCTCCGCAATATCTTTTCGATGTTTCATTTAGTAAAACAGATTCATCTCCGGCAAAAGGTTTAAATTCATTTGGACCCTACGATTATGGAAAATTCTTTGAAATAAGCAATCCAAATGTTCTAGTTGTGTGCCACAGAAATTCGGCCGGAGCCTTTACTCAATTTTTGGCTAGATTAAGAGACGGCTTCAATGAATCCCAAACTTTCTCAAAAGGCATGCTTGCTAAATATCGTTTACATAGTATGACGTTCGATTGTGTGGAGGTCGAAAACTTCACTAAAGAGTCTTTCGTCAATGCTATTAAATCGGCTGTCGAAAGAGGAGAAAAAACCTATGATTTAGCTATTATTGAAACACGGGAGGAATTCAAGAAATTCAGTCCAATTGATGATATTTATTGGGTTAGTAAGTCAATTTTACTCAAACACGGCATAACTGTTCAATTTATTAAAGAAGCCAACGCCAGAAGCCCAAAATTTATTTTGGATTCTTGCGCTTTACAAATCTATGCAAAGCTAGGTGGAACTCCTTGGGTGCTACCATCAAGTCCAAACATAGCTCATGAACTAATAATTGGCGTCGGTAGCACTCTTATTCGTGCAAACGCGTACTCGGGTTCATCTGCGACTCGCTTTGTCGGAATTACGACTTTCTTTAACGCTGATGGCAAGTACCTATTCAGTAATAAGTCTCGTGAGGTTGTCTATGATGACTATTTTCAAGAGTTACTTTCAAGCCTGAGTGGTTCTCTTGATGTAATATCTAGAGAACAGGGCTGGGTAGAAGGAGATATAGTGCGCATCATTTTTCATGTGTTCAAGCCTATGAAAAACGTTGAGGTTGACGTTGTATCCGCCCTTGTTAACAACTATCCACAATTTGATATAAAGTTTACTTTTGTTTCTTTCGGGGAGCATCACCCATATCTCTTATTTGATCTTGACCAGAGTGGATTTACAAGTAAGTTCGCGAGCACCAGCAAGGGGAAATTATTACCGAGGCGCGGAACGAATTTAATGCTTGAAAAAGGTATATGCGTGCTGCAGCTAAAAGGCCCAGCAGACATCAAAACAGACAAGCAAGGTTTTACAGGACCCTTACTCGTCAGGATCCACCCGAAATCTACATTTGTTGATGCAACCTATATTGTTCAGCAGATATATCGACTCACAAACATTTCATATCGCTCCTTTAGCCCCTCGCAACTACCAGTTTCGCTGCTTTATGCTCAATTAATAACGGAACAATTAAATAAATTCAAGGGAGTTCCAGAATGGGATCCAATTTTCATTAAACCATTAAGAAACAAAAAATGGTTCATTTAGAAGAAAGATACCTTTATATTAATAGACTAAAGGAATCCCAAGTATTAAAACCACTTGTGACAGAGATCCTTAGTGACGGAGTGATCGAGACGTTGACTGAAAGTTATGAGGCAAACTCTGTTGCATTGAATCTTCTTATTTTTGTAAAAAATGAAGATAGGGTGAGCGCTATGACTTTGTACGATGTTTTTAGCAAGCGTCGACCAACAAAGGAAACTCACTGGGTATATGACGATTTTGTGCTATTCGCATTGGTTTGTACAGTGCGAAAGTTTTCTCTGTCAACTGAGTGGCTTAAAGGAGTTTTAGAATTAACTATAACAACGGGCAGCAATATTGATAAAACTGTTAGGCATACATTCAATAACCTCCTATCGGGAAATCTTTTGGGCAATGACGACTTTTACCAAATATCTATTGTTTGTCAAAAATTGACTGGGCAGCTATTCGTAGACAATTTAAAGGTTGACACCATGTTAAAAGATCTTTGGACTAAAAATTTTCCCTTTTTCGAGTCTGATTTTCTCAATGTCATTTCCTTGAAAGCTATCGAAATCGCTTTCGAGTCAAAGGGAATACTGTCTCCAATTGAATTTTTTGAAGGCGTTAAATTCTCTGGTTTCTTTCGGGAGCGAGTTGATAGCGTTGCAAACGGTATTTCTTGGTCAGTCGTTACTCTGCTGTGCGCCATTACATACTGCTTTCTGTTCAAAATCAACCTAATTGAAGATAAGCTAATTAATCAGCTTTTTAATTTTTCTGTCAGTGTCTTGGGAATCGGCTTACTCGGGATATTTAAGATTCAAAAGCCCATGAAGGAAAAAATAAGAAAAATCATATATCGGTTTTGGAGATATACTCCGTAGTTAACCACTAATGCCGCACACAAAACTGACGACTAATGAAAATGACTAAGAACTTGGCATCCAGCAATTTTTAGCTTTCAATATTCAAATGATTTGTATCTTTACATTACAGGCGAAAACACTTGATCAAATTGAATCAAAGTAGCGCATTCTATCCGTTAACCGATTCGTTAACCTAGGTTTGAGAGCGACTAAAACAGCGTCTAAGAGCATATAGGTACCATATACAGGATCCCAGCGGGATCACAGAAAGGGCCCAACTGTGTGCTTTTCTGTTCAAATACGTCATTTTTCCTCAAAGCATAGTTCCCTTGAAATTTTGGGTTCCAGTAAAAGTCTGCCGCGGACATAACGCCTAAGTAAACGACCGTATATCCGGACCGATAGTCTTTAAGGGCTAACCCGATTTGCATTTTTTTGTAGCGATTTGTAACTTATGGTTAAAAACGATGTTACACTCCTATTTTAAAATCCGTAATCCTTGGAATTTCAAACCGCATAAGTACGAAATTGGCACGCCATTCATCAGGAGCTCTTTTCACGATAATCATTTCTTTTTAAAGCTTTACCAGCTCAGAAAAGACGATTTCTCTGACTTTTACGATTTCCATCTTCGCCACTACCTTCAAAAGGCCTCGGGCATTGAGAGTGATTTTCACAGCTACGTGTTTGATATCGTCTCAACGCGGATTGCACAACTAAAGCTGATCGATCCATTTTCCCGGAAAGCACTACGCGCGAAACAACAGACTGAGCGACTAAGAACATTCCAGACCTTTCTCCACTCGATCGACAAGTGGAGCTCCTCACAAACCCTAGAAGCCATTATTGCAGAAAATAACAGAGAAATCGTTGGGCTTAGACTGGAAAATTCGGTGAAACTGACCACCTCAATTCGGTTTAAACTGACCACCTGTTCCGCGTGAAATTGACCACCCCAATTCGGAGTAAACTGACCACCTGAGTTCGGAGTA
>NZ_JAHXBN010000145.1 GCF_019924045.1 Dyadobacter fermentans | reverse complement strand
ACTTCATAATAATACTGACCTGCTGCAAGGTCTTTTCCGCCGTTGGTTTTGCCGTCCCAGTTGATGTTCACATCCTTGGTAGAATACACCAGCGCACCCCAGCGGTTGTAAGCCTTGAATTCCAGTGATTGAACAAATGCTGGGCATTCCAATGGTTGGAAAGTGTCGTTTTTGTTGTCGCCATTGGGTGTGAATACGTTAGGCAACACGAACATCGGACAGTTGTCGCGGCACACGGTATTGCTGGGCGCACTTTCGCTTCCGAAGCGGTTAACGGCCGTCACATAGTAGCATCCTGCAAATGAAGCAAGCCCTGTGTGGTCGAAGCTGGTTTGCAGCGGTGAAGGCGGGGTGGTTACCGTGGCGATCAATGTAGGCGAGTCACCCTCATATCTTGCATAATAGACCCTGTAAGC
>NZ_JAHXBN010000144.1 GCF_019924045.1 Dyadobacter fermentans | reverse complement strand
AAAGTGATCAGTAAAGCTGCTTACAATGTGTTATCCGTTGATTTACAGGGTAATAAAGATTTATTGGGCATTTATATCGGGGACTCAGAGAGCTCCCGGTTCTGGCTTTCGGTGCTGAGCGATTTGCAAAACCGAGGTGTCAAGGACGTCCTGATTTGCTCGATCGACAACTTGAAAGGCTTTGCAGATGCGATCGAGACTGTTTTCCCATTGACCGACGT
>NZ_JAHXBN010000143.1 GCF_019924045.1 Dyadobacter fermentans | reverse complement strand
AAAATGGCCCCGCTGCCGTTATTACCTACATACATGTCGCCATCCGTATCAAAGAATGCAGTGCCAAAAGCGCCGGTGTAGGTAGATGTTTCAATGCCTGCGCCGGTTACCGCGCCAAGCGTGGTGCGATTGCCCGTTACCGGATCAAACTGATATAGCACCTTGTTTGTCCCAAATCCATAAAGCAGACCATTAGTCGGGTTGAACGACCAATCGTTCAGTTCCGTTGGCGTGGTGGGAACTGTCACAGCAACCAGATAGTTCGCCGAGCCCGGATTGAGGTCAACCTTCGTGATCTGGGTCGAATTGGCTGCGTACAAGTACAGAATGCCGTTCGGACTTACATCCCCGGTTGCAAAACCCGGGACTGTTGACGGGAAGCC
>NZ_JAHXBN010000142.1 GCF_019924045.1 Dyadobacter fermentans | reverse complement strand
AAATTGTAACGGCGTTGCAATATTCCAAACGCGCCAATTCCGTTTGTCTACCAACATTGCGTGCCTCTTGCGCTTGGCGATGTGCCGTTTGGTTGTCGGGTTGCTACCAATGTTGCGTGCCTAATGGCCCTTGTAATGCGCATGCAACCAAATTGTAACGGCGTTGCAATATTCCAAACGCGCCAATTCCGTTTGTCTACCAACATTGCGTGCCTCTTGCGCTTGGCGATGTGCCGTTT
>NZ_JAHXBN010000141.1 GCF_019924045.1 Dyadobacter fermentans | reverse complement strand
GAAGATATCAAAAAGCTGCTTTTCGAAGGGACGGTGATTCCGGCGCATCCGCTGGCGTTGACGGGTGAATTGCAGCTCGACGAGCAAAAGCAGCGCGGATTGACGCGCTACTATATGGCCAGCGGGGCCGGTGGCGTGGCGGTTGGTGTGCATACCACGCAGTTTGAGATCCGCGATCCCGAGGTGAATTTGTTTGAAAAAGTGCTGGCGATAGCGGCCGGGGAAGTCGATAAGGCGGCATT
>NZ_JAHXBN010000016.1 GCF_019924045.1 Dyadobacter fermentans | reverse complement strand
TACAACCGCTGGGGTGCGCTGGTGTATTCTACCAAGGATGTGAACATCAACTGGGACGGCAAAACCAACGGCGGAAAAGACCTTGCAGCAGGTCAGTATTATTATGAAGTTAAAATCTATTTCGAATCTTCTAAAAAACAAAGTGTACCAGTGACCATGAAAGGATGGGTGCAGCTGCTGCGGTAGATTCTTTTTTCTTTCACATTCAAGTATTTCCTTTGTAGCCCGGTTTTTTTACCGGGCTTTTTGTTTCATCATGAATAACCATAAATCATCCATATGAAAACGGCATATGTTTTCCCTGGTCAGGGCTCGCAGTTCAAAGGAATGGGTCTGGATCTTTACCAAAGCTCCGACTCCGCCAAGGCACTGTTTGAAAAGGCGAATGAAATCCTCGGTTTTGAGATCACGAAAATCATGTTCGAAGGCACCGACGAGGAGCTGAAACAAACCAACGTGACCCAGCCGGCGATATTTATCCATTCCGTGATCCTGGCGAAAATCACGCCCGATTTCGCACCGAACATGGTAGCGGGCCACTCGCTCGGCGAATTCTCCGCTTTGGTTGCTGCCGGGGCCCTTTCATTCGAAGACGGCCTCTCGCTCGTAGCAAAACGTGCGGCGGCCATGCAGAAAGCCTGCGAAATCCGCCCGTCGACGATGGCTGCGATTCTGGGCCTTGCCGACAACGTGATCGAAGAAATCTGCGCCGGCATTACGGATGAGATCGTCGTACCGGCGAACTATAACTGCCCGGGACAAGTGGTGATTTCGGGAACCATCGAAGGTGTAGAGCGTGCCAACGAACTGCTGAAAGCCGCGGGTGCAAAACGCGCTTTGGTACTTCCCGTGGGAGGTGCATTCCACTCGCCATTGATGGAGCCAGCCCGTGAGGAACTCGCAGCAGCTATCAACGCAGCACAATTCGAGCAGCCTATTTGCCCGGTTTACCAGAATGTGAATGCCAAGCCGGCCACGGAAGTAGCCGTTATTAAGGAAAATCTGATCTCGCAACTCACAGCTCCGGTAAGATGGACGCAGTCTGTGGAGCAAATGGTGGCCGACGGTGCAGAAATCTTCATCGAATCGGGACCAGGCAAAGTTTTGCAAGGCCTTGTAAAAAAGATCGCTAGCAACGTCGAGCTAAAAAGTATTTAATTTTTTTTCCAAAAAGCTTGACACATTACTCTGCTCCCATTACTTTTGCACCACTGTTTACGGTTTTGGCCGATGGTGTAATGGTAACACAGGACATTTTGGTTGTCTTATTCAGGGTTCGAGTCCTTGTCGGCCAACAGTAATCGAAGAGCTCATTTTTCAATGAGCTCTTTTTTGTTTCCATCCCATACTCACTCCCAACCTTAGAATTCTTCCAAATTTCGGAGGGTAAAAGGCCATTTAATAGCATTTCCAACTTTTTGCGACCTTACGGTGACATTAAGGAAACCTTTTTAAAAATTTGGTTACTTAATGTAACTTTTCTGCTATAAAATTTGGATATGAAATGTTACATTTACTATGTTTTAACCTAAACAGCACCCATATGAAAGTAGAAAAAGTAAAAAAGCGTGATCGCGAGCGCACGAAGAGTAAAATACTCAAGGCGGTCGGCGAAGTAATTGAACAACATGGCACCGAAAAAGTAGGCGTAAATTTGATCGCCCGCACTGCCGGAGTCAACAAAGTACTGATTTACAGGTACTTTGAAAGCGTAGATGGCCTGATGGAACAATACGTCAGGTCGGGAGAGTACACGTCAACCCTCAGCACAGATTACATTGACAACATCCCGGAGCTAACACCGGAAGACCGGAACAAAGCTCTCACGTCCCTCATGCACACTTTCACCAACGATCTGCGCCAGCGCAAAGCTACGCGTGACCTGCTCCGCTGGGAGATCGGAACCGGAAAGTCGATGCTTTCAGACGCCCGCAACCAGATTGCGACGCGTATCCTCAGCAAAATAGGCGACCTGCCCTATTACAATGACACCAGCGCGTTAATCGCATTCATTTCAGCAGGCATTTATTTTTTGACTATCTCCTCTGATTATCGTGAAAAAATGCTTGACGTGGACCTTCAAACTGACGAAGGCTGGAAGCGTATCGAGCGCGTAGTTGACAGTATTATCTCGGATGTCCGGGGTTGACAATAAAAAACCACAGGCCCTTCTTCTCAAACGGGAAGGGCCTTTCCGTTTATTGGCCGTTACTCTCCTATATTTGCGAAGGAAAATCCCGCATTGAATGAGCGTACTGAAAAAACTGGCCAGTGAAACCGCCACCTATGGCATCAGCACCATGCTGGGCCGCTTTTTGAACTACCTGCTGGTGGCCCTGCATACCGATCTTTTTGAACCTCAGCAAATCGCCGCACAAGGGCAGCTCTTTGCTTACGCCGGCCTGGCGCTCGTGCTTTACACATTTGGTATGGAGACGGCTTTCTTCCGCTTTGCACGTGAAGAAAAAGACCGGAAACAGTACTACGACCTGATATTAAGTGCGGTGATCGTGGTTAGCTTGCTCTGCTCCACGTTCATGTTCGTTTTTGCCGGGCCCATCGCCGAACTGATCAAATACCCGGATTCCACCTCCATTGTCAGGATGTTCGCGATCATTATGGCCACCGACGGTATCGTTTCGATCCCGTTCGCAAGGCTGAGGCTGGAAGGTAAGGGGAAAAAGTTCGTAATCATCCGGGTTTCCAACATTCTCATCAACATCTTCCTGAATTTGTTCTTCCTGCTTGTCTGCCGCGACATTCATGCCGGAAAATACCTTACGTTCCTGCAACCGGCCGTAGACCTGTTTTACCACCCGTTGCACGCTCCGGATTATATAGTACTAGCGAACCTTATCGCCAACCTCGCATTTTTCTGGATGCTTAGAAAAGAGTTCGCCGACTTCCGGTTTGTGTTCAGCAGCGAGCTTTTCAAACCCGTATGGGTCTATGCATTTCCGGTAATGATCATGAATGTCGGCGGGGTCCTCAATATGCTCTTCGACCGTGCATTCATCCAGTTCCTGCTCCCGGAAGGCTTTTACCCCGGCCGCAGCAACGAAACCGCCATCGGCATTTACGTGCAATGCTATAAGCTGTCGATTTTCATGAACCTGGCGATCCAGGCATTCAAATATGCCGCGGAGCCGTTTTTCTTTTCCAAAGGCGAGGACAAGAACGCGCCGCCCGTATTCGCGAACGTTACCAAGTATTTTATCATCATATGCGTGCTCATGTGGGTAGGCATATGCCTGAACCTCGACCTCTTCGCCGAGTTGTTCCTGAAAAAGAAGATTTACCACGAAGGCCTGGGCGTAGTGCCCTGGTTGCTGGCGGGATATTTGTTTCTGGGCGTGTATTACAACCTGGCAACCTGGTTTAAACTGACCGACAAAACCGAATACGGAACCTGGCTCACGCTCACAGGTGCAGGCATTACCATCGCGACGAGCTTCGTGCTTGTACCGCAAATCGGCTACCACGGGTTCGCGATCGCATTTGCATTATCCGGACTTGTGATGCTGGCGCTTTGCTATTATTTCGGGCAAAAGTATTACCCGGTGCCATACGATCTCGCCTCTGCAATAGGCTATATCGGCGGAGGTGCGCTGCTGATTTACGCCTCCTCCATGTTCAAAATACCGAATCTGTGGATTTCCGTGCCGGTGCACATGACCGTGTTCGCGGTGTGCGTGGCGGTGGTGTTTTTGCTGGAAAGGAAAAATATCCCTGCGCTGCGGAAGCGGTAATGCAGGCTATTCCTGCATTTCGCGCAGCAGTTTATTGGAGAAAAGAAATTCTTTCAGTTCGGGCACGTCGGTTTTGGTAATGTCGGTGTTCACGCCTTCCCAAAGTTTATTTCCCTGATACAGGAACATAATGTTCTGGCCGATCTCCATTACCGAGTTCATATCGTGGGTGATGATGATGGTAGTGATTTTGTACTCCTCTGTAATCTCTTTGATCAGCTCGTCGATTTTGACGGATGTGAGCGGGTCAAGACCCGAGTTCGGTTCGTCGCAAAACAGATAGGCCGGGTTCATCACAATGGCCCGCGCAATGCCGACGCGCTTTTTCATTCCCCCGCTGATCTCCGACGGCATCCGTTTCGCCGCTTGTTCCAACCCTACCCTTTGCAAACAGAACGCCACGCGCTCGCGCTTCTCTTCGGGCGATTGAGTGGTAAGCATATCCAGCGGAAAGCGCACATTCTCCTCCACCGTTTTGGAATCAAACAATGCCCCGCCCTGGAAGAGTACACCCATCTCGCGGCGAATCGACTGCTGGGTTTCCTTATCGCAATGGTAAAAATCGCGGCCATTATAGAGCACGTTGCCCTCGTCGGGTTTCACGAGGCCGATCATGCATTTGAGCAACACACTTTTACCCGTACCGCTGCCACCAATGATCAGGTTCGTTTCCCCTTTCTGAAACTGGGCCGAAATGCCTTTTAAAACTTCCTTACCGTTGAATGCCTTGGAGATATTATTGATTTCAATCATTTTGTGTCCGGTTGAGAACGCTTACAAAAGCAGCTGTGCGAGCAGATAATCTGCAACAAGAATGGAAATACAGCTGTTGGTCACCGCCTGTGTGCTGGCCTTACCCACCTCCAACGCGCCGCCCGACGTAAAAAATCCCTTAAAAGAGGAAATTGAGGCGATGAGGAAGCCAAAAACGAACGGTTTCACACACATGAAAAAGATATTGTAGGGCACGAAGGAATCGCGGATACCGTATAAATAATCCCGTTCGGTGATCACGCCGGTGAGTGTCCCCGCCAGGTACCCGCCCAATATGCCCAGGAATGCGGAGAAAATAACGAGCATCGGGAATGTAAGCATCGCCGCTACCACTTTAGGGAGCACCAGATACGACGAGGAGTTGATCCCCATCACTTCCAAAGCGTCGATCTGCTCGGTAATGCGCATGGTACCGAGCTCACTGGCGATATTGGAGCCTACCTTTCCGGCGAGTACAATACAGGTAATCGTGGGTGCGAGTTCGAGGATCTCCATGTCGCGAACGATCAATGCAACGGTAGAAATCGGGATAATGGGGCTGACGAGGTTATAGGCCGTCTGAATACAAGACACCGCACCGATAAACGTGGAAACGATCGCGACGATGAAGATCGAGCTCACGCCGATGCCCACACATTCCTCCATCAGCCTCCGCCAGTAAACCGATAATTTCTCGCCCTTCCCGAACAACGTCCCTAAAAAAATGAAGTATTTACCGATTACAGACATGATATCTTAATTGTATTCAATATTTTCGGGAAAATTAGGCAAAAAAAGAAGTAATCAGAAAAATGAATCCATTAGCGGTAGTAACCGGTGGAACAAAAGGGATCGGAAGGGCAGCGATAGAGAAATTTTTAGCACAAGGCTTCGATGTAATTACCTGCGCAAGAAACGAGAGCGACCTGCTCACACTGCAACAAACATTCAGCGAAAGTTTTCCCCAATCAAAACTGACTTATTTAACGGCCGACCTCTCGGTACGGGCTGATGTAGATGCCTTCATGGCATTTATCCACAAACATAACGCCCCGGTGGAGGTACTTATCAACAATACCGGCGTATTTATTCCGGGGCAAGTCCACAACGAGACGGAAGGAACGCTGGAAAAAACAATGGAGACCAACCTCTACAGTGCCTACCATCTCACCCGCGGCATCTTGCCCGGTATGATGGAAGCCCAAAGAGGCCACATCTTCACCATTTGCTCAACGGCAAGCATTATCGCCTATCCGAACGGCGGCTCCTACTGCATTTCGAAGTTCGCATTGTATGGGATGACTAAGGTGCTGCGTGAGGAAATGAAGCCGCATAAAGTACGTGTAACGGCTATTCTACCCGGGGCCACTTACACCGACAGCTGGAAAGGCACCGAGCTGCCTGAGGACCGTTTTATGGATTCCGGCGACGTGGCCGAGTCGATCTGGGCTGCCTATGCATTGTCTCCCAGGGCAGTTGTGGAAGAAATTCTGATCCGCCCGCAGCTGGGAGATTTGGATTAATGAGTGAACAATAGAGCAATTTTACTAAATTGCCGCATTTTTAAAATTATTTATTAAACCCATATTTCATTTCATGGAACAATACCTCGGTATAGACGTGGGCGGTACTAACGTAAAAATGGGGATCGTTGACGCTACGGATGGAAGAATCTCAAATTTTTACAGTCACGATACTGCCAGCTGGCGCAGCTCCGGGCATTTTATAGACAGATTAGGCGATGCTATTGCACTCCAACTCGTTGAATATCCCGAAGTCAAAAAAGTAGGGATCGGTGTTCCTGGGCTCATCTCCCGCGACAGGACCACGCTGATCGAAATCACGGCAATCCCCGAAATCGACGGGATCACCATTGTTCCGGATTTGAAAGCACGGTTTCCGCAACATGATTTTTACCTGGAAAACGACGCGAATGCGGCCGCTTTGGGTGAATATTATTTCGGGGAAGATAAACTTCCGGAAGATTACATTTTCGTAACCCTCGGCACCGGTATCGGCGGCGCGGCGATTATCGACAAAAAGGTATTCAAAGGCGGCGGCGGTAATGCGATGGAGCCTGGCCACGTTCCTTCTAAAAACGGAAAAGTCCTCGAACGTAACATCGGTAAGAAAGAACTGCTCGACATGGCTAATGCGATGCGCGCAGCTTACACCGGCACTACCCAACTTCCTGCCGACGGCACCATTTCAACAACAGGCCTGGTAGCAGCTGCTTCGGCAGGCGACGAGCTGGCGAAAGCGGTTTTCCATGAGATGGGTTACCTGCTGGGCGAAGGGCTCGTTTCGATGATCCGGATACTCGATATCACAACAATTTTGATCGGTGGTGGTATTTCTGCCTCATTTGAGTTTATTTTGCCGGCAATTAACGATCGTTTCAAGTACTGGCTTACGCCTTATTACCTGAAAACAATCAATATCAAACGCGCAACGCTCGCTAACGACGCCGGACTCCTGGGAGCAGCTTCATTGTGTTTTGAATAACGAATAACCCCGAAACAATAACGATTCACTCTTAAACAGTCTCACTATATCTTTCCCTGATGAAATTATCGGTTATCGTTCCTGCCTACAATGAAGAAAAGACAATCCGAAATGTGCTGGATAAACTTAAATCCGTTGACCTGATAGGTAATTTTCAAAAGGAGATTGTAATTGTAAATGACTGTTCTGCCGACAATACGGAGGCAGTTGCTAAAAAATTCATAGAAGAGAATCCTGAGCTGGAAGTAGCTTACTTCCGGCATGAATACAACCAGGGGAAAGGGGCGGCATTGCATACAGGCATCCGCCGCGCCACGGGCGACTACATTATCGTCCAGGACGCCGATCTTGAATACGATCCCCAGGAATTCAATATATTGCTAAAACCGGTTATCGAAGGATATGCGGATGTGGTGTATGGCTCCCGCTTCATGGGCGGAAGACCACACCGCATCCTTTTTTTCTGGCATACGATTGGGAACAAGTTCCTGACATTCCTAAGCAACATGTTTACCAACCTCAACCTGACGGACATGGAAACATGCTACAAACTCTTCCGCGCCGACCTTCTGAAAAGCCTGAAACTGGTCGAAAACCGCTTCGGCTTCGAGCCGGAAGTAACGGCCAAAATCTCCAAAATCCCCAAAATCCGCATTTACGAAGTGGGCGTTTCCTATTACGGCCGCACTTACGACGAAGGCAAGAAGATCAACTGGAAAGACGGCTTCCGTGCATTGTATTGTATTGTGCGCTACGGCTTAGGAAGCTAAATATCCAGCATTACCACGTGGATACCACTTCCACAAACCGTGCCGGTGTAGCTTTTAGCCGGATTAGTCGGATGTTTAATCTCGATGGTATGCCGGAGGTTATCCGCGTACATATTGAAGTAATACAAAACCATCTTGTTGCCTGAAATGCGGCACCGCGCAATACCTCTTTTAGCAAAGTAGGCGCTCACGATGTCACAACCCGATGCCTTCCGGTCGATCCACGCATTGCCGTCGAGGCGATAGGAACAGTAGTACGGCGTTCCACCCGCAACGCTCCCGCCCGTTTGCATCCATAACAAATTCCCAAAATAGCTATAATCACTGCTGACAGCCAGCGGTGAATAAAAGTCCTGAGGCGGCAAACCTACCCCCAATTGGTAGTAATAAGGAAACGCCGCCGGACCACCCGCATTCGGTCGCCAGTAATCCATGCTTTGGTGTACAGGTTGGTAGTACCCGATGGGCTTCTTGCTGGCCGGCTGTTTCAGGAATGTGCCCCAATCCACGAAGATGTTGCCGTACTCGTGCGCCAGAAAGCCCATGAGGATCTGAAATGCAGGGTCATGCACCGGTTTATCCGCTCGGAAAAATGTGCCTTCCGGGAATGTAACTTTGTCGGTAAACGATTCCGGCGCCCATTCATGATGGTTATAGAAAAACATCCCGGTGTATTTACCGAGTTTTTGCCAAAGCTCCATGCAAAAGAGCGTGTTCATTGCCTGACCCGGATTGAGATCGAATGCCCCGAAATAAATACCCTCCATTACAGTATTGGTCCGCGACAACGTCCCGCCGGGATGAAACCAGGTTTTCATCTGCCATTGTGAAGGGTCCTGCGAATACATGACTTCCCAATCGGCCTGCGTTTTAGATGTATTTCCAAGATAATAAGGGCCTGTGGCAAAGTAGTTGTGGCAAAGGAAAAACGGCTTCTGGTCCTGCGCCTTCTTCGCTTCGTAAAGTCCGGCGAGTTCGTCATAGAATGAATGCCACATCGGCTTGTCGGCGGGCATAAAAGGAAAATTCTCCATCGTCTCCCCGATCCAGAGATTGGATGCATTTCCGCTGTTCCATATCTCGTGCGCCTTCGCGCGTGCCTCCGCATCCGTAAACGGCCCGGTAGGCCAGCATTTCTTGTTATAACCATCCACCCATTCTTCCGGCCCTGAACAGGGCAAGCCGAATATTGTCGGGATGGTGGGGACGCCATTGTATTCCTTGTCCGGATAAGTACTCCTGAATGTCGCGAGAGAGCCTTCATTGGCCAATTCATTGCGGTTGTAATGCGTACCGCCCTTCGCGAATGTCTGCACCCACGTGTACGACTGCTTGGTAGGCGGTTTTACAAGCACATGCCCCTGCGGCATTGCGATGTTCGGGCTCACTTCCATGAAGCCCGGTGCCTGTGAGGTGGGGTCGTAGCCGACAGGAATAGTGTTCTTGAAAGTGACCGGTAAAGTTTGGGCATGGAGAGTCAGGGTGCCCAGGAGCACCCAAAGCAGGATCAGCTTTTTCATGGTCAGTTAAAGATAAAAGTGGTGAGACCTCCCCGCGCGCCGGGTACGAGCTGTGCGACGGCGTCGTTTTGGTAATAGTAGTTGCAGCCTTCGGGCGGGCATGGCCAGCGGTTGAGCGTATCAAGTCCGATTTTCGTAGCCATTTTCACAACCCTGCCCGGGCTGCTCGACTGCCAGGGCTCGTTGGTCAGGTTGGCCCCTGTTTTAAGCCATTTGCTGCCTATAAAATAAGACCATTCATAGCCAGCGGGCAGACTTACCGTTCCGATATCGCTCAGTAACCAGCTCCCGGGGTTGGCAGGATCAGCGACAATCGACAAAGTGAGGATTTCAGGAAAACCGCTGGAAGAAATCCTGGGTACCAATGCAGGCGGTGCGCAGTTGGCTACCTGCACCACCGTTAATGCCTGGGATTGTGCGCTCGTGCAGGTACCATTGCTGCTGAATGCGGTAAAAGTACCCGCATTAACCGTTGTAAGGGTAGTGCCACTCCCGGCGGCCGATCCGTTCAGCAACCAACTCACATTGCCCGAGTAGCCCGAGGCGGTGAGTGTTACCTGCTGATTGGTTGCCGGGCATACATTTGTTCCGGCCGTTTGCACAATCGCAGGTGTAATGCAGGTCGTCGCGCAACCCGTAATGGACAGGCCAACAAAGTTACTTGGTCCAGCGTGTGCTCCAATGCCCACATACTGGCCATGCCAGGAAGCAGTTACGGCTCCGTCGATGGCATATTGCCAGCCCATAGCAGCCACATTCGGATCGGAGCCGAAGGGCATACCTGAAAGTTTGGTAGCCCCGCTGTAAAATTCGATCTCGCGTAGCTCGCCATAGCCGGCAGGACTGGCGGCGTAGCGCACATGCTGGTAGGCCGTAGCATTCGGAAAAGTAAATTCCTGCCAGCTGCCCGTCGCATTCACACCGATCGTATAAATGTCCGTCCAGATAGAACCGTCATTGGAACCCTGGATTTTCGCCCCATTGAGGCGGTTGAAATCCGCCGTACGCCAATGCAGCCTTACCTTGCTCAAAACGGGGCAGATCTGGCCTTCTCCCGTAACGCAAATCTTGTCCTGACGACAACTTCCGCCACCGGTACCGGCTATTTTCAAGGTCGATGCGCCCGCGTTCAGGCTCACGGCAAAAGTGTAATCGGTATAAGCGATGTTCCAAGAACCGGAGTTCGGTAGCGAAATACTCTGCGCATTACCGCCGTTGACCGTCACGCTCACTATCGGCGTCGCAGACGAGTAATAGCGCAAAGTAATCTGGTAAAGTCCCGCCGACGGCACATTCACCGTGTAGTCGACAAAGTGGTTGTACTGGTTCTCCGCACCGCGCGTCTGGCCGTTCGAGGCATTGGGGTCGCTGGTAATGGGGCCATTGGCACCGGACATCAGTTCTGCTTCGAGACATTGACTGAAAGCCTGGGTCGCTGTCTGCCGAGAGAATTTATCTGCCCCTTCCGGTACGTCGACCGCTATGACCAGCTTTCCGCGGTAAAGAAACCGATCGATTTCGGCCGAATGCTTCGTTCCGCGCAGCAGCATGAATTTTCCCGAAGACGGTTTCGATACAAACTTGCCCGTAAGCCTGTATGTGACCCGCTCATATGTGACCCGCTCACCCGGCCGCAACAGTTTCCCGGAAACCGAATGATAATAGTTACCAACCGTTTGCACAAAACCATCCGGGAAAACGACCTTCAAAACAAAATCGCCGTTAAGCGCCTCCGGAAACAACCGAAGGTCAGAAAAGTCACGCATCGTACACTGAATGTCGATCGAGAACTCCTCTCCCACCTTCACCACGGATTTATCCGTGGACATTGAAAACAAAACCGGATCTAATTCCGCTTCATCTTCACTTTTTGGGTCATTTGCAAACAAATGACTTATATTAAACAAAAGCAAACAAGTCAGAAAGTATCTGACAAAATTAATATTAGTGTGCATAATAAAATAAGTAAAGTAGTTTCCGTAAAACTATATCTACTATTTCGCTTCACCTATTTCATTTACCCATCAAAACTTTACACCAAACCCCTCAATTATTGAGGGGTTTTTATTTTTAATAAAACAAATAACTTTGTTGTTCGTCGGGATTACGCATTTCATTGCCGGCGATAAAACCCTTTTCAAATTCCCTTATCAACACGCTATTCATGACCCCTGTATCAGAAAATGCTTCCATATTGCTGGTCGATGATTACCAGTCGATCAACCAGAGGCTCCTCCAACTCACTGACCGTGAATGGGACGTCCTTTCCTTCATCACGGATGGTCTCACTACCGCCGAAATAGCCACGTGCCTTGTCATTGAGCCCAAAAGCATTGAAAATTACAAGCGAAGGATCAGCAAAAAACTGAAAATCGGAGGCCGGAGTAACCTCATCAGGTTTTGCATCGTGAACCGGGATTACCTGCGGAAACTTTACATTCTGGCTCGTAAATAGCACTGAGAGTTCGCATTTACCAAGAGCTACCAACCGACTGATAATTCAAATAAGCTATACACACATTATTTTAATTAAATGCGAAACAAAACGCTCTATATCGTTTCAATTATTTATTTATTAATACCCAATATTATTTACTATTTATATTGGACCAAAGCGGCAGTTTCTTTAATAGGAATCGCCCTGCTAATTCATCTCCTCCACAAAAACATATTACAAGAAATCGCATTTCCCAAATCGATTATTCATGTAAAGGATATTTGTATTGCACTAGGCCTGGCAGTTGTTCTGACACTCGCTTCCGGCATTACGGGCTTCGCATTTCAAACCATGGATCACTGGTGCCACAATGCGAAGTTTCATGATCTCCTTCAAAATGACTGGCCGCTCCGCTTTCCCGCCAACCGCCCCGTAATGGCCTATTATTTCGGGTACTACCTGGTGCCAGCCGCTATTTCCAAACTAGCCGGCGATATTTCACTAGTTGCCATCCTGATCTGGACCAGTATGGGGATCGCATTGGGACTTCTATGGATTTGCACATCGCTGGATCGGAAGTGGTGGGCTGCATTGCTCGTGTTGTGCGTGGGCGACTTTCCGAGGATTTTTAAAGGTGTTGCCTCGCATGGGTCCATTCAATTGTACAAGTATGAGGAGATTGGCGTCGAGCACTGGTCGAATATCGAGAATCTGTTCTGGGCACCGAACCAGTTTATTCCCTCGCTTATGCTGGGCGGAATGCTTTTTCACATGATCCGTCACCGGCTGGATTACGCATTGCTTTGCTTCCCAACGGCGCTGGCGCTTTGGTGGGCCGCTTTTCCGGCGTTGATTGCAGGCCTGGTCACCGCACTTTTGCTGGTTTTCCAATGGATCCGGTGGGGCATTACTGTACGCGGACTGTTCCAACAAGTTCTGTTACCTTCCCTCGCAGCGGTGCCTGTGCTGCTGTTGTTTCAGTCGCACCCGCACGCGCCGCAGAATGGGCTGATATGGGAATTTCGGGGCGATGTGGGCAATTTGCTGCGGGAATACCTGGTGAATACCGTCACGGATACGTCGCTCTTTGTATTTGCATACCTGATATCGCGCAGAGCCGGACTACCGACCATTCCGGCGGTGCCGTTCTGGACGCTGATTTGCCTTACCTTACTGTTCCCCCTGGTGCGCGTCGGGAAAGTGAACGATATGCTGCTGCGCGGTATGATGCCGGTACTGATATTGATCGGCTGTTGTCTACTGTACCCGCTAGCAAGCCAGCCGCTGCCCAAAATCCTTACGATATTGCGGGGTAATACCAATTGCATTATCATCATGCTCGCGCTGGTGCTTCCCGCAGCGGTGGGGATCGGGCGATTTTACCGTGCAGCGAGGCTTAACCGCATTACCGCATTGTGGGGTTCGCCCAATGCAGAGTTCGAGGCGATCCCTTATAACGCGTATCCGAGCCTGTATGAGACATTACGTCAGCGCTGGTCACAGCAGGAGGCGGACCAGTACCTCGGAAAACCTGACTCGTTTTACGAAAAGTACATTGCCCCGCCTCCCGCGAAAGATCCTTAAATATGCCTAACGTTTGATAAACTGCTGAGCAGTTCTGACGCCGTCCTGATTTTCAAAATTCAACAAATAGGTGCCGGTTGGCCAGTCGGCCACATTGATTTCCTCGCTTCTGGACGCTTTCAGGGCTTTCCGGTGCAGGATCTGCCCTTTTGCATTGAAAATCGCCATTGCGCCTGTCGCCGCGTTCTTGAACTCGACGCGCAATACCCGGTCGGTCGGGTTCGGGAAGAGCTGCCAGAGCATGTTCTTGGCTCCGATCTCGTTGCCGAGGATCGGACTCAAATCAACCGATACGGTCGAATACCCCGACTGTGAAATCTCGCTGAATGCCTGGATTCGGTAAGTAAATTTCGCGTTGAGCTCGATGTTCTTGTCTTCGAACGATAACGACTGTCCATTGAGTGTTTTCAATGTTTCGTACGGAGCCGAGTCCGATTTTTTGCGTTGCAGCACGTAACTGGTAGCCGTCTCTATCGCGGGCCAGGTCAGTATCACCGAGTTATAAGTGCGGTTCGCCGAGAGCGCAACATTGGGCAATAGCATACCGATGGCCACATTGTCGAAAGAAAATGCACCGAGGCCCCGCTTATTCAATAGGTATGGACCTGTAAAAATGCCGATGTTCTGCACAAATGGCACTTGCAAAGGCAGATTGTCCGGGTAGAAAGAAGGCAGGTAACTCAATTTCGTCGCTGTGGACGCCTCTTTAAGCGTTAGCGTCACCTGGTTTCCCGCCGCTTTTCCGGCAGAAAAGGCAGCTTTCTTTTCATCTCCATCCAGAAAAAAGAAGTTTTTCAGGCTCAATACAAGCGGTTTGCCATCCTGTCCTTTTATCGTCGAGTCAGCGGGCCATTTCAATTCCTGGCCTTCGTCGAAGATCAGCGTAATTTCCTTTTTCTCCGCATTAGTATAGAATGCCTTTTTAATATCGGGGCTTCTCACATTGTCCGAATCTTTTGAGCCGTAAATACCGGGCGCGAAAAAGCGGTACATACGGCGGCCAAATTCTTCGTATCCCGACCTGTGGTAATGCACCCCGTCATAATCAGGTGTTCCAATGGCAGCGAAATGATCCGTTTTCGGGTAAATATATTTGGTCCTTCTCAGAAAATCGCGTATCGAGCCTCCCATCGGATTGGGCGTGTCATTTCTCAAAACAATGACATTCGACTGAACAACCACAAACTGGTCGACCTGAGGATAGTCACGTACCCAAAATTTACGCAACTGGTCGAACTCGGTAGCATAATTAGGAATATTTTCGAATACCTCCTGCTCGCCGTGCATCCATATAAACGCCCTGATACGAGCAGGATTAGCAACATTTACCCTTTTACGCAAACTGCCGTAAAGTGAGCTGATGCTCATAGAGTCTTTGGAACTGCGGTTACCCAGAAAATCGCTCAGTTTCGCACCGGGCAATGATCCGTTGATCACGCAGGTAGGAATGCTATCTCGTTCTAAAATCTCCTTTTGCATTTCCAGGCCCCACGCCCCCACGTACGTCCACGACCATGCCGCGGCAATCCACAAAGTATCACCCGACAATATATCGGGCTTTCCATCCGGTATACGCGCGACGGTGCGCGCGTATTTGTTCGACCAAGCCCCAAAAACCGTTGCTGCCGCATTGGATTGCCCGCTGATCACGTAGAAATCACCTGCTATCACCTCATTACGTCGCACGATCAGCGCCGAGTCGGCCTCGTGGCAAGCGTACACTTCAAAGGAGTAATCAGCCATCTCCGCCTTGATTTTCGGCGTCATGCTGAACGTCCCGGTCGTACCAGTGCCGTAAGTGATTGCCGATTTCTGATAGCCGGTCCGCACATTGTTCCGATACGTTACCACCGACATGTGATCCCATCCAGCCAGCTCGATAACACCGGAAATGGGTACATCAGCCATGTTGTCGTCCGCACGGGCGTACAATTGCATGTCGCGCGGCAGCTTATTGAAAACCACCGAGTAAAAACGCTGGGCGCTGGCGCTGCCTAATGTGCAGCAAAAAAGGAAGGAAAGCAGGAAAAGTTTGAGGTGTGTAAAGTTCATTTCATTAAAGAAGCTGTTTCTGATGGCTTGAAAAGTCTCCGGGCCCGGCCTGGCACAGGTACACAAATGGCAGGTCAATGCCCGGTTATAAATATATCTTTAATATTTCACATTTAATGTCTCCGGTTTGTTACCGGCACGGGTTTCGGAAGGAAGCCAATGCTCGTCGAACATTGCCAGAAACCACAAAACCATGATCATCGGCAGGGAATATTTGTCCCAGGAGAGCTGTGCCTTACCCAGCAACAGAATATTCAACAGGAAAACCCAGGTCGCGAGGTTGAACCGGGGAGATACAAAACGGACCAGTGTAATGAGCATAAGCACCCCGAATACCAGCTGTTTCAGCAATCCGCTAATGCCGATTTTCATCAACAATTCATCTACATAACCTAAATACGGCCAGGTGAAATAAGGATTATGGGCCTGTTTAGCAGGGAAAAAGGCAATAATCACGGCAATAACCAGCAGAAAAAAAGCGAACATCACCGGATGCTTTCGCGGATATTCGCGAAAGTGCGAAATGCGGCGCGTTACCAATGTTTCCGGAATAATGTAATACACCGCTACGACTACCGATGCGTACATCAAATAGCCGAAATTGTAGTTCACCAGCTTATCCGAGTCATAGTGCTGATCGGCCATAACCGACGCGGGCGCAGGCCCATGCCAGATAACCACCCAGGGAACAATCGCGAGCACAGCCAGAGCATACCAGATCCAGGCGGGATCGGCGAATATGCTTTTTACCAGAATCACCGGATTGGCGCTCCATTTTATATTTTTAAACACTTCATAGGCCAGGATCGCCGCCGGAAATGCCAGCATATATTGGCGGCAGCAAACCGCCGCGGCCAATGAGAGAAATCCCACCCAATGCCATTTGCGCAAATAGGCGATCACCCCACCGAGCGTGAACACCATCGCGAAAATGTCGGTGTAATAGTAGACGCTCACCAGGTAATAGTTGGGAAAAATCAACAACCCGCCCAGGCAAAGCCAGAAGCGCTTCGTACGCTCGGGGCTGTACCAGACGAAGAGCATCAGCAATGCAAAACTCGTAAAAGCCGTAAGCAAGCGGAGGTTCTGAATATCCTCCCCGAAAATCCGCAGTACCCATCCGCCCAGAATGAACGGGATCGGGGTATTCAGCTCATTGTAAGTTTGAAGCAGGTTCAGTGAAGGAACCGGCTCTGTACTGAACAACACTGCAGTGGGCAGGTAATGATGTTCGTCCTGGTACGGATCGACGGTAAACCGCTCTTTCAGGAAGAAAACAAGGATAAATAATGCGAGCAGGGCAAATGAGGTATATAACTTTTTGCGATGCATAGGATACTATATAAAATTGACTTCTGCGTTGAGCCGGATGCCGAATTGTCCGGCCACCGACGCTTGAATTTTTTCTGATAATGCCTTGATCTGCGCTCCGGTACCGCCGCCATAATTCACCAATACCAATGCCTGGCGCGCATGGACGCCGATTTCACCCTCCCGATAACCCTTCCAACCGGCCCGTTCGATCAGCCAACCGGCTGGTACTTTCATCGTTTCGGCATCTACCGGATAACCCGGCACCTCCGGAAAGGTTTCCCGTAATTGTGCAAATTGAGCAACCGGAATCTCGGGATTTTTGAAGAAACTCCCCGCATTCCCGATTTCGGCCGGATCGGGCAGCTTGCTGCGGCGGATTTGCATGATCGCCTCGCTGATGTCGCGGATCGTCGGATTTTCGGCTCCCATCTCCTGCAATGTTTTCTGTACATCGCCGTAGGCTGCATTCAAAACCGGCTTTTTGCTGAGTTTGAAAGTGGCGCCTGTGATGACGTAACGGTGTTTCAACGCTTTCTTGAATATACTTTCGCGATAGCCGAATTCGCATTCAGCATTGCTGAAAATACGTTTTTCACCACTTTCAATATCCACCGCTTCCACCGATTCGATCACACTTTTGATCTCCACACCGTACGCGCCGATGTTCTGCATTGGGGCTGCTCCTACCGTTCCAGGAATAAGCGAGAGGTTTTCCACACCACCATAGCCATTATCCACACAATGCATGACGAAATCGTGCCAAACCTCGCCTGCACCCACCGCGAGCACGACCGTTTCCTCAGTTTCCCCGACGACGGTAATACCCTTGATATCGGGATGGATCACGAGCGCCTCGATATCCTGTGTAAGCAAAATATTACTCCCTCCGCCGAGGATGAATTTCGGTGTTCCCTTCCACTCAGGATCACGCAAAACGGCCGTTAACTCATCGACGGAGGTCACATTTACAAAATATCTGGCATCGGCATCGAGCCCGAATGTATTGAGATGACGAAGCGAAACGTTGGATTGTACTAGCATTGAAATCGGGGATAAACCGGGTAAAGTTAGGTATTACATTCAAAATTAAGTGGTATGGTGATTCATCCAATTTTGATTAAGTTTGTGGGCTCAGTTACAATGGTTCAGGATATGACGCTAAAAAAGAAATTTTTATGGGCTCTGCATCTTGGTATCATTCTGATTTCGGGTTGTGCTAAAAAGTCGGTTGTGAGCTCCGGTTCCGAGTACAGGGAAGATCTTTCCGCGGTCCGGCCACGCTATGAATATGTAGAACCCGCTGTCGTAACCCGTACAGAACCGGCGACACCAGCGAAGAGCAACAATATGCCGAAAGCTGATGTAGATAAGCCGCTGTATGTCAACAAGAAACTGGAATCGGTACTGGACACGCTGGCGAAGCAGAACAAGGCGATCCGCTACATCAATGGTTTCAGGATCCAGATTTACGTAGGAAATGTGCGGCAGGAAGCGGATGGTGCGAAGTCCTACATTTACCAGGCCTTTCCGGATTTGAACCCTTACGTTTCGTACACCCAGCCGACCTACCGAGTCAAGGTGGGCGATTTTATGTACCGGAGCGACGCAGAGCAATACCTTGATCTGATTCGTGAGCAATATGCCTCGGCCGTGATCCTTGCCGATAGGGTGGATATCAAGCGGAGCCTCATGGTCAATCCGGCTTCCGACCACAATTAATGTAATTACTTATTAACCGGATAACTTTATCCACATATACATACTACCAACAGAATGAAGAAAGCGCTAATTACAGGGATCACCGGCCAGGATGGTGCCTATTTGGCCGAGCTCCTTTTGAGCAAGGGATATGAAGTGCATGGTATCAAACGCCGCAGTTCGCTGTTCAACACCCAGCGGATCGACCATATTTACGAAGATCCGCATGAGAAAAATGTACGCTTTCACCTGCATTACGGAGATCTGAGCGATTCTACGAATATTATCCGCATCATCCAGGAAGTTCAGCCGGATGAAATATACAACCTGGGTGCGATGTCGCACGTCCAGGTGAGTTTTGAAGAACCTGAATACACCGCTAACGTCGATGGTATCGGAACGCTCCGGATCCTTGAAGCAGTTCGCTTGCTGGGATTAACCCAAAAGACCAAAATTTACCAGGCTTCCACTTCCGAACTATACGGATTGGTGCAGGAAGTACCGCAGTCGGAACGCACGCCGTTCTACCCGCGCTCGCCTTACGCGGTTGCGAAGCTTTACGGCTATTGGATCACCGTCAACTACCGCGAAGCCTACAACATGTTCGCGGTGAATGGTATCCTCTTCAACCACGAATCGCCATTGCGCGGCGAAACTTTCGTAACCCGCAAAATCACCCGCGCGGTGGCACGTATCGCGTTGGGCTTGCAGGATAAAGTATACCTCGGTAACCTCGACGCGCAACGCGACTGGGGCCACGCCAAAGACTTCGTGGAAGCCATGTGGCTCATCCTGCAACAGGAAACGCCTGAGGATTTCGTGATCGCAACCGGTGTTACTACCCGCATCCGCGAGTTTGTGAGAATGGCATTTGCGGAAGTGGGTATCGAAGTTGAGTTCACCGGTGAAGGTGTTGACGAAATCGCGAAAGTGGTTAAATGCAACAATCCTGAGTTCCAGATCGAAATTGGCAAGGAAGTAGTAGCGGTTGACCCTCGCTATTTCCGTCCTACCGAAGTAGAATTGCTGATCGGCGATCCTACGAAATCAATGGAGAAGCTGGGCTGGAAACCGAAGTACGACCTGAAAGCACTGGTAAACGACATGGTTACCGCCGACGTCCAGTTGTTCCGCAAGGACCGTTTGCTGGAAAGCAGCGGCCACCGCGTTCCCAACTACTACGAATAAGATTTGTGCAAAACATAAAAACCCCCGCAGAGCCATTTCTGCGGGGGTTTATTTTTTGATACTAATAATTTAGATAGCAGGTCCTTTTTGTACGGATTTGGCCGCTTTGATCAGGTCTTGAGGTTGCTGATAGCCGAGAAGCTGCTTCACCACCTTGCCTTTGCCATTGATAAAGAACAATGTCGGGTAACCTTCAATTGGGTACCGTTTTGCCAGTGAAGGCCCTTCGCCCGCTTCCATGTCAATCTTCACATTGATGAAATTTCCATTGAAAGTCGCGGCTACGTCGTCTCGTGTGAAAACGTTCTTTTGCAACATTTTACATGGGCCGCACCAGGTGGTGTACGCGTCCAGGAAGATCAGTTTGTTCTCTTTTTTGGCCTGTTTAAGAAGTTCCGACCATTTACCTTCCGTAAACTGGATACCCTTGTCGGCATTTTTCGCTGCTTTTTTATCTCCTTCCCCGGCCACTGCCACCGACATGGCCAGCATCAGCGCCACGATCGCGAAACCGAGATTTTTAAGATTTTTCATTTGAATAATAAGATTTTTGATTTGCGTATACCATAACGAAAATACGCCTTTGTTTTATTTTACACAATTATGGACTGCAAGCCAATCCCGCATCTTTTGCGGATAAGAAGCTCAAAAAGGGTAACTTCGCAACTTCATTAACACCAGAATACCATGAAAGTTCAGGAAGCCAAGTATGTGATGAGCAACTCCGATTACCAGAAGTGCCCGGAGCCCGTCCTTCCCGAATATGCATTTATCGGACGTTCCAATGTGGGTAAATCGTCGCTTATCAACATGCTGACAGGCAAAAAAGCATTGGCCAAAACCTCTCAGCAACCAGGGAAAACGCAGATGATCAACCATTTTATCATCGGCAACGCCTGGTATCTGGTCGATTTACCCGGGTATGGTTATGCCAAAGTGAGCAAAGTGGAGCGCGATAAGTGGGAGAAAATGATCCACGATTACCTGCATTACCGCGAAAACCTCATTTGTACATTTGTGCTGGTGGACGTCCGCCACAGCGCCATGGCCGTCGACCTCGAATTTATGGCCGCATTGGGCGAAGCCGGGATTCCGTTCGAAATCATATTTACCAAAGCCGATAAACTCAAACCCGGCCAGGTAGCCGCCCAGGTGGAGGCTTATAAACGTAAAATGAGCGAAGTGTGGGAAGAAGTGCCTGAAATGTACGTGACTTCGGCTGAAAAAAATGAAGGCCGCGAACCTATACTCGCGACAATAGAAACTTATAATCAGTCGTTTGTGAAGACAAAATAGCATATCGGTTGTTTCCCCGGCAATCTTTCCGTTATTTTGCGCAAAAATTCAATTGCCGCATCCAACATTAACATCAAGATATAACCATAGTAAGAAAGGATGAGTGAAACAGTAGAGTCAACAGGAATGGATTTGTTGAAAGAAGTAGCCAATGTATCCGGCAAGCCAGGGTTGTTCCGCATTCTGAAACCAAGCCGTGCGGGCGTAATCGTAGAAAGCCTGGACGGGAAACGTGAAAAAACACTGATCGGGCCAACTGCGCGCGTATCCGTTTTGAAAGACGTTTCGATCTTTACAGACGGTGCAGAAGAATCTGTTGCCCTGTCGGACGTGTTCCTGAAAATCCGTGAGATCCACGGCGAAGAGGTTACATTGTCAGTCAAAACTTCATCGGACAAAGAGCTCATCGAGTTTCTTGCTGAGGTACTTCCTGAATTCGACCGCTCGAAAGTGTACGTATCGGACATCAAGAAGGTCATTACCTGGTACAACCTGCTTTCGAAACACATCCCCGAAGCATTTGTAGCATCCGAAGGCGAAGTAGCTGCTGAACCGGTAGCGGAAGTTGCTACTGAGGAGGAAGAAGTGAAAGAAGCGCCTGCTAAAAAGGCTGCCAAAAAAGAAAAAAGCAAAGCTTAAAAAGCAACTGATATCATGTGGAACCCTGCCTTTCCGGCGGGGTTTTTCCTTTTTTATGGACAATCTCTCTTCTTACATCGACCACACGCTGCTCTCGGCGACCGCCAGCGAAACCAATATCCGCAAGCTTTGCGAAGAAGCCTGGATACACCAGTTCAAAGCGGTATGTGTGGCGCCCGTTTATGTGCCATATGTCGTGGAAATGCTGGAATTTTGTCCCATAAAAATTGAAATCACGACGGTAGTGGGCTTTCCGATGGGCTATTCTACCACCGCCACCAAAGTTGCCGAGGCCAGTGAAGCGTTGCAGCATGGCGCTACCGAGCTGGATGTGGTGATGAACCTTTCACAGTTCAAATCGATGGCTTACCTGAGCATTCGCGAGGAATTGAAGCAGCTCGCCGACCTCGCACACGAGCGGGATGCACTACTGAAAGTGATTATCGAAACCACCGCCCTCGATTCGTTCGACCTGTATACGGCTTGCGAAATCTGCGCGGAGGCAAAAGCCGACTTTGTCAAAACATCCACCGGGTTTGGTCCGGGCGGTGCAGATGTGGAAACGGTCCGTAAAATGCGGTCGATTTTGCCTGTGGAAGTGAAAATAAAGGCTTCGGGCGGGATCAAAACGTACGAACAGGCCATTGCCATGATCGACGCCGGCGCCGAACGGATCGGAACTTCGTCGGGCGTCGCAATCGTAACCCGCGCATGAAACGCGTGCTCCTGCTCAGTACGGTGCATCCGTCGGCAGACTCGCGCATTATGTACAAAATCGGTCCCTCGCTGCAAGGCTGTTACGAGGTGTTTTGCGCATTGCCTGATCTTCGAAGCGGTGGGAAGGACAAGCCGCATTTGATCAATCTGCCGAAATTCGGACGATTACTCCCCAGAATCCTGTTCACGCATCCTGTTGTGTTGTTCAAATGCCTGCGGCTGAGGCCGGATATCGTCCACATTTTTGTACCGGAGCTGATTCCCCTGGCATTTCTTTTCCAATGGGCAGGAGCGAAAGTCGTGTATGAAGTACAGGAGAACCTGTTTAAGAAGTTTGCGATCAAACGGTACAACAATGGCCCGGTTTTCAAACGGCTGTTCCACTTTTTCGACAACCTGGCACGCCGGAAGTTCCACTGCATCTTTACGGACGATGCTTATCTGGAAGAATACCGCCACCTGGCAAAGCCATTCGTCGTGATCCACAATTATGTATCGCTGCCGGTCATAGATTCGCTCGCCCATGAGGGTGCGCCGACGCACAGGCACGAGGTTTTTTACCTGGGCGTTGTGTCCATGGAACGCAGCCTCGACACGATGATTCATGCGATGGCGATGTTGAAAAACGGTTATCCCGACTGCCATCTACACGTTTTCGGCCCTATGCGCGTGGATAAAGCGGAACTGGAAGCAATAGCCGGTTATCGGGAGGCAAAAGACAATATAACGTTCCATGGCTACACCGATCAGAAACTGGCGCTACGGTATGCACGACAGTGTGTGGCGGGCATTGCGCTGCTGAAACCAGTGGCCGATTACCCGGAATCGTTCCCGACCAAGCTATTCGAATACATGGCGCTGCAATTGCCCGTCATTGCCTCCGATTTTCCGGCATACAAGCGAATTGTCGAAGGTGCACAATGCGGATTTTGTATTCCGCCTTATAACGCCAAAATGCTGCGTAACGCATTGGAATGCTGTATTACCGACAGCGCCCTCAGGCAACAAATGGGCAGAAATGGCAGAAAAGCCTCAGAAGCGCATTACAACTGGGCGTCTGAGGAAGAAAAACTCTTGTCGTTCTACAACGACATTTTGAATCCCTAACAATCTAATTTACAGGGTCTGGCATTATAATTATATAAATTTATTATTGAATTGTTCAAATATGGAGTGCTACGATTTCTACGAAATATTTAACTTTCGGAATCGAAAAGAATTGTAGCTTGCGAAGTCAACTTCTCAATCATGTATATTAATACGGTTAGTCATTATCTGCCAAGCGAAGTTATTGGTAATGAATATTTTACAAATCTCAACAACCTATCTAACGAGTGGATAACGGAAAGAACGGGAATCTCAGAAAGACGTAAAGCATCAGCAGACGAAAATACATCGACCATGGCCATGCGGGCGGTCGAAACATTGCTCGAAAATATCCCATACAGTAAAAACGAAATAGATCTGATCGTTGGCGCCACTTATACGCCCTACGACACGATCGTCACGCTGGCCCACGCGGTACAGCACCAGCTTCAAATTCCCGATATTCCGGTCGTAAGTATTTCATCCGCCTGCTCGTCGTTGCTCAACGCCATTGAGATCGTCGAAGGTTATTTTGCCATGGGTAAGGCCTCGAAGGCATTGGTGGTTGTGTCCGACCATAATACGGCCTATTACAATGAAATGGACACGGTTTCGGGGCATTTGTGGGGCGATGGCGCTTCCGCATTGCTGATTTCCAAAGAGCGGCAGACGGAAGGCGATATGCAAATCAAAAAGCTCATCACCGGCGGTGCGGCCACCAGCGGAAAAGCCACCGAAGCAGTAGTTCTCCGGCCCAACGACCGGGGTGTAGTGATGCCTTTCGGACGCGATGTTTTCCAGAATGCGTGTGTGTACATGCCCAAAGTGAGCCAGCAGGTATTGCAGGCGTGCGGTCTGACGATCAACGACCTCGATTACCTGATCCCACACCAGGCCAACCACCGCATTAGCCTGAATGTGATTAATACGCTGGGTATTCCTGCCGAAAAACTGATTTCGAACATCCAGTATCTCGGTAACACAGGCTGCGCCGGTTGTGCGATCGCGCTTTCGGAGAATAAGGATAAATTCAAAAAGGGTGAAAATATCGTGGTAACAGTATTTGGTGGCGGCTATTCGTACGGTGCTATGCTGCTGACGGTATAATACTTCCTGTTTAAAACATAAAAAGCCTTCCAACCGCTATGATTGGAAGGCTTTTTCGATATCCGGGAATGCTTAGTTCACATCCGGTTCGGCATTGTAGGACGCCGGTTTCCAGACATTGTTCTCAGGATTGATATCCGGGAGGTTATGCTCGGGATCGATCGTTACCGAACGGATCGGCCCTTGTGTAGCCGCTTTGAACGTCCAGGCGCCGCCGCGCTGCCAGATTTCAACAGGCAACTCAACGCGCGTTTTCTTGCCGCTTACTTCCTCGATATCCACTTTCACAGGCATTGCCAGCTGATCGAGGTTTTCGATTGTGATGTAAGAGCCTTTTTGCGGGTTTTGTTCTACATAAGCCACATCTTTCACCGACTGGTCGAGTTTATAGTTTTCGAAGAACCAGCCTTTCCAGAACCAGCCCAGGTCTTCTCCCGCCGCATCTTCGATGGTCCGGAAGAAATCGTAAGGTGTTGGATGTTTGAATGCCCAGCGCTGCACGTAAATCTTGAATGCATAGTCGAAGCGCTCCTTGCCGAGGATCTGCTCACGAAGCATTTTAAGGCCTAGTGCAGGCTTATAATATGCTTCCCAACCCAAGTTCACAGCTTGAACAACATCCGGAATCGTCATGATCGGGTCCGCCTTCGGACGGAAGATCATTGGCGCCAGGCGGTGCATATCGTTCATTTGGGTCGTTTTGTATTCGCCGTTGTTGAAGTTATCGCCTGAAAGGAAGTTGATGAACGTGTTGAACCCCTCGTCCATCCATGCATATTTACGTTCGTTATTACCCACGATCATCGGGAACCAGTTGTGGCCGAACTCGTGATCGGTTACGCCCCAAAGATCTTCTTTACGGCTTTTGCTGCTGCAAAACACGATTCCGGGATATTCCATACCACCTACAATACCGGCTACGTTAGTCGCCACCGGGTACGTATATTCATGCACATAATTGGAATAGAACTCGATACAGCCCTTCACGTACTCGGTCGAACGGCCCCAGCCATCCAGGCCACCGTCCTCGGCCGGGTATACCGACTGCGCCAAAGCAGTTTTGCCTTTCGGGAGGTTCATACGCGCTGCATCCCAGACGAATGCTTTGGAAGTAGCCCACGCAATGTCACGCGCCTGCACGCAACGGAAGCGCCAGGTCAATGTTCCCGATTGCTTAGGTCTTGTATTCGGGTTGGTAACATCCTCCGCGCTGCGGATCACGACGGTCTGGTCGCTTTTAGCGGCCTCGGCCAATCTTTTACGCTGCTCGGCGGTCAGCACTTCGTTCGGGTTAAGCAATTCTCCCGACCCTACTACGATGTGGTCCCAGGGAACAGTCACATTATATTCAAAATCGCCATATTCGAGGTAAAACTCACCTGCGCCCAGGTAAGGCAGCAGATTCCAGCCTTCGATATCGTCGAAAACCGCTACACGTGGGTACCATTGCGCCATTTCGTACACGATACCATTCTTCGTTTCCAGCGTTCCCATACGATCGGAGCCGTACTCAGGGATTTTGAATGAATAGGCCAGCTTGATCTTGATCACGTCGCCATTCGCTTTCACCGGCGTTTTGAGACGGATCTGCATGCGGGTATCGGTGATTTTGTATTCGGCATCCACAAATGCGCCCTTGCCTTGCTGTACAGTTACGGATTTAATGGAATCACCACCATCAAAACCCATGTTGCCGAAACGGCCGCCGCTAACCGGCGTCGTTTGTGCCCCTCTCGAATGGCTGCCAAATGCATTCTGATCGAGTTGCAGCCAGAGGAATTCCAGGTTTTCGGGACTATTATTTTTATAGGTAAGCTCCACCTCTCCGCTCACTGTCCCTTTCTCCTCATCGAGCGCTACGTTGATTTTGTAATCGGCACGGTTCTGCCAGTATTTGGGTCCGGGGGCGCCGCTTCCCGTCCGGTATTCGTTGCCGGGCTGGAAGTTAAAAAGCGGATGAAAAAGGACATGGGCATCATATTTCACCTTCTCCGCCTCCTGTGCGATAGTGTTGTTGAAGAAGCCCAGACTGCTCATTGCAATGACGCCCAGACGAAATATTGAAATTTTCATTATAATGGTTAAAAATTGGAAATATTGGGTTGTAAACGAGCAATATACACCTTTTCACCTGTTTTAGGAGAAAAAGTTTCATTTTAGCGACGGACAACGTCATTTGTCTGCCGACGTCAAATTTTCATTCCAATGCGCCAGCGACTGTCTGTTGAAACATATGCCAAAGGTGTCCTTTCGGGCGACCGTACCACACTGAGCCGCGCGATCACGATCATTGAAAGCAGCCTGGCCGAGGACCGCATATTGGGTTCGCAAATCCTCCAACATATCCTGCCGCATACCGGCAAATCCATTCGCATTGGTGTTACGGGTGTGCCCGGCGTAGGGAAAAGTACATTCATCGAGGCATTCGGCAGCTATCTTACTTCGCTGGGCAAGCGGGTGGCCGTGCTGGCCGTCGACCCGAGCAGCAAGCAATCGGGCGGGAGCATATTGGGTGATAAAACGCGGATGGAGAAGCTATCACGCGACCCACTTGCCTACATCCGCCCCTCGCCCACTAACCTCTCGCTCGGGGGCGTCGCGCGGCACACGCGTGAAGCGATCCTGCTCTGCGAAGCGGCAGGCTACGATATTATTTTGGTCGAAACGGTGGGTGTAGGCCAGTCGGAAACCTTGGTGAAAGGCATAACCGACTTCTTCCTGCTACTCATGCTTGCGGGTGCGGGTGACGAGTTGCAGGGCATCAAGAAGGGCATCATGGAAATGGTGGACGCTGTGGCCATCAACAAGGCCGATAGCGGCAATGAGGCTGCCGTGGCGAAGGCGGTTTCCGAATACCGGCAAGCCTTACACCTCTTTCCTGAAAACGCTTCCAAAGTGCCCGTTCAGGTGGTAGCATGCTCGGCATTGGAGGGGAGCGGCATGCAGCCGATCTGGAAACTGATTTCAGATTACTATGCTCAAACTTCTGAAAGCGGTTTTTTGCAGCAAAACAGGCAGTTTCAGCGCGTGGACTGGCTCCGAGAGCAAATCCGGGAGTCGTTGGAAGACCGGTTCTATGAAAATGAATTAGTGAAAAAACACATTACCTCCGCCGACCAGTCTGTACGAAGCGGCGAAAAGTTGCCCGATGAAGCGGCCGCGGATCTGATTAATCTGTTTCTTTCTTCCGAACAACCTTCAGAATTTTCCGCTAAGTCATAAAACTTCCCGGCAAAAGGCATTTTTCACTAAGTTTGAGCGTTAAAACTAACGCGAATCAACTCTATTGATTTTAACTTTTAAGTTCTCAACTATGAAAAGAACCTACACCCTCAGCAAAGCCTCCTTGCTAGCCATGTTCATGATCCTTTCGGTCGTTTTTGCTTGTAAAGATGATGATGAACCGACACCTCCAGCAAACAACGATCCGATCGTAGCGACCTGGCAGCTTACTGCCGTTGCCGCAGCTCCCGGATCTACTCTGCCCGTCGACCCTGTTGCACTCGTACCGTGTATATACAGCTTGAAATTGACTTTCAAGGCTGACAATACCGTTGCAACGGCCGATTGCCCAACCGCTGTGACGCTCATTAATTCGGTTATACCCATCAGTGGAGCTAAATGGGAAGTTAAGGATGGCAATTTGATCCTGAAAGACGCTTCAAATAATTCTAAATCTTTCAAATACACGCTGAATGGTTCCGACTTGCAAGTTTCCGTTGACGATGCCGCTGTCATCCCGGGGTCGGCAGCCATTGACGTCGTACTGAAATTCAAAAAGGTGTAAATATTCTCAAAGTGCTAATAAGCAAAAAAGCCGGGCTGCTCAGTCCGGCTTTTTTGTTACCCGCTTGTGTGATCGCAGACGATCAGCCATTTCCCTTTGATTTTCTTAAACAAAAGCGTGTAATGGCCTTCCAGGTCGCCTTTTTCAGGCCGCGTTAAATGAAATTTCCCCACCACAAAAGCCACATCGCGACCGGGGAATGAGAAATTGAGAAAACTGAATTTCAATGTACCCATCGTCGCGCGGTCGGGGTAACGTTTGAGATAACCTTCATAAGTCGGCTTGTAACCGTAGGTAATTCCTGCCTTTCCAACGAACATTAGCGAATCGGATTCCCAATAGCCGTTCATGAACGATCGGATATCTCCCTTGTTCCAATCCGCCTCCTGCCGTTTCAGGATCCCGAGGATCTCATCCTTGTCGCTCGGCGACTGTGCCTCTGCCGCCAGGGCAACGCCGATCAGAATGAGGGTAAAAAACCAGTTTCTCATATTTTTTATGGATTTTTGTAATGCAATTGACGATTCTAAATATAACGGAAAGATCGGCGCCCCCGGAAGGCACAGGGCCGAAATATCATTGATCCAGCAGGTATGAGCAAGTTCGACAGCATTTTCAAAAAAATCGACCGCCAGAAATATCCTTTCGTGGATGGTCTTTACTACCTGTTCATCATTGTTTTTATCCTTATTCTGTTCCTATTTTTTGCTTGACCAGTGACCCATCCCTATTTATTTATACTGAATCCCAACTCGGGGACGTCCATCGGCAGAAACAGCGCGGCTGTACGGGAGCGAATCCACTCCGTCGCGAAAAAGAATGCCGGTTCTGCCCAAATCCTTTTCACAGAGGAGCCCGCACACGCAACCGAGCTTGTACGTGAGCACATGCACGCGGAAAAGTGGAAGGCGATCGTGGCGGTCGGCGGCGACGGTACGGTGAACGAGATCGCGAAGCCGCTTGTGGGCACCAATATTCCGATAGGCATTCTGCCGCTTGGCTCAGGAAATGGCCTGGCCAGGCACCTGGGCCTTCCGCTCACGCTCGACGCAGCCCTGAAACGGCTCTTCGAAGGCAAGCCCTCCACGATCGACAGCGCGGAGTTGAATGGTATACCTTTTTTCTGCACGGCCGGAATGGGTTTTGACGCTTATGTGGGGCATTTGTTCAGCCAGCAAAAAGCACGCGGGCTGATGACCTATGTCAATGTTTCATTCAAGGCTTACTGGTCCTATAAACCGCAATCGTTCCGACTGGACGGTGTGGAAAAACAAGCTTTTTCGCTCTCATTCGCCAATGCGGGACAATTCGGAAACAATGCCTGGGTAGCCCCGCAAGCCAGCTTGCAGGATGGCCTGCTCGATGTATGTACGATCAGCCCCTTCCCGCAATGGTACGGCACGGCGCTCGCTTATGGATTGTTCACTAAGCAGTTGAAGCAATCGACCTACATCGACTACCGGCGCGCTACTCAAGCCGTCGTCGAAACCGACGTGCCCCCGATGATCCATTACGATGGAGAGCCATTGCAGCTGGATACTACGCGAATAGAAGTTAAAATAAAGCCGGGAAGCCTGAACGTGATCATCTGATTTCCCTTAATTCAGAAAATATGTCAAAGAAAAACCGCTCCGGCATTGTGTATTCCACCAATCCGGAGTTTGAATACAACGATCAGGAAGATGAGCCGGCAACTCTGGCCCCGCAGCAGCAGGACCTCCGCATCTGGCTCGACCGCAAAGGCGGCGGCAAGGTGATTACCGTCGTGAAGGGGTTCATCGGGACAAATACCGACCTGGAAGCGCTCGGCAAACAGTTGAAAGGCCTCTGCGGCAGCGGCGGTACCGTAAAGGATGGCGAGGTACAAATCCAGGGCGACCATCGCGACAAAGTCGTTACGTGGCTCACAAGCAAAAGCTATAAAGCCAAAAAAGCCGGAGGGTAGCTCCGGCTTTGGTTACAATGTCTTGGTGGTATCGATTTCCGTTGGTGCAGGTACCGATGATGCCGGGGGTGTAATTGCTTTCGTCGGCCCGAGCACTTCCACATCGGTGACGAAGAACTTGGTATCGCCATTCCAGGGCAGCTTGAAAAACTTCTCTTCGTAGGTCAATGAAACCCTATGACCGTTTTTAATCGCCTCTTCCAGTTTTGAGATCGCGTCCTTGTTCTTGCCGCTTACGGAAAACACCCATTGCGAGGAATTCATGGTACCGTCGCCTTCGAACAAGCCGCCCATTCTCAGTTCACCTTCGTAGGTTTTGAATAGATAGCCCCGGTTACTGAGCCTTGTCACATATCCTCCCCGCTTTCCTTCGCTGTAATACCCAAAAGTGATATAATATAGAATCCCGAATACGATAGCCAGAAATACGGCGAATATGACCCATTTACGCATAACAGTCGATCAGTGTGATGGTGATAGAAGCGAACTTCGCAAAACAGTTTGATTTTTCCTAGTTATTATTTGGCCCGAATGGCGATCACCGGATCCATACGCGCGGCGAGCATGGCGGGTACAATGCCCGAAAGCACACCAATAATGCTCGACACGCCCAACCCTAAAAGCACATTGCGCGGCAGCAGCAGGATTTCCAGCGAACCCAATTTGAGGAACGAGAGCAGGTACACCAGGAATATCCCTACCATCCCTCCCACGAGGCTCAGCATGACCGCTTCGAACAGGAATTGAAACAATATCGAATAGTTTTTGGCTCCCAGTGATTTCTGGATTCCAATCAGGTTGGTCCTTTCTTTAACCGACACAAACATGATGTTGGCAATACCGAATCCGCCCACGAGGATCGAAAAGCTCCCGATTACCCAACCCGCCACGGTGAGTACCGCGAACAGGCCAGAAATCGCAACAGCCGCGGCTTCGGGCCGGTTTAACGAGAAGTTATTGCCATCGCGCGGCTTGATACCCCGCTTAGTGCGCATCAGGCCCACAATCTCCGCTTCCACTTCTTTCATCCCCACATCGTCGGGGAAGCCTTTCACAACAATATCGGCACTTCGCCGGCCCGATTGGAATAGCTTGGAGAAGGAGGAGAACGGAATCAGGCAGATCTTATCGGGGCTGCCTCCGAAGTCGACAAGGCTTTCACCCTTTTTCTCCCGCACACCTATGATCGTAAACTTGTGTCCAGCCAGTTTGAATGGCTTTCCTACCGGATCCTGACCTGGAAAAAGCGATTCTGCAATGTCAGCACCGACAATAGCTACGTTGCGGGCGTTATTGGTTTCCATCGGAATGAAGTACCGGCCGTTCTGTACCGGAATATCGGAAATAAGGTTGTATTCGAAAGAAATACCCTGAATTGCGGCGTTAATGCTGTTTGACCCGTTTTTGAGCACAGTATTGCCCCTGAAATCCATTACAGCCACGGCACTGGCGCTTTCCAGGTTTTCGTAGAGGTACTTATATTCAGAGTAAGTCGGCTCGGGCCATTGGAAGTATTTCCACCACTGGTATTCGCCACCGAAGCCCCAGGGCCATTTTTGTACATAAATCACTTTGTCGCCGATGAAGCTCAGGCTGTCGCGGATACTCTTTTCAAGCGAATCCACAATCGTAAAAACAGCGACGATAGCGAATATGCCGACTGTTACGCCAAGAAGCGATAGAATAGTGCGGGTAACATTGGTTTTGAGCGCTCCCCATGCAAACCGGAAACTCTCCCAGACCTGTCGTAAAAACTTCATCATGACGTTACGGACAATTTGAATTCAAAAGTTAGCGCATCGCCCCAATGCATCGAAATAAATTGGTATAAAAGGTAAGAAAAAGGGTTCGATTTAATAAATTACAACATTAACCTGACACTCCTATATGAAATTGCGCTATACGCTAATGCTGCTCGCCGGCTCGCTATCCGGCATTTCTTACGCCCAGAAACCTGTACAGGAATCCACCGGTTTCTACCAGTTCCTTTCCGACGACCCCAATCAGAAACCATTTTTCAGCGACCGCAAAGGCGTCGTAGCACAAAACGGAATGGTGGCTTCGGCACACCCTGTGGCGTCACAGGTGGGTGTTGATATCCTGAAAGCCGGAGGCAATGCAGTCGACGCCGCGGTAGCCGTGCAATTTGCGCTGGCGGTGGTGCATCCTTCGGCGGGCAACATAGGCGGCGGCGGGTTTCTGGTTTTGCGGGATAAGGACGGTAAAAGTTACAGCATCGACTTCCGCGAAAAGGCGCCCGGAAAGGGCCATGCCGATATGTATCTGGATAAAGACGGCAATATCATTCCAAAAGCCAGCACGCTGGGCCGCCTGGCATCGGGTGTGCCGGGCTCGGTGGATGGCATGGTGCAGGCTCACGCAAAATATGGCAAGCTAAGCTGGAAACGGGTACTGCAGCCAGCCATTGATATTGCCAAAAACGGTGTAGTACTAACCGAACGCGAAGCTCGCAGCCTCAATTCGATCAAAAGCGATTTGCTGGCGGTCAATCCGGGATCGTCATACTTCCTCAACCCAACCGGCAAAGACTGGGCCGCAGGTGATTTGCTGGTTCAAAAAGACCTCGCCAAGGTGCTGAAACGCATTCAGAAAAAAGGCCGCGAAGGTTTCTATGCCGGCAAAGTGGCGAAGCAGCTCGTAAAGGATATTAACAGAAACGGCGAAGGCATTATCAGCAAGCAAGACCTCGCAGATTATCGCGCACAATGGCGCGAGACCATTACCGAAAGCTACAAAACCTATAAAGTGATTACTATGGCCCCGCCATCCAGCGGCGGCGTGGCATTGCTGCAACTCATGCGCCTCACCGAGCAGCACCCTTTAAGGAAATGGGGCTGGCATAGCGATTCCACTATTCAGGTGATGATCGAAGCCGAGCGCCGTGTGTATGCCGACCGTGCCAAATTCCTCGGCGATCCCGATTTCGTGAAGGTGCCTGTGAATGATCTCATCAGCAAAGACTACCTGCAAAAGCGTTGGAGCGATTTCTCATGGGATAAAGCCACGGACAGCAAAAATATTCACGGTGGCATGGTCCCGGGTTACGAAAGCCTCGAAACGACGCACTTTTCGGTCGTAGATAAGGAGGGTAATGCGGTCTCCGTCACTACCACCCTCAACGGCGGTTACGGCAGTCGTGTAGTGGTGAAGGGAGGCGGCTTTTTCATGAATAATGAAATGGACGATTTCAGCATTAAAGCCGGCGCTCCGAACATGTATGGGCTCATCGGCAACAAAGCCAACGCAATCGCGCCGGGTAAGCGAATGCTCTCTTCCATGACGCCGACGATTATCGAAAAAGATGGAAAACTGCTAATGGTCGTCGGAACGCCCGGCGGCTCTACCATTATCACGTCCGTTTACCAAACGATCCTGAATGTACTGGAACACGGTATGACCATGCAACAAGCCGTGAATGCATTGAAATTTCACCACCAGTGGCTGCCCGACAAAACGACTTTCGAAGCCAATGCATTTTCCGCTGAGGCCATTAAAAAGTTACAGGATAAAGGCTACATCCTCGAACAGCAACGTAATTCCATCGGCCGGATGGATTGCATTCTCGTACTCCCCGATGGTAGCCTAGAAGGGGGCTCCGACCCGCGCGGGGACGATACGAGCGTTGGCTATTAAATGAGGGTGCCGGCTCGGTTTAGCACCAGGTAAGCTCGCCGATCAGCCCGGCGTGCTGCGGATAGAGCTGCGATAATGCATTCCGCTCAGCCATTTCAAAATCGGCAAAATCGAAGCCGGGCGCTACCGTGCAGCCCACGAGCGCATATGTACTCCCGCTCGCAGGGCGTGACGCGAACCAGGCCCCGGCCGGCACCACAGCCTGGAATGTCTCGCCATTGTCAGGATTGTTGCCCAGCCTGATAATACTCAGCTCCCCCGTTTTTGCATCAATGACAAACACTTCCAATGCTTCACCAGCGTAGAAATGCCACATTTCATCGGCTTGAATGCGATGGAACGCGGAAAAATTATGCGATTCGAGCAGGAAATAAATGCCGGTGGAAAACGCCCTG
Organism: Dyadobacter fermentans; assembly: GCF_019924045.1. Lineage (GTDB taxonomy): Bacteria > Bacteroidota > Bacteroidia > Cytophagales > Spirosomataceae > Dyadobacter > Dyadobacter fermentans_A. The sequence goes on along the minus strand of NZ_JAHXBN010000016.1, from coordinate 142,820 downwards.
TCTCCTCCGAATCGCGCGGGTAATGCGTGGTGCGCGATGCTTTCCGGCGCGCGGTAGGTTTCGGCAAAATGGCCGCCTTCGGGGTGCGGCATGAGGTGGTACTTTTCTATCCAGTAGGAAGCCGGTTTCATGGGACGTCGGTTGAGATACAACCGCAAAGTAATCCGCATTACCAAATATTCACCATTGGCTCATTCTTTTTTGCCAGCAGAAAAGTTTTGATTAATTTTGATCATTAATAATCACAAATAATCAATTTTGATCAATGGCTGATCCACGTATTAATGTGCTTTCCGAGGAAGTGCTTTCCAACAACTGGTATACACTCCGCAAATATACATTCGATTACCAGCGTGCCGACGGCTCCTGGGAACGCCAGGCGCGCGAGGCTTACGACCGCGGGAATGGCGCGGTGATATTGTTGTACAACAAAGAGAAGCAAACCGTCGTACTTACAAGGCAATTTCGCCTTCCTACTTATACCAATGGCAATGAAACCGGCATGATGATCGAAGCTTGCGCCGGCCTGCTCGACAAAGACAATCCGGAAGAATGCATTAAGCGGGAAACCGAGGAGGAAACCGGTTATAAAGTGAGCTCGGTAAAGAAGATATTCCAGGCCTATATGTCCCCCGGCTCCGTCACGGAAATTCTCTACTTCTTCGTGGCTGAATATTCCGATGATATGAAGGTGAGCGAGGGCGGAGGCTGCGCGACCGAACAGGAAAACATCGAGGTGATGGAAATTCCATTTAAAGAAGCCATTCAAATGGTCGCCAATGGAGTAATTACCGATGCTAAAACCATCATGCTCATCCAGTATGCACAGATTAACGGATTGGTAGGGCAATAAAAAATGCCGGAGAATGTTTTGAACGTTCTCCGGCATCGGTTATAAGTCGCTATCAGGAAATGGGATCCGGCGTCGGTGTGACATCCGTTTCGGTGGAAGCCGCGCCTTTGGTACCCTTAAACTTTTCGAACAAGTCTTTGAAAAATGCCTCGGCGTCGGGGAAATTACCTTTCAGCGTCTCGGCACCTTTCGTTTTAAGTTCCTCGAAATACTCAGGAGCTTTATCGATGGCGCCTTCGGCTTCGGCTTTCAGGTTGTTAGCCTTTGTTTTGAGGTCTTCCAGAAGCTTCTCTCCCTCCTCGGTCTGAAGGTATTTGTGTGCAGCCACTCCCGCAGCGGCGCCCAAAATAAATGTGGCCAGGTGTTTCGCGTTAATGCTCATGATTTCCAGTTACTTAGTTTGAGTTGAATATTCAATTTAAAGAAAGTAATATTCCCAACAAAAGAACGGACTGACAAATCCGGATGCATCTCACAGAAAAAATTGTGCCCGGTAAAGTGTTTACCGGGCACCTGACAGGGAGTTTATGCGTGAAACAGCCTATTTGATTTCAAATGCAGCCTGCATACGGTAACTGATCTTGATTTTTTGGTACTGCACATCGCTATCCTGAACGGCGTCCGCAGCTTCCGCCGCGAAGGCACGCACATTGGCTTTGGCAAATACAGGCTGCGGGAAGTACAGATTTTCGTCCAATTCTTTGATCGACAATACCTTCCCCAATTTTTGATCGAGCGACGCCACAAGGTACTCTGCTTTCACCTTAGCCGCTTTCAATGCGTCGATTTTCACCTGCTTCTTGAACTCCTCACGTTTCGAGTGATCTACCCGCGCTACGTTCGCATACTGCACGCCGCGGCTTTCAACCTTCGACAAAATGCCATCCAGCTTTTCGGCACCCGATACTTTCAACTCATATTGCTTCGCTTCGAGGAAAGTAGCCGGCTTTTTTTTCTTATCCACATAATTCTGATAACCTCCTACTCCACTGATCGACAATGCCTCCTTCGGCAAACCGGCATCTGCCACCGCCTTGATCAACTGCTTTTCGAGCGTCGAGATGTTGATCTTGTCTTTCTGGTTTTTCTCGTCCTGGAAATACTCACGAAGCGAGATGTTGAAATAAATTTCATCGGGCACAACCTCCATTTCGGCGAAACCCGCCACTTCTATATTCGGTACCTGAACTAACTGTTCTGTTTTGACTTGTGAAAACGCAGGGTTAATGAGTGATGAAGTGATGAGAGCGCCGAGCAAAAAATACTTTTTCATGGCCTTAAAGATGGATATAAATGAAACTGATATTAACCGGAACAGCCCCCTTCAAACCTGCTGGTTTCGGAACCGTTCTATGGTTTAGATACAAAAACATACCGAAAGGTTTAACCGCATGCTCAATCAAATGCACCCTTAACCCGACACTTTTTCACAAAAAAAGTGGAAGAACGACGTAAAAAGCTGTCATTCTTCCACTTAATGCCCTGGTAAAATTTTGTCAAATCAGGTAAAATTTTGGTAAATAGAATCCATAATCCGTACGAAATGCTGGTAGTCCGAGTCGCTCAGACTGCCCCAGCCTTTGCGACGGATGTCGGCCACGATCGGGAATGCCTGGTTGTAGATAGCCTCTCCATTTTTGGTGAGAAACAGGTTGAATTTACGACGGTCGCCCGCTGCCGGTCCTCGCTCGACCATCCCTTTTTTTTCCAGCAAATCGATAATCCTCGTCACTGTTGGAGGATCCTTGAAAGTCATTTCCGCCAGCTCATTCTGGCTGATGCCTTGTTTTCTGAAAATATGGTCGATAAGTACCCATTGATCGACCGTGAGGTCAAAACCCGCCTCAGTCAGCTGCTTTTGTAAGGCATTACGAATCTTTTTGATAGTCGTATCTATCTTAAAAAAATAGGCACGATGATCCGACTGATGTGTCATGATGTGGAAGTAAATAGGATTGGAATGATTGAGTATTATCAAATATAAGCCTGTGCAACAATTCGTCTACTAATAATTGTGAGAAAAAGTTTAGAAGAAAGTTGGCGTCGATAATTGGTTCAGGCCATTGGTCCGGATTGGGCAACCGAAAGATGGTTAACAGTCGAAATGTTTTTCAGGCAGCAGAAATAATGCAAGATTTCATGTGAAAAATTACATCGACAGGCGTTATCTAAACTCTAAATGAAACACCTGCTAGCCATTGGTCTGGCAATTGGAATTCTCATAGTATCAATCAGTTGTAAAATTGTTGATGCAATCGTTGACAGTTCCGGACCTCTTCCACGCTTGCCCAACTGGGGCTATCTAACAGCCGACATGAACAAGGCTGACTGGAGTCTGACATATAAAAATGGCTATCAAGTCACTCACGGAATCGTTAGTTATAGCGATGAACCGCAAGGCGTATTCTTTGCATTAAAATCCATTCTGTACACGCCAGATGGTGCCGAACACCAAGAGTTGCTATTTCAAAAAATTCCGTTTGCTGCCGCCACAGCCAGGCATCGAGTCACCTCCTGCTTTCCATTTACGGACTGTCAAGTCAATGAGGATGTGCAGGCTGTATTACACACATGCAACGACGATGTGGGCCTAAATAGCTATTACATAGTAGATTCAGAAGACAATTACATTCAGATCGACAGGTATAACAAGAAAACTCAAGAAGTAAAGGGAACCTTTCAATTGACATTCGCGGTCCGAAAGAACCGATCGCCCGGCGATCCATTACCCGATACTTTGCGCTTTCGCAATGGCCGGTTTCACACTAAAATAATTCGATACAAAGCAAGGGGCGAGTGAAAAACCAATAACCGGAAAACAACAGGAGCCGGGTTTTACCCGGCTCCTGAATATTAAATTATTCTATAAATCTTCTACGCCGAATTCCGCGCCGCATTAATAATCCCGAACATCGCCCGGATAATCAGCTGGTTATAAGTCTCCACATCCACGGGCAAGGCCTTTGGATCGCCGGCGAGCATTTGCAATGCATATTGCTGGATGGTGATCAAGGGCAATACAATGCGTTCGCGGGTTTTGATCGAAACCTTGGTGACGTTGTTGCTATCGAGCAGCTCCTTCTGACCGGAAACTTCCAGCAGAAGTTCGCGGGTTAGCAGGAATTCCTCATACATTTTGTCCCAGAACTCGCGGTATTCCTCTTCGTCGCGGAGGTATTTGGTGGCGGGGAAAAATGCCTTCGAAAGCGACTGCATCGAGTTTTCTATCAATGTCCGGAAGAAGAGTGACTTCTGGTAAAGCTTCTTGATATCTTCAACCTTATTCTGTTTTGCCAGTTCGCGGATAGCTGTTCCGAAACCGTAAAAGCCCGGTACGTTCTGCTTCATCTGCGCCCACGAGCCCACGAACGGAATTGCACGCAAGTCCTCGAATTTCAATCCTTCGTCGTCGTTCCCGCGTTTGGTCGGGCGACTACCGATATTGGTTTGTCCGTAAAAGCGCAATGGCGTCTTTTTATCGAGGTATTTGACAAACATCGGGTGATTTTTCAGATCCAGATAGGAGTTGTAGGCTATTTCCGCCATTTCCTCGATCAGGTCCTTATCGGCGTCTGTCAGTTCGTCGTCGCGGTGGCCTTTGAAAAGGTGATTTTCGAGGCCGGCAGTAAATAGCCTTTCCAGGTTATACATGGCCGTCGTAACGGTACCATAGTTGGAACTGATGGTCTGTCCCTGAACGGTCAGTTGGATTTCTTTATCCTCAATATCCTTGCCCAGTGACGAATAGAAGTTGTGGTTATTGCCGCCGCCGCGTGCAGGAGGTCCCCCACGGCCGTCGAAGAACGTCACTTTGATGCCAAACTCGCGAGATACCTTGGTCAGTTCCTCCTTAGCACGGTAAATAGACCAGTTAGCACGCAAATAGCCGCCATCTTTGGTACCATCCGAGAAGCCCACCATGATCGTCTGGTGATTCTCGCGGTTGGTCAGGTGGTTGCGGTAATATTCATTTTCGTAGAGCGTCCGCATAATGCCCGGTGCATTGGCCAGGTCATCCACGGTTTCAAAAAGCGGTACGACGTCGAGCGCCAGCTTGCCTTCTTCGTCTGCGATCAGGTTTTTGGCCAGCGACACTACCTGCATTACATTCAATGCAGAAGTGTTGTTGCTGATCACATACCGGTGCGCGCCTTTTTCGCCGTTCTTCTCCTGGATCGTTTTGATCGCCCGGATCGACCCGAGAATGTCTTTGGTAAGCTCATCCTCATAATCTTCGTCGCGAAGCGGTATATTCAGCGAGAGCAGCAGATCGATCTTTTTCGCTTCGTCCCAGCTCTGGTAGTCGCTGTATTTCAGTAACGGGATTTTCTTTTCCAGCCTTTTCAGAATGTCCTCCCAGGCTTTGCCGTGCTTGCGGCTGTCCTGCCGGACGTCGAGACTTGCAAAGAAGAACCCGAACAGATTGAGTTTCAATATAAAGTTATCCAGCAGCTCTACGAAAAGGCCCTGATGCTTGTTCACCAGCACTTCACGTGCTTTTAATAACTCATCGATCAGCTCCTGCGCACTTTCGTAACCTTCCTCAAATGGCCCGAAAATGGTGCTGTTCATTTTTTTCTCCGCCAGCGAAACCGCATCGTCCACTCCTTTAAAGGTAAGGCGGCGTTTCAATTGGCGAATATCTCGATAATAGCCACGCAAAAGCGTCTCGCGAAGGCGATCGGCCACTTTCAGAGTGATTTCCGGGTTCACGAACGGGTTACCGTCGCGGTCCCCGCCGGGCCAGAAGCCCAGACGGAATACGTTCGGGTAAGGCCAATCGTGTACGCTCATTCCCAGACCATTAATCAGTTTTTCGAGAATGGACGGTATGGCATCATAATATACGTTTTCGAGGAACCAGCACAGGCTCACCGCCTCATCGAACGGCGTAGGTTTTTCATGGTTAATGAAAGCCGTTTTCCCAAGCTGTAATAGCAGCTGGTTTACCTCCGTAAAATCGTTGGCTTTGATAGCATCTTCCAGATCATTGATAATGCCCAACACTTTGCCCGAGTAAAACTGGGTCGGGTGGGCAGTCAGTACGATGCGCACGCTAAAATCTTCCAATTTGGCGAGGAGCTTCTTTTTCAGCTCGTCGTTTTCCAGGCGTTCAGTCAGGTAAGTTACCGAGCCTTTGCCGGTCAGGTCGTGGGTCTCGTCGAAGGCCGCATCTTCCACCGAGTCGAAAAGTACGACCTGGCGTTCGATATATTGGATAAATGCAAAAAGCAAATCCGCACGTTCCTTGGGAGTAGCCGTTTCCAGGAGCTCTGAAAAAAAATGCTCGATGATTTCTTTGGGAGATTTGCCTTCCTGAAAGCCAATCTCACTTTGCTGAGTCAGTATCGGAAGCAGGGAGCCTGTTTGGAATATACCGCGGTAGGGTAAGCTCAGAAACAGGCTATTAAAAATATTATACTTCGTTACAACTGCGTCCTGGAAACTATTATTCATAATGGAGTGACGAAATTATATTTTGAAATTTGCACTGAAGGCAAATATAACCTTAAAAAATGGGTTTCAGGCTTTGGGATGCGCTTGTTGATGTGATTTTTTAAGCTTTTCGATGGAGTTATGGGTGTAAATCTGCGTTGCAGCCAGGTTAGCATGGCCCAGTAACTCCTTGATCGCGTTCAGATCGGCCCCGCGGTTGAGCAAATGCGTCGCATACGTGTGCCTGAGCACGTGCGGACTCTTTTGCGACAACGTCGTAACGGCCGAAAGGTACTGTTTCACCTTTCGCTGCACAAAAACAGGGTAAATAGCTTTATTTGAATCGGTTAGTAGCAGAGTATCCGTATTTTCCTCCGGCGCACGCTGTGCTATATATTTTTGAAGTAACTGCACCAGAGACGTAGAAACCGGCACGATCCGCTCCTTAGATCGCTTTCCGAAGACCCGAATGGTACGGGCAGGCAGGTTCAGATCTTTCAATTCCAATTCCACCAGCTCCGAAAGCCGGATCCCACTGCCGTAGAGCAGTTCCATAATCACCCTGTCGCGCAGCCCCTCGAAATCATCGGTGAATGTCCCCTCTTCAAAAAGCAATTCCATGGATTTCTCTTCCACGTATGCAGGCAGTTTCTTACGCGTTTTCAAAGCCGACAGGATTTTCGTCGGATCACTGTCGATATGCTTTTTCTTCCTTAAATAACCATAGAAAGTCCGGAGCGCCGCAATTTTCCGGTTAATCGACGACGGATTAAGGCCCTCTTCCATCAAACTCACCACCCAGGATCGCAGCATCGGGGCCTTGGCCATTTCGGGTTCGGCGCAGTCGTATTGGAAAAGGAGGTATTTCTGAAACTGTTCGAGATCAGTCTGGTACGATTTGATCGTATGCGCACTGGAGCGCTTTTCGAATTGGAGGAATTCCAGAAACGGCGTTATCATAGTCCGAACATACAAAAAGGAGCCATCTAATTCAAGATAGCTCCTCTCGTATGATATGGATACAATAATCCTATAGAAGTCTTTCAGAGAACCATTCCGCCAGGAACTAGTCTTCTAAGTGACCGTAAGTTTTCTCTTTGTAAACGGCACGCAAAACTTCGAAACGACGCTTAACAGATGGTTTTTCGAAAGCTGTACGGGCACGAAGCTCACGCATTGTACCAGTTCTTTCAAATTTCTTCTTGTAACGCTTAAGAGCGCGATCAATCGATTCGTTGTCTTTAATGTTAATAATAAGCATGCTTATAATTTCTAATGTTCTTTGAATTGGTTTCTGAAATCGGACTGCAAAGAAAAACTATATCCAACAGAAAATCAAGAAATAAGTCGTTAAAATTCGTTTATTTTTGTATCCATTGCATTGAAACACTAGTCATTAACAGATTAAACAGCCCAATATGAGTTCCAGACTGGGAATAATTGATTTAGGCACCAACACATTTCACCTGCTGATCGCGGAGCCTAACGGCGCTCATTTTAAGACTGTTTTCCACGAAAGCAGGCCTGCCAGGATCGGTTTGGGGGGTATTAACAAACGCTTGATCACCCCCGAAGCGCAGGACCGCGCGCTTGCCGTCCTCTCCTATTTCCGCGAAAAGCTCGATTCTTTTGAAGTAATGCCCGAAAAAACGTTCGCATTCGGCACCAGCGCGGTGCGCAATGCGGAAAACCGTCACGAGTTTTGCTCCGAAATTTTAGAAAAAACCAATATCGAGGTGACCGTCATTGACGGCAACCGCGAGGCCGAGTACATATATTATGGTGTACGCCACGGGGCTGACATCGGTGACGTTCCTTCGCTCATTATGGATATCGGCGGCGGGAGTGTGGAATTCATCATCGGTAACCGCTCACAGATTTTCTGGAAGCAGAGTTTCGAAATCGGCGGACAGCGCCTGATGGAAAAATTCATGCGGAACGACCCACTTTCGCAGGCCGACCGCCGGGCACTCTATAATCATTTCGATGAAAACCTGATCCCGCTCGCGAATGCGGTGCACCAATATGCGCCCGAAAAACTGGTAGGCTCGTCGGGTACGTTTGATACCCTCGTCGATATCGATTTCCATTTTCGCACCAGTGATTGGCCGCCCGCATCCCAAACCGATTTCGATATTCCCCTCGAAGAATTTTACCGGGCCTACGCCCTCATCCTCTCCCGCAACCACGACGAACGCATGGAGATCCCAGGTATGATCGAGCTGCGTGTGGACATGATCGTCGTGGCCGTCTGCCTGATCGACTATGTGCTCAAAACGCATGGTATCCGGCAAATCCAGGTTTCCAAATATGCCCTTAAAGAAGGTGTCCTGGCCGAATTGATGGCCAAATAGCCCCCTAACCTCTCATTTAATTACACTTTTATACTTTATCCCAAAACCAAACTCTATGAGATTAATGCGTTACCTTCTCCTCGCGGCGCTGGCATTCGTGTATATGCACGACGCGCACGCGCAACGAAAGAAAAAGAAAGACAAGCAGGAAGATGTTAAAATCGACAAGGCCGTCGACGCGGTGGCTTCCGCTGTCAAAGACAAGCTGAAAGACGACAAAAAGAAAGGTCCCAAGGCATTCAAAGACCTCATCGACAGTACTAATGCCATTAGCCAGAAAGGCATGATTTCCGTCCACAAGGTAGATGACAAATGGTATTTCGAAATTCCCGATTCGCTCCTTAACCGCGATATTATGGCTGTGACCCGCTATTCTAAAACTGCGGCGGGCGGCGGTATCTTCGGAGGAGAGGAAGTGAACCGCCAGATGATCCGCTGGGAACGAGGAATGGATAATAACCTGCTATTGCGTTCGGTAACGATTGTCGTGACAAGCCCCGATAGTACCAAACCCATTTTCCAGGCAGTCAAAAACTCCAATTCTGATCCCATTATCGGTGTTTTTGATATTAAAGCAATCAAAAAGGAGCCTGAGAAATCTTCGGTGATTGATGTGACCGAATTCTTCAACTCCGATAACCAGGTGTTTTCGTTGAGTTCGGTGAGCAAGCAGCTGCTGAAACTGGCCGCATTCAAGAAAGAGGCTTCTTTTATTTCCAAAATCAGTACTTACCCGATCAATACGGAGATCCGGACGATCAAGACGTTTAACGTGACGCCGCAGTTGCTGACACCCACGCCGGTACCTTCGATCGGCCAATACCTGCCGTCGGGCCTCGACGCGGGTGTTGTCACATTTGAAATGAACTCCTCGCTGATCCTGCTGCCGAAATCGCCGATGAAAAAGCGTATTTTCGATAGTAGGGTGGGCTATTTCGCCAATCAGTATGCCACGTTCGGAGAGGAGTCGCAGCGCTCCGATACAGAGGTGTTTGCCGTAAGATGGCGCCTCGAACCTAAGAATGCCGAAGATGCGCGCAAACAGAAAAACGGTGAGCTGATCGAGCCCAAGAAACCGATCGTTTATTACATCGACCCGGCTACACCTGAAAAATGGCGCAAATACCTCAAAGCCGGTGTGGACGACTGGCAGGTTGCATTTGAAAAAGCAGGCTGGAAAAACGCCATTCGCGGAGAATACTGGCCTGAAGGCGACACAACGATGAGCCTCGAAGATGCCCGTTACTCGGTGATCCGCTATTTTGCGGCCGACATTCAGAATGCTTACGGGCCTAACGTGCACGACCCGCGCAGCGGCGAGATCCTCGAAAGCCACATCGGCTGGTACCATAATGTGATGCGCCTGCTCCGCAACTGGTACATTATTCAGGCCGCAGCGGTGGATCCGAAAGCGCGTACCAAGAAATTCGATGATGAATTGATGGGCCAACTCGTTCGCTTCGTGTCTTCCCATGAAATCGGCCATACCCTTGGACTCCGCCACAACATGGGTGCCAGCTCGGCCACGCCGGTTGAAAAGCTGCGCGACAAGGCCTGGGTAGATGCACACGGGCATACCTCGTCCATCATGGATTATGCACGGTTCAACTACGTGGCACAGCCCGAGGATGGCATTACCAACCTCTTCCCACGCATTGGCGACTACGACAAATGGGCCATCCAATGGGGTTACAGCAATTTCCCGGATGCCAAAGATGCCCAGGCCGAGAAACTAGCTTTGAATACCCTCACCAAAGAGGCTTACAAGGACAATCGTCTGCATTTCGGAACGGAAATCAGCCCGTACGACCCGCGTTACCAGACCGAAGATTTGAGTGATAATGCCATGAAAGCTTCGGAATATGGGATCAAAAACCTGAAACGCATCCTTCCGAACCTGATTGAATGGAGCAAAGAAGACGGCGAGAGCTATAAAGAACTGGATGAAATTTACGGCAACGTGGTAACGCAATACCGCCGTTACCTGGGTCACGTGATCAAAAATGTGGGTGGTATTTACGATACACCGACGACCTATGACATGGAAGGACCGACTTTCACGACTGTGCCAAAGGCAACACAAAAAGAGGCGATCGACTTCCTGAATGCCCAGCTTTTCAAAACGCCGACCTGGCTTTTGGACCAGAATATCCTCAACAAAGTGAAACCCGAAACCGGTATGGAGGCCGTTAAGGCATTGCAGGATTACGCATTAACCTCCCTTTTCGCAGGCGACCGTGCGGTAAGGCTCATGGAAACCGGTATTTCTGCTAAAAACTACACGCTCGACGATCTTTTCACTGATCTGGAATCCGGAATATGGTCGGAAGCCAAAGCCGGAAAGCCGATCGACCTTTACCGCAGGAACCTCCAAAAGGTATATGCTGAAAAGCTGATTTCATTGCTGAAACCTGGCCGCGCGAATGTTCAGTCTATTCCGGTGGGCATTACCTACGGCTTCTCGACACGCTCGGTGGAACTCGAAAAGACCGACTTGCCCTCCATCGCCCGCGCGCATTTGGAGCAATTGAAAACGACGGTGAATGCCGCCATCGCGAAAAGTGCTGACAAGAACACGCGTTACCATTTGCAGGACGTGTCTCAAAGAATCAAGCAGGCACTTGACCCGAAATAGTGTACATTCAAATCAGGCAAGTCGGCAACGGCTTGCCTGATTTGCTTTTAAACTTTAAGAAATGTCAGAACTCGCTAAACTACTTCGCCAGCAATCCGCATTCACTTCTGTTGTACAGAATGGCAAACCCTATTGCAAGCTGGATTTTACAGCTGGCAACAACGATTTGCTGACGCGTGATCTCTCCGAAACCGTTGATTTCTCCAACTACGTTTTCAATGAAATGCTTTCGGAAAGCCGTTTTAACGGAATAGGCGGCTATGGCGAAGACCGGGTCATTTACCGGCATCGGAAACATTTCACAGCCGACGCTGAAAAACCCCGGAGCATTCATTTGGGCGTTGATATCTGGGCGGAAGCCGGGACGCCGCTATACGCCCCGCTCGACGCGACGGTGCATAGTTTTGCATTCAACGACCATTACGGAGATTACGGCCCCACCATTATTCTCACGCACGAGCTAGGGGGGATAACCTTCTTTACACTCTATGGGCATTTATCATTAACCTCACTGGAAGGCTTACACAAAGGCAAAACGATCCACGCCGGTGAACGGTTCGCAGCCATCGGCCCTTACCCCGAAAACGGCGACTGGCCACCTCATTTACATTTTCAGATTATCGGCGATATGGGAAGTTACCGGGGCGATTTCCCCGGCGTCTGCAATGCTGCGGATCGGGATTACTATTTGAATTTGTGCCCTGATCCGGAGCTGATTTTGAGAATAAAAGTTTAAATGTAATGCGCATATGTGAAAACTTATGCGCATATTCATAGTATGAAAGCTCGTTTGAACATCACAATAGAGGATACTGTTTTGGCATACATCAAAAATTACGCTGCAGCACGGCAAATCAGTGTTTCTCAAATCATTGAGAATCATTTGAAATCCATTGCACAATCAGCTGAACGAAAAAGAAATATCCTCGAAGTACTTGACGAAATGGAAGCGCCGATTGGCATAAATACCGATCAGGACCTTGTAAAAGCATATCACGAAGCCCGCGGAGAAAAGTATGGCCGCTAGCGTTTTCCTCGATGCGAACATCGTGCTTGATTTTCTCCTAAAAAGAAAAGACTATGAAAATGCGCGCGAAGTGATATCGCTGATGCTGGAAAAGAAAATCAAAGCCTTCATTTCGCCTTCCATTCTACATATCGTCAGCTATTGGCTGACAAAGGCTTATGGAAGTGCCAAGTCCAAAGACCTGCTATTGCTGTTTCTCTCGGACATCAGCATTGTCGATGCCAACCAGCAGGTCGTAACCCTGGCGCTAACTTCTCCGATCGACGACATTGAAGATGCGCTGCAATACTATACTGCGCTTCATCACAAAATGGATTTCTTCATTAGTAATGATCGGAAATTTCAGAAGCAGGCGCTCACGCTACTGCCGGTTTACAGTCTGCCCCAGTTTTTGAAACTTTTCGCCTAAAAGCCTCAGGATTTCTTCTCCAAATTCGGCAAGAACCCGGTCAGTAATCCGATCAACGGCAGGAACGAGCAGATCCAGAACACATATTCGATACTCGTTTTATCGGCCAATGTGCCGAGAATAGCCGAGCCTATACCGGCAATGCCGAATGCAAAACCGAAGAACAAGCCGGCGATCATACCTACTTTTCCCGGAATCAACTCCTGCGCGTACACGAGGATAGCCGAGAATGCCGACGATAAGATCAGACCGATAATGCAGCTCAGCACACCCGTCCAGAACAGGTCGACGTAAGGCAGCAGCAATGCAAATGGCGCCGCGCCGAGAATCGAAATCCAGATCACATACTTACGCCCGATCCGGTCGCCTACCGGCCCGCCGATAAATGTACCGGCCGCCACTGCAAACAGGAATGCAAACAGGTAAATCTGCGAGCTTTGAATGGAAACGCCGAATTTATCAATCAGGTAGAAGGTGAAATAGCTCGAAATGCTGGCCATATAAATGTATTTCGAGAAGATCAGCAGGAGCAAAATGCTTATCGAAACAACCACTTTGGATTTGGATAAAGTCGATTCCTGCTTCATGGCACTGGTGGATTTCTTCACAACTGTCGCCAGGTTTTGCTTGTACCAGCCTCCTACCCACGAAAGGATAACGATTGCCAGCAATGCCACGAGTGAAAACCAGATCACCTGGAAACGGCCATATGGCAGCAATATCAACGCCGCCAGCAATGGTCCGAGCGAACTTCCCGCATTACCACCCACCTGGAAAAGTGATTGCGCCATCCCGTGCTTTCCCCCGGACGCCATGCGCGCCACGCGCGAGGCCTCAGGGTGAAATACTGCCGAACCGATGCCGATCAGGCCGACGGAAAGTAATACAATGTAAAAACTGTTCGCCATGGATAGCGAAACGAGCCCCAGCAATGTAAAGCACATTCCGACTGCCAACGCGTAAGGTTGCGGCCTCTTATCCGTAAATGACCCCACCAGCGGCTGGAATACAGACGCACTCACCTGAAATGTAAATGTAATGAGCCCGATCTGCGAAAAGCTCAGATGAAACGAATCCTTCACCATCGGATAAATCGACGGAATGAGGGACTGCATCGTGTCGTTCAGCAAGTGGGAGAAGCTCAGCGCCAGAAGGATTGGAAAAACAGTCTGGGAGGCGGAAACTGAGGCGGTCGCAGATTCGGCGGCGGCCGCATCCACGGAAGAAGAACTCTGGTCGAAACTTTTCATAGGTATTCAAAATGCCCCCGACTTCCTGTTTATGCAAGTCGGGGCCTAAAAAAGAATGACAAAGGTATCGATTCCGGGCCGCATTATGGCCGGAAACCAAATAAAATTCTATTTGCGATGAATCACCGTAGCCGCAGACTGGGCTCCGGCGAGAATGGTAATGTCCGCAATCGTAACACGGTCAGGTGCATTAACGGCGTAGAGTATTGCATCAGCGATGTCACCGGCCTGCAATGGATCGAAACCCTGGTACACCTTTTCGGCCCGGGCTTCGTCGCCTTTGAAGCGCACAAGCGAGAATTCCGTTTCCACAGCGCCCGGCGCCACATTGGTTGTTTTGATGCCATGCTGTGTTAGTTCGAGGCGCATTCCTTCACTAATCACTTCCACTGCGGCTTTGGAAGCACAGTAAACGGCACCATTCGCATAAGTCTGTTTGCCGGCGATGGAGCTGATATTGACGATATGGCCTTTACCGCGTTCGAGGAGCAGCGGGATAACGGCTTTCGAAACGTAGAGAAGACCTTTCACATTCCCGTCGATCATCGCGTCCCAGTCGTCGGTGTCGCCTTCGTCGAGCGTACCGAGGCCGTGTGCATTACCGGCATTATTGACGAGAATATCTATGTTTTTCCAACTGTCGGGCAACGAACCGACCGCTGCGAACACCGCACCTTTGTCGCGGACGTCGAATACGAGCGTGGTTACTTTTACTTTCGGAGACAATTCAGCGGCTACCTCGTCGAGGCGTTCCTGGCGGCGACCGCACAAAATAAGGTCTATTCCGACCCCGGCGAATGCTTCCGCCGTGGCCTTACCGATACCGGATGTTGCTCCGGTAATAAATGCAATACGGGACATTGAGTGGATGGTGTGGAGTGAATTTTACTTTTTGCTTTTGGGAATATTCAAACTGCTGAACTCGCCTTTTTCCAGCTGTGCCGCTTGTGAGAAAAGCTGTACAGCATGTTGATAGACATTATCGCTCGGGTTGAGAACCTGGAATACTTCGTTGTTCAAACCATTTTTTTGCTTTCTTCCCCACACATAGCGACCGATGATAGCCTTGGTTTGCGAGGTAATGAGCGGTTTGGACAGGTTCAGTTCTTTTTCATTTGGCTTAATACCAGCCCTGGAAGCGTCTTTTACCAACTCGGCCAGCATTGCATCCGACACCTGGAATGATTTCAGGTACTCCTTGAATGGCTGTTTTTCAAGCTTCTTCTGGTTTTCATTGGCGTAGCGCAGCGCATATTCACGGATAATGTTTTTGGAATACAGCTCAAACAGGTATTTGCTGTTCATCAAAGTATCTTTTGCCACAAAAATATCCGGGGTAATGCCGCCGCCGCCATACACAATACGGCCGCCATCGGTTTTATACACCTTGCTTTTATCAAACTTGATGCTATCGACGTTGAATAATTCGCCGCTTTCATACCGGTGCGCCAGATCCTGACTATAATCTTCGCCTTTACCCATTTCATAGGGTTTCTGAATGCTGCGGCCACTCGGCGTGTAATAGCGTGAAATAGTGAGGCGCAGTTCGGAGCCGTCCGACAGTTTGATCGGCATCTGAACCAATCCTTTTCCATAAGATCTTCTGCCCACCACCAAAGCACGGTCATGGTCCTGCAATGCACCTGCGAGGATTTCGGAAGCCGATGCGCTGCCTTCGTCCACGAGTACGATCAAGGGGCCTTGCTCGAAAAGGCCGTCCACATGCGAGCGGGTCTTGCGGTCGAAGCGGCTGTCTTTGCCTTCGGTATAAACCAGCAGCTTATCTCCTGCGATAAATTCGTCGGCCATGCTCGTAGCGCGTTCCATATAGCCGCCCGGGTTACCGCGAAGGTCGAGAATGAGGTTTTTCAGGCCCTCAGCCTTCAATGTTTTCAATGCGGATTTGAACTCGTCGAAAGTGGTTTCCGAGAAACGGCTCACTTTGATATAACCGATTTCCTGATCCACCATGTAGGAAGCATCCACCGAATAGGTAGGAATGCGGTCGCGCACGACAGCAAAATTCATTTTGTCTTTCAAACCCACCCTCTCGATTGCCAGATCTACCTTGGTACCGCGTTTTCCACGCAAGAGTTTGTACACCTGCGCATTGGTAACGCCAGGACCCGACAGGTTTTCTTTATTCACCGAAATAATGCGGTCGCCGCTCTGAATACCGGCCGCCTCTGACGGGCCGCCGCTGAGCGGGGTTACCACATACACCGTGTCATTGTAAATATTGAACTCGACACCAATACCGTCAAAACCCGATTCCAGCTGCGACCGTGCCGCGGTGGCCTCCTCAGCATTGAAATAAGCCGTGTGCGGATCAAGCTTTTCGAGCATTTTGGAGATGGAGAAATCCACCAGTTCCTCGGTATTCACCGAATCGACATAATTATTTTCTACCAGCATCAACACCTCCCTGAACTTGCCGTAACCTTTCGCCACGTCAGACAGTTTCTTCCCACCGCTGAAAAACGTACTTCCCAGCAGCACACCCGCCGCCAGCGTAATCGCGATAATGATAGGCAAACGAACCACGGATTTCGAGTTCTGAATGGGGGGTTGGGGGCTATGTGAATTCATACCTGTAAAAATTAGGAATATCGGCTGGCGTCGTGGGAATTGGCTATTTCCCCAACGTGAATTAAACGATTTTGGTTGCCTAATGCAAATGAATGCAAGGCGTTAACAGACCAACAGCCCGGATTTCTAGATGAATGCCTTCAATGATTCGGGATTACGCATGGTATCGATATTAATGCATTTGGCAGGGTCCTGCCCCATGAGTATCCGCTTCATCGGCGCTTCCATCTTTTTGCCGTTGATCGTATAAGGAATGTCGCCCACCTGCTCGATCGTATCGGGTACGTGGCGCGGGCTGTATTGCGTGCGTAAAGTGTCTTTGATCTGCTTCTTCAAATCTTCGGTCAGCTCCTTACCCATGGCGAGGACGACAAATAGCGATATTGTCCCCTCTCCGTTCGATTTTTCGAGGTAAACAGCCAGGCTATCCTTCACCTCCGGAATGCTTTCTACGGCCCGGTAAATCTCGGCGGTGCCGATACGGACGCCGCCGCGGTTCAAGGTAGCGTCGGAACGGCCGTAAATGATCACCGACTTCCGGTCCGTGATTTTAATCCAGTCGCCATGCCGCCACACCAGCGGGTACATTTCGAAATAGCTGGAAAAGTATTTTTCGTCGTGCTCGTCGTTCCAGAAATAAATAGGCATCGAAGGCATCGGCTGGGTGATTACCATTTCGCCCAGTTCGTTCAACACCGATTTTCCATCCTCACCGAACGCCTCAATCCTGGCCCCGAGCATCCGGCATTGGATCTCGCCGGCGTATACGGGCAGAAGCGGGCATCCGCCCACGAACGCGCTGCACACATCCGTACCCCCACTCAGGGAGATCAGCCATACATCTTTTTTGACATGCTTATATATCCACTCAAACGCCTCCGGCGGCAACGGGGAGCCAGTTGACCCGATCGTTTCCAGATGACTCAAACGCTCGGAGGTAATGCTGACCCCACTTTTCATCGATGCAATAAAAAATGCTGCTCCGCTACCGAAATGCGTGATCTTAGCTTTTTCGGCCAAAGTCCAGAGTACTTGCGATGACGGATAAGCAGGTGCGCCGTCATACATGACCAATGTACCGCCGCAAAGCAACGAGCTCAATGCGTAATTCCACATCATCCAGCCGGTGGTAGAGTACCAGAAGTACCGGTCGCCCGGTTTCACATTCTGATGCAGCATGAGCGCTTTCAAATGTTCGATCAGACAGCCGCCGACGCTGTGGGTAATGGCTTTCGGTTTAGCCGTCGTTCCCGAGGAATACAGGATCCAGATCGGATGATCGAATGGAACAGGCTCGAAATCGATCCCGAAGTTCTCGAAATGCAGAATATCGTCCCAGGCCGTAAAACGTTCGGGGCGCGATTCGGAGAATATGTTATTGATCAGCACTGTATCGGCTACACTCGGGAGAGCAGCGGAGAGCTCGCCGGCGAATGAGGTAATGTCATAGGTTTTGCCATTGTAAACATAGCCGTCGACCGTAAACAATACCTTCGGCTCGATCTGCGCAAAACGTTCGGTAATGGCAGGCTTTCCAAAATCGGGGGAGCAGGACGACCATACCGCACCGACGGCATTGGCCGCGAGGAACGCGACTGCAGCCTCGGGAATGTTAGGTAACACCGCCGCCACGCGGTCGCCCGGCTTCACGCCACGCTGTTTCAGCCAGGTCGAAACAGCAGCTACTCTCGCTTCGAGCGTTTCCCAGGAGATCTCCACGAGTTCCGCTTTTTCCGACTGGAAAATAATCGCAGGGCGCTCTTTGGTCTTGTTTCTGAAAACGTGTTCGGCGTAGTTGAGCTTGGCGCGGGTAAACCAGCGTGTGCCGATCATGCCGCTCAGGGGCTTTTGCAGCACTTCGAGGTACAAATCGTGTGATTTGATATTAAAGTAATTCCAAAGACTTTCCCAGAAATCTTCCAGGTCGGTCACCGACCACTCCCACAGATCGTGATAAGAGCGGAAATAGAGGCCCTTTTTGACAAACAGCCAGTCCATATATTTTTTCAGATTGGACTGTTCCAACAGGTTCCTTCCCGGTTTCCACAACGGTTGCGCCTCAGCTGACATAATTCACTTGTTAATGAAGGTTTAGTTAGGTAAAAATGGCCATTTCCGGCCGCATTTCTCCGATAGTACTTATAAACGTTTCTACATCATTTTTGACATAAACCCATTCAAATATTTTTACCCGGAAAAATTCCCGTATCTTTGCAAGCTAATTTTTTTCAACACTAGTACTCTGACCATCAGATACGTTGGCTAACCAGTTTTAGTGGCAATTCATACCATTTTGTGCGAATTAAAGCACTAATCGGTTACAAGGTAAATTTGTAAGAGGAAATAAATCCAGTAGTGATACTGCATTCCTGATGAGAAACAGAAACAATTCCAAAGGCTCCCAAGGTGGAGGCGGCTTCTTCAAGCGCGCAAAGCCTGAAACCGAAAGCCGGTTCAGCAAACCCAGCATCAAAAAATCCAGTCTGCGTTTTTCAGCCCCTGCCGAAAACAAGGGGCAAAAAGCACGTCCGAGCTTCGATCACGAACGGCCACGCGATGAACGCTCAGGTTTCGGTAAGCCCGATTTCAAGAAATGGGATAAAGGTGGTAATGACCGCCCCTTCCGCCGGGAAGGCGATTCCGCCGAGCGTGGCTTTAAGAAGGATTTTGGTAAAAAAGATTTTCGCTCCAACGACCGTGGCGGTGACCGTCCAGGAGACAGAAAGCCATTCGGCGACCGTCCTGAGAGAGGTGGCTTCGGAGATCGCAACCGCGAGTTCAAACCCCGTTTCGACAGAGATAATGACGAGCGCGAGTTCAGACCACGTCCGGACAGGGATTCACGCGATTTCAAGTCACGTCCTGAAAGAGGTAGTGGCGACCGTGAGTCTAGGCCACGTTTCGACAGAGACCACGGCGACCGTGAGTTTAAACCGCGTTTCGACAGAGATAATGACAATCGCGAATTCAAGCCTCGTTTCGACAGGGAAAACGGCGACCGTGAGTTCAAGCCGGGCTTCGATAAGCCACGTGGCGAACGCAGCGAGCGCCCGGCCCGCTCATTCGACCGCAATGAAGGTTCTTTTAAAAAAAAAGAAGATAGGGACGAGAAACCCTACCGTTCCCGGTTTCAAGATAACGAAGAGCAGGACCGGAGCGGGTTGGAGAGACGAGTAGGACGGTACGAAACCGCACCGCGCTATAATCTTGACAATTACGAGGCTAAAAAGAAGCCATCGCCAAGGCATAAGGATAAGGAAGAGACTGACGAAATCCGTCTGAACCGCTACATTGCTAACGCGGGCATTTGCTCCCGTCGCGAGGCCGATGATCTTATTTCTTCGGGCCAGATTTCGGTGAACGGCAAGATCATTACCGAAATGGGTTACAAAGTACGTCCTACCGACGTCGTGAAATATGGCAAGAAGGCATTGAACCCGGAGAAAATGGTGTATATCCTGATCAACAAACCGAAGGATTACATTACCACTACCGACGATCCTGAAGAGCGCAAAACCGTGCTGGATCTGATCGCCGGCGCGTGCTCCGAGCGCGTATACCCGGTAGGCCGCCTCGACCGCAATACAACCGGTCTGTTGCTGCTTACCAATGATGGAGAACTGGCTGAAAAGCTCACGCACCCGTCAAGTGGTATCAAGAAGATTTACCAGGCAGAACTCGACAAGCCTATTGCAACAGAGGATTTCGAGCAGCTGCAAGCCGGTGTAGAACTGGAAGACGGTTTTATTCGTCCCGACGAAGTAGGCTTGGTGACACCGGATGCGCAGGTTGTAGGCCTCGAAATTCACAGCGGCCGCAACCGCATTGTTCGCCGTATGTTCGAGCATTTAGGCTACGAAGTGCAGAAACTTGACCGTACCGTTTTCGCAGGTTTGAACAAAAAGGACTTGCCACGGGGCAAATGGCGCTTCCTGACTGAGAAAGAGGTGATTAAGCTGAAATTCCTGCTTTAATTACGATGCATTTAAAAACAAGAAGGGCTGCGATGGTGATCATCGCAGCCCTTTCTTTTATGCATTCAATCTTGAATTACAATCTGAATCCGAAGGAGTAAACGTCATAAGGGGCGTCGGGGTAAAGTCCTTCAAACTGCACCATCGATTCTTCCTTGCCGGCAATGGCCGCTTCGAATTCTTTCACAGTTTTAACAGCCTTTCCATTCACTTTGGTGATGATGAATCCTTCTTCCACCTGCGAGCGTGCAAACTTGCCGCCGTCGATAGAGAGTACTTTCACACCGCCATCAATTTTGTAGCGCGACAATCTTTGTTTCTCCTGGTCGCTCAGGTTGCCGAATTGCGCACCCAAAGAGCTCATAACGGCAGCCGATTCGTCGCGTTTGATGATTTCAGAACCACCTGTGCGGTTACGCAGCGTAATGGTCAGGTCTTTTTCTTTTCCATCACGGTTTACGGTCACATTCACTTTATCACCAGGCTTGTGCAGACCGATCGATTGCTGCAATTCCGGGATCGAGTGTACATTCATACCGTCTACCTTCACGATTACGTCACCTTTGTTCACACCGCCTGCTTTCGCTGCGCTGTTTTCGGTGAAGTCACGTACGTATACGCCATCGTTCACTTTCACGCCATACTCTTCGGCCTTACGGCTATCGAGGTCGTCGAGGGCAATACCCAGGTAACCACGTTGTACATTACCGAATTTGATCAGATCGCTCGATACTTTTTTCACAATGCTTGAAGGCACGGCGAATGCGTAACCCGCGAAGCTACCGGTGGGGCTGGCGATGGCGGTATTAATGCCGATCAGCTCGCCTTTCAGGTTCACCAATGCACCACCACTGTTACCTGGGTTCACAACGGCGTCTGTCTGGATGAACGATTCGAGTGGTGAATCACCCGCAGCGGCCGAAGTGGGCGTCATATTGTTACGACGGCTCGACTGGCCGATAATACCCAATCCACGGCCTTTTGCACTTACAATACCAGCTGTTACAGTAGATTCCAGATTAAAAGGGTTACCTACCGCTACTACCCACTCTCCTACTTTCACGGCATCCGAATTACCCAGCGTTACCGCGGGCAGGTCTTTTCCTTCAATTTTAATCACCGCGATGTCCGTAGAAGGGTCGGTACCGATCACTTTCGCGCGGAATTTGCTTTTATTATGCAAAGTCACTTCCAGTTCCTGTGCACCTTCGACCACGTGGTTGTTGGTAACAATGTATCCATCATTTGAAATGATTACGCCCGAACCTGTCGCTTCCGATTGCTGCGGGCCGCGTTGACCTCCTCCGAAATCATCGCCGAAGAAATCCCGGAAAATATCGGGAATCTGCTGGCCGCGGTATGCCTGACGGGTAACGGTCGATTTGATGTGCACAACCGTCGGCGTCGTAGCCTCCGCTGCATAAACGAAATCGCCCGGAGCACCTGCCGGAGCACCTGCTGATGTAAAACGTGCTATATTTTCGGAAGCCGCTTCTTTAAAAATTACATCTCTATCACTATCAGGACCAAGTAGTTTGTAGCCAGCTATGGTTGACGCACTTGAAATCAACCCAACCAACACCAAACCTTTCCAATTTGTTTTCATAGACATATGTTGGGGTTATATTTTTATGGACAAATAACGTAAATCGTTCAACAAATTATTCCCGTCGTAGATTCGTTTAACATCTTTTAACAAAGATATTTCATTTGGGAATTTACTAAAATATCCTGCCAGGGGATTATCCGCCGGCGTCATAAAAAAGGCGTTATCCTTTCGAATAACGCCCATTATGTAAGTCCGGCCTATTAAGCGATCTCGATCAGGCGGGCTGGTTTTTCTTTCGCCTCCTCACGTTTCGGCAATGCGATGCTCAAGATGCCGTCGGCGTAGTTCGCTTCGATCCTGTCGCCATCAACCGTGTTAGGTAAAGTGAAGGTTCTCTGGAAAGAGGTGTATTTGAATTCTTTCCTCGTGTACTTCTCGTTTTTGTTCTCTTCCTTCTGCTCTTTCTCAGCTGAAATCGTCAATTGATTTTTTTCGAGGTTCAGTTTGAAGTCAGATTTTTGAAGGCCGGGAGCCGCTACTTCGATGCGGAAACCTTCTTCGTTTTCAACCACGTTCACAGCTGGTACGGTGCCGGCAAATGCAGGAGTGTTGTATTCATTAAAAAGATCCTTACCAAAAAATCCGTTCAAATAAGAAGGACCTGCGAAATGTTTGACTAATGTGCTCATTGCTATAAGGTTTTTGTTTTTAGTTTTTTCAGTTTCTTCTAACCTCGCGGTTATGCCCTCTATTTAACAACTTCTGTTCCGGGCCTCAAAAAGCGAAAAAATAGCGACAAAATGGCCGGATTCTACTAAAAAGCACTTTTCCATACGGCCAAAATGACCGATTTGCAGTTCCGCAAAATGACAAAAACGCAAATAGCCCATTGGAAACCCAATGAGCAAGCATTCGAAAACAAGTAAGGTTATTTCAATTCAAGGATCGCACAGGCTTGCTCCGATGCGGATTGCTCGGCCTTCTTCTTGGTAAAGCCATTACCTGTTGCGAAAGGCTCGTCGTTGACGAGAATTTGGGAGATGAATTCGCGGTGGTGACGGGTACCCCGTTCTTCGAGTATTTCAAAACGGATTTCCTTACCCTCGCGCTGCGCCCATTCGATAATGAGGCTTTTGAAGTTCACATTGTTCTGGATAATGCTGTCCAGATCGTAATGCGTAATGAGCTTGCTGATAATGAAAGTCCGTGTGAAACGGAAGCCCTTATCGAGGTAAATCGCGCCTACGAATGCTTCGAGCGCGTCCCCGTACATAGACGAGCGTGGCGACATACCCCGGCGGTTGCCGTCGTATTCGATCAGCCGGTCGAGGCCGAGCTTGCGCGAAATCTGGTTCAACGACTCGCGGTTAACGATTCGCGAGCGGATTTCAGTGAGGAAGCCCTCGTCTTTGTAGGGATATTTGGTAAAAAGAAATTCTGCTACCACCATGCCCAGCACCGCGTCGCCCAGGTACTCCAAACGCTCATTCGATTCCCTGAAACCCTTAATAGCGGTCTCGCGGGAAGCGGAAGTATGTCTGAAAGCCAGCTGATAAACGCCGAGATTGGAAGGCTTGTCGCCTATAACATGCGCAATCGACTCCTTAAATTTTTTGTCCTCAGCACTTCCGGTCCTGAATAGGGAAAGTATCGGTATAAGAATTCGCTTTGCCAATGGTAGGGATTTAATCAGTCTTCGTATTTCTTGAAAACGACTGATGCATTATGACCTCCGAAACCGAAAGTATTGCTCAAAGCGATATTTACGCGACGTTTTTCAGCCTTATTGAATGTAAGCTTCAACCGCGGATTGATTTCCGGATCGTCGGTAAAGTGGTTAATGGTAGGCGGCACGACCTGGTCTTTGATCGCCATGATACAGGCGGCAGCTTCAATCGCTCCTGCTCCTCCCAATAAATGCCCTGTCATCGATTTCGTAGAGCTGATATTCAGATCATATGCATGCTCGCCGAAGAATTTTTCTATGGCTTTGATCTCCTGCGGATCACCGATCGGGGTAGATGTACCGTGGGTATTGATGTAATCGATTTCCTCAGGCCTGATACCTGCGTTTTCGACTGCATTTTTCATTACAATGTAAGCGCCGAGCCCTTCCGGATGCGGAGCAGTGATGTGATAGGCGTCCGATGACATACCGGCTCCGATCATTTCAGCATATATTTTGGCCCCGCGTGCTTTCGCATGTTCAAGTTCTTCCAAAATAATCGCCGCTCCGCCTTCTCCAAGCACGAAACCATCACGGTCCTTATCGTAAGGGCGCGAGGCCGTTTCGGGAGAATCGTTTCTTTCGGACAATGCCTTTAATGCATTGAAACCGCCCACACCGGCAATCGTAACCGCTGCTTCCGAACCGCCGGAGATACACACATTCATCAAACCGAGTTTGATATAGTTGAATGCGTCGATCAATGCGTTGGTAGCCGAAGCACAAGCCGATACCGTGATAAAATTGGGGCCCCGGAAACCGTACCGGATCGACAGTACGCCAGACGCGCTGTCAACGATCATTTTCGGGATAAAGAAAGGATTGAAGCGGGGAGTTCTGCCGTTCTCGGAATAGTTCATCACTTCTTCCTCGAAAGTTTTGAGACCACCGATACCGGAGCCCCAAATTACACCGGCTTTGTCGAGATCAAGCGTATCTGCGTCAAAGCCGGCGTCCTTCATCGCTTCATCAGCCGCGATGACGGCGTATTGTGTAAAGGGGTCCATTTTACGGGCTTCTTGCCGCGGTATGTAATTAGTAACGTCCAATCCCTTCACCTCACAGGCGAAACGCGTACGAAACTTTTCAGCATCGAACCGCGTGATGGGGGCTGCACCGCTTACGCCTGCAACCAGATTTGACCAAAAGGTAGGAACATCATTGCCAACGGGCGTCAATGCGCCCATACCTGTAATTACAACTCGCTTAAAACTCATAAAATTGGGACAGAAATAGAAGATTGTACTGGTAAAAACCGGATTACTTCACGTTTTCTTCCAGATATGCAACAGCCTGACCAACTGTACCGATGTTCTCTGCCTGATCGTCAGGGATAGAAAGATTGAATTCTTTTTCGAATTCCATAATCAACTCAACGGTGTCTAGAGAGTCCGCTCCCAAGTCGTTCTGGAAGTTTGCTTCCGGTGTAACCTCCGACTCTTCTACGCCGAGTTTTTCGACGATAATTTGCTTAACTCTTTCTGCAATTGCTGACATTTTATAATCACTTTTTGGTTAAAATCGCCACAAAGAAAGATATTTCAGTTCACTTTTTCAAAAATTTTTTAAACAGGGCATTTTATTGCACAATCCTTGTTTAAAATAAAAAAAGCAGGAAATCAGCCTTTTAGAAGGGTTTAATTTCAAGAAATATCCACACTGCAAAGAGAACAGGACGGATAGCCGTACATTCGCGAAACATTTATCAATATCTATACCAACACCAGTATGATCTCGATACCGAAGTTGAAAAATACCGATTCGACCAACTTTTTCCTCATGGCAGGCCCCTGTGCGATCGAAGGAAGGGATATGGCCCTGCGAATCGCCGAACATATCGTAACCGTTACCGACCGCCTTCGCATTCCTTATATATTCAAAGGCTCTTACCGCAAAGCCAACCGCACCAAGATCGACTCTTTTACCGGGATCGGCGATGAAAAAGCACTGAAAATCTTGCAGGAAGTAAGTCAGACATTCGGCATTCCTACTGTTACCGACATCCACGAATCACACGAAGCTGCCTTCGCCGCTGAGTATGTGGACGTCCTGCAAATCCCGGCGTTCCTCTGCCGCCAGACCGAGCTTCTCGCCGCGGCTGCACGCACGGGCAAGGCTGTGAATGTGAAAAAAGGTCAGTTCCTTTCAGGTGCGTCGATGAAATTCGCTGCTGAAAAAATCAACGAAGTAAATCCGGACGCGCAGGTGATCCTCACCGACCGTGGCAACAGCTTCGGCTATGGGGATCTGGTGGTCGACTACCGCAACCTCCCTGAAATGGCCGCATTCGGCGTACCGGTGGTAATGGACTGCACGCATTCATTGCAACAGCCCAATCAAACATCCGGCGTAACCGGCGGCAAACCGAAACTGATCGAAACAATCGCCAAAGCTGCCATCGCTGTGGGCGCCGATGGTCTTTTTATCGAAACCCATTTCAACCCCGCCGAAGCCAAATCCGACGGCGCCAATATGCTCCCGCTCGATCAGCTGGAAGGACTACTGGAAAGACTTGTACGTGTGAGAGAAGCTATTTTATGACTCCAAAAACTTTAAAGGCATATTTGATATGCCTTTTTCTTTGCATTCAAATTCTCCCGCAAACGGCATTTGCTCAGCAGGATTCTACCAAGCTTTGGAAAGTAACGGCCGGGGACGTGATCCCGCCTGTCACGCTCGGCCTTGCTGGCCTCATTGTTCAGGGCAAAATCAGCCGGCATTTGCAGGAGCGTGTGGTTTCCAATTATCCCGATTACCGGACGAAGGTGGACGAATTCCTGCCTTATGCGCCGGGTGTGGTGAGCCTCGGGCTGGCGTCCGCTGGAGTAAAGGGGAAGCATAAACTAGGAGATCAGGTCATTTTGGCCATACTTTCCAACGTGATCGCCCAGGGCGTTACGCAAAGCCTGAAACGCATTGTGCAATATCCGCGACCCAATGAGGAAGACAACCATTCCTTCCCCTCCGGCCATGCAACTACCGCATTTACCAATGCGACGATCCTGCACGAGGAATACGGGCAGCGAAGCGTATTATACAGTATAGGCGGTTACGGCACGGCTACTACGGTAGGCGCCATGCGCGTGCTAGGCAATCACCACTGGCTCGCCGACGTGCTCATGGGTGCGGGCATAGGCATAGGCGCGACGAAAGTCGTGTATATCAGCTATCCCTGGATGCAGCAGCAGGTGCGCCGAATGAAAGCGCGCAGGCACGCAGAAAAAAATTGAAATGCTGCTGACATAGGGTTGTCACTCGCAGGTTTGTCTTTTGCATAAACATCTGTTAGCCATGCAAACGAAAACCATCCAGCCCATTCACGTTCTATGCTTCGAAACCCGGACTTCATTCCAGGAAATTTTCCAGTATGTGCGTGTTGAAGCCCGGAAGCTGTATCAGGATGCCATCCGTAACGAGCTCGAAATCACCGGTCCGATTTACTGGGTTTATGAAGGCGCTGACGGCCGGCCCGATACGGTTTTTACATTGACGATCGCACTGCCGGTCACACCACCGTCACACACTATTGACTCGGCTTACCAGTTAAAGCAGCTTGAAGCGTTCGAATGCATCAGCGAAGAACTTTATGGAAGCTGGGATGGGCTGGTTCACACCTATGGCGCGCTGTTCGGCGAGATTATATCGCAAAAGCTTGCTATGTCGGGGCAGAGCCGGGAAATTTACCTCAATATGGATTTCGAAAACCCCTACCGGAATATCACGGAAGTTCAGGTCGGAATTCTGAAATAGGTTTTTAAAGGATAAGATCCTAACCAATCAACGCGATGTCATATTGCACTTACATCATCAACAATCCCTCGGAGCAGGCTGACTACCTGCTCCACAAGCATTACCACGACAACCAGTACGGCTTCCCGATCGAAGACGATGACGAGCTCTTCGGGCGGCTCTTGCTGGAAATCAACCAGGCAGGCCTCAGCTGGACGCTGATGCTCCGCAAGCAGGACAGCTTCCGGGCCGCTTATGATAATTTCTCCATTGAAAAAGTAGCTGCTTACGACGAAACCGACCGCGAGCGGCTCCTGGCCGATCCGGGCATTGTCCGGAACCGCCTGAAAGTGAATGCAGCTATTGTGAATGCACAGAAGATCCTCGAATTGAAACAGGAATACGGCTCATTCAAAGGCTGGATCGACGCGCATCACCCATTGACGAAGGAGCAATGGGTGAAGCTTTTCAAGAAAACTTTCAAGTTTACAGGCGGCGAGATCGTAAATGAGTTTTTAATGAGTACGGGATATTTGCCCGGAGCCCATGACGCGGATTGTCCGATCTATCTGACTATCACTCAGGCATCACGCTAATATTCTATCTGGTCGGGGGATAGCAGCTCCACTTGATCTTTAATCTGCTGAAATGCCGAGGCGCTCATTTCGCCTTCGTCGACTGCCTTTTCCATCAGATCAAAATGACGGCAAAGTACACTTCGTTTGCCTCGGTGATGCCAGATGACAAGCCAGGCCGTATCCGCGGCTTCTTCTCCGAAGACACTCTTGTGTGGCCAGCCATGTTTTTGGATGACATTATCCAGGATTTTCAAATTCGCTTCGTCATTAGCCCTCATTTTTTGCAGAAAAAAGGTCTCATTTTCTTTCCGGCCATTGTTCAAGCTATCGCGGTATTGCTGGTCGGCGCGATGCATTTTTGCGAAAAGCAGAATCAACTCGTTCTTAGTCAGGTCGTCAACCTGAGTAAACGGATCGATGTCGGCGTACATTAAATTGGAAGGAGCCTTTAATGCGGGAGGAGCTTCCGCAGTCGTCGGGTTATGCGTTGGCTTTGGAGCATTGCAGCGCGCCAGTAAGAGCATCATACTTATCATTATAATCCGTCTCATAACTGGCTCGCTTTAATATCATTGAGCGCTCTTCACCAAATACGCTACCATTTCCGCCGGCTTGTCCGTTTGCAAACCCTGCACGCCCTTATGCAATGCCTCATTCCACGAGGCCGGCCCTTCGGTAGGACTCTGCACATCAAGCCAGACGGAAATTCCGTGGTCGTGCGCAGCTTTCAGCAATTCTGGGTTTGTGATATTATCCACAACCTGAATTTGCATTTGGCTCAGAAATGCGGCCAGCTGTTCTTTATTCGTTACTTCTTTCGGTAGGCTGGTCATGAGCGGTACCTCAGGCGCAACTTCCTTCCATTGTTTGTACTGTTCTTCCTTATTTAGGTAAACCACCACCTGATGCTCCATTCCCGCAGCTTTAATCTGTTTCCAGGTTTCAGCCACATCCGCGTCCTTGAAATCGAGATAAATATTGATTTTGCCTTTGCAAAGTGCAAGCAACTCTTTGAACTCGGGAATGCGGTGGGTCTTTTTATTGCGGTTAAAAACCTGCAATTCTTCTACTTGCTGCCAGGTCATATCGGCAACTTTGCCCATACCGTTGGTCGTCCGGTCGACTTTGGCGTCGTGCATCGCAACGAGATGGCCGTCTTTGGTAGTTCTTAAATCGATCTCCACATAATCGGCGCCGCAATTGATCGCTTCGCGCGTGGATGCGAGCGTGTTCTCAGGTGCATTCACATGGTTGCCCCGGTGCGCGATCACAACCGTTTTGTGTTTGGAATGCGGTAATGCCGGGTGTGCATGATGCTGCGCGAACGCGGGTATAGCGAGCGAAGCGCACGCTACGAGGGAGCAGATTTTTTGAACGAACAATTTCATCGTGAATTTCAGGTTATCAGCGGGGTTACAGCATTTTCAATCAAAAAGGCTAACAGACGGGTAAAAAAATGAGTCTACAAGGAGAAACGCATTTCAACTTATAGACTCATCTACTCTGAACTTTAAATTTTTATTGTATTTCGAAGCTCGCCAATTTCACAAACTCCTGAACGCGGGCATTGATTTCTTCCTTCGAAAGGTTCACCAGGCGCTCGGTACCGAATTTCTCCACGCAGAAGGAAGCCATCGCGGAACCATAAATGATCGCGCGCTTCATGTTGTCGAAAGAAATATCATCGGTAGCCGCGAGATAACCGATGAAACCACCTGCAAACGAGTCACCAGCGCCGGTTGGATCGAACACTTCTTCCAAAGGTAATGCAGGTGCGAAAAAGATCCGATCTTCCTGGAACAGCAGTGCTCCGTGCTCGCCTTTTTTGATGATCAGCGTTTTTGGCCCCATCGCCATGATTTTCTTCGCAGCTTTACGCAAGGAATATTCACCTGAAAGCAAACGGGCTTCTTCGTCATTGATCGTAAGCAAATCGACCAGTTTGAGAACGGATTTCAGATCGTCCAGCGCGATGTTCATCCACAGGTTCATCGTATCGAGCATGATCAGCTTAGGGCGTTTCGCCAGGCGCTCGATCACCAGTTTCTGAGTGGCTGGAACCGTATTTCCCAACATCAGAAATTCTGTACCCTGGTAAGAATCCGGGATAATGGGGTCGAAATGCTCCATTACATTCAGCTCTGTGATCAGCGTATCGCGGGTGTTCATATCCTCATGGTACTTACCCGACCAGAAGAATGTCTTGCCATCCTGCACGATCTCCAAACCTTTGGTATCCACCCCGTGTTCTTCAAGGAGGTCGATCATTTCTTTTGGAAAATCGCCGCCTACAACCGCAACGAGGTTATTCTGCTGGGTAAAATAGGAAGCAGCTAGTGTGATGTAAGTGGCTGCACCACCGATAATTTTGTCTGTTTTTCCAAACGGGGTTTCGAGCGCATCGAATGCAACAGATCCTACGGTAAGTAAACTCATAAGTGATTACTGTATTGATTTTAAGTTAGTTTCAAACTGGATTTTAAATGCAAAAACGCTGCGAAGATAAACAAAACGGTCGAATAGCCTCTCGCCGCCCGCTCATTCTCAGTTATACCTACAAATCAATCATGGGTTATTTGCTATTTTTGTCAGAATCAAGTAATACACCACTCTAATCACATACTATCATGGAAGTAATCAACGAAGCTAAAAGGTGTATTGACAATGCGAGGGTGTTCCTCAGAGACAATGCCCGAAAGGAAAATGGCGTGTACCGGGACACAAAATACGTGAAGATTGCAGGGCATACGGCTTACAGCGGCGTTTTGATAGCGCTTGACGCCGTACTTCCAGAAAAGGGATCGCGCAAAAGTGTGGAATGGTACCAGAAAGAATTGAGCGCTATCGACAAGCGAGTATTATCCAGTTTTCTGAATGTGTATCACCATTTGCATATTGGCATGGGCTATGACGGTGATCCAAATGCAAAAATGGCCAATATAGGCTTGCAGGACGCAGAAAGAATTATCCATTGGGTCGAGAACCGGCTCGAAAAGAAAAAGAGATAATCAAGTAAAACACCACTCTAATCACATACTATCATGGAAGCAATCTTAGAAGCAAGACGACACATCGACAATGCAAAGGATTTTCTCAGTAACAATGCAAGGAAGCAAGATGGGCTCTATCAGGACAGGAAGTACGTCAAAATCGCAGGACACGCAGCATATACGGGTGTGTTGTTGGCGTTAAATGAGTTATTAGGAGAAAAAAACAAAAAGACACCGAAGAGTGTCGAATGGTATCAACACGCATTGAGCCGGATTGACAAAACCCTTTTGTCAAACTTCACCGGTGCTTATGAAATCCTTCACGTTGATATGGGATATCAGGGCATCCAAAGCGCTGACACGGCAGTATTGGGTTTGAAAAAAGCCGAAAAAATCATCGATTGGGTCGAAACGCGGCTCGAAAATAAAAATCAGTAATCAAGAAAGTAAAACATATAAATGACCGCACAAACTTTCCAGCCACTTAAAATATTCAATACGCTTACCCGTAAAAAGGATGTTTTCGTTCCCATTGCCCCTCCCTACGTAGGCATGTATGTGTGCGGGCCGACAGTCTATAACAATGTGCATTTGGGTAACATCCGCACGTTTCTTTCATTCGATATCCTGTTCCGCTATCTGACGCACATAGGTTATAAAGTGCGTTACGTCCGCAACATTACCGACGTAGGCCACCTCGTGGGCGACGGCGATGCGGGCGAGGACAAAATCGGGAAGATGGCGAAGCTCCAAAAACTCGAGCCGATGGAGATCGTGCAGCGGTATACCAACGATTTCCATGAAGTTACCGCCATATTCAACCTGCTTTCGCCCAGTATCGAACCTACCGCAACCGGCCATTTGATCGAGCAGATCGAGGCCGTGCAGACGCTGATCGACAAAGGTGTGGCATACGAATCCAATGGGTCGGTTTATTTTGATATCAATAAATACCAGGCAGGCGGCAATGAATACGGTAAGCTTTCAGGTCGCATTATCGAAGATTTGCTGAACGAAACCCGTGAGCTCGACGGGCAAGCCGAAAAACGTAACCCACTCGATTTCGCATTGTGGAAAAAGGCTAATCCCGAGCACATTATGCAATGGGAATCACCCTGGGGCAAGGGATTTCCCGGCTGGCATTTGGAATGTACCTGCATGAGTGCCAAATATTTGGGCAAGCAATTCGACATTCACGGCGGTGGGATGGACCTTAAATTCCCGCACCACGAATGCGAAATTGCGCAAGGCAAATCGCTGACCGACGAAGAACCCGTCCGGTACTGGATGCATACCAACATGCTCACGGTCAACGGCCAGAAAATGTCGAAGTCGCTCGGGAACTCATTCCTGCCTTCGGAGCTGTTTTCGGGTAACCACGAACTGCTCGACCAGGCTTACAGTCCGATGACCGTACGGTTCTTTATGCTGCAAAGCCAATACCGCAGCACGCTCGATTTCTCAAACGACGCATTGAAAGCGGCACAAAAAGGGTACAAAAAACTCGCAAACGGCCTGCGCATCGCCAAAATGCTCACGTATACGCACGAGGATGGCGTGAATGCGGACGAGGCGAAAAAGGCCGATATCGAAAAATCGATTGAAGGTTTTTACAATGCCATGAACGACGACCTCAATACGGCCGTAGCATTCGCGAATCTTTTCAACATGCTGAAATACATCAACATGCTGAATATGGGGCAATTGAAATCGGCTGCATTAGGCGAAGCGGTGTTTACCTCGTTGAAAGAGCAATTCGTTATTTTCTTCGAGGATGTACTCGGTTTGAAAGAAGAGCTAGCCGAAGGGCACGCGATCCTCGACGGCATGCTGAAACTGTACCGCGAATTTAAACTCTCGCAGAACTACGAAAAAGTCGACGAAATCCGTTCTTACTTCAAAAATCAGGGGCTGGTGATCCGCGATACCAAGACTAGGATCGACTGGGCTTACGAGGAATAATCGTGAAAAAGCGGCAGTCGGTTTTTGCATTTATATTACTGGGTGTGTTTTTGTTGGGCGGCGTGGCGTATTTCATCGCATCGTTTTCCGACAAAAGCGAGCCGGTCGAAACATTCGCTCCGGCAGTTCCAACCCCGGTATTCAATAAAGAAGGCGAGGTGACTTTCATGAAAAAGGGCCAGCCTTTCAAAAAAATCGAGGTCGAGATTGCAGAAAACGAAGCCGAACGCAACAAAGGACTGATGTTTCGCTCCTACCTGCCCGATTCGGTAGGTATGCTGTTCATCTTTGAACAACCCGATGAACATTCATTCTGGATGAAGAACACATCCATCCCGCTGGACATTATATATGTAGGTCCGGATAAAAAAATCATTTCTATCGCAGAAAACACCCAACCGTATTCGGAGGAATCTATTCCGCCGTACGGCCTGGTGCAATATGTGGTGGAGGTCAATGCAGGTTTTACCAAGCAAAACAATATTCAATCAGGAGATGCCATTTCTTTCTAATAAACTGTTTTTTAGGCGCTTACCCATCGCATTAGCGATCGTCATCGGCCTTTACGGGTGCAATAGCAACACCAGTTCCGAACAAACCGCAGAACAGGCACCGGTCGCATTGGTAAAAAGTGCGGATTTCAATGCCGACAGCGCTTTTCAATTTGTGCAAAAGCAGGTTGATTTCGGCCCACGTGTACCAAATACCGCCCAACACAAAGCTTGTGGTGATTACCTGGCAGCTACCTTGAAAAAATACGGCTGGACAGTAGTCGAGCAGCTTTTCACTACCACCACTTACGACGGTACCAAGCTGAATGCGCGGAATATAATCGGGAGCTTTAACCCACAGGCAAGCAAACGCATTCTGCTGGCGTCACACTGGGATTCGCGGCCGTTTTCTGATCAGGATTCTTTGGTAAAAAACAAACCCGTACTAGCGGCTAATGAC
The DNA here is from genome assembly GCF_019924045.1 of Dyadobacter fermentans. Lineage (GTDB taxonomy): Bacteria > Bacteroidota > Bacteroidia > Cytophagales > Spirosomataceae > Dyadobacter > Dyadobacter fermentans_A. The sequence continues at coordinate 108,808 of NZ_JAHXBN010000016.1, read as the reverse complement.
GGTGCGAGTGGCGTGGGTGTATTGCTGGAAATTGCGCGCGTACTTTCCAAAGAAGCTGCCAAGCCGGATATCGGTGTCGACATTATCTTTTTTGATGCCGAAGACTGGGGTTCATCGCGTTCGGAAGATACCGGAATGGAACATGGTGGTTTTTGCCTCGGCTCCCAGCATTGGGCGGCGAACAAGCATAACCCCAACTATACGGCCTATTTCGGCGTTCTGCTCGACATGGTCGGCGCAAAAGGTGCTACTTTTTTCAAGGAAGGCTATTCGGTTCAACTGGCGAATGACACGGTGAGGCAGATATGGGCAACCGCAAGCCGCCTCGGTTATAGCAACTATTTCATCGATGAAACCGGCGCGGCCATTACCGACGACCACGTCCCGGTCAACAAAGTAGCCCGCATTCCGATGATCGACATCATCCACACACGCCAGAATAATATGAGCAAAACGTTCTTCGACCAGTGGCATACTGCACATGATACGATGGAAAACATCGATCCGAAGACGTTGAAAGCCGTCGGTCAGACGCTCGTTCAGGTATTGTACCAGGAAGCGAAGGATCAGCCGTTGTAATGTGGTCAGGTGTTGTCAGGAGTAGTCATGTTTAGTCAGGAATAGTCAGGAGTGGGCATTTACGGTCATGTTTAGTCAGGAGTGAGTATTTACGTTCAGGAATGGGTATGTGTTGTCAGAAATTGTTAAGTGTGGAGAATAGAAGCGGGTCGCTTAAAATCGCGTAGCGATGTAGTATAAGTAGCAATCGAGCCCCGGGATGTATTCCGAAAAATGCCGTCAGGCATGCGACAACAGAGCATTGTTGTTACATGCCTGACGGCATTTTTGACGGAACAGGCCCCGATATGTTTGCTACCAATATTACATGCCTAACGGCATTTGCCTCCGGGCTACATTTTGACTACATCAGACGATCCATAGCTATTCCTGACAACACCTGACTATTCTTGACCATTCGTGGCTATTCCTGGCTACACTTGACAATACATGACTACACTTGACCACAAATGAACCCTACATCCGCTTCACCACAATCCAGACGTCCGCATTCCGCCCCTTATCATCGCTGCATGAAATCTTGACACGCCCCAGCGGCGGGCTTAGAAAAACACTTTCCTGCGGCGGCGATTTTTGGTATAACTTGTCATTGACATACCAATACACTTCCTGAACATCATTTGCAGCCTGGCAGGCGAGTTGAATTTGCTGCGGCTCATCCTTGCGGATGTAATACTCGCTGCCATCATTCGGGCTCACGATCAATGGCGCCCCTTCATGAAAAACCCGCTCGCATTGCGGATTATGGGGAGGTATTTTTGGATAAGGCAGTTTTTGAAGTTCATAAAACGCGATCAGCTCCGGTGCCAGGTTGGGATAAGCTCTTTTTTCTAAACCCTTCTCTGGCAGGCAATAGGTACAATACGAAATTTTCCCCACCGGATCGGTAAAAACCCAGCGCATATGCTGGCATTTACGGTAAGCCGACGTGCCGACGATGTATTGATCGGGCACCTGATGATCACAGAAATCCGAAGGAATGTCACCACTTACCGGGCACACATTACGCAGCGAGATATTGGCCGGCGATTTGTACCAGCCTTTCGGCGAGTTGTAATCCAGCGCATTGAAAATGGAGAAAAGCAAAGGCGTAGCCGTATTCGCGCCGCTCAGCTCGGGCACACCTTCCCCGGAAAAATTTCCTACCCACACCCCTACGGTGTACCGGCGATTGTACCCAATGCTCCATGCGTCCCTTTTACCGTAAGAAGTGCCTGTTTTCCAGGCAATGCGCGGTAAATGATAGGTATTGTCAAAATTGGTGGGCAAATCGGGGCGGGTGATCTGTGTGAGAATGCTGGTGGTGAGAAAAGTCGCTTCTTCCGACAAAATCGGGGTCCCTTTTTTATCCAAAACATCGCTGCCGCTTAGCCGCAGGTTACGCAGCTTTCCTTCATTGGCAAATGCGGCAAAAAGCCTCGTCAGCTCCTCCAAAGTCACCCCGCAGCCGCCCAGTATCATGGAAAGGCCCAGGTCCCTGGCTTGCTTATCAACCGTTTTAAAGCCCGCTTTCCGCAATTTGGCGATCAATGCGGGTGTGCCGATGTCCTTCAAAACCTTCACCGCCGGGATATTCAGCGAATTAGCCAATGCAAATTCAGTGGTAACCGCGCCATTGAAATGCTTATCAAAGTTCTCAGGTTCATACCCGTTGAAATTCCCCGGAACATCGTTCAAAACCGATTTCGGGGTGATAATGCCGGCGTCGAAAGCTGTGGCGTACAATAATGGTTTCAAAGTACTTCCCGGCGAACGCACCGCCCTCACCCCGTCCACCTGCCCCCCGTCGAACGGATTATTGAAATCTGCGGAACCTACGTAGGCCTCCACTTCCATCGTTTCGTTGTTCACTACGAGCACAGCCGCATTGTGGATATTCATCAGTTGTCGCCGGTTGATGTAATTCCTTACCTGCTCCTCGATCTGGCTTTGCGCTTGCAAGTTGAGGTTCGTGCGGATCACCGGCTCATCGGGATATTGTTGTTTGAGGCGGACCGAAAGGTGCGGGGCCAGCCGCGGCGTTTGGAGCCGGCGGATATTCAATGGTTCGTCCAGTGCATCGCGGATCACGTTTGTGTCGAAAAGGCCGTCTTCTTCGAAACGTTTCAACCAGCTGTTCCTGGCTTCACGTAATGCGTCGTTACGTGTACCAGGGCGCAAGCCCGACGGGCGGTTGGGCACAATGGTGAGGGCGGTGATTTCTGCAAGGCTCAAAAGTTGCGGCGCTTTGCCGAAATAGAGCAACGAAGCCGCCTTGATCCCTTCAATATTACCGCCATAAGGCACCAGGTTTATGTAAAATTGAAGAATCTCCTCTTTGGAATAATGCATTTCCAGCTGAAATGCATGCCACATTTCGATTACCTTATTCCAATAGGTACGCGGCCGCGGATCCATCAGCCGCACCACCTGCATGGTAATAGTGGACGCCCCGGAAGTCCTTCTTCCCGAAAACACATTCCTCACAGCCGCCCGCACCACCGCGAACGGATTCACGCCCGGGTGGTAGTAAAAATATTGATCCTCCTTATGAATGAGCGTTTTCCGCAGCAACGGAGTGATTTCGTTCACATCCGAATAGAGCCGCCACTTGTCCTCCTTACTTAAAAATGCATGAATTACCCGCCCCTTCTGATCGGCTATTTGCGTGGCGTAATGGATTTCGGGATTAAAAGGAACAGCCAGGTCGAGCACCCAAAACAGGATTATGAAGCCAATCAATGCCAATAAACCTTTTCTGACCTTGCTGTTTTTCATGGGAGGATGTGCGCTAACCGGATTAGGGTGCAATATAATACAGCCAACGCCGTCGGGCGGTTTTCCTGTGCCCCGTTCAATAAAATTGCCTGCGTATTTGTCCTGATCGGTTAATTTTCCCTATTTACTTGCTTTACTACAAATAAAATCAATCATAATACCATTATGTCCAAATACATTGCCGCCATTGACCAGGGAACGACCAGCACACGCTGCATACTTTTCAACCAACAGGGGAATATCGTTTCGGTAGGACAAAAAGAACATGAGCAGGTTTACCCGAAACCGGGCTGGGTGGAACATAATCCGACTGAAATCTGGAAAAACACCCTGGAAGTGATCGCCTTGGCGCGCATTCACGTGTCGGCACACGCTTCGGACATTGCGGCTGTGGGCATTACCAACCAGCGCGAAACGACGGTGGTGTGGAATAAGCGCACCGGCAAGCCCTATTACAATGCATTGGTGTGGCAGGATACGCGCACCACTGAGCTCGTGGCGAAATATGAAAAGGAAGGCGGCCTCAACCAGTTTCGTGAGATTACCGGCCTGCCGGTTTCGACTTATTTCAGTGGTTTAAAACTGAAATGGCTGCTGGAAAACGTCGACGGCATCCGGGAAGACGCTGAAAAAGGCGAGGCAATATTCGGGAACATGGATACCTTCCTGATCTGGCACCTCACGGGCGGTACGCAGGGTGGCATTCACGTGACCGACGTCACCAATGCCAGCCGTACGCAACTCATGAATTTACGGACGCTGCAATGGGACAAATCGATGCTCGCCGCTTACAATATCCCTGAAATCATGCTGCCGGCCATCAAAAGCAGCAGTGAAATATATGGTTACACCACCCACGAAGTACTTCCCGGTGTTCCCGTTGCCGGCGACCTCGGCGACCAACACGCTGCATTGGTAGGCCAAACCTGCTTCGAACCCGGCATGGCCAAGAATACCTACGGCACCGGCTGCTTCCTTGTGATGAACACGGGCAACGAGCTGAAAACGTCTGAAAACGGCCTGCTTACCACAATTTCCTACAAATTCGGCGATCAGCCCGTGCAATATGCATTGGAAGGCAGCGTAGCAGTCACCGGTGCGCTCGTGCAATGGCTGCGCGACAACCTTGGCTTGATCCAAAACAGCAGCGACATTGAACCACTCGCGCAAACCGTCGAAGATAACGGTGGCGCCTATTTCGTACCCGCATTCTCGGGCCTGTACGCACCCTACTGGCGCAACGATGCACGTGGTGTGGTAGCGGGCCTTACGCGCTATGTGAACAAGGGACATATTGCCCGCGCCGTACTCGAAGCCACTGCCTATCAAACGGCTGACGTGGTCAAAGCCATGGAGCAGGATTCGGGAATCAAACTCGCCAGCCTTCGCGTAGATGGTGGGATGGTACACAACCAACTTTTAATGCAATTCCAATCCGATATTCTGAATACCCAGGTGGTATCGCCAGCTGTGGCCGAAACCACCGCATTAGGAGCCGCCTATGCCGCCGGACTGGCCGTCGGATATTGGAAAAGCACGGATGATTTGAAGAAAAACTGGGCCATCGCCCACACCTGGAACCCCGATATGCAAGCCGAAAAACGAGACGCGTACTATAAGGGTTGGAAGAAGGCGGTTACCAAGTCGTACGACTGGATTGATTGACGCCAGAAGTGGTCAAGTGTGGTCATTGGTAGTCAGCAGTCGTCAGGTGTTGTCAAGAATAGTCAGGTATGGTCATTTGTGGTCAGCAAATGCCGTCAGGCCATTCCAGAATCGCGTAGCGATGTAATGTTGGTAGCAGTACCCGAATGAGGTATTTCGAAAATGCCGTCAGGCATGTAACAGCAATGCATTGTTGTTGCATGCCTGACGGCATTTGTGACGCAAGATCCGATCCGATGTTCTACCAATGTTATATGCCTAGCGGCATTTGTCTCTCAACCAATCCCCCTCGGCCGCACGTTAACCATACATGACAACTCTGACTAAACATGACCATACATGCCTCCCCTGACAACACCTGACAACCTACTGACCACAAATGCCCCTTCTTTATAATGTGTATAAACAAGCCCATTCCTTGTGCCATCACGCGGTTCACCTTAACTTCGCGGTGCCAAATCAACCTCAGTAACCCATGCATACCCTCCATCTCAAAAAGCCCCTTGCTTTTTTTGATCTTGAGACAACAGGAGTAAACATTGTCCGCGACCGTATTGTAGAGATTTCTGTTGTAAAAGCATTGGTGAATGGTGAAACCGAGATCCGCACGCGGCGGATCAATCCAGAAATGCCTATCCCGCTCGAAAGCAGTCTCATACACGGCATTTACGACGAGGATGTAAAGGATGCTCCCACATTCAAAAGCATTGCCAAAAACCTGGCGTCCTTTCTGGAAGGATGCGACCTGGCGGGTTTCAACAGCAACCGTTTCGATATTCCGATGCTTGTGGAGGAATTCCTGCGTGTGGGAGTGGATTTCGATATCAAAAACCGTCGAATGGTGGATGTACAGCGCATTTACCACATGATGGAACCCCGTAACCTGGGCGCTGCTTATAAATTCTATTGCGGCAAAACGCTCGACAATGCCCACAGCGCCGAGGCTGATACTATCGCGACATTCGAAGTACTCCAAGGACAAATCGAAAAATATCAGGGCGTTACGATTACTGATTCGCACGGTAAGGTAACCGAGCCGGTGAAAAATGATGTCGCGGCATTGCATGAACTCACCGCCTCCAAAATCGTGGATTTCGCAGGTCGGATGGTATTTAACGACAAAGGCGAGGAAGTATTCAACTTTGGCAAGCACAATGGCAAGCGCGTCACCGACATCCTGAAAAACGAACCCTCGTTTTTCGATTGGATGATGAAAGGCGAGTTTCCGTTAGACACTAAACGCAAATTGACAGAGATTAAATTAAGGGGATTAACCCAACGTTGACATAATCTTACCTCAGGTTTGAGTAAGTAGTAATTATGTCTATTTTTGCCAGAAATCTATTTTTGACTATTTTAACCGGATATCCCATTAGGTAAACCTGCTATGATCCCAAACCCTATGATGCCAGAGGTTAACATACCAGCGGTTATTCAACATATCCCACTTCAAAGCTACCTAATTCTCAGCACCTTACTATTTGTGATCGGCATTATCGGCGTGCTTACACGCAGGAACGCCATTATCATATTTATGTCGATTGAATTGATGCTGAACGCCGCTAACCTGCTGCTGATCGCATTCTCTTCCTACCGGTCCGATCCTTCCGCACAGGTTTTCGTATTCTTCATTATGGCCGTAGCCGCCGCCGAAGTGGCCGTCGGATTGGCCATTATCGTAATGATTTACCGTAACACCAGAAATACGGACATCGGGTTCCTGAACAAGCTGAAATGGTAATTATCGGCACGTAACCGGTACACAATCAAGAGATTAAAGATTAAAAAATAGACATGTCTGCATCATTACTCATCCTGATTCCGCTGCTGCCGCTCGCCGGCTTTCTGATCAACGGAATCGGATTCCCTAATATTCCCAAAGGCGCAGTCGGCATTATCGGAACGTTGGCGGTTGTTGCCAGCTTCGTGCTGTCGGTCATGACGTTCAATGCATTCGTTGCTTCCGGCAGCCAGCCTTTCATCGTACCGCTTTTCGACTGGATCACGGTTGGTGACCTAAACATCCCGTTCTCGTTCCAGGTTGACCAATTGTCGTTGTTGATGCTGATGATCATCACCGGTGTAGGCTCGCTGATCCACATTTATTCGATCGGCTACATGCACCACGATTCGGGTTTCGGCAAGTTTTTCGCTTACCTGAACCTCTTTTTATTCTTCATGCTCCTGCTGGTGCTGGGCTCGAACTACGTGATCATGTTCATCGGCTGGGAAGGTGTGGGACTTTGCTCTTACCTGCTCATCGGCTTCTGGAACAAGAACACCAACTACAACAATGCAGCCCGCAAAGCATTCATTATGAACCGTGTAGGTGACCTTGGCTTCCTGCTAGGTATCTTCACGATCATCGCTACATTCGGTTCGGTTGAATATTCGGAGGTTTTCAGCAAAGCTGCTGCGGGCTTTCAGGTAGGCGATCCGGTGATTATTACCATTACCTTGTTCCTCTTTGTAGGTGCCATGGGTAAATCGGCCCAGATCCCATTATACACCTGGTTGCCTGATGCGATGGCTGGTCCTACCCCGGTTTCAGCCCTGATCCACGCGGCAACAATGGTTACCGCAGGTATTTACATGGTGATCCGCTCTAACGTGCTCTATTCGCTGGCGCCTTCGACACTCGAAATCGTGGGTATTATCGGTGGTGCTACCGCGTTGTTTGCTGCTTCGATCGGCCTTTTGCAAAACGATATCAAGAAAGTACTGGCCTACTCTACCGTGAGTCAGCTAGGTTATATGTTCATGGGTCTGGGTGCAATGGCCTATTCGGCTTCGATGTTCCACGTCATCACCCACGCATTCTTCAAAGCATTGCTCTTCCTCGGCGCCGGTAGCGTGATCCACGCCATGTCTGACGAACAGGATATCCGTTCAATGGGTGGTTTGAGAAAGAAATTGCCTGTTACCTTCATAACATTTGCCATTGGCACCTGGGCGATCTCCGGTTTACCATTTTTTGCAGGTTTCTTCTCCAAAGATGAAATCCTTGCGCATGTTTTTGAGCACAACAAAATCCTGTGGGTAATCGGTCTGTTAGGCTCGATCATGACTTCCTTCTACATGTTCCGCCTGCTGTTCCTCACATTCTTCGGAACCTTCCGCGGTACGCATGAACAGGAGCACCATTTGCACGAATCACCGGCTTCCATGACCATTCCGTTGATTATCCTCGCCATTCTTTCGGCTGTGGGTGGTTTCATCGGTGTTCCCGAAGCATTGCACGGCTCGCATCAGCTGGCGCAGTTTATGAGCCCATTGTATGATCTGGCCAAAACAGCAAACCCCGCCGCATTTGAGCATACTTCCCTTTCACATTCCGAAGAATATATGCTAATGGCGATTTCAGTGGCCGCTGCATTGATTTCTGCGATTGTTGCTTATGTCATGTATGTGCAAAAAGGCGCGGTACCAGCCCCGGATTCCGAAGAAAAATCAGGCTTGCAGCGTGCGGTTTATAACAAATACTATGTCGACGAGCTGTATGATGCCGTATTTGTGAAACCGATTAAAACACTGTCCAACATCCTGTACAGCTTCGGCGAGATCTTCATCGACCTGATTATCGATGCATTCGTAAAACTCGTGAGCCTGGGTGCCAAACTGTTGAGAAAAACACAAACCGGTTCAACCGGCGAATACGTGTTCGCGATGGTAATCGGCATTGTGGTCATATTATTCTGGAAGCTGTTACTCTGATCCGATCATCCATCAATCCGTTTCCTATTAGTCTCGGACCGTCGACTTGAAAATATGCTTACTCTTCTTTTAATACTTTTACCGATAGCGGCAGGCGTTATCACCCTCCTGGCCGGCGAACGCATGGCGAAGCAGCTCGCGCTGGTTGGTGGCCTCGCATCGTTGGGCGTCGCTGTTTTCACCTGGCTGCAATTTGACCCTGCGGCGGGTTCCCAGTTTGGATTCAAATATGCCTGGGTAGCGTCCGGAGGCATTTCCTTCGCTGCCGGCATTGACGGTATCAGCATGCTTCTGGTATTGCTTACCACCTTCCTGACTCCGCTGATCATCCTTTCGGCATTTAAAAACGAGTACAAAAACCCCGCGGCATTCTATTCGCTGATCCTTTTTATGGAAGCGGCGCTGATCGGCGTTTTTACAGCTACTGATGCATTCCTTTTCTACTTGTTCTTCGAAGCTGCTTTGATCCCCGTTTACTTCCTTGCGGCGATCTGGGGCGGAGAGAACCGCATTAAGGTTACATTCAAATTCTTCATCTACACGATCTTCGGAAGCTTGTTCATGTTCGTGGCGCTGGTTTACCTTTATTACCAGACACCGGGCGCGCATACCTCTGAAATAGCAGCATTCTACCAACTGCAACTGAGCCCCACGGCACAAGGCTACGTGTTCTGGGCATTCTTCATTGCATTTGCCATCAAAATGCCGCTTTTCCCCTTCCATACCTGGCAGCCTGACACCTACACCGAGTCGCCTACCGCGGCTACGATGCTTCTGTCGGGTATTATGCTTAAAATGGGGGTTTACGGTCTCATCCGCCTGTTGCTGCCGATCGTGCCGCTGGGGATGGAGCAATGGGGCTTCCTGGCGATGATCCTTTCGGTGATCGGTATCATTTACGGTTCCATCATCGCGATCCAGCAGAGCGACATGAAAACGCTCATCGCCTACTCGTCTTTCGCGCACGTGGGATTGATGGCCGCCGGCGTATTCTCGTCTTCATTGAATGGCTTGCAAGGCGCATTGATCCAGATGCTCGCACACGGTATCAACGTAATCGGCCTCTTCTTCATCGTCGACATCATTTATTCAAGAACCAAAACCCGCTACCTCGACCAGCTGGGAGGCATTACCCAAAGCACGCCGCATTTAAGCGTGTATTTTATGGTGTTGCTGCTCGGAAGCGTTGCATTGCCGCTTACCAACGGTTTTGTGGGTGAATTCCTGTTGCTTTCAAGTGTATTCCAATACAAAGGCTGGCTCGGTGCCGTAGCTGGTCTAACGATCATTCTCGGTTCGGTGTACATGCTTCGTCTTTTCCAGAAATCCATGTTCGGGCCGAAATCGAAATGGGTGGAAGGCTTCCAGGACCTGACCGCCAGCGAGCGAGCCGTACTGCTGCCGCTGATCGTGATGGTATTCTGGATCGGTATTTACCCAAGCACATTCCTGAAAATAACAGAGCCTGCTGTAAACCAACTATTGCAACTGGTCAATAACTAAGTTAAGAATATGTATCCCATTATATTGTTGTCGGTTTTTGGAGTAGTAACGCTTTTTCTGGGCTTTTCGAAATCCAAGAACATCCTCCTGCCATCCACCCTGCTTTTCCTGGCCATCGCGCTGGGAAGCAACTTCGTCGATTGGGGCAAAGGGCCGTTTTTGTACTTCTACGACATGCTCCGCGTCGATAACCTAACGCTCGCATTCAACGGGATCGTGCTGATTTCGGCATTCATGATCGTCGCGATTTCGGGTGGTTTCCAGGACAATGCGGATGCCGAGCCGGCTGAATATTATGGGTTGATGCTTTTCTCTCTCGTGGGCGCCATCATGATGATCGGCTTCGACCATCTGATCATGCTTTTCATCGGCGTAGAAATCCTTTCCGTGGCCATGTATGTACTCACAGGAAGCAACAAGCGTAACCTACGCTCGAACGAAGCCGCATTGAAATATTTCCTGATGGGTGCATTTGCAACCGGCTTCATGCTTTTCGGTATGACGTTGCTGTACGGCGCAACCGGTTCTTTCCAGCTGGTCGCCATCCAGGGTTTCGCCTCGAATATGGCTGCCGCTTCGCAATCGTACATTTTCTATGCGGGCTTGCTGCTGCTGCTGATCGGTATGCTTTTCAAAGTATCGGCCGCCCCATTCCATTTCTGGACGCCGGATGTGTACGAAGGTGCCCCCACGATCTTCACTACATTCATGTCGACGATCGTGAAAACCGCCGGATTTGCCGCGCTCTTCCGTTTGCTGAACCACACTTTTGCTATATACAACTTCTGGTGGATTGTGATCGCGGCCATTGCGGTACTGACACTGCTCGTGGGCAACATCGGCGCTACCAGCCAGAACAGCTTTAAAAGAATGCTTGCCTACTCGGGTATCTCGCACGCAGGCTACTTGCTGATCGCGCTGACAGCCCTGAGCAAGCCGACTCAAAACGCCATTATCTTTTACTCACTCGCCTATTCCTTGTCGACCATCGCCGCATTTGGTGTGCTGATGCTCGTTTCAAAGGAGAAAACGATCGAAGGACAGCCCAACGAACGCTACGAAGCATTCAATGGCTTGGCAAAACAAAACCCGTTGCTCGCTTTCGTGCTGGCTGTGTCCATGCTTTCATTGGCCGGTATTCCGCTCACAGCCGGGTTCTGGGGTAAATTCTTCATCTTCACCAGCGCTGCAGAGCGTGGTATTATGTGGATCACCGTCATCGCCGTTCTGATGTCGACCGTCGGTATTTACTACTATTTCCGTGTGATTATTTCTTCCTATTTCAAAGAAGGAGATACTGTTAAGATCCGTGTTGCTCCTTTTTACCAGATCATCCTGGTATTGGCTACATTCCTTACGATCCTGTTCGGTCTGGCGCCGGGCATCTTCGAAAAGCTGATCTAAGAATTTGTCAATAATACCGTACGAAAAGAGCCGTATACCCTACGGCTCTTTTTTTGTTACCATATTCGAGAACAGGCGTATCAAGGGTATCTGTTATTCCAAAACAATATCCGGATGCAAACGCAACGACACACCTATCCCCATTTTACATTCAGGCCCGAAGACCTGCTCGGCCGTGCGCCTATTGTGCTCAATCTGGACAATGCGGCTAAAGAAATCCACGGCCGCATTGTCCTCATCACCGGTGCCGCCGGAACGATCGGCAGCGAACTCGCCACGCAGGTATGTGCCTGCGCCCCCGCGAAGGTGATAATGGTAGATCAGGCCGAGACCGCGTTGTACGAGGCAGATCACCGGCTCCGGCAGCAATTTCCCCGAGTCGACATTCGCACCGAAATAGCCAGCATTACCGACGCTTCGCGCATGGCTGGGCTCTTTTCGGGAAACAACATTCACATTGTCTTCCACGCCGCTGCCTACAAGCATGTACCGCTAATGGAGCGGCATCCGTATGAAGCGGTCAAAACCAACGTGCTCGGCACCGAAGTCCTGGCCGATCTGGCCGTTTCCTACCGTATCAGGAAATTCATTTACATTTCCACCGATAAGGCCGTCAGACCCGCCAGTGTTATGGGCGCCACCAAACGCTTCGCAGAGATGTATCTCCAATACCTAAGCCACGAATATCCCGGTCAAACGCAATTCATTATCACGCGATTCGGAAATGTACTGGGCTCCAACGGCTCCTTCGCACTGCGGTTCGCACAGCAAATCCGCGAAGGCGGGCCCGTTACGGTCACCGATCCGCTCGCGCAACGGTACCTGATGACCGTCGCAGAAGCTTGCCAACTCGTACTGCAAGCGACAGCCACAAGCGGGGGCGGCGAAACCCTGACGTTTGATATGGGCCAACCGGTACGCATCGCCGACGTTGCCCGGAAAATGATTCGGCTCGCGGGATTGGAGCCGGGAAAGGACGTGACGATCTGCTTTACCGGTCTACGGCCGGGCGAAAAATTGAGCGAAGACCTGGATACGGAGGAAATGCAAACCGCCGCATTCGGGCAGCTCAAAACGGTCTGCTTTCCCATTCACGCAGCACAATGCATGCGCTACGCGATGTCGGAATTGCAAAAAGCGCTGGATTCAGGCCGGCCCGAAGAATTGGTCGCCGTGCTTAAAATGATGATTCCGGAGTATATCAGCGCCAACTCACCTTACGAGGCTTTGGACAACGCCTGTGGCGGACAATCTGTACCTGACCGCCGGCAGCCGACAGCCCACGGCCGATGTTAGTCGGGCGCGTGATCATTGCACAGGAAGGAAACCACTTACACGCATCCAGTGCAGGCAACGGCCAAACCACTCATCGAAAGACGGCGTTTTGGGATAGCCGTGCAGCCCCTGGGAATAAATGTGCATATCAGCGGAAATTCCTTTTGCAAGTAATGCTTCATAAAACCGAATGCTGTTCGAAACCGGCACCACAGTGTCGTCGCCCGCGTGCGTGAGGTATGCGGGCGGCGTAGTGGCCGTTACCTGTAAATCGTTCGAGAAGTAATTAATGCGTTCCACGGAGGGCGAGGCGCCCAACAGGTTGGCCGACGAGCCCTTATGCCCGATTTTGCCCTCAAAACTGATCACCGGATAAACCAATATCATGAAATCCGGGCGAAGGCTTGTCTTTTGAGGGTTTTCAATGAAACTGCTGTCGTAATGCGTACCGGCCGTAGAAGCAAGGTGCCCACCAGCCGAAAAACCCATTATACCGATCTTGGCCGGATCTACCTGCCATTCCTTTGCCTTTTCACGAACCGTTTTAATGGCTTGCTGGGCGTCCTGCAAGGGACCAATGGCCTTATCTTTCATAATCCGGTCGCTGGGCAACCGGTATTTGAGCACAAATGCCGCGATTCCTGCCTTATTCAGCTCTTTTGCCACGCGGTAACCCTCCCGCTCGATCACCAGTCCGCCGTAACCGCCGCCGGGGCAGACAATCACCGCTGCGCCATTGCCGCTACCTGCCGCTGGAAGAAATGCTGTTAATGTAGGCTTCGATACATTTTTAACGTATCCCTTTTCATTGGTTTCCTGATTTTCCGCTTGAATGGCGTTCGGGACACGATCCGGATAAAGTGCCATTTCGGTCTGCGCGTATGCCGACACTGCCAGGAGCTGAGCAAGGCCGACAGCGGCCAGGAGGCTGGATATTTTTATCATTTAATTTTTTTCTAATTCCTATTAAATATATTTTCTACCTAAATTTCGGTTAGACTGTTGACCGCCCGGCCCAGCAAAACCCTCCGCTACGGCTAGTGCCCGGTAAACAATGGGTTAAGACATGCATTGACAAATTTTACCTGCGCGACGCACGCGGAAAAGCTTCGGAATGGAGCGAACAGAATTGCATCATTCTGTGTTATTCGACTAATTCTTTTAATATTAATATAATATTTACAAGAAATTCGAAACCCGTTTGTTACTTTGTCCCATTGAACAATCAAAAAAATAACTAGTTTTGTAGAGTAACCTAATCATGCACTAGTTTCTTTGATAAGTTATAAATCGTCTTAAATCCACAAAAGAATGAAATATACAGTACATGCAGAGGGCAGGTTTCAGTTTATTGACGAGGGAAAGGGCGAAACATTACTGCTTTTGCATGGCCTTTTCGGTGCGCTAAGTAACTGGGACGGTATTATTGACCATTTTTCAAGCCGTTACAGGGTCGTTATTCCTTTGCTTCCGATTTACTCGCTTCCCCCGCGTGAAGCCGGTCTGGAAGCATTGCTTGCCTTTCTCGAAGACTTTGTTTCGTTTAAAAACCTCACCAACGTTACGGCGATCGGTAACTCACTGGGGGGCCACATCGGTTTGCTTTACACCCTGAAAAACCAGGAAAATGTACAGCGACTGGTATTGACCGGCAGCTCAGGCTTGTTCGAAAACTCGATGGGCGGCTCATTTCCAAAGCGTGGAAGTTATGATTATATCAAGGAGCGCGTAGCCTATACCTTCTACGATCCGGAAGTGGCAACCAAGGAACTCGTCGACGAAGTGTTCGAAACGACTTCGAGCATTCCGAAATGTATGAGTATTGTGGGTATTGCTAAATCCGCTCAGCGACACAACCTCGCCAAGGATTTGCACCAGATTACCGTTCCTACCCTGCTAGTTTGGGGCCTCAACGATACCATTACCCCTCCACACGTGGGTTATGAGTTCAATCGCCTGATTGCCAACTCAGAATTGTATTTTATCGATAAGTGCTGCCACGCCCCGATGATGGAGCATCCGCACGAATTCAACCTGATCCTGGAAAGCTTCCTGGAAAAAGATGTGTCGGTTCCAATGGTGTAAAATCCGGGAATTCCGGGAAAATTTCTTTTGTTACGATAGTTGATCTATATATTGTTTTTTTATAGCTTCGGAAAATGACGTTCTGACCCATGCTCGCAGCCAATCTGATAAATCCAATGATCCCCGTACTGAAACCGAACGATTCGGTGGGTACGGCTTTGGACTGGATGGATGAGTTTGGTGTAAAACAGCTGGTTATCGTCGATTCAGGCATTTACCAGGGCATCGTCTCGGAGGATATTCTCTTCGACATTACGGACATTTCCGAACAGCTCTCGAAGGTCATTATCCAGCACAAGGATATTTTCGCGACCGAAGACCAGCATCCTTACGAGTTGCTCCGCTTGGTAAACCAGTTTGGCCTGCTGGTCATTCCCGTGCTTCACGACGACCGGTCATTTGCCGGCAGCATTCTTGTGAACGACCTCGTTGAGCATTTCGTGAATGAGCTCGGTGTGCAGGAAAAAGGCGCGGTGATTGTTCTTAAAATCGCAGAAAGAAGCTACTCGCTTTCGGAAATTAGCCGGTTGATAGAATCCAATGGCGTCAAGATCCTGAGCAGTTACTATTCGTCGGGAGAAGTCTATAATCCAACCAACGAAGCCCGGTTAACCCTGAAACTGAACCGGACGCATATCACCCCCATCATCGCTACGCTGGAACGCTTCGGGTACGAAATCGAAGAGGCCCACGCCAACGATCCGATCGAAAGCCTCGACCAGGAGCGCCTCGATATGCTTTTACGCTATCTGGCTACCTAGCACCCGTGCCCAACGCCTGCACCTCAAATGTGCACTCGGCTTTTGAATCGCACCATTTGTCGTGTATCTTTCGGCTGAAACCACAAGTTTTATTTTTTCTTCATGAAAATCGCCATTCACGGACGCAACTTTAATGAGTCCGCAAGGCCGTTCATTGAAAATATGTTCGATGAACTGGCGCGCAGAAAAGTTGAAGTCCAGCTTTCGAAGTCTTTCAGGACATTTCTGGATCAGGCCGGCATTTCGCATTATTCCGAACTGGTTTATGAGAAACCGGAAGAGCTTTTCGACCCGCGCCTGATCGTAAGCATGGGTGGCGACGGCACACTGCTTGAAACCATTTCGCACGTGGGCAAGCGCCAGACGCCCGCGATCGGTATCAACGTAGGCCGCCTCGGTTTCCTGGCCACGGTATCGCCGGAGCGTATTACCGACATGATAGCTGCACTCGAAAACAGCCAGTTTCGCATCGACGAGCGCACGCTTGTGGAAGTGGAGTCCAATATCGACCTGTTCGACGGCCTGAACTTCGGTTTGAACGACTTTACAATCACGAAAACCGATACGTCGTCGATGATCACAGTCCATACTTACCTGAATGAGGAATTCCTGAACTCCTACTGGGCCGACGGACTGATCGTATCAACGCCGACCGGCTCGACGGGCTATTCGTTAAGCTGCGGCGGTCCGGTACTCATGCCGCATTCGCAAAACTTCATCGTAACCCCCATCAGCCCGCACAACCTGAATGTGCGCCCACTGGTCGTAGAGGACACCGCCGTAATCCGCCTCGAAGTAAAAAGCCGCAGCAGCAACTTCCTCGTTTCGCTCGACGCGCGCTCGCGCATTGTGGACGAGAACACGCAGCTGCTCGTGCGCAAGGCCGGGTTCATTGCGCGGCTAATCAAGATGAAAGACGACAGTTTTTTGAATACATTGAGAAGCAAACTATCGTGGGGGCTCGATATGCGTAATTAAGCCCCCAAATTCCACTTCTGACACCCTTATGCGCCTCACCTACCACACGTTCGACCTTCAACTCAAACATACATTCACCATCGCGCACGATTCGCGCGATGTGCAGCAAACGCTGATCGTCCAGCTCGGCGACGGCGTCCATTCCGGTTTCGGCGAAGCTACTTCCAATCCCTATTACGGCATTACGATCGGTAATATGATCGCGACGCTGGATATGGTTAAGGATATTGTCGAAAAAGGGAAATATGGCTCCGCCGAAGATCTCTGGACTATGGTACATCCGCTTCTCAGGGATAATTCTTTCGCACAATGTGCATTGGACGAAGCTGCGCAGGATTATTTCGCCCAAAAGAAAGGTCAGAAACTGTACGAAAGCTGGGGCTTATCGCCCGATCATATTCCGATGACCAACTTTACGATCGGGATCGATACGGTCGAGAAAATGGTCGAGAAAATGAAAGAATTGCCGTGGCCCATTTACAAGATCAAATTGGGTACGAACGAGGATCTCCGCATTGTTCAGGAATTGAGAAAAAATACCGACGCATTGTTCCGCGTCGATGCAAACTGCGGCTGGACGGCAGAGAAAACCATTGAACTAGCCCCGCAACTCGCTGCGCTGGGCGTGGAATTCATCGAACAGCCATTGCCTGCGGATGATATTGAGGGAATGAAAAAGGTATTTACAGCCAGCGCATTGCCCATCATTGCCGATGAAAGCTGTATTATCGAAGAAGACGTAGAGCAATGCCATGGACTTTTCCATGGCATCAATATAAAACTGACCAAATGCGGCGGGCCGACTGCCGCACTCCGGATGATCGCGCAAGCCCGGTCGTTGGGGATGAAAACTATGGTTGGCTGTATGACCGAGACGAGCGTGGGTATTTCCGCTATCGCGCATTTGCTTCCACTGCTTGATTACGTCGATATGGACGGCTCTCTGCTTATCCGCAACGACCCTGCCACCGGCGTAACCTTCGATTTCGGCAGAGTGATTTATGCCGACAGCAATGGCACTGGCGCCGCATTGAAGCCCGAATTCTTATAGGTTTCGCAGTGAACACCTACCACACCAGCAAACTTCCCGGCAGGACCGTCACAACCACCGACGGAAGGGATTTCTTGTGGTTCAGCGGCACGGATTACCTCGGAATGGGGCACAACGAAGACCTTCGTAGACATTTACAATTGGCTACGGAAACTTTCGGAAATCATTACGGGAGTTCAAGAAACAATAGTCTGCGGCTAGACATCTATGAAGAGGCAGAAGCACAATTAGCTGATTTTCTGCAAACTCCCGCTACTGCGATCGTTTCTTCGGGCATGTGGGCGGGACAGTTGGTGATGAAAGTGATTGAACATATCGCCGACGGCCATTCCAATTCCAACCGCTTCACTTATCACTACGCGCCAAGTGTCCATCCGGCATTGTGGGGCAATACATTTCAGCGTACCAAACTGCATTGGCAGGAATGGGCCGAGCAAACCGTGAAAAAAATCAACGGTACTCCGTCCGGGACTATCCATGTAATCTGTTCCGATGCGGTGGGCTCGCCGTTGGTCAGCGCTTTCGACTTTTCGATATTCAATGCATTGACAACTCCTTCGGAAGTCTGGCTGGTCGTTGACGAATCGCATTCGTTGGGCGTACTTGGCTCCGGTGGCAAAGGAGTCTCCGCTCAGCTTTCCGAAGCGATTTTACCCCAAACGATTTTTGTGTCTTCCCTGAATAAAGCATTAGGCATTCCCGCAGGCGCAATCTGGGGTGCGAAAGGTGCTATCGACACACTCCGCAAATCGCCGTGGTACGCCGGCGCGTCACCGCCCGCACCGGCGTACGCATATGCATTGAAAGCTCTTTTGAGAGACCATATTTACGAGCAGCAACTTGCACAGTTGCTGAACAATGTATCGTCGTTCGGGAAGCAAATCGGAAACACTTTGCTTTTCGAATCCATTGCAGGTTACCCTGTATTCTGCTCCTCTAACGCTGCATTGTTCGATCACTTGCTAGCCAACAGCATTATGGCCTCCTGCTTCCCCTACCCTTCGCCAGCCGACGCCCCCGTTACACGCATTGCGATCAGCAGTTTGCACCAAAAAGAAGACCTCGACCGGTTGGCCGAGGTCTGTATGCGGTTTATTTCTTAATATCTTTTACCTAAATCAATCTTCGGTTGTTGTCCCGCCCATTTTCGCGAGGCGTTTCTCTTCCCGCAATTTTTCACGTTCCACTTTCGCCGAAACCATGATACTGATCTCATAAAGCATAAAGAGCGGGATCGCCACGAGAATCTGGCTATAAATATCCGGTGATGGAGTAATCACAGCCGCAACGATCAGGATCACGATCATCGAATGTTTACGGTATTCACGCATGAAAGAAGGCGTAAGCACTCCGATTTTAGATAAAACAAATACCACGATCGGCAACTGGAATGCCACACCACAGGCCAACGTCAGCGTTGCAACCAGCGATATATAGGAAGAAATGCTGAATTCGTTGATAATCGAAGGGTCCAACGTAAAGTTAGCCAGGAAGTTAATCGCCAGTGGGGTTACTACGTAGTAACCGAAAAGCACACCGGAAAAAAACAGGAATGTTACATAGAAGACCGCTCCACGTGCCGATTTCCGCTCGGAAGGCTTCAATCCTGGTTTTATAAACCTCCAGAGCTCCCAGAATGCGTAGGGAAATGCAAATACCAAACCGGCGATTACCGACGAGGTCATACTCATCGTGAACTGGTCGCCCATCCCGATTGCCTGCAATTTGAAATTCAGTGCTTTGATACACAGATCCTCATAACCAACGATTTCGGAGAGCTTACACAGCTGCTTGTATGTCCAGAAATCCGCACGGGAAGGAGCGATGATAACGTAGTGATAAAGCTCTTCAATATATACGAAAGCGAGGATCGCAAATACCAGAATCGAAGCACCGGCGCGGATAACATGCCATCTTAGTTCTTCGAGATGCGACAGAAACGACATCTCTTTGCCTTCTCCTTCCTCTTCTTCGTTATCAAAATCCTGATCCAGGGACATATTTTAAATTATTACTAGAACTCAATCTAAGTGAAAAGCTGAAATTACTTAAAAAACCCGTCGAAGTGATCCGACGGGTTTTTTATTCATGCGTTCTGGATCAAATTAATCCATTACAAAAGGATAATCGTTTTCAACGTACACGTCTGTGTAAGCTTCTTTCGGATCCGGCCACTCCGATTCCTCGGCGAACTGCACGGATTCCGCAACGATATCTTTTACTTTTTTATCGATATTTTCGAGATCCTCTTCGGTAGCAATCTTGTTTTCAAGGATCACCGCACGGATCTGCTCGATCGGGTCGCGATGTTTGTATTCTTCTACCTCCTCTTTCGAACGGTATTTCTGAGGATCGGACATAGAGTGTCCGCGGTAGCGATAAGTACGGAATTCCAGGAAAGTAGGCCCGTCGCCTTTGCGAGCACGCTCCGCCGCGCGGGAAACCGCTTCGTGGATCGCCTCAACACTCATACCATCAACCGGCTCCGAAGGAATATCATATGCCTCGCCAAGGGTGTATAGCTCGGTAACGTTGGAAGTACGTGCTACCGAAGTACCCATAGCATAACCGTTGTTTTCAACGACGAAGATCACGGGCAATTTCCAGCTCATCGCCATGTTCAGCGTTTCGTGGAATGAACCCTGGCGGATCGCGCCGTCACCGAAGTAACAGATACACAGGTTATCGGTTTTATTGTATTTCTCTGCGAATGCGATACCTGCGCCAAGAGGAATCTGGCCGCCTACGATACCGTGGCCTCCGATGAAGCCAACTTCTTTATCAAAAATGTGCATGGAACCGCCCTTACCTTTGGTGGTACCGGTCTTTTTGCCGAAAAGCTCTGCCATGATCGCGTTCGGGCTCGTACCCAATGCGAGGGGAATACCATGGTCACGATAAGCGGTAATGTACTTGTCGCCTTTTTTGAGGGCACTCACCGCACCGGAAGAACAAGCTTCCTGGCCGATGTACAGGTGACAAAAACCACGAATCTTCTGTTGACCGTACAACTGGCCCGATTTTTCTTCAAAACGGCGTTGTAAAAGCATATTCTCGAACCAGAACATGTATTGCTCCTTCGGATGCTGTAACTTTTTGGGGGCTGATGCTTTCTTTTTCTCAGTAACGGTGGCCATGTATTTGGTTCTCGTTTATAAAGACAGAACTTTGTCTTAAAGTTATGGTATGAACAGAGTCTGTTTTGCCGTACTCACGCAATGATGTGCGAAAATAAGCATAAACTAAATAACAAAGAAGTTCATGTGGCTAGAAAAGCTCCGTCTTACCTACTTTAAAAGCTATGAGGAGAAGGCCTTCACTTTTGGAAAACATGTGAACTGTATCGTGGGCGAGAATGGCAGCGGCAAAACCAACCTGCTCGACGCAATCTATTTCCTGACCCTTACCAAGAGCGCATTTCACAACCAGGACGCGCTCGGCATCCGCCACACGGCTGATTTCTTCCTGATAGACGGTGTTTTCAACGAGCATGACAAGCACATTCAGATCACATGCAGCCTGCAACGCGGTCAGCGGAAGGTTTTCATGGCCGATAAGAAGCACTACGACCGTCTGAGCGACCATATCGGTCTTTTTCCGGTGGTTCTCATCGCCCCGGACGATACCGACCTCATCCGCGACGGCAGCGAGGAGCGCCGCCGTTTTTTCGACGGCGTACTCGGCCAGGCAGTGCCCGGTTACCTCGGCGATTTTCTGCAATACAACAAGATACTCACGCAGCGGAACGGCCTTTTAAAACTCTTCGCCGAAAGAAACTACCTCGACGAAGACCTGCTGGAAACCTACAATGAGCCGCTGATCGTCCTCTCGCAGCGCATTCACGAGCACCGCGCGACGTTCATGCGAAAATTCATCCCGCTATTCTGCAAATACTATGAGTTCCTCAGCAGCGGTCACGAAAAAGTGGATGTGATCTACGAAAGTGAAGTGGCGAGCCCCGATTTCCCTACCGAATTCCGCCGCAACCGCAGCCGCGACCTCCACGCGCAACGCACAGGCAAGGGCGTGCATAAGGATGAATATGTATTCGAAATAGACGGGGTTACCCTCAAAAAATTCGGCTCGCAGGGCCAGCAAAAATCCTTCCTGATCGCCCTCAAACTTGCCCAGTTTGAATTGTTAAAAGAAGAAAAAGGCAAAACGCCCATTCTGCTGCTCGACGATATTTTCGATAAACTCGACGACCGCCGCATCCACAAACTCATCGAATTGATCGATACCGGCTTTTTAGCGCAGGTTTTCATCACAGACGCCCGGCCCGAACGCTCGCAGCGCATTTTGGAGCATGTGAAGGCGGATGTAAGGTTTTTTGAGATTGAGAAGGTGTTGAAAGAATGAGTTTTAAGCCTAATCATGGCGAATTCGCCGTGATTAAAATCTACCTGTGGCTTTAATGCTTTCTTTTCGCTGAATTTAAAATATTTATAAGTATCACTTTCCTGTCGTGTACAACGTAAAACAAGCTGTGGTGTTTGCTAATAACAAGTTCGTGGACCGCAGGTAAATGATCGTGCTGCTTTCCAGCAAAAGGAAATTGTTCCAGAATCTCCAAACTGGCTCCTAATTTTGTTGTAAATTTTTCTGCACTAGCTTCTCCCCAGGTATCGTATAAATAACCTGCTATTTCAGAGAAGTTTTCCCTTGCTGGATCTGTCCATTCTATCTCGTAAGCCACGCCTAACTTCTTTAAAAACCTCCTCAGTAGTGTAAAGAGGACCCGTTTTGGCTTCGCGTAGAGATCGGTTGAGTTGTTCGATTACTTCCGGAGAATTGGAATGGGCATTGGTATCATAGTCTTGCTGATCTCTGAAAACACGGAGGCACGACAGCAAATCCTCCATGCGGTCTTCATCTATCTCATTTATCAGACGGATTGCTTCGGTTTTCATTTCCTTGTCAGACATAGCAAGCATTGGTTAATTCAACACTAATCAAATTTACTAATTTAAAAACAACAAATCCAGGCCAAATTGACCTGGATTTTCAAGCGGTATGCATTAATAATCAACCGCATTAAACATATTTAGGATCCAGCTCCTTGGCTTGTGCCACGAATTCCTTCACCTTCTGTTCATCATCTTTTTTGCAAATCAGCAACACCCCGTCGAACTCCGCGACGATAAAACCATCGAGGCCGTTGACCACGACCAGCTTGTCTTTTGGCGTTTTGATGATCGAGTTCGTGGTATTATGCAGGATCAGGTTGCCGTCTGTAACATTCAGGTTTTCATCCTTTTCCGAAACTTCATACATCGATTTCCACGTACCCAGGTCCGACCAACCAAAGCTTGCCAGTACAACATGCACATTGGCCGCCTTTTCCATAATACCGTTGTCGATGGAAATGCTGCCGCAATGCTGGTAAGCACGTTGAATGAATGAATCCTCCGAATCGAGGTAGTAATGCTCTACTCCTCCCTGGAAAATTTCAGCAATATCAGGCTGGAATTGGCTCAGCGCCTTTTTGAACGCATTGACATTCCAGACGAAAATACCTGCATTCCACACAAAATCACCGCTGTCGAGGAACTGCAATGCCAATTCGAGATGGGGCTTTTCGGTAAATGACTTTACTTTTTTGACAGTCAGCTTATCCGGAATATACTGGATATAGCCATAACCCGTGTCGGGACGGGTCGGCTGGATACCCAGCGTAACCAAGATGTCCTCATTACGGGTAGCTCCCAAAGCGACCTTGATCGTGTCCTTGAAAACCTCTTCTTTCAAGATAATATGGTCCGCAGGTGCCACCACCACATTCGCGTTCGGGTTGCGGGCTGCAATTTTGTAACACGCATAGGCAATGCATGGCGCGGTATTCCGTCGATGCGGTTCCAGAAGGATCTGGTCGTCGGTGAGCTCGGGAATCTGCTGTTTGATCAGTTCCTTGTATTCCTGACTCGTTACGATATAAATGTTCTCAATAGGGCAAACGCCGTCGAATCGATCGACCGTTTGCTGCAACAGCGTCCTTCCTGTGCCAAGCACATCATGGAATTGCTTCGGGAAATCCGTCCGGCTGAACGGCCAAAAACGGGTTCCTACGCCGCCTGCCATGATTATCACATAAGTGTCCTGCATCTGTGTTGTGTAAGGTATGTTTGTTATAACGTTAAATAAAATCCCTCAAAACTAACGATAAAGAGTCAGTATGCTTAATCCGGGCATCGGAAAAGTCCCGGAAAGTTAGTTCATGGCTTAGATAGCTGTCTTTCGTCACTACATTAAATTTCTTCCACGGCGTCGAACTATTTGGCTCTCGGTACTATGTATTTTTGCTTTATAAATACCCAAAGAAAAAATTGGATATTATGTAAACAAAATGTATTTCTTAGTAACTTGTTACAGACATCAACCCACTAATCAACCATGATCCGAACTTCTGCATCCCCCAGAAATCTGCCTCTCTTGTTTCTCTTATTGTTGTTTTGCCAACATTCTTTCGCGCAGATTAGTTTGACAGGCAAGGTCACCGAATCGGTTACCCAGGAACCACTCGCCGGCGTCAGCATTCGTATACAGGGTAAAGTAGCCGGCACCATCACCGACACAAAAGGTGAGTTTTCCCTGAGCACCACCTCCAATCCGCCATTTTCCATCATCGTCAGTTCCGTTGGTTTTCAAACCCAGGAAATTGCGGTCACCGCAAGCATGTCGAACCTGGATATCAAAATGGTGGAACAGCCCGTGCTCGGCAAGGAAATCGTGGTTTCGGCTTCCCGTGTGGAGGAGAGTGTGATGAAATCGCCGGTAGCAGTCGAAAAACTCGATATCCGGGGCATTCGCGACACACCTGCTACCAATTTTTACGATGCCCTCGCGAACCTGAAAGGCATCGATATGACTACGCAGGGTGTTTTGTTCAAATCCATCAATATGCGCGGCTTCGGTGCGACGGGTAACCCCCGTACCGTGCAGATGATCGACGGGATGGACAACCAGGCACCCGGGCTCAATTTTCCGCTGGACAATATCATCGGTATGTCGGAGCTCGACGTAGAGAGCGTGGAAGTACTTCCCGGCGCGGCATCGGCGCTCTATGGGCCCAATGCGGTAAACGGGTTGGTGCTCATGAACAGCAAAAGCCCATTCCTCTACCAGGGGCTGAGCGCCAACGTGAAAGGCGGTATTATGCACGAAAAGAACCGCTCGAAAGCCACCACCCCGTTTGCAGAGGCCACCATCCGCTATGCAAAGGCATTCAATAACAAGTTCGCATTCAAAGTCAACCTTTCGTACATCCAGGCCAAAGACTGGGAAGCGACCAATTATACGAACCTGAACGTAGGTGGTAATGCCGATCCTAACCGCGGGAAAGGTACCGATCTGGATTACGACGGGACAAACGTGTATGGCGATGAAATCCAGACCAATATCAATGCAGTAGCCAAAGCAATGGTCGCAGCCGGGCAATTACCGGAAGCAGGTGTAGCCTTCGTTCCAAGCGCGTTTGTAAGCCGTACAGGATTCCGTGAAAAAGACCTTGTAGATTATAATACCAAGAGCTTTAAGGCCAATGCCGCGTTACATTATCGACTAAATGAAAAAATAGAAGCCATCGCGCAGGTCAATTACGGATATGGAACAACCGTTTACACCGGTACAGGCCGCTATTCATTGCGGGATTTCAATCTGACGCAAGCCAAACTGGAACTGCGGGCCGACAATTTCACACTAAGAGCCTACACCACGCAGGAACGTTCAGGCAAATCGTACCTTACAGGACTTGCAGCCGTTTCCATGCTGGGCGAGATAAAACCCAACAATGTCTGGTTCGGTGAGTACGTGAGTGCATTCGTGGGCGCACGCGCACGGGGCACAACGGAGGAAGAAGCGCATTTGATCGGCAGACAGGCCGCCGACCGTGATATGCCACAACCGGGCAGCGCCACTTTTAACCAGCTGCTGGATAAATACCGGAATATGCCGATTGTGAACGGCGGGGGCGGTTTTGCCGATAAAACCAATATGTACCACGCCGAAGGTTTTTACAATTTTAAAAACCAGATCCGCTTCCTGGAACTGATCGCGGGGGCCAACTACCGCCTTTACACGCTGCGCTCAGCCGGGACATTATTTGCAGATACCAAAGAGGGCCGCGACGGCACGATACCTATTAATGAATGGGGTGCTTTCGTACAGGCCGGTAAAAGCCTGCTTTCCGATCATTTAAAACTGACTGGTTCGATCCGGTACGACAAAAACGAGAATTTCGACGGCCAGTTCACGCCCCGGGTATCGGCGGTGACCACATTTGGCGAACACAATATACGCCTCTCCTACCAAACCGGTTTCCGCATCCCCACCACACAGAACCAATACATCGACCTTCGGACACCCTCGGGAACGCTGGTAGGTGGTTTGCCCGAATTTGATTCACGTTACAACCTTTCGAGCGGCATTCTCCGGCAAAACCTTTCCGAGGCCGCAGTGACCGCCGTGGTGCAGAGCGACCCATCGGTAGTCCAGAGCGCACAGCAATATGCTACGGTGGTGGTGACGCAACAGGCTACCGCTGCCATTACGCAGCAAGTCACGACCGCGGTGACTGCGCAGGTTAATGCGGGAGTTGCGGCAGGAACCATTCCCAATGACCCGGCGGTGATCCAGGCAGCCATCAAGGCGGGCGTCAACCAGACGCTTCCAGGCGTACTGTCGGCCCAATTGCCGGGTATTCTCGCCACCCAGGTGCCCGCGTTGGTGCCCGATCTGGCGAAGGCGTATGCATTGGGGAAACTGCCTAAGTACCAGCCTGTGAAACTAAAACCGGAGCGCATTGCTTCTTATGAGATTGGTTATAAAGGCATTATCGCGAAAAAGCTCTTCATCGACGCCTACTATTATATCAGCAAATACAAAAACCTCATTGGCGGAACGGTGATCGTGGTACCGACGGCTGCCGCCGCGCCGGGCCTGCCGATTGAATCAGGCATTGGAGTGGGTAGCTACCAGGGATACGCGCGGACCGTCAATACAACCGAGACGATCACCACGCGCGGCTTCGCGATCGGGCTGAATTATGCATTGCCGAAGGGATTCAATATCGGCGGTAATGTGGCGAACAATGAGTTGAAAGACTTTACTCCATCGCCGGAAGTGCAGTATTCGCAATTCAATACTCCTAAATACCGGTATAATGTGAGCCTTGGCCGCCGCATTACCAGCTCCAACACCTGGGGATTCAATGTCGTGTACCGCTACCAGCAGGCTTTTTTGTGGGAATCGAGCTTTGTGGTTCCTACTACCACCGATGTACCGGTATTCTCAAACACAAGGGTGCCGGCAATCAGCAACCTCGATGCGCAGGTTAGCTGGAAAGTGCCCGCGATCAAATCGATCATCAAGCTGGGCGGGACGAACCTGTTCGGGAAATCGTACTTCCAGTCATACGGCAGTCCGAACGTGGGCAGCACGTACTATGTATCCATTATGTTTGATGAATTGCTGAACTGAGACTTGCAGAGGCTATTTCTCTCCAAAAGCCAGGTCGCCGGCATCGCCGAGGCCTGGCACTATATAATATTGTTCGTTCAGCTTCTGATCCACGGCACCGAGCCATAAACGGCATTGGGGGATTCTTTCTTGCAGATATTGAACGCCCTCGGGACTGGCGATCACGGAGGCAATATGTGTTTGCGAAGGAATGCCGAAGCGCAGCAATGCATGGTAAACCTTCTCCATGGAGCGGCCGGTTGCCAGCATCGGATCGATCATCACCAGGATTTTACCCGTTAGATCGGGGCTGGTAATGTAATCCATCTCAACAGTAAATTCCTCCTCCGCATTGATATGATGCCCACGGTAGGCCCCGATAAATGCATTATCGGCCTTATCGAATATATTCAGGAAGCCCTGGTGAAACGGTAACCCGGCGCGCAGAATAGTAGCCAGCACGATGGGTTGCAACATCGACCGGCACGGTGCGGTACCGAGCGGCGTTTCTACTTTCTCCGTTTTGAAAGTGAGCGTTTTGGACATTTCATAAGCCAGCAGCTCTCCTACCCGTTCCATATTCCGGCGAAATCGCATCCGGTCTTTCTGACAGTTAACGTCACGCAATTCGGCCAGATAGTGATCTGCTATGGAAGGTTTTTGGGAAAGTAAAAACATGGGAGTGACAGTTTTTTAGACTACTCCATGCAAGATAATACAAATTCATTGACGTAATTTGGAACACCATTTCTAAAAATTACGTGCAAAAGCTCCAATTGCGGTCGTAGTAGATTTTTGTTGCCTATGTATCAAGGAATTATCCGGCTTTTTAAATTACTGTTTTTAACACTGGTATCCTCGGCTTACGTACACGCGCAAAGTGCATTCGTTCCGCTAAACGACGACTATTATCATCTCATCGATCGTCTGGAAATCAAAAGGGGTAAATTTTCCGAAGGCTTTCACTTCAATGCGAAGCCATTTGAGCGTAAAGCGGTGGTCGCTCTAACTGATTCCATATTAAAAGAAGGCACCGTTGACCTGACCGATCGCGACTGGGAAACGATCGATTACCTGCGCGAAGACAGCTGGGAATGGACGAAGGGAATGATTTCCACCGATTCGGCCAAATACAACAAGCTGGCACGGCTGGGCTGGTTCAAGTCGCCGCCGCCGGGGCAGAAGCGCAAGTTCTTCAACCATCCTGCCGATCTGTACAGCATTCACAACAAAGATTTCGACCTGCATTTCAATTTTACTACCACCAATTTCATCGGAAAAGACAACAGCTACGATACCACGTCGCATCAGACGCTGTGGTTTACAGGCCGCGGGGTCGAGATCCGGGGGATGATCAATGATAAGCTAGGCTTTTATACATTCGTTTCCGATAACCAGGGCCGGTTTCCGCGCTATGTGAATGCATTTGCGCCGAAGTACAGTTTCCCCGGCGAAGGCCTGGCCAAAGCGACGCGCAACCACGGCAATGACTTCCTTTCAGCCCGCGGCTACATTACTTTCCGTCCGCTGAAAGCCGTCAATGTAAAATTCGGGCACGATTACAACACTTTCGGCAGTGGCTACCGCTCGCTGATCCTTTCCGACAACAGCAGCCCTTATTTATTTTTAAGATTGGATACCCAGCTCGGCCGCTTCCATTATACCAACCTCTGGACCAGCATGATTGATGGCGCCGAGGATGGTTTCTCTGAGTTTTTAAGAAAAAAGAAATTCGCGGCTATCCACCATTTGAGCGTTAACCTGACCGACAAAATCAATTTCGGGGTATTTGAAGCGGAAGTTTTCAACCGCGATTCCGTGGGCGGCGGCTACGACCTCAATTACCTCAACCCCATTATCTTCTACCGTTATGTAGAATCCTACATCGGCAGCCAGGACAATGCATTGCTCGGTTTCGATTTCCGCTGGCTGGTGGGCAAGACCGCCTCTATTTACAGCCAGTTTGTGCTAGATGAATTTTTGACCAAATACCTTTTTAACGGCAGCGGATCCTGGACTAACAAATACAGCTTCCAGCTCGGTGCCAAATATGTGGACGCATTTGGCATACCTAACCTCGACTTACAGGCAGAATACAACGTCGTGCGCCCCTACACGTACTCACACAAGGACGGCGGGCGCAATTACATGCATTACGGGCAGGCGCTCGCACACCCGCTGGGAGCGAACTTCCGGGAATATCTGGGAATTTTGCGCTATAAAGTCACGCCAAGGTTATCGATTTACGGCACGGTTATGTCGGCCATGCAGGGTAAAGATCCTTCTGATAAGCCTTTGATGAACTACGGAGGCGATATTTCGAAAAGTTACGAAACCCGGCACATAGACCGAGAAGGGGAAAGCGAAGTGAATCAAAAAATAGGGCAGGGCATCAAAGCAACTACATTGTTTACAGATTTACGCCTGTCGTACTCGCTGGCCCACAACTTATTCCTCGATGGCCGCTACCTCATGCGGAAAGTGACCTCACAAGATGCGAAGGTTGCGACCAACTCCAATATCTTTTCGATTGCCATCCGCTATAATATGGCGTACCGGCAACAAACCTACTGATTTTAATTTCTACTAAAATGGAAACTGACCCCCACGAACTCCGGAATCTTCTCAGGCTTGCATTGCTGGAAGATATCGGTGATGGAGACCATTCATCCCTCGCCAGCGTACCCGAGAATGCTACCAAGCGCGCGAAGCTGCTGGTGAAACAGGACGGCGTACTCGCGGGGGTGGAAGTGGCGCAGATTATCTTCGATGAAACCGCTAAATATTACGGTTACCCCCTTCCGAAAATTGATGTGTTACTTTTTGACGGTTCTGTCGTATCAACAGGAGACATTGTTTTTACGGTAGAAGGAAACGCACGCCTGATCCTGAAAGCCGAGCGGCTGGTGCTGAACATTATGCAGCGCATGAGCGGTATCGCCACTTATGCACGGCAGATGTCGGATTTGATCAAGGATTTGCCCGTAAAACTGCTCGATACGCGCAAAACGACTCCGAATTTCAGGCTGTTTGAAAAAATGGCGGTGAAAATCGGTGGCGCGGTAAACCACCGGATGGGCCTTTACGACATGATTATGTTGAAGGATAACCACGTGGATTACGCCGGCGGCATCGAAGCGGCGATTACCGGGGCCAACAAATACCTGAAAGAAACCGGCCGGAAGCTGAAAATCGAGATAGAAACGCGGAACCTTGCCGAGGTGGACGAGGTGTTGCGTGTCGGCCAGGTCGATATCATCATGCTTGATAACTTTTCGCTGGATAACCTGCGGGAAGCGGTGAAGCGGATCGGCGGGCGATACGAAACAGAGGCATCCGGCAACATTACCGAAAAAACATTACGCGCAGTGGCCGAAACCGGTGTGGATGGGATTTCCAGCGGTGCGCTCACGCATCAGGCGCGAAGTCTGGATTTAAGTCTGAAAGCCTTCTAACCTTTTCATTCATATCAAAAGCGTATGCTGAGATCGATGAAAACCACATACGCTTTTGATCTTCAAGGGTTTCCTGCCGGCTATTCCCTGTGGGCAACTGCCTTGCTCGTCATTTGCATTCCCTACCTGTCCATTGCCCAGGAACCTCCTCGGCCTGAGATCGATATTAACCAGTTCATAGCCGAACTTTTCCCTGTCCCGCCCGACGATTCCGAGGAGCTTTACGAGGCACTTTTGCAGCTCTACGCCAGCCCGCTCGACCTCAACACCGCCACAGCCGACGACCTTGCTGCTACATTTATTTTAAGTGAAGATCAGCTCCGAGCCTTTTTCGACTATCGTGCAAAAGCGGGTGCTTTGTTGTCGCTTTACGAGCTACAAGCCATTTCAGGGTTTGATATTTACACAATTCAAAGGCTATTGCCATTTGTAACAATCAATAGCCAAGCAGTTTCCATTCAAGAAGCATTGAAAAATCCGGGACAGCATTTTCTGATGTTTCGTTCGGGTAAGTTAATGGAGCGACAGAAGGGTTTCGCACCGCTGGATTCCAACTCCGGTGCGACTACGCGCTACCAGGGGCCGCCTTTCAATGGCTACCTCCGCTACCGAAATGCACGGAGCGGCGCGTATAGTTTTGGAATTACATTGGAAAAAGATACTGGCGAGAAAATATGGCAATGGAATGCGCGCAGGCAGATTTTTGGTATTGACTACACTTCTTTTCATGCTCAAATCCTCGACCGGGGAGGGCTTAAAAGCCTTATTATCGGCGACTTTCAAATGCAAGCCGGGCAGGGAATGGTCACCGGCGCGGGATTTTCACTGGGAAAAGGTTCGGAAGTAATCCGAACTGTTTACAGAAGCACAACCGGCCTCAGACCTTACACCTCGGCTACCGAAGCCAACTTTTTCCGGGGCATTGCAGCGACGTGGAGCATTACCACACACACCGATGTGACCATTCTCATCTCCAAAACAAAACGCGACGCCACCCAGGAACAGGACAGCATTCATTCCGGCATCACCACCTCGTTACCCGTTACCGGCTACCACCGCACGCCTTCGGAAATTGAAAAGCACAATATCCTGCGCGAACAGAATATCGGCATGCATTTACTGCACAAGTTGTTTTCTCAAAAAGGTCAAATCGGGCTGACGGTGCTTCATACCGGCTATGATTTTTTTATCCAAAAGCGCGATCTGGCCTACAACCGGTATGAATTTTCGGGAAAACAGAACCTGATCGCAGGTTTGCATGGAGATTACCGCTGGCAAAACATCCATTTCTTCGGCGAAAGTGCTATTTCAAAAAGCGGCGGGACCGGTGCAATTGGCGGGTTGATTGCCAGCATTGGCAGAAAGGTCGATATATCGGTAATGGCGCGACATTATGCCCGCCACTTTCATACATTTTATGGCAATCCTATCAGCGAAGCCACCCGGCCCATCAACGAGCGCGGCGCCTATGCCGGAATCCGCTGGTCGCCTTCCCGCAAATGGCAATGGAGTGCCTATTTTGACTATTTCCGGTTCCCGTGGCTGAAATACCAGGTCGATAAACCTTCCGGCGGCTTCGATTATTTCCTGCATTTGCTATGGAAACCTTCGAAGCGGTTGAATGCATATCTGCTATTTCATGAAAAGCATAAGCAGGTTAATGATCCTGCGGCAGAGGACAATAACCCATCGCTGATCCGATCTATTAAACGGACAGCCATGTTCAATATCGATTTCGAAATTCCGCTCCGGTGTGCGTTTCGGACCCGGTTGCAATATGGCGGGTTGAAAAACGGGCATTCCAAAGGCTCTAACGGCTTCACGATCGTGCAGGACGTGACCTGGCATTTTTCCAGACTGGAAATCAGCGGTCGCGCAGCATTTTTCAAGACCGACAATTACGATAGCCGGCAGTATGTGTATGAGAAGGATATGCTCTACGCATTCTCGATCCCGGCCTATTACAACACCGGTACCCGGCATTATTTAATGCTGCGGTATACCATTACAAAACAGCTTAAAATATGGCTCCGATGGTCGCAAACGCGGTATTCGGACATTGAGAAGATCAGTTCAGGACTCAATGAAATTAACGGTAACAAGCGAAGCGAAGCAAAAGTACAGGTGATGTATCAGTTTTGAAGCCCTATTTTTGCAGCGCGAAAGGAAATTCTTTTGAAGTAAATACCATTAATCAGTACATCATGTCCATTAACAAACTTGAAGCATTAAAGAAATATTTCGGATACGACTCCTTTCGCCCTCAACAATCCGAAATCATCGACACCATCATGGCCAACTGCGATTGCATGGTGCTGATGCCCACGGGCGGTGGTAAGTCTGTTTGTTTCCAGATTCCGGCGGTGCTCCGGGAAGGACTTACCGTGGTAATTTCCCCGCTGATTGCCCTCATGAAAGACCAGGTAGAGGCGTTGCGAGGGAATGGCATTACCGCTGCTTTCCTCAACTCTACCATCTCAGGCGCCGAACAGGACCAGATCATGTGGCAAATCAAGTTGGGTGAATTGAAGCTGCTCTACATCGCGCCGGAACGGCTCTTTGCCGGTAATACCTTCGATTTGCTGCGGGAATGGAATGTGCAGCTCTTTGCCATCGATGAGTCGCACTGTATTTCGTCCTGGGGCCACGATTTCCGGCCGGAATACCGCCAGCTGAACCTGCTGAAAGTACGCTTCCCCGACGTACCGATCGTAGCGCTCACCGCCACCGCCGACCGCGTCACACGCAGGGATATTCTGAAACAGCTGAATATCGAACACGCCGAAACCTTCATTTCCAGCTTCGATAGGCCCAATCTGAGCCTCAATGTGCTGCCCGGACGGAAGCGTATCGAGCAAATCCAGCGTTTCATCAAGAAGCATGAAGACCAGCCAGGCATTATTTACTGCCTCAGCCGGAAAGGTACCGAAACCGTGGCGGCCAGCTTGCAAAAAGCAGGCTTGCGCGTCGCGTACTACCACGCGGGCATGACGGGCGACAAGCGCTCGCAGGTGCAGGAGAATTTTTTGAGGGATGATATTCAAATCATCGTCGCCACGATCGCATTTGGAATGGGGATCGATAAATCCAACGTGCGCTGGGTGATCCACTATAATTTACCGTCGAACGTTGAGAGCTTTTACCAGGAAATCGGGCGGGCGGGCCGTGATGGCGCCAGTGCGGACACGGTGCTGTTTTACAGCTACATGGATATTATCACCCGGCAGGATATGATCAACAATTCGGACCAGTCGGCAGAGCAGAAAGAGCTTTTGCATGCCAAACTCAACCGAATGAAGCAGTATGCCGAAGCCGATATTTGCCGCCGGCGCATTCTATTGAGCTACTTTAATGAGCCGGTGGACCACGACTGCGGCAACTGCGACGTGTGCCGTAATCCGCGCACCCGCTTCGACGCGACCATTATCGCACAAAAAGCATTGTCGGGCATCGCCCGCACGGAGCAAAAGGTAGCCATGGGTATGCTCATCGACATCCTCCGGGGCAGCCGCAACCGGAATATCCTGCAATACGGCTACGAAAAGCTTCCTACTTTCGGTGTCGGGCACGAGCTGCGCGGCGATGAATGGTCGGAATACCTGGGCCAAATGCTCAACTCCGGCGTGATGGACATTGCTTACGACGAGGCACATTCATTTAAACTAAATCCGGTAAGCTGGCAGGTTTTGAAAGGCGAGCGGCAAATCGAACTCGTGAAATTCATCCCGCTCGCCGAACGGAAAGCGAAAGAAGAAGAACTGGTACCGAAGGAAAAACCCAAGCAGGAAATCATCCGCGACGCCCTTTTCGAACGCCTCCGCCAGCTTCGCAAGCAGCTGGCCGACACGCTCGGTGTGCCCCCCTACGTTGTTTTCAGCGACGCTTCCCTTTCCGAAATGGCACAGAAAAAGCCTATTTCCGAAGCACAAATGAAAGCCGTTTCCGGCGTGGGGGCCGAAAAGTTCAGGCGCTATGGAGAGGCATTCATCAACGAAATCCTCAATTTCGCGAGGGAAAACAATGCCCCCGGCACGCGCATTGTGAAAGGAATGACGTTCGTCGAAACCTATGATCTTTACAAGGAGGGCTATTCCGTCAAGGTGATTGCCGAAAAACGCAACCTTAACCCGGTAACCATCATCTCGCATTTGGTAAAACTCAAAGAAGACGGCCACGGTGTTGATCTGAAATCACTCATAGAGCCCGCGGCATACCAAACCATCGTAGCAGCGGCAGAAGAAATTCACATCGGAAAAAATGACCCGTTAAAACCCCTGTTCGAATTGCTGAACGAACGGTACGATTACGGACAAATCCGGCTCGCGCTGGCGGTTTGGGAAGAGGAACGGCAAGTTCAGTGAACGAGGTTTTTGGGTAATCTGTTTAGTTAGTGTAATTTA
This sequence comes from Dyadobacter fermentans, assembly GCF_019924045.1. Classification (GTDB taxonomy): domain Bacteria; phylum Bacteroidota; class Bacteroidia; order Cytophagales; family Spirosomataceae; genus Dyadobacter; species Dyadobacter fermentans_A. The sequence goes on along the minus strand of NZ_JAHXBN010000016.1, from coordinate 73,728 downwards.
GCCAATACTGTTTCATGAATTACTTGCTTCACCCCTTTTCAAATTCAGAGATTGACAAGCTAGGCAATGCAGTTGTTTACCTTGCCGAACGGATTAGGCCGTTGTCGAAAACCAAGCTCTTGAAATTGATTTACCTCATTGAAGAATATGCTGTGCGGACTTACGGTCTGCCGTTTTTCAATCTCGACTTTTCCGTCTGGAAGCTCGGGCCGGTGTCGCGCGATGTTTTTGTTGACTTATCTTCCGACGAACCTATTTTGCTGGCCGACTATATTACGCGGATTACTGCCGACGGCTCCGTCTTCATCGCGCCTAAAAAGGAATTTTCCGATGACGAATTTTCTGACAACGAAATGAAATTGTTGGAACATATTGTTGAAACGTTTCAGGCCTCATCCGCTGCGGATCTTATTCAGCTAACGCACCGTAAGCATTCGCTTTGGTATATTACTGCACAGGAAAATGGTGTGTTGGAACACCTTGAAACCGGTCATTTGAACTCTACCGAGATTCCTATCGATTTTTCAAGATTACTGGAAAGTATGCCATTGAAAAAGGAAATCTATCAGGATCAATTGAGCTATTTAAGAAATACAAAGTCGCTTAAAATCTGAACAGGATGGGCGGAGAAGGCGATATTCTATACTTTGAACTGTTCTATTTTAAGAACAGTAACCCTCCCAAAGCTAAGTATTTCATCGTCCTGAAAATAATCGGCGCCAGCACAATACTTGCAAGCCTGCCGTCGAGTCGCGATTTCAGGCCAACAGCTTCTTCTGAAGCCTACGGTTGTATTGAAGTTCCCGAAGCATGTTTTAACTGCTTCATTTTCAAAGCCGACTTACCCGTGGCAACTAACAACTGGGCGTTCCCGCTTGATACGTTTGTTTATGGACAACAAATAGACGAGTATGAGATCGCAAACTTGAAGGATATTTATCCGGTGGAAGGGCTCGATTACCAAGTTGTCGGCCGGCTGAAAGATACCGAATTCAAGGATTTGAAAGATTGCTTTTGTCATTCAGCAAGTGTAAAACGCCGGTTCAGGAGGCTTCTTGCAAGCGATTGATCCTTAACTTTGGGTAATTTCTATTTTTAACAACTTAATATGTCAAGACAAAATATACTCTCTGGGTCCCCTTGGGAAGACAAAATGGGGTATTGCCGGGCGGTTAGGATCGGAAATATCATTGAGGTCGCCGGAACGGTTGCTATCGTGGATGGCGATAAAGTGAAGGCTGACGATGCTTATGCGCAGACGAACAATATTATCGAGCGCATCGAAAAAGTATTGCAGGATGCAGGCGCCAGCCTGGCAGATGTGGTCCGTACGCGCATTTTCACCACGGATATTACCCTTTTTGAGGACATCGCCCGCGCACATGGTGCGTATTTCGGCGCCATTAAGCCCACCACAGGTATCTACGAAATCAGCAAATTGGTATCGGCCGATTACCTTGTTGAGATCGAGTTCACTGCAATAGTCCAGTAATACATTGGAATATTTAAAAAAAGGCCTGTTTCTCAGCGGAAACGGGCTTTTTTTGTCACCATTTGAAACTGTGTTCCAACCTTCTGGCGCGAAATTTGCTCTTTGTGAAAGTGTTGTCTGATTTAGAACCCTGAACAATAGACATCTCTGGACATGAAAAATAGAATTACTCTTCTAATTGCCTCAGTTTTACTGGTTCTGTGTGTAATGCAAAAAGAAGCCCGGTATGGAACAGCCAAGCATACAGGTGTAGAAAAAATGTACAATTCTTCGCCACTTGCTCCAAAGGATGGAGGTACCTCGGCGCCGGAGTATGCCGAGCTGACCGATTCACAAACATTCGAGTTCGCATCGGCCGATTCGGCGAAATCAGACCCTACGGCCAGATTGGTTAACCAAAGATTACTGCACATTTCTGCTGGCAGCAAGTTGCTAAATTACTGAACCTCCATCGATTCAGTAATTTAGCACTCATCCGATATTAGCTGAAAAGCCCCATAATATCTTCCTGGCTCAGTTTTTTGATAAAGCCGGACTCTCCGCCCACCAAATCTTCTGCCAGGTCTTGCTTACGTTGCTGTAACAGCAGAATTTTCTCTTCAATCGTATCCTTACAAATCATTTTATAGGCAAATACCTTGCGCGTCTGCCCGATCCGGTGGGTGCGGTCGATCGCCTGGCGCTCCACGGCAGGATTCCACCACGGATCAACGAGGTATACGTAATCCGCTTCGGTAAGGTTAAGCCCTACCCCGCCCGCTTTGAGGCTCATCAGGAACACACGGCAAGTATCATCGTTCTGGAAACGGTTCACACGTCCCGCACGGTCCACAGTCTGGCCATCGAGGTATTCGTAAGGGATATTCATTTTTTCCAAATGCTTGCGGATCAAGTCGAGCATGCCCAGGAATTGGCTGAATATCAATATTTTGTGGTTCGAAGCATTCTCTTCGATCTCACGGGTAATTTCTTCGAGCTTCGCCGATTCGTTTCCAAAATCCTCGTCGCCTGACAAAATAGATGGCGAGTCGCAAATCTGGCGCAACTTCAACAGGGCTTCCAGAATGAGGAAACTGCTCTTGTTAAGACCTTCCGTTGCGAGTTTTTCCGCGATTTCCTGGCGGTAGCGTTCGCGGAATGTGTCGTAGACCTTCCGCTGCTTGTTACCCATCTCGCAGAAGAGAATCGTCTCAGTTTTATCCGGCAAATCGGTTGCTACCTCCTCTTTCGTGCGTTTCAGCATGAATGGGTACACGAGTTTCCGCAGTTCGGCAGCCTTTTCCTTATCCTGGTACTTATCGATCGGCGTCGCATATTCGGTCCGGAAGAAATCGGCGTGGCCGAGCATTCCCGGGTTCAGGAATTCGAATTGCGAGTACAGGTCAAATGTATTGTTTTCCACAGGCGTACCCGTCATGGTAAGCCGGTTACGTGCGCGCAGCAGGCGCGACGCCTTGGACGTGAGCGAATCGGGGTTTTTAATGGCCTGCGCTTCGTCGAGAATAATATAGTTAAAATCAAACTGACGAAGCAGCTCCACGTCGCTGCGCATCGTACCGTAAGTGGTGAGGATAATGTCATATTCACGGAAAAACTCGATGTCTTTCCTTCTGGCCATCCCCCGGTGAACGTACAATTTCAGATCCGGCGTGAATTTTGCCGCCTCTGCCTGCCAGTTGAAAATCAATGTGGTAGGAACTACGACAAGGTTCGTATATTCCGGATCCAGGTTTTTCTGGTTTTGCAGGAAGGTCAGCATCTGCAGGGTTTTACCCAAACCCATATCATCCGCCAAACAGCCGCCCCATTGGAATTCATCCAGGAAATGCAGCCATTTATACCCCTCTTCCTGGTACTGCCGAAGTGTCGCCTCGATGTTCTGCGGAAGTGGTACCGACGGGATTTGTTTAAAATTGAGCAGTTTCTGCTTTTTCTCCCAAAGCTCGCGGAACACATCCTCGTTGTCGATCTCGGAAACGAGCTCGTCGATCAGCGAGAAATGTATTTTGGACAAATGGATCTGATCGTCGTTCACGCGGCCGAACTGCATGAGCGGTTCCAGCTTCGCGATCCATTCATCGGGTAGCACACCTAACGAGCCATCCTGCAACTGAATATAGTTCTGCTTTTTGAGCAAAGCCTTCTTCGCATCAGCAAGTGACACGGTTTGGTCGCCAAAACTGATCTCGATCTTCATATCGAACCAGTCGATACCCGACGAAGTGTGCACCTTAACCGTCCCGCGGTTGGGGTTGAACTTCATTTTTTTCAGGTCCTTAAACCCGAAAATCTCGTAATGCTTCTTTTTGGCCGCATCCACGAAGTTGAACAACCAGCCATCTTTCATTACCTGTTCGAAGGGCACATAGAAGAACGGTTGACCGGTTTGATGCTCAAAGCTCGGGTGCAATGCCTTTGCCCAATCCCAGATTGCATTTTCAGCCTGAACATCGCGTTCAAGCATCGTAATCTGGTTATTATCGAAGGTCGTTCGCGTGCGACGCTGGTCATGCAGGAGTTCCAGCTCTTCGCCCGGCCGACGCTCGGTTTTGCCATTTTCTTCCAGATATACATAGGAAGGTACGATGAGCAGGTTTGCCTCGTCTTCTTTCAGGTAGAACTTCGGTTTCTGGAAGGCCAGCGGTGAAGTTTGTATTTCGTGGCGGGTCTGGAAAATCACATCGAATTTCTCCGAAACCGGTATGATCCAATTTTTCAGGAAATCGTCGCCAAAATCTTTCTTAACCCGTATTTTAAATCCATTCTGGCTCAGGTAAGCGACCATTTCGGCCTCGCTGATGCCCGCCCAGCGGAACAATGTTCTTTCGTTGTAAATGCCCAGCCAGAAACTGTCGAGCGACACCACTTTCTGCAATTCAAGCGGAGTGCCCGGTTTGATCTCAACATAAGGATTGAGCGTGATAAACTCCTTATCTTCTGTGAGGACGAAAAACAGCTTTACCGGCTCGCGGTGCAACTCCAGCTGCGTGAGCTGGTGGTTGCTCGTCACGTAATCACCGTCGGCGAGAAAAAGGCGGTCGCCGTCGAGGTCGTTGAAAACCCGGGTAAGCTGCTTTCCTACGTAGTTACGCGCCTCGTAACGCTGGTCTGCTTCTACATCATCGAAATGCAGGTAGGCATTGTAAGCCCAGCCTTGTTTACGGATGAATTTTTGCAAACCCTCCTCCCAATGCTTCGCCATGCGCACGAGGCGTGCGTCCGACTCGGTGAGTACCGGGATTTCATCCGCATTATAATAGTGGCTCGAACCCCCGGCAATGTTGCGGATGTTCGTAACCTTTTCGGATTTGGAACTGAATTTGACCGAAAAAACCCCGAAACCGATGTCCAGCAGGTGATTTTTTCCTTTTGGCCAAAACACAAAAATGGACACGCGATCCTCGTCATCCTGGCCATTGTCCGTCAGCGTCACGGCAAATGAAGATTCCTGCACGGGCAATATACGCTCACGGAGCGACCGCCAGTCCTGGTAAGCGCCCACTTTCTGAATCGCCGGATCGAGCTTGATCAAATGCAGCCCGCCGTCTTCATCCAGCCGGAATTCGAATTTATCCTTGAATGAGTCTTCTAGGGAATAACCGTATTCGGCGAGCAGATTACTCTTCTCAACGGTCAGGTCGCGCATTACTTCGAATGCCTTTTCGCCTAGCTCTTCGCGGAGTTTGAGCAATGCGGCAAGTTTGTGCTCGCAAAGCGGTACCCAGAGTTTCTGGTTACAAGTACAGGTCGTCTGAACCTGCCGGGTGCCTTTTACACGCCGGAAAGTGGTCATATACTCCTGCCCTTTGTCCGTCACCTGGCATTCTGCTTCGCCTTCCCTGGCAGATACGATCTCCACCGGACCTACGTTTTCACGGTTTTGCCAGGTTTCGTCGAGTACCATGCCGCGGAGCTGCATTTCGCGGATTTCTTGTAGCTCGATCGTCGTGTTGCCCATTTCGTGGACAACCTGCTTGATCGTCGGCATCTTGTCGAGAATGTACAAAATACTCGCCACGCGGTGTTTGCACAGCCCGGCTTTGTCGGGGCACGAACATTCGGTGGTTATCTGCGGTGTGAGAAAGTCGCGGATGAAAATCTGATAATACTGGATCGAATAGTCGCTTTTGACCTTGAACTCAGCATTACCGGGGCCATTATAATCGAGTTTGGAAACTTTTAAGCCGCCACTGCTATAAATGGAACGCCCTCTTGACAATACATCCCGATCCGCCCGTCTTAGTAAGAAGTTGGATAATTTCTCCTTCTTTTCGTTTTCCATTTACCCTGCTGCCTATTAAAAACGCAAAAGTACGGCATCTTTCTGTCTTATAGAAACGAACGAAGAAGTATTGCCCCCAACTAACCGGTTTATGAGCGCACGTAAGGCTGGTCGATGACGCCTATGTGTCCCGAATGCAAAGCTTCATTGCAGAACGCTGCGATCTGCGGACCGACATTGGGATACAAATGCCTGGAACCAAGCGATGCCACCGGAAGCCATACGATTTCGAGGGCCGTCGTATGCACCGGGTCAAGTGCAGGAGTTCCCTTTGTTATTTTTGCGTTAAATACCATATGCAGGGTCTCTTTCCGTACTTCCTGCCAGATCACCTCTCCGCAGGAAACCATTTTACCGACTTCCACTTCCACGCCCAATTCCTCCATGAGCTCCCGCGCAAGCGCATCCGCGAGCGATTCGCCGGGATCGGGATTACCGCCTGGCAATGCGAAAACTTCCTTTTCGCCGTACTGGTAGCGCAGAGTGAGGATCTTATCGTTGTCGAGAATGATAGCGGATGGACGGACGTTCATAACGGTATGGGTGTGCTTGGATGGGTGACGGATGTATTTGTCAGGTGTGGTCAGGAAGTTGTCAGAAATGGTCAGGGGTTATTAAGTATTGAAATGATTGTTTCTCAATAAACAAACTTCCACCGACAAATAACAATACTTGAGAGCAAATGACTATTCCTGACTAAAAATGACCACATCTGACCAATTCCTGACTGCAAATGGCCATACCTGACAACACTTGACCATGGCATCCCGTCACTCAAACCGGCACCGCGTCAATCCCGCAGCACCATTTTTTCGATCAGCAGCATGAAAATGTGGATGACCTTGATGTGGATTTCCTGAATGCGGTCCGCGTAACCGAAATGCGGTACGCGGATCTCGACATCGGCCGCGCCCGCGAGCTTGCCACCGTCCTTGCCCGACATGATGATGATTTTCATGCCTTTCGCCTTTGCAGCTTCGGCGGCACGGATGATATTGGCTGAGTTTCCGCTAGTACTCAGCCCCAGCAGCACGTCGCCGGGCTGGCCCAATGCTTCGATATATCTCGAAAACACATATTCGTACCCGAAATCGTTGCTAACGCAGCTCAAATGGCTCACATCGGAGATCGCGATGGCGGGTAGTGCACGGCGGTTGTCGCGGTAGCGGCCGGTGAGTTCCTCGGCAAAATGCATGGCGTCGCAATGCGAGCCGCCGTTGCCGCAGGAAAGGATTTTACCATTATGGATAATGGCGTCGGCCATTAGTCCCGCCGCCTTTTCTATCTTTTCAATTTGTTCCGGATCACTCAGGAAGTTGTCGAGAACGGATTGTGCTTCTTTCAGTTCCTGGCTAATAATGCTTTGGTAATTCATGTTATATTAATGCTAATGAATGTCACAGTTTGATCGCTTTGAGTATATGCGCTTTACGGCCGGGGCCCTTGTGCCGCTCCACTTTAAAACCTGCGGCGGCCAACGCCCTTTTAACGATGCCTTTTGACGAATATGTCACTAATACGCCGCCGGGCTTGGTTTGGGCCGCTATTTTGGTGAAAATTTCTTCTGTCCAGAGCTCCGGTTGTGCCTGCGGGTCGAACGCATCGTAGAAAATAACGTCAAAAAACCGGTCCGGCGTGAAGTCCTGTAAGGTGGTCTTTTCTTTCCTCAGGTCAAAAAAAGGAGAAATGGCCACCTCCTTGCCCCATGGCGCCTGATGGAGCTGCATAAAGCCTTTCTCACCGGTCGCTTCTTCGTAGTTGAGCTGTGAGGCTTCCAGCAACGAAACGGGATATGCCTCCACGGAAGTGTAGAAAACCTGCTTTTGAAGGCTATCGGCGAGTTTCCACGCGAGAAATGCATTCAGTCCCGTACCGAAACCCATTTCAAAAACAGAAACCGGCCCGTTTTCAAGGGCCGGCCTCAAACCAAGGTTGATATAGATGTGCTCCGATTCATTCAGGGCACCTTGCAAAGAATGGTATTGCTGATTGAACTGCGCACTGAACAATGAATGCGAGCCGTCTTCCGTGATAATGAAGCGTTTCAAATGGCCGGGTATTAGTTTGGCCAAAAGTACTAAATCATTCTGCGCAGTGTGATCTGGGTAAAGAAAATATCGCCTTTTCGTTTCACAAGCAGGTCTATGTTTTTCCCATCGCCGCGCTGCATCAGCTTATATACTTCACTCACATTCAGCTCGGCAGCGGAATGGTCGTCGATAAACAGCAGCTGATCACCCTCCATCAGGCCCGCGCGCGCCGCAGGAGAGTCGGCCACGATGTGGTTGACAATGTAATCGCGCAAATCCCTTCCTTCCGCGCGGATCTCCATACCGCTCATATCATGTTCAAATTTCTCGCGGAGGCGGCTCCGGATCGGTTTGAGCACCATGTAGCGCTCGCCATAGTTGAATGTGACTTTGAAACGGCGGAGCAACTCGCAACCGATGTTCCCCTGCCGCTCGGCTCCGGCCCGTATTTTGGAGCCGAATGCGATGCTGTCGGGAAACGAAGCTACCACATTGTTCAATTCGAAACGCCCCAACTTCATCTTATCGACCCGGCCCAGGTTTCCGTTGATCACGCCGTTCAGCCCGCGGCCTAATTGCGCGCGGATCACTTTTTCCGGCAAGCGGAATGTTTCCTTAGGCGTGTTATTGAGCAGCAATGCATGCCCGGCACCGGTATCAATCAGCACGCGGATCGGATGCTCGCGCCCATCGGCGAAAAGCGTCACGGCATCGGTAAATGGCTTGGTATCCTCGATAATGAGCGGGTGTTTATCGCCTTTGCTGGTTTTGTACTTGTATCTGTCCGGCCGCATCAGCAATATTTCCTTTTTGGCAAAATCAATGGTTACAACAAAGTTGTTGAAGATCTCATACCCGAAAATCCCGTGTACCGGCACGCCCACGTACTCGGACAACCGCAGGAAGTCCTGTTCGAGGATCACGATATTCTGGTGGTTAGCTCTTAACCTGCCCATCGAAAATTTGTTGTCTATCGCCACATGTGCCGAAATAGATGCGCCTTCTCCCGCGCCGGTGAGGTTAACTTTCCGGGTTAAACGCAGCTTGTCGGCTTTGAGGATATTCGGATCGGTAATGATAATCGAACTAACGCCGGTGTCGAGGATAAAACGCAGCGAATCATTGTCGTTGATCTTCGCGTAGAGCAGTATCAGGTTGGAATGCAGCTCGAACGGAATGCGTGCTGTTTTATGGTTTTTATCCAAAAAGTAACCATACTTCTCCTCTGATACAGGGGGTACGTCGCTGGAATGGCCGAATGTCAGGGTGTGAGTAAAAAGTATGATCGCTGCTATAAACCACTTAGACGTTTTCATCGTGGCCTCCTTTCTTTATAATGGCTAATGTTCTAATCCCGGGGTGACATATTTCAACACGTTGACTATAAACGACTTGAAACTCTATTTATATTCTTCGGTGTACGCTAAGTATCGAATTCAGTCCAATCGGTTAATTCAAGTAAAAATAGTTCTTTTCACATTAATAAAACACAAAAAAATCTCGATATGTGCAAACTTTCCGACATTTTTTTGATCACATATATATAATCATGTAAATGAGGAAAATATGGTACTTTTGTTGCGTAAAATGACTTTTTCCCACAATAAAAATTTTCTCATGCGAAAAAAAATTGTTGCCGGTAACTGGAAGATGAACAAGGTTCTGGATGAAGCAGTTGCGCTTACTTCGGAGCTCGTTAATATGGCCAAAGATGAGGTCCGTAATGACGCGAAAATCATCCTTTGCCCTCCTGCGATTTACCTTACTACGATTCAAAAATATATCGAAGACGCGCCCAACTTCGCATTGGCCGCTCAAAACTGCTCTGATAAAGTTTCGGGTGCATTCACCGGTGAGATCTCGGCACAAATGCTGCAATCGATCGGTGTACAATATGTGTTGATCGGCCACAGTGAGCGCCGCCAGTATTTCAATGAAACCAATGCGTTGCTGGCTGAAAAAGTAAATACGGCACTCTCTTTCGGCGTATCACCTATTTTCTGCTGCGGCGAGTCACTCGAACAGCGTCAGAATGAAGATTATATCGGTTTTGTAAAAAACCAGTTGACGGAAAGCCTTTTCCATCTTTCGGAAGAGCAACTGAAGTCGGTGGTAATCGCTTACGAACCCATCTGGGCAATCGGAACAGGCCTTACGGCTTCGGCTGAGCAGGCGCAGGAAATGCACGCGGCATTGCGCGCGCACCTTGCTTCCAAATATGGTGCAGAAGTAGCCGACGAAATTTCGATCCTCTACGGCGGAAGCGTTACGGCTGCCAGCGCACCCGAGCTTTTCGCTGCACCGGATATCGACGGCGGCCTCGTAGGTGGTGCTTCGTTGAAATCACGTGAGTTCACGAATATTATCAAGGCGAGATAGGCGCAGCCGTCATTAGTAGTCAGGTGTTGTCAGGTGTTGTCAGGTGTTGTCAGAAATAGTCAGAAGGGAGAATTTGGTTCCCATTGATGACAATTTCTGACTATCAATGACAATACCTGACTACAAATGACTACACCTGACCACTCTTGACAATACCTGACTATAACAACCGTTACCGGATCACATTTCCGTAATCACAAACTCCACCCGACGGTTCTTTTTCCGCTCTTCTTCGCTGCCTTTCGTGAGTGGTCGCGTGCCGCCGTAGCCTTTTGCTTCAATACGGCTGCTTTCGATGCCTTTTTCGATCAGGTAGTTTTTCACCGATTCCGCGCGTTGGCGGGAGAGTTCGAGGTTTTTGTCAAAATCTCCTACATTATCGGTATGACCTTCTACCCGGATCTTCACGGTCGGGCTGTCGCGCATGACGTCTACCAGGCGGTTCAGTTCTTCATACGACTCCGGTAGTAAAGTGTATTTGGACATTTCGAAATAGATATTCGGCAGCAATATCGTTTCACCAACGATGAGCGGCGTCAGGTACACATCCTGATCGAATGATTTGCCGGTTGAATCGGCGGGCGTAAGGCTGAACGACGACCCGTAATAGCCGCGGGCCAGCACGCGGAATTTGTAGCGTTCGCCCGGGTCCACACCCACACGGTACTTTCCGGACGACGACCGGATTTGCAGCGTGTCGCCGCTTTCAGTGTAAGAAAGCTGTGCCGCAATCGGCTCCTTCGTTTTCGCATTGTAAATCGTGCCTTTCAATACGGCCATTTCAGCATCCTTTTTCGGAGCGGGGGCCGGAGCCGGCTTTTGAGGTGCCTTCGCGGCCGGTTGAGCTGCCGGCTTTTTAGCAGGCGGCGTTGCCTTTGCTACCGGTTTGCCGGATTTTGCAGGCTCCTTTTTGAGCGGGTTTTTAACATGGATTCCGTAAAAATTCCACGACTGGCTACCATTCGAACTACGCCCCTCATAAAAGTCAAACTCTTCGATTCCCGGCGTAAGTCTTTCAAAATAGGCTACAAAGTCGACGGTATCGCCATTGGCTACGCTCGTTTTGGTGGTAGTGGTAATGTTCTCGGCCCTGATGAACTTGAACTTTTTATCGATTTCGCCCGGCTTGTACAACCGGGTCTCGGGATCGAGCCAGATCTGGCTCTGGCCGATGCCTTGTTGTGGAAATTGCGGAACGCGCGAGTCGGGAAAAGGCGACATCCGGGGTTGCGAACGGAATTGTGGCTGTTTCTGCGCCTTGGGCTCGATAAATTGCAGATAAATAACCGTGTTGGCGTCCGTCAGTTCTACTTTTTTGATTTTCACATAGGGAACCGACGATTCCTCTACTTTGGGGTTTTCAGTAACTTGCCCGAAGCTGGTATGGATGGACAGTAAAATGGCTCCAAAACTGGCCGGAAGCAATTTGAAATTCATAGTGATATTGGGGTTTTACCTAAATATCAGCAAGAACGTCCGAAAACCGACGATAGTTTGTTAAAAATTGTTAAACGCAGGAAGTCACTGGTTTACAGTAATGAATGGTGTCCAAAATGCCGCATCGTAACGCTCCCATGCGTGGCAGGCAAAGGGTAATTGATGGTTCGTGAGCTCGTAGCTTGCCGCCGGACTTTTCTCGAAGGCGAAACACAGCGCCTCCCGCCATTCGGGCAGCTTCATGAAGAGTTTCATCGGTTTGAGACGCGTCGCCTCCTGGCAGAAGAGCATATCTTCATTCCCTTTCCAGGCAGGATAAAAGATGTTGTAAATCTTTAAATAGCGTAAAAAAGAAGGAATCCTCCGCAGTGACAGTCCCCCGTTCAAGACGACCCGCTGCGTCGATAATGCATGGGCAAAATCCTGAGCGGATTCCGCCGGAATGGTGTCGAATTCAGGCTGATGCAGCGACGGCGCACCGATATAATCGTAGCCCTTCGCGCACCATTCTTTCAACTCATCCCGAAAAACGAACGCATCGAGCTGGTAAATGAGGATGTATTCGTAGGCGGTGAAAGTTTTGTAAAAATCAATGGACACCATTAGCCGGTTATAGGCATCGACATTTGTGAAAAAAGCATCGTCGAAAGATTGAACTATAAGCGAGGGATATTGCTGCCGGAATGCGGAGAGGTCCAGCGCAGCGGGTTTCACGATAATCACCGGATAATTGCCCAATACATGCATGCATTGCCGCAACGACATCTGTTCCGCCTCCGTCAGATTTGCCTGATATACCGGTATCACCACCGCCGCCAACGACTTATTTTCAGCCATTTTCAATAATCATCCAGTTCTTTACTCCAATAAATCCCCTACCGCCGGCAACCACCAGTCTTTGCTGCTAAACCGGTAATAGCCGCGCAACAGCTGACCCAACACCGGGGTAAGTCGTTTGAAACGGCTTTCCGGCAGCCCGGCACGGGTGTAAAAATGCTTTTGTGAAAGATACAATTTGAGCAGCTTCTCACGCGGCACGAACGGAAGCGCACGTAGAAGCAAATACAGCTCGTGCAACTTGTTGGCCTTTTCTTCCAGCGGGATCAACTTCAACCTCCGGTCACGTTTGAAACGATCGGCCAGCTGCACTTTCTCCACCTTATTACCAAACCCAACCTGCTGGCTGGAATGAATGCGGTAGGAAATCAGCGGTTCCGCTATGAATTCGATCTTACCTTCGAGGCTCAGCACCATGGCTATCCACGCGTCATGGATCAGGTCCTGGACATGGGTAGGAAACGGCATCAGCCGTTCGAGGGCGGATTTCCGGATCGCCAGTGTGGCACCGGTTACCACAAAACCATTGAAAAGAATCTCGTGTGATTTGCCGCTATGCCAGAGCTGCTGCCGCGCGTGATTGAACTCGATCTCCTCCCAGATAGTCCCTCCGGTCGGTTGCGAGTCGTCGTCGATCTTGTCAGCATCGCTGAAAACAGCGTCCAGGTTTGGATGCGCATTCAGAAAAGCGAGTTGTTTTTGCACTTTGTCTTTTCGCCAGCGGTCGTCCTGATCGGAGAGAAAGATCACATCCCCATGGCACAGGGAAAGACATTTCTCGAAATTCCTGGTCGAGCCGAGATTCTGCTCGTTCACATGGATGCGTACGGGAAATTTGCTGGTAGCAGCGAAAGATTTTATGATTTCAATTGTGTCGTCCTTCGATCTGTCGTCGCAAACAACCAATTCGTCCACCGAAACCGTCTGATCAGCAATGCTCTTCAACTGTTCGGGCAGGAACTTTGCCCCGTTGTAAGTACACATAGCTACTGAAATCATAATGTGTATCTGTATTTTATATTTTTGTAAAAGCTTCCCGGCCCGTTTTTGAGCCACAAAGTTACGTGGTTGTGCCGGGAATTAAACGAAAAGTTATTAAAAGCACCCGAATGGCGTTACCAGAACAGCTCAAAAAGGCGATTATCCAAATGCCTGCCAAAGAAAAGGATAAACTACTCCTGAGACTGATCACGAAAGACAAAACCCTGAGCGACCGGCTGCATTTCGAGCTCATCGAAGATAGTTCTACCATTCCCGAGCGGCGGGAAGAGCTCATGGGCCGGATTGTGCGGACATCGAAATTCAACCAGAACACGCCCGGCTGGGTGCTGATGGATATGCGCAGCCTCAGCGCGGACATTGCCTACCATGTGAAGGTTACGAAAGACAAGATCGGGGGCATCGAGCTCAACCTTTTCCTGCTCAACACCTTCCTGGAAAGTTATTCGGATATTCTGCGGACTTATTCGTCCCGCGCCGATACCTGTGCATTGTACATTGCCAAAAAAGCCCAGGTAATCCTCAACGGACTGAGCAAGCTCGACGAGGACTACCGGACCGATTATATCAAAGACGCTAACCGGATGCTGCAACTGGTTTTCAGCCTCTGTTCCAAAATGTACGCGCGGCAAATGGAGCTGCCACATGAACTCGAATTTTAAACACACCATGAAAAAGACCGCATTGCTGATCATCGACGCTCAATACGATTTCTGCGACCCTAACGGCACCCTGTATGTGCCCGGGGCCGAAAAAGACGTGGAGCGCATCGCTAACCTGATTGCACTCGAAGGCGACAAAATCGACGCGATATTCCTGACGCTCGATACCCACAAGGTGCTCGATATTGCACACCCGCTTTTCTGGGAAGATCAGAACGGCAATACGGTCGCGCCGTTCACCTTGATATCGGTGCAATCGGTGAAGGCTGGCAAATGGGTACCGCGTTACCAGCCCGAATATGTATTGGAATATCTGCAAACGCTCGAAACAGAAGGTGAATTCCAGCATTTCATCTGGCCGGAGCATTGCCTGATCGGCTCCAAAGGTGCCGCCATCGACGATACGCTCATGCGCGCCGTACTTGCATGGACGCACCGCTCCCGCCGCGACTATCGCACCGTTTCGAAAGGCATTAATCCGCTCACCGAGCATTTCGGGGTTTTCAAAGCCCAGGTACCGGTTGCCAATGCCCCGGAAACCGAACTGGACGAACGTTTTCTGGCAGAGCTGGATACCTTCGACCAGGTGTTGGTGGCAGGCGAGGCGCGGTCACATTGTGTTGCGACGAGCATCCGGCAAATCGTGAAATATGCTCCTGCGCTGGCCGCCAAGGTCGTTGCCCTGACCGATTGCATGTCCGACGTTCCCAACTTCGGCCATTTCGCCGATCCGATATTTGAAGAAGCCGCCCAAAACGGCATGAAATTTGCGAAAGCGAACCAGGTTTTTAAAGAAAACTAAATGCCGCGGCTTTTGGTTATAATAGTATCACATCATCATTCAAACTAATATCATAATCCATCGATAACCCCGCTATGATGCAACTAGCTGTGCCCCGGATCGAGGCCGACCAGTTCGATGAACTGGATCCGAGACAATACATTCTCATCAAAGGTGCCCGTGTAAACAATCTGAAAAATGTGGATGTGGCGATCCCGCGCAATAAACTAGTCGTCATTACCGGGCTTTCCGGCTCCGGGAAATCGTCGCTGGCATTCGATACGCTTTTTGCGGAAGGCCAGCGGATGTACGTGGAGAGCCTAAGCAGCTATGCGCGGCAGTTCCTCGGCAGGATGGAAAAGCCGGAAGTCGAATACATTAAGGGCATTTCACCCGCTATTGCCATTGAGCAAAAAGTAAATACCCGTAATCCGCGGTCGACTGTGGGTACTTCCACGGAAATTTATGATTATCTAAAATTACTTTTCGCGAGAATCGGGCACACCTATTCGCCTGTTTCGGGTGAAATCGTCAGAAAAGACTCCGTAACGGATGTTGTGAACTATATGCTCGCGCACGACGAGGGCACGCGCGTGATGATCCTTGCGCCGCTGCTTATCCGCGACGGTCGCTCGCAAATCGAAGAACTTACCATTCTCCTTTCCAAAGGTTATAACCGCATTGTGCTGAACGAGGAGGTGGTTTCCATCGAAGATATTCTGGAAAAGCCAGACCATTTCCCGCAAGCCGGTAACCAGGTTTCCATTCTCATCGACCGTGCTGCGATCCGGCATGACGACGAGGATACACAATACCGCCTTTCGGACTCCGTACAAACCGCATTTTTCGAAGGAGAAGGCACGTGTACAGTGCACATTGTGGGGGGTGAAAAGAGAGTTTTCTCTGATAAATTCGAGCTCGACGGGATCACCTTCGAAGAGCCGACCGTCAATCTTTTCAGCTTTAACAACCCTTACGGTGCTTGTAAAAGGTGTGAAGGTTTTGGGAAAATACTGGGTATTGACCCCGACCTGGTCATTCCCGACAAAAACCTTTCAGTGTACGACGGCGCCATCGCGCCCTGGCGTACTGAAAAAATGGGCGAATGGCTGACTCCACTCGTCCGCAACGGTGTAAAATTCGATTTCCCGATCCACAGGCCTTACAAAGACCTCACGCCTGCTCAAAAAGAGCTGCTCTGGACCGGTAACCAATATTTCCAAGGAATCAACGATTTCATTGCAGAACTCGAATCCCAGACCCATAAAATCCAATACCGCGTCATGCTCTCGCGCTTCCGCGGCCGCACAACCTGCCCCGATTGCCGGGGCTCGCGCTTGCGAAAGGATGCATCGTATGTCAAAATCGGCGGCAAATCCATTACCGACCTGGTACTGATGCCGATCCAGGACGTTTCGACGTTTTTCAAACAGCTCGAACTCAGCGATCACGACCGGCAGATCGCCCGCCGCGTCCTGACGGAAATCGAGTCCCGATTGGATTATATGAACCGGGTCGGGCTCGGCTATCTCACACTGAACCGGCTTACGAGCACATTATCCGGCGGGGAATTCCAACGCATTAAACTGGCTACTTCATTGGGAAGTGCATTGGTGGGCTCGATGTACATTCTCGACGAACCGAGCATCGGCCTGCACCCACGCGACACGCAGCGGCTCGTAGGCGTACTTGAATCGCTCCGTGATCTGGGCAATACGGTGATTGTGGTGGAACACGAGGAAGAAGTAATGCACGCCGCCGACCAGATCATCGACATTGGTCCGGAAGCCGGGACCGGTGGCGGCCATGTGGTTTTCCAGGGTAATCAGCGTGATATTGAGGCATTGAAAGTTCATAGTCATGCAGTCATTGGTAGTCATGAGGTCAGGAATGGTCAGGAAGTTGTCGAAGGCAATGTGCAGTCGCATACTTTGGATTTCTTGTTGGGAAATGATTCTATTCCGGTGCCTTCGGTTCGCAGGAAATCGTTGCATTTCCTCGAAATAAAAGGGGCGCGGGAGAATAATTTGAAAGAGCTAGATGTCAGAATCCCTTTGAATAACCTTACCGTCGTAACCGGCGTGAGTGGCTCGGGGAAATCTACATTGATCCGGAAGATACTCTACCCCGCATTAATGCGCCTCAAAGGCGAGTTCAGCGAGGATGTAGGGCGTTTCGACGAGCTCACGGGCAGCGTCGACCGTATCGAGGCCGTTGAAATGATCGATCAGAACCCGATCGGAAAATCGTCTCGCTCGAACCCGGTTACCTATATTAAAGCATACGACTATATCCGGCAGATGATGTCGGAACAACCGCTTTCGAAAGCACGGGGCTACAAACCTTCGCATTTTTCCTTTAATGTCGACGGCGGCCGCTGCGAGATTTGCCAGGGTGAAGGCCAGGTGAAGATCGAAATGCAGTTTATGGCCGATATTTACCTCACTTGCGAGGGCTGTAACGGCAAGCGTTTCAAGCAGGAAGTGCAGGAAGTGAAATACCAGGACAAAGATGTTGCCGAAATCCTGGACATGACCGTGGATGAAGCCATCGAATTTTTCAGGGAGTCGGAACCGAAACTGGCTGACAAATTACTGCCATTGCAGGAAGTAGGGCTTGGTTATGTAGGGCTTGGACAATCTTCCAATACATTGTCGGGCGGGGAAGCGCAACGTGTGAAACTCGCCTCATTCCTCGGCAAAGGCTCTTCCAACAAAGGCAAAACGCTCTTCATTTTCGACGAACCAACTACCGGTTTGCATTTCCACGACATTAAAAAGCTGCTCAAAGCCATTAATGCGCTGGTAGAGCAAGGCGACAGTGTGATCATCATCGAACACAACATGGAAGTCATCAAAAGCGCCGACTGGATCATCGACCTCGGCCCCGAAGGCGGCGAAAACGGTGGCCAGCTCACCTTCACCGGCACACCCGAGGAAATGGTGAAGCTTGAAGGGAATTACACTGCGGAGTTTTTGAAGGAAAAGATTTGACAATTTGAAGTATGTCACTTAACTTAGTGACATACTTCACTTGAAATTGTTATGTCAACACCCGTTCGGTTTTTTGAGGAAGAATTTGTCCCCCACGGCAGACATCCCGCTTCTGAATACGCAGTGGTGAAAACGTCACGGGAGGGAATTTTGCGTTCCGTTGCTGATGAAGTTTCTGATCTTGTGGGACTGACTGACAATGAGATTGCTTATGTATTAGGTATGACGCCGCGTAATTTGCATCGCATTCAAGGAGAAAAGCGGCTTGGTACCGATGCATCAGAGCGCCTTTTACTCCTCCGGAATGTGCTTATTCATGCGCTGGATACCTTTGAAGGCAAGGAGCATGTGGTGAGGCATTGGCTGCGGACGCCAATCGTCGAGCTGAATGAGCAGTCGCCATTGCAAATGATGGATACCGTTACGGGTTTCGGGCTGGTGGATCATGTGCTTGGCCGCCTCGATTATGGTTTACCCGCCTGATCGCGTCGCCTATGCCATTGGTATACAGGATCACACGTGAAAAATACCGGCATGAGGCGCTTTCAACCGAAGGGGCCAGGTTATTCGGTGCACGGTGGAACCCAAAAGGTGTTGGCGTACTTTATACGACATCCACTCCCGAGCTGGGGTTGGTTGAAACTCTCGCACATGCACCCGGCGTACGCTACGAGGATCTCCCCAAATACTGGCTTTCGTCTATCGAAATACCCGACGACATCAGGCATTACGCACGAAAAGACCTGCCCGACTTCTGGCAGGACAAAACCTATGGCCGGACGCAATTCTGGCTCAAAGACTGGCTCATTGAACCCGACGTACTGGCCATCGGCATTCCGTCGGTGATTGTGCCATTTTCTTTCAATGTCATCCTTCATCCCGAACACTCGCTGTTTTCGGATATCAAGCTTATGGCTCAGGAGCCCATTCCAATTGACCGGCGCCTGTGGCGCAGCTAGCCATTCCTGCACTTCATTTTCCCGCAAATTTCAGTGGCCTGAAACACTTTCCTGTCCGTATTCATCAGTAAAGACGCCCTGCGGGCTACTTATTCAGGCAAAACCAAAATCCGCATTTCATGAAATTATATAAGACCGAAAATGGCATCCTCCTTGAAAACGAGGACATTTTCTACCGCCTCCACGAAACTGACTGGGACGTTGTGGTGAACAGGAATAACCTGTATGAATGGCTCGAAGGCCAGACGCAAAGCCTTATCGCCCTGACATTCAGCGATGATTTCCCAATGCCCGAGGCACTCGCCCCTATCGGCAGTCAGGAAGTGTGGGCGTCGGGTGTGACGTATTTCAAAAGCCGCACGGCACGGATGGAAGAGTCGGAAAAAGCAGGAGGCGGCAGTTTCTACGACCGCGTATATGAAGCCGAACGTCCCGAATTGTTTTTCAAATCGACCGCATGGCGGGTAGTAGGCCACCACGGTACCGTACGCATTCGTAAAGATTCAACCTGGGACGTTCCCGAGCCGGAACTGACCCTATTTGCTACTTCCGAAGGTGCATTGGTGGGTTACACGATAGGCAATGATATGAGTTCCCGAAGCATCGAAGGCGAAAACCCGCTGTATTTGCCTCAGGCCAAATCCTACACCGGCAGCGCAGCATTAGGCCCTTGTCTTTACGTATTTAAAGAAAAGCTGGGCGCCGACACGGTAATCGACCTTTCGATCGTCCGGGCGGGCGAAGAAGTATTTAATGGAGAAGTTACATTATCCCAAATGAAGCGCAAGCCCGAGGAGCTGCTGCATTTCCTTTACCGCGAAATGTCGTTTCCGCAAGGCGCCTATCTCATGACAGGAACAGGCATCGTGCCGTCATCCGATTTCACATTGCAGGCCGGCGACGTGATCCATATTACCATCGAGCCGATTGGAACACTTACCAATACAGTAGGCTAAAAAGCAAAAAGCTGCGGGAATTGATCCCGCAGCTTTTTGCTTTTTAAATAACAGTATCGCTTACGAATGGCCCAGCTTGGGTATAAAGGTGTAGATTACACATCTCACCGCGCCCACCAGCTTGCTTACCATCGATTCACCTTCACTTTCTTCGGATTCATTTTCAAATAATGCCGCGGGGCCTGCTTCCAGAATGCGGGCATTCAATGTCATGATTTGAGAAGCCGGTGCGCCCGCGCTGGTGTTTTTGATCACTCCGGCGTGCTTCACCTGTACGGGTGCTTTCGCTTTCAAAGCAGGCTTGGCCTTCCTTGCTATCGCTCTTTCAGTTACACATTCCTTGCCTGATTGCAACTTTCTGTGCGCCACAAACATGTTGTGTACATAGCCTGTTGCGCTGGCTTGCAGGCTGATGATTGTAAGTAATATTAAGATTCTGAGTGTTTTCATGGCTTGTATGCAATCGTTAAGAATTCTGCGGAATTATGTGTAACTAATTGACCTTACAAATATATATGTTTCATTAGGTATCTTGCAATACATAGTACCTTGTTTTTAACATTTTTTTCGAAAATTCTTTCAGAACGCTCTCAAGGTACCGTGGCTGGCCGGATAACAGATGTAAAAGTAATATAAAAGGTTGCTCGAGATTTGCTAAAAAAGACGAACCGTAGAAATTTCCGGCTGAACAGTAGCTGGTTACGGATAAATTGCAAAAGCGCCGACGGGAAAAAATCCCGCCGGCGCTCTCATTTTGATATTATTCAGTTCCTATTTCTCGCGGAAGAATATGGTGATCGGTACACCGGAAAAGTCGAAGTTTTCACGCAAACGGTTTTCCAGGTAGCGCAAATACGGCTCCTTCACGTGTTTTGGATGGCTGCTGAAAAACACGAATGTCGGCGACGGCGTCGGCAGCTGGATCATGTATTTGATATTGATATACTTGCCGCGGTGTGCCGGTGGCGGATATTTTTCGATCTCGGCCTGCATTACCTCGTTCAGTTTCGAAGTCGAGATTTTTTTGGTTTTGTTCTGATAAACCTCCATTGCCTTCTCCATTACCTGGTGAATGCGCTGTTTTTCAACTACCGACGCAAAGATGATCGGCATGTAGTTCATCGGTGCCAACCTTTCCAGGAGCGCTTTTTTGTATTGATCGGCCGTTTTGGAATCCTTTTCAACCAAATCCCATTTGTTGACCATGATTACAATGCCTTTCTTAGCCTTATCAGCCTGGCCGATGATGTTCAAATCCTGGCCTTCCAGTCCTAATGTAGCATCGAGCAGGACAATGCAAACGTCCGATTCCTCCATCGCTTTCACCGAGCGAAGGGTCGAATAGAATTCGATATCTTCCTTCACACGTGATTTTCTTCGGATCCCGGCGGTGTCGGTCAGGATGAAATTCATTCCGAATGCATTGTAATGCGTGTGGATCGCGTCGCGCGTCGTGCCTGCGATGTCGGTAACGATACTCCGGTCGGTACCGGTAAGTACGTTCAGGAACGAAGATTTACCTACATTCGGGCGCCCCATGATGGCAATGCGGGGAATGCCTTCTTCCGGGTTTTCGATACCTGCGGTTTCGAAATGCGTTACTACCTTATCAAGCAGTTCACCCGTACCGAAACCGGTTTGTGCAGAAATCGCGAAAATTTCATCGCCTAAGCCTAGTTCATAGAATTCACCAGCTGATTGGTAACGCTCAGTCGTTTCGGCTTTATTGGCTACGAGATAAACCGGCTTATTAAAGCGGCGGAGCACATTTGCGAAGTCCTTATCGAGGTCGGTGAGGCCGGTCATGGTGTCGACCATAAAGAGAACAACCGTCGATTCTTCGATCGCGAGTTCCACCTGGTCGCGGATAGCGCCTTCGAAAATATCTTCCGAGCCTACCACATAACCTCCTGTATCAATTACTGTGAAATATTGGTCGGTCCACTCGCCGTAACCGTAGTGCCTGTCGCGGGTTACGCCGCTCTGGTTGTCCATAATGGCCTTCCGGCTCTCCGTAAGGCGGTTGAACAAAGTGGATTTGCCCACGTTCGGACGACCAACAATCGATATTACATTTGCCATTTTCTTACTATTAATATGATCCGAGCAGGTTTGGCACCTGCTCTTCATTCGTTTTATTTAAAATTTATTCCTGATAACCGAGCTGGCGCAGCTTGTTTTCCTTGCTTCTCCAATCGGGTTCAACTTTTACGTGCTGTTCGAGGAAGACTTTCTTGCCAAAGAAGTCTTCGAGATCCTGACGGGCCTGCGTGCCGACTTTTTTCAGCATTTCCCCTTTTTCACCAATGATGATCCCTTTCTGGCTTTTGCGTTCGACCAGAATTTCTGCGCGGATCACAATGATGTCGTCCTTATCCTTAAATTCAGTGATTACTACTTCGGAGCTGTATGGAATTTCCTGGCGGTAATTCAAGAAGATCTTTTCGCGGATGATTTCCGAAGCAAAGAAACGCTCCGGCTTGTCGGTTAGTTCATCCTCATCGAAATAAGGCGGGTGGAACGGCAGGCGCGTCACCACGGCGTCGAACAATGTGCCGATATTCGCTTTTTCCAATGCGGAAATCGGGATAATAGCTGCGGGATGTATTTCATTCTCCCATTCAGCCATCTTCTGCTTCACTTCCTCGTCGTTCGACAGGTCGATTTTGTTCAGCACCAAAACCACCGGTGATTCGGTACGTTTCAGCAGCGGCAGTACCTCGTGCTCTGCGGCCTTCTCCCCTATTTCCACGACAAAAAGTACCACATCGGCATCTTCCAATGACCCTTTCACAAAAGTCATCATCGAGTCGTGCAGCTTGTACGACGGCTTGATCACCCCCGGCGTATCCGAATACACGAGTTGGAACGGGATATCCTCATGCTTTCCATTCAAAATCCCGATAATGCGGTGGCGGGTCGTCTGCGCCTTGGAGGTGATAATCGACATTCTTTCGCCCACGAGCACGTTCATCAGCGTCGATTTCCCCACGTTGGGCTTTCCGATGATGCTTACGAACCCAGCCCGGTGGTTTCGTAACTCGGTATTATTTTCGGCTTTTTCTTCCATAAAAATTACTTCTTCACTTTTTTCAGCTTCCCAAAAACGTAGCACTTAGGGTGTTACCGTCAGCCGGTCGTCCAGCATCCGGTTCGAATATTGCTGGATAAATGCCTTAACCTGCAATTCCATAGGCCCTTGAACCTCCGGAACCCGGCCTGCAAGGTTATTTTTCAAAAGCTTGTCTTCCTGATATTTATACAAACCTACGGTTTTCCGGCCATCAAATTGCAAAACATATGGCCCATTGAACCATTGATAGGCGCCATCATAGTTGACAGCAAAGTTGAGCGGAGGGTTCCCGAAGACATTTTTTCCAAAACTGAAATAGGGTTTGTCGTAATGCAGATAACTCAATACCGAAGGCATAACGTCGATTTGCTGCACGAGCCTGGCGCTGTCCGTCCCCGTCATCGTTTCGTCACCCGGCGCATAAAAAAGAATCGGGATCGAGAAATTTCCGACCGAAGTCTGGTACTTAGGGTAATGCGCAAATGTGGCCGCGTGGTCGGCGGTAATTACAAATAATGTATTCTTGAACCAAGGCTTGTTTTTCGCTGATTCGAAGAACTTGCGTAGGGCATTGTCGGAATAACCCATGCATTCATAAATCGGCAGCGGGCCTTTCGGAAACTTGCCCTGGTAGCGTACGGGCACTTTGTACGGGTCGTGCGAGGAAACCGTGAACAACGTGCTCATGAACGGCTGTTGGAAAGTATCCAGCTTTTTGGACCAGAACTGCAAGAACTCCTCGTCCCAGATGCCCCAGATACCGTCGTAATCGGCGTCGTTGTTATATTCGGTTTTACCATAATAGTCTTTGATACCTATCAGGTTAGTGAATGCCTTGAAACCCATCGAGCCATTCGGCGCTCCGTGGAAGAATGAGGTGTGATAACCCTTCGCCTGCAGCATTTCCGGCAGGCTGGGAAGCTTGTTATCCGTATAGCGAGTCAGAATGAACGGCTCCATTATGCCCGGAATGCTCGTAAGCACGGACGGAATCGCCTCGATCGACTTGGCGCCATTCGCGAATGAATACCAATGCACTTTGCTGTGCTGCATAAGCGAATCGATAAATGGCGTGTAGCCTTTGTACGTACCGTTTTCCAGGTCACGGTTGAATGTCCCCACCATTTCCTTCCCAAAACTTTCCCAGATCAGGATCACGACGTTTTTCGGGCGGAACGCAGGTGCATTCGGATCGGGATAGTGGATCGGTGAGTAAACCGCATTCATCTCCTGCTCCGATTTGAAAAAATCCGCCCGCTGGTAATCGGAGTTTTTCAGGGTTTTATAAATGCAGAAAGGCGTGTTCAGCACGATAAACATTTCCTTCGGCTTATCGACGTATTCGCCCGCATTGCTCAACGTGATCGGGCGGGTACTGTGCCGGAAGCCACCCTTCACCCCTCCGATAAAAAGGAAAACCGCAACGGTCATCAATACACTGTGAACGAGGAATATCTGCCAGGCCGGGCGCACAGGTTTGGCGCCAATCCGCCAGCGCCGCGCAAGGTACACTACTGCCATCACCAACAGCACCCATACGAGCGCCACATACCAGTAATTCACCAGAAAGCCGCCGAACAGCTTATGCATGTTGTTTTCATGCGAAAACTCCTGCAAAACCGACCACGTACTCCTTTTGATCGTGAAGCGGTAGTAAATGAAATCGGCGCAGTTAGCAAGCAGGGCAATGCTGTTGGTGACGATAAAAAGGTAATCCAGAAACTTCTGGAACGCGGGCCGGTATTTGAATGTGACAGGAATGAGCGTCAGGAACACGTAAAGAATATTCGTGTAAAGCACCGCCACGAGATCGAAACGCAATCCGCCGAGGAACAGACGCGGCGCCAATGCCAGAGAAACGTCCGGAAAAAACGATTGATTGAAGAAATAAAAGAGAATCCGGCAAACGGTAAACAGGATCATGATGCCGAGCAACCTGATCAGCAGCACTTGGTGAATGCGCCATCCGAAACCGGAAGCGACTGAATATGAACTCATAAAATCGATGTCAGAACGTTAGAGGCAAACTTTTTTAAAAAGTTTTCACAAAAATAGTTGTTTTCTGTAAAACATTTGTTGTATGTTTGCACTCCAATTCAACGACACCGCGGGATGGAGCAGTTGGTAGCTCGTTGGGCTCATAACCCAAAGGTCGCTGGTTCGAGTCCAGCTCCCGCTACTAGGCCAAAGCCACTTTCGAAAGAAGGTGGCTTTTTTGTGTTTGTGATCTTTATTTGCACTACTTTGCACCCTCCCTGCAAAATAAAGAATTGATGAGCCGCAATTTTCGCCTGAAATTTCTCAAAGGCATCCTCTTTACGCTGCAATTGCTGTCCATTGTTCTTTCTTCAAACTACCTGCTTCCCCCTGCCAAAGCGCAGGAAATCGCATTCAAATC
This sequence comes from Dyadobacter fermentans, assembly GCF_019924045.1. GTDB lineage: Bacteria > Bacteroidota > Bacteroidia > Cytophagales > Spirosomataceae > Dyadobacter > Dyadobacter fermentans_A. The sequence continues at coordinate 48,450 of NZ_JAHXBN010000016.1, read as the reverse complement.
CGATAGCTACTGGCTTACGCATTATACCGCCGAAACCGGTTTACCTCAAAACAGCATCAAATCCATCGCACGCGACGAGGCTGGTTTTTTTTGGCTGGCCACAGAAGATGGACTGGTGCGGTTTGATGGAAGGCATTTTCACACTTTTACGAATTCCAACTCAAAACTAGCCTCTAACCATCTCTTTCAAAGCTTTCGAGGCCCGTCAGATTTTAAACTCTATTTTCTTGACGAGACCAGCACCGCACACCAGATAGCGAATGGCAAGATAACCGAAACCGTCCCCTACCAAAAGAAATTCGGCGCCACGGACATGTACAATGCTCCCGAGAAGGGTACGATCATGGCATTCGAACTGTCCAACCGGCATATTTATAACGACCACTGGAAGAATGCCGTTTTAACAGTAGGGCCAAACCGCTATTTCCGCTGCGACACGAGTAAAGTGGCCTATTTTGACGATGGCAGACAAGTATACAGGATTCGCCATCAAGCACATAAGGTCCTCGATTACTTTACCGTCGGGCAGGAGCTGTACGTGTTAAACCGGTTGCAGGGAAGCATTTCGCGCATCGACAAGGCAGGCGCACACCCTATTACCATTTCCGGTGATATGGCAGGAACCGCCCGAAGCACAATGCACTACCCCGGCATTGAGATTCTGTGGAACACCTTCGCCCAGGCACCTCTGATTGCTTTTGGAGGCAAAATCTACGACGTATCCGTGCCGGGGAAGGACCTTTTTACGACCAGGATGTTGATTGAAGGTTTTGACACCGGCGAGCAAAATATCATCAGTTCTTTTTACGACAAAAACACCGGGCTGCTGATGCTCGGCAGCCATACCAAAGGGCTGTTCCTTTTTACAAAAAAGCATTTTGCCGCTTTCAAGGGCAGCGAGGGCTTTTCCTTTCACGAGCAGAGCCTCTACAAAGACCGTTACATCCTGACCAGCTTGGGCACGTTCGACATCTTCTCAAAAGCTGCTGCAACACTCCCTTCTATCCAAAAAATAGGCAACCTGAGCCCGTTCTTAATGAAAAACGGCTATTTGTGGACCAGCTTACGAGGCGGAATGCGCAACTTGTTCGATCTGGACGGGTCGAGGGATCTGGGAAAATGGTATTTCGGGAAAGAGGTAACCATTTCTTATGCCGACCTCGATGGGAACCTCTGGTCGGGCTTCCGGCATGGAGAACTACGGAAATTCGATATCCGGACGTTCAAATGGACACGCGTCCGCATTGCCGGGCTCACTGCTCCCATCTCCTACATCCAGCAGGAAAAAAGGCCGGGCTCCCGTGAAAAGGTTTTCTGGATCGGAACACACAGCGGCCTGTACCGCCTTTCGATTCCAGGGTACCATGCCGAAAAAATCAAAAACTTCGCCGGTCGGCACATTCGTTCGCTGATGATGCGAAGGATGGCCGACACGACTGAAATTTGGGGAACAACGTGGGAGAAAGGCCTTTTTCTGCTCAGAAATAACCGTATTACTACTTTCCCGCTCGACAGAAAAAGGCATCTGGCATCGGCGCATTGCATAATAGAAGATAAAAAAGGGTTTTTCTGGGTCCCTACCAACAAGGGCCTGTTCCAGGTCAGCATCAGTGACCTGCGTGCCTATTCACAGCACATTTCGAGGAATCCGTATTATATGTACTACGATTATAAAAACGGCTTCCCTACCAATGAGTTCAACGGCGGTTGCATCCCCTGCTCGCTTACCTTGCCCAACGGGTCCCTTTCGCTTCCCTCCATTAACGGACTGGTATACTTCAACCCTTCCGCGATCCGCCCCGAGCTGCCCAACAAAACATTGCTCATCGATGGGGTAGAATACAATGGGAAACGGCTCGACTACTCGGACACCCTAAGGCTCGACGAAAATTTTGAATTCATTAAACTTTCGGTGTCAACCCCCTATTTCGGGACTGCGGACAACGCGCAGATCGATTATCAACTATCGAACAGCCGTCAAACCGGCTCGTGGTTACCGGTCGCCGAGACAGGAGAGGTCGCATTCAACGGCCTCAGCAGCGGGAGGTATACGCTCTCGATCCGTAAACCAAATGGATTTGGCCCGGACAATTATACCACGAAACAGCTGGTCCTGATCGTCGCGCCGAAATGGTTTGAAAGCTGGTGGTTCCGGATAGTGCTGCTGTGCGTGCTGCTGCTGGGGACTTACGCTTTTTCCAAATGGCGGACTGAGACAATCCAACGGCAAAATGAGGACCTGGAACGCGCAGTTACGGAGCGCACCTCCGCCCTGAAAGCTTCGCAAACCGAGCTAAGCCGCCAATTAAACATTCAGGCGCACCTGATCGCATCCATTACGCACGACGTGCGCGCGCCGCTGAAATATGTTACGCAGGCATCGCGGCAGATTCCGAAACTCAACGAAATGGGCCAGCGCGAGATGCTCAACCAGGTAGGCAATGCATTGGAGCAAAGCCTCGTGCAGATGACCAATTTCCTCGACAACCTGCTAAGCTACGTGCGGACGACACTTTACCACCATAAGGTGGAAATGTCAGAAACAGACCTTTCGGAGCTGATTGCCCGAAAACTGGAATTGTTTGAAAAGGTATTTCTGCTCTATAATAACGACGTATCGACCGACGTGCCGCCCGGCCTCACCGTCCGTTCCAACCCGGAATTGCTGTCGGTAGTGATCCACAATCTCATCGACAATGCGAGCAAATATGCCCGCAATGGCCAGATCCGCATATTTTCGAATGTTTCGGGCTATGCGGTGCACCTCGTCATAGCCGATTCAGGCAAAGGCATCGACGAGGAAATCCGTGAATGGTTCAACAACCCGGATTCTGCGCATTCCGAATCATACGGTAATGCGTCCCCTAAAGGTTTCGGCCTTGTGATCGTCAAGGAAGTGGCGCGACTGATCGGCCTTTCTGTTTTTGTAGACAACCACAACGGCTGCGAATTTCATCTCGTGTTCGACACGCTCGTTTCCAATGAGCAGCTACAATAACACCCTTTTCCCCAACTCGACATATTATATTCATTATCAACAACTTACTACTCTCACATTAATGACTAGATAAAAATTTATTTATCATCGGTGACATATTATTTTACACCTTTTTCGTTACTTTTGAAGAAATTAAGGAGTAATATTAAATTTATTCTACATTTTTATAAAACAACACCTACACTTTTGTATCTTGCCGTTGATTTACTCATGACGCCATGCGAATATGATTATGACAAACCCTTATTTCTCCGGCTTCGACCATAGTGCAGCGCAAATCCGCCGCTTTCTGCAAACCCACAAAACTTTCACGCTTCTGCTGTCGGGAGGACGTATCGTTCACCACGAGGCGGAGGATGCGATCCGTTTCAGAACCTGGCTTCTGACGCATCAGATTGAAGACGTGCGCGAATCGTTTACTAAAAACTATTCGGCCTATAATCTGATGTCGGCCTAGGCCAACACTGACCTTTGCAGACAATTCCCCTTCCGGCATTTGTTGCCCCACCCTTCTCATTCCTAACAATTTCTTTTCTCGCATTCCTGTCGCCCGCCGCGCATGTTGAAAAATGTGCATGGTCGTATCTTTGGATGAACGACCGAATGTGCCATCGGGGTTTTCTTCGATGCCAATACTGGTTTTTTGAACCGTTTTGAGGAAGAAGTTCAGTCAGAAACAGCCTTGCTAACAGACTATTTCTGAAAAAAATACAGAAATTTTGACTTGATTAATTTTTTTATCTACCTTTGCAAGCCAAAATTACGGGTAGACAGAGATTTATATCGCAATAATTTGATACTGAGATGAAACGTACCTTTCAACCATCGAATCGCAAGAGGAGAAACAAGCACGGATTCCGTGAAAGAATGTCAACGGCAAACGGACGCAAAGTAGTTGCTGGCCGTCGTAAAAAAGGCCGTTGGAAACTGACTGTTTCTGACGAAAAACGTCACAAGCAATAAGCCACGCTTGAAGGTTTGAGTAGAGGACGGGAGTCTGGGACACATGGTCTTCATAGTCTGATAAGTTTGTGATTTACAAACTTATCAGACATTTTTTTCTACAAGAACTTGAAACAAACATTTGGTAAGAACGAGCGGCTGTGTAACCTCCGTATCATCGGCAGGCTTTTCAAAAAGGGCAGCCCGGAGGTTCAAACGTTCTACCTCTATCCATTCAGGGTGCTGTATATTTACGCCCCCGAAGCCCCTTCTCCGCTTCCACAAGTACTCTTCTCCATTTCCAAAAGGAATTTCAAGAAAGCGGTTGACCGCAATCTGATCCGCCGACGCTGCCGTGAAACTTACCGGCTGCACAAATCCGCGCTCGTGGCATTACCCGCCGAAACGCGCCCTTCCTACATTGCTTTTTTGTATCTTGCAAAAGAAATAACCTCGTACGACGTTATTGAAACGGCCATGAAGCAGTCACTCAAAAAGCTTGAAAAGCTGCCGCCCGCCTTTCTCAAAGAACAATCCAATTCCTGAACATAGATGAAAAAGTATCTTCGTTCCATTTTGCTGGCAGCTCCTGTCGTAGGCGGGCTGGCATTCGTTTCGTTCCGTCAGGACGACCGCCTTTTCGAAATTGCGCGAAATCTGGACATCTATGCCACGCTTTTCAAGGAATTGAACGCGTACTATGTCGATGAGATCAATCCTAACCAGCTGATCAAGACCAGTATCGACAATATGCTGCGTTCCCTCGACCCGTACACCGTATATTACGCCGAGGACGACATCGAGGATTACATGACCATGACTACCGGCAAATACAATGGCATTGGGGCGATGGTCAATTCCGCCGACGGCAAGCATACCGTGATGATGGTGTACGAAGACACCCCCGCGCAAAAAGCAGGTTTGCAGCTCGGCGACGAGATTACGAAAATCAACGACATCGATCTGTCTACACGCGAAGACTTCGATACCGGCAAACTGCTTAAAGGCCAGACTCAAACTGCCGTTAAACTTACTGTAAAACGTTACGGCATTACCAAACCACTCGAAATCACGCTCAACCGCGATATCGTGAAGGTCACCAATGTGCCTTACTACGGGATGTTGAACGAGGATGTGGGTTATATCGATTTGAAAGACTTCACAGCAACCGCTTCCCGCGAAGTCCGCAATGCTTTTCAGGAACTGAAAGGCAAAGGCATGAAATCCGTCGTGCTTGACCTGCGCGATAACCCGGGCGGATTGCTGAATATGGCGATTGAGATCTCGAATATATTCATTCCCAAAGGCGAAGAAGTGGTTTCGACCAAAGGAAAAGTGAGCGAATGGAACAAAACTTATACGGCTTACAACCCGGCACTCGATACTGAGATTCCGGTTGTGGTGCTAACCAATAACCGTAGTGCCTCGGCAGCAGAAATTGTTTCGGGCGTTATTCAGGATTATGACCGCGGCGTACTGATCGGCCAGAGAACCTACGGAAAAGGCCTCGTGCAAACCACACGTGACCTTTCATTCAATACTAAAATGAAGATCACCACCGCCAAATATTACATTCCAAGCGGCCGGTGTATCCAGGCGATCGATTATAGCCATCGCAACGACGACGGTAGCGTGGGTAAAATCCCCGATTCGCTTATGACCGAGTTCAAAACACGCAATGGTCGCGTGGTATTCGACGGCGGCGGCATTTTGCCTGACATCATTACGGAAAAAGAAAACTTTTCGCCATTGGCCGTTTCACTGGGCCGCAACCGGCTGTTCTTCGACTATGCGGTGAAATACCATTTCGAGCACCCGACCATTAAATCCGCGAAAGAATTCCAACTGACAGATGCCGACTATGCCGCATTCACAAAATGGCTTGGCGACAAAGAATACGATTATACCACCCAGGTAGAACGCGACCTGAAAGACCTGGAAGCTTCTGCCAAAAAGGAGAAATCACTGGAAGTGATTGAGGATCAGCTGAAAGCATTGAAATCCAAATTGTCACACAGTAAGGATAATGACCTGCAAATCTTCAAGCCGGAGATCAAAAAGATCCTGGAAGAAGAGATCATCAAGCATTACTATCTGGAAAAAGGCATGCGGGAAGCTTCTTTCAATGAAGATCCCGAAGTAAAAGCGGCGCTGGCACTCTTCAAAGACCCGGCGCGTTATAGCCAGATTTTGAAAAAGAAATAATACCATCCGGCCCGTCGCTCGCGGCGGGCTTTTTGTTTTTATATGCTCTTACTCAGTATCGACACCTCGATCCGCGGATGCTCAGTGGCCGTTCACAACGACACCGGCTTGCTGGCAGCCTATGATCTTTTCACGGATAAATCCTCGTCTGCCATGCTCACCACGCTCATGCGTGATAGTGTGACACACGCGGGATTCGAACTTTCGGACATCGACGCGATCGTAGTCGCCAAAGGCCCGGGTTCTTATACAGGCCTGCGCGTGGGCGTGTCCACGGCCAAGGGCCTGTGCTACGCGCTCGACAAGCCGCTGATCGCCATCAATACCTTGCAGGCGATGGCATTACAGCTCGCGCCATTCTTCCCGGGGCATTTGTTCTGCCCGATGATCGACGCGCGCCGAATGGAAGTTTACGCCGCGGTACTGGATGAGAACAATGCATTTGTGCAGGAAACGCAGGCCGTGATTATGAATGAGAATTCATTTGAAAACCTGCTGGCAGATCAGAAAGTAGTGTTTTTCGGCGATGGTGCCGCTAAATGCAAGCCGATATTGGAAAAGCATTCCAATGCGGTTTTCCCTGCAATCGATATTAGGCCCTCAGCACGGACCGTCGGCCGGCTGGGTGTTGTTGCATTCCAAAATGGCCAATTCGAGGATGTAGCGGCATTTGAACCCTATTATCTGAAAGATTTCATGTCGCCGGCACCGCGGAAAGCGAGCACATTAGTGCAGTAGCCCGTGGATTTTAGACGGTTTATCAAACAATCGGCCACATTTTGTTGTTAGCCCTTTTGTAAATGGATTTTTAGCATGGAAACTGACGAAATAGTAAACCGGGTTGCTACCAGCGGCATTATCTCACTGGATCTGGAAGAGCTCTACCATCCCGGCGAACGCGTTGTTTACGATATCAAAGACAACCTCTGGCAGGGAATGATCCTGCGTGAAAAGGATTTTCGCGACTTTCTCAAAAGCCACGACTGGGCACAATACCAGGGTAAAAATGTGTCGATTATCTGTTCGGAAGATGCCATAGTACCCACCTGGGCCTATATGCTCCTGGCCGTGCAGCTCGAACCATACGCGAATGCATTTGTTTTCGGTGATTTGAATGCTTTGGAAGACAAACTCTTCGCCGACGCCATTGGCAAGCTGAATGCGGAGGAATTTGCAGGAAAACGCGTGGTTGTAAAAGGATGTAGCAAGGTAGATGTGCCGGTGTCCGCTTATGTAGCAGTAAGCAAACTTTTGAAACCCGTCGTACAAAGCCTTATGTTCGGCGAGCCCTGTAGCACGGTACCACTTTACAAAAAGCCTAAATCTTCGGTTTCCTCTACCGACTGATCACTTTCTTCCTTAATCAGTTTGAACGTCATCCGGTGGTAGGAACATGGGCCATGTAAAACAATGGCTTTGCGGTGATGAATTGTCGGGTAACCAACATTTTGCTCCCAGCCATAATGCGGGAATTGCCGGGACAGGTTGGCCATCAGTTCGTCCCGGTAATTTTTCGCCAAAACCGAAGCTGCTGCGATCGACAGGTAATGCGCATCGCCTTTGATAATGCAGGTATGCGGGATCATCGGATAAGGCGTGAAGCGGTTGCCATCCACCAGCAAATGCTCGGGGCGCACCCGCAGCTTGTCCACCGCACGGTGCATAGCCAGGAAACTCGCTTTCAGAATATTGATTTTATCAATTTCGACATTATCTACCTCAGCCACCGCCCAGGAAACCGATTCGCGGATGATTTCCTTTTCCAGTTCCAAACGCTGCGCTTTCGTGAGCTGCTTGGAATCGTTGAGGAATGAATGCTTATAATCGCGCGGCAATATCACCGCCGCGGCCACTACCGGCCCCGCCAGGCAGCCTCTTCCCACTTCATCCAGCCCAGCCTCGATGGCGTCGATATTGTAATAAGCTTTCAGCATTAATCTTCCAGAATATTGGCCATAAATGTACTTTTCGTCCCGATCGCCACAAGCAGCAATGTAACCGCCCAATAAAGGTAAACACGGTAGTAATCTTTCACATCGCGCGACAATACATCCCGCGATTTTACTTTTTCGAGCTGGTCGATCTGTTTAAAAACCGTTTCCAGCGTCGTGTTATCGGTAGCGCGAAAATACTTCCCGTTACCGATTCCCGCAATATTTTGCAGCTCGCCTTCATCCATTAATGCACCCGCATTGGCCGTGGTGTCTGCTTTCGACATTTTTTTGGGCCGGCCCACCGAAATCGTATAAACCTTCACCCCGAACGCATTCGCGAGCTGGGCCGAGGTCGTCGGGCCGAGGTTACCAGATGTATTGTCGCCGTCGCTGATCAGGATTGCTACCTTGCTCTCCCCAGGTGTATCGCGCATGCGGTTTACGGCCACGGCCAACGCACTGCCGATCGCCGTCCCGGGTGTAGGAATGAGGCTCGGATTCACCTCGTCGAGGAAGCCGTAAAGTAGTTCATAATCGGTCGTAAGCGGGCAGAGCGACACCGCTTCCCCTGCAAAAACAATCAGCCCGATGCGGTCCTGCAACCGGCCTTTGATAAATTGCCGCGCCATTCGCTTGGCAGCTTCCAGACGGTTCGGGCTCAGGTCTTTTTCGATCATCGAATCCGAAATATCCAGCAGTAGCACAATGTCGATGCCTTCGGAATACTGATCTTTCCGCTCCGAAACTACCTGCGGCCTTGCCAAGGCCACCAAAATGAGGCAAATCGCGAGGCCTACGCAAATAGGCTGCACAAACCGCAACAATGTGAGCCAGCTGCGGAAGCCCGTGACCGACGTGTAGGTAATGGTGAGCCGCTGCTTGTGCTTGCGGTGCAATGCATTTCTCAACCAAAACAGGAAGGGCACCAGCGGCAGCAGATAGAGGAAATAGGGGTAAACCCATTCATACGACCTCAGCGTGCTGTATCCAAACCATTCCAGTGAAAACCAGTTTTCCATTCCATGTCCGGATTATGCGACGGGGCTGTCTAGTACAAACTTCCTTTTGGCCCTGTACAAACGCGTGGCGCCCGTTTTAAGCACTTCGAGATACCTTTCCATATTCCCCGACCGACCTTGCCCGTAAACAATGCTGTCCATGTTTTTCAATGCGTCAGCCAGTTCGTCGTCGGGCATGTTATCGATAATTTCTCTTGTAGTATAAGTCGCGAATGGCTTTTTCTCTAACCGTTCGAGGTAATTTTTCCAGATGATGATCGCCTTTTCGGCGTCCTTGATATTCCCCTTCTCGCGCGCGCTGCGCATGAGGCGGTTAAACGACCGCACGTATTCCAAGTGCCGGCGCTGCAATTTGAGCAACTGCCATTGTTTATAAATATCGCGACCAAAAACCCAGTAAATGCTCCCTACCACACCGATAATCAATGCGACGGAGCCGATCAGCATCGAGAAGTTAAACTCCCTACTCAGGGCAGCAAGCCGGGTTTCTTCTTTCAATACCGGTTTTTTGCTAAGATCGATATTGTTGCTTTTAATGAGCAAAACCGAGTCAGCTGTGGTGAAAACGGCCGTGCAATCCTTTTTTTGGAATACAAAAACAGGTAACCGCAGCTTCTGCACCTTGGATACGTCGAAAGAAATGAGGTGGTAAACTGCGCTATCGAGCGTGCCGCGGGCGTCCGTACTGGATACGTAAGTTCTTTGGGACACCAGTTCAAAAGGCGAGAAATCGTAGGTGCTGTCAGGAAAGAAAATCTCAGATTCGGGACTGTGGCGTACGCTCAGGGAGAAATAAACGGGCTTGCCCACTTCTACACTGTCGGTCTGGAAAACGCCTTTGGGCGTGATCCGCTGCTTGCGTACGTCTCTTGCAATGCCCGTAAAGCAAAACAAAAAGCCTATTGCTACCGAAAAGAATACCTGAAAAACCCTAGCCATTGGATGGTGCCGAACTTTTGGTATAACGCCTCACCTTAAACAAATGGATCAATGCCGGCACATAATCCTCCTGGGTATTGATGGAAATATAGTCGGCGCGGTTCTGGTGGCACAGCCGTTGCAGCTCGGCGCTTCTTTTTCCGAAGCGGTTGGCCATTTCCTCCCGGTACTGGCGTGAAGAAGTGTTCACCCACACGGTAGTCTTCTTTTCGGCGTCGTAAAGCGGTATAATGCCCAGCCCCGGCAGATTTACCTCCCTCGAATCGTACAAATGGATCACGATGAGATCGTGCTTACGGGCGAGGGCTTTGAGGTTGTGCTGGTAATTATTATCGATAAAATCGGAGATAAGGAATATCAGGCTGCGGCGACGAAGTACATTTAATGCCACGAGAATGGCTTCGGCGATATTGGTCTTGGTCGATTCGGGAACAAGTTTATAAAGCTCCGAAATGAGGCCATAACCGTGCTTCATACCGTCGGATGGGCGGATGTACCGCTCGTTTTTATCCGAAAAACAGAGCAAACCCACACGGCTCGCTTCCTGAATGGCCGAGAGCGTGAGCACCCCGCATATTTCTTTCGCAATATCGATTTTGAGCTTCTTGATCTCCCCTACCTGCTGCGACGCGCTCACGTCGAGCATGAAGAAGGCCGTTTGCTCCTTATCCTCTTTGAAAATCTTGACAAATGTACCGTGACCCTTCGCAGAAGTGTTCCAGTCGATCGCCCGCACGTCGTCGCCGTACTGGTACAAGCGCAGATCGTCGAATTCCAGGCCGGACCCTTTGAAGACCGAGTGGAAATTGCCGTGACGCTCGCTGGTCACCGCTTTCCGCATCCGGATTTCATACTTCCTTAACTTTCCCAGAAACTGCTCAAACATAAGTTTTGCAAAAAAATTACCACCTTTGTCGTCTGGTGTACCTAAAACAAAGATAGGTATTTTGATAGTAAGCTACGCCCTGCGATGAAATTCACGACCGGTATAAGCCTCCTGGCCCTTTTTATGCTACTGTTTTCGGCCTGTTCCGAAGATGAAACGCCGCCGAAAGGAACATTGTCCGAGGAAAAAATGGCTGTAATCCTGACCGACATTCACCTGGCCGAGTCACGCGTGAACCGTTTGCAGCTGAAATCGCTCGATTCGTCGCTCATGATTTTCAACCGTTTGAAAAGTGATATCTGGAAAAAACACAAAGTTGATACCACGGCCTACCGCGAGAGTTACGCTTACTACATGAGCCACCCCGAACGCATGACGACCATTTACGAAAAAGTGAACAAGAAAATTGAGGATCGGGAGAAAAATAACAATATTAAGCTCTGAAATTTTTGTATCGCGCTCTATACTACGCATTTAACTTCTAAACTGGACAATTTCTGTGAACGATTGCATTGTAGTTATCCCTACCTACAACGAACTTGAAAATGTGGAAGCCATCATCCGGAAGGTTTTTAGCCTGAATCATCCGTTTGACTTGTTGATCATAGACGACGGGTCGCCGGACGGCACCGCAGGGGTTGTCAAGGAGTTAATGAAGGAGTTTTCGGGCCTTCACCTCGTAGAAAGAAAGGGAAAGCTGGGCCTGGGTACTGCTTATATCCACGGCTTCAAATGGGCGCTCGAAAAAGGGTATAATTATATTTTTGAAATGGATGCCGACTTCTCGCATCCGCCCGAGGACCTGGTGCGCCTCTACAATGCATGTGCGAACGAAGGCCACGATGTAGCGGTTGGTTCGCGGTATATTACAGGGGTAAATGTGGTGAACTGGCCAATCAACCGCGTATTGATGTCCTATTTTGCAGGATATTATGTGCGGATGATCACCGGCATGCCGATCATGGACCCGACGGCCGGCTTCATTTGCTACACCGCCAAAGTGCTGAACACGATCAACCTTGATAATATCCGCTTCATCGGTTACGCATTCCAGATCGAGATGAAGTTCAACTCGTGGAAATACGGTTTCAGCATTACCGAGGTGCCTATTATCTTCACCGACCGCACCAAAGGCGCCTCAAAAATGTCAAAAGGCATTTTCAAGGAAGCCATCTTCGGTGTGATCACGTTGAAACTCAACAGTTATTTCAAAAGGTATATTCCTAAGCATTCAGCTCAGAAATTGCCAGCCAACTCATAAGGCCGGTCGAAATTTCGAGTGCGCTTTCGTCGATATCGAATGTAGGTGTGTGCACGCCGGAGATAATTCCGCGTGCCTCATTGCGCGTTCCGAGGCGGTAGAAGCAGGAATCAACCACCTGTGAATAGAATGCGAAATCTTCTCCGGCCATCCAAAGGTCGAGGTCGATGACGTTTTCGGCCCCCATGTAGCCTATCGCGGCTGTGCGGGTGCGGCGGGTCAGTTCGGGATGGTTTTTCAGGAACGGATAACCTTTCACGATCTCGAATTCGCAGCTTCCGCCCATTCCTTCGGCGATGCTTTCTGCCATTTTCTTCATTCTACGGAGGCCATCTTCGCGCCATTCTTCGTCCATGCAACGCCAGGTTCCCTGAATGGTCACTTCGTTGGGAATCACGTTCGTAACGCCATCGGCAATAAACCGCCCGAATGAGAGTACCGACGGGTTTGCAGGGTTGCGGTTGCGGCTGATGATCTGCTGCAATGCAACGATAATGTGAGATGCCATCAGCACAGAGTCTACAAGTTGATGCGGTGCCGCCGCGTGCCCGCCTTTGCCTTTTACGGTTAAATACAATTCATCCGTGCTGGCCATGTACATTCCCTCGCGGAAACCGATTTTGCCCACCGGAATATTCGGTGCCACGTGCTGGCCTACCATACTTGCTGGGCGCGGATTTTCCAATACGCCTTCCTTGATCATCAGGGAAGCTCCGCCCGGCGCTTTTTCCTCAGCCGGTTGGAATACCAGTTTGATAGTCCCTTCAAACTCCTCGCGCAATGTGTGCAGGATACGCGCCGTGCCCAGGAGCGACGACGTGTGCACGTCGTGCCCGCATGCGTGCATCACGCCCGGGACTTTTGATTTATAAGGCACATCATTCGCTTCGAGGATCGGCAATGCATCCATATCGGCACGCAGACCAACGATTTTCTTGCCCGGATTACGCCCTTCGATGATCGCGACCACGCCCGTTCCGGCAACGCCTTCTTCGGGTTGCAGACCAATTGCTGTGAGTTCCGATGCAACGTATTTCGCCGTTTTGAACTCTTCAAATGATAACTCGGGGTTACTATGCAAATGATGGCGGTGAGCAATGATGTCTTGCGACTGATCCTTGGCAAGCGCTTTGATTTTTTCCTGAAGCTGGGACATGATATTGAAGTACTACGGGTTGTCTTTACAAAACATTCAAAGGTAATAATAAAAAAATGGCGTGGTATCGTTACCATACAACAGAAAACACATCGCCCATTTGCTAAGAACGCGGCCGGCATTGGCTGGTGTTCCAAAGAAAAAGGGTAATTTTGACCAGATATGAATCAATCAGACACGCAAAAATGAATCAACAGGAGTTTTTAGAATCATTGGTTTGTCCACGCACAGGAACCCCTTTAACCATAGCCGAAGACGGCAAATCTCTCAGAAGCGAAGACGGCACAGTTTATGAAGTTGGCGATACAGGCATTGTTAACATGCTATATCCCAAAGAATTGCTACCCGAAGACGCCCGCGAACAATACTTGTACGATCAGGCTTTCCTTCGTTACGACAAAGGAGTTTCCTGGGTTTTCGAAACCCTGAACCATTCCGACGAAGCTGCTACCCGCCGCTTTTTCATCGATCTGATGGAGCTCAAACCAGGTATGAAAGCCCTCGAAGTAGGCGCCGGAACCGGTAAGGATTCCGCATTGATTCTCGACAAAGTAAGACCCGGCGGAACGGCTGTTCTTTCCGATCTTTCACCTAACATGCTGAAACTGGCACAGGAAAAGCTCGTTACCGACGACCTGAACGTGCATTACTTCCTCGGAAACGGCTCTTACCTGCCTTTCCCGGACGATACTTTCGACGCTGTGTTCCATTTCGGCGGCATTAACACTTTCTCGGAGCGCAAACGCGCATTCGATGAGCTGACCCGCGTCGTGAAACCGGGTGGAAAAGTGGTTGTAGGTGATGAAAGCGTAGCCCCGTGGCTTCGGAATACCCCTACTTACGCTACTTTGCTGAAAGCGAACCCGCTGTTCCGTGCCGAGGTGCCGTTGGAAGATGTTCCGGCCAACATCGAGAACTTCAAGCTGCATTATGTGTTCGGTAATGCATTTTATGTAATGGAATACCGCGTAACCGCGAAGGCTCCGGAAGTGGATATCGATCTGCCGATCCCGGGCAAAGATTTCGTTGATAACTGGCGCCTGCGTGCTGAAAAAGCAGTCGACTAAGCATTACGCCATTACTCAATACCAAAATTCAACGTTCCAATGTGGGTTAAAAAAGGAGTTATTTATAAACCTGACGGCAGTCTGGCGCACAGTCAGAGCCATGCGCAGGTGCCATTTGCCTATAAACACAAGGATTTTCTAAGGATCTACTTCTCGACGAGGGACAACAGCACGCAATCCCGGCCGACGTTCATCGACGTGGATTACGACGATCCCAAAAAGATCCTCTACATACACGACAAGCCCGTGCTCGAACTCGGCGGTCCGGGGGAATATGACGAAACGGGAGCAATGCCCGCCTGGTTTGTGGACCGCCCGAACGGCGATATCTGGCTTTACTACACCGGCTGGAACCGCACCTGGAACTCTTATCGTCTCTCGATGGGCCTTTCGGTAAGCCACGACGGTGGTCTCACATTCAAAAAGATGTTCCGCGGGCCCATTATGGACCGCAGCATTCAAAACCCGCTCTGGGCCGCACAGCCTTCGGTACTGATCGACGACGACGGTACCTGGCGGATGTGGTACATTTCGGGCCACAAATGCGAGATGATCCACGACTATCCCGAGCCTTACTACCGCGCACAATCGGCCACTTCGAAAGACGGCATCCACTGGGAGATCAGCGATATTCCTACATTGGATTTCGACGATTTCCTGCACGCAGTGGGCCGCCCGAGCGTATTTAAGGAAGACGGCATTTACAAAATGTACTACTCCTACCGCCACTCCCGCGACTACCGCACCGACCGCAACCAGAGCTACCGCCTGGGCTACGCCGAGTCGGCCGACGGTACCAACTGGGAGCGCAAAGACCACCTCGTAGGCATCGCGAAATCGGATAACCCGGAAGATTTCGACTACGAAATGATCGATTACGCCAATTTCTACCAGCACAACGGCAAGCGTTACCTGCTTTATAATGGTAATGGCTTCGGTGCGGCGGGTTTTGGTTATGCGGTTTGGGAAGATTAATATTCTGAATCAAACTGAGGCTAGTCATAACCTCAAAAACAATGGCGAGATAATTTTGAAGAAATCACCATTAAATGTCACAAACGTGATCGCACAATGAGTACACTTCAGGAGCAGTTCAACCGCGATGGTTATGTCCTTTTGAGAAACTACCTCGACAAGGACGTCATTAATGCAATATACACCGACGCGCGCAAGATTTTTGCGACGCAAATTAAGCGCGTAACGGGCAAAACCGTCGATATCGACGACCGCGATACATTTGAAAACGCCATGTTCGAGTTCTTCGAAAAGGATTTCGATGGTTTCGTGAGCACAGGAAAAACGGTTCAGCATTCATTCCCGCTGCACCGCCTGGGGGTTGACCCGGTTATTGAAAAATTGTTGAAAGAAGTGGGCCTTTCGGCTCCTATTATCGGTGCACGTGCGGCCATGCAGTTCAACAGCCGCTTTTTGTCGAAAGACGGCAGCAAGCACTGGAAACTCGATGCGCATCAGGACTGGCGTACCGGCCAGGGCTCGCTCGACAGTGCGGTGATCTGGTTCCCGATGGTCGATGCCGGCGCGGATATCGGCGCATTGCAGGTGATCCCGGGCAGCCACAAGATCGGCTTGCAGGCATCTTCCACTTCCGGTTATCAGGGAGGTATTACTGTTGAATTAAAGGATGAAGATTTTATCCAAACAGAATTCAAAGTCGGCGATATCCTGATCTTCTCCGCGTTCCTGATTCACCAGTCGGGCAACAACATTACGAACAACATCCGTTGGTCGGTGCAGCTCCGCTACAACAACCTCGACGAACCGACCTTCATCGAGCGCGGCTATCCAATGGCGTACATTTACAAACCCGAAACAGAGCTCGTAACGCCGAACTTCCCAACGGTAGAGCAGCTGAAAGAGGTTTTTAGCTAAAATTCGAATGAAACTTTCCGTCTGCGTCCCTACGTACAACCACGAGCAATACATTGGCCAAATGCTGGACGGCGCATTCATGCAGCAGACCAGCTTCGACTTTGAAATTGTGATCGGGGACGATGCTTCCACGGACGCGACGCCGGATATTATTCGTGCATATGCTGCAAAAAAGTCTGGCGTGTCCACGCGGGGACTAATCCGGGCTTTTTTGCATTCCGAAAACCAGGGCCCGAAAGAGCCGCGCGAGTTTGCCGGAAGAAATAATGTGCTGCAACTGTTGAAAGCCTGCCGGGGTGAATATGTAGCGATGTGCGAGGGCGACGATTACTGGACCGATCCGCTGAAACTCCAAAAACAGGTCGATTTTCTGGATCAGAACCGTGATTTCACCGTTTGCCATCACAATATGGAGGTCATTTACGAAGATGGCTCTCCTTCGCATTATTTTAACGCGCCCGATCAGAAAGCGGTTTCTACCATTGAAGATCTGTTGGAAGACAAATGGTTTATGGCTACCGCCAGCTGGGTTTACCGCAACCATTTCCTCACCGAAGACTTCGCCGAATGGCACGCCAAAGCCGCCGCGGGGGATTGGGCCATTATGTTTCAGCTCGCTGCGAAAGGTAAAATCGGCTATCTACCCGATGTAATGGGTATTTACCGCAAGCATAGCGCGGGCCTGAGCAATGTACACGCACACACGAATTTTAAGTTTTTACAAAACAGAAAGGAGATGTTTGAAAACGTAGGCAAATGGCTTGACGGACGCTATAACGCGACTATAAACAAGACCCTGCAACGCTACGACGAGCTCCTTACCAGCCTTGAAAAAATTGGCAGTTCGAATTAATAATCTTTAATTTGTACTGTTTAACACGAAATACATTTATGAAGCTAAGCGTCGTAATACCAGCATATAACGAAGAAGAATCGATCACTCACACGCTTGTATCTTTACACAATACATTAAATAAGTACAATATCCCCCACGAGATATGTGTCACCAACGACAATTCGAAAGACGGGACATTGCGTGTGCTGGATGAGCTTTCCCTTCAAATACCTACACTCGTTTATTACACCAATCCCGGCCCGAATGGCTTTGGCTATGCGGTGCGTTATGGTTTGGAACGTTTCAAAGGGGATTGCGTGGCCGTTTTCATGGCCGATATGTCCGACGACCCCGAAGACCTCGTGAAGTTTTATTATAAAATGCTGGAAGGCGACTACGACTGCGTTTTCGGCTCGCGCTGGGAAAAAGGCGGTAAAGTAATCGATTACCCTGCATTGAAAAAGGTGATCAACCGCGTGGCGAATGCCATTGTACGCATGGTAATGGGCATTAAATACAATGATACCACCAATGCATTCAAGCTCTACAAGCGCGAAACCATCGAGGGTATCAAGCCATTTCTGGCACCTCACTTCAATTTAACTATTGAACTTCCATTAAAAGCCATAGTGCGCGGCTATAACTACGCCGTGGTGCCCAATAGCTGGACCAACCGGAAATACGGCGAATCGAAGCTGAAAATCAAGGAAATGGGTAGCCGGTACTTCTTTATACTCATGTACTGCCTCATCGAAAAGTACTTCTCGCAAGGCGACTTTATGAAGAAAACTGCCGCGCCGAAGAAGGAAGTCAGCAGGTAGTTCTTTCTATTTAATCCACTCCTGGATAAACGTCATTTTGTGGGCGATGTAGGAAATGGCAAGTCCCCACACGAGCGCGCTGGCCGACATCCACAGGAATATCGAACCCTTTGGAACCCGGAATGCAACGGCCAGAATAGGCCCGAAAAGCGGTGTGAACAGCGGCGGCGTAAGAAATGCGATGCCTACAATCCCGAATTTGCGCCAGATGTTAACGGCAATGCGGTTGGTCTTGGTGAATTTTTTGGGCGGCGTTTTGCGGTTCTTCTGAATGAGGTTGCGGATCGCTCCTCCCAGATACGTGAGCACGAACACGGTGAACATCATCCCCACAGCCGAGCACAGGGCGGTTTCTATCCAGCTCAGTTTAAGCATAACCCCCGCAATCGGCCCTCCGAAGAATTTCAATGTACTGGCAAGCGCAACAGACAGGTATTTCAAGAAGGTGGTTTTCATTTAGACTTTAACCTGTATCATTTCAGAAGCAAAACGCCTTGTCGCTTCGTTCGTCTCAACGTAATCCCCGATTGAAGGATTCCCGATAAAAGTGATTTTGGCAAGGCTCTCGACAATAACGTCCGAAATATCCAGAAAACCAATCTTATCGTGCAGGAATGCGTCAACGGCAATTTCATTGGCCGCATTGACGATACAAGCCGCGTTTCCGCCTTTTTCGAGCGCCTCATAAGCGATCGCCAGGTTACGGAATGTTTCGAGATCGGGCTTTTCGAAAGTAAGTGAAGGGTAATCCATGAAATTGAACCGCGGAAAGTCGGATTTCAGTCGCTGTGGATAGTATAATGCATATTGAATGGGCAATTTCATATCCGGCAGCCCCATTTGCGCCTTAATGCTTCCATCCTCGAACTGCACCAGCGAATGCACAATGCTCTGCGGATGCACAATCACGTCTATCTGCGAAGCACTCAAATCAAACAACCACTTCGCCTCAATCACTTCCAGCCCCTTGTTCATCAGCGTCGCGGAATCGATCGTGATTTTCGCGCCCATGCTCCAGTTCGGGTGTTTGAGCGCCTGCGCCTTCGTTACGTGCGCGAGGAATGCTCGGTCTTTACCACGGAACGGGCCGCCCGATGCGGTCAGTATGATTTTTTCAATCGCATTGTCCTGCTCGCCCGCGAGACATTGGAAAATGGCAGAATGCTCCGAATCGACGGGGTAAATGCGGACATTATGCTGTTTCGCCAGTGCGGTAATCACCTCGCCGGCCACTACAAGCGTTTCTTTGTTGGCTAATGCAATGTCTTTTCCTGCTTTGATCGCGTGAATAGTCGGCAGAAGGCCTGCGTAACCTACCATGGCGGTCAGTACCACATCCACATGATCCGATTCCACGACGGAAACCAATGCGGATGCACTGCTGTAAACTTTGATATTGAACGGAAAAAGGGCGGCTTTGACCCTCTCGTAATGCTGTTCGTTGCAAATGACAACCTCCTCCGGCTTGAATTTCACGGCTTGCTCGATGAGCAGATCGGCATTGCCGCCGGCGGTTAGCACAGAAACCGAGAAAATCTCCGGATGCGCCGCGATCACTTCAAGGGCCTGGGTGCCGATCGAACCGGTCGAACCTAAAATAGCTACTCTTTTTTTCATTGCATTCTCACTGTTAGGTTCGGTCAATTTTGGTTCAGCCGGGTCAGTTCATCGGCGATTTTGCGGTCGTTGGAGAGGCGCGGCACCTTATTCTGGCCGCCGAGCTTTCCATTGGCGCGCATATAGTCGATAAAGGAGTTCTTGCGCAGCGGCGTCAATTCGAGTCGTCGCAGGATGCTTCCGGTGATCAGGTCTTTGTAATAAATGTTGAGCTCGGTTAGCCTGCGGTCGAGGTCGTTCGCAAACTGCTCCATATCATTCGGCCTCGTAGCAAATTCCACCAGCCATTCGTGATAAGGAAGACCACCATCCGTCGAATTTACCATCGGCGCGACGGTCAATTCGATCACCTCCGTTTCAGGATGCCTTTCCAATGCGTATTTCAATGCTTTTTCAATTTCCTCACCGATCACGTGCTCCCCAAATGCAGAAATGAAATGCTTGATCCGGCCCGTTACCAATACTTTGTAAGGGTCGGTCGAGACAAACTTGACGGTATCGCCGAGCGAGTAACCCCAAAGTCCTGCATTATTATTGACAATGACCGCATAATTCTTGCCTACTTCCACCTCACCGATAGATAATCGGCGCGGGTTCTCGTCGAAGTAGTTTTCTACGGGAATAAATTCGAAGAAAATGCCGGTATCGAGCAAAAGCAGCAAGCCTTCCTCGTTTTGTTTATCCTGGTAAGCCAGGAAACCTTCCGATGCCGGATACAATTCAATCGAATCAATGCGCTTGCCGATGGATTCGAACAATTTGGCACGGTAAGGCTCAAAATTAACGCCACCATATATAAAGAGCGAGAAATCGGGGAAAACGTCCTTGATCTTCTTGCCGGTCCGCTCGATAATGCGGTCGAAATACATTTGAACCCACGGCGGAATGCCCGAGATGAGCGACATACGCTGATCGAGCGTCTCCTCAATGATCTTGTCAAGCTTGGTTTCCCAGTCTTCAATGCAGTTGGTTTCGTAGCTCGGCAACTGGTTCGAACGCAGATACCCGGGCACATGGTGGTTGGAAATGCCTGACAGGCGGCCTGTCAGTACCCCGCCGGTGTCTGTCAGTATCGGGCTGCCAGAGAGGAAAATCAGCTTATTATCCAGGAAATCAGCCTTTTGAGTCTCTTCAATATACGTCAAAATGGCATTGCGCGCCGAGTCGATGTGGTTGGAGATGGAATCTTTGGAAATCGGGATGTATTTGGTACCCGAAGTAGTTCCCGAAGTTTTGGCAAAATAGAGCGGCTTGCCCGGCCATAAAATATCACTTTCCCCGGATTTTATTTTCTCCACGTAAGGTTTCAGATCCTCATAATCGTGCACCGGAACGGCTTCCCTGAAATCGGAGTAGCTATGAATGTCTTTGAAGTAATGGTCTTTCCCAAACTGCGTGTCGGCCGCCTTCTTTACCAGCGCCGACCTCCATTTTTCCTGGACCTCAACACTTCGCGCGATCCATTCCTGTTGCTGCTTGACAATGTAACGGGCCAGCGGCCTGCTTAAAACTGATCTGATTCCCATAGTGAAAACAAATGTACGCAGGAATTACAAATTCCATGATTTTAGACCCGTTGGAAACCCGGTTGGAAACCCCGTCGGAAAGCCACCCGGAACGCCTGCCGGAAAGCCCTTTGCAACTAGTTTTACGCCCTTCGGATACCGCATACCGAAATTTTTTAAATGCCTTTGTTTGTGGTTAATAATCTGTAATTTTGCCATCCTGAAATCAAAGGGAGCAAAAGTTTTTAAAAATATATATGGGATTGTTTGATTTTTTGACGAGCGATATAGCGATTGATTTAGGTACCGCCAATACTTTGATCATCCATAAAGATACTGTTGTTGTTGATGAGCCGTCGATTATTGCCATGGACAAAACCACCGGCAAAGTGCTGGCGATTGGCCATACGGCAATGCAAATGCATGAAAAGACGAACGAGAATATAAAAACGATCCGTCCGCTGAAAGACGGGGTGATTGCCGACTTTACCGCAGCCGAAATGATGATCCGCGGGATGATCAAAATGATCGATACCGGCAGCCGTTTCTTCACTCCTTCGCATCGCATGGTGGTTTGTATTCCTTCGGGAATTACCGAGGTTGAAAAACGTGCGGTAAAGGACTCCTGCGAGCATGCGGGTGCGAAGGAAGTGTATATGGTACATGAGCCTATCGCAGCGGCGATCGGTATCGGTATCGACATTACGCAGCCGAACGGGGTAATGATCGTCGACATCGGCGGTGGTACTACCGAAATCGCGGTTATCGCATTGTCGGGTATCGTCTGCGAGCAATCGGTACGCATTGCGGGCGACGTTTTCACGCGTGATATCGTGGATTATATGCGCCGCGAGCATAACCTGCTCATCGGTGAGCGCTCTGCGGAATTGATCAAAATGGCGATCGGTTCGGCGTCTCCCGAGCTGGAAGTGCCTTTGGACGATTACCAGATCCGCGGCCGCGACCTTATGACGGGTATTCCAAAGGAAATCCGCGTTACTTATAGCGAAATCGCTTATTCTCTCGATAAATCGATCTCCAAAATTGAAGAGGGTGTCATGAAAGCCCTCGAAATTTCTCCACCAGAGCTTTCTGCGGACATTTTCAAGAACGGTATTTACCTCACAGGCGGCGGCGCATTAATCCACGGCCTCGACAGACGTATCGCTCAGAAAACCAAGCTGCCGGTACACATCGCCGACGATCCGTTGAAGGCGGTAGTGAAAGGTACCGGGGAAGTCCTCAAAAACCTCGAACTATACAAGCCTGTACTGATTTCGTAGGATCGGAGCGCGTAGTTCATCCATCGGCATGCAATGCGCCGGGCGTAAAAAATTTTCTATTTTTGCGCAATGTGCACCCATTGATGAACTGCGCGTGAACATTTAACCCCATGCTCCAACTCGTTGATTTCGTTGTCCGGAATCGTTTCTTTTTGGTATTTGTGCTGCTGGAAGTGCTCAGTGCGTGGATGATCGTGCGCAACAATACCTACTGGGGAGCAACCTATTTCAATACTTCCAATTACTACGTCGCCAAAACCCTCGCGTTTTCGAACTCGGTGCGCGATTACACCAAACTCGACGAGATCAATGCGGACCTTGCCAGCGAGAATGCACATTTGCACGCGCAGGTAGCACGGCTAAGCCAGACCAACCCGAGCCAGTTACCTGCTGGTTATGTGCCGGATTCTGCATTTGCAGCGCGGTTCTCGTACACCGTGGCAAAAGTGGTGGATAATGAAACCAACAAGGCGAACAACGTCATCACGATCGACAAGGGTACGGCGCACGGCATCAAACCTGGTATGGGCGTCATTTCGGCGACGGGCGTAGTGGGTAAGGTTCGTTTCTGTTCCGAACATTACTCGGTGATTACCTCCATCCTGCATTCGAATTTCATGGTTTCTTCCAAACTCGTGCGCAGCAAGGAAATAGGTTATGCCAAATGGGATGGGAAGGATCCTAACCTGATCGACATGATCGATGTGTCGAAGTATACCAAAGTCTTCAAGGGAGACTCGGCGGTAACGTCGGACCAAAACTCTGTTTTTCCTCCCAACATCATGGTCGGAAAAGTGCAGAGTGTAGCCGTGAACCCGAACCAGACGTTTTACAACATTGTGTTGAAGCTGGCGACCGACTTCCGGAACCTGTCATACGTGTATGTGGTACAAAATCACCAACTTGTAGAACAGGAAAATCTTAAAGCAAGAACCATAGAACTGAAAAAATGAGCTTACGCGAGGCGATACAATATTCCCTGATGATCCTGCTTTACCTGTTTTTGCAGATCTTCTTCATGCGGAATATCGTGCTGTTCAACTACGCGTTCTGTTTCATTTACATTGCGGCCATCCTGCTGCTGCCCGCGGACATGGACCGGATGTATACGTTGCTCATTGCCTTCGCAGTAGGCTTTGTGGTGGATGTTTTTTCGAATACATTCGGCATGCACGCATCAGCGACGGTGCTGATCGCCTACCTGAGGCCATTCCTCATCCATTACCAGATGAAGTCGCGCGGGGCCGAACGCGCCGAGGTTGGCATACGTGCGCAAGGACTGGGGGCATTTGTCTCGTACATTTTCCCACTGATCCTGATCCACCATTCGATGCTATTCCTGATGGAGATGAACAACTTTGGAATGATCCTTTACACACTGATACGCATCGGTGCCAGCGCGCTCTTCACTACCATCCTCATTATCCTGCTGGAACTCTTCTCCAAACGCTAGTATGACATTTTGGCGGAACCTCCTTTTTGGCTCGGAATTTGATGTATTAACATTAAATTAACGATAGGAGGCGACACCGTCTGGGGAAGCATTCATTCATCCCCGCTCTTTTTAATTTTATCGTGAAATAAGGGCAGTTAGGACGCTCCATTCAGCCATTTATCAAATTTTAATTTGTACGAATTGGAGCTGTTATTAATCTTTGTAAATTCAGCATTCCTATGTTAGTTGCCATGTCAGAAACGCTCACGACTAATGAATACACGGACGATCTTCGTTATGAAGTATTTAACCGCGAGTTCATGCCACACATTGATTCCATGTACAACTTCGCCTTCCGCCTCACCATGGACGAAGACGATGCAAACGACCTGGTTCAAGACACATATCTGAAGGCGTTCCGTTTTATATCTTCATTCGAACAGGGTACCAACGCAAAAGCCTGGCTTTTCAGGATCCTCAAAAACAGCTTCATCAACGACTACCGTAAAAAAAGTAAAGAACCTTCCAAAGTTGATTATCAGGAAGTTGAAACGACCTATAACTCTGAGGAAGCATCTGATACCACTTATACCGTAGATCTCCGTGCCGATGCTGTACAGGAACTGATCGGCGATGAAGTTGCGAATGCACTCAACGCCCTCCCTGTCGACTTCAGAACGGTCATCATTCTCTGCGACATCGAGGGTTTCACCTACGAAGAGATGGCCAAAATCCTGGACATTCCTATCGGAACAGTGAGGTCCAGATTGCACCGCGCACGTAACCTCCTGAAAGAAAAACTCAGAAGCTACGCGAGCTCAATGGGATATGATTCATAGGTTGTGAAACTTTTTTTGCAACCTCTTCGGTTATAGGGTACAACTGTACAATATTCCATTATTCTTTTTTCATTTTAACTAATGAATGCATCTTCCACGACGCCTTCTGTAACAGAAGTTGCGCAAAAACAAATGAAGCATACCTGCGAGCATCATGCGGAGTGTATGAAAATCATTCAGGCAATTCTGGATGACGAGGCGAGCGAAGCAGAGAAGGACCACTTCCGCGAAAATATGGATAAATGCATCCCTTGTATCGAATCATACCGACTCGAAAAGTGCATTAAGGATTCCCTCAACAACAAGATTGTCAAGAAGCCTTGCCCGGATAGCATTCTCAATACGATTATTTCAAAAATTAACAGTTAATCTGTTCGAGTGAAAGGTAAGCTTATCATATTTTCTGCCCCTTCCGGATCCGGAAAGACTACCATCGTAAGGCATCTTTTAGAAAAATACACACAGCAACTGGCATTTTCTGTCTCGGCATGTACGCGCCCGCGCCGCGATTACGAGATAGACGGCAAAGATTACTACTTCCTGACCTTACAGGACTTTCGTCAGAAGATAGCGGATCAGCAGTTTGCGGAATGGGAGGAAGTTTACGCCGGCAATTATTACGGCACGCTCAAAGCAGAAATACAACGCCTTTGGGATCAAGGCAAGCACGTCCTCTTCGATGTGGACGTGAAAGGAGGATTGAAGCTGAAAGAAGCCTACGGCGACGCCGCACTTGCCGTATTCGTGAAAGTTACCTCCGATGCAGAAATCAAACGCCGCCTGTCGGGCCGCGGTACGGAAACGGAAGAAACACTGGCCACACGCCTGGCCAAAGTGCGCTACGAGCAGAGTTTTGAGCACGAATTCGACGTGGTCCTTGTCAACGATGAACTGAACGAAACGCTGGCCAAAGCGGAAGACCTCGTTCAGGAATTCATCCAATCCTAAAATTTAATCTGAGCAATGAAGATCGGCCTGTTTTTCGGATCGTTCAATCCTATTCATGTCGGTCATTTGATCATTGCCAACACGATGGCTACTACCACCGACCTCGAACAGGTATGGTTTATCGTGAGCCCTCAAAATCCGTTCAAGAAAAACAATAGCCTCCTGCACGAATTCGACCGCTTCGACCTCGTGCAGCGCGCTATTTCGGACAACACGCTGCTTCGGGCGAACGATATCGAGTTCCATATGCCCAAGCCAAGCTACACGATCGACACGCTCGTGCGCTTGCAGGAGAAATTCCCACAGCACCAGTTCAAGCTGATCATGGGAGAAGATAATCTGGCGCAGTTTCCCAACTGGAAGAATCACGATAAGATTTTGGAATACACGGGCCTCTACGTGTATCCAAGGCCCAATTCCAAGCCGCATGCATTTGGCAACCATCCGGATGTAAAGTTCGTTGAAGCTCCATTGCTGGATATTTCAGCTACTTTTCTTCGCGCTTGCATTAAGAAAGGCCAGTCGATCCGCTACATGGTACCCGAGCCGGTGGAGCAGCTGATCAAAATCAAGAAATTCTATTTGTGACCGGGGTTAATGACCTCCGACATCACAGCGGCCTGTCCTGATAAGTTATCTCGGATAGCAGCCCCACTGCATTGAATTTCAGCAACACTTTCCGGGCGTCTGACTTGGCTTGCATGTTCTCGCATTGCGGGCCCTTTTCGAGAAAGTAGACGTAGAACTTGGTATTCCGCTCGCCGAGCTGATGAATATCCGGCCTGCCCAATATCTCGCCGATTGTGTCGGCAAACTTCCCCTTCAATTCTTTTTCAACATTCTTAAAATCGCTTTCCAGGCCTTTACGGACATCGTTGCAGCCTCCACGGTCGCCACGCCACTTTTTAAGATCCAGATTGCCTATTTTATCAGGTGCGCTCGAACAGCCGGCGATCATGCCGATTAATGCGGTCAAAAGGATTTTTATAGATAATTTCATCGTATCGATTCGTTCATTCAAAACTGGGGCGAATCTAGCCATACAATGCGAGAATGTTGCAATGCATTCCCTCAAACCACATCTGACCATACCCGACCACACATGACCACACATGACTACACCTGACAATACATGACCATACATGACCATACATGACCACACCTGACTACATTCGGCCATACCCATGAAAAAACAACTCCTGACAATCTTCCTCCTGACCTTCGCGTCATTAGTCTCATACGCGCAGGACACCCCGCAGCCCATCGACGGAACCGACTGCTCCAACCTGTTTTTCCAGGCCATGCTGGACGAAAATGCAGCGGCCGTCGGCAATCTTATTTCCAATGATTTCACCGTCACCAACTATAATGGGCAGACCATCGACGGCCGGGCATTGCAGCAGGCTATCGGGCAGGGCTACATTATCGTGGACTCGGGCATGCTCACAGGCACGCGCACACGCACATACGGGGATGTGGCGGTCGTACAAGGTTTCTGGAATGTGAGCGCGCGGATACAGAACAACGGCTTCAACGGCAACGTCGCGTACACAAGCGTATGCGTGCGCTCTGGCGGGAAATGGAAGGTTACAACTGTGCAGCTAACGCCTGCGCAGTAAGGTAATCCGCTAAAACGTGAAGTATGGACCTAAAAAAAGAGAACCGGAATCAGTTCTCTTTTTCAATTATAGTCTAACATTACATTCTAAACATTCATCAGCGATTCGCGACGGCGCATTTTTCCGGCCGGGATACCGAACATCATCTTGAAGCGGCGGCAGAAATAAGCGGTGTCTTTGTAACCCACATCGGAACCGATCGCGCGGATGCTTTTCTTCGACGTGCGGAGCAGATCCACAGCCTTTTCCATGCGCTGGTATTCAATGTAATCCTGCGGGTTAATACCGGTCAGCATTTTGAAATACTGGCCTACATAATCCTCAGAAACGTTCGCTACGTTGGCGAGTACCTTGTTCGACAGGTCGCCGCCCAGGTTGTCCTTGATATAAGCGAAAATGTCGATCAGACGAGGATCTTTGAAATATGTACTGTTGGTAACGAGCTGTTCAACGAACAGTTTGTTTTTCAAAATGTAACGGATGATCTCGATCACTACCTCTTCGGTTTTGATCTTGATGATACGGCCTTTTCCAGGGGTATCGAGCATATCTTCCGTCAGGATCTGATTAATGGTCGCAGCGATCTGGTCGTCGCGCTTGATCAGGAACGGAGGCACATCCAGGGACGTGAAGAAGTTTACAGTATCAAATACTTTCGCTTCGAAAGATATCAAACCGAAAGAGTTAGGCAGCTTTCCGATCAATGCCGGATCGTGGCCTGCTTCAATATAATTGTCACGGTTGGTCATGAACTCCTCGTTCGACACGGTTTTGGCTGATGCGCCGTTTCCGTATGTTACGGTAGCATGCTTACCTCCCGGAATGAAGAGCATATCCCCTTCCTCAACCCTCTGAGGCTCGTCGGATCCGAAAGAAACTTCACCGTCGTACAGAATGGTCAAAGAGTTCTGTACGTCATAAAAGTTTTTGATTGTGATGGGCTGTAAAATCCTGATATGACGGGCCTTCACAAATTTCACCCCCAACGACTCAATAATCTTATTATAGTCTTCCATACTTGATCTATTTAAGGGCCGTTTTGACCGATTTTTCAAATTTTGTACAAATCTAATAAATTGTACAAAACTAATACAAGTATAGTTTCACAAAAATTTGAAAAAAAGTGATATTTTGATATTATTTTAATCCAACATTCAGAATAAAATCGACTTTTGGGAGAATTACTAATTATTTAAGAAGCTCCCGGGCGATCACGAGTTTTTGGATTTCGGAGGTACCTTCATAAATCTGTGTGATTTTCGCATCCCGCATAAGGCGCTCTACGTGGTATTCTTTCACATAACCGTAGCCCCCGTGCACCTGGACGGCTTCCGTTGTCACCCACATTGCTACTTCGGATGCATACAATTTTGCCATGGCCGCGGCCTGGATGTAGTCTTTTCCCTCGTCTTTCAACCGGGCCGCCTTGTAAACAAGTAACCGTGCGGCCTCAATTTTTGTCGCCATTTCCGACAATTTGAACTGGATCGCCTGGTGGTCCGCAATCGGTTTACCGAATGTCTTCCGCTCCTTGGAATATTTTAAGGAAAGCTCAAAAGCCCCCGCAGCGATTCCCAGCGCCTGCGCCGCAATACCAATGCGGCCGCCGTTCAGCACATTCATCGCAAACTTGAATCCAAAGCCATCCTCGCCGATCCGGTTAGCTACGGGCACCTTCACATCCGAGAACATCAAAGTATGTGTATCTGAGGCTCTTATACCCATCTTATCTTCCTTACGGCCCACAGAAAAGCCATTCCAGCCTTTCTCGACGATAAAGACATTAATACCCTTGTGCCTCGCCTCAGGGTGCGTCTGCGCGATCACGAGGCAAACCGATGAAGTATTGCCACTGGTGATCCAGTTTTTCGTACCGTTCAATAAATAATGGTCGCCGTTCAGAAACGCGGTCGTATGCTGGGAAGTGGCATCCGAACCTGCTTCCGGTTCCGACAGGCAGAATGCACCGATGATTTCGCCGGACGCGAGCCGTGTCAGATACTGCTGCTTTTGCTCCTCCGTACCATATTTTTCGAGCCCCCAGCATACCAGCGAATTATTCACCGACATGATTACCCCGGCCGAGGCATCCACCTTCGATATTTCTTCCATCGCAAGCACATAAGCAAGCGTATCCATACCTCCACCGCCGTATTCGGGCGCCACCATCATGCCGAGAAAGCCCATTTCGGCCATTTTACGTAACAATGCCGGGTCGAAATGCTGGGCGGTATCTCTTTCGATCACACCGGGTAATAACTCGCTTTGCGCAAAATCCCGTGCAGCGGCCTGCACCGCCAGGTGCTCTTCGCTGAGGTTGAAATCCATTCCGGCAAGTGGTTGGGAAGCTGACATAGAAGACGTTGATTTTTGAGGATGAAGATTTTCAAAAATAGGATTTACGAAAACAGTATGCAAGCATACAATTTCCTAACCGATTAAAACTTTGGGTTTTGCTGGACGTTTTCAACAAAAGTTGTCTTAAGTTTGCGCCCTGATCACGACAGATTACACATGCCCGTTCTTACCGTTTTTTATATTAAGCTGCTCATCAACCTTGCATTGACAATCGGAATCATCTGGACCATCAGCCGTTCGGATCTGTTTTCAAAGTGGCAGCGGGAAAACGATAAACTAATCTTCACACTGGGTTTCGTGCTTTTCCGGCTTATTCCCTGGATCGGCATTTTCCTCATCATCAATGAGGAACCGCGGGGTGATATTCCCTTCTTTTTCTACAAAGCCGAGGGCGCCAAAGCAGGCGGTTTCGTCTACCGCGATTTCTGGTCGTACCACGCGCCGCTGTACGCTTACATTATCAGCATACCCGTATGGATCTGGCATAATGCCCGGGCCATCGTATTGTTTATGGTTTTAATGGAGACCGCCATTCTGTGGCTCACCTACGATACTTACAAAAGCAGAAGCCCCAAAGCGCTGCAACTGGCTGCGATTTACTATATGCTTCCCGCTGCATTCATGTACATTCTCGTCGATGGGCAGGAAGAAGTGTGGTTCTGGGGTGCGGCGCTGCTCATCTGGCGCTATACCATCAAGAACAGGGGCAACTACGAGGTTGGAATAGGCCTTTTGTATGCGATGACCCTGCTGACGATCAAAGTCACCTTCATATTCCTGTTGCCTGCATTGCTGGTAATGGTGAAAAAACCGATTAAAATGCTGCTCGTGATGGCGGCGATCGGTCTGCCTGCGGTGGGTTTCCTCTACTGGCAGATCGGCGACCTGTTCCTGATGCCGATCCGGCACACCGAGCAGCTCATGACGCCTAACCTTTTCTCGGTATTCAGGCCGTTCGTAGAGATCATCTTCCATGTCGACGAAAAGAAATCGACGCTGATCAACTGGTTCGGCTTGCTGTTTACGGTTTTCATCCCGGTTTACATGGCATTCAAAGCACGGCACCGGCACATCAGTGAGGTGCTGCCAGGCATTTTCATCGCCTGCTTCGTGTGCATGATGCTCTTCCAGGCCAGCGCTATGGGCGCATATGTGATCGCCTATCTGATGGCCGTGTTGTTTGAAATCATCGATATCCGCAAGACTGCCCACATTGTGATATTGCTCGCATTGAACTGGCTTACGGTCGTGCAGCCATTTGTGTGGGTGTATATCAAACAACCCGCGTACACATCGCTGAGTTTGTTCGCCAATACGTCCTACCTGTTCGAATACGTGCTGCAAATCCTGAATGTGCTTTGCTTCCTCTGGATTCTCCGCGAAACGTATCGTAAGGTGGTTCATACCCAAACTTTGGCAGCGGCATGAATATAGTCCTTGCCAAAACCGCCATCAGCGTAGCCGCATTGCTGGTTACTGCTGCATTACTATTCAAACGAGACGCTTTAACCGACTGGCTGGAAAAGAAATCCGCCAATGCGGTAATGGCCGTCGCGTGGGTGTTCCTCCGCCTGTTGCCATTCATTGCCGTGTACCTCGTCGCCAATATGGAACCGACCTCGGACGTAAACGGCTTCTGGGACGAGGGAAGCAAAGCCTCATTAGGGCAAGTAGTGTACCGTGATTTTTGGTCGCCGTACTCACCGCTTTACGCCTATTTCCTCGGCATTTGGCTTAAACTCTGGTACAGTCCGAAGATGATCGTGCTCACGATGGCAGCTATGGACGGCGTTGCGTTACTGGCTTCCTACCATTTTTTCAGGCCATTTCAATCGCGGGGCACCTTCCTGTTCCGCGCACTCATTTACCTGCTATTGCCTGGCTCGCTCGTGTTATGCGTAATAGGCGCGCAGGAAGATGTCTGGATGTGGCTTTTCGTGATCCTCGCATATCTGCTGCGCGAGCGCACACTGCGCGTGGAGTGGTATGCAGTCATTCTGGCCATTGGCCTGTTGATGACCAAAGCCATTTTCGTGCTCATTATGGTGCCTTTGTTTTTACTGGAAAAACAAAAAGTACGCTTCGTCATTCCTATTGCCATTATCGGCATTATCTCGCTGGCTATTCTTTACCCGCTCGTCGGGCTGGAATTTATGCAGCCGCTCGATGAAGCCAAGACACTACGCGCCCCGAATATCCCGTCGGTACTAAATCCGTGGTTTTATAATTCCATCGGCGTGGGAGAAAAGATCTGGAACTGGATCGGTCTGGTAGCTTCGGTAGGCTTGGCCTGCATTTCCGCCTGGCGTCTCCGTAATGCCGATTTCAGGGTGATGCTCTCGAAAGTCTGGGTGGTTTTGTACGCTACGATGATGATCGTACAACAAAGTGCTTACAGCAATTATATCTTCCTATTCCTGCTCCCGCTGGTGTTCTATGTCATTGACTGGAAGAATAGAACACAAGTTACGATCCTTTTCGTATTTAACCTGCTTTGTGTCGTGCACCCGTCGTACTGGTGGCGCCTCGGAATGCCTTGCTACATGACGCCTTCGGACCCCACCGCATCCACAGAATTGCTAATCGATTACAGCATGCAAACGGCCATTGTTATCCTCACAGGCTATTTCATCTGGCTTGCATTTCCGAAAAGAAACGAAGTCACGTCCAGCTAGCATTGGTGAGGAGAAACATGTTCCTTCGCGATACGCATTTCCTGTAACCGCAAGTTTAACTTTCTTTAACGCCCTGCATTCAGCACCGGTTTTTACATTTGGGAAAACCCCCAATACGCCCGAATGCAGCCCGTAGACCGGCATACCTTACACGAACTACAACTCCTGCCCGAAAACAGCCGGACAGCCAGTATTTTTGCCTTCTACAACCGCACTGAAACGCTCGGAGGCGGTGACTATCTCAAAAGCATTATCACCCGGCCGAAAGTATCGCCCGAAGACATAATTCGTTTTCAGGACCTGCTAAAAGCCATTGCCATGCGCCCGATGGCCTGGCAAGTCAACATTGCCAAAGCATATGCCGCCGCAGCCGAAAGCTACTATGCATTGAGTGTGGCGCATTCGATGTCGCAGGATGCGGTCAAGCATTGGTTTGATACCTGGCTGTATTCTGTTAGAAACAAGGGGGAATATTACCGTATTCAAAGCGGCGTGCTTGCCACTTTGCGGCTAGCGAGAGCAGTTCAATCCACTTTGGATCATCTGGCGGAGGCCGCTATTCCGGATGAAATTTCCGAAGACATTGCCGGGCTACGGAAGTTTATCAACTCCCCCATTCTGGCTATGTTTTTGAGAAAAAGCGATGGAAAACTATCGAACAGATCAATCTTCTACCTCGACTATCATTTGCGTGTCAGCCACAGCAAACAGTTCCGGCAAATGCTGGACACACTGTATAAGCTGGACGCCTGCATGGCCATTGTCAAAACCGCAAAGCGCCATCAGCTTGCATTTCCGGTTTTTGATTTGCATTCCAATGATTTCAATGCCGAAGCGGCCTGGCACCCGCTTATCACCGGCGCAGTCGCCAACGATCTGAACCTGGCGGATAACAAGCCCGTCTGCATCCTCACCGGCGCGAATACGAGCGGCAAGACGACGTTTCTCAAAACCTGCGGCATTCTCGTATACCTGGCGCATCTGGGCTGGCCGGTACCTGCAAAATCACTGCATTTGTCATTTATCGACCGGCTGTTCACCTCGATCCACCTCTCCGACGACCTCGACCAGGGTTTCAGCCATTTTTACAATGAAATGATGCGTATCAAACAGATCTCCGAAGCATTGAACCGTGATGAAAAATGCTTTGTGATCGTGGATGAATTATTCCGCGGTACCAACCAGGACGATGCTTTGCACTGCTCCAAAACCGTACTCGACGGTTTTGCCAATTTCGATGGCTCGTGTTTTCTGGTATCGACCCACATCCATGAACTGATTACCTATTACTCCGGCCACTCCAAGCTCAGCTTCCGATGTTTCCGAACCCACATTACCAATAATCAATTTCAAAACACATTTAAAATAGAAGAAGGAGCGGCATTTGAGAAGGTAGGGAGACTTATTATGGACCAAACCGGTGTAACTGCATTGCTTCAAAATGCAAAAAGGCCCTCACCGGAATGAGAGCCTTTCGCCAATTAGTATTTCAATGCATTATTCAATCACATCGAAACCGCAGAACGGCACCAGTACGGCAGGTACTTTCACGGTCCCGTCGGGCTGCTGGTTATTTTCCAGCAAAGCAGCCACGATGCGCGGCAATGCCAACGCAGAGCCGTTCAATGTGTGAAGAAGCTGCGTTTTCTTATCGGCATTCTTATAACGCAGTTTCAAGCGGTTGGCTTGATAGGTCTCAAAGTTTGAAACAGAGCTGCATTCCAGCCAGCGCTGCTGCCCTGCTGACCACACTTCGAAATCGTAGGTCAATGCGGACGTGAAACCCATATCGCCACCGCACAAGCGCAGGATACGGTAAGGCAATTCCAGCTTTTCGAGCAACATTTTCACGTGTGCTACCATTTCGTCGAGCGCCTTGTACGAATCCTCCGGCTTGTTGATCTGCACGATTTCCACCTTATCAAACTGGTGCAAACGGTTCAGCCCGCGTACGTGTGCGCCCCAGCTGCCCGCCTCCCTGCGGAAGCACGGCGTGAATGCGGCATTTTTCACCGGCAACTCGCTTTCAGCCACGATTACATCACGGTAGAGATTAGTAACAGGCACTTCCGCGGTAGGAATCAAATATAGATCGTCTACCGTCGCATGGTACATCTGGCCTTCCTTGTCGGGCAGCTGACCTGTCGCGAAACCTGAATCCGCATTCACCACGATCGGCGGCTGTACTTCGGTGTAGCCTGCATTACCTGCCTCGCTGAGGAAGAATGCGATCATAGCACGCTGCAAACGGGCCGCTTTGCCTTTATAGACAGGGAAACCCGCGCCGGCAATTTTGTTACCGAGCTCAAAATCGATGATCGGAGCCTGGTTACCGCCCAGCTTTTTGATCAGATCCCAGTGCGGCAATGCTCCTTCGTGTAATGTCGGCTTGATACCCGCTTCGAGGACGGTCACATTATCGTCGGCGGTGCGGCCTTCGGGCACGCTCTCGTGCGGGAGGTTCGGCAGCTTTATGAGCTCTTGCAGCAAGGCCTCTTCAAATGCCTTATGCTCCTCTTCCAATGCTTTGGAACGCTCTTTCAATGTGGCGGTGTCGGCTTTGGCTGCTTCTGCCTCGGCTTTCTGGCCGGCTTT
Organism: Dyadobacter fermentans; assembly: GCF_019924045.1. Taxonomy (GTDB): domain Bacteria; phylum Bacteroidota; class Bacteroidia; order Cytophagales; family Spirosomataceae; genus Dyadobacter; species Dyadobacter fermentans_A. Next base: position 13,623 of record NZ_JAHXBN010000016.1, on the reverse strand, counting down.
CATCAATGCCCCGATTTCCTTGGCTTTGTTATTAGATGCGGCCAGCACGTCGTCCAGCTCCTGCTGGATCTGGCGGCGCTTGCCATCGAGCTCGATAATGCGGTCTACCGCCTGCTCGGCATCCTTGAAATGCTTTTTAGTCAATCCCGCGATGGTCAGTTCCCGGTTTTCGCGGATAAAATTGGTTTGTAACATGGGCTGTCGGCTGTCGGCCGTCGGCGATCAGCTTTTTAGTATTTGAATGCTTTGAACTCAGGGAGCAGTGAAAATGTCCTTCATCGCATCCTCGTAAAAGAACAGGCGCTCGTTGAGGACATTCAACGCTTCCGCTTTGTATTTTGAATGGATCAGCAACGACAGGTTGTGTTCCGAAGCACCATACGAAATCATTCGTATTGGAATGTTTTTCATCGCATCGAGCACTTTCAGGGCGATACCTTCTTTGTCGGCGCTGAAATTCCCAACGATGCAAATGATGTTCTGATCGCGGTCATGCTCCTCCAAATCAGCGAATTCGCGTAATTCCGCACTGATCTGTTCCAGGTTTTCGGAGTTATCGATCGTTACCGACACCGATACTTCGGAAGTCGTGATCATGTCCACCGGTGTTTTATATTTTTCGAAGATCTCAAACACCCTGCGAAGGAAGCCGTAAGCATTCAGCATACGGGTCGAATGAATGTAGATCGCCGTGATATTGTCTTTCGCGGCAATGGCTTTGATGTCGCGGTCGGAAGTTTGGGTCGCGATAAGCGTTCCGGGCGCTTCGGGCTGCATGGTGTTTTTCAAACGAACCGGTACACCGCGCAATTTGGCAGGGGTAATGGTGCTAGGGTGCAGAATTTTCGCACCGAAGTAAGCCAGCTCAGCTGCCTCTTCGAACGTCAGCTCGCGGATCGGGAAGGTACGCTTCACAATGCGCGGGTCGTTGTTATGCATTCCGTCGATATCGGTCCAGATCTGGATTTCGTCCGCACGGATCGCACCGCCTATCAATGAAGCGGTATAGTCGGAACCACCTCTTTTCAGGTTATCCACTTCTTCGCGCGGGTTGCGGCAAATGAAGCCCTGGGTAACGATCGTCTGCTTGTCTGTGTATTGGTTCAAAATCGTCACCAATTTCTCCTCGATTGTCGCCAATTCGGGCTCGCCATCGGCATCGATACGCATGAAATCCAATGCAGGCAGCAATACCGAGCTTTCGCCCTTCTCTTCCAAATATGCCTGGAACATTTTGGTACTCAATATTTCACCTTCCGCAACGAGTTCTTTCTCCTGCTTGATGGTGAACGGCTTCACGCTTACAACGGATTTGATAAATCCGAATTCAGAATCCACGATCTGCTGACCGGCCGCCAATCCTTCCGGCGTCGAATACAATTCTTTGATAAACAGATCGTAATGGTTTTTCAACTCTTCAATCAAAGCCGCAACCTTGGCATCGTCATACGATTTGGCCGCTTCTCCGATAGCGATCAGCGCATTGGTAGAGCCGGACAAAGCCGACAATACCACAATTTTACGATTAGGATCATTGTTGAGGAGTTCGCGGATTGAGTGCATACGCTCAGGCTTCCCTACCGAAGTACCGCCAAATTTCCAGACTTGCATAATTTTAATGAATGAATGATTGAATTTTGAATGACTGAATGATTTTTGTCAGGTTTAGTCAAGAGGTTGTCATGGATGGTCAAGAGTTGTCAAGTATAGTCATTAGGTTGTTATATTGTATAAGTTACTAAAACAACACTTGACAACTCTTAACTATACCTGACAACTCATGACATACCTGACAACTCCTAACTATACTTGATGACTATACCTGACAACTCATGACCACGAATGACTACAACTGACTGTTAGTGACCTGTGCTTTCAAGCCTAGCATTTTAACCGCTGTAATGGCTGCCTCGTCGCCCTTGTTGCCGTGTACGCCGCCCGCACGATCCAGTGCCTGTTCCATATTATTGGGAGTCAGTACGCCGAAGATTACCGGTTTGTCGTATTTCAAACTCACATTGGTAATGCCTTGTGCCACCGCGTGATTAATGTAATCGTTGTGCTTGGTTTCGCCCTGGATTACCACGCCCAATGCGATCACCGCATCGATATTGGCGCGCTGTGCAAACCATTGCGAGGCCATCGTAAGTTCGAAGCTACCCGGCACATTACCCCTGACGATATTCGCCGGCAACGCCCCGTAGGTGATCAGGGTTTGATATGCTCCCTCGAACAGCTTTTCGGTTACTTCGCTGTTCCATTCGGCTACTACGATCGCAAATTTTTTATTGCTGATATCCGGAAGTCCTTCCGTGGTGAATACGCTTAGATTTTTATCGGCACTTGACATTGATTTTCAATAGGTTTATGAAAAACAGGTATGATTTAAGGTTTTGGATTAAATGAATAAAAAAAGGATAAAACCGCGGTCGGCTTTATCCTTTTTCAGAAACAGAATGGTTTAACCATTATTTGCCGACCTGTCCCTCTAATAATCCCATATATTTCTTCGCGTTCACCACTTCCGAGGAAAGTGGGAACTCGTCAACAACACGTTTATAGGTAGCAACGGCGTCAGCAGGCTGGTTAGCCTTCTCCTGAGCCAGTGCCAGTTTCATCAGATAAACGGGTGTAAAATATTCGTTCTTCTCATAATCAGCAGCTTTCTGATAGTATGAGATAGCCTCAGCAGGCTGATTTTTTTCCAGATAAGCGTCACCGATCAATGATTGAGCACGTGCGTGGATCAACAGATCGGAAGAGCTGAATGATTGCAGACGGCTGATAGCGTCGTCGTATTTACCTTGTTTCAACAAAGCCACACCTGCGTAGAAACTTGCGAGGTTGCTGGCGTCAGTTCCTTTGTAATTGTCAGCGATAGACAGAAGGCCTTCGTTACCACCAGCTCCGTTCAATGCTTTTTGCAATGAATCTGCTTCAAAATCGTACACGACACTGGCAAGTGCATTCTGGGCAGTGCCTTCCTGACCATCTATGTAAAAACGGTAACCCGCGAAACCAGCAATAGCAACCACAACCGCCACCCCGATTCCAAGAACAACCTTGCGGTTTTTAAGGAAAAAAACCTCAGCTTTATTGATCTGGCCTGCTAATGCCTCCGGAGATTCAATGATTTCAATCCCGGATTCGCCCGTATTTTTCTTGCTCATATCAAATAATTCGATTTTGGAGTGCAAAGTTATGAAAAACTTGTTAAGTCAAAACAAGTTAGGTCACAATTCTTTAAGTTATATATTTCCCGCCAACCAATAGTTAACGACAGGCTTACGGTGACAAATGCATTTCAGACCCTTCGATTTGTAAGTCAATCTATTATGCCTCCCCAAAAACAAAAACTGCGCGGTAACAGTGTCACCGCGCAGCATTTTTTTACCACTATTTTATATTAATACAATGGATATTGTTTCATCCATTCGTTCACTTCTGTTTTCACAGCAGCGATTTTCGCGTCGTTGTCGTTGTTGACCAGTACGGTATCAACCAGGTCAACGATACGCTCCATATCTGCCTCGACCAATCCGCGGGTGGTCATTGCGGCTGTTCCTACGCGCATACCTGACGTTACCATCGGCGATTTGTCGTCGAAAGGCACCATGTTTTTGTTGATGGTGATGTCCGCTTTGATCAACGTGTTTTCAGCCAGTTTACCAGTCAGGCCTGATTCTACACCATTTTTAGTGCGGAGGTCGATCAGCATCAGGTGGTTGTCGGTACCGCCCGAGATAATGCGGTAACCTTTGTCAACGAATGCCTTAGCCATTGCCTGGGCATTTTTCGCTACCTGGGTAGCATAGTTGTAATATCCTTCGCTCAACGCTTCACCGAACGCAACGGCTTTGGCAGCGATAATGTGCTCCAAAGGTCCGCCTTGTGTACCCGGGAATACGCCTGAGTCGAGCAATGACGACATGGTACGCAGCGCGCCTTTCGGAGTTTTAATGCCGAATGGGTTTTCGAAATCGTTGCGCATCATAATCACACCGCCGCGTGGGCCGCGAAGTGTCTTGTGAGTTGTCGTAGTAACAATGTGGCAGTGATCGAACGGATCTTTCAAAAGACCTTTCGCGATCAAACCGGCAGGGTGGGAAATATCGGCCATCAGCAACGCACCGATTTTGTCCGCTACTGCGCGAAGGCGCTCGTAATCCCAGTCACGGCTGTATGCAGATGCGCCGCAGATCAAAAGTTTCGGACGCTCTTTCAAAGCAGTTTCTTCTACTTTATCCCAGTCGATCAGACCAGTTTCTGCTTCCACGCCATAAAAAACAGGCTGGAAATATTTACCTGAAATATTTACAGGCGAACCGTGTGTAAGGTGTCCTCCGTGTGCGAGGTTGAAGCCCATAATTTTATCTCCTGGGTTCAGGCAAGCAAGGAAAACAGCCGTATTGGCTTGTGCTCCCGAATGCGGCTGTACGTTAGCCCAGGTAGCGCCGAAAAGCTCTTTCAAACGGTCGATCGCAATCTGCTCGATTTCGTCGACTACTTCGCAACCGCCGTAGTAGCGCTTGCCCGGAAGACCTTCCGCATATTTGTTGGTCAACACACTGCCTGACGCCTCCATCACCTGGCGTGACGTGAAGTTTTCAGATGCGATCAATTCGATACCAGACTCCTGGCGATGTTTTTCTCTGTTGATCAGATCAAAAATGGCGGTGTCGCGTTCAACGCTGGTGAGTGTAGACATGGGATTTGTCAGAAAAAATGGTGTGATACTCGTGGAATAAGCCGCAAAAATACAAGCAATTATTTTGGAATAAAATATTAACACTTACTTTATATTTAAAGTGCGAACCGACCGATAAGCTTAACGCGGGCGGATAGCCCGTAGCATTGCGGCAAGCGTAATTTTATGTGTAAGTTATTTCTTAAATTATTTTAAGAATAATTGTTTTCCGTTGTACTTTTGTGGTCAAATCGTTCGTGCGTGATCGAACACATGAGTAACTTGCAGTTTAATTCGAAGTCTATTCACGAAACTCTTAAATAATTTAACATTTAGTTATGAGCCAACAAACGGTAAGTCCACAAACAATCCTGATGCAAGCTTCCAGCAATGGAAAAGGCACTACCGGCACCATAGGGCAACCCATCACCTATGAAAAAATCCCGACGCAGATTTTTGCCGATTCCAAAGAAGCGTCCTATGCAGTTGCAAAAGAGATCTCGGACCTGATCCGTCAGAAACAAAAGGAAGGTAAGCCTTGCGTTTTGGGACTTGCAACCGGTTCTTCGCCGAAGACCGTTTACGCGATCCTCGTGCGTATGCACCGTGAAGAAGGTTTGAGCTTCAAGAATGTGATTTCTTTCAACCTGGATGAGTACTACCAAATGGAACCGGATTCCATTTACAGCTACCACCGGTTCATGAAAGAGCAGCTGTTCGATCATGTCGACATTCCGAAAGAAAATTATTTCGTGCCGGACGGAACTGTACCTGCTGCATTGCTGCGCGATTACTGCACGTCTTACGAGAATAAAATCAATGCGGTAGGCGGGCTGGACTTCCAGCTACTCGGTATTGGTGGTAATGGCCACATCGGTTTCAACGAACCGGGCTCGCTCATCAATTCGCATACACGCCTCATCACACTCGACCACTCTACACGCGCCGCTGCGAGCATGGAGTTCGGTGGATTGCACAATGTACCGCGCAAAGCGATCACATTGGGTGTTGCTCCTATCCTGAATGCACGCCGCGTGGTGCTGCTGGCCTGGGGTGAGAGAAAAGCTTCGGTTATCAAAAACGCTGTGGAAGGCCCGGTAACCGAGCTTAACCCGGCTTCTTATCTCCAAGCGCACGCGGACGTAACCTTCGTGGTAGACGAAAGCGCAGCTTCCGAACTAACCCGCATCAAGACGCCTTGGGCGGTTGATTCAGTGGTTTGGGATAATAAAATGATCAAGAAAGCGGTAACGCATTTGTCGCAAACCTTGAAAAAACCAATCCTGAAACTGATCGATAAGGATTACAACGACAATGGTATGAGCGACTTGCTGGCACAATATGGGGCTTGCTACGAGATCAATATCAATGTATTTAACCAATTACAACATACCATTACCGGCTGGCCGGGTGGTAAGCCCAATGCAGATGACACGCACCGTCCGGAGCGCGCTCAGCCTGCGAAAAAACGCGTACTGATTTTCAGCCCGCACCCTGATGACGATATCATTTCAATGGGCGGTACTTTCCAGCGTCTGGTTGACCAGGGCCACGAAGTGCACGTTGCTTACCAGACTTCCGGTAACATCGCGGTTGCTGACGACGAAGCATTGCGTTTTATCGATTTCGTGGTCGACTTCAACAATGGCTTCGATATCAACAGCCCGGATGCCAATAAGTTGTTCCTGGATGCGAAAGAATTTTTGAGACATACCAAAAACAGCGAAATCGACAGCCCTGAGGTTCGCAAGGTGAAAGGTCTGATCCGTCGTGGCGAAGCGAAGGCTACCTGCCGTTTCGTAGGTATCCCAACCAGCCAGGCACATTTCCTTGATATGCCTTTTTACGAAACAGGTACTGTTCAGAAAAAACCGATCGGTGAAGAAGATATCAAGATCATCGAAAACCTGATCGAGGAGATCAAGCCGCATCAGATTTACGCAGCCGGCGACTTCGCCGATCCGCACGGAACGCACAAGGTGTGCTGGGATGCTATCGAAGCCGCATTGCAGCGTTCGAAACATAAGAATTTCATGAAAGACTGCTGGGTATGGTTGTACCGCGGCGCATGGGCTGAGTGGGATATTTATGAAATCGAAATGGCAGTACCGATGAGCCCTGACCAGGTGCTGAAAAAACGCCAGGGAATTTTCAAACACCAGTCGCAGAAAGACGGTGTGGTATTCCAGGGAGAGGATTCACGCGAGTTCTGGCAACGAGCCGAAGAGCGCAATGCAGGAACCGCGCAGCTTTACGATTCACTCGGCCTGGCCGAATACGAAGCGATGGAAGCATTCGTACGCTGGAAGTTCTAAGCAATAACTGTAAATGAAAAGAGCCCGGAAAATTCCGGGCTCTTTTCATTTTATATCTACCTGATACGCTGACTAAATGCGTCGATCCTGGGAGTTACAATTCCATGTCAACCCACATCCTGTGCGCCATTTTTTCAACCATATTCATGACACCTTGTACGGCGCCAAAAATGATACAAAGAGGCAGAATGACTGGTAAAAAAATGAGCCATTGCAATGCCATGGTAAAGTTAAATCTCTTGATAATTGGCGTTTTCATAACAGGATCAGGTGCTTAATAACATCGGTTAGTATCCCAAGTTATACAATTAATTAATAGTCAACAACTTTTTACATTACAAACGCTTCTATTTTATGTAAAATTTGAATTATTAATGTAATTATTTCAATCGGGATTCTTGATAAAGCAAAATCCCCCGATTTGTTACCCACCGATATTCGCCGGGCAGTAAAAAAAATTTTTGTTTATTTGTTATAGTAAAGTTAACTGCCAGCTCCGACATGCCTTCATCCGACATCATCCAACTATTACCCGATTCCATAGCCAACCAGATTGCCGCGGGAGAGGTCGTTCAGCGACCGGCTTCAGTGGTAAAAGAGCTGATGGAAAATGCGATTGATGCGAAGGCTACGCAGGTGCAGGTGATACTCCGCGAAGCGGGCCGTACGCTCATCCAGGTGATCGACAATGGAACCGGGATGTCCGAAACCGACGCACGCATGAGTTTCGAAAGGCATGCGACTTCGAAGATCCGGCAGTCCGAAGATCTGTTCAGGATCAAGACAATGGGCTTCCGCGGAGAGGCGCTGGCATCGATCGCGGCCGTAGCGCAGGTCGAAATGCGTACGCGCCAGGAATCTGACGAACTCGGCACGTTGATCCGTATCGACGGTTCGGAAATTAAAACACAGGAAGCGGTGGCTTGCCCGAAAGGCACCAACTTCTCAATTCGCAACCTGTTTTTCAATGTACCGGCCCGCAGGAACTTCCTGAAATCGAATTCCGTCGAAATGCGGCACGTACTCGACGAATTCCAGCGGGTGGCATTGGCGCATCCGGAGGTGGGTTTCACGCTTCATCACAACGATACCGAGGTATTCAACCTTACGCCGGTAAAGCTCGTACGCAGGATTATCGATATTTATGGGAAAAGTTACCGCGAGCAGCTGGCCTATTGCCAGGAAGATACTTCGTACATCAATGTGCGCGGCTACATCGGCAAGCCCGAATTTGCCCGCAAAACGCGTGGCGAGCAATTCTTTTTCGTGAACGACCGCTTCATCAAGCATAACTACATGCACCACGCGGTGATCAGCGCATTCGACGGCACCATTCCCGAGGGCAGTCACCCGTTTTATGTTTTGTTTATTGAAATCGACCCGTCGCATATCGATATCAATATCCACCCCACTAAAACGGAGATCAAGTTCGACGACGAGCGATCCGTGTATGCGATCATTATGGCAGCGGTGAAGAAGGCGGTAGGCGTTTACAATCTGTCGCAATCCATCGATTTTGAGGAAAACATCAATTTTCTTAATCCCACGCCTACCGAACCGAACAACAACCTGATCCCGCGCACGGTGATGCCCGACTGGGCTGCGCAGCCCCGCAAGAGCGAGGGCAGCACGTCCAAATCGAACCTGACCAACTGGAACAAGCTTTTCGAGGGATTACAAAATACCGAAGACCGGCACCGCGAACTGGCCGCATTCGAGATGGGTACCACCACCGCTTCGCGACCGGTGTACCAGGAGCAGGCCAAAACCGTCGCCAGCAAGGTAAACAGGATGGCTTCCGAGGTTATTGCTGCGCCCGAGGCCGATGCGCTGCTGTTCCAGCTTCATAACCGCTACATTTTGTCGCAGGTGAAGGACGGTATCATGCTCATCGACCAGAAGGCCGCATACGAGCGCATTCTCTACGAACGGTACCGTAAAATGCTGATTAACCGCAATGGAGCGTGTCAGCAATTGCTTTTCCCGAAAACCATCCGGCTCACGCACTCGGATATGCAACTCGTGCACGAGACGAAAAAAGAGATCCGCAGTTTGGGATTTGAGTTTGACGAATTCGGCGCTAATGAGCTGATCATTCGCGGCATTCCGGCTGATCTGCCGGAGGAAAGCGAGCAGGATTTGTTCGAAGAGCTGATCGAGCAACTTAAACAGAGTTATTCCGACCTTAAACTGAATAAGCCGGAAAGTCTGTCAAGGTCGCTCGCGAAACGTTTTTCGGTACGTTATGCAGTTAAGCTTTCGTACGTTGAAATACACACATTGCTCAACCAGCTGTTCTCGTCGTCGGACCCGAATCGGACGCCCGGCGGCGAACCGATTATCGTTTTGCTGACGATGGATAAGCTGGCAAACATATTCCGGGGTTAAGAAACAAAAACCGGATTTATGAAGTTAATTGGAGATAAATCTTTGAATTTGAATCAAATATGTTAGCCATAACCCCCACAGTAAGAAATTTACTCATTCTGAATATTCTATTCTACTTTATAGATTCTTCTGTTTTCAGTCTGAAAGGCCAGTTTGCGCTCATGCCGGTGATGTCGCCGGATTTCCATATTTTCCAGTTTGTCTCTTACATGTTCCTGCATGGCGGCATTGGCCACCTTTTCAGTAATATGTTCGGTCTGATCATGTTCGGGCCGCTGCTGGAAAGGATCTGGGGGCCAAAGCGTTTTCTGATATTTTACTTTGTAACGGGCATTGGCGCAGGGCTTCTGTTCTCAGGGATAGGCTTCTACGAGAACTGGCAATTGGCAAAGGCTGTTGAGATATATACCCAAAATCCCACACCCGACGGTTTCGCCGACTTCCTGAGCAAGCATGCCGAAGCGTATTATGAATACCGGCTCCAATTTGTGAATGATTTTGAAGCAAATCCGACTAATTCCATGTATATTCAACAGAGTATTAAGGATGTAGGAGATGTCTACACGAACGCGCTCAGCATTCCCATGGTCGGCGCTTCGGGAGCCATTTTCGGCATCCTGATGGCGTTTGGTTTGTTGTTTCCAAATACGGAGCTTTTTCTCCTGTTTGTACCGTTCCCTATAAAAGCAAAGTATTTCGTTGCTTTTTATGGGCTTTTTGAATTGTATTCAGGAATACAAAATGCTCAGTCCGATAATGTTGCCCACTTCGCGCACATTGGAGGAATGCTATTTGCATATATATTGTTGCGTTACTGGGGTACGCAAAAGTCAAATTTCTATTAGAAGAAGAAGATGAGCAATATTGTTGACGACGTTAAAAGGGAATTCGCGAAATCCGAGAATGCGCTTGTAAAGATTATTCTGATAAACACGGCAGTATTTCTGATTCTGCTGCTCATGAAGATTGTGCTTACCCTCTCTCAATCTTCGAACGTATATGCACTGGTGATCAATATGTTACAGCTTCCGGCCGCTACGGAGGAATTCATATATAAGCCCTGGACGCTCATCACGTATTTCTTCACACACGATGATATCTTTCACATTCTCTTCAATATGCTCTTTCTCTACTGGTTCGGGAAACTGGTGGATGAATATCTGGGCGCAAAGAGGGTCGTGGCGTTGTATATGCTGGGCGGGATAGCCGGCGGATTAATTTACATCGTTTTGTATAACCTGCTGCCTTATTTTCAGGCGCATATCGAAGGTTCGAGGATGCTGGGTGCATCTGCGGCGGCATTTTCGGTCGCGGTAGGGGCATCTACCTTGCTGCCTAATTATACGTTCAATCTGATCTTTTTAGGGCCCGTTCGCATTAAATTTATCGCGCTGTTCTATATCATTCTGTCGCTTGCGCAAACGGTCGGTCCTAACGCCGGTGGTAACCTGGCGCATTTGGGCGGGGCATTCACAGGTTATATATTCATCAAACTGCTGCAAAACGGGACAGATTTGGGCAAGCCTATTTACGGGCTGCTATCGATATGGTCGCGCATTTTCCGGAAACGGCCATCCATGCAGGTAACTTACCGCGAACGTCAGGTGTACCGCAGCACGAGCGTATACTCTTCGTCATCGTCAGGCACGATCGAAATGCCCGATCAGATGGAAATCGATTCGATCCTGGATAAGATCTCGAAATCGGGTTATGAAAGCCTGACGCGGGAGGAGAAGCAGAAGTTGTTCAAGGCAAGCCAGCAAAAATAATAGTCCGACTTAATGCGTATTTGCTTAATTTTGTGACTATTTAATAAAGCGGACAGCCAGTAAATTTGATTCAATAGCCCTACGGTATGCTTATAACGCCAGGAAAATTATTAGCAACAATTAATTCTCCCGAAGATCTCCGAAAACTGGACAGTTCTCAGCTTCCGCAGGTTTGCAACGAGTTAAGGCAGTTTATCATCGATAATGTGTCGGTATACGGCGGGCACTTCGGCGCAAGTCTTGGTGTAGTGGAATTGAGCGTAGCGCTGCATTATGTGTTCAATACGCCCGACGATCAACTCGTATGGGATGTGGGCCACCAGGCTTACGGACACAAAATACTCACAGGCCGGCGTGATGAATTCCATTCCAACCGCGTTTATGGCGGACTGTCAGGCTTTCCAAAAAGAAAGGAGAGCATTTACGATGCATTTGGCGTAGGCCACTCGTCGACATCCATTTCATCGGCGCTTGGCATGGCGGTAGCATCTGCACTGGAAAAGAACTTCGAACGCCAACACATTGCCATCATCGGGGACGGTGCTATGACGGCCGGTTTAGCCTTCGAAGGTATGAACCACGCGGGCGCCACGGACTCCAACCTGCTGATTATCCTCAATGACAACTGCATGGCCATCGACCCGAACGTCGGTGCGCTGAAAGAATATCTGACCGACATTACCACTTCGCAGACTTACAACAAGTTCAAAGACGAGGTTTGGAACCTGCTCGGCAAAATGAGCAACTTCGGTAAAAGTGCGCAAGAGATCGTTTCAAAGGTAGAAACAGCTATGAAAACAGCGATCCTGCGCCAGAGCAACCTGTTCGAATCGCTGGGATTACGCTATTTCGGTCCGATCGACGGAAATGACATCAGCCATCTGACCGAAGTACTCAGAGATCTCAAAAACATTCCTGGTCCCAAGCTCTTGCATTGCCTTACCGTAAAGGGAAAAGGCTACGGCCCGGCCGAAAAGGACCAGACGAAATGGCACGCTCCCGGCGTCTTCGATAAGATCACGGGTGAGATACAGAAAAAAGTCTACACTACGCCTCAGGCGCCGAAATACCAGGATGTATTCGGCCATACCATTGTGGAACTGGCCAGAGAAAATCCCAAGATCGTTGGTATCACACCTGCAATGCCGTCGGGTTCTTCCTTGAATATCATGATGGAAGCCATTCCTGAAAGGGCATTCGACGTGGGTATAGCCGAGCAGCACGCCGTTACTTTCTCAGCAGGTATGGCCACGCGTGGTGATGTGGTGTATTGCAATATCTACTCCACATTTATGCAGCGTGCGTACGATCAGGTCGTGCACGACGTGTGCATTCAGGAACTACCAGTTATTTTCTGTTTGGATAGGGCAGGATTGGTAGGCGCTGATGGTCCTACACACCATGGCGTTTATGACATCGCTTTTATGCGTTGTATTCCAAATATGGTAGTTGCCTCTCCTATGAACGAGCAGGAGCTACGGAACATGATGTACACAGCGCAACTGGAATCGTTTCAATCAGGTAAGAATGCATTCACCATTCGCTATCCGAGGGGTAATGGCGTCATGCCCGATTGGAAGACACCATTTGAAGAAATCCAGATTGGCAAGGGAAGAAAAATCAGAGAGGGCTCCGACCTCGCAATTCTTTCGTTCGGGCCACTGGGCAACTTGGCATTGAAGGCTTGTGAAGAGCTGGAAAAACAAGGCATCCGCGCCGGTCTTTTCGACATGCGTTTCGCGAAGCCACTGGATGAGGCCCTGCTGCACGAAATCTTCTCGTCTTATGACCGAGTCATGACATTGGAAGATGGCTGCTTACAAGGCGGATTTGGCAGCGCTGTGCTGGAATTCATGATTGATAACGGATACACGAGCCAAGTAAAACGACTCGGAATACCTGACACCATTGTTGAGCACGGCGAACCTTCTGAACTATACAAAGAATGCGGGATCGATACGGATGGCATTATATCCGCTTCAATTGAATTTGTGGCACGACAGTCTAAAACAGCCTCAGTCGTTCATTAAGAAATGAGTTTTTCTATTTCAAAGCCGGTCTCGTGATCGGCTTTTTTGTTGATAGGTGGCTAAGATAGCCATTCTGGCCTTTGAAGGTATATTTAGAGTAACAGGCACCTTGGTGCCGCAAGGACGGTAAAAATCGCTCAGAGGCTAAAATTAAGGCGTTTTAGATATTAGGAGCTGCACAAGCATGTATTTGGTTAAGGCGTGAGTTCCTGTGCAAAGACACGTGTGATTTCTACGAAATAAATACTCAAAGCCCCAAACGCAAAAAGCCGATCCTAAGGACGGGCTTTTGATTTAATAATTGTGGCGGCCAGGCTGCGCGCCCCGCCTGCTTTACCGGGTTTGATCGGGGACGCCTAGTCGGGGACGCCTAGTCCAAGTATCGGATCAAGCAGAAAATCTGGGGGGAAATTAAGCATAAAGTTTCGAGAGCC
>NZ_JAHXBN010000140.1 GCF_019924045.1 Dyadobacter fermentans | reverse complement strand
CGCCCTTCACCTGCACGTTACGGATCGCGCTATACGCGTAGGTTTCGTCCTTATCCACCATTTTCAGGCGGTAAAGATTCTCGCCCGACAGCGGGGTGCCATCCGTAAACATGTAATTCACAAGTACCTTACTTTCGCCCGTAGACGCTACCGAGCCGATCACCACCCATTTCTTGCCATCGGCGCTACGCTCGATTTCGAAGCGGTCGCTGTTGGTTTCTTCGGTCGTTGCCCAGGCGAGCAGCGCCGTTTTTCCTTCGGCAACAGCCGTAA
>NZ_JAHXBN010000139.1 GCF_019924045.1 Dyadobacter fermentans | reverse complement strand
GAATTGATGTCGGCCATGCTGTCGTATTCCTCTTCGGTGGTATCGCCGAACGGCTTTTTAAGCACTTTCCCAACCGTATTGATCGCAATGTCAACTCCTCCGAAGGCGGCTAGGGCCTCATCAAAAAATCGGGTGATATTGCCAATTTGCGTTAAATCCCCCTGAAAAAGAAACCCCTCTGCCCCGGCGGCTTTCACATCGGCCAGTGTGGCTTCCGCTTCTGGCCGGGAACTTTCACTGTTGTAATGAATGGCAAGCTTGGAAACTCCCTTCCTGGCGAGGTTGCGAGCGAGCAAGCCACCCAGATTCTTTCCTCCACCGGCGATTAACGCCGTCTTGCCCCTGAGATCGCTTTTTAGCATAATCCTG
>NZ_JAHXBN010000138.1 GCF_019924045.1 Dyadobacter fermentans | reverse complement strand
CACCATTCCGGCAACGCCAGAACTGATAGCCATACCCCTGTTGCCAGTCGTCGTCCTCGGGCTTACGGTTGCTGCCCTTGGACATAATATGCGAGCGTGTAGCTTCCTCCACCCACGCGGCAGGCAGAATGCGCTTGCCATTATATTCTCCTTTTTGCAAATAAAGCTGCCCGAACTTGGCAATATCCTCCGTTTTCACCCGTAATCCCCAACCACCGGTG
>NZ_JAHXBN010000137.1 GCF_019924045.1 Dyadobacter fermentans | reverse complement strand
TAAAACCCAAATACGGGAATCACCTCGGCAACCTTTTTAACGTGCTCAATAATCTCGGATTCCGCCTGCGTTTTGAATGCCGCCATGCTGACAAGCCCCAGGTCATAGCCTAGGTTCACGGCGATTTCAGCCTCTTTCAAAGCCTGCCCGGTCAGGCCGCAAATGCCTGCTACTTTGACAAACGGGCGCTCCAATGCCGCCTTATCGACTTCCCCGGCCGCTATCGCCAGCACTTTTTCAAACAAATTCACCTCGGGATCGCGGATCTCAAACTGCGTGGTATGCACACCAACCGCCACGC
>NZ_JAHXBN010000136.1 GCF_019924045.1 Dyadobacter fermentans | reverse complement strand
CCATTTGCATGCTCTAATCTTGCATATCAAGTGAGCGGGCCAAATACAAGCAATTCCACGCTTTATAGCTACAATGTATCCACAGGCGTCAGAACTCTTATGGGAGACCTCCCTGCAAGAGTCAACTCCATCGGTTACAATACGCTTGATAATTATATTTGGGGCATCAATGTCCTCACCAACCAGGTAGTTAAAATTGGATCTAATGCTGCACTCACCACCTACTCAATTCCCAATTTGCCTGCGCCGACGGTCAGCGCATACTATAATGTCGGGGAGGTCTTTGGCGACGGCTATTTATTCATTTACAGCAGGCTCGCTACAAGGTATTACGTAGTCGACATCAATCCGGCCAGAGCAGCCACTTATCTGCAG
>NZ_JAHXBN010000135.1 GCF_019924045.1 Dyadobacter fermentans | reverse complement strand
TTATACGATTTCGGGGTTGTAGGGCCCTGCGGGCCCGACCGCCGACCATGGACCGCCGACGGCCGATCATATGCTGCGCCCGTGCTAAAAATGCCCTGCGGGCCCGACCGCCGACCATGGACCGCCGACGGCCGATCACATGCTGCGCGGGTGCAAAAAAGGCCCTGCGGGCCCGACCGCCGACCATGGACCGCCGACGGCCGATCATATGCTGCGCCCGTGCTAAAAAGGCCCTGCGGGCCCGACCGCCGACCATGGACCGCCGACGGCCGATCATATGCTGCGCCCGTGCTAAAAATGCCCTGCGGGCCCGACCGGCAAACGGCCGATCACATACCG
>NZ_JAHXBN010000134.1 GCF_019924045.1 Dyadobacter fermentans | reverse complement strand
AGCACCATTACATACGCTTACCCAAATCCCGCTGCCGACGAATTGACCATAGACGGATTAAATGGATCAGAGGAGATTAAAGTTCTGGATATTTCCGGGCGCACATTGATCGAAGGCCGCAACAGTGATGGCAAAAACAAAAAGACACTTAACATCCGACCTCTTCCGAATGGAGTATACCTGATCAAGATTCAAATGCCGGATGGCTCGTCTGTTTCGCAAAAAGTGATTAAGAAAAAATAGCGTTCGAACCTGATGGATTAGTCACGGGATGTAATTCATTCACTTGCAGCCAGGTTTACAAATCAACCCTTCCGGAAATCCGGAAGGGTGATTTTTTTACTCAACGTATGCCGACCATCGGCAATATCTTATAC
>NZ_JAHXBN010000133.1 GCF_019924045.1 Dyadobacter fermentans | reverse complement strand
TACACCACGGTAAACGGCCAGCTCACCAAGTTCGACGAAACCGAAACGGCCAGCTCGGTCAGGCTCGAACAGGCCGCTGCCCAGCCCAATCAGATAGGTTTGAAATGGACCGCGCTCGTACCCTGGGACAACGGCAACCGCGTGCACCGTGTGTACCGGGAGGATAAAACTAAACCGGGTACTTTCAACCGCATTGCCGAAGTATCCGTTATCGGACCGCAGACATTTACCTACGTCGATGATGGTACCGATAAATATGCCGCCGACGGAACCGTGAATGTGACCATCGT
>NZ_JAHXBN010000015.1 GCF_019924045.1 Dyadobacter fermentans | reverse complement strand
GTTACGCACCCGTACGACAGTGACATTGCTGCCCCTTCGCCTTGCATGTATTAAGCCTGCCGCTAGCGTTCATCCTGAGCCAGGATCAAACTCTCCATTGTAAATATTAAATGATCTCGCTTCCGAAAAAGCGGACCGAATGTTTCTAACGAACCTATCTTTTTGCTCTCTTCATCATGTCAAAGAACGTTGCTTCGGTACTCCCGAAACTCGTGGCCCTGATCGTTTTCAGTGCCGTTGTTCCCGATTAGGAGTGCAAAAGTGGCAGGTTCTTTTTTTAAATGCAAGCGCAGGTAGCAAAAAATTGTAAAAAAACTTTTTCACTTTTCGGCAACCGATTGATAACCAGAAATTACCGGTACGTAAATTTTTCACAAATTTTTGAAGTACTCAATCACATGCATCTTCAAAAGCGCTTCCTGCTTCAAAAGATCGCCCGGGGGCAGCGCCCGCTCCAGTTTGTAATGCGGCCAGCCATCTTTGTCGATGTATTCAAGACTGTAATAGGACGACAGGCTTAGCACCCTGCATATACCTATATGCATCAGGTCTTGCTTCTGTTCCTTCGAAAATCGCTTCGCGCCCTGACCCAATTCCTGCACACCTATCAAAAAAAGGACGCCGTTCAAATCGCCGGGGCGCTTGCCTACCATTTCTTCCAGCTGCGCCAGCAGGTGTTCCCATTGTACTTCCAGGGGTTGGTCTTCTATATTCATTGTACTCATTAGCTCTGTTCGCATGCGGGCGATGCCCTATATATATGATGAGTTCTGAAATTGTTGCTAATTAACCAACAATGCACACCTTATGTTCTGATCGCGGAATAATATTTAGGAAGGGCCTCTCTTACAAGCCCACAGATTCAGGATGCTTTTGACGGTTTTTCCTAACTTTGGCTTTTGCTATATATTATAAGTAATTGGAAAAGCATACAACTTTGAACCACAACGATTATCTCTCGACCTTGAATGAGCCCCAACGGGAGGCTGTGCTGCACGGAAATGGCCCTTTGATGATCATTGCGGGCGCGGGTTCAGGGAAAACCAGGGTACTTACCTACCGCATTGCACGGTTGATTGAGACGGGTGTCGATCCGTTCCGCATTTTGTCCCTCACATTTACCAATAAAGCTTCCGGCGAAATGCGCAGCCGGATCGAAGGCGCTGTCGGTACCGAGGCACGGAACATCTGGATGGGTACTTTCCACTCTGTTTTTGCCAAAATACTCCGCATCGAGGCCCGCTACCTGGGCTATACCAGCGATTTCTCTATATATGATACCGACGATTCGAAGTCATTATTAAGGAGTATCATTAAAGAATATAACCTCGACGACAAGGTTTACAAGGCCAATGTAGTTTTCAACCGGATCTCCGGAGCGAAGAACCGGCTCATTTCGCCTGACGATTACATTAATAATGCAGTGATCCAGGCCGACGACGATGCGGCGAAAATGAAGGAGATCGGCAGGCTGTACAAAACGTACGCAACACGCTGCTTCCAGGCCAATGCCATGGATTTCGACGACCTGCTTTTCAATACCAACGTCCTTTTCCGCGATTTCCCCGACGTATTATATAAGTACCAGCACAAATTCCAGCATGTGATGGTAGATGAGTTTCAGGATACGAACGTTTCCCAATACCTCATTACCAGAAAGTTATCGGCTGTGCACCGGAATATCGTTGTGGTGGGTGACGATGCGCAGAGTATTTACGCATTCCGCGGCGCGAATATCGAGAACATCCTCAATTTCGAAAAGGACTTCCCGGATGTGCGCGTGATCAAGCTGGAACAAAACTACCGCTCGACAAGCACGATCGTGAATGCGGCCAACTCGGTGATTGCCCGGAACAAGTCGCAGCTCGAAAAGCATACTTTCACTTCCAATGAGGAAGGCTCGCTGATCGACGTGATCAAAGCCGGCTCGGATAATGAGGAAGGCCGGTTGGTGGCCACGGCGATTTTTGAAGAGAAAATGCAGAAATCGCTTCGTAATGAGAACTTTGCGATTTTGTACCGTACCAATGCCCAGTCCCGCTCCTTTGAAGAAGCCCTGCGGAAACTCGGCATTAAATACCGCATTGTCGGCGGTCAGTCATTCTACCAAAGGAAAGAAATCAAGGATTTGCTCGCATATCTCCGGTTTACAGTGAACCAGCGGGATGAAGAAGCTTTCAAACGGATCATTAATTTACCCAAAAGAGGCATTGGTGATACGACCGTAGCCAAAATCGCGGTAACAGCTTCTGAAAATAATGTGGCGATCTGGGATGTCGTGGCGAATATCAACCAATTTGGTTCCGGGCGCTCTATCGCTCCTATCGAAGGGTTCGCTACGCTGATCAAGAGTTTCAAAATCCTGGTGGAAGAGGGCAAGGATGCCTACGAAATTTCGTCCCATATTGCCAAAACCTCCGGAATTCTGCGGGAGTTGTATGAGGATAAGACCGTAGAAGGTCTTTCGCGCTACGAAAACGTGCAGGAATTGCTGAATGGTATCAAGGAGTTTGTCGATAGCGACGAAACGGAGGACAAAACGCTGAGCGCATTCCTTCAATCGGTGTCCTTATTAACCAATGCCGACGAGCCGGACGATAATAACGACCACGACCGTGTGACGATGATGACGATCCACTCGGCGAAGGGTCTGGAATTCAGGAATGTATTCATTGTGGGGCTGGAAGAAGACCTTTTCCCCAGCCAGATGATGCTGGAAAGCCGGCAGGATTTGGAGGAAGAAAGAAGGCTTTTCTACGTGGCGATCACACGCGCGGAAAAGAAATTGTCATTCTCTTACGCCGAAAGCAGGTACCAATGGGGCCGCCTGAAAATGTGCGAACCGAGCCGTTTTCTGCTGGAAGTAGATCAGAAGTATCTGAACGTCAACAGAATGGTGCAGAGTGCGTTGGAGCGCGATACTACACCTCCTGTAACGACTTTCGCGCGCAACCTGGTACAACGGAAAACAGAGGCCAGGCCGGTCGCTACGGCTGCCACGAGCCACGTGCCGTCCGCCGATTTTGTCCCGACGGATACATTCGACCTTGCGGAAGGCGACAAGGTAGAACATTTGAAATTCGGCTTCGGGGTGGTGACCAAAATGGACGTCAATGGTACCGATAGAAAAGCGACGGTCAAGTTTGACCTCGTGGGTGAAAAAACGCTGCTTCTCAGCTTCGCCAAGTTGCGGGTGCTGAAATAAATGCGGGAAAAATTGATGAAATTGTTAAAATTCCAGGCTTTTTTGTAATAAATCTTACCCTAAACTTCACTGATTAAAACCATACATTATGTTTATTGAAAACGATATTCAACAGATAAAGGAAAGAGGAAGCGATTTAAGCGTGGTGGAAGAACAAGTCCGCTATTTTGAAAAGGGCTTTCCGTTTTTGCAATTGTCAAAGGCGGCCACGGTGGGCGACGGTATTATCAGGCTTACGGACGAAGAGATCGCACAGGTAATCAGTGAGTTCGATAAAAGTGCCGCCGATGGGGAAATTGCACTTTTAAAATTCGTACCGGCTTCGGGTGCGGCTACACGAATGTTCAAATCACTTTTCGGCTTTTTGCAGGAAGACAAGAAGGACAAATCGGTAGACGAGTTCTTTGCAAAACTGAAAGATTTCGCATTCTACGAAGATCTGAAAACGTCTCTGGCGGCAGATGGTTACGAAATTGAGTCTGCCGATGAAAAGACGATAGCTTCTTACTTTCTTACTGCCAAGGGATTAGGCTACGGAGAGTTGCCGAAAGGCTTGCTGAAATTTCACAACTACACCGAGCGTTCACGGACGCCGCTGGAAGAACATTTGGTAGAAGGCGCCAAATATGCGAATGCAGGCAGCAATGTGCAGATCCACTTCACGGTTTCTCCGGAGCACCGCGATAAGTTTGAAAAACTCGTAGTGGAAGTGCTGCCAAGCTATCAGACGCAATACGGCGTTCGCTATATTGTTTCTTTCTCGGAACAAAAAAGCTCGACGGACACCATCGCGGTGAATCTCGATAACACGCCTTTCCGTGAAAAAGACAATTCGTTGTTATTCCGCCCTGCCGGTCACGGTGCATTGCTCGAAAACCTCGGGCAGCTCGATGCGGACATTATTTTCATTAAAAACATTGATAACGTCGTTCCTGACCGCATTAAAGGGGACACGATTACCTATAAAAAGGCGTTGGCGGGTATCGTTTTGAGATATCAGAAGAGAATCTTCGGTTACCTCGATAAGCTCGCCGGAAACGCGGATGCGGCATTGCTCGCAGAACTCGACGGCTTTTTCCGCAATGAACTTTGCGTGATTCCGCCGGCAGGTTTTGAATCGTGGAGCGACGAAAAGAAGAAAGAATATTTTGTAGGAAAGCTGGATCGCCCTTTGCGCGCATGCGGGATGGTGAAAAATCAGGGTGAGCCGGGCGGCGGACCTTTCTGGGCTGAGAACGCCGATGGGTCTTCGTCGCTGCAAATCGTGGAATCGGCGCAGGTGGATGTCGATAATGCCGACCAGAACAGCATTTTCAAGAACTCGACGCACTTCAACCCGGTAGACCTGGTGTGTGCGGTGAAGAACAAGAAAGGTGAATTGTACGATCTGAAAAAATTCCGCGATCCGCTAACCGGCTTTATTACAGGCAAATCCAAAGATGGAAAGGAACTGAAGGCGCAGGAGCTCCCAGGCTTGTGGAATGGCTCGATGGCCGACTGGAACACGCTTTTCGTAGAGGTGCCGCTGATCACTTTCAACCCCGTGAAAACGGTGAATGACCTGCTTCGCGAGCAGCACCAATAGGTTTGAATGCATACCAAATAAAAAATGGTCGGAATTGCTTCCGACCATTTTTTATTTGAGTTCATGAGTCTAAAGTTTATAAGAACTTTCAACCTTAGACTCTGAACCTTAAACTCCTGACATCATGGTATCGGTAGTACTTTGCTTTCTTTGAAAGTCGACAGGATTACCATCGTTTGTGTGCTGGCAACCTCTTCGATCTCATTGATTTTTTCGAGCATCAGCTTCTGGTAGGTGCTGATGTCTTTGGAAATTACACGAAGCAGAAAATCGCCCGTTCCTGTAATGTGGTGACATTCAATAACTTCGGGAATTGCGTGAATTTTCTCAACAAATGACTCCGTAACTGCCTTACGGTGCCCTACCAGTGAAATCTGGACAAAAGTGCTTACGCCCAATCCTACCTTCTCAGGTTCAAGCTGTGCGTGGTAACTTTTGATAATCCCCGATTGTTCCAGTTTTTTCACACGTTCCAGCGTGGGAGCGGGTGAAAGCCCTATTTCTTTGGAAAGTTGAGCGTTGGTTATCTTCGCGTTCGTTTGTAAAATCTCCAGTACTTTGCGGTCTATCTGATCTAACTTAATAATGGCCGACATTTCTCTATGACTAAGGTTTATATGACGTGCCCATTTAGGGTACGGCGCAAAACTAATTAGTTTCCCGAAGATCCTTGTAATATTATACTGAAATTTTGTCTAAAAATAGAATTATCGTGGGTGAAATAGGATTTTAGTATTGAAATATTAGGCTATACCAAATGTAACCCGTTGTTCCAATACCGGTTACACGGCATATGTTTCTATTTTTTCGAGAAAATCCTGGTAAGTCCGGGTAATACCTTCTTCGAGGTCGATCGTGTGCTTCCAGCCCAATGCGTGCAGCTTGCTTACGTCCATTAGTTTCCGCGGCGTACCGTCCGGTTTATCGGTATTCCATTTGATTTCTCCTTCATATCCTACCACTTGGCGGATCATTTCTGCCAGATGCTTAATGGTAACATCCGCACCAACACCTACATTCAGGAAGCCGGCCTCGTTGTAATTTTGCATTAGGTAGTAACAAGCGGCAGCCAGATCGTCGGCGTGCAGGAACTCGCGGAGCGGCGATCCTGTACCCCACAGCTCTACAAATGGCTTTCCATCCTCTTTTGCCTCGTGAAATTTGCGGATCATCGCCGGTAACACGTGCGAATTATTCAGATCGTAATTATCGTTCGGTCCGTACAAATTGGTAGGCATCACCGAAATGAAATTGCAGCCATATTGGGAGCGGTAAGCTTCACACATTTTAATTCCCGCAATTTTTGCGATTGCGTAAGGTTCATTAGTGGGTTCCAAAAGGCCTGTTAGCAGTGAATCTTCCTGCAAAGGCTGCGGCGCCAGCTTGGGATAAATGCAGCTCGATCCGAGGAACATGAGCTTTTTGGCATCGGTGCGGTACGCGCTGTCGATTACGTTGTTCTGAATGAGCAGATTATCGTTCAGGAACTCTGCGCGGTAAATATTGTTTGCCATAATGCCGCCTACTTTGGCAGCGGCCAAAAAGATATATTCCGGACGTTCCGCTTCAAAAAATGCCCGCACATCAGCCTGATTGCGGAGATCAAGCTCCGATGAAGTTCTGGTGATAATGTTGTGGAAACCTTCTTTTTCCAATTTTCTGAGAATAGCGGATCCAACCATTCCCCTATGCCCGGCAATATAAATTTTAGCGCTTTTTTCCACGGTGTTTTTTTAAATTTGTCTTGGAAATCAATATAGAAAAAACCAATTCGTTACAAAAGTAACAATCTTGCCCTGAAGAAAAATCCTATATACATGCAAAGAGTAGCACTGGTCTGCGGCTTTTTTTCAATCTGTCTGTCGGTTTCCGTTTCGGCTCAGAATGGCCAAAAGGATACCTCGCCCCCGTCGTGGCTGCCCAAAGAGCAGGTGAAAAAGGATACTGCAGCACGTTCCAATGATCTGAAATCGTTCGTTTCGGGCCTGGATCCGGTGGTTGGCGCCTCGGTGCCGGGCGGTAAGGGCAAATCCACCAACCTTTCCACCCTGTTCGGAGAAACGATCCCCGACCTGGGGCTCCGGGTGAAGGAATATAAGAGCCAGAAAAAAGACCGCAAAGCGAAAAAGGAAAAGGCGCGTCTTGCCAAAGTACAATATGAGGGCATTCCTATGCAGAGCATGTCTGTTAAATACGGCAGCGGCGACCGCGCTACGGTGGAGAATTTCCATGTATTGAAAGAATATAAGCCGTTGAACGAGTACGTGCGGGCTACCGAAACGCGCTGGTACGACAAGAAATCGAGAAAACTGAGCTCTTCGGTGATCAAAGACAAGACACAGGCATTGCCACTCCACGGCTCTTATAAAAAGTATAGCGGAGAAAACCTGATCGAGGAAGGCTACTATTACATGGGTGTAAAAGACGGCCGCTGGGTGAAATATGATACCAAATATAACCTGATCGACAAGGCTGTCTGGAACCGGGGATTCCCCGCCGAATCGCGCATTACCTACTACGACTCCGCGCATACGCAAGTGAAGGAAGTAATGCCGGTTGCATTCGGAGAGGTGGAGGGCGAATACCTGCAATTTTATAAGGAAGGCCAGCTCGCCGCGAATGGAAAATATGATTCGGGTAAAAAAGTAGGCCGTTGGGTGGAATACTACCAGTTCCGCCGCCAGCGCAAGAAAGAAATTCAATATCCGAAAACTGCCTGGGACGAGGATTTCGAGCCATTCATCCTGAGGGAATGGGACGATAAAGGCAAATTAGTCTACGATCATACCAAAGATCCCCGCGCCTCCGCTGAAGAGGAGGAAACCGAAAATTAGGCAGCGCATGGTTGAAAATCACGCCTCACCTGCTTAATTAGCACGCATGTTTTCATCTTTCCTCCGTTTTGTCAGAGAAAAAAGCTGGCTGGCATGCTTGTTGGGCCTGGTACCCGTGCTGATTTATATTTGGGTATTCAAAGTCATTGCGTTGAATGTCAATTATGTAGCATTCGACGACATTCTCATCCTGGGTATTATCCCCGAATTTTCGAAAGCCGATCTGGCGGGTAAATGGAAGCTGCTCACGACGCTTTTTCCCGAGCACCGGCTGGTGTTCTCCCGCTCGGTAATTCTATTACTGGAAAACACATTCGGCACGGTCAACCTGGTTTGGCCGATGATGATCGCAAACACCTGCTGGGCACTTTGCGCGTGGATATTCTATTGCGCATTCCGGCATTTAAGGCTTTCGGTATGGTATTTTGTGCCGGTTATGTGGCTGTGGTTCAATATCCAGTCATTTGAAAACATCTTCTGGGGTGTAAGTTCGCTTTGCAATTTCGGGGTGATCCTGTTTGTGCTTTCTGCCCTCTACTTTGCGGTTTACAAGCCGGAGCGGATTGCCATTTCGCTGCTTTTCGCCGTTGCGGCTACGTTTACTTATGGCAACGGATTGATGGTTTTCCCTGTGATCGGGCTGCTGTTTTTGCTCGCAGGTTACCGCAAACAATTCTTTATCACACTGGCGACAACGCTTGTAATCGCAGTCATTTATTTCATCGACTTCACCCCAATCACTCAAAACCTCGATTTCTCGAATCCACAACAGGTAAAAGAAGGTTTCTTCGGCTTCTTCGGGTTTATCGGCTCCTGGGCGACGCTTACGGCTTATGGTACCCCCACGTCCGGATTGTACATCGCCGTGGCGATGGGGATGCTTATGATCGCCGCATTGCTTGTTTTATACCGCAACCAATACATTCCACTTTGGAATTCGACCTGGCTGAAAGGACGCTATACAAACCCGACAGCCCTTTTTGCACTCACTATTGCGATTTTTACGGGTATTACGGCCCTCGCCCTCACATACAAACGCATTCCCACAGATACGTTTGAAGGAATGTTTAAAGGGCGTTACCGGATGTATTCGACGCTCTGGTGCATTTCCTTATACTTCGGATTTTTGGCTGTCGTACAAAACGTGACCCGGAGAAAACTTGCTCCGGGAATATTGCTGGCGGCCATTATCATGAACCTCGTATTGCTGCACGGCAACTTCGCCGAAGCCGTAAATGGCCGTCGGGCGGCTATTGCGCAGGAGTTCAATGCGCGTTATAATGCCGATTGGCTGGGTATCCGCATGTTTTCGATGGACCAGCAGCATTTTGAAAAAATCCGCTCTTATTACCGCTCCTCCGACCCGCTGGCTGAAAACTGGAACCCTCGGGCAGATTCGGTTTCTTGCGTCAGCACTTATCCGCCGGATGAAGTCGGGCAGCTTGGGGACCATATTGTGGTAGGCTTTCACCAGGAATTCTTCAAACCGGAAAAAGACTATTCGGATGGTGCATATGTGATTCTGAAATCAACGGAGCATGTATACGCAGCGCAACCCAACCAGGCTTCTGTGCCCCTGAAAACGACTATCCGTCGTGGGATGTACTTCAATAAAGGTGTAAACGCGAGCTTTCACAAGGCTAATGTCGAGCCAGGCATTTATCAGATTTTTCTGCTCGTCCGTAAAAACGGGCGGAATACCCTATACTGCACCGGAAGTACCTGGGAGGAAAAAGAATGATCAGTATTTGTTGCGGACGCTGGTCAGAATACGTTCTACCTCCTTGCGCACATCGGCGGTCGGTTTGGTGAAATTGTTATTCATGAAGCTGAAAGCCAGTATTTTACCTTTTTTCGTAATCAAATACCCGCTCAGGTTATACACATTGCTCAAACTGCCCGTTTTGGCAAAAATAAAGGGAGGTTCCTCTTTGAACAGGTTCTTCAATGTCCCGGTCTTCCCTCCTGCCGGCAATATTTGAAACAATCTTTCCTGCGGTACTTTCGCGTAGATCTTTTGCAGCAAAGCCACCATCGTCCGTGGGGTGAAAAGGTTGTAACGGCTCAATCCCGAGCCATCTTTCCATACCGGTTTATCGGGCAAATCGGCCAAATGGTGCTCTATGGCATGCGCAATGGCTTTATCGGTGCTCAGCGGCAGCTTTTTGGCAGTGGCGTAAAGCAGCATGAGCTGCTCGGCCAGCATATTGTCGCTTACCTGCATCATGCGTGCGTACAGCGAGTCCGAAGGAATGCTGTTGACGGTCTGCAATTCGATTTCGAGCGGGATGTTGATTAGTTTGATCTCTTTTTTCAATGTATCACTCAACAGCTGCAACATTATCTGGTCTGTCATGTGAACGGGAACGTCCCTTGTAACAACCTGTGAACCTGATAGTCTTGAGTAGTGAAATACATTTTGCAATTCCTCTCTTTCAATCCCTGAAACCGCGGTGTCCGGTACCATCGCTTTCTGCCAGAAGCGCGGATTGGCCCGGTATTGTCCCGTAGGCGTGCTTCTGAAACGTGCAATATTGCCGTAAATGGGCATGGCGGTCACTTCGGGCTGGTAGTAGTCGTTGTAATCGCTCCAGGCCCACCCGGGGCCGAAACGTTTATTTTCGAAATGGAACGGCGTAAAAAATATCTGGTCTTTGCGGCCTTTCAGGAAGTCGAAAACCTTGCTGTGCGGCAAATCGGGATGTAAAAGTGAAGGGTCGCCGGTCCCGCGGATGATCAATAACTCACCCCATTCGAGGTATTCGAGGCCGGGAATGGAGTCGCCGAGTGCCGACAGGCCCGCGTAAAAGCTGAATAGTTTGGTGTTGGATGCCGGAACGAAATACTTATTGTCCTGATACGAAGCCAGCGATGTCCGATCGCCGACGCGCGCGATGGAAACGCCCGTATGTTGCTGGCTGAGAACCGCCGAGCGGTCGATTTCGCGTTTCAGATAGTGGGAGGCCGAACAGCCCGACAGAGCTACAATACTGATGAAGAAGAGCAGCGTGCGCATGGAAACAGTTTAAAATGAACTTTAAACAAAGATAATATTTTCGCTGTATTGGCAAGATCACCGGTCAAGGTTTTGAACCACCAATAGATAACCGCCATGCAATGGCACGATGCTGTCGTGTTTCAGGTCAAATTGCGACAGGCATGCGGAGTCGGCCAGGACATATTTCAGGGAGTCGATTCCGGTGGAAAGCGATAAATGATGATAGCGCTGAAAGTTGGCGTGGATGTCGGCTCGCTGAAATAAATCGTGGCAAATGCCGATTGTAGATGCTGACGGTACCAGTGTACGTAACTGTTTAGCATTGTCCGAATGAACATCAGGCGGAAGGGTGGCCAATTTCCGGAATGTAGCACCCCAGCAGACCACCACGCCGACGCTTAACGCGATGGTTATCAATTGTTTTTTGTGTGCCATGATGAAAGCGATACGCTGTACGAGTAGGAATGCAAATAGCAGCGCCACGAAAGGCAGAGCCGGCAAAAGGTAATGCGGATATTGCTTGATACTCACCAGCATAGGTACAATACCTGACGCGGCTACGAGCGCGGTCAGGAGAACGTTTTCGGAGATCGCCTTGTCCCGGCTGATTCTCCATTTAAAACCGAAGGATAATCCGTACAAAAGTGTACATGCGATCAAATGCGGCAACAGATTTCGAAGGAGTTCTGATACCAATGTGAAATGGGCAGCCCAGCCAGTGCCGGCTTTCTCGCGTTTCTGCAATAATGCCTGCACGACCTGGCCGTTGAAATACGTTGCCATAAACTCGCGAGCCGGTCCATACGCGAGTATGCCTATAATACCCAATGCGATCACGCCCACCATTATGACAATCGGCGGGAAGACCTTTGAAAGCCCGTAAGTAGGTGTGGAAACGGTATAAATCGCTGAAAACGCAAGCGGATAGAGCCCTACCGGGCCTTTGGTTAAAAACGCCAGCACAATGCAGATGCCGGCCAGGAGCGGCCACAATGCACGGTGCTTTTGGACAGGTACTTCTTTCAGATAAACCAATTGAAAATAGCAGGAGGCCAGGCAAAATAGCCCCATGGTACTGTCCAGAAAGTTGTTTGGTATACTATAATAGACAATGCCGACGGTATACCAACACAAAACAGGTAACCAGCCAAATGCCCGGAATGGACTGGCCGGGTGTAGCACTTTTTGCCAGATTTTGACGATGAGGAGCATGTAGCCGGTCAAAATCAGCAAATTGTAGCCGTTTTCAACGGCGGGCGTGTCGCCGAAAATCCTGAAAAGAATGGCCTGCAACCCGAATTGCAACGGCGGATGGCCGGAAAAATAAGGGCCGTTGTCATAGGGTAACCAAAATGAATGCGCGAAAAACGGCTGCCAGAACGAACCGATGCCCTCAGCCATATTGCGGGCGATGGCCGCGTAAGTTACGCCGTCCATAAACATCGTGTCGTCCACAGAACGCGGCAGAAAAGTGATCAGAATGAAGCTCAGCGTAAAAAGCCAGGGGAGCAACGAGGCATTGGCTTCTTTTTTGCCGGAAGATAAAATCATGATGCGGAGTGAAATTCTGTCGCTAAATAACGGGTTTTGTGCCTGATGGAACACCTGTTTGGTGTTTCTTTTTACCAAACGTGCGGTTTTCCGCTTTCGATAAAGCACCGAATGCGATTACTTTGCAAAATCTGATTACCACACCGCAAAATGCATTTTGATGACTGATATCCGGTCCGTCCTGAAACAATATTGGGGTTACGACACTTTCAGGCCGTTTCAGGAGGATGCCATCCAGACGGTCCTGAATGGCATGGATGCGCTGGTATTACTTCCTACCGGCGGTGGGAAGTCCATTTGTTTTCAAGTGCCGGTAATGGCTTCCGAAGGTGTTTGCATCGTGGTAACACCACTCATTGCCCTGATGAAGGACCAGGTAGAGCAGCTCAAACGCAGGCATATACCAGCCGCGGCAATCCATTCGGGGATGAGCAAGACGGAAATCGATATTACGCTGGATAATTGCGTTCACGGCAGTACGAAGTTCCTGTACGTGTCACCCGAGCGCTTGCGCACGGACATCATGATCGCGCGTACGAAGCGTATGAAGGTGTGCCTGCTCGCGATCGACGAGGCCCATTGTATTTCGGCCTGGGGCTACGACTTCCGCCCCTCCTACCTGCTCATCGCCGATTTTCGTAAACTTTTGCCCAAAGTGCCGGTGATGGCGCTGACCGCCACCGCTACCGAGGAAGTAAGGACCGACATTCTCGACAAGCTCGAAATGCGCAATGCGCGGGTGTTCAAGCAATCGTTCGCACGGGCCAACCTCTCCTATTCGGCATTCGCGGAGGAAAGCAAAGAGCGGAAATTATTACAGATTTTACGCAATGTACAGGGAACGGGGATCGTATACGTTCGCACGCGCAAGCGCACAAAAGAGCTGGCGGACTGGCTAAACCGCCAGGGAATTTCCGCGACGAGCTACCACGCAGGCCTGCCTTTTAAGGACCGTTCGGAGCGGCAGACGGCCTGGATACAGAACCGCATTCGCACAGTGGTGGCCACCAATGCATTCGGGATGGGTATTGATAAGCCGGACGTGCGCGCGGTGATCCATTTCGACTTGCCCGATAACCTCGAAGCCTATTACCAGGAAGCGGGCCGTGCCGGAAGGGACGAAAAGAAGGCTTATGCGGTGGCGCTTTTCAATAGAATCGACCTGGAAGAGCTTATTGACAGCATTGAACGGAAATATCCGCCAGTGGAAATGCTCCGGCGGGTATACCAGGCCCTGGCGAATTACTACAAAATAGCGATCGGCGCGGGCGAATTGTCAGGCTTTGATTTTGATATTCAGGAATTCGCGGGAATATTCGGGTTGCCGGTGAATGAAACCCATTATGCATTGAAACTGCTTGAAGAAGAGGGGTTTGTGCAGCTCAGCGAGAGCTTCGGGGATTCTTCCAAAATTCATTTCCTGGTCGATAACCGGGAATTGTACGATTTTCAGATACGCTATCAGGAGATGGATTCGTTTATCAAACTGATCTTGCGGATGTACGGCGGGGAGCTTTTTACCGAGTATGTGCGTATTTCCGAAACGGAACTGGCGCAGATTCATTTCGCCAATGTACCCGAGATCCTGAGGAAGCTGAAATTCCTGGCCGAACGCGAAATCATCGATTACGAGCCAAGGAGAGACAAGCCCCAGCTCACATTTCTGACACCGCGCTATGACTCTTCTTTACTGCCGCTGAATGTTTTTGAAATACAAAAGAAAAAGGACCGTGACCTGCAAAAGGCGCAGGCAGTGATCCGTTACGCTTCGCACACCAAACGGTGCCGTACGTTGCTTTTGCTGGAATATTTTCATGAATATGATGCGGAGGAATGTGGCGTGTGCGATATATGCATCCAAAACAGAAAAAGTGAGACCACGCGCGATGCCGTCGGGAACACCGACTTGGCCGAGCAGATCATCGCGCTTTTGCACCGTGAGGGCCCAATGCTGCCCGCGGAACTTAACCAGGCATTTGAAAATGTGCCCGGCGATGCGTTCCTGAAAGCATTACAAGAACTAATCCAGGAGGAGGCGATCCGTTACAACGAACAGGGAATGCTGACCCCGACTAACAAAACTCAACCTTGAAAACCTCATTACTTACCACAGCACTATTCGCTTTGACGGCGTTGCAATGCGCCTTTGCCCAACAGATTCCCGGCTTACAATTCAGCAACTACGGCGGCTTGTACCGGTCGACCTACAATCCGTCGGTGCTCGGCGGGCCGCGGCATAAGTTTCAGATCAATGTCCTTTCGCTCGGCGGCAGCATCAAATACCGCTATTTCCGTTTCATCGGGGAAAACTCATTCCTGTACCCTGTTCTCGCACCGCATTCTACGAAGGAGCTTTACGGACGCTCGCGTACGATGGGCTCGCTCACCTACAAGGACCCTATTTTCCTGGCAGGTGAGATCCGTTGGCCGTCGGTGTCTTTTGCATTGGGTAAATACCACGGTGTGGCCGTGCAGCTGCGCACGCGCGGTTTTGTGTTGGGGCGGAATATTCCCTCGGCTATCGATAATTTGTATATGAAAAGGCTCGATACCGGCAGCACTCCGCCTATTTCAGACGAAGCATGGGGCGATTTCAGCCTGGTTCAGCAGAGCTTTTCCGATCTCAGCTTTTCTTACGGTGCGCAGCTCCTGGATATCGAAGGGCATAAATTCCGCGTCGGTGTGACGGTAAAAAGGGTCTTCGGGGCGCGTGTTGCTTATCTGAAAGGGAATGCGGACCGTTATAGCATTAATCCGGTAAGTAGCAGCAACCCGGATGTGAATCAGCTGGAAATCGAGAATCTGACCTATGAAAGCGGATATAGCACGCCTAACCGCAAAATGAGCGTCGGAAATCTGTTCGATTCAGGTAAGTATGGCTCTGGTTGGGGGTATGACCTTGGTTTTTCTTATGAAATCGGCTCGGTTTGGAAGGATCGTAAGGAAGTTTATAACGACAGCCCCGATTACCTGGTCCGCCTTGCGGGCTCACTGACCGATATTGGCTCCGTAAAATACAAAACGGGCGATTCGAGGGTCGTGAAAGGATCGCATAGCAATGTGGTAGTAGGCCAAACACAATTGGAAATGATCAGTGACCGTGGCCCTGAGGGGTTTATGAGCCTTTTTCCGAGCGATACGAGCTTCGTGCTGGCCCAGAAGGCAAAACTGCCCCAGGCGCTCAATCTCGAAGCTGATTTGCAGGTTTTCCACGGGTTCTTCCTGAATCTTTCGCACACAAGCCGGCTGAGCGGCGGCGGCAAGCAATCGAATGGGGATCGGTCATTAGATATGTACGTGCCGAATACTTTTATCATTACGCCGCGCTTTGAAGATGAAGATTCCGGCCTTTCGTTCCCGATTTCGTTCATTCAGGGAAATAATAGGCCTTCAATCGGCCTCGCAGGGCATTTTGGTCCGGTATTCCTCGGTTTCAGTAATGTAAATGGCCTGATGAAAAGCGGCGGGGCACGCGGGAGTATGATGTACATCGGGTTCACCGCGTGGAAGGCATCTCGTAAAAAAGACAAGGATTGATATGAAAACATCGTCTGCCCTACTCCTTTTAGCAGTTTTCTTCCCACTGATGCTGCTCGGGCAGCACGATCAGCATACTGTCGCCACCGATGTGGAGCCGCAGCCCTTGCTGGCGCAGGCCATGCGTTTGCAGGAAGCCCTTTCGTTTTCGGGCAATGCGCTGCAAACTGCCGATGCCGCTAAGCTGAAAGCATTGGAGCGCAGCCGGTTGTCGCATGTAACCGTTACGCAGATCCAGGCCATTCTTGATCCCTATTGCCTGAATGTGGTGCATATCAACCCGGAAGGGCGTGTAAAAGTCGACCGTGGAGCTGCGAAAGCGGTGTTGGTACAGGGCGGCTGGACGGCTTTTCTGGTTAAAATCCATAATGAGGCGGGTATCACGGCCAAATTCGAAGCCACAAGCCCGAATGCGCAGAAGCCTTATCATTCGCCTTCCTTCGAGCATAGGGTCAAAAAAGAGCACGAATTGACCGAGGGGCAGGTTGCCAATCGGTTTCTGGATATTCAAATTTATGCCGGACGGCCTTTGCAGGCGAATTTGTCGGGTTTGAAGCTCGAATATGCCGTGGTGCAAATCTATTCCAAAGATGCTGGTAAGCGGGAGGCGGAAATCGCCTACAACGCTGGTCAAGGTTCGCAGGATATTGGTTTCCGGAATTCCACGCACATTTTGTTTGATGCAAAGCCTGCCGTAAAAGTCAGTTTTGATGTAAAAGACGACGATGGGACGCCTACTATGGCTTCCTTCCTGATCACCGACGGCCAGGAACACGCATCAGGCAAATTCAAAGGCATTTACCCGCTGCCGTCCCGCCGTGTGGCCGCCTTCGACGAATATCCCGATTTCTTTTTCCAGCCTCAGATTTACCGTAAAAGCGGCGAGCATGTGACATTGCCGCCCGGCCAATATAAGGTCACGTACACGCGCGGGCCCGAGTACATTCCGCTGGCGAAGGAAATCGTCGTTCCGGAAGGCAGGGAGGCCATTAAGGTGGATTTCCAGCTGAAAAGGTGGATCCAGCTTGCCAAACTCGGCTGGTTCAGTGCGGATCACCACATTCATGCCGCCGGTTGCAGCCATTACGACAGCCCCACCGAGGGCGTCGATCCGAAGGATATGTTCCGGCAGGTGCTGGGTGAGGATTTAAATATGGCGGCCAATCTGGCCTGGGGACCGAGCTGGTACCATCAGAAAACGTTTTTTACAGGTAAGGACCATCCCTTGTCAGCTCCCAAAACGGTCATGCGCAACGATGTGGAGGTTTCGGGTTTCCCGTCGTCACATGCGGGGCATATCGTACTGCTGAGGATTAAAGAGGACGATTACCCCGGTACTACCACTATTGAGCAGTGGCCAAGCTGGACGGCGCCGGTACTTTCCTGGGCCAAATCGCAGGGCGGTGTGGTAGGGTATGCGCATTCCGGTTGGGGTTTGGGGCCGATGGAGGCCACTAATAAACTTCCCAATTACGTCACACCGAAAATGGACGGGATCGGCGCGAATGAATACGTAGTGACGGTTACCGATGGTCTGATCGACTTTTTCAGTGCTGGCGATACTCCCGCACCCTGGGAGCTCAATATGTACTACCACACGCTCAATTGCGGCTTTAAAACGAGGCTAAGCGGAGAAACAGACTTCCCGTGCATCACCGACGCGCGCGTGGGCCAGGCGCGGAGCTATTTCAAACCTAAGAATGCGATGGATTACGACGGGTACGTGGAGGCCCTGCAACTGGGCCGAAGCTACGTTTCCGATGGGAAATCTCATATCATGGATTTTAAAGTCAATGGTGTGGAGGCAGGTACGAGCGATAGCGAAGTACTGATGAAAGCACCGGGCAATGTGCAAGTATCGGCTAAAATTGCCGCCTATTTGCCAGAAAAACAGGATGGCACGGGAGAGAAAATAGCGAAGTCGCCGATGACGGAAAAACCGTACTGGGACATTGAGCGGTCTCGGGTAGGCCAATCGCGGACCGTCAGAGCGGAACTGATCTTTAACGGAGTGCCTGTTGACACCGTTGAGGTACAGGCAGATGGGAAATTGACAGATATTAGTTTTTCACCCAAAATAGCCCGGTCGGGGTGGCTGGCGGTGCGCATTTACCCTAGTTCGCATTCAAATCCGGTTTTTGTAAAAATCAATAATCAAGCTATTGCCGAAAAGCAGAGCGCGGAATGGTGCCTTGCGGCTTTGGAGCAATGCTGGAAAATGAAAGAGCCGAATATCCGCGTTGAAGAGCGGAAAGCAGCCGCTGAGGCTTACGAGAAAGCGCGGAAAGTATATCGCGGGCTGATAGTAGGTGGGGGCAAATAGGAAGTTATTCAGGCGTTGTTTCGGCCTTTTTGGAGCGGGATAGCCCGCCTATGCGGCTGAACATACGTTTTTCAAACTCCCAGAAGAAATTGAATTTCCCCCAGATCCAGCCCCAGGCCAGCAATATGACCTGGTACAGCGGCAAAATGATGAGGATATTCACCGACCAGCGAAGCCATGCCGGGGAGTTTTCGGTCAGCCCGATCCACTCAAAAAGCCAGCGTTTGACGTAGAGGACCGAAAAACCGGTACAGGCGAAAACGACCAGAATTATGAGTACATCCCACCCATTCCGGACGTTCCAACGCTGTTTCAGTTTTTCGATCATCGGCTATTATTCATGAAAGAAGTCCAGGTGCTCAGGTTTGATCACCTCTTTATCCAAAGTTAAGAATTCTTCCCAAAAGGCATCGTTCGGAACGCCCGCGCGGCAGATAACCGGCTCTTTTTTAACCGGATGCTCGAAATAGAGCCTCCGCGCGTGCAAATTGATGCTGCCGTCCGGATTGCCTTTGGGGTAACCATACTTCACATCCCCGCGGATCGGACAATTCATCGATGCCAGCTGTACACGGATCTGGTGAGGCCTGCCGGTGACGGGCATTACTTCCAGCAAATGGAACTTGTTGATCTCTCCGATCCAGCGATATGAAAGCTCCGCACGTTGCGAGCCAGGTACTTCCTGGTCGTGGGCGGTAGTCACGTTGCGGGCCTCGTTTTTGGTAAGCCAATGCACGAGTTTGCCCTTCTTCTCGGCGGGTTTGTTTTTCACAACTGCCCAGTAGGTCTTCTGAACGTCACGTTTGCGGAAAATCTCGTTCATGCGTTCGAGCGCCTTGGACGTGCGCGCGAACACCACGAGCCCGCTCACGGGGCGATCCAGGCGGTGTACGGTACCGAGAAACACAGCTCCCGGCTTGTTGTACTCCTCCTTAATATAGTCTTTGACCATATCGAGCAGGCACGTATCGCCGGTAACATCGGCCTGAACCAGAATGCCCGGCTCCTTATTGACGATGATCAGGTGATTATCTTCGTAAACAACCCGAAAAGGTTTTTTAGCCATATTATTAGTTTAATACTTTTTAAAAGGTCAGTATGATTCCGATTCATTCGGGAACGACCTTCCTTTTACATCTGAAATATAATTGGTGATGGCGTTGGTCATAACGCCATTCAAATCGGCATAGTGGCGTAAAAAGCGCGGTTTGAACTCCTTGTTGATACCCAGCAAATCGTGGATGACGAGTACCTGGCCATCGGCATGAGGTCCTGCACCGATCCCGATTGTCGGAATTTGAATGCTTTCCGAGACCTGTTTGGTCAGTTTCGCCGGGATTTTTTCGAGTACTACCGAGAAGCAACCCACTTCTTCGAGCATTTTGGCATCCTCGATCAGTTTTTGTGCCTCAGCTTCTTGTTTCGCGCGGACGGTGTAAGTCCCGAACTTATAAATAGACTGCGGTGTAAGCCCTAAATGCCCCATTACAGGCACACCTGCGCTCAGTATGCGGATAACCGAGTCCTTGATCTCTAACCCTCCTTCGAGCTTTACCGCGTGCGCGCCGGATTCTTTCATAATGCGGATCGCGGAATTCAATGCCTCCCGGGAATTGCCCTGGTACGAGCCAAACGGCAAATCCACGACCACTAATGCACGTTTCACAGCACGCACTACGGAAGATGCGTGGTAGATCATCTGATCGATCGTGATCGGAAGGGTCGTTTCGTGACCGGCCATGACATTAGAAGCAGAATCGCCCACCAGGATCAGCTCCACGCCGGCTGCATCCACGATTCCCGCCATGGAATAGTCATAGGCGGTAAGACAGGTTATTTTTTCGCCACGGTTCTTCATTTCCTGAATCACGTGGGTCGTAATGCGCTTGATATCAGCAGTATGTACAGACATGGTGGTTATCGGTAATGGTAATCGAAAATCGTTAAGTCTAGTGTGGTCATAGTCAGGTATTGTCAGGAGTGGTCAAGTGTGGTCATTTATGGTCAGGTATTGGCAGGAGTGGTCATTGGTAGTCAGGTATTGTGTATAGTCATGTTTAATTGAGAGGAGAATTTGTAGGCATGGTACTTACACCTCTAACAAAAAATGACTATTCCTGACCGCGCGGCGGACCGCTACAAATGACCTAATCTACCATTCCTGACTTCCCTCGCAAGACGTCACAGCCAATAGAAATGCTACCGGTGTATCAGCCAGTTTTCGGGGTTCAGTCGTGAGGTATTTTTCCAGATCTGGAATTGCAATTCCGAGGTGCCGTCGCTGTCGGTGGCTACCCGGCCGATATTTTCACGTGCTTTTACCTTCTGTCCGGCACGCACAGCCACACCGGCCATTTTAGCGTAAATCGTCATATAGTTTCCGTGCTGGATTGCTACCACGCTTCCCATTCCAGGCAGCTCGGTTACGTCAAGCACCGTTCCATCATAAACCGACCTCACCGACTCCCCGGCGGTCGTTTGAATGTCAATTCCAAGGTTATCCACCATCACACCCTTCAGAACGGCGTGGGGGCGCTGGCCGAAATGGCTGGATACAAAGCCTTTTACCGGCCACGGAAGGCGATTCTGCGAAGCAGTGAACGACGAGGCCAGTGTAGTTTCTTCTTCGCTCATACCGCTCGAAACGACCGGCTCCTCCTCCACTTCTTTCGGGGCTTCTACTGCTGCCTCTCCTTTTTTCTCCCGTTCGGCATTCTCGCGGGCAATTCTTTCGCGCTCAGCCTTCCTGCGCGCCTCACGCTCCTCGCGCTCGCGACGCTCCCTTTCGAGGCGTTCTTTGCGTTCCCGCTCGGCAATGCGGCGGATACTGGCTTCCAAAAGGTCGGTAGCTCGTTTATTTTCAGCAATTTGCTTCCTCAGCTCTACTTCTTTCAGCGAGAGTTCCTGAATCACCTCGTTCTGTTTCACTTTCAGGCCTTCCA
The DNA here is from genome assembly GCF_019924045.1 of Dyadobacter fermentans. Taxonomy (GTDB): domain Bacteria; phylum Bacteroidota; class Bacteroidia; order Cytophagales; family Spirosomataceae; genus Dyadobacter; species Dyadobacter fermentans_A. The sequence continues at coordinate 147,582 of NZ_JAHXBN010000015.1, read as the reverse complement.
ACTTGGTATTCTCGGTAACACGTGTGTCGAGCACGTTTTTCTGCTGATTCTTTTTAGAAGTAATGCGCTGACGTTCGGCCATTACCTGTTTTTGCAAAGCATCAATCTCCTTGGCCCGGCCCTGACGTGCCTCGGTATATTGTTTCAAATATTTGTACCGAAGTACAAACTGGTTGAAAGTGCCCGCCGAGAACAGGAAAACAAGTTGATTGAAATAGGCGTTCCGTTTCGAAGCCTCATAAATCATATGACCGTACTCCTGTTTCAGCACCGCAAGGCTGCTATCCAGTGACTGGCGCCGTTTTTCGAGCACTCTTAGTTCCCTGTCGAGGATTTCCAGGTCGTCGGTAAGGAGGTCTATTTGCTTTTTATAGGTGTTAATCTGCTGGTTCAGGGCTTTCAGTTGACCGAGGTTGACATTCTTTTGGGAAGAAGTCTGTTTCAAGATGCTCTGAATCTCCCTGATCTTGCCCTGGTTTTCAGCTTTTTCCCGTTCCAACTGCTCACGGGTCTTCTGTGCAAATGCACCTGCGCATGCACAAAGCACGAATGTAAGCACTAACCAAAAACGACGGCTACCAGGGGTACGAAAGGGCATAATATTGATTCTTGCGGCCAAAATACATCTCACGGCGGGCAAAGTTAAGCAGACTTTCTGTATTTTACCTTTTACGCTTGTAGCTCGAAGGAACATTAAACGGAAAACCGGGACTTTGGTTTACCAATTCCACCTTGCTGTGTCTGAGGCGCATGGTTGTTTCGAGCTTCTGCTGTTCTTTGGAAAGTACGTTCAGGTTGATATGACTAATGAACGGGAAAAGGAAGCCGCCCACCGCTCTGAAATCCTCGTAATCCAACGTAAAAGTGTTCTGCGTAGGTACTTCCGTTGCTTTCAGGCGTGAAAGTTTCTGATTTTTTTCGGCAATGTAGTTGTCCACTTCCAGCCTGTCGACGGCCTGTTTGAGGACATAAAAGTCATTTTCCTTCACAAAACGGCCGTTTTCCTGCATTTCAAATGGCATATTGCCGATGATCACCGATTGTAAAAGGTCGAAATTCAGGTCGAAATTATATTGCTTGCTAAGCTGGTCGTAGTTGAAAACGAAGTAATCGCGGTGAATTTTGTCCATAAATACAATGGAATCCCGCGTAATAATGCCCCGTGCCACTTCCAGTCCCGCACCGGTCACCGACAGCCAGATAATGCTGTCTTTTTTCATCCGGATATTTACATTGGTATTGTCGAAATCCTGCTTCGCACTTTTGAAGGAAAACTTGGATTTAGCCGTCAGGTAATCGAAATCGACTTCCGCGACTTTCACGACCGGCATCGGCTCGCCCACATCGGGCACTACCGCTACCGTATCCGCTGCGGCGGTATCTGCCGCTATGGTATCTTTGGGCTCCGGCCCCCTGGTAATCAGGGTTGTATCGATATCCGGCTTTTGGGAAACACTTTTGGAAGAACGTGGTTTGTGACAAGCCGTGAACCACATCAGAGATATGGCTACCAGCCCGACCGTAATTTTACTGCTCATGTAATGCACCTGTTGCTATTTTTTTGTCAAGAAGTTCGGTGGTCTCTCCCATTCTCTTGGCTTTTTTCCATTGGGCCACCGCATTGTCCCGTTCTCCCAGTTTGAACAGGACGTCCCCGTAGTGCTCAACAATTGTGCCACTCACACCGCTGCTGTCAAGCATAGCCTTTTCGAGGTACTCCTTGGCTTTTTTGTAGTCTTTACGAATGTATAATACCCAGGCGTAGGTGTCCAGGTAAGTGGGATTGTTCTGATGCTGCTGCACCAGCCTTTCCGACATTTTGAGTGCCAGATCGAGCTTTTCCTTTCTCAGGGAGAGAAAGTAGCTGTAATTGTTCAGGACGTGATCGTTGTCCGGATCGGCTTTCAAAGCGAGTTCATAGGCAGCGTCGGATTTATCGTGATCGCCTATTCCGTTGAATGCGTCTCCGAGTTGTGCGTGGATCAAAGGCAGCAACTGGGGATTTTCGCCGAGCATTTTCAGGCTTTCTTCGAGAGATGAAGTGGCTTCCTTATAATTTTTCTTCATCAGATTCGCCGTGCCATTGAAATACCAGAACATGCCCTGATTAGGGAACAATTCCAGTGCTTTTTCCGAATGGACCAGCATGCTGTCGGGCTGATTGAGCTGGCCGTCGAGCTGCATAATGGCGATCCAAACCTGAAATACATTGGGATCCGCTGCCGCTGCTCGGAGATATAGCTGCCGTGCTTCGGGATATTTGCCCTGCCGCGTCAGCAAATCGGCGTAAATCACGGTCGCTTTGGACTCGTTCGGGTGTGTTTCCGAGAGCTGGCGTGCCAGTGAAACGGCCTCGTTCACCTCGTTTTCGGTTTTAAGCATCGTCAGGTAGCCCGAAAGCACCCGGATTTTAGGATCGGCGTCGAGGTTCGGATTGGCAAAAACCTGTTTCAGCTCCTGATTGCATTTCTGTACGTCGCCGTTTCTGCGGTAGATGTCCGCCAGCAACACGTGTGCTTGCGCCTCGTCCGGGTTAATTTTCAATGCTTCTTCCAGGGGAACCACCGCTTCTACAATGCGGTCGTTGGCGATCAGCATTTCGGCTAGTTCCACGCGGTAGCTAACCTCGCCGGGCTCCGCGGCAATCAGTTTTTTGCCTTCTTCTAATGCTTTGTCAAGATTGTTCTGGCGAAGATAAAGCTGCTGTTTCTGGTGCGTGATCTCTTCGGTCACACCCATTGATTTTTCCAGCTTGTTGTAAGTTTCGATTGCCTTGTCGAACTGGTCGGCAAAAACATAAACGGCTGCCAATTCTATGCCATACTCGATATTTTCGGGATTTTTGGCCACCAGCGTCTCGTAAATCTGGGCGGCTTCGGAGTATTTGCGGCGTTTCGCGTACAGTTCTGCGAGCTGCTGGGAATAGAAAATATTCTCTTTATCCAGATCATGCGCCTTTTTGGAGGCATTGACCGCGTCGTCATATTTTTCGAGCTTGACGAGCGCCGTAGCTACCAGGTAATGCGCAGTCGCGTCCTGCGGGCTGAGGAGCGCGAGCTTTTCGAAGACCGGTAATGCACGGTCGGGCTCGTCCTTCATCATGAATTTCATCCCCTCGGCGGCCATTGACTCCCCTTCCAGCCTTGTAAGGACGCCATCCTCTTTAACTTCCTGCTTGTCACGATCTTTCCGACGCTGGGCGTGGGCCGGCGTCATCAGCCAGGAGGCCGATACGAGGCAAATAAGAAGGGTTATTTTCAAATATTCGGTCCTCATATTGAATCGTGCGCCATCAGATCGTGGGTCATGACCGGCTATTTCAGTGTAAATAACAAAGTTACCAAATTTTGTCAGTATGCTCTGTCCAAATGTCTTGGCAAATAAGTATACTAACGTGGAAATACATATAATCTTATGCCTGAATCGGCCTCCATTGCATGGTTATCGCACCGGATAGGCCGATTTTCCGAAACCGGGCAGGCCGGTAGGGCTTAGCACTTCGACGTGGATGTCTGCGGTACCGGCGGCATCGGAATGATAGTAGCTTACCCGGGCCTTGCCATCGCTACCGGTTTTGAGCATAGGTGCCCAGAAAACGGTCGACCGATAATCCGGATTCGGCGCGGGAGGACTGGTTGGTCCGTATTGAGGTGTATAAAACTCGCGCGGGGTGTGAAAACCGGCAATTTTAGTCACCAGCACGCCGGGTACAATGTCCTGCGAATAGTCGTAATTCTCATTTCCACGCTTGGTAAGCACCGAAATAACCCCGTTTCCTCCCCTGCTGCCGTATATCGCGGCCGACGCCCCTTTCAGCACATCGATGGACTCTACATCATACACGCTCAGCGATGTGATCAGCTGCTTATCCACCTGCATGCCATCCAGTACGAAAAGCGGCTCCCCTCTGTTGCCCCGTATCGATACCATCGCATTCATCCCCGATCCCGTAACCGACACGCCTGCGACCCTGCCTTGTAGCATATCGAGTATGCTCGTATAGCCGGAAGACATCTGAGGCGTCACTTTCAAGGTCGCATCGGCCGAACTGTAAAGTTTACGGGAGTCGCGGGGCACTTCTTTTTTGGCCTTAATGGTAACTTCCCGAAGTAGCCGCTCGCGGTTTTCCCGGATTTTGGTGGAAATCTCCTGATCCCTGGCCGCATTTTTGAGAAAATCGGCCAGCCGTTGTGCATCGACAGTTACGGGTTTGAAAGGAATTTTCACGACCGAAGCACGTGGCGGATCGAATGGATTAAGGGTAAAAGACAGGTTCTGGTTTCCCTTTTTGTTCATCCCTTGCAAACGAAGTTGCAGAGAATCGCTGAAAGCCAGGTTGTAGATCGTGAAATGGCCGTTTTCGTCAGTTTCCGCCGTCATGAAGTTGCTGAGGCTATCGTTACTGACAAAGAGCGACAGTACTGTTTTTTCGGTCAGTTTTTTATTGTTCCGTTTCGTATCGCCTTCGAGCGTGATGCCTTGCTCGACATATCTTTTGGTAGGTGGAATGGAGTCGCTCAGTACGTCTTCCCATTTGAAGCGCGTCCAGCCGTGCGTCATCATGAGGTAGTCGAGGTGGATTTTGCGCTGCGGTTTTGTTGGGTCCAGATAATAGGCAGGTTGTTCTATAAAGCCCTTTAAATCAGAAGATAGTAGTAAATAGGAAGCGATGTTCTGATCGAATGGCTGCTGTAATATCTGTCCGGCGTCGGTTACCGCCAGCGAAAGGTTGGCCTCCACAGGTTTGCCCGCGGAGTCGGTGACGGTTACCTCTACATCTACTTTTTCGCGTGGCTTGTACTCTGCCTTCAATGGCTTGATATTGACACGCAAGTTCCTCGAATGGTCCACAAATACCAGCCTTTCGCAAACGGGCTTACCCGCGTCGTCGAAAAGCGTAAGGTGTGTAATGCCGTCGGGTAATTCGGTGGTCGGCAGCTGCATCATTAATCCGCGGTTAGTGACTTTTCCTTTCGCCACAAATGCTACAATGCCCCGCGCGTGCCCTACCAGATGGACCGGTATTTCCGCTTTTCCGGGGATTTTGGCATAAGCTATTACCCTCATTTTGAATGGATTTGAAAGGTTGTCGATCAGCATTGTAAAGCCGGTGTCATGCACTTTCGGAAATGCCGCCGACGCCACTTTCCCATCGGTTTCTTTTATAAATGCCCGGTACGACTCCCCTGTTTTTGGAGCAAACTGAAACCGGCCCATTCCCAAATGCTCGCTTTTGAATGAAGCAACGGTATCGCCGCTTTGGTTGAGCACGAAGCCCGCAACATCCTGGGCGAGCCCCGCTTCATTCACAGCTTTGAACGCGACGCGCGTGTTGATGTCCGCAACCAGCTGTCCGCCCTCCGGGAAAAATTGCAGGTCTATCTTACCGGTATTGGTATTGGATGAAGTATTTTCATCATAATCAAATACATATAAATTCTTTTGGAAGAAGAAATCTTCGGAAGAATTGCGCATCCAGTTGGTGTATGCGCGGATCGTGTAAGCACCGGGTGCGAGCGAGTCGGTGAGGACGAACTCGCCGTGGCCAACGCCTCCGGTCATTTGTACACGTTTTAAAGCCGCATTCCTGCCCGAGCGCTGCTCGATCAGGTCTACGTAGAGGAGGTTGCTGGCGCTATCCGCGAGGTGCAGTGATCCTTCGGTAAGGTATGCCTTGAACCAGAGCGTATCGCCGGTTACATAATAGGGCTTGTCGAGGTGGAGGTACGCTTTTTCGACGGGGCGCGCGTCTCGGTATTTATGTAATTTGTTGGAAATGAATTGCGTAAAGTCTTCTTCCGACCATTGGAATGCAGCAAGTAATAATGTAATGGCGGCTAATAGCGCACTGTTGATGAAGGGTTTTTTCCACGGCATGTCGTTGATCAAGATTTGTTATATATGCAATTTACCTAAAATAAACTTGCAAAATAATTCTACTGATTCAGCTTACTAACCAGCAAATAAACCGGATAGCTTACCACAAGGAACAGCAGCGCGTACTGGCTGCTCGGAAGATCCTGAACGATGGCGCCGACCAGGAAAGCAATGGACAGAATCAGCATTAATACAGGCAGAAAAGGGTAGGCGGGGACTTTCCATGGCCTGGGCAAATGGGGTTCTTTTTTTCGTAATGCGAGCAGCGACGCAAATCCAGAAGTATAACCCAATACAAAAAAGAATGTCGCGATGTCGGATAGCTTCTCTGTCGCATCTTTCCCGATGAGAATCAATGTGATAGCTACTGCCGAAGTAATAAGCATCGCGACTGCCGGTGTACCGCCCTGGTTCACAGTAACGCCGGATTTGAGAAAGAGCCCGTCGCGGCTCATGGAGTAGAGCACGCGGGGATTAAATAACAGCTGCGCATTGACGATGCCGAGAATTGAAATCATCAGGAACAGGGTCACAATTTTACCGGAACCTTCGCCGAAAATCAGGGTAATAGCATCCGCCGCGGCCAGTTTCGATTGCGCGAGCCGGTCCATTGGCAACACGTGGAGGATGGCAAGGTTGCAGAGCAGGTAAATCGCAATAATCACTAAAACACCCCCAATCATCGATTTGGGCAAATTTTTGGAAGGATCACGATCTTCTTCGGAAAAATAGGCCGCAGTATGCCAGCCGTCGTAGGTGTAAAATATGGCTTGTAAAGAGAAAACCACGGGCGCTATCCAGGAGCCCGTTTCGATGATTTTGCTCGTGGTGACCTGCGCTTCTGCCATCGTAACTTCATTGCCATATAAATAGCAAACGGCCACGAATGCGAAGAGCCCGATCCCTTTCAGCAGGCTCATGATATTCTGAAAGCTGCTCGCCAATGCGAGCCCGATCCAGTGTATGACCGTGAGTGCGAGGAGGATAGCCGCTGCCACATAGGATTCAAAACCTTCGAGTGAGGGAATCAGCAGCGCCAGGTATTCGCTCATCGTGTACACGCCGAAGCCCAGGGCCGAGCAAGTGCCGAGCCAGCTGTTGATCCCGACCACAAAGCCCGCGTAATTCCCGAATGCACGCTGTGCATACACGTACCACGCACCCGCTCGCGGGACCGACGTGCCGAGCTCGATCGTACATAACGTTCCGAGAAATGCGTAAAGGCTCACTCCGATCCACAGCGCCATGATCAGCCCCGGATCGCCCAGCTGTGCCGCAATAGGTCCCGGCTTACGGAGAATGCCGGTGCCAATGGTGCCGCCGACGGTCACCGCGACGCCGAATCCGACGCCCAGGATCTTGAAAAGTTCGTTTCGGGTAGAAGGTTGCTGCATTGGGGGGAGTGAAAATGTGCTTTTCGAAAATAGGAAACTTTTTCTGAATGTAACTTCTATCTTCGTCATCAAATACAGTGCAACCGCCAATCTCCGTTACGCCGCCATGTTTAGGGCCAAGAACCTCTGGATCATTCATTTGTTGGGATGGGTACTGTTTATGAGCCTTCCGCTCACGATTGTTTCGCGTGCACCTCGTGCCGATTTTCCGGTACAAGTGCTGCTATCGGGCTGGTTCTGGCTGTTTTTCCTGGTATATGCGGCATTGTTTTACGGTAATTTACTGGTGTTGATCCCCAGGCTATACCTGAAACAGCATTATGTGGCTTACACTGGCGTATTTGTGGGGTTATTTATATTGATTTATTTTTCGCAGCCCTTTGAGAAGCTCATATTCAGGAAGTTTCAGCAGGAGCAGCAGGGTAGGGAAGTGATGCCCGAGCCGCCGCGGGATGGATTCCGTGAGGGCCGGCCGCCAGTACCGCCGCCAGGTCCTGAACCCCACCGGATGCCACGTCCTGCACAAGAGAGGGCCGTCGATTTCGTGAGTCTGACGCTTTTCATGGTGATTTGGGCCATAGCCATGGCGATCCGCCTTTCGCAGGAATGGCGGCAATCGGAGCGGCGGGCGATTCTTTCCGAGGCCGGAAAGGCTCATGCCGAGCTTTCGTTTTTCAAGGCGCAGATCAACCCGCATTTTCTTTTCAATACCCTCAATAACATTTACGCCCTGGCCGTGAGCAGCAGCGCGCATACGGCACCGAGCATTCTCAAATTGTCGCAAATGATGCGGTACATTACCGAGGAGGCGACCGAAAATTACGTTCCGCTGGAAGATGAGCTTGCTTGCCTCGAAAACTATGTGGAGTTGCAAAAGTTGCGGTTGAATGCCAAAACCAGTCTGGATTTCAGCGTAAAAGGCCAGTGGGAGGGCATTAAAATTGCGCCCCTGATCCTGATGACTTTCGTGGAGAATGCATTTAAATACGGTGTAAGTAATCACCGGGAATCCGTGGTACGCATTGCCGTGGAGATTCTGGGGGACTCTGTTCAATTTTTTTGCCAAAACCGGATTATTGAACGGAGCAAGGATGAGGAGCGTACCGGGGTAGGTATTTTGAATACCCGGAAGCGGCTGGATTTACTTTATAGCGGATCGTACAACCTCGATATACGTAATGACGGGGAGGTTTTTACTGTGCATTTAAAACTCTTGGGACGATGAAATGCGTGATCATTGACGACGAGCCGCTGGCGTTGAGCGTACTCGAAAAATACATTACTGCATTTCCGGTGCTGGAATTGACGGGAATGTTCGATGATGCGATTGAAGGTCGCAGGTTTCTGAAAGCCAATGTGGTGGATTTGCTTTTCATAGACATCAACATGCCCGATTTGTCGGGATTGGAGCTGGTTGCCAGGCTGGAAAGCCGGCCGATGGTCATTTTTACGACTGCTCATAAGAAATTCGCTTATGAGGGTTTTGAGCTCGAAGCGGTGGATTATCTTTTGAAGCCTATTACGATTGAACGTTTCGAAAAGGCGGTGCAAAAGGCTGCCGAACGTTTTGAACTGAAAAAACCGAAAGAAAAGGAGGAGTCTATCGTGGTCCGTTCGGAGTACAAGGCGATCAAGATTGCATTGAATGACATTGCCTATATCGAGGGGATGGAAGATTATATTAAAATCCACTTGCTGAGTTCCCGTCACCCGGTCATGACGCTCATGTCGCTGAAAGGTATTCTCGAAATTTTACCCGAAAACGGGTTTAGCAGAATTCACCGGAGCTATATTGTGCCCAGCATGCAGGTGAAATCTATTCAAAATAAAAAAGTTAAGCTTTTGTCGGGCACGGAGTTACCCGTAAGCGACAGCTATGTCGACTTTATTGAAAAATGGAAGAACCGGCAAACCTGATTTCAGCAAACCTGCCGATTCACCGGTAAAATCGGGCCGTTGACCGACACATGCCGCCTGTTCCGCAACAAAGGGAGAAACGGATACGATAATGTATTTGAACTCACAGAACTGCTGCAATTATGGAACGCAAAGAATTTTTGAAAAGAGGGTTTTCAGCATTGGGACTGGCGGCGATCATACCCGTGATCAGCTGCTCCAATGACACTGTGGATCCGGTAGAAACCTCAACCGACACGTCCGGCTCCACATCTGGCAGTACTTCGGGCTCTAACTCGGGCACTTGTACCACGACGGCCTCTGAAACAGAAGGACCATTTCCGACGAAATCGCCGGCGAGCCTGGTTTCGAACGACATTACTTCCGACCGCACCGGAACCAAACTGACGGTCAACATCACTATTCAGAATAAAAACAACAGCTGCGAAGGTCTGGCAGATGCATTGGTAGATATCTGGCATTGCGACGCGGCCGGTAACTACTCTGAGTATGGTGGCACAGGTATGCAGTCGACCAACTACACGAGCGTACATTTCCTCCGCGGTCGCCAGACGACCGATGCCAATGGCCTTGTGACTTTCACGAGCATTTACCCGGGCTGGTACTCGGGCCGCGCGGTGCACATTCACGTGCACGTGTATAATGCGAGCGGAAAATCGTTGCTGGTGACTCAAATAGCATTTCCGGAGGAGATCAGCAAGGTGGTATTTGCGCAGGGCGTGTATGCGAGCCACGGCCAGGCCGACACGACCAATGCAAAGGATAACGTATTTGGCGACGGTGTAAGTACCGAACTGTCGACCGTTACCGGCAGCGTTTCGGCTGGGTATGTGCTGACGCACGCCATTGTGGTAAGTGCTTGATGTACTTCGGCAGTCGGCTTTCGGCAGTCGAGCTTTTTTAGCTAATGTATAATTGTTGACCGCCGACCTGTCGACCACTAAAATAGTAATTAAGCCGACGGCCGACGGCCGAAAGCCGAAGTAATACATCCCTATGTTCCCAACAACCCAAGCTCAAATATACCTGGCAGGCCTTCGCGGGCAATTTCAAACAGATGGCTTCCGGAGTTTCAGGACTTTCAATTTTGGAGAATACCGTGCTGTCGCCCGTGAGCCGCTTGGAACGCTGGAAGTCCTGAATGATGAGACGCTCATGCCGGAATGCGGCCGGGAATTGATTGTAGAGCAGTTTTGTCAGGTTATTTTGCTGCCGCTGGTCGGGGCTATTGAAGTCGAGGAAAAGGGTAGGGAGCCCCGATTTATTAATTCCGGCGAAGTGCTCTTTTTACTTGCATCCCCCGATAAGCATTACATCATTACCAATCCATATCCTGACGAGGCGATCAATTATTTGCAGATCAGGATTAACGATAGCCAGTTTTTAAGCACCCCGATGTCGTCAACCGGCATCACCGTTCCGTTTGATTTAAGTGAAAAGAATGTCCTTCTCCCGGTCCGTGGCTACAACGGAAGCTCCGCCCATCTGTTCATCGGCCAATACGACGGCCGGGCAGAAGGTATTTTCAGCAGTGAGACTGCGGATCATAACGCATTCATTTTCGTGATCGAAGGCGCATTCGAAGTGCAAAACCGCCTGCTGGAACGGCGGGACGGCCTAGGGCTGGGCAATGCGGAGACGGTAGAATTCGAGGCGTTGTCGAACGGGGCGATTTTGTTGGTTATCTCGGGATTAGCCTTCGAAGGTAACCAAAGTTGATATTTCCATGTTATATTGGTAGTGCAATAACGCGCACATTACTATGGAAATAATAATCGACATTCCTGAGAAAAAAGCTCCATTCGTATTGGAGTTGTTGAAAAGTCTGAAATTTCTAAAAATCAGACAGCCTGAGCCACAGGCTTCTTTCGTCGATTTCCGCAATGAATGGGCTGAGCTATCCGGCCGATTGCCACAGACGGATCCCGATATCACCGAGGAGGAGATTCTTGCCGAAATAAAAGCAGTTCGGGCGGCCAGGAGCGTGAAGAAGTGAAAGTTGTTATTGACACAACAGATTACATAAGCGCCCTCATTGGAAAAACACACAGGGCTAAGTTGGAGCGTGTTCTGTTAAATGAAGGCGTCCAGATATTAGCTGATATTACTCTTCTGGAAGAGATCCGAGATGTCGCTTATCGTGATAAATTCCGAAAATATATTTCGATAGAGGAGGCAGACCTTTTTATTAATTCTCTAAAATGGCGGTTAAAGCCAATCATCATTACGTCGCACGTCGAGGCGAGTCCTGATCCTGACGACAATTTTATCCTCGCATTGGCCAAGGATGGGCAGGCTGATTTTATCATAACCGGAGATAAGCCTGGATTACTGGACCTGAAAGTCTTTGAAAATATTCCGATCGTTCGTTTACAGGCGTTTTTAGATATCCTTGAAAAACAATAGAAACAAAAAGCGCGGATGCCGTTTTCACAGCATCCGCGCTTTTGCATTAAATATATATTCCTTAAAGAACGGCTTCGGCGAGAACCAGTACTTTGTTATTCAGCACTTCCACAACACCACCGTCGATGACGAAGTTTTGCTTTGCAGCGCCGGTATCGACTACCACATCACCTTTGCCCAGCGTGCTGACCAGCGGCGCGTGACGGTTCAGAACCTGAAACTGTCCTTCGGTACCCGGTAATGTTACGGCATTCGCCTCGCCGGCAAATACCTTTTTATCTGGGGTAATGATTTCTAAATGCATGATTAGAAAGTTTATGAGCTTATGAGTCTATGAGTTTAGAGTTTATGAGACTATACTCATGGACTCATAAACTCATGAACTCTACAACTTATCTGCCTGCTTCCGCCAGCATTTTTTCTCCTTTCGCCTGAGCGTCTTCGATGGTTCCAACGAGGTTGAAAGCCATTTCAGGAAGGTGGTCATAAGCACCGTCCATGATCAGGTTGAAGCCTTTGATAGTATCATTGATATCTACCAATACACCTTTCAAACCTGTGAACTGCTCAGCAACGAAGAATGGTTGCGACAGGAAGCGCTCTACGCGACGTGCACGTGATACAACCAGTTTATCCTCTTCGGAAAGTTCTTCCATACCAAGGATCGCGATGATATCCTGCAATTCTTTGTAACGCTGAAGAATGTTTTTCACACGTTGCGCGCAATCGTAGTGCGCTGCACCGAGTGTTTCTGCATTCAAGATGCGTGAAGCGGAGTCAAGCGGATCCACAGCAGGGTAGATACCCTTCTCAGATACTTTACGGCTCAATACGGTCGTAGCATCCAAGTGAGCAAATGTGGTTGCCGGAGCCGGGTCAGTCAAGTCATCCGCAGGTACGTAAACCGCCTGTACGGAAGTGATTGAACCACGTTTTGTAGAGGTGATACGCTCCTGCATCTGGCCCATTTCAGTAGCAAGCGTAGGCTGGTAACCTACCGCAGATGGCATACGTCCCAAAAGAGCGGATACCTCTGAACCAGCTTGTGTAAAACGGAAAATGTTATCGATAAAGAAAAGGATATCGCGGCCTTGGCCTTCGCCATCTCCGTCGCGGAAATACTCAGCCATTGTCAAACCTGACAATGCCACACGGGCACGTGCGCCAGGAGGTTCGTTCATCTGGCCGAACACGAATGTTGCCTGCGAATCTTTCAGTGTATTGTAATCAACTTTGGAGATATCCCAGCCGCCTTCTTCCATGCTGTGCTTGAAATCCTCGCCGTATTTGATGATACCCGCTTCGATCATCTCACGCATGAGGTCATTACCTTCACGTGTACGCTCACCTACACCGGCGAATACCGAAAGACCGGAATATGCTTTCGCGATGTTGTTGATCAGCTCCTGGATCAATACGGTTTTACCTACACCCGCACCACCGAACAAACCGATCTTACCACCTTTTACGTAAGGAGCCAAAAGGTCGATTACCTTGATACCTGTGAAAAGTACCTCGGTAGCGGTTGCCAGCTCTTCGAATTTCGGAGCTGCGCGGTGAATGGAGATACCATTTGAAGAATCCAACGGAGTAAGACCGTCGATCGCTTCACCGATTACGTTGAACAGACGTCCTTTGATGCCTTCGCCAATTGGCATTTTGATAGGCGCTCCAAGCGGAGTAACCTGCATGCCGCGTTGCATACCTTCAGTACTGTCCATCGCGATAGTACGGATACGGTCTTCGCCAAGGTGCTGCTGGCACTCAAGAACTACTTTCTGACCGTTTGGTTTGATGACTTCCAACGCATCAAGGATCGCAGGGATACGTCCGCTGTCCTCAAATGATACGTCTACAACCGGGCCAATTACCTGCGTAATTTTTCCTACGTTTGCTGCGTTTGCCATTATATAATTTTGATTATCTCGGATGAGGTTTTTTTCAGACCGCAAAAGTAGGAGATAATTTGGTCAGTACCAATAGCAGACGGGCCGAAAATTTGGATATTTTTTAGAAAATCACCCGTTTTTCCCGAAAACTGTGTTTAATATTTCCGGAAAGTAGCTTGGAGAAGGGGAATGCGGGAACTTTTTGAAGCCGTCGGAATGGAGCGGGCCGTTTGAGTTACTTGTTAAAATCGCCTAAATTTGATCTGAACATCGACAAAAAAGCAGATGAACGCGCAACTTCTGGAACGTATCACCTTCAATCCGAAACAATGCGGGGGAAAGCCCTGCATTCGTAATATGCGTATCCGTGTGACTGACGTGATCGAGCTGCTCGCAGCCGGCCTTACACCGGAACAGATTGTGACAGAAGAGCTACCTGACCTGGAACCGGAAGATATTACTGCATGTCTTCTCTACGCGGCGGCTAAACTGAACCACCCCGTCCTGCAAGCGGCCTGATGATCATACTCGACGCCCAATTGCCTCCGGCGCTTGCCGTCTGGATCACCGAGACTTTCGAAATCCCCTGTTTTTCGGTACAGTTCCTCAACCTCCGTCATGCGGAGGACCAGGATATATTTTCGTTTTCCAAAACAAAAAATGCAATTGTTATTACCAAGGACGACGACTTCGTTTCGTTACTAAACCGCTTCGGCAGTCCGCCGAAAGTCATTTGGCTGACGTGTGGGAATACATCCAAAAATAGATTGAAAGAAATTTTCGAGGCAAATTTGGCGTCGGCGCTGGCTTTGCTCGAAACGAACGATTTGGTGGAGATCACTGGTCTCTGACCGGTTTCCGTTGACAAAAAACACAATATGAACGATTTACTTTTCTGGAAGGTGTGGTCGCCGTCCGAGCGGCGGATGGCTGTCGGTGCTTTCCTGGTTTTGATTTTGGGACTGGTTTTCCTGGTTTGGCAATGCATTGATCCGCTGGGGAATGTGGTGCGGTGGAATGTGGTAAGCGAGCTGTCGGAAACGACGGCGGTGGTGGACGTGCTGCAACTCGGGCAATGGCAATATGGTATTTCGACGCCCACGCACCTGGTGACGGAGAGCTTTATGTCGTCGGTGATGGAGGTCAATGCGATGACGGTTTATTTGTTCTGGATTGGGGCGCTCATTGGCCTTTCGCTCGTGCTCGCTGCTTTGACGACCATGTCGAGGTTCTGGTACCTTGGCGGAACGATCCTGTTCATTATGTTCCTGGCATTCGCGAGATTGGAAGCATTACGTGTTTTCGGGGCTGAGAACCGGCTTTTGTTTCTGACCGCTACTGTTTTGTACGGAGGTGTATCCTACTATTTTCATGCATTCCGTCCTGATCTCGGCATTACTACCCGCATTGCTGGCATTACCGGCGTATCGGTCGTGTTGGCGGCATTGGTCGCATTCGGCGCGGCATCACCGCTTCCCGCGCTCACGGCTGCGGCCTATTCTTTTCCATTGTGGCTCATTGCTACCATGCTCTTCCTGCTGGTTTCCGCGACCGAAATCATGGCGGGCCTTGTTTGGCTTAGCACGAGCGGACAGTCCGGCAAAGGTCGTTCTGGGCTTGTGCAGTTCATCGTCATCAGCGTGCTGTATCTGCTGCTGTTATTATTGATATACCTCCAAAACACCCGGCAGATAGACTGGAATGTGACTTTGATCAATCCTTTTTACCTCGCATTAGTATCGGGCGTACTTGGTATCTGGGGGTTCCGGCGCCGGGCGGACTCTACGCAGGGGCTGCTTCCGTTCAGGACCACAGGTTTCTGGCTTTACATCGGGTTGTTTATTATTGCGGCTTCATTTGGCGGCTTAATGGCCGGTACCGCGAACGACCCCGTGCTCGAAACGCTGGAAGATACGATTGTGCAGGGGCAACTGGCGATGGGCCTGCTTTTCCTGTTTTATGTGTTGATCAATTTCTATGAGCTGTTTCAACAAAAACTGGCGGTTTATAAGGTTTTGTACAAACCACTTCGCTTCGGGCTGACGCAAACACGGCTCTTTGGTTTTGCAGGGGTGGTGATATTATTCTCAATGCAAAAGCTCCTTCCTCTTAATCAGGCGATTGCCGGTTATTTCAATGGATTGGGCGACTTGCATTCCACTACGGAGGAGTTTCCCCTTGCCGAGCAGTACTATAAACTTGCATTGCAGCAGGAATTTCAAAACCATAAATCGAACTACGCGCTGGCATCCATTGCATTGAAACAGGGCGACCGCAACGCAGCCGCGTATTATTTCAGGCAGTCGCTATTGAAAAATCCTTCCCCGCAGGCCTACGCAGGCCTGAGCGGCATTCTGACGCAGGAGAGCCTGTTTTTCGATGCCGTATACAGTTTGCAGGAAGGCCTGCGCCGCTTCCCGGCCAATGGCGAGCTGCTGAATAACCTTGGCATGCTTTATTCCAAAACCAATGTGGCCGATTCGGCTTACTATTACCTGGATCTGGCCAAAGCGAATGCAGCCCGTCCGGAAATCCCGGCGGCGAACCTGCTCGCAATCCTTGCCAGAAGTACAGATGCCGACCTGCTGGATTCCCTTGCTGCGGGTTCCGCCAAGCACGATTACCTTTCATGGCAGGCCAACTGGCTGGCAGTTCAGAATATGAGACAGCAGTTTCATAAAGAGGATTTTAACAAGAATGCGGTCCCCAAAGATTCGCTTTTGAGCGTCTCTTCTCTGGCTTATTTACTCAATTATGCCACAAATCAGGCTGCATTTGATTCGCTACCGGCTGCATTGCTGCCGAAACTGGCGGCAAAAAATCCGGTACTATCGCAGGATTTGTCCCTCGCGGCACTGTATCCGGAATTTTATAGCGGGAATAAATTAAAAGCATTGGAAACGCTCACGGGCTGGGCGGCGGAAGAAGGAGAAAAGAGTGATTTGTACCATAAGATATTAGGGCACTGGCTCCTGCAACTCGGGCTGTACGATAAAGCGATCGAAGCATTATCACCTGTGGAAGGGATCGAAGGGACGATCGGGATGGCGGTAGCGAATGCATTGTCCGATAAAAAGGAGGTGGCCGTGGTATTGCTTGATAAAATCCAGGATAAGCAGCAAAATGCGGCGATAGAGCAGCTGAAACAGTCATTATTCTCGGGCGTCAGGCCGAAATCGGTGACAGATTCATTGTTTGCGGTAGTTTCGAGATCGCCTTCTGCGCAAAATATTCAAAGTGCCGTGCGTGCTAATCCGTTCGATGCCCGTATTGTATCGGCGGCGTCGGAATATTATCGGGGTAAAAAACAGGTGAAACACGCTTATCAGCTGGTGCTGGATGCCTTGCGGTACAATGAATATGCCCCCGAACTTTGGGAACAATATGCATTTCTGAACCTTGAACAAGGCTTGCTCGGACAAGCAGCGGAGGGGGAAGCGAAGGTAAAGCAGTATGCATTGCCTGCCGGTTATCAGCGATTTCTGACGCGCTATCAGCCCATGCGGGCACTTATCGAAAAACAAAGAGCGGACTTTTGATGATTTAATATTTTAGCCGTCTCAAAATTACTCTTCATCAATGGCGGCTTTGTCCTGGAAATCCAATTTCACTGAAACGGAATGCCGGATTTTCCGGGGTAAAGTCATCGCCGGGATACTGAAAACGACCCTTTGGAAATACGACGGTCGCGGTGAGCTGGACGGCTATATGCTCACATTCAAGAGCAAAGGATTTTTCCAGTCGCGTACGGAGATTTGCGATATCGAAGGGAAAAATGTGCTGGGTAGCATCGATTACAATGTTTTTCGGAGCAAAGCGCAGATCACTTACGACGGTGTGCATTACTACTGGCGGCTGGATTCGTGGCTGCGCGGCAAATGGGCAGTGAGCGATGGCGAATCCGAAGCGCTATTTGAGTCTGCGGGGCTCTGGAAGCGGGAAGGGCAAGTGATTAATGAGAACATTCCCCCGCCCGTGATCCTGGCTTCATTTTTTGTGCATGGGTTTTTTCATAAAATTTCATCTGCATCCTGACTCATAACAGCTATATTCCTACTGAAAAATCGTCTCATGAAAATCATAGAAACCAGCGAGATCGCTAAACGCTACATAATGGGTAGCGAGATTATCCAGGCGCTCAAATCCGTTACAATTTCGGTTAACAAAGGGGAATATGTGGCGTTTATGGGGCCGTCGGGCTCGGGGAAATCTACATTGATGAACATTATCGGCTGCCTCGATACGCCTACGACCGGAAGATACGTCCTGAATAATAAGGACGTCAGTGACATGACGGAAAACGAGCTGGCGGAGATCCGTAACAAGGAAATCGGGTTTGTATTCCAGACATTTAACCTGCTTCCGAGGATGTCGTCGCTGGATAATGTGGCTTTGCCGCTCATTTACGCAGGGTTGAGCAAGGCCGACAGGACGGAAAAGGCGATGCAATCCCTCAAAAACGTAGGATTGGAGAACCGGGCAGGACATAAGCCGAATGAACTCTCGGGTGGTCAGCGCCAGCGTGTTGCTATTGCACGTGCGCTTGTAAACGAACCGAGTATCCTGCTCGCTGACGAACCTACCGGTAACCTCGATTCCAAGACTTCTTACGAAATCATGGACCTGTTCGACCAACTTTATAGCAAAGGCAACACGATCGTGATGGTGACCCACGAAGAGGACATCGCGCATTACGCGCACCGCATCGTCCGCCTCCGCGACGGGCTCGTAGAGTCAGACACTATCAATCCAAACCCTACGAAGGTGAGTGCGTTGGTTTGAAGTCCAAATTTGGCTAACTTGAATAAATTTCAAAGCCTTTCAGGATTAAAATAATAGAGGTAATCGATTCCCTGACGGCAAACCCGAGGCCCAGTGGCGTAAAGAAGCTCGAAAATTATAAAAACAGTTATCGAGTTCGGGTGGGACAATATCGCATTATCTACGAAATCGAAGATCACCAGCTGATAGTGGAGGTTATCAAAGTTGGGAACCGCAAAGAAGTTTACAGAAACAAATAGTATAATTATCTTTGTAACGGATAAAGGCCATTGGCCGAGAGAATCCGGATGAATGGCCCGATGAGGCGCATCATCCGGATTATTTTTATAGCAATAACATGAAGATCAATTTCAAAGACATTATCATATTCGAGGACGAGGATTTTCTGGTCGTAAATAAGCCGCCGCATCTGGCAACGCTGGATGAGCGTACGGCCGACCGCGGCGGAAGCGTGCTGAGACTCGCCAAAGAATATAACCCCGAATTACAAGCAGCCCACCGCCTCGATAAGGAGACTTCCGGTGCATTGGCATTTGCTAAAAACCCGGCCGCGTACCGGCACCTGGCGATGCAGTTCGAGCACCGTGAAGTTACCAAGCGTTACCATGCGGTTGTGAACGGCATTCACGATCTGGAAGGCGTGTCGGTTTACCTGCCGATCCTGCCTTTGAAAAATGGAACGGCGGTGAAGAT
This sequence comes from Dyadobacter fermentans, assembly GCF_019924045.1. GTDB lineage: Bacteria > Bacteroidota > Bacteroidia > Cytophagales > Spirosomataceae > Dyadobacter > Dyadobacter fermentans_A. The sequence goes on along the minus strand of NZ_JAHXBN010000015.1, from coordinate 128,624 downwards.
CGACCGGGCGGAGGGGAAGGAAGCGGAGACTATATTCAATACCTTGCAGGTGTATCGCGGCTATACTTTAGTGGAATGTATCCCCATTACAGGGCGTATGCACCAGATCCGCGTGCATTTGTCGTGTCTCAAAGCGCCGATCGTGAACGATCCGCAATATGGCGGCGAACCTATTTTTCTTTCAAGCCTGAAAAGGAAGTTTAATCTCAAAAAAGATACCGAGGAACAGCCTCTTATTCAGAGGGTTGCATTACATGCGCGGTCGCTTTCGTTTGCGGTTATGAACGGCGAGGATATACGCGTGGAGGCGCCTTACCCCAAAGATTTTGAAGTGCTGGTGAAGCAGCTCAATAAATTCGGGGTGTAATAGCACGGTTTTTGTTGAATGTTAAAAGTTGTGTACGTTTAAACCATCTTTTTTCATTCAAAAAAACCTAAAACTATGCGGGCACACACGTTACAACCTACCTCTTTCCTGCCGCTTACCCTGCTGTTGGCATGGGTGAGTTTCGCTGCCATGGCGCAAACCGGCCGGAAAAATGACGTGATCATCAAGCGCGACAGTTCGCGCATTCAGGCGCTCATCACGCAAATGAGCTACGAAAAGATCAACTATCGTGACCTGGGCAAGGCCGATAGCGCAGCTACCTACATTTACCTGGACCAGGTGGCGCGGGTGCTGCTGAAAAACGGCAAGACGATCAATGTAAAAGACTCCATTCCCCCAGGCCGTATTCCGCCCGATAGCGTCGGACAGTATGCGGATATGAACAATTTGCCCACCGACCCGTTCGAGAAAAGCGTGGTGATGGCTAATTCAGATCAACTGCGGGATAAATATGAGTATCACCATAACCGCGCAATGGATGGCAAGCAAGGCGCCATTGTATTTACTTCGGTGGCCGTGGCAACATTGGTATCCGGTATTATCGTGGCCAGCACCGGCGACAGCCCGGATAACAAGACGATCGGAGCTTCGCTTGCGATCGCGGGCCCTGCGGTAGGTGTCGTTTTCGGGTTAATTGGCTTTAAAAATTATAAAATTCACAGTAAGAAGGCCGAAAAGATCAAGAACGAACTGCAACGACGAAACCAGCCGCTGACGACGTTCAGCATTACGCCGCGCGTCGACCCGTTCAATAAATCGGCACAACTAGGGCTGAGGTTGACGTTCTGATTGCGGTAAATTGATTACTTTCATAGGGTTAAATCAGTTACAAAAAGTCCTTCCCACATGAAAGTAATTTTACCAAAGCTGAAAAATCAGCTTCTAGCCATGTTAATGATGCTATTGGTCGTTCAGGCAAATGCGCAGACGCCCCGAAAGGCGGATGTGATCAGGCTGCGCGACGAGTCCAAACTGGAAGTATATATCCAGGAAGTTGACGACCAGGTTGTGAAATACAAGAAGATAAGCGACCCCGAGGGGCCGCTTTTTTCCGTTAAGAAGTCCGAAATCGCCTCGATCCTTTATGGAAACGGTGAAGAGGAAACGTTTGAAGCCACGTTGGAAGTGCAGAATTACTATTCTCCTACAAAACCAGCCCCGGCCTCCAAACCACAGGAAACACGTCCGGCGGCTCGCAAGCCTGTTAATGGGCCGGTAAAGCCATCGGTGCAGTTCGCAGAGGATGTCAGAAATTCTTCCCCCGAACATTTGCGGAGCATGTATACCTATTATAAGACGCGTTCAAAAGCGGGAATGATCATGGGTATTGCGGGCACTTCAGCGGGCGTGATTGTGGCGGCGATTGGTACAGGCATTGTGGTCAGTGCTATGGACGACAACGGCAATTATAAGAGCTACCAGGATGAGTTGCGTGCGCGTAAGGGCGCGTATATGATGCTCGGAGGCTTTGCGGGCGCGATCACATTCGGTACCGTTGGGTTTGTGAAAGGCGGCAAGAACGGCGCCAAGGCCAGCCGGATCCGCCGGGAGCTGATCCGCCGTGGAGAGCCGCTAACGATCAGTATCCGGCCGTCGTTCAACCCGTCGCAACGGGCCGGAAGCCTTACGTTAGCAATGAATTTCTGAAACAACGAAAACAAAAAGCGGGCTCCGAATATCTCGGAGCCCGCTTTTTTATCACTTGAATTTCTTAGAATTTGAATGCGATACCTGCTTTTAGTGGAGTTACATTGTATCCCACCTCAGCAAATACTGCCATATTAGGCTTAAAGTAATACTTACCGCCACCAAAGACACCGAAAAGCACTTTGCTGCCATACGTGTCGTCATAAACTCCACCGTAAGGGGTATCTGCTGAATAGCTGGAAATGTAGTAGCCAAGCGCTGCACCTCCATAAAGATCAAGCTTATCAATATCTAAAAAGTGCTTGCCGAAGTGATAGGATCCTCTGGCCGCAACTGGCAAGAAAGTGTAACGATACTTGTATCCAGATCCCCAATTGTAGCCCCAGGTATAAAAGTCTGCCTGAGCACCTACGCTAATAAAATCGGTAACTCCGTATTCGAAGGAAGCGCCAACTGCGACACCACCGCCGTAATAAGAGCCAAGGCCTATACCAACATTCAATAGCTTATCGCCTTTCTCATATTGAGCAAAGGCCTTTTCCGAAGCTGCGCTGAAAAGAGCTGCAACAACCAGCATGAATAGAGTCTTTTTCATCGTAATAGATTAGTTATTGTTAAAGAATAATGGCACAAATTAAAGCCTTTATTTCAATGCTTCAAAACTTGTGCCATTTATAGTTATTAACCGGAGATGGTTACTTGATGAGCGGTTCCGGCTTCTTTATTTAATCCAAAATCAGATATGCTTCCTGAGCTTATCCTTAAATACCTTTTTGAATTTGTCCAGTTTTGGTGCAATCACGAAGGCGCAGTAGCCCTGCTCGGGATTGTTGGCAAAATAATTCTGGTGGTAGTCTTCCGCCGGGTAAAACTTCTGGAATTTGGTGATTTCGGTTACAATCGGATTCGCGTAGGCGCCCGATTTGTCCAGTTCAGCCTTAGCTGTTTCCGCAAGCTGCTTCTGCTCGTCGGTATGGTAAAAAATGACTGAACGGTATTGCGTACCGACATCATTTCCCTGGCGGTTCAGCGTGGTAGGGTCGTGGCTGCGAAAGAATGCTTCCAGCAGGTCGGCGTAGCTGATCACCTTAGGGTCGTAGGTCACCTCGACGCACTCCGCGTGGCCGGTGGTACCCGTGCATACGGCTTTATAGTTGGGATTGGGGTCATGCCCGCCCGAATAGCCGGAAACCACTTTTTTGACGCCTTCCAGCGATTCCATCACGGCTTCGGTGCACCAGAAACATCCCGTACCAAATGTTGCGACTTGTGTGTTCGCGGTATCAACGTTGCTTTCGTCGAGTGCAGTTGCGGCTGTTTCTTTGTCCATTTTGCTCTTGTGTTTTTTGTCCGTTTGCGCGCACGACACGAGGGCCGCGCAGCACAAAAATATAAACGTGAAAATCGGGATGGTGGTTCTCATCATAAAATACGGGTTATCACTGTTTCGGTAACGATTACGGCGTCAATAAAGTTTTATCACCGTAATCCTATAATATTTACGAAATTTGAAGGCCAAAAGATCGGGAACAGTCAAATCCCGGCGGCGACAAATCTGCGGTAGTTTATGACCTATCTTCATTTCAAGGCGCTCCATATTATATTCGTAGTGAGCTGGTTTGCAGGGCTTTTCTATATGCCGAGGCTATTTGTGTATCACACCGAGGCCAACGATAAGCCTAGCCCCGAGCGCGAAATCCTCCTTGCGCAATTTACCAAAATGGAAAAATTACTCTTCAATGCGATTATGACGCCCGCGTGCTGGCTCGCATTGTTATGCGGTACCGCCATGCTTTACATCACGCCCGCCTGGCTCGATCAGGGCTGGATGAAGCTGAAACTCGTATTTGTGCTTGGGTTATTGGCCTATCATGCCATTACCCGCAAGATATTACTGGAACTCCGTGCGGGTAAGTTTCGGTACAGCTCATTCCAATTACGGCTTTTCAATGAAGTGGCTACGATATTCCTGTTCTCCATTGTGTTTTTGGTCGTGTTGAAAAACACGGTCGACTGGCTATGGGGCGTGCTGGGATTGATTGCATTCGCGATTGTGATCATGACCGCGGTGCGGATCGTGAAGCGAATGCGGGAAAAAAAGGCAGGAGTGTAGTAATCAATATCTATAAAAAGAGGAAGCCCTTCGGACCACTTATCCGAAGGGCTTTTTTACTTCATGAATCTCAACTTCCATTACTGTTGTTTCGTTTTATAACTAAATTTTAGTTATAAAGAATAAAAAATTTTAAAGTTTTCTGTATTCGTAAAATACGCGGCCGGCTGAAAGCTTGTCGTCGGCAGCGTAATACTGCCAGGCTTCCATCGCGCCATTTCCGTCTTCTTCGAGCTGCAAGGCGATGACAGACGTTCCCGACTTCTCATTATTGCAGAAAAGCTGCACTTCGTTACCCGCGCTGTTGCTTTGCCAGGTGCCGGTGAGTTTGTGGGTATTCGTAGCGTCTTGCATTTCGAAATGACCGTCGGCCCGAAGTTCCAGCCTGGACAGGCACACTTGCACGTCGCCCGAGCGTTCGGGGAAATCGCGGGGCGTTTTGCCGTCGTTGTCGTTGATCGTCATGCGGTTCATATTTTCCCACATGCCGACGAGGTCTTTATTGAGATATTCTGAAATGCTGCTTGCTTCTCCGGCAGGTCTTTCGCAGGCGAAAAGGAAGAGCATTAATGCGGCCACTGGCACAGTTACCAGGAAACGGAGCCGGTTAACGGCCCTGGATGGAGTTTGATGTAACATGACAATCCTTGATTTGATTTGACCATAATATGAAAAGTAATGTAGGGTTGAGATTTGCGTAGATGATGACAGGTTCAGGAGTAAATTCGTATAGCGAAATCTCCCGGCCTGCCGGGCGGCCTGTTCGTCGGCGATAAATTCGTGGTTGATGGTGATCGCCTCGCGCCAGAAACGCATCAGCGGGTTGAACCAGCAGCAAGCACTTAGGAAGCGAATGAGCAGCCAGTCGCCCGTGTGCGCTTGCCTGCAGTGTACAAGCTCGTGTGCGAGGCAGGTGCGCAGGGACTCGCTGTCGCATAGTTTTTGGTTGATAAATATGTAATTGAAAAAGGATGAGGCTGGTATTTCATCATTGATCAACACGAGGCGCACTGTTCCCAGTTTTCTGGACGGATATTTCCGGATCAGTTGCAAGGCAGTGAGCATGTCTGCAAACAATTTGTACAAATGCCAAACAGTAATGCAGCCATAAATTATCCAAAGGATGTACGAGAAGTCAGGCAAATGCCATTGCGAAGCATGTCCTGCAATGACTTCGGGCCATGCATGTTCGGGAATGAAACGCATAGCTACGCCGGAGGGAGCTTCCCACTGGCCGGGCAAGAGGGGTAGTTTCAGCGCGGGGATAACCATGCTGAATACCATCGCGAAAAGTAGGTATAACCGGTTGGCTGCAAAGAAGGTCAGGCCTTGAAATGCGGTCCTGTAAAGCAGGATTGCAACTGCGAGGCACAGGTTTACTTCCAACAGATAGGTACCGGCCATAGTGATCAGGATTTGGGGTAGTAGGAGTCTATCAGCTGCTTCAAATCATCGATTTCGTTCGGTTTCAAGGTATTTTCCTCCATCATAAACGAAACGACATTCTTCGGAGATCCCTGGAAATAATGCTTCATCAAGTCGGAAAATGACCGCCGTGCGTACTGCTCGCGAGTAACCGCAGGGAAGTACACGTAAGTTTTTCCATAAGCCTTGTGATCAATAAAGCCCTTCTTTTCCAGTAACCGGACGATCGACGACACCGTGGTGTAAGGCGGCTTCGGGTCGGGCAATTTTTCAATAATGTCATGCACAACACCTTCTCCAAGTTCCCAGAGAATGCGCATGATGTTTTCTTCAGAATGCGTGATCGGTTCCATGATCCAAAGGTATAACTAAAATTTAGTTATCAAACTTATATTTAGTTAAAATCTTTGAAAATGGTGCCGACGATGTCAATTCGGATAATCACAAGCAGAAGCCGAGCGCAAGTTTTGCGGAATAGCGCCGGTGAAGTGCGTCGTAAGGGTATTCTGCGGCCGTCGGGATCACATTATAACCGACGTTCGCATCCACATAAATATGCTTAAACAGTCGTTGCTGAAAACCAATCGATGGTGAAAATGACCAGTATCTTTTATTCATTTGATGGCCGTATGCATAACTTTTGTACTTCGTATGAATATTTGCGGCTTCGAATGCGATGTAGAAGCCGGAGAGATTATCGCCTGATTTGCCATGTCGGATTTGCATACGCTGTAAAAAATAGTACCGCGCTTGCAGGCCCGCTCTGATTGAAAATCCACGGATGCCGTCCGGCGACTTATCGTAAAATTCGGCATTAGCATTTATGTCCAGGGAAAAAGGGCTTTTACCGAACTTGGCTTCCCGTGCAATGCCTGTACGTAATGACCTGTGATTTAAACCCATGCTGAACTCCGGAAACCGTATTTTCCATTGGTTGTGAATTTCTTCGTCGCATAGGAGCATTTCACACAGTTGTGACGGTTGAGAGCGCTTCCAGTCCCCAAGTGCAATTCCGACAGTCATTTGAGTTGAAAAAATAATATTTTGTTTGAAGTCGGGCTTGTTTTCGTCTGGAAAAAGCGGATCCCTGGATGCCTGGCTAGGCCCCGGCTGCATATAATAGGCCCCGAACGAAATATCGACATGCCCCCAATTCAGGAAGCGGCTCTGAAAGCCCGGTGTAATCGCTATCACTCGCTTGTATGGATTAACTTCCCACTTGCGCGTCGATTTCAACGGTTGTTCGTAAGACATTGCCAGGTAAGCCCCGCTGAAATTGTTGGCATTGAGCCCTTTTCGAATTCTACCGGGCATGGTGTAGTACCACCGGGCTTTTGCACCCAGCCATGTGTTACCGCGCCATGGTTTGACAAACGTGCGATTATAAATGGCATCGTTCGGCGTATTGGTCTGGCCACGCAAGGTTGCTTCCAGCGAAAGGGCAGGTAGCAACTTATACTCATAGCTGATGTCGACTCCAATGCCGATCCCCCTGAGATCGGAAGTGCGGTACCCCGCCTTGACAATGTGTTTCGTAGGGACACGCGTCATGAACACATTATCATACCGGTCGATAAACTTCTGGTGGGCGGTCAGCGTGTCAGATTCCTCGCTGTAAGTCACGCGAATCGTGTCCTGCGCGGCGGCAGTTAGCGGTTTCAGCAGAATCCACAACAGTGGTAAAATGTATCTCATGCAGACTGAAGTAAATAGGGGCCGGTGCTTAAAGAGGCATTTTTTGGTTGAAATGGTTGTATGGAAAATCCGGTGATTTTGAAAATCGCTTGCTAGGGAAGTTGTTAAAAATACTTAAACCCGAATTAGTTGAAGAGTCGGCTATTATTTTAGCGAATATCAATCGTTAAGGTGCTCTAAATGAAGACAAAATTGCATCTGTTAGCCATCTTTTATCGTTCAATTGGATTTTACCTCTGGGTTATCCCAATGACTGCGTGGTTCGCGTTAGGCCGACCGACAGGCCGTGATCTGTACGTATTAATACCTGCGCTGATCCTTTTCAAATGCTTCCTGCAAGGCATTTCCGTTTACATTTTGCGGCGCCGGTATGCGCATTTGTTTTTCTTTTATGCGAATGCAAATCTTTCCCGACAGCAGCTTTTCACTTATGCTTTCGTCACAGATTTTATCCTCTTCTCTTTATCAATGGTTACTATTCAATTATCTGCCGAGTGGACAAAGTGAGCAGCCACATTCTCGAAGCGGACAGCATGTGGCTGGAATATGAAGGACAGAAAACTCTTCAAAATATTTACATCAAGCTGCAAACCGGCCATATTACCGGGCTCCTGGGCCGCAATGGAACCGGTAAATCCAGCCTGATGCAGATGATGTTCGGAACGCTCCGTGGCCAGAGCCAGTCAGTGAGGGTGGATGGCGACTATTTTTCGCATCCTTACCAACATCGCGGGCTGATCAGCTATCTTCCCCAGCATTCGTTTTTGCCCGCGAGCCTACGCGTGAGTGACGTGTGTAGGTTGTATGATGTCGATTTTACGGCATTATGCCACCATTTTGAAAGCCTCGAACAACATGGACGTACCCGGATAGGTGATTTATCAACCGGTAACCGCCGGCTCGTCGGGACGTTGCTTGTGTTGCTAATGCCAGTCGCATTTACATTGCTGGATGAGCCGTTTGCAGCGCTCTCACCCATTAATGCAGAGCAAATAGGCAAAGTAATTAGTGACCAAAAGGCGCGGAAAGGCATTCTTATTTCAGACCATGCCTATGAAGAAGTACTCGGCCTTGCGGATGAAACTTATCTGATCGTGCCGGTAGGACGGAGCGTGCTGCTGAAAGACACCTATGCCGAACTGGAAGCATTCGGTTATATCTGACTACCAGTCGGGGTTTATTTTTCAAATACCAATGTCTCAGCCTTCGCACCGAGCTCTTCCAACGCTTTCAGGATCGATTCCGTGAATGCGTCCGGCCCGCAGACGTAGAACGGCTGGTCGAAATGGGTGACGTGTTTTTGCAGGAAAGCCTTGTCGATCCGGCCATGATAGTAACCTTCTGCATTCTCATCTGAGATAAGGTTAAAGAAATGGTTGCCCAGCATCTTTTCGAGCTCTTCTTTGAGGATAATGTCGGCCGTAGTACGGTTGGAGAAGAAAAGCTGGTTTGCTCCGATCTCTCCTTTGGAATACAAATCCCTGAAAATAGCCAGAAACGGCGTAATACCGGCACCTCCCGCGAGAAATACGCCTTCGCCCTTATATTCGATGGCACCCCAGGCGTCGCTGATCTCGAAATGGTCGCCCGGCTGGACTGTCGTCAATGCGTTCGTTACGCCATCATGGTCGGTATAAGATTTGATCGTGAATTCGAGCGTGTCTGCGGAGGGCAGCGATGTAAAAGTGAAGGGCCGCTTTTCTGCCGTCCACGGGCCTTTTTGAATCGAGAAGTCCGTCGCCTGGCCGGGCGTATAGGTGAAACCCGCCGGCTTCTCCACCGTATAGGCATTTACATTATGGGTAACAGGCTTTTTGGCGAGCAGTCTGACGGAATAATCGGCCATGGCGGTAGGTTTTGGGGACGTTGTGGATGCAAACTTTATGCAAAATACGCACTCGCTGCGGTGCTGTCAAGGGCGGGTTTTGTCGAATTGCATGGTTTTCAGGCAGCGGCTGAATGTGGCCGGTGTAGTGCCGCAAACGATATCACCTTCCGAGACCAGCAGCGAAGTAATATCCTCGGAACCGCGCAGATAATACGTACGCATGACCCCTTTTTCAATAAAATACAACGACGGACTAACCTGCCCCAAATCGACCAGCACGCGTCCTTTCGGGATCATAAATCTTTTCAGATTCTGCTGAAATTTCTCCCTGATTTCCTCCGAAACCATGAATTTGGAAGCTTCCAGTAAATGATATAACGGTTTTAATTCTTCGGAGAGTCGCATTTGTATAATTGAAATGAAAATGGATGCCGATGGATGTTATACGACAATGCGAAATCTTGTCGTACGACATGCCTAATTGATGTCTTTGGACAAGGTATAAAATAATAGTCGTGAAGTTAATTTGAGCAGGACAAAAAACTACTCGCTATGAAAACCCCTTTGATTAAAATGTTCATTTTGTCAGGGATCTTATGCTGCGTGCTTACGCCGGCAGAATCACAGGATAAAGGAAAAAGCGAACTAAATGCCGGAGGCGGGTTGATGGCTTCGGAAAATGCTTTTTCGGATGCTATTATACTTTTACTCAGTGCGTTGATCAACGATCCCGAAGAGGTGACGGTCCCGGGTGCAGCCTGGTCGCTGAGCTATAAGTACAATCTTTCGGAAAGGCTGGCAATAGGCGGAACTTCGGTATACAACCCGTCGCCGGACCGATGGATACCCGATTTTGCTATTAACGACCGCTGGAAACGACGTTCGCTAACCACCGCCGGTGAGGCAACCGTATACTGGGCAAAACAGCGTGCATTTCAATTTTATGGCACGGCGGGTGTCGGTTTTTTTGTCAAACGCAAAAGCTTTTATGAAGTACAGACCGAAACCGAATTCGGCTACACGTTCCAGGTGACGCCCGCCGGATTGCGGATAGGTGATAAGGTGGGTGTATCTATGGAGTTGGGTTATGGGTATAAAGGGGTATTTAGTGGTGGATTGAGTGTACGGTTTTGAGCGCGGTAAATTTGTGTAAATAGTCCCGGACGTTACCGTTAAATTATCGGCAGAACCTATCGTTTTACTACGAAGGGAATTGAGCGGGAATTATTATATCTTCGTCAAGGCATTAAGCAGTTACATATAGTTTATGTACCTGCTTTTAAAACTTGATACACGACGCTATGAAAATTATGCTGCGATTCTTCGCGCTGGCTGCGCTCCTGCTGACCGGTCAACTTCCACTCTCGCAAATATCCAATACCTATCAACAACGCTGTATGAGAAAATTGTTACGTTTCGCCCTTTCGGGCCTTCTTTCCGGAATTATCCCCCTTCAGGTCCACGCCCAGACCAGGGAAATTCAGCTTCCCACAGGAGTCAGTTCATTTACTACGACGGTTCTTACCAATGGGAATTTTGTGATATCCAGCCAGGGGTACGACGAACCGGGGAAATCCAATATTGGGATTGTATTGCTTTACGATGGGAACACTCAGGAGGTGATCAGCACACTCAAGGGTGAAAAGGCCGGAGACCTGATCGGACGTAAGATTTTTGCATTACCTAACGGAAACTTCGTGGTGGTGAGCGACAATTGGAGCGATGGCGCCAAGGCGTATGTGGGAGCGGTGACCTGGGTAAATGGCGTTACAGGCCTCAACGGGGTAGTCAATGCTTCGAATTCGCTGATCGGAAACACGGCCTCGGACCAGGTGGGAGTCAATGGCATTACCGTATTATCCAACGGGAATTACGTGGTTAGAACATACAGCTGGCGGAATGCAGGGAAGAATACGCTGGGTGCCGTCACCTGGTGTAACGGAAATACCGGCTTGATAGGTGTGGTGAGCGCCTCCAACTCACTGGTAGGGAACAGTACGGGGGATTACGTTGGATGGAGCCCTGTATTGGCTTTACCCAATGGTAATTACGTAGTCCCGTCTCCCTCATGGGACAATGGCGGGGTGCAAAATGTGGGCGCAGTTACCTGGTGTGATGGTTCCACGGGGCGTACCGGCGTGGTGGGAACGGCCAATTCGCTGGTGGGTGCCACGGCCAACGAGCGGCTGGGCGGCGGCGGCTTGGATGATGATACCCCGCGGCTGACAGCCCTCACCAACGGCAATTATGTAGTGAGCAGCCCGGCCTGGAAGAATGCGGCTCTCGACAGCGCGGGCGCCATAACCTGGTGCAGTGGCACAACCGGGCGCGTTGGGGTGGCCAGTGCCGCCAATTCGTTGATAGGAGGCAGTGCCAAGGATAAGGTAGGAATTTTCAAACCCGTCGCACTTTCGAATGGAAATTATGTGACAAGCAGCCCGTTCTGGAAAAATGGCTCAGCCGAGAACGCGGGTGCCGTAACCTGGGGCAATGGGTCGACTGGTACTTTCGGGCTGGTAAGCAGTTCTAACTCACTCGTGGGGACCGACGGTACCGATTATGTCGGAGGGTCGCAGCCGGTTACCTGGCAGATCTTCTCACTGGAAAGTATGGGGCCGCTGGAAACGGTAGTGCCCCTTACGAATGGAAACTACGTGGTAATAAGCCATAACTGGAACCGGAATGGCCTCAAATGGGCCGGGGCGGTTACCTGGGGGAATGGGGCTACCGGAATTACGGGAGCAGTAAGCCCGGCTAATTCATTGGTAGGAACAGTTGCGATGGACCGCGTGGGGCATTTGGGAGCGAGGGCGCTTACGAATGGTAATTATGTGGTGACCAGTCCGCTTTGGAGTGATGGAGCCAAACTAAGAGTAGGTGCCGCGACGTGGTGTGATGGCGCTACCGGCCGGGTGGGGGAAGTAACTGCGGCCAATTCATTCATTGGGACGAAGCAGGACGATAACATAGCCTCATTCTATACGACCGCATTGACGAACGGCAATTATGTGATACAAAGTCATGTCAACAATTTTAATGGAGTGGAAATGGCAGGCCTGGCAACCTGGGCGGATGGAGCAACAGGACGGACAGGTAGCCCTGATGCCGGTAATTCTCTTTACGGGACTCATCCCAATGACTTCGTGGGTAATTATGTATTTCCTCTCGCGAATGGCAATTATGTGGTAAGCAGCAACGCATGGAACGGTACAGCCCAGTACGCCGGCGCACTTACGTTTGCAAACGGGACAACCGGGATTAGTGGTGCTGTGAGCAGCGCGAATTCCCTGGTTGGGACTTATGCCAGCGACCGCATCGGCATCGACGGGATAGTGAAACTTCCAAATGGTGACTACTACGTTAATTCGCGAGAGTACAGCCAGGCGGGTGCGGTGACATGGGGAAATGGCCTGACCGGCGTAGCGGGAGAAATCAATGATTGTAACAGCGTTATTGGCAGCTGGCAGAGCCGGTATAACGACGTGTATGATTATCTTATCGTAGAATTTTCGGGGAAAATAGTACTGTACTATCCCACAGGAGCGCCTTTCCTTTCCAAAAACTCAGATACCGGATCCGCGACAATCAATCCCTCACAAACCGCGTCGCTCATGGGCGGGACCGGCTGCCGCATTATCGCTACCGTCGAGTCGAAGGGTGCGAGCCCGCTTACAGGTAACGTAAGCGCTAAGGCGTGGTTGGAAGCCAGTGTTCCCACATATGGCGGCAACGCATTTGTGGCCCGGCACTACGAAATTACGCCGCAGCAGAATGCCGCAACTGCCACAGGACGAGTAACGTTGTATTTTTCGCAAGATGATTTTAATGCATTCAATACTGCGCCGGGCAGTATGCTGAACTTGCCCGCGAATGCGGATGACGCCTCGGGCAAAGCGAACCTCCGCGTGGGGAAATATGCAGGTACCAGTAGTGACGGCACGGGTTTGCCTGGAAGCTATCCGTCGCCTGTCTCCACCATCATAGATCCCGCCGATAATGACATTGTCTGGAACGACACCTTCAAACGTTGGGAAGTGAGCTTCGATACCCAGGGTTTCAGCGGCTTTGTCCTGCAAACGGTTGATGTGCCGTTACCTGTGCGACTGGTTGAATTCAGCGCCAAACCCGAAGGAAAAGCCGTAAAACTCGATTGGCAAATCGCCGATGCAGTCAATTTCAGCCATTTCGAAATCGAGCGAGCGGCCGATGCGAAGCAGTTTGGGGCTTTCGGAAAAGTTGATTTTAAAGAAGGTATTGATAGCTACACGCTCACCGACGGTCAACCATCGATCAGTTTCGACGGACAAGCTTATTACCGTTTGAAAATGGTGGACAAGGACGGAAGCTATGCATTCAGCAAAATCCTAAGTGTACAATTGGACGGCGGAAACGTTGCTTACGTATATCCTAACCCGGTGGTGGATCACTTCAAAATTTCGCTGCCGGGCTATGAAGGCAAAACAGGTAACATGACGCTCGTAAATGCATCCGGTAAAGTGCTGCACAGTGAAGCATTCACCGTGAAAAACAGCGAAGCAAGCATGGATTTGAAAAAATCGCTGCTTGAAGAAGGTCATTACATCATTCAACTGGATCTCGGCGGAGAGCGGCGGCAATTTAAAATAATCCGCACACGCTGATTCCGGTGTACCAGGCAGGAGCTGGTTTGACTAGCTCCTGCCTGTCAGGAATTCCGAAATGAGTATCCCGTTAATCCGTAACCCTTCTATATTACAACCTGAAAGCTCCACACCGCGGAGGTCGCAATTCACAAATTTGCTCTTGTGCAGATCGCAGTGTTCGAAAAGCAGTGGGCGCTGTTCCGCATCCGGGTCGTACATCGGGTGATCGGGTGGGCACATGCCTATGTTCTCAAACACCGCCCCGCCCAACTGTGCCCCTTCGATCTTTAAATCGCTCAGGTTGGCGTCCGTGATCGATATGTTGCTCATATTTACGTCGTTGAACGTCGAATCCGAGAGCATGACGCGGTTCGCCGTGATGACCGCGCATTCGCTATCGAGCGTGATTTGTTTGATGGTTTCCATGGTGGTTGTTCTTTTGAGATGAAAGCGGACCACTTAATCTGCGCCGGAAAAAGGCGCCGTTGCCAATTTAAAAATAGTTAAGCGGCAACAACGCCGAAAGGGCCATTAGCGACGGATTTGATGTGCAATCAGGACAACGTTTCCTGCGGATCACTTGGTAGACGAGGCTTGATCAACACCAGCATGAAAAGCGCTATTCCAAATACAAACCCACCAAGCGTCCAGGCCAGTTTGTGGCCGTTCCGCATTTCAGCAGGCTCTTTTTTCGGTTCAAGAATGATAAAATCGTTATTGACGGGCTTCCTTAGGGCATTTTGAACAGCTATGCGGAAATTCGACCGGTCATACGATGCCGGTTTATTTTCGAAATGGTCGACTGTGTAAAAGTCATATTGATGCATTTTGGTTGTGCATTCATTGAAAAACGTCCTGAAACGTTGTTCTTTCTCTCTCTGACTAAGCAAATTGCTGATCTGCTTATGAAAAGTAACACCATACCAATAACGCGGCGTCATGGTTAGGGCCTGTTTTTTATGCGTGAGGATCGGATTTACAAAATAAATATCCATGTGCAGATCCTGCTTGAACCGCCCAAGTGTCCTAAATGAATAATGTACACCCCCAATAAATTTGTGCACTGCGAACTCCTTCACCCTATAATATCTCGCCCGGTCATGTTTACGGATTTCCTTCACATTTTTGACGTCCAATAACTCACCGGTAGCAGTCGTGAGCAGAAACTGTGAAGGAATGAGCATGGCCGCCATCGAAACCCAGGCAACGCATTGCATTTGCCAGCTCCCTTTATTTTTTCCCGCTTTGTGTTCGAGTCTGTCGAATCGTGGCTTCAGGGATATCAAAATGGGAACCCACGGGGAAATAACGGGTATCCAATATTGCCAAATGTCTTCATCCAGTTCCATAATCGGGAATTTGCCCAGGAACAACCACCACCTGAGAAACGTGAGAAGTAATAAGGTAGTCCAGGCGACAATGATAAATGGAATAAGAATGCGTTTGAGTTTTGTAATGTAGTTTGGATTGATGTGCATTATTTGAAAATGCTTGTTAATAAGTGTGATTGATTTTCGCCTAAGAATATCAAAAATTTTAATACACACCAATTAAAACACAAAAGAGGTAACCAGTTTGAACTGATTGCCTCTTTCATCGCTATGCTTTCAGTTTTTCCGCTTTCTCGAAAAAGAAAACCAACTCTCTGAAAGTCTCAAAAATCTCCGTACATCTTGGGTTATACCCTGCCTCTTTCTCAAATACCATATACCCGCTGTAAATCGACCAAAGGTCGCCGATCCATTCATCCGGGCTGGTTTGAGAAAGTAAATCCTGAACTAACTGGCCGTAATGCACCAGGCGTGACGAATCCGGGGATTCGTTGGTGATAGGTGTGTACATCGTAATTAAAAGGATTGAAATGTAGCCCTGTCTAAGGCGTCCTTACGCTCACGATGTGTGCGTCCGGGGGACTTTCGCCGCACCCGCGCCATAACAGGGCAAATCTTCCAAGCTTTTTCATATTACATCGGATTAAAAGGAATACGAATATTCCTAGGATTTTGGACGAATGCAAACGTATAGAGTAGCACTTTCCAAAGTGTTTAATTCGATGCTTGAAATACAAATTGAAACTTCCAAACGGCTTGTAGCCCTGTTTTTTCACAGTTACTTCTTAGTATCCAAATATATTTCAATGGTACTATCCAGCTCGCTTCCGAACTTATAGATATCATCGATTGTCTGGATCTCAACTTTTGATTCCTTTTTTTCGGAATCAAATATCCCAATGTATTTTTTCGAATTGTTGAGGTAGAGGCGGCAGAGCGGTTTCCTGTTATTGTCATCCAAGAAAATCGCAAAATAAGAGAGCGCGTCTCGATGAGTAATGCGGCTGGAAGGTACTTTTTGGCGTAATAGTGATCTTACTATATAAAATCCTTCGAGCTCTTCCTGTGTCGTAACAATTTCTCGCTCCTGTGTATTAGCTCCGGGAGAAAGAACAACAGGTGTCGGTTCTTCTTGAATTGGAGAGTCGGGCTTGCTGATAGCCGATTTCAAACGGTCGTTAATGGTGTCGTTTATGATGTTTGTAATTGTCCTTTTAACTAAAACACGAAATGCTTCAAGAACTTTGGATGTTACGACCGATGGATAGACCTGTCTCGCAAAATATTTCACGAACTCATCGTTGGGTTCATGAAATTCCTGATTTACTAATTGCCGAATCTCATTGATGTATTTCAGTTCACTTGCTGATTGATAAATATTGTCTACATCGAAATATGCCTTATGAAACTCCTTCAGTTGTTCTATTTGCCCGTCCTTTATTTCTTCAATGTTGAATTCCAGAAAAGGCTTTTCATCCATCTTGTTGGGTTCAACAAGATCAGTGTAAAATCTGAAAATCAACCCATTGGTTAACATGGAGAACTTTGCTTTCGACACATGGAAATAGCGGAGTAGTTGTCCGTCGTGGACATCCAGTTTTTGTTTCCAATGCTTACATTCTACGAGCACAATTGGAGCACCATCCCGGAATATTGCATAGTCTATTTTTTTCGCCCTTTTTAATTCCAATATCGCATATAAATTCTGGAACAACTTCCATTGGATTAAATACGTCGTATCCTAAAATCTGTAAGAAGGGCATAATAAAGGCATTCTTTGTGGCCTCTTCGGTGTGGATGTTATCCTTTAATTTAGATACACGCTCGCTGAATTGTTTGATTTGATCTTTAAAGTCCATGATAATGAAGGGTTTTTATCAATGATATTTTTTAAGAAAGTTGAGTTTCGATTCTACTTATGTTTACCGCATAATTCAATATTAATGTTAGTAAACGGATCGTTGTGGCGTAGACTGCCAGTATTGGGGAATATTGAGAGGTGAATTTCAAAATATTCTGTTCGTTGATAAATAGTACCGGGCCATTGATAAATAGTCTGTCAAATGACTTTCATGGCTTTGATATTGCTGATATCTTAACATTCGCGGCATGCAAAGGCCGGTGTCTAACATTCGAAATTCGGCGATGCATAATGTTAACATTTTTGACAAACGAGATTATTTGCTATATTTTTGTAACAAAAAAGATATGGCGGACGAAGATCGTATCGTAGGAGGTAACATCCGGCAATTTCGGGAGCGGCTATCTATGAGCCAGCAAGAGTTGGCTGATTTTCTGGGTGTTACTACTCCGTTGATTAGCTATTATGAAGGAGGAAGCCGGTCGGTACCCATGCTTTCTATCGAGAAGCTGGCATCGCTCTTCGGAGTGGATGCATATGATTTGTTTGAAGAAAATGCTTCGCTTCATACGGCCAACACCGCCTTTGCTTTTAGAGCGGATGACCTGCTTAACACCGACTTGGAGCAAATTGCGCAGTTTAGGAAGATTGTTAAAAATTACATCAGCATGAAAAACCTCGCCCAAGCCAATGAAGCAAAAAAGGGAGAAAATTCAGGTTCTTGAACAGCGAGCATTGTTGCTGAGAAAGCTATGGAACTACCAGGGTTTTGAATCTATTCCATTAAAAAAGCTCCTGTTCGAAATGGGCGTCGTGGCGTTGTTCAGGCCAATGAGTGCAAAGTTTTCGGGAATGGCCATCAGAATTCAGAATGATAGTGAGGTCTTTCGGTTTATGATGGTCAATTCAGACATGCCAGTTGGTCGGCAGAACTTCACGATTTGCCACGAACTCTACCATCTTTATGTTCAGGAGCATTTCGAGACACGCGTCTGCAAAGTTGGGAGTTTCGACAAAAAAGATCCCGAGGAGTACAATGCAGATATATTTGCGGCGCATTTTCTGCTTCCGGCCGAAGCGTTGAAGACAAGGATACCGTTGCAGGAATTGGAGCACCGAAATGTGAGTTTAGCCACGATTTTGCGTATTGAGAACTTGTTTGAATGTTCGCGAGAATTTCTGCTTATCCGGTTGCAAGAACTCGGTTTCATGCATGAGGAGGAGAAGGAGCAATTCCAAAAATCGGTGAAGGCCACTGCGCACCGCTATGGTTATTCTCCATATTTGTATACCAAAAGTGCCGCCGAATCCGTGGTAGGGGATTATGCTTCGCTTGCTAACGACCTCTTTGATAATGAATTAATCTCAGAAAGTCACTATTACTCAGTTATGGAAGATTTAGGCTTCAACCTTTCAGACATAGACTTACAAGGAGATGAAGCAGAATGAAAAGTTGATTCTGATCGATGCGGATGTTGTGTCCCATTTTTTGGTAGGGGGGTACATTCTCACGCTTCCGCACATTTTTCCTTACCCGATTAGAGTTCTGGACCAGGTTTATGCCGAATTGGAGAGGTTTCCAAATCGGAAGCGGGAAGTGGATAATCTACTTAACCTCAAACTAATCGGAAAAATGGCCTTTCCGGAATCAGATGTTAATATCAAAAAAGAATTTTTCAGGTTACGCAGAAACAGGGGCGTAGGTGAAAGCGCTTG
This sequence comes from Dyadobacter fermentans, assembly GCF_019924045.1. Lineage (GTDB taxonomy): Bacteria > Bacteroidota > Bacteroidia > Cytophagales > Spirosomataceae > Dyadobacter > Dyadobacter fermentans_A. The sequence continues at coordinate 109,998 of NZ_JAHXBN010000015.1, read as the reverse complement.
TATGGCGGTGGCCCGATACAGAAATAATATTCTGGCAAGCAGTAACCTTCGTGATGTAAAGGATTATTGTGAAGCCTTCAAGATTACTTATCTAACCACGATGGATTTTTTATGCCAAGCGCTTAAATCTGGGAAAATGTCACTGATACAATGCGATGAGTTTATCTCGGCGGTGAAGGCAAAACGGGGAAAATTGCCAGTAGAAAGAATGGATTATTTTAAATGCAGGGATATTTTAATCCAATAAATCAAAAGCTCCTTCCGAGACTTTTTTGTCCCGCTATTTGTCCCGAAAAGCAAAAACGCCGTTCCTGATAACAGAAACAGCGTTTTGTGCCGAAGGCGGGACTCGAACCCGCACAGGATTGCTCCCTCACGCCCCTGAAACGTGCGTGTCTACCAGTTTCACCACTTCGGCCTGAAATCGGTGCGCAAAGATAGTAATCTTGTTTTGGACTTTACAAGCGTTTCGGGTTTCAAAAGGCGAAAAATCTGAAAAATTTAAATTTTTACCCCTTCATATAGCGCCGGAATGTGGATTTTGCGGTATCCGGCCTTTTCAAGCTTCAATTTGAATGCGACTTGGGTCTCGTACTCGCCGTGGACGAGAAACACTTCCTTCACTCGCTCGGGCTTCTGGCAGGAGAGAAATTCCAGCATTTCGTTGTAATCGCCATGACCTGAGAAAGAATCCATGGTTTCAACGCGGCATTTGACGTCGAAGCGCTCGCCGAAAATGTTCACTTGCTTATCGCCTCGCTTCAATGCTCCGGCAAGGGTGTTCGCAGATGCATAACCTACGAGGAGGATGGTCGAGTTGGGATCGCCAATATTGTTGGCGATATGGTGCTTGATGCGCCCGGCCTCGGCCATTCCGGAGGCTGAAATGATAATGCAGGGTTCATGGCGATCGTTGAGCGCGATGGAATCCTGTACGTCCGATATGTAGTTGAGATACGGGAATGCGAATGCGTCGCCGTCCTTTTCAATGTAGTCGAGGATTTCGGGATTGAAGCATTCGTCGTGTTCCTTCATAATGGCTGTGGCACGGATCGCGAGAGGGCTATCGATGTAAACGGGGATTTGCGGGAGCTGTCCGGCGCTCGAAAGCTGATCAAGGGCGTAAATAAGCTCCTGCGTGCGGTCGATCGCGAATGCGGGGATAATGAGTTTGCCGCGGCGGTGAATGCACGTCTCCTGCACGATACGCAGCAAATGGGCGTGCATATCGATCTCCTTTTCGTGCAAACGGTCGCCATAGGTCGATTCGCAGATGATATAATCGGCCTGCGGAAATTCTTCGGGCTTGCGCAGAATGCGGTCCTCGGGGCGGCCGATGTCACCGGTAAACGTTACTTGTTTGAATGTCCCCCCGTCCGGAATGCTCAAATGTACGGCGGCACTGCCGAGCAAATGCGCGGCGTCGGTCAGGATTACGGAAACTTCGTTGTCTTCTCCCAAAAAGAACGTCTGCCCGTACCGCACGGTTTTGAAAAGTGACAATGCGTGCGCGGCATCCTCGGCATTGTACAGCTCTTCGAGCAGCGGCCGGCCTTGCTTTTTGCGGCGCTTATTGATGCGTTCCAAGTCCTTTTCCTGAATATGGGCACTATCGAGCAGCATAATGCGGCAAAGATCGGCGGTGGCGGCGGTACAGTAAATGGGCCCCTTGAAGCCTTTGCGCACGAGGCGCGGGAGCAGGCCCGAGTGGTCAATGTGCGCGTGCGAAAGGATCACATAATCGACATCGGCGGGTTTGAAACCAAACTCCTGGTTGAACTCGTCGGTCTGAATGCCCTGGAAAAGGCCGCAGTCGAGTAATATTTTCGTTCCTTTTTCGGTGGTAATGAGGTGCTTGCTTCCGGTTACGGTGCGTGCGGCGCCAAAGAATTGGATAAGCATAAAGGTTGGAAATTTAGAACGTTGTTGAAAAAAGAGGGATCAGGCGAGAACGTAGATCGCGTCGAGATTACGCCCGATGCCGTCGTAGTCGAGGCCGTAGCCAACCACAAATTTATTTTCGATTTCGAAGCCTACATAACGCATGTCTACCGGCGTTTTCAATGCTTCGGGCTTGTGCAGCAAAGTAGCGATTTCAACGGATTTGGGCGACATAGTCTTCACTTTTGTGATCAGTTGGGACATTGTCAGCCCGGTATCGACGATATCCTCGATGATGATCACATCACGCCCCGCAATGCTGGCGTCCATCCCGATAATTTCCCGCACCGAGCCTGTGGAGGAGGTATGGGAATAGGAAGAAAGTCGTATGAAATTGATCTCGCAGGATAGCGAAACATTCTTGACCAGTTCGCTTGCGAACAAAAACGCCCCGTTCAGGACGATGATAAATACGGGACACGAATCCGCGTAATCGGAATTAATGCCGGCGGCTAACTCAGCGATGCGTTTTTCGATCGTTTCACGCGAAATAAATGGGACAAATGTTTTATCCAGAATGTTAATCATAATTTTGAACTGCGAATCAAGTTCCAACAGATGACAAAATGTTTATTGGAATCCGGGCGCCGGAGCGTGTTAAATACTCTGAGGGTCAATATTAACTCTTTTTTTAAAAACCGGGCCGCTGACAAACGCAAAATATAAATCCGGCGTTAATAGGACAGATTTACCCCTGCTATGAGAAGATCAGTTGTTAACATAATCATATTCTGCTGCTTAACTGTAATTACAAGCCACATTGCGACCGCGCAATTATATTCTTCGGCCGAGCTGGACAAGAAGTATGCGATGGTTCTCCAAAATCCCGGGGTGCAGATTGAGTCGACCGAGGCGATCAATAAATTGTACAATTACCAGTTCTACGAAGCGGACGTGGAGTTCCGGTGGCTCAAATACCGGTACCCCAAGCATCCTATGCCTCATTTTTTGATGGGTCTGGCCGAATGGTGGAAAATTGTACCGAACACAGAGAACGAAGCTTACGATAAGACCTTTCTCGCGCAAATGGATTCAACCATTACGCTCGCAGAAGAGTTGTACGACGATCAGGAAAATAAAATTGAACCTGCATTCTTCCTCGCCGCCGCCTACGCATTCAAAGGAAGGCTCTATGCCGAGCGTGAAAGTTGGGCAAAAGCAGCTTTTGCAGGGAAAAAATCATTGAAATATTTCGAACAATGCAAGGGTAATGGTGACCTCTCGCCGGAACTGCTGTTCGGCGACGGCCTTTATAACTATTATGCCGAGTGGGTCCCCAAAGAATACCCGATCCTGAAACCGATCCTGGCGCTCTTCCCGAAAGGCAACAAGAAGCTGGGTGAGCAGCAACTGGAAAAGGTGGGGAATAACGCATTTTATACGCGCGTCGAGGCACGTTATTTCCTTCTGCAGATTTATAGTATGGAAAACGAGTACAGCAAGGCGTACGAAATGGCTAAATACATGTGGCAGACGTTCCCGAACAATCCCTATTTCGAGCGGTATTTTTGCCGGACGGCATTTGTGACGGGCAAAATGGCCGAAGCAGAGCAGGCTGCGCAGAATATCATTACGAAAATCAGCCAGGGAATGCCGGGCTATGAAGGTGTAAGCGGGCGGAATGCGGCTTATGTGCTGGCTTACTATAATATGAATTACCATCGCAACTATGACGCGGCCAGTGAGTATTACAAGAAGGCCATAGACTATTCAACGCAGACCAATTCGCTGAATGCAGGATATTATGTTTCCTCGCTGCTGGGTTTGGGCAAAATCGCCGAGCATAAAAAGGACTACGATGAGGCCCTCCGCTATTATAAGCTCGCCGACGACCGGGCCGATAAAAAGTCGAGCCAGGACAAGGAAGCGAAGGCCGCGATTGCGAATTTGAAGAAGATGAAGCGGGAGCAGCGGAGGAAGAGATAAAAAAGGGTGACAGCGATGTCACCCTTTTATTATTTCTTCAATTCCGCATAATGTTTGAAAAACAGCGGGATCGTCTCAATTCCTTTGTAATAATTAAATAACCCGTAGCTCTCATTCGGTGAATGCAAGGCGTCGATATCCAGTCCAAAGCCCATCAGAATGCTCTTGCAGCCCAATTCCTGCTCGAAAAGCGCCACAATAGGAATGCTGCCGCCCCCGCGGGTAGGGATTGGTTTTTTACCAAACGACTCCTCCATGGCTAGTTCGGCCGCGCGGTATTCAACGGAGTCGGTCGGTGTTACATATGGCAGGCCGCCGTGGTGCGGTACCACTTTCACTTTTACAGAAGCAGGTGCGATGGATTCAAAATGCTTGGTAAAAACTTTGCAGATCTCGTCATCGTTCTGATGTGGTACCAGGCGCATGGAGATCTTGGCGTGTGCTTTCGACGGAAGCACGGTTTTCGCGCCCTCGCCGATATAGCCGCCCCAGATGCCGTTTACGTCCAAAGTAGGGCGTACGGAGGTTCTTTCGATGGTTGTGTAGCCTCGCTCACCCGCGACGTCGTCGATTTCGAGGTCTCTTTTATATTCTTCCAAATCAAATGGCGCAGCGTTCAGTGCCGCGCGCTCAGAGGCGCTCAATTCCTGCACTTTATCGTAGAAGCCGGGAATGGTAATGTGGCCGTTCTCATCTTTCAGTGACGCAATCATTTCGCAAAGGACGTTGATCGGATTGGCTACGCCGCCGCCATACACACCTGAATGCAGGTCACGATTGGCGCCTACTACCTCCACTTCGACATAGGTCAGCCCGCGCAGACCCGTTTCAATCGACGGAACATCATTCGCAATGATACTCGTATCGGAAATAAGGATCGTATCGCATTGCAGCATTTCCTTATATTTCCGGACAAATGTCCCGAGATTCGAGGACCCGATTTCTTCTTCTCCTTCAATCATTACCTTCACATTACACGCGAGCGTACCCGTAGCAAGCATGATTTCAAGGGCTTTGATATGCATATAAAACTGCCCTTTGTCGTCGCAGGCGCCGCGTGCGTAAATGCGGTCGTTTTTGATCACCGGCTCGAAGGGCGGAGAGTTCCATAGTTCGTACGGATCGGCCGGCTGCACGTCGTAATGGCCGTAAACGAGCACTGTCGGTAATGCAGGATCTACTATTTTTTCACCGTAAACAACCGGGTGGCCTTCGGTTTCGTAAATTTCAGCGCGGTCGGCACCGGCTTCGGCAATGCGGTCGCGTACATATTCCGCGGCTTTGAGCATGTCGGGTTTGAACTTCGAATCGGCGCTTACCGATGGAATGCGAAGCAAATCGAGCAATTCGTTCAGAAACCGGTCACGGTTCTTTTCAATATATTCTTGCATTGAATAGTTGTTTTTAGTCTTTACTGAATCGGCGGTCAAGTTAAAAAAATAACCCCTAAGGTTGTGCCTCAGGGGTTAGGATTAAAAAGGGTTAGATTAAGAATATCAGCTGCGCGCTTTCGATTTCGCAAAAATGTTGACGCGGTTCTCATTGCCGTTGAGCAGGCGGACAATGTTCTTCTGGTGTGTAAAAACAACCAGGATGAACATCGTAAACCCGAAAACAACCAGCAACGGCTCAGGGTGCCCGAAAGCACCTGTCCAGGAAAGTACCGGGAACGCCAGCGTCGCGAGGATCGAGCTCAGCGATACGTACTGAGATGCTATTAGTGTCAGAATAAATATAGTAATACAAACGGAAGCCAGCTCGGGGTGAATGGCGAGTACCATTCCGAGCAGCGTGGCAATGCCTTTACCGCCTTTGAAATTCACGAAAACAGGGAAGATGTGGCCGATAATGGCGATGATTCCGAAGATGATCTTGTACATCAGGAGCTCGGTTTCGCCGATTTCGTTCATGTAGAAAAGCATGGACGCGAGGCAAGTGGCCGTCCAGCCTTTCAGTACGTCGATGAGCATTACAACTGTCCCAGCGCGTTTGCCTAATACCCGGAACGTGTTGGTGGCACCCGCGTTACCGCTGCCGTGTTTCCTTACATCTATTCCAAAATACCCAATGCCGTACCAGACTGAACTTGGGATGGAACCCAGCAAATAAGCAGCAACAATCGCAACTATTAATAAGGCAACACTCATTTTGTACTATTCAAAGATAAATTTAAATTACAAAAAGTTTTTCTCAAAAATACGATAGTTGGAGGATTTTACAAGCGAATGTGGTGTAAAACTACATTTCAGTATACTATTTTTCAAAAATTAGCAGAAACTATTGTAAATGCTGCTAATCACATCAGAATCCTTCTGTCGGTTCTGCTTTTTTCTTCTTTTCTTCGGCTTGGGATGGCGCTGCCTTCTTCTTCGCAGTTTTCACGAGCTTCGCTTTCTTCAAGGCAGGCTGATAGAAATCGTCGAAGCGGTTAACAAACATTTCCTTCTCTTCAGTTCCAATGCTCACGAGCGTCATGTCCTTGGATTTCACATTCTTAGACTTCGCGACGATCTCGTCATTGAAATCCAGCATCGAAGAAACGACTCCCAGCTCACCGGCTTTCAGGTCAAAATAATACCATACGTCCGGAGAGGCCTCCAAATAAAGACTAAATTCATCGCCTTCGACGCCGCGGCGGAGTTCCAGCACGCCGGTCATTTGCGCATTGATATTGTTGCGGCCGAAATGCGACACGCCGATAGGCCCTTGCGAGTAATACGCATTGTGCACAGGCGACCAGTGCAGGTTCACATTTGAAAGCACCATAGGCATGTCCAGGGCAGGAGAGGCTTCGAAAATCGGCTTATAGCCACCGGCAGTCAGCTTCATATAAGCGTCGACACCTTTCGGGCCGATCAATGCGGAAAGTTTGCGGTTCAGCTGGTCCGGATCGTCGTCGGCTGCGGTACTATTGGACTCTGCGAGGTTCGTTTCGACGATTTTCGCTGCGAGCGTTGGTGCGATCGGCGTCAATGCAGGCGCGTTAAAAAGCAACATGGTGTTGAAACGGAATTTCGAACTGTCCACCTGCACTTCGGCGCTGCCGACGGTTTGCAGCCAGTTGGCCTGCATCAGCTTGAATGGCCCTGCGAAGGTAGCGAGGCCGGTTTTATCGTCGAAAGTCAGTGCATTGCCCTCGTCGATGAGGCCGTCGGCACCCGGCGGCGGGTTCACGCGGAATGCTTTTTTATCCTCATCATAGCTCAGGTTACCTTGCGCCTGGTAAATATCCTCGTCGCCGTCCGAATCTTTCGGCGAGAGGAAGCTCATGTACATACCCTTGGCTTCGTTATAATGCAACCCGACCGAAAGCGGGATTTCGTGCTCGTTTTTAAGGTCTTTATTGATTTTAATGGAAACCGATTCGCCCGGAGAATCCTGGTACACGATCCACGAGCTCTGAAAGTCTTTGCGGAACTTGATCACCGGTTTTACAAAACCATCCAGTTTCAGCGAAGGCTCATAAGCCACGAGGTTAATCGCTCCTTTGTATTGAATGCGGGGCGAAAGGAAGAGATTTTCGGCCTCCTTAATGTCTGCGCGGGCGGTGGTGTAGTATTTAACGCCTGGGGTGGTAGCGGCCTTATCCTTCGGTTTGCGCTTGCCTTCTTCCCCTGCACCTACTTCCACGAGCTCGAAATTCTGCATTTTGATATTGAATGTATCCTTCCGGGCCGTAATGTATTGGTAAGTGGCCGACCCCTCGAAGTGGTTGCGGGAGTCGATGCGGATGTCGGCGTCTCGCAGGTGGTGTGAGACATTCAGCGTATCGATCTCGATGCGGGCCTTTTTCAGCGGAACGATTTTACCTTTGCTATCCACGGCTACCATGCCGCGATCCGGGATAATTTTCACGTCGGCAGTTTGAATGAAAGGGACGCCCCGGATATTCAAAGTCACTTTTTCAATGTCATAGATCGCCTCGGAGCCATTAAAAGTCAGACCTTCCTGATCGGGATCCGTGGAGGTGTAGGACGATGTTTCACCCAAACCTTTCATCAGGATCGTCTTTTTGGTCATATCCCATTTCGCGCTCCCGATGAGCGTCTGGTAGGAAGCGGTCGGGATTTGCATACCCGAAGAATCATTGCCAAAGCCCGATTCATCGGTCACAAAGTTGGCAATGCCGGTTTTGAAGTTGAAATCGACGTTGACATTGTTGCCGGTGAGCAATTTTTTGGTCGACTTTACATCCGCGCTATTGATGGCAAATGCGGACTTATTAGCCAGAAAACCGTCCTTGTTAAATTTGATATCAGGAGAAGTAAGTTCAGAATCAGCACGTTTCAATTTGCCATTACCATACAAACCCGTCGAGCGCAGGAGCAAACTGCCTTCGAGGTTGGTAGTACCCTGGTGGAATGTGAAGGATTTGCCGGTGGTGCTGATAAACATGCTATCCGCATTAGGGTACCATTTTAATGCATAATCTTTCAGCGCAACGGCAGGGAAATAACCTTTGCCGATGGTAGCCTCCTTAATGCTCGCCACATCGCCGGTCGCCATGAGCGAATCGGAGGTAAGCAGTATATTTTTGGCATTCATCGAAGCCGACAAGTATTTCAACACCGCCTTCGAATGCAAGCCGGAATTATCCATTGTCAATGTATCCGTAAACTTCGCCAATGCTTTACCTTCATACAGTTTCATGTCAGTAACCGGAGGTTTGTAGTCGAAACCGAGCGAGTTGTCGGGCATGCTTTTCAGGATGGTCTGGATTGGCGGGATAATGCCGTTGGAATTAAATGTACCCTCGAAAATCACGTCGCGCTGATCGAGACCATCCATATCGATTTTGGGAATCTTGAAAAATACCTCCCGCGGGTAAAGTACCGTCCCTCGTTCGGGCTGGTCGAAGTACACGATCATACCGTCAGGCACGACGAGCCTCGGTGATTTTTTAATGCCTTTCTGGATCCCCGATTTGTTTTTCGGGTCGCTGAGGTAGAACGTACCGCCTTTTTCGTACTTCACGTGCCCGCCGACTTCACCTTTCTGTCCTTTCGCAAATTTATCGCGCGGCGTAAACGTGATGGAATCGGATGGCGCTACATTCACGAAGAACTGGTTATAATCGAATTTGATATTCTGGCCGCGGAACTGGTAGTTGGATGCGACCATTTGCCCGTTGAGGGTAAAATTGCGGTTTTTACCGATGATCACCTTTTTATCGGAAGGAACGGCATATATTTTCAAAGAATCGCTGACGATGAACCTCGAAACGCCCAGTACCGTGAGCATGGTATCGGGCAGGTAAATCGTCGCATTGGCCACCTCGTCATTGGCTGCAAACTGGCCGCTTACCTGGAAATTGTCATAATCGGCCTTGTCAAGGTTTGCCAGGACGTACATCACGCCCTTTTTACTCAATGCGTATTCGTCTGTTTCTTTATTGTAAATGAAATAGTCGTCGAGCGTAAGCCTTTGCAGTGCGTTACGGATGATTTTCGGGTTCTGCTTGAATTTTGTTGCCAGTTCTTCCGGGAGGAAGGCCGTTTTTTTGGTCGTTTGCGCATAATTCGCGGCCATAATCAGCGGTTGGAAGCCAAACTCCTTATTGATTTCCCTGAAACGCTCTTTTTTGAAATAATCGAAAGATTCGAGTCGGACCGGCACCTCTGTTTTGCCATTAATCCGCAAAAATTCCACCTTATCGGTCGGGAAACGCCAGCGCATGGCCTGCGACCAGATATTCATTTTGTGGTAAGAATCGCGGTAGGGAAGCGGACCGTAGTCGGTTTTATCCATTCGGCCGAGCCTTACCAGCCCCTCGTCGTCATTATATTTAAATGTAACGCCCGGGTGAATCAGCGAATCCCCACCCAGCGGCATCGAATATAATGCCCAATTGGCGGTAAAAACGGAATCTTTGAGCGCAAAACGCTTGCTGCGCGCCGTGAATGCAGGTTTCTCCTGGTATTTGACTTTAATGGTAGAGTATTTGTCGTTCAGAGCGGAGCTATACCGGTCCAAACCAATGAGCGAATAGCCGCCTTTGTAATCGATATTCTTGCGGACTTCTTTCAGCTTGGCATCGATATCATTCGAAACGAAGCGGGGGTATTGCGCCGGTTGTCCTTTGATGCGTTTGACGCCACGGTACTCCACCGTTCCTTTCACCGGTGCCGCCAGGTAATTGTCCGAATGCAGTGTACTGTTTTCGGCAACCAGTTTAGGATGGTTTATATTGAAAGAAAAGGCGTCGAGGTCTGCATAAATGGTCGAATCACCTGCGGTTTGCCAGGTAAATTTGCCGCTTTTACCCACAAACACGCCATCGCGGAGCGAGACGCTACCATTTGCCGGCCCGAAAACGACCGAATCGCCGCCGGCAACCATCGCAAAAGTGGCATTTTCAAGATCCATCAGCGGTCCTGCGATCACGGGCAGCGGGGCAGGTTTCGTAGGCGCGATCACGAAATTGGAATCCACCGGCGTATCCCAGCCGTCGTTGGCGGCCTGTGTTTCTTTGGCCACGGTCGTGTCGGCTTTCGTATCGAACCTGTATTTGAAATTCCCGCCCAGTAAATAGAGCGTATTATAGTTGCTGGCGTACAATTTGTTGCTTTCGGTAATCGGAAGGCTCGTTTGAAGTACCTTTTGGAAGGTTTTCGCGTCGTATTGCTCCCCGGCATTAGTTGCTACATCCAGGAAACCATCCAGCTTATCCGGCGATTTTTTGGCCAGTGCATGCGTATTTCGGATAAGCAACGCCAACAGCGGCCCTCCTTTTTGCCCTTTTGCCACCTGCGTTTTGACAATCCCGATGAATTTCGCCTGCTGTTGTGCATTAATCGCCGACATCCAGACGCTATCCAGCTGGGCCGTCGAGCGGATGAATTGCGGGTTCCGGCTGCCGTCCATAATTTTCCGGAGCTGCGGCATAAACTGTGCGGGGTCGTCCGACAGTTTAACACCTTGTGCAGTTGCGTTTTTTCCGATAAAAGTCAGCAGGTAAAGCAGTATAGCAAAGCGAAATATCTTCATGGTTTGTAGCTGTTAGCTTTCAGCAATTAGCTAATGGACTATTTGATTTTTTCAAAAACAACGGTTGCCCATTGGTTACGTGTATTGGAGCGGAGCTTTTTCAAGCCGTTTTCCGAGGCACATTTTTCAATATCGGCCTGATCCGTTTCATAAAATCCACTGGTGACAAGCCAGCCGCCCGGTTCCAGATGCTTTACATAGGTTGGAATTTCCGCCAGCAGGATATTCCGGTTGATATTGGCCAGGACACCCCCGAAAATTTTCTCCTCCGGTACATCCTGGATCGTCCCCTGAAATACCTCCGACTCGGCGGGAAGCCCATTCATCGCGAAATTCTCGCGGGTGTTCTCCACGGCCCATTCGTCGATATCGAAGCCCAGCAGGTGTGAAGCGCCGAGTTTGTGCGCCAGAATTGCCAGGATTCCCGTCCCGCAACCTACATCCATGATCGAAAGACGTTCATGTGGCAGACTAAGTTGCTCGTTCATAACCAGCCAAGTCGTTTCGTGATGTCCTGTGCCGAACGACATTTTGGGTTGGATCAGCAAATCGTATGTAAAAGAGGGATCGGGCTCATGAAACGTTGCCCGCACGCGAACCTGGTCTCCCACCTCGATCGGCTCGTAGCTTTTCTCCCATTCCTCGTTCCAGTTTCTCCTTTCTAACGATTTCCAGGTTGCCGCTATTGTCGTTAAATCCAGGTATTTGGCTGTTAAATCGTGGATTGCCTGCTCGTCAAAATCGGCCTCCTGAATGTAGGCGAGCAATCCTTCGTCGGTTTCGACAAACGATTCAAACCCTGCCTCGCCCAGTTCCGCCATTAATATCTCCGAAAACTCGGGATCTACTTTCAAATCCAGTTCGATGTAATTCATTGTTATTGGTTATTGGTAAAAATTGGGGTTGAAGGTGTTGAAAATTTTCAGGAATCGGGACGATTAATCCCGGTATTTTAAAATTCAATTTAAAATTACCGGGATTACTTAAATGAACCGCCTGCCAAAGACAGTCTGTTTGTCTGTAAAAATCGTTAAATTTGAGTAAACCTATGATGGCGAATTATGTACACAGCAGTAAAGGGAACCTATGAGAACGGCGTTCTGACTTTGGAAGAAACGCCACCAACCGTTGAGAAATCGGAGGTTGTTGTTTTGTTTATGAATGAGGAGAAGCCGATTGCGCCGGAAAAGAAGGTGAAAGGTGTCAGAATTGGGAGTTTGGCTCAAAAAGGGTACCAAATCCCGGACGATTTTAACGCTCCACTGGACGACTTAAAAGATTACATGTAATGCAGCGATACCTGCTCGACACTCAGGTTTTGATCTGGGCGTTAGCCTCGCCGTCAAGACTATCGGTAAATACCATAGACCTACTTGCGAATAACTCGATATTTGTTTCTCACATCAGCCTTCTGGAAATAGCCATTAAGCAAAGAATCGGCAAACTCCCCGAATTACCGATTTCGATTAGTGAGTTGGAAAAGGTCATTCTTGCAGATGGTTTTGGTTTGATACCAATATCTGTCGCACACATTAATGCCTACAATGGCATTCCACTACACGAAGAACATCGCGATCCCTTCGACAGACTCATACTTGCAACTGCCTATTCAGAAGAAATGCCTGTCGTTTCCGCGGATAGAAACTTCAAGATTTATAAAGACGTCATTTCGCTCGTGGAAGCATAAAATGCTGAAGTAGAAAAAGCCCGGCAGTGCAATACCGGGCTTTTTCATTTATCAAGGCTTCCGTCGCTTCGCGGCCAGGTCATGCGCTGTGTCATAATACGATCGCAGATTCATCCAGTCAAAGACGTCCGAGATGTTCTCGACGCGGTTGCGCTGCATAATGCGGTCGCGGCGCTGCATTCTCACGAATTTGAAGAGGATGTCGGCGAGCTGGTCCGCGGCTTGCGAGAAGGTCTGCGATTTGCGGTTGATGACGTAAATGCCCCGGTTTTCGTAGTCACGCATGATTTGCATGATGTAGTCGCCGAAACCGGAAAGGTCGCTGGTGACTGTCGGTACGCCGCGGACGACGCATTCGAGCGGCGTATAGCCCCACGGCTCGTAGTAGCTCGGGAACACGCCCAAATGACAACCACGAACAAATTGCCCATAATCGAGACCGAACAATGGGTTGGTTGAAGCAATGAAATCCGGGTGGTAGACGATTTTTACGCGGTCGCGCTCGTTGTTGACCAGGTTCGCACGCTTGCAGAAATCGGTAATACCGTCTTCCTGTTTGAGGTCGTGCGTGACAAATGCGGGGAGTCTGTCAGTTTTCCAGCTCTGGATGGTCCGGCGTAGGCGTAGGCGCCAGTATTCATCCACAAACTCGTTCAAATCGGGCATTTTGTGATCGGCACCGGATGCTGTGGCGAGGAAAAGCTTTTCCCCGACTTCTTTCTCAATAGCTGTACAAGTTTCCTGTAACTCATTCAGCACCGCGCGTGACTGCAAAACATCCGGATTGACCGACGTATAGGGCTGTTTGGTTACGATAAACATCACCACTGTCATGTCCATATTGGCCTGCACCATTTTCCAGTTCAGGCGTGCGAGGGCTTCCAGCGTGAGGTCGTAGCCTTTATTGGAATACTCATAACGGCCCGACGTGAAGAAATAGAGTGTCTTATCCAGGTCGAAAGAGTAGCTGGGAAAGAAATGCCCCATTACAAACTCGTGGATGCGCTCCTTATGCTTCAAGTGCAGGTTCTGAAACTCGTGTACCGCCTGGAAACGCACTACATTGAGGCCGTTCGGCGTAACGAGGTCGGGCATGCGGCCGAGGAATACTTCGCATTCGCGGGCGGTGACGTCGCTTACCGTAGTAAGCACGTGTGCATTCAACGCAGCCTGGCGTTCGATTGAGCATTGTGCGAGGATACCGTAGTTTTTAGCTTCCTGCTCCCAGTCGAAGAAAGGTAGTTTGTTATAAAAACCCGATACATTCTGTGCCAGGTAACGGCCCAGCATGGTCGCGTGCGTCGTGAACGTCATGGCGATCTTGACATTCTCCCGTTTCAATTCCGGGAGCCCGGTACTTGCCATCCACTCGTGGAATTGCGCCGAGATATCTTCCCGTTTGGCATTCTCTTCAGCGTATTCTTTCAGGAATATACGTACCAACTCGCCGAAGCAAAGCGTCTGATTGACAAGGTGTTCGACATTGATAGTCGGAATCCGGTTTTTTTCCCAAAGGTTAAATTTGATCGCATCGAGCTGGTTCATAATGCTATCGACGTCGAACAGCACCACCCGGGGCTTTCCGGTCACGAGCCAGTAGCCATAATACACCGAGAAACCCATATCACGCATTCTCTTGACGACGCGCCCGGCCGGGGAATCGTCGAGATCGTGAATCATTTCAAATTCGGAAGACGCTTTCTTTTCGAAATAAGGCCCGAGGAGAAAATAGTTCTCTTCCCATTTCTCAACCATGGCGGGCACCTTGGTCCTTATTACGGTATATATCCCTCCAACTTGATTACAAACCTCCCATGCAACTTCGAATAGGACGTTTTTCTTAGTGGTTTTGACAAATGGTTCCAATTAGGGTACAGTTTAAGCGTTACTAGGGTATTTTAAAAGGGATTCTGCTTCCGGTTATGTCACAAAAATCCTTGTTATTACACAATAAATATGCAGAAAAATAATTCAGAATTACAACACTTGAATGTTTGCGCACACAACCGAAAAGCCGGTTTAAAACATCATTCTAGCGTCAAAATATAACTAAGTCAAGAAAAGGGCATTGGCACCCATTTTCATATACCGATCCAAATCAAACCGTTATTGCTCGAAATTAAGACGGTTGTCGGCTAACTTTGTTCCAAAATACGTTACTTTGGTTGGATTAACATTTTGCATTGGTCAGATAGTGAAAAAAATTAAAATTGTTGCGCTTTCCTTCGTTATTATCACGTTTTTGCTGGAAAGTTGCATGGCTCAGAGCGCGGAAACAGAGAGTAATCTGCCCCCGAAGAGAGAATTTAGAGCGGTCTGGATTGCCACTGTCGACAATATTGATTGGCCAAGCAGTAAGACCCTTCTCCCTGAGGAGCAGCAGGAGGAATTCTCCGAGTTGCTTGATTTTCACAAGCGGGTAGGAATGAATGCGGTGTTCGTGCAAGTGCGCGCAGCAGGGGATGCATTCTATGCCAAAAGCCCCGAACCGTGGTCGGAGTGGCTCACGGGTGTGCAGGGGCGTAAACCCGAGCCTATGTGGGACCCGCTTGACTTCATGATTACCGAGGCGCACAAGCGCGGCCTCGAATTTCATGCCTGGCTGAACCTCAACCGCCTGGTACATAAATCTTCGAAAAGTGTTTCGGCCGACAACATCAGCCGGCTGCATCCCGAGTGGATTCTGACGTACGACGGCTATAAGCTCTTCGATTTCGGCATTCCCGAAGTCCGGAAGTTCATTACCGACATGACCGTCAACGTCGCAAAGAACTATGATGTCGACGGCATTCATTTCGACGACTATTTTTATCCATACGCAGCGCCCGGTCAGGTGATCCAGGACGACGCGACGTTCCGGAAATACTCCGACGGCTACACCAACAAGGCCGACTGGCGCCGCCATAATGTGGATTTGTTGGTAAAACAAATTCACGAAGCACTGGATGCGTTGAATCCGCGACTTAAATTCGGGATCAGCCCGTTTGGGGTGTGGCGTAATAAGGACCGCGACGCGGAGGGCTCGAAAACTTTTGGGGCACTGGCATCCTATGATGACCTTTTTGCCGACAGCCGCCGCTGGGTGAAGGAAGGCTGGATCGACTATATCGCGCCGCAAGTTTATTTTTCTTCCGGGTTCAACAGAGTACCTTATAAGAACCTGGTGGATTGGTGGACCGAAAACCGATTCGACAGACATTTATATATAGGTATGGGCGCTTACCGCGTCGGGTATAAGGATAGGGACTCACATTGGTCGAATCCTGCCGAAATACCTAACCAGGTCCGCTACTTCCGCGATAGCGAGGCCGATGGGTCGATTTTTTTCAGTTCCAGATCTTTAAGGGCCAACAGCCTCGGTTTTGTGGATTCATTGAGGCGTGACCTTTTCAAGTACCCTGCGTTGATCCCGACCATGCCCTGGAAGGACAAGGTTCCGCCGTTGTCCCCGAAAAGCCTGAAAGCCACATTGCTTTCTCGTGGTATCGAACTCACCTGGGAGCAGCCTGATGAAGCTGCCGACGGAGACAAGGCCTGGTACTACGTCATTTACCGCTTCCCGCCTGACGAGAAGGCTACTGCCCACGACCCGCGCCGCATTCTCGGCATGTGCTATGAAGGTGAAAAATTCGTGGACATGACCGCCGAAGCAGGCAAAAGATATGTTTATTATGTTACGGCAGTGGATCGGCTGCACAACGAAGGACGGCCAATCGGTCCGTTGCGTGTGGAAGTACACGATCAGAAGCTAGTCAGGTTTTAGATATGAGCAACGCTATCCAATACGAATATAAACCCGAGCATTTCATTGCTTCGGCGCCTACGAAATATAACTCCGAAAATCTTCGTACGGAGGAGATGGTGCTCAATATGGGGCCGCAGCACCCGTCGACGCACGGCGTATTGCGGCTCGAAGTCGTGACCGATGGCGAGGTGGTGATCGATGTAGTGCCGCATTTGGGCTATTTGCACCGGTGCTTTGAGAAGCACGCAGAGTCATTGCCATTTAACCAGATCATTCCATATGTAGACCGTATGGATTACGTGGCTGCGATGAACTCGGAGCATGCGTATGTGATGGGTGTGGAAAGAATGCTGGGCATTGAAGGCGATATTCCGAAACGTATCGAATACATCCGTGTCGTGGTGGCTGAGCTGAACCGGCTGGCCTCGCATTTTGTAGCGCTGGGCACGTACGCGATGGACATAGGCGCGTATACGCCTTTCCTGTGGATGATGCGCGACCGCGAGCAGATTCTTCGCCTGCTTGAATGGACGTGCGGCGCGCGGATGTTGTACAATTATATATGGATAGGCGGGTTGTTCTATGACCTCCCAGTTGGTTTCGAAGAGCGTTGTGCCGAGTTCATCAGATATCTGAAACCCAAGCTGACGGAATTGCAGCAGCTGGTGGTGGATAATAAGATATTTATTCAAAGAACGGCCAATGTTGGTGTGTTGCCGTTGGATGTGGCTATTAACTACGGGTGCACAGGTCCGATGCTCCGCGGTTCGGGTTTGAGATATGATTTGAGAAAAGTAGATGGCTACTCCGTTTATCCGGAGCTGGATTTTGAAGTGCCCATCGGGGAAGGAAAACTAGGCAAAACAGGCGATTGCTGGGACCGGACCTGGGTGCGTGTGGTGGAATGCTGGGAATCGGTGAAAATCATTGAGCAGAGTCTCGTACAATTGCAGGGGGATCACAAAAGAACCCGCGATTTCGACCCACAAGCCATTGTTCCCAAGAAAATACGGCCGAAAGCGATGGATTTCTACGTTCGCGCGGAGAATCCGAAGGGCGAGCTGGGCTTCTATTTCCGTACCGACGGCCGCTCTGATATTCCTGTTCGGTGCAAAGCGAGGGCTTGTTCGTTCAACAACCTTTCTGTGATTGGAGAAATATCAAAAGGCGCGTTGCTGGCCGACCTTGTTGCGGTGATCGGCTCCATCGATGTGGTAATGGGCGAAGTCGACAGATAGAAATTAAGATTAGTATATAAATGAAAAGAGCCGCATGATCGCGGCTCTTTTCATTTTACCATAACTTCTTAAAATTACGCCTCGGCAGCTACACCTACCAGGTCGTGTTTCGCCAAAAACTCAGCGATCTGAACTGCATTGGTAGCAGCTCCTTTACGCAAGTTATCCGCTACGATCCACAGGTTCAGTGTTTTAGGCTGAGATTCGTCGCGGCGGATACGGCCAACGAATGTTTCGTCTTTGCCGTGAGCCGTCAATGGCATTGGGTACAATGCATTTTTCGGATCGTCCTGTACGATTACGCCTTCGGTTTCGCTCAGGATCCGGCGTACTTCGTCGAGGTCGTATTCATTTTCGAACTCGATGTTAACAGCCTCGGAGTGACCGCCGATCGTAGGAATACGAACAGTCGTCGCGGTTACCGCAATGCTGTCGTCGCTCATGATCTTCTTCGTTTCGTTGGTCATCTTCATTTCCTCTTTGGTATAACCATTGTCGAGGAACACGTCGATGTGCGGAAGCACGTTCAGGTCGATCTGGTGCGGGTATACCTTGCCTTTGCTGTGATCGCCGGCGCGCTCTGAGAACAGTTGATCTACGGCAGCCTTACCAGTTCCGGTTACCGATTGGTAAGTGGAAACAACCACACGCTTAATTTTATATTTTTTGTGCAACGGGTTCAGCACCACCACCATTTGGATGGTAGAGCAGTTCGGGTTGGCAATGATTTTGTCTTCTTTCGTCAATTCACCTGCATTGATTTCCGGAACCACCAGTTTTTTGGTTGGATCCATACGCCAAGCCGAAGAGTTATCCACAACGGTGATGCCTGCTTCTGCGAATTTCGGTGCAAGGGCCAGGGAAGTGCCACCGCCAGCCGAGAAGATCGCAATCTCCGGTTTGGCAGCAATCGCATCCTCGAAGCCGATCACCTTTATCTGTTTACCCTTGAATGTAACTTCCTTACCAACAGACCTTTCAGATGCGACGGCCAATAGCTCCGTCACCGGGAAATTACGCTCTTCGAGCACTTTGAGGATTTCGCCGCCCACCAGACCGGTAGCGCCTACTACTGCGATTTTCATTCTTGCATTAAGATTAAAAATGGATAGAATATGATTTACTCCTTGCGAACAACTCACGCCGCCTCGCGAAAAGTGCCGCAAATTTACGCAGTTTTTTAGAATGATACCGGAAAATCAAGCATTAATGCATTAAAATTCAGGAAGGAACGGTTAAAGCCGACATTTCAGAGTCGTTTACTAGGGTTTTCAGACTCCGGAATTTCGCCGTTCAATTTCTGAAATCATGCACTCGCTCAGGCGTAATGCATAGGTCGAGCGGGATGTCGTATTCATCAATATCCTGTATTTCATCCACTTCGTCGAATAGCGAAAGACCCATTTTGATGCAATCGGGGCGGGTTTGTGGTAGGAATCTGTCATAATATCCACCGCCATAACCGACCCGGTAACCTTTGCGGTCAAACGCAAGGAGTGGGACCAGGACAATGTCGATCGAGTCCGGAAGAATTTTTTCAGAGGTCAGCGGATCAGGTTCCGGGATCCGCCATTGATTCGTGATTAAATGTGTAAAGGGTGTTACCAGAAAATGCTCCATTTCACGTGTGCCGGGGATAATGTACGGCGCGGCGATGCGTATAGTGGGGAACGATTTTCTTAACATATCGATAATCCCGAAGGTATCGGTCTCGCGTGCATTGAGCTGCGGTAGGAAGGTATGCAGAGCTCCGAAAGCCCTGCTGTGGAGATATTTTTCAAGATTCTGCACGATCAAGGCATTTTTTTCGATGAGCCAGCGCTCGTCCGCATCCTTTCTTTTTTGTAAAAACTCCTTTCGCAGTGCCGCCTTTTTCATCGGGTAATGTCGTCTTTTTGGGGATGTAATCGGAGGAAATTTCGCCTTTTTATTCTATTGTTCGTACTTTCACGGTCTGATTTCAAAATCTTTAACTATTGTATAGAATTTAAGACATGAGCAAAATTAAAGTTGACAATCCCGTCGTAGAACTGGATGGCGATGAAATGACCCGCATCATCTGGAAATTTATCAAGGAAAAACTGATCCTCCCTTACATCGACGTAGATATCAAATACTACGACTTGGGTATCGAGTACCGCGACGAGACCAATGACCAGGTGACTATCGATGCTGCCAACGCCATCAAAGAATACGGCGTAGGTATCAAATGTGCGACTATCACACCTGACGAAGCACGTGTTGAAGAATTCGGTCTGAAACAAATGTGGAAATCGCCCAACGGAACTATCCGTAACATCCTCGATGGTACTGTGTTCCGTGAGCCGATCGTAATGAGCAATGTGCCTCGCCTGGTTACTAACTGGACGGCGCCAATTATCGTAGGTCGTCACGCATTCGGCGACCAATACCGTGCTACCGACTTTGTAGTTCCAGGAAAAGGTAAACTGACCATCAAATTCGAAGGCGAGGACGGACAAGTAATCGAGCACGAAGTGTACCAATTCAAAGGTGCCGGCGTAGCGATGGGTATGTACAACATCGACGAGTCGATCCGTGGTTTTGCACGTTCATGCTTCAATGTGGCTTTGGACAAAGGATGGCCTCTGTACCTTTCTACCAAAAACACGATCCTTAAAAAATACGACGGCCGCTTCAAGGATATCTTCCAGGAAGTGTACGAAAACGAATACAAAGGAAAAGTACACTACGAGCACCGTCTGATTGACGACATGGTTGCTTCTGCATTGAAATGGGAAGGTAACTTCGTATGGGCTTGTAAAAACTACGATGGTGACGTTCAGTCGGACACCGTTGCGCAAGGTTTCGGTTCACTGGGTCTGATGACTTCTACATTGGTTACACCGGATGGCAAAACCATGGAAGCTGAGGCTGCACACGGAACTGTAACTCGTCACTACCGCGAGCACCAAAAAGGAAAACCAACTTCTACGAACCCAATCGCTTCCATCTTCGCATGGACCCGTGGTTTGGCGTTCCGTGGTAAACTGGACAACAACCAACCGCTGATCGACTTCTCAGAAGCGCTTGAAAAAGTGTGTATTGAGACTGTGGAGAGCGGAAAAATGACCAAGGATTTGGCTGTGGGTATCTACGGAAACGATGTGAAACATGGTGATCACTACCTGTACACGGAAGAATTCCTGGAAGCTATCGACGAGAATTTGAAAGCTGCTTTGGCATAATATCCACATTTAGTGGTACAAAGCCATCGGTTTCGCGAGAAGCCGGTGGCTTTTTTTGTGGCGGGTACTATTTTAATATATATTACTAGGAATGTACTTAACGAACCCGACCCAGTGATTAAAGCTTTTTACATAATAACTGCGCTCATTATGCTGACCGTGAATGGTTTGCAAGCCGGAAATTATGTAATGGTAACCCAGGCCGTGCCGCAGGATACCGTGGCCACTGCCGATTCGGCCCAGAAGGTGGTGCAAAAGGACCTGATCGACGTGCTCAGAAAGTGGAAATCGAAGGACAAATCGGATTCGGTACGCGTTCCGAAGATCCGCTCCGGCAAACCGATTTTTTCGCTCGTGCCTGCGGGTGGGTACACGCTCTCGTCCGGGCTGACGGGGTCGCTCAATGCGAACATCGCATTCTACACGAGCAATCCTAAAACGACCAACATTTCGAGCATTACCACCAATTTCATTTATACCGAATACAAACAAATGACGATCCCTGTCCAGGCCAACATCTGGACGAGGCATAACAACTACAACTTCGTGGTTGACTGGCGTTTTTTCAAATATCCGCAAGACACTTATGGATTGGGTATGGATTCCAAAATAAGTGATGCTACGGGGTTGAAATACAAACATTTGCGATTGCATCAGACGGTTTTGAAGAAAATAGGCAAGTCGTTTTTCGTCGGGCTGGGTTTTGCCTATGACAAAAGGTGGCAGATCATGCAGACAGATAAGGAAGAAAAGCTGAACCAGGACATTAAAGATTATGGATTGGGCCACAAATCGTCGTCGGTGGGACCGCTGGTGACGGTAGCTTACGACAGCCGGACCAACTCGATTAACCCGCTGAAAGGCTTTTACAGCAATGTACAATTCCGCCCGAACATGACTTCGCTCGGCAGTACCAACAACTGGCAATCCGTCGTGATCGACGTCCGGAGGTATTTCAACTTCCCGCAAGGTAGCCAGAACACCCTGGCATTCTGGAATTACAACTGGCTCACCATCGGCAAGCCTCCCTACCTCGACCTCCCTGCGACCGGCTGGGATCCTACCACCAATATTGGCCGGGGCTACATCCAGGGCCGCTTCCGCAGTACCAACTTGCTCTATTTTGAATCCGAATACCGCTTTGCATTAACTAAAAACGGGCTTTTCGGCGGGGTGCTATTCGCTAATGCACAGAGTGTCTCCGACTGGCCATCGAAAAGCTTCCGAAAAATCGCCCCTGCGGGGGGTGTAGGCATCCGCATTAAGGTGAATAAGACTTCGGGTGCTAATATTGCGATTGATTATGGGTTTGGAATGGATGGGTCTAGGGGGTTGTTTGTGAATTTGGGGGAGGTGTTTTAAATTGAGGCATGAACCTGCATGCACAAATCATAAAAGAGAATGGCGAAGCTAAGTTCGCAGTTCTGCCTATTGAAATATACGATGCCTTGCGGACAGTGCTTTCCGAGTTTGATAGCTTTGAAGATTTTTCGGACTGTTTAATGGCGATGAACACCAAAGCAGAAACCAAAACTTGGCATAGCTTAGACGATGTGAAGTTGCAACTACAAATCGAATAGCACCCGCCGGGGCAGCTCATTGCGGGTCGAAAAATATGAAATTTGACGCTACGTATGACTATGGAACGACCGATTTGACAGAGAATGACAATTTGGTGCGTTGGAAATTCGCGGAATTAATAAAGAATTTAATCACTCTTTCGAGTTCAGCGGAGCGACAATTGGAAATTATGGGAATCGGGGCGGTATGCGATGAAATGGCCCTTGATTTTGAAACTTATTTCATCCTTTCATATCAAGCCTATTTGGAGGTCGGTTTTTTGACGCTTGATCAAGTTGAGCAGCTTAAAGAACTCGAACGATATTTTGATGACCGAAGCGGAGACAAATCACCTGACTTTTGGGATGAATCGCTTCTGAGCACAAATCCTGATTGGCAGGTTGTTCGTGAGAAGGTGGGGACCGCCTTGGAAATGTTGGGAATGCAGAATTTGGAAATTGAATTCGAGAAGACAGTAGAGTACAAAATAACGGACAGAGGCAAGCAGCTAGTAATGGAGGCAATCAAGACTCGATTGCGGTCGCGAAAGTAAGAGCAGCACGCTATTGTCAAAAATATAACATGAGTTAATACAATTGAACTAGAAAAAGATCTCAAAAAGGTACTGGCCCGTTCAACAGCAAATAGATGTAATAAGTGATTATTGCTCATGCGGGTCCAAATCTCCTAAGTCAAATGTGGTTGGTTTTGATCTTTTGAGGTATTGTTGAGCAATTTTGAGTCTTGATTCCGCGTCAATTTGAGGCTGCACCAATGGGCGTACAATTACTTCTACCGGATCATCTGAAAATGTTTCCGGTAAAGATATTTTTAATTGTCCATTTTCAGGTTTTTCTACCAATCTCAGCGCGTTCATACTGACCTTCTTTTACGAAAGATAACAAAATTATTCTATCAATCCTCCCGTCCCTCCTTCCGATTCGCATCCGCCATCCGCACAATCTTAGGCGAAAATTTTGCGAGCACGTGTACAAGTTCCGACTGCGCAGCGATCACATCGTCAATATTCTTGTAAACCATCGGCGATTCGTCCAGATCTCCGCCAATGAGTTGAATACCATTATCTTGCAGGATTTTATTCATCTGGCTACGCGTGGTGGTCGTGAATGCTTTCGTGCGTGACATCACGCGCCCGGCACCGTGCGAGGCGGAGTTAATGGAGGCTGCATTGGCTTTGCCGCGGATTACGTAGCCAGGCTGGCTCATGGAGCCGGGGATGATGCCAAGTTCGTCGGTGCTGGCGGGCGTGGCGCCTTTGCGGTGGACGATTACCTCGCGACCGTCTGCTAGTTGCTCTTTCCAGGCGAAATTGTGATGGTTTTCAATGATTTTTAACGGCTTTTCGCCCAGCGATTTGGCCATTTTGTTGTGGATTTCATGGTGGTTGGCCGAGGCGTAGTCGCCGGCAAGGTTCATCGCGATCCAGTATTCCTGACCTTCTTCGGTATTAAGGTCGAGCCAGGCGAGGTGTGCTGCTTGTTTGGGAAGAACTGTTTTTTGCATGGCCAGTTTGGAGTAGTAGTTGGCGACGGTTCCGCCGAAGCCGCGCGAGCCGGAGTGCGAAAGCAGTGAAAGGTATTCGCCTTTCGGTAAATTCAAAAGTGGGTCGTTTTCAAATACTTCTACAATGCCCCATTCCACGAAGTGGTTTCCAGTTCCCGAAGTGCCTAGCTGCCGGTAGGCCTTGTCTTTCAGCGAGCGGATGGTTTTGGTGGCTTCCCATTCGGGCTGGTCCATGACACTATCGTCGTACTTGCGTGAGGTTTCGCCGCCCATGCCGAATTTGGTGTTTTCGGTGAGGATTTTTTTCAGGAAATGTGGCTCGCGTTTGAGGTAATCGGTCGGAATATTGAAGACCGACATGCACATGCGGCAGGCAATGTCGACGCCTACGGCGTAAGGGATTACTTTGTCGGCTTCCGTGGCGAGGACGCCACCGATGGGCAATCCGTAGCCCTGGTGTGCGTCGGGCATCAATGCTCCGGCGACCGATATGGGTAAGCTAACGGCCGTTTCCATTTGCAGTAATGCGCCTTCTTCAATGTGCTCTTTCCCGAAAACGGCGTAATGCAGCTTACCCTCCCGCAGGTTGAAGGTGTTCTTTTGCTGTGGTTCTTTTTCTTCCAAAGTCAGTACAGCTTCTTCATTTACAAGTAGTTCCTTGCCGTCTTCGGTTAGGGAAATCTCAGTACCTGCTTTCCGGAGGTCAAAAACCGTCTTAGCCAGATTAGTGACTTTATTTTTAGAATAGGCATATTTCTTAGGGTCATTCAGCATTTTGACGAGCATCAGCAATACCTTCTCTTTCGGGTATTTTGCGCGCTCGTGCAGGCCGTTTGCTACACGCAGGAATGCGGCATGCAGATTTTCCGGTACATTGGCCAGGAAAATGATTTCTTCAATGGTAATTGGTGTGTCCATAGACAAATATCGTTGTTGGTGAGGCGATTTCAAGTAAATGCGGCGCGCCGACTGCTAAGTAATGCATTGCCGATAAATCTTTCTTAACATAATACAATGCAACTGCTAAAAAAGCCGTACCTTTGCGGGCAATTTGTTGATACAGTTCGCAGTACCTTCTTTAACTTAATTAAAACGTTGCAATGTCCGCAGTAGCAGAGCAAACCCGGTTGGCCGACCGGATCAACGCCCTCGAAGAATCTTCGACGCTGGCGATGACCAAAATGGCCCGTGAACTGGCCGCACAAGGCCATAAAGTGATCAGTCTGAGCGTTGGAGAGCCAGATTTCAAGACGCCCGCACACATTTGCGAGGCCGCTAAAAAAGCCATCGACGATGGTTTTCATGGTTACTCACCCGTAGCAGGTTACCCTGATCTGCGAAAGGCCATTGCTGATAAGTTAAAGCGCGACAATAATATAGATTGGAAACCAGAAAATATCGTGGTTTCGACCGGTGCCAAGCATTCACTCGCGAACGTGATCCAGGTTCTGGTTAATCCGGGCGACGAAGTGGTGATTTTCGCACCTTACTGGGTGAGCTACTCCGAAATGGTGAAGCTCGCGGAAGGTAAGTCTGTGATTATCGATGGCGCTTTTGAAAACGATTTCAAAGTAACGGCTGCACAACTGGAAGCGGCGATCACGCCACGTACGAAAGTGGTCATGTACGCGTCGCCGAACAACCCGACCGGCGCTGTTTATTCTGAAAAAGAATTGAGAGAAATCGCAGCGGTGCTCGAAAAACACGAAGGTGTTTACGTGCTGGCTGATGAAATCTACGAATACATCAACTTTACCGAGGAAGGCCATTTCAGCATCGGTTCTATTCCTGCATTGAAAGACCGTGTGATCACTGTGAACGGCGTTGCGAAAGGTTACGCTATGACAGGCTGGCGGATCGGTTTCATCGCGGCGGCTAAATGGATCGCTGACGGCGTTGAAAAACTGCAAGGCCAGGTTACTTCGGGAACCAACTCTATCGCGCAGAAAGCGGCTACTGCTGCATTCAACGGCCCGAAAGAGCCTTCTATCGAAATGGCAAAGGCATACCACCGCCGTCGCGACCTCGTGGTTGGTTTACTGAAAGAGATCCCGGGCTTCAAAGTGAATGTTCCGCAAGGTGCATTCTACGCATTCCCGGATGTGAGCTATTACTTCGGAAAATCGGATGGCGAGACGCTGATCAAGGATTCCGATGATTTCGCTAACTGGATTTTGAACAAATCTTATGTTTCAACCGTAGCAGGCTCAGGTTTCGGTGCTCCAAACTGTATCCGTATCTCGACGGCCGCTGCTGACGAAGCATTGGAAGAAGCCGTAAAACGCATCAAAGACGCGGTTGCGACTTTGAGATAAGATCAAAATGAAATCATAAGAGCCTCATGGGTGTTACCTGTGAGGCTTTTGTGTTGTTTTGCATCACATAGCACACCGTTTTTTGAACAAATAAGCATAGAGCCTATGGCTTAAAGCTTACAGCCGACAATGAGCAAATATTATTTTTTAAAAGTAAAGGAAATAGAAAAAGAGACGGAGGAAGCTGCGACCATCCATTTCTGGCACCCGATCAATGAAGTCGTTCAGTACCGGCCAGGGCAGTTCCTGACTTTGTTGCTGCCTTTTGAGGATAAAAAAATCAGAAGGTCGTATTCGATGTCGAGCTCGCCTTACACGGATGTATCACTGGCGATTACGATTAAGCGGGTACCGGGCGGCTATGCCTCGAATTTGCTGCTCGACACTTTGAAAGAGGGCGATGTTGTGGAGGCCTTGGAGCCTATGGGCCATTTCTTTCCGAAACAAGCCGATGATCAGACGCGCCAGGTTGTATTTATCGGTGCAGGCAGCGGCATTACCCCATTGTTTTCAATTCTGAAATCCGTGTTGATGGTGGAACCGGAAAGCGAAGTATTCCTGATTTATGGTAGCCGGCGGGAGGATAGCATTATTTTCAAAGACAAAATCGCGGCTTTGGAGACTAAATACGGCAAACGCTTCACGGTTGTACATACATTAAGCCAGCCAAACGAAGGTTGGGAAGGTGAAACCGGGAGATTGAACAAGAGTCACGTGCTGAAAATCATCGAAAAACTCCCTGCGTTGGACAGAAAAGAAGCGGAATACTTCCTGTGCGGGCCCGAGGATATGATGGAGGAGGCGCATCGTGCACTATCGATCCTGGCGGTGCCTGAGGGCAAGATCCGGAAAGAGAGCTTTGCGACAGCAACCTCCGCGAAACCGGGCGAAGTGACGGTAGAGCCGGAAGCGGAAGACGACGATTCGCCCAAAACACGTGAAATCACATTGTTTTATGAGGGAACCGAATATAAGCTGCCGGTAAAACCGCATGAAACGGTGCTCGAAGCCGCATTGAATATGGATATCGATTTACCCTATTCGTGCCAGGCAGGCATGTGTACCGCGTGTATGGGCAGATGCACATCCGGGAAGGTGCAAATGGATGAGGAGGATGCGCTCTCGGAAGCGGAGATTAAGGAAGGGTTTATCCTCACCTGCGTGACGCACCCGATGAGCGACGATGTGGTGATTGAGGTGGAATAACGATTTCGATATATACAAAAGAAAAGGGCAGCGATCAGTCGCTGCCCTTTTTGCTTATTTATCTTTTGGGTCTTTCTTCGGGGGAAGTGGGGGCTTGGGTGCAGGCGCAGGTTTCGCGGGCAGGGCGGGAGTCACTTTCGCCGGCGCCGCCACCGGAGCAGGGGGTGGGGGAGGGGGCGTTCCAGTCCGTTGCAGGCGTGAGCTCCGGGCTACGCGCGGCGCTCGTGGTGCGCGGGGAGGCTCCTCAATGCCGCTCATTTTCCGATAACTCAATGTTTCCAGGCCAATCCTTTTGCCCAACTCGCTGATCTTATAATTGACCTCTTCGATTTCCCGTTGCAGTTTCACCTCTGGCTCAGCGACTTTCACCGCTTCTTTTCTCGCATTGGCGATCTGGTTATTCAGGTCGGCTATGGTTTGTTCATGCGCCTTGATTTGCTGCTCGAAATCTGCCAGCTGCTTATCGAGTTCCGCGTCGCTGACTTTGGAGTCTTTGGCGTCCTGATTAAAAATCACAGACCTTTTTTCCATCAAATCCATTCGAAGTTCGGCAGCACGCTGCTTTTTATATTCAAATTTTTGAATCTCGCGCTCAACTCGTTCTTCTTCAAACCGGTATTTTTCCCGTTCAAGATGCAACTCATCCAGCCTTTGATGAAGTGGTTTTAACTCCTCATGCATCGCCCGGATTTTCTGGTTGATTTCCCACATTTTCTTGTCCAGCGTATCGTTGCCAGTTTGCTCGAATTCCTCCATTTCCGGGGCTTCGATATCGATACGCACATCGGCCAGTTCTGCTTGAACATCTTCAAGAACGCCTTCATCGACAGCAACTTCCGCCATTTCGTCCATTTCATGCTCCAGGCGGAGATCTGTTTTCGATGGTTTCCGCTTTTTCATGGTCATGTGTTTGGCGGCTTTCCTTTCTTTGTCTTTTTCGACCTTTTGCGCCACCGCATAAGCTGAAATGCCGATTACCAGTCCGATAGCGAAAATCATGGCAGGAAGGCTCGAAAATGTGCGCACAGGTTTTGGATTTAAACCTAAAACACGCTGTACACGATGCAGTAGCAAGGGTTTTTTAGAAGCAAAAGCCATAGCTAATCCAGGCGTCGCCTGCCATTCGGCCACTTTCACCAGCGCATGGGCGAGGGACATTTTATCTCCGCAAACGGCCAGTGCAATGTCGTCGCAGCAATGCTCGCGTTCGGCGCGCACTTTTTCGGACAGCCACCAAATCGCTGGATGGAAGAAAAAGATCACTTCCACGAACGATTGCAGCATATTAATGAGGTAGTCGTTCCTGCGGATGTGTGCAAGCTCGTGTGCGAGAATAGCTTCCACCTGCGCGGTGGAAAATCCGGAAAGTAAGCCGATCGGAATCAGTACCACCGGGCTGAATGTGCCTATCACCATCGGTGTGAGCACTTTGGCGGTTTCCCGGAATTCCACGGCTTTGGAGATATTCATTTTGGCAATGATTACTCCAAATCTTGCCCGCCATTCTTTGTCCATGACGATTTTGGCGTTAATTCGAAGCCTTTCGGTGAATATCCAGCCACCGGCAAAGCGTAGCAGGAGAATACCTGAGCCGATGAGCCAACAAATGACGAGTTCATGCAAATGGGCGGTCAGCCACATTTGTATTTTAAATGTGATCGGCAGGTCCCGGGAGACCTCCGCCCACGTGCGGGATGTGGATAATGCGGTGTAGCGCGCCAACGCTTTTGCATTGGAAACCGCGCTGGTGGTTTTAGGATAATAGTAAATGAACGTTCCGACAGACGCAACGACCTGTGCGAAAAGAAAGCTAACACCCGCCAGGTAGCGCGTGTTGGCTGATTTTTTTCTCAAAAAATAGAATGCGGCAACAGCGACCAGCATCAGCAGTGTTCCCTGCCAGATGGAGTGGATGAGTGTCCAGCCAAATGCGGAGACGGCCGGACCGGGTAACAGATTTGAGAAGAATTTCATGGCTAACGATTGTTTTCCAGGTTATTTAATAACTCGCGAATTTCATCCAGTTCTTCCTTGGAGGTAGTGTGATTCCCCAGTGCCTGCATGACCATCTGCGCAGCGGAGCCCTGAAAGAGGGTTTCAACCATTTTACCTACCAAATTCTGCTGCGTCTCCTCTTTGCCGAGGAGCGCGACGTAAATGTGCGACCGTCCTTGCTCCGTGCGGTAGAGCAGCCCTTTGTCATGCATGATTTGCATGAGTTTCAAGGTGGTGGTGTAGCCAACGTCCTTGGTTTCGGAAAGGGCATCATGCACGGCACGGACGGTACTTGGGCCTGCCTGCCAGAGGTAATTCAGGATTTCCAGTTCGGAGTCGGTGGGCTTGATATACATGATATTAGTTAATTACGATAATCTTCGTACCAAATGTCTACGAAAAAAATCGTACTTGCAAGCTCTTACTACGATTTTTTTCGTAATTAACGCTGAGCAATAACTAATATATTGTTTTTGAGGGAATTATAAAGCAAAAAAAAGTCCGGCAACGCCGGACTTTGAAAATATCGCATTTGGCTGGCTACTAAACGTAAGTGTTCAGCATTACCGGCATTACCAGCATCAGGATGTCTTCGTTTTCCTCCTGATCCACCGGGATAATGAGCCCCGCGCGGTTTGGAGCGGAGAGTTCGAAGGTGATGGTTTTGCTCGAAAGGTTACCCAGTACTTCGATCAGGAATTTCGCATTGAAACCGATCTCCATATCATCACCATTGTATTCGCACATCAGGCGCTCGTTCGCTTCGTTCGAATAGTCGAGATCTTCCGCGGAGATTACCAGGTCATTGAGCGCCATTTTCATGCGCACCTGGTGGGTAGTCCGGTTGGAGTAGATCGAAATACGACGCAATGAGCTGAGGATTTCGAGACGGTTAATGGTCAGCGTGTTGGGATTGTTGGTCGGGATCGCGTTTTCGTAATCGGGGAAACGCTCGTCGATCAATCGGCAAATCATGCGGATATTACCGAAGCTGAAAAACGCATTAGAAGATGTGAACTCCGCCTTTACAGGAACATCGTCCGAAGGCAGACAGCTTTTGAGCAGGTTCAGTGCTTTCCGTTGGATGATCATCGATGTATCGATGTCCGATTTGATATCGGTACGGCGGTAGCGCACGAGGCGGTGACCGTCGGTGGCAACGAATGTTGCGCTTTCGGCACCCATTTGCACAAATACCCCTGTCATAGCCGGACGAAGATCGTCGGTGCTCGTTGCGAACAAGGTGTTTGAAATAGCAGATCCTAATGCAACGGAAGAGAAATCCACGGATTGGCCGCGGTTCACAACCGGTGTTTTCGGGAAATCGATCGGATTCTCACCCGACAATTTATAACGGCCGTTATCGGAAATAATCTCGGTACCAAAAGTTTCAGCATTCACTTGCAAGGTAATGGGTTGCTCGGGCAGGCCGCGGAGGGTGTCGAGCAGCAACTTTGCAGGAATGGCAATAGCTCCTTTTTCGGATGATTCTACTTCAATTTCCGTAATCATTACGGTTTGAAGGTCGGATGCAGTCACGGTCAGTGAATTTCCTTCCAGTGTAAGGAGGAAATTTTCAAGGATTGGCACAATTGGGTTCGTTGAAACGACACCGTTTATAGCTGACAGCTGTTTGAGTAGAACTGATGACGAAACGACAAACTTCATAATTCGTGACGTAAGTGTTTAGTTGATAGATTTATATGCGGAAGATTCCGGAAAAACTTTTTTGTAGGGAACAAAAGTATAAAAAATTACGAAAGGGCCAGCCGCGTTGTCACCCAAATTTTCTGATGCGAAGGTAATATCTCGCTGCACCAAAAAGGCCGATTAGCACGACAGGCAGCAGCAAATTAAGTGCCTGCCAGAACTTCCGGTTCTCTTGAATCTGGATTTTATCCAAAGCCCGGATCGCGATCTGTTTGCCGCGTGCATTGATCAAACCATTGGCGTCGGTCATGTAATCCAACGCGTGGAGTACGAAATCCTTATTGCCGAAGGTCTGCTTCGTCACACGGTCGTAACCGAGTGGTAGGGGTGCATTCCTTTTATAATCATAATCGTTCACGATGAGGTCGCCATCGGAGCAGATAATCACCTTACCGGCACTACCACTGGGCTTGAACTTTGCAGCGCGCGGATCACCGGGCAGAATGCGGTTTTGAAACAGCGAAACGAATGATCCTTCGAGCAATACCCCAGCTAGTTTGACCCCCGAACGGTATTCCGAAGGCTGTGGATCCTTACGCGCTTCGTTATAACCCACGAGCGCGGGCGCATTCACGAGCTGCGTATAAGGCGAGGTCATTAGCAAAGGCGTTTTGGCAATGGTATTCGCGCCGCCGACGGTGTCGATCGAGCTCAAAAACCTTGTGTAAACCGCATTCAGGTTACGGGTGACGGTATGTGTGCCGAAATTATTCAGCAGCGGAAAAAAGCGCCAGGGCATCGGGCGAATCTCCGGATTGTCACCTACATTACCCACATTCAGCAGGATTTGCGCGCAGTTAAGATCTTTTACGAGATTGGTATTCAGTCTGATACCCCATTTAAAGAACAAATCACCGAGGTTCAAATCGAGTGGCTGGGCGTAATTGCCGTCGAGACTCACGCTGTCGACCTTGGCTCCATCCATAAAAAAGATCGCTTTGCCGCCGCCTACCACATATTGATCGAGCTTGTATTTTTCATCCTCGGAAAACGCGCTGTCGGGTTTCATGACGATCAATGCGTCCAGTCCCTCATAGGATTCCGGGTTGTTCATGTCTAGAAATACGTCGTAGCTCTGCTGAATTGTCGCAATAATATCGCTCAAACGGGCAGGGGAAATTTTCGTATGGCTTACCACAAGCCCTACTTTTTTCCGCTGGGGGTTCGCCAGTACGCGTATCGCCGACGCTAGTTCAAACTCGACGCCCTCGTAGGATTGGTTCAATTGTTCCTCCGGCGTACTCGCTTTATTCCCTTTTAACAGCTGCACTGGCACCGACAGCGTGTCGGCCTGCACGATTACACCAGGGAAAATGATTTTTTCGGTGCGTTTGCCATCCTCGTTCGCGAAAACATTGGTAGGGTTCAGCCCGCGCTCGATGAGGCTCATGTATTGTTTCTGCCGCTGCTCTTCGCTGGTAGCGTGGGAAGGATCGGAGTAGTTGACGATCAGGTGACCATTGGCATAGGTTTTAAACTCCTCCAAGGTCTCCCGTGTGGCACTTTCGAGGCGTTCGAAGCCTGCCGGAAAGTCGCCGGAGAGATAGACATTCACGATTACGTCTCGTTCCAGACTTCCCAAAAGTTGTTTGGTAGCATCGGAAATACTATACCGCTGATCCTCGGTAAGGTCCCACCGGAAAAAGAAAGACGAAGCCAGCCAGTTGATCCCGGCGAGGACAACCACGAGCAGTACAAACCGGGTAATGGTGTTTTTCATTAGCACAAAGGCTGATTTATAAACGAAGAATGGACGATTCAGACGAACCGTCCATTCCTGCAAAAATATAAAAAACCGAAAATCAATCAGGTTTTATTGCCCTGGTGATGCCGGTTATTTCTTTTTATACTTACAGGTTGAGTTGTCGGCCGCTACGTAATACGACTTGTAGTTCGTCGCTTTCGGGTCCATACAGCCTTTCAGGTTGAGCAATTCGATATTCCGGAAATCGATCGGGTGACTTTCCGCCTGCAACGCAATATAGCCGCTGCCAAGCTTCGTGCCGTCCTTTTTGATCCATTCGGCCTCGTTACCCACTTTGCCGTCCTTGAACGTGTGGTTTTTACCGACATAACCGCCACCAATGCGTGGATTGGTGTAAACGAGCACCGTATCGCCGCCGATCATATGGTAAACGATCGAATCGCCGAGCACGATCGCCTCGGCATCCACCCATTGGTCGCCATTGTAGGTTTTGGAATTGGAATCAATGCAATGCGCTTCGGCCAGCTTGCCGTCAATATCGACGATCGTGCCGGGTGTGCAGAGGTTCCCCGTGTTGCGCTCGCCCGCATTGAGGCCACCGAGGTACTGCATTTCCAGCGAAATCGGGAAATCCTGGTCGAGCCCGAGGCTGGCTGCGGACTGCGAATGCAGCATAATGCCGCTATTCCGCACATTCCATGATGCTCCGCCGGGTACCTGGTTGCCGGTGAAGCGGTATTGAAGTCTGATTTTGTAATGTGAATAGGGCTTGTTGTAGTACATATGGCCGTATTCGGTCGTGAACTTATCGTATTCCTTGTAGTTTACCCGGATCATGTTATCCTCGACGAGGAAGGTGTTTTTGTAGTTGTCATTCACCTTGTGCCCTGCAATTTTCACGTCCCAGCCGGTGAGGTCTTTGCCATTGAAGAGGGATTGCCATTCTTCTTTGTCTTTGTTGCTTTTCTGGGCTTTGGTGGTAAATGAAATAGCGAATGTAAGTAGCAGGTAGCCTAGTTTTCGGATCATTGAGTAGCTTCGTTTATTTTGAATGCCACGAAGGCACGAATATTCACGAATGCTCTTCGTGTTTAATTCGTGTCTTCGTGGCATCAAATTAAAGCACAAGCCGCTTGTATTCTAACTTCCCGCGCCCAAAATTCACCAATAGCCCTAGCTTATTCCCGGAAACTTTCAAATAGTTTAAAGTCTGCGCAACATGTTCGTCAGTCAAGCAAGAAACACATTTGACTTCAAGAATAATTTTGTCAAACACAACGAAGTCGGCGAAGAACTTGTGCGGTAGTAGAATCCCTCTAAAAAACACCGGGTATTCTTTTTCCCGTTCGTAAAAAATGCCTCCTTGCCGAAAAAGTATTTCCAGCGCATCCTTGTAAACAATTTCAAGAAAGCCATGGCCTAGCTCTTTATGCACCTCAATGCATTTACCAACAACGGTGTAAGATTCCTCTTTATAAACGATTTCCATCTGAAACAGGATTGGTTATCCCATTTAGACGTAAAAAATCAAAAAAGTAACAGCTACCGTCTCCGCCGCTTCACCTTGGCCGAGCTTCCGCCACCCGTTCCCCCAGCGCCCCGCTTCACACGCCCCGAACCTCTCGGCTCCTTCGGCTTGCGGTCCCGCGGTCGGCGATCGTTATCCCGGTCGAAACTCGGGCGGCTGAATTCGCTCCGACGCCCCGGCTTGGTTCCGGCAAGGTACAAATCCATGCTTCTGCGCGCGAGGTTAGTCTCCTTCACTTTCACCTTCACGGCATCGCCAAATGCATATATCTTCTTGGTATGCTGGCCGATAATGCGGTAGTTATCCTTATCGAGTTCGTAGTAGTCGTCGCCAAGGTCGGTCATGCGGATTAGACCTTCGGAAGCAGTCTCTGTGATTTCCACGAAAATACCAAACTCCGTTACACCGGTAATGATGCCATCGAATTCCTTCTCCGGATCCATCATACTCATAAACTCAACCTGCTTGTATTTGATCGAAGCCCGTTCCGCTTCGGCGGCGAGTCGCTCGCGTTCGGAGGAATGCTTCGAAGCAAGCTCATATTGCTCACTATCGACATTGCTGCCGCCGTCGAGATAATGTTGTAACAACCTGTGTGCCATCACGTCGGGGTAGCGGCGAATGGGTGATGTGAAGTGCGAATACCGCCTGAATGCGAGCCCAAAGTGCCCAAGATCCGCAGTGCTGTACCGCGCCTTGGCCATGGTGCGTACAGCCAGCGACTCGATGAGGTTTTGCTCGGGTTTACCTTCTACTTTCGCCAGCATCGCATTCATCGACTTCGCGATTTTACCTTCTTCCTCGACTTCCAGCTTCAAGCCGAGTTTAGCCACGAAATTGGCAAATGTCTGCAAACGATCGGGATCGGGCGCTTCATGAATACGGTACACCATCGTGTTTTTATCCTCGCCCTTCGACAGCGAATACACATATTCGGCCACGCGCTTGTTGGCGAGCAGCATAAATTCCTCGATCAGCTTGTTCGAATCGTGGCGTTCTTTGGTATAAATGCCTAGCGGACGGCCTTCGGGATCGAGGCGGAAGCGCACTTCCGGCGTTTCGAAATTGATAGCGCCCTTTTTGAAACGTTCTTTTCTGAAAACTTTCGCCAGTTTATTCAGCGTATCCAGCTCTTTCGGAAAATCGCCTTCGCCGGAATCGAGTACGGCTTGGGCCTCTTCATATGTAAAGCGCCGGTCGGAATGGATGACGGTTCTTCCAAACCACTCTTTCAGTAACTTCCCTTTTGAAGTAATCTCAAAAATGGCCGAAAACGCCAGTCTGTCCTCGTTCGGGCGCAGCGAGCAAAGGTTATTCGACAACTTTTCGGGTAGCATCGGCACTGTCCTGTCTACCAGGTAAACTGAAGTGGCGCGGCGAAATGCCTCTTTTTCAAGCTCCGTGCCGGGTAGTACATAATGCGAAACATCCGCAATATGCACGCCTACTTCTACCACGTCTTCACCGAGGTAGCGAACCGACAATGCATCATCAAAGTCCTTGGCGTCAACAGGGTCGATCGTGAACGTGAGTACATCGCGGATGTCGCGGCGCTTGGCGATATCCTTTTTGGAAATTTTGTCTGGAATTTTCTGTGCCTCGGCTTCCACGATTTCAGGAAAATGGTAAGGTAATCCAAACTCGGCCAGGATCGCGTGCATTTCCACGTCGTTGTTACCTGCTTTTCCGAGCACGGACACGATTTCCCCCTCTGCCTGGCTCCTGCGCGTGGGCCATTCTTTCACTTTTACAATAACCTTGTCCCCGTGGTGTGCCTCGCCTACTTCGTCGGGTTCGAGGAAAATCGGGTCGAAAAGCTTCTTGTTATCGGGCTGCACGACCGCGAAGCGTGGATTAATCTCAATGATCCCGACAATCTGTGCATTCGAGCGCTCGACGATTTCGGTAACACGCCCCTCAGTCCGGTTCCGGCCGGAGTCGCTGCGGGACCGCGAATTACGCGTGTTGCGTGAAAGGGGCTGTATCTGCACGATATCGCCGTCCCAGGCACCATTCAGTAATTCCGCGTCCACATAAATATCGTCGTCGCGGCCGTCGATCACGACGAAAGCGAAGCCCTTATTGACGCGGTCGACACGACCCGTGAGCGCGGTCGGCTTCGTTTTAAGCGGAACGGCGGTGTAGGTGCCGTTTTTATGGTAAACCAGGCGGCCATCCTGTTCCAGTTCGTGCAGGATCTCATTAAAAAGTATCCGTACTTTTTTGTCGTGCACACCGAAATGGTCGTGCACATCAAACGGCCGGAATGCATGCTCTGCATTCAAATCGAAGAATGCGGCTATATCGGCCTTTAAATTATCTATGTAAGAAACGATATGATGAGGCGTAGCGGCCTCTCTTCTTTCGGGTTGCGGTTTCTTTTTACTCTTTTTATCTCTCATGTATTCAATGTATAAAATGTCCCGCGCTATGCGGAACGACTATGTTGGGGGCAGTTGTTTTCGACCGCCGACCGGCTGTTATTCTACCCTTACGATATTTGGTTCGGGTATTTGGTCAAAGCAATGTAGCCGAAGATACAATTGTGCCAGCACTACCACGTCCTCTCTGCAATATCGCGAAATTTTAGCCAGATCATTTTCTTGGTAGTAAACCTTTGTTACCTGGTCGCCACTCATTTCGTTTTTACTTCCGGGAATATCAAAAACGGCGGCGAGCAAATCGAGCGAGGTGTAGCTTTTGTAGTCACCGAATTTCCACAGATCCATCGTGTCCTGGTGGAGAAGTTCCCAGGGTTTTTTACCCGTAATCTGTAATGCTTTGGGGATTTCGATGCGCTGGATCAGCATCCGTCGGCAAATGAACGGGAAGTCGAATTCTTTGCCATTGTGGGCGCAGAGGATCAACTGTTCGGCGGGGTATTTTTCAATCAGCGCCTTGAATTGCAGCAGCAACTGAACTTCGTCGTTTCCGGCGAAGCTACTCACCTTAAACGCAATCTCATCTTTTTCGTTCCAATAGTAGGCACCGAACGCAATGCAGATGATCTTTCCGAACTCGGCGTAAATGGCACCGCGGTCATAAAAAAACGCGGCATTCGTGGTCGTATCCTCGCCTTTTTTAAGTGTAAGGGCCTTTTTGTCCCAGAGTTTCTGCATTCGTTCGGGAAGCTTATCGTAGCTCGCCTGGGAGCAAACGGTTTCAATATCGAGGAGCAGTAAATTTTTGGCGCGGCGTTTAAAGTCTTCGGTCATAGTGTGTGGTGTTTAGGTGTCGGTAGTGGTCAGATATTGTCAGGTATAGTCATTTGTAGTTTGATATGCAGGAGAGGAAGTAGTTCTGGGTTGATTTTCAATATTATAGAAAATACCGAGAATGCCAAC
The DNA here is from genome assembly GCF_019924045.1 of Dyadobacter fermentans. Classification (GTDB taxonomy): domain Bacteria; phylum Bacteroidota; class Bacteroidia; order Cytophagales; family Spirosomataceae; genus Dyadobacter; species Dyadobacter fermentans_A. Next base: position 72,381 of record NZ_JAHXBN010000015.1, on the reverse strand, counting down.
TTGCTTTAAGCTAAACCTCTATGCATTTACCCAATAGCACCGCTAACTTATCAAACTACCCCAACCAGCAATTAATGATAACGCTATATACCATCTACAGTACCTGCCTCACTGACAATACTTGACCGCGCGGCGGACCGCAACAAATGACTAAACATTACAACACCTGACTAGTGATGACCACACCTGACCATTAATGACCATCACCCATGCCGCCACACAACCCGCCGTCACTCGTGCAAAACGCCTTCGAGTCCAAGTGGATCGATCGTCATCATGTTCTCCTCGACGATGCTGTCGGGTACGAATATGAATTTCTTGTCAAAAATCTGACTGCCAATAAAATAGCTTACCCAGAATTCATTATTCAAATGAAAAACATCGGGCATAATCGGTTCCACCACCACGTGACTGCCGGAAGGAATCTCCGGGAAGAAATGCCTTAATGTGGACGTACGTTGATCGGTATTGGTCCCCGACTCACTGTTGCTATAACCTTTTGAAGTTACAAAAACGCTTGTTACCGGCTCGTCGTTGCGGTTAATCACGACCACGTTCCATTCTTCGGCATTCAAGTCGTTGGTACTCCGTACAATCGCCACTTGTATTCCCTTCACAGGGTGAAAAATTATATCCTTCTTCATTACGCTACTTCCCATTCCATGCTGAACAAATGCGCCAGATGGTTTTTTAATTTTAATGAAACTTCTTCCAAATCTATTTCTCTACCCAGCTCCGCGGCCAGCGACGTCACGGCCTTATCATCGATCCCGCACGGCACAATGTTCCCGAAATACGACAAATCTGTATTGACATTCAGCGCAAAACCGTGCATAGTCACCCAGCGGCTCGCCTTCACACCCAGCGCGCAGATCTTTCTCGGATTTTTCTGCTCCTCAAAATCAATCCATACACCCGTTAATCCAGCAATGCGTCCCGCTTGTACATCGTATTCCGCTAATGTAAGAATAATCGCTTCTTCGAGCGTACGCATGTACACATGTATGTCCGTGAAGAAATTATCGAGGTCGAGGATCGGGTAGCCCACAATTTGCCCCGGTCCGTGGTAGGTAATGTCTCCACCCCGGTTGATTTTGTAGTATTTTGCCTGCTTGGCAGCCAAATCATCCTCCGCCAGTAATAAATGGTCCGGCTTACCGCTCTTTCCCAACGTATACACATGAGGGTGCTGGCAAAAAAGTAGAAAATTAGGTGTTATTTGCTGGTTATCCACATCCAGGCCCCGGTTTTGCGTCTTAATCGCCAGCGTCTCAGCAAAGATTTTCTCCTGGTAATCCCAGGCCTCCTGGTAGTCGATCAGGCCGAGATCCCGGAACCGTACTTTTTTATTGATCAGGGTATTCATTTCAATGTTGAAAAATTTTGGGGACGAGGGTGTTACCAATTCGTACTTGTGACGTCTAAATGTTCAGACCGGCAGGACCCGGTTCATGAAACATATTGTACACACATGCCCTGGTTTCACAACGCTAATTTATTAGCTAAATGTTCGTTAAATTTGTTAGTGCAACTAAATTCTGTGGTTATGAAGGTTTTACTGGATATTAAAGACGAAAAAGCGGAACTCTTCATGAAGATGCTTCGAAAACTTCCGTATGTCAAATTCAAGCCACTTTTGCCGATCCACTTCAAAATTTTGGACGAAGCAATTGAGATTGTTGACGACCTAGAATTAATCGAACAGGGAAAATTGGAAACCAGGGACGCAAAAGAGTTCCTGGATGAGTTACTTTGTCAGAACGACGCGAAGGTTTGAATCAGAGTTTAAACGACTTTTGAAAAAGTACCCTTCTCTGTCAAAAGAGGTTTTTCAGTTAATACACTCTTTAGAATTAAATCCGACGCAGGGGATTCCACTGGGGCAGGGTTGTTACAAATTAAGGCTTTCCATCAAATCAAAAGGAAAAGGGAAGTCGGGCGGAGCGCGTGTTATCACCTATGTTCAGGTAACGAATAAATCGGTAGATCTTCTGACAATTTATGGCAAAAGTGAACAGGATTCCATTCAAATGGCAGCGTTGAAACAGCTCCTGACCGAGCTCGACCAGAATTATAATATACACTAAAACACACTATGGCACAACACAATGACCTTGGCCGCTGGGGCGAAACCACCGCGGCATCTTTCCTGCTCGAAAAGGGCTTCAAAATCATTGCCAAAAATTACCGGAGCTGGCAATCCGAAATCGATCTGATTGTCTCAAAAGACGATATGCTGATTTTCGTCGAGGTAAAAACACGCACCGGTACCGCATTCGGGATGCCGGAAGAATTTGTGAATGCGACCAAGGCAAAGCTCGTTATGCGCGCCGCCGAGCAGTATATTTTCGATACCGATTGGGAAAATGATGTCCGTTTTGACATTGTTTCGATCCTCAGATTACCCGATGGCTCGACCGACATCCGGCATATCGAGGATGCATTCAGCCGGTAACGTTACCCACAGCATAAGTAGAAACCAAATCGCAGCACATTTTTGAAGATATTCTTTTAAGTATTTCAAAATCTGACTGTAATGATAGAAGGTTTGGTGCTTAACCGACGGCAAATGCTCAAAAGCAGCGCGCTGCTGCTGGCATCGACGGCATTTGACGAGAACAATGCGCTTAGAACCGGCTATGCGACGGTACCGAAATTCCAGATCGGCGCTTGCGACTGGTCGGTAGGACGGCAGCTGAGCCCGGAAGCGTTCGAACGGGCGAAGCAGATCGGTTTGCACGGCATTCAGGTGAGCTATAATACCGGAAAGGACGAAAAAGGCCTCTCGGTGCCGGAAACCTTGCAGGCGATCCGCGACGCGTCCGCACGTACGGGTGTGAAGGTGTCGAGCCTGGCAATCGGTGAGCTGAACCGGGTACCTTACAAATCGCAACCGAAAACAGAAGAATGGGTATGGAACAGCGTGGATGCGGCGAAGGCATTGGGCGTAAAGGTGATTTTGCTGGCATTCTTCTCGGAGGGCGATTTGCGAAATGACGATGCCGGTAAAAAAGCGGTGATTGAGCGACTGAAAAAAGTAGCACCGCACGCCGAGAAACAGGGCATAACCCTGGGTATCGAGTCGTGGCTGAGCGGGCAGGAGCATTTGGATATTATCCATGCAGTCGGCTCGAAGGCAGTGAAGGTGTATTACGATTTCCGCAATTCGACCGATGCCGGTCATGATATTTTCAAGGAAATACCGATGCTCGGTAAGGACATGATCTGTGAAATCCATATGAAGGAAAACGGCCAGCGTCTGGGCGAAGGCCCGCTAGACTGGCCGCGTGTTGCCAAAGCTGTGAAGGACATCGGATATGAAGGCTGGATGCAGATCGAGGGTGCCACGCCGCAAGGCGCTGAGATTATCCCCTGTTACCAGCATAATCTCAGCTACCTCAAAGGATTATTTCTAACGTGAGTTGTTGGGAAAAGAGGGACGAATGGGAGGATGGAGGAAGGGATTCTTCTTCGATTAGCTATCCTCCCTTTCCTCCATCCTCCTCTTCTCCTTTCCCCCTTTTCTCCCTTTATTTCAGCATTATGAACATTATCAGTGCATTACCACTAAGAAGAAGCGCTATTCCGGCATTGAGCATTTTGGTCGCTTCCGCTTTCGGCATTGTTCTAATCCCGAACGGACAGAAGTTGCCGAACCGGTCTGTCACGCCCGTTGCTGTCGCTAACGACTCCTCGCGGCTGTACGTGCCCGATGACCTCGAAGCCACATTGTGGGCCGAAGCACCGATGTTCTTCAACCCCACGAACATGGACATCGACGCCAGAGGCCGGGTATGGATCACGGAAGCGGTCAATTACAGGGATTTTAATACCAAACCCGCTGAGCGCCTAAGCCACAAGCAAAAGGGTGACAGGGTGATGATCCTGGAAGACAAGGACGGAGATGGTAAGGCAGAGTCTTCCAAAGTATATGTCGAAGATTCGTTGTTGACGGCGCCGCTCGGCATTGCGGTCATTGGAAATAAAACCATCGTCTCCTGCGCGCCTAACCTGCTCGTGTACACAGACACGGATGGTGACGATAAACCAGACAAGCGGGAGGTTTTCCTGACGGGCTTCGGCGGTTTCGACCATGATCATTCGTTGCATTCACTGATCGTCGGGCCGGATGGGAAGTATTATTTCAATACCGGTAATGCAGGTCCGCATAAAATCACTGACAAAAGCGGCTGGACATTGCGGAGCGGAAGCCTTTACGTTGGTGGGACGCCATATAATAAGAAGAATGAAGGCAACCAGAAGTCGGACGACGGCCGCATTTGGGTCGGCGGGCTCGCATTACGCATAAATCCGGATGGTAGCGGCTTGAAAGTACTCGGCCACAACTTCCGCAACAGCTACGAGGTATGCCTGGACAGCTACGGCAATATGTGGCAAAACGATAACGACGACCAGGTAATCACGTGCCGCGTTTCGTTTTTGCAGGAAAATGGCAACGCGGGTTATTTTTCGGCGGATGGCACTCGCTATTGGCAGGCAGATCGTCGCCCCGGTCAGGACATTTTCGCCACGCACTGGCACCAGGAGGACCCGGGCGTAATGCCGGCCGGAGACAATTCAGGCGCAGGTTCACCCACGGGAATCGTGTTTTATGAAGGAGATGAATTAGGTAAAAACTACCGTGGCACATTGCTAAGCTGCGAGGCGGGGCGTAATGTGATATTTGCTTACCAGCCGAAGCCGCAGGGTGCTGGTTTTGAATTGAAACGTCAGGATCTGATCAGCTCTTTTCCGAAAGTTTCGGAGCGGTACGAATGGTACGAGACCGATGAAGATTACCGCAAATGGTTCAGACCGTCGGACGTGGCAGTGGGGCCCGACGGGGCCATCTACATCGCCGATTGGTACGATCCCGTTGTAGGCGGCCATGCCATGAAGGACAAAAAGGGTTACGGACGCATTTACCGCATTACGCCGAAGGGTAAAAAGCTAGCTACCCCAAAGCTGGATTTCACGACAACCACGGGCTTGGTTAATGCATTGAAAAACCCTGCCATCAATGTCCGTGCATTAGGATTTGAAGGATTAAAGACAAAAGGCGCGGAAGCAGTACCGGAAGTTAAGCAGTTACTGGCGTCCGAAAATCCATATCATCAGGCGCGGGCGATCTGGCTTCTGGCTCAGTTGGGAGAGCAGGGTAATGCCGAGGTGGTCAAATTGCTCAGCTCGTCCAATGCCATGCACCGGCTGACGGCTTTTCGTGCATTAAAATCGACCAGCAAGATGAGTCCTTACTTGGAACAAATGTCCAAAGACGCCGACCCGTCGGTACGCCGTGAAGTGGGGATTGCACTGCGGGACGTTCCTTATGACCAGGCAATCGGCAGTATATCAAACCTCATCAAAAACTACGACGGCAAAGACCCCTGGATGCTGGAAGCGATCGGGACCGCGGCGGATGGAAAGGAAGCTCAGGTGTACGCCTATGTGCGCGAGGCATTCAAAGCCGATCCACCGAACTGGAAACCGCAGCGCGCGGGCCTCGCATGGCGCCTGCACCCGGTTTCTGCAGTGGAGGAATTGAAAATTCGGGCGGGTTCGGCCAAGGTTTCGGAGCCCGAACGGCGCAGGGCATTGACGGCCATTGGTTTTATCAAAGACAAAAAAGCGGCCGGGGCGATGATCGCATTGTCCAAATCCACTTTGCCCGATGTGGCTTCGCAGGCTTCTTACTGGATCAACTTCCGCAAAAGCAACGACTGGGCCGACCTGATGAATTGGGAACAAGCCACCGCCCAGGTGATGACACCCGCCTACAAGCACATGCTCGACCTGAAAAAGACCGTTGCCGATAAAACGCAACCGATGCCGCAGCGTGTTGAAACCGCCCGACAAATGGCGCAGGACAAAGATGGAGGCAATATCCTCGTGGATATGCGCGTGCAGGGCCAGTTGCCCGATACGATTGCCAAATCGGTGAGCGAGATTATTTTCAAGAACCCCGATCAGAATGTGCGTGTGGTCGCGAGCCAGTTTTTCCCGAGAAACGGTAAAGTTTTGAAAACGGATTTTATATCGAGAATGAATGCAGATCCGGCGCATGGCGCGAAAATCTTTTCGACAACTTGTGCCGCCTGTCATAAGCACGGAAAGACAGGCGCCGAAATCGGGCCGGACTTAACCACTATCCACAAAAAATTCGATAAAGCAGGGCTGCTCGACGCCATAGTGAATCCTTCGGCGAGCATGGTTTTCGGTTATGAAAGCTACACGATCGTGACTAAAAAGGGCGATACCTATTTCGGCTTCCTCATGAGCGACGGCGCGAATGTTGTTTTGAAAGATGCCGCCGGTCAGCAGCATACGATCAAGGCCGATCAGATTAAAACGCGTGAGAAAATGCCATCGTCACTCATGCCCGAGCCTACCGCATTGGGCTTGAATGAGCAGGATCTGGCCGATTTGACGGGATATTTGTTGAATTTCAAGTGAAAGTGCAATGCGGGACCTGCAAAGTGAAAATCTGTTTTAATGGATAATAAAAACAAATAATATAACTTTGCCAGATTCCTATTTCCCGATCTCAAACAAAAACAAGCTGTAATGGTGGATAACGACAAGGCCGGCCACCTGCTCCTCGCATTGCAAAATGGGGATGCGGAAGCATTTACGGCGGTTTATAAGGCCTACTGGTACGACATGTTCCTGGTTGCATACCGCAAGCTCCGCAACAAGGAAGCGGCCGAAGAGATCGTGCAGGACATTTTTCTGCGGCTCTGGCGGGAACGGGATACCCTGCGGATCGAAAATCTCAATTACTACCTCTTTTCCGCTGTTCGCTATGAAGTTATCGATTACATCCGCACCAAAGGCCGGACGTTCGAGTATCTTGACGACTACGGCCCATTCGAGGGTATGCAGGATTTGGATACTGAAAACCAGCTTGCATTGGATGAGCTGCTGCGGGTAATCGATGAATGCCTCCACATTTTACCGGAAAAGACCCGCGAAATCTTCCGCCTCCACAAGCTCGAATACTGGCCCATTGCCCGCATCGCCACCCGTTTTGGTCTTTCGGAAAAGGCGGTCGAATACCATCTTACCAAATCCGTACGGATAGTAAGAACGCATTTGAAAGAAGTGATGGTCCTGCTGCTTGCCGCCTCCGGATTGATCTAGTACCCGGCACATCGAAAGCGCTCAGTTCCTTTCCTCCATCCTCCCTTTCCTCCATTCTCCTCTCATTATCTTTTTCCAAGAACTTCCGGTTTAAAGCCCATTTAAAATTGTACGATTCAAATATTTTCTAAATCTATTTAGGGAATGGTGCTATTTCTTCGGCTTATCATTTCGAAGACCTGATTTAAACATCAATGAACAACAAGGAATGGCGAGCACTGCTCCTGAAATACCGGGAAGGAAACTGCACGAAGGAAGAAAAGCTGAAAATTCACCGATGGTATGAAAGCCTCAATGCCGACGGGATGGAGGTGCTCAGCGACCAGGAGAAGCGCGAGATGGAGGAGCGGATGCTGGGTAAACTGGCTGTGGAGGATTATGCAGAGCCGGCTGTTGTGAGGCAGTGGTGGCGCAGGGCTACGGTGTACATCGCCACAGCTGCGGCGGTGCTGCTGGTGATCGGTTTCTGGACATTTCTGGGTAAGGATGCCCGTAAGCCGGATGTGATGCAGGAAAAAATGTTTGTACAAGCGCCCCAAAGCCGTCTGATCACCGAAGAAAACACGACCGACGTTCCGAAGCGCCTTACGCTGAGCGACCGCAGTACGGTAACCCTCGAACCGGGTGCGAAAATCGTGTTCCCGGCGTCATTCGCAGGCGACAAGCGCACGGTGCAGCTCACCGGTAATGCATTCTTCGAGATTACCCGCAATCCCGACCAGCCTTTTCTCGTATACAGCGGCAAAATCATCACCCGCGTGCTCGGTACCAGTTTCAGGATCAAAAATAATGCGAAGGACAAGGCGCTGGAAGTGGAGGTTGTGACCGGGAAAGTGTCGGTATTTGAAAATCGGGAGGCGTTCAGCGAAGGGGATTCTGTTGATAATCAGGACAATGGTGTGGTGCTCACGCCGAACCAGCGGGTAACCTATTTTGCCGAAAGCCGTCACCTGATGACCGGCCTCGTGCCTGAGCCCGTGAAAACGTCGCCGGTTGCTGAGGAAGCAAAAATGATTTTCAACGACGAAAAACTGGAAAAGATAGCAGCCGCATTGCAGGAAACCTACGGGATAGAGATCGTATTCGCGAACGACCGCATCGCGCATTGCTCTTTCACCGGAGACCTCTCCGACATGCAGCTCTACGACAAACTGGCGCTCGTTTGTAAATCCAATGGCGCCGATTACGAAGTGAAAGGAACACGCATTCTGATCAACGGCCGCGGCTGTGACTAAGTCTTTCCTAATCCTAAACCCTTAACTATGAAACTATAAAAGCTACCCCACCGACCTAAAACAAAGAAACCGATAGTGTACCACCACTACCGGCTTCGGAAATGCCTGCTTACGAGATCCTGGACAGACGGTAAGCTGGCGGATGTCCTGTTTTTCACAAATAGAACCTTCAAAAATATGCAAAAAACCCAACAGTTAAAATGGTGTGCATCACTATGCATGGTCATGAAAATAACATTTGCCCAAATCCTTTTTGCAGTGGTTTTCACGACGCTTACCCACGCTGCGAGCGAGGGGCGAGCGCAGGAGATCATGGAGAGAATGGTGACGATCCATGCACAGAATGCCGAACTGAGAAATGTCCTGCGTGAGATCGAGGGACAGGCCGATGTGAAGTTTGCGTACAGCCAGAAAAACATCCGCGCCGAGCGGACCATTGATGTGCATATCAACCGGCAGAAGCTATCGACGGCGCTGAGTACATTGCTCGACCCGCTGCACATTGCCTATGAACTAACGGCAGGGCGCATTTTGCTGACGGCCGAGACCGGCGCCGTTACCGAGCCGCAGCAGCCCGAGGCCGCTGAAAATATTGCCAGCCCGGCCGTAGCGCAGGTCAAAGGCAAGGTGATCGATGAGAACAATGCGGGCTTGCCCGGTGTGAGCGTAATCATTAAAGGAACCCAAAAAGGGACTACTACCGACCAGGAAGGCACTTTTACACTCGATGTGATCGAGCAGAATGCGGTGTTGGTTTTCAGTTTTGTGGGCTACAAGCCGCAGGAGGTAACCTTGGGTGGCCAGACGAACTTGTCGGTAACAATGCAGCCCGACAACCAGGCACTGGAAGAAGTGGTGGTGGTGGGTTATGGTTCGGTTCGCAAAAGTGATCTGACAGGCTCGGTCGCGAGCATTAAAGGCGATGCGATCCGCGAAATGCCGGTTACGTCGGTGGATCAGGCGATTCAGTCGCGGGCGCCGGGCGTGCAGGTGACGCAAACCTCGGGTGCGCCGGGTGGGGGCATTTCCATCCGTGTGCGTGGTGCCAACTCCATTAACAGTGGTAGTGAGCCACTTTACGTGATCGATGGCTTCCCCATTTATCCCGACAACGGCGCATTAGGCACCAGTGGCAACCGCCAGCCTACCAATGCGATGGCGACCATCAACCCGAACGAAATCGAATCCATTGAAATACTAAAAGACGCCTCTGCGACGTCCATTTACGGTTCCCGGGGGGCGAACGGTGTGATTTTGATTACGACCAAACGCGGTAAGGAAGGCCAGAGCCGCGTCGATTATGACGGTTCATACTCATTCCAAACCATCGCGCGCCAAGTGGATGTACTCAACGGAGCCGATTATGCACGCTACATTAACATGCTGGAACGCAGCCAGGGCGGTAACCCGCGCTACACCGATGCGCAGATCGCGCAAATCGGGCAAGGTACCGACTGGTGGGACGTGATTTCGCGTACCGGCGGGCTGTCTAACCACCAGCTTTCGTTTACCGGAGGCAACAAAGGAATGCGGTATGCATTTGTTGGTAACTATTTGAATAACAAAGGGATCATTAAGAATACGGACTTCAATCGCTATGGTTTCCGGATGAATCTGGATAACGATTTCCTCAAAGGCAAGGCTACGCTGAGCAACAGCTGGTCGTTCAACCGGTCGGGCAGCAGCAATGTGCCTACCGACCGCGGCGGACCAGGCGGTATCGTCATTACGGCATTGGGCCTCGATCCTACCGGCCCGGTTTACGATCAGAACGGCGGTTACCAGTATGCAAGCTACGACCAGCGTTTTATGACCAACCCATTGGCCGAAGCCGTGGAGGGTTATGACAAGGATTTTACCAACCGCCTTTTCGGTACTTCGGCGCTGAACGTGAATATTCTGGAAGGTTTGAAATTCCGTACGAGTCTCGGGCTCGACATCGTGAATGCGCGCCGTACGACTTTCTATAATAACTTCACTTACATCGGCCGCCAGAACGGACGCGAGTTGCAGAAAGCGAACCGAAACTCAAATAACATCCTGAATGAGAATATTTTAACCTACAATAAAGAAATTGCCAAGGGACATTACCTCGATGTGACCTTGGGTTATACCTACCAAAAGGAGATCAATTATTTCGAAGCCAATGCTACCCGCGGGCTTCCTTCCGACGATATCGATGCGGTGAATATGCAAAACGGCAGCCGGCCGCTGGTACCGACTTCGGGGCGGGTTGAATGGGAGTTGATGTCGATGCTGGGACGGGTGAACTACAATTTGAAAGACCGCTACCTGTTTACGGTAACGCTCCGTCGCGATGGCTCGTCCAAATTCGGGCCGAATAATAAATGGGCTACCTTCCCATCGGCGGCGATCGGCTGGCGTGTCGTGAATGAGGATTTTTTCAAGAATTCGGGGCTAGGGAAGGTTTTTGACGATTTCAAAATCCGCGCGAGCTATGGTTTGACAGGTAATTCGCAAATTCCCGTTTACCGTTCGGTAGCTGGATTGGTACCTTACAATTACGTTTTCGGAGGAGTGCCCGCGCTCGTTTCGGGCTATGCGCCAAACCGCATTCCGAACTCGGATTTGAAATGGGAGAGTACCTCGATGCTCAATGTCGGTCTGGATTTCGCATTGCTGAATAACCGCCTTAGCCTGACAATCGATGCATTTAAAAACAAAACCACCGACCTGCTGCTCGACGTTTCCATTCCGCAAAGCACGGGTTTCAGTACCATTATGCTCAACTCCGGTTCGCTCAGTAACAAGGGACTTGAATTTTCAGCTAACTATAAGCTAATCAGTACCGGTGCATTGACCTGGGATGTGAGTGGTAATGTGTCTATCCTGCGCAACAAGATTCTCGATTTGGGCATGAGTACGCCATTCTTTTCCAACAGCACCAGCGGGCATCTTGGTGTGCTCGGCAGCTGGGTGCAGGGCGGTAATCCGATCGGCGTTTGGAGCGGGTACAATTACATCGGTCTGTTTCAATCCGATGAGGAAGGGAAAAGCTATTCAGCCAAAGCGGGTTATCCCAAATATGAAGACGTAAACGGTGATGGCAAATACACTACCGACGATTTCAAGATCATCGGCGACCCGAATCCGAAACTGACCTGGGGATTCAATACCACCCTGAAATACAAGGGCTTTGACCTCGCGGTATTTTTCCGCGGCGTACATGGCAATAAGGTCCGCAACCTGCAACAGTCCGAAATGGGTGACGGCGTACAGAAAATCAACCAGATCGCAAATATCCTGACCGACTCCTGGACACCTGAAAACCCGAATGCGCCGCGCCCGGTAATTGATGGTCGCCGCGATTTCATTTCTTTCCGCCGCTCGTCATTCTTCATTCAGGACGGCTCGTTCGTGCGCCTGCAGAATCTCTCGCTCGGGTATACGATCCCGGTCAAGAGCGCCTACCTCCGCAGCGCGCGCTTATATGTGAGCGGGCAGAACCTCTTCCTGATCACGAAATACAAAGGTTTCGACCCCGAAGTGAACAACCAGGGCCAGAATAACCTGAACCGTGGCGATGATTACGACGCTTATCCGCGGTCGCGCATGTTTACAGTGGGCGTTAATCTTGGTATTTAATATTTCAAATTGAAAATCAGTTTGTTATGAAAAAGTCATTTTTATATAAAATCAGATTGACGGGCCTTTCGGCATTACTTTTCGCTGTGGCAGGCTGCTCGGATTTGAAGGAGAAACCCGATTTCATCAATCCCGATACGTTTTACAAATCATCGGCGGAATTAGTATTGGGTGTGAATGCAGTTTACGACGACCTGAATTCGGGAGGTTTCGGATTCTTTTATGACCGTTATGTATTTGAATGTCTGGTGGGTTACCAGGTTGGATGGGAGAAAGGACCGTTGCAATACCAGTTGGGCAACGTAAGCCCGGCCGACGAATACATTGAGGCTTATTGGGGAACTTGCTACCGGTCCATTAACCGGGCGAATGCGATTATCGAAACCGCGGATGCTATGCAAGATCCGGCGAACGAAGCGTTGATTAAGCGGGTGAAAGGGGAAGCATTGTTTTTGCGTGCATTCTATTATTACAGCCTGCTGAGCTATTTCGATAATGTGCCGCTGACGACGAAATCGACGCAGAATATCTCCGAATTGCCCTCTAATTCGGGCGGAAAAGCAGCTGTGATCGGACAGATTTATGCGGATTCCAAGGCGGCAGCAGAATTGTTGCCGGCCAGCTACACCGGTGCGGATATTGGCCGCGCGACGAAATGGGCTGCGAAATCGATCCTCATGAAAACCCAGCTTTGGGATGAAAAATGGGCTGAGGCAAAGGCTACGGGTGAGGATATCATTAATAACAGCGGCCTCACACTGTTCGCCGATTTCTCCCACAATTTTGACCTTGCCCATGAAAACCAGGGAGAAAGGATCTTCGAAGCGCAGGTTTCGGCCACAGCCAACCCGAGCGAATACAATGTACATTCGATGCACTTTAACCCGGAAGATTTCCCCAGCGAACTGGGCGGATCAGGATGGAGCTGGATCAGCGCCACGCAGGAGTTTCGCGCGAGCTATGATCCAAAGGATAAACGCATTGCCGGAACGTTTATCGAAAGTTACCCAACAGGCCGCTTCGGGAAAATCAACGGCGCTTATCCGATCGTGCATTGGAGCGAAAAGGCCGATTATAACCTGTCGCGCTTCGGCGGGGTGGTGAAATCGGATGCGAACCCTAACGATCCGGCGCAGATGATCTTCGGAAAAGCATGGGCGGCAAAGATCGTCGAGCTCGACAAAAGCAATGCTGCCACGGAGAAAAACACGATTTACATTCGTTTGGCGGATATTCTGCTCGGGCACTCGGAAGCCTGCAACGAGAGCGGGCAGGGTGATGCATTCGCGTCGATCAACAAGGTTCGTACCCGTGCCGGTCTGGCCGCATTAAAAGGCCTCAGCCAATCGGCCCTGCGGGATGCGATCATTCACGAGCGCATGCAGGAGTTTGTTTTTGAACAGGTAATGTATCCGGAGCTGCGCCGGAAAAGCAAACTCGGCGGTCCGGTAGATTACCTGGGCAAGGAAATCAAGCATTTTGCAGAGAAGTACAAGCTCGACCGCGTGCCCAAGGAACGTGACTATGTGTTGCCGCTGCCGCAAAAAGAACTGCTCGGCAACCCCAATGTGAAGCAGAACGCCATTTGGCAGTAAGGAAAAGCCCCGTCGCCGACCTGATTTAGTGGGTAATTTTATTTAAATTCAGTCTTTTAGCCATGAAATCAGCAGGATAACTTAATTGTGCTGCTTGTTCATTAAGTCATGTCGCGACGGGGTTTGTGGGTTATATTTAGCGGTCTTTAGAATGGAGCACCAATCTTTTTTCAAGGTTTGTATAAACATCTTTTCAAGTTTGTATAAACAATTGTTATCGTATTGATAAACCTCTTGGTATTTTTGTAATTCTTGTTGAAATAATTATTTAAAATTAAACCAATGCATACCAGATTTTTGATCGGTTTAGTGGTGGTAGCTGTGCCGGTAATGTACTTTTCGTGGGGCGGGCTACCGTGGGGCAGGAAGGTGGATTACAATGCGGATGTAAAGCCGATCCTTAACAAGCATTGCATGGGCTGTCACGGCGGCGTGAAAAAGGCCGGCGACGTGAGCTTTCTGTTCGAGCACGAAATGCTCGAACCGGGGAAATCGGGTAAAATACCCGTCGTGCGCGGCGATGCGGATGCAAGCGAGATGATCCGGCGAATCCTGACGGACGATCCTGACGAAAAAATGCCGAAAAACGGCACGCCGCTGAATGAGAAGGAAATCGGTATCCTGAAACAATGGATCAATGAAGGCGCGAAATGGGAAACGCATTGGGCCTATAAAAAGATTGAAAGGCCGGATGTTCCGTCTCTGAATACTTTTTCGAACCTGTTTGGCCTACTGAATAGCGGCGATAAGGCATGGGCTAAGAATGAAATCGACCATTTCATCGCTAAAAAGCTCAAAGAAGAAGGTTTGAAAACATCGCCGGAGGCCGACCGCGCCACGCTACTGCGGCGTGTAAGCCTCGATATCACCGGCTTGCCCCCGACAGAAAAGGAAGTGCAGGATTTCGAGAACGACAAATCGCCCGACGCTTACGAAAAGGTGGTGGATAAGTTGCTCAAATCGCCCGCTTACGGAGAGAAATGGACGTCGATGTGGATGGACCTCGCACGCTATGCCGACACGAAGGGCTACGAAAGCGACGGCGGGCGCACCATGTGGCGTTATCGCGATTATGTAGTCAAATCCTTCAATGAGGACAAGCCATTCGACCGCTTTACTATTGAACAGTTGGCAGGGGATCTCTTGCCGGAAAAGAAAGACGGCTTTCCCGTTGAGCAAAACGTAATCGCTACCGGTTTTCACCGGAATACGATGACGAACAATGAGGGCGGAACCGACGACGAAGAGTTTCGTACAGCCGCATTGATCGACCGGGTGAACACTACCTGGGAAGTTTGGCAGGGGACTACATTTGCCTGTATACAATGCCACAGCCACCCTTACGATCCCATTCCGCACGACGAATATTACAAATACGCGGCTTTCTTCAACAACTCCCGCGACGAGGATGTGTGGGACGAATGGCCTAAGCTGCGGTTTTATAAAGGGGAAGATTCCCTCCGATTCGAGCGCGTGAAAGAATGGGTGCGGAAATACGATCCGAAAGATCTGGAAGCCAAAACGCAGTTCATGAAGGTGGTGGAGCCGAAAATCAATGCACACAACTTCGTGAAAGGCGACCAGTCGACCGTGCTGGTGATCTCCTATTATGGCGTGAAAGACAAAGGCAATGCGCGCATTCCGCAAGTAAATCTTACCGGCGCCGACAATGTACTGATGAATATCGGGACAAGGGCGGAGAATGCGGTGCTGACTTTGCATCTGGATAAGCTCGATGGTCCGGTACTTTCGACGATCAAAGTGCCAACCCGTGACACGGTAATCGTGGCCCCGATTCTGAAAACGAGTGGAAAACATGATATTTACCTATCACTAAATAGCCCCAAGGCACCCGAAGAATGGGTGCGCATATCGTGGGCGGCATTTCAGAAAGCATTACCGGGAGCGGGCCAGCCCGGCTATGAGCAGATTATCGCCGACTACGCCACTGCATTGACACGACCGACCGAAAGTATGCCTGTACTTTGGGAAGGAAAAGGAGATTTTGCACGGAAAACCAATGTATTTGTCCGTGGTAACTGGATGGTAAAAGGCCCCGAGGTGAAACCCGATGTGCCCAAACTCCTCTCGCCGTTGCCCAAAGATGCTTCTCGCGACCGGCTTGGCCTCGCCAAATGGATCGTGAGCCGAGATAATGCATTGACCGGGCGCGTCATCGTGAACCGTTTCTGGGAGCAACTTTTTGGAAGAGGAATTGTAGAAACCGTGGAAGATTTCGGCTCGCAGGGCGCTGAACCTTCTCACCCCGAGTTACTCGACTGGCTGGCGGTTTCATTTATGGATGATTATAAGTGGAGTGTCAAGAAATTGCTGAAAACGATCGTAATGTCGGCCACCTACCGGCAGGATTCCCGTTCCGATGGACACCGGAAAGAAAAAGACCCTTACAACGTGTGGCTCTCGCGCGGGCCACGCGTACGTCTGAGCGCCGAGCAGGTGCGCGACCAGGCCCTTGCGTGCAGCGGACTTATTTCCGGTAAAATGTATGGCCCGAGCGTAATGCCGCCGCAGCCCGACAAAATCTGGCAGTCCCCATACAGCGGTGAGAGTTGGGTCGTAAGCGAAGGAGAGGACAAGTACCGCCGCGGAGTTTATACGTATTGGAAAAGAACAGCACCATATCCGTCGATGACGACTTTCGACGCGCCGAGTCGGGAGTTTTGCCAATCGAGACGAATCATCACCAATACCCCATTGCAGGCATTGGTAACGCTGAATGACCCGGTATACCTGGAAGCGGCCGAAAAACTGGCTTCTAAAATGAAGACACGCGGCAAGACGCCAGAGCAGCAGCTCAAAGAGGGCTACCGCCTGCTCACGTTCAAACCCATTGAACAGAAGAGTCTGAATGTGCTCATGAAAGTATACCAAGATGCGCTCAAGGAATACCGGCAAAAACCTTCGGAAGTGGATAGTATTTTGGTTTACGGAAAAGAAAAGTCCCCTGAACTGGCCGCGCTGACGGTTTCAGCGAACGTATTGCTGAATCTGGATAACGTAGTGACGAAAGAGTAGAACTGCGTAGACGCTACCCGGTACGGTAACTTCGGCTCCGGCCTAAGAACCGACTTCGGACTCGGCTTAAAAAGAAAAAAGTTAGAAAAAGCAAAGAAAGGGCCATCGGCCCGTAACCATATTCCTAATCCAGGGTTTCAACCCTGGGGGCAAGGTAACCAAGTCTGCAATGGAAAAACTACTAAAAGAACTACAATACGCCGACGTGCAGCGCCAGACCCGCCGCCACTTTTTGCAATCGGCTGGCTTTGGGTTGGGTGCATTGGGGCTGGGCTCGCTGCTGGGCTCCTGCGGCTCGTCGAAGGCGGGTGACGCGGCAGGGGCTTCGGAATCGCTTGCGGGGAGCGGTATTCCGCAATTTGCTCCGAAAGCCAAGCGGGTGATTTACATCCACATGGCCGGCGCGCCGTCACAGCTCGAACTTTTTGATTACAAGCCGGAGCTCGTCAAATATCACGGGAAAGACTGTCCTGCCGAATTTCTGGAAGGCAAGAAGTTTGCGTTCATCCAGGGAGTGCCTAAAATGCTCGGGCCGCAGGGGAAATTTGCACAATATGGCCAATCCGGTGCCTGGCTGTCGGATTACCTGCCCTATTTGCAGACCGTCGCCGACGAAATCACCTTCCTGAAAGCCATGCATACCGACCAGTTCAACCACGCGCCTGCGCAGTTGCTCCTGCATACAGGTAGTCCGCGGCTTGGGCGTCCGAGCCTCGGCGCATGGGCGGTGTATGGCCTGGGTTCCGAAAACCGGAATTTGCCCGGCTTTATCGTGCTGGCTTCCGGCGGTCGTCAGCCTGATGCAGGAAAAAGTGTGTATGGAAGCGGATTTCTGCCCTCGGTTTACCAGGGCGTGCAATGCCGTACCGGCGGAGACCCGGTTCTGTACGTGACCGATCCGAACGGAATGAACCGTAACATCCGTAAGAAAACGATCGATGCGATTAACGAAATTAACCGGCAGACTTACGAGGAAGTACAAGATCCGGAGATCTTGACGAGGATCAGCCAGTATGAAATGGCGTTCCGAATGCAGATGTCGGTGCCCGAGGTAATGGATGTGGCTAAGGAGCCGCAATTTATTCTGGATATGTATGGAGTAAAAGCCGGAGAAGGAAGCTTTGGTATGAACTGTCTGCTTGCCCGGAAACTCATTGAAAACGACGTGCGATTTGTGCAGCTTTTCGACTGGGGCTGGGATGGGCACGGAACCAACGCGACCGATAATGTAGAGGGCGGGCTGCGTTCCAAATGCCAGATTTCCGATAAGCCCATTGCGGCATTGATCAAAGATCTGAAAATGCGCGGATTACTCGAAGAAACGCTGGTCATATTCGGCGCGGAATTCGGTCGGACGCCCATGCAGGAGAACCGGAACGGTGTGGTAATGCCCTATATGGGCCGCGACCACCACCTTGAAGCGTATACGATGTGGATGGCCGGTGGCGGCGTGAAGCAGGGATATAGCCACGGCGAAACCGACGAACTGGGCTATTATGGTGTGAAAGACCGCGTCCACGTGCATGATTTGCAGGCGACCATCCTGCATTTAATGGGCTTCGACCACGAGAAATTCACTTATCCATTCCAGGGAAGGAATTTCAGGCTGACGGACACCGAAGGTAAGGTTGTGAAACAAGTGATCGCATAACTAGTCGCATTTTTTAGCAGTATTTAAAACAAACCATGGCGGAGGAAACAGTTAAGGCATTCCGGATGCAGCTTAAACCCGGATTTGAAGCGGAATACAAGAAGAGGCACGACGAAATATGGCCGGAACTGAGCCAGCTTTTGAAAGAGGCCGGAATTACAGAGTACTACATTTTCCTCGACGAAGCCACACTTGCACTTTTTGCATTTCAAAAACTGGGGGATAACGACACTACTGCCAGCCTGCCGGCGCTGCCGATCATGAAAAAATGGTGGGACCACATGGCCGATATTATGGAAGTCAATTCCGACAACTCGCCGGTGGCCATCCCGTGTCCCGAGGTTTTCAGATTGTAATGCATTGATTTTTGAATAATCCTAACCCTTTAATATTGATTTCCGGTATGCTCTTTCCTCTTCTTCAGGCGTCGCCCTGGGCACTTTTTATCGGGCGGTTTCACCCTGTGCTGGTGCATTTACCCATTGGTTTTTTGCTGATCGCGGCCCTTATCGAAATTGGCCGGAGAACCGGCAAGATTTCGGTGAGCGAATCTACCGTGGTTTTTGTGCTATTCTGGTCGGCGGTGAGCGCCACTTTTGCCTGTATTGCGGGTTACCTGCTGTCGATGGGCGGCGGCTATGACGAAGATCTGCTCGGCGCACATATGTGGAAAGGCATTGGTGTGGCGGTATTTGCCTGGGTAGCGTGGCTTGTCAAATCGGACCGGCTAGCCGGGAAGATATCGTTCGGGAAAGTCGTTTACCTGCCTGCATTCGCTGTGTCGGTGTTGCTCACCATGACCGCAGGCCACGACGGCGGTTCGCTGACGCACGGAGATGGTTACCTCACGCAATACACGCCCGAGCCCTTCCGCAGCCTCGCGGGAATGGACCCTATCGAAGAAAAAGCGAAGGAAATCAAGCCTATTACTGATGTGCAGCAGGCTGTTGTTTATAAAGATATTGTCCAGCCAATCCTCGAAGCGCGCTGCACGCAATGCCATAATGCAAGCAAGAAAAAGGGCGATTTGCGTATGGATGAGCTCGCGCTGCTTATGAAAGGTGGTGAAAACGGCCCCGCATTGGTGGCAGGCAAGGGTGCTGAAAGCGATATGATCAAACGATGTTTGCTGGATGAAAGCGACGACAACCACATGCCTCCGAAGGGCAAGCCCCAATTGAGTACCGAGCAGATTGCATTGCTATCGTGGTGGATCGATCAGGGAGCGCCTGCGGATAAAAAAGTATCAGAACTGGCAGTAACCGATCAGGTAAAACCGGCGCTCGCATCGCTCGGGGGAGGCTCGGCGACGGGTGGATCCGGCGGTGCAAAACAGAAAGAATCGGCCATCGCTACATTGAAAGTTTCACCTGCGAAAGAAAGTGACATCCAGGCTTTGCGGAAAGCAGGGCTGATCGTCAATACACTATCACAAGATCAGAATTTGCTGGAAGTGAGCGCGGTGAATGCGCCACAGTTCAGCGACAAGGACATTGCACTGCTTTTGCCGGTTGCCGAGCAAGTAACCTGGCTGAAATTGGGCGGTACCCAGATCACCGATGGCGGTTTGAAAGAAATTGCCAAATTGAAGAACCTCACCAAGCTTCATTTGGAACATTCCGGCGTGACCGACCAGGGCATTGCGCAGCTCAAAAGCCTGCCGCATTTGGAATACCTGAATGTGATCGACACTAAAATGGGCGATGCGGGATTGAAGAATATCGCATCGATGAAAGGGCTGCGTTCAATTTACGTCTGGCAATCGGGCGTGACCGATAGTGCGGTGGCACAAGCGGCAAAACAGTCCCCGGGTTTGCAGATCGTCAACGGTTTCAGCGAAGCCGAGGTCGCTCAGTTCCTGAAAGCCGGCGATACCACGGCGACCAAGCCGGTTGCGGCGACGAAAAAATAGCCAAGTTATTGCCGGGTGTGGTCAGGTTTTGGTCAGGTATTGTCAGGTGTAGTCAGGAATAGACATTTATTGATTGGAACCCACATCTAAGCCCTGTGACTATCCATGACTACACTTGACCACACCTGACTACACCTGACTACACCTGACTACACCTGACTACGCATGACCACACATGACCATGACTACACCTGACCACACTGACAGCCCCTATTCAATCATTCAGTCATTCAATCATTCAACATTAAAATGACCCGCCGGGATTTCATTAACAACGTCACAGCGGCCGCAGCCACCACGGCCGGTGCCTTAACGACCTTCGAATCCGTCGCCGACGCGAATAAAGCAGCGGTGCAGTTTGAAAATAAGCTGTCATTGAAAGTGCTCGGGACCAACTGGGGTTTTCAGGGTACCACCGACCAGTTTTGCGCTGCCGTCAAAAAAGAAGGTTACGATGGTATCGAAATGTGGTGGCAAGGCTCGAAAGACAAGCAGAAGGAGCTTTTCGACGCATTGAAAAAGCACAACCTCGAAGTAGGCTTTCTCTGCGGATCCGGCGAGCGGGACCACAAAGCGCATTTGAATGCATTCAAATCGCAGATCGACGCGGCTACGACGCAATGGCCGGTGAAGCCGCTTTACATCAACTGCCACAGCGGCCGCGACCATTTTACCTACGAACAAAACAAGGCGTTTATAGATCATACCACAGAAGCGAGCACGAAAAGTGGCATTCCCATTTACCATGAAACCCACCGCGGACGCATGCTTTTCGCGGCGCATGTGGCCCGGAATTTTATCGAGAAGAACCCGGCATTAAGGCTTACGCTAGATATTTCGCATTGGTGTAATGTGCACGAAAGCCTTTTGCAGGACCAGGAGGAAACCGTTCAGCTCGCGCTTGCACGCGTGGGGCACATCCATTCGCGCATCGGGCACGAGGAAGGCCCGCAGGTGAACGACCCGCGTGCACCGGAATGGGAGGCGGCCGTGAAGGCGCATTTGGCGTGGTGGGACAAAGTAGTCGAATACAAGGTCAAAAGCGGTGAAACGCTGACAGTTCTGACGGAGTTCGGGCCGCCGAATTATCAGCCAACCGTACCGTTTACACATCAACCGCTATCGGATCAGTGGGGTATCAACGTGCATATGATGCATTTGTTAAGAAAGCGGTATTTGAAATAAAACACTACTGAAAGGTTGGAGTTGCACGTCCATTTTTCTCTAACTTGCAGTGTTTTAAATCAACGTCTCTATGAAAAACACACACTTCCTGCTGGCCCGGGAAGAATCCGATGTCCGTAAAACGTTCCTGGGTGCATTTATAGCCCACATCGACGGAGGTAAGGCGACGTCCGTCAAAGATTTCCACGAGGCAATTGCCGCCGCCATGCATTTTCCCGATTATTCCGGCAAAAACCTCGACGCGCTCGACGAAATGCTCAACGACCTTGAATGGATCGATGAGAAGAAGGTCATTATCTATATCGGAAATTCGGGCGACTGGCTCTCAAAGGAAAAATCCGAGGACAAGCTGCTGACGATCATCGACATTTTTGACGCCACGGCAGAAGACTGGAAATGGCTGGATGAGGAAGAGGAAGGCGTAGCAAAAAAGGAGTTGCAAATCGTTTTCCAGGACTCGCCGCGCATCCGGACATTGCTCGAAGATCAGGAAATCCCGTTCGATACGCTAGACTGAACGTCGTTCATAATGGAGACGTTGGTTTTGTCATTTGTTGTCAGGTATTGTCATGTGTTGTCAAGAATAGTCAGTAGTTGTCAAGTGTAGCCTGAATGGAGGAGATTTAAACAACACCAATTCCTGACTACCAACCATTCAAGACTACACATGACCATCAATGACTACCAATGACTACCAATGACCAATCCTGACTACGCCTGACCGTACGTGCCAACGTCCCTGCGCCACTGTACGAACCCGATAACCGCAAGTATGAGAAAGACGCCGTACAAAATCGCGGTGAGGTGGAGGTCTTTGTAGAAATACACAACCACATAAGCCGCGTCGGCGACGATCCAGATGATCCAGTTTTCGAGATATTTGCGGGCCATCATCCATTGGCCGATCAGGCTGGCGATCGTCAGTGCCGAGTCGGCGTAGGTGAGGCTCGCATCGGTAAACTTGCCGAGTAAAAAGCCCCAGGAGAAGGTTACTGCAATAAAAATCAACCCAAAAACCGGGTAGAGCTTCACGGGTGTACGCGTTACACGCAGACCATCGTGGTTTTGTCCGCCGAATTTCCACATCCACCAGCCGTAAATGCTTGTCAGGAAGTAATAGCCCTGCAAGCCCATGTCGGCGTACAATCTTACCTGCCAGAAAACCACCCCATACAATACCGCATTAATGATCCCGAAAAACCAGCCGAGTACATTCTGGCGGGTATTGAGGTAAACGCAGATGGCGCCGGTGACGAAACCCAGGATTTCGAGCACGGTTGTCGGCAGTCCTGCCAACGAAACGGGTTGATTAAGCCAGTCGGTCATGAGGGAATTGAGATGAGAAAAGGTAAAAATAAAATGATCTGACCGATTTTCACGCGGAATGATTTACGGCTATTTTTGTAGCCCGGTTGGTCACAGCAACAAAATGCGACCGGTCATTGTTATTTATTTTGCCGGTCGGGAAATTTCCCGAAACGGCTTTTTGCGTTTACATTCACTGCGGTTGAGGCTGCACAGCATTTGATATAATTGGAAGTTAAAGACTTATTAACACTATACGGAGGCGACAGTTACCTGGATGTGCTGAGCGCGCAGATCGCCTCTAAGGACGCCGATGCGGCGCACGTGCAGGTAAAGGGACTGGTAGGAAGCCTCGACGCGGTGATCGCCGCTGCCGTGCAGCATAAGAAAAAAACACCGGCATTGTACATTCTCAGCGACCGCGAGGAAGCGGCCTATTTTCAGAATGACCTTCAAAACCTGCTGGGCACTACCGAAGTCCTGTTTTATCCTACATCCTACAAACGGCCTTACCATTACGAAGAAGTGGATAATGCCAATGTGCTCATGCGCGGTGAGATCCTGAACAAGCTCAGCGCAGGGCGCCATACGCCGGTGCAAATTGTGACTTACCCGGAAGCATTGTTTGAAAAAGTAATCAACAAGCGCTCACTGAAAGCCAATACGTTTTCGGTGAAAGTGGGAGAAAAGCTCGATCCTGCATTTCTGACGGAGTTTTTAAACAGCTACGGTTTCGAAATCACGGATTTTGTGTTCGAAGCGGGGCAGTTTTCGGTGCGTGGGGGTATTTTAGATGTGTTTTCATTTGCTAATGAGCATCCTTTCCGGATTGAGCTTTTCGGGGATGAGGTGGAGAGTATCCGCTCGTTCGACCCGGACACGCAGCTCTCCATTGAGAGCGCGAAGCAGATCAATATCGTGCCGGACATTCAGCAAAAACTCTCGCACGAAACGCGGGACTCGTTTCTGAGCTTCTTCTCCGATGATACCGCTATCTGGTTCAAAGACGCGGAACTGACATTGGAAGTGATTGAAAAATGCTTCGAAAGGGCTGAAAAGGCGCTGGAAGAAGTAACGGGAGGCGGCGTACAGATCGTTTCGAACCCCAATGAGCTTTTCGAAACGCGGCGCGGGTTTCTGAACCAGGTTAAGAAGTTCAAAACGGTGGAGTTTGGGAAGAAATCCTATTTCAAGACTGAAATGAAGCTGCCCTATTCTTCGAAACCGCAGCCTTCATTTAACAAGGATTTTAAAAGGCTTTTGGATAATTTGACGGATAATCAGAACAAAGGCTATGTGAATATCATAGTAGCCGAGCAACCCAAACAGCTCGATCGCCTCGAAAGGATTTTCGAAGACCTCGATCCGTTCGTGAAGTTCCGGCCCATGCACATTTCGCTTCGGGAGGGTTTTGTGGATGATAACCTGAAAGTGGCGTGCTACACCGATCACCAGATTTTCGCCCGTTTTCATAAATACCGCTTGAAAGAGAAGTTCAGCAAATCCAAGGCCATGACCTTGAAAGAGCTGAAATCCCTGCAGGTAGGCGATTTTGTGACCCACGTCGATTATGGCATCGGCCGCTTCGCGGGAATGGAACGCAAGGATGTGAACGGGAAGGAGCAGGAAGCAGTACGGCTCATTTACCGTGACAATGATTTGCTGTACGTGAGTGTGCATAACCTGCACAAAATCGCGAAATATACCGGCAAGGAAGGCACTCCGCCGGCGATGAGCAAGCTGGGTTCCGGTGAATGGGAAGCCAAGAAGTCGAAGGTTAAGAAGCAGCTGAAAGACATTGCGCACGAGTTGATCGCATTGTATGCCAAACGTCGCCAGGCGCCGGGGTTCCCGTTCTCGAAGGACAACTACCTGCAAGTAGAGCTGGAATCATCCTTTATATATGAAGACACGCCCGACCAGGCAACTGCGACCGCCAATGTGAAAGATGATATGGAGAAAGGCCACCCGATGGACCGGCTCGTGTGCGGGGACGTAGGATTTGGTAAAACCGAAATCGCGATCCGTGCCGCATTCAAGGCGGTTTGTGACAGCAAGCAGGTGGCGGTACTCGTGCCTACGACGATCCTGGCCATGCAGCATTACAAGACATTCAGCGAGCGCCTCGCCGATTTTCCCGCCCGGGTGGGTTATATCAACCGCTTCAAGTCTGCGAAAGAGATCAAGGATACATTGAAACAGGCTGAGGAAGGGAAAATCGATATTCTGATCGGTACGCACCGGATTTTGAATAAGGATGTGAAGTTCAAAGATTTGGGACTGCTGATCGTCGATGAGGAACAGAAGTTTGGTGTGAAAGCCAAAGACCGTCTGAAAGAAATGCGCGTGAACGTGGACGTACTTACGCTTACCGCCACGCCGATTCCGCGTACATTACATTTCTCGCTTATGGGTGCGCGCGACCTTTCGGTTATTGCAACCCCGCCGCCGAACCGCCAGCCTGTTACTACGGAAGTGCACACATTCAGCGAGGAGTTTATCCGGGATGCCATCAGCTTCGAGGTGCAGCGCGGCGGGCAGGTATTCTTTGTTCACAACCGCGTAAACGACATCGAATCCATCGCAAATATCATCCTGCGCCTCGTGCCCGACGTACGCATAGGCGTAGCGCACGGGCAAATGGACGGCGACAAGCTCGAAAAAGTGATGATGAACTTCATCGACGGCGAGTACGACATTCTGGTTTCCACAAATATCATTGAATCCGGGATCGATATTGCCAATGCGAACACCATCATTATCAATTCCGCACACATGTTCGGGCTCTCGGACCTGCA
Organism: Dyadobacter fermentans; assembly: GCF_019924045.1. Classification (GTDB taxonomy): domain Bacteria; phylum Bacteroidota; class Bacteroidia; order Cytophagales; family Spirosomataceae; genus Dyadobacter; species Dyadobacter fermentans_A. The sequence goes on along the minus strand of NZ_JAHXBN010000015.1, from coordinate 46,918 downwards.
CCAGATGCGCGGCCGGGTAGGGCGCTCGAACCGGAAAGCATTCTGCTACCTGCTTACGCCGTCGGTATCGACGCTGGCCAGCGATTCGCGCAAACGTTTACAGACCCTGGAAGAGTTTTCGGACCTGGGTGACGGTTTTAAGGTAGCCATGCGAGACCTCGACATCCGCGGTGCGGGTAACCTGCTGGGCGCTGAGCAAAGCGGTTTTGTGAATGACCTGGGATATGAGTTGTATCACAAAATGCTCGACGAAGCGGTTCAGGAGCTAAAAAGCAATGAATTTAAAGACCTGTTCGAAGGTGTTTTCAGCCTGCCGAAAAACCTGGTGCCCGATACGCAGATCGAAACCGATTTCGCGACGTTGATACCGGACGATTATGTAAAAAATATTTCCGAAAGGCTGTCGTTATATACCCGCCTTGATAATATTGCGACAGAGGATGAGCTTGGCAAATTTGAAAAGGAAATCCTCGACCGTTTCGGTCCGGTCCCGCACGAGGTGCAGGATTTGCTGAAAACGGTCCGTTTGCGTTGGGAAGCAGAGGCTTTGCAGTTCGAAAAACTGACTTTGAAAAGCAATACGATGAAAGGCTACTTCGTTACTTCGCAGAATGACGAATTCTTTCAGTCGGCGAAGTTCGGGCAGGTGATCGATTACATTAAAAAACACCCTAAGCAAATTTCGCTTAAAGATCAGAAAGGCAAGCTGATACTGATTTGCGAGGACATCAAAAGCATTGATCAGGCACGCCAGGTGCTGATGGAAATGACCCGTTAGCAAACAGGTCCCGGTTACCTGATAATTGATTTTTAAAAATAATATCGATTGATTTCATACATTTGCGGTTTCGCATACTATAAAATACCAAACACTTAAGTCACTTTAAAGCAATGATTTGCATGCAAAAGATGGGTACCCGGTCGATCGCGCTGATTCTGATAGTGTTATTAGCGGCAACTGCGTGTAGTAAAAAGAAGCCAACCAGCTTGAAACCTGGCAAGACCAGCTCTAAAACAGGCTTGGCTTACAACGGCAAAGACGGGTTTGAAGTAAAGCAATACAAAGCTTTGCCAGCCGGTCCTGACCTAGTGTACATCGAAGGAGGACGTTTTACGATGGGTTCTTTGGAAGAGGATGTGATGACACGCCGGGACAACCCGAAACGGACTGTCAGTATCCAGTCGTTCTACATGGACCAGACTGAAGTGGCGAACGTCCACTACCTCGAATACCTGAATGCAATCCAGAAAGACTCTTCGGAAGAGTTCTATGCCAAGGCACTTCCTGACACAACAGTTTGGTTTAACGAACTGTCATTCAACGATTCTTACGTAACAATGTACCTGCGTCACCCGGGCTTCCGCCTTTATCCGGTAGTGGGCGTTTCGTGGGTTCAGGCCAACGACTATTGCGCATGGCGTACCGCTGCTGTGAGCCAGGCTAATAATGCCAAGGGCGCAGCTGCTGCTGGTGGTAAAAAGAAAAAGGGATTCTCTTTTGGCAAGAAGAAGAAAGCAGAAGGCGAAGCTGTTGCAGCTGCTGATGCTCCCGCACCACAACTTCGTATCGAAAGTGGTTACGTAATGCCTCCATACCGCCTTCCGACAGAAGCGGAGTTTGAATACGCTGCTATGGCGATGATCGGAACACAGTATTCTGACGAAAACCAGGCTAATTCAAGAATTTATCCATGGGATGGTTCCACCATGCGTAACCCACGTGGACGCAAGCAGGGAACAATGCTCGCGAACTTCAAACGTGGCCCTGGTGATTACGCTGGTATCGCTGGTAAATCCAATGACGGAGCGATTATCACACAGGAAATCCGGTCGTATCCGGCTAACGACAACGGGCTTTACGATATGGCTGGTAACGTGAGCGAATGGGTTTACGACGTGTACCGTCCGCTTTCAAACAGCGATGTAAACGACCTCAACTCTTTCCGTCGCGACGGTTACCAGGATGAGGCTAAAAACTACGACAGCAAAAACAACAACTCAATGGTTGATGATAAGCTGAGAGTTTACAAAGGCGGCTCATGGGCCGACGTAGCTTACTGGTTGTCTCCGGGAACGCGCCGTTACATGGATCAGGATTCTGCCACTGCGATGGTAGGTTTCCGTTGCGCGATGATCGCCACCGGAACGCACAAAGAATAAGATTTGAAATAATAGCAATAAGAAAAGCCGCTGTTCTTCCGAATGGCGGCTTTTTTGTTTTAGTGCTGTGCCAGAGCGATGGTGAGAATATGAAATTGTTTGCAACCGGAGGCAAGTAATGTCCTCGCGCACTCTTCCAGTGTTGCACCGGTAGTAAGTACATCGTCGATCAGGATCACGCTTTGAGGACAGAAGCCCGTTTTGACGGCAAATACGCCCTGTACATTTTCCCTTCTTTCCATTTTGGTTTTACCGGTTTGTGTGGCAGTGTATTTAACACGTTCGAGCATCGTGCCCGACCATGGGATACTTGTTGCCCGGGAAAAGCCTTCTGCAAGCAGGTCGCTTTGATTGTAGCCCCGCTGTTTTCGCTTTTTGGGATGAAGCGGAATGCTCAGGATAATTTCAGCTTCCGGTAAATGCCCCGATGTCTTCAATTCTTGCCCGAACATCTGCCCAAGCAATATCCCGACTTCCTTATTTCCCTTGTATTTCAATGCGTGCAGCAGTTTTTGCACCTTGCTTCTCTTAGTAAACAGCAAAAATGAATGGGTTGAAAGGACTTCGGGAAGACTCACAAATTTAAATTGGAGCGATTCGCTATTCAATCCATCCGACCCGACGCGCGGCAGCGAAATGCGGCAAAGCGTGCAAATAGTCGCTTCATTGCCTTGTAGTACCCGATCGCAGCTTTCACAGCAGCGGGGAAACAGCATGTCGGCGAAATCGCGAAGTAGTTGTTTCAGGTTCATTTTTGTGTGATTCGATGAGTGAATTTCAACCGGTCTGAATACCTTTGCACGACATCAATCCAATCGCCGCCGCACATGACAACGCTGATCTTAAATGCCCAGGTCGTAAATGAAAACCAGGTTCAGTATTTAGACGTGATAATTGAAAATGGTCACATTAAAAAAATCGAACGGGACTTACAGCATGTGCAAGCGGATAGGGTGATTGATGCAAAGGGACTTTTGCTGATGCCTGGGGTGATCGATGATCAGGTGCATTTCCGCGAGCCGGGGCTTACGCACAAGGCGAACATCTACACGGAATCGAAAGCAGCTGTTGCCGGAGGGGTTACCTCATTCATGGAAATGCCGAATACGGTCCCCAACACGCTCACGCAGCAATTGCTGGAAGATAAGTACCAGATCGGGGCCAACACATCCCTTGCCAACTACTCCTTCTTCATGGGGGCGTCGAACGACAACTATGACGAGGTAATGCGTACCGATCCTACACAGGTTTGCGGTATCAAGATATTCATGGGCTCTTCCACAGGTAATATGCTGGTAGACGCGCCCGAGGTGCTCGAAAAACTCTTCGCCAATGCGCCCTGCATTATCGCAACGCATTGTGAGGATGAGCCGACTGTAAAGGCCCGTATGGCTTATTTTAAGGAGAAGTACGGCGATGACGTGCCATACGATATCCATGCATTGATCCGGAATGAAGAGGCTTGTCTCAAATCATCCACTTTTGCAAGCTCACTCGCGCACAAGCACGGAACGCGCCTGCATATTCTGCACATTTCTACTGGTGATGAGGTTCATTTGTTCGAACCGGGAATCCGCAGCAACGGCAAAATTCTGCTCGCGAACGGGCAGCCGAAACTCGTAACAGCCGAAGCATGCGTGCATCATTTGTGGTTCGATGCGGAAGATTACCGGAGGCTGGGTAACGAAATCAAATGCAACCCGGCGATTAAAGCGCCACATCACAAGGAAGCCATCCTGCAAGCCGTGCTCGACAACCGCATTGATGTGATCGCAACCGACCACGCTCCGCACACCATCGAGGAAAAAGCACAGCATTACTGGCAGGCACCATCAGGTTTGCCATTGGTGCAGCATACGCTGAATGTAATGCTCGAACTGAGCAAGGCGGGCAACATACCGATCGATCGTGTAGCTGAAAAAATGAGCCATGCCGTAGCCGATCTTTTCGATATCAAAGATCGTGGTTATATCCGCGAAGGTTACTGGGCAGATCTGATCCTGGTGGATCCGAATGCGACAACGGAGGTTAACCCTTCCAACATTTACTCCAAATGCGGCTGGTCGCCGTTCAACGGCACGGAATTCCGGTCACAGATTACCCACACGTTTGTGTCGGGGCACCTGGTTTATGAAAACGGGAAATTTGATGAAACGGTGAAAGGTAAGCGGTTAACTTTTAGCCGCTAAGTAATCGTAGTAATTTTTGATTACGTTCAGGTCTGCTTCGGTCCAGTCGAGGGTAGGGAGGTCGTCGGGATCCAGCCAGAGGACTTGTTCGTGCTCGGTGAGGACAAAATCGGTCGTATCCACTTTGCAAACGAATGGTACCAGCACGATCTCGCGCCAGCCCTGGTCTTTGGAAGTTTCGGGAAGTTTATCGACGATTTCAACGGTTACATTAAGCTCCTCCATGATCTCACGGAGCAATGCCTGTTCATCGGTTTCGCCTTTTTCGAGCTTTCCGCCGGGAAATTCCCATTGGAGGGGGAAGGACAAGGCTGCGCTTCGCTGCCCGGCAAGTACTTTTCCATTATGTTCTATCACAGCACAGGGCACTCTCACTACCAACTTTTCGGAAACCAGTACTTCGATCATAGGAGGCGGTTACGCTAATTTACCGCAAAATTACAATTTTCGGGTTTATGTTGTATGTGAATGTTAAAACTTCTTAAAAAGTTAATGCTCAGAACAATTCACCTGAGCGATGGCGTGGTAAAATACCCAGGTGCTTGAATGCTTTTTCGGTCACTTCGCGGCCCCGCGAGGTGCGTTTGATATAACCTTCCTGAATCAGGAACGGCTCGTACACTTCCTCGATGGTATCGGCCTCTTCGCCGCAGGCAGTGGCAATGGTGGATAAGCCTACCGGCCCGCCCTTGAACTTTTGAATAATCGTGCTCAGAATGCGGTTATCCATTTCGTCAAGCCCGTTCTGATCCACATCCAATGCCTGCAAGGCCATTTCGGCGATGGCTACGGTAATGCGACCATCCCCCTTTACTTGCGCGAAATCGCGGGTTCTGCGCAGCAGGTTATTGGCAATACGCGGGGTACCGCGGCTGCGCCGGGCAATTTCATAAGCCGCATCTTCCTCTAAAGGCGTTCCCAGGATCGAGGCCGAACGTTTCAAAATGGACGATAGCAATTGTGCATCATAATATTCCAGCCTCGCATTGATCCCGAATCTCGCGCGTAGCGGGGATGTGAGCATGCCAGCACGCGTGGTAGCGCCTATAAGCGTGAAGGGGTTCAGGCCGATTTGAATGCTGCGGGCATTCGGACCGCTATCCAGCATAATGTCGATTTTATAATCCTCCATCGCCGAATACAGATATTCCTCCACAATGGGGTTCAGGCGGTGAATTTCGTCGATGAAAAGCACGTCGTGTTCCTGCAAATTGGTCAGCAGGCCGGCCAGATCGCTGGGTTTATCGAGTACCGGGCCCGAAGTGATCTTAATTCCCGAACCGAGCTCATTTGCGATGATGTTCGATAGCGTCGTTTTCCCTAACCCCGGAGGGCCGTGAAGCAGCACGTGATCGAGCGCATCACCACGCTGGCGGGCGGCCTGCACGAATATCCTCAGGTTTTCAAGTATCTTATCCTGCCCGGTAAAGTCCTCGAAAGACAACGGCCGCAAGGCACGTTCAATGTCTTTATCGGTATTTGAAAGGTTTTCTTTATCTCCGGACAGATAATCCTGGCGCATAGTCGGTTGAACAGATAGTGAAAACCAGCCGTCCGTTTGAGCGGCGGCTGGTTTGATATTATTTAACCAAAAATAACTGATTTAATCTGCAAAAGGAAAGGCTAGCGGATCACCATTACCGATCCGCGCTTCATAATCGGGTTGCGTTCCGGATAGTAAAGTGCCTCGTAGGAAATGACGTATGGGTAGCTTCCGGGCTGCACTTTCAGGCCTTTGTAAGTCCCGTCCCAGCGCGCCTCAATGTCGGTAGTAGCGAAAATAACCTCGCCCCAGCGGTTGTAGATGCGCATTGAGAAATTGGTATAATATGCTCCGAACACCTCCAATATCTCATTGTGGCCTTCTCCGTCGGGCGTGAAAGCGTCGGGGATGAAGAATCGTGGCTCGCACTTGTCGACAACTTCTGTGGTCTGCTCTACGGAACAGCCCTCTTTGTTGGTTGCCCGCACGGTGTATTTTCCTTCCTGGTTGACGGTAATGGTTTTCGTCGTGTCACCGGAATGCGGCCAGAGATACTCGTAGGGGCCTTGTCCGTTGGCATCAAGTATGACGGACTGGCCATCCGGAATACAGATGTAATTCTCGGGAGCTAATCCCAGAATAGGCGATGGGCGCTCGCCAATCTGCACGGTGTCTGAATTGTAGCAATCGTTTCTGTCCTTCACCGTAACAATATATGACCCTGGTTGTGTCACAGTGATTTCGCGGGTTGTTTCTCCTGTACTCCAATTAAATTCAATCCACCTGGTGCTCTCTACGCCCAGCACAAGTGAACTGTCGCGACAGAGTGTGGTATCCGGGCCGATGGAGACGGCTGGCGGCTTGCGCAGTGTGATTTCGATCGTGTCGGCCGCGTAGCAATCGCCTTGCGGGCCGTTGAATGCGATAGCGATGTATCGGCCGGTCGATGTGGCATTGTATGTGCGGCTACGACCAACGACGCGGCCGCGGTAGACCCACCTGTAAACTTCCGCATCTACCTTCATATCCAACGGCACATAGGCGCCGCAAGTGTCTTTGTCCTTGCCAAGGTCGATGTTTGAAGGCGTTTCGTAGATGGTAACCTCCTGCACGATCGTGGTGTCGGTACATTTGTTTGTGGCTCGCATGGCCACCATGTAAGTACCCGGTTTGGTGTATGTGTATGTGGCTGTTTGCGTTTTGGAAGGAGTTGAGAACTGGCCGTTCCCTAGGAAATCCCAGGAATAAGTATCCTCGATCGGGTCACACATCGGACTGGCCTGGAACTGCGTGGGTTCATTGGTACAGAACCCGTTGGCTTCAAATCCCGGCCCTTGTGATTCCTGCGTGAAATCCTGGACCATATTCGGCAATCCTAACTGGCTTTTTTTACCTCCCAGATTCGCTCCGTCGCGCTCATAGTCGACGCCTGTCAATGAATTCCCCTCCGGCTCGCCGATCGTTGCCAGGTATTCACTCCCCTGAATAGCCATGTAAATGCGCCCGTCCGGCCCGAACTGCAATGCACCAAACTTCTGCGTGGCAGAGCTGTCGATAGTGATAGCCGTTTCGGTGACGAGACTGTCAGGCAACGTAAGATCGTATTGTTTCAAATAGGATTTCGTACCATTATCGCCCTGGAAAGAAACGTACATTTTTTCACCCGTCGGCGAAAATTCGATACCATATGCAATGGGCGGTGCTGGACCGAGGTCCATGGTTTTCTTGTAGGTCAATGTGCCCGTCGAATCATTGAAACTGAACAGCTCCACATAATTCCGTGCAGGTCCCGGAATCACCACGGCCAGCTGGCGCTCACCGGTGGTGCTGTCGGGTGACGAAAACTTCATGTAACCCTCGGCTTTATTGGTACTATCGTGCGCCATCCCTAACTCGGGGGCCGCCACTTCTACGAGGCCACCTGTGGTAGCATGGAAAATGCGGAACTTGTTGGTACCATAATCGTGCGAAACGACCCAGTAGGTACTGTCGCGGTCGTTGCGGACGGCGGCAATGCGCTCGGTAGTGGGGGTTTGAAGGGTTGTATTTTGTTCGATAATCTGGCCCAGGCCGTTGTTGCGGCGCATATCCACTACGCTCACGGTAAGCAGCTTTTCACCATTGATATCCGAAGTCGTAAATACATTGTAGAGGTACTCGCAGCCCCTGCAAGTCGGCTGGGGCACAATGAGCACTGATTGTGTCGAATTGGGGCTTCCCTTCATGGGCGCGCACGCCCCGAACGTACACGTCATTTCATCCCCGTTCTTATTCCATACTTTAATACCATCGGAATAGAAGAGTAGTTGTCCTTTCGAATTGGCAATGGACGAGGTGCCCTCGGGGGTGTTCAGCTTGCCATCGGTTAATGGCGAGGGAGGTGTATTGGAAAAATCGAGACCGGCATTGCCCCCGAAATACCATTTGGAGCCTTCCTGTGCCTGGGGCTCCATACAAATTTTGACATTGATCCGGTTCTGGATTTTGCAACCATTTACGATCACTTCTACGGAATAACACCCTGAACTATCGACTCTTAAAGTCTGTGTCGTGTCGCCTTTGGGGTACCAGATGTATTTCGCACCCTCCGGCGCACCGTTGGGATAGGGATCGAGCGTGATCGTATCACCCTTACAAATGGTTGTATCTATTCTCCATTGCTGGAATTCAGGGGGGAGCTCGCCGATTTTGACTGTTTGGGGTACTGTTTCCTGGGTACCGTTTTGCAAAGTGCGCACAAGCGTAACGGTGTACGTACCAGGAGCCATGTAGGAATGCTGAGGATTACGACGGGTATCTGTGGCACTACCGTCGCCGAAACTCCACCGCCACGCTTTCGCCACAGTGACGGTATCGCGAAACGAAGTCGAATCCGCTTCGCAATCGGGGTTCTGCATACACTGTCCTTTTACGACAAAGGGCGACTGCGCCATGGCACTTGCGCCAAGAAGCAGCATGAGCAGGCAGAGAACATAAAAAAATCGGTGGTATCTATTATAAAATCGCCCCATGTTTCGTTACTTGTTCAAACACCCCTACCGTCTCAAAGAATATTCAAGTTACCCGACATTACTAACGAAAATAAAATGTTAAAATTTTGTGCGGTAATGTCGTAAAAACCACTCTAATTTGAATATTAATACGCAATTTGAGGATAATTTGTGAAATTAATCAGGTAATTTTTTTGAGTCCAAAAAGGGGCCGTTTTTTGGAAACGGCAAGCCAACACATCTATGATCAAGCGTCTACTTCCTCTTTTCATACTGACACTGCTTTGCCTGAAAGGTTGGAGCCAGGATCCGCAATTTTCGCAGTTCTACGCCAACCCGTTGTACTTAAACCCGGCGTTGGCCGGAGGGGCGCTGGCGCCTCGTGCAACCATCAATTACCGTAATCAATGGCCTTCACTGTCGGCCAACTTCGTAACAACTTCGATAGGCGCCGATGTGTTCCTGCCTAATTACAATAGCGGTTTAGGCGTGTTGGTAACCATGGATAGCCAGGGGCTGGGAAACCTCAAATCAACCGAGGCTGCGTTGCAATATTCCTACCAGATCCAGTTCAATGAGCTGACTTCGCTGCGTTTGGGTATTCAGGGCGGCTTTGCGTCGCGCACGCTCGACTACTTCGGATTGACTTTTGGTGACCAATATAATAACGGCGGGCTTACCGGCCAGCCTTCGGAGGATCCGTTTGCGAAAGGCGGCCCTAATGTATTCTATGCCGATTTTGGTGCAGGAGCAATGCTCTATTCCGACTGGTATTGGGCCGGGGTGTCGGCACATCACCTGAACCGTCCTAACCAGGCGTTTTCGGAACTTACAGAGGCACGCCTTCCTGTGAAAGCCAGCTTGCAGGCAGGTTTGCGCATTCCATTTGCCGGTTACACGTTCCTTGGAGACGAAATTGATAAGGAGAAGACAATTTCTCCCGCGATTATGTATAAAAAGCAGGGCAAATACGACCAGTTCGATGCCGGTATGTACGTAACCATCGAACCTTTGGTAATCGGCGCATGGTATCGTGGAATTCCATTCAAGAAATACGAACAGAATATCAATAATCACGAATCACTGATATTCCTGGCTGGTTATCGTCAGGATAAATTCTCCATCGGTTATAGCTACGACCTTACCATTTCGACATTAGGTGCGGGCAGCGGCGGCGCGCACGAAATATCGCTCTCCTACGTTTTCGCCCCATTGGAATCGAAACCGAAGCGTCCGAAAACCCGCAAGCGGCAGCTTTCCTGTCCGAAATTCTGATGCGCTTCGAAAAAAGTTAGTGAGGATTGAGATAGGGTAAACTTCGGACACAAAAGTCTTTTTTGGTGGTTATTCACTATTTATATGACATTTTGAAGAGTATGTCCAATTACCGAAACCTTAATTTCCTTTTTACCTTTTTGTTGCTCGTGATTGCATTGAGCACCGTAGCTGCACCTCCCAAACGGGAATTTTACGAAATCAAAATCTATCACCTTAAAAATGCCGATCAGGAAGCGCGTGTGGAAGCTTTCCTGAAAGACGCATATGTTCCTGCCGCTCACCGCGCCGGTATTAAAAATGTGGGTGTTTTCAAACCTGTCGCGACCGACACCATGGCCGGAAAGCTGATTTACGTATTAACACCCCTGAAATCCCTCGACCAGCTGCTGACTTTGCCTAAAACTTTGGATAAAGACGCCGCTTATGCCTCGGCCGGAAAGGATTACATCGACGCGAACTACAAGAACCCGCCTTACGCCCGCTTCGAGTCGATTGTGCTGCAAGCGTTCACAGATGCGCCCGTGCACATGAAGCCGAACCTCACCGGCCCGAAAAGCGAAAGGGTGTATGAATTGCGCAGCTACGAAGGCCACACCGAGAAAATTTACCAGAACAAGGTGAAGATGTTCAATGCGGGAGGGGAAGTTCCATTATTCAAGCGCCTGGGCTTTAACGCGGTGTTCTATGGAGAAGTGATCGCTGGAAGCCACATGCCCAACCTGATGTACATGACTACTTTCGAGAACAAGGCATCGCGTGATGCGCATTGGAAATCGTTCACCGAAGATGCGGAATGGAATAAGCTGAAAGTAAATCCGGAGTATCAGAATAACGTTTCAAAAAACACCAGCTTCTTCTTGTATCCCACCGAATATTCGGATATATAGCATCCGAAACGGTTCCAATCATTTTGAAATGATGAATCAGGGCAGGTACCGTTTCGGTCTGGCCGGTTCATCATTTTTTGTTTAAAAACCCAACATATGAAAGCCGCTATTTTAAAAAACCTTCATGAGCCACTGGTGATTGAAGAAACGCAAAAGCCCAATCCCGGTCCGGGGGAGGCGGTTATTGAGATAAAAGCCGCGTCGCTCAACCACCGCGATGTTTGGATACAAAAAGGACTTTATCCGCGCATTACCACCCCTATCATTCCCGGCTCCGATGGTGCGGGCATTGTAACGGAAGTGGGCGATGGTGTTGCCAAAAGCTGGATCGGAAAAGAGGTGATCATCAACCCATCCCAAAACTGGGGCGAAAACCCGGATTTTTACGGCGACGACCACAAAATACTCGGTCTTCCCGACAATGGTACATTTGCGGAATATGTAAAAACCGAGGCGAAATACCTGGCCGAAAAGCCTGCGCACTTGTCATTTGAAGAAGCGGCCGCGCTGCCCATGGGCGGGCTTACCGCCTGGCGCTCGCTGATGACGCGCTGCCGGTTCAAGGAAGGGGACCGTGTGCTCGTAACGGGTGCGGGCGGAGGTGTGGCGCTTTTTGCGATCCAGATCGCCATTGCTGCTGGTGCGGAAGTGTGGGTAACGTCTGGCTCCGATCAGAAAATACAGAAAGCGATCGAAATGGGTGCGAAAGGCGGGATCAACTATAAAAATCCGACCTGGTTCCGGGACTTGCTCGTGAAAGCACGCGGACCCAAGACGGGTTATTTCAATGTCATTATCGATAGCGCCGGCGGTCCGGGTTTCGCGAAACTGATCGATATCGCCGCTCCTGGTGCCCGCATTTGCTTCTACGGAGGCGGCACCGGCAATATCACCGACATCGTCCCAGCGAAAGTGTTTTTCAAACAACTTAATATTTATGGCAGCACCATGGGTACCGAGCAGGAGTTTGCCGATATGGTGCAGTTTGTAGCTGAAAAACACATTGTACCGATCATCGACAAGGTGTTGCCGCTCGAACAAGCCGAGCAAGCACTGCGCTATATGGATTCGGGGCAGCAGTTTGGCAAGATCGTGCTTTCGGTATAACCCTATTTTCTCACCGCTTCGATGGCCGCGCGGACGCTTCCGTGTTCGTCGAGTAGTGATTGCGCCTCGTCAGGCGAGATATTCAGTTCATCAATGATCATACGCAACGCCCTGTTGACCAGTTTTTCATTGGTGAGCTGCATATCCACCATTTTGTTCCCTTTCACTTTGCCGAGGCGGATCATGACTGATGTGGAGATCATGTTCAGCGCCAGTTTTTGAGCGGTACCGGATTTCATTCGGGTGCTACCGGTCAAAAATTCCGGTCCTACTACTATTTCAACCGGATATTCACAGGCTTTGGCCACTGCGGAACCGTCGTTGCAAACTACGCAACCGGTAAGCAAACCTGCATTGCGGGCTTCATTCAAGCCGCCGATCACGTAAGGCGTGCGGCCCGAGGCGGCAATACCTATTAGTGTATCATTCGCGTTAGGTGCATAAACAGCAAGGTCTTTCCATGCCTGGTTCCAGTCGTCCTCCGCATTTTCCACGGCTTTGCGAATGGCTGTGTCGCCACCGGCGATGATTCCCACTACCAAATCAAACGGCACACCGAATGTCGGCGGGCATTCCGATGCGTCCACCACGCCGAGTCGTCCGCTCGTTCCGGCGCCGATGTAGAAGAGCCGGCCGCCTTTTTGCATTCTGGGAACGATCTGTTCTACCAGCGCTTCGATCTGCGGAATGGATTTCTGAACGGCGTGCGGCACAGTCTGATCCTCGCGGTTGATGGAGGTCAGAATGTCGTGGACACTCATTTTTTCGAGATCATTGTAGTTCGAAGACGATTCGGTGGTCATCATTGCGGTTCGTGGTTTTTGGAATCCAAAATTAAATGTTTTCCGATAACGATCCTGCACCGGGAAGAAATTTGGTATTTATCATAGATTAATAACAAAAAAAGCTTTGAATGTTTGGAAAATAAAAAGAATGGCTTCTAATTTGTAACACCAAGTCAAAAACAGCGAAATTTCGCTAGACTTAAATGTTCCGCTAAAATGAAACTGACTCTTATCGTCCCCGTTCTAATTATCGTCACGCCGTAAGCGTGAGTGGGATGATAGCACATAACTGGCACCTCACTCACCTAACCGAGTGGGGTGTTTTTATTTTAAATACATTCACCAATGGCGACAGAATTAAACAGATTTTCGAAGACCCTTACCCAGGAAGTAACCAATCCGGCCGCACAGGCGATGCTTTATGGAATTGGTTTGAAAGAAGAAGACTTTGTTAAACCCCAGATCGGGATTGCCAGCACAGGTTATGAAGGTAACCCTTGCAACATGCACCTGAATGGCTTGTCGGTGTATGTGAAACAAGGCGTGAATGCCAACGACATGGTGGGCCTGATTTTCAACACGATCGGTGTTTCGGATGGTATGACCAACGGGAACGACGGTATGCGTTACTCGCTGCCAAGCCGCGACATTATCGCGGATTCGATCGAAACCGTAGTGGCTGCACAATGGTACGACGGCGTGATCGCGGTGGTGGGTTGTGATAAAAACATGCCTGGCGCTATTATGGCCATGGCGCGCCTCGACCGTCCGGCTATTATGGTGTATGGTGGAACGATCCGTTCGGGACATTATAAAGGACAGAAACTCGACATCGTTTCAGCATTCGAAGCATTAGGTAAGAAGTTTGCCAATAACATTTCTGACGAAGATTATAAAGGTGTAATTCAAAATTCGATCCCTGGCCAGGGCGCTTGCGGTGGTATGTACACTGCCAACACGATGGCTTCTTCGATTGAGGCAATGGGACTGAGCTTGCCGTTCAGCAGCTCGTACCCGGCTACACACGAAGGCAAGCAGGAAGAATGCAAGAAGATCGGTGCGGCGATGAAGAAGTTGCTCGAACTGAACATTACTCCGAAAGATATTATCACCAAAAAGTCACTGGAAAATGCATTGACGGTGGTAATGGCGCTGGGTGGATCTACGAATGCGGCATTGCATTACCTGGCGATCGCTCGCGCAGCCGGCATTCCATTGACATTGGACGACATTCAGGCGATTTCAGACCGCACGCCGTTTATCGCTGATTTGAAGCCTAGCGGTAAATACTTCATGGAGGATATCCTGGAAATCGGTGGTGTACCTGCTGTTACCAAGTATTTGTATTCAGTAGGACTGATTCACGGAGATTGCATTACGGTAACAGGTAAAACTGTTGCTGAAAACCTCGCCGAGGCTCCCGACTTGAATTTTGAAACGCAAAAAATGGTGTTCCCGATTGAAACTCCGATCAAGCCGACAGGGCACATCCAGGTACTTTATGGTAATCTGGCTCCCGAAGGTGCGGTTGCGAAGATCACCGGCAAGGAAGGTCTGACATTCGATGGGGAAGCGAAAGTGTGCGAGCACGAAACGGAGATCATCGAAATGCTTGCCAAAGGCGAAATTAAGGCCGGACACGTGGTGGTAATCCGCAATGCAGGACCGAAAGGTGGTCCGGGAATGTCGGAAATGCTGAAACCTACTTCGGCGGTAATGGGAGCGGGATTGGGCGACAAGATCGCATTGATCACCGACGGTCGTTTTTCTGGCGGTACGCACGGTTTCGTGGTAGGCCATATTACCCCGGAAGCGTTTGACGGCGGCCCGATTGCATTGGTTAAAGACGGCGACCGTATTTCTATCGATGCCAACACCCGCGTGCTGACCCTGCACATTTCCGACGAAGAAATGGCGACCCGCAAAGCAGCCTGGGTACAACCTGCGCCACGCTTTACAAAAGGTATGCTGGGAAGATATATCAGAACCGTGAAGTCGGCCAGCGAAGGTTGCGTGACTGACGAGGCATAAAAAACTAAACATTATGTCGGAAGGGAAATTCAAATTGGATAGAACGGCCTTCCATGCCGGGACGCATTCGGAGACTGAAAAGTACTATGCGCAAAACCAGCCGAAGACTTTAAGAGAAAGATTGGAGGCAGCGCATTATCTGAACAGTATTGCATTTCAGTTCGACTTGCAAAACCCTCCCAGAATGGACAGAAGTGTTTTTTCAATGCGAAAACACCCGATGTAATGGGAAATATTTTCAATGATGATTTTCAGGATTTCTTGAAGTCATTCAATGAATGTGAAGTGGAATATATTCTGGTCGGCGGCTACTCGGTAATCCTGCATGGCTATTCCCGAACAACCGGCGACATGGATATATGGGTTAGGAAAACGAGTGAAAACTATCGGAGGATTGCGAATGCATTCGAACAGTTTGGAATGCCGCTATTTGATATGACAGAGACGAACTTCCTGCATAACCCGCAATTTGATGTATTTACATTTGGCCGGGTGCCCGTTTCGATCGATTTAATCACGAAGTTGAAAGGGCTGGAATTCGAAGAAGCGTACAAGAATGCCGCTGATCATGCAGTAGAGGGTTTAAAAATCAGATTGATACATTACAAAGATCTGATCACGGCAAAGAAGGCGGCAGGAAGGCCGAGAGATATAAATGACATTGAGAATCTTGAAAATTCATCCGACTAAATAAAATAGAGGTCATGGGATTTAATGAAAATCAAACTGCAACAATTCAGGGCTCGGAACCGGTGGTTTCGGTGGCCAAGCCGGAGCTGATCAACGGCTCGCATGCGGTGATCCAGTCGCTGATTGCGGAAGGGGTGAAAACCATTTTCGGCTATCCGGGCGGCGCAATTATGCCGGTGTACGATGCGATCTATGACTATCAGGATCAGATCAACCACATTCTCGTGCGTCACGAGCAGGGGGCTGCACACGCGGCGGAAGGCTTTGCACGCATTACGGGTGAGGTAGGGGTTTGCCTTGTTACTTCGGGGCCGGGTGCTACCAACCTGGTGACGGGCATTGCCGATGCGATCATCGACTCTACACCGATGGTCTGCATCATCGGTCAGGTGGCTTCGCATTTACTCGGTACGGACGCATTCCAGGAGACCGATGTGATGGGTATTACCATCCCTATTACCAAATGGAACTACCAGGTCACCAATGCGGATGAAATCCCTGAAATTATTGCCAAAGCATTTTATATAGCAAAATCAGGCCGTCCGGGCCCGGTTTTGATCGATATTACCAAGGATGCGCAGCAGAAGCTGATGACGAAGCCTTTCGTACATAAAAAGACGGAGACTTTGCTCAGCTACCACCCGCGCCTTGCGCCGAAAGAAGATCAATTGGCGGCAGCTGCGAAGTTGATCAACCAGGCGAAGCGTCCGTTCCTTTTCGTAGGCCACGGCGTACAGATTGCCGGTGCGGAACAGGAATTGATCCGTTTCATCGAAAAAACAGATATTCCTGCCGCTTCGACATTGCTGGGACTTTCCTCCATGTCGGTGGACCACCCTAACTATATGGGCTGGCTGGGAATGCACGGTAACTATGGTACCAACGTGCTAACCAACCAATGTGACCTCATTATCGCAGTCGGAATGCGTTTCGACGACCGGGTAACCGGCGATTTGAGCCGCTATGCGAAACAGGCGAAAGTGGTTCACATTGAAATCGACCCGGCTGAGATCGACAAGATCGTGAAAGCGGATGCGCCGGTAGTGGGCGACGCCAAAATCGCGCTCGAGCAGTTGCTTCCATTGGTGAATGCGAACAATCATGCAGCCTGGATCGCGGAATTCAAGAAGTACGATGCGATCGAAGACGAGAAAATCACGCAGCCTGAACTGGCTCCTACGACGGAGAAAATCAAAATGGCGGAAGTGATCCGTACGCTTTCGGATAAAACCAAAGGCGAGGCGGTGATCGTGGCGGACGTCGGCCAGCACCAGATGATGGCAGCGCGCTACTATCAGTTCAAAAAGCCTAGCTCGTACATTACTTCGGGTGGTTTGGGAACCATGGGTTATGCATTGCCGGCCTCATTCGGTGCCAAAGTAGGTGCGCCGGATCGTGAAGTGGTTGCGATCATCGGCGACGGTTGTTTCCAGATGACCATTCAAGAATTAGGTACGATTGCACAAAGCGGCCTGCCTGTCAAGATTATCATCCTGAACAACAACTTCCTCGGAATGGTACGTCAGTGGCAACAGCTTTTCCACCAGAAACGCTACTCGTTTGTGGAGCTTCAAAACCCTGATTTTATTACGATTGCCAAAGGTTTCGGTATCGACGGCCACACTTGCGCGAAACGTGAGGACTTGCACGCGTCGCTCGACACCATGCTGGCTTCCGATAAGCCTTACCTGCTGGAAGTATTGGTAGAGAAAGAAGAAAACGTGTTCCCGATGGTGCCAACGGGTGCTTGTGTAGCCGATATCCGTTTGGAATAATATAAAAGAGGAAGAAATTATGACATCATACACCATTTGTGTTTTTACTGAGAATTCAATCGGTATTCTCAACAAGATCACGACGATATTCACCCGGCGACGGATCAATATCGAGAGCTTAACCGTTTCGGAAACCGAGCGTAAGGGTATTTCCCGCTTTACGATCGTCATCCGTAGCGAGTCGCGCGACGCGGTGGAGAAATTGGTCCGCCAGATCCGCAAGATCATCGAAGTACTCGCCGTTTTCGGGTATCTCAATGAAGACATCGCGTACAATGAGATCGCATTGTTCAAGGTTTCGACGCCGATCGGCGCCAAGCCGCTCGATATCGAGACCATTAACAAGACTTACAAGGCCTGGGTCGTTTACTGGCACCTCACTTATGTGATCATTCAGAAGACGGGCACAGAAGAAGAGATCTTTGAATTTTTCGACTATATCAAACCCCACGAGATCCTCGAATTCGTTCGTTCGGGCCGTGTGGCGGTAAGTAAATCGCCTCAGACACTGGTAGATTATCTTCCGGAAGCTGAGTGGGAGTATTACCAATAGTCGGACAACTTTTAGTAGTATTGCTTTTTAATTCGTAGTAAATCAATAATCCAATCAATAATCAATGGCAAAATTAAATTTCGGCGGGGTCGAAGAAGAAGTAGTAACCCGTGAAGAATTTCCACTCGAAAAAGCACGTGAAGTACTTTCTAACGAAACCATCGCTGTAATTGGTTACGGCGTACAAGGCCCAGGCCAAAGCTTGAACATGCGCGACAACGGATTCAACGTAATCGTTGGTCAGCGTAAAGGTGGTAAGTCTTGGGACAAAGCCGTTGCTGACGGATGGGTACCAGGCGAAACCCTTTTCGATATCGAAGAGGCGCTTGCAAAAGGAACTATCATTTGCTACTTGCTTTCTGACGCAGCTCAGATCGAACTTTGGCCGACGGTTAAAAAACACCTTACTGCTGGAAAATCACTGTATTTCTCACACGGTTTCGGTGTAACTTATAAAGATCAGACTGGCATCGTTCCTCCTGCTGACGTGGATGTATACCTGGTTGCTC
This sequence comes from Dyadobacter fermentans, assembly GCF_019924045.1. Taxonomy (GTDB): domain Bacteria; phylum Bacteroidota; class Bacteroidia; order Cytophagales; family Spirosomataceae; genus Dyadobacter; species Dyadobacter fermentans_A. Next base: position 28,481 of record NZ_JAHXBN010000015.1, on the reverse strand, counting down.
CAAAAGGATCAGGAACTTCACTTCGCCGTTTGTTTGTAGAAGGAAAAGGCTTGAACTCTTCTTTCGCGGTATTCCAGGATGCTACCGGCAAAGCACGTGAAAAATGTATCGCAATGGGTATCGGCGTAGGGTCAGGTTACCTGTTCGAAACGGATTTCTACCGCGAAGTAACTTCCGACCTTACAGGGGAGCGTGGTACTTTGATGGGTGCTATCCAGGGTATTTTCGCTGCACAATATGAAGTGTTGCGTTCGAATGGCCACACGCCGTCAGAAGCATTCAACGAAACTGTTGAAGAGCTGACCCAATCGTTGATGCCGTTGGTTGCTGAAAACGGTATGGACTGGATGTACGCTAACTGCTCTACTACTGCACAGCGTGGTGCTTTGGACTGGTGGAAACCTTTCCGTGATGCTACTAAGCCTGTTTTCGAGCAACTTTACAACTCTGTAAAAAGCGGCGAACAAGCTACTATCTCGATCACCCGCAACTCACAGCCTGACTACCGCGTGAAGCTGGAAGCTGAATTGGCTGAATTGCGCGAATCAGAAATGTGGCAGGCAGGTTCTACTGTACGCGGATTGCGTCCGGAAAGAAACTAAGAAAATCTAATGCCCCGGACTTCAGTCCGGGGACAAGAAATAATAATGGAGCTTTGCTTTTTGCAAAGCTCTTTTGTTTCAGAATCATTATGAGCACTTCACATTCCGTTCCGACTCTCGATAATATATTTCTCGCCGCCGAACGCCTGCGCGGGGTGATTAACCACACACCGATATTTTTTAATGCACACCTTTCGGAACAGTATGGAGCTAACATTTATCTCAAAAGAGAAGATCTCCAAACCGTTCGCTCCTATAAAATCCGCGGAGCCTACAACAAAATGGCGAGCCTCACGCCCGAAGCCCTCGCGGGCGGGGTCGTGTGTGCGAGCGCGGGCAACCACGCGCAGGGCGTAGCGTACGCGTGCCGGAAAATGCAGGTGAAAGGCGCGATTTTCATGCCTACAACCACACCCGCGCAGAAAGTAAAGCAAGTACGGCTTTTCGGTCAGGAATGGATTGAAATCCATTTGGTAGGCGACACTTACGATGACGCTTACCACGCTTCGATGGCCTACCGCGACAGTACCAATGCCGTTTTTGTCCATCCATTCGACGATTTACAGGTGATTGAAGGGCAGGGAACGGTTGGTCTTGAAATTTTCAAAGATGCCGATTTCAAGATCGATTACTTGCTGATGGCTATTGGCGGCGGCGGGCTGGCATCGGGCATTTCTACTGTTTTCAAACAACTTTCTCCCAAAACACAGCTTATCGGGGTAGAGCCGGAAGGATCGCCTACCATGCATAAATCCATTCAGGAAGGGCATGTGGTGACGCTGGATAATATCGACAAGTTTGTCGACGGGGCGGCCGTGAAGCGTGCCGGGGACATTACATTTGATATCTGCAGCAAGAGCCTGAATCAAATCCTGCTCGTGCCGGAAGGAAAGGTATGCTCGTCAATCTTGCAGCTTTACAATGAAGAAGCGATCGTCGCCGAACCCGCAGGGGCATTGACGGTAGCAGCATTGGATTTGATTAAAGAAGATATTAAAGGTAAAAACGTCGTCGTCCTCATCAGCGGGGGCAACAACGACATCACCCGTACCGAGGAAATCAAGGAACGATCATTGCTTTACGAAGGCTTGAAACACTACTTCATTATCCGCTTTCCGCAACGTTCCGGGGCATTCCGCGAGTTTTTGAATGTACTCGGGCCGAATGACGATATTGCGCGATTTGAATACGTGAAAAAGACGAACCGCGAGCAGGGGCCTGCATTGGTAGGTATCGAATTGAAAAGCCGTGAAGATTTTGCGCCGCTCATCGAGCGAATGGATGCTAACCGGGTAGTTTATGAGTATCTGAATGATCAGCCGGATTTGTTTCAGTTTATGGTGTAAATAATCTGATAGACAATGCTTCGCGTACCATCCGACATCAGCTCCCAGGAATTCGAATCCCTGAAAATTCAGGATATGACGTTCGTGGCCTATCGGAACGAGGTGTACCCTTCCAAATACGATGTGTTTTTCGAGGAGCATGCGGTGATTGTGGTCCTGGAAGGTGAAAAGAAATTCACCAGCCCGACGCAGGAAGTGCATGTTGAAAAGGGGGATATTCTATTCATTCAGAGGGGTTTTTACTTAATGTCGGAATCCATTCATGAAGCTTACAAGAGTTTGGTTTTCTTTTTTGACGAAAAGCTCCTGAAAGAATTCGTAGGCCTGCATCCGGAGCTTTTTAATGCGCAAAAAGACACAGAAGCCGTCGAATACCCGATTTTGCTTTTGAAGTCGGATGATAACTTTGAAAAGTTCATACAATCCGTATTTCCCTATTTCCGCTCACGAACGGAATTGAAGAACCACTTTCTGAGACTGAAATTCCAGGAACTGCTGCTGCATTTGATGGAGCTGGATAGTTCAAACCAGCTGCGGGGTATTTTGTACAGCCTTTACAAAGGCGAAAAGGTCGATCTTTCGTTTTTGATGAATAGCTATTACTTAAAGCCCCTCACATTGAATGAGCTCGCTCGGCTCTCGGGCCGCAGCCTTTCTGCATTCAAACGCGACTTTCAGGATGAGTTCAATACTTCACCAGCATTGTGGCTGAAAAACAAGCGATTGGATTATGCGGATTTCTTGTTGAGAAACAGTACAAAGAATGTCTCGGAGATCAGTACGGAGATTGGGTACGAGAGCGTTTCGCATTTCATCAAGACTTATAAAGAGAAGTACGGGACTACGCCGAAGCGGCAGGGGTGAGTTGCGGTTTTAATCAATATATGCATTAACTTCATAGTATTAACTTTTGCTGACATGAAGTTTGGACTAGTGGAAAGTGCGTTAACCGAATCAAAGGATTACTTTTTCAAGAAGTATCCGTTGAAATCGATGGCATTATTCGGATCGGTTGCCCGAAGAGAGGCTACTGATCAAAGTGATGTGGATATATTGGTTGAATTCTCTGAGCCAGTAGGGTTTGAGTTTATCGATCTGGCTATGGAATTGGAGGAAATACTACATTGCAAGGTTGATCTAGTAAGCAAAAAAGGAATTAAACCCGAAATGCTTCCCTTCATCGAAAAAGATCTAATCTATGTCTGAGCGGCAGGCAAGTATTTTGTTGTCGGATATGCTCGATTCTATCGACGCCATTTTGGAGTATACCGATGGAATGAATTTCGAATCATTCTTGGGCGATCGGAAAACACGGGATGCAGTTATCAGAAATTTGCAAGTATTAGGCGAAGCGGCGAACCGTGTCCCCAAACTGTCGCGCGACGAATATCCTGAAATCGAATGGATGAGAATCATCCGATCACGACACATTCTCGTGCATGATTACGCAGGCATTGATTATGAGATAGTCTGGAGAATTATCGAAGTGCATTTGCCTCCGCTCAAAGACGCTTTGCAGGAAATTTTGAATAACTCCAAATAAAGATTTCCGCCCAAACCGAGCTCTTAAACCAAAATCACTATTTTTTGACCTATTACCGTTATACATATTCCTTTAATTATACGGTAATTTGTAATGTCGGTTCTCCTTCTGAGAAAGGCGTTGAGTATCAGCTCTTTCTTTGAAGCCTGAACGACGAGGCGAAATTCTAATTTTAATCAAAATGAGTAATCAAGCGAGTACCCTTTTCGACAAAGTGTGGGATGCCCACGTTGTCCGTAAAATCGAGGACGGTCCGGATGTGTTCTTCATCGACCGCCATTTTATCCACGAAGTAACAAGCCCTGTTGCTTTCCTGGGACTCGAAACCAGAGGCATTGGCGTGATGTACCCCGAGCGCACATTCGCTACGGCGGATCACAACACCCCGACTATCAATCAGCACCTTCCGGTTCAGGATCCACTTTCGGCAAACCAGCTAAAAGCTCTCGAAGCGAACGCTGCGAAATACGGCATTTCACACTGGGGACTGGGTCACGCCCGTAACGGTATTGTGCACGTGGTTGGACCGGAAAACGGTATTACGCTTCCGGGTATGACCATCGTTTGCGGTGATTCCCACACTTCTACCCACGGTGCATTCGGCGCGATCGCGTTCGGTATCGGTACTTCGGAGGTGGAAATGGTGCTCTCTTCGCAGTGCATTATGCAGCCTAAGCCTAAGAAAATGCGTGTGAACGTGAATGGCCAGCTGGGCAAAGGTGTGACGCCGAAAGACGTGACGCTTTATATTATCTCAAAACTGACTACTGCCGGTGCAACGGGTTATTTCGTTGAATATGCAGGGGATGTTTTCGAAAATATGTCGATGGAAGGTCGTATGACCGTCTGCAACATGAGCATCGAAATGGGTGCCCGTGGCGGTATGATCGCTCCCGACGAAACGACTTTTGCCTACATCAACGGCCGCGAGCAAGCTCCGAAAGGCGAGAAGTGGGACAAAGCATTGGCTTACTGGAAAACTTTGAAAACAGACGAAGGCGCTGTTTTTGACAAAGAATATAATTTCGACGCGGCCGACATCGAGCCGATGATCACTTACGGTACCAACCCGGGAATGGGCCAGGGTATCACCCGCGCGATCCCTACTTCGGATCAGGTGGAAGGTGGTAAGGCTACTTATGATAAGTCGCTGAACTACATGGGCTTCCATGAAAACGAGAATATGCTGGGCAAGAAAATCGATTACGTTTTCATCGGTAGCTGTACCAATGGCCGTATCGAGGACTTCCGTGCATTCGCATCGATCGTGAAAGGCCGCAAGAAGGCGGATAACGTAACGGCCTGGATCGTTCCGGGTTCACACATCGTAGAAGCGCAGATTAAAGAAGAAGGTATTCTGGATATTCTGACCGAAGCAGGCTTCGAACTCCGTCAGCCAGGCTGCTCGGCTTGTCTAGCAATGAACGACGACAAGATTCCTGCCGGCAAATACGCGGTAAGTACCTCTAACCGTAACTTCGAAGGTCGCCAGGGCCCCGGCGCGCGTACGTTGCTCGCAAGCCCGCTTGTGGCCGCCGCCGCCGCAGTAACGGGCGTGGTTACGGATCCGCGGACGTTGCTTTGAAAAGGCTTTAGGCGATAGGCTTTAAGCTATAAGCAGGTTTCTATTTTCACACACTATGAGAGATTTCAGGAAGTACGAAGTATGGCGAATTAGCCATGAGTTTGTTCTTGATGTGTACAATCTAACGCGAAATTTTCCGGCAAATGAAACATACGGCGTAACCTCGCAAATTAGGAGGGCCTCTGTTTCAATACCAACGAATATGGCGGAAGGTTGCGGCAGAACAACAGACTCAGAATTTGCCAGATTTATACATATCTCTTTGGGCTCCGCTCATGAAGTCGAATATCTCTTGCAGCTCTCGAAAGACTTGGAATATCTTTCAGAAACGGATTACTCGTCACTGAACGAAAGGATCAACCAGATAAAGAGAATGCTGTACAATCTAGAAAAAAGCATTACAAAAAAGGCCTAAAGCTTAAAGCTTACGGCATAAAGCATTAAAACAATGGCTTACGATAAATTCACCATACTGAAAAGCTCGGCAGTACCTCTGCCGATCGAAAACGTCGATACCGACCAGATTATCCCTGCGCGCTTTCTGAAAGCGACCAAGCGTGAAGGATTTGGCGACAACCTCTTCCGCGACTGGCGCTTCAACGGCGACGATACGCCGAAGCAGGACTTCGTTTTAAACAACCCTATCTATTCCGGCAAAATCCTCGTAGGAGGCCATAACTTCGGAAGTGGTTCCAGCCGTGAGCACGCTGCGTGGGCGATCTACGATTATGGTTTCCGTTGCGTGGTTTCCAGCTTCTTTGCTGATATTTTCAAAGGCAACTCATTGAATATTGGTATCTTGCCGGTACAAGTGAGCCCTGAGTTTTTGAACAAAATCTTCGAAGCGATCGAAGCCGATCCTAATGCAGAGCTGGAAGTGAACCTGCCCGAGCAGACCATTACCATCCTAGCAACCGGAGAAAAAGAGTCTTTCGACATCAACGGTTATAAAAAACATAACCTAATGAACGGCTTCGACGATATCGATTATCTGCAAGCGATGAAGGGAGAGATCAAGGAATTTGAAGCAGAGAGAATATTTTAATGGCTGTCGGCGATCGGCAGTCGGCTGTCGAACTTTTTTCTGATAGCCGAAAGCTGATAGCCGACGGCCGACAGCCCATGAACAGCCGCTACATAGAAATTATGGACACGACACTTCGCGATGGTGAGCAAACCAGCGGGGTGTCGTTTTCAGCATCCGAAAAACTGACCATCGCCCAGATCCTGTTGCAGGAAGTGAAGGTCGACCGCATTGAAGTAGCCTCGGCACGTGTGTCGGAGGGTGAGTTTCAGGCGGTTAAGAAAATCACGGACTGGGCCGGTAAAAATGGTTTTCTGGATAAAATAGAAGTACTCACATTCGTCGACGGCGATGCGTCCATTAACTGGATGGTACAGGCCGGAGCGAAGGTGATGAACCTCCTAACAAAAGGGTCGCTCAACCATTTGACCCATCAGCTCAAAAAATCGCCGGAAGCGCATTTCGAGGACATTCGCAATGTAATTGAGCTCGCCGAAACGAAGGGCATTCAATGCAATGTGTACCTGGAAGATTGGAGCAATGGCATGCGTAATTCGAAAGAATATGTGTTCCAATCGCTTGATTTTCTGAGTACTCTGCCCGTCAAGCGCATTTTGCTACCGGATACTTTGGGCATTCTCACGCCATTTGAGTCTTACACGTTCATTAAGGAAATCGTTGAACGCTATCCCGACCAACATTTCGAATTCCACGGACATAATGACTATGACCTGGGCGTTGCGAATGTGATGGAAGCGCTTCGTGCGGGCGTACAAGGTTTGCACCTTACTGTGAACGGCATGGGCGAGCGCACGGGTAATGCGCCGCTTGCAAGCACGATCGCGGTGATCAACGACATGATGCCGGAATGTACCACAGCGGTGAATGAGAAGTCGTTGTACTCGATTTCAAAATTGGTGGAGACGTTTTCTGGCATTCGCATTCCTACCAATAAACCCATTGTAGGAGAAAGCGTTTTTACACAAACTGCTGGTATTCATGCCGATGGTGATAAAAAGAACAACCTGTATTTCAGTAAACTGATGCCCGAGCGTTTCGGTCGGCAGCGGTTGTACGCACTGGGTAAAACTTCCGGGAAGGCGAATATCGAGAACAACCTGCGCGATCTGGGCATTTCGCTTTCGGATGCCGATTTGAAAAAGGTAACGCAGCGCATAATCGAGCTGGGCGACAAAAAAGAGGTGGTTACGCCGGAGGATTTGCCGTACATTATTTCCGATATCCTCGACAGCAGTACCGTGGAGGAAAAGGTGGTAATCACCAACTATGTACTAACGCATTCCAAAAACCTGAAACCTTCTGCCACATTGCAGATCTCATTTGGCGAAGAGGTTTTTGAGGAAAATGCGCAGGGCGACGGCCAGTACGATGCATTTATGAATGCCTTGAAAAAGATCTACAAGAAAAAAGGGATCGAGCTGCCGATGTTGAGCGACTATGCCGTGCGCATTCCGCCGGGGGGTAAGACGGATGCCTTGTGCGAAACGATCATTACCTGGGAGATCAACGGTAAGGAGGTCAAAACGCGCGGTCTGGATTCGGACCAGACGTTTTCGGCCATCAAGGCGACGCAGAAAATGCTCAACCTGATCGGCGTTCCTGAAAATAAGATTGAACCAATCGCTGATGCATTGCCGTAAGGTAGTGCATTTATTTTGTTTATAATTTATTGATTATCAATTAAAAATTTAATGAAAAAGCATATCCTTATCGTTCCGGGTGACGGAATCGGACAAGAAGTTACAGAGGTAGGAAAGGCAGTGTTGGTAAAAATCGCCGAGAAATTCGGTCATGAATTCACTTACGATGAGGCTTTGATGGGCCATGTGGCCATCGAAGCAACAGGTAATCCGCTTCCTGATGAGACATTGGAAAAGATGCGTAATTCCGACGCGATCCTTTTCGGCGCGGTTGGTCACCCGAAATATGACAATGACCCTACGGCCAAAGTTCGCCCTGAGCAAGGCTTGCTGAAAATGCGTAAGGAGCTCGGTTTGTATGCTAACCTCCGTCCGATCAAGTTGTTCGATGAGCTGTTGGGTGCTTCTTCCATCCGTCCTGAAATCCTGAAAGGCTCGGATATCCTTTTCTTCCGCGAGCTGACAGGCGACATTTATTTCGGAGAAAAAGGCCGCAAAAACGACAACAACACCGCTTACGACATCGCTGAATACAGCCGTTACGAAGTGGAACGCATTGCACGTAAGGCATTCGAAGCTGCGCGTACACGTGGAAAACGTCTTTGCTCGGTAGATAAGGCAAACGTGTTGGAAACCAGCCGTCTGTGGCGTGAAGTGGTTCAGGCTTTGGCACCTGAATATCCTGATATTACCGTTGAGCACCAATTTGTGGATGCAGCTGCGATGATGCTCATCAAGGATCCTAAGCGTTTCGACGTAGTAGTAACTGCTAACCTTTTCGGAGATATCCTTACCGATGAGGCAAGCCAGATCGCCGGATCCATGGGAATGCTTGCTTCGGCGTCAGTTGGCGATAGTACCGGTGTTTACGAACCTATCCACGGCTCGGCGCACGACATTACCGGCAAAGGTGTTGCAAACCCCTTGGCATCAGTACTTTCTGCTGCATTGCTCCTCGATATTTCATTTGGTCTGAAAGAGGAATCGGAGGCGATTATTTCGGCGGTGGACAAGTTGCTGAAAGATGGTTTCAGAACTCGCGACATTGCCGATGCAACCACCCCGGCCGACAAGATACTGAACACGCAACGGGCTGGCGAAGAGCTTTTGAAAAGAATCTAAAAAATTTTAAAGTTTTGCCAAACAATATTTGTTGCATTCAAAACTTGTGCTTTCTTTGCAGAAGAAAATCGCGGTGAGCGAAATTTCGCAGCATGAATATGAGCCGACAAGATAACCTCATTCTCAATCTCCAACAGCTACCGTGAGGCGGGAAAGGTGATGTTTTGATAAGTTACAGACCCTTTCCCGTGACAAGGAAAGGGTTTTATATTGCCTGAAATATTGTTAAATTCGTGTCCATTAAAAAATTAATACCCACCAATGAGTAATCGAGTTCAGATCTTCGACACTACTTTACGAGACGGCGAGCAGGTTCCTGGCAGCCAATTGACCACAGAAGAAAAAATCGTGGTTGCTACACAACTCGAAAAGCTGGGGGTAGATATTATCGAAGCCGGTTTCCCGGTTTCAAGTCCCGGAGATTTTCGTTCTGTGGTAGAAATCTCTAAAGCTGTGCGTGAGCCTATCATTTGTGCGCTTTCACGTGCAGTGCAAGGCGATATCGACGCAGCTGCGGATGCACTTCAGTATGCCAAAAGGGCACGGATCCACACAGGTATCGGTTCTTCCGACATTCACATCCAGCATAAGTTCAATACTACCCGCGAGAAAATCATCGAAAGAGCGATCGCGGCTACGAAATATGCCAAAACCAAAGTGGAGGATGTGGAATTCTATTGTGAAGACGCAGGCCGTGCGGACCTCGTTTTCCTTTCACAACTGGTAGAAGCGGTGATCGGTGCCGGCGCAACGGTAGTGAACATTCCTGACACGACTGGCTATTGCCTGCCAGACGAGTACGGAAATAAAATCAAATACATTTTCGAACACGTTTCGAATATTCATAAAGCCACTATTTCTATCCACTGCCACAACGACCTCGGCTTGGCTACCGCGAATTCCATCGCAGGTATCAATCAGGGGGCGCGTCAGGTGGAGGTAACCATCAACGGTATCGGCGAGCGCGCGGGTAACACGTCGTTGGAAGAAGTGGTAATGGCATTGAAAGTGCACCAGGAACTGGGCCTTGAAACGGGCATTAATACGCAACACATTTACCCGACCAGCCAATTGGTGTCGAAAATGATGCGTATGCCGGTGCAAGCGAACAAAGCCATAGTGGGGCGAAATGCATTCGCGCATTCGTCGGGTATTCACCAGGACGGCTTCCTGAAAAACAATTTGAACTACGAAATTATGAACCCACAGGACGTGGGTGTCGATAAATCCGACATCGTACTGACTGCTCGCAGCGGGCGCCACGCATTGAAGCACCGCCTCGAATTGCTTGGGTTTTCCTTTGAAAAAGCTGCATTGGACGAACTGTACACTCGGTTCCTCGAAGTAGCCGATATCAAGAAAGAAGTAAACGACGGAGATCTGGTTGAGCTGGTACGTACAGCAGAAGCAGTTTAATTAGAATATCCTTAGAATTAGTTAACACGTTGAATCTGAATTTGATGTTTTAAAGAATTTTTTGTAAGATTACATATTCAATAACATCCATCAGATTGCAAAAAGCCCTCGGTGATTCTGACTAAGGGCTTTTTCTTTGTTTTATAGGATAATGGTGCGGTTGTGATGAATGAAAACACGGTCATTAAACACGAGCTTCAAAGCCTTTGAAAGCACCGCCTTTTCCGTGTCTTTTCCCAAAGTTGCCATGTCGGAAGCGGTCAGTTTGTGGTCCACTTCTTTTACATCCTGTGCGATAATCGGGCCTTCGTCGAGGTCGTTATTCACAAAATGCGCAGTCGCGCCAATGATTTTCACACCGCGTTCGTATGCCTGCCGGTAAGGGTTTGCCCCGATAAATGCGGGTAAAAATGAATGATGGATATTTACAATCCGATTCGGGAAACGCTCAACGAATTGCGGCGTGATAATGCGCATATATTTGGCTAATACCACGTAGTCGGGACGGTAAATGTCCAATGTTCTCGATATCGCCTCCTCATGCTCCTCCCGGGTTTTATTTTCATGGGAAATAAAATGGAAAGGTATTCCAAATTTGCCCACTAGCGGCTGCAACGTATTATAATTGCTTATTACGGCCATGATCGTAGCATCCAGCTCATTGAATGCGTAGCGGATCAGGAGTTCGCCCAGGCAATGGTGCTCTTTGGTGACCATCAGTACAATGTCCTTATTCTTTTTAGGATTGATGCGCAGGTTTAGTCCGGCAGGCAGTTCGGATTGAAGCGCTTTTAATAGTTCTGGAATATCGGTATCCCCCTCAAATTCGGTACGCATAAAGAAATAACGCGAAGGGCTTACGTACTCGTCGTTACTGATGATATTCTGATTGTAGGCAAAAAGAATGCGGGTAACATGATAGATCAAACCCTTGTGATCGGGGCCATCCATTAATAAGATATGTCTTTGACTCATGAGGGGACTTGCTTGTAACGCTTAATCGAACTTCAAATATACAACAGAAGGCGTGCTATTACCGGCTCAATCAGAGTGCATTTTCATATAATTTGTAACTATTCAAAGGGCATCTGTGTTAACCAGAAATCGAGTAGTATTTAAGATTATGGCAGAAACATTATTTATACCGACAGCTACACACAGAAGCGAGGTTTACGAAGCGCTTTTTCCGCAAATCGAAGCGTTGATTGCAGATGAGAGTGATCTGACAGCTAACCTCGCGAATATAACCGCGGTTTTAAAAGAGGCATTCGGGTTTTTCTGGGTGGGTTTTTACCTGGTTAAGGAAGGGCAGTTGGTGCTCGGACCGTTTCAGGGGCCGATCGCGTGTACGCGTATCCCCTTCCACAAGGGCGTATGTGGCGCAAGTTACACGCGCGCGGAAACTATTCTGGTGCCCGATGTAGAGCAGTTTCCGGGTCATATCGCGTGCAGCTCGGCATCGCGTTCAGAAGTAGTGGTGCCGGTTTTTCACAGAAATGGAACCGTTGCAATGGTGCTGGACGTGGACAGCGACCAGCTTGACGATTTTAGCGAAACCGATCAGGCAGCCTTAGAAAAGATAGCTTCACTGATTACCAGAAAACTTTGATTATTAATAAGAAAGCCTCGCCGGTTATCCCGGCGAGGCCATTACAGGCAACAAAATACCTTCAATGGGTGTCAGTTCAATGAGAACATGGGCAGGCGAAGGGCTACCACATTATTGAACATAAGCTTGGTTATTTTGGGATCCATATAATCGATCAGCGGAAATTCCGAGACGAGCGACATAACTTCAAATTCAGTTTCTGCGCGAACCACACACCAGAGTCTGGAATAATCATCAGACAAAGCGTAAGACATCAGCCTTCCTTGCTCCATCAGTTCGTTAATCTTTTTTCTCTGAGCAGGTATTTTTGCTGTGAAATCTTCCGACATGACAGCCGGCAGCTGGATTTCAACCATATATTGGCTCATGGGGCGATAGATTTTAGGTTGTACTTATTAAATGATATGCACCTCTGAATAGTTCCTTGGCGTAAAGTACCCAACATTCGACAATAGTTTTTCGAGGTGTTCCAACCATTTTGATAATGAGGGTGTCAGACAATTTACGACGGACGCGAGAGCGCGGGTCGGATCATAACGCAACAGTAATCGGCTATCTTATGGATAGAGGTGCTGAATTTAATTACAAACCGAACGAAGCACCCCTAACCTTCGGATGACGTTTAACGAACAGGAACTGGTGAAAGGCTGCAAGCAGCGCAACCGCATCGCCCAGAAACAGCTATATGATGTTTTTGGCGGCAAGTTGTTTGCTATTTGCCTGCGCTATACGAAAAACCGCGCCGACGCGGAGGACGTGTTGCAGGATGCTTTCATCAAAATTTACGAAAACATAGATTCTTTCAGGGCCGACAGCCCGCTGGAATATTGGCTCAGATCCGTGGTCGTAAACACGGCACTGAACCATTTACGGCAGCAGAAATACCTGAAAGAACTCGACGATATAGATGTACATCATAATGGCTTGTCGGATAGGGAATTCACGCTGGGGAATTTCCAGATGCAGCAACTCATGGAAATGATCCGCGAATTGCCGCCCGGTTGCCAGACAATCTTCAATCTGTATGCGATTGAAGGTTACCAGCACAATGAGATCGCCCAGATGTTGGGTATCTCCGAAGGAACGTCCAAGTCACAATACTCGCGGGCCAGGACATTGCTTCAACAAAAGTTGAACAAAGAAAAAAGATTTGATGATGGATCCGTCCAACATAAACAATTTTGAGGATCAGTGGAGAAAGGCTCTGCAGGAGGCTTCCGAAGCTCCCCCGCCGTCTGTGTGGGAGGGTATCGAGGCGCGTCTTGACAAGGAGCAGGAAAAGGTTGTTCCGATGTGGTGGCAGTCCCCGAAAGTGTGGTACGCTGCCGCGTCGATCGTTGCATTGCTGCTGGTAGGCGGGGGAGTTTGGCTGTCGGATATTAAAACCAATGATAAACCACAAGTGGCTGCCAGTACGAAGCCAGCCGGGGTATCAGAAAGTCACGACAACGAAGCAACCGAAAAAGCTGCCTCCGCAAACGAGAGCCTGAATACGGAGAAACTGGCGACCGCCAGCGAACCCCAAACTGCATCGGTAAAGCCAGGGCAGCAGCAACCTTCCGAATCGAAGATCGGGATCGCAGCAACAAGCCGTGGCAATGCTGTTGGAAAAAGCGGGAACGCATTTGCTGAAACAAAAAATCCTGAGGCTGAACGGCAGGACGTTGCTGTTGCTGTCCGAGTTCAGAAGCCGGCTGCTGACAAAGAATCTGTAAATGAGGTAATTAATACGTCCTCCACCTCTATTGGCAACGCGCAGCCCGCGGAAATTTCGGTGGAAAAAGTAGCTGGGAACAGCTATGCAGCTGCATTGGCGGATCAAAATCAAACGATTTCTGCACAATTGCTGGCGTCTCTGCCTTACAACGACTTGGACGTTTACGTGCAAAAACGCCATATTTTCTTCCGTCCTCAAATAGAAATAGACGAGCCCGTAAAAGAAAAAAAGCCTAAGGAATATTATGCTGGCTTAGGCGTTATGCCCGCATCGTTCAATCCGGATGTGCAGCTCAAAGAGGCGCCTATGGCTTTTTCGGCGCAATCGGTGAGCCAGAGACGGGCAACTACCGGATCCAGCGAAGCTCGTGCCTCGTACGCGGTGCAAACGCAAGGCGGTGTGCGACTGTCGAAACATTGGTCGGTGGAAACAGGCATTAGCTACCTGCGCGGCAACTCAGCTTATGAAGGTGGTGGTTATGTACTGAATGCATACAGTAACTTGTCTTCGAATGTGTTGGAAAATGCATTGGCCGGATTAACTACCTCTGCGAATAGCCCTGCTGCTGATAAAGCGGCCGGCTTTAATAACGGTGCATTATATATCGATGTCGCCAAAAAAGTAAGTAACAATTATCAATATCTCCAATTGCCGGTGCAGGCAGGTTTTACCTTAAATCCGGACAAGAAATTCAGCTACTCGGTACTTGGTGGGATGATGGCGAATTTCTTTTTGGTAAATGAATTGGAATCCGCTTCCGGGGAAATTATTAGAACAACCGCCAGCGACGATATTTACCGTGGTATGAACTGGGCTGCGACAACCGGATTAAGATTGAATTACAAGCTCTCCTCAAACTGGGCTGCTAACCTGACGGGATCGTATCAAAAGGCTGTTTCATCAGGCTTTAAATCCAATCAAAGCCTCGATTCGCATCCATATTTGTACGGCGTATCGTGGTCCGTTCGCTATTCTTTTTGAGATAATTGAAAAAAGATTCCAACCATTATCAGTTGGTTTGAATCTATCGATTTGTGGGTTGATTGTGGAGAAGGAAAATGTTCTTGCATCTGTTAGCCATGAAAATTTCAAAGAAGTCTATCACCGTTCCGATGCTGGCAGTAGCGATGCTGTTTGGTTGCACAAACGATAACGTTGCGCCGGGGAATGACGTAAATCCGGTGGAAATACCGGCATCGGTTTCAAACGGGACCACTTCTTTTGCATTTGACTTCATTCATGCGTTACAAAAAACGCAACCGGCGGAAGAGAATCTCTTTGTATCGCCACTCAGCTTGCACATGGCTTTGGGAATGCTTTTGAATGGCGCGGAAAAAGAAACCGCCGACGAGATTCAAAAAGCATTGAAGATGGATGCCGTTGCATTGGCAGATTTGAATGCGGCATATAAAACATTGATCAACGATTTGCCGGTTGCCGATTCGAAGGTGAGTTTGGGATTAGCAAATTCGGTTTGGTATAGAAATGATTTTTCTGTTGAAAATGATTTTCAATCTGTTTTAAAAAACTCATTTGAATCGGAAGTAACAGGATTGCCATTCAACGATGCCGCGAAAGACCGGATCAACAAATGGGCAAGTGATAAAACAAACGGAAAGATCCCGACGGTCCTGGATCAGATACAGCCGCAGCACGTCATGTTTCTTTTGAATGCATTGTACTTCAAAGGGGACTGGCAAACGAGGTTTGATGCCGGGAAGACTCAGGATACGCCATTCAAGCTGGAAAACGGACAGAGCAAAAATGTAAAAATGATGTTTGCGGAATCCGATTTCAAAGTGGGTGCAGGAAGCAATTACGATGCAGTACGCCTTCCTTATGCTAATGGCCAGTTCAATATGACCTTGCTCATTCCAAAAGGCCAGAATTCGGTGGATGCAGTGCTGAATAACATCACAGGCGAAGGATGGACGAAACTGAATAGCGGAATGGTCGAACGGGGTGTTACCGTGGGTTTGCCCAGGTTCACGTTCAAATATTCGGCGCAATTGAAAGGAACGTTACAAGGTATGGGTATCAAGCGCGCGTTTGTAGAAGGAGATGCACAACTTAGTAAGATCAATAAAATAGCACAGCTCTACGTGGATTTTGTAAAGCAGGATGCATACCTGGGAATCGATGAGAAGGGAACGGAAGCAGCTGCGGTAACAACCATCGGTGTAGGGCTTACATCCGCCGGACCGGAATCGCCAAGGTTCATTTGCGATCGTCCGTTTGGATTAATCATCAGCGAAAGTACTTCCAATACAATTCTTTTTATGGGTAGGATCAAAAATCCGGAATCGAAATAGCAATGCCAAAAAGCATTTAAAAATATCAAAGAAAAAAAATACCGGTTCGCCGGTATTTTCGGGGTGCGTTATCGTCCGAAGGCCTTGCTTTCGGACGATTTTGTTTTGTATTCCAACCAATTATAAAAATAGATTGTCCTGCACTTACCCAAGTTGAAATATCATTTTTACTAGCCTCTAAAACCAAGCCGTATGAAACCTAAACTTTTACTGTTATGTGTCGTAGCATGGCTTTGTTGGTCGTGTAACGATCAATGTAAGGAAACACGCGTTGTCCGTCGTTTCAGTAACGTTACCTACTCTCTGATGGAGCTCAGGACACAGGTGAAGGCAGAATCGCCCCGTAGTTTGGTGCAACCAGGGAAGATGTATGTGAAGGGGAAATATTTATATGTCAATGAAATAAAAAAGGGTATTCACATCATTGACAACGGTAACCCCGCCAGTCCGAAGTTTATAACATTCATTAATATTCCCGGTAACGGCGACATAGCGGTGCGCGACAACATCCTGTACGCCGACAGTTTTTGCGACCTCGTTTCGATCGATATCGCGAACCCTACTGCGCCGAAAGAAGTGGGCAGGGTTAAAAATGTGTTTAAAACCGGATTGTTCGACGGAGGAGGATGGTCGCTGAATGAATCCATCGGCGCGATCAGCGATCAGAATGTGGAATGGGTGGAGGAAACAATCGCAGTGAATTGTGAAGATAATGTGCCGCCAACCTCCTGGTGGGGCGGGATTATCTGGATGATGGCCGACCGGGCTTCTTTCAGCAGCGGATCGTCCGCTTCGCCTCAGTCGTCGGGAGGTAGCAACGGTCAGGCGGGTTCCATGGCACGCTTCGCGCTCGACCGTAACTTTCTTTACGCGGTCAGTCAGAGCCAAATGCATCTTTTCAAAATCGATAAACCGGCACAGCCGGTCGATTTCACGACCATTAACCTCGGTTGGGGTATCGAGACCATTTTCCCGTACAACAACAAGCTTTTTATAGGCTCCGCTACGGGCATGTTTATCTACGACAATACCAATCCCGCGGAGCCGAAACAGCTTTCTAATTTCCAGCACGCCCGCGCATGCGACCCCGTAGTGGTGCACGAGGACATTGCGTACGTGACCCTGCGCGCGGGCACCGCGTGCGGGGGAGGCCAGAACCAGCTCGACCTCGTGGATGTGAGCAATCCTTCCGCGCCGCAGCTGATCAAAAGTTACCAGATGGAAAATCCGCATGGCCTGAGTATCGATTTCCCTACGCTTTTCCTATGCGAAGGTGAACACGGTCTGAAAGTGTTCGATGTGAGCGAGCGCTTCTCGGTGGATAAAAACCAACTCGCGCATTTCGAGGACATGCACGCATATGACGTGATTTCGCTTGGCAAAACTTTGCTACTGATCGGGGAAGACGGTTTTTACCAATATGATTCTTCCAATCCGAAAAATCTGCGGTTACTGAGCAAAATTCCGGTCGGAAAAGCGATTTGATATGAAAAAGATCGCCTACTTATGCTTGCTGCTGGCTGCTACGGCAGCGAATGCGCAAACCGGTAAAAGCCCGAGGTTTGTAAACCATACAGAATTTGGCGGCTTATTTGGACGGGTTAAATATGACAATCCTTACACAGGAAATCAGGAGCAGGTCGATAGCAAGACAAGCCTTACAATCCAGACATTCAATGGTGTGCAATTAAACCGCAGACTATCTGCCGGCGTGACTCTCGGAATGGACTGGTACAAAGCCGCATTGTTGAATCCGATCGCGGGAGGCATGCGGTATGATTTGGTCGGAAGGAAAAATGTGCAGCTTTTCGGGACGCTCGACGCGGGTTACGCATTTGCCTGGTTTCACGACGATTCCGAGGGCTTCGATACCAAGGGCGGACTGATGGTCAATCCGGGCTTGGGCATTAAAGTTGGAAAGCCCGGGTCTGCCGCATTTACGCTCGCATTGACCTACAAACGGCAGGAGGCTCACGTTACCAAAGCCCCATTGTGGGATCAAAAAGAGCGGTTTGAAGACCGGGTTTACAACAGGCTCGCGTTACGGTTAGGGATCAGTTTTTAAAATTATAGGCCATGAAAAGAATTGTGTATTTGTTTGTTTGCCTCATTTTTCTTGGATTAACAGCATTTGAGTGCGGAAATGGGAAGGATTGTTGTGCTATTCCGCCATGTTCGGAAGTCGCGTCGCTGGCTGGCACCTGGCGCCTGGATTATTTTGAGAATACCATCACAAGCGCAATTGACAAAGATCCGGGAATCAGCGGGAAGAGCGTCGTTTTCACCTTCTCGGACGACCAGAAAAATGGGACGATCGTCGGCCACACTTTTGTGAATACGGTTACCGGAGCCTATACGCTTGGCCCAAATTGCACTTTCAAAATCAGCAGTTTCGGCGGAAGTAAGGTGGGTGAGCCGGAATGGAGCGGTAAAGCCTGGCTACCGTCGGATTCGACGGGCGGTAAGGGGAGCTATCACGTACAATCCGATAAACTGATCCTCAAATTTGATCAAAATCCCGAACGGTTGGTGTTCAAAAAGGACAAGTGAGCATGAATCAGGCGGAACGTCAGATCTCCGATTGTATTTTCCGCCTGATATGGATTGACTTCTCAAATTCTGCGATTTCCCGCACAAACATCTGCTGCCCGCGGTTATACCAATCCCTGAATTTCTCGGACTGGTCGATGTGCTTCGGCAGATAATCAAAAATCACCGATAGGTCAAACGATCTCGACATTACCCCGGCGCCGGATATCACGCCGTCGATTGCATTGCATTCCTGCTCGAAATGGTTCGGTACCGGCACCATCATCACAGGTTTGCCCAAATACATCGCTTCGCAAACCGACTCGAAACCGGCTGTCGTCACTAATGCGCGGCAGGTAGCGAGCATTCGCAGGTATTTTTCGCTGTTGATCTGGTGGAAAGTGAGTGTATTATCAAAAGCAAATTCTTCCGACGCATCCGCATTGTCCCAGAAGCAATGCAACTGCACGTCCGGGTGTTTTCGGTGCCAGTCGATCACCTGAGCGCTCAGGCTGTGATGGGTCATGTAAACGAGTATGAAGAATCCTTTTTGCGGTGTAAGTCGTGTAACTTCCTTGCGGAGCAGCGGTGGTACTACAGTGATCTTTAACTCAGGTTCCGATGACATTTCGCGGAACGACAATGCAAGTCGGTTAGCCGAAAGCCAGGAGGTCGATTTAGAGTTGAGGTTGATCAGAAACTGGTTGATCCGGCTGTTTTCAGGAAAAATAAACTTCGGGTGGAGCAACAGGTATTGATGCGCGATGCAAACCATCGGTATGCCCGAACGATAAATCAGATTATAAAGCCCCCCGTAAGTATCGTAAAAACTCACAATCAGATCGGGGTTGATCTGCCTCACCGTTTCATGGATACGATGCAAGCTTTTGAGGTACTTGGGTAAATGCGCCAGGTGTGTGGCGATCGTCCGGCCTACATTCATACCACCTCCCTGTGCTTTGTATATGATATTGGGCGCTGCAAAATGATGCACCGGCGCGAAGATCTGCTCCTGGAAAAATGACGGTATGTTCCTGCCAGGGGATGTCCCCACCATCGCACCCACCACCTTGTGTCCTGCACTGCGCAGAATCTGGCCGAGCGAAATGGCTTGCGTCAAATGCCCCCGGCCCTCTCCCTGAACCAGAAAAAGGATTCTCATGATTATAGATAGCGCTGGCTCCGCCCCGTCAGAAAACTGGTGAACGCCACCTGCTTCTCGATGCCGGGGAAGTTCTCAACGACTTTTTTAGTACTCGTTTTTTTTACTGGTTTCTCGATGATCTCCTGCTGATCGTAGTAAAGCAGGCTCCAGTTGCCTTCGAAATCCTCCACCAACGCGCTCAATGTCTCGACCCAGTCACCGGAGTTCATGTATTTGATACCGTCTATCTCGCGGATCGCCGGGTGGTGAATATGCCCGCAGATCACGCCGTCGCAGTTACGCGAACGGGCGAGCTCGGTCAGCTTCTCTTCAAAGTCGGTCATATAGTTCACAGCCATTTTCACCGACTGTTTTACACGTTGCGATAAAGAGTAATAGGAGAGACCGCGCCATGCGCGATATTTATTGTAAAATTTATTGACCCAAAGCAGGAACGTATAACCGATATCGCCCAGGTAAGCCAGCCATTTCAAATGAGTGGTGATGGAGTCGAAAACGTCGCCGTGGGTCACGTAGAATCGCTGTGTGCCGGAGGCTAATACGTAATCTTTGCGGATCTGGAAATGCTTACCGAGGCGTAGCGGGATAATCTGGTCGAGGAAATCGTCGTGGTTTCCGCGGATGTAGATCACTTTCGTTTTATTTTCCTCTATCATTTTCAGCACGCGTTTGAAAAACAGCGTGTGCTTGCGTTTCCACACACCATACTTTTTCAATTGCCACGCGTCGATAATGTCGCCATTCAGGATAAGCTTCTTGCAGGTGTAGCTTTTCAGGAAATTGGTGACCTCTTCTGCCTTCGATCCTCCTGCTCCGAGGTGAATGTCAGAAATGATGATAGTCCGAAAGTGAGTTGTATCTCCCATGATACAAATTTTCTCATTTAATATTAACTGGATATTATTCGCAGGTTATCAGTAGGTTAAGTTTGTATTGAAAACTACTTCTACAAATCGTTTTTGAAATATTTGCAGAGTAACTATGAGTTTCTTTAAAAGAAAAACATCATTTTTACCTTTCGCATAACTCATCAACCCTAATGAAAAAACTACTCACTCTATTGTTATTTTCCACTGTGCCGGCATTTGCCCAGCAGGTGTATTTACCCCACGAAGTAGAGAAACAAGCCGAACCCGCGGGCGGACTGACCGTCCTCAATCAGTTTATTACTTCCAATCTTCAAATTCCCTTTCAAAATTCGATCAAAGGAGTAAACGGACGGGTTTATCTCAAGGGCGTGGTGCAGCCTGATGGCAGTATGAGCAGCATTGAAGTGACCCGCGGGATCGACACTTTATGCAATGCTGCGGCCGTGCGCGTGCTTGGGATGTATAAGGCCTGGAAGCCGGCTATGCTTGCGGGGCAACCGGTCCGGCAGGCCGTCTTTTTTCCCGTGGCATTTAAGGCGGAGGCTAAGCCTGCCTTTGATACGGCAAGGCTTGCATTCATTGATTATTTCAACGAGGCGTTCGTCCCCATCGACTCTGCGCGGGCCAAGTACCGGAGGACATTGCCCGTCGATGAGCGGGGTTTCGTATCGGGAGATGTGGCTTATGAAGAGTCAAGAGGTAGAAAATGGAAGAGGCTCGGCGAAGCAAAATTTGCGAAGACGCCTATCCGCTACAAATCGCGTTTTGTGAACCCGGGCGCAGACTCGATTGCCGCGTACAGGGTTGCAGCCCGGGATTATAACGAAGCCAGCCATGCTCCCGAAGTCACATTTGATGCCGGTGGCCGGGTGCTTTCGTATGTGGAGTACGGTGTGGATGGCAAAGCATCGCTTATCAAGGATTATGACCTGAATGGCATGGTAAGGCGCCAACAGTTGATAGCAGATTCTTTGATTACCGAAGTTTACTGGGATCCCAATGGTCAAATCAGGGCGCACAGGGATTTTCCGGTCAATAGAATGGGCGCCAAGGAGGAGCCCCTGCTGATGAACGCCTGGGGACCGGACGGAACACAGTATGTGAAAAACGGCGACGGTTATTGGCGAGCTGCGGGTGAAACACCTAATGGTAAGTGGCTTTTCGAGCAAGGAAAGGTTGTGAATGGCGTGAAAGATGGGAATTGGGTTGGAAAGTTGGCGGACAGTACCCTGTATTACGAGGAAGTTTTCGATCTGGGTCAATTCAAAAGTGGTAGTTCCTGGGTGAATGGCACGAAATCCGAATATAGCCGACCGCGGATTCAACCCGAATTTAAAGGCGGGATCAAAGAATTTTACAAGTTTCTGGGGATGAATATCAGGTATCCTATTGATGCCGCGCGTAACGGTGTCGGAGGCAGGGTAATGCTCTCGTTTGTAGTATGCGAAGATGGTTCAATGTGTGAGTATAAAGTGGAAAACCGAATTGGTTATGGGCTGGACGAGGAGGCACTTCGCGTGGTGAAACTGATGAACGGCAAATGGAACCCGGGCGAAATGCGGGGCGAAAAAGTGAGGGTTAAATACAATGTCCCCATCAATTTTCAGGTCGAGGGCCCAATATTGCGCCGCTAGCCACTACCGCCCATCAAATCCCGGAGCCATTCACAGGCTCCGGGATTTTTTTTGTCCCAAATGCATTAGGAAGTTGCATGGAGTTTGATAATATTGTGATATCAATTTAATATCAAACTAAGCAAACTATGATCGAAAAGGAATTACGCTCTATCTCTGGCTATCTGCTGTTTGTGATAGGCCTGGCGCTGCTTTTTGGCGGCTTTGTGTATGCGATTGCTACCGGCAGCCCTATTACGGGACTGATTATCGGTGTCACCGGATTTATTATTCTCATCGGTCTCACGGTCATTAACCCGAACGAAGCGGTTGTAACGACTTTTTTTGGTGATTATATGGGCACAATGAAACAAAACGGCTTGCGTTGGGTGAACCCGCTCTTCCGCAGGAAAAAGATCAGCCTCCGTGCCCGCAACCTGAATGGACAGAAACTGAAAGTAAATGATAAGCTAGGTAACCCCATCGAAATCGCTGCGGTAGTGGTGTGGCGCGTAGGTGATACGGCCAAGGCTTCTTTTGAAGTAGATGATTATGTAAAATATGTGGAAATCCAGTCGGAGGCGGCGGTGCGGCATCTGGCGGGCATTTATGCTTACGACTCGATGGAAGATGAAGAAGCGAGTGCCCAAGAAGTGACGTTGCGGGATGGTAGCGGAAAGATCAACGAAATGCTCGAAGCCGAGCTGACCGAGCGCCTGAGCCGGGCCGGTATCGATGTCCTTGAAGCGCGGATCAGTCACCTTGCGTATGCACCCGAGATCGCGGGTGCGATGTTGCAACGCCAGCAGGCATCGGCAGTGGTAGCTGCCCGTCGCCAAATCGTGAATGGAGCCGTGGGAATGGTGGATATGGCATTGGCCATGCTTTCGGATAAGCAGATCGTGGAGCTCGATGAAGAGCGCAAGGCCGCGATGGTGAGTAATTTGTTGGTAGTTTTGTGCGGTGAGAAAGCGGCGACCCCTATCCTGAACGCCGGCACTTTGTATCCATGATATGGCGGAGAAAAAAGCATTTGTTTTGCGGATCAATCCTGATATGCTTAGGGAACTCGAGACCTGGGCACAGCAGGATTTCCGCAGTTTGAACGGGCAAATAGAGTTTTTGCTGAGCGAGGCGCTGAAAAAACAAAGGCGCTCAAAATCAAAGGGAAGCGATAGAGACAGTGCAAAAGATTAATTAAAATGTTAAAATTGCACTCATATAGTTGTCGTACTAATTTTTTAAAGCTCACATGAAGCAAATATTCAGGACACTTTCATTAACAATCCTTTCCTTCCAGCTTTTTGCGCAGATTCCCGACACATTTCAGTGGTTGCCAGACGGCAGCGGTTACCGCGATGCAGGCGATAGCCAGATCGTGGAAGTAACTTTGCCTGCCAACCAGGAAAAAGTCATTGTATCATCGGCGCAGCTTACACCACAGGGCGGTTCTCCGCTGAACATCCGGAGCTACTCGATCAGTAAAGCGGGTGATAAGGTTTTAGTTTATACCAATACCAAACGCGTGTGGCGCTACGATACCCGCGGCGATTACTGGGTGTATGACATCACTGCCAAAACGCTGAAACAACTGGGAAAAGGGTTGCCGGAGTCGTCGCTGATGTTCGCGAAATTCTCGCCCGATGGCAAGAAAGTCGGGTACGTGAGCAAGCATAATGTGTACGTGGAAGACCTCGCGACCAGCACGGTAAAGCAGGTTACTACCGATGGCACCGACCGCGTGATTAACGGTACATTCGACTGGGTATACGAAGAGGAATTCGACTGCCGCGATGGTTTCCGTTGGAGCGACGACAGCAAGTCTATCGCCTACTGGCAGCTCGACGCGCGCAAAATCCGCAACTTCCTGATGATCAATACCACGGATTCCATCTACTCGTTTAATGTGCCGGTGGAATATCCTAAGGTAGGAGAGACGCCTTCTCCGTATAAAATCGGGGTGGTAGACGTTGCTACCGCGCAAACGAAATGGATGAATATCCCCGGTGATCCGCAGAATACCTATGTTCCGCGCATGGAATGGTCGGGTATGCCGAACGAGCTCGTGATTCAGCAGCTGAACCGCAAGCAGAACGAGAGTACATTGTTTTACATTAATACCACTGACGGTAGCGCAAAGCCATTTTACAATGAAAAGGACGAAGCGTGGATCGATATCAAAAGCCGCTGGGAGAATGACCCGATGGGGTGGGACTGGATCAATGGCGGTAAGGAATTTTTGTGGGTAAGCGAAAAAGACGGTTGGCGCCACACCTACCGCGTGAGCCGCGACGGTAAAAAAGAAACGCTTATTACCACGGGCAATTTTGACATGATCAGCCCCGTTCGCATCGACGAGAAAAACAATGCCTATTACTTCATGGCATCGCCCGATAATGCGACGCAGAGCTATCTGTACAAGACTTCGCTGGACGGTAAAGGCACGCCGGTGCGCATCACCCCGGCCGATCAGGCGGGAACGCACGCATACGACATTTCGCCGTTGGGTAAATTCGGGCGTCACCAGTTTTCGAATGCCAAAACATCGCCTTTGGTAGAGTGGATTTCGTTCCCGAAACACGTTTCGATCGACCCTAACAACTCCATCGCGCAATCGAAAGACAAGATCAATTCATCGAAAGCCAATATCGAGTTCTTTAAGGTAAAAACAGACGAAGGCGTAGAGGTTGATGCATGGATGGTGAAACCGACTAATTTCGATGCGAGCAAAAAATACCCGATCGTATTCATGGTGTATGGCGAAGCGGCCGGTAGTACGGTGAAGGACGTTTGGGGAACCGGTAAGAACCGTTTGTATGCAGGTAGCATGGCCGATGACGGGTACATTTATGCTTCCATCGACAACCGTGGTACGCCGTCTCCCAAAGGGGCAAAATGGCGTAAGGCGATATATCGCAACATCGGCCGCATTAACATCAAGGATATGGATGGCGCTGCAACGGCGATGTTCAAACAATTTGCATTCATCGATACCAGCCGCGTGGCGGTGCATGGATGGAGCGGCGGCGGTTCTTCTACTTTGAACTTGTTGTTCCAATACCCGCAGCATTTCAAAACCGGTATCGCGGTAGCGGCTGTGGCCAACCAGCTTACTTACGACAACATTTACCAGGAGCGGTACATGGGCATTCCGCAGGAGAATCGGGAGGACTTTGTGAAAGGCTCGCCTATCACCTATGCTAAAAACCTGCGTGGTAACCTGCTCTACATTCACGGAACCGGCGATGATAACGTGCATTACCAGAATGCCGAAATGCTCGTTAATGAGCTGATCAAAGCCAATAAGGTGTTTCAGTTTATGCCTTATCCGAACCGCTCACACAGCATCTCCGAAGGCGCGGGCACATCGAGGCATTTGCAGTCGCTCTTCACGGATTATTTGAGAAAGAACTGCCCTCCGGGAGCGAAATAATATTGTAGTTTATAAAAGGAAAGACCTCCGGAGCAATGCGCTCCGGAGGTCTTTCCTTTTATATTGGAAACCTTACTTACCGTAGAGTTTCTTGGCTGCCGGCTCATATTTATCACCTGCGCTCCATTGCGGCGCGGTTTTGCGGTCGGCGATGAGGCGGGTCGCATATGTGTAAGCCTGGCTGAATTTCAACAGGTAGTTGAAATCGACGGTTTCGGGATGGTCGGTTACCTGGTGGTAGTTTTTCATGATATCCCCATTAAACTCCTTGAAACCGGGGGTGAAAGTCGGGGCGGGAACACCTTCCTTGGCAAAACTCACATTATCTGAACGGTCGAAAAGGCCTTGCTCCGGCGAGGGGTCGGCATAAACGCCGAGGCCAAATGCCTTGCAAGCCGCTTCGATTTCCGCTCGCGCCCCGGTGCGGTCGAGGCCCATCACCGAAACAATCGTAGTATCATTATACCCTGCGCCGTCGGAATTCATGTTAAAAATACATTTGTTCAAAGGCATAATCGGGTGCGCCGCGTAGTATTTGCTTCCGAGCAGACCTACTTCTTCGCCAGTCAACGCGACAATCACGATCGAGCGCTTGGGAGGATTTTTGGCCAACGCTTCGGCCGCGGTGAGCAATGCGGTTACCCCAAACGCATTATCGCGCGCGCCGTTGAAGATACTGTCCTCGGGTGTGTACGTCTGCCCCCCTTGTTTGCCTACGCCCACGTGGTCGTAATGCGCGGAGAGCAGGATGTATTCTTCTTTCAGTTTGGTATCGGTACCGGGAATGTATCCCGCCACATTGTAGCTGTAAATGGGTTTGGCAACCCTTCCTGAGGTTTTGAAAGTAACCTCTTTCACCGCGCGTAATGCACGTGCAAATTTGGCTTCTTTGCCGTTCACCCAGGCATGCGGGATCGATTTAGTAGCAGTACCTTCGGCCAGCGATATTTTTTCGCCTGCGAAAAACTTGCTTACTGTATTCCAGGGAATGGGCGCGTTGAACAGCTCAATAACCGCAATAGCACCCTTTTCCTGGGCGATTTTACGCTTTTCTGTGGAGGTAGCAATGATTTCCGAGGGTGTTTGCGTTTCCGGCGTGCCGCTTTCTACCAGCACAATTTTACCTTTCACATCCAGTCCTTTGTAATCGTCCCAGCTTTTGGCCGCGTTTTCCAGACCAAAGCTCGCGTAAACGAGCGGTGCTTTCAAATCTACCGCATCGCCGGCCATTAATAGCCAGTCGGTGCCGCTTTTCATGATTTCGGCATCTGCTGCGATCTCTCCGGGGCCGCTAGCACCCATTTTTTCGAACGGCACACGCTGGAAATAGCTCGAAGTACCGGTTTCGGTATTGCCCGGTACGGGTACGACGCCCAGTTTGCGGAACTGCTCGGCAATGTAGCGTGCCGCGACGAAGTTACCCTGCTCGCCCGTGCGCCTGCCCATGAGTTCGTCGCCCGCGAGGAAGCGGATATGCGCCTCGGTTTCCGACTTTTTGATTTGGAATTCAGGTAATGAAGATGTCTTTTTCTGCGCATCGGCCGGAATTGCAAGGGCCAGCCCGAGCGGTAGCAGGAGGAAAGGTAGTTTCATGACTGTTTTATGATGATTATAAAAAGAAAATGTGAAGATGTAAGATAATCAGACATCTCCACATTGTATGTTAGCTGAATCGGAATTTGCTACCGTTTGTTCAATATCACGGCCGCTTCTTTCGCGAAATAGGTCAGGATGCATTTCGCGCCCGCACGGCGGATGCTGGTAAGCACTTCCATCATCGCACGGTCGCCATCGAGCCAGCCGTTCTGCGCAGCGGCTTTCACCATCGCATATTCGCCGGAAACGTTGTACGCAGCGATCGGAATATCGAAGTTTTCGTCCAGCAGGCGGATAATATCAAGGTACGACAATGCGGGCTTCACCATCAGCATGTCGGCGCCCTCTTCAAAGTCCAGCTGTGCTTCAAGCAATGCCTCGCGCTTGTTGGCGGGGTTCATTTGATAAGTCTTTTTATCGCCAAATTTCGGCGCAGATTCCAATGCATCGCGGAACGGACCGTAAAATGCGCTGGCATATTTGGCGGAATAGGACATAATGCTCACGTCAGTAAATCCGTGGGCATCGAGGTGGCGGCGGATGTAGCCCACGCGGCCGTCCATCATATCGCTCGGCCCGAGGATATCGGCCCCGGCTTTGGCTTGCGCCAGCGACATATTAGCGAGGATTTCGAGCGTGGCATCGTTCAGTATCTTGCCGTTCTCCACGAGGCCGTCGTGGCCGTCGGAGCTGTACGGGTCCATGGCTACGTCGGTCATGATCACCAGCTCGGGAAACTGCTCTTTTACCGCCGTAATGGCTTTGAGGTAAAAAGTATCTTCATGATAGCTTTCCGATGCGAAACGGTCTTTTTTGCTTTCAGGGTAGTTGGGAAAAAGGTCGATCGCTCTTATACCCAGGTCGGTCACTTCTTTTAGCTCTTCGAGCAGGTTGTCCAGCGAATAACGGTAAATGCCAGGCATCGACTTCACCTCTGATTTCTGCCGTGTCCCTTCTACGACAAACATGGGGAAAATAAAATCGGATACCTGCAAACTGGTTTCCTGGACAAGGTCACGCACACCTGCGGATTTTCTATTGCGTCGGGGACGACGGTCTAATTGGATCATGATATTGGGCAGTCGGCGATCGGCTTTTCGGCCGTCGGCTTTTTTATAGAAGCTTATTGAAATACTAAAAAGAAAACCCCACAAAGAAACACAGAGTTTCCCAAATGGCCCCTTTTTCGCAGTACTTAACTCACTCCATCCTCCCTACGCGGGCCGCCCATGTCTTGTCCTGAAAAAAGTGGACAGATTATTACTAGATTCTTTCTTTCCTTCCTTCCCCTTTCAGGCTACACTGAGCTTGTGCATGTCAGAAGGCGTTTTCAAGTTCA
>NZ_JAHXBN010000132.1 GCF_019924045.1 Dyadobacter fermentans | reverse complement strand
ACCGGATTAAAGGGTACTGCCGTCTCCGACCCTACCGGAACAGCCTATCGCCTCAACTGGGATGCTTATAAATGCCAGATTCCAGGAGCCAAAATCGCTATTTACAGGGCAGAGAAATGTACCGACCTTCAAGAGGATGTATGTCGTCCGGGTATTCCTGCCGGCTCGGGTTATGAAGAAATAGGAAGGGTGGACATTAACCAGACCACATTCCTGGACAACAACGGCGGTGAAGGCCTCCGTGCAGGCGT
>NZ_JAHXBN010000131.1 GCF_019924045.1 Dyadobacter fermentans | reverse complement strand
TACCCCCATGTTAGCGGCCATATCCAGTGTTACTTCTCGTACTTTGCCGCGAATGCGCTTAGGAATCTTTCTTAAAACCTCAATGACCGAGCTGGCTTGAGTGCCTTTGATCATAGCCACCAATGAGCCTTTCCGACCCTGGGCTGCTTTATTAGTCACAATCGTGTAAAGCTCGCCATTGGAAAGAGAGGTTTCGTCAATACTCAAATGGGCCCCAGTAT
>NZ_JAHXBN010000130.1 GCF_019924045.1 Dyadobacter fermentans | reverse complement strand
ATCCTCAACCGCGGCGGCGGACCGCTTCTTCAATAACAGAAGTACAAATGCTTCGGCTGAGTCCTTCAATGCAAAAATCAAGGCATTCAGGTCATCATCCAGGGGTGTGAGGGATGTTCGATTCTTCCTATTCAGGCTCTCGAAACTTTATGCTTAATTTCCCCCCAGATTTTCTGCTTGATCCGATACTTGGACTAGGCGTCCCCGACTAGGCGTCCCCGATCAAACCCGGTAAAGCAGGCGG
>NZ_JAHXBN010000129.1 GCF_019924045.1 Dyadobacter fermentans | reverse complement strand
TTACTAGATTCTTTCTTTCCTTCCTTCCCCTTTCAGGCTACACTGAGCTTGTGCATGTCAGAAGGCGTTTTCAAGTTCAACGACCAATGGGGTCTTTTCTCGTTGTACAGGTAAATGGCCTCTTTGACGGATTGCAGACACAGTGTTTTGGTTTTAAATGTTGTGTTTAGTAAAAATTCATGTTTCAAAATTCCATTTACTCGTTCTGCAAGCCCATTCTC
>NZ_JAHXBN010000128.1 GCF_019924045.1 Dyadobacter fermentans | reverse complement strand
GAGCAGTTAGATCCCAGGCCAGCGAAGGGTGGTATTTCAACGTTGGCTCCTGAACGCCTGGCGACGCCCAATCACAGCCTCCCACCTATCCTACACATCCCTGACCCGAAAACAATGCAAAGCTATAGTAAAGGTGCACGGGGTCTTTCCGTCCCGTGGCGGGTAAGCGGCATCTTCACCGCTACTACAATTTCACCGAGCTCACGGCCGAGACAGTGCCCAGATCGTTACACCATTCGTGCAGGTCGGAACTTACCCGACAAGGAATTTCGCTACCTTAGGACCGTTATAGTTACGGCCGCCGTTTACTGGGGCTTCGATTCAATGCTTCTCTTGCGATGACATCCCCTCTTAACCTTCCAGCACCGGGCAGGTGTCAGGCCCTATACGTCAACTTTCGTTTTGGCAGAGCCCTGTGTTTTTGCTAAACAGTCGCCTGGGCCATTTCTCTGCGGCCTCTCTTTGCAGAGGAGGCTCCCCTTCTCCCGAAGTTACAGGGTTAATTTGCCGAGTTCCTTAGCCGTGATTCACTCGAGCACCTTAGAATATTCTTCTCGACTACCTGTGTCGGTTTACGGTACGGGCTGCATACAGCTGGCGTTTCAAAAGCTTTTCTTGGAAGCGTCTTCGATG
>NZ_JAHXBN010000014.1 GCF_019924045.1 Dyadobacter fermentans | reverse complement strand
TGCCCCATCGTTACGTCCAGCGGCTTGCCGTTCAGCACCGATTTGGCCACTTCCAGCAGTACGCCATATTTGAAATCGATCGCGTAATTCAGCCGGTAAAGCAGGATCGGTGTACCGTAAACCGATGAAAAGTACTGGAACATCCGCTCGCGCCCGAGGCACGACTGCCCATATTCCCCTACCGGGTCGGTCCGCATTTCCTCGGTGGCCCCGCCCGAGCCCACGGGCGTGAATGGGTACACGTTACCCGTCGAATACACCACAATGCGCGATTTGCGGAACTTCTCGGCCACGCGTCCGGGCAGGTAGGTGTTCATCGCCCAGGTGTAGGGCTCATTATTGGACGTCCCAAACTTCTGACCGGCCAGGTAGAGCACGTTTTCAACCTCCGGCAGGTCCTGCAATTGCGTATCATCCAGAATGTTAGCGACGATTGTCTCGATACCCTCGGCATTCAGTTCCTGTGCCAGCCCTTCTTCGCTGAATCGCGACACGGCGATCACGCGCTTGTCCAGGCCGGCCCGTTCGATGGCCTGCATGGTGAGCCGCGCAATGCTCGGGCCGATTTTCCCACCCGCCCCGAGGATCATAATGTCGCCTTCGATACGCTTCATATCCTCGATCAACGCCTCGGACGGGCTAAGCCATTGTTCCTCAAAAATTTCGATACCGTTCATTTTATTTAAAAAGCGGATTGTTGAAAAATAATTCTTTGACATTGACCAGCGCCAGCGCAAAAATGATGAGCAATCCCAGCCCCGCGAAAACCTTTACTGCAGGCTTGTTGACATGCTCGCCCATGATCTTTGCATCGTTACCCACCAGGTAGAGGGCCGTACCAATAAACGGTACCACGAAAATGGTCACGCTTTGCGCGAATACGATGAGTTCGAGCGGTAGTTTGCCAAACCGGATCGCCACAGATGCACCGATCACCATCACAAGCGCTACCAGGTACCGCACTTGCCTGGAAGAGAAATTGCTGCCCATTCCGAGGGCGTCGCCCAGCAACGTGCCCCCCACCGATGCATTACCGATCACCGATGAAAAGGCCGCACCGAAAAGGCCGATCAGAAAAAATGCAGAAGCATTGCTTCCGAAAAGCGGTTCAAGGGCTTTGGCCATGTCCGACGCGGAGTTGACAGCGATGCCTTTGGGTTTGAGGATCGCCGCAGCGCATACTATTACGATCAGGCACATTACCCCGAGCAGGATGATGCCGGTATTGCTGTCGTTTCTGCCCTGCCTTACGACCGGATTAATGCGGATCCGCTCCTGGACCAGATATGACTGGTACAATGCACCGACAATGGAAAAGCAAGAGGCTGTAAATGCGATAATCAGCCCCAGCGAGCCTTCGGGTACCTGTGGGGCCACCAGGCCACGTGCTACTTCCGCGGCAGAAGGTTCTGCCCAAAACAAGGTGGTAATGAAAGACAGCAACATTAATACGATCAGAAAGATCATCGTCTTTTCCAGTACCGAATAAAAGCTCCGGAAAAACAGCAGGCATATCGCAAATGCATTGAAAAACAATATCCACGGCACCGGCGACGTGTGAAACAGCTCACCAGCCGCAATACCCACTCCCACCGAATTCCCCGCCTGAAAGGATGATGCTACCAGAAAGACACCGATACCCATCGCCACAGCCGCCGACTTACCCCACTTCTGGCGTACCGTAGCCAGCAGTGATTGGTCCGTAGCGACCCCGATACGTGTAGCCATGCCGGTAAAAATAGCCATGAAGAAAATGGCGACTACCACCAGCCAAAGCAGCGAGTAGCCATAAATAGCCCCCATTTTTGAAGTAATCGTCATTTTGCTGGGTCCGAAAACCAGCGCGGCGGTGATCATACCAGGCCCCAGAGACCGGAGCCATTTAAGAAATTGCTCTTTAAAGTTTTCCAAGTTAAAAGGGTTTGGCTGTGAGCGAAATATGAATGATTGATGAATTACGGGCACGTGCCCGTAAAGGTAGAAAAGAATTTATAATTTCCATTTTCAGGAAAATTAATTCTGATAAAACTCGTAGTTCTCCTTCGTCACGATATCGATGGGCATGTAGTTCTGCTTCGTGACGGGCGCATTCACGACGAGCGTCTGGTAAAGGGCCATCATGCCGCGGTACCCCTGGTCGTCTGGCCGGTGGCAAATCAGGAAGTCGATCACATTGTCTTCCAGGTAATCCACGTTTTCCCGCACAAAATCGTAGCCGATCAGCGATACGTGGGTGCGGTGGCTGTTTTTCAGGAACGATGCGACCGTATGCACGCGCGAGTTGGTCACGAACGCGGCGCCGATATCCTTATTTAAATGGAACACATAAGTAAGGTGCCGCGCCACCGACTGGTAATCCGTTTCGCGGATATCAATGCGGACAATCTCGTTCGGCTGGTTATTATCATTGAAATACGCCCTGAAACCATCCTCGATTTCGAGGTAATTGTAGTTGTCGATCTCCTTTGAAATATTGATGATCAACACCTTCTTCTCCGGTTCCAAGCGGTAAGTGAGCAGCTTCGCTCCCACGTACCCGCTTTTGCGCAGGTGCGGGCCTATGTATGAGAGGCTGTGCAAGTCAGGAATATCGGAATCGATGAAAACGTAGGGGATCTTCCGTCGCGCACATTCTACCGCAAACTTGCGGGTTTCTTCGATGAAGGAAGGGGATATCAGGATTCCGTGAAAACCGGCATCGAGCACGAGACGGATCTGGTCTGCGAACGAATCCTTATGATTGAGGTCAAACAAAAAAACCTGCACCTGGACCCCGTACTGCTTCATTTCTGCCTCCGCACGGCGTATTCCGTTCAACGGAGCCGACCAGAAATCCGTTTCTTCCGACACGTCGGGCAGCAATGCGGCGAGGCTGATGATCTTTTTAGAAGCGAGCCGGCTGGCAAGGATATTGGGCTGGTAGTCCATCTCCTTGATGATCGCATTGATCTTTGCCTTGGTTTTCTCCGAAACGCCCGTCCGGTTATGCAGTACCCGATCGACCGTAGCGGTGGACACATTGGCGCGCCTGGCAATTTCCTTCACGCCGAACAATTCGTTCTCTTTTTCCATTCAAAAGTTTCGTTCGAAGGGATAAATATAGGCGTTGGCCGGCTATTCCTGCAAAGAAATCGCCGGCCACCACGCTATTCGTTGGGCTTAAAAGGTGAAATGGCGGCGCATTTACCGTCAGGCCAGCCCGGAAAGTAGCTGCGGCGGAAGGTAACAGAACACCCCGACACAAATTGCCGATATAATCTTCGGGTGCAGTATCAGTCTGGCTTCGGCCAGGTCGCGGTACAGCGTATAGTTGTATGGGGCTTGCTTCAACTTATTGGCAGTTTCCACACTTTGAACGAGTAAATACAGCTCTTTTCCGGGTATAATGTATTCCAGATAGTTCGATCGCTCGATATAGGAGCCTCCCATGACGAAATTGATATCGTAGGTGTACGTTCCGCCGACCGGTATATCAATGGTAACCGGGGCCGGATCGACGATCGGCGCGCCGTAACTAAAATCCGAAAAGCCTTCACGCGGGTCCGTCGGCGAAGGCGATGTAATATTGTTGCGCGATGTATAGTGTTTAATATGAGCACGCTAGTTACAAATTTCCCAAGGAATTTCAGCAGTCCGACTTTCTAAATAATAAATTGGTTACACAAGCGGTAGCCTGCTGATTTTCACACCCCCTATTCTAAATACCCAATAGTGTTTTCAACCGATCATAAAACCCAGTATTCCGAAACGTAAACTGCTTGTGCAAAACATAATTACTCAAAAAACTCGCACCCATCGCCGCTACTTGTGAAAATAGCTTATTCAAGTTAACTTCTTTCACTGAAAAAGGGATTAGAAAAGTAAATGTGCCAAACCATTCCCGGGAAATGTCGTACAAAATCGCCGATCCGTAAACCGTGATCAGGCATGACCAAATAGAAACTATTATGAATTTGACGATCTGCCGCCGGGTCTGTGTGGTATTTCTGGCATTGAATGCAAAAAGCCTTGTCAAAAAATACCCGACAGTAAATGAAACCCAGTAACCCGCAAACAATGCAGACTTATAGGAAATGGTAAGCCATTCTTGTAATATAGTGGCCACCAGCAAATTGGTCAACGCGCCGGTGGCTGCAACGACAAAGTAGGCAATGAGATCACGGCGGTTGAAAAGTTGGTCGGCCATAAAAAGGATTTCTGACCCGCCAATATAGTTGTTTAAAACACTTCATTTCAACTAAAAATCAGCAAACAGCATGAAAAAAGCATTGCTCCTAATCCTAACCGCGATCCTGAAATGTGCCGTCGCAGTGCTCGGGCAGGATAACCAGTCGGTATTGTGGGAGATTAGCGGTAAGGGGCTGGCAAAACCGTCCTATTTGTTTGGGACCGTCCATACGGCGTCCGTAAAAATCCTCGATAAGTTTCCGAAAGTAATGCAGATCGCCCGTAGCACCGATTTCGCGTTGTTTGAAAAGGGCGGAAATACGATTGGCAATGTGGAAGTTGCAGAAATTTACTCGCCTCCGCTGGATTCTGTTTTCACTCCGGAGGAATATGCATTAGTTGATAGTTTCTTTACAGCTTCCCCATTTGGGAGTATCAAGCCTCACAACAATGAAGCTAGTCTCCAAGCAATGGCTCAGGTTGTGGTTATGCTCAAACAAAAAGATTCAAAGGAACAGGACGGCTCTTTCGATGATATTATTCACACAAGATTACAAGAAGCAGGAAAAGCCACTTTCCAACTTGACGAAACGGGCCAAATGGCACGAAGTGAAAAAACAAAAGACTACCGTTTGTTAGCCAAGGCTATTGTCGTGATGATCAAAAATGATTTTCGGGAAAAGGACATCACACCCGCAGATCATTTTGACCCGGATTTATATGCATCTACGTTGACTCACCCCATGAAGCTAAATCAAGAAGCCTCGCAATTTATTCTTAACGAAACGGTTGAGCGGCATACGATATGGCTTCCTAAAATCGAGTTAAAAATAGAAGAGGGCAGCTGTTTTGTTGCGGTTGGTATGAATCATTTACAATACAAAACCGGCCTCATCCAATTACTTAGAAATAAAGGCTACACACTCAATCCGGTTAGTCTTTAATAAAGTCCGGTTATCAATTAATTTAAATACAAACACCTTGAATCACGACAATATCACATTTCGGGCAATGGCTCCGACAGATGCCGATGCTATTTTAGCTATTATCAATTACTATATCACGTATTCTACTTCCTACTTTTCCGAAACGCTTTTAGACAAGAGCAGTATCTTACATTTATTTAATGAACAAAGCGTACTTCCGCGATACGTAGCTTTAAACGGCGGGGAAGTAGTTGGATTTGGATATGCCTATACCTTCCGGCCAGAAAGTACTTTTTCGCGAACAGTCAAACTAAGCTATTGGCTAAAAGAGAATTACACACGAAAGGGAATTGGGAGCAAACTTTACAATATGCTCGAAACAGAGCTTAGAGTTCTGAAAATATCCAGTATTTTAGTCAACATTTCGTCGGAAAACACAGCCAGCCTAAACTTCCACAGAACAATGGGATATAAGGAATGTGGAAATTTCGGAAAAATCGGCTACAAAAACGACCGGTATTTTGATCTGATTTGGCTGCAAAAATTCCTTCACTAACCTTCTCCCGCCCTATGACCAACCCAGCCATCCATGGTATCTCCCCGTGCTTCATTGTCAGAAATGTCCCGGCCGCGCTGGCATTTTACCGCGATTTCCTGGGTTTTGAGATTACATTCCAGGGCCCGAGCGAAGACGACATTTTTTTTGGGATCGCAGAACGTGGTGCGGCGATGATTATGTTCAAAGCCGTCGGCGTGGAACCGGTCCCCAACCATACACGGGATATCAAACAAGGCATTATGCGCTGGGACGCCTATATGTATGTGCCCGACCCCGACGCCCTCGCTGCGGAGTTCGCGTCCAGGAATGTGGAGTTCTTTCTGCCCATCTGCAACAATGACGATGACTTGCGCGGGTTTGAGGTAAAGGATGCCGATGGATATTTGTTGTATTTTGGAAGGCCTAATAAAAGTGACTAGTAATTTTAAACCGCACCGACCATCTGTTAAATGAAAAAACTCCGGCTGATACGACTAGGCTTGCGTGTACTTAGTATACTGCTATACCTCGTGTTGATTCTTTGTCTGCTGGGGATACTCATGATGTTAACCGGAGGCGGTCACATTAGCGTTCCGATTGAAGAGTATTACCCAGTGGTCGGTGTTGGAATATTCGCTATTCTGATACTAAAAGTGGTATCCCGGATTCGTAAAAACCTGAAAGCAAAACAACTGACTGACGACTCAGATGAGTACTAGCGACTACTTTGCTTTTCCGCGACCAGTCAATTTTCATCTAGTTCGCTTTTCCAAGGAATTCAAAAAGTTTACCGGTTGTTCTCCTGGCTGATTCCCAAACAATACAGCCGTGCACGATAACAAAATTGTCCGTCTTGAAATATCAGTTGCAGCACCGGTACCAAACGTATGGGCGGCGCTTACACAACCCCAGCTGATCGGACAATGGATGCTCGATACGCCTGTCGATATCCTCACTGATTGGCGCGAGAATGGAGAATTGCTGGAACGCGGAGATTTGCATGGCTTACCGTTTGAAAACAGGGGAAAAATCGTTCGGTTTGACCCGCCAAATGCATTGGAATACACCCACTGGAGTTCGCTCTCGATCGTTCCCGACATTCCGGAAAACTATTCCGTTGTTCGCTTTGAGCTCCGGGAAACCAGCAATCAAACGCTTCTGACTCTTAAAATGAGCAACCTTCTCACATTCGAAATCCTCAAACACATGGAATTTTACTGGAAAACCGCACTGCATTTGCTCAAAGAAGTAGCCGAATCGCGCTAACAATTGTCTCGGAAGCGATTTGTTTGCATTTTAGGAGCCGAAACTACTCACTCCCATCACTCAATAGCTCCTTATGTACATCAACCGCTACCTCTCACCTGTTATCGTCTACTACTATTCCTGGCGGATGGTCCTGTTTTCGATCGCTACGGGCTCCATCGCCATCTTTGTATACGACTACCTCGACTGGAAATGGGTAGCGATCCCCTGGCTTCCGGTGTCGCTTGTCGGTACGGCCACGGCGTTTTTTGTGGGCTTTAAAAACAACCAGTCGTATGACCGCAGTTGGGAAGCCCGCAAAGTGTGGGGCGCCATTACCAACCACAGCCGGTCGTTCAGCGCAGCTGTACGATCTTTTACCACTTGCTCACCCGACTCCGACAATATTACCGCTGCCCGGGAGAACCGCATTATCATTTACAGGCATATCGCGTGGCTGTACGCATTGAAGAACACCATGGTCCAGCGGACGAACTGGGAGCACACCGATCGCGCGAGCGAACGCCAGCGCAAGGCATTCAGGCGTTCACAGGTACCTTGTGACGTGGAGATAGCGAAACACCTGCCCGAGGCGGAACTCGCGTCGATCAAAGACAAAAAGAACCAGGCGACGCAGATCCTCGATCTGCAATCGCAGCACATCCGCGACCTTCGCCGGTCCGGCTCGCTCGATGCGTACCAGCACGTGGCGCTGCAAGACCTTATTTCAAAGCTCTACGATGAACAAGGCAAAAGCGAAAGGATTAAAAACACGCCATTTCCGCGCCAGTATGCGACTACATCCATGCTTTTTATATTCATTTTCATGACGTTACTGCCATTCGGTCTGCTGCCTCAGTTCGTAGATTTGGGCGAGAAGTATATGTTTTTGCTGATTCCCTTCAACATGATCGTCTCCTGGGTCTTTATGTTTATGGAATATGTGGGCGATATCAGCGAAAACCCGTTCGAGGGCCTGCTCAACGACACTCCTATTAGCACCATTATCCGCAATATTGAAATAGATTTAAAAGAAATGCTCGATGAAACCGACCTGCCTGCGAAGTTTTCGAGCTACTCCGGGACTTTGTTTTAGGATTAAATCAATCAGCACGAAGGCTCTTCACCGGGTTCATTAATGCAGCTTTAAGGCTTTGGAAGCTTACCGTCAGCAGGGTGATCGCTAATGCGCCCACGCCTGTCCATGCGAATACCGACCAGGGAAGCCCGGTGCGGTATTCATATTTTCGGAGCCAGGATGACAGAACGTACCAGGCTATCGGCGATGCAATGATCATCGCCACGATCACCAGCAGCGCGAAATCCCGCGAAAGCAGGGTCCAAACGCTCCATACCGAAGCACCAAGTACTTTTCTGACCCCGATTTCCTTCGTACGCTGCGCGGCCACAAACGATGCCAGCCCAAACAGGCCCAGGCAGGAAATGAATACCGCCAGCACGGTGAAGAAACCGGCCAGTTTACCGATGCGCTCCTCTGCGCGGAATTTGGCATCGTA
Organism: Dyadobacter fermentans; assembly: GCF_019924045.1. Lineage (GTDB taxonomy): Bacteria > Bacteroidota > Bacteroidia > Cytophagales > Spirosomataceae > Dyadobacter > Dyadobacter fermentans_A. Next base: position 287,419 of record NZ_JAHXBN010000014.1, on the reverse strand, counting down.
TTCCTGATCAAGGAAACGATAGTCGAACGGCACGGCCGGGGCATATTTGCGGAACACTTTCTCAACCTTCGCAAGCGCGTCTGGCGCGCTCATACCCGGACGTAAGCGCATAGTAACCACGCGCGCAGGCCACGGCGCAATATAGTAAATGGCATGCTGCACCGGCTCATAGGGTGACTCCATCACCATACCTTCTACTACCCCCACGACATGCAACGGCTGCGTACCCCATGTAACTGTCTCGCCAACAGGATTTTTCAGCCCCATGAACTTTACTGCTTCTTCGTTCAGGATTACTGCGAGCTTATCGGTTGAATATTGGCGTGAGAAGTCCCTTCCCTGTTTGATTTTCCAGCCTACGGTCTTGCCAAATTCTTCCGTGACTCCAAATGTGACGAATGGCCTGTCGCGGTTCATGTCCTTTCCGCGCCATGTGAAGCCGGTTTCATTTTGCCTTTTCTCCGTGAGCGGCGTAGTAGTTTTGGTCACCTCCACAATCGCGCCGGTTTCCAGCAGTTCGTTGCGGAATGGTTCGAAATGATTATTAATGTCGAGCGTCGGCATGTCGATCATCACCAGGCCGGTACGATTGTAACCGACGGGACGATCTTTGGTGTATTCTATTTGCCTGAAAACCATCACTGTACCAATGATCAGCGTCACCGAAACAGTAAACTGCACGACCACCAGCACCTGTCGTGGAATATAGGCTAACCGTCCGGCGCGGAAAGTACCTTTCAGCACATTGACTGCCTTGAAAGACGACAGGTAAAATGCGGGGTAACTTCCAGCCAAAAAGCCCGTTATCACACAAAATGCCAGCGCCAACAGCCAGAACACAGGATCTGCCCAAAGAATGGCCATCTTTTTGTCAGCCATATTATTGAAATACGGCATAGCGAGTTGTGCAAGCGCGATGGCGATCACGAACGCGATAAACACCACGAGATACGACTCACTGAAAAACTGCCCGACCAGCTGTCCCCGTAATGATCCTACCGCCTTCCGCACGCCCACCTCGCGTGCGCGCTTCTCCGAGCGTGCGGTGCTCAGATTCATAAAATTGATGCAAGCCAGCAGCAACACGAATGCTCCCACCATTCCGAACAGCCAGACATACTGAATGCGCCCGCCGGTATTGAACCCTTCTTCCCAATTGGAATACAAATGCCACTGGTCCATTGGATGCAGGAATGCCTTTGCCTGGGTGTCGCGGTCAGTCCCGGTGAGTTTGTTGAGCCGAACCGGAGCGATAGCCGACGAAACCGCTGTGAGCTCCGAGCGGTCGGCGAGCTGTACGAAAACCTCAGTGAAGTTATTATTCCATTGATCCTTGTTCCTGACTCCATAGGCAACACGGGTAATGTATAATTCCCAGGGAGCGATGAATGCTGTGCTGGCGAACGTTGTATTGTGCGGCAGGTCGCGATACACGCCGGTAACCTTCACCGCCAGCTCGTTATCGATCTTCAACACCCGATTGACCGCATCGCCATTCCCGAACAACGTCCGGGCCGCCGACTCCGACAGCAGCACCGACGCGGGGTCCGATAACCCGGCCCTGCTTCCGCTAACCATTTCAAGGGACAGCATTTCGGCAATTCCCGGCTCCATAAACCGGCCCGGTTTGTTAAATTTCAGATCTTTGAAAGAAAGAACATGGCTCTCCTCTCGCGTACTGCTCACGATATGCTTGAAATACCCTCCGTACGACAACCTCAGTTCACGGCCCATCGGTGCCGGTACAGAGTTGTGGGTGAAGATAATACCGCCAAGGTTTTGCGTTTGCATTACCTGGGCAATGCGTGTGTGATTTTGGAATGATTGGTTGAAAGAAACTTCGTCGTACAGCCACAAGCCAATGAGCAATGCCACTGCCATGCCGCTTGCAAGGCCCGCGATGTTGATGAACGAGTACATTTTGTTTTTGGCAAGATTCCGCCGGGCCACTTTGAAGTAGTTGCTGATCATAATCATATTGAGATTGGAAGGCCGGGAATATTGTTCTGCCCTCCGGCGACGGCGTACCAGTGGCGGCAGCACGGAAAATACATTGAGTATATAGCGCATCGTAGCCTGGAAATGTCCGCTTCGGGCATACCAGTAATCGTAGAGCTCATCGAGATCACCGCCGACTTCCTCACGGGTTTCTTCGGGGTGCAACCACTGGAACAGGCGCTGCGCCCAGCGTCGTGCTGCGGAAGGATTTTTCATAATTTTCCCATTTCAAGGGTATGCGGTGGTATTTGTCTCCAGAGTTCGGCCCTAACCTGCTGGACATCCTGGATCGCCCGGCTGCCGAGTGCCGTAATGCGGAAAAGACGTTTCCGCCTGCCACCGCGCTGCGTGGTAGCCCCGCCCAGCTCTGAGCGGACGAAGCCTTTTTCTTCCAGGCGAATGAGCGTATTATGCACCGTACCAAAGGCCACCAGACGGCCCATCGACTGCTCTATTTCCTGGCTGATCGTCACGCCATAGGCTTCTCCGTCGAGCACTGCCACCATGAGCAGCACGATTTCTTCAAATTCTCCGAGGTAAGTTCTTCTCATAGAGCAGTCGCGGGTTATTTGTTTACATTTTATCGTACAAATGTCGCGCCACTTTATTTACGTCAATTCAACTCGCTAAAAATCAACGCATTAATCAAAAATCCACCCAACGCTGGCTGTTCATTTGCGGACACTCCCGAAAACCGACCGGACAAATGCGAAGCTGCATAACCCGCGTCAGCAACCGTACAGCCTGGCTGTACAAGCAGAATGTGGCCATTTTCGCCCGGAGGTTTATTTGCAGAACCGCACGAAATGTTGCGATATTGCCATTAATTATATTCTCAACGTTCGATAAATGATGAAAATATTAATAGCCGACGACCATTCGCTGGTACGTTACGGGCTTAAATTAGCACTTCACAACCATTTCAAAGACAGCCAGATCGACGAGAGCTGGGATGGAGCGTCGGTCAAGGCGCAGTTTGCCGTGCACGCATACGACCTGCTGCTGCTGGACCTGAACATGCCGGAAACAGACTCGACCGTTTTGTTACAGTGGATCCTGGAATTTCACGTGAATACCAAGGTACTGGTCGTCTCGATGAATGATGAAAGCGTTTTCGGCAAACGCTCGCTGCAACAGGGTGCACATGGTTACCTGGAAAAGGATTCCTCGCCCGAAGAATTGCTGAAAGCAGTGAAGACCATCCTGGACGGAAAGCGCTATGCAAGCCCCAACCTGGCCACAATCCTGATTAACGACACACTGACGGGCAAATCAGGCAACCCTTTCGACCAGCTTACCACCCGGGAGTTTCAGGTAGCGATTTACCTCGCCAAGGATTATTCCGTGACGCAGATCAGTGAAATTCTACAAGTTCAGTACACGTCGGTGAATACATTCAAGCGAAGAATATTCAAGAAGCTCAATATTGAAAACAAAAGTGCATTAGTCAGGCTGGCAGATGCCTATAACCTCGGTTGAATGCAGCCGGGAGACAAAAGGGCTGTGTAATACCAGGCCACCGATGCTCACGGTGGTGCCTACACCTTTGCTACTTTTGACGGACATCGTGAAGCCGAGTGTGTGCGCGAAATCCGCGATCAGCTGATAACCCAGGCGGCTGTTCGGCTCTACCGGCGCATTGACTACCGGATTTGACAGCCGTCGCCGGATTTTCTGCAACTCGCTGGCCAGCATTCCGTTTCCGTTGTCGGTGACAGTAAGTACCGGGCCATTTTCCGTGCTAGTGAAAACAAGCCGCACCTCGCCGCCGCGCGTATGCTTGTTGGCGTTGTCGATCAGGTTTCGCAGGATTGCTTTCAGGATATCACGGTTGGTATAAACGAACACATCTTCCGGGCAATCTACCACCAGCACATTCTTATTGAGCAGCACCATATCTTCAAAAAACTCCTGTAACTCCCCTACCAATTCGTTGAATGAGAACGAATGCTGCGCGGGCTGGAAGTTTTCGTGCTGTGAGCGGGCCCACAGGTTCACCTCTTTCACAAAAGCGTGGATATTGCCTGTCGCTTTCTTGATCTCTTCGGTGCCTGCTTTCACCTCAGGAAGCTGGTTATTGGTCGCAAAACGCGCCACGTGATCGGAAAGAACGTTCAGGAAATGCAGGGGCGATTGAAGATCGTGGGCGATCATCATCGTGATTTTCTGTTTGAGTCCGTTGCTGTATTCAAGCCTGCGCGACAGATCTTCCACCTGTTGTTCCAGTTCCTTTTTGGCAAGTTCGAGCCGAAAGTACCAGCTACGCACCCACACTAAAAAAGCCAGCAGCGACACCACTGTCATCATGACACAGATCCATGGAAAGATCATAATTCACCACCGGGTTAGATTTGGGGTTTTTTAGTGAACTTAGTATCGTGAAGGGTGCTTCATTATAGTTACACAAAGAAACCGTTTTTGTAGTAAATATTGGTACAAAGGGTTAATATTTTTACTATTATTTCTACATAGCGCCAGAGATCATAAATAATCCCTACCCAAAACATAGTATTGCTCAAAAAATCAACAGCTCATCAAAAGTACAGGCGACCACTTTTCATCCATCGCGCCGATCCATTCGTCCATCCCCCATTATCCGGCCTTTGTCATATTTTCCTTTCAGCCTTGCGTGCGCGCTACCATTTTTGTTGCGTCATTTACTAAAACCATGAAAATGCGAAGAGTTCTCCTCATTTTTTCCATCCTCGCCAGCTCACTCCTATCACCGGTATTTGCTCAATTCCCAGGTACAGGAAGCAGCCAGCCCAAAGCCCTGCCGGGAACAGCCGGCGACCAAAGTCCGAAGGGATCGGCTAAGATTACCGGTTCCGTTGTAGATTCAGCTTCTTCAAAACCTATTGAATTTGTGAGCGTTGCGCTGTACGACAAAGTCAACAATAAGGCAGTGGACGGTACTGTGGCCGACGAAAAAGGGAAGTTTACCCTCAACAAACTCGCTGCCGGCGACTATAAGGTGCTCATTTCCTTCATTGGCTATGCCAACAAAACGATCGACAACATCAGGCTCTCCAAGGGCCAGGACGTAGACCTCGGAACCATCAGTCTGGGCTCCAATACCAAGACCCTCAACGAGGTAACCGTCACCGGCCAGGCCGCGTTGATCGAGGAAAAGGTGGACAGGTTGGTTTACAATGCAGAAAAGGACATTACGGCGAAAGGTGGCGACGCTACCGACATTTTGCGAAAGGTTCCGTTGCTTACCGTGGACCTCGACGGGAATGTTTCACTCCGAGGCAGCCAGAACATCCGTGTGCTTGTCAATAACAAACCCAGTACCATTATCGCCAACAGCGTGGCTGACGCATTAAAACAAATCCCGGCCGACCAGATCAAGTCGGTGGAAGTGATCACGAGCCCGTCGGCTAAATATGACGCCGAAGGATCGGGCGGGATCATCAACATCATCACTAAAAAGAACTCGCTGCAAGGCCTCAACCTCAATATCGACGCCGGCGTAGGTAACCGGGGCTCGATGCTCGCATTGAACGGCGGTTACCGTAAAGGTAAGGCCGGCTTCACCATCGGCGGGTTTGGGCGCGGGATGTACAACACCGTTACCAAAACGTCCCTGGAGCAAACCAGTACCGTGGGAGACATTACCACTACCACGCGCCAGACCGGCGACGGTTCGAGCCACGGGCTTTTCGGAAACTATAACCTGGGCTTCGATTATGATATTGCCAAAAACCAGAGCCTCACGGCCGGTGTAAAATACGGCGTACGTAACTTCTCGAACCAGCAGGACCTTGCTACCCGCCTGATGAAAACCGGCAATCCGGATGCGCTCTCTGCACGCAATGTGGCGGCAGACAACCTTTCGGGAACCGTGGATGTGAACGTGGATTACCTGCACACATTCAAGCCGCAGCAGGAATGGAGCATATCCACGCTGTACAGCCGCAACGATCTCACCAACGACTTCGACGCCGACATTTTTACTGAAAAAGAGCTGACATCCCGCCAACGCAACCTCAACAAGAGCGTTAACCAGGAGTTCACGTTTCAATCGGACTACCAAACGCCGATCAAGAAAAATCAGATGCTCGAATTCGGGGGAAAAGGGATTTTCAGGGAAGTGAAAAGCAAGTACAGCTTCCTGACCGCCGAACCGACTGGTGACTATCGTCCGGAAACAGACCAGCCTGCCGGAGACCTAACCTACCACCAGAACATCGCGGCGGCGTATTCATCCTATACTTATACCACTAAAAAGCGCTACACACTCAAAGGAGGTTTGCGGTACGAACACACGTTCATCGACGCGAGCACTAACGAGGGCGTTGTAGGTGTGGGTAACTATGGCGTGCTGGTACCTAGTGTAAATGCTTCTAAGACATTTAAGGGAACAACTGTGAAACTCGGCTACAACCGCCGCATCCAGCGCCCGGGCCTCCAACAGTTGAACCCGAACTTCAACTCGGCCAACCCGCAGAACATCACCGTCGGTAATCCGGAACTCCGTCCGGAACTGACCAATAACTACGAACTGGGCCTGAGCAAAAATATCAAGAAGACCTACGTAAATGCGACATTCTTCGGCCGGTTTACCAACAATGCGATTTCCCAGGTGCGCCAGCCTTCGGATACCCTCGCAGGCGCGATCGTGACCACGTACGAAAACATCGGTAAGCAGCACGCATATGGCGCCAACATTTTTGCCAATATTGCTGCTACTTCCAAAATCAACTTCGGCGTTTTTGCGAACGTGTTCTATACCAAACTGACCGGCCAGACGATCGGGCAAAACAGGCTTTCGCAGGAAATCGATAACGACGGTGTGAACGTGAGCGGTGGTATTTTCTCGCAGGCAACTTTCGGAAACGGCTGGGGTGCTCAGGCATTCGGGTTCATGCAGGGCCAGCAGATTCAGCTGCAAGGCAAGCAGGGCGGCTTCGGTTTTTATACGATCGGTGTGAAGAAGGAATTCGCCAACAAAAAGGCCAGCCTTGGCCTCGCTGCCGAAAACTTCCTGAGCAAAAGGTTTAAAATGCATACCGAATTGACTTCCTTGCAGTTCAACCAGGTCAACGACGTATACCTTTACAACCGCGGGTTCCGCCTGACATTCACCTACAAAATAGGTAAAATGACGATGGATGCGCCGAAAAGAAAAGCCAAGTCCGTCAACAACGACGACGTGAAAAGCGACGGTGGCGGACAACAAGGCGGTGGCGGACAGCAAGGCGGCGGCGGAAATGCACCCCGCTAGGCGCGCCCCGTTAGGTGCGCCCCGCTATAATCAATACAGCGATATTAATGAAACTTACACAAGCCTGTTTAAACTCAAATACAATTTTCGGTATGAAAACAAACAAACTAATTTGGACAATGGCGGTGGCGCTCGTCTCCACGGCCTCTTACGCGCAGACTGTGGATGAAATCGTGGATAAGCACGTCGCTGCCCTGGGCGGGCTCGACAAGATCAAGGCTGTAAATACCGTGGTCACCGATCGTTCCCTGGCTGTACAAGGCATGGAAATACCGAACAAAACGACCCTGGTGGTAGGCAAATCAGTCCGCAACGAATCGACTGTAATGGGCAATACGATGATCCAGGTAGTCGACAACGGCCAGGGATGGATGATCCGCCCGACCATGATGGGCGGCACCGGAGAACCGGAAGACATGCCGGCCGACCAATTGAAACAGCAACTGAGCTCGCTCGATCCATTCGGCGGCCTCGTGAATTATAAGGAGAAAGGCAACAAAGTGGAGCTTGTAGGCAAGGAATCGGTCGACAAGAAGGACGTTTTCCACTTGAAACTCACTACGACTGATGGGCAGGTAATCGATGAGTTTGTGGATGCAAATACTTACCTGGTAACCAAAGTGAAAGTGTCGATGAACGGCACTGATGGCGAAATCGCTCTGTCTGACTATAAAGAAGTCGACGGCGTGAAATTTGCGAATACAATGGAAATCAGCAACCCGCAAATGGGAACGATGTCGTTCATTACGAACAAAATAACGGTGAATACTCCGGTAGATCCGGCGATATTCAAAAAGCCGGCTAAGTAACGCCCGCGGCGCCGACCATGGACGATGGACCATAGACGATGGACCATACTATTGCTGTCCGAAAACCATGGTCTATGGTCCATGGTCCATGGTCCATGGTCTATGGTCTATGGTCAGCCGTCGGCGGTCAGCCGTCCGCGGTCCGCAGTCAATTCCCAACCGGCACCCTACCGGATAGCGTTGCTCACCTGAACAGCGCTATTTTTTTTGACAATTCGATCGGGTCTTTTACCTCCATTTTATCGTAAATGCGCCGTTTGTAGGTACTGATCGTATTTTCTTTCAGGTTCATGATCGCGGCGATCTCCTTCGTCCATTTCCCTTCGGTCATAAGCTGCATGACGCGCCGCTCACGGGGCGAGAGTGTGACGATGGGATTACCGCCTGTGGTGCGGCCGCTCACGTCGGTAAAGCTCGAAAGGAAAATCTGCTGCACATCGTAGCTCACGTAGCGGCCGTGGTCGAGAATCGCCTGCACAGCATTCACGAACTCTTCCTGCGGCGCCTGCTTGGAGATAAACCCATCGGCACCGGCTTGCAGGTACGGCAACGCGTAAACTTTCTCGTCGAATGCGGAGTGGATCAGGATCGGAAGCCCTGCTTGCCTTTCGCGGAGCATCTTCATCATCCTGACGTTCTCGCCGCCCGGAATATCGATGTCCAGCACGGCCAGATCAAAACGCTCCTGTTCGAGGGTCACGAGCGCGTTCGGAAAAGTCTCCGCATGGCTTACAGCGGCCCGGGGATAAAACTCGGCAAATACCATTTTGAGCCCCAGCAAAATCAGCGGGTGGTCTTCAATACATAAAAATTTCATAGAGGTGCTAACCGATACAGAAAGGGTGTAATATTATTTCGTACAATATTGGAAATATTATCAGAAAAACTGATTCGCTCTATTTTACAGAGATATATCGAGATTTCGGCAACACTACTTTGCGCATTTTTTCAGCTCAGCATGGTGACTTTCTCGATCAGCTTGATCAGACTGTTGACCTGCATCTTTTTAAGTATCCGCATTTTGTGCGTCCCGACGGTGGTTTTATTGATATTCAGAATGGCGGCGATTTCCCCGGTCGATTTCCCGGCAATGAGGTGGTTCATCACCTGCCGCTCCCTTTCCGAAATGCTCATCAGCGGGTTCACATACCGAAGCGAGCGGTTGATCTGGCTTTCCTGGATGATCTGCTGCTGCAATGCCGTACTTGCATATTTGCCCATCACCATCATCGCCCTGATCGCCTCATCGAACTGCGCCGATGACGCCAGTTTCGACAAAAAGCCGTCTGCACCTGCCTTCATATACGGCAGGCCATAGGTGCTTTCTTCCAGGTCGGTGATAACCAGTATAGCGGTACCGGGGTACAATGCTTTCATCCGTTCCACCACGCCCGCGCCGGCCTTCCCTTTAATATCGATGTCGAGAATAATCAGTTCGTAAATATTACGGCTCGCAAGGTCATAGGCTGTGTCGACGGACGATGCATTGTCGACCGTCGTTACGGGATTGATCTCACCGATTTTCTGCTTTAATCCCAGCACGGTTAGCGGCTCGTCCTCGATAATGAGTATATTCATAAATTGGCTGATTGGCTGACAGAATCCCCGGCATTTAGCCTCTGTCGCAACTGTCATAATTCTACTTGCTCCGAATTTGGAACTAGTTCGTAATTTGAAGATGTAAATCTAAGAATAAATATTACACTTCTGTCGCTACATGTAAATGTAGAAATTTCTCTAACATAACTCAAACAAACTCGATTCAAAACTTACAGCAACGGGAAGCGCGATGAATAGCAAGGCCTTAAATTGGGCTAAAAATGCATATTAAACCTCTTCCAGGCGCTCCTGGGCCCGGAATTTTTGTCCTGAATAGTAAAACTTTTTTTGCCGAACCGGGTAATTAACTGTAAACTTGTACAGACCGCTGAATAAGTTTTACATTAAATAATAGGAGTTTTACTCAATATTTACTGCATTTATTTGATAGCCATTGGGTCACAAAAGGTTATAAACGGTCGGAAACTGAATACAAGTCCTCCTTAAAAAAATGAAAAAAATCTTACTGGTTGAAGACCATGCTATTGTCAGGCTCGCTACCCGGTTCTTGATTCTTGATTTGCTGAACCCGGTGGTCGTGCATGAAGCTGGCTCTTTCAGTGAGACACTCGCCCAACTTTCCAATAATCAGATCGACCTGGTTATTCTCGATATCAATATTCCCGACGGCGAAGGTTTCAATATGATCCCGAGAATCCGGGAAGTGCAGCCCAAAGTTCTGATCATGATTTTTTCGAGCCTCGAAGAAGAGATCTATGCCTTGCATTATATCAAAGCGGGTGCCAACGGGTTCCTTTCCAAAAATGCCTCACAAGAAGAGATCAAAAAGGCAATATTGTCCATGCTGGAAGTCGGCAACTACATCAGCACTGCCGTTCAGCAGCAACTGCTGCGCAACACCCTCGAGAACAAACCCAATGGCGAAAACCCGCTCGAACACCTGTCGCAACGGGAACTGGAAGTAATGGACATGCTCATCGAAGGTTACTGGACCAAAGAAATCGCCATCAAACTCAACCTTACCGAAAGCTCCGTCAGTACCTACAAAGCACGTATTTTCGAAAAACTGAAAGTTTCGACCCTGATCGAAATGTTCAAAAAAGTCCAGTTCTACAAAAGCCAAAATCCTGGCATTTAGCGCATTGCCAATGATCAATTAATTTTTTAGTTGAAATATTTGACAGAACTACGAAACATTCGTAGAATTACGAAAAAATCGTAGCTATGGAAAAACTGACCATTCAGGAGCAGGACGCCATGCTCGCCGTGTGGAAAACCGGCGAAGGAAGCGTCAAATCATTCATGGAGGCTATGGCGTCTCCCGTCCCACCCTATACGACGGTCGCTTCGACCATCAAAAACCTCGAAAAGAAGGGCTATCTCCACAGCCGGCTGGTCGGCAATGCCTATTTGTATGCCCCGGCAATCAGCGAGGAGGCCTACAAGCAAAAGTTTATGGGAGGTGTCGTTAAAGACTATTTCGAGAACTCCTACAAGGAACTCGTGAGCTTTTTCGCGCAGAAGAACAAGATTTCGGCCGATGAACTAAGGGAAATTATCGGCCTGATCGAAGGCAAGAAGTAATTCATCCAAACTTTTTCAGCTATGTCGGCATTTCCGGATTACCTGCTCAAACTGTCGGTCGGCCTCGGCGTGATCGCCCTTTTTTATCATTTGGTATTGCGCAAGCTCACATTTTACGATGCCAACCGCACTTACCTGCGGTTGTACTCTTTTCTCTGCTTCATATTCCCGATCATTAATATCAATCATTACATCGCTTCTGAGCCTACACCCGCACGTGTATTCGTGCAAAGCGTACCTACCTTCACGGGCATAACCGCGCCGGAAACGCTGATATCCCCAACGGATCTTCCTGGCGGGCCAGTGGCTGCCGCCGGTTCATGGGTTCTGGACGCCACTGACTGGGTGCTGTACATTTGGCTTGCCGGCGTGGTGGTCATGACGTTTCGGTTGCTGGTGCACATCCGCTCCTACCTCCGTATCCGGTCGCAGTCCAGGCTCATTTCAAACGACGGCGTAAAAATCTTCCATTTCGACCTCCATATGAGCCCGTTCTCATTCGGAAAGGCCATTTTTTACAACCCTCACCTGCATAAGCCCGACGAATTACAGGACATGATCCTGCATGAATATATCCACGTCCGGCAATGGCATTCACTGGATGTGATCTGGTCCGAAATCCTGTGCATTATCAACTGGTTCAACCCCTTCGCCTGGCTGATACGCAGCGCCATCCGCCAGAACCTCGAATACATTGCCGACCAGAAAGTACTGGAAAACCACCCGGATACGAAAGCCTATCAGTATCTGCTCCTGAAAGCTGCCATTGGTCCCGAGTTCTCTTTGGTGAACCAGTTTGGTTACCATTCTTTGAAACAGCGGATTGTAATGATGAACAAAAATGCAAGCCCGCGTGTGTTAATGGCGTGTTTTCTGTTCATTCTGCCGCTAGTGGCGGTAGTGCTGGCCGCATTTCGGTGGGATTTGCCAGGAAAAGGGAAAAAGGTGATCAATTTCTATCGTACACCGGTGGAGGTCAGTGTAAGAAAACCCAAAAACCTGCTGCATTTGTCAGGCGTGGTCATGGATGGCGAAACGGGCAAACCGATCGCGAATTTACCCCTGAAAATCACGCACGACGAAGTCTATGTCAAAACCATTTCAACAGACATGGATGGCTTCTATTTTGCAGAACTGCCCGCTACACCTGAAAAGGGTATCAGCCATACCTATTCCATCGAATACGATGGTCCCAATCTTTACATGCAATTCAGTGCAGGAGAGACGTATCACGGTGGGTTCAATTTCGGAGAACGCTTCGAGTACCATTTTATACGCAAGCGCGCAGTGCCCGACCTGAGAAATTTCTATTATTCTATTGATTCCAAGCCCTTTTACGATAAATACAACCCGTCAAACACTCGTGTACAACTCAAAACCTACCTGCTTGAAAATATAGCGCCTCACAAAAAGGAAATGGCCCTGCGAGTGGACTACATCAACACACACCGTTGGTCAAAAGATGTGATTACGCTGTACAAAGGCGGCTATTTCGATCGTAAAAAACAGCTGGTAGGGTACGAAGGCGAGTTAAACCTCTTCCTGGACGGAAAGAAGGCGACACCCCGTGAAATCAATGAAGCATTCCGGAATTACCCCTACTTCCTGAATGAGGATCAGGAAAAAAGGAATTTTGGAGGATATAGCCTCTGTAAGGAAATCACTTACCTTACCTTCCCCCTCTACCGCGACGCCCCATCGGCTGCATTGGTAAAAGGTAATGTTCAGGTAAAAGATGCCCAATCGTTCGATCCCGCGCGGCTTAAAAATGAGCCCTATCTGCTCGACGGCTTCCGGCAGGTTTACGGCGCGAGCAGTAACCTCATACCCGAAAAACAGGACATTAAAAGGGTAATGCTCCTGAAAGGCCAGCTGGCAAAATACTATGATCCGGCACTCAACGAAATCTGGTGGATCGAAACCCGGCCGGTCAATGAAGTTTTCGGACGGCCGGATTTCGCTTCCAAATAACAGCTCAGGGTGATCAGCACAAGGCCGACTCATCGCATTGCTCACGCACGTGTCGTGTATGCGCGAGTGTGAGGCTTGGCTTGATCAACTCCTTGAAGAAAGGTATTACGGGCTCTCCTGCGGCCATCAGTTTGGGCCAGTCGGGTGAGGCAATGGCCGCGCGGCCGATCGATACCAGGTCGGCCGCGGCGCTGTTCAGCAATGTCTCTGCCAGTGCAACATCATGCATTCCACCGTTCGCGATCACGGGTGATTTGAGCAGGCTTTTCGCGATGCTGTTCGAAGAAGTTCCGTCGGGATAACGGCATTCGCGCTCCCAGCGGCCTCCTTCGGCGGCGATGTGCAGGTAATCAGGGTTTATTTCAGCGAGTACTTCAAAAATCCGCCGCGCGGTTTCCGAACCGCCCGGCCACCGGTACGTAAGATCGTTGACCTTACTTTCGGACACCCGGATACCCACAATGAACCCGCCAGGCAAAGCCGCCTTCACAGCCTGGTACACTTCCATTAAAAACCGCAACCGGTTCCGTTCGTTCCCCCCATACCCGTCGGTGCGCAGGTTGGTATGCGGCGTGATAAACTGGTCGAACAGGTAACCGTTAGCCGCGTGCAGTTCAACCCCATCAAAACCTGCCTCGTATGCCAGCCATGCGGCACGGACGTAACCTGCCTTCACCGCTTCTAAATCCTCCGTCTGCATAGCACGCGGCATGGGAAATGCGCTGGGCGGTACGGTATCGTCCGTAGCCCGTAATCCAAGAGGCTGTACAGCCGAAGGTGCGATCGTTTCCCCCGGAATTTCCGACAACGCCCCGGCATGCATCAATTGATTAATAATAAGCGCATTATACCCATGAACAGCCGTCACAACGCGCTTCCAGCCTTGCATTTGCACTGTATTTGCAATTCCTGGCTGGTTGTGGTTGGCTTTGCTGAACAATTCGTCCGTATAAGTGCCTTCGGTGATGATCATCCCAAAACCACCTGCGGCAAATGCCTCGTAATAATCCGCCATTTCCTGCGTAGGTACACCCCTGGGCGTCGCACTCACCCGTGTCATAGGCGCCACCACGAGGCGGTTGGCCAGTTTTCTGCCGTGTATTTCAGCGCTATCGAATATCGTCTTGCTGATCGTTTCCATACTTTGTTTTTTCTTACAAAAGTACCGGGCTGGTCAGCGACGGGGCGTATAACTATTTTAATAAAAGCGCTTAAACTTGTTTAAGACCGCTGCGCGAGCTGCTTTCGGATCTGGCTCAGGAATACGGGTGTAATGCCCAGGTAGGAAGCGATATACCGCTGCGGCATGCGCTGTTCGAGGGTGGGATATTTGGTAATGAGCGCCTCATATCGTTCGGCGCCGGTCATGGAAATCGCGTTCAGGATGCGCTGGTCCTGCGCAATGCTCCCCTGTTGTTCGAGAATGCGCCAGAAGCGTTCGAATACGGGAATGTCCTTGTAGAGTTGTTCGAGATCGTCCCTTTCTATTTGTAACAACACAGAAGCTTCGAGCGCGACAATGTTCCGCGCAGCCGGGAGCTGTAAATGGAAACTGGTGGAATCGGAGATCCACCAGTCTTCCATCGCGAAATGCAGCGTATGGTCGTTGCCCTTCTCATCCATATGAAAGGAGCGGAGAAAACCCTGGCAAACATAGCTTTCGTACCGGCACACATCGCCCTGCTGGACTAGGTATTGCCGCGGAAGCAGCTTGCGGACTTTCAGAAGGGATACGAAATGCGCCTGTTCGGCCGCTGTGAGCTCAATGCGGCGCAGAACATGGTCAACGATCATCTTTTGCAGTGCGGGTTCTTTTTCCAATGGTTTTCACAGCCTGGTGTCAGCGGCAAATATTGGAAACTAATCCGTCCGATCCTACCGGCGTGACCTGAAATCAGCTTAGCGTACCGCCGTCAATCGTAATGACCGAGCCTGTGGTGTAGCTGTTGGTCGGACTGGCCAGGAACGCTACCGCATCCGCAATGTGCTCAGGGCGACCATATCTCGGGATCGCCATCATACCACGCTGAAAGTCGGAGAATGCTGACGTCGACGGGTTCATATCCGTATCCACCGGCCCCGGCTGAATGAGGTTTACCGTAATCCCCTTTGGACCGAGGTCACGCGAAAGTCCCCGCGTAAAGCCCGACAATGCCGACTTGCTCGCCGCATACAAGGTCGCCTGCGGTACCGCCGCACGATCAGCCATGCAGCTGCCGATTGTCACGATACGCCCGCCCTGCTCCATTTTCCGCGAAGCGGTGAGGCAAGCCTCGAACACGGATTTGACATTGACATTCATGACGTAATCGTAATCCTCGGTGGTATGCTCCTCGAATGCCTTACCCACGTACACGCCGGCGCTGTTTACGAGAATATCCAGCTTGCCGTAATGTTCGATAGTCCGGTCGATGGCGGCAGATACCGCCCCTTCCCGCGCATTGTCGGATTGCAGGGCTACGGCGGTAAGGCCTTCTTCCGAGAGTTCTTTCACGAGGGCTTCGGCCTGGCTTTTACTGTTGACATACGTAAAAGTCACCTTCGCCCCTGCTGCCGCCAGCCTTTTCACGATGGCTGCTCCTATGCCCCGGCTTCCGCCTGTTACGAATGCGACTTTATCTTTCAAATTTTGCATGATGATGAATTGGTTTTGATTTCATTGCAAAACTACCGCCCTACTCGTAATTTTACAGGTACTAACATAATTGTCAAGTACTAACATAAATGTAAGTTATGCGAAAACAGAGCTCCACGAACCTTGAAAACGAAATACTCATCAACGGAAATTGTGACATGGCTTACACCCTGGACCTGATCGGCGGCCGCTGGAAGCCTTCCATCCTGTGGCGACTGGCTTACGGCGCCATGCGGTATAGCGACCTCCGTCGCAGCCTGCCGGCCGTGTCCGAACGCATTCTGATCCTCCAACTCCGCGAAATGGAGAGTGACGGGCTCATCAGCCGAAAAGTATACCCGGAAGTCCCGCCGCGCGTGGAGTACCAGCTGACCGACCTGGGAAAAAGCCTCGAACCGGTGATCAATATCCTCACCGACTGGGGTTCCGAAAACCGGCCCGGTTCAGAGAAAAAACGGGTGCGTTGTCATATGTTGCTTCCATAGCCGGCAGCCTGATCACGCTGATGCCGATACGGAGTTCATAAAAAACAAGCCCCCAAAGACCAGCGGTCCCGGGGGCTCACACTACCTCTGCGTATAAATAAACTAAGGAACTTTCACAGTTTTGATCGTCGTGTAGTTGTACTTTTTATAAGTATCGTTTACCCGCACCCCGACGCGCACGTAGTAGGTCGTGCTGTATTTCATCGCTACCGACGACGAAATGGTGATATTCTGACCTTCCTTATCGACCGTCACAGGCACCACCGCCCCTACCGCTGTATTGTCCCAGTTGTTATTCCCCACATATTGATTGGTTGAAATAAAAAGCTGGTAATCGAGCGGATTGGGTTTCGTGAGTCCTTCCGGCGCTGCATTGCTGGTGAATTTAAAACTTACGGAAAGCTTCTTTTCGGCATTGATCACCGGGTCGGCTACCCAATCCACATTCAAATAGGGAATTACCGTGAAATCCTGCTTCGTAGCACCTTTAATATCCACTATTTTTTCGGCCACCGGGTAGAACGGGCCCTCCACCGGAGTGACTTTATAATTGCCGGGGAAGAGCTTGGTATTGATAAAAGAGCCGTCCTGTTTCAGGTTCAGGAACAATGGCAGCGGCGTATTGCTCCAACTCAGCTCTTCCATTTTCAGGCGCGCGCTGGAAGCGCCCTGTTCCAGCTGTATTCCCGCTCCACCCGCATCCACCAGCCGGCCTTCAAATGTCGAATCCGGCGCATCCACATCGTCCATCTTACAGGCGCACAACACGAGCGGCATGAATAGGATATAAATAAGACTTTTCATTGTTAAATTCATTTTCAGTGATCAATATTGCTCATTCTGAACCAGTTTCGGATTCGCGATCAGCTCGGCGCCCGGAATGGCTTCGTAGTAATTTTTGGTGGCGACGGTAAACCGTGAGCTTCTTTCCTCGAAACGGCAATCAAAAATGTACTTGCCGCGAACGTAGTCGCTGCTCTCCGCCACTGCGCCCTTTGCGAACAGGAACGGGTTGCATTTCCGCCAGATGCGCGCATTTACTTCCGCATCGGCGGTGCGCCAGCGGAGCATATCCCACCAGAGCTTGTTCTCAAACGCCAGCTCCTTCCTGCGCTCGATACGCACGAGCTGTAACCCGCGTGTAGGCGCCAACACATATCCCCCCACTCCCATACCCGGAGCGATCGCCGGCGCAGACGAGAGTTCGGCGGCTGTCCTGAGCAGTACAGCCCCTGCACGGTTACGGATTTGGTTGATGTTTTCAAATGCATCGTTCAGCAAAGCCACGCCGTCCACTTCCGTAACCCCATTCTGATGTAGCTCCAATGCCGCCTCGGCACGGTTGAGCAGCACTTCGGCATAGCGCAATTCTACCCACGACTGGTTGGAGCGGTGTAACGCCGTAGCCGCCGGCGCGAGGTTCGGCATCAGCCATTTACGGCCATGGAAGCCGGTGATGGTTGCATTGTTGGCCGAGGTAGGACCGTCGAGGCCGGTCGGGTTGATCGACTGGCCATTTGAGAGCACAATGGGCGTCTGGTTGTTCCAGGTACCCGATTGTTTTACGTTGGAATTATAAAATGCATTGGAGTTATAACCACTCGTCATATCCTCGGGAATAAACTTCGGGATTGGTACGGACGGATCTACGGTTTCTACCAGTGTGCCTCGCCGCAGATCGGTGCGGACACCTTTGATAGCCTGGCCCGGCAGCAGTACCGTCCCCCGCAAACGCGGCTCGCAGTGCTCGAAAAGCTGTTCTACATAGTCGTACACAATGTAGTTGCCTTTGTCATCGGTCGTTTTCAGCTGCCCTTTGGCATTCTTGGGCAATCCATCGAAAAGCTCCACGTAATCGAGCGTTGGGTTGAAACGATCGCCGTAAGTGGAGGTCATGTGCGGAGGTGCATAAACGGCATCGAAGCTGTGCACAGACTCGGGATAGGAATAACCTTTGGCAAAAATGGTTTCAGGGCTGGCCGTATCGAGGAACAGATCCGCATAATTGTCGGCTGTCGAAATTTTGTCGCCTGCGGACCATTTTTTCATATATAATGAATACTTGCCTTCCACGGATTTCGCCGCCTGAAATGCCGCTTTGAAATAGTCATTCGCTTTGTCCTTTGGAATACCACAAAGCATAACGCCTTCTTTCACAAACGGGTTGGCATACCGGGCAATTGAGCCCGCCGTGAGCGCCACGCGTGACTTGAATGCCGCGGCAATGTTCTTATTCACCCGGCCCGACTGCTCGCTGGCCTCCGGCATGGTCGCGATCACGAAATCCAGATCCGCGAGGATAAAATCAAAAACCTGCTGCTCGCTGCTACGCGGGATTTGAAGCGATTCCAGCGTAGCGCCGTCCAGCGACTGCACATCCTGTGTAATAGGCACGCCCCCATACCGCTTCGCGAGCGCGAAATAGGTGAATGCCCGTACAAAACGTGCTTCCGCAATCCATCTATCCACCTTCGGCTGCGTAAGCGACGGGACATATTTCGGCAGCTCGCGGATCAGGTAATTGGCGTTGCGGATCACCTGGTAACCACTTTTCCAGTAGCCTCTCGCCGGGTTCACAAAGCCGCCATTGTTACGGTTCGCATTCTCGCCGGTATTCAGCGCTGGGGTGGCAATATTGTTCCAGGTGTCAAACCCTTCGGTTCCCTCCTGTGCACTGTATTTGAAATCCTCGATCGGCATCCGGCTATACAATGCCGCCATGTAGGCTTGCATACCGGCGTCGGTAAATGCATCCTTATCCTGCACGACGTTGATCGGCGGAATGTCGAGCTCATTACACGCATAAGTGCCGCCCAGCAGCATCAGCGCGAGGCCATATTTTATATTTTTCATTTGTAATACCATGCTGAATTTGATTTAAAAACTGATACTCGCACCCACATTGATCGTCCGGTTGATGGGGTACATATAGCCGTACAACTCCGACGGGTGCTCCGGATCCAGCCCCCGTACCTTGGTGAATGTGTGAAGGTTATAACCATTCACATACACCCGCAGCCCTTGCACACCTACCCTTTTCAGCAGGTCTTTCGGCAGCGAATAGCCAATCTCAGCACTTTTCAGCCGCAGGTAGGCGCCATTCTGAATGTTCCGCGCAGAGTTTTCGTCGGCCGTGGTGCCGGTGTAGGCGTAGTATCCTTTCGTCCACTGAGTTGACGGATTGTAAGGATCGGCTGTCGGGTCATTGGGATGCCAGCGATCCATGAAAAACTCCAATGCATTACCATCCCACGCGAGCGGCTCCCGCAGCTGCTCACCGTAGGCCACATACGAAAGCGCGGCGCCCTGGAAGAGGATATTCAGGTCAAAACCCTTGTAATCGATCGAACCCGAAAAGCCGAAGTTCATGAGCGGGTGGTTCTTTTTGGCATCACCGCCGACGGTCGTGTTACTGGCAGGGTTGATCGTGGTGGCAATCGGGTGACGGTCCATGTCGTCGATGATACCGTCGCCGTTCCAGTCTTCATAAATGTAATCGCCCGGCAAGGTGGCGCGGCCTACGAATGCGTTGTGCGCCGCGATTTGCTCGTACGACTGGAACTGCCCTTCATAACCCCAGCCAAACCAGACGTCGTTGAACCGGTTGCTGCGGTTGTTGCGCCAGTTGTCGTAGGAGTTACCCGAGCGGCCTCTTTCGATGTAAATGTTGCGGGTACGCGTGAGCGAAAGGTTACCCGACACATTGTAGCGGATCTCGTTAATGCGCTTCCGGTGGGAAACCGAAACCTCGAAACCACTCGTCTGATCGCTGTTCAGGTTTTCCTGCGGCATAGTTGCGCCGAACGTGCCGGGCAACGACATGAGGCGGTTCGCCAACAGCCCGGTACGATTCCGGCGGAAAATATCGAAGGTAACCTCCACCAAACCATTCCAAAAGCCGGCGTCCAGACCTGCATTGGCTGTTTTTACCGTGTACCAGGTGATATTCGGGTTGGGCGAATTACGGAAACCCAACGAGTTCACAAACGACCCGCCGAACATATACCCGCCTGCCAGCGCCTGGCTGTTGCCATTGAACGGGTAATCGTAGCCCGATACAAACTGGTATGACGATGCCCCGTCGTCCCCCATCGTCCCATAGGAGCCCCGGATTTTCAGGTTATCCAGGAAGCGGAATGCCGCATTGTTCTTGATAAAACCTTCCTCCGACAACCGCCAGCCAGCCGAAACCGCCGGGAAGAAACCCCATTGCTTACCCGGAGGAAATTTGGATGAACCGTCATAGCGGAAACTGAAATCTGCGATGTACTTGCCTTTGAAATCGTAGTTCAAGCGACCTACCAACCCTTTGTTCGCATTCTTCCAGATCGCATTGATATTGCTGTTACCGACCTGATTCTGCGCCTTTCCGGCAAACAAATACTCCATCGGGATACCCAGCTCGCGGCTTGCGTAGAAGTTGTCGCTGCTGCGGGTGCTTTCTTCGTAAAGTACCAATGCCCCTACATTGTGCTTCTCCTTGAAAGAGCGGTTATAGTTCAACGAAACCTGCATCAAAGTCGATGGCAGGGTGTTGTAAGTACGGGTCAGCTGGTCGGGCAGGTTGTTCGCGAAGGGTGCATAGGTGCCGTTCGAGGCATTGTAATCGTACAAATTGTAAGACTTTTTATAATTGGTGTTGGAGTTGATCCGCGTATCGTAGCTGAACATCCCTTTGGCCATCAGCCCTTCCACATGCGGCACCGTGTATTCCAGCTGAAACTGACTTTGGAGCCATTTGTTATTATCCTTCTGGTAGCCCGAAATATCGGCGGTGGTCAACGCAACCGGGTGCCCGGCCGCCATTTTGAAGAGGTAATCCGGGTTATTATTGGCATAATTGGTCTCGTTCGGCTGCGCGCGCCAGAGCGGTCCGTAGATCTCGTGCATGCCGCCCGCCTGCTGGTTATTTTTCGTATCGATAATGCCACTCAGTTTCAGCGAAGCCCGCAACTGCTTTGTAATCTGGGCATTGATATTGGAGCGCAGGTTATACTTATCATAATTCAGGTCCTTGCTCTTCCAGAAACCCTCCTGGTACATATAACCCATATTGATAAAATAATCGACCTTGCCATCGGAAGT
Organism: Dyadobacter fermentans; assembly: GCF_019924045.1. Taxonomy (GTDB): domain Bacteria; phylum Bacteroidota; class Bacteroidia; order Cytophagales; family Spirosomataceae; genus Dyadobacter; species Dyadobacter fermentans_A. The sequence goes on along the minus strand of NZ_JAHXBN010000014.1, from coordinate 266,062 downwards.
ACCGCCGCTTGCACTGAGGTTATGCTGCTGCTGCGGCGCGCGCTTTTGCATGACGAGATCGTACCAATCGGTGCTTTGCAGCTTTCCTTCGCGGTAGGGCACAAAATCCGATTCAGAATAGCGGATCGTGGGGCTGTTCACATTGTGCATACTCTTCTCGTTCATGAGCGTGTAACGGTCGATCGCGCCTACCGGCTTAGGCAAGCCGAGCGCGGTCTGGCTACCGTAATACATCGAATACTCGATCTTCGCCCGTCCGCTCGCGCCGCGTTTGGTGGTCACGAGCACCACGCCGTTCGCAGCCCGCACGCCGTAAATAGCCGCAGCAGCGTCTTTCAGGATCGAAATGCTTTCGATTTCATTCGGATCAATGCGTGAAATATTATCGCGCGGCACGCCGTCGATCACGATGAGCGGATTACCAAATCCACGGATATCGAACTGATTTGAATTGAAATCCCCCGGCTCCGACGATTTCTGCACCACCCGCAAGCCGGGAAGCTTGCCTGTGAGCATATTCTGTACGTTCTGGTTTTTGGTGGTAACGATTTCCTGGCTGTTCACGGAAACGACGGCGCCCGTTAGGGTTACTTTCTTCTGGGTACCGTACCCTACCACCACCACCTCGTCGAGATTCCTGTTGTCCTCAGCCAGGGTAATATTGATCGTCGTTTGGCTGCCGACAGCAACTTCCTGTTTGGCATACCCTACGAAAGAGAATACCAGCACGTCCGCACCCGATCCGACCTGGATCGAGAACTTCCCGTTCACATCGGTGGTAGTGCCGGTGGCAGTGCCTTTCACCAGCACATTCACGCCAGGAATACCCTCGCCTTTTTCATCTTTGACTGTTCCTGAAACATCGGTCGCGGCAGGAGGACGGGGGGCCGCAGACTGCCCGCTGCCACTGCGGAGCGCATACGCAGGTGGGTTGAAATGGCATAGCAATGCCATACTCATCGCCCATAAGGGGATGGATAGAGTTTTGTTCATAATTGTTTTTTTGAAAGAAAAAGTTACTCGGAGGTAATTGTAATTCCGGCCGCTAAGTAAATGGCGGGGTGTTAACGGGGACTTAATTTGGACTTAATTGCAGGTTTTAAGCCGACATTTTTTCCCATTTATTCTTTATTAATTCATAGTTAAGCCAAAATTATAGGTGTGCGTCTAGATTTGAAGCAGTCCGGCAGACCTGTGGGCGCCGGGCATTTACTCAAATCTTTCACCTTAATCCAAACCTAAATGAAGAACAACTGTTTACTGTTGCTCCTTTTACTGGCGGCAGCCCTGCCCTCGCGCGCGCAGGTAACGCCCATGGACGACTGCGAATCGCTTACCGGCTGGGGCGGCGGCGGCAATGCACTGAGTCTTGACAGCGACGCTCCTGCGCAAGGTACGTATTCCATCAAATCCGAGGGAGGCAACACCGAACGCTTTCGCCGTACGTTCACCACGCCGATCAACACCGGCATTGGTCCAACCGAACTGAACATCGCCTATCTCCAATTTTCACTTTACGTGTCGGACGTTACAAAGTTCAGCACCTCCGGTGGGCAGTTCGAGATTACCAGCTCGGGTAACCCCGACACCGACGAGTACAACTGGGGTACCGCGAGCGTAAACCTCCGCAATGGGTGGAACAACGTGGTACTCCGCCTGAGCGCCGCGGGCAAGCAGGGCAATCCCAATCTGGCGGCCATTAATTTTTTCAGGTATTACAAGCCTATTAATACGGGTGAATCGGTGATTATCAAGATCGATAATCTCCGTTTCACCAAAGGCTATGAGGGCAGTGTCCTCAGCGGTGCACACATTTTAAGCTCAGCCGACAATACCACGGGTTGGTCGGGCGCGGATGCATTGGTGGCCGACACGGGCAACAAGATCCTGGGGAGTGCATCCATTGTTAAAACCGGCTCAGGTACCAATTGGTTTACGTTCAATCCCGCGCCATTTAACACCACGGTGACGGAAGCCGATGGCGTGGTGAAATTCTGGCTGTTTGTTTCCGATGCGACGCAAATGAACGGCAGCGGAAGCATCGTATGCTCATCGTCGGGCCAGGCGGGGAGCGACGAATACCGCTGGAATCTCGCAAATCAGAAAATCCAGAACGGCTGGAACCACGTGATCCTGCATTTGGATGCCGCCACAAAGACGGGTAACCCGAACCTCTCGGCCATCAATTTCTTCCAGATAAGCCAGGCGCTCAATGCGCCCGTCACCGCGCGGATCGATGAGATCGAATTCTACGAGCCTGCCCCGGCCACCACGGCCGTGCCCTCAGCTAACACGTTGAATGGAAAAGTGATGTTCGGTTACCAGGGCTGGTTCGGGCTTCCGACCGATGGCAATCCTACACATAACTGGTGGCTGCATTGGTTCGGCGGCGCACCCGACCATGCCAATGCGACTGTGGATATGTGGCCTTACCTGGGCGACTACCCGTCCAACGAGCTCGTAGCGACCAACATGGTGTATAGCAACGGCGCGCCCGCAAAGCTGTTTTCGAGCTACAATTACAACACCGTCGACCAGCATTTTAAATGGATGCGCGAGCATGAAATCGACGGGGTTTTCCAGCAGCGGTTTTTACAAAATTTCCGGACCGGCGATTCACGCGTGCCGAGGCATTTCGAAAAAGTGATTGAGAACGTGCAGACCGCCAGCCTGAAATACGGTCGCGTGTATGCGATCATGTATGACCTCTCGGGTGCGGATGCGACTTCCACCGAAGCGGTAATCGCCGATTGGAAGCGCCTCGTGGATGAAATGGGCGTTACCTCCGAAAGCAACTATTTGTGGCACAAAGGCAAACCGCTGGTAGCGCTGTGGGGCCTTGGCCTCGCTTCGAGCCCCGACGCTACCGCCGCACGTTCCGACAAGCTCGTGAAATGGTTCCGCGAGGGCGATCCCACCGACCCTACCGACGATCCCAAATACCGCGCGACCATCATGGGAGGCCTCAACAACAACTGGCGCTCTCATACCGCCGAATGGCTCGCAGTTTACGACCAACTTGACGTGATCAGCCCGTGGTCGGTGGGGCGGTACAGCAATGAAAGCGGTGCCAATGCGTTTGCCATCAACTCCGTACGGCCCGATATGGCCTATTTGCAGCCCAAAAACATCGATTATATGCCGGTGATCTTCCCGGGCTTTTCGTGGTTCAACCTGCAAACCGTCCGTAACAATCCCTCGGCAGCCATTAAAAACTCCATTCCGCGTAATGGCGGCAGCTTTTTGTGGCAGCAATCGCAGAATGTGATCAACGAAGGGGCTAATATGGTTTACCTCGCGATGTTCGATGAAGTGGATGAATCGACTTCCTTCTTTAAAATGGAGAAATTCGCCGATCACACCCCGAAAGGCGGAGCAACCTGGTTCCTCTCGCTCGATGCCGACGGTTTCGACCTCACGCCCGACTGGTATATGGGTATCGCTGGTTACACCAAGAAAGTACTCGCTGGAAAAGCGACAAACAGCCTGTCGGTTCCGCTCTTTCCAAATGCGCTGAGTACTACTGCCGGGCAGCCGCTGCCTGTTACATTGGTAAGTTTTGGTACGCAAACCGAACAAAACAATGCGTTACTAAGCTGGCGCACCTCGCAGGAAGTCAACAGTTCGCATTTTGAAATCCAGCGAAGCACCGATGCCAAGACGTTTACGACCATTGGAAAAATCAATTCGCACCAGAACGCCAATGCGAACAGCGATTACTTGTATACGGACCCTAACCTGCCTGCGGGACAATTCTATTACCGCCTGAAAATGACTGATCTGGACAATTCTTTCGCATACAGCAGCATTGTGACGGCGAAGATTGAGCGGACAATCGCCGTGAACGTTTATCCAAACCCCGCCGCCAATGTGCTGGCGGTGCAGTCGGACGCCCGCATTTTGCAGGTAGCTATTGTGAACTCGGCCGGCAGAAAAATGCACTCCTCCACTCCTGGCAAGCCCTATTTCGAATTGAATATCACTACCTGGCCATCGGGGACTTACATTGTGAATGTCGATGGCGTCGAACGAAAGATCCTAAAACCCTAAATCAGGTCTCCGAAGCCTAACTTGCTGCGCCCCGGCCCGAAACGGCTGGGGCGCATATTTTTAAGGCATGGGCCTCGCAGCCTTATATTATTTCAAGTTTTTTTTAACTTTTGTAAATTATTAGTTGCTACTGCGTATTACCTGAACCGGGCTGACCCATATGAGCCATTTTATGCCTCCTGAAATCGCCATAAGCGGCGCACGCAGCGGCGCACGCAGTGGCGCAGGCCCGGTATCGCTCCTGAACCACCTGATGAAATTGCCGTTTTTCCTCCTCGCATTCCTATTCGTTATTTCTGCCGGAATTCCGGTGAAAGCCCAATCGCATGGCCTGCGTTTCGCCAGCTACGAGGTGTTGCAGGATCACCGCACCATGCTCGATCTCACGCCAACCAAGCAGGTTTGCGTTTCGGAAGACCTCGAATTGACATTTGATCTTTCCTTTGTACCCAGACAAAAAACCTACTTCGGCTACATTTTCCGGCTCATAGGCGACGACAAAAATAACGTCGACCTCATTTACGATAACGGGATAGCCGCAGCGACCGGCCGCTTTCGGGTCATTGCCGGTGAGAAGCTATCGGGCATTGCATTCAATATTGGCGATCAGTCGCTTTTCGGCGGTTGGAACAAGTTTGTGCTCAAAATTGACGTGAAAGCCCGGAAACTGAGCGTTACCGCGGGTGGGAAAACCTATTCGCATACAATGGAGGCGGCCTCAGGCGGCTGCTACCGGCTGCTGTTCGGGGCGAATCAATATAAGTCGTTCCAGACCACGGACGTGCCGCCCATGAACCTCGCGAACATCCGGCTAACTCACGACGGAAAATCTGCCGGTTTCTGGCCCCTGGACGAACATTCGGGCGAAGCAGTCCATAATGCCAACGGAAAAATCGCCGGTGTGACGAAAAATCCGGTTTGGGTCGAAAAGCTGCATGAAGTCTGGCAGCTGCGCAAGCGAATGGTTACCAGCGGGTTCGCCTGCTCCGCCCTTGATCCAAAACGCGAGATCCTTTACCTTATCGGCGAAGATAGCCTGCACACTTACTCGGTGGCCAGCCAGGTAATGGTTTCTTACCCCTACCAATCGGGCAGGCTGCATCTGGCCAAAGGCAATCAGGCATTTGTGGATACAGTTTCGGGAAATCTGTACACCTACAATGCCGATCAGCAGCGCATCGCCCGCTTCGATTTTACGAGCCGGAAATGGGATAATAACTTCATTTTCCCGATTCCCGAAAGCTCCACGGAATACTGGCATTCGAACAAGTTCTTTTCTTCCGCAGATTCCTCGCTGTACCTTTTCGGCGGTTACGGGCATTTGACCTACAAAAACAAGGTGCAGCGCTACCATCTGCCGACGCGTCAATGGACAACCCTGCCGACCAGCGATACAGCCGCTGCCCCCGCCTACACGCCCCGCTACCTCGCTGCGGGCGGCGTAGGTCCGCGCGGCATGTACATTTTGGGCGGCTACGGCAGCCTGACAGGACAGCAGATCCTGAATCCGAGAAACTGGAACGATTTGTTGCTCTTTGACCCGCGTACCCGGACCTGGAAGAAAGTGTACGACACCGGCGCAGACCTAACCCAGCTGAATTTTGCCAATTCATTGGTCTTTCCCGACGGGTATTTTTATGCTTTGAGTTTTCCAAAAAACAGGTATAACTCGGAATTGCAACTCGTCCGCGGCTCGCTCGACAAACCGGAGTTCACGCCTATGGCAAACCCGATCCCCTATTCTTTCCACGACACGCATTCTTTCGCTGATCTGTTCTTCTGTCCCGACAGCAAACAGCTGGTGGCATTCACCATGACCCGCAGCGAAGACGACAAGCAGACGGTCATGCACGCGTACACGCTGCTTACACCCGTACGCGAGGCTCGCGCCGAAGTGATAACCGCCGAAAACACAGCATTGCCCGTGTGGCCGTTGGTATTAGCAGGCATGGGCCTGCTCGCTTGCGCTGCGTGGCTGTATTTTCGCAGGCGTCGTCCGGCTGCAAATCCCTCCGAACCGGAAAATAGGTCACCTGTGGACGTGCCTCCCGCTGCGGTGCAACCACGCAGGAATGCCAGCCCGGCAACTTCGCAGGAACGCAACAGCATTTCTCTGTTCGGCGACTTACAAGTTACAGACGACAACGGAACCGATTTTACCCAGGCGCTGACGCCGCTTATCAAAGAGCTGTTCCTGGTTATTTTGCTGTATTCTATCCGTTGGAAAAGAGGCATTAACTCAGACAAGCTGCGGGAATTGCTATGGGCCGACAAATCGGCCGAGAGCGCTCGCAACAACCGCTCTGTGAACCTTACGAAGCTGAAAGCCATACTGACCAAAATTCCGCATTGCCAGATCGTCATGAACGCGGGGCATTGGAAACTGGATTTCAATGAAAATGAAGTGCATATCGATTACCTCGATTTCATGAATATCACTTCTTCCAAAAGCATCGACCGCCCGATGATCGAAGCGCTGATTGGCATTACCAATAAAGGAAGCTTCCTGTCCAATATGGAATTTGAATGGCTCGACCCTTTTAAATCGGAAATTTCGAATATGGTCGTCAATACGTTTCTGAACTACGCAGGGAGCATTCAAGTATCCGACGATCCGGAGTTGATGGTCCGCCTGGCCAACAACATTTCGTATTTCGACCCAGCCAATGAGGAGGCGATGGTTCTTAAATGCAAATCTTTTGCATTGCTGGGCAAGCATTCGCTCGCGAAAAGTACGTTTGAGAGCTTTGCGAGAGAATACAGTAACATTTACGGAGAGAATTTCCGGCGGGAACTGGGGGATATCCTGAAATCGGAAGTATAACCGGCGCCAAGCGCGCCGGCTTATTTTTTGGTATACCGCAAACCCACGGAAAGCCCGATCTGGTAGGGCTGTATTTTGAAAGGGTTATCAGGATTACCTAGTTTTGAAAGGCTGTATTCGAAATACGGTCCGACAGTCATGACTACGTTATTTCCGGCAAAAAGCTCCTTCCCGAAACCCGCATTCACCCATACCATATTCTTTCTGGAAGTGAGGTCGCGACTGAATTCCGCCCCAAAATCCCCGAAATAGTTACGCAGGAAATGGGAACGGCGCACGGTGTGCTTTTTCACAGCCATTCCTACCAGCCGAACCGTGCTGTTCTCCTCCTGCGGAATGCCTTTTCGTACCACCTCATAATTGCCGGTAAGATCCGGCCCTACGGCAAACTCGCTGGTAGCGATCTCGTACCGGTACGACTGTTTGAATTCTCCGTAATTAACCAACAATTGAAATCCTTTGCGCTCTACCCCGGCCGAGAACTTATAGCCAACGGTCTGCGCCGAGATTTTGGCAGGCAAAACAAAGTTTTGGTAAACAACCCCATTCCCCGGCCGTACCGTCAGGATCTGGAACGTACGCAATGGTGTAAGCCCTGCTATGAAGCTCCAATGTTCTTTAAAGAGAAATTCATAGCGCTTTTGAGGCTTACCGGGCGTCACGACGCTGTCCGGCTCCCAGTTATATTTTGGAAGGGCCATTGGCCTGTGATCCAGCACCCCGATGTCTTGATCGGCCAACGAGGGCCCTTCCAGTTCTTTCATATTGCCTTCACCGGTTACGGGACTGTCAGGCAATACATTTCCAAAGTCTGCTTTCGCTATTTCCGATTCCGGAAACACCCTGTCGGCGGGAGAAATGTCCTTGTGTTTATTCCAGATTGATGCGGGCCCTTTCGACCGGGCCGCCTCCACCCGTTTAGCAACGTCCGCCCGCTTATACTGATACGGATGTGTGACTATGTCGGTTGCGCGCAAAGTACCGGCTTGCACACTTTCTCCGGCATTGCGTACAGCATTGGATTCAGTGCGCAATGCAGGCTGAGATGCAGCCGGATGGGTACCGGCCGTATTATTATTCTCTTTTGCAGTTTCCGGTTCCTGCATATCTTCATGCCGAGCCGACGATTGGGAAGTAGCCGGCAGCACATTGGAAAATTCCTTTGTTACCTGCTTTACGCCCGCAAGCAGTTCTCTTTTCTTCTCCACTGAATAGGACACGAGGTATACCGTGGCCGTAAGCCCAATGAGCAGCAGCAACGACGCAACGAGGCCCGTTTGCACCATAGTGGTTCCGCCCCCAAGCCCCTGGAATATCTTTTCCCTGAGGGTCGGATCAGGCAGTCGTTCAAAATTATCGAATCGTTGACGGAGAGCTTTACGCAACTCCTCGTCGATACGCTCGTCAGAAGATTTCATATTGCGTAATTCCTTTTTCCTGTAACTTCCTCATTAACAAATTTCTTCCTCTTAAAAATTGCGAGCGGGAGGTACTGTCTGAAATGGATAGCATTTCCCCGATTTCGCCATGCGTATAACCGTCTATCAAATGGAGGTTGATGATCATCCGGTAGCCATCCGGTAATGTATTGATCACGTTCAGCAGCACGTTCATGTCAATCTGAGTGATAATCTTTCCATAATCTCCCGAATCGATCTCCCGCTGAAAATCTTCCAGGTTGGAGTGCAGCTGCTGCTCTTTCGTCGTCCGGTGATAGTAATTAATCGCCGTCCTGATCACTACCGATTTCACCCAGGCATCAATCACCTCCACGTTCCTCAGTTCATTGATATTCTTGAAAACCTTGATAAACCCGTCCTGAAATATATCTTCCGCCTCTGCCTTTGTTTTCGCGTAACGCAGGCAAAGTCCCAGTAATTTGGATTTGTACCGTTCATAAAATGCAGTCTGCGCCCTGGCGTCGCCGGCTTGACAAGCCCGAACCAGATCGGCCAGCGAACCGTATTTCTTGCTGCGGAAAAACGTCATTCAGAAGGGTTATGAAGTGTATCGTTGAAACAATTATTTCTCGCTCACTGATCAACTACAGACTGGTACCTCATATTCACGAAGTTGCCATCCTGATCGAAAGTGAACCGGCAATTTTCATCCGTCCCCTGCATAATCAACCCATAACCTGTCCCAATCGGGTCTGAAAATTTATAGCCTTCCAATATTTTCATGGAAGAAAATACCCACGAGTTCTTTACAAAGTTCTGTATTTTTTCAGGGTATTCATCAATATTATAATAAAATGCCTCGGCACGATAAATCGTATTTGTCAGCTTTCCCGCAGCATCGAAAGTAAAATCATAATTGGTACTCGATGCGGTGTAGGCATTTACCTCGTATATCTTTTCATTCTTATCGTTAATCCTAATTGTTGCAGCCGCAAATCTCAGCTTTTCCCTTTCCAGAAAACTCACCACAGGACCTGGCAAAACAGCTAGTTCGTCCTTACCGATCGAGTATGAAAATTTGATATACGGCTCCAACACAATCGACAGTCTTTTGGGATTGATCAGGTCATATTTGAGCCAGCTCAGCAAATAGGCCTGGTTATTCCAGGTGTACCGGGCACTATATTTCTTATCTGCACTCACCTGATTTTCAGGCTCTTTATATGCTTCTACCACTCCTCCCGTCATATTCCTCGAAGGAAGCGCCCGCTTCATCGAATCGGGAAGTACGCCGTGCATGCGGTACACGCTTAATATCTTTTTGGTATTTAATGCGGCGTAAAACGGATTACCTTTCAATTTATAATAAACTTCATAAAGCTTATCCTTTTCTATTGCTTGAAATGTGGCATCCGTAGCATCAGGATAAGCATCCGACATGACCTTGATAATAGCATCCGGCAATGTTTCGGGCGGGATCATCTGCTGGTCTTTGTAATTGCTGCATCCATTTAAAAACAGGATGGGGACAATCAGAAGAAGTAATTTGTTCGTAAACTTTCTTTCATTCATAGCATCAAATGATTTTGATCGCCGGGGTGCCAGTTATGTAATTAATATAAGGATACTCCAAATTTGTGATCCGCGTCCCGCGTTTCGACATCCGTCAACCAGGCTGCGCGCATGGTAAAAGCATACGTGACTTTACCCTGTACCGTTTGCTCCTCTACCAGGATCTTGATCCGCTCGGGGCTGGCCGCCCTGCGAGCTTCCTCCACTCCTCTGAAAAGCGGAGCCGGTTCGCTCGCTACGTACCCGCTATCGGGTTGCCAATCAGTACCCGACATTGCCGCTGCAAGCGACTGAATACTTTCGGGCAAGGGAAGTTTCATCATTTTGCGCTCACTGTCCCAGCTCCATTCGCCGCTTTGCTTCGTCGATTTGAGCATTAGCATGCATTGAAATTCGCCAAAAGGCACTTTTCCGTATGCGCCGGTCATTTGTGATTCGGTTACTACCCCTTTCCCAAAATAGCCCCGGCCAAATTGCACCGCCACGAACGGGATCACTTCGTTCAGGTAATGACTGCTGAGCAACGTCGTTTTCTCACGTACATTCAGCGTGGCAATCTGGTCTTCTTCCTGCCGGGATATTTCCTCGATGCGCCAATACCTTTCCTGCACGATCATTCTACCGAGAAACTCGGCTTTCGTTAATCCCTGAGCCGACTCCGGCTTTACAACACTCTCTGTACCACAGGACAACAGTGAAAGCGTCACAAAAAGGAGGCTGTTCACCAAGCACGTCCTGATCCGCCGTTCGCGACCGGCTTTTCCATGCTTCATCACCATCTCAGATTCATTTTATTTACATTGTCGGCCAAGCTATTTTGGAATCCGGTTTTTTCCAACCTTAGTCCGACTATCTTTTTTCATGGCTAATAGTCTGATTAAAGGGGCTTCCTTATCCTCCACCCTGGTGGAGGAACATGCAGGAAGACACACCCCTCGAAAAAAACGCTGCACGGAGCAAAAAAAATCTCAACCCATTCCGGGTAGTTTAAGACCGGAACCTTTCAAAGCCTCCATCAGCTTTTCCTGGATTTCCATTTTGGTATCCACAAAACCGTGGGCATCGAGCCACACATTCACCATCACTTTATAGCCGTCGGGCTCGATAGATGATATCCCAATGCGCCTTTCGGGGACTTTAAGGGCACTTTGGGCATGATCGAGGACATTGTTGACAATGTTCCTGACTTCCCGGAAATCGATGCCGTTGGTGAATTTCATCTCCACATCGAGCCGCCTGTTACCGGAACTGCTGATATTGATAATCACCTCGTTGGAAAGCTTGCTGTTCGGGATCACGACCGTGCGATTATCGTAAGTTCTCACAACCGTATAAAAGATCTTGATCGCCTGTACTGTCCCCTCCTGCCCTTGTGCTACGATGTTGTCGCCTACGTGGAAAGGTTTGAGGATCAGGATGAGGACCCCGCTTGTAAAGTTCTGCAATGTACCCGACAGCGCCAGACCTGCGGCAACACCGATTGCACCGATAAGAGCAGCAAAAACGGTCATTTGGATGCCGATGATCTGCATGACCGAAATAATGAGCAATACCCGCAGCGAGGTTACCGCAAGGCTTAGTAGAAATGGAGTGAGTGATGGGTCGATGTCGCGCTTGTACATGTGCGCGTTGAGCCAGCGCGACAATATTCGGATGAGCCAGAAGCCTGCGACGAGCACGCCTATACCTACAAGAACGGAAGGCCCTGTCTCCAATATCCACGCGTAGGCCTTGTTATAAAATTGCTGAATTTTCATGATTAGAGTGCATTGACTGAAATACCCCGCTCGCGAAAAAAATCCGTTCCAAAGCCGGTTGGCATATTTTTTGATCCTGCACTCCCATTAGTTAAGGAAAAAAACCAACAGACATGGAAATCCATCATCATCAACAAACAGAATTACGTCGGGCCACAACTGATAGGGCTGCGTCCAGTGGAGCTGCGGAAAGTAGCATCACGCACGCGAGGCCTGCACTTGGCAGATATATCGTGTACTTCCTGCTGGCGGCAGTGGCAACGGGCATCGCAGTCTACTTCTACGCGCCGAAACCGGTGAACAAAGCCGCCAACGAAAATATGCTGCTCTTCCTGCAAAACACGATCAGCGACATTGACCTGAAACTCAAAAACGGAGACAGCAATACCGACCTCGCAACGCGGCTTTCGTGGCACAAGTCGAATACGGCCTTGTACAATGAAGCCAAAGCCAACACCGACAAGAAGGTGACGGCGCAACGCGAGATCCTGAAAAAGAAGATGGTCCAAGTGCAGCAGCGCGACTTTCCGGAGTTACGTACGGCCTACGTCGAATCGAAAAAGCAAGCACTGGACGAACAGCACGTCGGGATTAGCCTGGCCGGCAAACATCAGGAAGTACTTACCTTTGAAGGGCGTATGTTCAAGCCGGAGCAGGTACAGGAAGACTTCATGAAGAACATATACGGGGTCGTAAATGACCTGCGGTTCAAGAAAATCGTGTACAAGTGGTCGGATGGGCCCGACGGCTATCATAATTACGAGATCAAGTCGAAGGCGGATTCGGAGATTTGACCTGTCCGCCAAACTCGCTCCGGTAGATTCTGACCAGCAGCAGCAGGTAACTGATCAGCAACGGGCCAAAGATGAAACCCCAGAAACCGAACAGCTTCAAACCGGCGATCAGACCGAGGATCGTGATGACCGGATGCACATTGCCTACCTTTTGTAAAAAAGTAATGCGGGCAACATAATCGATATTTCCGATAATGATTGCACTGTACGCAGCCAGACCGATCGCCTTCCCGGTTTCACCTTTGGAAAACAGGAATATCACCAATGGCAGCCATATCATCGCCGTGCCTATCACCGGGAAGAAAGCAAACAACCCCGTGATCAATCCGAGCAGAACGAAATCCTCGATCCCGACGATCCAGTAACCGAGCAATGCTACCAGCCCCTGGATAAGCGAAATAAGCGGGATGCCCAGCGCATTGGCCCGTACCATACCGCAGGTTTCGTCGGCAAGCGACTGGATATTCTTATGTTTGAGCGGAATGAAATGTTCCAGCGTTTCTTCCATAAACCGGCCGTTCTTGAACATAAAATACGACAGGAAAAGGATCATCAGCAGGTTCCCGAGCATGGTAGCCGAGCTGTTGAGAATTCCGGGGATAAAACCCGCCGCTCTTTTACGGATATCCGTCGTTGCCTCACGGGTAAGCAAATCCTGCCCCGTCCACTCGCGAAGCTGAGCCGAAATTGCATCAATCGCGTGATTCACCTGTTCGGGGTTCTCAGCGATCATATTAATTTTTTGAAATATCATCTGGCCGGCGAAATACACGGGAGCCACAATGCACGCCATAAAAAGGACCATAAAAAGTACGGCGGTGAGGCCTTTCTTCCACTTTCGCTGTTCGGTGAGGTGAAAATAGTACTTCCGGCAAAGGATGTAGATGGTGAGCGCTCCCAGAAAACCGGGAAAGAAGATATAAAGCTGCTTGAAAACGATTACCGCCAATGCGGTGACAATCAGCAGAAAGGCGATTTGACGAATGCGGTTGTTGAAGTCGGATACCATGAAATACCGTTTTGGATCAATATACGTGGTGCAATTATTGTACCAATATCGCCGGAAATACCCAAAAGAAAAGCGCAGGACAAGTTATGATCCTGCGCTTTTGCTATATATCTGAACGGACTATGCCGCCGATTGATCGTCAACATCCGCATCCGGCGCGTTTTTTTTCACGGATTCGATCCCGTTATCGCGGCTTGCTACGCTTTCGTACATTTCGCTGCTTCCGATTGCCTGCCCGTTGGTAGCTTTCAAAAGGAAATAGAATTTGTCGTTTTTCGAAGTAAGGCGTTCGAAACGTGCATCGTCCTGCGAATTCTTTTTCACCGATTCGATCCCATTTTCGCAAGCCGCTTTGGTCGTATAACCCTCGCTTGCCAGGATCACCTGACCGTTTCCGGCTTTCAGGTTAAATTGAAATTCTCCGTTAGCTCTTTTTGTAATTACGAATTTTCCCATGTTTGAAAAGATTGGATTAGGCGTTTAAAGTACGATTATCTTTTCTTAATGCAATAGTATACGTTGACGAAAATACGCTATACGTCCCTCAGGTCCGCGAGGATACGCCGCGCTACCTGCCTGCGGTAGGGTGCGCTAACGGGCAATATATGCGAGGCAATCTCGATTGTCTGGTCGGTGAATGCCGTTACTTTATTCAGCGCCACGATCAGCGAGCGGTGTACCCGCATAAAACCGCGTCCGGCAAACCGCATTTCAACGTCCGTCAATCGCTGATAAACAATCAACTCTTTTTCAGTGGTTTTGATCTTCGTATACTTCTTCACTCCCTCCATATACAGCACCTCGTCGAGAAACACCTTCACCGCGGACTTGCCTGAAAACAGGTAAATAAACGGCCCCCTATCCGGCGCAGACCGCTTGCGCCTGGTCGGCACGTTCCGTTTGACAACGGGCGGCGGTACCGCCGCATAATAACGGTCGATGCTCGCGAGGAACCTTTCGAACGCGATGGGCTTTACCAGGCAATCGAGTATGTATTCGTCGTCGCCACGCTTCCACCGCTTTTTCCGATCGGACAGGAAAATGACCCTCGGCCGGCAGGGCAGCAATTCTAAAAATGCCTCTCCCGTCACTTTGGGAAGCATAATGTCGAGGAAAAGGAGATCGATCTTGTTCTGCTGAAGATACATCAGCCCGTCGATCGCGTGGTAAAATGTTCCCACGTGTTCCAGGGATTCCAATTCGCCGATATAGGATTCGAGGACGTTCGAAGCATACGGCTCATCGATAATTAAACATTTGATTCTACTCATAGAAAAAAATCCGGTAAAACACTGTACTTCAACGGACTAAGCCTCGGAGGCGATCTACGCGCAACCAAAGGTGAGTCCGACAGACTGGCCGGTTAAGTAATGAGAAGAAACGAGTTGAGTAGGATGGCGTTCAATTTCCAAATAATTCGGGAAAACTCCAACGCCATCCCGTCGATGCTGCAAATTAGTGCGATCAGATACGTTTCAAATACATCCGCAATGCCCGCATTTCGGTGTCCGAAAACGCAGCGGTCATTTGCCAGGGCATAGGCGCTTTCAACTCGGTGCCATCGGGGCGTTTGCCGGTACGCAGTGTCTGAAAAAACTGTTCGTCGGTCCAACGGGCGCTTTTCCCGGTCGAGGAAATGTCGGGCGTACCACCTTCTCCCGGCGTACCCTTCATGTCAGGTTTGTGGCAACCGGTACAAATTTGCGACACATATTTACCGAAGTCCGCCGTCACTCCCTCACGTATCGCCAGCGGAGGCGCTGCATTGTGGTCGATTTTCTCAGCCTCGAACAGTTCCAGTTCCCCCAGATCGGCCAGGATGGTCGCTCCGACGCCAATTTCACTGGGCGGGTTCACCCGGTCCACGGGCGGCACCTGTGCGCAATAGGCGATCACCGCTTTCAAATCGGTTTCGCTGAGCTTGTTGAAACCCGCCGACGGCATGTAAATAAGCGGCGTGCCGTCTTGCTGCACGCCGTGGCGGATCGCCCGCACCCAGTCGTCGGTGTCGTAATCTTTGGATATCCCGCCCTTTCCTTTGGTGAGGTTGCGGGCTACGAGCCGCCCTACCCCACTTTGCTCGAACAGGACTCGCCCGCCCAGGTCCTTGCCGTGGCAGTCGTTGCAGCCTTTGGTCGTAACAAGGCGCTTACCTTGTGCGATGGTGGCAGAATCAGCCTGGATGTCGAGTTGGATGGGCTTTACCGGGTATACTTTGCTTTTCCGGTTACCGATTGTGATGTAAGCTTTGGTGTAATAACCAAGTGCAAGGAGCACGATGACCAGCAATGTACGGCCGGTCCATTTCAGGATTTTTTTTAACATGGCTTTTGGAAATAACAGTTTGGAAAACTGCCGGCAAGGCCGACGTTGCAAAAATGCCCTGCCGGCCGGCGATTCCCATTGTCAAATCCTTTGAAGCGTCATTATCGCTGCATGAATTGCGCAAAGCTATTTACCAAGCCATTTCTTGAAATCCATCGCTTTTTCGCGGCTGATAATCACCTCGCTCTCAGGTGCAGGCGTGAGTGCGAGCTTAATCTTATTATTGAAATACGGGTTGATCTGCTGCACGCAATGCACGCTGATGATAAACTGGCGGTTGGCACGAAAAAAGCAGTCCGGGTCGAGCATTTTTTCGAGCTCGTCGAGTGTGTAATCGACCGGGTATTTCTGGTTATTCTTTGATTTGAAAAGACTTGTCCCCTCTTCCGAATAGAAATAGGCGATGTCGCTCACCTCCACGGGCACCCATTGCTGCAAATGCTTGACCAGAAACCGTTTCCGGTATTCGGAAGGCTGCATTTGCTGACGAAGCTGCTTAACCAGCGAATCGATCGCGTCGCGGTCTACATTGGCGGCACTTTTGGAAACGTCGCTCTCCGCACCCTTTGTGAGACGATTGTATTTCGCCAAACTGGCTTCCAGCTCCTGCCGTTTGATCGGTTTGAGCAGGTAGTCGATACTATTAACCTTGAATGCCCGGAGCGCGTACTCGTCGTAGGAAGTGGTGAATATCACCGGCGATTCCACTTTCACCTGATCGAATATTTCGAAGCTTTGGCCATCGGCCAGCTCAATATCCATCAGAATAAGGTCGGGAACTTCATTCTCTTTCAGAAAATCCACCGATTCCTGCACGCTGGCGGCCTTGCCGACGATTTCTATATTCCCATCAATTTCAGTCAGTAGTTTGGAGAGTTTTCTCACAGCCAGATCCTCGTCTTCAATCAATAATACCTTCATAAATTGGTTTTGCAGTTCATGTTTTAGGATCAAAAGGTAGGTCAAGATAACCAATTCCTGAAATCTGCGGGAAACGGAAACACATAAACGTCCTATGAAACGGCATTTAAGGGCTATGAAACGTCACCGTGCCGAACAGCACCGGTAAAATACCAGTCCGAACCGACATTTACATCCATCGAACACTCCATACATCGCCTTGTACGCTTCATCCCCTGCTTGTCCCGTTTGGTGCACAATACACGCTGGGCAAGCCTTACAGCCATGCTAATTTTGGCTCAACCAAATGCAAATCTGTTAGCCATGAAAATGAAACATTACACTTACATTACCCTGTTTTCCCTGCTCGCCATCACGACCTCCGCTTGTAAAGACGACGACAAAAAAGACGTTACGCCGGAGCCTGTCAAAATCACTTTCACCGACAAAAAATGGAAGACCGAAACCTGGGACCTGGTCAAGCCGCTTGACCTCGACGAGGACGGCGACAAGGAAACCGACCTCATGCAGCTGCTCATCGAATGCGATTTCGACGACTTCATTGTATTTCAAAAGGACGGCAAGTTCATCACCAATACCGGCGACAAACGATGCAATGCAAAAGAGGAGCAGGAAAGCTACACCGCCAACTGGACCTACGACGAAGCAGCGCGGGTCATCAAAATGAAAAGTGTGCCCAGCGGCCTGGAAAAAGACGATTGGGAAGTCCTCGAACTAACCGAAACCACTTTGAAAGTACGCTTCAACCTGCTTCCAGAAGACGGGGAATCGGCGGCGATCAAGAGCGTGATGACTTTGAAAAAGATGTGACCGCTACGCCGACACCAGCAGCGGTAGACTTACCGAAAAATGCTGCGGGTTTTCGTCGATATTAATCTCTCCCTGTCCCAGGAGGCTGTATTTCGTAGCAATATTGGCCAGGCCTATCCGGCTGGAAGGGATTGTAACCGAGCGTCTTTGGAGATTATTTGAGACCACAAGCCTGCCGTCGGTCGTCGTGTTTAACCGAATATAAAGCGGTTGCTGGGGCATGATGACATTGTGTTTCACCACGTTTTCCATCAGCAATTGCAATGTGAGCGGCGGCAGCATATGATCGCGGTAGGCAGGATCAATTTCTTCTTCCAGCCGCAGGTTACTCCCATAGCGCGTGCTGAGCAGGTGAAAATAGGAGCTCGCGAAATTGAGCTCGGATTCCAAAGTAGTGAGTTCCGATTCGTTGCTGCGCAGCAGGTACCGGTATACATTACTCATTTCATCGATGAACTGCGTAGCGAGCTCGGCATCCTCCTCGATCAGCGACGAAAGCGAGTTGAGACAATTGAACAGGAAATGCGGGTTGATCTGCTGTTTCAAACTCTCAAACTGGCTTTGGAGGTTGGCCTTGCGCAGCTTCTCGGTTTCAAGCAGCTTCTGTTGCCACAGCTCGAACGCGTACACGCCCTCGTGTATGCACGTAACCACGACGTTCATGACCGCCCCCAATGCAAGCGCCCATTCGAAACTGGTGAGGTCGTATACGTAACCCGTGAAACCGGCTGCTTTATAGAGGAAGAACAGCCCGCTGATAATGGCCAGGTTACAAAAGATATGCGCCGGGATCATGAGCAGCATTCTTTTGGGAGTTTGCTTGAAATGGGAAAACTGCCTGCGAAACCAGTAGCCGATCCGGGCGTGGATGAGCTGATAGGCAAGCCCGAAAACGACGGTCGAAACGATAGTCGCCTTTGCGAACACCGAAATATCCGAAAAATAAATGCTGCCAACCAGCAAGTAGTTCATCAGCACGATGTACGCAGGAAGCAGGGCAAGAGCAATCCAAATATCCTGCTTGGTATAACTGACCAGTAGCTTCACGTCGTTTCGAATTGGTTACGGGTTGATCCTACGGGAATTGTTACAGTGAATGTCTCCCCGTCGTCGAAGAGCATCGGCTCTTCGAGGTTCAGGTCGCGGAACCGCCAAACCAGCGTTTCTAGTCCCTCGCGGGCCGCATTCACGTGCTTCGGCTGAATCGAATTCCGGACTTCGAGTTGCCTGTCGGAAGTCGTGATCGACAGTTTCAGAGGCTTTTGTTTCATCACCACATTGTTCCGGATCGCATTGTCGACGAGCGCTTGCAAGGTGAGCATCGGCACCACGCAGTGTGCGCAGCTTTCATCGATATCCATTTCTACTTCGATGGCCGAGCCGTAGCGGGTGCTGGTCAGAAACAGGTAGGAACGGATAAACTCGCCCTCGCTTTTGAGCGAAGCCAGCCCGTTCTCACTCGTGTGGAGCAAATACCGGTACACGCTCGAAAGCTCATCCAGGAACGCACCAGCCTGTACGCGGTCCTCTTCAACAAGCGCTGAAAGGGAATTAAGGCTATTGAACAAAAAATGCGGATTAACCTGGTTTTTAAGGTTATCGAACTGGTTTTGAAGCGCCTTTTTCTTGATAGCCTCCTCTTCCTGCAATGCTATTCCGTATTGGCTCAACGAATAGATCAGCTCATAAACGGCGCCCACCGCGAAGAGCGTCACCACGCAAAGGTTGATGTAAATGCCGTATTCTTTTAAGGTAAATACCTCCCAATCCCAACGCGCTAAATACACGAGCACAAAAAAGAAGCCCTGGCTGAGTACCTCGATTGCCAGGTACCCCGAAAACGTCCCGAAGATCCGTTGCCGCGTTTGGGTAATATCGGGATACCGTGCCCGCCATTTCTCGCTCCACCGGGCCATGAGCTGCCAGGTAATGAGCGCACACCCGAGCCATGCCAGTGTGATGGTCACGCTTTTCCACTGGCTTCCGATAAATTTCTGAACAAGAAATAGGTTCAGCAGTAACACCCACACGAGGATCACGAGCGGACGGAACCATTTCCATTGCGAAGGATTTTTCAACTTAATACCGGCAGATTAGGGCACGGAGTGCGATTTGCATTCCCGAATATAAAACTAAACCTGCCGGGGCGATTTATCAAACACTTTTTCACACATTTTACCTGCTATAAAATCCTAACTTTTTGAGCATCAAACCAAAAATTAGTATATTTATAACCGCCGATACTTTGTCGCCCCCTCGCGGAAGCCACGGCTTTTTACGCATCCTTATGCTTTGCTACACCACAATCATCTGAAATTCGGTCCCACCCGGACCGGTAGGTTTTCTTGTTTTCTATTTAAACCCCTTCTCAGATGGAAGCAAACAGTTCCTCTAAAACAATCCCCCATTTCAGGGGCAGGGTTATTACCCCTGGTGACACCGACTACGACACCGCCAGAAAAGTCCATAACGGCATGGTGGACAAATGTCCCGAGTTCATTGTACGTTGCGCGGACGAGACGGACGTCGTCAAGGCCGTTCAATTTGCACGCCAAAACGACCTGCTGGTAGCCGTACGCGGCGGTGGCCACAATGGCGCCGGCCTCGGCGTATGTGACCAAGGGTTAGTTATTGATCTGTCGGCTATGCGCAATGTGACCGTCGATCCTGTGGCGCGCACGATCCGGGCGCAAGGCGGGTGCCTGCTCGGCGATCTGGACAAGGCCGGCCACCCTTACGGATTGGCCGTGCCTACGGGAATCAATGCCACAACGGGTATCGGAGGGCTTACGCTTGGAGGGGGCTTGGGACATTTGACACGCTTCGGCGGCCTGACGATCGATAACCTGCTCGAAGCCGAAGTGGTATTGGCCAATGGCACAAGGGTAAAAGCGTCGCCTACCGATAACCCGGACCTTTTCTGGGCTATCCGCGGTGGAGGAGGCAATTTCGGTGTGGTAACTTCCTTTCTTTTCCGGGCGCACGAGGTCCACACCGTGTACGGCGGGCCGATGTTCTGGGACATCAACGACGCCAAAGTGATGATGGAATGGTACCAGGATTTCATCAAGAAAGCACCGGACAGCGTGAGTGGTTTCTTCAATTTTCACAAAATACCACCTGCACCTATATTTCCCGAGCAATATCACCTGCAACTGATGTGCGGCATTGTATGGTCCTGCATCGACGAGGAAGAAGCGTCGGAAGTTTTCGAAATGGCACGCAAGGTCCGCAAACCCCTGATCGACGCTGTGGGCCCGCTGCCCGTTCCCGCGCTCCAAAGCATGTTCGACGACCTTTTCGTACCCGGATACTATTGGTACTGGAAAGGTGATTTTGTGAAACACCTCAGTTCGGAGGTCATGGATGTCCATATCAAGCATGCACACAGGATTCCCAATTTCTTCTCGGGGATGCACCTCTACCCCATCAACGGCGCTGCCGGCAGGGTAAGTAACGACGCCACTGCCTGGAATTACCGCGACGCTACCTGGTCGATGGTAATCGTAGGTATTTCACCGGACCCGTCGGAAAGGGACCTGGTGACCAGCTTCGCCCGCGACTACTGGCAGGAGCTGCATCCCCATGGCGCAGGCGGTGCCTATGTCAATTTTATGATGGATGAAGGCGCTGACCGCGTGAAAGCAACTTATGGCAGCAATTATGAAAAGCTTAGCCGGGTGAAGGCCAAATATGACCCGGATAACCTATTCCGGGTAAATCAGAATATCAAACCCGCGTAAAAGAAAAACAGGCAGACCGTTGCGGACCTGCCTGTTTTTTTAGAATAACACCCCTTCATCATCCGATTTGGCGGGAGGGGTGTATACATCCTCCGACACTTGGGTCGAATCGGTGGCGCATTCGCCGGTATAACCTTCGGGCCTCGGGAACGGGCCTTTGCGGTACTGAATGAGCGTCTGGTCATTGTAAACCTTTTGCATGAATGCGCCCCACGCCGGCATCGCCACACGCCCGCCCTGCCCGAGCGCGAGGCTGCGGTAGTGAATGCTGCGGTCTTCGCCCCCAACCCATACGCCGGCCACGAGGTTATGCGTCATACCCATAAACCAGCCGTCGGAGTGGTTCTGCGAAGTACCCGTTTTAGCCGCAATTTCATTGCCGTCGGTAACGCCATACTGCCGTAAACGACCGGCGGTACCGCCGGGATCTTCCACCGCGCCGCGCATGAGGTACAGCATATTATACGCCATATTTTCACTGAGCTCCTGGCTTTGCTGCTCGTGGAATTCGGCGAGCAATTTGCCATGGCGGTCTTCTATTCGCAGAATCGTCATCGGCATCACCTTATATCCGCCGTTGGCGAAGGACGAGTAGGCCGACACCATTTCGTAGACCGACACATCGCCGGTCCCGAGGCAAAGCGCCGGCGTGGCCGGCAATTCGCTGGTAATACCCAGCTTGTGGGCATAATCGACTACCGTATTGGCTTTTACCATCTTCATAATGTTCGCCGTCACCGAGTTCACCGATTTTCCCAATGCCTGACGCAGCGAAAGCGGCTGCTCGGAATACACACCATTCGAGTTTTTCGGCGTATAATCTTCGTTTACATCGTCGATCCCCGCCTGGAACGTAACAGGCGAATCCATGATCTTCTCGCACGGGGTAATGAAGTTCTTATCCAGCCCTGCCGTGTACACAAACGGCTTGAATGTAGATCCGGGCTGGCGTTTACCCTGCTTCACGTGGTCGTACTGGAAATATTTGAAATTGATCCCGCCTACCCATGCCTTCACGTGACCGTTACGCGGGTCCATAGCCATCATACCCGCCCGAAGGAAACGTTTGTAGTATTTGATAGAGTCGATAGGGCTCATGGTCACTTCCTTTTCGCCATCCCATGAGAACACCTTCATCTTATAAGGCTTGTTCATCACTTTCCACGCCTCCTCTTCGCCCAGCTTGTTTTTCAATACATTGAAATACGGCAGGCGGCGGACGGCGGTGTTGATGAAACCGGGGATTTCCTTGCCACTTTCGTCGATCCAGGGATTGCGGCCCTTCCAGTGATCGTCGAATGTCTTTTGCTGCGCCTGCATATGACGTGTGAGCGCCTCCTCCATGTACTCCTGCATACGCGAATCGATGGTCGTATAAATGCGCAGGCCGCTGGTATAGAGGTTCAGGTCTGTACCGTTTTCCTCGTTGTACATTTTCACCCAGGCTTTCAAATAGCCGCGCATCGACTCCCAGAAATACGGCGCCGGGCCGTTGGCGTGGGTCTCCATCGCAAATTCCAGCCCAAGCGGCTTCGCGCTGAGCACATTAAAATCGTCGTCCGTGATATCGTCGTACTTCCGCATTTGCGCAAGCACGGTATTACGGCGAGTGAGGGCGTTCTGCGGAAAACGAACAGGGTTATAAATGGTAGGGTTTTGCAGCATCCCCACCAGCAACGCCGATTCAGGGATATCGAGCTCGGAAACGTCCTTATTAAAATACGTTTTGGCTGCGACTTTGATACCAAATGCATTGTTCCCGAAGGATACGGTGTTCAGGTACATTTGCATGATTTCCTGCTTGGTGTACTTGCGTTCGAGAATAATCGAAAGTATCCACTCCTTCGTTTTGGCGATCACGATCCGCACGCCGGGGATTTTACTTAATGTCCCTTCAAACTCTTCCGAGCGCGTATTGAACAGGTTTTTCGCGACTTGCTGTGTGAGCGTACTGCCGCCACCGGAGCTGGAATTGCCCGTGAGTATCCCCTTCGCTACCCGCAAAAGGCTGCGCGGGTCGATACCCGAATGGCTGATAAAACGGGTATCCTCGGTGGCCACCAATGCGTTGATCAGGTTGGGCGAAATTTCGGATATCTCGACCGGTGAACGGTTCTCGATCAGGTATTTCCCGAGCGACTTTCCATCCTGAGAAATCAGCTCGGAGGCGATCTCGCTTTTAGGGTTTTCGAGCGCCTTCAAGTCGGGCATGCCCCCGAAAAGCCAGAAAAAATTGTAGTTGACGGCAGCGATGTAAAAAATCAGCAAGGCAAGCCCGATGCCAAAGCCCCGCCACAAGAAAAGAATGCGACGCCGGTATTTCCCGGGTTTCAATTGAATCATGTATTTTCCAGAGTAACGTCCAATAAACCGACCAAATAAACGAATTTGATCCACAAATCAGCTATTAGAACGCTGCTGGGGTGGTATTTGCTATTTTTTCGGTCGAATATTTAAACCATTTGTTGTTGCGTCCCTATGGGACTTAATTACAACCACGGAATCGTTTGCTACCAACGTTGCGTGCCTAACGGCACTCGATCGCCGCCCCGATGATCATCGGTAATGCCGCAGGCATGTAACAACAAAAACGGTTTGAATAACTACGCTACCCCGGCCTGCCCCGAAAATTCAACCCGTTTTTTATACTCATTCGGACTGAACCCGGTTTCCTTTTTGAACAACCTCGAAAAATAGGGCGGGTTTTCAAAACCCAGAAGATAAGCGGTTTCCGCGACGGTTTTATCGGTGCTGAGCAGCATATTTTTCGCTTCGGAAACGAGGAAAATGTGGATCAGTTCGATGGCGGTTTTGCCGGTTTCCTGTTTGAGCAGATCGCTCAGGTAACGGGGAGAGGTGTTAAGCATATCGGCCATCAGTTTGACGGACGGCAGCCCCTTTTCCTGGAAGTTTCCATCTTCAAAATAGGCCGCCAGGCTTGCGTTGAAACGAGAAACCGTGGTGCCCGAAAGCTGCGTGCGATTGATAAACTGGCGCTTATAAAAACGCTGCGAGTATTTCAGCATCGAATCCAGGTGGGTTAGCATAATGTCGCGGCTGTATTCATCGGTATTATTGAAATACTCACTTTGAATGCGGCTGAAAAGATCCCAAATGATCTGCTCTTCCCGCTCGGACAAATGCAAAGCTTCATTGGCTTCATAATCGAAAAACCCATATTTACGAATCTCCGAATGCAGCGGGTGGCCATTCAGAAAATCCTCATGCACATAGAGAATAAATCCCTTTTCTTCCAGCTCGATATTATTCATTTCGATCACCTGCCGGGGTTTCGAGAAAAGCATCGAACCGTTTTCGTGATCATATTTCGTGCGGCCGTAAAGAATATGCCCGGCTTTGATCTTTTTGAATGCGATCATGTAAAAGTCCGTCGTAAACTCACGCCAGCCCAGCGTACAGCTTTTCAGCTCATCGCAGGTAAACATGCTGATCATAGGATGCTCCGGAGCCGGCATATTGCTGGCGCGATGGAGCTCGCTGATGCTCTTATAATGGTCCATGGTTTTTAAAACGGTTAAATCTGCACCCGTATAAGGTGCAGATTTGATGATGTTGATCAAATTTAAATAAAATCAGGCAGTTACCTGGCTACCGTGAGCCGCATCAGCCACCTCTTTCCATTCTTCCCACGTTGCAAGGCGGTCGGCATACACCTGGTTCAACCAAGGGAACCCAACTTTACCGAGGAAAATTCGCAATGGCGGATTTTCCTCGTCGACTACTTTCAGGATCGCTTCCGGTGTAGCCTGCGGATCACCGATGGTATCCGGTGTCAGCCCGGCGTAAAGTGCTTCTTTGATGCCGTCATACAATGCGATCGGCTCGCTGTGAGAGGCGGAAGCACCACCCCAGTCGGTCGAGAAGCCATTAGGCTCTACGATCGTTACTTTAATGCCGAAGTCTTTCACTTCCGAGGCCAGCGTTTCACTGAGGCCTTCAACGGCCCATTTTGAAGCATTGTAAAGGCCCAGTACCGGCAACGTAGCCACGCCCAGCACGCTGGAAACCTGGATAATGTGACCGCCACCTTGTGCCCGCATTACGGGGATAGCAGCCTGCGTCACCCACAGCAGACCAAAAACGTTGGTTTCGATCTGGTCGCGGGCTTCTTTTTCACTGGTCTCTTCAATGGCCCCGAACAAGCCGTAACCTGCATTGTTGATCACCACGTCGACGCTGCCGAAATGCTGGCTGGTTTGCTCGATCGCCGCGAAACTCGCTGCGCGGTCGTTCACGTCCAGTTGAATGGTTAAAAGGGTTTCGGGATATTGCGCTGCGAGGTCTTTCAGCGTTTCAGTATTGCGGGCGGTAGCCGCTACTTTGTCCCCTCTTTTCAAAAAAGCCTCTGCCCATATACGGCCGAATCCTTTGGAAGCGCCGGTAATAAAAATTGTTTTTGACATGATTGACAATTGTTTTGGTGTTTTGATGCTACAAATTTACCGGGTCGCTTCCGCCGGCGGCTTATACAAAAAGCCGGAAATGTGATACAGTTTTACGAAGCAGTGCCGACACGATTTGCCGGGCTGCGGGAACCGTCGGGGCGCTATTCCGGTTCCCCGGATAATGACCATCGAAACCTACTTCCCGACGCCGGAGCTGAGCCCGTTTATCCAATCCTACAAGGTGATCGAAACGCCTGCGGAGGTGGTCAACCATGTGCTGCCCGAGACCTCGCCGGTGATGGTGTTCAGGCTGAGCGGGCAGGTTTCTGTTCATCACGATGGCGGTACGAATGTGCTCGAGCCGTTCGTCGTTTCGGGTTTGCGGAAATCCGGGCGGGCCATGCAGTATCGTTCCGGCACGATCAATATCCTGGTCGTCTTCCGGGAAGGCGGCATTGTGCCCTTCATCCGCGAGCCGCTGCATGAGCTGAGCGATACCAGCATTGCCATGAACTGCCTCGACGGGTTCAGGGACACCGGCCTGCTCGAAGAACAACTGGCGGAACTGCCCTCCCACCTGGCACGCATTGCATTGATCGAGCGGTTCCTGCTTAGCCGGGTAAGCGGCAAAACGCCGGATAATATGGTGTTGGTCGCTATTCAAAAGATCCACAATGCCGGCGGCCAACTCCGCATCAGGGAGCTGGCGGCGTCGCTACACGTGAGCCAGGATGCGTTCGAGAAGCGTTTCAGGCGGGTAGCCGGGCTTTCGGCGAAACAGTTTGCTTATATTGTTAAAATGAAATCGGTGATCGAAAAGGGCCATTCGGGCCAGACGCTGGCTCAAATTGCGCTCGACGCCGGCTATTTCGATCAGCCGCATTTCAATAAGGACTTCAAACTCTTTACCGGGCTCACCCCTACCGAGTTTTTCAAATCTCCGGTACTCTGGTAAATCAATGATTTTTTACAAGAATGGCAGGTAGCTGCTTTGGAATTTTGTATCCATCAAAACCAACTGAAAAGCTATTTACATTCAATTCAAAATCATGGAAGCACAACAAAACACCGAAGTCGCATTCATCAGCAAATACCTCATTCCCGCAGCCTCCAAAGCTACTTTTCTCGAACGCCAGCAAATTGCTGCGAGGTTTATCAGCACTCTGGACGGCCTCATCGGCAGCCACGCGTACGAGCGCATCACCGAAACCGGCGATACCGAGTACATTACCATTGCTACCTGGGTTAGTGAAGAGGCGGTGAGCCATGCGCGGGAAGCAGTGAACGCCGAAAACCAGCGGACCGGCTTCAACCGGGCCGAAATGCTGCAAAAACTCAACATTAAAATGGAGCCGGGGCTATTTCGGGAGGACCTGGCCTGATCACCTGCCTCCATTTCGATCGAATTTACAGGTGCGTTTCGGCTGCCAGGCCGGGACGCACTTTTTTCAAATGGTGTGTCGTATATTTAGGCTCGCATAGCCATAGCACCATGAAAAACGAAGTACTCGACGTCTCAGGAATGAGGGCGCTGCCCCTCGATCTCGATTCCGCCATTTCTTTTATGCCCTATATCCGGTTTCTCGAACAGCGGGTTACGGAAGAGAAGACATTGAAATCCACCTTTTACAAAAACATACTGACCTATTTCCAGGAGCAGCAGATCCCCCAGGGAGATGTACCGCTCGACGAAGCGTACCGGTACGGCGATTTCTTCGAATACATTTACAGCAGCCTCTCGGCACCGCTCGCATCGGAACATAAGCTGGCCTGGGGCATGTGCCAGCCGCTGTACCCGCATATCTTCTACGGTACCGACCTGCTTTTCGAAATGCTGAACATGAAACCGGCCGATTCGCAGTACGAACTTCAAAAGAACCCCGAAGACTACCAGCGCGAGCGCCTGCATTTGATTTATACGCTCATTCTGCAAAGGCTTTACAATTTCCAGGTCCCGGTGAAAATACAGCAGTACCATGCCTGGACGGACGTCGAAACCGGGCTGTACCGGTTCTACGAAGTGCTTGTCAGCCCCGAGTTTGTCGAGGTGACCGCCACGCGGGAGCTGCCGGACCTTAACTTCGTGGAAATCTACGCGCATTTCAGCGAAAAGGACGGACATCTGCAATTGCAAAAGGTGCTGCCGCTCGACATGTTCCGGTTCCGGGGCTTCGCGGTGATCACCGTGTCGGACGTTACGGCTAAAATGGCCGTCGAAAATATCAAGAAGGTGCAGTTCAACCGGGTGCCGGGCGATAGTCCCAACCGCTACCAGCGCATTATCCAGTCGTTGAAAACATTGGTACAGAACAACCGCATCGAATTTGACCTTTTCCCTTTCGTACGTGTGAATGGGCAGGCAGTGTATGGGTACGGACAGGTGGGTACGGGCGTGCTTTTTCAGATTTGGGGCGAAAACCGGCTCACGCCCGAAGAGTTCCGGCGCCAGGCCGAAGGCTATGCCTCAAAACCGAATTCGTTCTTCTCGCCCGACATTCAGGGCGAAGACGAGCGGCAGATCGGCTGGCTAGCCCCATTCCGAGACCTGCATGTGCGCTCGCTGGCACTGGTGCCCCTTTTTGTGGATCAGAAACTCGTGGGCGTGCTATGTATGCACACCTGGGAGGATGAGCGCTTCGATGAGAAAAAACTGGCCTCGCTGGAAATGGCGTTCGCGCCCGTGGCGCAGCTGCTCGACATTTATATCGAAGAGTTCAATCTGGAACTGGAAAGCATTATCAAGGAGAAATTCACTTCGATACAGCCCGCAGTGCAATGGAAATTCAATGACGCCGCCTGGCATTACCTGCACCGCAGGAAGAAAGGCCTTCCGGAAGTGAACGAGAACATTGCATTCTACGATGTGTATCCCCTGTATGGTGCCATCGACATCCGTAATTCCACCAACGAACGTAACAGCTCCATCCGCGCCGACCTCGGCCACTACCTCGATTTGCTGAATGAGTTGCTGAACGCGCTTGCCGGCTTCGACCGGTCGTCGCTCATGCAGGAGCTGCGCTTCCATTGCACCAAATGGCAGAAGGCCGTCAGCCAGGGCGAACTGAACAGCACTTCGGAGAACAACCTGAACATGTTCCTGAATGAAGAGGCCAGGAACTACCTCATTCACCTGTCGCAACAGGACCCGCGCACCGCGGCGCTCATCGATGCATACATCGGGGTTACCCACCCCAGTCAGGGCGAGGTGCACCGTCACCGGCAGGAGCTCGACCACTCCATGGAACTCATCAATACGGCGGTAAACCGGTATTTCGAAGACCAGAAAGAGCTGTTACAGGAGTCGTACCCGTGCTATTTCGAGAAATTCCGGACCGACGGCATCGAATATGACATTTACATCGGGCAATCCATTGCCCCCGACAAGCCATTCAACCATTTCCATCTGAAAAACCTGCGTTTATGGCAACTCTCGTCCATGATCGAAGTAGCGAAACTCACCCGCGCATTGCTCGTTGAAATGCCAAAAGAGCTGCATACCACGCAGTTGATTTTTGTTCATAACCACATGATCGACATCAGTTTCCGCAGCGACGAACGGAAATTCGATGTGGAAGGCGCCTACAATATCCGTTACCAGATGATCAAGAAACGGATCGACAAGGTACGGATCAAAAACTCCCAGGAAAGGCTCACCCAGCCCGACAAAATAGCGCTCATTTACCTGCATCAGCGCGACATTGAAGATTACCTACCCTTCATCCATTATTTGCAGGAAACCAATGCCCTCGAACCCCATAGCGAGGAACTCGAACTGGAAGATCTGCAAGGGCTCAGCGGCCTGCGCGCGTTGCGGTTGGGAATCGTGTATTAGGCCAGCCGGCCCTGCTTCGCGTAAAGCCCTGTATTGTTTTCGCGGCGATTTATATTTAAATATTATTTGGACTTATTACAAATAGACTATATTTGCAAGTCCACATGCGAAGCGTGTCCTGAGTTTAGCCTTCGCTTTTTACTACTCATTTATCTCAAATCATGTTTAAAAAACAACTCTTTATTGTCGCCTTTCTGCTCTGCTGCTCGGCGCAGCTTTTTGCTCATGCCCTCTGGATTCAGACTGCCCCGAAAGGCAAAGCCGGTCAGAAACAGGCAGTTAAAATCATTTATGCCGAACCCGGAGACAAGCCTGAAAAGCTGGGCGAATGGTATTCCGATGTGAAGGATTTTGAGCTCTGGCTCACAGCGCCCGACCAGAAACGTACTAAACTGGCTACCGTTGCGGCCGACGATCATTTCACGGCCGAGTTCACTCCCGATCAACAGGGCGTATACACGTTATCGGTAGGTCACACGTCGAAAGACCTGGGCGGAACGACGGTTTACCAGTTCAATGCCAGTGCATTAGTAACCGTAGGCAAAGCCGATACCGGCAATAATCCGGGCGCCAATACCAACGAATTAAATGTCTTTGCAGATCCGGCGAAAACCAATAAGGTTAACAGCCCCCTCAATCTGCGCAGCCTTTTCAAGAATAATGGAAACGAAAAGCTGTACATCACGGTGGCTTCTCCGTCGGGATGGAGCAAACAAATCAGCACCGATGAAAAAGGATTGGCTGAATTTGTTCCGCTTTGGCCGGGTACCTATTACATCGAAGCATCCAAAAGCTGGAAAGAAGCCGGCAATCTGAACGGAAAGGAATATAAAGCATTTTGGCGCAGCGCTACTTTGCTCGTAGAAGTTGGAAAATAGTTTTTTAAAGCGTTATTCATTCGCATGTCCCTGTACGAACAACTCAGTGCCTATTGCATCCGTCACAAAATAAGGCTTGCCGAAAAGCGGGTTATTGTGGCCGAACAATTGCTGGTCGCCGACGAATTTACCGACGGCGATACATTATGGCGCGACATGCGCAGCCGGGGGATTAAAATCAGTCCTGCGACTGTTTATGAATCGCTCAACTGGCTGGTGGTTGCGGGATTTGCGGAGCGGCGTTTCGCAACCGACAGCCGCAAAAATCTGTTTGGAATCCCGGACCTTGTCCGGAATACATTGAACAGCTGAAAACGGTCATTCCTGTTTATCAGTACTGAACAAAAAAGGGTCCGGAAAACGGACCCTTTTTTGTTCATATCATTAAGCAACCACTGCATTCTTCGGTTTGCGGCCCCGGGGTTTACCTGTGTAAGCCGGCTTGGGTTCTTCGGTTCCCAAAGTGAGTTCAAAACCGACAACGCCTTCTTCGTAATTAAAAAGGGTTACCTCAAAAATGTACTTTGTATTTTCAAAATCCACACCGCCTTTACGGAGAATCAGTTCCAACGGGATAGAATATCCGCGGCCGCTTCTCGTAAGGACGAATGTTCCGTTTTCATCCGAGCTCGGAATCAGATAGAGGTGCTTCAAGGTTCTCTTACCTTGTTGCGCTCCGATTTTAAAGCGGGCTGTTTCAGGTTCGATACCTAATTCTTCCAAAGTTTTTGGAGGAAGAACCAACTTGCCCGAGGACGAAACATAGCCGGTTGGCTTTGGTTTCTCC
This sequence comes from Dyadobacter fermentans, assembly GCF_019924045.1. GTDB lineage: Bacteria > Bacteroidota > Bacteroidia > Cytophagales > Spirosomataceae > Dyadobacter > Dyadobacter fermentans_A. Next base: position 234,954 of record NZ_JAHXBN010000014.1, on the reverse strand, counting down.
TGAGGCTTTTTTGTTACCGAAACATTATCCTCGGGAGAAAAAAATTTAATTGCTCTTGCTTTCATAAATAAATTACGGGTTGCTGGTGGATTATTACTTTCGCAAAAGTAATGAAGTTAACATTTTATTAAAATACTTTCTTAGAATAAATAATGTGCCAAAATTGACGAAAAAAATCATCGCCTAAATACCTCCGGTGCCATTTTTATTTAGCGTTTTTCACTTTCGATTTCCAAATTGATTTTAATTGGAACCGGTACTATCATCATTAATCCCGCAGTAGCAATTTCCATCCTTTTCTAATATACGATTCGTTCCTCCCGCCAGACCACACACCGGTACGAGTTTTATACCAGACGCATAACCGCAGTTAGCCTGCCATATTAACAACGTCGTTTCAGAACAAATTTGTCCCATACGGTTACAAAACTTTATTTTCAATTAACAATCCAACGCGACTGATTTGAACCCAGCCCCAACGCAAAACCTATCCACGCAATTACAGTGCGTAGAACTAGTTAGCCGCCAGGATTTCACCTAAGAATTAAGTTGTATTAACAACCGCAGGTAAAAATCCCGATGCTGTTTATGAGACAAAATCGAAAACTAACTCTCCATCAATGGTTAATGAAGCAATAATTAAAGTCGGCTTCCAGGCGCATTATATTAATTCACCGGTTACAATTAGTACCTGAACAGTGACTTGTAACAATTATTATTACAGGCCGCAAATGCCGTGCCAGCAATTTTTAGTCTTTCTAAACTTTCGTGGTCGCACATTAATCCCGTACATTGCAATTACCGGACGCTCAATCATAGCCGCTATGAGAAAACTGCTTCTACTAAATTTCCTCTTGCTATCCCTTACCTTCGCACGCGCCCAAGCCACCCGGGAAATTTCGTCTCCCGATGGCACTATTAAGCTGATCGTCCAGGCCGGCGACCGGCTGCGGTACAGCGTCTATTTCAAAAACCAGCTGATCGTATCGCCCTCGGAAATAGACATGGCTCTTTCGGATGGCAAGAAGCTTTCGGACGGCCTTTCCAGGCCACAGTTTACGACAAGAAGCGTGAATGAAACCATTATCTCGCCGGTTCCTGAGAAGCGTACTCATATACCTGACCGTTATAAGGAACTGAAAATCAACCTCCCGAATGCCTTCTCCGTCATTTTCAGGGTATATAATGATGGTGTCGCCTACCGCATCGCCACGTCGTTTCCCGGCAACATGATCATCCGCTCCGAAACGGCCGCGTTCCGCTTTCCGGCCAATCATCCGGTGTATTTCCCCGAAGTGGCGCCTCCATCGGGTATGGATATCTACCATACGAGTTTCGAAGAGCCCTACACGATCAAACCGCTGGAACACATTTATGCCAGAAACCTGCTTTGCTCTCCTGTTCTCGTCGCGCCGAAGGATTCGCCCAAAATCGGCATTACCGAGTCGGACCTGGAAGATTACCCCGGGATGTTCCTGAGCGGCAATGCAGAAAAGGCCCTGTTCGGCCATTTCGCACCCTACCCCGCCGAGGAAATCGAAACCAAAGAGCTCTATTCTACGCGCTATGTGTCCAAACGGGCCGATTTCCTGGCCAAAACCAAGGGAACGCGCGCGTTTCCGTGGCGGGTGCTGATCATTGCACCGGAAGACAAGGATTTACCCGGTAACGACCTGGTGTACCGTCTCGCAAGCCCTTCGCGCGTACCGGATGTATCGTGGGTAAAGCCCGGTAAAGCCACCGATGAGTGGATTATCACTTCCAATATTTTCAATGTGCCTTTCAAAAGCGGCATTAATACCGCCACTTACAAATACTATATCGATTTCGCCAAACGCTTCGGCTTCGAACGCATTATGATGGACGCCGGTTGGAGCGACAATAACGACCTGTTCAAGATCAATCCGGACATTGATATGGACGAGATCATGGCCTATGCCAAAAGCAAAGGCATTGGCGTGAGTATGTGGACGCTCGCACTCACACTCGACAAACAGCTGGAACCTGCACTGGCGCAGTTCAGCAAATGGGGCGTGGATTTCATCATGACCGATTTCATCAACCGCGACGACCAGAAAGCCGTACAGTTTTATTATAAAATAGCGGAAGCGTGCGCCCGGCACAAGATCATGCTGATGTTTCACGGTGCATTCAAACCTGCCGGGTTCAACCGCACTTTCCCGCACGCAATCGCACGCGAGGCGGTACTCGGCTCGGAATACAATATGTGGAGCACCAAGGCGACGCCGGACCATAATGTGCTGCTCGCATTTATCCGCATGCTTGCCGGCCCGCTGGATTATGAGCCCGGCATGCTCAACAACGCCACGCCCAAAGGTTTCCACGCCATGCCTGAAAACGTGATGTCGCTCACCACCCGCACGCAGCAGCTGGCGATGTTTGTGGTGTACGAAAGCCCCATCCAGTTTTTTGCCGGAAATCCCTCACAGGGTCTCAACGAGCCTGCATTCATGGAGCTACTCGGCAGTATCCCCACGGTTTGGGATACCACCCGCGTTCTCGACGCACGCCTGGGCGACTACGTCGTGACCGCGCGGAAAAAGGGCTCCGACTGGTTCATCGGCGCACTCAACGATTCGACCGCACGGGAACTTCTCATTCCGCTCGGTTTCCTTCCCGATGGCATTTTCCAGGCTACCATTTGCGAGGATGGCGCCAATGCCGATCGTTACCCTGCCGACTACCGCATTTCCGAAGCCACGCTTACTTCTAAAAACACGCTGACACTCAAACTGGCACCGGGAGGCGGATTTATGGCGCGGCTGCGACGGCAATAAGCAGGTTATCTACTATTTGTGCTGCTGATCTACAATATTTGGCGAAGCTGACACGATCCAGTTGTTTTGTTTCGAAGGAGGTCCCACTCTGCCGTACAAACATTTATTATACCAATCATGTAGTATGTAATGCATAGTACCTAACATTACATAGCTTTGTAAAAACTATTAGCCATGAAAACTTTTGAAGAAGACTTCGGTCACCTGCCATTTCCCGGGCGCTGGCTGGGCGGGATCTCGCTCGTGCTCGCGCCCGCATTGCTGCTCACGGGCGAGCTGTTGAAGTTCCGGTTCGATTTCTTTTTTCCGGAGCAACTCAGGGCCTACCAAAGCCATCCGACGTTGATGTTTACGGCTTACAGCCTCTTTCTGGCCGGAAATATCCTGCTATGGCCCGCCATCGTCACCCTCGCAAACCTGATCGGACGTACCAAGCCGGTGTGGGCGGTCTGGGGCGGCAGCCTGGTGCTGTTCGGGCTTTTTGCGCGCACATTCCATTCGGGGATCAATCACTTTGCATTTCAGCTGGTTAATATCCTGAGTTTACCGAAAGCGACGGAAACTGTGGCTCAGTCCTACGGCGCATTTCACATTGTTTCGACGCTCTCCGGTGCGATCCTCTTCGGCTGGGCAGTGCTCGCCGTCGGAGCCTGGCTTTCGGGAACGTTGCGGCCGGTGGGTGTGGTGGCGCTGGCGATGATGTCGGCGCTGATGATCGGGGTGTTGAAGGGCGGAACCGTCATGTCCGTGATTGCGACGTCGTGCCTGTGCATTGCACTTGTGCCCCTGGGCGTGCGCGTACTGGCGCACGGGACTATGCCGCCGGCCCGGCTGTTTTGGGGCTGGCTGATCTTTTCTTCCGCAGTGATCGGTTTATTTTTCTTCCTCGGACAAGCGGGATGACATCGATACGTAAACTGGCTTGGGAAAAGTACGTGCGCCCGACTCACGACCCGCAATGCCTTCCTTTCCTCCCTTTCCTCCCTTTCCTCCCCTTACTCCCCTTCCTCCCTTGCCCTCCTTCTTACGACGTCCCCACCAGATCACGAAACCGGTAACCGGCAGACTGGCGCATATCAATCCGGCAAAAAAGGTAAGGATTTTACTAGGTAAACCTGCCCAGGCGCCCACGTGAAGGTCAAAATTCATGGCGTAGGCTTTTTCGCCGTTGGTCAGCTCTCCGAAAGACCGTGAGCGCAATTTGGCTCCGGTAAACTGGTCGTACTGGCCTTGAATTCGATCGTAGCGGTTGCTCGCGGTCAAATATGTAGAGGCATTCATCGACAATTTCCCCTTGGCAGGAAAGTTGATCAGGTACCCGTATGCATTGGGTTGGTCGGCCTGCAATGCTGCAAATACCCGGTCGACTGCCTGCACGTCCCTGTTTTGAGTTGTATCTGAAAAAACAGCGGGTACCTCCACCAGCTTGCCACCATCGGCGACGGTCTTTACACCTTTTTCGAACCAGTCGAACGCCCACACCAGACCGGTAACCGCGCACACGAACAGGATCACGCAAGCGTAAAAGCCAAGCACATTGTGCAGGTCGTAGTTAACCCGCTTCCATTTAGCATTCCATTTGATTTTGAAGCTCTTATTCCTGCCCGACTTATTCCATTTGGCAGGCCACCACAGTACCAGCCCGGAAATCAGGATCAGCACAAACGCCAGTACCGAGTAGCTCACCACCGCATGCCCGACCTTTTCACCAAACAGCATCCGCATATGCAGCCCTAGCAGGATCGTAAAGAACTCGTTTTTTGAATCTTCCAATTTTACCACTTTACCGTTGTAAGGGTTCACATAGGCGCGCTGGTAATATTTGTAATAATCCCAATGCGAAAACCCTTCCTTATCTATCTTCAATGCGCGGAAAATGTACGTCCTGTCGGGTTCGGAAGATATTTCGACGCGTGTCACTGGCCGCTTCTCTCCCACGGCTTGCTGTGCCGCTGCCAGCAACTGGCTCAATGGCAGTTTCGGTTTATTTTCAGGTTGGATAAAAAGGCGGTCCCGATAAACCAAGGGTTTGATTTCATCGGTAAAAACGTAAATGGCACCGGTGAGACCCAGCACAATAATTACGGCACCGGATGCCAGCCCCAACCAGAGGTGTAAGGTTCCGATAAGCTTACCAAGGGCTGTCTTTTGCTGAGACATGAATGCAGTTTGGGTTGATAGCAGCCTGAAAAGGCGACTGAATCGCTCGAAAACGTAGTCTAACGCTTTTGAAGCAAAGAAATAGTCTATTTAGTTTAATTACAAATTATTACACCCAACAACCCTGATTATTTTCATTCAAAATAAAAATAGGAAAGCAAACACGTACCGGAAACTAGCCGGTTGCATCACAATGGCGGCCTGCTTCTGGATTTGTTTAAATTTGCGCGCTGTTCAGCCAATTACCAGACGCCCCCGATGATGAAGCCTGCTTTCTTTTCGAAGTACGAATGGTGGTACCATCTCGCGATGATGCCCGTCTGCTTTGCGCTGGGCAATTATTATCTGCTGGGCGAACGGTACTTCGCGCATTTGCCCACCTTCCTGGCGGCCTCCTTGCTGGCATTCCTGCTCTACTGGTCGTCGGTGGTGATCCTGACGATCGTCATCCGCAGGACGGCAGGCAGCGCAGCCAAAGGGCAGATACTTGAACAAATGCTGAAAATGCTATGGAAACTGGCCGCCGCGACCGTACTACTGATGGTTTTCGACATCTGGATTTACAGTCTGGTACCCAGCCTCGATGTCGGTTTCAGCTGGTCGAAAATAGGGCCATTGGCATTGGTTGGCGTGCTTTGCGATGCGTTTATCTGCGCATTGCTGGGTCTGTTCTATGCTTTGCAGCAATGGAAAAATGACCAGGCCGACGACGAGAAACTGGCCCGGCAGTCGCTGGAAGTTGAGTTTGATGCATTGAAAGGGCAGGTTAACCCGCACTTTTTATTCAACAGCCTCAATACGCTTTCGTCGCTCATCAGCGCCGATCCTACACAGGCGGAGGACTTTGTAGAAGACCTCGCGCGCATTTACCGCTACATGCTGCAAGGCGGCCGCACCGAGCTGGTACCGCTGCAATCCGAGCTCAGTTTCCTGGAAGTGTACGTCCGTCTGCTGAAAGTCCGGTACCACGAAGCCCTCGTGGTACAACTCCCCGAGCGCTGCCCGGCCGACCTCATGATTCCGCCCCTTATGCTGCAAATACTGCTCGACAACGCGGTTCAATACAATGTACTATCACCCAGCCGCCCGCTGAGCGTTGCGATCACGCTCTCCGACGACCGGGCTGTTACGGTTACCAATAATGTGCAGATGCGCCACCGCACCCTCGGCGCTACCGGCACCGGCCTGCGAGGGCTATCAGCGAAACTACAGACGTTTACGCCCCGGAGATTGCAGGTCGAAGAAAGCGGCGAAGCATTCTCCGTAACGATCCCGCTCCTACCCGACGCAACTCCGGCACGGGTTCAGGTATAGTGACAATTCATTCCAATAAAAATACAGTTGATGCAATTTCTGTGCTTGCCGTTACGCGCATTACACTATTTTTGAATCAGCCGCAGTGGAACTGTTCCAGCGAAACTCAGGCAGCCTGTTACAGGCCGCGGCTACCTAACCATGAAGAAAAGAGCATTGTTTGAAAAACTTCCGGACAAAATCCCTTCGGGAAGCGCGCCAGCTTACGCCGTGGCTGCGCTGGTATTCCTGCTGTTTTTCGACTACATCACCGTCGGAGCGCATGTTTTCGGCGATATGGGCTTGTTCCTGAAAGCAACATTGCTGAATGCAACGTTGCTGGCGGCGAGCTACGCGGTGCAGGCACGTGTGGCCCGGTACATCGCCACCCATTACAGCGATTTGCAGCAAACACTCATTCGCGTGGCATTGTCTATTTCGGCCTATGCGGTGACTTCCGGCGGCTTCGTACTGCTGACAGCCTGGCTTTACATCGACCAACGGCTATTCGCGTCTACGCTGACCGTACACACGCTTGTCATCATTTATATCATAAACCTGGCAACCATTGTGCTCATCACCGGCTTGTGGGAGACATTCGATGCACTCGCACGCTGGCGCCAACACGAGATCAATGCCGAGCGGATGATGAAGGAGAATGTGAACGGGCAGCTGGAAAGCCTGAAAGCACAGATCAGCCCGCATTTTCTTTTCAATACATTAAACTCCCTTTCCGCATTGATCGGCGAAGACGCTGCGAAAGCCGAGGAGTTTGTGGACGAAATGGCCCGCGTTTACCGGTATCTCCTGCAAACCAACCATTCGTCCGTCGACCAGGGTGACTTCGGGCAGTTGACAACGTTAAAAAAAGAATTGTCGTTTATAGAATCGTATGGGCATCTGCTCAAAACGCGCTATGGCGATGGTATGAAGCTGTACATCCACGTCGAGGAGTGCTTCATGGATAGCCGCATTCCGCCGCTGACATTGCAACTACTGGTCGAAAATGCAGTGAAGCACAATGTGATCCGCGCCAGCAGGCCGCTCACCATTTTCATATTGAGTACTGTGGACGGCCAATTGATGGTGCGGAATAATTTGCAGAAGAAAAACCTGACGGCAGGAGCCGAAAACATCGAATCCACGCATGTGGGCCTGACCAACATTGTTACCAAATACCAACTGCTAAGCGAGTACCGGCAGGGCCTGCCCCAGCCGGTGATCGAAAGTAATCACGAGTTTTTTACAGTAACCTTACCCCTGATTCCCTGAAAGTATGAATGCGCTTATCGTTGAAGATGAAGATTTGTCGGTCCGCCGCCTGAAAAAAATGATCGGGGAAGTAGCGCCATCGCTGGATGTGGCGGGCGTTACCGACAGCATCGAGCAAACGGTGGAATGGGTACACGAAAACCGCGCGGCCGGCAAAGCCGATCCGGACCTGATCTTCCTCGATATCGAGCTATCCGATGGTCAGAGCTTTGAGATTTTCAACCGGATCGAAGTGACGAGCGCAATCATTTTCACCACTTCCTATGATGAATATGCATTGCAGGCTTTCAAACACAACAGCATCGACTATCTCCTCAAACCCGTGCATCGCGACGATCTGCAGCGGGCTTTGCAGAAATATGAAAAAATGAAAAGCCAACCCGTCGTCGATCACTCGCTGGCAGGCATCCGGAAGTTGTTGGAAGATTTCAAAAAGGCGTCGTCCGTGGAATACCGGCAACGCTTCCTTGTGAAGCAGGGGCAAAAAATGCTCTCCATCGAAGTCGGTGAAATTGCCTATTTCTTTACCGACGACCGGTACAGCTTCTTCATGACCGATTCCAACCAGAAAATGCTCGTCGACTACACCCTCGACGAACTCGCCGAATCGCTCGACCCTGCCCGCTTTTTCCGTATCAACCGCGGTATGATGGTCACGCATCGCTCGGTAGATAAAATAGACCCCTATTTCGGCAACCGCCTCGCGCTCACGCTCCGGCCCGCGCATAACAAGGAAGTGCTCGTGAGCCGGGAAAAAGTGGGGGATTTTAAGGTGTGGATGGGTAAATAGGCAAACTGCCCCGGCAGCATTTCAAGAAATACAACAAACGGTTACAACCATTACGCAGCGTGGAGAATCAGGAAGTAAAAACCTGTTCTGAAAATGAAACCAACTCGACTATTATTCTTCCTCGCCCTATTCTTCGCAGCCTGTACCGAACAATCCACCGAGCCGGAAATCATCATCGACCCGCTTGCTGAACCGGGGCTCAAGGCAGCTCATTTCTATCTGACGGACCAATCGTATTACCGGGTAGAATACAAGTACAATAATCTGCTCGAAAAGGAGATCCATCTCAAAGAAAATGGAGAGCCGCTATCTGTGACCACCTATAAGTATGACAACTACCGGCTGATTGAACAACAATTGGATGCCGACCCAAAAGCCGGAAAATTCACATTCCAATACAATGCCGACACACTGATTTCCTCGGAATACAAAGATTCTGCCGAGAAGCCTCAGAATTTCACCAGAACCTACTCGTATCCGGATAAGAACACGGTGCGGATAGTCGAAAAAGACCTGGTATTAAAAACCGAGCAACATATTTACCTCTATATTGAACAAGGCAATATTGTGAGGACTAAAACACTCGACCCGGTTACCGATCAGGTGAAAGAGGAAAATCAGTTCGAATACGACCAGCATCCCAATCCCTATTTCCCATTGACAGGCAAAGCCGGTAATCCGATGTTCCGCTCACAGCGCAATGTAACCCTCATGCGTACGCTATTCCGAAATGGTGAATCAGTTAATTCAGAGATCAGGTATGCCTACGAATACAAAGGTGCATGGCCGGTAAAAAGATACCAGCTGCTCACAAACGACAAAAAGCTGCTCGAACAGGAGTACTTTTACGAATAGCCTCAAACTTTCAGTACGAGCCTGTCTTCGAGCGCCGCGTTCACGCCCGGTTCCGCGCGTCGCTCGTGCGGAAGCGTGTAGAACTCAACCGTGATCGTGATACCGTCGGCAGTTCTTTCCAGAAGCACTTTCAGGAAGCCGTGTTTGGTGTCGCAGCTGTATTCGAGGTTAACGCCTTCAAATTCCGGTAGTTCGCTATGGAAACGATAGTCGCTGGTGTAAGCCACCGGGTGCAGCTCGTCATAACCGCCGCTACCGGCTACGATGAATGGCAACACACGGCCATTCCTATTATGGCCGCTTTTGTAATGCCGGCTGAAACGCTGGTAGTTATGCACGTGCCCGCTGAAAACGATGTCGGGGTAAATGCCGGTTTCTTCGAATACGCCTTCCAGCAGTTCGATCATCGGCATACTCGACCCGTGATTGATATCGGCCGAATAGGGCGAGTGGTGCAGGCAAAGGATTACCGCTTTATCGGGTCGCTCGCTGTCGGCTCGTCGGAGTTCGTGGATGAGCCATTCGCGCTGCTCGTCGGTCACCACACCGAATTTCGGAACGTTGCTGTACATCCCGATAATATTTGCCAGCGGAGTGAGAAGCGTCCAGTACACATTAGGTTGCACCATGCTCTTGCGTTCGGCACCGCTGAAAGAAACGGTACGTCGTTCGGTATCGCAAAAAACGGCCGTAAAAGCATCCAGGCTATTGTATCGGACGCGGCTGTCGGGGTTTATGTCGCTGTCGTGGTTGCCCGGGATCGCGAAAATCGGACCGGGATATTGCCGGTACGGATCAAAAAACTGACGCTGATACTGGCTGGCCTCACCGAAATTGTAGACCACATCGCCCAGGTGAAACAAAAATTGGGGCTCATACCCTGTTTTCTCCGTCGCCTCGAACTGCTTCACCATCTCTCCTACCACCAGTTTCTGAAAATCCGGCGTGCGGATACTGCCTGTATCACCCACCATGTGGAAGGCTAGTTTGTTCTGGTCAGGCACCGGATCAATCGATTCAAGATCTAAATGATAGGGGTATTTTCCGGACGGTTTCGGGGCAGGCTGGTACTTGAATGTATCGTCGGGAACGTCTCTTTTGAAAACGGGCTTGGAGAATTTCTTGGAAAAATCTGATTTCATTACGGATGGCTGCCATTTATCAGCCTTTTGGTATCAACTGATGGCAAGCTAGTAAAAAAGGCGGTCGGAACTGTAAAATTTACATTAAATCAGACTGACTGCCTTAGGGCTCTTGCCTGCTCTATCACACTTTTGATGTCAAAATACATGGTCCTGAAATTCCCGCATGGTGCAGTATGGTCGCTATCCACGTGTTCGAAGCCGAAACGCTCGTAATAACCGGATATGTCATACCCCGTGTCCGGGTCAAACAACGCATCCACTGTGATGAATCTGATACCAACGCGATTCGTCAGATCGTTGGTTACATACTGTATTGCCCATTCCAGAAGCCTGCTTCCTACACCTTTCGCACGCCTGTCAGCAGCCAGCCAGCCGATTTTAATGGCAGGAAATGTTTTGTAACCAATACCTTCGTTTTCGAGCAGACAGTATTCGCTGGTTAGTTTATCCGCCATTAGTGTGATATACCCTGCGAGATTGTTTCCGTGCTCTACTATCCAGCATTTGCTCGTCAGCGACTTACATTCCATTTTAATTTTTCTCCCTTTGATGTAGGTAGCAAAATCATTGCGAATGCATTTAAAACCCTGACCTAGGTTGTCCAAGTCAGGGTTCATTTCTTTCACTTCACATTCTAAAAAATCGATTCCTTCAAATCTTGTGTGTGACATTTACTTATCATTTTTTGCCATTCGCTCAGCATTTACTATTCGTTCAGCTACCCTCCTCGCAGTAGCCAGTGCTTGTTCATTCGCAATGTAGCCACCAGAATCAATCGCTTTCAACAGCTCCTCCGCTTGCTTTCCCACAACGGGTTTCGATATAGTGTTGCCTGTGTATTTCATATTGATCGCATGAGTTTTTGATGTTCAAAAATAAAACATTCCTTCCTGTAATCAACTAGCCGTTTTTCACATACTTACCATACAACCCGTCTCATTTATCAAGCGACAAAAAACTTTTCAATAGCTCATTTAAACACCGTTTTCACAGGTTCTCCCACGGGGTGATTGGCAGTGAATTTGAAGCCCATCAGCTGCGCCACGGTTTGTGCGAATTGGTCCTGATAAACCTGCGACTGGCTTTTCATTTCTCCGCTTGCCGGCGTATCCGGGCCTATGATCGCCATCCAGGTTTCGTTGGAACCCGGCGCTGAAGTGCCGTGGCTCGTCCAACGGTCGCCGGTACCACGGCCGTGGTCGGGGTAAATGATAATGGTGGTTTTGTCCTTGTAGAACGGATCGGCCTGCATGTAGTTCCAGAGGCTTGCTACCATCGCATCGACATAGTGCGCGCCGTCGAGGAACGAGTCGTATTGGCCGTGGTGACCGAACTCGTCCATATCCGCAAAATCGATATGTACGACACGCGGATGGTTCGCCTCGATGTATGAGCGCGTCAATGCGTAGGTATGGGCGTCGAAGCGTACCGTTTTACCAAAGTACTCGGGCAAGTAATTTTGCAATTCATTAGCCAGTTTCTGGGCTTCGGTGAGGTTGCTTCCTTTCACTTTTTCACCGGGGATATTTACCAGCATGCCATTACGGTCGCGGTTAAGGATGCGGGAAAGTGCATCCCACGAGGCGAACGTGACCACCTTACCTTCGATGCCCTTTTGTTTGTTGAAGAATTCGAGCACATTCTCGTTTGGGTTATTCGGGTAGTCGTTGCTGTTGACTTTCTCGTCGTAATACCCGCAAAGCGTTTCGCTCCGACCAGGGTAGGAAAACCAGTATTTGTTGCGCACATTCATGAGGTTGCCCAGATCGCGGTTTCCATAAAGCTGCCCGTGTTCTGAAATGGTATTCCAAAAGAAAGGCATCAGCTTGTTGCGGCGTTCGGTGACGGTTTTGCCCCAATACTTCGCGCTCATCGCTGCGGAATCCTGCTGGCGATATTTTTTGGAGTAAAACAAAACCGAATCCGCGCCGCGGAAGATCTCCTGCCAGCGACAGCCGTCGACGGAGATCATGACCACATTTTTCGTTTTGGTTTGGGCGGTGGTGACAGTGCTCAGGGCTACTGTGCAAAGGGCCGCCAGGATCGGGGTGAGTACAAAGGTTTTCATCATGTTAAGGTTAAGAGTCCGGAAAAGTAAAAACTTCCTCCGGACGGACGATCCGGAGGAAGGGTAAATTTTATTTAACAAGCCACATCACGCCATTCTGGGTATCGGCTCCATTGAACTGCGTTTTGAGCGCGGCTTTCACATTCACCTCATTGGTCGTGTATTCCGAGGTCGGGTAAGCCCAGCGGACGGGAATCTGATTGTTGTTCGCATTGGATTGCCCGATATCAAATGCGGGGATGCCCGTTCGGCGGTAGTTATAGAATGCCTGGCGCCCCGAGTTTTCGAAGAATGCCATGTACTTCTGTTCGAGTATCTTCTGCAAACCTTTTTCGGTATTGCCCGGGTATGGGTTGGCCGCCAGGAACCTGTCGATTTCCGATTGTGCGATATTGTAAAACTTCATCGATTCTGTAACGCCCTTGCTGTAATAATCTGCCGCGTTACCCGCCAGCCAACCACGATTAATCCCTTCTGCAATGCTGAAATTCACTTCGTGCGCACCCAGCTGGATCGCCGGAACACCAGCCGCAGATGCTTCCCAGTAATCGAAATTAATCATCGAGAGCAGCCCTTTTCCTGCTTCTTCGAGCAAAGTCGATTGCAGGTCGCCGGTTTTCCCGCCGCCGTAGCGCAGGTACACATCCACATTCCCTTTTAATGCCTCGGCGGGCAATGCCACCACGAGCAGGCGCGGGTCGCGGGTCGTTTTGGCAATATTCACAAACGTAGCCCCGAGGGTGTTGCGCTTGTCGTTTTTCACCACAACCCCATTGCTCGGCCAAAGCGGGTAAGTGTTGATGGTGTTGTAAACAACCTGGAAGTTGTCCGCATTGGTGGTAACGAGCGGGTATTTGGCAGGATCGTTCACGATCGCGGCGAACTGCTGCTTCACATTCAGGTCGGGCGTGTCATCGGCGCGTCTGCTGAGGCTGATGAGCACACGCAGGCGGTAGGAGTTGATCAGCTTCTGCCATTTGGCGAGGTCTCCGCCGTACAGGTAATCGCCCGAAATAGCCGGCTTTTTCGCGATCAGCGCGGGCATTTCGGCATTGGCTTCATCCAGCCATTTCAAAACCTGGATATAGATATCCTTCTGGCTGTCATATTTAGGCTTGAAAACCTCGTCGCTCACGCCTTTGATCGCCTCCGACATCGGTACATCGCCGAACATTTCGGTAGCGCGGCTGTAAAAATATGCCTTGAAAAACTTCGCCAGCGTGAGGTAATGCGCGCCCACTTCACCGTTTTTGGTGGCTTCGATTTCCATGCGGCTCACATTTCGGAGCGAGTTGTAGAAAACATCGTAGGAGCCTGTCGTCCAGCCGTATGCCTGGCCATCGTAGTACGCCTCATTCTGTGTCATGAACTGGTTATGACGGTGGTCGGCACTCCAAGGCGAATCCCAGGTATTCGTCAGAATCCCCGTGAGGATTAGGTCCGCGGATGGGTTGGTGATCGCGCCCGGATCCTTTTGCAGCGTATCGATATCCTGACAACTTCCCAGGCCGAGCGCCAGCGACAATATCATGTATTTGATCTTTTTCATTGGTAGTTCCGGTTAGAAAGTCACATTCAAATTGGCCCCGAAGCTCTTCACAGACGGCGTCTGGAAGCTGGTAGTCGTGCCGGTAAACTGATCGAGGTCGATGTTTTTGGTATATTTCCCTGTAAAATACAGCAGGTTACGTCCCACGAGCGATAGGCTGGCCGCTGATGCAAAACGCGTTTTGGAAAGCAGTTTCGCAGGGAAATTGTAGGTCAGTACAACTTCACGCAGTTTCACATAAGTACGGTTCTTGGCAGCGATGTAATTGGACTGATAGTAATTCGTCGCCCAGGCCTGCCACAGCACGGGCACATCGTTCGGCGCAAACTCGCGGGTGTCCGAGACCACATTTCCGTCCTGATCGGTGTTTAGCTGGCCTTTCACGATCCGCTTTCCGGAGGTCATCACAGAGCCTTTGTAGTCGGCATTGTCGCGGTTTTGCCAGTCTTTCAAGCGGTATTCATTCGCCGATTCCGGTGCAGTACCACTACCGAACTGTTTGGTATACATATAATTGTTAACCTTCCCTCCAAAGCGGCCGTCCACCTGAAAGCTCAGCGTGAACGACTTGTGTGTGAACGTGTTGTTGATTCCCGCAGTGAATTTATTGTCGTAATGTCCGATTTTGGAGTTGTAAGGATTGTAAGCGGGCATTCCGTTCGAACCGACGATGATATTACCCGTCTCGTCACGCTGAAAATCTTTGATATAATAGGAATCATCCCGTTCGCCGACGTGGATGTTACCATTGCGCTGCTGCACACCGTCGATCTTGTCAAGCCATTTATGGTTCAACGACCAGTTCCCCGACACGTTCCAGGTAAGGTTTTCATTCTTCACAACCGTCCCGTCCACGCCCAGTTCGATCCCCTTGCGTACGTAGGTGAACGCATTACGCTGCACGCCCGACACGCCTGAGGTTACGGACGTAGGTACGCTCACGATCCCGGGGCCTTCCACGTTCCGGAACACCGCCGCGTCAAAGCCGAGCCGGTTATGCAGAAAACGCATTTCCAACCCGAGTTCGAAGGTTTTCACGCGGGCCGCTTGCAGGTTGTCGCTATAAAGCGTGCCGGTGTAGCTCACGCCGGTGTAGGAGTTGTTCCAGGGTGCGGAACTCGTGTAAGTCGGGAGCAGTTTGTAAATATCATATTGCACATTCTCATCTACGAAATCGCTCGCGACGTTGGCATACGCGCCGCGTACTTTCACAAATGAAATGGCTTGCGGCATATCGATCACTTCGGAGAGCACCGCACTCAGCGAAGCCGACGGGTAGAAGTAGGTATTGTTCTTCTTCGGCATTGTGCTCGAACGATCGGCACGGCCGGTAAGGCTCAGAAAGAGGAAGTCTTTGTAATCCAAATCCACAAAACCATAAACACTTCCAACCCAGCGCTTGGCGTAGTCGTTGGCGGATGTCGAGGGCTGTACGGAGTTCGAAAGATCATACACACCCGGAACGAGCAAACCTTTGGTGGTCTTCCCGGTGAGCGAAGTCACTTTCACCGAGCGGAGGTTACCGTACAGCGAGGCATTCAACCCGAAATCCTGCCCGAAACGGTTCTCGTATTTCAAAGAAGTTTCGGTGTTGTTCTCCCAGAAACTGTCGTATGTTTCGGAATAGCCACCGGCCTGGTTCGGGAAGCCGAAATTATATAGGTTCGATGAAATCGGGGCACGCGTGCTACGGTTGCGGTTCCAGGTGCTCACATTAGTACGGGCATTGAATGTCAGCTTGTCACTGATTTTATAGTTCATCTGCGCGAAACCGTACACATCGTTCTTATAGTAGGTTTTCAATGCCTCGTAAGCGGTCATCCAGGGGTTATCGTAAATGGTGTATTCCCGGTTGTACTGCTGTGCGTTCTCCTTACCCGGCTGCCAGTAGTTACGCAAGTCGTTCACGTCGTAATCCACACCGCCCCACACGGTAAATATGTAAATAGGACTTGCCGGACCGTAATCGAGTGTTGGATAGTTGGGTGAATACTGGCGGTTATAGTTGATGCTCGCGTCGAAGCGCAGCTTTTTGCCTGCATTAATCCCTCCCGAAATGTTCACGTTGGTACCGCCGAGTTTGGTATTCGGCATCTGGCCGCGCTGGAATGTCTGCGAAAGTGAGAGGCGAAAATCGCCGAACTCGTTTTTGCTCGAAATAGCCAGGTTATTGGTACTTAGCAAGCCGTTCCGTAGGAAGTTGGTAAGGTTATTCTTGCCCCTCGCGAGCCAGGGAATAGGCACCAGTTCACCGGTTTTGGGGTCCTTGGGACTGTTGTACTGCGTGATCAGCTGCCCCTCGAAACGTGGGCCCCAGATATTGTAGTCGTTGTCGTTGATCCCACCGCCGCGGCCGTCCTTAAATGCATATTCGTAATCGCTGCCCGGGCCGTACTCCGTCTGATATTTGGGAATTGCATTAAAACCGGTCTGCAACTGGGTACTCGAATTGAAATCGACCGTGAAGCCTTTCTTCGCGCCGCTGCCTTTTTTAGTGGTAATGATGATCGCCCCGTTCTGGCCGCGGTTACCGTACAATGCTGCTGCACTGGCTCCCTTCAACACAGAGTAGGTCTCGATGTCGTCCGGACTCAGGTTCCAGGAATCGGTGTTCATCGGCACACCGTCGACCACATACAATACCCTGTCCCGGCCGCGCAGCGTCACCTGCGGACTGGAAAGCAAATCGGGGCTCTGTGCGATGGTGAGGCCGGCTACTTTACCCGTCAGTGAGCTGATCGCGTTCGGTTCGCGGGCCTTCACCATGGTAGCGCCTTTCACTTCCGACACCGAATAACCTACCGCTTTTTTCTCCTTCTTAATACCCAAAGCCGTGACAACCACCTCATTAAGTTGCCGCTGGTCGGCCGTCAATGCAATGTCGATCACGGTTCTGTTTCCTACGGCCAGTTCCTGTGAGACAAAGCCCAGGAACGAGAACACCAACGTATCCTTCTCACTGTCAACCCGCAACACGTACTTACCGGTAGCGTCGGTCACCGTTCCGCGCGAAGTTCCCTTGATGAGGATATTCACGCCGACGAGCCCTTCCTTGCCTGCACCTTCGGTTACTTTACCACTAATGGTCCGTTCGTTTTCGGCGGCATTAATTGTCGAACGCACAAGTTTATACGTACGTTCATTACCAAAGACATTTTCCGGCACGGACATAGCAGCATGGGCGTGCACTTCACGCGGAAGCACCGCCGAGAGCCCAAGGCATAGCGTGAGCGCAAGAGACCGACACCCGCCGGGGCGCTTCCGCTCTAAAAACGTAATCTTCTTTTTCATAAGTGGTTGTTAATTAGCTGGTATTTCAAAGTCAAAAGGGTTCCATCAAAGGCCGAAAGGCCTTCTTGCAAATGTGCACGCGGAAAATGCGGGCAAAGCGCTGCACTGGCACCAGACAGCCGGGCGCCCAGGTACGATCGCCGGACACACTACTTCCGGCTAACAGTGGTCATTCAAAAACAACAGTTCGTGGTTAATTCATGCGCAATCTGGATTGTGAACAAATACTAAACAGTCTTTGATTATCACTACTTCGAAATATTCTGCGGCTAAAACCTAAAAGTAAAGTATAATTAAACAATTTAAAAGCTTTTACTCATATTTATCTACCAATTGCTCACTTTGTGTTCGAACACACCTTTGCGAGTTTACAAATACTCTATATTTTCATCATGCGGCACAAAGGTATCTTAGAGCTCTCAGAAACAATTTACCTTAATGTTAATTAATATTTAACTTTTACAGAGTTGCTTTTCCGCCGGCCAGAGGCTCGGTAAGGAGTGCACTGCGTCACCGGCGAGTGTTAAGTATTTGAGAGCAAATCAAAACTTCTTATTTACCTAATAATGGCTTAACACCACGAAAGCATCTTTGCGGCACTTATGAAGATAATCCGCAACATCCTGCTCGTTTTTTGCTCGTGGGTACTCTGGCTACTCGTGTCCCAGTTCTTCTTCTGCCCTCGCTTTCAATTCAATGACCCTATTCCTTTCGAAGGTCCGGTTCTTTACAATCCCTACGATTCAATCAATAGTTCGCACTGGGTCAAAAGCAATTTCCACGCGCATGCACATGCATGGGAAGGCGTCACCAACGGGCATGGGACCGCGGCAGACATCCATAAAGCCTACAAGGCCCTGCGTTACGGTGTGCATTGCGTATCCAACTATCATCATATAGATACGACCCATTCCAGGCATGCCAATTATCTTTCGGCGTACGAGCACGGGTATAATATCCGGAAAACACACCAGCTCGTACTCGGAAGCACCGAGGTACAATGGCTGGATTATCTTTTTCCGCAGACCTCGCACAATAAGCAGCACGTACTGGGCCACCTCTCCGGCCCCGACAACGTGCTAATCCTCAACCATCCGGCACTGAAAAACGGCTACACCGCCGAAGACCTCGCCCAACTCACGGATTACGATTGCATGGAGGTATTGAATCCGTCCGTTACCTCCACGCCTCAATGGGACGCAGCATTATCGGCCGGTAAGCGGGTATTTATCGTAGGCGACGACGATATCCATGATGTGATTTCAAAAGAACGGCTCGGCACGCGATGTACTTTCGTGAATGTCAGGAACAATTCGGCACGCGAGGTGATCCGTGCATTGAAAACCGGGCGGAGCTACGGGGTAATCGTCGGCGAAAACCAGTCACATAATGCTATCCCCCAACTGCAAAGCCTGACGGTGCGCCACGACACAATTGACGCCCTGATGACGCAAACCGCCAACGAAGTGACCATCACCGGCCAAAACGGCAAGGTACTCGCCCTAGCCCGCCACACCGACCGCATCTGCTACCGCATCACGCCCGACGACCGCTACGCCCGCGTGACGTTCAAGTACGCGAACGGCACGGAGATTTTGCTCAACCCCGTGTTTTTCACCCCTAAAAACGGGTATCAGCCGACACCGGTTTATGAGAATTTCAATGAAACCATGTTTTTCCGGAGCATCGGCACCTGCATTCTGGGCGGCTGGCTGCTGCTCGTGGCGCGCCTCATCACCGGCCAGCGGCCGCAACGCTACGGACGACGCAGGCTCTCATGGCGATAGAATACGTGCAAAAACACCCGTTAACCGTGCTGGTGATCGTTTTTACGATCATCCGGCTCCTCATCGCCAACCTCATCAACCTGGGCAACGACGAAGTTTACTACTTCACCTACGCCGTCCAGCCCGATTGGAACCATTTCGACCACCCGCCGCTGGTCGGGATTTTTATCCGCATTTTTACGGTCAACCTCCATTGCAACCAGGAAGTATTCGTACGCATGCCTGGCATCGTAGCGGCGGCTGTTAATACCTGGCTGATCGCCCGTTGCGGCCAGCTAATCAAAAACCGTAATACGGCCCTGATTGCCGCGGTGCTCTACAACACTTCCGTGTACACCTGTATTCTTTCCGGCATTTTCATTCTTCCCGATTCGGTACAGCTCCCATTCTGGCTGGCTGCCTTGTATGCCATGCTACGGTGCATCAGGGCCACAAATCCGACAGATATATGCCGTCACCTGCTGCTGACGGGCCTCTGGATCGGCTTGGCGACGATGAGTAAGGTACACGGCGTGTTCCTCTGGTTCGGCTTCATCGGCTTTATCGTTTTCGATCGCCGCGGCCTGCTCAAAAGTCCTTATTTATATGTATCCATAGCCATTACCGCATTGCTCGCCTCACCGATTTTGTTCTGGAATATCAGCAACGACTTCATTACCTGGCGGTTCCACAGCGAACGCGTGGTAATCAGCAACGGCGGCATCGATATCAAATCGTTTTTCCGGACTACTATCGGTCAGGTTTTATATGCCAATCCATTCCAGGTCGTCATCTTTCTGTTCACCGGAAGAATGGTCGCACGTGGCCTTTCAGTAGCCGACGCGGCGTCGGTCGCATTGCTCTATTGGTGCAGTCTGCCCATCATAGCCTGCACCACGCTGGTTTCACTTTTTCGCGACACGCTACCGCATTGGAGCGGGCCCGGGTTCGTGGGCCTCATGCTCGTCGGGGCGGCCTGGGCCGATCATTTCATTTCCCGGGGCATTAACACCCTTCCCAAAAAACTGCTGCATGGCTCCGTGGGTTTGATTTTATTCGTATTCACCATTGGCCCTATCCTAATCCGGTCCTACCCGGGCACGATGAGCCCCAAACCCTTCCCGCATACCGGTGCGGGCGATGCCACTTTGGATATTACCGGCTGGGAGCAACTATCACCGGCATTTGAAAAGCTCCGCAACGACGATATCGCCAGCGGCCGAATGCAGCCTTACGCGCCGATGGTCGTGCACAAATGGTTTCCGGGATCCCATATTTATTACCACGTCGCATACCCGCTCGGCATGCGTACCGTGGGCGTCGGGCACCTGGAAGACCTGCACCAGTTTGCCTGGCTCAACCAGCTGTATGGGCATGTCGCTCCCGGCAGCGACGCCTGGTATATTACTCCTTCCAACAATTTCAGCGACCCCGCCGAGCAGTTTGCCGGGCAATTCGAACGCTTCGAAAAAGCCGGAACTATCACTCAAAGGCGCAACGGACAAGTAGCCCGCTACTGGTTTGTTTACCGGTTTCGGAATGCGAGGCGCGGTTTGGGGCACGGCCGCTGACCGTTGACCATGGGGCCTCACGGCCCGACCATAGACCATCGACTATGGGGGGGCGGTTATGGACGGCCGACGGCTGACAGCCGACCGCCGACCATCGGGTCTGCGATTCGATTGTCGATGATCTGTCATATACAAGAGTTGCCCCGGAGGGGCTCCCTATTTGTAGTGTGGCTGGATGTTTCACCTTGGATGGGGTGTCGTGTTCCGAAGCATTAGGCATGTTCGGGAGGCTCTATTATCGGCAGTCGTTCCGGCTGCGACGTATGGTCCATGGTCTATGGTCGGGCCGCAGGCCCTATGGTCGGCGGTCGGCCGTCGGCCGTCCATAATCTCCCCCATAGTCCATGGTCCATCGTCGGGCCGCAGGCCCTATGGTCGGCGGTCGGCCGTCAGCGGTCACCATCAACGTCAAAAAAAACATTTTCTCCCCCATACAACCATTTTCCGATCTTGCGGCCTCTTTGATACGAATACGCTAAAAATCCCCGCATGACTTCGGAAGCCGATTTGATTACTGGTTGCCTTTTAAATGACCGTATTGCCCAGCGACAGCTGTACGACCGCTACAAAAAAGCGATGTACACCCTCGCCTACCGCATTACCGGTGATTTCGACGATGCCAACGACGTCTTGCAGGACTCATTTCTGGAAGTATTCAAGCATTTGAACCAGTTCCGCGGCGAGTCGACGCTCGGTGCGTGGGTCAAACAGATCGTCGTCCGGAAATCGACGAAGAAGAAGCGGCTGGTAATCTGGCAAAATGTGGATGATTATACAGGCGAAGGAGTCGACTGGGGCGAATCGGAGATCAATGCGGCGCACCTTGAGACAGCGGTTTTGTCATTACCTGACGGCTTCCGGACCATTTTTGTACTTGCCGAAGTGGAGGGCTACACGCACAGGGAAATCGCGGAGATGCTTCATATTTCGGAAGGCACCTCAAAATCACAATTGTTCCATGCTAAAAGAAAGCTCCGTGCGATGCTTTCTGCAAACTGACCTCGATTTTAATGGAAAAGAACCATATAAACCTGCAAAATGCGATCCGTCGCTTCCCGGCCTACGAACCCGGGGACGAAGTTTGGAATGCGATTAATGAAAACCTGCTGGCGCAGCCACTTCGCCAGGCACTTTCGGAAATGCCCTCCTACGAGCCGGACGACAAACTTTGGGACTTGATCGATCGCAAAAATACACGGCAACAACGCTGGAAATGGGGATATGCGGCAGCAATCCTGCTGATGGCGACCGGGATCGCCTGGCTGATGCTGCCGGCAAGCCCTGCGGGCATTGCATACTCACAGGAAACCGTCGACCAGCGGCTGCAAATGGATGCCGAGTTAAAGACCGATCAGCAGTACCACCTCCTGAAAACCTATTGTGAGACGGAGACGCTGGTTTGCAAGAGTACCGAATACAAGTCGTTGCAGCAGGAATACGAGCGGCTCAGCTCGGCATCGGAGCAGCTCGTTCAGGCGATCGGCGATTACAACACCGAGCCGGCTCTTTTGCGGCAGTACAATGAGATTGAAAGACAAAAAACGGACATTCTAAATGCAATGGCCAAGATGATTTAAGCACCATAACAATGAAAATGTATCTCAAAAATATCCGAAAATTAACCGTGCCTCTGCTGGTTGCGTGGGCGCTCGGAGGCCTGCATGTGTATGCGCAGGGAAAATTGCAGGTTGCCACCAAAAGAATTGAAAAGACGGTGAGTGCGCCCACCGTGCGGACGCTGTATATCAGTGCGGAAAAAGCCGACATCGAGATCGTGACCTGGGACAATGCCGATATTGCCGTGGTAATGGAGCTGTCGGCCCGCCACCCGGATCGCGCCACTGCTACGCAGGACCTTTCCAAGTTGCAATACATCGCCGACCGTAATGGAAAGGATTATTTCCTGCGCAATTATATCGTATTAAAAGATGGGGAAAGCAAGCCCGTTTCGAACCTGAAAGCGCGGTACACGATCCATTTGCCCGCATCATGCGCTGTCGATCTCAAAAATTCGTTCGGCACCATCACCCTGCGCGGCCTGACCAACCAACTGAACCTCAAAGCGGATTTCTGCACAACAAACCTGACTGGATTGAGCGGCAAAGGTGCCCTGCAAACAACATTCGGCGAGCTTTCGGGCAACGAACTGGCAGGGACATTCACCTTTGCGAGCGACCATACCAACGTCCGTCTGGAACAGATCGCAGGTGCCATTCGGATCGATGCCGCATACGGAAACGTCGAAATTTTCCCTACTGTCGGTCTCACCAGCCTGGGAATCCATTCCAAGAAAGCCGAAGTAACGCTCCTGACGAAGAACTGGCAGCATTTCGACTACACCATCAACGGCGCCTACGCCACCATGAAACTGCCCAACGGTTTTAAATGGAAACGTAACACCGCCGATTTCAAAGAAGCATTTTTCTCCCGCAACCAGCTCGCCAGCGTCGACATCAACGCCGAGTTCGGAAGGGTCACGATTAGATAAAACGGGTGCTTTAACTATTAGCCATGAAAGTAAAATAACCCTCCTCTTCAACCATTCAAAGTATTGACAAACAGCCGCCTATCGATAACACATTTACTACTTTAAATTTGACCCCAACTGTTATTTGATGCAAAAAGGCGTATTGTCCGTCCTGCTCGTCCTGCTGTCGTCCGCAGCATACGCGCAGGATACCGTGAGCGTATCCTATTCCGAAGAAACTGACACGCTCGTAAAACAGCGCTTCCTGGACCGGTACGAGAATGTATTTATGACCAAAGTCCCTACGAGGCATATGTTTAAGATAGGTTTGTCGCAATACTATCAAGCCAAGGTCTTTGCGTTGTCAGACGACCGCACGATCAACAGCACGTCACTGCACCTGGGGTACGAATTCAAGTTTTTGCCGGCATTTTCGATCGCACTTTCAGGCCACATTCCCTATTATGATCTCAGGACGCCGTTTCGGGAATCATTCCAAAACACCGTTCTGGACGCTCAACTACGCTGGTTTATGAGTATGCGAAGTCGAATCAGGAAGGGAAAGAGTGCCAACAATTTCAGCGGCAACTATCTCGCCGTGTTTTACAATATGCCCAGTACCATGCAGGACGATCCGCGGATCGGGTTGAAACTGGGATTTCAGCGACGGTTTCTGAATTTCGGGTTTATGGACTTCGCCATTGCATTGCAGCAGGGAACACCGTTTTTCCATTATGGTGCATTCTACAACTGGGACCTTTCTACGCAGGCGAGTTTTGGTTTGGCATTCGGCGACTGGAAAAAAGCCGCCATTGGCCCCTTGTGCGACGTTTTTCTTTGTGATGAGCATCTTTCCAATCAATGGAAAATACGGTTGCCGGAACTTACGCTGGGAAGGTATATGGTCAGAATCCGAACTGCCATCGCCTTTGAACAAAAGATCGGCACGTCTCCATTCAGTGTTAATTTCCAATTGAATGCAGACCACAGTGACGGTTTCAACGACATCAGAAATCCCGAATCTGTCGCGAGATTCCGTTATGTGATGTCCAGATCGAAAGAAAAGGCAGTCAGTTTGTCTGTCCAGCCCCGGTATTATTTCCTAAGCAAAATGCAGAAATTGAGAGGCAGAGGCGGTCACGGTTTCTCAGGGCCTTATACCGGCATTAACACCGCCTATATGTATTACAAAGGCAACCACCGTTTTTTCGGCTACACGATCGACCACATCGACCGGGAGACGAACAGTATACAAGCCGGCCCATTGCTCGGCTACCAGCTAAGGGTTTTCCGCCATGGTTATGTCGATTGCAACACTTCTTACAATTTCAAGGAGTATTTAGGAAATACCGAAACCGATTTTGGTTTCACAACGAACATCACAGTAGGCCTGGTCTTCTGACGCTCCCCTGACAAATTATTTCACGAAATAACATTCCCATGACACGCGCTGCGAAAACCTGGGTTGGCATCGCTTTGCCTGTCATTATCGGCCTGTTGCTCCTGATCCGGCACAGAATCGCGGATGTGCCGGCAGGAACCGACCTGCACAGAAAGTACCATACCACCCGGATGCAGATCGGACAGCAGCTTATGAAACTCAGGCGTGAATTTGGGACAAAACAAATGCATCACGCTCAAAACACAACACTTGAAATAAGAAAGCTCTGGAACGACCGTGACATGCTCTATTACGTCATCAATGGCAAAAAAGGTGCCTTTCAATCAGATAGCCTTCGTAAACTCGAACGGCTCATTGACCGTCCGGCCCCATTAATGAACGTACTGAAGGAAATCGAACGAATTGAGCAAATCAATGATACCGACTAGCCATCAACGCCATGAAAAACAGTGCAGACATTCTCAAACTCCTGCTCAATGCAAAACAACTCCTGACCTTCCTGACAATTCTCCCCCTATTGACATCCTGCGACCAGTTCGAATTCAGCCCAAACCAATCCTTCGATCATTCCAGTCCCTCCAACCTGAATGCGCAAAACCTGGCCCGCCTTCGTCAGAATGAGGAAGACGATACGGTCACCGTCGTTTTTGCAGGCGACACCCAGCGATGGTATGATGAACAGGAGCGGTTTGTGAAGAAGGTAAACAGCCTCGAAAACGTAGACCTGGTACTGCTCGCCGGCGACATTTCCGATTTTGGTCTATTGCAGGAATTCAAATGGGTGCATAAGCGGCTTTCCGCACTGCGGGTTCCTTACTTCGGTGTTATCGGCAATCATGATATGGTAGCGAGTGGCAGACAGATCTTCCGGCAGATGTTCGGGCCACTAAACTATTCGTTCGTGTACGGCGGCATCAAATTCATCGCCCACAATACCAATGGGCTGGAAGCGCCCGACGAGCCCATACCCGACATTGGGTGGCTCGCGCACGAATTGCAAAATACCGAGAATGCCGACTACCTTATTACTGTTTCACATGTGCCACCGTTCAATGCGGTGGAGTTCGGAACTGAATCGGTGAAACCTTATACGGACCTGCTGCAAAACACGCCCAACTTGCTGCTCTCCCTGCACGGCCACGTCCATCAGCACCAGGATTTCTATCCATTTGGGGACAAAGTGCATTACATGACCAGTTTTTCCTTCGGGCAGAGCGCTTTTGTGCTGCTCCAAATCTACCAAGGCAAGGTACTGAAATCCATCATCGACTACTGATATGAAAAGAATGCTCAGATGGGCAGCGCTCCTGGCAACGGGAGTAGCCAGCACTTCCTATGCCCAATTTGCAAAAAAATTAATCCCGGACTTTGCACAAATCCAATACGCCGGCAGCAACGGCTGGATGGGCCTGGGCGCCGGATATGAACTCTTCGAAAGGCGTTTGCGCACCAACCTACAATATGGATATGTTCCCCCGGCCAAAGGCGGACCATTACATTTATTCTCTGGGGCTATCTTTTATCAGCCGGTACGCTTCCGACCTGGTTCCCGTTTTCAGATCAATCCGCTGGATTTTGGAGTTAAGGGCAGTTATCAATTTGGAAATGACTATTTCTTCAACCTCCCCTCCCGCTACCCGCCTAACTATTACTGGTGGAAACCTGCGTTCCGCCTGCATTTGGCCACGGAATCCTCCCTGTCTTTCAAATTGCGCCCTCATTCGGGAATCCGAAGTCTGAGCGCCTACCTGGAATTCAATACAAATGACCTCTACCTCGTCAGCTATGTGCTCAATGCAGGTTCTTTGCGGATTGGGGAAGTGGTTAAGGCCGGGATCGGCATCAGGGTGGGATTTTAAGCAGGTAGAGACGCCGGTTTTCTGCTTTATTATGCATTAACAGGTAAAGTCACACCGGACTGTTGCAAAAAATTAATGGAATACGCAGTACAGAAACGTTCGATCCGCAAAGTGGATGTGAACGAGCAGAACCCTGATGCACTGGCATTCTATCAGCACTTGGGTTTCGAAGTAAAACGCCGCTCACCGCTGGATGGTTTAGGACTGCCGTTTCCTATTTTGCATTTGGAATTGCCCTAGGATCATTGGTTGATTGCCGGTTGAGAATCAGATAAACCACCAGAGGAACAAAATTGTTAAATTGGTATCGCTTATCAACCAGCTATACTATGACTATCCATGAACAGATCGTGCAGGATGTAGAAACAGTAACCCAAGATACTCTTCTTAGGTTGAAGCTGTTCGATTTCCTGCAATTCCTAAAAGCTACTTTACCGCAACAGCCCAACAGAGACAAAATACTGTCCCACGCCGGAACTATTGACGACAACGAAGCAAAGGAAGTACTGAGAATCATCCACGACGAGTTCAACAGAATAGACGGTGAATGGCATTGAAACAGATTGCAATCGACACCAACATCGCTATTGAAATATTAAACGGTAATGAAAATACATTGCAAGTGCTATCACAATACGATATTATTGCTTTGCCTGTAACCGTGTGCGGCGAGTTGATTTACGGTGCAAAAAACTCCCGGAAAGCCCGAAGCAACCTCGATCGGTACATATCATTCATAAATGCATGTGAAATCCTAGACGTTAAAACGCCTGCGGCTTCTGAATATGCTTCAATCAAATTAATACTAAAGGAAACCGGACATCCGATTCCTGAAAACGACATTTGGATAGCTGCCGTCTGTCAATCTCACGACGTGCCATTACTTAGCCGCGACAGGCATTTTTCGTACATTTCAACTTTACATCTTCTCGATCTCTGACATGAGCCGACAATTACTTTTACCGCTTGTCATCTTAGCCATTACCGCCTGTCAACCCCAAGAAACCCGGCAGGAAACACCGGCGACCGCAACCTCGAACAACGAAGGCCTCGTCAAACAATACTTTGAGCATTTCAACAACCATGACTGGCAGCAAATGGCCGCAATGTATTCTGACACTGCCGACTTCAAAGATCCATCCCTCGGCGAAGGCATTGTTACGCAGACACACGAACAGATCATCAAAAAATACGGCGAGTTACAGCAAATGATCCCGGATGTGCGCGATAGTATTGTCACAATCTATCCCTCGGGTGACAAACACATGATCGTCGAATTCGTTTCAACGGGCACTGCACCCGACAAATCGAAATTTGCGCTGCCTATTTGTACCATTTTCACGATTGAGAACGGCAGGATTACACAGGATTTTACCTATTATGATAATTTTAGCGAATAGACCGGCTATCGAGTAGTTGCATCAGAACTCCCTCTCCTGATAAGCCAGCCCCTTCCCTTTCTCGCAATAATCTTTCAGACTGAGCAAAAACATGGCCCAGTTGTAATTACACCATTGGTAAAATTCGGTCAGTTCACGCCAGTTGAAGTGCTTTAATACAATGGCCGTGACGCCGTTGTTTCTTTCAAAGAGTTCGAACGATACGCTGGTTCCGATCCATTCCGGGTCGGAGTGCGTACAGAGCCATTCAATGCGCTTGTTTTCTGTGAGTTCAACAATTTGCATTAAAACGCGGTCGTCGTCGCCGAAACCGAAGTCGGAAATGGCGCCTACTTCATTTTGAACCGTCAAGTCAGTAGTCCAAACCGCGCCCAGGCCCTCCCGCGTTGTTAAGGCTTCGTATATTTTTGAAATGGGTGCTTTGATATAATTGATATGCTCGATCTTTTCCATGGTGCTGCTATTGAGTGGCTGGTAACCGCAAAGCTAGCCAGGGTAAATAACCGGGAGGTTGGGGAAATGAGACATTTGAGGGGCGGTTCACGCCAAAATCTGCATTTGCCCGGGTGTTACATGCCTGACGGCATTTGTCACTTAGTTTGCAATGCCCGATTTCTACCAATGTTGCGTCGCTGCCGCGACTCGTCACAACCAAGTGCCGTCAGGCACGTAATATTGGTAGAAAATCAGGCACATACCCATCGCAAAATCCCGTCGGGATGCAACAACGGAGCAATCGCCGTTGCAACTTACCCGACCTTTGCACCGCTTCGTAAATACTCCGCAGTGAGCGAATCCCTGGATTTGAGCAAATCGGCCGGGGTGCCTTCGAACAATATCTGGCCGCCTTTGTGACCGCCCTCAGGGCCAAGGTCGATGATCCAGTCCGCGTGTTTCATGACTTCCGTATTATGTTCGATCACGATCACAGAATTGCCCTGATCGACCAGGTGATCGATGATTTCCAGCAAATGGCCCGTATCCGACATATGAAGGCCGGTGGTAGGCTCGTCCATGACGTAAATCGTGCCATTCTTGTGCAGCTCGCCGGCGAGTTTGATACGCTGGCATTCTCCGCCCGACAATGTGCTCAGCGGCTGCCCGAGCGTGAGGTAGTTGAGTCCTACCTGATTCATCGCCGTTAGTTTGTGGATCACTTCTTTTGTTTTGAAAAATGCCAGCGCCTCTTCCACAGACATATCTAGTACATCGGTAATCGATTTGCCATTGACTTTATATTCCAGCACCTCCGGTTTGAACCGCTTGCCTTCACAAGTTTCGCAAACCGTTTTCACAGGTTCCAGGAATGCGAGATCGGTGAATATGAATCCAAGCCCCTGGCATTCGGGACATGCGCCGTCCGAATTAAAGCTGAACAGCGACGCACTCACCTTGTTGGTTTTGCCAAACAACTTGCGAATGTCATCCATAATACCGGTATAAGTCGCGGGATTGGAACGAATGGAAGTCCCTACGGCCGACTGGTCGATCACGATCGCCTCCGGGTGCTGCGAGAGGAACACGCCGTTGATCAGCGAGCTCTTACCCGAACCCGCTACGCCGGTCACGACCGTAAAAACGCCGGTAGGAATATCTACCGACACATTTTTAAGATTATGGCGTTTGGCATTCCTAACTTTCAATGCGCCCGTTGGCTGCCGGAACGTGGCTTTCACTTTTAAATCCCGATTGATAAACCTGCCGGTCAGCGTCGGGGTCTGCAGGAGTCCGTTGTAGTCGCCGGAATAGACAATTTCGCCACCGCCACTACCTGCTTTCGGGCCGACATCCACGATATAATCGGCCACGCGGATTACATCGGGATCATGCTCGACGACGAGGATAGTATTGCCCTTATCACGCAATTTTTGAAGCAACTCGTTCAGTCTGTGCACATCGCGCGGATGCAGGCCAATACTGGGTTCGTCGAAAATATAGGTGATATCGATGAGGCTGCTGTTGAGGTGCTTCACCATTTTAATCCGCTGCGATTCGCCGCCGGATAAGGTGCCGGTTTCGCGGTCGAGGCTCAGGTAACCCAGGCCGATATCGACCAAATGCTCCAAACGCTCGGTCAGCGTGTCGATCATCGGTTTCGAAACCGGGTCCTTGATTTCGCGGATGATTTTGACCAATTCCGAAACCTCCATTGCCGACATTTCGGCAATGTTCAATCCATTAATGCGACTCGCGAGCGCCTTTTCGTTCAGACGCGCGCCCTTGCACGCTGGACAATCGCCCATTTTCAGGAACCGCTCCACCTTTTTGACGGTCTTTTCGGAAATTTCGCTACTATCTTTCTGGATGTACAACCGGTTGAATTTGTCTACAAGGCCTTCGTACTTTGTATCGAACGTCATTCCATTGTAATTGGATTCGTAGGTCCCCTTCCCATACAGCAGGGTATGCATTTCCTCGTCGGAGTAATCTTCCAGCTTCTTGTCATTATCAAGCATACCCGAGAAAGTATAGGCCTTCCAATACCACGTTCCCACCGCGTACAAGGGAAAAAGGATCGCGCCTTCATTGAGCGACTTCGTGGGATCGAGAAACTTTTCGAGGTCGATTTCTACCTTTTTACCCAAACCATTGCATTCCGGACACATCCCGGCAGGGTCATTAAACGAAAAAGCATTGGAAAAACCGGCGTGCGGTTGGCCCAATCGGGAGAACAGCAAGCGCATAACCGCCGAAATGTCGGTGATGGTGCCCATTGTGGAGCGCGAATTGCCTCCGAGCCGCTTCTGGTCGATGACAATGGACGTGGAAAGGTTTTCGATGGCGTCGGCCTCCGGCTGGCTGATGCGCGGCAGTCGGTTGCGGATAAACATGCTGAATGTCTCGTTCAGCTGGCGCTGTGCCTCGGCGCCGATGGTGTCGAATACGATGGAGGACTTTCCCGAACCGGAAACCCCGGTAAAAATGGTGATTTTGCGCTTGGGAATGTCGAGTGAAACATTTTTGAGATTGTTTTCCCGTGCACCGCGAATGCGGATGTACTCCTGGTGGTTCATGGTGTTGTGGTTTGGATGATGAAATGTAATGACTGAATGATTGAATGAGCGCCGGGGGACGGGGAATGATTGAACGACCGAATGGTTGAATGAACGAATAGTTGTGAATATTCGGCCATTCAATCATTCGGTCATTCAAAATTATGTATCCAACCGGACTACAAAATTAACTAAATGGTCTTTTCACGAAGCGCTGCCCGCCGAAAAAATCCATTGTACCGCGTAGCGGTCCGTGAGCGTGGCCCATTGGCCTTTGAGAATCTCCGGCGAAAGCGGTGCAGTCACTTCTCCTTCCATCGCCAGTTTCAGAAACACCGATTGCAGCTGCTCGGGCGCTGTAATGCTGATCCACAATGAAATGCTGTTACCCGAGGCTACCCCTTCCTCACCGCCCAGATCGGACGCAAAAAGCCGCACATGCTCCGACACCAGGCTCGCATGGAGCACCAGTTGCCTGATTTCCGATGGAAACTGCCTTCCGCCCGGCGTATCGCCCAGATATGTGAAATGCAGTTCGCCCCCGAAGCACGACTGATAGAAGCGCATAGCCTCTTTGCAATTGCCGTTGAAGGTTAGGAAGGGGTAAATCGCCATTTTGAATTATTGATTATAAGCACGTTCCATTTCGGCAATATCGAGCTTTTGCATGCCCATTACCGCCTGGAACATCTGCCCGGCACGCTTCGGATCGCCGTTGGACAACCGCTCGTTCAGCATGGCGGGTACGATCTGCCACGACAATCCGAACTTGTCTTTCAGCCAGCCGCATTGGCTTTCCTGACCGCCGTCGGCAGTGAGCACGTTCCAGTAATGGTCGATTTCTTCCTGGTCTTTGCAGGAAACAAAAAACGAAATGGCTTCCGTAAACTTGAACATCGGGCCGGCGTCGAACAAATGTAACGTCAGACCATTGATCTCGATGACGCCCATCATCACCTGGTCGGCCGGCATATGGCTGCCTTCGCCCCATTTTTTCAGTTGTTTAATCCGTGAATTCGGGAACAGGCCGGTGTACAGGTTCATCGCTTCTTCCGCCTGCCCATTGTACCAGAGAAACGGGGTAATGCCTTGTGTGGTTGACAATTCGCTCATTGTTTTGATTGTTGAAGGTGAATGGTTCTGATAAAAATGATTTTTAGTTTGCTGATAATTGACATTACAAATTTGGCGGGATTATTGAAAATAAAAGGGGTGTGAATACGCCTATCCCGAGGGGTAAAAATGCCAACTGAATATTTTTCTATATTTACGTCTTCTAAATCCAAAATCGTTATGAAACATATCTCGGTATATGTCCCCCAGTGCTCCTACATCGAAGCGGTTTCACCCGCGTACCGGCTTTTCAATACTGCTAACGATTTCCTGAGGGCGTCGGGGAAAGATCCCAAGTTCCATGTCGAATTCGTAGGACTGAACCATGATATCAAAGCACAGGACGGCGAGTACACGATCCGCATCAACAAACTGCTGAGCGAAGTCGACAAAACCGATCTCGTGGTTATTCCCGCATTGTGCGGCAACTTGCGTGAGTCCGTCGAGCTCGACAGACCTGCCATTCCCTGGATGCTGGAAATGCGTGAAAAAGGCTCGGAAATCGCATCGCTCTGCCTCGGCGCCTTTTTGCTGGGTGCCACCGGCTTGCTCGACGGCAAAAAATGCTCGACGCATTGGGCTTATTATGAGGAGTTTAAGGAAATATATCCACAAATCGAAGTCGTGGATGGCACCATTATCACCGATGAAGGCAAGGTTTATTCGAGCGGCGGCGCCAATTCGATCTGGAACCTGCTGATTTACATTCTCGAAAAATACACCAGCCGTGACATCGCGATCCTGGCTGCCAAATACTTTGCTATCGACATCGACCGCGATAACCAGCGCGCATTCACGATTTTCAAAGGCCAGAAAAACCACAACGACGACGGCATCCTCGCCGCACAGGATTACATCGAACAGAACTATACCGAGAAGCTGACGATCGTAGAGCTCGCCGATATCGCCAGCGTCAGCCGCCGCAGCTTCGAGCGACGCTTCAAGAATGCTACCAACAATACCATCAACGAGTACGTACGCCGCGTACGCGTAGAAGCCGCCAAACGGAGCTTTGAGATATCGCGCAAGAACGTGACCGAGGTCATGTACGACGTGGGCTACACCGACACCAAGGCATTCAGGGATGTTTTCAAAAAAGTGACGGGCCTGACGCCCATTGAGTACCGGAACAAATACAGCAAAGACAACTAGAAGCGGCCACCGAGCCGCTTTTTTATTGAATCGCATTATACCATTCATTTGTTTTTCACTAAAAACCAGTGATTTACCGGTAGCTCAATTTATTTGCATGAGCCTTTCCAAATGCTCACTTTTGCACCACTATTTTAAAAATCGAACCAATTTATCGTCATGTCAAAGTCTATTTTGATGGTCGTGCTCGCATGCATGATCGGTTCCGCGCACGCACATTTCACCCTGCCGTTTATGAACAGTAAAATCGCTTACACCGAAACCGTCGACTGTGGCAGCGTTTCCCTGATCGACATTTTCAGACGCGCCCGCCTGTGGGTAAGTCAGTCGGCGCCGGACAATAAAACGCTGGTTGATGACAAGGAAACCGGCGACCTCGTTACTCAAGGCCATATTATTATCACCATTCCCCGATCTGAAAACAATGCAGGCGGCGTGTACAAATTCGCTTACGTCCTCTCCGTAGAATGCGCCAACCGGAAATACCGGGCGTCACTGGCCAATGTCGAATATCAGGACGGAAACAGCGGCCGCACGGTGCCTCTGGAAGTTTTCAGCCAGAAAAACGAAAACAAAACCGCTGCTGCCGAGCTGGATGCCAAGCTCAAAGCATTACTCGCCGATTTGCAAACGAACGTGAAGGATTACAAGCCGTTCTGATCATGAACACCGGTCGCATTTCAACGTTTCTACTCGGTCCCGAACTCTCCTGGCTCCTGATGTACGGCCTGGCGCTGCTGCTTGTGGCGCCCAACCAGCCTCCCACCGAAGCCGGTAACGTCCGGCTCGAAAGCCTTGCCTGGTACGTGCTCTTCGGGGCGATCATTCTTTCATTTGTGCCCCTGTACTGGTCGCAAAGCGGCTTGGGCTGGTGGATGCTGCGTATAGGCATTGCCGGTTTGATCGGCATTACCTCCGTCACCACCGCATTCTGCAGTGCCATCGACTACCACGATTCCCGTAATTCGGGCGTGGGCACGTTGTGGATCATGCTGGTCATTTTCGGCGCGATCTTCCTGTTCCTGGGCATGATCGCCGTCAGTCTCTACATTAAATTCAGGTCTTAATAGCCGCCAATATGTTTGACGAAGTCCCTTCTCCCCAAAACACCTATACGGTCCGCTTCGGCGCATATGAAGTGCGTATGAGCCACTGGATCACCGAACCCGTCATTATACGGCTTTCTAATAACCAGATGGTATTCGATATGCCCTCCACTTGGAGTTGCGACGAAGCGAAATGGATTGACGACAACACGGTCGAGCTCAAAACCCGGCTGTACCCGGGCCGAGAGTATTGCGACCTCGTCCTCGACCTCAAGGCAGGCACCGGTAAGGCTGTTAGAGGCAGCTACCCGTTCGCTAATTCGATGAACAAGCCTCCTCGGGAATTCGAGGGCAGTTTGCAGGAAATCTATCGCTGGCTTTAACAATCCGGAAACATGGAAACTAGTAGCAAGGGAGTGCCAGGGTTTGAACTATTCATCTTACTGTTCTTTACGGTCGGCGCAATTTTTGCGGTGATCTCGTTTACAATTTACCGTAACAGCCGGAACCTGATCGAAAACGGTATCGAAACCAAGGGCATTGTCATTGATCTTCACCGTTTAAAGCCCCGGGAATATCCGCTGGCACCATCTATCCGCTATGTCAAAAAGGACGGTACCGTCCATGTTTTCCACAGTTCTGAAGCCCGTAACCCGCCGGAGTACCAGATCGGCGAGGAAGTAACGTTGTACTACGACCCGAAAGACCCCGACAATGTCCATTTGAAAGGCAACTACCTTTTTGTGTATGTATTTGCGGGAATGGGCGCCATGTTCTGGCTGTTTTCAATCTGGTACGTGGGCTCAGCGGTGAAAGCAATATTTCAATGGCTTTTCGGTTGATAGTTGTCCGAAATGCGGGCGGGTTTGCACAACTGTTATTCCACCTTCAATAGAACAAGTTCTCCCGGACTCGTATCCAATTCAAATCGCTGACCGGAAACTGATCCCGCCTGCTTGCCATTACGCCATATCCGGGCCGATTTACCCGGCCAGGGATTCAGCAATGTACAAACCTTTCCCTTTTCGCTCCTGATCCGGACCATTTCCACACGGCCATTCTCAAGTCGCGAGGAAATCAGAAACGCTCCCCAGGTCCGCAGGTCTTTGAACTCCGCATTCAGCCCGTCGGGAAGCCCGCCAAACAACCGGATCACATTCCCCGCACTCATGCACATCATTTCGTTCAGGGCATTGGCCACCGTGCAGCTGTTTTCGATTCCATGAGGGTTGTCCAGTTGAAAACCATTCGGATAGGTATGCAAAGCATATTTTCGGAGCTCGTCCAAAACGATTCGTGGCGTATAGCCCACGCGGATGGCCGCCATAAAAAAGCTGCTGCTGGTGTTGGCATCCTGAAACCGCTTCATCTCGTCGATGGTATTTCGCGATAATGCCAGCAGTTCATCTCCACTATCCAGCGTAATGGCATTGGCAGGATAAATATGCTGGATACCGAGGCCATTGTTTACCCACCAGTCCACGCCTTTTTCCGTATACCTAAATACCTTTTTACCGTTTCGCTCCTGCACGGGAAATGCGCTGAGTTTTTCCAGAATATCCCTCCATTTGGCCTGCCGATCCTGGTCTAACTTTAAAGCCGTACTCAAATCGAGCATCAGACTGAAAGTATTATGGACAAGCCCCAACGACAATATCGGGTTCATATCCGCGCCCGAACCTTCATGAATGGCGTCGTTGTAAATGACATACCGGCCATTTTCATATTTCAGGTAATCCTCCCAAAAATCGGCCACTGCCCGGGCGTAGGCATATATTTTCTTCCCATAGCGCTCATCGTACGTACAGCGCCAGTATTGTGCCATATTCAATAAACCATATGCCGCATTGGAGCGCTGCCCGAAGAACAAGCCGCCTTGCTCTTCATTGCCGGTACGAGGATAACGCGGGTGGTTCCTCGTTGCCTCAATTCCCAGCGGGCCGATACCAACCGGATACAATACCCCGCGCGTGTGCCTCACATTTTTCGCATACCATTCTCCCCGTTGTATAAAATCGATGAGCGGCGCGTCATGAGGCGCTCCTTGTTCCAGGCGATTGGCTGCGTAAAGCGCATAAAACGGGGCCTGATGATTATAGTTCAAATGGTAATCACCGGCCCATTGCGGATCGTCGCTGGTAACCCAGCCGAAAAGGCCGGGAGGAAACCGCGGATCGCGGCTGCATGCCGCCATGGTGTACAATCCCTGGTAATAGGCCTTCATGAGCACCGTATCTTGCAGGGTTACGGAAGACTTTGTCCAGTAACTTTGCCACCATGCCGCGTGACCGGCCATTTCCACCCCGGCGGTATGCCTATCCGTCTTTTTCAATCGGGCTAATACAAATTCCAGAGGCTGTTTCTGCTTAAACCGGCTCTCCACAGCCAAAGCGATCAACACCTTTTTGCCCGGCTCCACCCTAAATGTGCTGGTACTACGATCGACGACCTTCAACGCAATAGCTACCTCGGTAGCAATATCGACGCTATCCGCAAATGCCCTGGTGAGCCACCATATGCCTGCCCCGCCGCCCTTCTTCAATCTTGCCTGGGCGTTTTCAGGCGCATTCAGGCCGACGGTTACCTGAGCCGGCCTGCCCGCCGCTGTAATTTCAATGAAGGCCGTGTTGCGCACCGCCGACACCCATGATTTCAATGCTACTTTTCCTCCGCCAGCCCTGAGATGGCACGTAGTAATGCCGTCCGCCATTTGCTGATCGGCGGTAAAATCTGCATTTTGATAACCATCTATCCGGATATTGACAGAGCCTGCAATCCTCGGCCCGGATACATCGTCCTTTCTGGCGAGTGTCTCCGGTGATACCAATCGCCAAAAGTCGTTTTTAGAAAGATAGTAACTCACCACATCGCCCTTGTAGCCCAGCGTCATGGTCACATCGCCGTTGCCCATTAAGGGACCGTCCACTTTGTTGGTGCTCGGTGTGGATACCATTGGTTTTGTCCACCTGTTGTAAAAGGCGGAAACCGGGCCGAAGGCGGCTTCACGGGTTTGGGCTAAGCCGGTAAATTGATAAAAGAAAAGGGAGAAGGCCAGTAAAGTCGGTTTCATATATAATGTAAAATGCTTCCACAAACGTTATCGGCTGTCGGAGCAATCAAGAGTCGGGGTTAAGTATGCGCATTGCAGGTAATGTCTTGCGGCATTTTAGTTCGGCGCATTAGTTTGTTCAAATGTATGTACATGAAATCGGATTTAAAAATAATTCCGAAAATGGCCCGCATCTTCTTGACGCTGAAAGGCAGACAGATGGTCATCGAAAACGCTGTCGGCCTTTCAGTAAACCGATATTAAGCCAACAGCGGCTTCACCACCTTGCCGTGAACGTCGGTAAGGCGGTACCGTCTCCCCTGGTGCTTGAATATGAGCTGCTCGTGATCGATGCCCATCAAATGCATCACCGTAGCCTGGAAATCATGTACATGCACGGGATCTTTGATGATATTATAGCCAAAATCGTCGGTTTGCCCGTATACGAACCCCTTTTTCACGCCTGCACCGGCCATCCATATCGAGAAGCTGCGCGGATGGTGATCACGCCCGTAATTGTCCCGGGTAAGTTTACCCTGCGAATAGGCCCCGCGGCCGAACTCCCCGCCCCAAACCACCAATGTTTCATCCAGTAAGCCACGCTGTTTCAAATCGTTGATCAATGCAGCGGATGCCTGGTCGACGCTCTTGGCCATGATCTTGATATCATTTGGCAGGTTACCGTGCTGGTCCCATCCCTGATGATACAACTGCACAAATTTCACATCCTTCTCGATCAACTTCCGGGCGAGCACGCAATTCGCCGCGAATGTGCCGGGCTTGCGTGAGTCCTCACCGTACATATCGAAGATGTAATCGGGCTCTTTGGAGATATCCATTGTTTCGGGCACGGCCGTTTGCATGCGGTAGGCCATCTCGTACTGCGCCATCCGGTAATTGATCTCGGGATCGAGCAGCTTCTCAAACTGGCCCTGTTGCAGCTTTGCGAGCGAATTCAGCATGCGCCGGCGGCTCGTGCGGTCAATTCCCTCGGGGTTGTTGAGGTAAAAAACAGGATCGGGACCGGAGCGGAATACCACGCCCTGGTGAATGGATGGTAAAAACCCATTACTCCATAGTTTGGCATACAACGGCTGGTCACCGCCGCGGCCTTTGGAAAGCAGCACCACAAACGAGGGCATATTCTGGTTATCGGAACCCAGCCCGTAACTCACCCACGATCCCCAGGAAGGCCTGCCTCCCTGCTGGCTACCGGTTTGGAAAAAGGTAACGGCCGGGTCGTGGTTAATGGCCTCGGTAAACATCGACCGGATGAATGTAACATCGTTCACAATGCCGGATGTGTACGGCATCAGTTCACTGATCATCATATCATTATCCCCGTACCGCTGAAACTTGTATTTCGAAGCGGCCAGGGGAAAACTACTCTGTCCGGCGGTCATTCCGGTCAGGCGTTGACCTTTCCGCACTGATTCGGGGAGGTCTTTACCCCACATTTCTTCCAGTTTCGGCTTGTAATCGAACAGTTCCAGCTGTGACGGCGCCCCACTCTGGAACAGGTAAATAACACGCTTCGCTTTCGGCGGGAAATGCGGGTGCCCGATCGGCAGCCCGGCGACTTCTGCGCCTTTTTCACCTACCTTTTTCGCCAGCGAATTGTCTGCATTCAAAAGCGATGCCATCGCTGCCGCACCCAGTCCCAAACTCGTTTTCGACAGGAAGTTTCGCCTGCTCAGTTGCTCGTGGACATGGTTTTCAAGTTCTCTGTAAAGGCTCATTGCTTTGCTGGTTATCGCTTGATCAAAAATTCGTCAAAATTCATTACTGTGCTCGCCACGATAGTTCCTGCCGCGAGCTGTGCGGGGTTCAGGGTTTTGTCGAGCGGGTATTCCCCCACTGCCAGAATCGATTTCATCCGTTTCGGATTGTGGCTGAAATCCTTCAATTCCTCGTCGTACAACTCTTTCAGTACAATTTTCTCCTTCGGATCGGGCAGTCGGCTCGTCAATGCGGTGAATGCGTAATCGATCTGCTCATCGATGGATTTGCCGTTTTTCAGCATGTGCTGGGCCAGCACCCGCGACGCTTCTACGAATTGCGGATCATTCATGACCACCAACGCCTGCAATGGCGTGCTCGTTTTCTGCCGTTTGGTAATGCAGAAATGCCGTTCGGCGGCATCGAAATTGAGCATCATCGGCGGTGGCGAGCTCCGTTTCCAGATCGTGTAGAGGCTCCTGCGATAGAGCGAATCACCGTGTTGTTGCTTGTAAGTGACCTCGTTGCGTGTCGCAAGCGCCTCCCATAAGCCTGCGGGCTGGTAGGGGTACGCACTCTTGCCTCCTACCCTACGCGTAAGCAAACCGCTCGATGCCAATGCATTATCACGAATCTGTTCCGCGCTCATGCGATAGCTCGGGCCGCGCGCATAGAGCCGGTTGTCCGGATCGACGTCCTTCATATTCGGTTCAATTTTGGAAGACTGCCGGTAAGTGGCCGAAGTGACAATCAGTTTTTGGATAGCCTTCACGTTCCAGCCCGATTCACGGAAGCGCGCCGCCAGGTAATCGAGCAGCTCGGGATGCGTCGGTAGTTCGCCCTGGTTGCCATAATCATCACTCGAAATCACGATCCCTTTGCCGAAATACATCATCCAGAATCTGTTAACGGTCACGCGGGTGAATAGCGGATGATCCTTATCGAGCAGCCATTTGGCGAGGCCCAGACGGTTTTTAGGATATTCTTTGGGTATTTTAAAGAATGCGTCCGGTGTATCCATGGTTACCGGCTTGCCCGGCGCGTCGTAGGCACCCCGATTGAGAATGAAGGTCTTGCGCGGATATTTGCGCTCTTTCATCACCATCACGTCGATCTGCTTATCCATAATCTCCGTTTCCTCACCTATCAACGCACGGCTCGACGCCAGTTGCTTTTTATAACCGGCATCGATATTGGTCAGGTAGTATTCTTTCAGGGAAGCCAGCTGCGCGGGTTTCAGCTGCGCGGCCGGTGTTTTCAATGCGGTCACCAACTCATTTTTTAATGTAAACAACCCCTGCATTTCCAGCGGACTGATGGCCCTGGTATATATCCTGAATTCGTCGACCTCGAAATTCTTCGTCCGCTGATCCGACAACCGGCCGATATTCAGCTTGTCGACATACCAATTGGTTTTGTTTTTGCCAAACAAAATGCTCTCCGTCAGGTGGTCATTATGCACGGTAACCGGCACAGGCTGGCCATCGACGAACAGTTTCAGGCCCGCTGCCTTGCTCAACCCATCGTAGGTAAAGCCCAGCTGCGTCCATTTGTTCATCGGAAATTTGTCAACCGTCTGTATCTCAATTGCATTCTCCGGCCACACATGACTGATCGTCAGGCGAATGCGGCCGTCCTTTTCCCGGAACACATTCCAGCCGCGGTACCCGTTCATCACCCCATTGGATTTATGCAGCAGCGAACCGCTCACCGCAGGGTCGTGCAGATTAAGCCAAATACTAATGCTGAATGGCTGATTCCGCTCGAAGAATGCGAAATTATCCCCGAAACTCACCGCGTTTTCCCCGAAAATATACCGGGCCTTGCCGATGCGCCCGTTGCGGGAAGCCACATTGGAGACGCTGTCGTCGCCTTCCGCATTGGCCTTATGCTTTGGATCTGCGAGGTTGGCAAACTCTTTACCCTTAGGTTCATCGAATGTAAAATGGCCTATCAGATCCGTCTTTTCCGGAAGTAATGCCTTCTCAGGCGCCGTGCGGGCTGTGGTGAGCCATTGTTGAAAACCGTGCTCGTAAACAGCCGCATTGGCCGCCACAGCCGACCGCTCTTTGGCAAGATTGGCTTGAATGTATTTCAATTTCGCATCGGCTTCGGGCGTCGGCAGGGTAATGGCCGGACTTGCCTCGCCGTTGTACGGGATCTGGCCGTTTTCATCATTATTATTAAAAAACGCATACAACGAATAGTAGTCCTTGTGACTGATGGGATCATACTTGTGGTCGTGGCAACGCGCGCACTCGACGGTCAGGCCCAGGAAGGTCTTGCCAAACGTATCCACGCGATCAGAAACGTAGGCGCTGCGGTACTCCTCGGGTATAATACCGCCCTCCTGGCTCTGCTGGTGCATCCGGTTGAACGCCGTCGCAACCATCATGTCGCGCGTCGGATTTGGCAACATATCCCCCGCCAGCTGCCAGGTTACAAACTGATCGTAAGGCTGGTTCCTGTTAAATGAATTGATCACCCAATCCCGGAACGGCCAGGCGGTGCGCAAGCCATCGTCCTGGTACCCGTGCGTATCCGCATAACGTGCGGCATCGAGCCAGGGTACAGCCATATGTTCACCATAATGCGGCGAGGCCAGCAACCGGTCGACGGCCTTTTCGTAGGCATTCGGGGATTTGTCGTTTAAAAATGCGCTAACCTCTTCAGGCGTCGGTGGCAGGCCGGTCAGGTCAAGCGAAACGCGGCGGAGCAATGTAGTTTTGCTCGCTTCCGGCGAAGGTTTAATATTCTTGTCTTCCAGCTTTTTAAGAATAAACCGGTCGATATCGTTGCGTACCCACGCCTCATTTTTCACCTTGGGCAATGCGGGCTTCTCCACTTGGGTGAATGCCCAATGCGGCTTGTACTCCGCTCCTTCTTCCACCCATC
Organism: Dyadobacter fermentans; assembly: GCF_019924045.1. Classification (GTDB taxonomy): domain Bacteria; phylum Bacteroidota; class Bacteroidia; order Cytophagales; family Spirosomataceae; genus Dyadobacter; species Dyadobacter fermentans_A. The sequence continues at coordinate 193,301 of NZ_JAHXBN010000014.1, read as the reverse complement.
GGATCAGAATGGCCTTCTCCCGCGCCGTAAGCGACAAATGCGACTCGGGCGTAGGCATAACCATGTCGGGGTCGGCGGACAAGATGCGGTGCACGAGCTCGCTGCTTCCCGGCTTACCGGGTTTAATCGCCTTCAAACCGCTCTCCGCCTCTTTTTTATAAGCCACTTCGGCCACATCCAGGCGTAAATTGGCCTTCTGGTGATTGGCGTCGGGCCCGTGACAGGCAAAACAGCGGTCCGACAGGATCGGCTTTACGTCGTAAGTATAGTCGACGGGCGCCACCAGCGTATTCATTTCAGCGGCCACGTCGTCCGGCAAATCGACCTTTTTGTCACAAGACATTAAAAAGAATCCGGCGGCGGGGACCAGCAAGCAATATTTAAACCAGGAATTCAACATGATCATTTAAAGCATTATTACTAGCGGGCAGCTACAACAGATAACAATCAACAAAGCATTCAGCCATCCAATTCTCCATTCCCTTAATCCTAATTTAATCATTTGCCGTCGACTTAAGTCGACGGCAAGGGGATTTGTTTGACTAGTAGCCAGGATTTTGTGTTAATGTGGCTTTGCCATTTTTAGTACTATATACAATGGCTTGCTGAGGAATGGGATAGTATTGGTGCCGTTCTTCGAATTTGGCGCCGCTGAGATAGGTGCGGAGATTTTTTTCCTTTTCGAGATAAGTATTCAATACCTGCACAGCCACTCCCCAACGCACCAGATCGAAGAAACGATGTCCCTCCATCGCGAATTCCAGCCGGGTTTCGAACCGCACCGCGTCGCGGGCAGCTGCCGCATCTTTCCAGGGGTCATTGTAAAGCCCTACCGTGTAATTAGCGGCCGCTTTACCAGCGTCCGTTTTAACAAAACCATCCGGATTAGCAGCGCGTTTGCGGATCATATTTACGTATTCGCGCGCTTTTTCGAGGTTACCCAGCTCTACTTCGCATTCGGCCAGCCAAAGGAGCACGTGATCGTAGCGGATCAGCCGGTAATTGTTGGTACTGAGGCGTGGGTTGCCTGTTTTCCCGGATTCGGCTTTGCTCACGATCTGCTTTTTCGACGAGTACGGCCCCGCATAAGACTGGTCGCGGATCCAGAACCGGCCCGGATGTACGCCCCAATCGATGTAGGGAATGCCCCTGCGGCCGAGCGTCCAGTCCACGCGGGAATCGAGGCGGCCGGTGTAAGGCTCAAAAGGTGCCGAAGAAAGCAGCCCCTCGTCATTCTTGACATTCTCATCATTGAACGTCTTGATCATCGGCAAACCCTTTTCGTCGGTTTTGTACGCATTCATTAGGTTTTGGGATGCCTGGAAAAAGCCGCAGCAACCGCCCGGGCCGTTCGGGTACATATAAGTAAGCTCGTCGCCCGCATTCCCGCCCGAGCCGTCGGCGGCCGTCACAGTATATTGTACTTCAAAAACCGATTCGGCATTATTCCGGGTCTCAGCCGCGAAATTGTCGTGAAAACGCTCCATCAGCTTGTACTTTCCGCTGTTCACCACTTGCAGCAATGCCTCTTTTGCCGCTGTGAGATGCTGCACATTCGGCTGGCCTTTCGGAAATCCTTGAAACATATGGCATTTACCGAGGTAAGCATAAGCTGCATTTTTGGTCGGACGCCCGGGGTCGGTTTGCGACACCGGCAGGTTTTCGGCCGCGAATTTGAAATCCGCTTCGATCTTCGGCCAGGCATCTTCGGTATTGGGCAGCAGCACGCTTTCGGGGTTTTCGGGGTCCCAGGCCTGCTCATCGAGATAGGAAATGTTGCCCCACATTTTCTTGGCCTCGAAGTGATAATGCCCCCGCAAAAAGCGGGCTTCCGCCATAATCTGCATTTTCCGCTGATCGGAAAGGCCCTGTACCTTCGGCAGCGATCTCAAAACATCGTTCGTACGCGCGATACCGTCGTACAGCGTGCGCCATTTTCCATAAATGTGGGTATTGGTCGAAAGCCATACGTAGCGTTCGAGGAACGTCTGTTCGGGCTGATCACCGGCGTCGGAACCTTTATAGGCATCATCCGAAACGACGCTGCCGAAAATCCAGTTGGAAACCGCTCCGTGCCAGGAGGTAACCCCGCTGGTACCGATGCCGTCCAGCAGCGCATAGGCGCCTACGAGCGCCCCCTCGATGCCGGAGGTGGTAAGGATAATATCAGGACTATACTGGCCCTGTGGCCTCTTTTCGAGAAAATCGTCGCCGCACGAAGTTGCAAGGAGCAATAGCAACGGTATGAATATCTTTTTCATGATATTGATTTTAAAAGCCGAGACTGATACCTACGATGAATGCCTTGGGTGTCGGATAAACGCCTTCGTCCACGCCGATCTGACGATCGGAACCACTGTTGAAGTTGCGGAGGTTGATTTCGGGATCCAGACCGGTATACTTTGTGAAAGTCAGCAGGTTTTGTCCCTGGATATAAACCCGCAGATGGTCGGCGCCGATTTTGGACAAAACCGATTTCGGCAAGGTATAACCGAGCTGAATATTCTTGAAACGCAGGTAAGAACCGTTCTCCACGAAATAGGTCGAAGGCTCGCCGCTCTGGGCGTCGTTCGCATCGAGAATAGGTAATTTGGCATTAGGATTATCGGGCCGCCACGAGTCGTAGAGCATTCTTTTCGAACGGTTACCCTGAAAAACTTCGAAGTCGGTCCAATAGCGCACGTGGTTGAAAATGTCGTTCCCCTGCACGCCCTGCGCGAAAATGGCGAGATCAAATCCTTTGTAACCCACATTCACATTGAGGCCATAGGTAAAATCCGGATGCGGATTACCGATGTAGGTCTGATCCTGTGCATTGATCACGCCGTCGCCATTCACATCGCGGTATTTGAATTTGCCTACACCTTGGGTACGCTTGCCGTCAATGTAAATATTGGAATCGTAGTAGCCGGGGAATCTGGCGTGATTTTGTACTTCTTCCTCATTCTGCATGATCCCATCGATGATGTAACCGTAGAATGAAGATATCGGCCGGCCGGCAATGGAGCGCGTCACCGCCGGGGTACGCAGCGAGAAACCGGGCAGGAAGTCGTCGGGGTTTTGCGGGTCGAGCGCGATGATTTTGTTACGGTAAGTCGAGAAATTAACCCCAACGCTGTATGTAAGCTGTCCGTCCAATGCGTGGTCCTGGTAGTTCAGGGCGAGGTCTATACCCCGGTTTTGCATTGAAGCGATGTTCTGTGCAGGAATGGCGGCGTCGCCGAGCCGTGGATCGTAGGCTTTGGTATACAACAAATCCTTCGTCTGCCGGTCGAAAACATCGAGGCTCAGGTCAAATTTCCCTTTAAACAAATTGGCGTCGACCCCCACATTGACCGTCGTGGTTGTCTCCCATTTGGCATTCGGATTTCCGAAACGGCCGAGATCAAAACCCTGCATATAGCCGATCGGGCTGCTGCCAAGGCCGTACCCGCTGCTGTTCGGATTGCTCTGGTAGGTGGAATACGCATTAAAATCCCCGATTTCCTGATTGCCCGTTTGCCCCCAGCCTGCGCGGACCTTCAAATCACTCACAAAATCGACACCCGACATAAAGCGCTCTTTCGAAATGCGCCAGCCCACACTCGCAGCCGGAAATGTGGCATAGCGTGACGCTGCCTGGAAGCGCGAGGAAGCATCGCGGCGCAAGGTGGCTTGGAGCAGGTATTTGTCATCGAATGCGTAATCCACCCGCCCGAAATACGAGAACAACGACCAGGACGACGACGCATAGCCGCTATTGGTAGCCGTAGCCGGGTTACCGGCGTCGATGTACCGCAAATCGATATTATTGGAGAAAAAGCCTTGCCGGTAAGCATTCACAAAATCGCCGAAGGAATCAATGGATTCCAGCCCGACGAATGCATTCAAATGATGCGCCTCGCCGAATGTTTTATCATAGGTAAGGGTATTGGTCCACGTCCAGGAATAGCCGTAGCCCCGGTTTTCGCTCAGGCTGTTCACATTGGTACCATGCGCCAGTTCAATCTCTACCGGCGTGTAGTACTTCCCTGCGGAGGCGGTCAGGTCCAATCCGAAACTGGTTTTAGCCGTCAGGTTTTTCAGAATATCCAACTCCGCATACGCATTGCCGAATAGCCGGAGGTCTTTATAACCATTGTCCTTGTTACGCACGAGCTGGCCCACGGGGTTATTCGCATTTCCCAGGTTACTGCCCAGCGTACCTGCGAAATTGCCGCCGATATCGTACACCGGAATAATGGGCTGCGCGCGATAAGTGTTCGAAACCTGGCTCGTTTCGCTGTTATTGCCATAGTTGCCCTGGCGCCTTCCGTAGGCTACCTGCAAATTTTCGCCTATCCGAAGCTTCTTTTTAATGGTGAACTCGGTGTTCGCCCGCACGGAGTAGCGTTTGTAGCCATTGTAAAGCAAAATACCGGTCTGGTTGAAATAGTTAGCCGAAAACGAATACCGGCTCACCTCGGACCCGCCCGAAACGCCCAGCTGGTAATTCTGAATAGGCGCGTCGTCGAAAACCTCGCGCATCCAGTCGGTACCCTGCTTGTTGGCTTTCGTAATGGAGAATTTGGTTTTGCCAAACTGCGGGTCGGTGTAGCGGTCGTAGCTGTAATTGGCCGGATTCACCCGCGGATCGCCTTCGGAAGCGCCATCGGGAATGATGTAATCGGGGATAACCGGCGTGGGGCCGTTACCGTATTGAGAATGCTCGGGGTTGCCTGTCTTGGGGTTCACCACATTCGCATTCTTCTTGCTCTGCCAAAGGTATTCTCCGTATTCCTTCGTATTGAGCAGATCCATCGTTTTGGCCAGCTTCTGCACTCCAAAATAGGCATCGAAAGTCAGCTTCGGCACACCTGATTTGCCTCTTTTGGTGGTAATGATCACGACGCCGTTCGCGGCGCGTGAGCCATAAATGGAGGCCGACGATGCATCCTTTAATATCTGTATCGACTCAATGTCGTTCTGATTGATGGTATTGAGGTTCCCTTTCGTAGGCACGCCGTCGATAATGTAAAGCGGGTCATTATTCCCAAGCGTCCCATACCCGCGCACACGTACCGCCACACCCCCGCCCGGCGTGTTATCCGTGCCCACGGTCACACCCGCGGCGCGCCCCTGCAACTGTTGCGCGAGGTTGGTAGCGGGCACCGAAAGCAGCTTTTCGGCATCGATCACGCTCACCGAACCGGTAATGTCCCTGCGCGACTGCGTTGTATAACCCGTCACCACGACTTCGCTCAGCGCTTTGATGTCCGGATCGAGCGCGACGTTGATCACCGAGCGGTTCACAACCGGGATTTCCTGCGACACATAGCCGACGAAACTGAATACCAGCACAGCTTTATCGTCGGGTACTACGAGTTCGAAACTCCCGTCGCCACCGGTAATAGCGCCTTGCTGCGTGCCTTTCACCACCACGCTCACGCCGGGCAGCGCTTCCTTGTTATCGGAGCCCGTCACCTTGCCTTTCACGCCGATATCCACCCGGTGCAGGTACGGCAACGGTACCGGTTCGAGCAGCTTCGGGGAATCGGAAAACGACTCATCGGGTTTGCGGACCAGGATAATGTAGTTACCCGACACCGAATAATGGATTTGCAATGGCCCCAGCAGCTCCTTCAACACCTTGCTGAGTTTCTGGTTGGAAGCTTCTACGCTCGCTTTCTGGTTCGAAATCAGGGACGGAATGTATGAAAACTTGACTTTGGCATTCTTTTCAAGCGTCGTCAGCACCTGTTTGAGGTCTTGCTGCCTGGCTTGAAGCGTGACCTCCCGGTTCAGGATTTCCTGTGCCACGCCGTCGTTGGCGAGGGCCAGGCTCTGAAAGAAGAGGGACACCAGAAATGGTATGCATGTAACTTTCATCGCAGCTACCAAATATTTAAATGGTAAACTATTTTTTTTCATACTTTTACGATGGTTTTTGGGTGTTCACAAACGACAAAGACCTTCCTCTCTCCCATTTTGGGAGATTTAAGTTTCGCTTAAAATCCGGGGAATTTTCAAGCCGGAAACGCTGGACCCGTTTCCGGCTTTTTGCTTTCTACAATTGGTGTTTAATCATATGTTAAGGGTTTAGGATGAATAGGTAGGTAAAATTGAATGCTATCTGCAACCTTCGCTCGAAATGACTACCTGGCCGTCGCTCACGCGGTAGGCCGCTCCGAGGGTTTGCGTGATGATGTCGAGTTTGGTGAAAAAAGGCTCATTACTCAGCTCCACGCGGAGCGAACATTTCTCCATCACGGTCGCGTCGTACACGATCGGAATGCCGTACACTTTTTCCAATGCAGAGAATACTTTGCTCACCGGCTGGTTTTCAAATACAAAACCGGCTTCCGGGTCGGGCTTGATGAGTTCGAGCGGCATATTGGTGATAGATTTGGAAACCACATTGTCCTTCACCGAAAATATCGCTTGCTGGTTGGGCGTCAGAAGCAGTTCAGTACTGCGGTCGGTGGGATTTTCAATGTCTTTCAAAGGCAAAACCGATACCCTTCCGCTCCTTACCAGCACTTCCACGTTCGTATCGGTGGTTTTAACCAAAAAACTGGTCCCCAGCACCCTCGTCACCAACCCGTTGGCATATACAAAAAACGGGTTCTGCGGGTCCTTCGTCACATCGAAAAATGCCTGGCCGGACAGGAAGACCTCCCTCTTTTTGTCATGGATAAAATCCGCCGCATAACTAATCCTGCCCGCGGGTGCGAGGCTCACCTGACTGCCATCCGGCAATCCAACGCGCATGGCCTTGCCTGTCCTGTTGACCACCTCCTGCAATGCCTTCGACGCCCCCGGCACGTAGGCGATCCTGCGGCCTCCGCCATTTTCTGTGTGCTCAGTTTTCCACCAAAAAGCAGCACCCAGGCCCACTACCAGCGCTACTACCGCAGCGACGGAAAGCCATTTTCGCCATTGCACGCGTTGTACCGGCTCTTCGGCGCCTGCTTGTGTCGTATGCAGGATGCGCTGTACCTGGTCTTCGAGCTGCTGATCGGTCACAATGGCCGCGTGCGCGCGCCAGGTGGTGATCAGCTCCCGCGCCTGCTGCATAATCACTTTTTTATCGGGATAGAGGCGCACGATCTCGTCCCAAAGCCCCTCCGTCGCGTCGGCTTCACCGACTACCCACCGGCGGAAACTGTCGTCTTGCAGGAAGTCTTCGAGATCGTAATCTTTATAATATTTCATAACAGAACACCATTTGGTGTATTTACAGGCAGGATAATCGGCAAATGCGGAAATCATCATCGAAAAAAGTAAAAAAACTTTCGAGGATCATTTAACTGATTAATAATCAACACATTAAAATAAGAAAAAACGAAGGTAAAATGGAGTGCCACTTGGCACGGAAGAGTCGTAATGCTTGCGAGAGCAGGTTCGCCACGGCAGGCCGTGAAATATCGAGCACCTCGGCGATCTGCTCGTGCGAGAGGTTTTCGAAGAATTTGAGGTGGATGATTTCACGCTGGCGGGGTGTCAGCGAATGCAGTACTGTCCCGATTTGCAGCTTGCGGCGCTCGTCGGTTTCGGTCGAAATTAGCCGGCTTTCGATATCTTCCTCCGCATCGCGGCCTTCATGCCAGCTTTCAAACGGCGTAAGCGCATGCTTCCGCTCAATTTCTTTAAGTAACCGGTTGCGGAGGCTTTTCAGCAGGTAAGGCCTGATTTTATCGGTATCAGCCAGGAAACGGCGGCGGTCCCAAAGCGAGGCAAAAAGATCATGGATGCAATCGTTCAGCGTATCGCGGTCGTGGATGAAACGCGAGCCATATTCAAACAGCGCACGAAACTCTCCCCGGATCATGGCTTCAAAAACGGCTGCATCGCCGTCTTTGAATTTCTTCCAACGTTCGAGGTCCTGCTCCATCGGTCAGCCGGTGTACAAAATGAATGCTGTGAATGATCGAATTTCTTTATTAAGTAAAACTTTACCCGGAATTACTCCAATCCGATCATTCACCATCATGCGAAATGCTGTCAGGGCTTCTTGTATCCCTGCGCCGCATCGTCTATCACCAGCACCCAGTCGTGTCCGTAGCCGGATGTAGGCGGGATGAATTTATTGACCGTCCTATTATCGAATTTCCCGGCGTCCCGCACTTTGCCATTCCGCGGATCGTACCAGAATGCTTCCAGGCTTGTGCCGGATATTTTGCCGGGGTTCACCGAAAAGGGCTTTCCGGACGCCGTATATACAAACAGGTAATCCTTACCACGCGTCGCCTGCACACGCTCGGGGGCCGGCAAAGCATTTTCAATCACGATCGACTGGTCGGGAACGCGGTCCGTGATCGGGCGGGACTCCATCAGCCTCCGTACATACTTCATTTCCAGAGCGCCCGGCAAGTCGAGGGCTTGCTGCCAAAAAATATGCGGGCCGTTCACTGCCTCACGATTGGGCGAATACATCTGCCATATGTCGTGACACCCGTACGTATGTCCGAACGCGCCCGCGAAGAGATCGAGGTAAGCCGATTTACGCACGTCGTACGCGCTCGACGTGCCATTTTCCTTTACATTAAAACACACCGGATGGTCTTCGTAAATGGGCTCCGCGTCGATAACCGGCTTCACGGGCGTGCGGTTGTACGAGCGCTGGATGTTGTCGTAAACCGGCGAATCCCGGCAATGGCCGGTCTGGAACATATTGAAATCGAACCACTCGTCGTCGTGGAACCACTCGCTGGAACCTTCCTTGTTCGGCTGAGGATGGTAGGTTATCAAAGCCTTGTCATGCCCTCCCACTCCTTCGGCAACGCCGGCAGCCATGGCTCGCCAGATTTCCACGTCCCGGCTGTCTTTCCGGGGCTGCCGGTCACCGCCGAGCACCCATATCACATTTGGCTTGGCCTTGTAGCGATTACCAAGCCATTTTCCATAGATTTTTGCATTGTTTTCATTAAAAATTTCCGGCCCCTTGCCCCAGGTATTTTTAAACACTTTATCGCCCCAGGTCGGCAGGAAAGCGATGGTTAAGCCATAGCTCGCCGCTTTGTCGATAATGTAATCGACGTGCTTGAAGTAGTTCTCGTTCGGCTGCGTGGGATCGTTGTTGACCAGTGGTTTTTCACCATAAGGATTCGGCTCGGCCAGCCCATCGAATTCAGCCAAAGCCACTGCTTGAATGACGGTAAAGCCCTGCTCAGCACGTTTTTGGAGATAATAATCGGCGTCGGCGCGATCGAGCCGGTGAAAAAGCTCCCAGGCAGTGTCGCCAAGCCAGAAAAAAGGCTTATCTTCTCTGAGTAAAAAACGCTTGTTTCCACTTATCGTATAGTGCTGTGCGCGTGCGCCTGCGAGCGAGCAGCAGAGCACTGCCAGAATGAGGAGCTTGTTGGGTTTCATAGGTACCGGGTTAGCTAAGTATGGTCACTCTATAAAGCCGGGAACCATCGATTCTTAACATCCAGAGCATGAATAATCTAACAAGTAAGATCCCATTGCTTTGATCGAAATCTATCGTAGCAAATTAAGCCGTTTGAAAATCTTTTACCGCCGGAGGATAATTTCAAGAACCTCATATTCAATATTTTAATGCAACTAGTTACCAGCTTTTTATATCATTATACGTAGAATAATTATTACCGTTTAGTAATTTATTTCCTCGAAATGGCGATATATCACTAATATTGAAGTACTATTTTTACATAACCTGAACCAAACGCACCTCCTTATGAAAATAACTTCTACATCTTCCGCTGTTGTCATTGCCGTTTTCCGGGTATCGTCCTAATCGGGACAGGTACAAACCGGTCAATACTGCTCATCAACACTCATTTCGACTGCACTTCATCGATACTGCCGGCAACCGGCAGTGAAACGTCAATATTTACATTATCCATTCTTTAACCCATTTCATTTTATGGCTGAACCATTTCTATCTGAGATCCGGATGGTGAGTTTCAATTTCCCGCCGAAAGGCTGGGCGCTTGCCAATGGGCAACTTCTCCCTATCAACCAAAATCAGGCACTGTTCGCTTTGCTTGGTACTACTTACGGGGGGAACGGGCAGACCAACTTCGCATTGCCTGATTTCCGTGGCAGGGTACCCATTCACTTTGGCAACGGGTATAACCTCGGCCAGAAGGGAGGACAGGAAGCGCACACGATAAACATGAGCGAAATGCCTGCGCACAACCACTTTGTGAACGCCATCGATTCGGGCCCTGCCAATTTGAATGACCCTACGGGCGCGTTTCTGGCCAACTCATTGCCGAACAACATTTATTCGACGGTTCCTAACTCGCTCTCGCCGATCGCTGCGGCTACTATTTCGAACGTGGGCGGCAGCCAGGCACACACCAACCTGCAGCCCTTTCTGGTGATCAGCTTTTGCATTGCGTTGCAAGGTATCTTCCCAAGCCAAAACTAGCGTCCGGCAGCGATTTCCAATCATCCAACTCAAAACACAAAACTTCAAAAGTATATGGGACAACCTTACGTAGGAGAGATCAGACTATTTGCAGGCAACTTCGCGCCCAACGGGTGGTTGTTCTGCGAAGGGCAAACACTCCCGATATCTGAAAACGAAGTCCTTTTCCAATTGATAGGAACAACATATGGCGGCGATGGCGAAGAAACTTTTCGCCTGCCCGATTTGCAGGGACGCCTGCCTGTTCACATGGGTACGCTCGGAGGCGGCAGCACCTATACGATAGGCGAAACCGGCGGGGTCGAAGAGGTGACGCTCACGACGCAGCAGATTCCACAGCATAACCACGCTTTCCTGGCTAATACCGGGGCCGCAGATGCGGCCAGCCCCAAGAACGCTGTCCTCGGGACATCCAGTACGGTAAACTCCTTCATTATCAGCACGCCTGCCCAGCCGATGGCCGCGCAGGCCCTCGTCCCCATTGGAGGCAGTCAGCCGCACACGAACATGCAGCCCTATTTGTGTATCAACTTCATCATTTCCCTGTTCGGCGTATTCCCGTCGCAAACCTAGTTTTCGGCGACAGGCAATTGTAGAACCTCAAAACCTATCAATCCAATGGCAGATCAATTCGTAGCAGAGATAAGAATATTCCCGTTTAACTTTCCTCCCACCGGCTGGGCATTTTGTAACGGACAGCTCATGCCCATTTCACAAAACACGGCCTTGTTTTCATTGTTGGGAACGACATACGGCGGCGATGGCAAATCCACATTTGCATTGCCCGATCTTCAGGGCAGCGCACCCATGCAGCCTGGGCAGGGGCCCGGCCTTTCGCTCCATGACCTTGGAGAGCAGTCGGGGTCAGAAAATGTGACATTGCTTACCAGCGAAATTCCATTCCATACCCACACTATGAATGCGGCGCCGGAAGCAGGCGAACTCAAAACGCCAAGCCCGAACAGCGCGCTTGCATTTTCGACGCAAGGGAGTATCTATGCTACGGGCTCACCCAACGCGCAGATGCATTTTCAGGCAACCTCGGTGACCGGATCCACATTCCCCCATAACAATATGATGCCGTATCTTACGGTGAACTTCTGTATAGCCCTACAAGGCATTTTCCCGCAGCGCCCTTAGCAGGCACTGATAGGCATTGTTTATATTTTTCTGATTTATCTTAAAAAATGAAGCTTACCAATACCGCTCTTGCACTCAGACCCATTACGCCCAAAGACGCTCCTTTTTTGAGGGAAGTCTATGCCAGCACAAGGGAGGCAGAAATGGAGAGAGTCCCGTTCTGGACTGATCTTATGAAAAAAGAATTCCTGAACAGTCAGTTCGAAGCGCAGCACGAATACTATCAGAAAAATTATATAGGTGCCTATTTCTGGGTGATTGAATTTGAAAACAAAACCATCGGGAGGCTTTACCTCCACGAGAACTTTCAAGGCCTGGGAATGCGGATTATTGACATCAGTATCCTGCCCGACTACCGGAACCGGGGGTTCGGCCAGGCTATTTTTAAAGACCTCATGGACAGGGCAGCAGACCTGGAAAGGCCGCTCACGATCCATGTAGAAGCCTTTAATCCTGCCAAGAATCTGTATACCCGCCTTGGATTTAAAAAAATCAGTGAAACCAATGGAGTTTATCATTTAATGGAATGGAAACATACGATTTAAGCCAGATAACCGCAGCGGAATTTAAAGCGCTAACCGGCGGACCGGTGGTCATCCATTTCGCAGAAAATTTTTCCCTGCCCGCAACTATTGCAGCTGTTAACGAGCTGAACGGCTATACTCCCCTCGAAAGGAGTTCATTTTCAGTAGAGTTTCAGACCAATGGCGATCACAGGGTCTTTGCACAAGGGATTTTCAGGGTCGTTCACCCGAACGGGAAATACCTCGATATTTTTTTAGTTCCCATAGCCCAGGATCCGCTGGGCACGCGCTACGAAGCTGTTTTTTCTTAACCGGATTGTCCGGACCATCTCAACTTCCAATCCTATGATCCAAAATTATTCTTCAAACTGAAACCATGAAAACTTTCTACTACTATCTGGCAGGCATTGCCCTGCTGGCGTCGGGGGCCGAAATGGTCAGCAAGCTTTCTGGCGAGAAGCCAGCTTCCCAGGAATGGGTGGCAAAACCGGAAACCAAGTCCGACAAAAAATCACAAGAAAAAGTGCCGTTTGCACGCGCACGGAAGAAATCGGGTGCGAAGGCGTTCCTCGCACCCAGCATTACCGCTACCAACACGGATGCCGTTATCAGTGGTGGCGCTACCGCAGGCGGCGTGCTGGAATACACCGTAGTAATCGCGAACGGTGGGCCTGACCCTGCCAACGGGACCACATTTACCGAAACGATCGACGCCAACACGACGCTGGTCCCCGGATCCGTGGTAGCAAGCCCCATCGCAGTAAACGACAGCTATTCCACGATCGGGAACGTCGGGATTAATATCGACGCGGGTTCGGGCCTTTTCGCCAACGACGTAAGCCCGGGCGGCACAGCGCTGAGCCTCAGCGGCTCCACCACCATTACCAGTACCGGAGGTGGTACCGCAACCGTTACAGCCGCTACCGGGGCATTCACCTACGAGCCTGCGGCAGGTTATACCGGTACGGACACATTCACTTATGATATCCAGAATGGCTCCGGGATGACATCTACGGCCACGGTAAGCATCACCGTCAGCAATGTGATCTGGTTTATCAATGACGATGCCGCAGCAGGCGGTACGGGAACACTGGCGAAGCCATTTAATAGCCTGAACTCGTTCCAGGCGATCAACAATGGGTCCGGCAACAATGCGAAAGACGGACATTTCATTTTCATTTATAGCGGAAACTACGACGGCGGTATTACGGTCCGCAACAACCAAAAAGTATTCGGGCAAGGAGCCACCGGGTCGACATTACTTGCTCTGACCGGCCTGTCTGCTCCAAGCGGCAGCAACCTGCTTCCAGCCATTAACGGCACACGCCCGGCATTAACCAACTCTGCGGGCAATGTGTTCTCCTTGTCGGGTATTGCCACAGTTCAGGGGCTCAACATCGGTAATAGCTCGGGCGCCAAGTTTCAGAGTAGCGCCGCCGGTCTTTTCACGGCAAGTGAAATCGATCTGACCGGCACCGGTTCCGCGCTGAATATTTCCAACAAAGCGCTGGCTGCTACTTTCGGCCAGGTATCGTCTACGGTTTCCAGCGGCACTGTCAGCCCAATCAAACTTTCGAGTGTTACCGGGAACCTCACCATCACTTCCGGAACGCTGACAGCCAACAACAGCACCAATATACCCGCGCTCGACATTTCGGGCGGGATTACCCTCGCCGTAACCCTGACAGCGGTAAACGCAAATGGGGGTAATAAAGGGATGACTATTTCCGGTACCAGCGGTACTTTCCAGATAACGGGTAGCGGAACTACCCTGGGAAGCGGAGGGACGATCCAGAACATCGCCCAGCGCGGTATCGAATTGCTTAACACGACCAACATTACCCTCAAAAACATAAACCTGACCAACGCCAACACGACCGACGGCACGACACCATCCGGTACTCCCACCGACATGGCTAATGCAAATGCCTATGCAGCGGTACATGCATTGAATACCAACGGCCTGACAATGGACCGTATTATCATCAGCGGAACGGTGGCGCAGGAAGGTATCAACCTGCGGGGTACCAGCAATTTCAGTTTTACCAATGGTTCGGTTGGCTCATCTGGCTCTTCCGGGAACTCGTTCGAAGGCTGTATTTTTGCCGTAAATACCGGTGGTACGAACACGATCACGAATTCTACTTTCACCGATCCGGGAGGCCGGGCTGCTTATTTCGCGAATTTCAGTACCGATATGGCGTTGCTAACCGTCGATAACTCTACCTTCCAGGATTCCGACGGCGCCTCAGGTCTTCAGGTAGTGGGTTACGGAACTTCCAATATGAAAGTGAAAGTTCAGAATAATTCCAAATTCCTGAACTGCCGGACGGCTGGTGTGGAAGTATTTGCCAACGACAACTCGCTGATGACTGCCGAAATCAAAAACGCTACCGTCGATCCAGGCAGTGGAGTAGGCAGGGGGATCGATGTTTCAGCATTCAACAATGCTACGGCCAAGTTTAACATCGAAAGCAATAACGTCAAACACAACGGCGGTATCGGGATCAATTCGTTTGGCTCCGGCAATGGTACCATCGAAGGGACCATTCTCAATAATACGACAGACAACCCGTCGTTGTCTAATGCGGTATCCGGCATTGTAGCTTCCGTGGAAGGTATCACTGCGGGCAGCAACCAGGCCAAAGCCACCGTTCTTATCCAGGGTAACACCGTTAAAAATGTACAGAACGTGCATGGTATCGCCACAGGCGCCACCGTCACCGGCGGTTCAACGAGCAACTTTTCGCTTGTCAACAATAATGTTCAGCTGGTTTCGGCCATCGCATTCTATGGTATCGACGTAGCCGCAGCTGCTCTTGATCCGGCGGTAGCCCTTAACAATGCCATCATTTGTTCCAAGGTAAGTGGCAACACGATCAACATGTCGTCGCCCACCAACTTTGCGTATCGTGCCAGGGCGGGTAATACCACTTCTACGGTCCGTTCGCAGGGAACCGGAACAACGGTCGTGAGTGTATGGGATAACGGAGGCAATACGCCGATAGGCCGGGCCCTTCAAAGCGGAGCAGGAACATTTACCTTCAATGCAACCTGTGCTCAGCCGGGTGCGCTTGTATTCCGCGAAGGCGTGGTAGAGGTGTTGGCTGAAAAAGAGGAAGCCGATAAGGCATCGAATCAAACGGCATCCGCACAGTCCGTAACCACACCTGCCGCAGAGCCGGAGGTAGCCATCGCAACCCCTGTTGTACAACCGGTTACCGAACCCGCAGTTAGCGAAGCAACGCAACCAGCTACGCCAAGCCCTGCAAGAACCGAGGCGACCCAGGCTGGCGAGACAGTAACCGTAAATGGTACAGGAAGCGGCTTTACCATTCCAAGCGGCAAGAGCACGACGATCAAGTTCAGGGTTACGATCAACAACAACATCCCGGCTTCGGTTTGTCAGCTTTCTACTCAGGGTACAGTTTCAGGAAGCAATTTCGCCAATGTACTTACCGACGATCCGGGCACGGTTGGAACCAACAACCCGACCACTACGACGGTAACTTCTACACCTGTTATCACTTTCTGCCCGGGCGATCAGTCATTCTCGCCTGATCCCGGAACTTGTACATCCACGAAGACATTCACCGCAACCGCAGACGGATGTCCTGCCCCTACCATTACATACACCGTAGGCGGCAACCCGATCACATTCCCGTACGCATTCCCTGCCGGCGAGACAACCGTACTTGTAACGGCTTCGAATGGCATCGGAACAGCCCCTACCTGCTCGTTCAAAGTAACGGTAACCCCTACCCCGGCTCCGCCGATCACCGACCAGCCTGATGCGGCGACGATCTGTGCAGGCTCCGGTACTTCGTTCACCGTGGCTACTTCGCAGACAGGTGTTACTTATCAATGGCAGAAAAAACTATTCGGCGGCTCATTCGCGAACATTACAACCGGCACAAACCCGACTGCCGATGACCCGACACTGACATTAAGCAACGTTCCTGCCAGCGATAATCTTTCGGAATACCGCTGTATCATCACCAACCCATGTAACAACAGCACTTCCGACGCGGCGGTACTGACCGTGAACCAGATCACCGGTTCGAGCATTGCGGGAACTACCACCGTGAACCAGGGTGCACCGGCGCCAAACGTTACTTTCAGCGCTACCGGCGGTACTTTGCCGTATACTTTCACTTACAAGGTGAATAACGGAACGAACCAGACGGTGAGCACCACCGGCGTGCAAACCAGCGCAACTGTGAGCCAGTCGACTGCTGCCGTGGGCACATTTACCTACGAATTGGTGACGGTGACCGACGCTCAGAACTGCACATTGACGCCGCCTTCCGCTCAGACGGCCACTGTAACCGTATCGAACAACCTCACGGCGACGATTTCCGGCAGCACTACTGCCTGCCAAAACGAAACGGCACCTAAGATTACATTTACGGCTGTGAATGGTATCGCTCCGTTTACATTTACCTATAAAATCAATGGCGGCGGTGACCTGACCGTGTCGACCACGGGCGTGAACACGACAGCGACCGTAGACGTACCGACCGGCACGACGGGATCATTTGTTTACACTTTGACCAATGTAGCCGGTGCTGGCGGCGCTACGACGCCGATCTCCGGGCAGACGGCCACAGTGAATGTCAACGAGAAGCCGACCATCGCGTTGACCGGCGCCCAGTACGAATGCCAGTTCGCGGCCAGTCCCCAGACGTATACCGTATACTTCACGGCTACCCCGGGTGCTGTAATCACTACCGACAAGGGTACTGTCAGCGGCAACACGGTAATCAACATTCCGAGTAAGGAAACGGCAATTATTGTGGCGACCCTGAACGGCTGTTCGGACACGCTCTCTGCTTACAAAGATTGCTCTCTTCCGGTGACGCTGATCGATTTCAGCGGTGCGAAAGTTGAAAATACCATTGCATTGAGATGGAACACGGCCGAAGAAACGCACAGCGACCGTTTCGATGTTCAACGCAGCGCCGACGGTAAAAACTGGGCGACTATCGGCACACAAAAGTCTCAAGGCGAGAGCTACTCAGTGGTGAACTACACATTCGTTGACAAAAAGCCTGCTTCGGGTGATAACTTCTACCGCCTGAAAATGATCGATACCGATAAGACATTCGCTTACAGTAAGATCATCAAGATTGGCTACGATGTGCCGGCGCTGAACTCGGAATCCTATCCGAACCCGGTATCCGACGTTCTGAACCTGAGAAGTACGGATTGGAGCCAGGTTAAGGCAGTAGAAATGCATAGCCTGACGGGACTTTCGGTTTATAAATCGGGGAAAAACGTTTCAAAGACCATCGATGTGAAGAGCCTGCCGGTAGGCATGTACATTCTGACGATCACGCACAAGAACGGTGAGGTTATCAACCGGAAAGTGCTTATCAACCGATAATTACGACACTAATGCGTTATTAATGTGTTGTTTAGATTAACGGTATCAGGCGGGGAGTTTCTCTCCGCCTGATTTTTTTTAGTTCGCTGCCCGTTTCTTTTGATTAGCAGGCGATTCCTATAAATTTGGATTTTTACACTTCACATGACATCCTTGAAAACGCAGCAGAAACGGGAGATTGCAATCCATATCGGCATATGGTTGACCATTCTGCTGCTGCCCTACCTCGTATCATCAGCCGACGAAGGATACAGGATCGGCGGGTTACCGGCGGCGTTTTTCGTGCTGGCAGGCCTGATTCACGCGGGGATTTTCTATTTCAATGCATTTTATCTCTATCCCAAACTGGCCCGCGGCTGGCGCTGGTGGTTGTATATTCCTTGCGCGATCGCCGCGATCATGGCCTCCTTTGCCCTCAAATACCAGATTGTAGCCCACTTTTTCCCGGAAGTAGTGCTGCGCAGCGCCGCCGGATTGATATTCGGCCCGTCGGTGTTGGTATACGCGGCAAGCATTGTGTATCGCCGGGTAAGCGACGGCATTCGCCGGGAACGTGCGCGTAAGGAATACGAGGCGCAGCAATTGGCCGCCGAGCTGAAACTCCTGCGGTCGCAGGTCAATCCGCATTTTCTTTTTAATGTGCTGACAAACATGGTAGCACTCGCGAGACAACGCTCCGACCAACTTGAAGATGCACTCCTCCGCCTGGCTGACCTCATGCGTTACATGACGTACGACACGCAGGCGAAGCAGGTGACCTTGCAGCAGGAAACGGATTATCTCAAAAGCTATATTGAATTGCAAAAACTGCGCTTTTCGGATGAAATGCGCATTGAACTGGATATTCAAATGGATACGGATGCCGGCCGCCTGTCTGTGGAGCCGATGATCATGATCCCGTTTGTAGAAAATGCATTCAAGCATGGCGCCTCACGGCTCGATGAACCATATATTCTGATCCGCCTCGAAGCCGCGAACGGCTTTCTGACGCTAACAGTCACCAATCCCTACGATGCTTACCCCGATGAAACGAAAGACGGGAATTCGGGCATTGGTCTCGAAAATGTACGCACCCGGCTAAAACTCATTTATCCGGATAAACACACCCTCGTGATCGACGACCGCAACCAAGTTTTCACAGTCACCCTGAACCTGGATTTACGATGATGCGATGCCTTGCCGTTGACGATGAAAAGCTCGTGCTCGACCTACTTGTCGACAATATCCGCCAGGTGCCCTACCTGACGCTCGTGAAAACCGCGCGGAATGCGATGGAGGCTATTGAGATATTACAAAACGAGCGCATTGATCTGCTTTTCCTGGATATTCAAATGCCCCGTCTCAGCGGCTTGCAATTTTTGAAAACCCTTCCCGATCCGCCGCTCGTGATCCTGGTAACGGCTTATGACCAATATGCGTTGGAAGGTTTCGAATTGAATGTGGTTGATTACCTGCTAAAACCCGTGAGTATGGAGCGCTTTCTAAAAGCCTGCAACCGAGCCCACGAGTTGTTCGAACTAAAACACCAAACACCTGTTGCCATCTCCCCCGCCGCGCTGCCCGATTTCTTCGTGAATGTCGAATATTCGTTGGTGAAAATAGTAGCGGCCGATGTGGCGTGGATCGAGGGATTGAAAGATTATGTCAAAATTCACCTTACATCTGCCACCAAACCGGTTATTACCCGCATGACGTTCAAGGCATTGGAAGAAAAACTTCCAGAGCCGGCATTTGTCCGTACCCATAAGTCCTACCTGGTAGCCGTTCAGAAAATCACCGCGGTCAAGCGCGATTTCGTACTGATTGGTGCCGCCGAAATCCCGGTCAGTGAGCACTTCAAAGCCAATCTCCGCAGACTGCTGAACATTTCGCCCGATTGATCGTCGCAGGATTTGACGGTTTCGTCGCAGACATTAGTGGTCTGGTCTACTCTCCCTGAAATGCATTGAGGCATGCCATAGCTTTGGTCAAAAAACAAACAAAGCCATGATTTCCAATGCATTCACAACCAGACTCATCCTGATGGCGGGAAGCCTGCTTCTCACGCTGGCGGCCCGGGCACAGACTCGCATTAACGGCGATATAACGGGGCCATTGGGCGAACCTGTTCCCGGAGCGCACATCCGTATGAAAGGCTCCCAATCTGGTACCATAGCCGATTCGCTAGGCAAGTTCTATTTCGAGACTGACCGGCGAGGCAATCAGACGCTCGTTGTCTCGTCCCTTGGCTTCAAAACGCAACAACAAACACTCACCATTGCAGATAGCACCATTACGCTCTCCATTACCCTCGACGATGCCGCCAATACACTCGAAGCCGTGACGGTAAGTGCCGGCAGCTTCGAAGCGAGCGACAAAGCAAAAGGTGCATCCCTCACACCCATCGACGCCTACACTGTGGCGGGCAATGGCGGCGATATATCCAATGCGCTGCGGTCGCTCCCGGGCGCGCAGCAGGTGGGCGAGCGCGAGGGGCTGTTTGTGCGCGGTGGTACCAGCGACGAAACCCGGATGTTCGTCGATGGTACACTTATGAAAAACCCGAACTATGCCTCTGTGCCGGGCATTATGCAGCCAGCCCGCATTAATCTGTTCCTTTTCAAGGGCGTATTGTTCAACACCGGCGGCTACTCGGCATTATACGGCCAGGCTATGAGCAGCGCATTGATCCTCGAAAGCATCGATCTGCCCGAAAAGAGCTCCGCCAATTTCAGCGTATTTCCCTCGAACCTCGGGGCGGGATTTCAGCATTTGTCGAAATCGGGCCGGAGCAGCTATGGCGGCGGGCTCGCTTACAGCAATCAGGGGCTGTACAATAAGGTCGTCCCCCAGCGCCCCGACTATTATCACGGGCCGGAATACACCAGCGCCAATGCGAACATCCGCGTCACAACCGGGAAAACAGGTATACTGAAAGCGTATGTCGCCTTCGCCGAAAGCAATATCGGCATGCGTAACCCGGACACCGACAGCTCGCTGCTCCGCTCCGATTTCCGTTTAAAAAACCCGAACATCTACGGGACCGTCAGCTACCGGACCGACCTCGGAGCCAACTGGCGCCTCGACGCAGGCATGGCTTACACTTTTGACAAAAATATGGTCCATAACCGCCTGCTCGTCGGAAGTAATGAACCCATAGCTTTGCCTAACGCCCCATTTTCAACGAAAAACAGCGACATAACCCTCCGATCGCATTTCGCACAGGGCCGTGCCGTGTTCACGCGCAGCTTCGAACGCAACCAGGCGTTCCGGTTCGGCGGCGAGACATTCTCTTTCCGTGACATACAACATTACAATGGCACCGCGGCGACGCTCCGCGATCAGCTATCGGCTGTCTTTATGGAAGGCGATATTCATTTGAGCGAGAACCTGGCATTCCGGCCGGGACTGCGGGCTGAGTATTCGAGCCTGCTTCGCAAGGCAGTGGTAGCACCGCGTGCGAGCCTGGGATATCGGCTGGCAACAGGCAGCCAACTGAACCTCGCGTATGGTGTTTTCTACCAAAAACCGGAGAACCGGTACCTTTTTCAAAACCGGAACCTGGGATTCTCCCGCTCGGAGCATTATGTGCTGAATTACTCCAAAAAGGCCAATAACCGGTTCTTCAGGTCGGAGGTTTATTACAAAAAGTACAGGAACCTGGTGCAGACATTCCCGGATATCACCCTCGCCGGCGATGGCTATGCGAAAGGACTGGAGCTATTCTGGCGCGACAAAAAGACCGTCCGTAACCTGGATTATTGGCTCACTTACACTTACCTCGACACGAAACGCAGGTACCTCGACTACCCCGAAAGTATCCGGCCATCGTTCACGAGCCCGCATACATTCACCATCGCCATCAAACGCTTTTTCCAGGGGATCAGTACCAATGTCAATGTTTCCTACTCTTACGCAGCCGGACGGCCATATTACGACATCCGCGCCGGCGGAGATGCCGGTACCCGCATTTACGATTCCGGCATTGCCCGTCCCTACAATGTCCTCAACCTGCACGTGTCGAAAATGATGACCTTTTTCAAAAAGTCGAAATTCAAAGATTACTCCGGCTTCGCATTCGGCGCCAACAACGTGCTCGGAACCAAGCAAGTATTCGGCTACAACTACGCCTACAACGGCCAATTCAAAACCGCCATTACCCTCCCTGCCCCCCGCTTCTTCTTCCTCGGCATCTTTATGAGCCTGGGCATCGACCGCACGGAGGATCTACTCGATCAGAGTCAGTGAGTTTAGAGTTTAAAGTTCAAAGTCTAAACTCACAAACTTATTCATTCACTCATTCAATCATTCAAAACCATGAAAACGCTCATCACCACCATCCTGCTCATTTGCACTGCTGCATTCACTTTTGCGCAAAACGGCGATTATTCCGCTCAGTTGGACGCTTCCGTCAAGAAGCTCGATCAGGCCAAGTCGGTTGCCGATTTTCAGGCACTTGAAAAGACATTCGTCCAGATGGGCAATACCAGGAAAACCGAATGGCTTCCCTATTACTATGCTGCTTTTTGCAATGCCAAAATCGGATTTCTCCTGCAAGACGATGGCGAGAAAATCGAGCCTTACAGCCTGCGCGGCGAAGCGCAGATCAAGAAAAGCGAGTCGCTCGCGAAGGGCGACAGTAGGGTGTTGGCCGAAATCTATGTCGTCCAGGCGATGATTTACCGCACCAGGGTTTTCATCAGCCCCATGACCATGGGCAGGGAGTTCGGCCCGCTTTCCGACCAGTTTTTAAAGAAAGCACAAAAGCTGGATGCCGCTAACCCGCGTGCCACTTACCTCGAAGCATGGACCAAATACTACACGCCCAAACTCTGGGGCGGCGACAAGGATCTGGCCAAAGAACTTGCCGGGAAAGCCATTCAGAAACTTCCCGCAACGGCATTTTCCGTCATGCCGCATTGGGGCAAAGCTGAAAGCGAGGCGCTGCTTAAATAGCGATTACACTTCATCATTGTTTCACTTAAACTTTTAGAAATCATGTTTTTTGGATTATTGATTTTCGCCCGTATCCTGTTCGTGGCCTGTATGGTTTTCATCATCGGCTACATTTACGGTCCGTTCTCCCGACGCCGCGGCCTCACCGTCGCCGCACGTGTGGCTGCCATCGTAATCATTTTCGCATTTATCATGATGAACATCCTTGCATTCCGAGCCGGGACGTCGCATAATGGCGGTCCATGGAACAGAGGGCATTGGAGCGATTGCGACGATGAACATCATCACAAAATCGAAGCGAAATCTTAACAGGCACCCAAGTAACCAAACGCCTCGCACCCATGTGAGGCGTTTTTTATTGCCCTACCCCAAAATCCCCCAATATTTTACCGGGATAATGTAAAAATTAAGCGGATTAAGCGCCCTATTAATGGTTTGTTAACCATTTCTTAATTAGCTCCCGATTACTTTGAGCCCACGGTTCGGCCGACCGCTTTATCATCTTTTCCATTCAAAATCCAACCATGAACGACCCCTGCACCCACCGTGCGGGAAAGAAAGACTATGCGCTAAATCAAAACTTCCGGCGGCCCCGACGAGGGCCGCATCCCTGAATGAACACAACGAATGCATTTAAACGAACAGGAACTTAACCCTACGGTATGAACAAACAACTTCTATCAAAACCCTTGTGCGGGCGCCGCATCCGGACGTTGCTCCGGCATGTATGCGCTGCACTATGCTTAATGCTGCTCGTGCAAGCGGGTGCGTGGGCGCAATCCGCCGCAGACGAAACCCTCATCAGCGGCGAAGTGAAAGACGAGAAAAGCAGCGCCATTCCCGGCGCGAGCATTGTGCTGCAAGGCACCACGAAAGGTACTACCACTGATGCCAATGGAAAATTTTCGCTCTCCGTTCCCAAATCGGGTTCGGTGATTATCGTGAGTTTTTTGGGTTACAAAAGGCAGGAGATCGCCGTCGGTAGCCGCACGAGCTTCGATGTACAACTCGCACTCAGCACGGATGAGTTGCAGGAAGTGGTCGTGGTGGGTTACGGCACGCAGCGTAAGCAGACCCTCACCGGCGCGATTTCGAATATTGTTTCAGAGCAGATCAAAACCACCACGCATACCAGTTTGGCACAAAGCCTGCAAGGTAAAGTGGCCGGGGTGCAGATCCGCCAGAACTCCGGCGAGCCGGGCTCATTCAGCACGAATATCAATATACGCGGCTTTGGTGAGCCATTGTACGTGGTCGACGGCGTGGCGCGCGACGGCGGGTATGAGTTTCAGAAGATCAATCCGGACGATATTGAAAGTATTTCCGTACTGAAAGATGCTTCGGCAGCGATATTCGGTATCCGTGCCGGTAACGGCGTCGTGATCGTGACTACGAAAAAGGGCAAGCAGGGCAAGCCGCAGTTCAGCTACAATATGGTGTATGGCCGCCAAAGCCCTACCGACGTCCCCAAAATGACCAGCGCATTGCAATGGGCGGAAATGCGGAATGACGCCGCGAAGAACCTGGGTGAGAATCCGGTGTTTTCTCCCGAGGAAATCGAGAAGTTCCGCAGCGGCGCACCGGGCTACCAGGGCACCGATTGGTATAAGGAAACACTGAACAAATCGGCGAGCCAGCAGCAGCATTTCATTTCTGCATCGGGCGGCGAAGGCGTTGTGAACTACTTTACCAGTTTTGGCTACCAAAAGGAAAACGGTTTGCTCAAAAGTGGTGATATGGGTTATCAGAAATACACCTTCCGCTCCAATATCGGTATTGATTTAACCAAAAACCTGAAAGCAGACCTGATCCTCTCAGGGCTGTTCGACAAGCGCGACCAGCCGGGTGATAACTTCTTTAACATTTACAAAGGTACCCGCATTGCACTGCCGACCGAACGCCCGTATGCTAACGACAACCCGAAATATCCTGCATTGCTGAGCGGCGGTTACAACCCGGTTGCATTGGCCGACAGGAGCCTTACCGGCTACTCGCAAGAGGTGAACAAATTCTTTCAGTCGACGTTCGCACTGACTTACACCGTGCCGTTCGTTCCGGGACTACGCATTAAAGGGTTAGTCGCTTACGATAGCAATAACTATCGCGCCAAATCGGTTTCGAAGGCCTATAACCTGTACACTTACGACGCTGCGACCGACAAATACACCGCACACGCGCAGCGCAACCCGTCGCGGATCGGCAACAATTTCACCGATAACAACCGCATTACCTTCCAGGGACAGCTGTTTTACAATACCGTGATCGCGAAAAACCATAACCTGGGCGCCACATTGGTATACGAGCAGCAGCAATCGCATAACCGATGGGCGGGGCTGGGCCGTGAGTACGCATTCTTCACCAACGACCAGATCGACCAGGCGGGGCTGAACAACCAGACCACCAGCGGCTCCGAAGCGGAATATGCAAGCCAGTCGTATGTGGGCCGGTTGAATTATGATTTCAAAGAAAAGTATTTGCTCGAAGTCGCTGCGCGCTATGACGGCTCCTACCGCTACCATCCCGACCGCCGCTGGGGCCTGTTCCCCGTAGTATCGGCCGGATGGCGGGCATCGGAAGAGGCCTTTATGAAGCAGATCCCCTTCATTTCCATGCTGAAACTGAGAGGTTCGTATGGGCTTGTGGGGGCCGACGCGGGTGCGCCGTTCCAGTATGTGCCCGGCTTCTCGCTCACCGGCGGTGGCGGATATGAGTTTACCAACGGCAATTACACCACCGGTGCGGCTTCTCCGGCGATCGTGAACGAGAAGCTCACCTGGTTCAAATCCAATATTCAGGATGTGGGTATCGACGTAGGTCTTTGGGATAACAAAATTGATTTCACTTTCGACATTTACCAGCGCGACCGCAAGGGCTTACTCGCACGCAGGAATGTTTCGCTGCCCAACACATTCGGTGGAACCTTGCCTGAGGAAAACCTGAACAGCGACCGTGTACGCGGGATCGAGTTCTCGGCTGCCTACAATGGGCAGATCCGCGATTTCAAATATGGTATTTCGGGTAATTTCAACTTTGCCCGCACGCAGAACCGCTACGTAGAGCGCGGTGAATTCCTGAGCAGCATGGACAAATGGCGCGGCGGAGCTACCAACCGGTGGAACGACGTGGTGTGGGCCTACCAGCTCGAAGGCCAGTTCCAAAGCAAGGATGAGGTCATTTACGCGCCCATCCAGAATGGCGACCTCGGCAATACCCGCGAGCTGCCCGGCGATTTCAAATACAAGGACGTGGATGGTAACGGGGTAATCGATGGCAACGACGCCATTCCGCTGTTCTTCGGCGGCGATCCCAAAATGTATTATGGTGTGACTTTGAATGCATCGTGGAAAGGGTTCGATTTCACGGCGTTGTTCCAGGGCTCGGGCAAGTACAGCGTGCGCTTCCGCGAGGTGTATGCCGAAGTGTTCGCATTCCGCGGCAACACCCCCGAGTATTTCTATGACAGATGGCACCAGTCGCCCGACGGCCAGTGGATCCCCGGCGAATGGCCTGCCTCCCGCTTCAACTACAATGTGGGCGCCATGTACGCCGAGAGCGGCGCGTGGCGGAAAGATGCTTCCTACCTGCGTTTCAAGAGCGCGCAGCTGGGTTACACCTTCAACCTGCCCTGGCTGAAAAAGATCGGTATCAACGATGTGCGCGTGTATGGCAATGCCCATAACATTTTCACCTGGGCCGATCCGTTCGTGAAGCCTTTCGATCCGGAAAAAGTGGAAGGATTGTTTGGAGCAGGGCTTACCTACCCGGTGACGAGAAGCTACAACTTCGGGATCAATGTCAAATTTTAATATTAATTGATAATGAGCTATTTAAAAAAGACCCTAACGCTGTTGTTGGTGCTCGTGGCAATGAGCTGCGGTGATGTGCTCGACAAGCAGCCGCTCGATAAGTTGCAGGGCGAGAACCTGTTCTCTAACCCGGAAGGCGTAAAATTGTACATGGCAAACCTGTATTATCAACTGCCAATCGAGGATTTCACCTTCTTCCGCCAGGGGTTCAACTGGAACACCGGCGACCCGAACAACGGCGGTTTCGCCCCGGCTATGTCGACGGACGAGGCCGTGCATACCGAATTCGGTGATTTTATCGGGAACGACGATTTCCAGTGGTGGGATCAGGGCTACAAACTGATCCGCGATGTGAACATCCTGATCGACATCATCCCTACCCTCGACATCACCGAAGACGAACGGAAGGCGCTGGTCGGCGAAAGTGCGTTCATCCGCGCATATGCCTATTTCGCATTGGCTAAGCGCTACGGCGGCGTGCCGCTGATCACCTCCGTACAGAAGTATGAAGGTGACGTAGAGGCGCTGAAAGTGCCCCGCAGCACCGAGAAGGAAACCTGGGATTTTGTACTGAAAGAATGCGATACAGCCGTGGGCAACCTGGGTGACTCGTGGCCCGGCGGTGAAAGACGCGCCACCAAATGGGTAGCCTATGCCCTGAAATCTCGCGCTGCATTGCACGCAGCCTCATTGGCCAAATACGCCGACCGCGCCCCGATCTCGGGAACAGCCGTGGATCAAAAACTGGTCGGATTGGATAAAGCTGCCGCAGCGGAGTTCTACAAAGCGGCCATCGATGCGTCGGAGGCGATTATCAGTTCGGGCAAATTCAATTTGTACAAACCCTCACCTGCAACGCCGGAAGAAGCCGCCAACAACTACCGGTTGCTTTTTGAAGACCCCAACAATGCCCCGGAAGAGGTGATTTTCATCAAAGGTTACGCGAGACCTGGCTCCGGCACCGGCCACAATTACGGCATCTGGTACCAACCCAACCAAACCGCCAACGGCTGGCCGCACCCGGGCCGCATGAACCCGACCCTGGAACTGATGGACGTTTACGAAAGCTACGACAAGCCCGGTGAAAGCGCACCGCTTGCAACTTCCGCTGCCGCCAACGACCTGACCGATTACACCGGTTTCAATGCAACCAAACAATACAAAAGGTTTGATAGCGAGAACGATATCTTCAAAGGAAAGGACGCGCGTATGTGGGCGACTATGATCCTGCCCGGTACCAGTTGGAAAGGCCAGAAGATCGTGATCCAGGCCGGTTTCATCAAACCCGACGGTTCGGCGCAGATCATGGGCGGCGATCCGTTCACCCACGGCGGCACGACTTACTACACTTATGGCGCCTCCGACCGTACGAAATACTCCGGTTTCGATACCTGGGGTGGCAATAATACCCGCACGGGCGTGAGTTTCAAGAAGTTTCTGAATGAAGGACTG
Organism: Dyadobacter fermentans; assembly: GCF_019924045.1. GTDB lineage: Bacteria > Bacteroidota > Bacteroidia > Cytophagales > Spirosomataceae > Dyadobacter > Dyadobacter fermentans_A. Next base: position 165,701 of record NZ_JAHXBN010000014.1, on the reverse strand, counting down.
AATATCGCGCCGGGCTGGAACCAATGCGTGACCGACTTCGCCGATTTCCGCTACGCCGAGATCCTGCTGAACTACGCCGAAGCAATTGCCGAAAGCGGTACGGGCGACAAAACAAAAGGTGCTAAAGCATTGAACGACGTCCGCCGCAGGGCCGGACATAAAGTCGAAATTCCGCTGACGATCAACAACGTGATCCGCGAAAGAAGGGTTGAACTCGCATTTGAGCACAAGCGTTTCTGGGACCTGATCCGTCGCCGCGAATACCACACAGCGTTCAACAATACCATGCGCCACGCATTGCTGCCGATCCTCGACTTGCGCGTGACGCCTGCGAAATACATTTTCGTGCGTGTGAATGTGCCCCGCAGCAACCCGTCCACATTCGATTACCGCCAGTATTACCGCGCGATTCCCGGCATCGGCGCGAATGGTCTGGTTCAGAATCCGCAGTATTAAGAGGGCTATAAGCTGTAAGCCATAGGCTATATGCTCATTTTCTGAGCTTCAAAAAAGCTTAAAGCTTACAGCATACAGCTTAAAGCAAAACCATTTAACAATGAAACAAATACTCCCCTACATCCCCGCCCTGATGCTGCTTTTCGGCACAGCGGCATGCAGCGTCGACAACTACCCTGCTCCTGATTCGCAACTGTATGGTACCTTTCTGGATGCCGAAACCAATGAGCCTGTGGAACAGGACATTATCCGCGGCAGCACCATCGAGTACATCGAGCACGGTTATTCGTCGAATACCAAGCAGACCATGATCATCAAAAACGACGGCAGTTACCGCAACAACCTGATCTTCGCGAACACGTACACGATCACCCCCGTACGCGGGAATTTCGTACCTATGGCGGCGCAGGAGGTTACCGTCAAAGGCGAAACGAAGCTGGATTTCAAGGTGCAGCCTTATATTCGTGTCAAAGAAGCCAGCATTGAGAAAGTGGGCACAAAGATTGTCGCCAAGTTCAAATTGCAGCAAACTGTGATGAACAATGTGAGGAAAATCGGCTTGTATGCGCACCCGGAACCGTCCGTGGGCGAGCCCATGCGCGTGGCGCTGGCCGAGCAGGAAATCAACGGCGCGATTGACCCTAACAAGGTTTATCAGCTCGAAATCGACCTGCCCTCGAACAGCAACGTATTGAAAACCGGCAACCAGTACTTCTTCCGCGCAGGCGGCATTATCGATGCGCCGGAGTCGAAGTTTAACTATGCGAAAGCGGTGAGGGTTGCATTGTGAGTAAAAAGGCCGTAGGCTATAAGCTTTAAGCAATAGGCTCATAACCTACGGCAGCAATATTTTAAACAACATGAAAAGCATACAGCTTATCGCTTAAAGCATACAGCCCTAGGCTTTAAGCGATAAGCTGTACGCCTACGGCCATAAATATTAAAAAACAGCAATTAGCTTAGAGCTTAAAGCATATAGCATATAGCCTTCTTATGAATTTATTCAAACTCCTACTCTTCCTTTCCATCATCTCGCTAAGCTGCAAGGGCAGCGATGAGAATCCTAAAACCGAAGACCCTAAACCCGTCGAAGAGGTTAAATACGATGAGTCGTATTCGTTGTTCAAAAGCTACAAAGGGCTGGTCATGGCGGGTTACCAGGGCTGGTTCACGGCCGAAGGCGATGGGGCCGGCCGCGGCTGGCATCATTATCAGAAGGCCGGAAAGTTCGAGCCGGGCTTCGCTTCGATTGATTTCTGGCCAGATGTAACGGAGTATTCCAAAACCTATAACACCGCATTTAAATATGCCAACGGCGAAACGGCTAAGGTATACAGCCCCTACGACGAAGAAAGCGTGGACCTGCATTTCAAATGGATGAAAGAGCATGGGATCGACGGCGTATATATGCAAAGGTTCGTTTCCGAAGTGAAGGGCGAAAGCGGCAAACGCCACTTCAACAAAGTGTTGGCCAATGCATTGAAAGCCTCCAAAAAATATGGCCGGGCGATCAGCATTATGTACGATCTCAGCGGTTCGACGTCCGCGGATATGGATTTCATCGCAAAAGACTGGGAAGAGCTGCAACAGCTTTTCAAACTGTTCGACGGGCAGGAAAACCCTACCTACCTGCGCCACAACGGCCGCCCGCTGCTCGCCATCTGGGGCGTTGGTTTCAACGACGGCCGCAAATACACCATTGCCGACATTCAGAAGCTGATGGACAAGGTGAAAGGTCCAACCAAAAAGGCCTCGATACTCCTTGGCGTACCGTATTACTGGCGCGAGCTCGGGCGCGACACCGAGAACTCGCCACTGCTGCACACGGTTATCAGGCAAGCCGATATCATCATGCCCTGGGCCGTAGGACGCTACAATGCGTCCACCTACCTGAGTGTGGCCGGCCCGAACCTGCCCGCAGACATTACCTGGTGCAAAACGAATAAGATCGATTACGCGCCGCTGGTATTCCCGGGGTTCAGCTGGGGTAACCTCAAAAACGATAAATCACTCTACAACCAGATTCCCCGCAACAAGGGCGAGTTCCTCTGGCAACAAATCGCCGGCGCAAAAATGTCCGGCGCAGAGGCGCTCTACGTAGCCATGTTCGACGAAGTAGACGAAGGCACCGCCATTTTTAAAACCCGGAAAGAAGGCGATACGCCGTTGAATGCGGATGGAAAATTCGTGGGAATCGAGCCCGATCTTCCTTCCGACTATTATCTGTGGCTCGTAGGCCAGGGGGCCAATTGGTTTCACGGAGCGAGCGGGTATGGAAATGTGAAACCGGCCCGCAAGTGATTATCAATTTGTGCAAGGGTTTCTTGCACAAATTACTCCTCTTCATTTCATTTCGCCAATTTTCATTATGTTTAAACAAAATAGAGGCCCTGAGCCCGTTTGTTAAAACAAAATATATGAAAATTACATTTTCCCTGATCTTTTCTTTCTTCCTGGCGGGAGCACAGGTCTTGTGCTTTGCAGACGGAGAAAAAAAATCCAAAGCATTGCCCCGGATTGCCATTGCGGGGCTGGGTATCGAGTCGAGCACGTTCTCGCCGGCGCGTACCGAAGAACCTGCATTCAAAGCCAAATACGGCGAACAGATTTTTACCTCTTACCCTTTTATGGCGCCGGATTCCAGCTTACGCAAACGTGCCGAATGGCTCCCGGCATTGGTAGGAAAGTCGTTGCCGGGTGGTATGGTGACGAGGGCGGCCTATGAGTCGCTGGTGAAGCAGACACTCGAACTTTTGAAGAAAAACGGCCCGTACGACGGACTATATTTCGATATCCACGGTGCCATGAGCGTTGAAGGGTTGGATGACCCCGAAGGCGACCTCATCACGCGCATCCGCGAGGTGATCGGCAAGAAGGTACTTGTTTCGACCTGTATGGACTTGCACGGCAACGTATCGTGGCGCCTCGCGCAGCATACCGACCTCATTACCTGCTATCGGATGGCTCCCCACGAGGATGCTATGGAATCCAAAAGGCGGGCCGTAGCAAACTTGCTTTCGCGCCTCGAAAGCGGCAAAGGCAAGCCGGCATACAAGGCCTGGATCCCGGTGCCGATCCTGCTTCCCGGCGAAAAAACGAGTACCCGCATTGAACCAGGGAAATCGCTTTACGCCAAAGTAGCGCCTGCGTCGGTGCAGCCGGGTATTGTCGACGCCGCCATGTGGGTGGGCTACGCCTGGGCCGACGAACCACGGAACCACGCCGTGGTGATGGTTACCGGCGACGATAAAGCCAAAGTGACCGAAAGTGCCGAAACGCTGGCCAAGAGTTTCTGGGAGGTACGTAAAGAATTTGCATTCGTAGCGCCTACCGACGACCTGAAAGGTGCATTGAACAAGGCTTTGGCCAGTGATAAACATCCGTTCTTCATCAGCGATTCGGGGGATAACCCCACCGCCGGCGGTGCAGGCGACGTTACGTGGACGATCACGGAAATCCTCAAACGTCCTGAATTCAGGAACGAAAACGGTCCATCCCTAATTTACGCCTCTATTCCAGGCCCTGAACTGGTTGAAGCGGCAGTAAAAGCCGGTGTAGGAGGAAAAATCGACGCATATGCCGGTGCGAAAGTGGATGCGCGTTTCGCGCCTCCGATACATCTGGTAGGTACGGTGGAGGCGATCCATCACGGAGACGTCAATGCCGAAACCGAGGTGGTCGTGAAGGTGGGCAGCGTGCGGGTGATCGTAACCAAAAAACGCAAGCCTTATCACAAAGAAGCTGATTTTACCCGCCTTGGCCTGAATCCGCGCAAATCGGACATCGTGGTCGTAAAAATAGGCTATCTCGAACCGGAGCTGTACAACATGCGCGCCGACTGGATTTTGTCGCTTACTCCCGGCGGCGTTGACCAGGACCTGGAGCGGTTGCCTTACAAACGCATCAAGCGTCCAATGTTCCCGCTGGATAAGGATATGAAGGATCCCGATTTGAAGGCAAAACTGGTGCCATTGTCGGACAAATAATAATGCCATGCATGTAAAAGCGGGCTATCCTGAAAATGGATAGCCCGCTTTGATTTTTTTATCACGGCCAGGTTTCCCCGCTGCCGGGCCTGCTGATTCAGTCCGCCAATGCAAACGCGATAGCGGCATCGGAATGGATGCGGGTCGTGTCGAAAACCGGCACTGGCACATCTTCCTGACCAAGTATCATCGGAATCTCCGTGCACCCCAGGATAATCCCTTCGGCACCCTGGCGAATCAGTTCATCAATAATCGAAAGATAGCGCTGCTTCGTTTCTTCCCGAATAATGCCCTTCCCCAACTCATCACGCAGTGTATCCTGAATAAAATCCCGGCTCTCCTGCGTCGCCGGCACAATGGGTTCGATGCCCAGGCTCACCAGTTTATCTTTATAAAAATCCATCTCCATGGTAAACTTCGTACCCAGCAGGCCTACTTTCCGGAGTCCTGCGTCCTTGATGGCTGCGGCCGTCGCGGTGACGATATGGATGATCGGCAGATTGATTTCCTTTTCCAAACGGTCTGCCACAGCGTGGGCGGTATTCGCGCAAAGCACGATGGCTTCGGCTCCCGCTTTTTCGAGGTTCAGGCAGGCGTCCCTCAGAATACGGAACGTCTCGTCCCATTTGCCGGCGGTGTTATTGCTCACAAACGCGCTAAAATTGACTGAGTAAATAACGCATTCGGCGTAGTTAAGCCCTCCCAACCTGGCATTTACGCCTTCATTGATAAAGCGGTAATAATCGACGGTCGAGACCCAGCTCATACCGCCTACAAGGCCTAATTTTTTCATTTTCTTGGTGTAGATATAAACGATTGCTCAGGCATTTCCGCGGTCGGAAACACGACCGGTAACCCAAAGCAGAAATAATGCATTGAAAATCAGTGTAAGGGGAATAACCGACAGGTTTTTGAAAAACAATATAATCACCCATTCAGAAGACTTTTCCGCGATGATATTGTTGACTTTCAGTTTGTAGTAAAGACAGGTCTGGAAAGCTGTGTAGTCGATCAGCAGGTTAGTTACCCAGGCGATCAGCAGGTAAATCACAAAGCTTGCAAGCAATGACCGCCAATAGGTTTTCAGGCGAATGCGACCCTTTTCCCAGTGCTCTGTCCAGGCCTTGCCGCTGGTGAACATCCGTTTCAAACGCAAAAACCCGCGTTTTAGCTGCGTCAGCCCTAATGCGTACACGAAAAGTAAGATCCTCGCACACTCGACGAGCACTTCCATGGCAATGTGCAAGCCAGGAGATATCGGTCCGAAAGCACCGAGTTGCACAATGCGGCCGATGGCCGCGGCGAGACCGAGACCAAGTACGATGAGGTAATGGTTACGGAAAAACAAGAGCGTTTCACGCAGCCAGGTCAGGCTTTGAATGGTGTTAATGTTCTTTTTCATGGCGTTTTCAGTTTTTGGTAAATTAAAAAATAGACGCCGAAAAAGCACTTACTTATAGGCTATTTTCAATTTTCGAGAGAAGCCGGTGGCTGCATTGTCGATAAAGGCGGTGTAGACTCCCTTCGGCTTCCCTTCCATATTCAATTTCCAATATCCGTCGGTTGTAATGGAATGGCTATCAACCAGCAGGCCCGATGCATTGTAAATAACGACTTTATCTCCTTGGGCAAGGCCTCCGACCGTGATCTGGCTACCTCCCGGATTGGGAAAAATGAAGGGCTCCCCGCGCGCATCCATCATGCCAGTCAACAGGGAACTATGTTGGAAGGTACCGTCGAGGTCGACCATTTTCAGCCGATAGTAATTTAAACCCTGCAATGGCTCACCGTCTGTAAAAGCATAGGCACTCCCCGCTCCTTCTCCTGGCAGCGTCGCGAGTGTTTCAAAGATCCGGCCGTCGCTACTCCGCTGTATATCAAAATGCGAAAATTTGGCTTCCTGCCCCGTCCTCCATTCGAGCCGGAAGCCGCCGCCGTCTTGGGTGAGTTTGAAATAAAGTAGTTTGACGGGTAGCGGATCGCCCGGATTGGTAATTCTGGATAATGTACCGCTCAAAAAAGACAGGATATAAAGCTCACCTGCCTGATCTTCTCCAAATGAGATAAGTGACGAGTAGATAAGCCCGGCATCAGGTTTAGCCACGCCGAGCGGATCGATGTACCCGATTTTCCCACTCGAATAATCCCCAAAAAAGTAATGGCCTTTCATCGAAGGATAGCGTGAGCCGCGGTAAACAAATCCGCCCATTACGGAAGCGTCATTGCCGCCATTGTTGGTGTAGCCGGGATAGGTGAGCCTGGGAGCGGTGTAAGTCGTTCCCTGCGCACAATGCGACGGATTGTAGCTCTGCGTGCCTTCAAGGCAGTTCCAACCGAAATTCGAGGGCGGCCCGCCGAAGGGATATGGCAGGTAATTGATCTCCTCCCACCCATCCTGGCCGTTATCCCCGATCCAGAGATCGCCTGTCTGGCGGTCGAAGCCGAATCGCCAGGGATTTCTGAGGCCAAGCGCAAATATCTTCCCGAGCGGGTTATCAGGCACCGGACTGTTGGTATCAAGCCGGAGGAGCTTACCGAAGAGTTTGCCCATGTCCTGGGAATTGTTGTCCGGGTCTCCGGGCACTCCGCGGGAGCCAGGACCGTTGTCGCCCGTAGAAATGTACAAAAAGCCGTCTTTTCCAAAAGCCATATCGCCGCCTCTATGGCCCCCCAGGACGTTTCCGTACGGGATCGTGAGGATTTTAACTTCCGAGTTGGCATCCGCCAGATCGGCATTACCCGCCTGCCGGGAGAACCGCGAAACCTGCACTTCCGTCAGGCTCTTTACCACATACAGTACATAAAAAAAGCCGGAAGTCTGGTAGTCGGGCGGGAAGGCAATGCTGAATATCCCTGCCCAATCGGGATCATTGATTTTCGCACCAATGTCCAGAAATGGTTGTGAAAGGATAGCCCCGTTTTTGAAAATCTTGATCTTTCCGCCTATTTCGGCCACAAAAAGACGGCCGTCGGACGCATGAGCGACCTTGACAGGCCTTGTGAAACCGCTGGCGACCGGTTCAATGGCGAGGTTGAGTTGTGCAGAACCGTTTCGTACAGCCCCGATCAGCAATAAAACGATGCAGAGCAGATTTTTCATGAGTACAGGTTAGAGGAGTAACGTAAATATACCAAATATCTCCCCGTAAGCTACCGGCTCGATTTCATCGCCTTTACCGTTTTCATGCCGCTGTGCCGGGTAAACTCTTTGTACTCAGGACTATCACATGCGTACAACGCGATTTTCCCGCTCTCGTCGTTGTGAACACCCCAGCCGTAGCGCTTGGTCAACGGTGAGCAACGCATGCACGCCTGGCCTTTTGAAAAAAACTGCTTACGGGCCTCTTCCAGCTCGCTTTCGGTAAGGTCCTTTCTTTCCGCAAAAACCTTGAACAGCACATCGTCGGACGTGAATTTATAAGGGTTTTTACTAATCATTTCATACTGGATACCGGCCACGGTTTTGGATTCGCCCTTCATCGGCGGTATTTCGCCACCCGCCGCAGGGCAGTCGTCGGCAACCTCGATGAACGTGTTTTCGTAATTGGTGGTATGGACTTTCATAGCTGGTCTGTTTTCGGTGCAAGATAGTCGGGCCGCTGACAACTGTGTGTCAGCAGGCAAATCTAATTACATCAAAACTTTGCCCGACGCTCATGCAGCCATTTCTGCCGCTTCCGGCTGGTTATTCCGTTTCATGTCCCGGTACGCCCATTCTGCCATCGCGTTGATCACCGATTCCAGCTCCCTGCCGCCGTCAGTGAGCGTGTAGGTAACATACGGCGGCACCACGGGCTTAGCCTCACGAATAAGCAAGCGGTCGGTTTCCAGCTGTTTCAAATGCTGAATGAGCATCTTTTCGGTAATGTGCGGCATGGCCTTCTTAATCTCGCTGTAACGCTTGCTACCCGCCAAAAGATGGTACAAAATGATCGGTTTCCAGTGGCCTCCGATCTTGTTCATCACATAGGTAACCGGACATTCCTGCATTACAATCTCACGGTTCGCATTGTAAGTCGAGTTTTCCTTGATTTTAGTCATACATACTCTCGGGTAAGTACTTGTCAAAAAGTAAGTACAAATATAGCTTTGTCCCATCAAAAAACAATTTGAAAAGACATGAAATACATTATCACAGGGTCACTTGGCAATATTAGCCTGCCCGTTACCCAAAATCTGGTTAAAGCCGGCCATCAGGTAGTTGTTATCAGCAGCAATGCAAATAAAAAAGCGCAGATCGAAAGCCTCGGTGCCGAAGCGGCGATTGGTTCGGTACAAGACGCGACCTTCCTCACGTCAGCATTTCAGGGTGGCGATGTCGCCTACCTGATGATACCTTCGGATTTCTCTGTTGCGGATTACGCTGCATTCCAGCTGGAAGTAGCAGACAAATATTTGCAGGCCATTCAATCGGCCGGTGTCACGAACATCGTGCTCCTGAGCAGCATAGGCGCACATTTGCGGAAGGGTGCGGGACCGATCGATGCATTGGGTTATCTGGAAGAAAAATTGGCGCAAACGCCCGGGTTACACGTAAAAATCCTGCGCCCATCCTATTTCTTCAATAACCTGTACGCGCAAATCGGCCTGATCAAAAACGCGGGCATTGCCGGCAGTAATTTCGGCGGCACCGAGGAAAAACTCGTACTCGTTGACACCGACGACATTGCCAAAGTAGCCACGGAGCAACTTCTCACGCCGTTTACCGAAGCACAAACCATCACCTACATATCCAGCGACGAGCGCCACCCGTCCGAAATTGCCGCAATACTGGGCGCGGCCGTTGGTAAAGAAGGTACGCCCTGGATTACCTTCACCGACGAAGACGCTTTCAACGGCATGCTCCAAGCCGGCCTGAACGAGAGCTTCGCCGGCCTTTACCGCGACATGGGGCAAGCGCTGCAAAGCGGCAGAATGCAGGAAGATTACTGGAAAAACCGTGGGGAGATCAAAGGTACTTTCAAACTGGAAGACTTTGCGAAGCGGTTCGCGGGGGCGTATCAGGCATAGTATTGCGTATCAAGGAAGCTCGACAACGTCATTATCCGCGTTCCGCCAACTTGTTCCAGTTCCAATAAATCTGAATCACCGGTGATCAGAACGTCGGCATTTGAATCAAGAGCCAGCGCGAGAAGAAAATCGTCTTTGGGATCCCGGCAAATGCTGACCGTGGTTGTAACTTGTACAAATGTCGCGACTTCATGGATCACGGAAAGCAACTCTTCCACCGTTTGTAGATTGAAGTACCTGGCAAACTTAGGACGACCAGTAACGCTGACAAACTCCTGCACGAGTTCTTCACTAAAAATGAGGGATACTTTTTGGGCAAATAACAAGTCTTCCAACTTCACATTGCCGGAAATAAGAAAGCTAACCCAAAGATTAGTATCAATAATGATTCGCTGAGGCTTATTTGTCATACCGCTTCTTCCTTTCTGATTCAACTTCGGCTGTGATTTCTTCTAGCGTCGGAGTTGAGTCAGAAATAGAACGAAGCTTTTTCAGAACGGAAACAAAACCATCTTCGGAGGGCTTTTGAATGGAAATCAATTCCATTTCTTCCAGGTCTTTCAGGAGCTTGGTGGCTTTGGGATCCAATATGTTGATCAAGAGCGTGTCCATATCTCAAATTTACAAAAAAGAAAAGACTTATCCTGTTACCCTTGATTCAAAACTCCGCTCCTATCAATATTCTCTTGAAGGGGTAAAAAACAGGTTCTTTGGGGAAATGGGTGTTCAGCATTGCCTTGTAATTTTCGAGAAATGGGGCTTTTAACGCTTCCGGCAGGCGTTCGAGGTAGGGAATGAGGGCCGTGCCGGAGACCCAGGTCAGCAGCGCGTCCACATCTTTCAAAATCAGCGGATATATTTTCTCAAAAACCTGCATGGCTTTGCCTCCGTTTTCGAAAAGGAGCTGCGCATATTGATCGGGTTCCAGTACGGGCGATAACCGGTTCCAGCCGGCATAAACCGCCGCATAAGGCTCCCGTCCGGCAAGTTCATTGAGCAAGCGGTTAGTCAGGTTGTGATGCTGGGCCGGCATTTGTACCAACAGCTGCCCGCCGGGTTTTATTTTGCTAATAATTTGGGGAAACAACGCTTCGTGGCCGGGGACCCATTGCAAGGCGGCATTGGAAAACACGACGTCCCATTGTTGCACCTTTTCCAGCTGCTTTTGAATGGTAATCCATTCAAAATTCAAAGTACTGCCATCCGGTTTCTGCGAGTTGCCGAGCATTTCCTGCGAGGAATCGACGCCCAGTACGTACGATTCCGGCAAGGCGTCGGCCAGTTTGGCCGTCAGTTCCCCGGTGCCGCATCCCAAGTCGATCGCCTTCAATCCCGGCCGCACTTTCAACAATGCCAGCAAGTCGTAAAACGGCGCTGAGCGCTCCGATTTGAATTGACTATAAACTTCCGGGTTCCAGGCCATAAGGCGTTATATTTTTAAATTGAGTAATTCAGTAACCATTTCGGACAGTGGAATGGCCGTAACGTCCTTCGCCAGCGGAAACCTTTCTTTACCCGGATATACAAGCATTTTTACCTTGTAAATCTAACAGTAAGTGTTATAATTACAAGGTAAAATAAAAGACAGAAGCGTATTCTACACTTGGCTATCAGTAGCAAAACTGCCATTACCGGTTTTAGTAACTATGTGATCACCAGTTACACCACCTACCCTATGACAGCAAAATCCGGCCCGGTTCCGAAACAATACCTGACCTTCCTGACTTCCCTGACCTTTTTAACATACATCACCCCATCCACCACCACCCTCGCCCAGACCACCGACGGCCGTTTCGCAGAAGCGGAAATTGTGATGAAAAGAGCCAATGGCTTCCGCGGAATCTGGTACATGAACCAGCCTTCGAACGATGAATATGTTTACAAATACAGCGGCGGACTGGCGGTTTACCCGGCCAATCACCGGCCGTTTGCCATTTATGCGAGACAGGTTGATAAGACATTTTTCTGTTTCGGAGGTACCGACAGCGCCAATTCCACATTGCTGCACAATGTCTCCTATTTCGATCACAGAACGAGTAAAGTAGCCAACCCGCTGACTGTTCTCGACAAGAAAACGACCGACGCGCACGATAACCCTGTGATTTCGATCGACGACCGCGGCTATATCTGGATTTTCTCAACGTCTCACGGCATTTCACGCCCTTCCTACATTCACAAAAGCAGGAAACCCTTCGATATCGGCGATTTCGAACGGGTGAATGCCACGGAAATAGTCGATGGCAGGGCGCAGCCATTTACCAACTTCTCCTATTTTCAGGTTTACCACATCAAAGGAAAAGGTTTTATCGCGCTTTTTACCAAATACAACAAGGCCGGCCAGCGGGTGATCGGCTACAATACCACCACCGATGGCGCGCATTGGAACGAATGGAAAGTGCTCGCGCATATCGAGGAAGGGCATTACCAGATTACTGCGGAGCGGAACGGAAAGATCGGCGTGGCATTTGACTACCATCCCAAGGGCAAAGGACTTAACTACCGGACCAACCTGCATTACCTCGAAACATCGGATTTTGGAAAAACCTGGCAGAATATCTCGGGCGAAACGGCGCAATTGCCATTAACCAGCCCTCGCAACCTGGCCACCGTACACGATTATGCGAGTGAAAAGCGGAACTGCTACCTGCTCGACATTACTTTCGACCAGCAAAACAAACCTGCTATCCTCGTCATCGCCAGTAAAGGCTACGAAGCGGGTCCGGCCAATGGCCCGCGGGAATGGACAATATACCGGCCGAGCGGCCAGGGGTGGGAACATCACATGGTGACCACTTCCGACAACAATTACGACATGGGGTCGGTATATCACATTTCCAAAAACAGCTGGCGGGTCGTCGGGCCCAGCGTCGATGGCCCGCAGGCCTACAATCCGGGGGGAGAAGTGGCCATGTGGCGGAGCGACGATGGCGGGAAGCAATGGGGCCTGGAAAGGCAACTGACCCGGAACAGCCCCATGAACCACTCTTACGTACGCAGGCCCATACACGCGCAAGACGGCTTTTATGCGATATGGGCAGATGGCCACGGTCGTAAACCGTCGGAATCGTTCATTTACTTTTCCACCGCTAATGGCGACGTATACAGGCTGCCGAGACATGGCAAAGCACCCATGCTGGTACCTGTACCCGTGAAATGAGCAGGCATAAAAAAATTGCCGGCCTTTACGGCCGGCAATCGAATCTATATAGCGTATGTGATTATTGTTGCTGACGTTTTTTCACGGTATGGTCAACGATTGCGCCCGTACCTGCACCTACACCCGCGCCAATCACCGTGCCGATCAATGCGCCCTCTACACGCTTCTTGTTCACGATCGCGCCGGTAATGGCCCCGGTGCCTGCTCCTACCAGTGCACCTTTGGCCGTGTGGCTCCATTTCTTTTTAGCCGGAGCCTGTGCAACAGCGGGAGCCGGAGCGCTTGCCGCAGTGTGAGTGTGGTTTGTTGCCTCAGTTTTCTCAAGATCTTCCCACTTTTCCGCTTCCTGACGCTGAGCTTGCAGGGCGTTCATTGAATCTATAATGGCCTGCTTTTCCATGGCCACACGCATTGAATCGATGGTTTTTTGCTGTGATTTCAAGAGTGCTTCCTGCTTGTCTGACTGCGTGTTACAAGCCGCCAGCATAGAGGCAGCCAATAACATCGAAATAAGAGCTTTCATCTTTGGTGTTTGGATGGTTATGCCAATGAATATGCGAAAACCGTGCCACACATGTATTTTTCGTTAATAACATATTCCACAAACGGTCTACCGGTAAATAACAAACGATTGAGTAGATCAGCGATACTAGTTAACTTGTAGAACTACCTCGATCCTTAAAACAACCACCTCTTATGGAAGGCATTATCAGCGATAACCTCGACCAGCAATCGCAGCGCCCCGGCCCGAACGGCCCGCGGCCCTTTTTTAAACGAGGCTCCAAAGTGACTGTTATCAGCGCCGAATACGACGGGCGCGCGTTATGGCATATTACCAGTGACGGCACCAAAGTGATCGGAAACAAAGTGGAGCTCGATGCCTATTCGGGCTTGTCGGCTCTTGATCAATCGCATTTCTTTATCTGCTACCGGCAGCAGAAAGCAGGCATTCCCGTTATTGATATGGCCGATGCGCCCGATAAACTGTTCTTTGCGAACCTGCCTCCCTCACCCGACCGCGATTTCAGGGTAACGGAGCTTTTCCCCGAGGTATGGGCTACCGGCGTGACGCAGGCCGCGAGCCGGCTGCCGGAGTCGCGCAAGCACGTTTTTGTTTACATCCATGGCTTCGATTGGGAACCCGGCCTCAAACTGGAACTCGCGCCGCAGTTCGTACAAAGCTATTTTGCCCACCCCGAAAACAGCGTGGCCAATGTGTTGTACTTCGGATGGCCGTCGTACGGATGGCGTAAAAAGGCCGACGACCGCTCGATCGGCTATGGCGAGCAGTTCACCCGGAACGGGTTGTTTGAGTACTTTGAAGTCCTTTCCCGAAAGCTGAAAGAAGCGGGCAAGACGCTCAACCTGGCTGTGCATTCATTCGGGCATCAGCTGCTGAACGGCATGATCAACCCCGGAGAAGGCCATAGCATTCCGACCGGCATTTTCGAAAATATATTCCTTATGGCGCCCGACGTAACGCACCTCGCCGTACAGCAGGGAGGTGTACAGCTGCGAAACATGCGCAGGAAATTCAAAGGCCCACATTTTCACTACAACTATACGCCGTTGAAGCTGCTGGCCAAGCACGTCCACATTTACTACGACCCCAGCGATTACCTGCTGTATGTGAGCTCCAAACAGTTTAACCTCAATGCAAATACCGCCAACTTCGATCCCCAACCCGACGCCGAAGGCCTGACTGCCGACTTCCGCAACCTGGGTAGCTACGGCGACGAAATCTTCAAAAAGGACCCTAACTTGAAACTCGAAGGCGGTTTCAACTTCTATAATGTGCTGGATATTATCAAACAGGACGCCGGCCCGGGAGCGGACCCGCTCTATTATGGTTTCCTCGACAACGAGGACAATGCCATGGCCCGAGCCAGGGAAGGCGATTACAGCGGCATTAAACTACTGAACACTTTCTGGGACAGGCATTTCCTCATGAACCATCACGCCTACCTGTTCAGCAGCCGGCCCGTGGTGGCGCACGTGTTACAGCGCCTCGCAGGCGTGCCCGCGCAACCGCGTGTACCCGAGGAGGAAGCGCCTATTGTGTGAAAGCGTTTGTATCAGATCCAATTTCAATCCGAGCGGAGTAGAAAGATCGTTGCGAACGTTATCGCACTGTTCCTTCGACTCCACTCGGGATGACATGCAAAAATACATTTGACGTAGCTTCATCGCCGAACGGGCACCCAGACATCTGCGCCAGGCTCCTTACCCGAAGTCAGTTCGATCAATGAGAGCAAATATTCATTTTCAGGCTCGCCGCTTTGTTTTACCATTTGGCGAAACGCCGCCTCGCCCGCCGGGAACACCGCCGTGAGATCGAGCTTCCAGGTCCCGTTTTCTTTGTTGAATTCGAACGATAAAGGCGTCTTCTGCCCCCGCACCAGCAGTTCGCCCGTAGCGAAATTGCCGTTTACTTTCACTGCGCCTACCTCGTTATTCATCACCGAGCTCTTCCCCACCATCCCCATTTTAATGGCCGTTACCAGCAGTTGCTTGCCGTTTGTGGTCAGTATCTCGTCTTTGGAAATGCGATGGCGAATGATCAGCACCATGAGTTTGTCCATCAGAGAAAGCTTATCGATCGTCAGCGAATCGGCCGTTTTTACCTTTTCGAGTATATCGCCGTAATAGGTAATCGTCTTTGTATCCACCTTTTCAACAGCCTCCTCGCCCTTGTCATTCAGGATCGCTGATTTGTAGTCGTCAAATGTTTTCTTGACTTGCTGCTCCTCGGTTTGCTGGGCGAAAGTCAGCGCTGGAATCAGGAGTAATGCCAGCAATGCTGTGCGGGTAAAATGCTTCATGAATTTATTTCGAGTTAAAAAATAGGCCGTGAAGATAGTGTGATAGCTTTTAAAAAACTGCTTCCCGGAAGCCGGATTAGCATCATGCCTAATTCAAATGCTTCAATTCCTTTCCATTCCAAACTCCTTTGTATGTTTCATTCAAACCCTTGATCTCAACATAAAAACTCTGATTTTCCGCTCTATATTCCGACTGGATCACGTTATCGCTCTCATCGAGAAATTCGAGACCATAATGAAATGGTAGTTCTTCGCTTGCGAAATGCATTTGAATCCCGCCGTTCTGCATTTCGAACACGGCAACTCGGAAATGCTCCGGATAGCCTTTATCGGCATACATTTCATAACCCATTTCTTGCGAAGCAATCATGAATAGCTGATTGTGATACACTAATGGGTAGCGATAGTCAATGGTGTGCGGCCGAAAATCCGTGTAATATCGCTTTCCGTCAATGCGCAGCGAATAGCACATGTCAAAGGAATACTGATCGACGCCATTGACTTTTTGTCTATAAACCTGATTATGAAAGATAGTATCGATCACCACCAGCGACGGGCTAATGAGCTTACCTACCACATTCGCCGGGTCCTTCATGTTCTGCGATTTGAAAAGCAGAATACCGCCCGGCTGCGGGAAGAGCATCGACAGGTTCGGCTCGGGCTTGGACATGAACGTCTGCGGCGCGATTTCCTGTTTCGTATGCGCCAGCGCCTCCGCATTCGTACTCGCGGACGCGTAAGAGCCATTCTGGATATTGAAATTGAATGGTGCTACTACAAACTCCTGCGCTAGCACATCGCCCACGCACATAACGAGTATTAAAATAGAACTAAGTATAAATTGCGCCACGCGGAGCGCTGCTTTACGGAAATACATCATGATAGCAAGCGATAATCCATCCCGCTGCAAGCTAAACAGAACTTTCACTTCGCGATTAAAAAGCCATGAAAAATCGGCCGAAAACTTGCTCCGGGGTTGGTAAAGCCTAAATTTGATTTGTATAAAAACAACAAATCATGAAAACGACTTTCACCTTTTTGCTCCTTTTCGCGGCCTCGCTCTGCTGGGCCCAGCTTCCTAAGCCCGATGAAATCCCGACCTCCAAAGGTCCGCTCAAAATCCAGCCGCTCAACCACGCCACGCTGGCCCTCACCTGGAACGGCAAAACCATCTATGCCGACCCCTACCAGGCCCCCAAAACCTTCGTAGGCATCGCCAAACCCGACCTGATCGTGATCACCGACATCCACGGCGACCATTTCGACCCGACCTCCCTCGACGCCCTCGACCTGACCAACACCGTCATCGTGGCCCCGCAAGCCGTCGCCGATAAAATGTCCGACGCATTGAAAGCCAAAACGACCGTCCTCGCCAACGGTGCCACCACCGAAAAACTCGGCATCAGCATCACCGCCATCCCGATGTACAACCTCCCCGAAACCGCCGACTCCCGCCACACCAAAGGCCGCGGCAACGGTTACGTCCTCAAACTGGGCGGCAAATCGGTCTTCCTCAGCGGCGACACCTCCGGCATTCCGGAGATTAAGGCATTGAAAAACATCGATGTCGCGTTTGTTTGCATGAATTTGCCTTACACTATGGATATTAATGAGGCTGCCGCTACCGTGCTGGCGTTCAAGCCGAAGGTGGTTTATCCTTACCACTATCGTGGGCAGAATGGGTTTAGCGATACGGAAGCGTTTAAGAAGCTGGTGAATGAGAAGGATGGGAAGATTGAGGTAAGGGTTAGGGATTGGTATACGGTGAAGTGAGGTTTTTGCTTTTTGATAATGTACTGGGTCCCTTCGAGTTGTCGGAGGGATTTTTTTGTGAGCGGGTTTTGATAAGGCTCGAATGCGTGCCAAAACTGCTTCCTAATGGAATCTTCGTTGGGCTAAACATTCCCTACACACCAACCTCCTTTTGCGCAGCTCCCCGTTTCTTTATCGGCCCGGACTCCGGCTCTTCCACCGGATTGAGTGTGATTTCTAATTTGTTGTCCAAACACTTCACCGTCACTTCGTCGCCGCATTCGAAACCTGCTTCTTGCAGCCATTTGCCACAGAGGCGGATTTCGGGCATGAGGGCGTACTGGTACCATGCGCGTGGGAGGTACTTGCGGTAGACGGTGAGGCGGCGTTCTGTGGAGTTGGAAGATTTTTTTTCGTGTGTCATAGTTTGTAATGTTTGCAAGGTAATATTAACACAGAAAAGCTAGAAACGAAACCACAAGCAGAAATAAACTATTGATAAACAGAGAATTACAAATTAACAATATGATGTAATTTGCTAATTAATTTACACGATACGCCAAACAATTGTAGTCTCATGTCCCATTCATCGAGTCAAAAATTTTCTCAAAATCTTGAAATTTCTGACCAAATGTTATGCTTGTTGTATCGGAGTGCAGGATTTCGACCTATCTCGGCCCTATTTTGTATATTTCGCATGCAAACTTGAAAACTATCATTATTTTCCTGCGATGACCATCAATGCGGACCGTAAGTACTGCTATCGGATTTGTAACATTCGAAATTTGCCACACATACTGGAAGCCGGACTTTGCACAAAAAATCATCCGTCTGCCAGCAGGGAGTTTCACCCGATCGGAAATCCGGATATCATTGGTGCAAGAGATACAACGCGTGTAAGAATCGATGGTTACGGGAATATCGGGGAGTACGTACCATTCTACTTCACTCCGCGATCGATTATGCTGTATAATATCATTACGGGATATTGGGCTCCGGTTGTTCCAAAGCTTGCAAGAGAAGAAATCCTGATAATACGTTCAGAAATTGCCGTTTTAACCCGAAACTCCCGTTTTTTCTTTACCGATGGACAGGCAAATACCGCGTATTCTAATCATTACAATGATCTGAAAGACTTGGATAAAGTTGATTGGGAAAGCATTCAGCAAAGCAATTTTCAGAAATCTGACTTGGACACCGACCGCCCCAGAAGATACCAGGCAGAATTTCTCGTCCATTCGCATGTACCGTTAGAATCGATAGAATCTTTCCTCGTTTACAACGAAAATGTAGAAGCCCTTGTTAAAGGACAGTTGAAATCGGCTGGCTTAAATATTGCCGTAAGGGTCGCACCAATATGTTTTTTTAGTTAATTCGCTTATGATACGATTCTCAGTCGGAGATTTGCTCCAAGCCAAAACGGAAGCGCTGGTGAACACCGTCAACACTGTCGGGGTGATGGGGAAAGGCATAGCGCTGCAATTCAAAGAAGCATTTCCGCATAACTATAAGGTGTATGCGGACACGTGTAAGCGCCATGAGCTTGCACCCGGAAAGCTACTTGCTGTTTGGGACAACAATATGCTGCTGGGAAAACGACTGATTGTCAACTTCCCAACGAAAACGCATTGGAGGAAGCCTTCTGAATATTCGTTCGTAGAGGATGGTCTTGTTGCCTTGCGAGAGCTCATTTCGGAACAAAAAATTTCAAGCATTGCTCTTCCGCCCCTTGGCTGCGGAAATGGCGGCTTGGATTGGAATGTTGTCAAACCCATGATTGAGGAACATCTAAATGGGGTCGACTCGGAAATCGTTGTTTTCGAACCCACTGACCATATTAAAGCGATCTTGCAAAAGCAAGCGACCGCCAAGAACGTCAAACTAACTCCTGCTCGCGCGCAACTATTGTATGCATTATTCGCCTACGAAAGCATGGGTGAGCACAGTAGTCTTTTCGCGGCTAACAAGCTAGCCTATTTTTATCAGCGACTTGGCCAGCCTTTGCAGCTAACATTTACCGCGCAGCATTATGGGCCCTATGCAGTTGGCGTCGAAAAGGTGCTCTATGCGCTCAATGGTGTGTACCTGAAAGGATTGGAACAAGGACAGGCCAAAGCATTTGAGCCGCTGATGCTTAACTACGAAAAGTGGGGGGAAGTGAATGATTACATCAACAGCGAGCTCAGCCCTGAGGCAAAAGCGATCAACCAAAAGCTCTTGGCATTAATTAACGGGTTCAGCTCGGACTTGTCACTCGAAATACTGGCGACTACCGATTTCATCGTCCAGAATAATCCGGAATTTGGCATTGATGAGATTATGGAACGGATAAAATCTTGGAGTAAGAGGAAAAGTGAGTTGATTAAGAGGGAGTATGTTGAGATTGCATTGGGGCATTTGAGGGGGTTGGGTGGGTTGGGTTGAGATGAGTTTTTCATTCGCTTCACATCAGAAATTTACGCTTTTTGACGCCCGTTAGGATCCCCAAACGGTTCACCGAACAAGTCCAGAACAGTATAATCATAGCCTGCAAGAAGGCTATGGCGTACAATATCTCATAATAGAAGAATCATTGATGGTTGAATGCCCCAGATATAAATCTAAAAACCTCTGAAAACCCAGTTATCGCCTTTTTTGACAATTTCTCAGCAGTAATTTCCCCAGTACTAACCCTTTCAAGAAACAATCTAGCATAGAGCTCTTTTCCACCATAGTTGTTGACGGTAACAGAATTTAAGTTCTGAGAAGAAAACTCAGCCTTAGAATTAACCAGTTTCATGTCACTTACCGCAAACATATCCTCAATCCCGTCGCATTTGGGGAGTTGATATATTTGCTTCTGCGCATCTGTGTCATCCTTGTTAAAAAAGCTATCTCTAATTTTGTTATAGTCTTTCCTCGCGCCTTTGTCATCAAATATTATTACCCAGTTCAATCCCCATCCAATGCAAATTTCCATTAGTAAATGAGCATTAGAAGCACCCATTGACGGAACGAAAGCAAATTCACCTTTAATATCCAGAAGGATTTTCATCGCCTGCATATAGTAAAAATCTGATATTCCTTCCAGAATAACATTATCTTTCTTGGCTATCGAAAAACTCGAAGCCACCTCCAAACCGATTGCGTCTATAATTGGTTTTAGCGCATCCTTCCTCCCGCCTACTTTTCCCGATGTTATCTTCTCAACAGTTGTCCCCTTGTTAGGTGTATTTAGGACTAACCTTACACGATGCAAGCTATCAGTGCCAATTAAATAAGGCGAATGAGTAGAATAAACAATTTGATTTTTTGATGAAATTTCTTCAAACACTTTAATCATGTCCACTTGCGCCTTCGAATGTAAATACATTCCGGGTTCGTCAAATAGAATTATTAGCTTTCTTTTTCCCTCATTCTCGGCTTTTAGTTGCAAGTAAAAAGAAAGAAACCATTTAAATCCCTGCGATCTTTTACCAACCGGCAAGAATTCGCCTTTACGAGTTTCAATATAGAATGCAAGGTAAGGTTCTCCCTTCTCATTTCTGTAATGCCTGACATGAACCGTTGCCCCATTTTCGTCTCCGATTCTCTGTTTCCACTTTTCCTTAAAGTCTGCTGTTAGTGTTTCTTGGTATCCCGTTTGGGACGATTCCCTCTTTGAGTCAGATAAAGAATCCAGCTTTGAAAAATCTGTTGCTAAAATTTTCTCTACATTCCTCACAGCAGCCAACCCTTTAACTGTTTTAGATGTTTTCAAGTCAGAGATGAGAATGGTGTCGGGTAAAATGTCACAAAAATCATCAAAGAACAGAGTATAAGGAGTTAGTGAATCTAGATCTGAAATTATTCGATCGATATCATCTTCTAAGTCGTAGAGCGGTTTCTCATCTTCCTCGTCTTCCCCTGATGACAAAGACTTCACTGTATCCCTTTTTCTAAGGATAGCTGCGTTAGTATCTTCCATCAATTCGACAGTCCTTTTCATTAAGGATTCGTCCAAAGAAGGTATAAGTTTATTGTGCTCGCCACCGCGTTTGATGAGTCGAAACTCCCCGACCTCCTTTAGATACGCCCACAGACCGTCGGTGATATCACCGAATCCACTCGCTTTAATTCGACTTTCGTCATCCTCCAAGTCGTCAAACACACATGAAATTACTGGAACCGATTCATCATCACGAAAACACCCATCACTTAGTTCATTCCTCTCGAAGTCGCGAAGCGCCTGAAGAATTGAACTTTTTCCTGATTCATTCTGTCCTGCTAGCACTGTGATCCCGTCTGTTTCACATAATCTACATTCTCCACTGTCAATTATGGATTTATAGTTTTGGATTCTAAATGACTTTAATTTCATTTTAAAGGGTGATAATTTAGTAGGTCTACAAATAACTTAGTTCCATCAAATTATTAGACCACCGTTTCAGATTTTAAATAACTAACAAAAGCATAGTAAATTTCACCGCACAATTAGCACTTTTTATCCTTTCAATATTCAATAAAAGGTTGAATTCCTTTTTTCTACTGCGGTGTTGTAATCTAAAATGAATCAACACAAAAGGCTTTGATCATTGTCGATTACTGGCACTTCAAACTCTTACAGCCAAGCCCATCACCTCCCCACCCCAATCGCCTTCTCAACCTCCCCCACAAACCCCTCCAAAACCCCCGTCACCCTCAAAATCCCCTCCTCAGCCTCCTTCCAATTCTTCTGCTCGATCGCCTCCCGGATCATCGGCAAAGTCTTAACCCCATACCCCGTATAAAAGCCCGGCGCATAGATCTGGTGCCGGTACCAGGGCCGGCGAGGTAAGCCATCGGCATGGATCAGTTTCCTTTCGGTTTTGTATAAAATCTCATTCAACTCCTTCAATTTATCCGCAGGCAGGCCGGAGAGTTTCGAGGAAGCCGCAGCAAATGCCTTGGCGCTGTTTTCGAGTGCTACCAATGCATTATCCAACGGCGCGAAATTCAAATACGGCGCCACGGATTGAAGAGCAGGCTTCACAAAAGGATCTTTCGGATCGGCAGCGGCTTCGAAGCGGCCTTCGTTGAGCGCTTTGTTGTGTTCCTCAGCTTTGGCGCGGACGTTTTCGAGCTCCTTTTTTACTTCCGAGGTGTAGAGCTGCACGGTGTTCGCGAAGTTGGTGAAGTCGAAGGGGAGCACGTCCGCATTGGCGAAGCGGAGGACGGAGCGGCCGAGGGTTTTGGCAAGGGCTACGCCGTAGGCAAAGTCGCCGTCCTTGAAGCGGGTGTAATGGTCGTAGGAGTCGAAAATGGAGTGGTAGTCGCCGCCGGCATCTTCGCCGCCGTAGCCGACGTTGAGGGAGGCGATGCCGAGGTGCTGGATGAACGGCGTATAGTCAGAACCGGAACCCAGGGCGCCAATGCGCAGGTCGGCGCGGGTGCGGGCTTCCTGCTTGGCGGTCGGTGAGCCGTTCAGGATCGTGCGCGAGCGCAGGCGGTCGATCACGCTCGTGCCTTTTTCGGGATCGGTCACGTCGCGGCCTACCTGATTGATGAATTTTTCGAGCGTGTGCGAGCCGCCCGCGCTCAGGTACCCGCGACCGTTTCCATCGGAGTTGAGGTACACCACGGCCTTTTCCTTCAAAATGGACTGGTATTTCTCCACCCATTCGGTCGAGCCGAGCAGGCCGGGCTCTTCGCCGTCCCACCAGCAGTAGACGATGGTACGTTTCGGTTTCCAGCCGGTTTTGACGAGCTCGCCCAATGCCCGTGCTTCTTCGAGTTCGGCCACGGCGCCGCTCACCGGGTCGGCCGCGCCGAACACCCAGGCGTCGTGATGGTTACCGCGGATCACCCATTGGTCGGGGAACTCGCTGCCTTTGAGCGTCGCGATCACGTTGTAGCAAGGCACAATATCGAAATTGAATTCCAGCTTCAAATGCACCTTCGCCGGGCCGGGGCCGACGTGGTAGGTGATCGGCAATGCGCCCCGCCACGTCGTTGGCGCGATCTGACCGCCCAATGCTTTAAGCAGCGGCAATGCGTCGCCATACGAAATCGGCAGCACCGGGATCTTCATCATCGCCGGGGCTTCCTCTACCGACAGCCGCTTGTGCGTCGCGTCGGCCACAAATCCGTTCGTGAGCGGATCTCCCGGCGCGAGTGGCAAATCCACCACCGACCCGCGCTGCACGCCCGACTCGTTTTTAAATGCCCCTTTGGGATATACGTCGCCCTGGAAATAGCCGTCCTCCTTCGGATCGGAATAAATAATGCACCCGATTGCACCATGCTCGTACGCGACTTTCGGCTTGATACCCCGCCACGAACCACCATATTTGGCGATCACGATCTTGCCCTTCACATCCACACCGAGCTTTGCCAATTCTTCATAATCGTCCGGCACGCCATAATTCACAAAAACCAGCTCGGCCGTCACATCCCCATTGGCCGAAAACGCGTGGTAAGGCGGCAGCACGTCCTTCGTCTGTGCCGATGTAGCGTCCTCCTTTAATGGCTTTTCCGTGAGCGAAGCTTTGAATTTCGTCGGCTCGGTCAATTCTAATATCCGCACTTTGGGCGTGGGGAAAAGCACGTGCACCGTATCCAGCCGTGCGTCGAAACCCCACGAAGCGAGCTTGTCGCGAAGGAAAAGCGCATTATTAAGGCCATATGGGGATCCCAACTGGTGCGGAAAAGCCGTCATGCGCTTCATCCAGTCGCGCAGGTTATTGGCTTGCAATTGTTTATCGAAAGTCACTTCGAGGTCCAGCTGCTTCTTCGCTGACTCGGTACCGAAGCCAAGGAGCGATGGCTGTTGCTGTGCGAACGAAGGCACAGCTGCCAGTCCGGAAAGTAGTATTGGAATAAATGTTCTTTTGAAAAGGTGTCGCATAGGAACGGAGTGAAATGGTTTATGGAATGGTTAAATATAATAAACCAGCGGAAACAATGCAGAACAATGCCGGAGAATGTACCACTACGCAGAAATGTCGCAATAATGCCGCTATCAAATGCGTGGCCGCCACGCTAATTTTACCGGAAACAACTTCGAAATGAACAAACAAACCACCTCCGAGCAAATCCGTACATTGCGCAAAAACAAAGGCCTTTCGCAGGAAGCGCTCGCCGAAATGGCAGGCATTAACCTGCGCACTTTGCAACGGATCGAGGCCGGCAGCGCCGTTCCGCGCGGCGAGACGTTGCGGCTCCTCGCGCAGGCGCTCGAAGTTCCGGTAGAACATTTTTCGGCCACTACCGAAACCTCGTCTGCACCTGCTCGTGAGGACACGGGCGTACTCAAACTTTTAAACCTTTCCGCATTATCATTCTGGATCCTGCCGTTCGGTAATGTGTTTCTGCCGTTTGCCCTCTGGCTCTACAAACGGAACACTGTTGTGGGTGTCGCAGATTTTGGGAAACGCGTGCTGCAATTTCAGGCTGCCTGGACCGTACTCGCTTATGGAATACCACTCATCAGCATGTTTTCCTCAATATTCGGCCGCCTCGGCGTCCCCCAGTTTCCATTGTATTTCAGCAGCGCATTATTGGTGATCAACACCATCGTGATCGCATGGACGCACTTTGCGGTTGACAGGCCTAAGGTCAATTTGTTTGGCTTTAAATTGAAAGCGCTTCGTTAGGGTCTGCTACATCTCAGAAACCGAGCTATGTTTCGTTGTGTAACTCCCAGTATTCTTTGGGACTTAAAACTCGCGAACTCTTGTAATGTGTAAAAGTGAAGTCATTCGTGTTGCCGGTAACAATAAAATCCGCCTGGCTCTCCTCTGCCAACTCTAATATTTTATTGTCGTCTTGATCGGATATTAGGCTGATTTTTGTAGTAGGATAATATTTTTCCGCCCTGTTATCAATATCTGCAAGGAGAGCCTCTGCACGGATAAAAAAGTCGGGAAATTGCGAAAACTTTGGCCTTGATAATACCTCGTAATATTCAGCCAGCAACTCATCGGAAACGCAAAGCTGAATCTTCTCTTCAATGAAGAGCTCTCGAACAATCAGATATGGGTAACTCCTTTGAATAAGTGCTGATACAAATACATTCGTATCAATGATTATTTTTTGCATGTGTGCGTACAGCTTTCACCTCGGCGGTGATTTGGTCCATCGACAGATCAGACAGACCATATTTTTCTGCCAATTCAACAGATCTTTCAAGATTTTGGCGAACCAGCTCCTTGCTGACCAAATTGAAAAGTTCTGCGAATGTGAGACTTTCTCCCTTCAATCCCAATTTTTCAAATTCCTTCTCCGAAATCGAAACATTCAATATCCTCATAGCCTTACTGTTTACCCGAAGATAAGAAAATTCTAGGTAAGATGGCTATTGCCATTTTTCCGGACTCTCTTCTCCTCACAAATGCAGCACCACCAAAGCCACAATCGCCGGCAGCGCCTGCACAAAGAATATCTTCTTGCTCGCGGTCACAGCTCCATAAATACCTGCAACAATCACACAAGTCAGAAAGAAAACACCCACATATAAACGCCAGTGGTGGTCCTCAATCAGCAGCGACCAAATCAGCCCCGCGGCCAGGAAGCCATTGTACAGCCCCTGGTTAGCAGCCAGCGTTTTAGTAGGTTTGAAGAGCTCAGGCGCGAGCGAGCCTTTGAAGGTTTCCTTGCCCTTCGTTTCCCAGGCAAACATTTCGATGTAGAGAATGTAAAGGTGTTCCAGCGCGACTAAGGCGACGAGAATGGTAGCGAGAGTTTGCATAATAGGTGGCTTTTTGACGTAATGTAACAAAAAACGGCAATTTCCTTTATCTTGCCAGCCACTTTCCCATTCACTTCTACTCACCAACCAACGCATGAAAAAACACGTTCTCGCTTGCCTGTTCTTATGCCTGTACACACTTGCGCATGCGCAAACACCCGACAAAAGCTTCAAAACCGACGACCTAGAAATTCAAAAAATTAGCGACCACGCATATACCCACCTCACCTACCTGCAAACGCAAACTTTCGGCAAAGTCCCTTGCAACGGCCTGATCGTATTCGATGCGGGCGAGGCGGTGATTTTCGATACGCCGGCGGACGATGCAACTTCGGAAAAGGTAATCCGTTGGATCGAGGACAGTTTGAAATGCAAAGTTAAAGCCGTGATCGCGACACATTTCCACGAAGATTGTGTAGGTGGGTTGAAGGCATTCCACGAACACGGCATTCCCTCCTACGCTACAAACAAAACAATTGCATTCGACAAAGAGCACAAGTTTCCTGTCCCTCAGAAAGGTTTCGACGATAAGCTGAACCTGAAAGTGGGCAAAAAACCGGTCGTAGCGGCTTTTTACGGTGAAGGACATACGCGCGACAATATCATTGGCTATTTCCCGAGTGAAAAGGTAATGTTCGGCGGTTGCCTGATCAAGGAAATCGATGCGACAAAAGGTAATCTGGCCGATGCGAATGTCGATGCCTGGTCTGCGACGGTGACGAAAATCAAAGCGCAATATCCGGATGCGAAAGTCATAATCCCTGGTCACGGCAAAATCGGCGATACTGCTCTGCTCGATTACACCATCAAACTATTTTCTCAAAAATGAACCGCAGCGCGGTTCCCTGGTTGTAGCAACCTTACGTCACAAAACGATTTCAGCTCCGAAGGAGCTTCCTGATTCGCGATGATCAAGGAAGCTCCTCCGGAGCTGAAATGTTGTTAAAGCTATCGGTTGCTATAAACAGGAGGCCACTCTGCGGCCCAGATGGTCGGCGGTCTGCGGTCGATGGTCGGCGGTCAAAATCACCAACGACACCCAAACCGCAACAACGCTACTTCACCCCTTTCCCAGTCGCAGCCCAGTAAATACCGCCGTAAAGGTGGTCGAGGAACGATTGATCCGAGTAAACCAGGCCAATGTGGCCCAGGCCGGTGTAGAATGCACGGCCACCGTCGAAATTGTGGTACCATGCAATCGGGTGGTCCCCCATGCCATTGCCCTGGCTGGTTTTAGGATCGTACGTCTTTTCGTCGATCGTGATGAGTACTTTCAGGTCGTCGGCATTGAGCGGCTTTTTATATTCATACCATTCGTCGGTCCACATCATACGTTTCGGGAAGCGTTCCAGACCCGGGAAATTGCTGTCTTTCACATCCAGGAATGCGGTTTGCTGTGCCGGGTGGGTTTTGAAATACGCTCCCACCAGCTTGCCATACCACGGCCAGTCGTACTCCGTATCTGCCGCCGCGTGGATACCTACCCAGCCTTTTCCGCTCTTGATGTACTTTTCCAGCGCCGCCTGCTGTGTATCGTTGAGGATATCGCCGGTCGTGTTCAGGAAGATTACCACCGAATAGTTAGCCAGACTTTTATCGTTGAAAACGTCGGCATTCTCCTGCCAGTCGACGGAAAAATTATGTCTCGACGCCAGGTTCCTGATCCCGATCACACCTTCGTGAATGGAAACATGGTGAAAACCCGCAGTTTTAGTAAAAAGCAGCGCCTTAAACTGCTGCGCATGTGCCGTAACCGCGCATCCGATCAGAAGAGACAGGGCCAGTAATTTTTTGAACATGATTGTAATTTGGGTAAAGATGGAAATAGTATTTAAAACAAGCGGGGCTTCAAATTTACTGTTTCGGTATAAGTGAGATTAAGTTACTTCTCCAATTCAAAGCGCTGTTTTAATGCCAAAATCGGAGCTAACATTAAAACATGACCAAATTTAATGTTAGCTCAATTAAAAGCATTAAATTTGATGTCAAAATCAGGGCTAACATTAAAATTTAGCTCAATTTAATGCCAAACTGATACACATACTCATGCCATACCCCATCAATCCCGACCGCAACATCCCCTGGAACGACCTTCCGGAACTTCCGATTTCGGAAGAACTGTATCGTAATATTGACGTTTACGAGGCACTTGCAAATGCAAAAGCCGCTTTGGGAAGGTTACAAGGCCGAAGTATTGCAATTCCCAATCAAGCCGTTCTGATCAATACAATCAGCCTGCAAGAAGCCAAGGCTTCCAGCGCAATCGAGAACATCTTTACAACGGACGATGAACTTTACAAAGCATTCAGTGAACAGAGGCCCAGCGAAATAACCGGGTCTGCCAAAGAAGTACTACGTTACCGCGAAGCATTGTGGTTTGGGCATGATTTCTTAAAGGACAGCGATCGGTTCAGCGAAGATTATTTCAGGGTAGTTTACCAGGAGATTTACCAGACAACCGAAGGGATCCGGCCGCCGTTCGTCCAAACGCATATCAGACAAGGTGGTACGGGCCCCAACGCAGGCAAGCCCGTGTATACGCCTCCGCGCGGAGCCGGGAT
Organism: Dyadobacter fermentans; assembly: GCF_019924045.1. Lineage (GTDB taxonomy): Bacteria > Bacteroidota > Bacteroidia > Cytophagales > Spirosomataceae > Dyadobacter > Dyadobacter fermentans_A. Next base: position 137,271 of record NZ_JAHXBN010000014.1, on the reverse strand, counting down.
TATCGAAGCAAAACTGACGAATCTTGTCAACTTTTTAAATGACGATGAAACATTCAGAGTCGATCCGGTGCTCAAAATGGCGATCGGACATTATCAGTTCGAAGCCATCCACCCGTTCCGCGACGGCAATGGCCGAACCGGCAGGATTTTCAATATCAATTATCTTACACACAAAGGGTTACTCGACTACCCTATTCTCTTTCTCAGCCGCTATATTCTCGACCATCGCGAAGATTATTACAACGGATTAATGGGCGTCAGCCAGCGAGGCGACTGGAATACGTGGTTACGATTCATGCTTAATGCCATTGAAACTACGGCCATATTAACCTATAATAAAATCAACGACATCCTGAACACCAAAGACGCGATCCGACAAGTAATTCTGGACGACACTGCCATCACCCGTCCCGAATTGCTCGTCAACGCGATTTTCACGCAACCGTTCACACGCGTAAAGCATCTGACCGATCAGCGGTTGTATGCCGAGAATACTGCGAAAAAATATCTGAACCAGTTGGTTGATTTAGGAGTATTGCAAAGGCGTGTGATTCAGGGAAATCACTATTATTTAAATCTGGAATTGTATCGGATTCTGGGAGAGTAGGCTGCTGCCTATCTATTATAAATGTCCTTTCGATCGCCTATTTTCACGATCATTATACGCAATTGCCCATCATTAATTTCATAAAGAATTCGATAGTTGCCGGCACGAGCCCGGTAAACTTCATCGGTATCAGTGAGCTTTCTGATTCCTGTCTGATAAGGATTTTCGGCCAAGGAATCAATCTTCTTTATAATCTGATTGACGGCCTTTGAAGGCAATTTATAAAGTTCTTTTAGTGCGCGTTTTTCGTAGACGATTTTATATCTCATATTTTACCATGGCTCCTCAGGAACTCCATGGCTTCTTCTTCTGATACAAACTCTCCGTTCTTCCGTTCCTCATAGATCTTCATATCGATCAGATCCTCATGGATTTCTCTTGCTGTTAGTTTTTTAAGCTTTGGTTTGTGTTTCAAAGCGTTCCCTATTTTCTTTTCTACCGTTTGCATAGACGTGAGGAATTGAGTCAAAACAAATTTACATTTTTTTGAGCTTCTTATCAACGTCAACTCCTTTCAGAACCATTCAAGCTAACAGGAATTTATCAAGCACCCAATACTGATTATCAAATGACAAAGAATATTGATCCTAACAAAAACAGCCGGCTCCACGATGAAGCCGGCTGCATTTCAATAACATCAAAACAAACTACCGCCCCACTTTCAACCGCGTTTGCGCGCTGCCGGCTACGTCTTTCAATTCCACTTTCAAGCCACCTTTCACTACATTCCGGTCGAGGACGAGTGTGATCGGCTGAATGCCTTGCGAGAGATCGGCGGTGATGGTACCGCCGGAGACTTTCAGTGCTTTGTTGCCATTGTATGCAGCAACGCCACCGGAGCTGTTTAATGCAAAAGTTACAGGTCCTTTGGTCAACGCCTCCACTTCGAAACGCACGATGCTGAATGGTTTGCCGGCACTGTTTTTCATTTCGGCTAAATCATCTACCGGGAGCTCGCCGGAGACCTTGCTGTACGCGGGCGAGGTGGTCACTTTGGCACCTTTGCCGGCGATAACAGGGCCCGCATCCATGGAGAATTTCGCGGCTAGCTCCTTGCTCAACTCGATCGTCTCCCACCTGCGTACGTAGCGCGTTGCAGGTACGCGGAAGTCGCCGGGTTCGCCGAGTTTGGTCAGGAATGCGACGAGGTTCACAAACTGGTCTCGGTCGAGACTGGCGGTAAGGCCGGGAGGCATGAGCGAACCGGGGACTTTCTCCATCACCTGCACCTGACTTTTGGCAATGGAAACTTCTTTGCCCGTAACATCGCGGATCACGATATCGTTGGCGCCGTCGGAAGCCAGGTAACCCATCAGTTCGGAACCGTCTTTTTTCACGACGCGTTTCAGATCGTAACCTTCTTTAATCGAAGCACTTGGATACAGGATCGAACGAATAATGGTTTCTGCCGGCGAACTGGTACCGAGGCTGCTCAAATCCGGGCCGATCAATCCGCCTGCGCCACCGATGGCGTGGCAGGTAGTGCAGCTCGACTCCGCTTTACGGAAAATGAGCTCTCCTTTGGCGGCATCGCCTTTTTCGCGCGCCAGTTTGGCAAGCCCTTCAATGGTTTTGTCGTCGAGGTCTTGCGGCATTTTAGGTGCTGGTAATGAGCCCCCCGATGCTTCCAGGGCCTTTTTCAATGCAGCGATCTCATCGATGCTCTGGCGCGTCCATCCGGCGCGTTGCTGCACGAGCACACGCCCACGCTTGGCTACGGCTTCCGGGATTTTCTTCGCCGCAATGGCCTCAGCCAAAGCAGCCGAACCCGGGTTCGATGGAATGAATGCCAGGAACAGATCCGACATATCGGTATCGGCTGGTAATGTCCGCATGAGCTCAGCACTTACGCGCGCGCCCTCTTTTTCGTCCAGGCCTGCCAGTTGCGCTGCCGCGATAATGCGTACTTCGGGCGTGTTTTTCGGACCTGTGAGATCGGTTACGAGTTGCAGTGCCTTGGGCTTGTCAATAGCACCCAATGCGCCCAGCGCCGCTTTTTTGGTCGCCGGGTTACCACTCTGGATCAGTCCGGTCAACCGGTCGTTCAAAGCAGACAGCTTCCAAAGGCCAATCAGGCGAATAGCGCTCAGACTGATCGCTTCCTCGTCGTTGCCGATCAACGTCGCAATGCGCTCAGGATTTTTGTTAGGCGCTACATGGCGCTGGGTACCGGCTTCTTCGAGTGCTGCGAGTTGAGCTGCCGCATTCTTGTTATTATTCTGCACTGCAAGGTCAAGAAGCATATTGAGGTCCGCAGGCTGGCCGAGGCGCGCAATCGAAGCAAGTACGTCCTTCTGGTAATCGTCGGGTACCTGACCTTTCTGGTACAATGTGGTCAGCAAAGTCGCTGCATCGGCGCCGGTTGCCGATTTCAATGCATAAGCCGTCTTTTTGGCATCACCCAGCAAGTTGGCATCCGTTTTCAGTTTGGGTAGCCACACCGGTTCCAGTTCACGCACAGTTTGCCATAATGCGAAGTCCAGGAACTCGTCCATTTGCGCGTCGAGCACCGTTAACGCGGTTTTGGCAGCTTCCGGCGTTTTGGTTTTGCGCAATGCAATCACGGCTTCCAGCCGCACCTGCGGATGCGGGTCACCCACAGCCTTGGCCAACAATGCCGGTGTATTCGAAACTTTGGGATACCAGAGTGCCAGCGCACGTAATGCAGCCGCACGGACGTTGTGGCTTTTTGCATTCAGCAAATTGAGCAGCACCGGCTCGTTTACCGTTTCCAGTGTTTGGTACAGCCATAATGCTTCCAACAAGTTATGCTCGTATTTCGCATCATTTTTATCCAAACCGGCTACCCATTTTTCCAAAGCGGGCAGCACTTCTTTCGCACCTCGGGCTTTCAGCACTTGTTTGGCTTGCAGGCGTGTCCAGTCTTCGGGTAATTTCAGTGATTCGAGCAATTCATTGACCGTCGCTTTCGCCAGCTGCGGCTTTTTCACCAACGGACGGTTCTTGGCAACAATGCGCCAGATACGGCCATGCTGCTGATCGCGGCGCGGATCGTGAAAATCCACTTCACCGTGCTGGATAATGGGGTTATACCAGTCGGCGACGTAAATGGCGCCATCCGGACCTACATTGATATCCACCGGACGGAAAGCGACATTATCCGACCACATCAGGTCGTCGGTCTGTTTTGAAACGTAACCGCTGCCCTGCTCTTCCAGTTTGAAGCTATTAATGCGGTTAGCACGGAAGTCGTTGGTGATCATGCGGCCTTGCCATGCGTCCGGCAAATGTCCACCCGAAACCACATCCAGGCCGCTGTGTTTCGGCTGACCGGGGTTAAGACCGCGCAGAATACGTGCAGCTCCCGGGGCAGTCACGAAAGTTGCTCCTGGAAATGCATAATTTATACCCTCACCACCAGCACCGTCCGTCAAGAAAGACTGTCCCCAGCGGTCGAACTGCAAGCCCCACGGATTCACGAGCCCGCGGGCGTACACGTCCATATCGAGGTTACGCGTGTTGAGCTGCCAGACACCGCCTCCTTCGAGGCGTTTGATACCAAATGGCGTTTCCACGTGGCTGTAAATGTAGATCGACTGGTTGAAATACATCCGCCCTTCGGGTCCCCAGCGGAAAGTGTGGATCAAATGGTGGGTATCGCCTGTTCCGAAACCGCTCAGAATGCGGCGCTTCTTGTCGGCCTTGCCATCGCCGTCGGTATCCGCGAAATGCAGGATTTCGGTGGAGTTGGCCACATAACAGCCCCCGTCACCCGGCAGGATACCGGTGGGTTGTATTAATCCTTCGGCAAAAACAGTCGATTTATCGGCTTTACCGTCACCATCCGTGTCTTCCAGGACGAATATCTTGTCGTTCGCCGACTCACCCGTTTTTAAATGCGGGTATACCGTGCTGCTCACCACCCAGAGGCGGCCTTCGGTATCCCAGTTCATCTGGATCGGCTTCGCGACCATCGGGTCGGCAGCGAATAGCGTTACCTCGAAGCCCTCAGCTACCTTAAAGGATTTCAGTTCCTTTTCAACGTCGGGGTCCAGGTTAAAGGGATGCTGCTCCGGCTCAGTCGAGGAGGTTAGCAGCACCATGGGAAGGAGTAATGCTCCGTAAAATAGTTTTTTCATATTTAGGCTATCGGCCGTCGGCTATCAGCTTTCGGCTTGTTACAAATCTTGCGGTGCGCAGCACCTTGTTCGAATGTTCCTTTATTTGTGAGGTCCCGACTGCCGATAGCCGACAGCCGAAGTCCTCCTATTCCAGCTTCCGCAGTTCGTACACCACTTCCTTCGGCTGGGCATTGAGGATAATCTGCCCTTCGAGCCATTTGATGAGGATATTCTGCTCTTCGAGGCCCTTCACGTGCCTGCCCTGCTCATATTTGCGGAAACCGATGATGTAGGTCTGGTTCAATGGCCGGTACTGAAAAAAATGCAGTTCGTTTTTACGGATAATCATCTCACGGATGCGCGCCGACTGCTCGAATTGCGGCCCCTGCTTGATCTCCACGCCTTTCTCCCACTCTTTGGCGGATGCGGTAACGACCTGCTCATTGCCGGCTGTAAGGGTATAATAGCCTTTTTTCAATCCCACGATCCGCACCACGTTGGCATCATTGCCCACCCAGCTGCTGGCTTGCGGAAACGGTAATGGAAGATATTTGTCGGCGGCTACAAACCGTACGATCACATTATTGTCCTTGCTGTCCGTCAGTATTTTCACATTGGAAGAAAACGGCGTCGGTTTCGCGATAGTGATCGTCGAAGTTTCCCGGTCGCTGGGCAGACCCAGTGCCTTTTCCAACACATCGGCGAGGTAGTAGTAGCCGGTTTCGTTCAAATGGACGGTATTTTCAATGATATCCGCTTTCTTGCTCGTATTCAGCACCGGGTTGTAAATATCTATAAACTGCTTGCCACGCTGGGAAGCCACATCGGCAATCGCTTTGGAATACAATTCAAGGTCGGCATTCCGCGCATCGATATGCTGCGTAGTGTCCGAGGAGACCACCGGGATTGTCGAAAGCAGCACGGTCCGGGCGCCTAGCGATTCGATCTTGTCGATCAGTTTATTCAAACCATCCTTGAAATCCGCCACACCAACCTGGCCTTCCTGCGCCTCCACACCCCCGTATGCGAGGAACACGATGCTCGGCGCGGCCTGGGTGATGTCCTCCATCAAATGCTCGTAAGGTGTAGGCGGGTTGGTGTAGGTGCTACGCGCTTCGCCCCAGACGTTATCGCCCGTCCAGCCGAGGTTGCGGAATGTGATGCCCTTGTCGGCAAAACGGGTCGTGAGGGCCAGTTCCAGGTAACCATACTGGAATTCGTTCTCAAAAATGGAGTTCCCCAGGAAAACGACGCGGTCGCCGTCTTTCAGCACATTCGGGCTTTTATTCTGGGCGTGGGTGGGTCCGTAGACGAGGATTAGTAAAAACAGAAAAACACAAACCGGAAGCCCCGGCAGTCTAAAATTGCTCATTTACTTTGGGTTAAGTGTTTGGCAGAGTACTTAATAGCATACAAAGACCCGAAGGCATCGAACTTAACCGCCCGTTACACAAAAATCGGGCATCAGACCTCCTCAGGCACCGGTTGCAGCGGCTTCGGCGCGGGGATTACCGCGATAGTGATCAGCGTAGCCAATACCAGCGCAACTGCCATCAATGTATAGGAAGCATTAAAATTTCCGGTTTCGCTGTTGAGATACCCCACCAGGTAAGACCCTGCAAACGAGCCCAATGCACCCAGGCTGTTGATCAACCCGATGGCCCCGCCGATCACATTCTTCGGTAATATCTCCGCAATTGCGGCGAAGAACGGGCCATAAGGCGTGTACAAAGCCCCTCCGGCAACCACCAGCAGAGCATAGGCAAGCCAGAAATGCTCGGTACCAATCCATACCGCCGTATAAAGGCACACGGCGGCAATCAGCAGGAACGGCCATACGAACACTTTCCGGTTACCTGTTTTATCCGAAAAATAGGACGCGGCGAGCATCCCCACCACGGCAAACACATAAGGTACCGCCGACAACCAGCCCGTAGTCACCATATTCATATTCGGAGCCGCCTTGATGATCGACGGCAGCCACATCACAAAACCATAAACCCCGACACTCCACAGCAGGTATTGCAGGCACAATAGGATTACTTTCGTGGATTTAAATGCCTCCGCATAGTTTTTGACCGGCTTGATACCGGCCTGCTCGGCTTTCAGTTTCTCTTCTACGGCTATTTTCTCCTCCTGCGTCAGCCAGTCGGCCTGCATGGGGCGCTCGTCGATGAGCTTCCACCAAATGAACGCCCACAGAATGCCCGGCGCGCCCTGGATAATGAACATCCACCGCCACCCGAGCGAATCGATCAGATATCCCGAAAGTACCGACATCCACAGCACCGTAACGGGGTTACCCAATATCAGGAACGTATTGGCGCGGGAGCGCTCTTCTTTAGTAAACCATTGGCTCAGCAGGATCAGCATCGCGGGCATTACGGCGCTTTCCACTACCCCGAGCATGAAACGGATCACGATCAGCGCCGTCGCGTTGTTAACCATCCCGGTTGCCGCAGCCAGTCCGCCCCAGAGGATCAGCGAAATGAATATCAGCTTCTTGGCCGTTCGCGTGGCTGCATAGTGCGCACCGGGGATCTGGAAGAAGAAGTAGCCCAGGAAAAAAAGCGAGCTCAGCAATGTGGAAGTATTCGGGTCGATATGGAGGTCGTCGGCCATGCCGCCAGCCACCGCAAACCCGAAATTGGCGCGGTCGAGGTATGCCAGGCTATATGTAACAAAAACAACGGGAATAATCCGGTACCAGCGTACCTGTGCGAGTTGCGGCTTCATGCAGGGATTCAGGAGATGATATGCATTAAAACACAGATCCCCGGCGGTTCTACCATCGGGGATCTGAAATGTTGGAGCTCGTTTGCGGAAGCGTTGTTTGTTTGCTATCAGCTATTGTCACATACCTGAAGGCATTTGGCCAAAATCGCTAATTTTATTCTGTTACCTATATTACATGCCTACGGCATTCTATGCAAATCTTTTAAGGATCGAATCGCGTAGCGATGTAACATTGGTAGCAGATCGGGATATCCAACGTCCGGAATGCCGTCAGGCATGCCACAACAAAAAAACAGCGCCGACACAAAAAGGCTACTTGCTAAACAGCTTATACCCAAGGATGAGCGAAGCTTTGCTATAATCCGCATCCACCCTTGCGCGGTACAAAAAAAGGCTTCGGTTGAAATAGTAGCGTGCTTCGAGGCTGAAACGTCCGCTGGCAACTCCCACGCCGCCGGCAAAATTGGATCCGGCAATGACTCCGTAATTCACATTATCGTCCTGCTTGCCCATTGCCTGTTCCTTCAAAGTCCAGGCGTACAGCACATTCACGAATATTTTAGTTTGGTCTGTCAGGTAAAAGTGATGGCGGATCCCCACCGGCAGCTCAATGGTCCAGAACTCGGCGTCGAGCGCGTATCCGGGAGAGGCCAGGGGAAATTTGTAATACTGGAAACTGGGCTCGGCCACGACCGACCATTTGTTTTTATGAAATGGCGCGAAATATTCCCCTTCCAGACCAACCCGTGGAGAAACCTCGCTTCCGTTGCGTTTGCCTTTGTTCGTAAATGTAAAATTCCGGGTCGAAAGCATGGTCAGATCTGCTCCCGCAGTGATCTTTACATTGAAAACGTTCCTCTTTGCCTGCTTGACGACATTCTTCGCCGCCGGGTTACGGCAAGTGTTATAGCGCTCGAAAAAGCGAACGAGATCGCCCTCGCGGTAATTGGTCCGCTCGATCTCCAACCGGCTGATCCCCTCGCAGGAAAGGTCGTTCAGCAGTTGCTGCCGGAAACCGAAATTAATGGCCCGCTGCCCATTCCCGTCAATATATCTCTTAAAAATCAAAGGTGTAAACAGAGAATCTCCTTTCTGATAGTAAAATTGGCTGATCTCGTCCCGCTTGTATTGCAGCAGCGTCGCCTCTCCTTCTACCAGCACTTTGAGGAACACGAGCTCCTCCTTCCATTCGGGATTGCGGCCATTGGAAAGGCTGCTCACATCAGTGGAGCTTTGGTCCACCTTCACGAAGGCCCGGACATAGGTGTTACCTGCATCGATTCCAAAGGCACTCACGTCTTGTAAAGTAGCTTCCAGCACTTCGTTGCTCCCCGGCAGCTGGTAGCGGAACGACGACGGGCTGTTATCCCAATCCACATTCCGGATATTGCACACGGTTTTCACCTTATCGTTGCCCACAAAATAGCCTTTTTCAAATCGGATCTGGCCTTTTACGCCGATCGACAGGCAGATCAAGAAGAAAAGCAGGATGAGTTTGTCAGAAAGCATAGCGCAGTCGGGTTTCGGTACAATATAATCAAAGTAAAATGATGTAACCGATGAGACCGATTTATTTCTGCCATGCGTTGCATCCACTCATTGCACAATTTCCGAAACGCACCCTACTCCCGCTGAAACTGCCGGTAAAATATCCCTGCCTCACCCAGTGCTTCCTTGCAAATGCCCAGTACCTGCTCGACCAACCCGGAGATATCTTCCTTCGCGGAGGATCCATTTTCCAGGACATCCAGCGGCTCGTCCAGCAGTGCATTCAGGCCCATAATCGAAATGGTGGTTTTGATTCCGTGGGCAATGCGGCGGATTTCGCTGCGATCACGCTTTCCTACCGCCGCCGACAGTGCTTCCAGCTCCCGCGGCATCAGGTGCAGGAACTGTTCGGTCACCAGCTTTTCGTAGGTAGCATCGCCATTGCTGATCTCCCGCATATAATCGAGATCAATCACTTTGAACGCAGGAGCAGGAATACCGTTTCGCGATAAGGGTTGGGTGTAAGTGGTCAATACCCTGTCCAGCTCGCTTTCCCTGACTGGCTTGGCCATGTGATCGTCCATTCCGAGGCGGATGCATTTCTCTTTTTCCCCCTCCATCGCATGGGCCGTCATCGCGATTACCGGAATCGTCAGTTTCAGTTCCTCACGTATGGCCCGCGTAGCCGTGTAGCCGTCCATTCCGGGCATTTGAATATCCATAAATACAAGGTCGAATGGCTCGCTGCGAAGCATTTCGATCGCTTCAAACCCATTCGTTGCCACACGGCCTGCTATCCCCCGTTCCTCCATAAGGCGCATCATGAGCCCCTGGTTAATGATATGGTCTTCCGCAATCAACACACGCAACCCTGGGCGTTGCGCGTGCGCGGCTTCCGCAGGAGCACCCGGAAGGGGCAATTCGCTCTCCACCGCTACCCGGTAAGGAATGGTCACCTTCACCGAAGTGCCTGCCCCGGGCTTGCTCGATAGGGCGATATGCCCGTCCTGCAAATGCACGAGGTCGCGTACGATGGATAATCCCAGGCCGGTGCCCCCAAACTGTCGGGTAGTAGAGTCTTCCGCCTGGCGGAACCGCTCAAAAATCGTTTCGAGCCGCTCGGTTTCGATGCCGATCCCGGTATCCGTCACCTCGAACATCAGGTTCAGGCGGTCATCGTTACGGCCGTTCGCAGTGACGCGGAGGTTTATTTCACCGGTTTCTGTGAATTTAAATGCATTGCTCACCAGGTTCACGAGAATCTGCGTCAGCCGGGTCGGGTCGCCCGTAATGGTTTCCGGGATCGCCGGATCGAACGACACAATGAGCGGCACGTTTTTTTCGGCCGAGCGGTGGTGGAACATCGTCCCTACCGAATGCACCAATGCCTCGGGATCGAACGGCACGTGTTCGATCCGCATCATGCCCGATTCTATTTTGGACAGGTCGAGGATGTCGTTTACGATCGCCAGCAGCGTTTCCCCGGATTGCTGCACCGTAGTGATATGCAAGCGGGTATCGGCGTCGAGTTTCTTCTTTTGGAGGAGATTGGTGTAGCCTAAAATCGCATTCAGCGGTGTCCGGATTTCGTGGCTCATATTGGCCAGGAAGTTCTCTTTCACGAGCACGGCCTCTTTCAGCTTCCTTTCGCTGGTATTGAGCTGGCCGATCAGTTCCGCCTGTTTCTTCATACGGCCGATAATGATCGCAAAAACCGCCGTAAGCAACGCCAGCACACCAATCGTCAGATATAAATTCCAACGCAAGACCCGCTGCCCGCTCTGATCTACCACATTGATCTTCACCGCCAATGCCGCGCGGCTGGTACTATCCGCCTGATGCGAAAGCCCGCTACTCGTCCGATACTCATCGAGCAGGCTCTCATTGGCGCTGATCAACTCCTCCAAATTGCGCCGCGTCATATACTGCACCGCCACCAGGGCAAGCACCGCAGCCACGAAACCCGTGGTAATGTAAATGACTAGCGTGCGGACTCTCATGGATTCAACTTTTCAAAAATCACAAAACATTCAACCTGCGGTTCAACGCCGCGCGGTAGGTATCGGCTACGGGTACCATTTTCTTGTTAATAATAAGCGTGCCGCCTTCGATTGTGTCGATTTTACCTACCTGGATGATAAATGAGCGATGTACGCGCAGGAATTTCGATTCCGGGAGTTTCGCTTCCACCTCCTTCAAAGAAGTATGCACGGAGTAAAATTTTTCAAGGGTGAACAGTTTGACATAATCCCCCATGGCCTCGGCATACAGGATATCACCGATTTTCAGGCGGCGAACGATGTTCGAATCCCTGATGAACAGAAAACTGTCGTCCTCCATCCTCACCTCCTGTTTTTTGCTCCTGAAAATCTCCCTGGCCTTTTCAATGGCCTGCAAGAAGCGGGCGGGCGTTACCGGCTTGGTAATATAATCGGCTACATTGAGCTCGAATGCCTCTGCGGCATACTCCTTTTTGGAGGTTGTGAATATGATCACCGGGTTTTTACTACCCAGACTTTTCACCAATTCGATGCCCGTCATTCCTTCCATTTCAATGTCGAGCAGCAACAGGTCGACCTGCTCGTCCATGATTCTGCGGTAGGCGTCCATGGCATTGTCGCATTCCCCGATGAGCACCAGCTCTTTGTCGTGCTTGACAAGCTGCTTCAATGTGGTGCGGGCAATGATATTGTCGTCGATCACCAGGCAATTCATAATTAAAGATCCGGTTTGGTGGGAGGAATGCGAAAACCAATGTAGCGAAAAGAAATCACAAAGACACTTTTGCCCTTTTCACCGATAGTTTCTGCCCTTCTGCCCACGCGCTGTTTCCCAGGTTGGCCGCATCGGGTAGTTTTGGATCATTCAAACGATCAATCACCAAAAAACATAGCATCACAATGAAAACTTTCATCACATCCGCCATCATCGCCGCACTGGCGATCACAGGAGCTCAGGCACAAACCCTTGCCAAAGACATCAAAAAAGAACACCGCGCCGAAAAACACGCCGCAGCGCGTCAGGAAGTAAGTTCCCGCTCCAAAGACAGCTTTTACGCCGATTTCGGCCAGGTACTCGATGCCAAATGGGTAAGAGGTCCGCAGTTCGATGAAGTTACATTCACCAAAGACGGCCAGCAACAGACCGCCTACTACGACAACCATTTCATGCTGGTAGGTACCACCACCGACAAGAAATTCTCCGATGTTCCAGCCAAAGCACAAAAAGAGATCCAGAAACAATTTAAAGGCTACGCAATCGGCGCGGTGGTAGAGTACAAAGACAACGAGAATAACGACACCAACATGCTCCTCTACGGCACCCAGTTCGAAGACGCCGATCACTATTTCGTGACCGTTTCCAAAGGCAAAGAAGCCGATGTGCTGATGGTCAAAACCGACGGTGAAATATCTTTTTTCAGCACCCTTCGTAAATGATGGCGGGTGGCGCGAAGGTAAACCTTCGTGCCTGATATTCGCAGGCCTCCGGCCGGTCGGTATTGCAATAAGCTTGCTGTGTTGACCGGCCGGAGGCCTGCGAATGGTGTGTGCAAAGCAAGAGCTTCGCACCGGCTGCCAAGCGCTTCGCGCCAATCGTATTAGCGCCGCTTTTTAGCTTCCACCTGCTGCTGCACGAACGAAAGCAGTTCATTCAGATTAAACCGCGAAGTATTATTGGTCGCCGCATAGCGCACATAAGGCAATGCTTCCTCCGGCCGGTCCATTTTGAGTAATATCACAAAAAGCATCCGCGCGCGTTCGAAACTGTTCTCCATTCGGAATGCTTTTGACAGATAATTAACTGCCTGGCGATGCAAACCCAACGCAATACTGAGCTTGCCGGCATTATCGAAATACACCGCATTTAACGGATCGTCGAGCGCCAACGCTTCGGCTACGCGGAGCATTGCGGCGGTATCTTTGGCGGCAGCGTAATGCTGTTGCAGCCGGCCCATGGCGTCGCGCCAGGATATTTGTTTGACCACCAATGCGCCCGCCAGCTTTTCCTCTTCCGTTTTCTCCCGCTTTTCTTCCGCCGGCATCGGGATATTGAACGGCCAGCCTTCTTTGAGGATCATCATTTCATACTCCCCTTTCAGCGAATCCACGATGGTGACCGGCATCTGCTTTTTCAACGCTTCTAAGGGCATTTCGGCTGATGATGCCGGCAATAGCCCCGTTTGCCGAAGGGTCTGATAAAACGCTTCCGAAAGCAGCGCATATCCCTGCAAATTGGGATGTACGTGTTCCAGCAAAGTTTCCTTGCCCAGAATACCCGTGGCAGCGTGTTTTTCAAAAAGGTCGCGTGTGTCTACGAGCGTCACGCCCTTGTGTGCGTGCGTGATATCTTTGATAATGGTATTCAATGCCTCCGGCGCACGGAAACGCAATGCGTCGAGCTCCTTTGCCGTCACGAACTCCTTTTTAGCGGATGGGTAATCAGCTTGATTAAATAACTGAATGCCTGATTGATAATGCGTATCAGCTGATTTCCCTCGTCCGTCGGGAATACTGACGAAGGGTTTCAAATCCTTTTCATTGCTGACAAGGTTACTGATCAACAGCGGAATGCCTCGTGCACTGGTTGCTGCGGCGAGTTCGTCCATATTGGTCCTGAATTGATCAATTCCGGCATTGTATGCAGCCGAGCCGAATGCGATCTGCTGGTCGGCGGCCATCCGCTTCATCAGGTTTTCGCGTAAATCGACGTTTTCACCCGAAATCAGTCCAATAATTTTGTCGGCGACCGTGGCTATCAGTTGGGTAAGCCGCCAGCTGCGCAGGTTCATCAGCCAGCGCGCCAGGGTACGGTTATGGCCAACGCCTTTGGTAGCAGCCACGCCCATCGCTCCGTAGTACTCGTTATGGCCCGTGTATACCAGCACGGCGTCCGGCTCATAATCGAGCACGGCTTTGCCGAAATCGAGGACGGTGTAGGAATTTACGGCCGTCAGCGAAAGATTAATGACCTCGAAATCACGGTCGGGATAGGTTTGTAGAAGCCGGTATTGCAGCCAGCGGTGAAACGACCCATTGTTCATGTAAGGATAACCAATGGTAGTAGATTCGCCCAATACGAAGATGCGAAACACGCCCGGCGCCTTATTCGCAGTGAAAGGCTCGGCATTGCCATAGGTGGCATTCTGCTGATTGGCAAAATAGCGCTTTGAAGCGTGCGGATTGAGCACCAGGTAGCCTTTCCGGGCTGGATCTTCCGTAAAAACCGCCAGATCGTGTCCGTAGCCAAACAACCGCAATGCCCCTTCCAGCACCAGCAGTACCAGAAAGGGCATTAACAATATGATCAATTTAAATAGAGACTCGCGTTTCATTCGCTGTTACATGCCTACGGCATTGGGATTCTCAATATCAACTTGATGCTACCAATATTACATGCCCGACGGCATTTGCGACCAACAAACATTATGGCCGGATGCTCGTACCGTCAAATTTACGAACCTGCCAGTTGGATTTGCTTGTGATCGGATACTTCGCGGCTTCTTTTTCATCAATATCCACGCCCAGTCCCGGCACCTCGTTCACCGACATATACCCATCCTTCATCGTCGGGCAACCCTTGAAAATCGCCAGGGTCTTGTCGTTGAAGCTTACAGCCTCCTGGATCCCGAAGTTCCAGACAGCGAGATCGACATGCGCATGCGCAGCGTGGCCCACCGGCGAAACGTCGCCCGGCCCATGCCAGGCTGTTTTGATATTAAACCACTCGCCCAGCCGTGCCACTTTCATGGCCGGTGTAATGCCGCCGATCTGCGACACGTGGCAACGGATATAATCGAACCATTGGTTGGCCATCGGGTCGCGGAATTCGTTCACGTTGTTGAACAACTCGCCCATGGCTATCGGAACGGTGGTACTTTGCCGCAGCTGACGGAACCAGCCCATGTTTTCAGGCGAGAATGGATCTTCAATGAAAAAAGGCCGGTACGCTTCCAGCGCCTTGATCATGTTAATGGCGTCCATCGGCTGCACACGCTCGTGGATGTCGTGCAACAACTCGATATCCTCGCCGCAGCGCTTCCGCACCGCTTCAAAAAGCTTCGGAACCGATTTCAGATACGCCCGTTCATTCATATAGTTATCCGTGGTCCCGCCAAAACCCGCTGCTTTGAAATCCGGCTTCTGCTCGGTAGCGCCCACGGCACCATAGCCGCCCTGCTGAATGCGGATGTACTTGAAACCCCGGTCCATAATCCGCTGGACGTCATCGGCCACTGCCTCGGGCGTGTTACCATTGGCGTGGGTGTAACACGGTATCGCAAACCGTGCCTTACCGCCCAGCAACTGGTACACCGGCATACCGGCGCGCTTGCCTTTGATATCCCAGAGTGCCTCATCGAGCCCGCTCAATGCATTGTTCAGCACCGGGCCGTTGCGCCAGTAGGAACTCACGTAGGTCGAATGCCACATGTCTTCGATGTTGTCGACATCCTTGCCTACGCAGAATTCGTTGAGATAAGTATCGATCGCCGTCACCACCGCAAAAGCACGCTGAGTAAAAGTAGCGCAGCCAAGCCCGTACAAGCCCGGCTCGGTGGTTTCCACTTTCACGACGATCAGGTTGGAGCCCTGGGGGGCGGTGACGATCGCTTTCACGCTCTTGATTTTCACCGGTGCCATGCCCCTCGCATACGCGGGTTGCATGTCATGCGCATGAGCGCGGTCTGCCGAACCGAGCAGGCCGAGCAGCCCGGCTGCCGATCCCGCTCCCAGCATTTTCAAAGCGTCACGACGATTCTGTTGGGGCTCAGAGGTATTGTTGTTCATAAATGTTTGGATTAGGAATGGTTATCAATGGGTCAAGAATAGTCAGTTGGTCATGTGTAGTCAGTAGGTCAGGAATAGTCAGTAGGTCATGTGTAGTCAGTAGGTCAAGAATAGTCAGTAGGTCATGTGTAGTCAGAAATGGTCCATGGTCGGCGGTCGGCGGTCCATGGTCAGCGGTCAGCGGTCAGCGGTCGACGGTCAATGGTCCACGCCCATGCCCCCTCACGGCAATGCAAACGCGATGTATTTCCCTCCGGACTTGTGCCCGTTTTTGGCTCCGCCGGCGGCGATCACTACATATTGCCTGCCATTCACCATGTAGGTAGCCGGGGTTGCGAAGCCGCCTGCCGGTAGCTGGTATTCCCAAACGGTTTTGCCGGTTTTACGATCGAATGCGCGGATTTTCTCGTCTTTGGTGCCTGCAATGAACACCAGCCCTCCTGCCGTCACGATCGGCCCGCCGTAGTTTTCGGTGCCGGTAATAGGAACGCCCTTTTTGGTGAGCTCAGAGAACTCGCCCAGCGGTACACGCCAGAGATATTCGCCAGTATTGAGGTCGACGGCGTTGAGCGTTCCCCAGGGTGGTTTGATAGCCGGGTAACCGTCGGGATCGAAGAAGCGCGTCCAGCCATTGTTGATGTATGGCGGAATGTACGGAAATGCCGATTTAGCCTCGTCAGGTGCTTCGCTCGCGCTGTGATTTTCGGATGCCAATACCCTTTGTTCGGGGTTGCCCAGGAATGCCACCAGCTCGTCCCGCTCTTTATCGGAAATATGTTGGAATGAAGGCATTCGACCGCGTCCGCTTTTGATAATATTGCCAATTTCCTCCTTCGACATTCTGTTGCCAACCTGCACAAGGCTTGGATACTCCTGCCCGCTGCCCTGGCGGTCGGCGCGGTGGCAGGCGGCACAATTCCGCATGTATACCCCCTGACCAGGCGATGCCGCAGCCTGGCGGGCAGCATAACCACCCCTCCCGCTATAATCCATCATTTTCAGATCCCATACCATTTCGTTGGCGTTTTGGTACAAAATACCTTCCGGATCGGCCGCATTACCACCCCATTCAGCGCCTCCGCCGATGCCCAGGTACAGGCTTCCTTCTTTGCTGGGCGGCATGTACTTGTTGCCGGAACGGGTCTGGACGAATTTTTCCTTCACAAATGCGTGTGCTTCGGGCGTGCGATCGGTGATTTCACTTTCTGTAAAATTCTGCCGCGAAAACGGCGCAGGCTTGGTCGGGAAAGGCTGTGTGGGCCACGGATGTTCACCTGGAAGATGGTAATCCGTCAACGCGGGGCGTTCCTCCACCGGAAACAGCGGTTTGCCAGTGTCGCGGTCGAGCAGGAAAATCAGGCCGTCTTTGGTCGCCTGCGCCACGGCGTCGATCTTACGGAGCTTGCCGTTTGAGCCTTTGTGCCTGACGGTCAAAAGATTGGGCTGGCACGAAATATCCCTGTCCCAAAGGTCATGATGGACGGTCTGATAGTACCAGTTCATTTTCCCGGTCTCCGCATTTAGCGAGATCACGCAATTGGCATACAAATTCTTCCCTTCGCGGTCGGCACCATAAAAATCGACCGACGGCGAGCCGGTACCGAAATACACTGCACCCCGTTTTTCGTCGAGCACCATACCGGCCCAATTGTTGGCACCGCCAATGCGCTTCCAGGCATCTTTGGGCCAGGTGTCGTGGCCGGGCTCTCCCGGTTCGGGCACGGTGTGAAATGTCCATTTGAGCTTTCCCGTGCGCACGTCGAATGCGCGTATGTGCCCGGGCGCGGCATCCCCGTACTCGGACACGCGCGAACCGATCACCAGCATATCCTTGTAAATCACACCCGGCGAAGTCGCATCCACCGATAATTTATCATTTTCACGCCCCGGCCGACCGGCTACCCCCTGGCTCAAATCGACTTTACCGCCATCGCCGAAGCCTTGCACGAGTTTTCCAGTGGCGGCATCGACGGCACAAAGGTGGTTCCCAGCTGTGTAAAGGATTCTTTTATCCCGCCCGTCTTCCCAAAACATCACACCTCTGCTCACGTGGTAACGCGGTGTGCCACCTGTGAATGGGTCGAAACGCCAAAGCTCTTCTCCGGTGTCGGCTTTCAATGCAAACAGGCTCAGCTGTGGTGTGGTGCCGTACAAAATGCCGTTCACGATGATGGGCTGGCACTGGATTTCCATCGGGCGGCGGACAGGTGCCGTTCCTGCGGCAGGACCGCCTGCCGCCAGTTTCGAGGCATCGTATTCCCAGGCCACTTTCAGCTGGCTTACATTACCCAGGTTAATCTGCGTCAATGGCGAATAGCGGTTCCCGGCCTTGTTGCCGCCGTAGGCAATCCAGTCGGCATTGCGGTCGTCGGTGTGCAGGCCAACGAGCGCGGCTGCGGGCAGCAGGATTCCCATTGCGGCGAGCCGGCACAAGAAACGCGCCGGCC
Organism: Dyadobacter fermentans; assembly: GCF_019924045.1. Lineage (GTDB taxonomy): Bacteria > Bacteroidota > Bacteroidia > Cytophagales > Spirosomataceae > Dyadobacter > Dyadobacter fermentans_A. Next base: position 119,126 of record NZ_JAHXBN010000014.1, on the reverse strand, counting down.
CGCCGATGTTTTTCCTTATCTTCGGATTCATCGGATATTCAATGGGTTAGGTCAATATCCCGGATTCTGCCTCATATTCACATTCGCAGTAATTTCGTTGATCGGGATCGGCTGGGCATAATCCGTAGGGTCCCACTGAATGGCGCCTCCGCGGATGCGCTGGTAGTAAGCCGCTTCCTTATCGCCGATCTGCCAGCGACGGACATCGAGCCACCAATGGCCTTCGGCGAAAAGCTCCGCCCAACGTTCGTATTTGAGCGGGTCGTTTTTCAGGACGGCGTCGGTTGCTTTCGTTTGGTCGGTAAGGCTCTTGTAGTCCAAAGCCGAAGGTGTGTTGACGGGCAGCCCGTATGCCCTTCTTTTGACCTTATTAATGTATTCCAATGCACCCGCATTGTCGCCAGAATGCGAGAGTGTTTCCGCATAAAGCAGGTACACATCGGCCAGCCGGAGCCACGGAAAGTTGGCACCATTCGACATGTTGATCTCCGCTTCGGTGCCGTTCGGATTCGTGAATTTGCGGAAACTCCAAGCCTCCATATCCAACTCGGTAATGTCGAGATAATGCGAAATAGGTCGCTTTTTGCCGCTCACAACCATCGAATCCACATAAGGTTGGTAGCATGCTACCCAAAGGCGCGGGTCGACGGTTTGCTTTTTCTTCGCTTCCAGTGAGCGGGTAATGTAGGCAGGATCCACGTTGGCGATATTGGCGCTCGTGGTGCCGGGTTTGAAATAATGCCCCTCATTAAACCCGAAACGGGCAATGTTTTTGGCATGCGGAAACACGTTCGACCATGCCGAAGCCGCCTGTCCTCCGTTGTCGCTCACGTACGTAGGCGCGATCACCATCCCGATGCTCGACCCCATCGACTGGTCGTCGCCACCGCGGGCGGTCATGTCCACATTCAGGTTCAGTTCAAAAAGGGATTCGGATGTAAATTCATTTTTACCATTGAACATATCCTTATACACATCGAACGACACCAGCGATTTGCCGCTGTTGGTCACCACATCACCGAGGTAGGTTTTGGCATTGGCCCAATCGGCCTGGTAGGCGTATACTTTGCCCAAAAAGCCCTTTACAGCCCAGCCCGACACCTTGTGTTTATCAGTAGCGCCGGTCCAGCTGGTGCTTTTGAGCAGGCCTTCGGCGGCTTTGAGATCGCTGATAATGAAATCCCAGCCTTCCTTCACGGTTTTACGCGGTACCTGTGTCGCGTCGAGGCCGGGGGCTACTTCGGTAATGATAGGGACGCCCATTTTAGCGCCATCCGTAGCTGCATTGAAACCCTCGCTCCAGAACGATACCAGGTGGAAATAGTACCAGGCACGCAGGAAAAGCACTTGCCCTTTGATCAGATCAATGGCAGCAGCGTCGTTGGGTGCTTTCTGGCGATAGGTTTCGATGGAAGTGAGCAATGTATTGCTGCGCTGCACGCCGCGCCAAAGCTCGCGCCAGGTGTCGTACAGGAAGCTGTCGTTCGGCTGCGAATTGTTCTGCCCCATCTGGATCCACGTCGGCGTACCCTGCCAGCTCAGGTCGAGGGTGTGGTCCCAGAGCCAGAGGTTTTTACCCAGCATGGTGTGCCCATAAAGGCCCGTGGCGTGCTGGGTAGCATATACGCCCGTCAGCAGCTGTTCGAGGTCGGTTACCGAGTTGGGGTATTGCGAAGGGGACAGTGCACCCGGGTTTTCGACATTGACGAAGTCGTTGCTGCACGAAAGCAGGCACGTTAGCACAAAAAGCAGGAGAAATTGGTGTAATATTTTCATAGCCTTGCCAGCTGTTTAAATCGGTTAGAAATTCAGATCGATACCCATGGAAACCAGCCTCGTGCGCGGGTACGAGTAAATCGTATCGAGTCCGCGGGCGGTGGTACCGTTGCGGCCGAGCACTTCCGGGTCGAGGCCCGAGTAGCCGGTAAACGTGAGCAGGTTCTGTGCCTGGAAATAAACCCGCAAACCACTCATTTTCCATTGCTTCACCAATGCGGAAGGCAATGTATAGCCCACTTGCAGGTTGCGTAATTTCAGGAACGAACCGTTTTCAACCACGAACGAGGAAATACGGGTATAGTTCGAGTTCGGGTCGCGGACGTAGTTACCCGAAGCGTCCTTTGTACCCACACGCGGCTGATCGGTGAGGCCGTTTCCATTGAAAAACGAAGTTTTAAAAATGTCGTTGGTGGTATTGTAATCGCCGACGAAAAACTGGGTGTAATATTTATTTCCATTGAAAACATCCACCCCCTGCACGCCCTGGAACATCGCCTGCAAATCAATGCCTTTCCAACCGAGATTCAGCGAGAAGCCATAAGTGATTTTAGGCCAGGGGTTGCCGATGTAGGTTTTATCATCGATGGTAATGCGGCCGTCGCCGTTCACGTCGCGGAATTTGAGATCGCCCGCGCCGGTGCCTGCATTCTGGAAGAACACGCCGGTGGTAGGTTTACCTGCCGCAGCGGCAGCTTCCTGCGCGCTCTGATTTAATGCGGCTACTTCCGAATCGGTCTGGAACAAGCCTTCCACAATGTAGCCGTAAAACTGGCTCAAGGGCTTGCCTGCCTGCGTACGCGTAACGGTACTTTCGAGATAATCGCCTGCCGCACCGTCGTTGATCGGGTTGTTGTTGGTGCCGCTCAGCTGTTTCACCAGGTTTTTGTTAAATGCCGCATTCGCGCTCACGGAGTAGGTGAAATCTCTCACCTTACCCCGGTAATCCACCGCCAGTTCAAGCCCTTTGTTGCTCATCTGGCCGATATTGGTGTACACACTCGATCCATAGAAACCGGCCGAAACCGGTACCGGCACCTGGTAAATCATGTCCTGGGTCTGGCGGCTGTACCAGTCGGCGGTGATATTCAATGCATTCTTGAACAAGCCGAGATCGATACCGATGTCGGTCTGGTTCACCTGCTCCCATTTGATATTCTGGTTGGGTAGCTGGGCCGTCAAAGCATAGCCCTTCGAGCGGTCGCCGTTCGGCAAACCGAGGATATTGGTACCGCCGCTGCCGCCAAACGACGCCTGATAGGTGTATTGCTGAATGCTGCTCGTGCTCCCCAGTTTACCATAGCTCGCACGGACTTTCAGGTTCGAAACCTGTGAAAAATTATCGCGAACGAAAGCCTCTTCGCTTACTTTCCAACCCACCGAAAAGGATGGAAACACGCCCCATTTGTTGGCCGGCCCGAAGCGGTCGGAACCGTCGCGGCGTACGTTGGCTGTGAACAGGTATTTGTCGGCAAATGTATAGTTGATCCGCCCGAACTGCGAAAGCAGGCGCGTTTGCGGAAACTCCCCACCGCTCGTTTTGTAGGTACTCGGGTTGGTGGTCATGCCCAGGTTATAGGTAATCACCTGAAAACCCTGTGCTTCCCCATGCAGGTTGCTCAGGTTGGACTGGTAAGCCTCATAACCCGCCATCGCTTTGATCTCGTGGCGTCCGAAGGTCTTGGCGTAGGTGAGCACGAAGTTGCCGGTGAAGTTCCGGGTATTGCTCTGATCGCGGCTCAGGAATGCATTCACATTTTTGAGCGTACCAAAATCATAGGCTTCCGTGAATTTATAATTGTTCACCGCGTAAATCGACGCCCCGAATGTCGAACGGAAGTTCAGGCCTTTGACGATTTCCCAATCGAGGTAAACATTTCCTTCCAGTGCATACTGGTTGTTCTTCGCGTGGTTGATGAGCTCGTTCGCCACCAGGTTGGGTCCGGTGAAAAAAGTACCGGTTTTCGCCCAGCCGCCCACGGGGTTGGTCGGGTCGTACACGGGGATCACCGGCGCCGAGCGGAACGGGAATGTGCTGGTTTGCACCGGATTGTTGCGCGTGCTCCAACCGTATAACGTCTCTCCCACTTTCAGGCGGTTATTGATCTTGAAATCCGCATTGGAACGAATCCCATAGCGCTCGAACCAGTTGTCGATAATGGTTCCGCCTTCCCGCTGGTAGTTAGCCGAGAGGTAATAGTTGGTCTTGGGCGTTGCACCTGACAGGGAGAGTGAATAGCTTTGGTCGCTGCCGTTTTGGTAAATCTGGTCGATCCAGTTGTTATCCGGCAAAGTGTTAGGATCGCCCCAGCCGCCGGTATTCACGCCGGAAGCAGCCTTGGCTTTGATATAATCCGGCGTATTCAGCATCGAATAAAGGTTCACCGGCTTCCGCACGCCATAATAGGCATTGAAATTGATATTCATTTTATCGGAACCCGCCACGCCACGCTTCGTCGTGACCAGTACCACGCCACCCGCCGCCTGTGCGCCGTAGATGGCGGCCGCACTCGCATCTTTCAGAATTTCAATGGATTCGACGTCCTGCAAGTTGAAGTTATTGCCGGCCGACATCCGGATACCATCCACAATGTAAAGCGGCGCCATACCCCCGATGGAACCTACGCCGCGGATCACGATATCGGACCCACCTCCCGGCGAACCATCCGGGCGCGTCACCTGCACACCGGCCGCACGACCCTGCAATGCTTCATTCACACTACGTACCGGCAGGTTTTTGATCTCCTCCGACTTCACCGACGATACCGAGCCCGTCAGGTCCGAACGTTTTTGCGTACCATAACCGACGACTACCACCTCTTCCAACGCCTTATTGTCGATTTTCAGGGTCACGTCGATCTGGCTTCGGCGGCCTACGATCACCTCCTGCGACATAAATCCGACGAAAGAGAACGTCAGCACCGCGTCGGCGTCCGTGATATCAATGTTAAACACCCCCTGCTCATTGGTGGAAGTACCCCGCTGGGTACCTTTCTGGATCACGTTCACACCCGCGAGCGGCTCGCCTTTTTCGTCGGAAACCTTACCCGTGACGGTAATATCGAAGATCGTTTGCAGGTTGACCTTCTTTCGCATCAATTCCGTCATTTTTTCCTTCAAAACCGGATCTGAGGTGAAAGAAAACGGCTCTTTCAAGCTCGCCTGTTCTTTCGGTTTACGCACCGGCTCGCGCTTTTTCTTGACGATGATTGTCTTGTCGACAATATTGTAGGTCAATGGCTGCCCGGCAAAACATGCGTCCAGCACCTCTTTCAAAGGCGCGTTCGTCACATTGATATTGACCTTTTCGGCCTGGTCCAGCATTTCGAGGTCGCAAATAAACAGGAAGCCCGTTTGTTTCCTTACGGTCCTGAGCACTTCCAGTAAAGTTGCGTCCTTCTTTTTGATCGATACCTGCTGGGCGAATGTGTCTTCGGCCAGCACCTGCAATGTACCAATCAGGAATATCAACACGGTTAATTTCATCGTCAGGAGGACTTTGCCAAAGTCGGTTCGGTGTTTTACGGCATATAGCTCCCATCGAGAACGGATAAGTATATACGCTCTCCATAGGGCAGTTTTGCCCTTGTATACAAATTTCATAGTTTTGTATGCCTGGTTAAAGTGAATGTATCGTTGTCCAATGATAGCAGGACTGATCAGGTCGGGCCGGGTGCGGTCGCAACGCATCCGGTCTATTTCCTCATCATCCTTTTCGATAAGCAGCTCAGGAGGAGTTCAGGAGGCTCATTTTCAGGGAAGTTTTAAGTTGAAGGTATTCAATCTGTATTTTTCACGGTGATTTTCCTGTCGTCGATCCGAAACTGGATACCGCCCGTCATTTCGAGCATTTTCAGCACTTCCGACACATTGTTTTTGCGCGAGATCGTCCCGGCAAATGATTTTCGCTCCACATTTCCTTCATATTTCACATCCAGGTCGTACCAGCGCGAAATCTGCCGCATAATCTCCCGGATATTCCCATTGAATTCGAACCGCCCCTCTTTCCAAGCCACAACACTCTCGGTATCAACCGTTTTTACCGCAATGTCGTGCGCCGCTTCGCCCGTCACCACACGTGCCTGCTGGCCCGGCGTGAGCACTTTGGTCACTTCGTCCTTCTTCACGCGCACGGAGCCTTCGAGTAACGTGGTCTGCATGGTAGGCTCGTCACCATAGGAGCTGATGTTGAAATGCGTACCTAAAACAGTGATTTCCATATCCTTACCACCCCGTTTTTTATCCGCTACGCGTACCAGGAACGGCCTGGTCTTATCGGGTTCTATTTCAAAATATACTTCGCCCGTCATTTCAACATCCCGCCTGTCGCCTTTAAAAGCCGTAGGATATTTCAGGCTCGACCCGGCATTGAGCCAGGCCCGTGAGCCATCCGGCAGCACGATCTTATATTGTCCCCCGAGTGGTGTTTTGAGCACATTATAGGCCACAGCGCCGTCATTTGCATTGTTTTTACCATATATCACCTCCCCTTTCGATTTGTCGATCGTGGTTCCGGGTTGCACGAGAAGGTTTCGTTCGGTAATCGTGTTCAGGTCGTAGGTCCGGCCGTCGGCCAGGGTAAGGCTGGCCCGGTTGCCTCCCGCGGCCGCATCCTCCCCGTACACGCTATGCAGGACCGCCACCCGGGCCTCCGGTTTCGATTTGTTGAACCACCGGTAGCTTCCATACACGAGAAATAGCACCACCGAAGCGGCCGCTAACCTGAATAGCCACATTGGGCGGCTAATTATTTCGCCGCTGCCGGGCTCGTTTGCGTCGGGTTCCTGCCCGTTAGCGCCGAGCTCCCGCTCGTTAGCGCCAAGCTCCCGCTTGGTGCCCCGCATCCCGGTAGCCGAAAATATCGAACTTAGAATATCGTCCGCCGTTTCATCGGATAGTGCATGCATTTCACCATCGTTCCGGATAAACTGATCGATCAGTCCGTTGATCTGCTCACGGTTATCGTCCGAAAGCAGCATGGCCATCAGTTCCTCCCGCTCTTCGTCGGTTATTCTTTTTTCACAATACCGGAAAAACAAGTCGTCCAGTCGTCGGTTTTGCATAAGTAGTCAGGATTACGGACGGCTGTTACCGACCTTCACCCGTAAAGACTCCCGCCGGGCAGTTTCGGGGGACAATGCGACAAAAAAAAGTTTAAAAATTAATTTACCAGGAAAAACAGCAGCCAGGAAATCGAGATTTCGAGCTTCAATTTGCTGTACGCGCGGATGTGCCGCAATGCGCGGGCGAGGTGGGTTTTGACGGTTTCGGAAGAGATACGGAGCTTTTTCGCGATTTCGTCGCGCTTCAATTCCTGCTCCTTGCTCATGAGGTAAACCTGTTTTTGCTGCGCAGGCAGAAGCTCCACCGCCTGATGTACAATTTCCTCGATTTCAAGGTCGAGCAGGCGGTTGTAAGTGGTGTTTTCTCCGGCGGGCAATTCGAGCTGAAGATCGTCGACGAGCTGTTGCTGCCGGGCCATTCTTTTGAGGGCCGAAAAAACGTGGTTGCGGGTCATGATGAAGAGATAGTCCTCGAAACCAGCGATTTCGAGCAATGCTTCTCTTTTAACCCACAATTTCAAAAATACGTCCTGAACAACCTCCTCGGCCAGAAAGCTGGAATGGGTAAGCCGGAATGCGGCGGAATAGACCTTGTCGCGGTACCAGTGAAACAACGTGGCAAATGCCTTTTCGCTGCCGGCTGCAATATCAGTCAGCAACTCCGTTTCATTATGTAACGCGTCTATCTTCAATGGAATACATGGCAGATTTGCACAAATGTAAACATCAAAACCGATCAAATAGGAAAATATGGTTATTAAATGTTTTTAAAAAGGGAAAGAAGGATAATGGGAGGAGGGACGAAAGGGAGTGAGGAGGAGGGACTCGGGTTTTGTCAAATATAGTCAGGCATTGTCAGATGTAGTGCTAGTGCGATGCCTTCCTCCCCTTCCTCCCTTTCCTCCCTCTACTCCCTTCTCCCCTACTTCAAAACCTTCCTCATCTTCTGAAAAATCTCCGTATTCTCATACACCCCTCTGAAATCCAGCGAGTGCGGACCGTAGGCGAAAACGGGTACCATAATGCCGGTGTGGTCGCTGGTGCTGAACTGCCCGTCGACGTAGCCGGTTTTCAGGTTCCCGTCCAGGAGTGTGAGGCCGCCGGTTTCGTGGTCGGCAGTGACGATCACGAGTGTTTCGCCATTGGAATCGGCAAAGCGGAGCGCCTCTCCTACCAGCTTGTCGAAATCCAGCATTTCGGTCACTACGTAGGGTACAATGTTAGCGTGGCCGCCGTAATCGACCTGTGCACCTTCGGCCATCATGAAGAAGCCTTTCGGATTCGATTGGAGCGATTGGAGTGCTTTTTGAAATGAATCTTTGAGAAAATCGCCACGCCCTTTCTGCATCGATACCACATGTTTGTCGTCCAGCAACACAAAAGGCGTTTTCATACCGGCCAGGTCATTCCAGTTGTTGGATACCTGAAAACCGCGTGCTTTCAGCGAATCGGCCGTTTTCGTCTTCTCAAAATGGCTGTAACCACCGCCGATCAGGACATCCACAGGTTCTTTCAGATAGTCGGTCGCGATTTCGTCCATCTGGCTTCGCTCGGGGCGGTGTGCGTAAAAGCAGGCCGGGGTGGCGTCGGTAATGTCGCCTGCGGAGATCAACGCCGCTTTCCGGCCCGTGGCTTTCACCTGACGGATGATGGACGGCACTGCTACGAGGTTGGAATCGACGCCAATAGCACGGTTGCGCGTTTTATGGCCCGTCGCGAAAGCAGTAGCACCCGCTGCGGAATCGGTAATGTAATTATCCGAAGAGGCCGTTTTGGAAAAACCGATATTGAGGAACCGGCCGAGATGGAGGTCCCCGCGGTTGGCCGTGAGGCCCGAGTAAATCTGGGCAAGGCCCATCCCATCGCCAATGAGCAGGATGATGTTCTTCACCTTGCCGAGCGCGTCATTGTTTTTGTAAGTGGGCTGATAAGGCTTATAAAATTCTGTGGATTGGTACTCGGCGCTCTTGCGGCCGCTCAGAAAGGTACCCAGCTCGGCAACCTGGTCGGTATTGATGTAATCCGCTCCGAGGTTCATCAGCACTTTCCACGCATTGATATTGTCGGGACTGGCCCAGAAACGGAACGGCTTGCCCATTGCATGTGCGTTGGCAACCGCATCCACCAGTGCCTTGCGGTCATTTTCAACGGGAATACCTTTTCCGTTCCATTGCGAATACTTATGAAAGTCCTGGCTGATCATCCCAACCCGGGCGGCTTGCGCGGCTGTATAGTTTACGCCCGGACGGCCATCGAAGAAAATGTACGCGGGATAATGCTCAAACTGATCCGGCGCGGGCGTATTGCCGCTCACCACCACTTTCACAGAGCCTTTCGGGGCCAGCAATGCCTCATGCGGCGCCAGTGCTTGCACCAATGCCTGCAAGGTAGGCTGCGAGGCAGTTTTGAGGTCTACCAGCAGGGTCATTACCCGGCTTTTATCCTTATATATGCTTCCCTGATTTTGAGTGATTCGTTTGATAATCTGCTGCAAATACAGCTTTTCAAACGTCCGGTCGGCGCTGATATCCTTCGAATCGTGCGCGACGAAAAGCGTATCGTTGCGGAAATGCACATCGGCCTCTACCGAGCCGAACTGGTGCTGGTAGGCCAGTGTGAACGGCGCGGCCTGCATGTAATCGTTGTGTGAATGCGCGCGCGACAGAGGGTTACCGTTCTGAGCAGAAACTGCCCACGGCAAAAGGGCAAAAAGGGGAATTGATAGTCGGGAAAAAGCTTTCATGAATCGGTACCCCGGCGGTTTGGATAGCTGATTGGTGCCGGGATTTACCCGCAAATATCCGCTGAAATGGCATTCGCCAAGCCGCGAATGCCATTTTAATAACAATTATTTAAAACCGGCCGATGGCCTCACAGCCCGTTTCGGAACCATCGTGCCTTATACACATGCATGTCCGGGAACGCGAAGCTGCGTGCAGGCTCGTGGAATTTCACATGGAATGTCCACCAGCTCTCTTCGGGAATGGTGTAAATATATTGCCCCGAAGCATCTCTGCCCAGACTTTTGACATTCTCCGCGTCGGGAAATCCTTTGATTTTGGTAAACTGCTGCGTGGCCAGGCTGAACAGCCAGGTACCATGGTGCTCGGTGACGAACAAATCGCCCGCCGCATTCGCGGGCTGTAATTCATGGCCGCCAATGCCGGGGATCGCCCATTCAGCCACCATTTTAAGGCTATTCCCGGAAACAATCTTGTACTCGCGGAGCACGTCGTAACCCAATGCGAAGAGGCTCTTCCGCTTTTCATTCCACACGACGCCGTGGGCCGAATAGAGACTGTCGGCGTACAGCGGTTTGTCAGGTTGTTTTACTGAAAAAAGCATGAGTCTGTTCCCCGCAGGCTGTACCGAAGCGGCGGCGGCAATGAGGCCGTCGGGTAGCAGTTCGATCGAATGCGCGTTGGGGACGCTGGCGTGGAAAAGTACCTTCTTGTCCTTTACATCCAGCAATGCAATGGCCCCGCTGGACGACGACACCAGTAACTGCTTCCCTCCGCGGACAGCCTTGCAGTCGTCCATTGTGTTGAACAGTTTCGTCCGGAAATGCTCCGGCAAATCCATCGCCTGGTGCGCATCCCACGACCATATAATTTCGGGGATACTGTCCTTGGAATTGGTATAGTCCACCACCAACACCTTACTATCGCCGCATACGAGGAAGGATTTCTTTGGAATAGACTGAGAAAAAGCGGGACTCATGAAGGCGGCCATGAAACAGGCAGCGCCGGTAAGGATTTTGTTCAGGAAACGGGTCATGGAATAGGTTATCACTGTTAAAAAATTGAACTGCCGCGAAGTTAGCGTTGCAACCGGCGGATTACATCTCAAAAGGTGCTATCCGCCTGAAAAATAATGTATCCTTAACAATTTGGAATTATCCTGACCACACGCCGCCCGTAGTTTTGGGCATACCAACCGGCGCTATATGTGGGCATATGTATTTCCTGACAAAAACAGATTTCTTAAATCTGCTTCCTGGCTTTTTATCCTCTTTTTCCTGACCGAAGCTACGCCTGCCACCCGCGAAATCATCGAACAACCTGGTGTCTATCCGGCCCAATGGGCGTCGGAGTCGGCCAGCGAGGGCAGTTTTTCCGTCATTACCTACAACATCGCCGGGCTTCCCCAGGTCATTTGCAGTGCCACCACGCCCCGAAAGGAGAGCATTTCGGCCATAGGCCGCCTGCTCAACCGCTTCGATATTGCCCACGTACAGGAGGATTTCAATTACAATCAATATTTGTACAATGGAGGCAATACCCATCGCTTCCGTACGCCTACCAAAGGGGCTGTCATGACCGGCGACGGACTCAATACCCTTTCCAAATTCCCGGTAAAGCACCTCCGCCGCATTGCGTGGACGGACTGCACCGGCGCGGATTGCTTTACGCCCAAAGGTTTCACCTATACACGCATCGAAATCGCCCCTAACCGCTTCATTGACTTTTACAACGTTCACGCCAACGCGTACAACCACCCGCGTGCCACACTGGCGCGCCGCCACAACATGGAACAGCTATCGGCCTACATCCGCCGGCATTCAAGCGGCAACGCCGTCATCGTCATGGGCGACTTGAACGGCCGGTATAGTTTCGGTCTGGATAATGTGGATTGGTTGTTGCGGGAGAATGCCCTTGCCGACCCGTGGATCAGCCTGCATTGTAAAAATCAGCTGCCCGTGAGCAGCAACGCCATTCCGTCAAGCGATATCCTCAGCCTGACCGATTCTTCCGAGACGATCGATAAAATACTGTTTCGGAGCAGCGCATTCATTCAACTCAAACCGTCGGCCTATGCCTTGGAGAAGGCGATGTTCACCAATGCAAAAGGGCTACCGCTGTCGGACCATCACCCTGTTTCGGCCCGGTTTGAATGGAAAATCATGAATGATGTAATCGCCTACGACTGAACCAGCACCGGGAAATTCTCCACAGTCTCGCACATGCGCTTCCGGAACTGGAACGGCGTCAGCCCGGTGAACTCTTTGAAATTGCGGATGAAATGCGATTGATCGGCGTATTCCTGCTCAAAGGCGATGTCGGAAAGCTTGTCGTACGACTGGCTGCGGAGCTGGTTGAGTGAGGCCTGAAAACGGCAGATCCGGGCAAACAATGTGGGCGACAAGCCTATCCCTTCCTGAAAACGCCTTTCGAGCGTACGTTCCGATACTTGCAGTTCGAGCCGGAGGTCTTTCAGGGAGACAGCCCCCTGCGACTGGATGATCCGCTGCAATGCGTAGCGCGTGGCCGCTCGCAGCGCGTGATCGTTGCGGCAAATCTGCTCCCAGAGGCAGTCCGAAAGGATATTGGCTTTGGCTTCCACATCGGAGGTACTTTCCAGCTTCTCCATCAGTCGCTTGCCGTTCAGCAAAAGATCCAGGTCAAGGCAGTCGTCGGTGAGCTCGCTGGAATCCATACCGAAAATGGATTTCAGGGCATGCGGATAGAAGTAGACGCCGATGGTGCTGAAAGTGGCGGGCGAAACGATGCGGGTATGCGCGGTCGACTGCCCGTACAGGAATATGGACGACAGCTCCTTCCCTTCCTGAAAAGAGGCTCCCGGCGATTGCTGGAATATGATCCCGGGAGAACCGTCGGCGATGGTCACAAAATGCACCTGTTCGTCGGGCCGCCCCGAACTCTCGAGTGCCCAGTAGTACCGGACGTAGTCCTGCAAATGCGGCGGCGGCTGGATCTGATGGTATTTCATGGCTATTGAGCAGGTAGGCAAGTTACCGATTTTTTCAAAACAATCCCCGCAGATACTGCTGAACTCCAAGCGGTTTACGTCCCAGAAACCCTTCCAGCGCAGTGTGTGTCTTTGCAAACTCCCCGGCCCGGATGCTGTCGGCCATGCTGGCGTAAAAACCAGCCTCCTCTTCATCCAATCCGAAACCGAGCAGGCCTTTGCGATAATCTTCCGGCGAAATGTCGGTATGCGCAGCTTCCTGATAGCCCGCTATATGCTTCAACTCCAATGCAATATCGGCAAAACTGAACATTTCCGGCCCGGTAATATCATGCGTGGCGTTGTCGAATGCAGGCCCGGTGAGTACGTTGGACAATGCCTCGGCAATATCCCTTCGTGAAGCGAAACTAACATGCCCGCTACCCGACGGATAGAAAATCCGGCCGTCGTGCATAGCCTCGCCGATAAACAGCGGAATCGTTTCATGGTACATGCTGTTACGAAAAAATACATAGCGCATCCCGCTCTGGCGGATCAGCGCCTCGGTGTTCCGGCAAATGTGCGCCGCGTGGAAATGCGCCGACTCCTCCGGAAAAAGCGTGCTGGTGTAAACAATTTCTTCCACGCCGCATTTCACCGCTGCATGTACCACCCGCGTTTCCTGCGCCATCGCCCGCACGCCCGTAGCCGAAGCCGATATCTGTAACAGCCTGTGTACGCCGGTGAGCGCGTGCTCCAGCGATTCCTGATCTTCGTAATCGGCCACGCGGATGTGTATGCCCGAGCCCGCATAGTCGCTGAGCTTGCCTGTGTCGCGCACAATCGCGACGATGTTTTCCGGCTGTGTTTTTTTCAATAAAAATGAAAGGGTAGCTTTTCCAAGGTTTCCATTTGCTCCTGTGATGGCTATCATTGTTTTGTTTGTTTTAGTTTAAAGCAAAACTAGACGCCGCCCGTCCCTCAAAATAGAACAAAACCGACAGCCCCGATTTTTCGGCCCGGTAACCTTGATTTTTCGCAATCATCCTTAGATTTGAGATTATACGCCGGGCATCCGGCAGCCCGGCTCAGTTCAGCATTATGGAGAATTACAGTATCGTCATCTTTATTATGGCTATTATGATCGGCCTCTCTGCCATGGCCGACAGCGTGAGGATACCCTACCCTGTGCTGCTGATCACGGCCGGGATCGCCATCGGGTTCATTCCTGCTTTGCCGGTAATCGAGCTCAACCCTGAGGTCGTATTCCTGATATTCCTGCCTCCATTATTATATGATGCGGCTTTCAATATCAATTTCCAGGATTTCAGGACTAATATCAATACCATCAGTACGCTCGCCATTTCGCTCGTATTCATCACGGCTTCGGGCATTGCGGCCGTGTCGTATTACCTCATTCCCGGCATGACCTGGCCGCTCGCATTCGTGCTCGGCTCCATATTATCCGCCACCGACGCCGTTGCTGCCATGAGCATTACCAAGGGCCTCGGCCTGTCTTCCAAAACCAACACCATTCTGGAAGGCGAAAGTCTGGTCAACGATGCGTCGGCCCTGGTCGCGTACCGGTTTTCGGTAGCAGCCGTAACGGGTTCCGCATTTATATTCTGGCAAGCCTCCGCCGAATTTGCCGTGTTGCTGTTAGGTGGCGCGATCGTCGGACTGGTAATCGGGCGTATGCTGGGGTTCATCATTATGCGTATCCACCACAATGCGCAGGCGACCATCGGCATGATGCTCCTGATGCCCTTCGTGGCCTATCGGGTGGCTGAGGAGCTCGAAGTATCCGGCGTGATCGCGGTCGTGATCCTCGGCCTTGGTATCGCCGATTTCAGCAAGAAGATTTTCCCCGACCGCCTTAAAACCCAATCCAAAACCATTTGGGAGATCATCATCTTCCTGCTCAACGGACTCATATTTATATTAATAGGACTGCAATTCCCCTATGTAATCAAGAACATCAGCAGTGACCAGCTCCTTCCATACATCGGTTACGCATTGATTATCACCATTATCGCGCTCGTACTCCGCATGGTGCGGGTGTTCTGGCAACGGGCCAACCTTCAAAAAGGCTTCGAAAGCGGCCGCGGCCGCATCAGCGAAAACGCCCTGCTCGATTTCAAAAACAGCCTCATCATCAGCTGGTCGGGTATGCGCGGCATCGTCTCGCTTGCCATCGCCATCGGTCTCCCCACGCACCTGCACGACGGCACACCCTTTCCCCTGCGCGACGCGATCATCTTCATTTCAGTTGCCGTGGTACTATTTACGCTGATCGGGCAAGGGCTGACGCTGCCTTGGATTGTGAAGCGGTTGGGGGATTAGGCGTTTGATAATTCATCGGACGCCGGTTGCTGGTTCTCCGCACGAAAAAATAGTTTAGCACTTTGAACCTATCTATGTTTAGCGCCATATCGATTTAAGTCGACATGGCCGGGCGCGCTGTTCTCATCCGGTTCGGTAACATTCTGGTACTGCTAAACTTGGTTATCATGAAAACACACATTACTATTTTGTCTGCCGTACTATCGGGATTTACGTTACTAGCATGCTCCAACGTAGTCAAGCAAGAGATTCTTCCGCAGGGACAAGACAATATCGCGGCACCGCTTGATTCTCTGAACCCGCTGATTACCGACGAAATAACAAGACCGGTAAAAGCCGACCCATCGTTCAGTTGGGCTCCAAAACCCGGAACCGTCGATCTGGGTGGTCTGAAAACCACCATGGGCAATGAGCCGGTAATGATGGTAATCGGCGAGGCCCGCGCAGCAGGTTATCGGGACGGCGGACTCTATCGCCAGGGCCAACTTACTTCCTATCCAAACCTTGTTGCCCGGCAAATGGGCCTTGCGAATTTCGAGCAGGGACTGTTTAGTAAGGAGGAAGGCAACGGTACCGGATATTTTGAGCAAGATTCCCGCTTCAACATTCCTAGCTGGTCAAAGGTGACCAACAATCTTGCTTTTGACAACGATAAAACGAAGGAAATGAGGCCATTTCCCGGCGGTTTTGTACACAACATCTCTGTTCCCGGCAATGGTATCAGTAAATACGATTTGAATCTGAATGTACTTTACAATGAGGTCATTGCTTTCGAAAGAACGAGCCCCTTGCCAGCCTCCGCCTTGACGGCAAACTATCTCTGGACCACCGGTTTGGTACCACTTGCTTTGATTAATCGCATTATTCCGGCAGAAAAACGAAATGTTTGGACCCATCTAGAAGAAATGAAGCCCGACATCGGAATTATCGATTTGAACACCGACGTGTACACGATCGCGGACATTTCCGGTGGGGAGAACGGCCTACTTGGACCGCGAGAAGTCGTACAGGAACGTTTGGCGATCGACTATTTCAGAAAAAAGAAGGCCAAATATATTTATATGACGGTCCCGGATGTTCTTGACTTTCCGTATTTCAAATGGTTTACACTGAAAAAACTAACCAACCGCACGAACCGACCTATCTATTCTGTCTGGGGCTCCAAAAGTGTCCTGGCGGATAATTCGACTATATTCCTTCCAACAGTTAACGTCATCAATGTGCTCCAAGGCAAAGGCTTTGAAACGCTGGAAGAGCAAGACGTAATCTTGCCCAGTGAAATCTCAAAACCGGAATGGCATAACGACTCCGAGGTAGCCGCCTATGCCAAAGAGTTCGGCCATCCGCTGGTCGATTTTTATGGCGTATACAAAAAGATCATAAATGGCGATTATGTCTCCGACGATGGCTTCCGCATCGACCCTTCTTATCCAAACGGCAACTTCTTTTCCTCCGACGGCATTCACCCCACCGCAATCGGCCAAGCCGTGCTTGCAAATGAGGTGATTAAAGTGTTGAATAAAAGTTATCAGGCGAAAATTCCACTAATTAATGTGGGAATGTTTGCAGCCGAGATGGAAAAAGTGAAGTAGTCTGATTGTCCACCAACACACATTACGACCAGATATGAAAACTTTCAAAACATATTTCAGCATTTCAATAATCTTTACTGCATTACTATGCTCGTTTGCAGCAAGCCTTCCAGCCTATGCTTATACAATGGCAATCACGTGGCCTATTAACCGGGCGGTTATGCAACGAAACACGAACAATAAAGCAAACATCTATTTTGCAGGTCAATTCTTCAATGATCCAACAAGCGAAACAGATCCGTGCCCTGCTTTCAGCTTTTACTATAAGGTGGAAAGGCTAAAACTCTCAGATGGTTCCTATCAAATGGATCAAATCGACTGGACACCGTTTTACCTCTATAACACTTCGGCGGGGCTTTTCGGCAACACGATATCGAACTTAGATGCTGGATGGTACGACCTCAAAGTGATGGCTACATCGGGAGGGGTCGGAGGAGCTATGTTCGCCTTCGCAACGATCCGTTTCGGAGTGGGTGATGTGTTTATCATCGCCGGCCAGTCCAATGCTCAAAGCAAAGGATTCAAAGACGGATTCGATAAAAATACCTACCTGACATCCGACGCATACGACTGCGTGAGCGTACATAATTTCAATGGCGCTTGTCAAAAAACCATTTGGAGCTATCCCAACATGGTTAAATTGATCCCGCAAATAGAACCTAGTCTGTTTCGCGTGGGTCCATCCGGCTTCAATAGTCTGTGCTGGGCACCGTTGGGTAAGGAAATTGCTGACAACCAGCAAGTGCCAACTGCCTTCTTCAATACTGCCATTGGTGGAACATCTGTACTGAATTGGGAGGAAGGGGCGAAAGGGCTACTGACCCAATTCGCAGGAAACTATGGCTGCTTTCACTATGGCACCAGTATGGCCGATGCAGTTGGACAACCTTATCTGACTTTGAAAAACGCTCTGAAATTTTACGCAAAGATTTTTGGGATAAAAGCTGTGCTTTGGCATCAAGGCGAAGCAGACACTCAGGCAGGTACATCGGCGGCGAATTACCAGTCAAGGCTTCAATATGTGATCAATAAATCGCGAACAGACTTTGGGTCTCAAAATCTTACATGGTACGTATCCCGAGCGTCGCTAACTAACGGTGCTACATCTGCCAATGTAATTTCGGGGCAGAATAACTTAATCAACGCAGACCCAAATGTTCACCCGGGGCCGCAAACGGACGGCATAAACGTTCGTCAGGATGGGACTCATATCTACATGTCAGGACTCACGCAGCATGCCACTTTATGGCGAACCGCCATTTATGCCACACCAAGCACGCTTTTTTCTGCCGCAGTGGCGCCCACTTCTAATTTCATTATGAATTCGCCCGGCTATTCACTACAAACGGTTGCCGGATATAGCGAATACCGATGGAATGATTTCTCGGCTCCTGCTGCGTCGCATATCACGACCGGGGACGGTTTTTGTTACGTAAAAGATGTAAACGGCAACTGGTACCTCAGCCCTAAGTACCTTCGCACCGGCTTCTGCGGCTTGGTGCCCGAAGCATCGCCCAATGAATCCAGTCTCATTGGTAGCAGCGAGGATCAATATCTACTGAAGGTCAGTCCTAATCCATCACAGCCAGGACAGGCGAACATCACATTCAGGATAAACCAAGCAGGGAACGTTCGAGTGAGCATACTTGATGAAACTGGCCATACGATCGACCATATTGCAGATGGCCGTTATAATGCAGGCAATTTTGAATACAGAATTCAAAAGCGTTTACGACCAGGTACCTATTTCTGTCATTTGCAGGTTGAAATGGTTGGTATAACCCGCCGGTTCTTCGTGGCGGAATGAAAATATTTCGCTGTTACCCACTTTTCTTAACCTAGGTTAATGTTTCGCGTTTCCCGCTGGTCTAGTTTTGTCATATCAAATCAATCGCAACAAGACAAAACGAAATAAGTATTTAATCTCAAAACCTTTTAAGATCATGGAAACTCTGAATATCATCGACCCAGCCAACGACCCTGCCATTTTTGAAGATGTTAAAACTTTCCTCAATGCGCTGAACTCAGGAGGCGGTACTCCATTGGAACAGCTCTCACCCGCAGATGCGCGTAACGTGCTTGTAGGTGCTCAAAATTCCGTAGAAGTAGATTTGTCGGGCATCGAAACCAGCGAAAAAACCATTACCCAAGACGGCCTTACCGTTAAACTCGATATCGTGAAACCTGCCGGTACCACCGAAAAACTACCGGTGTTCATCTTCATCCACGGCGGCGGCTGGGTATTGGGCGATTTTCCTACTCACAAACGCATTGTCCGCGACCTCGTGGTTTATTCCGGCGCAGCAGCCGTATTTGTGAACTACACCCCGTCACCTGAAGCGAAATATCCGGTGGCAATCAACGAAATATACGCGGCAACCAAATGGGTGGCCGAACACGGCGACGAGATCAACGTCGACGGCAGCAGGCTGGTCGTGGCCGGTAACAGCGTAGGCGGCGACATGGCTGCCGTAACCGCCCTGAAAGCCAAAGACAATAACGGCCCCGAAATCAAATTGCAGGTGCTCCTCTGGCCGGTAACCGACGCCACCTTCGAGACCGTTTCATACAACCAGTTCGCCGAAGGCCGCTTCCTCACCAAAAACATGATGAAATGGTTCTGGGATAACTACACCACCGATCCCGAAGAAAGAAAACACCGCTATGCTTCCCCCTTGCAGGCTACCACCGAACAGCTGCAAGGCCTGCCTCCTGCCCTTGTACAAACTGCTGAAAACGATGTCCTCCGTGACGAAGGCGAAGCGTATGCCCGCAAACTGGAAGCTGCCGGCGTTAAAACCACATTGGCAAGATACCAGGGCCTGATCCACGACTATGGCTTACTGAACCCGCTGGCTAATGTTCCAGCCGTTCAGGGCGCGCTCTTACACGCAGGCGCCGCTATCCGCGAGGCTTTGAAATAATTTTAGAACATACTACTACACAGAAACGGGTTATGCGAGAGTGTAACCCGTTTTTTACTTTTTTCCATTTCTACCCATCAGATTATCAATTAATTATAAATATTTTTAAAAAAAATGAGAGAATAACGTGAATATATCGGTCGTTTTGTGTGTCTAGATTTTGAGTAAGCGGTTAACTTGCCGCACCTAAATCCTTACAGTGATTCTATGACGCAAAGACAAATCGGGGCGATTGCCGTATTTTCAGGCTATCTGCTCCTCGCCATCACAGTGTACCGGTGGCAGCTATTCACACACTTCGTTTGGACCATCCTGCTCTTCAAAGCATTGGTTCCCGTTGCATTTGTGCTCTTCTGCTGGTCGGTTATCCGCCTGCTGAAACTGCCGTTCTGGACAGCACTGCTTATCCCGGCGCTTGTGGAAACGGCTTCCTGGTTTTACATCCGGCACACGATTGAGGTCAATCAGCATACCGACCGGCATGAAGTGGGTATACTCGAAAAATGGATCAACTATCGCGATGTAATCCAGTTCAACCGGCATTTTGCCAGCTTCTCGCCCGACCTCGGCTACGTGCTCCGGCCTAACAGCGAAGGCGTGCATTCAAGCCTCGAATACAGCAATACATTCAAAATCAACAGTTTCGGCGTACGCGATGACGAAAGCTCGCTGGATAACCCCAAGCTGGTATTCCTCGGCGACTCCTTTACCATGGGCTGGGGCGTGGACCAAAACCAGACTTACGCCGACATGACCGGCCGGAAACTGGGCGTCAAAACCCTGAATGCCGGGATTTCGTCGTATGGCACCTACCGCGAGATGCTGCTCTTTTCGAAAATCAAGCGGGATTCCGTGAGGCTGGTGGTCCTGCAATACTGCGATAACGACTTCGAAGAAAATGAAGCCCGCAACGAGCCCCGGAACGAGCCGCAGCAGCTCACGGCCCGGTCATTTGCCAACACGGCGACTTTCAACCGCATCAACGAAACCTATTACCCGATGCGCTATACCTACTTTTTTGTCCGGGAAAAAGATTTGCTCAAACGCATCTGGACGAGCCCCATACAGGTGTCGCGCGAGATCGGCGGAGCATTGTCCTCCTGGTTGAATGGCCGACAACTCGACGTCGTTACACCGCCGGATATCAAAACCCCTGCCGAGACAAAGCCCCAGGCGGAGTATTTTTTCAAGTCGGTCGCCAAGATCCGGAAGTTTTACAAAGGCAATATCGTGGTTATGCATCTCGACGGCCGCTATACCCGCCCGGAAATGATCCGCGCGTTTGAAGCCCAGGCACGGCATACCGGCGACAGTCATTTGTTCTTCCTGCATACCGACGAGCTCCTCCAAGCGCAGGATTATTATCCTGTCGACGGGCATATCAAGGCGTCGGGGCATGCGAAGATATCCGACGCATTGATCAGAATGATCGGCGAAAAAGGCTTGCTTACGCGCTGATGCGCTCCGGCAACGCTCCGAAAATGCCTATGATTTCCTTTGTTTTGCGACGGCTCACCGCAGCTTCGTTGCCGCAACGCATTTTGAGGGCACGGCCTTCGTCCGCGTAGCCGATCACATAAGCGGCGTTCACGAGAAACGACTTGTGTACGCGGATGAAGTTGCTGTCGAGCTTGCAGGCGAGCCATTTCAGCGTTTTGCAGATCAGATATTTCCTGCCCGTACAGGTGTATACGTAGGTATAATTGCCATCGCCTTCAAGAAATGTGATTTGCTCTGCGCAAATCGTAAGCGTTCTTCCCATGAAATGCACCGAAAGTTGCGCCGGATGAGCTGCTTGCAGGTTTCGGGAAAAAGAATCGAGCGTACCGATGGAATTCATAATGAAAAGGAATAGAACTGAATGGATGATAGCACGTGTAGTTTGATATTTCAAAACTAATGCGTTCCGGATGGGCCGTGTAATCCACTACACATCAGGCAGGTTTGGGTTTAAACCCGGCGAGAGCCGACCTAAATCCGGTACCGACCTGCGGGGATCTCGCAGGAAATAGCTATGTTAGAACCGTCGCTTAACGTCCTTCGGTTATCGCATTCCCATTATGGAGCTGATTCACTTTCTGAAACAACACATCCTATTATCCCCCGAAATGGAAGCACAAGTCCAGGAGGCTTTCAGGCGGGAGGAATTACCCAGGGGGCACCGGCTGTTATCACCCGACAACTTTTCGCAGAAGGTCTTTTATGTCGAAAAAGGCGTCGTGCGGACCTATTATGTTAAAGACGGCAAGGATATTACCCATTCGTTTGTTCTCGAAGGCTCTTTTTTCGTATCCATCGAAAGTGCTTTTTTCAATAGCCCGTCGCCATACGGTGTGGAAGTTTTGGAACAGACCACCATCCGGACCATCCCTTACCCCGACCTTGAAAGGTTCATCGACGGCTACCAGGCGTTGCAGAAACTGAGCCGCCTGGTGATGATCAATGCCGTAAAGACATTTTCGGATAAACTGTATTCCATCCAGTTTCAATCGGCACAGGAGCGGTACAATTCCATGCTCGAAAAATTCCCCGACATCATGCTTCGCGTCCCGTTGGGGCATATTGCGTCGTACCTGGGCATCACGCAGGAGACGCTGAGCCGGATCAGAGCTGGAAAAGTTTGACATTTTTTCAATATTAGGTTACTTTTTGATTTAGATCAAAAGCATTGCCATCAATCGGGGCCAATTTTGCACCAGGATATTAAACCTAACGGTCGTCCATTCTTATGAAAAGCAATCCTATCTATCTCATTCTCACGATGGCAACGCTCGCAGGCTGCAATAAGCCCGCGGATCAGGCCAAATCCGTTGAAAAGCCGCTGCCCGTGATAACCCGGCAGGCGCAGAACATTTCAGCCAACAACCAGATCTCCGTCAGCGGCAACATCGAGGGCAACAAAACGGTGCGCCTCGGTTTTATGGTAGGCGGAAAGATCAACTACATCGCCGCCGCAGAAGGCCAGCTCGTGAAGCAAGGCCAGCTGCTATCGAGCCTCGACCCCGGTAATTACAGCATTGCCAAGGAAATAGCCGATGTGCAAGTAGCTCAGGTACAGGACGAATATGACCGCCTGAAAGTGATGCATGACCGCCGCAGCCTCAGCGAAAGCGATTTTGCCAAAGTCGGTTTCGGCTTGCAACAGGCCCGCGCACAGGAGAAACTTCACGCTAAAAACCTGTCGGATACGAAGCTGTTTGCCCCGATCAGCGGTGTCATGCTGAAGAAGATGGCGGAAGTGGGCGAGATCGTCGGAGTGGGTACCCCGCTCTTTGTCGTGTCGGATATCCGCACGGTGAAGGTGAATGCGTATATCCCCGAAAGTGAATTGCACAATATCAAACTCGGGCAGGAGGCGAAAGTGCTGGTATCGTCGCTGAGCGAGACTTTTACAGGTAAAGTAATTGAAGTAGGTTCCGCCGCCGACGCCGCTTCCCGGGCATTTACCATTAAAATAGCCCTTAATAACCCCAAACTGCTGATCCGCCCGGGCATGATCGCCGAGGTAACATTAGCCTCTAACCAATCCAAAAAAGCGCTCGTACTCCCCACCGAGGCTGTTTTGCGTGACCTCGACAACCAGAGTTACGTTTTCGTGGCCGATCCCGACCGCAAAATCGCGTTGAAAAGAAAAGTCAGCCTCGGGCAACTCACCGACAACCAGATCGAGATCACTTCCGGCATCTCCGAAACCGACCGCGTGGTAACCGGCGGGCAGCATAAGCTCACCGACGGCACCGCCATTTCCATCACCCAATAAGCTGCGTTATGAACTTTGTCAAATCATCCCTGAAATATCCGCAGGTGACGCTGTCGGTATTGCTGCTGGTGTTTGCGGTAGGCGTTTATTCGCTGCTGAACATGCCCCGGCGTGAAGATCCGAAGATCACCGTCCGGCAAGGCCTGGTCCTCGCCTATTTCCCCGGCGCCAACTCCGCGCAAGTGGAAGACCAGGTTACCAAGAAACTCGAACAATACCTTTTCCAATTCGAAGAAATCCGCAAGGACAAAACCTACTCGACTTCTCAGGACGGCATGGTGGTGGTGAATGTGGAATTGGGCGAAAACGTCAAGAACCCGGACGTTTTTTGGAGCAAGCTACGCCACCAGTTGCTGGTAGCCAAGCAGGTGGATTTCCCCAAAGGCGTCCGCGGCCCGATCGTGAACTCCGATTTCGGCGACACCGAAGCGCTGGTGATCGGCATTGAGAGCGACAAGGCCACTTATGCCCAGCTCAAAGAATATACCCAGAAACTGGAAGACGTTCTCCGGACCGTCAAATCGGTGTCCAAAATCAAGCGCATCGGCGAACAGAAGGAACAGATCACGGTCACTTCCAGCTCCGAGAAACTTTCTCAATATAATGTCAAACTGTCGTCCGTGGTGCAGGTGTTGCAATCACAGAATGTGATTAGTCCGACAGGAGATATCAAAACCGCAACGAGCCAGACCCCACTGTACACCTCGGGCTATTACAATACCGAAAATGAAATCGCTAACCAGATCGTAGGTGCCTCGAAAACCGGGGAACTAATCCGGCTGGGGGACATTGCACAGGTAAACCGTGAGTACGCCGAGCCCACCAGCAAGACTACCGTAAACGGCCGTAATGCGATGATGCTCGCCATCCAGATGCAGGAGGGGAACAATATCGTGAAGTTCGGGGAGGAAGTGAATGCCAAACTGACCGAAGTGGAGAAGCTGCTGCCGTCGGACGTAACGCTGACGACGATCGTGAACCAGCCAAAACTCGTGGATGAAAACATTACCCACTTTATCCGTGAATTTTTCCTGGCTATTTTCTCGGTGGTGATCGTCGTGATCCTGCTCCTGCCGATCCGCATTGCCGCGGTGGCCGCGATGGCCATTCCGATGACGATCGCCGTTACATTCGCATTGCTCAATGCATTCGGTATCGAACTGCACCAGGTGTCGCTCGCTGCACTGATCGTCGTGCTCGGTATGGTGGTGGACGACGCCATTGTAATCGCCGACAACTATGTGGAGCTCCTCGATGAGGGCATCGACCGCTGGACAGCCGCCTGGCGCAGCGCCACGGACCTGGTTATCCCCGTTCTGGCAGCTACGGTAACCATTATTGCCTCATTCATGCCGATGGTTATCCTGACCGGCTCCGTGGGCGAGTTCATCCACGCATTGCCCGTAACGGTGGCTATTGCATTGGCTGCTTCGTTTATCGTGGCCATGATCCTGACCCCGCTGCTTTGCTATACCTTCATCAAAAAAGGCCTTCACGACCACAGCGCGGAAGAATCCGACAAAAAGAAACGCATTACCCTGCTCGACCGCATGCAGAACGGCTACAATGCCGCCCTCGAATGGTGCGTGAGGCATTCAGCACTGACGATCGGCGTCAGCTTGCTCACCGTCGTACTGTCGCTGTTTGTATATCAGGGCATTAAGCAGAAATTCTTCCCGGCAGCCGAGCGCAATCAGTTTGTGATCGAACTATGGATGCCGACGGGTACCAAGCTCGACCAGACAAGCCAGGCCATTCTGAAAGCAGAAAAACTCGTCAAAGGCGATCCGCGCGTGACCTCTTACGCGACGTTCACAGGCACGAGTGCACCGAGATTTTACTATAATTTCTCCCCCGAAGTGCCGGTTACCAACTATGCGCAGATCCTGATCAACACCACCGACGAGAAAACGGCCGAGGCATTTGCCCACGAACTCGAAGGTAAAGTAGCCGCATTGATCCCCGAGGGATCGCCGCAGGTGAAACTGATGCAGCAGGGCTCCCCTTACAAATCGCCCGTGGAAGTGCGCATTGTGGGCGACGACGTTGCCCGCCTCAAAGCAATCGGTTTGCAGGTACAGGAAATTCTTAAAAATGCGAAAGGCAGTGCAATGGTCCGCCCCGATTTCCGTGAGGATTATTACGGCATCAGCATTCAGCTCAAAGACGAGGCCAACAAGCTCGGCTTTACTACCGGCAGCATTTCCCAAATGGTGTACACGGGTTTCAACGGCGCCCCCATCTCGACGATGTACGAAGGCAACAACCCGCTCGACATTGTTTTCCGCCTCGACGAACGCAACCGACAGTCGTCCGATAACCTGGAAAACATTTACCTGGCCTCGCCTGTAACCGACGCCAACGTACCCCTGCGCCAGGTTGCCGACCTGAAACCGCAATGGCAGACCGGCAAGATCATGCACCGCAACGGCGTACGGACGCTCACTATCCTGAGTGAAACCGAGGATGACGTACTCCCTGCCGAACTGGTGAAAGAAGTGAAGGACAAAATCGCCGACATTCCACTGCCCGCAGGCTACCGGATCGAATATGGCGGTGAGCAGTTTAATAAGAACGAGACATTCAGCCAGATGATCGTCGTGCTGGTCATCAGCCTGGTACTCATATTTTTCATCCTGCTGTTCCAGTTCCGTAGCCTCAAAGAAGCCGCGCTCGTGATGCTCACGATCCCGCTCAGCTTGTTCGGTGCGCTGATGGGCCTCTACATCACGCATAACAACTTCGGATTCACCGCATTTGTGGGCCTCATCAGCCTCTCGGGGATTGTGGTACGGAATGCGATCATCCTGGTGGACCATACCAATGAACTGCTCGGTCACGGCATGGACATCCGTACTGCCGCTATCGAATCCGGCAAGCGTCGTCTGCGTCCGATATTCCTGACAGCGATGGCCGCGGCAATCGGCGTGCTGCCGATGATCCTGTCGGGATCGCCGATGTGGAGCCCGCTCGCGAGCGTAATCGCCGTCGGGGTGATCTGGTCGATGGTGATGGCACTGCTCACAGTGCCCGTACTGTACATCGCGATGATCAAACCGTATGATAAAAAAGACCTGATGGTAACACCTGTTGCTGAACACCATGAAAACTAAGCTGATATTCCCGATACTCACACTCTGCACGGTTGCCCTCGCCCCCGCGTATGCACAGCAAGCGCAACCGCTCACGCTCGAACAGGCCGTGGAAATGGCATTGCAGAATAACCATTTGCTGAACGTGCGCAAGTTGCAGGTAGCCGAAAAGGAAGCCAAAGTAGCCGAAGACGCCATCAAGCGATATCCGGTCGCCTCGGTGAGCTCCTCGTACCAGTACAATGCCAATCTCGGTCAGCTGGTAATCGAGCAGGGTTCTTTCGGCGCGCTGCCCCTCGGAGGTACGACCATCGCATTGCCGAATGAGGAAAAGACTTTTCCGTTGGGTAAACACCATAATTTCAATGCGGGTGTAACCCTGTACCAGCCGATTACCCAGCTCGGAAAGATCAAAACGGGCATTGAGGTGGCGAAAACCGATGCCGAACTTGCGCGCCATGAGCAATCGAGGGCGTCGCTGCAGATCAGGCAGGCGATCGAAAAATTATATTATGGCTTGCTCATCACGCAGAAGCAGCAGGAAGAGGCAAATGCGAAAATCAAGCTGGCGCAAATGCGGCTATACGATGTGGAAAGTGCATTACTTTCCGGCAAAACCATTGATGTAAACAAAGCAGGCCTGCAAGCGAACATCGCCGACGAGGAGCAAAATCTCCTGAAACTCCGCATTCAAACCGAAGATTACACAGCCGATTTGAAACAGCTGACCGGCATCGAAACGGATAGCGTTACGCTCGCACCGGTCCCGAACATGGCAATGGGTACCGGTACGCTGGATAGCTATTTGAGCAATGCGGCCACGTCCAACAACGATATCAAAATCGCGAGTCTGACGGAAATCAAAACCCAGAAAGCCATCCGCGCAGCCGAGCAGGGCAACCTGCCCGACATCGGACTGGTGGCGGGTTATTCCTACCAGACCGGTAACCTGCTTTTCCCGAACAACAACCCGTTCGTAGGGGCGCAATTCAAATGGAATATCCAGGACTTGGTCGCCAACAAGCAGGTGATCCGCCAGCGGCATTTCCTGAGCCAGCAGGCACGTGAAAACCTGCTCAACACGCAAAATCAGGTCAAAAACGATGTTTCCAAGACGCACCGGAAACTCACACAAGCCACCGCGCTGATTGCCGTAGCCGAAAAAGCCGTCAAATACCGCACCGAGGAACTCAAAGTGCAATCCGACAAGCAGGCATCCGGCCTGAACCTGGAAGCAGATATCCTCAACACCCGCTCCCTGTTGGCCAAAGCGGAAGCCGATTTGCTGGCGGCGCAATTGAATTACCGCCTCGCACAATCGGATTTGCAGCGGCTGGCCGGGGAATAAGAAAAAATTAACATATAATTCACAATGAACCGATGCAGGATAGCAGAATAGCAGTTAAATTGTAACCGATACAAAACTTATGCTTACCTGCCAGCCATGAAAAAATTACTTCTGATCCTATTCTCGCTCTTGACATTCCTGGGTTGCCGCAATGATAACGACGCACCGGCACCGGAGACCATGCTCGAACACCCCGACTGGTATATACTGAGGTCGCCGGACAACCGTGATATCAAGGCGGTACACGGTAACATCGACGATACGCTGACTATTACAACCGGCTTCGAAGTGTTTGTAACAACCGACAAGGGCAAAACCTGGACAAAGGGCAATTACAATGCCCGCGTGGGTCTGTTTGCGTTTATGGAAAAGCAGGATACGCTCTATGTGATGGAAACCCAGAGAACCGGCGCCAGCGTGTTCGACAATAAATTCGGCATGCTGCCTACCTGGTTCAGTACGGACAGAGGACTGCGCTGGGAGCGCTCCACGGCGCGTTGGGATATTGAGGATTATAAGGTACCCATCAATTATGCATTTTCCGGCAACGGCATCCGGTTTCAAATCGACCTGATTCAGACCGAGGAGGGCTATCTTCACACCATTGGTATTAAATCTGAAAGTGGACGAAAAATCGAACTTCCTGCCCGGCATCAGTTGGTGAGTTTATATTTTGATAAAAAATCGCGGCTATATGTGACCGGCTCCGCACCACTTTGCGGGAAAGAAAACACGTTCGAATTTTGTGATCAGGCCAATCGGAGCGGCACAGTTTATGTTTCGAAAAGGCCCGTCTTGTTCTGATAAAACCGATATTCCAATAAAGAGGCCGTCGCGTGTGCGATGGCCTCTTTATATTTCAGTGCTGTCGCGTTCTATTCAATCTTCGTCAGCGGCGGCACATTCCTGTTTGCACCGTCATAACCGATATTCTGATTGATCACGCCCTTCGTGTTAGCCGTGATCACCAGTGAAGGAATCGGCCATAGCACGTGGAATGGCGCCATGTTCGCCGTGTTGCCCAGAAGCTGTATCTTCTTTTCATAAGTGTTGTTATACCGCATTACCCGGTCGAAATAGTAGTTCTTTTCACTGAAATTGGTCAGACTGTAACCATTGATACCCGCCTTGGCCATGATGTACGAAACCCGGACAAGCTCCGAATGGCGGGGTTCTTCCGCGAACAACTCCCGCGCACGCTCGTGCAGAATAAAATCGATCGATACCTCGCCCGCGGTAATCGGCAATGCTTTCGCACGCTCTCGTACCCTATTGATATCGTCAGCTGCCAATGCAAGCTGATTTTTCCATAAATAGGCCTCCGCGCGGAGCAGATAGGTTTCGGCCAGGCGGAAAATATACCAGTCGCCATTGCCGCCCATGGGTGTCGCCTTCGGGTCGTCCTGCGGATTGTACATAATATAATGCGGCATCGCGTACACATGCTTGAACGTATCCACCTGCGCAGCAAGGAATTGGGTGTTAATCGGTTTACCAAAATCAACCGAAACCGGGTTGTTGTACCTCAGTTCATGAATATCTACCCAGTTAATGTCTGCCCGCCGCAAATCGGGCGTATCGCGCCAGGTACTGCCTTTGTGCGCCCAAATATCGTATTGGTAATAGCCTGTCAGCCGGATATTGGCATTACCCCGCCCCAAGGAATCGTACATAGGCCCGCTGGCTACCATGCCCGGCTTGCCCTGGCTGTCGAGCACCTGCGGCTGGAACCACTGGCAATTGTAGAGCCGCATCGTGTAAAGGCCTACGGAACGTGCAGCCGGCGGCGCCTCATAGCGGTCTATAGACGCCAGAATGGTCTCTGTATTTTGGGCGATGCTGAAATTCTTCGGACGGTGCAGATCCCAGATAAGGTTGCGGTAACCCTTCGTCGCATCGATCCCGAAACGCTGGGTCATTAATGCATACGGACCATTAATGACCTTGTTAGCGGCCTCGATCGCCTTGTCGTATTCCAGATTGGCGAGGTAAATTTTCGTCAGCAAATGATTTGCAGCCCCTTTGGTAATCACGCCCGGTTTAGCGGTGACGGGCAGCCATTCGGTGGCAAACTCAACGTCCGTTTTGATCTTTTCCAGGATCGTCCAGCGGCTGTGGGTCTGAAAATCGAGCTTGGCCTCCGATATTTCACCACCCAGAAACGGCACATCGCCGTAGGAATTCACGAGCCGGTAATACCAGTAAGCCCTGTGCCAAAGTGCCTCCGCCAGAATCGCATTTCGCTCCTGATCCGACTGCCATTTGATATCGTCGATCCTGCTGATGAGTACGTTACAGTTTTTAATGGAAGAATAAATCACCGTAAACATCGTCAGGAAACGGTAGTACTGGTCGGTATTGGGCGTAAGGTTGTAAAAATCCAGCTGCGACCACGGCGACCCCAGATCCGAAGCGGCAAATTCCATCGTCAGGTTTGGCATCGTGCCGGTACTCTCGTTTTTGAGGTCCTTGCGCATGGTAATAAGCAATGCCTCCATCCCGGCCTTGTCCACGAACACTTTCTCCGGGCTGAAAAACGACAACGGCTCCGGTTTCAGCCAGTCCTTGTCGCAAGCCGACTGGCTTAGCAGCAAAACAAATAATATGAGGTATCGAAAGATTTTCATAATGCTCAGGTTAATGGCTGTTTACAATGAGAGATTAAGCCCGACGGTGAAATTTTTAGGCATCGGAACGTTGGTACCGTCACTATCCCAGGCCTCGGGATCCCAGCCTGGCCATTTGGTGAAAGTGAGCAGGTTACGCGCAGAAGCGAAGACACGTACACTGTTCACTTTCAGCTTCTTGGAAAGGTCGGCCGGCAATGAATAGCCCACATTCACATCCTGCAAGCGCAGGAACGACAATTTCTTGTAAACCTTAATACCCCCTCCGAAAACGTTGGTGTTGGTATTCAGCCGCGCATATTCGTTGGTCGGGTTATCGGGTGTCCAATATGGAAAATCGTTGGTGTTCCGGCGGTCGTACGTGTCGGAGCCGCCTGTACGCAAGCCTTCGGTAAACGGCGCGATATGGCCCAGCTCACTCCGGAGAAACAGGCTGGCGGTGAAGTTCTTCCAGAATGTGAATTCATTCCGCAGGCCGATCCGGAAGCGGGGCTGACGGTAGCCGATAAACTGCTTGTCCAGCAAAGCTTCATATTTGCCGTTGCCATCCACATCCTCCGCTTTGAAATCGCCGGGCTGTAATTTGTAAACCGCCGCGGCGTCCTTTTCTGCCGTTTGCCAGATACCCGTCACATTGTAGTTCCACACGCGATCGATGGCCTGGCCCGGGAACCATTCATTGGAATAATCGGGCAACTCGCGGGTAACGGTTTTCCCATCCACGGTTTCCTCCTTATAATCTCCGAACAACCGTTTGATTTTGTTCCTGTTAAATGAAAAAACCAGCCCGCTGCGCCACGAGAAATTGGCCTGTTCGGTATTGATGGTATTGATGGTCATTTCAAAACCTTTGTTGCCCAGTAGCCCCAGGTTGGTGGTAATGTCCTTGAAACCGGTGATTTCGGGCAAAAGGCGCCTCATCAGCAGGTCGGTGGTGGTCATATCGTAATATTCCATGCTCAGGTCGATGCGGTTTTTGAACAAACTCAGGTCCATGCCGACATTGATCGACTTCGTTTTTTCCCAGACCAGGTTCGGATTCGCCAGCGAGGTGTTGTAAACGCCCACCTGCACATTGGTACCGTCGTAATACATGGCCGAAAGCAACTGCGCCAGCGCCGAATAGGCACCGATATCGCGGTTGCCATTTACGCCCCACGACAACCGGAGCTTCATCTGGCTTACAAAATCAATATGGAAGAACTTCTCCTCCGAAATCTTCCAGGCCACCGCGGCCGCCGGAAAAACCGCCCTCGGCTGCCTGGTACCGAATGCCGAGAAGCCATCCCGACGGACCGACGCCGTGATCAGGTATTTATCAAACAAGGTGTAGTTGAGTCGCGCCATGGCCGCGTCACCGGTGATCTGGGTATCGTTCGTTTCCATCGCCGGACTGGTGCCGTACTGCATCCCGTGGAAGCCGAGGTTCTGGTTAGGCACGAAACCCTGGTTTGCGATTTTGGAATACCAGCCCCGATTACGCTCGGCACTGTAAAGCAACGTCACATCGAACTGGTGGACGCCGAACTGCTTGTTCCAATGCAAAAGGTTGTCGAGGATATACTCGTACGTGGACGCGTCCGCCCGCGTGCTGTACCCGCCTGAGCGCGTGGAGCCACCGTCAAGCGTGTTGGACGACCAGAAATTGTAGTCTTTCGAAGCTTCATACCTCGGTTGAAAGGATATTTTGTAGTCAAATCCAAAAGGCAGCTTGATCTTGCCATAAAGCGAAGCAAAGAGCGTGTTCACCTTTTTCATCCTTTCCTGACCATAAAAGTTGATCAGCGGATTGGCCACCGCAAAGCTGTTGGGATACCACATCGCATTGCCGTTCTCATCGAACATCGAGCCGTAAGGGCTCATGATGAACATCTGCCCCAGATTAGCCGGAACGGTGCTCTCGTCGCGATCGGCGAACTGGCTGTTCACCCCCACATTAAGCCAGTCGGTCACTTTGAAGTCCACATTGAGGCGCGAGCGAATCGTGGAAAATTTGTCGCCGCGCAATATGCCTTCGTTGTTTTGATAGCCCAGGGACCAGTAATAAGTCACATTCTGCGAACCTCCGCCGATACTCACGTCGTAGTTTTGCCGCAACCCGGTGCGGATCACTTCCTTGTACCAATCCACGGTTTTCCCTGCCAGGTAATTTTCGGTTTCGATAGGAAAAAAGCGCAGTCGGCTGAGCCATTCCTGGGTATTGTCGGCTTGCGGGTTGTTGCTCGCACTGCGCCATTGTTCGAGCGAGATGCCCGCCGGTAGCGTACCCGGATTGTCGTAATAAAAAGACGGACGGTCTGGATTGGTTGCACGCAACAAGTCGCGACGGAAACTCAGGTAGCCGTCTTTATCGAATGGTTTAAAATCGTTCGCCGCCTGGGCCGTACCCACATTCGCCGATACATTGATCACCGGTTTACCCGTGGCGCCCTTTTTAGTCGTGATCAGGATCACTCCGCCCGCAGCCCGCGCACCGAAAACGGCCGCCGAGCTGGCGTCTTTCAGAATGTCCATCGTTTCGATGTCGGCCGGGTTAATGTCGGCAATACTGCCGTTGAATATCACGCCGTCCATCACCACCATCGGGCTCGAATTGGCCGTCAGAGACTTAGGCCCGCGGATCTGTAACGAGCTCCCTCCCGCTGCGGAAGTAGCCTGGTTTGCATTGAAACCCGCCACGGTACCCGTGAGCATGTCGGTAAGCTGGGTCATCGGCTGATTCTTGAACGTCTTCGAATCGATGCGGATCACCGCGCCGGTGAGGTCGCTCTTCTTCATCGTCCCATAGCCTACCACCACCAGCTCGTCGAGTGCATTGGTACTCGGTTGCAGGGTAGTTTCAATCACCGACTGGTTCCCGACAGCCATTTCTTTCATTACATAACCTACATAACTGAATGTGAGCACATCCGACGGGGCAGCCTGTACCGCATACCGGCCGTCGGCGTCGGTGGTGGTGCCTCGCTGTGTGCCTTTCACCACGACGGTCACGCCGGGCAGGCCCTGTTTGCTCAAACTATCTGTAATCACGCCGGTAACATCCCTCAGATTTTGCCCGTGGAGCCATAACGGGCTGAGGCATGCAAAAAGAACAAGAATACGGGCCCATGGATGGGTGGGTAGTTTTACATGCATAAGATTATGGTTAGGAAATGAAAAATGAATTTTCCAGGGACGGAGAGCCAGAACCGGGACATAGCGACACATGCCTCGCCATGCGGCTGCGAAGTCATTTGTGATGCGTTTTACACATCCGGCAGTATTTAATTTTGGCTTAGAACAATATTACATGGAATTTAATAGGCATCCACGGGATTCGCCGGAAATAGTACCGATAACGTTCTCGAAACGACGGCGGGGAGGCCAGCTGCCTCACAGTCAGCGGTCAGCATTCGGCACGATATACCTGCCGAACCCCGCCGAAGCCGTATCCGCAACAGTACCGTCCGGCTTCCTGTAAATGAGGTACGCTTCCATACGAGGATGGGTACGGAGTATTTCAAACGCCCCGTCGATGCCTGCGGCGAGCAGCGCGTTGTCGAAGCCGTCGGCGGTGATCGCTTCGGGCGCTACTACGGTTGCGCTGATGATCTCACGCTGAACGGGAAAGCCTGTTTTGGGATCAATTATGTGGGAGAGCCGCAACCCGCCCGACTCTCTGAACTTGCGGTAACTGCCGGAAGTGGTCACGGCCCCATCGCCGATCGTAATCACTTCCCGGATCCCAGGTGCGTCGAATTCTGTGGTGGAAGGAGTTTCAATGCCAATTTTCATCGCTTCTTTACCTGGTAACTTCCGGCCCTTAGTACGGATCTCCCCTCCTACTTCCACCATATAATTGCCGATCGCGTGCGCTTCCAGGAACCGGGCCATCACGTCCACCGAATAGCCTTGCGCGATACCGTTCACGTCTATTTGTACGCAGGGAACCGCTTTCACGAGCCTGCTGCCTTCGATCTTCAATTTATCAGCGCCTACACACGGCATTAGCAGGCGAATAGCAGCGCTGTCGGGCATTGCATCCGCAGCTTTTACTCCGAAACCCCACGCGCGCACCAGCGGGAGCACGGTGATGTCGGACAAGCCTCCGGTTTCACGATAAATCTGCATGGATTTTTCCACGACTTGCGCTAAATGCCGGTCCATCTCAATGCCGGTCTCCGATTCGTTGAACCGGCTGATCAGCGAGCCGGGCTGGTAAATGGAAAGCGAAGCATCAAGGCTTTTGAAAATGCTGTCAATCTGTGCCTGCGTTACAGATTTGAGGTTCGCATACCAGGTAATGGCATAGGTAGTACCCTGCGCCTGGCCGGTGATCCGGTAGGTACGCGGTACCGCTGAGGGACGTAATGCGCTTAGCACAAAGCACATTACCACCATCATCGGCCCGATCGACTGCCTCCGCGATTGCATCAGGCCGAATATTCAGGTTTCCAATACTGTACTTTCTCGGTATCGGCCGCCGCATTGCCCATGTGAATGGCAATAGAGCCATCACGCCCGGTTTCTACGTTGGAAATGGGCTCTTTTTTGTTTCTGATACATTCTGCGAAGTCCTTCAATGCGAACACGGTAGGTTCCAGTTCCGCTTCGCCCGGCTTTCCGAACTTCACTTCCACGCCTTTGCCCTGGGTGGTCACGGCAATGGTCGCACCGGTAACACCATCCACGACGCCTTTGGCATTGTTCGTGATTTCAGGATAAATGAGCGCTTTGTCGCGGAGGATCTCGACTGTCGCTTTATCGCCCAGAATGCGAATGCTGTAACCATTATAGGCGTTGGATAACACCGAGGTTACGCTGGCTTTCACGCCGTTGGGATAGTCGTAAACCGTGCGAATGTTATCGTAAGTATCCCGGCCGTCTTTCCAATAGTTGATGCCTCCCAGGCCCACCACCTTTACCGGGCGGCTGTCGGTGAGGTAATTCACAACGTCGATCTCATGTGCGCAAAGCTCCGAGAGCGGACCTCCGCAGTACTCGCGGTACATGCGCCAGTTGATCGCGCGTTCCATTTTAGGGTCCTTCACCGGGAAGCGCCAGTTGGAGTTGCGGTTGTACTGGCATTCGAAATGCGTGATCTTGCCCAGCCAGTTTTCCTTCATGATCTCTTTCACCCGATGGTAAAGGCCGTAATACCGGTACTGGTAACCGATCTGAAACACGAGTCCCGAAGCCTTCACCTTCTTTACGAGGTCGATCGCCTGGGGGATGTCGTACGTCATCGATTTTTCGAGGTAAATGTGTTTCCTGGCTTGCAATGCGGCCACGGCCATCGGGTAATGCAGGTAAAGCGGCGTGGCGATCACCACGGCGTCGATGGATTTGTCATCGAGCAACTTGCGGTAATCGGTATAGCCTTTGGCATTTTGGGCGGCGAGGCTCAGTCCTTTTTGCAAATTTTCGGGGATGATATCGCAGCAGGCAACCAGCTCATAGTCGGGCATTTCGCGTATAAGCGTGGCCAGGCCGGCGCCGCGCGAGCCGGTACCGATGATGCCGAGGCGGATCCTGTCGGCCGGGCGCACTGCCTGTCCGAATGCCGGTGAAAATGCGGCAGAAAGCCCCGCTCCTGCCATGGCGGCAAGGCCTGTTGCAATGAAATCTCTTCTCGTTCTTGATTGGGTCATGGGTTTGGAATGGTCAAGGGTGGTCATGTATTGTCAAGGGTGGTCAAATGGGTCAGAAATGGTCAAGGGTGGTCATGTATTGTCAAGGGTGGGCAAGTGGGTCAGAATGGTCAGGGGTGGTCATGTATTGTCAGGGGTGGTCAAGTGGGTATGAAATGGTCAGGTTTTGCGGTTGTTTTGGAGTACATATTACGGGCACGTGCCCGTAAATGTAGGTATTTTTTAATCATATGGATATGAAATGGTTGCAGAAAAATTTTATGCGTAAAAAAGTCCCGGCAGTGTGGTTGCCGGGACTTGACCTGTGAGCGGTTCAGGGCCTTACGAAGCGGAGCCCTGCCGATATCCCCACGCGGTACGGCTGATAGTAGAACGGGTTTTGGGTTCCTTTCACCTTCACCGGGCTAAACTCGGCGTAGGGTCCGATGCTGAATGCTGTATGGCGGCTCACCGCAAATTGTTTCCCCAACCCCAGGCTAACCCACCCAAGGCTTTGGCTGCTTTTCAAATCATGCGAATACTCTGCTCCCAAAGCAGCATAAAACCGGCTGACAGGCGAATGCCCCCAACGTAGCTGCCTGGAAACACCAATGCCGAGCATTGAAAATTTCCGGTTCTCCTCCATCCTGTCGCCCTGGCGTACGGTTTGGTATTGGCCTTTGTCGTCGGGTTTGACGAGATAGTTGTTGTTGGCGATTTCGTAGGAATAGGTCTGCCGGAAACCGCTGAAATGGAGCTGCAATTGAATACCGTTCCGCTCCACGCCACCGCTTATCTTGTAGCCCATCGAACGCGCCGTAAATAATGTCGGGAAGCTGAAATTCTGGAAATCCTGGGCTGCCGACGATGGTACCGTCAATATCTGGTACGAATGCAATGCCGACGCATTAAAAAGCCATGCTACGCTCGTTGGGTTGGTGACAATCACCTTCGCAGGCTTGAATGCAGGCGCCACCACGCCGCGCAAATGCAGCGGTACCTGCATTTCTTTCAGCGACATCGAGGCCAGTTCTTCCAACGGCATCGCTGCCATTGCCGAATCCACCTGCACGGGCGCTTCTTCCACCAGTACTGCATTCCCATTTTCGGAAACGGGATCCGCCCCCTGCATTCTGGCAACGGGAAGGCCTGTGTTCGCAGGCAGTAAGTTTTCATACCGGCTTACAGTGGCGCCCGGAGCGTTACCGGCCTGCCCGCGATGCACCTTCGATGCCGGTTGGTTACCAGGGTCTTTCACAAAAACACTTTTAACCAGTTTCTCCGATCGCGAAACGGGTATTTTCCAGACGGTTTTGCGGGAAAGCGATTGAGCCGAATGCACCGGTGCTTTCGAAACGGGGAGCGCCTCTTCCGTTGGTTTTGCATCGCCGGATGCCGGTACGGCTTCGTTTACAGTGTGTACAACCGCTTTTTCCGAAACCGCGAACGAAGTTTTGCTTTCGCCTAAGAAACGATTGAGCAGAATACCGGACACGGAAAGCAGCACGAGCGCACCCGTGAACCACCAATACCTGCCCGTGCGCGCAGGCTTTACGCGCGCACGTATACGTTCGAGCGCGTTGGGGTTGGGCTGCTCTTCATAGTCATCAAACTTGCGTTTGAGGACGTCGCGCAGCGCTTCGTTCAATTTGTCCTCAGAAGTTTTCATGATGTACTATTCCTTTTAGTTCCAATTTTTTCATTAGCAGGTTACGTCCTCTCATGAACTGCGACCGGGCCGTAGCGTCCGACATGGACAACATTTCACCAATTTCGGTGTGTGTATAGCCGTCGATCAGGTGCAGGTTAATCACCGTCCTGTATTTATCGGGTAACTCGTTGATCAGGTCCACCAGGTCGCGGACGTTCATCTGGTCGATAATGCGCACGTAATCATCCGATTCCACCTGCCATTCCACGCCGTCGAGCGAGCTTTGAAGCTCCTGCTGCCGGGTAGTGCGGTTGTAATAGTTGATCGCCGTCCGGATTACCGTCACTTTCACCCAGCCGTCTACGGCCTCGGGTTCCTTCAAATCGCTGATGTTGTTAAAAATCTTTACAAATGCGTCCTGAAAAATGTCGTCGGCCTCAGCCACGGTCCGCGCATAGCGGCGGCAAATACCGGTCATTTTGGCCTTGTATCGCTCGTAAAATACGGTCTGCGCCCTCGGGTCCTGCTGCTGGCAGGCTTTCACGAGGCTTGTTACGCTGTCGTATTTTTTAGAGAGAAAGAATTTCATCAGGGGAACGTTGGGTTCAGGAAAGAAACTTAGACCTGGAAGTAACTTAAACTTAATTAATTACTATTTTTTAATACAATAACACCGTGTATTTTTTATTGAGTACATTAAAATCCTTGTCGAAATAGAGCTCGCACCTGGAAACACTTCCGACAGTCACGACGATGTAATAACTATCCAGACCGTTGATGTTACTTTTCAGCTTTCTTTCATATTGGTAACCAGTGAGTTCGGGCGTGCTATCGAGGTATTGCTTAATTTCTGCCGGCACGGGTTCCAGGTTCGAGGACGCGACCGGCACACCCGGCTGCGTGAACAGGTTGCTCATCCACCTCAACTTGCCCTTATCATCGAAAAACATTGAAAACTGGTCATACGTGCCGCCCTCGTTCAGTTTGCCTGTCACATAGTAACGCCTGGAACCATCGAGCCTCACCCAGGTGTAACCCACCACGAAAGTTGCTTTGGGAAATGTCTTGATGGTATCCTTCACAAACGCAGGCAGATCGGCGATCTCATAGGTGGTAATCCGGTACAGCGACGGATCGAACGTAGCCGAGCTGACGCCATTAGGAAATACGCCGCCCCATTCGAACGAATAGTTTTCATTTTTATAGTTGTAGAGCAGCTTGTTGTTGCTGTTCGTGGCGAAATAGCCCTGTGTATAGCCTGATAATGTCCCGTCCCCGAAAGCGGTTTTTTGCAGGGTTGTCTGCAAGACGGAAGGGACGCCATCAGGCATTACCTTAAACGTCTCCCACATTTTACCATAATCGACGAGCGACGTATACCGGTCCGCCTCCGATTTCAGCTTCACTTCCCAGATTTTATCTTCCAGGATCGGTTTGAAAACCAGATCCTCGCCTTTCGGGAATTTCGCTTTTACCACGTTCACAACCTTCTCCGGAATCTGCGTTGCGGGATCCACCGGACGCAGGTCTTTCAGGTCATTACAACCTGCGAGCGCAAGTGCCGCGATGAGTATGAGTGCCAGGGATTTCATCATTCAATTCACTAACTATCAATCAATTCAAGGGTATACAAAATACTTCGCACTCGCCTGTTGGCCCGGTTCACGATAGTACTGATACATGGGTTTCATTGTAATTTTATAGGTAACTTTCCCCAGCTTGGGATCGTCGTCTTCATAAATAAACTTCATACTCGGCTTAACGACCGCTGCCTTCGCTTGCTCCGCCGACATTTTCACATTAAAGCTCGCGGGATCCAGGTAACCTTTTTTACCCGGGATAATCATCGGGAAATAGCTCGTTGTTCTCGCCGTCTCGACACCCAGCGTGCCCTTTTCCTCATCCCATACCAGATTCATTTCCGTGGGGAGGAAAATTCGGATATTCAGATCAAACGTCCGAGCATTACCGGGAATCTCCGTATTGGGAAACTCCCTCGCGCCACCGTGGAACATAATAGATCCCGCACCTTTTTCAATGTAAAAGTTCAGGATCGCGGCCTTCGCATAGAGCGGCAGCAATGTATCCACCTTATACATATCCACTGAATCTTTTCCGGCAAACCGCCAGGCATCGGTAATGAAAAACGAATTGCGAGCGAGCCATGAGGAAACCGTATCGCGATCCAGGCGGACAGGTTCCGGCCTAGGGTCCGGCTGGTCGTTATCTTTTTTCCCGCATGCGGACATACCTGCGCCGACAATACACAAAAATGCAAATAACAGCAGCTTTTTCATAACAGGTCCCATTTCAGAATACGGCGAAGTTGGCATCCCATTGCTGGTTAGGCTCGCGGTAATATTCGTACATCGGTTTGAGCGTGATCTTGTATTTCACTTTCCCCAGTTTCGGGTCGTCGTCTTCGTAAATAAAAATCGCCTGCGATTTGACCTGGGCCGCTTTGACCATCTCAATGGTACGATGATTCATAAACGACGATGTTTCGAGGTACGCCTTTTTACCCAGAATAACCATAGGGAAATAGTCCGTCATCCTGTCACTTTCTATTCTTAGGGTGCCCTTCTCTTCTTCCCAATAGCAACGCAGGCCTGTGGGTCGGTCGACTCTTATCCCGAGGTTGAAAGTCTTCACATCGCCCGGGATTTCGGTATTCGGGAATTGGCTGCCGCTCCAAAAATTAATGTACCCTTCGTCAAAATGGAATGAGAAAAAAACGATGTTCCGGTATTTGGCATAGTTGGTATCCAATTTCAACAGGTCCACGGAGTCTTTGCCAATGAACCGGTAAGCCTCCGCGAGGTATTGCGGCCGACTCTGGAGTGCAAACTTCACAGCCTCACGTTCCAGTTTGATGGGTTCGGGCTCAGGTTCAGGCGTTGGTGTGGGATTGTCTTTGGAACAACCGAACTGCCCCGCCGCGAGCAGGATGAAGCAACCGAAATAAAAAAATCTCTTCATAATGGTGTCTGATTGATGAGCGGATCGCCGCGTTTTTGCGATTCCAATACCAGAGACACCCGGGCGCATTTCAAGCGTGGCGGCTGGAAGGCTTTTTTTTAGTTTAAGACAAAAAAGCATTGCAACCGGGTACCCAACCGCGAGTCGCAATGCTTTAAAATCATAGAGAGGCATTCTATTTTTCGGGGAAGTAAACCCGTACATCGGGGTGCATGGTGTAAAACCGCCATTG
Source organism: Dyadobacter fermentans (assembly GCF_019924045.1). GTDB lineage: Bacteria > Bacteroidota > Bacteroidia > Cytophagales > Spirosomataceae > Dyadobacter > Dyadobacter fermentans_A. Next base: position 78,442 of record NZ_JAHXBN010000014.1, on the reverse strand, counting down.
CTTGCCGTCGAAAACCGGGAATCCGCTGGAAGAATCGTTACCGGCGATGGGGTTTCCTTCGTATTTGCTCCAATGGACGAGGTCTTTCGAAACGGCCACATTCATTGTCCACTCACGCCAGTCCTTGAATGCCGACGCATGGTAATAGGCATAGTAAAGGCCTTTATATTGGATAATCTTGTTGAATGCGACGGCAAACGCGTCATACTTTTCGGGGCCTGCATTCAGCACCGGTTCGTCCTGTACGTTCGTCCACGTTTTAAGGTCTTTGCTCGTGGCAAGCCACACCGCGGCGTCGTTGCGTTCATAAAAGAGGTACCAGGTGCCCTTTTCCTTCCAGACTGTCGGTGTCCCATAAGGTCCTTTGCTGATGGGCGAACCGTTTTTGAGGCGGATGTCGATAGCGCCCTGATCCTTCCATCGGATGCGGTCGGTGGAGGTGAGCAAATGGGCGATATCGTCTTTGCTTTCAGCGAACATATAATAGGTACCGCCTTCCTTTACCACGCACATATCCTCCACCCACAGCGAAGTATGAATCGGGTTTTTCGGGTGACGCGTCCATTTCAACCCATCATCGGAAGTAGCCAGGCCGAGGTATTTCATATCATTACCGGTCGCTTTCGTGTAGCCGGTGTACCACATGTAGTACTTGTTCCCCTCGCGCAAGATGTAGCCGCGTTCGCGGATTTTCTCGTCCCAGGTTTGCGGGTCGCCGGTCCCCTGGAAGAGCGGATTACCAGAATATGCCTTGAATTTGACTATTTCAGAGGGGAATTCGTCGGAAACCGGCACGCGTAACGCCATTAGCAATGACGTCCCCAGCAGAACGGAAGAAACAAAAAGGGCGATGCGTTTCATAGGTATGGTCAGAAGTGGTCAGGTATTGTCAGGGGTGGTCAGGTGTGGTCAAGCGTGGTCAGGTATTGTCAAGTGTGGTCAGGGATGGTCAGGGGTAGTCAGGTATTGTCAAGCGTGGTCAGGTATTGTCAGGGGTAGTCAGGTATTGTCAAGCGTGGTCAGGTATTGTCAGGGATGGTCAAGCGTGGTCGGGTATGTCAGTGTCGTTCGGATACGTTCGCCGGAACGCGTTCTACGATGCGGTTAATCTTTCCCTTTTGTTTAATCAAATCAAATGCGTCGTACAGCTCTCCGGTGGCCGTATAGGTATCGAATGACAGCTTATTGCCTTCAACATTCACCACATGGAAAAGTTGGGTATAAATGGCCGAGCGGTCCATCCAGGCAGCACGGTCCACATTGGAATCTGTCATTTTCGGCCCGCTGACGGATACCACGTACATCGTTCCTGACCGTACCCCTTTGCCGTCCATCGGGATGTTGGCCATGCCGCGTGCGTAGGTGTGATCGTGGCCTTGCAGTACGAGGTCGACTTTGTATTTGTCGAACAACGGCTTGAAAGTCTCCCGCATACGTTTGTTATCGCGGGTGGTTTTGGGCGAAAAAATCGGGTGGTGGAAAGTAATCACCGTCCATTTGTGCGGGTTGTTTTGGAGAATGCCTTCCAGCCACTCCTCCTGCACCTTCGTCCATTTCTCGGAAACATCTACCTGATCCGAGTTTAATGAAATGAACCTTACCCCCTGAACATCTGCATAGTAGCAGGTCTCCTCCAATCCTTTCGGACCGTTTTCGGGCAGGGTAAACTGCGGCCGCCAGAATACGGAAGTCGTGTTAACACCTTCGGGCGTATCGAAATGGTCGTGGTTGCCGGGCGTCGGGAACGCCGGGATCATGGAATGGATGAAGCCCCCGCCGCGGAACCAGTCGCCCCATTCCACGTCGCGGTTGGCTTTGTTGATCAGGTCGCCCGCGTAGATGGCCAGGCGCGCGTCGGGCGCTTTCGCGTAGGCCTCACGCGCCACACGCGACCATAGCGAAGAAATATTCACCTGAACATCACCATAATAGATAAAAGACAGCTTCTGGTCGCGGGTACCCGCGGTGGTGAAATGGATCCATTCACTCCACCCTTGTTCCCCGCCGACCCGGTACGCATATTTGGTACCGGGTTGCAGGTTTTCGAAAATAATGGAATGGTAGTGGGCCGTGGGCGTATCCTCCCAAACGAGTTTTTGGGTATTGGCTTTGAGTTTTTTAGCCTTCGACACAAACCGGGGGTCGGCCTCCGCCACGGCGATCTCGGCGAAGCCTTCCGTAATAGCCTCGGAAGTTCGCCAGTTGACTGCCATCGAAGTCGACGGGTCGGCCGTCACATTGAGCACAATGCGATCGGGTGTCGCCGTGGGCAGATAGGTTTCTCCATTTTGCGCGGCCACTGCTAGCGTCCACAGGGCCAAACTGCCCGTTGCAATGATTTTTGAAATGCTGTTTTTTAAATACATACTAAAACCGGCCGGAGCCGAACGATTACCAGGGTGCCGAAGTACCTTTCAGCAGCCACATTTTTGAATATTGATGGTCTTTGCTCTGACCAGTCGGTACGAAACCCGACGGTTCCAGCTTATCCACCGCCGCATTGTAATTCACCAGGTATTTGGCATCCGCATTGGCGATCGGATACACGAAACGCACGGGAATAGCCGCACCGAACTGTGCCGCCGGGCCCGTTTTAAGCGCCGGGAAGCCCGTTCTCCGCCAACTGAACCACGGCTCGACGCTCAGCCAGCCCGCAATCCATTTCTGTTCCGAGATCCTTTCCAGTTTATTGGAGGCCGACGCGAGGCTCACGGCATTTTGCGCATAGTATCGATCGAAACTGAAACCGCTCGCTACCTGTGCATTGTATTTGTCCAGCGATGCCTTAATCGCACTTTTGTAGTGGTCCTCCGCCGTGCCCGAAACGCCCCAGCTGCCATCCAGCGCCGCTTCGGCCAACATAAATTCGACCTCTGCGTAGGTAATGAGGTTCATTTTCACGTAAGCCTCGGTATTGGTACGGTAGCGGTTGTGCAGGAACGAAATGTACTGGCTGCGCTCGGGGTTGTAGGCGGTACCGTCATCGCCCTTGTTATAACCCGTCGCATCCACGATCGCCAGGCCTACCGGCAAGCCCACGTAAAGCGAGGTATCCACGTTGGCCCCGGCTTTGGCCGGCATGTACTTCACTGTAAATGTTTCACCAAATGCATTGGTTACGCTTTTTTCGGTCACGGTAGTGGTTTTGGCGTCCCATTTGTTCAGTACGGGCTGGAACCAGCGGTCGCGGCGAGGGTCGCCGAGAGCTGTGAGCTTGTCTACAAATGGTTTGGATGGTTTGATATAATACAAAGGGTTGCTCGCATTCAGCAAACCGCCTGCTGCCGAGTTGTCTCTGGTGGTACCGATGAAAGCCATCGAAGCATCGTCGGCATTGGCCGCAAATGTGGCACCCGCCGCGTCTTTAAATTCCGCTGTAATGTCGATGCCGACAGCGGCCGCTTCGGCTTTTTTGGCCGATAGCCGTAATGCGTAACGCATCCGCAATGCATTGGCGAACTTCTTCCAGTTGGCCGCCTTTCCGCCATACAGCACGTCCGATCCGGCACTCACCACGTCGGCGGTGCCCAGGCTGCCCAGCAGAATAGAAGCAGTTTTCAGATCGGTAAGAATGCCTTTGTACACGTCGAGCTGGCTGTCGTATTTGGGATAGTATTGCTCACTGGCGGCTTGCAGCGCTTCCGAATAGGGAATGTCACCGAAAAGGTCCGTCATCAAACCAAATACGAACGATTTCATGGTTAGGGCTATCGCCTGGAAAAAACGATTGTTGTCGCGCACCGCGGCCTGGTACATCAAATCGTTGTTTTTCAAAATATTATAGTACTCCGACCAGCTTGCCGCCGACCAGCCATATTGGTTGACTTTCATAGCCCCCTCGTTCGTACCCATCTGAATGTACTGCATCGCGCCCGAAAGGTCGGAACCTTCCGCACCGAGCGCATAATAGGCCTTGGCCGAATGCGTCAGCACATAGCTCATGATGTAGTTCGCCGACACTTCCTCGGGGCTGTTGGGGTTTTGGTTAACCTCGCTCAAATCCTCGCAGCTCATCAGGAGAAGCCCCATTACCGCCGCCAGGCTATATATCACTTTCGAAATTTTCATGATCACAATCGTTTAGAAATCTACATTCAGCTTCAAACCCACCGAGCCTGTCCACGGCATTACATTATAGTATTCGACCCCCTGCATCCAGGCCGAGCCATCCTGCCGGAATGCCCGCTCAGGATCGATGCTTACGCCCGCGGCAGTCCATTCGAACAGGTTATTACCCACAATGGATATCGATGCATTCTGCAATTTCAGCTTGTCGCTCAGGCCTTTGGGCAGGTGGTAGGTAACAGCCACCTCGCGCAGCTTCACGTAGGTGGCACTGTACATATTCTCGCTCGGGAAAGGGCGCGTCGAATAGCGGTAGGCGTTGAAAGGGTCGAGCCAAACGGTGTTGGCGCCGCCGAGGTTTTCAATGTACGTGGTCTTACCCTCTGCGTCTTTGGCAGTTCGCACGCCCACGTTAAAGCTGGCATCCTGCACGCGGGTATCCTTTTTGGTAGCGGTCCACGCATCGAAACCGCCGTATTCTGCATTGCGCCCTCCTACCCATTTACCCAGAAATGCCTCGGGATTGGCTTTGATCTGCTGGTCTATCGGCGTGTTCCTGTCGTAAGGCACTCCCGAAAGCGACTCTTCGAGCTGGCCATTGTTGCCGAGGAACATCATGGTATTGGAATAGAATGAGCCCCCCTGGCGCCAATCGATATTCGCGAAAAGGCTGAAATTCTTGTAGCGGAAGGTCTGCTGCACGCCCATAAGGAAATCGTGGTTGTAGTTGCCGATCTTCTGGATATGGTTAATATCGGTGTCGGTCTGATACAAGCCGCCGCTGGTCAGGATCGGGTAACCGTAGTAGGGCGAGTTCCGGTCAGTCACTTTCAGCATGGGTTGCTGGTAAATATCACCCACATCGCCGCCTACGTACGTGCGCACCTCCGCGCCGCTGTACGAGTTGAACGAAAAGTAGGTAATCCCCTCAGCCAGACGCTTGATGCGCGTGCGGTTGCGCGTGAACGACACATTCACGTCCCAGTTGAAGTTGCGGCCTTCCACCGGCGTTGCATTAATGCCGAGTTCAAACCCGCGGCTCTGTACAAGCCCGGCGTTGATCAGCTTGCTGCTCGAACCCGATTCAATAGGGATACCGATCGTGAGTACCTGGTTTTTGTTATTCCGAACATAGTACGTACCCTCGACGCCCAGCCTGTTTTTGAGGAATTTCAAATCCAGGCCGATCTCGTTGGCGCTCGATATTTCCGGTTTCAGGTTGTTGTTTTTCAAAATATCGTTCTGGTACATGCGCTTGGTCGGGCCCCAGTCGGTATCGGCGAGGTACGTCTGGCGGAGGCTGTAAGGCGCTACGTCGTTACCCACCTGTGCTGATCCCGCGCGGAACTTGGCGAGTGAAATCCAGGAGGGCAATGTGAAAACGTCCGATAAGATCACACTCAATGACGCGGAAGGATAGAAATACGACCGGTTATCCTTCGGCAGCGTACTCGACCAGTCATTTCGGGCCGTCAGATCCAGGAATGCGTAGTTTTTAAAACCAATAGAAGCAGACGAATACACGCCGTAGAGCAGTTTGTGCGTCCATTGGCTGTTGTAGGTAATGGTTCCCGGCGCGCCGTTGGCAATGGTATACAACCCTGGCGAAACGAGCTCCGTAGTAGCATTATTGATAAAATTCGAACGCTGTTCGAGCCGGTTGGCGCCTGCGAGGATATTCAGGCTCCACGTTTCGTTGAAATTTTTCTTCCAGCTCGCAATGAAATCGAAGTTGGTTTCTTTGCGGTCGTTCATTTCGACCTCATAACCGCCTTTTACAGCCTCATAATTGCTGTAAGCCTTTTTGGCCTCCAATTTCTCCTCGTAAGCATCACGCGAAAAGCGCCCCATGAGGGAGAATTCGCTCGTAATGTCATAATCGAGTTGCAGCTTGCTGACGGTGCGGTTGCGTTTGAAGCCCGTCGGGTTTTCGTAGGCAATGAAATACGGGTTATTCTGCTTGGTTTTATACACACGCTGCTGCATTCCCTCCTGCCCCGGCATCCAGTAATCCTTTAAATCGAGGATATTCACCTGCGCCCCCATTTCATAAATGCTCCGTACCGGCGAATTGCGGCTGGCATCGATGAGCGGGCGGTTGTCGGACCCCGATTCGGAAACGTTGAAATTGGCTTGGGCGCGTAGCTTATCGGTGATATTGTAGGTGGTATTCAATGCCAAAGTCAGCCTGGAAAGGTCGGTGTTGGGCACGATGCCCTTGTTTTTCATATTACCGACCGACAAGCGGAAGTTGCCTTTGTCATAATTGCCGTTGACCGACACGTTATTGGTATTGGTAGTCCCTGTCCTGAAAAAATCCTTGAAACGGTTGGGATGCGAAACCAGCGGCACCTTCTGGCCGTTGCTGTTCCATTGTACCCATTGTTCTCCCACATCCAGGCGCGGCCCCCAGCTCTCATTCTCCTGCTCTTCCAGAATATGCGCACCGCTTTTACCCGATCCGAACTTGTTCTGTACGGGCACGTAGCGCAGCGGCACTTCCAGCACCATCGCCGTATTCAGCGAAACGCCCAGGCCCTTTTTCCCGCCCCGGCCCGATTTGGTCGTGATCAGGATTACCCCGTTACCCGCCCGCGAGCCGTACAACGCAGCCGCGCTGGGGCCTTTCAGCACCGAAATATTGGCAATATCGTTCGGGTTAATGTCTGAAATCGCATTACCCATGTCGGCCCCGGCGAAGCTGTTGTCCAGCTTGTTGGCCACCGGCACGCCATCGATGACAAACAGCGGCTGATTGTCGTTGTTCAGCGAGTTGGCGCCGCGGATGATCACATTCACCGTAGAGCCGGCCGTTCCGTCCATCTGCGAAATCTGCACACCGGCTACTTTGCCCGATAATGCATTCAGGACATTATTCTGCGGCGTTTGCGTCAGTGCCTCAGCCTGCACATTTCCCACCGAATAACCGAGCGAACGTTTGTCGCGGGTAATGCCCATCGCCGTCACCACGGCCTCTTTCAGCGTTTCCACACTTTCCTGCAAGCTCACATTCAGCACCGACTGACTCCCCACCTCCACGCTCTGGCTGTTGAAACCAATGTAGGAAAAGATCAGCACGGCCCCCTGGCCGGCAACGTCAATGGAGAAGTTACCCGAAACGTCCGTCGAAGTGCCCGTTTGCGTGCCTTTGATGAGGATATTTACCCCGGGAAGCGGGGCGCCGTCTTTCGAGGAGGTTACTTTACCGGTGACTGTCCGCAGGGGTGCCTCTCGGAGCTCCGGCAGCATTTCCTCATTCATCGACGAATCGCCATTGCCTTTTACGGGCGTCAGTACGATCTGCTTGCCCATTACCTTGTATTTCAGGCGCATCGGATCGAGGATTTCGTCCAAAACCTTGGCCAGTTTTTCCTCCGTCACCTCGAAGGAGTACCTGCGGGTTTCGGTAATCAGTTCGGGGCGGTAGGTAAAGCGTACCTGGGCCTGTTTCTCGATGGTCGACAGGATCTGCACCACGCTCTGGTTCTGCACGCTAAGGCTGATACGGCGGTTCAGCAGGTCCTGCGCACCTACTTTTCCCGCTATCGCAACGGTGGCAATACTCACTGCAATACAGAGCTGCATGAAGGAAAAGCGCATCAGTCGGTGGAGTATTTGGTAGTTAAATAGCTTTTTTTTCATTACGTTTAAACCGGTTCTTGTTTTGAAAAGAGACAATAACACTCCTTGCATCCCGAGAGGGTCGGATGTTCACAGTACATTCGGTAAGGAGCCTGAGCCGGTAACGCTTGAACCGTTGCCGGCTTTTTTGTGGGTAATGGAAGGCTATCGGATCATAGAGGAATCGGGGGTTAGGATTAGGATTGAACAGGATAGTCAATTACAATGCGGGTCGGAAATGCGGATTTTCGCGCCGGTAACCTCGTAGTCGGCTTCGATAGCTTCGCAAATCACCCCGAGTATTTCAAACAGCGATTCTTCCTGCACCGACGACGTGAGCCTGCAAGCGGCAACGGCCTCTTTGTCATACACGATTTCTATTCCGTAGGCTTTGCTGAGTGAGTCGAAAATGGTGCTTACCGGCGCATTGTTGAATGTAAATCCGGCCAGGTCGGCCTGCGGGATCACCGGCTGCGGCACCCTCACGAGCCCCATGCTCAGCCGCTCCTCCTTCCGGAAAAACGACACCTGCTGGTTCGGGGCGAGTACCACCGATTGCGTCTTGCGTGGCGCACGTGCTTCCACGGACACGCTGCCTGTACGTACCTGTACCGAAGCGACGTTTTCCTTTTCGAACGACCGCACCGTGAAGCTCGTCCCCAGCACGCGGGTAGTCAGTTCGCCGGCGTACACAAAAAATGGTTTGGAAGGATTTCTTTTTACATCAAAAAACGCCTCTCCCGAAAGGTATACTTCCCGCTTGCTGCCGTCCATGCTTCCGGAAAAACTCATACGGCTGCCCTGCGCGAGGGTTACCCGGCTGCCGTCGGGCAGTTGGACAATCCGCTCGTTCGCTGTTTCATTGATTTCTTCATGCATGTTTTCCAGCTGTTCGGTGCGTTGGGCGTACAGGGTTTCCGGTTCACGGTACCAATGCCGTATTCCCCAGGTTGCCAGCAGCACTACCACCGCAGCAGCCGCATAGCGCAGCCAGCCGAGCCTGAACACGCGTTCCGAAACCGGCGCGTCGTCCATTTGCCCGCTTATTTGTGCCCAGATTAAACCCGCTTCCTCCTCATCGAACGCCGGGCGTGAGAGCTCGGCGAGGCTCACGACGGTTTGCCGCGCCTGCGCGATGACGTCCTTCTGGTGAGGATACAATGCTGCGATCTGCTCCCAGAATGCATCTCCCCCGGCCTCGGGCGACTTGGCCCATTGAATGAAGGCGTCGTCCTGAATAAAATCGGCTAATGTGTAGGTCTCGTATTTCTCTGTCATGGTAAAAACCTTTCAAACCCCTAAATCGGGTGAATGCAGGTTTGTACTCAGCGACCGGAAAAATTTTGTAAAGTGGAAAGAAAAACGAGCAAACCGCCCGCCGTTTCAAAGAAAAGCCGGAGCTGGGTAATGGCCCGGTGCAGCAGGTTTCGCACCGATTGGTTGTTCATTTGCATCATTTCGGCAATTTCATCGAGTGAAAAACCATGCAGATATCGCAATTGAACAACCTCACGCTGCCTCGGTGAAAGGCGGTTTACAGCCTCAGCCAGTTTCTCATAACTATCAGAAGGACCATTATGCCCGAAAATGGCCGTTTCGAATGCGTTGCTTTCCTCGGCTACCTCCACCACCAGCCCGATATCGGCATGCAGGCGTTCGGGATGCTTTTCGAGGTTGCGGATAATGCGGTTGCGTAGCGAGCGGAAGAGGTAGAATTTGATGGAATCAGTCGTGGCCAGGTTGCCGCGGCGTACCCAAATGTGCAGAAAAAGGTCCTGCACGCTATCGCGTATTAGCTGCCGGTCGGAAGTGACGCGGTAGCCGTAGCTCAGCAGTTCGTCAATGTATTTCCGGTAAATCGAGGCAAAAGCGTCCCTGTCGCCATTTTGGAAGGCGCTCCACAAGAGCATATCGGCATTTGCTTCTTTCAATGGAGATCGGTGGTTTGGGAACATTACCACGATATACTGATTTTTTTACTTGAAATACTACCAAAAAATCAAACAATATCATGATATCCTGCTAATAATACAGAATGATCCGCAACGCTGCCCGGCGCTTAACAAAATCTTAACGTTTCCACTCGAACCGGGCTTTGATCTGCACCCGGTCCCCCACGCCGATATTCGAGATCCAGATGTCCGTGCCATCCGCCGGTACATTCCCTGACTTACCCTCCGGTTTCAATGCATTACCGGAGACCGTCCGGAGTATCCCGATCGGTTCAAACCGGTCGTTCAGCATGGTCGCTCCCGCGTACAGGGGCGCGAAGGGAAGATTGGTGTCGGTAACCAGCGAATCGGCCGAATTCCGTACCGTATGCACTTTCCCGACCAGCAGATCGTCTGCCGTTTCGAGCGTCAGCACGTTCCCGACAATGATAGCCGATTGAATGGGGTGCCCGGTTTCGCGGAGCGCATTCGTAAAATGCGCGATCGTGCCGGGTTCGATCTTTCCAGTTGTCCCGCCCTTCATTGCAATGGATATTCGGCGGCTTTTCGCATCCATAGCCGTTACAACGCCGGTAACCGCATTAGCCCTAAACGTTTTTCCTTTGACTTTCAGATAACTGCCATCGCTGAAAAACACACGTTCCGGCGCACCATTCGGATCAAGACGGACCACGGCTACATGTGCATCGGTCTCGATCCCTTCAATGCTTTTGACTTCGCTGGTCGTATCGCTGATTACCACGTCGGTCCCATTCTGCCGCTTCACTTCCACGGCTGCTCCATGCTTTACGGGTAGTTTACGCAATGCCCTAATGAGGGACCTATTCCCCGTAAATGGCTCCATCACACCAATGAAGGTACTTTTCAAAGGCTCGTCACCAGTCGACTTGCGCCTGGTAATGACATATTTTAAAAGGTAGTTTTTCGCCCTCGGCTTGTTCCAGGCATCCGCTATCCTGATTTCCTGGCCTGCCTGCGGCAGAATATGGATTTTAAGCTTCGCATTTTCGTCCGAAACGTGGCTGTACATCAGCGCGGTTCTATCTCCATTCAATTTCTGAACATTGAAAAGATATTGATAACCAGACCCTTTGTAATTCCAATAGCTGCCCTGATATCCCCTCACCCCCATTTGGGCATCATCATAAACGTCTCCGAACGCTACATCATCGCCAGCTAGCGTGCCGGGTTGTTTTTCGCCCCATAATCCCTCGGCCGTAAGCCTGCCCGGTGGGCCGTGCAATGCATAATCGTGCTGCCTGCCACCCGCTACCCTGAAAAAATCGACTACGTAGCTTTGCGCGGTATCGACATCGACCATGATCATATTCCGGCGATAGGTTGTCGTTTGCGGATAAGTCGCAGACGAAGCGTCCATCGACCGTGCAAAGGCTCCCTCAGCGAAATCGTGCAGCTTGCCGGGCACATTATCTGCCTGCCGCTGCGCGTCCACCACCACGGTATTATGCGCCACCGTATTGAACGACCACGTGTACACTTCCTTCACATATTCATTCATCGCATCGGGATAACCCAGGTCGGGCATCATTTTCTGCCCATTGGCAAAAAGCTCGAAATTCAGGAAATCCCAATGGTAATGCGTGCCTTTGAAACCGTAATTGAACGTCAGCGCCACGGCATCGGCGCGGTTGTTGAGCATGCCCATGCCATAACCCGCCAGCAAATGCGACGGTCGCCTCGCCAATGCCCTGCCGGCTGGTAAGGGCCGTACCTCCGGCAGCACATCGCGGAAAAGCGACTCGAACGTGGAAAACGACTGTGCACCTACTTTGCCGACGGCCGCCAGCCAGGTAAGGTAACGCGGGTCGTGGTAGGTGCCATAGCTTACCTGATACACGTCGGCGTCCTGTCCTACCAAATTCCCCAGCACCGAGCCACTGTCTCCAATGCCGGGGGTAATCTTCCCGGTCGCTACTATTTCGAGCGGACTGTTGATCAGTGCCCGTAATCGCGGCTCGGCAAAAAGATCGGTACCTCCGGTGCGCAGCATGTCCGCAAACCGGGTGATTTTCTGGACGGTGAGCAAGTTATAATCCGGCGATTCGAGCGGCTGGCCATCACGAAAGATCATGTTATACAATGCATACCGCAGCCCCGATTGCACACGGCTTTCGCCGGGCTCCTCAACCAGCATGCGGAGGTACTTTTCGGTGCCCATGTTTTGCCTTGCCAGCAGTATGTACAGCAGGGCGATCTGGTGCATGCCGTAGTTCCCCTGGATTTTCCGTTGCATATAGGCATCGGCGGCGTCTTCCAGCACGTTCGCTTCGATGAATGCGCGTATTTGCCCGCCGGTCTTTCCCGTCGCTTTTTGCAGGTCGGCATCGCCGTCAATGCTATCCCAAACCGCGTCATAGGCCTCAGCGGCGTTCTGAATGAGACTCGTTTCCCATATCAGGTTCAGGATTTTGCCATTGTAGGTATGCCCTTTCATCTTCTCCATCAGCCCGTATCGCGATTGGTTGGCATGGTCCATCGACGGATATACTTCTCCAAGGCGGTGCAGCATCACGGCCGCTTTGTGCGCGTAGCGCTTGTCGCCCGTGAGCAGGTACGCATGCGCAAGATCCGCAAATGCCGGCTCGATGTGGCCTTTCCACATCCACTGATTGGCGTAGGCCACAAACCAGTACCGCTCGCCATCCGGCGCGATCCAGCCCCAGCCGTCGTCGGCATAGGTCCTGTCAAGTCCTGTTCTGTCTTTGAAATCGCTTCGATAGTAAGCCATGTAATCATTCGAGGGAAAAATCTGCCCGTCGATCGGCGATTTCACTTGCAACGGATGATCGGGGTCGACGATCCACGGGTAAAAGCCACCGACTTTAAAAACCGTATCGCCGTGCACCGGGCTGCCTTTCGGGTTGAGATCGAATGCGCGGGGAACGCGGGCATCGGGCATGAGCGCTATAATGGCCGAATCGGGCCGGGTCAGCCACGGATCGGCGGCTTTCAAGATCTTGTCGCGAACTTGCTGAGCCTCTTTATAATGCAGCACATTCATGCGAGCCTTCATAATGTCGGCTTCGGCGTAAATCATCCTGGCCGTTTTTAGCGGAAACTGCGGCACACGTTCGGCAACGGGTGCGAATGGCGGGATTACAAGACCATCGCGAGGCGGATTTACCATGCCCTGGCCCAACAACTGCAAAGGCAAAGCGGATATCAATAAGCTGATTACGCACTGAGGACTCCACCATCCAGGAGCAATGCTCGCTACTTTTCGTTGACAAAATACTTTCACTGAGACAAGGCTATTTTAATGCTAGTGAATCCGGAAAACGCTTCGATCGGCTTATTTGTACTCAGGACCTGCCTTTACCAGAAATTTTTAGTTAAAATTGTAATAATTTTTTGTAAACCAAAGTATTTAATTTTTGTAAACTTTTTTATCACAAAATATTCTTTTCCTAAACAGTTATTTGATAGATTTGTTTGTCGCCGAATCACTTTCTATCTTGATGAACTTTCGGGCACGTACACGAACCTGTTTTCCTAACCCTTATTATGCAATGACGCAGCTGAAAACACTGGCAGTCTCCGCTCTGACACTGCTTTCTTTTCACACCATAGCCCAGAAACGGTACACCGAAGCCCTTTCGCCGGCCGAATCAGCGAGGACGTTCCAGCTCCGCGAGGAATTCGGTATCGAACCGTTCGTGACCGAGCCGGAAGTACTGTCGCCCGTCGACCTTGTTTTTGATGCGTCGGGCAATGCATTTGTCGTAGAAATGGGCGACTATCCCTATGACGCCCAGCCAGGGCATTTCAAAGGGCGCATCCGACTGCTGAAAGATACCAATGCCGATGGCAAAATTGACCAATCCTATGTTTTTGCCGACGGCCTGCCCAGCGCTACCAGTGTTTTGCCCTACAAAGACGGTCTGATCGTTTGCGCCGCACCCGATATTCTGCTTTTGCGCGATACCAATGGTGATTTCAAAGCGGATACACGCGAGGTGCTGTTCACCGGTTTTTTTGCCAAAAACTCCGAAGCACAGATCACCAGCATGCGGTATGGTGTCGATAACTGGATTTACGCCAACAATAGCGGGCAAGCCGGAATGATCACCTCCCCGCTACGACCTGATATGCCGCCTCTGAATGTCGCCGGAGGTAATTTCAGGTTCAGGCTGGATAAAAAACTGTTCGAAGTCGAGTCGGGCAACGGGCAGTTCGGACTGGCAATGGACGAATGGGGCCACCGCTTTTATACCCAGAACACATTACACATCCAGCAATCGCCGATCGCGTGGCGCTACCTGCACCGGCACAACTACCTGCCGTCGTTCCGCAGTGACGTCAATATCTCCGACCATGAGCTGGAAATGTTCCAGAAATCGACCACGCCTTACTGGCGCCAGCAGCGCTCGGATCGCCGCCAGGCGAAGTACGATTCCCTGAAAACCGGGTTTACGGAATATGCCCGCGACCATTTCACAGGCGCGTCCGGCGGTACTTTTTACGGCGGAGATGGCTTTCCCAGGGCATTCCAGGGGTCTGTTTTTACGGGCGAGGTCGCAGGGAACCTCATTCACCGTGATCTGCTTATCCCGGTTGATGGTTCGCCGGCATTCACAGCGAGTCGTGATGCGCACGAAAAAGACCGCGAGTTCCTGGCTTCCACCGATCCGTGGTTCCGCCCGGCGAACCTTACCTCCGGTCCCGACGGCTACCTTTACGTGGTTGATATGTACCGCCAGCACATTGAAACGCCCGTTTCTATCCCCGAAGATCTCAAAAAAGACATGGATTTCGCCAATGGCGAGCAGTATGGCCGCATTTGGCGCATTTTCCCGAAAGCGGGCGAAAAGCGCCCGGCTACCCTCCCCGATTTGCGGACTAAAACACCCGCAGAACTCGTTGCCTTGCTCGGACATCCCAATCAATGGTGGCGGCTGAACGCGCAACGGATATTGGTTGAAAAACAAGAAAAATCGATCGTGCCGGACTTAATCAAATTGACCAAACATGCGGATCCCCGAACCCGCCTCCATGCGATTTATACCCTGGAAGCACTCGGGGGGCTGAATGAAGGAATCGTCCATAAGGCATTAGGCGACGCTCACGCGGGCGTGCGCGAGCATGCTGTGATCCTGGCCGAAAAGTATCCCGCATTTTTGTCCGAAGTGATCCGGTTGATAGCAGATCCTGCACCGCAGGTAGCTTACCAGGCCGCATTGAGCACAGGGCAATTCAACGGCAAAGAGGTGCTGGCTGCCTTGGCAGATGTAGCCGAAAAACAATCGGAGAATGCTTCGTGGCGGTTGGCGGTGCTCAGTTCCGAAAGCGGCTCATCGCCCGAAATGGCGCAGCTACTGGCTAGCCGTGGCCATTTTTTCAATGCTACTGCGCCGGGAAAGCTCAAACTGATTGAAGACTTCGGCTACATAGCGGGCGCACGAAACGGCAAGAACGATATTGCTTCACTTCTGGAATTGCTGAATTCCCCTGCCGCGTCCGCCGATCCGCAGTGGGCAGTGGCCGCACTAACGGGACTTTCGAAGGGCATTAAAAAATCAACCAACAAAAAAGAGGCAGAGAAGCAGGTTTCCAAACATCTGCAAAAACTGGAAAACCATAGTTCAGATGCCGTACGCAAGCAAGCCTCGGAGCTCAAAAAAGCATTGAATATCCATTGAGGACACCTGTTCCCAGCCATTCACCAGAACGATATGAATCCACTTGCCAACCGCAGACATTTCCTCCGCCTATGCCTTACCTGGGGCGCCACCGGCGGCACCGCCTGGCTCATGGCATGCGCCGGCGCAAAAAAACAGCCCGTATCCAAAGCTACAACCGCAGCAGCCGACCCATGCAGCGATCTCAGGGGCGTAGATCCCACCGACGTTCAGAAGCGGAAATCATTGGGTTACACCAACAAATCGCCGCAACCCGATAGCCAGTGCGACAACTGCAAATTGTGGGTTCCGGCGAAAGAAGGTAAAGAATGCGGCGGCTGCCTGCTTTTTACCGGACCGGTAAATCCCGAAGGACATTGTACTTACTGGGCTCCACAAGTTTAAACCACCTCAAATATGCCGCAACAGCCATTTAGCCGCCGTGATTTCCTGAAAACCAATGCCATTTTAAGCGCAGGGGCGACGGTTTTGCCGGGGTTTGTTATCGGAGGCCGGGACGTAGTCAGGAGTGGTCAGGAGGTAGTCAGGGGTAGTCATGAAGTTGTCAGGGATCGGCTGCTGTATTTTGACGGCTTCACCCGCATTGGTCCGCGTAAGTATAAACATCCGGCTGAAAAATGGAAGCTGGACGATCTCTTGAAGGACATGGACCAGTGCTCCATTTCGGCGGCGCTGGTGGCTTACACACAGTCGGTCAATTATGATCTGATGTACTCCAACCTGGAACTGAACCGGATAATTAAGCCTTATCCGCACCTGTTCCCGATCTGGAATGTGATGCCGCACCAGACGGGCGAGTTTCCGGAGCCTGGCCAGTTAGGCAAGTTGATGTCGGAACATCACGTCAGTGCAGTGAGCATTCATCCGAAAACCAATGCTTGGGACTGGAAAGCGCGTCATTGTACACCTTTGTTTGCGCATTTGAGTAAAACAAAAACACTGACCATCACCACCGCCAGCGAGCTCGGTACCTGGGAGGATGTGGAGGAATTTCTGATCCGTCACCCCTATTTGCCGCTATTGCTCACCGGCGCCGTTTGGAACGAGCAGCGGTATGTGCTTCCGCTCGTGCAGCAATATAAGAACCTGCATATCAGTTTCGACAATTTCCAGATCAATGAAGGCCTGGAATACCTCCACCGCACAGGCTGTATCGACCAGCTGATTTTTGCCTCAAACAGCCCCACCATGTCGGCCGGCGCCCACCGGACCTACATTGATTACGCAGCCATTCCCGAGGCTGACCGCGCAAAAATCGCGGGCGGAAACCTTATGCGCCTGTTAAAAATCAGTTATAAGCCCGCATTACGCGAAAACAAGAACGAGGATATCCTCATGCAGGCGGTACGCGCGGGCTCGCCCCTGCCCGTACCCGTGATCGACATGCACATGCATATGCTGCACGAAGGCCTGAATGGCGGCGGCTGGACCTACCGCATGGAGGACGGCGGACCCACAGGGATTTTCGCCATGGCCAAACGGCTGGGTTACCAGGGCGGCGGCATTATGAGCTGGAATGGCGTTGTGAGCCAGAATGCCATTGCCGGAAATCCGTGTACTGCCGAAGCGCTCGACGTTGCACCGAAAGGTTACTGGGGCCTTGCTACTTTTGACCCAAGCCATTACACACAGGAAGAATTGCGCAAAATGATCGCAGAGGTGTATGCCGACAAGCGGTTCATCGGCATGAAACCTTACCAGTTTTATGGCTTCGAATACCACGATCCGGTCTACGATGTGTGGTGGGAATATGGTAATCAAAACAAATTTTACGGTTTGATCCACAATTCCCGCTCCGACTTACTAGAAGTGGAAACGCTCGCAAAGAGATACCCGGATGTCCGCTGGGTAATTGCACATGCGGGCGGCAGCTACAAAATGGCCGACATGGCGATTGCAGCCATGAAAAAGCATCCGAATGTATTCGCCGAAATCACCCTTACGCCCGTTCCGCTGGGTGTGATCGAATACCTCGTGGCGGGCGCGGGTGAAAACCGCATTCTCTACGGCTCCGATCTGCCCATGCGCGATCCGCGGCAGCAGCTCGGGTGGCTGGTGTTCTCGACATTGCCACTGGAAATCAAAAAGAAAATACTGGCCGGGAATGCCATGCAAGTCATTAAACCCTGCCTGGACAGGCTACCGGAACATAACCGGCCTTCCTTAGTATCCAACTAAAGCCCCAATCATGTATAGCACGAACCATTTGTCGAGAAGGGAATTTCTGGCCGGTACCGGGGCACTACTGCTCGGAAATACCCTGGGTGCGCACATCGTGGCAGCATCCGTTGAAGAGCCCATCATCGATATTCACCAGCACGTGCATTATGCAGCGCGGCCCGACGACGTGCTCATTGCGCACCAGCGCGCTATGGGCATTACCCACACGATCCTGCTACCGGCAGGCACACCGGCGTTCGGAACCTCCACGCACCAGGGCAAAACCAATGGCTTGCAGGCACAATGCGCAGGTAATGAAGCCTGTTACGGCATTGCCCAAAAATATCCAGGCGAGTTTATATTTGGTTCGAACGAAGTCCCCGATTTACCCGACGCTGTTCAGGAAATTGAAAAATATCTGAAACTCGGGGGACGTGTGATTGGAGAATTGAAATTCGGGGTGGATTGTGATTCGAAGGAAATGCAGCGTATTTACAAGCTCGCCGAAGAGTACCGGGTGCCGGTATTGATGCATTGGCAGTTCCAGATGTTCAACTACAATTTCGAACGTTTCCCTAAGATGCTCGAAAAATATCCGAAAGTGAATTTCATCGGTCATGCACAAACCTGGTGGGCCAATATCGACAAAGGCCATACCGACCAGCGTATTTTGTATCCCAAAACCAAAGTCACGCCGGGCGGTCTCACCGACCGGCTGCTAAGCGACTATCCCAACATGTACGGCGACATGTCTGCCGGCTCCGGCCTCCTTTCCATGACCCGCGATGAGGACCATGCCCGTGAATTTTTGACGCGTCACCAGGACAAACTGCTTTACGGCAGCGACTGCGACGATCATATCGGCTCCGGCGAAAAGTGCCAGGGCGCGCAAACCATCGCTGAAATACGGAAACTGGCCGCTTCCAAGGCAATCGAGCGAAAAATCCTTTACGACAACGCGAAAAAGCTTTTTAGAATAGCGTAAAAAAGCCCTTCTGTAAAAACAGAAGGGCTTTTTATCCATTTTGCATTGTATTAAACACCCAGGCTCCATCCTTCGCGGTAGGTCCGTTTCACCCACTGGTTCACCTCGTCGAAGTTGGTAACTTTCATGTTTTTATAATCCCAGAGCATTTTCAGGTTAGCGCCCGGATAGTCGTAGCCGTTACCGGTTGCACGTGGTTTAGGCATATCCGCACCACGAATCGCGAGGTTCGCCATCAGGATTGCCTCCGTCAATGGGCCCGCCTTTTCGAAGGGTGAGCTGAGTTCCATCTTGCCATAACCGGCGATACAGCCCTCGACCCACTGCGCGTAGTGGCCTTCTGCCGATCCCGGCACCCGTGCGAACTTCTGTTTCACCTTCACTTCTTCCATACGCGAAAGCGGCAGCAAGCGTGGATTGGCAGCATATTCGCTGGCCATCATCTTGCCCTTGGTCCCCACGAACAGGATCCCGCTGTTACCATCGCCGAACAATTCGTTCGCTCCAAGTTCTTCAGGACGCTCCGGCTTGATTCCGCCGTCCATCCAGTGCATCGTCACTTGCCCTTTCGTTTTAGGTGTTTTCGGGAAAGTAAGGGTTGCGTGGCTCGACGGAGGGCAGCTGTCGGGAAAAATGCCGCGTTTGCCAAATGCCGTAAACACGCTTCCTACGCTCGCTTGCATATCTACTGCATATTTCAAATCGAGGATACGGAATGGTGCTTCCATGAGGTGGCAACCGAGGTCACCCAATGCGCCTGTGCCGTAATCCCACCATCCGCGCCAGCTTCCGGGGATCAGGTTCTCGACGTAATCTTTGTAAGGCGCCGTACCGAGCCACAGGTTCCAGTCGAGTTCTTTAGGAACCGCCGGCTTGTCGGTCGGCCAGGGTATACCTTGCGGCCAGATCGGGCGGTTAGTCCAGATATACACGGTATGCACATTGCCGATAATGCCGGCGTCGTGCCACTCGTGCAACTGGCGGACACCGTCACCGGACGAGCCCTGGTTGCCCATTTGTGTTACTACCTTGTATTTGGCGGCTGCCTCGGTGAGCATACGTGCCTCATAAATATCATGGGTCATCGGTTTCTGCACATACACGTGCTTACCAAGCTGCATGGCCGCCATCGCTACGACCGCGTGCGTGTGGTCGGGTGTGGAAACTGACACCGCATCGAAATTTTTGGATTCTTTTTCAAACATTTCCCGCCAGTCTTTATAATACTTGGCTTGTGGGAAATTTTTAACGGAGGTGGCTGCACGTCTGTCATCCACATCGCACAGGTAGCCGATATTGGCCTTACCGCTTTTGAAGAAATTGGCAATGTCGGACGTTCCTTTTCCGCCGACACCTACTCCTGCCACAGTCAGCTTGTCGCTCGGGGCCACGTATCCTTTCCCCAGCACGTGGCGCGGGACGATCATCAGGCCTGCGGCGGTACCCGCGGCCGCTTTAATGAAATCCCTCCGCGACGAAGAAGGCTGGTCTTGAACGGTATTCTTTTTTTCCATGTACGTGATTTTTTGATTTAGGAAATGGATATACAGATTACAGGTACTTCACCTAAGTTTACTACTGGTCTAAGCACTTTTTTTCAAGTATTTACTCTGAATACTCCGATAATGGCTATTACTCCCTGCCCGCTGGATAGGAATGCGGCTAAAAAATCACAGTTTTTTCCTAACTTTTAATCGACTTCAAACACCCCTTCCTATGAAAACACATTTCCGCTTTCGCCCCGCACATTCCCACTTGCTGCTGGCAGGCTTGGTACTGCTTGGATTCGCTTTCAATACCCGCTCCGACGTTGGGAAAGGTAAGCTGGTTTACAAAAGCGGCAGCAAAGCTTTTGATATGAACATTAAGTCGGCCTACTTCATCGCCGGGCCCGACGGCTTCGACAGCGGCAAGAAAATCCGCCGTTTGATATTCACCACCAACACGTTGGATGAAAAAATCAAGTCGTGCGGCGCGATGAATTGTGTGGATCAATACATTGAAGGATTGCAGGTCGATCTCGACGCCGCGCCACGGCTGCTTTACTGGATCAGCCTGAACAACCAGCTGGTACAATATTCGGGCACTGCGCAAAACGAGTTCATGACATTAACCGCCGACACCCAGGATCATCTGGCCGGCACATTAAAATTCGATCAGTCAGCCTCCGGCGGCCCGGTGGTGGATGTTACGTTCGATTCGAAGCTGGTGAAGACGTTTACGAAGGCACGGTAGTAGGTAAAGTCAGGTCAGACTTTCTAGCCGCTTCTGAGCCAGCTGAGTCCTGTATCGTTTCATTTCGGTTTTAATTTCCATCAACCTTTCCGATGAAGTTTCAGGGTCACGATATTCAAGTTCCAGTAGCCGGATATACTTCTCTACCTTTCTTTCAGTTAAGGCCAAAGAAACCCAGTGGATAACTTCTTGGAGAACCAGACGTTTGATAATCACAAAACTATGATACACAAAGTAAGCCAGTAGCCCCACCGTTACAAGTAAGATTTCTTTCAACGTACCGTCAGGGACTCTGAATATCACCGCGCTCAAAGCAGTTGTGATTGTCGCAATGGCTTTACTTTTCGGATAAGTTGCCGGAGGTCCCGGCCGTGCTGGCATCAGTCGAGGATATCTTGAATTTCCTGAGAAAGGCCATCCCGGTGATGCCGCCCTAAAGTGACCGACTTGCCTGTTCTGGGGTTGGTCAGGACAATATCTCCGTAAAGTGCATTGTAAATAAAGTGAACTGACCGATATACAAGCCGCCCCAATTGGAAGACTATCCAAGCACCGGTGGCAATGAGAATGATGTCCGAAAGCAAGTTTGCTATTTCCATGAGTGAGTGTGAGTTTGGATGATTAATACTCCGAAAATATACCTTCTTTCCCGGTCAAAAAAGTTTTTAACACATTTTCGTATCACCAATTATCCTTCGGCTTCGGTGCTGCGGAATTGCTTGCGGTAGGTGGCGGGAGTCATGCCTCCGAATTTACGGAACTGCCTGAAAAAGAAGGGCGGACTCTCGTAACCGCAGGCAAAACTGATCTCGGCCACCTGCATATCGGTTTCGATGAGCATTTTAGAAGCCATATTAATGCGGTACTCATTGAGGAAAGTAAAAAGCGGCTTTTGCATGGTCCGGCTGAAAAACCGCGAAAATGATTCCTCGCTCATATACACGAGCCCTGAAAGCGCAGCGAGCGTAATGCGTTCGGAATAATGCTCCCGGATGTAGTTGTAAACGGTATTAATGCGTTGGTTGTCTTCGTAATTGAGAGGATAGGCAAATCCTTGCTCGCAAAGCAAATGGATGTTCTTCACGGCGGCCAACAATTCAAGTACTTCCAGGAACCTGATCAATCGGGAAAATGGCTGCATTTCCAGCATTTCGGCCAGCATGGGTTTCACCCTCGCCGACACGTCCTGGTCAAAACGGATACCTTGTCCGGCCATTTGCAGCAGCCGCTTAACCGACTTGAACTCCTCCACATCCAGCCAGCCGGCACCCATAAACTCGCCCGGCCATTGCACCACGATCGAACTGGCCGTGCCCGCATTATCCGGCCTGTTTTTCCAGCAATGCGGCAGGTTGGGACCCAATAATACCAGGTCGCCTGCCTCGAAACTCTCCATACTATTGCCCACATAGCGAATCCCCTCGCTTTTGAGAATAACCGTGAGCTCATACTCCGGATGGTAGTGCCACGGCGCATCAAATTCCGCAACTTCATACCCGAATATGCGGAACGAGGAATCGGGTAGCGGCTGGAATGCTTCAAATTGTGCCTTCATTGCTCGAAATAAATCTTTTGTACCCTATTTAGCAGATATTACAAATCAATACTTCAATATTAATACAAAATAAGTTAGTTATTAGTCAAAATCAGCAATGCACTGAGAAGATGACATCCGTCATATTTGTAACGCTAAAACTAACACCGAACACAAAATCATGGAAGTAGCAACACGGGATCTTTCCACCTATCATGAATTAATATCCGACCTGTTCAAACAGCCGGCCAGCCGCGAAGAATGGGAACAATACCGGCTAAGCGATGAGCAGGTTGCGTTTTTTCACGAAAACGGCTATCTCTCGAACATCAAGTTGCTGGAAGATTGGCAGGTGGATGCATTGAACGAAGAACTGGTCGCTGCTACCGACCCATCCAACCCGAGCCATCATTTATATTACGAATTCCATTCCAACGAATCGGCCGACCCCAATGCGGTCCTCTTGCACGCACTCGGGGCGTGGCGTGTGACGGAAGGCTTCCATGACGTACTGTGGAATCCCGCTTTTGTAATGGCTGCCAGCCAGTTGCTGGGTAATAAGGCCGTACGGTTCTGGCACGATCAGCTTTTCTGCAAACCGGCAAGGCATGGCGGTGTGGTGGCGTGGCACCAGGATTATTCCTACTGGACGCGCTCAGTGCCTATGCAGCACCTAACCTGCTGGACCGGCCTTGACGATTCACTGATCGAGAACGGATGCCTTTATTATGTACCTAAAAGCCACCGCTGGGGCCTGCTCGACAAGCCCGAACTCGCCGGAGATATGGAAGGACTGATGCAGTACCTGACCGACGAGCAGAAAAAAGAGTTCAAGCCCGTTCCCATCGAAATGAAGCGTGGCTACGGCACATTTCACCACCCTTTGATGGTCCATGGATCTTATGAAAACCGCTCGGAACGCTCACGACGCGCATTTGTAATCAATGTCTTTGCCGACGGCACACAATCCGACACCAATGCCACACTGCTCGACGGTGTCCCGGTCGTGCCGAAGGGTGAAAAATTAAAAGGGCAGTTTTTTCCGCTGCTTTTCGACGCATAACGCTACTATTCCTAAATCCGCTTGCATTAACACACACCTCCAAAAGGCCGCTCGCATTCATGGGTGGCCTTTTTTGATGCTTATGGCCGAGCCAGGTAACGAAAGAAAAAGCTTCCGGGGTCGCCTAGCTGCTGCCAAACGATATAATTGGGCCCAAAATCCCGGATTTCAGGCGGGTTTTCAAATGCAATACGATAGTTTCTAGCACTATAAACCAGCTCTTCTAGTGGCGTCAATGCACAGCAGGAGAAAAGAAAAACGGCTATTAAAATGTGTTTCTTTTTAGTGGCGATCAGCCATATAATTTGTTTTATCACGAATATGGACAGCACAAACAGCGGCGGGATAGAAAGTTTAATACTCCAATCGTTCCATCGCCCCAGAAGACAAATTGGAATGGCGAACAACAATACAAATGCGACTATCAAAATGTCATCTCTCACAATTTTAGGGTTTGCAAAAACAAATACGGATGATAATACTAAAAACTCAGCAGTTACAAAAAGAGTGTATTGTGCCCAATAGCCGTCCATCACATTCGGAGCGTAAACCATTCCGAATGAAAAATCATTCGAAACAATAAAAGCGAATAATACAACAAACAAGAGACAAGCCAATGCATTTGTCCAATTCCATTGCAGCCATTCTTTCCTATGATGTTTGATTATTAATAATATAAATGGCGCAATTCCTATCAGGCAGAGTGGCGACCAAAGCAACAATGCTACGCACACAAGCGGAAAAATACGCATTAAAGCCGGGCTGATTTGTCGATGATTCAATATAACTCCAATTATCAGCCAGGTAGGCAAACAATGCTGCGGAGCCCAGAACAAATTCCTCGTATGTGAAAAGTAATGCAATGGGCTAAGCCACATTTCGGACCGATCGGTGGTGAACCCTAACAACCCGTTAAAAATATAGTCCATTCCGCCGAACAAGGAAATCCCGATGAAAACAAAAAACGTAACGGCGTACCCGCGTTGCCGCACATACATACGCACGAGCATGAGCGCAAGCAACGCACCTGTCCACGAATATGCGAAAAGAGCCAAATTAGCTGCCTTCCAGCCCAGCCATTTACCCACCACCGCAGCGGGAAGGTAATAGGCAAAGTAGTAGACATACGCCTTATCCGAAATCGACCCGAACGCTTCTCCAAAATACTCCTTTCGAAAGTACAGAGGCCAGGAGCCGGTTACAAGATGCCATAACAGAGAACTTCGTATACCCGAATCAAAATTACGGTAACCAATGCCACCGATACTGGAAAAAGACAACCAGATAAATGCCAGCAAGCCTAACAACACCAAATGCCCGCGCCACACGTACCATTCCGACGCCATTCGTTTCATTAATATTTTGAAATCAGCGAGAAAATTAACGTTGCGTATTCCACTGCACATTCCATAGCCAACCAATCCCACGAGAACGACCAATATTTCAATCCTAACAAATCCGGCGATGAAAATTAATACCGGTAAAAGCAGATAACAAAACGCAGCTAAAACCAATAAATCAACGAAAAATAACCGTGGATACAAATATCCCGATTGGCTGATGCGAAATTTCTCCAATTTTAAATTTTTTAGTTCAATGGCTTTGATGAAAGACAGCACACCTGCCCTCTCCGCATTGAACAATGAGAAGGTCTTCATATAGTTTTTAAATCAAATGGCATAGAAATTCCCATCCGGATCGCGATAGCAATCGGCCCGACAGGTTGATTCAACAATAAAACATTAGCAATGGGTTATCCGAACGAGATAATCGGGGGTGCCTGACAATAACGATCCTGGTTATACGAAAGCGCTTTTCGTATTGAAATGGCTATTTATTATAGCTCATAAAAAAGGACACCCTATTCGAGTGTCCGCGTTGCGAAAATCTATTTTTTATTTGTTAGCATATTTCAAATCTCTGTTGCCATGGCCGGATCGCTGATGCTATGCTTACCCGTTTCGATCCTGCCCGCAAGGCGACGCTGATATGTCCCACCCGTTTTAAACCGAACCGTAAGATCATACCAGTTCCCATGGCTACCACAGGCCCATTCCCTGGCAACCTTCTTCCCCGCTGGTATCGTGACGTTCAAAGGCTTCGATGGTTCATAGCTATCCGACACGATCATTTCCACGGTCGATTTGCCTGAATTTTGAAAATCCAGGCGCAAAATGCCCTTGCTGAGGTCATAGCTCGCCTCCACTTCCGGCGCACTCAGGTTGTTTCCCGAAAAGCGTCTAAAATAACCGTTAGGGCCAAAGACTTCTAAATCATAGCCATCAGATTCAGAAAATGGTCCCCATTCATCTGAAAGCGATTTGCCAGCTTCCACTGTGTAACGCCTCGGGATCCGATCGAGATGTTTGAGGTCATACACATGAAATACCACCCCGGCGGCACCTTTGTTTTCAAAAAACAGCGCCATTTTATGCGAGCCTGGTTTCGCGTGCGTATGCAGGTGATACGGGAGCGCGCGGGAGTAGCGTGTACCTCTTTCCTGAAACAACGGTCCGGGTGATTCGGGTGCGGTAGCCTTGGGAAGCAGCCGGGACGCTTCCTCAATGCGCACATAGTCGGCGGTTTCGGGCAACGGCGGGAAGACCGGATCATTGGGCGTTACAAAGTCGAACGCGGAAGTAAGGTCGCTGCAAACCGACCTGTGCCAGGGGCTGATCGCGGGGATAACCACATTGAACCGTTTTTCGAGAAACTGCCCAACGGAAGTGTGATCGGCAACCTCGGAATTGACCCACCCGCCCTTGCTCCAAGGCGAAATAATGTACATCGGCACACGCGGCCCCATACCCCACGGGCGAATATTGCCCGTAATCGTGTCGCGTTTGTCCTGGTAAATGCGTGTCCTGACCGGTCCGCCTTTTTTCATACTGGCTTCATAAAAAGGATTCGGAAACTCCGTGGTGCCTTTGTCGTTGTTGAAATACATCCCGGCGAGATCGATCGTCGATTTACCCGCCAGGGATCCGTCCGCATTATAAGAAGGTACGGCCGGCGCCGGAAGGTGGTCGAAAAGCCCGTCGTTTTCGTCAAATGTGAGGAAGAAAACCGTTTTGCTCCATACTTCGGGGTTCGAAGTAATGGCCGTCAGCACCTGGTGGGTAAAGTCGCCTCCGCGGTTCGGGCTCGACGGCCCGCTGGGATGTTCCGAATTACTTTGCGACGGCAATACCCAGCTCACCTGCGGTAATGTGTTATTTTTGACGTGCTCCGTCAGGTCGCTGATCGACCAGTGCTTCATCCCGTTTTCGTAAACCGGCGAGCCCGGTTCGGCCGTTCGGAAACTCTCAAATGCCAGACAGCCGTGCATAGCGCCCGTCCAGTTGTCATTAGGGTCCTGGTAAATACGCCAGCTGACGCCCGCCTTTTGCAGAACGTCAGGTATCGTTTCCCATTTGAATGCATTACCCCGGTAGGTATAGCCGGGGTCGGGCATTTTGCCTTCCACCCAGCAGCGCAGGTTCACCGGTTCGGAGTCAGTATCGGTACAATTGATGCCCGCGGCACGCTTTTCGGGATCAGCATTTGCACCCGACCAGAAAACGATCCGGTTGGGGTCAGTACCAGTAGCAATGGAGCAATGGTAGGCATCCGAAATCGTGAACGCCTCTGCCAGGGCATATTGAAACGGTATTTCCTCCCGCGTGTAGTAAGCCATGGAATAGGGCGTTTTGAACATCGGCCAGAAGCCATACTTACCCTGATTCCAGGCCGCTTGCGTGTCGGGAAAGTCATGGGGCGTGCCGTTCACCAGCGCCGCATTGACCGTCTTCTTATCGGCACGGTAAGGCGAATATTCCCGCTTACCATCCGACTGTACAAATGCACGCTTACCGCTTTCGAGTGGGATCGGAAAACGGTCACCAAACCCCCTGACGCCTCGCATCGCACCGAAGTAATGATCGAAAGAGCGGTTTTCCTGCATCAGAATTACCACATGCTGTACGTCCCGGATCGTTTTGGTAGGGTTATACGCCTTCACTGCCAACGCTTTGCGGATCAATGGCGGCACCAAATTCAGCGCCGCGCCTGCACCGGCGACTCCGGCAGACATTTTAAGAAATTTCCGACGATCTATTTCCGACATTTTCAGGACCAGTTTTTCTACCAAAAGGCATAGTGCGGTTGCATTTAACCGGATCCGGCTGTTTCCTCTCTCAATTTCATATTCCGTTAATACACCATAACCGACCGTTCAAGAATTGACACCCCGGCAAGCGTTACCAAACTCCAGAACCGCCGTCTAAATGAGGATCAAAAACAGGTAAAATGTTTACCAAATCCGTAAACTTTTTTGTATCTTCATGGGCTATTATTTAGAGGACACACTGACCGGCGAGCGGCTGCCGGCGACGATTAGCAGGCTTTCCAGGAAAGAGGTAGTGCTGATCAGTAGCAAACAATTTCACTTCGATTGGAGTAAAGAGGCCCGATTCGAAGTCTATGCCCTCAGAATCGAACGTTCAAGAGAAATCCTTGGACTCGTTTCTATCGATTACCAGCCTGCAAATTCCGCGATAGAGATACGGTTGATCGCGAACGCGAGTGAAAATACAGGCAAGCAGAAACGATACCGCAGAATAGCGGGGTCATTGTTCGCCTTTGTATGCTTAAAATCGATTGAGGCCGGATTTGATGGTTTTGTTTATTTAAGGCCCAAAACGAAAATAATCGACCATTATCGTTCTGTATACGGTTTTAGATACACCGGATTTTCGATGATAACCGAGGGACACAACACTGAACTGTTAATAAGCAAATATCATGAGGACACCGACTAAAAGTGAACGAAAAACAATTGAGAGATTATTCAAGGAGTATACACTTGAGGAGCTTACTGAGGCTTTTGTATTTCCAGTTGATCTGCCTAACGCAGAGCAGCGGCTGGTGGAAAAGGCCTTTTGGACGGAAAGAAGAAGGCAAATGGCCAATCGTACTCCTGAGGAACTCAAACAATCTAAATTACTACAAATTAAATATCAGATCCTGAATTACATAGAGGATAGCAATCCCGAAGCACATTGGAGCTTCCAGTACTTCCTCAACGAGTACATCCGCGCGCAGAACAAAAAAGACAAGGAATTCGCGGCAGATGTGGACGTAAAGCCCTATGTCCTCAGCCAATACCTGAATGGCCACCGTACGCCGCCGAAAGAGTTTCTGATCCGGCTGGAACTGCATTCCAATGGATCGATCCCTGCATCGTGGTGGCTTAGATCGCTGCAAAAATCAAAGGAAGTGGAGCTGATGCAGGACACCGCTATTCGTGAGCAGGAAAGCAAGCATGTCAAAAATAAAATCGAACTTGCGCTTTAAACGATCATCATTATTTCGAATGAATCTACGCGCATTTCCCGCTCGCTACCTGTCGCTGGTTGCGGTTTTCACTTGCTTTCATTTCGCCGCTCTGGCTGCCGACACACTCCGGGTCGAAGGTGGAAAGATTTCCGGCACCACGAGTCCCGATGGCCGGGTCAGTATCTACAAAGGCGTACCGTTTGCGGCACCGCCGGTCGGGGATTTGCGCTGGAAAGCGCCGCAGCCCGTAAAGAAGTGGAATGGCGTCCTGGCCTGCGACAAATTCGGGCCCAGCCCGATGCAGGGCGATCCGGTACCTTTCAGCATGTGGAGCGCAGAGTTTCTGATCCCCAAAACGCCGATCAGCGAGGATTGCCTGTACCTGAATGTGTGGGCTGAAAAACAAGGAAAAACAGCAACGAAAAAACCGGTAGTCGTGTGGATCTATGGCGGGGGCTTCGTGAGCGGCGGCGCGGGATGTCCCATTTATGACGGAGAAGCGACGGCGAAAAAAGGCGTTGTATTTGTCAGCATCAATTATCGAGTGGGGGCATTCGGTTTTTTTGCGCATCCCGAACTAACCAAGGAATCTGGAAAGAATGCTTCCGGAAACTACGGGTTAATGGACCAGGTAGCCGCTTTAAAATGGGTGAAAAAGAACATCGCGCAATTTGGCGGTGACCCCGATAATGTCACGATCGCAGGCCAGTCGGCTGGGTCTATGAGCGTTAACTGCCTCGTGGTAAGCCCGCAGGCCAAAGGCCTTTTCAATAAAGCGATTGCCGAAAGCGGTGCCGGTTTTGGCAGAAACTATCCTTCGTTGAAACAGGCAGAAGACGGTGGCGTGAAAGCCGGCCAGGACCTGGGTGCCACTTCGCTGGCAGCATTGAGAAAAATCCCTGCCGATGTTATTCTCAAGAAAGTATTTAGTTTCCGAGCCCCGATTGTCGACGGTTACGTACTCCCGGAACCCATTTCTGCCATTTACCAGGCCGGCAAACAAAATCCGGTAACCCTGCTGACCGGCTGGAACCAGAACGAGAATGCGGTGGAGAAACCGAAAACTGCTGCGGAATTCCAATCCACCTACAACGAGTTACTTGGACCGAAAGCGCAGACGTTCTTTCAATATTATCCCGCCCAGACAGACGAGCAAGCGGCCCATTCGCAAAACGAGCTTGCGCGCGACGGAAGCTTTGGTATGCAGAACTACGCGTGGGCATTGGCACAGTCGCAGCAGGACAAAGGCGTATACCTGTACCGCTTTACGCGAAAACTACCCGCCACGGGCATCTACGCGCGCTACGGTGCATTCCATACGGCCGAAGTGGCCTATGCTTACGACAACCTCCGTTTCATTGATCGCGCATTGCGGCCGCTGGATGCAACCGACGATCAGATTGCGCATATCATGTCCGCATATTGGGTGAATTTTATCAAAACAGGCAACCCGAATGGTAACGGACTGCCGCAATGGCCTGTATTTAATTCCAATGCACCTCAAATGATGCTACTCGGAGACCTAATAAAAGCGGGACCACTGGCCGAACAGGCCGCACTGGATTTCCAGATTGAACAGGCCGCCAAACGGTAGAATTAAAAGGAGGCCGGCTTAAAGCGATTGTAACCAGTCAACTCAAACCGGCTTCCCATGCTTATCGACAGAAAGACATTCCTGCAAAACCTCTCCATCGCTGCCGGCGCAGCACTTCTCCCCGATTTCGCACAAGCCGATCCTCTTTTTATAAAAAAAACTAAAATGCAGCTCGGGTTTGTGACCTACCTCTGGGGCAAAGATTGGGACGTGCCGACGTTGATCAAGAACCTGTCCGACACACACATCGCGGGCGTCGAGCTGCGCGTGGAGCATGCGCACAAGGTGATGCCCGACCTCACGCCCGAACAGCGGAAAGCCGTAAAGAAGCAATTTGCCGACAGCACCGTCAACATCGTCGGACTGGGGACTAACCAGCAATATGATTACCCCGATCGGGACAAGCTGAAAGCATCGATCGAGCGCACGAAAGAATTTATTCGCCTGAGCGCAGATGTGGGTGGTACGGGCGTGAAGGTGAAACCCAATGCATTGCATAAGGAGGTACCTACCGAAAGGACATTGGAACAAATAGGCCTCGCATTGCGCGGGTTATCCGGTTACGCGGCTGATTTTGGCCAGCAATTGCGGTTGGAAGTCCATGGCGAGGAAACGCAGGAACTTCCGAACATCCGCAAGATCATGGATTATGCCGATCACCGCAATGCCAAAATATGCTGGAACTGCAACAAACAAGACCTGAACGGGCAGGGATTTCAATACAATTTTGATCTGGTCAAAAAGTATTTCGGCGATACCTGCCACGTCCGCGAGCTCGACCGCACCGATTACCCCTACCCCGAGCTGATCGACAATCTAGCCAAAATGGATTACAAAGGCTGGGTACTGCTCGAATGCCACACCAATCCCGACGACAAGATTGCCGCACTGAAACAACAGCGTCAGGTTTTCGATACGATGATGGCTAGATATTGATTAACTCCCTCATGTTGACAAGCGACCATTATCTGTGTAAATTGTGAGTAGCTCCTATATAAATGAGCTTAACATTATGAGAAAACTTACTTCGACGAATTACTACAATCAGACGTTCCTGGAAGAGAAATGCACATTGAACGAGCTGATCAACCTGCTTAGCAAACGGTGGCTGACCGAAGTGATGTTCAGCATTGAGGAAGGCAACAACCGCTTTTCGACGCTGAAAGAGGACCTTAAACACATTAGCGACAACATCTTAGCCGATCGCCTGAAATTGCTCGAACAACACAAGCTGATCATCCGCAACGACAACTTCCGCGAAGTACCGAGCCGCGTCGAATACACGCTGTCCGAAACCGGTTCCAAACTCAGCGAGCTCCTCGACGGCCTCTGCCACTTCTCCGAAACCGAAATGGAGTTCCCCGAATAACACCGCCTTAAAGACCGTCCGCCCGGCCCTTAACAATTGTTAACAACCACTTCGGAAATTGTGAGTGACGGGTCAATAGCCCATTATTCACCGATCAGGTCCCGCAATACCACCGATGCGCAGGTTGCCCCGAATGTCGCGGGCAAATAGGGCATGGTGCCGTAAGCGGATTTTTTATAGTTACTGCCGTCGGTGAGGATGAGCGACTCGCGGATTTGCTCCTCGGTCGAAAATACGGCTTTGATACCCTTGTAAATCCCTGCCTTTTTAAGGTTCTTCCTGACCTGCTGCGCGAAAGGGCAGTTGTATGTTTTCGAAATATCAACCACTTTCAGTTGCGTCGGGTCCATTTTCCCGCCCGCGCCCATTGAGCTCACGATGGGTATATTACGCTTGTAGGCCTGTGTGAGAAACGTCAGTTTGGGCGTAACGCTGTCGATCGCATCGACAATGTAATCGTAATGCGCCACATCAAGGATTTGCGCTACCGCATCCGGCGTCACAAAGCTCTTCACGACATTCAGGGTCAATTCAGGATTGATCGATTTGAGACGTTCGGCCATGATATCGGCTTTGCTCTGGCCATGATTCGTTGCCAATGCGGGCAACTGCCGGTTACGGTTGGTCGGGTCCACTACGTCGCCGTCGACGATGGTCATTGCCCCTACGCCGCCTCGGCAGATGAATTCGGCTGCAAAGGAACCCACCCCGCCCAAACCGATCACCAGTACATTGGCCCGGCTGAGCTTCACCAGGTTTTCCCTTCCAATCAATAACTCAGTCCTGGAAAGCCAGGAAAAATCCTCCATCATTGTTTAAATACATTACCAAAATTCGATTCGAGCTGCAAAGCAATCTCTTTTTCGGGAATATTCCGCAGCTGTGAGGCGGTTTTGTAGATTTCGCGGATATCGCCACCCGTATCGTCGGTTTCGAGCAGCAGCTGGTCCGGCGGGACGGCCCTGAATGCCTCCATAATGGCCGCATTGGATTGCAGCAGCGCCTTTCCGAACGACAGGAAATAGCCCGCTTCAATCACCGGCCGGATCACCGACAGGCGGTTGTTGATCCCATGAAAAATAACCGGCACACGGGTTTCCTTTAAAAATTGCAGGCACTCCTGGAACGCCTTCACACAATGAATCACCAGCGGTTTCCGCAGTTCCCCGGCCAGCGCGATCTGCCGTTCAAATGCCTGGCATTGTATATCCCAGTCCGTCGCGGTGAGCTTGTCGAGGCCACATTCCCCGATAGCAACTACCTCCGGCCGGGCAGCATACCTGCGCAGCAGTTGCAAATCATCGGAAAGCGTATCCGCACGGACATACCAGGGATGCAAGCCTGCACTTACATACCTGCTGGCCACAGGAGCTCCAAATCCGCTATGCCGGTTTTCAATAGCCAGTATATCCGGGTCACCGGGCGGGTTATGGGTGTGGACATCCAGAAACATCTGTATGGCGGTTCATTCAAACGGATTTACCGCGTACATCAGGCTCCTGGCCGATATTTCGTGGGAATCGATGTGCGATTTGCCCTTATAGTTGCGCACTCTCAGGTTATCTTTTCCCTGATAAACGAAGGAAAGCGTAGCAACCGGCTGGCCGATATTGAACATTTTGGAACCCTTTTCGGCATAGGCATCAGCCAGCTCCCTCAAAACAGCGACGTCGGGAAATTCCAGGCATTTCAGGGTAAAACCGTCGATATCGCCATCCCAGTTCAGATACAGTAAATGGCGTTGTTCGGGGGCTATTTCAAAATAAAAATTGAACCGTCGCTGTCCGTCGAATGCCTCCGAAAGTTGCAGCTCCCTCGATTCCGGGTAATAGGTCCTGATTTCTTCGCGTAAGTAATCGAGTGAATTCATCTTGGTGCGTGGGTGGTGTCTTTCAATTCGTGTATAAACAAATATATCCAGCCAGCGGCAAAATTTCAAGGATCAGCCCGGAAACAGTTTGATCACATGCTTAAACGTTTTACCAAGCGGCAATACCTTTCCGTTCAACAGCCGGATCATATTGCCCTCGATATAATGTACGAATTTTTTATTCAATATGAAAGACTTGTGGATCCGGATGAATGCGTCGGATGGCAACTGTTCTTCAAAACTTCCAAGGGTACGCTGCGTGAGCAGGAACTGGTCCCGACCCCATACTTTGACGTAATTACCGAGGCTTTCAAGGTAATATACGTCGTCGAGCTGCATTTGAACCAGTTTCTTGTCGGATTTGATATACAACGGCTCCGCTTCGTGCAGCGCGACGGGCGGTGCAGGCACGATTACCACCTGTTTACGCAAGGTATACTGCTCCAATGCCCGGTTGGCGGCTTTCAGAAACCGGTCGAAGCGAAACGGTTTGAGCAGATAATCGACCACCTCCAGTTCAAAACTTTCCAGTGCATGCTCCTCGTAGGCGGAGGTAATAACAACCAATGGCCGCTGATTGAGCGTACGCAGGAAATCGAGACCGCTGAGCTTCGGCATCCGTATGTCGAGAAAAATAAGGTCTACCTTGTGATGATTGAGAAATGCGAATGCCTCGGTGGCCAGATAACATTGGCCTGCCTTTTCGAGAAACGGGATATCTTCGAGGTACCTCAGGATCACATCATGGGCCAACGGCTCGTCGTCTACAATCAGGCAGCGTAATTTCATAACAGGTCGATTTCCAGGCTGGCGGTAAACACTCCGTTCTCTGCTGCGGTGGTTAACCGGTGCTTTCCAGGGTAAAGTAATGCCAGCCTTTTCCGCAAATTAGTCAATCCGATGCCCGTTTGCGCATCCGGTACCGGTTCGTATGAATTTTCACAAACAAACCGCACAGCACGCTGGTCCGCTTTGAGGCTAATGCTCAGGAATGCATCGCTCTCCGCATTCTCGACGCCGTGCTTGAATGCATTTTCGACGAAAACAATCAGCAGCAGCGGGGCGATCTGGATAGTGCCATCCTCTACCTCTTCGTCAAATTGCAGGTTAAGGCTTCTTTTCAACCGGATTTTCTCTAATTGAACATAATCTTTCAGGTATTTGACCTCGTCGTCCACACGCACAAACGGCTCCCTGGCCTTATAAATCACATAGCGCATCAACTCCGACAGCTGCAAAATGCTTTCCGGCGTCTGCTCGGAGCGTTGCAGGCTTAATGCATAAAGGTTATTGAGCGTATTGAAGAAAAAATGCGGGTTCAATTGCTGCTTCAACAGATCGAGCTCGGCCACGGACTTCTCGTGTTGCAGCGCACTAATGAGGCTGTTCTGCTTCGCCCACTGGATCGCCAGCAACACCGGCAGGCTGATCACCAGTATCAGCATCGCGCCGAACGCATTTTCAGTTACAAAAGGATTGGCGGAAAACACGCCGCCCAGCACTTTACTAAAAGGCAAACTGGCCAGTAACTGGCCCCACAGTGGATAAAACATACCGATTAACGCAGCCGAACAGAGGATGTAATACAAAATGCCCCGCTCTTTCAGGATCACGGGTACCAGCCAGCGGCTGTTGATGTAAAAGAAAAAATACCCCGCGAGGTACATTACCATCAATTGCAGGGAATAGCCGATAAATGTCGGGAAATGAGCCGCTATTTTCAGGAAGTGTATCTCAAAACCAATAAGCAACTGCTTCCCCGAGTGATATAGCGGATTGTTAAGACTTGACACCGCCATCGCGCCGAGCAGTAATGCAAGGCCGATGATGCTGATCAGCACCGCCTTTTCCAGGCTCAGCCTACGCACCCATTTTACTTCGCGTAAACGGCCCATGTACTGGCTTTCCACCACGAGGATGCATTCCAACACCGCAATGCAAAGCCCGCCGGTAAACACCACCGGCCATATCAGCTGCTCCGGGCTCAACAATGCCCCCGAAACCATCAGTAATAGGGGTAAATATCCCAGAAAGCACCCCAGCCAAATGCGACGATTGCGTCCAGCAAAACGGCCCTTTCCGCTCCCTTCGCGTACCCACGTGACAGCGAGCACAGGCAACCATAGCGTCAGCGCCAGCAGCGATTGAAAATATGCCGCCCAGTAATCGTCCCGCCCGATCGTGAACCCGATCGAAATCCAGCAGACCAGCCCCACGTAAAGCCAGGTATCTTTCCGGCGGGCCAAACCGCCCGCTACTTTTTCTATTACCAACATCCTGCAAATAAACCGCCGTGCAAGCCCGCTTTTCAAAAATTAATGACAACCGTCGCGATTTTGGTGATGTAGGTAAAAAAGGCTTGAAAACAGTCCCTCTAATGCATTCGTCACTGCTGGATTTGCCTTCCTCATTATTCGTTGAACACCCGGCCGACGGCATCCATCTTTGAAGCAGAAACTTCAAAAGCCATGTCATGCAAAGATTAAAAGTCCAGGGGCTCTCCAAAACCTATTCCAACGGCGTCCGCGCCCTCGACCGGGTATCGCTCGACATACCGAACGGGATGTTCGGATTACTCGGCCCTAACGGTGCCGGCAAGTCGACCCTCATGCGCATCCTCGCTACGCTTACCCAAGCCGACAGCGGGCTCGTCACCTTCGACGGGCAGGACATTAACCGCGAAACGGATTGGCTGAGAAGCAGGCTCGGTTACCTGCCGCAGGATTTCGGTGTATATCCGGGCGTCTCTGCCGAAGACCTGCTCGACCACCTCGCCGTATTAAAGGGCCTGGTCCACAAACCGGAACGCCGGGAACAAGTGGCCGCGCTGTTGCAGCGCACTAACCTCTACCAGCACCGCAGGCAGGCTGTGAGCACGTTTTCGGGCGGAATGCGACAGCGTTTCGGCATCGCACAGGCATTACTGGGCACCCCGCAGCTGGTCATCGTGGATGAGCCTACGGCGGGCCTGGATCCTTCGGAACGTAACCGGTTTCACGATCTCCTGAGCGAAATCGGGGAGCATGTCGTGGTGATTCTTTCGACGCATATTGTGGACGACGTGCACGACCTGTGCCCGCAAATGGCCGTGCTGGCCTCCGGTCGCGTGGTACTGGAAGGCAAACCAGAACTCCTGACGCACTCGCTGAAAGGCCGTCTCTGGCGCAAAACCGTCACCCCCGCAGAACTCGCCGAAATGCATGCCGTCATTGACGTGATCTCCACACGCAGGGTCGCGGGGCGCATTCAGGTACACGTGCTCGCAGATGTATGCCCGGGGCCCGCGTTCGAGGCATCCGACCCGGGGCTTGAAGATGTATATTTCGCCACGCTCCCGGGCCCGGGCCGGAAGGAGGTGCAGCCATGCTAGCCTCCATGTATCGCTTCGAAATAGGTTACCATTTCAGGCAGATCAGCTTTCGCATTGCCGCATTGTTATTTCTGATCCTTGGCGTATTGATGCCTTTCGGCAACTTTGGCGGTGACGAAATACACCGGAACGCACCGTACGTGATCAGTTTTATCATTTGCCTGCTTTCACTATTCACGATCTTCGTGAGCACACTCGCCGGCGCGGCTGTGGTGCTGCGCGATGCCCAATACCGGATGGAACCGCTTATTTTCACAACGAGCGTCCACCGCATGCCCTACTTCGTCGTCCGACTGGCCGGGTTGCTGACCGCTGTATTCCTGGTGATGTGTCTCGCGGCGGCGGGCGCGGCGATGGTCAGGTTCATCGCGCCGACCGGGCAGTTGGGCCCTTTTCGTCTTTCCTACTACCTGTCGCCTCTGCTGCTGTTCGGCCTGCCCGGCGTGGTGTTTTGTTGCAGCATCGTTTTTGCGACGGCTCTCCTCACGCGCAATGTCCGATGGGTATACACGGCCGGAGTTCTGATGTTTATCGTCTATTTCACGGCTTCCATTCTGGGCAATTCGCCCGTGATGGCCGGCTCCATTCCGGCCCCCGGCGGCCCTGGCTGGTTGTCGGTACTGATCGATCCATTCGGTTTTACGGCATTTTTCGGGGAAACCATGAACTGGCCCGTTTGGCGTCGTAATCAGGAGCTTTTCCCACTCACCCCAATCTTCCTCGCCAACCGCTTGCTATGGACCACGATTTCGTTCGCTATGCTGGCGTTGTCGTACAACCGTTTCAAATTCAGGATTCTATCCGAAAAGGATACGGCCCCAGCTCGTAAACCAGTCTCCCAAACGGCCCCGCCCATGGCCTACCGGACCATCCGTACCCTTACCAGCGGGCAACACTACCACTGGCAGGCGTTTGAGCGAATATTCAGGCTTGAAACAAAAACACTGTTCGGCAACCCTGTCATAACGATGCTCATCTTCGCATTATGGGTGTTTTTCAATGCGATAGAGCTGTTCGAGAACCTTTCCAGCGGGCCATATGGGGTAAGAAGTTACGCCACGAGCGGTATCCTTGCCGAGCAGCTGGTGGCCGTGCGGCCTGCATTGCTGCTGATCTTGTTTTACGCTTCCGAATTGATTCACAGGGAAAAGGCTACGGGAATCCAGCCGCTGATCTTCTCCACGCCGGTTTCTGTTACGGCATTTGCCATTGCCAAATCCCTGGCGCTTGTCGCGTGGATCCTGGCCCTGATCACCGTTCACATTGCTGTCGGGATAGCGGCACAATGGTTTTCCGGATTTGAACAATTCGAATGGGAGACCTATTTCTCGCTCTATTACTACGCCGGCCTGCCGCTGGTGCTTTACGCGATCCTGATCACATTCATCCAAACCATCATTCCTAACAAATACCTGGGAATACTTATCAGTGGCCTCATGATCGGCATTTTCATCTTCGGCCGAAAACTCGGCCTCGAAAGCTACCTCACGCGTTTCGCCACCGCCCCACGCCTGCGCTATTCCGACTTCGATGGATTCGGTCACAGCGGCTTGTCGTTTCACTGGTATATGCGCTACTGGACGCTGGTCGCGCTGGCGCTGGCGGGCATAGGTACGCGAATGTGGGCAGCGAATGCGCGCGGCCGAATGCGTACGGGCATTACATCCGCCCGGCCAGCCCTGGTATTTTCGTCGGTCTGCGCATTCCTCGCTATGGCAACAGGGATTTTCATTCAATACCGAACCGGCTTTTCGGCGCATAACCGCACGGGAACGCCCCATGCGGAATGGCAGGCACAATACGAACGGAAATACAAGCCGCTTGCAAGTCTGCCACAGCCGGTCGTTACGGAGCTTAACCTGCAAACCGACCTTTTCCCTGCCGATTACTACTACACCGTAAAAGGTTCTATGCGGATTAAAAACAAGTCGGGCCAACCGATTACGAAGCTGTTTATCGGGATTGACCCGGAGGTTGAGCTGGTGGAACTGAAGCCCGAACGCGCCTCACTGGTGTCGTCGGATGGAGCCTTCGGGCAGTATGAGTACCGTCCGGATGTCCCGCTCGCGCCGGGTGCTGAAATGACCGTTAATTTAGCGATTCGGGCCGACCGGTCGGGATTTAAAACTTTCAACGCCGAGCATTCGGTTACCGCCAACGGCTCTTACATCGAATTGGAAAAATACGTTCCGCATTTCGGATACCGGGCCGCGTACGAAATCGAGGATACCGAAGAGCGGCGGCAAAATGGCCTGCCTGTGCGCAGGAATATCCCATCCACCGACCGCGAGTATCATTTTATTCATTTTCAAAACATTATCTCCACCGAACCCGGGCAGCGAGCCATTACGGTGGGCACATTGGTGAAAAGCTGGGCGCATGCCGGCCGCAGGTATTTCCATTACCAATCCAAGGCCCCGATCCCCTATATGTTTGCATTGAGCACTGCCCGCTATGCTGTAAAAACGGAAAAGTACAAAGGCACGACTTTCCGGATTTACCATCACGCCGATCATCCGCAGAACGTCCCGGCCATGATGCAGGCCATGAAAGACGCTTTGGATTACGGCAATGCCCATTTCGGCACCTACCCGCGCCAGGAGCTCACGCTGGCCGAAGTCCCGCATTACCCGGGTTCGGCTACGGCCTATCCCGGCCTTATTTTCAGCCAGGAACGAAGCAATTTCAGAAGTGATGCGGGCGATAGTACCGATTTCAACTTCACCTACGCTACCGCCGCGCACGAAACGGCGCATCAATGGTGGGCGGAACGGGTGGCGGCCCCATCAGGCCCCGGTTATGCATTGCTCACAGAATCCCTCGCGAAATACACAGAAGCCGTGGTGACCGAAAAACGGTTCGGCAAAATGTACCTGCGGCCTTACCACGTGAAGGATTCCCAGCTCTATTTCGCCTATCGCAGCGCTACCGCCGAAAGGGAAATACCACTTTGGCAAACCACAGACCAGCCTTTTGTACATTACCAGAAAGGGGAACTGGCGCTGTTCCGTCTCAAAGAGGTGTTGGGGGAAACACATTTAAACCGCGCATTGCGCGAGCTCGTGACACTACATGGCTACCCGCTTCAAAAGCCGGATCCCGCGAGCCTCGCCGACGCTTTGAAACACGGGACAAATGCCTCCCAGAAGCGACTGGTCGACGAGCTTTTCAAGAAAGTAACTGTGTTTGATAATGACATTAAAATACTATCGAACAAGCCCTTACCAGACAATAAGCAGCTGCTTACATTGGAAATCAATGTTCACAAAACTGACGAAACCTCCGGCAAGCCCATGCCGCTGAAACCCGACGATACGATTGACATTGCCGTATTCGATCAGCAGCTAACGCCGAACGTCGTGCCGCCAGGGCCAGTTTACCTGCGGAGGCACCACTTTTCCAAAAACCGCTCGGTCGTCCAGATTGTGGTGCCTCGCGAGGCGGCAGCAATTGTGCTAGATCCGCTCTCCTATATACTCGATGTGAGCGATCAGAATAATATAGTCTTGTTAAAATGAGGCCGGACGGAACTTTGAGCAATGCATTCGTTTTTCCATGTTAGCTATACCGGCATTGTATGGAACTCCTGTTTGAAAAAGATATTCAAGACTCATTTCACGTCAGCCATTTTATTCGCACCGAGATAACCGGGCAAATACCGGAACGCCTCTCCTACCACCGGATCTTCTTTGTACAAGAAGGATCCGGTGTGATCGAAATTGACGACGTATGGTTTGAACTGACTGAAAAGACGCTTTTCCTGCTATCGAAAGGCCAACTCTGCCGCTTTCCGGAAAAAAGCACAGTTACCGGCTATGAGCTGCGTTTCGGGGATTGTTTCTGGGAAAAAACGCCGGGTAGTGCGAGTAACTGCAAGGCCGTTCTGTTTAATAATGCCGCGGACAATCAGCGGTTGCCTCTCAAAGACCCCGCTCTTTCGGAACTCAATTTCCTCTTTCAATCACTACACCATGAATTTGAAACGAAGGATTACGTGAACAAGCTCGACGCGCTGGCGGCTTATTTAAAAATCATCATGATCAAAATCGCGAATATCAATGCGGAAGCCGGAGCGGGTTTTGATAATCATGAAAAACAGGTGTACCGGGCTTTCATTGAGCTCGTGAGCCGGAAATACCGCGAAATGCACGAAGTCGCCGAATATGCCGGCGAACTGAATATATCGGCAAGGCGGCTTTCGGATATTTGCAAGCGCTGTGCGGGCAAGGGCGCGAAAGAACTCATTAACGGACAGCTGGTAGCCGAGGCGAAACGATCGTTGCAATTTTCGTCGCGGCCGGTGAAGGAAATTGCCTACCAGCTGCATTTCAGCACGCCGGAGCAGTTCAGCCATTTTTTCAAGAAGAATGCCATGATGTCGCCGCAGGATTACCGAACGCGCTTCGTCAATTTTGGCAGGTGATCCGCAGAATCTGACATTCCCCGGCGCCAGGGTCAGAGCTAATTTTGTGAAAACAAAAAACGCAAAATCATGCCTGTCAACACATTGCAAACCATCGCGGGGATCCGCATACCCGACAGCAAGCTGGCCAAGGACGCCACCGACCTGCTTCTCGAACACGGTACCGAATTTATCTACAACCATTCATTGCGGGTATTCCTCTTCGCCTCACTGAACGGCAACCGGGAAAAAAGGCTGTACGACCCTGAATTGCTTTACATCAGCGCCGTTTTCCACGACCTGGGGCTGGTACCGCATTACAGCAGCCCCGACATGCGCTTCGAAGTGGACGGTGCCAATGCCGCCCGCGATTTCCTGCAAAGCAATGGATTACCTAAAGAGTCGATGCGGCTCGTTTGGGACGCCATTGCCCTGCACACCACCATCGGCATAGCTGAGTACAAAGAGCCGGAAGTGGCACTGTTGTATTCCGGTGTAGGCCTCGATGTAATGGGCGAAGGTTACGAGCAGCTCAGCGTAGCCGACCGCGAGGCAATCGTCGCTGCATTCCCCCGTAATGATTTCAAAAACAGGATCATACCCACATTTTTCTCGGGCTTCGCGCACAAAACGGGAACCACATTCGGCAACATCAAAGCCGATGTATGCGCCTACATGATCCCCAATTTCGAACGTAAGAATTTCTGCGACTGCATTTTACACTCACCTTGGAGCGAATAGCGTGGGGCGGGTATTGTGATTATTTCAAATAGCCGGGTACTTCCTCGACAATCGTTTCAAACAGTTTTTTCGCGCTGGTATGCTTCAATACCGGCGCGATCTGTCCTCCCCAAAACATGATCAGGTCGTATTGCTGCTTTTCGGTCGCGGCTTTGCGAAGCGGCACGATAAACTGGTTTTGCAAAGGAAACGGCAGCAGTTCGCCGTTGCGTCCGGCAATGGATTCGGTGTAGCGGCT
Source organism: Dyadobacter fermentans (assembly GCF_019924045.1). Lineage (GTDB taxonomy): Bacteria > Bacteroidota > Bacteroidia > Cytophagales > Spirosomataceae > Dyadobacter > Dyadobacter fermentans_A. The sequence goes on along the minus strand of NZ_JAHXBN010000014.1, from coordinate 36,267 downwards.
GCGGATGCCACGCCCTAACCGGCCCGTCGAAACCTTCGTCAATGTAGTGTAACGCGCTGCGTCCGAATGCAGGAGATTGCGATGGTATTCGGTTGCTCCGGACTCTTCGGTAGCGAGGAATGCCGTGCCGATTTGCACACCTTCCGCCCCGAGGGTGAATGCAGCCGCGACACCACGGGCATCGGCAATACCGCCGGCAGCCACTACCGGTGTTTTTACTTTTTCACGAATCTGCTGCACGAGTACAAACGTCCCCGTGAGGGATGCCTCAGGGGATTCCAGGAACGACGGCCGGTGACCGCCGGCTTCGAAACCGGACGCGATAATCACATCCACACCGGCATTGTCCAATGCAATCGCTTCATCGAGCGTAGTGGCATTGCCAATGAGTTTAATGCCTTTTTTGCGAAAATCTTCCAGGATACCGGGGGAAGGCAGGCCGAAAATAAAGCTGAAAACCGGAGGTTTGGCAGTCAGCAATGCATCGACCTGATTCTCGAAACGGGATGGATAAGCTTTGGGTTTCGTCGGCAGCGGTGCCCCGACTTCGTCGAAAAACGGCTTTACGAGCGCAGCAGCTTTTGCAAATTGTTCGTCCGAAACTTCCCCGGCAGGAAAGTCACTGTCGGAAATCCATAGGTTAATGTTATAGGGTTTGTCGGTAGCCTGTTTCAGCTCCTTGTCCAGTGCTATAATTTCGTCGGGGGTAAGCATGTAAGCACCATATCCGCCCATTCCGCCCAGGTTCGATACCGTCGAAACGAGTTTTACCGAAGATAAGTTGCCCCCGAACGGGCCTTGCAATATCGGATAGTCGATTCCCAGCACGCGGGAAACATTGGTTCGATTCCACATAATCCAGGTTAGCGGGCAGTAAGTGAAACCCGCTGCGCAAATTAAGCAGAGAAAACAATCGGTCTTACGTGACTTACATCACAATTTTGCGTCAGCGCGACGAATGGTAAAGCCGGCTCAAAGTCTCGCGCGACACGCCCAGGTAGGAAGCGATAAGATGCTTCGGCACGAGCTGGAACAGCGTTGGATATTGTGCCAGGAGGTCTTCATACCGCCTTTTGGTATCGTTGGTCATCAATGAAAGAAGCCTCCTTTGCGATGCCGCGTAACCGCGGTTGGTTCGCCAACGAAAAAAATGCCCGATTGCTTCGATTTCGTGGCACATTTTCTCACGATCGTCCGCGGATATGGACAAAACCTCGGCATTAGCCACGCAGTCGACGGCCACGGCGGCGGGGTGCCGGTTGTACAACGCGTCGTAATCCGATGCCCACCAGGTCGGCATGGCGAATTGCAGGATGGTCATCCTCAGCTCATCGTTCATGAAATAAGTTTTAAGGCAGCCGCTCAACACGAAATACTCGCGCGTTACGGCATCTCCCTCACGGATCAGCATTTGGCCTTTCCTGAACGATTCGTGTTTGAAGCAAGCATAAAATCCGTCGAACTGCGCATCGGTCAGTTCGACGGATTTGGTAATATGGTCTTTCAGGATTTGCCGGGCGTCCATTGCGGGTCTGTTTCAGTCCTGAAATATAAAAGTTTACCACAAATTATGGCTCATTGGTAATCGAGCCAAGCTGTGGCCTTGCAAGCCTTATCCGTTTTGAACCTTATCCAGCGGGCGGAGAAATGCTGCGGGAACGAGAAGGAGACTGTCTGTCCCGGCTTCACTGTGAATGTTTTATAGGCCATCCACGGCCCGTTACCCACCGGATCGGCTTCGAGCGTAAAAGTCACGTCTTCCTTCGCATTATGGGAAAGTTTCAGGCTCTTTTGATCATAAAAACCAATCAGGTAAGGGTCCGAATGCGCTCCGGCCTGCACCTGCGTATCTTTCCAGGGGCCGCCGTGGCCGGCAGGTTTGCCTAGTTTCCACAGGTCGTCGATTGCGCCAGCCCATACGGCAGCCTTTTTGTCAGCTGAAACAATGATATGCTCGCTGTTCTGCATCGATTTCGGGTCGATCCCCGTCATCACCAGCAAACCGCGGTAGGATGCATAGTCATGAATGCGGAGATTGTGCGAAGAAACCGGGCGGATTTTGGCATAACCATCGGCATTCTCGGCAGGCAGCTCATAAAATGTGCCGTGGCAGTTGAAAAGATCACGCTCCGTGGCCACCTCGCGGCAAATGCGCAGCGAGGCCTGGTTGGTGAGGCCTGTGAAAGCCTCATTGCCCAGCGGCAGACGCCACCGTCGGCCTTTGTCGTCCACCACAAGCACGGATGAGGCATCCAAGGTCACGACTTGTTTAGGAATAGCAAATTTGGTTTTGATAAACGAATGCATTGCCGCATCCTCCTGACGGTTGAGCTTCATATTGCGATCGAGCTCATAGTATCCGACCTCACCCGGCTTCGCGCCGCTGAAATCCTGCGCAGCCAATCCCAGTACCCTCCGGTTTTCTCCCAGGCCATACAGTAGCCCGCCGCGGCTGGTCACCGAACCGGCATGGCTAAGTCCTTTGAAAATCGCATCCGGCGTACCGGCACGGCGATCATCGGAAGTATAGGTAAAATGAACCGTTGTCCGGGTAGCATTGTCGGGCCGCACACGTACCCATTCGCCCGATTCAGCATTGCTGAAATCTGCATTGAGGGCCATATTCGGGCCTACTTTCACCGTTTTCAGCACCGACCATTCTCCATTCCCCTTTTTATCCACTTCAAATACAAAGCCCGTTTCTCGCTCGCCCTCGTTGCGAATCCACACCGCCCGGTGCGCCCACCCGGCAAAGAGGAAGGGCTCTGAGTTTTGTCCGGCCTTCACTGCCTCGCTCAACCACACCGATCCCTCGGCCGAGTTAGGACCAAGCTGGTCGGGCAGGTTAAGAGGTGTAAACCAAAGATTGGAATTGGATTGCCCGGGGCCTTCTATCCCACCCTTGGCTTTGCGTTTGTTCAAAAACTCGCGCTGGGCCGAATCATCACAACCGAAAACGAGGCGCTCGTTCCAGCGGGTGAAATCACCGATCACTTTCAGGTATGCCGTGCGCGGACGAATGCCGCCGCTGTTCTGCGAATTGAATTGCCCCGGGAACTTCCAGAACATGCCGTGCATAGTCATCAGGTAATCGGGCTGCTGCGCGGTGCCTACGTCGCGGATGCGCGGCCATTCGGTATTCCAGCCGTGAGCGCCATCATAGGCGTGGCTGGCCTTGGGCAGGCGGTAGAAGCTCCATTTGCCCTGATCGCGCACACCCACCAGCACCGATTTGTGGTCCCAGCCGGTAGCCCATATCGGGTCGGTGGCGGGGTTACGGTTGCCGTAAATACCGCCTGGACCCGTAACTTCCACAAACTGATTGCGGCGGACCACTTTCCAGTTTTTTCCGTCCCATTCCGACAACGAGCCGGACTCGATATCGAACTGAATTTCAGCCTTCCGCCCCGGCTCCCCATTGTTGGAGTACACCGCTACGCCCTGGCCCGAGTAAAAACCCTTCCCGTGAGTCCCCGGAAGCAAGCCCTTGGTTTGATAGGTTGTCTTGTCGGTTTCCTTATCACGATCGACATTGCCGTCCTCGTAAAGCATTTTAGGCCTAAGTGTTTTCACATCCACTTCATAAAAACCCTCTTCCATAGTTCCATAAAGGATCTTTCCGGCCGGGTCGGTCAGGTGGCGGGCATTGCCGGTGTGGCGGCCCGGCATATCCATCTCCGGCTTGCCTTTATAAGGAATCGTGCGTACTTCGCCTCTGCTGTCGATGGCGTAAGGGCCGATAAAAAGCTGGTTGCTTTCCCGGTGGATCATCCGGTTGGCAGGTGTGCCACCAATGCTCTCGGGGCGCACGGTCTGTTTCAGGTCGGCGCTGATCTCGTACAGCTTATCCGACGAGCCGAATGGCAGGTGCGGGCCGTAGGTAATCGCCCACAGCTTCCCAGCCCAGGGCACAACGGCTCCTGTACCGCATTCCCCCTCATTGTTGTACATGGCCAAATGGGGGTAAATGCCGCTATATGAAGGCTGCTTCGGGGTTTGCGCCGCCACCGGCTGAGCGATACTCATCACGGAACCGGCCACAAACGCCCATACACGATTTCTTTTCATCAAAAGACTCATAGGTTTGATAATCAACTGGAAAATATAGAATTAATATCCGGCATTCTGTGTGATGTTCGGGTTCACACGCCGCTCTACGGCCGGGATCGGCCAGAGATACTGCCGGGATTTGTCGAAACTACGTTGGGAAAGGGCTTTCACATCCGTACCGAAGCCCGAATAATCAGCCAGGCCGTCGTCATCGAGCGGGGTAACACCCGGGAAGGGCCATTTGGCGCGGTTCTGCGCAGCCGGGTCGGGTAAGCCTACGACGGGCGTCGACAATGCCTTTTCGGCCAGCTTCCAGCGGATCAGGTCCATGTAGCGCAGTCCTTCACGCGGAAACTCCACGCGGCGCTCGCGGCGCAGCACTTTGCGCAATGCGGCGGCATTGGTAACGGTAATAGCAGGATAAGCCGCGGTTTGGTCCACGCTTACACCGTACGCACGCGCCCTAACAAGGTTAACAGTGTTCAAAACACTTTCATCGATCTCTCCGAGCTCCATTTTTGCCTCTGCGTACGTGAGGAGCACTTCGGCGTAGCGGATCACAATAGCGTCGTTGTCTTCAACGAGCCGGTCGGGCCAAGTCTGGTCGATGCCTTTCTTCCAAAGCAACCCCGTGAAACTCGCAAATGCGGCCACGGCGCGGGTATCTTTGTTGGGTACCCGGCGGTTCTCTTTCGAACTGAACACTGTTAGGGAATCCGGATGCGGCATGTAATTATAGCCGAGCCATTGGGTGTTGAACTCCACGATGGTCGCCGTCAGCCGCGGGTCGCGGTTCTTGAAAGGGGCTTTGGGATCGTATAGTGCCGACTCGTCGATCGGCTTCCCGTCCGTGCATTCGTAGGCATCCATCATGTCACGCGTGGGCAGCTGGGCGCCGTATCCGCCCGCATTACGCGAGATATTGTCCTGCACGTAGCCCGCACCATTAAAAACCTGCTGTTTTTCGTCACGCGGCACGCTGATGATCAGCTCCTTGCTCGTCTCTCCTGCCTTCAAAAAGAGCTGCGAATAGCTGGTGTGCAATGCGTAAACGCCCAGGTCCATCACTGCTTTCGCGGCATCGCGGGCGAGCTGCCATTTGCCTGTGTACAATGCCGTGCGTGCCTTGATCGCCAGCGCGGCACCTTTCGTCAGCCTCTTCGTTTCGGATGCTCCGTAGGAAACGGGCAGGTTGGCGATGGCGAAATCGAGCTCGTCGAATACAAATTGCAGGACTTCCGCCTGGTTCTTGCGGGCAATGCCGTAGGATTCCTCCAATGCGACCGGGTCGGTCAGCAGCGGCACGTCGCCGAAATGAGTTACCAGCCGGGAGTACTGGTAAGCCCGTATCAAACGCATTTCCGCTTCCAGGCGCAGCATTACGGCCGCAGGCGTATTGGCAGCGGCGCGCTCTTTGTTGGCAATAAACGAGTTGACACGAGCAATGGCTTTATAGGAATTAAGCCAAAAAGTCTGCACACCAGCGTCGTCGGCATTCATCGTACCGCCGATCACCGCGTTGGTCAGTTGCCCGCGGTGCCACTCGTTATCGCTGAACAGCTCGTTGTCGTTGCCCCAGAATGCAAGGCGGTACAAATCGTTAACGGCGAGTTCCAGCTCGGTCTGGTTTGAATAAAATGTGCCCGTGGAAGCTTCCGACAGCGGATTGAGATCCAGGGTATGGCAACTCGTAGCCCCGGCGAGGAGCATCAGGAATAGGGTCTTTTTCATGTGTTATCAATCAAATAGGGTTACTAAAACCGGATGGTGGCACCAGCCATGAAAGTGGCGACGATCGGGTATGAATAGCTGCCCGATTCCGGATCGAGGTATTTGGGGAATTTGCTGAGCGAGAATACATCGTTGGCCGAAAGGTAAAGCCGCAGCGATTGCACGCCGGTCTTTTTCAGCACGTCCTGTTTCAGGGTGTAGCCCAATGTGATGTTTTTCAGCCGGAAATACGCGCCGCTCATCAGCCAGTAGTCGGAAAGCGCATAGTTGGCGGCATTGGATGTCCTCGAAAGCCTTGGATAAGTCGCTTTCAGGTTCTGATCAGGCGTATTGTTGTTGCTCCAAAACTTCCCTACCATTTCCGACGGCATATTACCAAATGCCTCTGCGAATGGCTGTGTAACCTCGGAGCTCAGCCGTGACAGCTTTTTGGCAACGCCCTGAAACGTAACACCCACGTCAAATCCCTCATAGTCGGCCCGCAGGTTACCGCCGTACAGGTAACGCGGCAATGCGCCCCCAAGCAGCACTTTATCGTCGGTTGTGATCTTGCCGTCCTGGTTCACATCCACGTAGCGCACATCCCCCGGTTTGGTAGTCACATTCAGCACCGGCGCTCCTTTGATTTCGTCCACCGTTTGGAATAACCCATTTGAAACATAACCGAACCATTCGTTGTACTGGCTCCCGTTCCGGACGATCTGGTCGCCGCGGAATTCGGTACCCTTCAAATCGCCTACGGTAGATTTCGCATCCGACAGGTTCGCCGACACGGAGTAATTGAGCTTATTAATGCGGTCCCGCCAGCCTAGTTCCAACTCCCAGCCCCTCACGTTCAGCGTTCCCGCATTCTGGTTGGGTTTGTCATAACCCATATAAAGCGGGATATCGAGCGGCAGGAGGATGTCGGTCGTCGTCTTTTTGTAGTAATCGGCCGCCAATGTGAGGCGGTCGTTGAGGAACGAGGCGTCCAGACCGACATCCGCTGTCCGGCTGGTTTCCCAGCTGATGTTTTCAACCGCATACACCTGCTGCGCACCGCCTGTGAGCGGCACCACGCCGCCGTTCTGATAAAACAATGCGGTAGAGAAATCGATTGTCGCCATGTAGGGATAATAGGCCGGGTTACCATCCTTGTCGAGCAGCCGCTCGTTACCGGCCTCGCCCCACGAGCCGCGGAGTTTCAGGAACGACAGCCAGCGCGTGCTTTTGAGGAACTGCTCTTCTGAAACTGTCCAGCCAGCCGAAACCGACGGGTAAATGGCCTTCCGGTATTGGGGTGCGAACCGCGACGAAAGATCCGAACGGAGGTTTCCCTGAATGAAATACTTGCTTTTGAAATTGTACTGCAACCGGCCGAAGAATGAATGCAGGCCCGATTCATTCGCGCTGCCACTATTGTCGCGCAGTTCTGTCGAGCCCGAATTGAGGTAAGGAAAGCCCGTCAATGCAAACCCGCTGCGCGACGCGCCCAGCGATTCAAGCGAGCGGTAGTTTTCCTCAAAACCCGCCAGGATATCAATCGAATGGGCATTGTTAAACTCCCTCGCATAGTTTGCGAGCACCTGCCCGTTGATCGTCACACCCTCCGACCGGCCCTCGGTCAGCACTGTCCGCGCCTGGTTCATGACCGTCCCCATAGTGCCGTCCGCATTGGTGAAACGGATCTGCCTGGAAAAGTATTTGGTTTTATCAAAGTCGAAAACAGGGGCTACCAAGGCCGTCAATGTGAGGCCGTTCACTGGTTTGTAATTGAACTGCATCCGGCCACCTATCTGGTTGTATAAGCCCCTGGAAAAACCTCCCTGGCGGATCTGCGCAAGCGGGTTACGGCCGTCCTTACCCACCGCAAAGTTGCCGTTTTGATACACATCATCGTAAATAGGCGGCATAATGCGCGCTTCGTATATCGGGTTGTAAGCGCTGCTGGGGAGCTCGTTGGCATTGCCTTTGTTGGTCGTCCTTTTGTAAAAAACATCGAGGTTGACGCTTATCTTGTCGTTTACCTGCATATCGTTATTCACCCGGAACAGGTAGCGGTCGTACGAACGGTTATCATAGAACGCACCCGAACTGGCATATCCCAATGATGCTTTTGTTTTGATTTTTCCGGTGCCCATGGTGAAAACGAGGTCGTGGCGCTGGCGCGGCGCGCTCTTGCGCGTGAGGATGGCCTTTTGCCAATCGGTATTCGGAAAACGGTCGGGATTTACGCGGTTACTGTCGAGATAGGATGCAATGTAGGCGTCGGCAAATGGTCCGGCGGAAGCACCATCATTCACGGCCTGCTCATTGAAATACCGCATATAATCCTGCACACCCACATATTCGGGCATGGCCGTGGCACGTTGCACGCCATATTCGTAAGTGTATTCAAGGCTCCCCTGCCCACTTTTGGCCCGTTTGGTCGTAACCAGAATCACCCCGGCCGCCCCGCGCGAGCCGTAGATCGCTGCTGACGCCGCGTCTTTCAGCACGGTAATGTTCTCGACATCGCCCGGATTCACGTTGTCAATGCTTGCCACGGGTACGCCATCGACGATGACCAGCGGGCTGTTCGTGCCGATGGTGGTGATCCCCCGAATGAGAATACTCGAACCGGAGCCCGGCGCACCGCTGCTGCGTGTGACCGAAACGCCCGCTACGCTACCTTGTAGGGCGTCCGACACCTGTAATGTCTGTCTCCCACCCACGTCGCGCGCGCCGATCGAGGAAATGGCGCCGGTAAGGTCTTTCTTTTTCTGAGTGCCGTAGCCTACCACCACCACTTCCGACAATGCATGATCACTTTGTTTGAGGGTCACATTCAGTTTTGTCCGGGAGCCGGGCGTAATGTCCTGGCTTTGGTAACCTACAAATGAAAATGTGAGGGTGACGGCCTCGCCATCGGGTAATACAAGCGTATAGTCACCATTGGTATCTGTAACCGTTCCGCGCTGGGTACCTTTGATCACAATGCTCACGCCGGGCAGGTCTTTTGCGCCTTCGTCCGTCACTTTTCCCGTAAGCTGCCGTACTTGCGCCAGCAGCGGTCCCATCGAGGCAAGCAACAAGGCGCAGCCGAGTAGAATTTTTTGTCGCATATTTTTTTCCAATATTTAGGGTTTCAAGCTGTCCCGGGGCCCTGGGATTGCACAGATCAAAAATTTTGAGTGAGCAAATATAAAATTGGACAATACGAGGATTCTCAAATGCGCTTAGCCAGTTCGCTATCCAAAATTATGGACAACCTAAAAAACTGACATACAGAAGTTTATTGTATGAGTATTATGGAGAATGGACAAGACAAGGCGAGCTCTTTAGACCTCCTCGATCACTGTTGTCAACTCGTGGCGGATACCTATGGCAAGCCCGACAGTTCGGAGTGGACGAACAGCGATTTCATCAGGCTTTGCAGCATCCTTTATAAAAAAACGCACGTGCAGATCAGCCCGAATACCCTCAAAAGGATTTTCGGAAAAATAAAAACGGATGCCCGGTATTACCCTCAGAAAGCGACGCGTGATGCATTGGCGCAATATGTGGGCTTTGCCGATTGGGACCAGTTCACCCTCGCGCAGTCGCGGCAGCAGGTTGCACCGCTGCCCCGGCGGCCCGAGGCCGAGCCTGTGAGTATCCGGCCGGTGGAGGTTCCAACACAGCAGCCAAAAGCCCGGAAATTGCCGGTCAGGAAGCTCTTCATGGCTGCGTTTGGATTGATCATCATCGGCACTGCAGCCTGGCGGGGATTTCTTTTATGGCAAAACGATAAGCCGGAGGTAACGCTGTTTTGTAAAAATCCGGAGGGAGACAACCCCCATTCGGCGGTTTTTGTGGTGCGGAATTTCAGCAACGTGGCCGACCTCGCCGATGATTATGCCATTGAGTTCGGAGATGGTGAAAAAACACGCCTGAACGGCAAGGACAGCGTTTACTCAAACTATTATGAAGTGCCGGGGCGCTACCTGGCCATATTGAAAAAGGCCGGGCTGCCGCTGGATACCGTGCCCGTTTTCCTGCATACCGACGGCTGGACTGCCACTGCAAACATGATGTACGATACCACACGCGTGTATCCTATCGAAGCTCCGGGCCTTTTCTCTCAAGGATACAACAGCATCAGCGCCAGGGAAATAGCCCGTGCCGGCGTCGATACTAACCGGACTTTCTTTGTCAATTTCATCAATACCCACCTTACCGGCATCGACGGCGACAACTTCGAACTTCTGATCGACGTCAAAGCCTCGCCCCCGCGACCGGGTGTGCGCTGTTCACAGGTGCGTCTGACGGTGTTCGGGGATTCGTCCAATCACATGGTGGATGTCATGAAACCGGGCTGTGCGCATTGGAGTAAACTGCAATTTTCGGAATTACGCAAAGACGGCCGTTCGGAAGGCCCCAACTTCCTCGGCGCCGACCTCACCACCGGCGGAACCGTCTCCATGAAGGTCGTGAACCGCCGGGCAACTTTGCTGATCAACGGCAGAGAGGTTTATAAAAACACATACAAGAAGCCGCTAAGGCACATTTACGGGCTGGATATCATGTTTGCGGGTGTGGGTACTGTACGATCGGTGCGGTTACGAGATTTAAAAACCGGCAAACAGTTCGCGGGTAATTTTTAGCGAGTGTTATTCCGATGATAACTCAGCCTTCTCCTTTTTCAGCGCTGCTTTTCTCCTTTTTCGCCACCATTTGACCGTCATTACTGTACCGATAGCCAACAACACAAACGGCCATACCGCCACTAACGTCACTGCGAATGCACGCAGGTTCCCTACACCGCTCTTGAATGCGCCGGCGAGTTCAGTGAGAAATGGGTTCGTTGTGTCAATAGGTTTGTAAAAGACGATATGCAGCGTGGAGTACTTGATGTCCCCTTTCAGCTGCCGGAATTGCGCTTCGGTAGCCTCAATGTCCGTCCGTATTTCGCCGAGTTCTCTCTCTATTTCCAGGATTTCCTTCACCGTATTGGCTTTAACGAGCAATGCACGATAGCGGTTTTCTATATCCTTCTTCGTTTTAAGCCTCGATTCCGTATCCACATATTGAGCCGTTACATCCTCATTTGAAATGGATTTTTCCCGGAAATCGGTCACTCCCGCTGTCGCCGAAGCCAGAAATGTTTCGAAACGGGCCGCCGGAACATGCACTACCATGGTGTAACTCACCGCATCGCCCCTACGCTCCTCCTCGTCCCGGCTTACATAGGCCTTGCTTGCCCTCACGGAGGCCATAATCGTTTTACGCGTCGCCTCCGCATCGCCGGTTTCGAATTCAATGCGGCCTGTTTTGATAAATTTCTTTTCGGTAACAGGTCCGCTTGCCGCTCCCGGCGTTTCTCCGTCCTCCCTCACAGGCATTGCGTCAATCGCTCCCATCGTTTTGTTTTGATCATCTGGCGGCGCCTGGACTTTCATCAAACTGGCTTCCGGACTCTCTTCTTGCTTTGGCCCGCTGCATCCCGCGATTGCCAGCACGATAATAGAAATTGAAAACAGTCGTTTCATGGTTATTTTCATATTTAATTTTCTTGAATATATATTTGTAACCGATCAAATGCAATAGGGCTTGTATAAATATTTCGTATGAAAAAAGACCACCACCAAACCAATGAGCAACCGGTGCGCGGCGATGAAAGAAAGATCATCGCTACCAGCCTGATTCTCTTTATTGTGTCCACAATCCTTCGCCACCTCGGCCCCGACGGAGCCCCCTATTTATAGCAATCGCCTGGTTGATAGGCGTGCAGGCTCCGTAGGTGCCGCCTCGCATGAACAGGCGGCACCTACGGAGCCTGCCGTTCCTTTGCAATTTTACATGCTATAAACAGGGAGCCGCGCTGCGGCCGGGCGGATGTTACAGAATAATGCGCTATCTTTGCACCCAATATGTTAAGGTCTGAAACTACATATCGCCCATCTGCTGACATTGCAGCCTGACGCCGGTCTTCTGAATTAACTTCTTTTCAGGACCCGCGATTTCCTACTGCTTTGATCTAAATTTTCTCCCTGCTATGCGCGCGGACAGGCGATGTGCCGCCCATAGCTCAGACTTTACAATCATGACATCTCTAAATCAATACGGGTGGAGTACCCATTTTGAACAATATTTCCATTCTTACCAGGCACAAGGACTCGAAGCGGGCCGCGTTACGGCCATCGAAGGCTTCCGCCACAAGCTCATAACAGCCAACGGCACGGCAGACGCCATGCTTTCGGGTGCGCTCATGAACAGCGCCGACAACTGGGATTTGCCCAAAGTAGGCGACTGGGTCGCATTCAAATCCTATGACAGTGAAGGGATTATCATTTCCGTACTACCGCGACTGAACGAACTGAGCCGCAAACTCCCCGGCCGTACCACCGAGAAACAGGTGATCGCAGCCAATATCGACACCGCATTCATCGTGCAGGGCCTCGACCGGGATTTCAATCCGATGCGTTTGCAGCGCTACATCATGCAGATCATGCAATGCAACATCCGTCTGGTTGTGCTACTGAATAAACGGGACCTCGTGCCCGATCCGGAAAGTTACCGGCAGGAAGTGATGGCGCTGGGCTATGGTTGCCCGGTACTATTGCTGAGCGCGACCGGCCAGGCGGGGCTCCAACAATGGGCAAGCGAACAGCTGCTACCAGGCAATACCTATGTGCTTATCGGCTCCTCAGGCGTGGGGAAAAGCACGCTCGTCAACGCATTGCTGGGTTACCATTTGCAGGAAGAAGGCGCCGTGAGCAGCTTCAACCACAAAGGCAGGCACACGACGGTTTCGAGAAACCTGGTAATGCTGCCGTCCGGGGCGATGCTGATCGACTCGCCGGGAATGCGGGAATTCGGCGTTACGATCGAAGCCGATGACCAGGGAATGCATTATCATCCATTGCTGGCGGCACTTTCGGCCGGGTGCCGGTTCCACGACTGCACGCACCAGCACGAGCCCGGATGCGCGGTCGTTGCGGCTGTGCGCGAGGGCGCGCTCCCGCCCGAGGTGTACGAAAGCTATCTGAAAATCACTCGCGAGCAGGCGCATTACCAGACCGATTCAGTCGAGCGCAAGCGGGTTGAGCGGCAGTTTGGCAAGATGGCGAAGCAGGTGGCGCATTACCGAAAACAGCGGAAATATTAATGTAAAAAGAAAAAGAGGAACTCGCCGCCCCTCTCTTTACTCAAACTACAATGAAATCATGTCCGGAGACCGGACGCTATTAAAAGCGTCCGGAACTCTGTTCTCTAATCATTTTGACAGATCCACCGAGTAAACGGTAGCCTGGGGCTGAACCATTGGTTTAATAACCCGGATTCTGAATAATCTTTTTATTCTGATCCACAACCGGTTGAGGCACAGGATTCATGTACATTTTCTTGGTAAAAACATGCGGGTGATTTAAACCCACCACTTCATACACCCATTTGCCTTTGTTGTCAGCCGGCGAGGTGTTGGTGATTTTCATCCCGTGGAAGTCCTTGTTCATGACATCCTCGGCTATCACCCAGCGGACGATATCGTAAAACCGCTTGGCTTCGAAGCACAGCTCTACCCTTCGCTCCCGGCGGATGGCTTCGCGCATGGTCTCCTTCGTCAGGCCTGCCGGAAGTTCGGGCAGGTTGGAACGCTTTCGGATCGCGTTAATGGCAGCGTATACCGAAGCATCCGGCCCAACGGACTCGTTCTGGGCCTCCGCATAGTTGAGCAACACCTCCGCATAACGGTAGTACACATAATTCTGGCCGCTAGCGGCACCCCCGCGCGGCTTCAATGGATTGATTTTCTTTTTGAAATAATAACCCGTATTACCTACGTCGTCGGTACCGAAATCGATCTGGTTCTTCGATGGTTTTACCTTGTCGATGCGGGTATAAATGGTATCAACCTTGGCCATCCAGTCTTGCTTATAGGGCGCGCCGTCGTAAACGATGAAGTCATAGAAGCGCTTTTCGCGGTTTACGTAGGGGTTTTGGGGGTTGTAGCCGGAATTCGGGTCTGAAATGGGCTTACCGTTGGCCATTGCAAACTGGTCGACGAGCTCCTGCGTCGGGCAGTAGTTGCCCCAGGTGTAGTACACGCCGTCGATCCACACCGGGCCGCCATATTGTTCGTAGTTGGAGCCCATGATCACCGCCACCACCTGACGGTCCCAGATCACCTCGGAGTTGTACTCGTTTTTCTCCCACCAGAAAGCATTGATATCCGGGAACAGCGCATAGGTACCGCCGTAAGTATCGATAAACTGCTTGTTGGTAGCTGCGGCGGTGGCCCAGCGTTTCGGGTCGAAATTTCCGAAACCTACCAGCTTGTTCGGATCGGCACCGGCTGCGGGTGTGGCCGCATTGAAAGCCGGACTCGCCACGTACAATTCCAACCAGCCTTTGAGCGCGAGCGCTGCGCCGAGGGTAGCACGGCCGGCATCGGCATCCCCGTTGTTGTATTTAACAGGCAATGCCTTGTTCGCCACAATTTCACCTAACTCTTTGGTTATGAAATTGAATGTCTCTTCAAATGTGGCCCGCGAGCGGTAAAGCTCAGCTTCTTCCATCGTGTTGCGATCGAGCACATCCGTAATGATCGGAAGACCGCCGAGGTGCATAAACATTTCGCTGTAATAATAGGCCCGCATGAACCGCACCTCGTCGATGCGTTTTTTGCGATAAGCCTCCGAGAAGTTGGCCGAGTTTTCGGTCACTTTCTGAATAAACAGGTTGCATTTGCGGATTTTGAGAAATCCCGCCGCCCATGACGCATAGTCTGTGGCATTGCCATTCGCATGGTCCATGGGCGTGCCATTGTTCACGGCCGGGTCCACGATGCCCTGGCGCCACGAATAGGATTTCCAGTAGAAGCCCGCGTCGTTGTCGTCGGTGAAATTATCGAGGTTGTCGGGCGAGTTCCATTTGTTGGAGAGCGCTGCGTAAATGTCGTTCAGAAACAGGTCGGCATTGCCTTCCGAGGCCCATTGCATGTCGTCGGTCAGGCGGCTTTTGATATCGTTTTCAAGAAAATCCTCATTGCAGGATGTCGTGAAAAGGCTCACACCGAGCATCGCAAATAATATGGTATGTCTTATTCTTTTCATTGGTTCAAAGTTTTCGAGATCAGAATGTCACATTAAGCCCAAACACGTATACTCTCTGGTTCGGATAGGCCGTTTCGCGATCGGTGTAGCCTACTTCCGGGTCCATGAACTTCAACTTGCTGAGCGTAAGCAGGTTTTGCCCCGATGCATACACCCGCACATGCTGGATACCGATAGCCCGCGTGAGGCTCTTGGGCAGCGTGTAACCGATGATCGCGTTTTTGAGGCGCAAATGGGCTGTGCTCGTCATCCAGAAATCCGACAGCTGCGTGTTGTTCGCGTAAGGCGCCTGTGTAGCGCGCGGGTAGCGGGCACCCTGCGTCTGCGGGGTCCAACGGTTGTCGTAATATTCGTAGCTCGAATTACTGTTGTTGTTATTGAATGGAATGGTCTGGAACTGACGGATATCGAGGCTTGCGAGCGACGAACCCTGAAAGAACAGGCTCAGGTCGAAACCTTTCCAGTCGGCAGTAGCATTCAGACCATAGGTAAGCAGCGGGTAAACCGGCTTGCCGATTACGACCTCATCGTTAGAATCGATTTTACCGTCGGGTACCCCTTGCGGACCGCTCACATCCACATAGCGAATGTCGCCCGGCCGCAAAGCACCGAACTGCGTTACATTATAGCCGTCGGCCGCATCGATCAGTCCGTCGTCGTTCTTATCGTCATCGGTGGTAAACAATCCATCGGTTTTATAGCCGAACTGCGTTCCCAGCGCTCGCCCGGTGCGGCTGCGGTTCGGGTTGTTGCGCGTAGCAGCTGTTTCGAAAACCTTGATCATCTTGTTTTTGGCATAGCTCACATTGCCGTTGATACCCAGCCGAAGGTCGTTCTGGAAACGATAATTGGTACCAAGGCTCAATTCCACGCCATTGTTTTCCATGATCCCCCCATTCTCGTCGGCCAATGCCAACCCGTACTCAACCGGCACACTCACAGCCGGCGGGAGCAGCATTCCCGTGCGTTTTTCGTGGAAATAATCTGCCTCGATCGTCAGCAAACCACGCCACAGCGATGCTTCCAGACCAATATCGGTTTTGGTGGAAATCTCCCAGGTAATGTTCTTGTTAGCCTCGTTCGGCACCACCGCGCCCTGCACCATCGAGCCCGGCCCGAATGCATAGGCATTGCCATTGAGGTTGTAGCCCGTCAGGTATTGAAAAGCCGTACCCGCCAGGTTCCCCGATTTGCCCCACGACCCGCGTACTTTCAGGTTGTCGATCCAGTTGAAACCATTTTTAAGAAAATTCTCCTCGGAAATCACCCAGCCCGCCGAGAATGCCGGGAAATACCCCCAGCGCTTGCCCGGCGCGAAGTAATAGTGGCCGTCATAACGCCCCGAAGCTTCGAGCAGGTACTTGCCTGCGTACGCATAGCCGACACGGTACACGTAGCCGATCTGGCTGCCGGTCGAGGAAGTACCGCCATTATCAAAATCGTTTTTGTTGGAACTACCCATATTCAGCTCGTCGACATCCACGGCAAAGTTGTTGCGACGTGCCGAAAACAGCTCGTAGGTATTGTTACGGGCTTCCGCCACGATCAGACCGGTGAAGTCGTGCTTACCAAATGTGCTGTGGTAATTGAGGTAACCCTGGTAAGTAAATGTCTGGGTTTTGATAAACTGCTGCGCCAGCCAGGAGAATGCCGCCGCTCCCCCTTCCGCGGTGGAAATTTCGCGTTTATAGGTGTAGGGAGTGGTTGTTAAATCCTGGGTGTAGTAATAGAATGGCTTGTGGTAGCCCTTCTTGGTACGCTGAACAGGGTCATAGCTGAAAGTACCCTTAACGCTCAGCCCTTTGATGAACGGCAGCTTTTGCTCGATAGCGATGGTCGTCAGCAAAGTGTTATTGGAATTTTTGGTATAACCCGCATTCAAAACCCCTACCGGCGAGTTTCCTGCGAATTCTCCCCATAAACCATTACTGTAATAAAGGGAACGGATCGGAATGTATTTGAATCCGTTACGAAACAGATTTCCCGCGGAAACCGCCGTATCCACCGACGATACCCGCTCTACCGAACCGATCAGCGAAAGCGAAACCGTGGTAGTTTTGGTTGCTTCGGCCGTCAGGTTCATATTATAGCTGTAACGCATGTACTTCACGGGGTCGAACATCCCGTTCTGTTTCAGGAAGCCGAAACCCGTCTGGTATTTGATCCGCTCCGAACCTCCGCTCAGCTGCAACGTGTAGTTCTGCATCGGCGCATTCATATTCACGAGGTCTTTCGTGTTGCTGATCGGGTATTTATCTGGGTCTTCGCGGTTCAGGTTCGCGTAATTTTCGACCAGGTCCGTTGCAAATGGCAATTGCGTGCCGGTGGGGTTCTCGTTCAGGTAAGCTTCGTTTTTGAGCCGCATATAATCCTGTGCGCTGAGCATTTTGGGATAATACGTAGGCGATTGTGAGCCGTAGTAAGCACCAAATGACAACGTAGGAGCACCGGTGGCCCCTTTTTTGGTGGTGATGAGCAATACACCGTTCGCACCGCCCAAGCCGTATGGCGCCACCGCAGCGGCATCTTTCAGTACGGTTACGGTTTCAATGGAGCTGGGGTCAATCTGGTTGATATTGTCGCGAATGACGCCGTCCACCACCACCAGCGGTTTGTTGTTCCCGGTGGTACCAATGCCGCGGATGTGGATTTCGGGGGAATCGGAGCCGGGCTGGCCGCCGTTCGGGCGCATACTTACCCCCGCCACACGACCGGCAATCGAGCCGGAAACGTTCGGTACGGGGTTTTCCGCGATCTCGCTGCCTTTTACTGCCGCAATCGAACCCGTTAACGTCGATTTCTTCTGGGTACCATAGCCGACGACCACAATTTCGTCCAACGCCTTGGTATCGAGCTGCAATGCTACGGCGAGGTCGGTGCGGTTGCCTAAGATTACTTCCTGCGAGAGGTAACCTACAAATGAAAAGATCAACGTCGCATTGTCATCCGGCACTTCGAGCTGGAATTTACCCGAAACGTCGGTGGTAGTACCGCGTTGGGTGCCTTTCAGGATAATGCTCACACCGGGCAGCGGCTCATTTGTTTCGGGCGAAGTGACAGTGCCTTTTACCGTCCTATCGGCTACTGTCGCGAGGTTTTCGGTTGAGATCGCAGCCGGTATTTCGCTGGTTTTCTTCGGTGCGCGGGAAAGCAGGATCTGGTTGTTGCGCACCCGGTAATTAATATCCAGCGGCAGTAGCAGGCGGTCGAGCACGGCGAAGAGCTTCTCCTGCCGGGCGTCGATGCTCACGGTCTTTTGGAGGTTCACCAAGCCGCTGCTGTATGCAAATTTCACCTTTGTACCCTGTTCAAGCCGGGTGAGGGCCTCGTTGAGCGTGACATTTTTCAGGTCCAATGTCACATCACGGTTCAGCAGTTCCTGGGCCGGCGAATGGCTCGCCACAGCCACCACCGAGCAAATGCTGATCAATAGTAACTGATAAAAAGTCAGGCGCATGATATGGAGTAGCAATCTATGCCATGGATGAAAAGGTTTTTTCATAATTTTACGGTTGACCGGGTTAAAATTCAGACAATAGTTATCCTGCCAAGCCTGCCTTCGGGCGAGCCTGTGAACCGCACGTTCCGGGATGTTTTAGCCGGGCATTTCCATCAGGGGTGTCGCAACCACTCCTGATTTTTTTGTGGCCAAAGTTGCTGGATGGGGGGTAGCTATGTTTTCATGGAGTTTGTCAGGGGATTAGTTTGGGTTAGTTGGGAAGTTGTCCTGGATTGTCATGGGTGGTCATATGTAGTCAGGAGTTGTCAGGTATGGTCATTATTTGAAATGGGGCTGACGCGCTTTAACGGCATCCTTGGCCCTTCAGGGTAATGTTGTCGCCATCGATCCGGTAGGTGCCGCCAAGGAGCGTATCGATCATTTCAAGGATTTCGGGCAAACGTTGATTCGTGAAATCCACTTTCAGGCGGCAGTCTGCCAGGCCGTCGTCCTCGAAACCGATTTTGACGTGAAAAGTCTGCATCAAGCGCTCCGCGACCTCTTTCATAGGCGTTTCGTTGAAAACCAGCGAAGCCGACTGCCACAGTTCTTTATCCGACTCCTTCTCCGCCACTTTCTGCACTTCCAGGTGTTTGCTTTTCGGCTCGAAAACCACCTCCTGCTCCGGCCGCAGCACCACCCGCTCCTTCATTTGCACGTCGCTCACCTCCACACGGCCTGTCGCAACCGAAACCTTCACTGTTCCCTCACCCGGAATCGCCCGCACATTGAAGCTGGTACCGAGCACCTTCGTTTGCAGATCACCGGTATGGATCACAAATGGCCGCGACGGATCGCGCTTCACCTCGAAAAAACCTTCGCCCGAAAACAATACCTCCCGAACTATAAAAGAATGGTTATGAGATATCTTAGCTCCGGGATGCAGCCACACTACCGTGCTATCCGGCAGCAAGTGCGGCACAATTTTATGCTTTTCATTGACAAACGTGAGCATATCGCCGTCAGGTTGCGCGGTTTGTTGCGCGGTCTCTTCCTGTCTTTGGTATAAAAAATAAAGCAGTCCCAAACCCACTACAAACACCGCTGCAATGTGTCCGATATAATCCCACAGGCTGTATACCGGTGTTGCAGGCTCGTCGCTTTTGCGCAATTCGGAGAGGTAGGTTTTGATGCGGCTGTACAGCCGGTCCTGGTCCGCGTCCGTAAAGGGCTCATCGGCAGGCTCGTCCAGCTGTTGGTACCATTCATTCACCAGGCGACGCTCTTCATCCGAGCATTCGTCCGCCAGGTACTTTTTAAGAATTTCAGGAGATAACGGGGGCTTTTTCATTAGGTGTATTTTTTACACTTATTAGTCAACTAACAGTACAGTCACGGAAAAGCGGGAACAACCCTTACTCCAATAGTAATTTTTTTTCAAAAAATTGGATGTGTCAAATGATCGGCAGCATTAGTACGGCCAGCGCGATGTAATCTTTCATTTCCACGCGGAGGATTTTCAGCGCTTTATTGATATGCGCTTCCACCGTTTTCTCGGAAATCTCCATCTGGCCGGCGATTTCTTTGAGGCTATACCCCTTACGGCTGAGCGTAAATACCTCGCGGCATTTCTCGGGCAGTTTGAGTAGCGACTGCTCATAGAATTCATTGAGGGTATTGAAATCGAGGTTTTCCGCCGTAACATTATCCGGCAGGAAATCGTCGTTATCAAGCGTGAGGACCTGCTTGCGTTGCTCCTGGTGGTAGTAGTTGATAATGCAATGACGGAGCGTGCCATTGAGATAGGCCTGGATATTTTTTTGTATATCAAACTTATGGCGCCCTAGCCAGAACTTTACGAAAGTTTCCTGTACCAAATCCTCCGCGATCGCCTTCACGCCTGTCTTCCGGATGGCCGTATGCACGAGCAGACGCACATTCCGTCGATACAACTCCCTGAATGCCAGCTCCTCGTCCTGCTCACACACGAGCGTCATCAGGGCCTGTTCGGAATAGCTGCTGTATGGATGGTTCACGGGCAAAGCGGTGGTAAGAAGTTGAAAAAACGCAGGGAAACACTCGGTAAAGCGGAAGGTGTTTACAATTTAATGATATAAATCATAATAATTATCCATCATTAAAAACAAAACCTCGCAGGGCGGCCCAGACGGCTGTATCCTGCGAGGTTTCGGAAAAACCGTCATATGGATGCCTTCGCTACCGGCATACAGACGGGCATTTCATGCGCATGGGCACGCTTGAAAGTCAGCTTTTTGATTAAAATCTTCTCCGGTACAGCAACTCCCTCTCGGATTTTGACGAACTGGTTAGCTGCGACATTTCGCAGTTTCTGAACTTTGCCGTTGCCATTCCAGCGGATCTCGATTTCATCAATAACCTTCGCTTGTCCCAGACCTATCTCCCGTTTGAATGGTTGAGACCCGAAGCTTCCTCCCGAGGAAACAACGCGGTAAACGCTGCGCTGCTTGCCATTTTCGGTGAAGGTTAGCTTGATCTTCGAACCGACAGCTGCCTTGTTGGAAGTTACACCTTCGAGGTCCATGGAAATCCAGTTGTTGGCGCTTTGCCCCGGGTTCAGGAAAAACGAGTTTTGATAGGCGTCACCAATGTAAGCGCCGCCCATTTCAATGTAAATGTCCTGGTCGCCGTCGTTGTCCATATCGGCAAATGCCACTGAATGCCCTTTTTGCAGGCTTCCTACTTTCGCCGAAGTAGTCACATCCGCAAACCCCTTACCTGCTATATTTTTAAACATCTTATTGGGTATCAGAGATTTGTAACTCGGATTACCTGTTCCGATGAAAATATCCAGATAACCATCATTATCAATATCCCCGAAATTGCCGCCCATTGCAAAGCCGGTTTTATCGAGGCCCATTTTTTGGGTTACATTCGTGAATGTTCCATCGTGGTTATTGTGGTAAAGCACCGGCTGTCCATGGAATGCGGGAGAGTAGCCCAATCGTTCGGCTGCCGCGTAGTAGCTCAGGGCGTAGTCCATGGTATAATCCCCGCAGAGAATATCCTGCCAGCCGTCGTTGTCGTAGTCCCAGAACCAGGTGGCGAAGCTTCGGTTCTTGTCCCTGTCCAGCGTGGCGGCCTGCGTCACATCTTCAAAGCTGATCCCGCCATTGCTGATGCCTTTGTTCCGTAGCAGAAAACGGCGTCCGCTGAGAGTCGAAATGAAGAGGTCGTTCCAGCCGTCGTTGTCATAATCGCCCGACGTCACACCTTTCACAAATGCAGCTATTGCCGAATTCGTTTCCTTCGCCACCTCGGTAAATGTGCCGTTCTTGTTGTTCAGATACAGCTCGCACGGGTGGTAATTGGCCCCGATCGTCGTTTCGTTTCCGATAAATACATCCAGCCAGCCATCGTTGTTGAAATCGTTCCAGGTAGCTGTCTGTGTCGGGTGCATCGATAGCAGCCCTGCGTCGATGGTCACGTCGGTAAAGGTTCCGTCGCCATTGTTGCGGAGAAGCGAATTGGGCTGGTTTCCGTAAGGGCTTCCCAGCCACGCGCCGCGCAGCACAAAGATGTCTTTAAAACCATCGTTGTTATAGTCGGTTTGCGTCATGTGCAATCCGCCGGCAAATTTACTCAACCGCGAAAACTCCGATTTATCGGTGAATGTCCCGTCGCCATTATTTTTGAAATAGTGCATCGGTTCGCTCAGGTCCCAGCCCGACATGGCCAGGTCCAGGAACCCGTCGTTATCGAAATCCTCCGTAATCACCCCTCCGGCCATGTTCCTTACATCCAGTTTCAAATCGGGCGCGATATCTTCGAATGGCTTCACACCTACGGGATCGTCGGCATCCATCGACGGGATCAACATCGTTTTCGGCACGCGCGCGGGGTACTCACCCAACGTCATATACGCGATATTCAGCAACCACAATGCTTCATAATCATCCGGTTTTTCGGCCAGCATTCTTTTGTAAATATCTACGGTACCTTTCGAGCCTCTGGTATTGCGATGTATCCCGCCATTTTTGATGGGTAATATGCAGGCATCCACCGAGTGGCTATTGATACAGTTGATCTGCTCCCCGAAGCGCAAATAGGCTACCGCCATATCATCGGTTACCTTACGCATGACACCGGGCAGAGCCTCAAACGGTCCCGGGTTCCGTTCCAGGCCTCGGAGAATGGCGATCGCATCATCGGGCCGGCCGAGTTGGAGTAGTACATTGGCCTTGAAATGCCTTACCCTAAACTGCTGCGCCACTTCGCTCGGGGGTATCGCTTTCAGAAGGGAATCGAGGTACTGGAGCTGGGCCTCCGGGCAAAAATTGTTCTGATAGTTAAACGCCCTTTGTTTCGACTCCTCCAACAAACCCAGCATTTTGTCTTCCGACGTCGGCTTCGTGCACAGGCTTATCGCCAGCGCGCCCGTAAGCACGACGGTAAAAAGTATAAGTTTTTGCCTCATGTTCTATATGTTAGCTTTTTTCGAATACCATAAAGCATACACGCAGACGCCCCTTCATGCGGCAGTGCTACAAAAAGGGGTATCCCACGTAAGATGCTATCTCAAAAAGCGGCCTTGGGAGGAGGCGAGGCGACGTAAAGGAACAAAGAAGGGATAGTTAGCAGAATACCTTTAAAACCGGCGTCCTTCCGGATCCAGTCTATGACGAAAAACCAGTATTTCCTGTTGAATGTGAGGTAATCTTTCAGGAAGTTTTTGAGCATTTGCGGCGCTTTGCCTTTACCGTCCGTGACACCACCCTTCACATGTTTGTCCACATGTGACACGAGGTCCAGGTAACGGTCTTTTGCAGAAATATCGAGCTTGCATTTGACATACAAAGTATCATTCATTAACTGCTGTTCGACAATCTGATAAAAATCATCACCCCGCCGCAAGCGCCCTTCTGCCTGTTCCGCCACCTGCCAGTCGGTTTGATAAGGGACCATGATCGGGATTTTCAGCACCAGCAACTCTTCGGGAAGGATATCGCCGGTGGCAAGCTCTCCGCTGTGTCCATCGGCAAAATACTCCCCTATCCAATACACGAGCGGAAAGCCCATGATATTGTAGAGCAGCAACGTGCACATCAGGATGGAGAAGACCTTTTTCACCGGATTGTTTTCATCAAATGTAGGCGTTTTCGCAAAAAAAATGTCATAAATATTCTATCAATATTTCCATTATCCGACATGCCCGATAATTCCCCATAGTTACTTGCATACCCTTGCAAAAAATGCGATACATTGGGAATCCACATCTTTTCAAACCGATGTTCACATGACCACCGTCGAGCTCCTCATCCATCAGAATGCCAACGCTTATGAATGGACCAACAAACTCATCGAAAATATCCCGTTTGAAAAATGGGAGATCATTCCCGAAACGATCGAATCCAGCATCAGCTGGCAGGTAGGGCATTTGATCATCAGCCATTACTTCCATACCGTCATGGTTATCCGCGGGCATCAGATGGATATCTTAAGGCAACTGCCAGTCAAAGATTATAGCGACTACTTCACCGTCGCCCCCGCCGAACAATCCGTCGGAAAGTTCTCGGCCGAAAAGCTGCTGGCTGACTTGAAAATTATGCAGCAAAAATCCCTGGAAATACTCGCATCCGTCACAATGGGCGAGCTCGAACACCCATTGGAACCAACTCCTGCCCCACACCCCGTCGCAACCAACAAGTCCGAAGCCATCGACTGGAATGTAAAGCACACCATGTATCACTGCGGGCAGATCGGTATTTTACGAAGGATTGTGAGCGAACGGTTTGATTTTGGGCTGAGGATGGGGTAAGTATAATTCATACCTTTGATCAGAAGCTGAGTTGTTCGGAAATCCCGAACAACTGTTTGGCAACTTTTGTCAGAAGAACACAGTCAGCCTCATATCCAAAAAACATGTATAGAAAAGTGCCATTTGCTATGCATATCCCAAAAACACATATAGAAAACCCTCATTTTCTATACACAGTCACTCATATAACGCCGCCATCCGCCTCCTGAAATCCTCCGGCGCATACCCCGTCTGTTTGCCGAAAAATCTTGTGAAGTAGGCCGGCTCGGAAAAGCCGAGTTCGTAGCTGATTTCCTTAATCGGTTTGCGGACGTAACCGATTTCACGTTTAGCTTCGAGGATGAGGCGTTCGTTAATCATCTGGCTAATGGTTTTACCGAACGAGCTGCGGGTCAGCTCGTTGAGCCGTTTGGCACTGAGTGATAGCTCGTTGGCATAAAATTCGGCTTTGCGTTGCCTTCGATAATTGGTTTCGATGGATTCCAGCAGCATTTGCAGGCGCGGGTCGCGCAGGGCGGCGGCACCGGGCGCAGGGTCGCCTGACTCTTTTTGAAGATCAATGCAATGCAGAAACCAGCTCCGGAGATAGGTTTCGAGGATGGCCGGGCGCCTGGCGTCGTCATACTCGGTACGGATGAGGTCCAGCAGCGTGTTCAGAACGGATAGACGGCACTCTGGGATGGCGACAGAAAAGTTGGTAGAATATTTGAACAGCTTAAAAATATCGTTGCCAATGAGCCGTTCGAAAAAATTTCTGGAAATGGCCATCAGGAAGCCGCATTTGCCGCGCTGGTCCATACTATGCACCTGGTCGGGCAGCAGGAGAAAAACCTGGTTGCGGGCGATGGGGTACTTGTTGAAATCAATGTAATGTGCCTGCCCGGGTTCCATGTCGGTGAACCACAGCAGTTCGTAAAAGTCGTGGCGATGGATGCCGTTGAAAAAATGCTGGTCGCCGTCCTCGATCGTTGCTATCGCAAAAAAGGCATCGCCGAGGTCGTGCAAGGGGAACTCCTTGCGCTGCTGCTCCTCGATCGTCTTGCCAACTATGTAATCCATATCATTTCCCACTTCTTGTTGCGCTTCGCGGCCTCCAATATCGGCACCGGACGCAAATCCTGCCAAACACAAATCCCCGCCGGCCATCAGGTGCGGCGGGGTTTGTTCTAAAACCCAAACTATTTGACCTTAACAATGGCGGTAATAGCCCCGCCCTCGACTTTGAGGCCTTGCTTGGCGGTAGCAGTGGCGATATCCACCGTGTACACCCAGCTGCCGGCTTCGGTATTGATACCCACAAAGACGCTCTTTTTGTCATCGCTGACCGTATTGTTGTTGTAGGAAGCCGACGACGACGCGATCACGTCGGGCACACCGGTTACCCATGTAAATGTCTGATTGTAAGCGTCTGCGACAGCCAATTTTTTGTTTCCGGATGCCTTGCCCAAATCCCCGTACATATAAAGCAGGAACTTGCCGCTGCCGAGGTAGGTCTGGTTGGCTATTTTATAACCGCCGGATTTTTCCTGAACGTTAAAGAAATAAGTCTGGTCGAAATCGGTGGTGCCTTTTTTAATGCGAACGAATGCCGATGGCTTGGTGGAAGTAGCCACGCCGCTGTTGGTGGCCGATGCAGGGGAGAATGCATACACATCGCCGTTTTCGTCTACCGAAAGGCCGTTGTTGAAATACGAACCAATAAAGCTCGTGCGGTTGTCTTTGATCACCTTATCCAGTGTCATGGCCGGGTAAGAGAACACGGCAATCCAGCTGCTGTCGGGATTGGCGGTACCGAAAACGTCCGGCGCGGCACCTTTAATGCTCATATAGGGCGCGAAAATCTTATCACCCACCTGCGTAGCCCACGTGAAATGCGCACGCTCGCCGTTACCCGCGAGTTTCACGATGTTTACCTGGCCTTCACCTACGATTTTCGATTGATCTGCATTAATGCGGAACCACGACGCGCTTTCATTACCGCTTCTCGGCACTTTGATCGTCAGGATATCGTCGCCTGCGGGAGCAAAAACCTGAACGGTTTCACTCTGAAAATCAGACGTTTTCACCAGTCCGCCTTTTTCATCCAATGCATAAGTAGTCACGGCACCGGGGTTTCCCTGGCCATACAAAAGGCTGAAAAACTTGCCCTTATGCGTCAAATAATAACGATAAGACCCATCCTGCTCGATGCCCTGCCCTACCGTACTGATGGTACCCTGCGAAAGATCGCCGGTGGTAAGAAGGTAATCGGCAACGCCCTGCGAACCAATTGGCGCCGATGCCACCACATAGCGCGACTGCGTTCCGTTGCCTGGCCCGGGTGTAGGATCCGTCTTATCGTCATCGCTGCACGCGCCCAAAGCTACGCCCATACCCACGACAAAAAACCATTTCAAATATGACTTTTTCATTTTTTGATTTTGATTGTATTATTGAATTAAGAAAGATTATTTACTGATGAAATAGCGTAATTTGACATAAAAACCGCGACTTGGCTTCTGCAAACTAAAATTATCGAAGAGCTTCGCATCGAGCAGGTTTTTGCATTCCAGCGAGACGTTGTACCGGCCATCAGCCATGGCATATACCAGGTTCACATCGTGGCTCAGCTGCTCCGGAATATCCAGCTTGTCGCTGCCGAGGCTTGGCCAGTAGAGGTAATAGGCATGCACGTAAAGCAGGTTATAGCCGAGGGTAAGGGTGTTGCCTTTCTTGCCGAGGTCCTTGAAAAAAACCGCAGCATCCGCATTACCGAACAGGAACGGCATATTGGGAATGCGGTCGTGGTAAAGCGGGCTTTCGGTGGTGTATCCCTCTTCGAAACGCGTATTGTTGCGGAGGTTCTGGTAGGTAAGATTGGCGCCCGCCGTGAAAAGCTGGCGGAACGAATAGCGCACCTCGCCGTCGATACCGAAATTGGTCACATCGGCCAGGTTATCCATTACCTGCTTGGTCTGGTTGGCATTCAGGCGGGGACGGATAAAACCCTGGGCGTCGCGGTAGAGCACATTCGCATCCAAGCTGAACCGGTGCACACGGTTGATCGCGCCGTTGTAGCTGAAACCGAGATTGTAGTTATAGCTCGTTTCGGGGTCGAGATTAATATTCCCTTCCAGGTTCAGCAGGTCACCGAATAACTCGTCGGTTTCAGGCAGGCGGTAACTTTTTTCAAACGAACCTTTCAGCTGGAAATTTTTGAATAGGAAATACGTGGAAGCAATGCCGTAACCGAGCTTTTCGAAACTGTTTTTCTGGACTAAAAACGCCTCGTCGCCCCAGTTGCCGGTCGGGTTGTAGGAAACTGAAAATTTGTTGTTCTGCGAGAAATGTTTGAGGAATAAAGAGGTGTTCCAGCGCTCGTTATAGTCGAATTTATAGCCCAAACCGAGCACATTTTTCCGGTTCACGCGCGGCTGCTCATACTTGGCCGACTCAGGAAAGAGCTCATCCTCCCCCTTCCGATTGAAAGTATTGAGTACATTATTAATCGTCACCGAATGCCGCGGATCTATCTGGTAGGTCACATTCGCCGTAGCCAGGCCGTTATTGTTCCGGAATTTGTACAGCGATCTTTCGCGCTCGCTGCCGTTTCCTTCATATTGTTTGAACTGCTGAAACCAGTTGTAACGGCGGTATACCGTATCCACATTCTGTTCCTGGCCCAGGTTATAATTGGCAGAGACATTGACGTTCAACCCTTTGACAAACAAATCTTTCTTCTGGTATTTCAAACTCGGCATGAGAATGTTGCCCTTGCGGTGCCACTGCCCGAAAACGCTAACCATCCGCGCGCCGGTCTGGATTTCGGCTTTGTTTTTACCCAAAGTAATCCCGAGCAAAAGCCGGTCGGCAAACTTCTTGCCCACCACACCCACATTGGCGATCACGGTTTCATTGTGGTAGGTGTCATGAAACCGCCGCAGGCGCTGGTTGCGGAAATACTCGCCGGTATTCACGTCGGCAACATCGACGGTGATCCAGTAATTGTTGTCCGAATAATTCTGAAATGCATTCAGCTGCGCTGTAAAGCCATTTTTGGCCGTAAAACCCGCATTGATCGTCGTACGATGCGTATTAAATGAGCCGTAGGAATAGGACGCATCCAGGTAACTGTTCTGGCGGGTGTTGGTCACTATATTCACAGCGCCGCCTAATGCATCCGAACCCAGCCAGATCGGCACCACGCCCTTATAAACCTCCACGCGCTCGGCAAGGTTAATAGGGATGTTATTCAGTTGAAATGAGGAACCAAAATTATCCATCGGCACACCATCGAGGAAAAACTTCACCTGGCGCCCCGTAAAACCATTCAGCGAGAAATTCATGTTCGAGCCCACTCCCCCGCTCTCCCGTACGCGCACGCCCGACACGCGATCGAGCGCATGAGAGAGGTCGAGGGTGGAATTTTGAAGCTTTTTGGCATCGATGGCCGTCACATTATAAGCCTGCCGGCTGATCTCCTTCGTCTCGGTCCGGCCGATTACCGAAACCGATTCCAGCTCGCGGGTTTCGGAAATCAGTTTGGCATTGTGTTTGAAATGCTCGCCGGCTTTGAGGGTAATGTCTTGGGTTTGCGTTTGATAACCCATAAACGACACCAGCAATTTGTAAGAGCCGGGGCGCACGTGTTCGATGGTGTACCTCCCGTCGGCATTCGTGAAGGTCCCGTGCGAAGTCCCTTTCAGGCTCACGGAAGCGCCCGGAAGCGTCTCCCCGTCCTCCGACCGCACCTGCCCGTGGAGGGTAACATCCGCCTGCTGGGCAAAGGCGACGAACGACAAGGCACAAAGCAGCCCTGTATGCAGAATTTTACTAATTTGCATTGCTTTAAATGTTACTACGTTTTAAGTAATGCGCTCCGGCGCAGTAAACCGGATGGGTACCAGCCATCCGGTTTTTTACTTCGAATTAATGTCTCAGAGAATGTCAGATAGTGGTTATTTCATATGCATTGATTTTTGAGGGTTTCTGCAACATTTCAATCAGATAGTAGCGTAAGAAAGACCAAACCGCACTGGACTTTTCGAACAGCTTGTTGGTCTATTTTTATTAATAAATAGACTCATTCTAAATAGTAGCACAAAAGTAACTACCCAGCGACAGTTATCCTTATACAATTTGCCGGTTTAGCTGGACAATCTGCACATTGCCCGATAGCGCACGCAACGTTGCCTCGATAAGCAGCGTAGTTGCTTCGCGCAATTCTTCGGGGTTCAGGGACGCAAAACCGATACAGATGGCATTCAAATCGCGCCCCAGCGGGTTATGCCGCTTCCCGTCCCTGATAAAAAGCCCGAGCCGCTGGGCTTCCGCCGCCACCTGCACCGTACCCACCCCGTGGAATCGTACCCAAAGGCACATTCCTCCCGTGGGCACAGCGAAGGAAACAATGCCTGGCAGATGCTCGGCGAGCATTGCGCACAGCAGATCGCGGCGCTCTTTGTATAAACCCCGGATCTTGTTCAGGTGCCTTTCGACGGCCCCGCTGCGCAGCAGTTCCGCCGCTGCTTCTTCCAGGAGATTGTCCCCCTGCAAATCGACCACATACCGGTGCTGGCCCAGCAAAGCGATAAGGTTAGCGGGCGCCACGATGAACCCAAGCCGGATCGCCGGAGCGAGAATTTTGGTCAGCGTGCCCACGTATATGACACTACCGCCGGCATCCCGGCTCGCCATGGGCAATGTAGGATGGCTTTCATAATGAATATCAAAATCGAAGTCATCTTCGATTACCGCGATCCGGTATGCTCCGGCAATTTCCAGCAACCGGAGACGCCGCGCCGCCGACAATGTGACGGTAGTAGGATGATGGTGATGCGGAATTACATAAATGAGCCTCACCGGCGTGGTGCTGCAAATGGCTTCTATCGCGTCGACATCGATTCCCTCCCCGTCCACCGGCACACGGCATACGTTCACGCCCAGCCGGATAAACATCTGGGTCACCACAAAAAAGCCGGGGTCGCCGACAATGACCGAATCACCGGGTTTCAGCAGCAGCGAGGCAGCCAGGTACATACCCATTTGTGCGCCTTTGGAAATGAACACATTCTCGATGCCGATATTCAATCCCCGCGTCTGCCGGAGCATTCTCACAACCTCAGCCCGCAGGCGCGGCGAGCCTTCCTTGGCCGTGTAGGAAAGATAATCTCGGGCGAATTTCCGGTTACCGATCACACGGTACTCGCGCAAAAGGTCGTTCAAAGGTGTTAGCCGCACATCCGGAAATCCCTCATTAAATACATATTTGAAAGCGCCCGACGGATATCTGACCTGCAATTCGTCCCGCATTTCGAAACCGATCTCATAGCCGGTCGAAATGGGGTACCCCGTTTGCCGAACACCCGCCTGTTTAACCAGTGGCGCAGGTACCGTCCCCGGCATTTCCGGTGATACGAAGCAGCCTTTCCTCGCCTTCACCTCGATCCACCCCTGCGCTTCCAGCTCCGCATATGCAGCCACGACGGTGTTCCGGTGGAGGCCCAGCGAACGGGCCAGCTCCCGGCTGGACTGGATCTGCACACCGGGACACAAAATACCCTCCCGGATCAATGAACTGATTTGTTGTACAATTTGAATGTATACGGGCAATTCCCCTGGCCTGCAAACCCTGATCAGGCTACCGAGCTCAATCATTTCTGATGGTTTAATTCTGGACTAGTAACAATATGGTTACTGGACTATCCGGCCACGAAGAGGCACATTTATATTTGCCTCTATCACCAAAACCCGACGACCTGTGCGAACTACTATTTTCTTCCTGGCGGCATTTGCCGTACTTCCTGCCATGGCGCAACACGAGCACGCGAAGGCCAGTGTCAAAACCGATCCGTTCCAGTTTCAGCACGTGCGTAGCGAATGGCTCACCGATGCCGAACTGAAAGGCTACAAGCTCGAATCATCGGTCATGACGATCGCGCCCGGTGCGACGGATACCGTGAGCCACCGGCACGACTGCGACCTCTTCGGCTACGTGCTCGAAGGCGAGGTACACATCGGGCTGGATCATGAGGCTCCGGCTGTGTACAAGACAGGCCAGATGTTTTTCGAAAAAAGAAATGTCCTGCATTCAATGGCCGCCAATCCACTCCCGAATAAACCTTCACGCGTGCTCCTGCTGTTTCTGATCAAGGACGGCCGGGCGTCTTACACTCCCGAATATCCGGGCCCGGCGACCAGGAAATAATTCATAGCTGCACAATATACCCATGAAGTTGAAACAATTACATAGAATTTCCGGGATCATTATCGCGGTGTTTCTCGTGCTGCACCTCAGCAACCATCTTTTTGCCCTCGGCGGACCGGCGCTGCACATTGCCGTAATGAAGTATTTTCGCATGGTGTACCGGTTTCCGCCGGTGGAGGCAATGCTGCTGTTGTGCGTCACGATGCAGATTATCAGCGGCTTGCGGCTGGTGTTCACCAAGGGGTTCAGGAAGCAGCCGTTGTACGTGATCGCGCAGGCCGTGAGCGGGATTTACCTTTCCCTTTTTCTCATCAACCACGTGAGGGCCGTCCTCCTGGCCAGGTATGAATGGCATGTGGAAACCGACTTCTATTTTGCGTCGGGTGTGGCGGTGCATTATCCCGAAAAGCTGTTTTTCATCCCCTACTATACGCTTTCGGTGTTGTGCGCATTCACGCATATCGCATGCGCGCACTACGCGCGATGGATGGAGCTCGCCGCCGTTTCGATACCTGCAGGCACAGAAATCCGGTTTAAAAAGGAGGCATTTTGGATTCTCGGGACCGGCCTAGTGGTGACGGCCCTGATCATGGGATCGCTCACCGGGTTATTTTATTCCTTGTAGGCCCTGAAAAAAAGTATTGGCCGCCGCATCCACACGGCAGATGTGCGGGTACGGCGGCCACAGGTATTGTTGTATTAGTATTTCAAACTTTTCAGATAAGCGATCGACTGCGGTACCTGCGTTGCATAGCTCGGGCTTTCGTCCTCGATATAGTAATGCTTCAATCCAGCTTTCCTGGCCGCTTTCAGCACGGCCGGAATGTCGATTTGCCCCGTACCTAATGCCACGTCGTTCTCGACCGGCGTGCCGCCCGACATATTACCGACTATGCCTTTTTTCAAATCCTTCATGTGCATGAGTTTGAAACGATCGGGATATTTACTGATCAGCGCCGCAGGGTCCTGGCCCGGGAAGAACGTCCAAAGCATATCGAGCTCGAAGCTTACATACTTCGGATCGGTGTTCTGGATAATATAATCCATGAGCGTTCCCTCACCATGTTTCTCGAACTCATAACCGTGGTTATGGTAGCAGAACGTGAGACCAAATTCTTCTTTGAGCTGTTTACCGATCTTGTTAAAATCTGCCACTGTTTTTTCAGCCATTTCAAGGGTAAAAGGGCCTTTGTGAGGCACCCAGGCTACACGTACGAAGCTCGCACCCAAGGCTTTCGCATTATTACCAACCTCCTGTGTTTTATTAAGCGCATCGTCATAGCCTACACCAAACGACGAGCATTTGATTCCGCGCTCGTCGAGCAGCTTACGAAGCTCAGGGGCCGTCTTGCCAAAAAGGCTCGAAAACTCCATGTCCGTAATTTTCAATGCCTTGATGGTATCGAGAGTAGCCGCGGTGTTTTTGGACAGGCTCGTCCGGAATGTATAAGAAACCATCCCCGGTTGATCCGGGAAAAGCGGTTTACCTTTCTGCGCCGAAGCTGAATATCCGCAGGCTAATGCTGCCGCAAACGCCGCGTGGAGCTTCAAATGTTTGATTTTCATTAAAATGTTTGATCAGGTTTGTGAAGTTTGGGTTGAATGAATATCCCAGAATTCCGGGGCTAATGCATGGGACGAAAATTTATCCTCGCCACCCTATAACGCCATGCGCGCCAAAACTTATTCTTCCTTTTTAAAAAACGCCTCCGCATACCGCCGACCCAGTTCCCGCGCGGACGCGGTATCGAAATGCGTATCGTCGCCCTTGTGTACCAGGCCCGAAGCCGACGCCATGTAAACCAGCTGGTTACCCTTTGCATAGTCAACGATGATCTGGTTGATAACTGCCGCGTCGGGATTCTTGGTGACATAAAAATCTCCCAGCGTCCCCACTACAACCGGCACATTTTCGGTATGAGTGTCCCGGCGCAGACGTTTGAAAAAATCGGCCAATTTAGCGCCATATGCAACTTTTTTCTCCGGTGAGCTGTCCGATTCGCCCTGGTGCCAGATAATACCTTTGATCGTCCCGCGTTTCTGCGCCTCCTTCACGCGGGCGAGCATTTCGTCGTAAGCATAAATTCCGGTTTGCTCGTGTTTCGCGCCGGGTTGCCAGTCGTCGATACCGCTGCCGCCTACTGCGCAGGGAATCAGGCCGATTGGGTGCCCGGAATGTTTCTTTATAATTTCCTGCGCGAAAGTCAGGCCGGGGCCCACTCCCACTACTGCGGGCTTATCCTGGTGTAAAGGATCGGCAGCGATTTTCCATTCATTTTGACGGTTAATAGCCCATATTTTCGGAGAATTGGGCTGTGAGGCCGCATCCGTCACGCCTCTCCCAGCCATATTGGATTGCCCGATCAGCAGATAAAGGTCCATTTGATCGGGAGCAGTTTGCGCGAGTGCAGTGGTGGCCACGGTCAATAGGGCCAATAATATTTTCAAGGTTTTAAAATTCATCAGTACAATGTTTTCAGGAAATTCAATGCGGGTAATACCCAAAAGCAAAATGCCCGGGATATTTAACATCCCGGGCATTCGGCTTTTGGACAACCGACCGCCGACCCATTGTGGCGAATCTTGAATTACAAACCGAAAGCCATGGTCTATGGTCTATGGTCGGTGATCAGCGGTCGGCCGTCAGCCGTCGGCGGTCACCGCTTGTCCCACCATACTTTCGACACATACGAATCACCCTTCGACAATCGACTCACCGCCTGCTCATAATTCGCCTTGTTCAAAAGCGCCTCACGGGAAGAATAGATCGTCCTTCTGGGAATGGTGCCGCCGGTAGAACCCTGAAACGGGCCGGGTTTCAATGCCGGGTAGCCCATCCGTCTCCACTCGATAAATGCTTCGTAGGAACGGCCGAAAAGTTGTATCCACTTCTGTGTACCTATTTTTTCCAGTTTCTGCTCTTTGGAAAGGCCGGTCCATGAAAGTTCTTTTTCAAATGCGGTCGGCACGGCCGTCACATTGTAGGGCGCCTGCGCCAATGCCGCTTTCACCCCATCCTGATAGTATTTCTCCGCTTCCGCTGCCGTTCCGCCCCAGCCTTCGAGCGCGGCTTCGGCTTTATAAAACGACACATCCGCAAACGACATTACCATGCATGGAATCGCGGGGCTGTACTCCCGGTTGAAGAACGTGAGCGTCGACACCGTGCTGTAATCGTCTTTGATAATGGTTTTCAACAGCTCGTCCGTCAGCGCCACGCCGATTCCCTTGTACGCGGGCGTGCCTGCCTTCACGGAATTCACGCTCGGCTGCGCAATGCGCGGCAGGCGCGGGTCGGCGCTGGTTACGAGCTGATTAACGAACGCATCGGCAAGGTATTTTAGGTCGGGGCTGCCGGCGAGGAACTGGTTCAATACCGGATGCACATTCGCATTGGTCGCATTGTTGTAGGTCGGCACGGTAGCGTCGTCGGCTGCACTTTCGAGGAGCGGCTGGCCCATCGCCTCGGTCACGGTTTTTTGTGCCAAAGCAGGATCAGCATAGCGAATGCGCATTCCAAGCCGCAGTTTCAGTGAATTGGCATACTTCTTCCATTTATTAATATCACCCTTATAATAAAAATCCGCGCTGCCATAGCTTGCATCGCCCGCTGTAAGCTGCCCGATAGCCGCATTCAGGTCATTGATCAGCGATTTGTAGATCGATTCCTGCGTATCGAATGCCGGCTTGGTGTTCACATCCGATGGACCGAGCGCGGTACCCGAATACGGAACATCGCCAAAAAGGTCGGTGAGCCGCTGCCAAACCGAAATCTCGACAATGCGCGCGATAGCCAGCTTGCTGCGACCGCTCGGGTCATTTTCCTTTCCTTTCAAAACTTCATTACGGACCTGGCTGATATTCCGGATCAACGTGTAATGCGCGTCCCAGGTATTGTTATCGCTTTGCTCGATATAGCGCGAGCTCGACACCAGCACACCTCCGGCCCAATGCTGGATCCACGATCCGTACTGGCTGTTAGGCACTTCATAGCCCTCAGCAAATGCCGCGTCCTTCTGCACTTTCGAAAGCAGTAGCCCCGGGTCGACCGTGGTTACGGATGTGGGCGGCGTATTGATTTCCTCAAAATCGCCGGTACAGGCCTGTGTGAGGCATATCGCACCGGTGAGCAGGATTGATGGGATTATATTTTTCATTTCTCAAAAATTTCCGGTTTGAACAATTACAACTCCACATTCAGGCTGAACCCGAAATAACGCAACAATGGCAGAGCGGTGGATTCAAGTCCCAACGATGAGTTATTGACATTGAAAGAAGACGCCTCAGGCGCGAAACCTTCCGTTTTGCGTTGCAGGTAGAACAGGTTGCGGCCATAGATACCTGCCCGAATGCTTTTGAACGGCGTGCGGCTGATAAGCGTGTTGGGCAACTGGTAGTTCAATGTGAGCTCGCGGAACATAATGTAGCTCGCGTCGTTGAGCATTTCTTCGGGGATCACATTGTCCTTATCCGGCGCTACCACGTTCCAATAATCCTGCGCCCGTACCTGCTTGGTATTCGCCTGGCCCGTGCCTACCCAAGTTCCGTTATCGGATTTGGACGCCACCACACCGTCGGCCACGTAAGTACCATCACGGCCCGGCAGCGTCTTCTTGATCGTCCCATACACCAACTCCTCGCGCAAGCTCTGCGAGTAGATCTTGCCGCCCTGGCTGATATCGAACAACCCCGACAGGCTCACCCCCTTGTAGCGGAATGTGTTATTAAAACCGCCGATCCAGTTCGGCAATGCATTACCGAGCTCATACAGTATCTTGGAATTGGATTTCAGGGGCAAACCGGTCGTCGGGTCGATGAGGCGGTTGCCATTGTCGTCGCGGAGCCACTGGAAACCGTTCCCGATGAGCGTACCAAACGGCTTGCCCGGCTCAGCCACCACATTCACGCCGCGGTCGGTACCGAGCACGTAAGTATCCACGCCTTCGGCCAGGGCCACAACCTGGTTACGGTTTCTGGAAAAATTGAATGTCGCATCCCAGCTGAACCCATC
>NZ_JAHXBN010000127.1 GCF_019924045.1 Dyadobacter fermentans | reverse complement strand
GTGAAGTGGATCAGACCAGCCACCGCTACCGGGCTACCGGCTCAGTACCGACTTTACAGGGCTACCGGGCAAAATGGTACCGCTTTCACCAAAATAGCCGACATCAATACTAACCTCACACCGGGAGCCGCCGATACACTTTTCGTTGATAAGGGATTGAACACCGAGGCCAATGCCTACAATTACAAACTTGAATATTACACCACGGTAAACGGCCAGCT
>NZ_JAHXBN010000126.1 GCF_019924045.1 Dyadobacter fermentans | reverse complement strand
GAAGATATCAAAAAGCTGCTTTTCGAAGGGACGGTGATTCCGGCGCATCCGCTGGCGTTGACGGGTGAATTGCAGCTCGACGAGCAAAAGCAGCGCGGATTGACGCGCTATTATATGGCCAGCGGGGCCGGCGGCGTGGCGGTTGGTGTGCATACCACGCAGTTTGAGATCCGCGATCCCGAGGTGAATTTGTTTGAAAAAGTGCTGGCGATAGCGGCCGGGGAAGTCGATAAGGCGGCATT
>NZ_JAHXBN010000125.1 GCF_019924045.1 Dyadobacter fermentans | reverse complement strand
TACCAATGCGTAAGCTTATTGGTAACCCCTCCCGGGCCTTGTACAAAGGCTGCGAAAGTAAAATAGCTGCCGTTTGCAAGTGTTACGTCGGCATAAGCATATTCTTTACCGCCAATGGTTACAGTAGAAGACATCTCTGTAACAGCATCCGAAAGGTCGATCACGTCATCGCTGCTCTGAACCAGTTTCAGGTTAGCGAGGCCTTTGGCCCATGCTACGCGAACCGTTCCTACCGATGCCGTGTTCTGTACTTTCCAGATAGCCGAGAAGCGGTTGTAAGGCAAACCAGCTATTGTACCAAATGCGACCGCAGGTGCTTTTGCCAGACCATTATCTCCCCAAACCAGGAACTGCTGGTCGTTGAGCATGGCCGCATTGCTTGCATTATCGTCGGCCAGGCCGGTCGTACTGATCAATACCTCCTTCGACGTATTGATACTCCACGATTGCTTCTGGTTCAATGAACCCTGGTCGTCTCTGACAATACCTGCAATGTTCTTGTTATAACCGGTATTGACCGTCTGGTCCCAGAATGTGGTGGTCCCATTGGCAGCGATGTAATTGTGTGGTAATGTAATACCATATTTGATCGCTACGTAGCTGCGCACGCGTTGCTTCTCGGGCTCGGTCAGGTCGCGCTCGTAGGCTATCGCCTCTCCTATCAAACCATTTCTCACTTCTCCCTGAGATCCCAACACACTACCATTATTGTGTAGCGAGTTTCCTGCGGTGAAATTGGTATTAACCGTGTTGGTTGTACCATTCTGGCCATACTTGATACCCCCCGACCCAATTGTAAAAGATGCGTCGTTCAGGTACAGTTTGTTGGATTGTACGGTCGTACCTGGGTTGGAATATGGGTACAAAATCGGGTTGGCACCCAAAGTCGTATAAACCGGGTTGTTGGCCTGTGTAAGACCTGCCCCCGTGGTCGTGCCTCCGAAACCGATGATGTCTGCATAACCACTCACCGAACGGTTGACAAATGCAGTAAACAAAGTACTGGCGGTACCATTGGCCGTATATGGCTTACCAGTCGGCAGCACCATAAAGCGTCCGTCTGCACCGGTTGTTCCAAAATCCACTGCAGGATTGAAGTTGTATAGTTTGCTGGCTACAAACGGCTGGCGGTCGTTGTTGGTCTGGGTGTAGTTGTTGGCATTACCCGACAAATCAGCCCATTCCCCCGGCGCAAACCCTGCGTCCGAGCGCAACCATACGCGCAGGTTCAATGCAACTCCGCCCGGTCCGTTCAATTGTGTGGCGAATGTGAAGTACTGTCC
>NZ_JAHXBN010000124.1 GCF_019924045.1 Dyadobacter fermentans | reverse complement strand
ATTTCGGTACTATTGACGCCTACTGTAAATACGGGGCTGATCCCGTCTGCCGGGGTTGTATTTCCTGTATTCTCAGGGCCGTTGAACTCGCCCGTATTTGCCCAGCCTGCTGGAAGGCTCGGCAGGGGGGCAGCCGTGCCTGGGGTACCATTTGTCGTACTTAGTACCACGTGATAGTCGCCGGCAGGAATGCCGTCAAAACCATAAAACCCGGATGAGTTTACGGGGGCGACAGCAACGACATTTCCATCAGTACCGATCAGATTGGCATAAAGTCCCGTAGGCACTGCGTTTGGATTTCCTGTGCTGTTATTCACATTTCCCGCATCGGGATC
>NZ_JAHXBN010000123.1 GCF_019924045.1 Dyadobacter fermentans | reverse complement strand
ATTATTGAGCACGTTAAAAAGGTTGCCGAGGTGATTCCCGTATTTGGGTTTTACTTGCAGGCGGCTATCGGCGGGCGCGTTTACAGCTACGATTTCTGGCAGCAGTTTGCCGAAATTCCCAATGTGTACGCCATTAAAGTGGCCGCATTCAACCGCTACCAGACCCTGGATGTTGTTCGGGCAGTGGCGCATTCGAGCCGTCGCGATGAAATTGCCCTTTACACGGGCAACGACGACAATATCGTAGCCGACCTTTTGACGCCCTATCGTTTCGAAATTGATGGAGAATTGGTCGAAAAGCGCTTTGTGGGTGGCTTGCTCGGGCATTGGGCCGTGTGGACAGAAAAGGCCGTGGAGCTTCTCACATCCGTGAAGCACACACTCGCCACCGGCTATGCCGATGCGGCTTCGATGCTCGCCACGAATATTGCCGTTACGGACATGAACGCGGCGATTTTCGATCCGGCCAACGCATTTCACGGCTGCATTACCGGCGTGCACGAGGTACTGCGCCGCCAGGGACTGATGGATGGCATCTGGACGCTGAACCCCAAAGAAACGCTTTCGCCGGGCCAGGCCGAAGAAAT
>NZ_JAHXBN010000122.1 GCF_019924045.1 Dyadobacter fermentans | reverse complement strand
CACCCATTTCTTGCCATCGGCGCTACGCTCGATTTCGAAGCGGTCGCTGTTGGTTTCTTCGGTCGTTGCCCAGGCGAGCAGCGCCGTTTTTCCTTCGGCAACAGCCGTAAAGCGGGTGAGCGTCACAGGCAATGGCAGCGTGAGAGACCCGAATGTGTAAGCGGTATAGGTATTCGGCGCAAGCGGTGAAACGGTGGTGATAGAGCCGGCCGTCAGGTCGCTGCTACCGCCCAGTATGGAGGTAACGTCCACTTTGGAAGGAATGGCCACCCATTGGGTACCGTCCCATCCAACGATCGAGAGCTTGTTGAGCTGATTGGTGGTCAACGTGCCGATAGCACTTCCGGCGTCCCATGTCAAG
>NZ_JAHXBN010000121.1 GCF_019924045.1 Dyadobacter fermentans | reverse complement strand
TTACGGCTGTTGCCGAAGGAAAAACGGCGCTGCTCGCCTGGGCAACGACCGAAGAAACCAACAGCGACCGCTTCGAAATCGAGCGTAGCGCCGATGGCAAGAAATGGGTGATGATCGGCTCGGTAGCGTCTACGGGCGAAAGTAAGGTACTTGTGAATTACAAGTTTACGGATGGCACCCCGCTGTCGGGCGAGAATCTTTACCGCCTGAAAATGGTGGATAAGGACGAAACCTACGCGTATAGCGCGATCCGTAACGTGCAGGTGAAGGGCG
>NZ_JAHXBN010000120.1 GCF_019924045.1 Dyadobacter fermentans | reverse complement strand
GTGCTGAGCGATTTGCAAAACCGAGGTGTCAAGGACGTCCTGATTTGCTCGATCGACAACTTGAAAGGCTTTGCAGATGCGATCGAGACTGTTTTCCCATTGACCGACGTGCAGCTGTGCCTTGTCCACCAGGTACGCAATTCGCTTCGCTATGTGACCAGTAAAGATCAACGCCAAGTAGCAGCTGACCTCAAACCACTCTATCAGGTCGCCTCATTATCGGCCGCTGAACAAAACCTGGCCGCATTTGCCAGTAAATGGGGCGACAAATATCCACTAGTACTCGAAAGCTGGCAACGCAACTGGATCAGGCTGACTCGCTTCTTTGAATACCCGCCAGCCATTAGAAAGGTGGTTTACACGACTAACACAGTTGAGGCCTTCCACCGCCAGATCCGCACTGTCACCAAATCGAAAGGTGCTTTTTCCTCAGAAACAGCGCTGGTCAAACTACTATACCTGACCACCCAGCGCATCATCGAAAAGTGGAAAATCCCCCTGGCCAACTGGTCGGTCACAGTACAACAGCTAGCAATCTTATACGGTGACCGGATTAAGCAATACATGAAAGTTTGAATTATGACACACTTAGATGAACATAACCATA
>NZ_JAHXBN010000013.1 GCF_019924045.1 Dyadobacter fermentans | reverse complement strand
TATTTACTAATTTTGAACCCGCTTCTACCGCATTTTTTGCCTTCGGCCGCCAGTTAATCAGGTGGTCAATTTGCCACGGAATCAGGTGGTCAACTTCTCCGAAATACCCACATAAGACAAATATAAACAGATGCGCCTGCCGGTTCAATAGGGATAAATTTATCCCTATCTGAATCGTAAATCCGTACTTGTCAGCATCTGGCATTGTGCTGAATTTTGTCCTGAACAAAACAGCAAAACAATGGACTTCAATTTTGAAAACGAACTGGAAAATAAAATAGCCCTCGTAACCGGCGGTAGCAAAGGAGCCGGCAAGGCCATCACTGACCGTCTTTTGAAAGCAGGCGCAACGGTGATCATCACGGCCCGTAACAAGCCGGAAGAAAACAATGGCGCCCATTTCATTGCCGCCGACTTGTCCAAACCGGAAGGCACTCAGATAGTCGTGGATGAAGTCATCGAAAAATTCGGTCGCCTGGATATCCTGGTCAACAACATGGGTGGTTCGGAAACGCCTGGCGGTGGGTTTGCGGCCCTCTCCGACCAGGATTGGGAAACGTCTTTTCAAATCAATTTGCTTGCACCCGTTCGGCTTGATCGCGGATTTTTGCCAGGCATGATCGAAAACCGCGCGGGCGTCATCATTCACATTGCTTCCATTCAGGCAAAGCTGCCATTGTACGATTCCACATTGCCCTATGCTGCTGCGAAAGCGGCTTTGGTGAATTACAGCAAAAGCCTCTCCAATGAAGTATCGCCCAAAGGCGTACGCGTGCTGACCGTATCACCGGGCTGGATTAT
The DNA here is from genome assembly GCF_019924045.1 of Dyadobacter fermentans. GTDB lineage: Bacteria > Bacteroidota > Bacteroidia > Cytophagales > Spirosomataceae > Dyadobacter > Dyadobacter fermentans_A. The sequence continues at coordinate 517,820 of NZ_JAHXBN010000013.1, read as the reverse complement.
GACCACTGCATCGGAAAGAATGTTAGAGCGTATTGCCCACAGTTCGAATATTACTATCGATCAAGCTCACAAAAGCGTCATGGATGGTTTGGGCGGCATTCCGTTCGGCAGACCGGCATGGCCGAAAGAAGTGGCGGAGCTGGTCGGCTTCCTGGTTTCACCGCGCGCAGCCTACCTGACCGGCACTGAATACGTGATCGATGGCGGGACGGTCCCTACGGTGTAGTTACCCATCAGTCAAATATTCATTCTCAAATATTCATTTCCAATCAACATAAACATTCAAAATCATGAAACTTCCAGAAAACATAGCCGGCCTGATCAAAGCGCAAAACGATTCAGACAGCACGGCATTTGCCAATTACTTCACTGCACACGCAACCGTTTCCGACGAAGGTTCGTCCTATTCAGGTAGGGACCAGATAAAGGAATGGATACAGGCGGCCGCAAAAAAATACACGATGCAGGTTACACCCATTGATTTTAACCAAAATGGCTCCAAGGCAAAATTAACTGTGGAAGTAAGCGGCTCATTTCCGGGCAGCCCGGCCGTAATGGCTTATCATCTCGAACTGGACGGCAATGCGATCAGCGGATTACAGATTACGGGTTAATAGTTTCGTAACCGGATTTGCCGCAATGTGCCATGCATTGTTCCCGCTGCATTCCGGCAGATCCTTTCATTTCAAAATATAAAAAGCTTATGATCAGAAGATGGCCGTTCAAAGTGTCAATGCCGGTGATGGCAATGTTGTGCATTTCGACTTTTACGTTTGCGCAAAATTCGAATCTCATTCTTGAAAACGATCCTGCTCAACGGGTTCAAATTGCGCCTGAAAGCGTTTTCAAAAGCTTCCGTGAGGCAGGTATGAAACCGGTTAACCACCCCCTGACGTCCGGTGAAAAAGAGAAAGTAGAAAAAGCCTTTACGCATTTGCCACCACTGCATCAGCGGATTTTGAAACAGCATTTACAAAGCATCAGCTTCATGGACGATATGCCGAATACGGCGCTTACTTCGCCGGTGGACATGGGTCGCTCAACGAAAATGTTCAACATTACCTTTCGTGCCAGTCCGCTGGATGAAAACATTTCCCAATGGGCAACATGGAAAGAAAACACTTGTTTCAACCAGGAACCGGGCGCTGACTACCATGTAAGCGTTGAAGGTGGCGATCTGGATGCGATCATTTATGTGCTGATGCATGAGGCGACCCATATTGTGGACGCGGTGCTGGACATTACCCCGCATCCTGCCGAAGCAAGCGCAGTTGTTCCGCCGACAGCGTTCACCAAAGATGTTTGGCGCATGATGAATGTGCCAGTTGAACCATACATTGACTCGCTGCTCGAACAAACGCGCTTCCGAAGCGGAAAGCAATTACCCATCAGTCGCGCTCCGGAAATTTATGCAAGGCTGGCAAAAACACCATTCCCTTCGCTCTATGCGATGGCTGCGTGGTATGAAGACATTGCCGAGCTGGCTACCATTTACCATCTCACCTCGAAAATGAAGCAGCCGTTTTACATTGTCGTTACCAAAAACAATGTGGAACTGGCCCGGTTTGAACCGATGAATAATGCGCTGGTCAAGGCGCGATTGGTCCTGCTGACGACCTTCTACAAGTCCTGATTTTACGCTCCGGGAAAAATGTACAAGCTGCATGGTCTTTTATCCATTCTTCCCGGGCGCCGGACCTGCCACCTTTGTAATGTCAAAACGCAACGACAATTTGCTAACGGTTAGCAGGTTAACTTAAAATAAAAACTTACTACTCAGATGAAAACCATTGCCTTCACCATCGCATTCCTCTTCACTTTTATCCAAGGACAATTCGCTTTTGCACAAACACGCAAACCCGCATCGCTGGGAAGAGAAGAATATATTGAAGTAGAAAAAAATGTAAAACTGCACGTGATCGACCTAGGCGAAGGCCAGCCCGTCGTGCTCATTCACGGATGGCCGCTCAACAACGAGATGTACGAATATCAGTACCAGTATCTGATTGAAAAGGGGTTCAGGGTGATCGGCATTTCGCTCCGTGGTTTTGGTAAATCAGACAGGCCCTACGGTAAATACGATTTCGATACATTCTCCGACGACATCAAGGTTGTACTTGAAAAACTGAAAATCGAAAATGTCACACTGGGCGGATTTTCAATGGGCAGCGCGGTAACCCTGCACTACGTGACTAAATACAATGGTGCGCATATCAAAAACTTAGCCTTGTTCGGAGCAACCGGCCCGTCGTGGAAACAACGCGAAGGCTACCCTTACGGCATCACCGACCAAGGCGCAGCCGATTTGATCAAGCAGACAAAAACAAACCGTGAGCAATTGGTAGCAGGCTTCGGAAAAGCATTTCAGGGCCAGGAAGGCAGTCTTTCGCCGGAATCCATCAAATGGCTGGAAAGCATTAACCTCAATGCCTCTCCTTATGCCACCACCCAGTCGATCAGCGCTCTGCGTGACCTGGACCTTCGCCCTGTGCTTTCAAAAATCAAAATACCTGTCGCAATATTCCATGGTATCAACGACAAACTATGTGACTTCTCCCAAGCTGAACAGCTCAACAAAGCCATCAAAGGCTCCTACATTGTCAAGTTCGAGAAAGGCGGGCATGCACTGTTTCTGGAAGAAATGGATAAATTCAATGCTGAACTTGAGAAGTTTGCCAGAAATTAATCAAGCGAATATCCCTGTGGAGCCAATCACCGCTTCACAGGTTTTTATCGATTAAAACCTAAAACTCCGTCACAATAAGCGTATATAGCCATGAGTACAACCGTTTTCAACAACAATTTAAAGACGCTGGGATTGTTGGAGGTAAGTCAGGAGCAAACACACGCAATCAACGGGCCAGCGTATAAGGAATACATTAAGATCCTTTACCTGCCTGCCGGCTACAAATTAAAAGTCGATTTCACCTGCTACGACACGCAGCAACCAACCTTGTTTTTCATCAGTCCGAACCAATATCTGGAACTGCAAGCAGCGGGTCGGGAGAGCGGATACTTTATTTTTTACAACCGCGATTTTTACTGCATTCAGATCCACGACCAGGAAGTGGCCTGTGACGGTTTGCTGTTCAACAACATCCGCAACATGCCCAAAGTGGAGCCTTCGGATGCTGAAAATGATTTCCTGAGTGGGGTTTTCAAAGAAATGATCCAGGAATTCAGCCTGAACGACAGCTCATTAGAAGAGATGGTCCGCACTTATCTTAAACAGCTGCTCATCCGCGCCACGCGCTCGTGGAAACGGCAGCATCTGACCCATGATGTGACCGATCAGCAAAGCGACCTGGAATTTTTCCGCAAGTTTACCCGGCTCGTCGAAGAGCATTATAAATCCAAACACACCGTTGCCGATTACGCCGATTTCCTCTGTATGGCTCCAAAAACGATCACCCACAAATTCAACCGCCTGCGGCTGCCGCAGCCAAATGAGGTGATCAAGAACCGGATCATACTCGAAGCAAAGCGGCTACTGGCGCACACTTCCCTTACCGCCAAGGAAATCGCCTACAACCTCGGCTACGACGATCCGGCCTATTTCAGCAGGCTGTTCATGACTAAGACCGGCGAATCACCTTCCAGTTTCCGCGCAAACTTTTTGGGGGCACAAGTTCTTTAAAGGAATCTACAGAACTCTATATATCTCATCACTCTCTTGAAGTGTATGACTAACGATCATTTGCATATGCAGTGAAGCATAAGCCGATCCCAAGACATCCAGAAAAATATGCCGACGAGAAGTACAGATTAAGGTGTACCGCTCCACCTATAATGAACTCAAACATTCCTTCGAACGATACATGTCAAGTGTCACCAGTTCGGCAGAGTACAGAAAAACCACCGGATTATTTGAAGAGATAAGATCGTATAGTCGGAAGCAAGCACTCACCTAATAAGCAAGATCTGCTAATTCTAAATGAGTGTCACTTTACTGGATGATCCAAACGGACAGGAAGGTAGCTAGTTCGACACATTTAGAAAACTAAGTGGCTTAGTCATTCAAAAAATTTTACCACGGGAGCTGCCTAACGAACTTAGTTAGGTCTTCATTGCTTGGAATTTTGCGCGGAATATCCGGCACCAGTTTATTCTCTTTTTCGCGCCCCGCGGGCCGGATCCATTCTTTAACTCCAAAGCGCAATTCGAGTCGGGTATTGGGAAGAAGCGTCGAGTACATTTCTCCGAAATGGCTTGGGTGCCCATTCACCGGTGACTCTCCGGCCAAAAGCGCCATATTGTTATCTTGCACGAGCGTTGCGAACATCATCGCACTGGAAAATGTCTCCGTGCCGACGATGACAATCACTTTGCCTTTGAATGGACTGGCCACTCTATCGGGAACAACGGTTATCGAAGGAAAATGCAGTATTTGCCCTGGCTGGGCATTTTGATAAGATTCATCTTTGAATCCCCAGGAATTCAGCCGCGACAGATACGCTTCGCTACGTTTCCAATTCATCGAATAGTGCTTATAGGGTTTGGAGAATATGTGTTTGATTATCATGTTTCCCACCGCGGATGCTCCACCATCATTGCGGCTTACATCTATTACGAGCCGAGTCACTTTATCCCTGTGGATCATAGCAAAAATGCTGTCAACACAACGCTCATAGACGGTCAAATCCTGGCTTCCTCTTGTCGCAAAGGAACGTGCGTTGATATACCCGATGCCCCCTATCCGCTGATAAGAAATGTTGGCGGCGACGCTATCGGCCCGATTCGGAGCTTTATTCCGCGCGTTGGCATTTAGGATCGTGATAGCTGCGTGCTCATCCCCAAGCGGTACCAAAGCAAGCCGGGCCTTAGTTTGAAAGTCGGCTACCGACAGTGGCTGATTCAACCGGGTTTCCAGCGAATCCAGGTATGCCTCATACCTTTCCCTGGTCAATCGAGAAAACGGATTGGCATGTACGTCAAATAGTTGCTTTCGAATGAACTGAAAATCTTCTCGCATAGCTGCCGTTGAAACTAGATCGTCCTGTGCATTTACGGACGCTTCTATACCAAATAATAGCAGGAAACAAATCAGAAGGGGACGGTGAACACAGAGCATATTGGTAAACCAAGGACCTTAATTGATAATTGCATGATCGCTGTGAAGGATGTATGCTAAAATCAAATGTTGCATGAGATAACCCGATGTACCGGCGAAGTCACCGAATCACCCCAGAAAGAGTACAGAAAAATCACCGGATAAATTAGCGCAGTAGTATCATAGACATAATCTATCATCGGGAATCAGTCCTTAATATGATCGCTAATACAGCACTTATAGTTTTTGTGATGATTCAAATTAACGCCCGAATGAACTGCTCATACGGTTGTGGCATGTCAAGCCACTTAAAGTTATCCGTAAAGGCTAGTATGATAATAAATGAAGTCACTATCCCGACGACAGCAATACCAACTGCCGCTGGTTTCGATTTAGTCTTCAAATAATGAATGGCCGAAACGTGCAAACTGATTGAGGCCACAGCCAGGAAATAGTAGGGTATAAAAATAAAAGTTGCAGGATAATAGTTAAGCCCAGCCGCAGCAAAATAGAAATTGGTGTCCAGGTGCTCGATGTACCGCCCGGAAAGAACTGCGCCAACGTGGGCAATGAGGAAAAACGAAAGGTAAAGGCCGGAATATACCTGGATCTTCTCGGCAATGGTCTGGGCATCCCGTTTGTAAATCAGTCTGATGCCCGTAACGATCTGGAACAAAACGACCAGCAGTAGAAGTGTTTCCACGACCGGATGTCTGTAAACGAGCCGGAACTGGTCCATGATCTGGATATGTTTTTCCGGCCCATCGAGGGCGAAAAGGTGGTTTATTAAGTGAAATGCTATAAAAACCGACAATGTAACACCGGATATGTAATGTAGGGATTTTACCAATGCCCTTCTATCGTTTTGAATATTCATGGGATACGCAATCGAGGTTGTTTAAAAGCACGGTCAGTAATTGCTACCAACCGTGCATGATCAGGACAATCTAAAAACTGTAAGGTTGTCAGGCTTGGGGCGAAAGAGACTGAAGATATTCCTGGAACCGCGTTTCACCCAGATACGCATTTCCTTCCGGAACCAACGTCGATGTCGGCACTGCCAGGCCGAAATATTCATTGCTGTCGTTGGCGATCACCGTTTTACCCGCGTCATTTGTCTTCACATAAGCTTCTACGAATTTGCTCATTGGCCCACGGACAGGGCCCGCAATCTCGACAGTTCCGTTCGCAGGCTCAGATATCGCAAACCGGGCAATGAACAACGCCACCTCTTCGGCAGCAATGGGCTGGAAATCGAGCTTCGAGACATGAACTTCACTCCCCTGTGTGCCTCCCGCGGCAATGGTTGGCACAAATTCCTGGAATTGGGTGCTGCGGACGATGGTGTAGGGCACACCGGAGCTTTTTACCAGGTCTTCCTGGATCTTCTTCGCCCGCATGTACCCCATGCCTTCCATCAGGTGCGTACCCACAATGGACAGCACTACATGATGTTTGACGCCTGCATTCAACTCAGCCGACAAAATGTTGCGGCCCACGGTCTCGAAAAACTGGATTGCCGGACCATCCTCAAATGAAGGAGAGTTGGAAAGGTCAACGACCACGTCCGTATTTTCCAATGCATTTGAAAGCCCCTCGCCTGTGAGCGCGTTGATACCTGTCGAAGGAGAACCAGCAATGACGGTGTGGCCAAGCTGACGAAGTTTTTTGGTGACGTTTGAGCCAATCAGGCCCGTGCCGCCTATGATTACAATTTTCATGATTTCTGATTTTATGAATTGTTTGAAATGAACAGGCTTGCTTATCCGTTAATCCAGTCGCTGAACCGGATTGCGCCGGGGTAAAAATCGCCCTGAGGGACCAAAAGGGACTTTGGGATTTCAAAGAACATGTATTTATTCTCGTCGTTGGCTTTCAAAGGCTTTTCCCCACCTTTAACAGAAAGGTATTGGCTTACAAACTCGTTCATGGGCGCCAGGTCAGGCCCTGCGATTTCCACGGTCGTGTTTTTGGGTGCTTCCAATGCGAGCCGGGTAACCAATGCGGCCACGTCTTCTGCTGCAATTGGCTGGTAGTCCACGGTAGAAATGTGGATGGCCTCCTCGTCGGATTGCACCGCAATTAAAGTCGTGATATGTTCATGGAACTGCGTAGCGCGGATGATCGTGTACGGTATACCGGATTCTTTGATAATATCCTCCTGCTCTTTTTTGGCGCGCAGATAACCGATATACAAGGCCCGGTCGGTTCCTACGATCGAGAGTACCAGGTGGTGTTTCACACCGGCCGCAATTTCTGCCGCTGCCAGGTTCCTACCTGCTGCGCGGAAGAAATTGATGGCCGTATCTTCTTCGGGAGAAGCCGAATTGGACAGGTCGACGACCACCTCCGCACCGTTCATAGCATCAGCCAGGCCCTCGCCAGTAAATGCATTGATACCCGTCGAAGGAGCGGCCACGACTACCTGATGCCCAAGCACCCTCAGTTTCTCGCTAACCTTTGATCCGATTAACCCCGTACCGCCTACAATGACAATCTTCATAATTTTGAAATGTTTAAGTTTAAAATCTTACAGATGATCCTAAACTTGCCATTTCGATGCCAAATATTTAATAGACTGATTATCAATAATATATTTAATGCAGACACTTCTCATTTTCACCGTATTTAGTGAAAACATCAAAAGTATCATCTTATTTGATGAGCATAGACGAAATGCCCCAACTGGTGAAAGGACTTAATGAGCGTAGTAATCGGCCTTTGAGATGCCCAACTTGCGCATTTTGGAATGAAGGGTATTACCGGGGATACCCAAAATTTCTGCGGCACCACCGATGCCGGAAATTTTGCCGCCGCACCGGCGCAATATCTGTATGATGTGCATGCGCTCCACTTCTTCCAATGGTAAATCGGATGGCCTCATTGGATCTTCGGTCGTTGCCCCTGTCGCTGGCGGCAAGAAAAACTCGGTGATCATCGGACCTGTCGCCAGTATCACCGAGCGCTCAATCAGATGTTCGAGTTCGCGCACATTGCCCGGCCACAAATAGGCCTGCAACTGCCGTAACGCGTTGGCTGATAGTTTGACGGTTTTCTTGCCTATACTTTTGCTGAATTTGGATAAGAAAAATCCGGCAAGGCTTTCGATATCTTCCCTGCGGTCGCGCAGCGGCGGCAGCTTGATGGGGAATACATTCAAACGGTAATACAGATCCGAGCGGAACCGACCCGCTTTCACTTCCGCTTCCAGATCGCGGTTGGTGGCGGCAATGATCCGAACGTTTAGTTTGATGGTAGTTTTACCGCCTACACGCTCCATTTCCTTTTCCTGCAAAACTCGCAGCAGCTTCACCTGTGTTTCCAACGGCATCTCCCCCACCTCGTCCAAAAATAGTGTGCTGTTGTTGGCCAGCTCAAATTTTCCGATGCGCCGCTCGACGGCCCCGGTGAATGCGCCACGCTCATGGCCAAACAACTCGCTCTCGATCAGGCTGGCAGGCATAGCTGCGCAGTTGACCTTGATCATGAGCTTTTCTTTGCGGGAAGACGCGTTATGAACAGCTTTTGCGATCAATTCCTTTCCAGTACCCGTCTCGCCTAGCAGCAGCACCGTCGAGTTGCTTTCAGCCACCAGGGAAATCAGCCGGTATACCTGCTGCATCGCTTCACCGCCGCCGACAATCTCTTCAAAATCCTGATTGAGCTGCTGTTTGAGATAGTCGTTTTCGTTTTCCAGCTCTCTTTTCAAACGCAGTATCTGCTCGTGCGCAAGCACATTGGAAACCGCGGTCGAAATCTGGGCGCAAATACCTTGCAAAAGCGGCCCGCTGATCCGTTCACCCAGCATCCAAACCATGCCCAGGTTCTGCTCGCCCAATCTCAGCGCCGATGCATAGACAGTATTAATCCCGCGCTGCTCACGCTGGATGGACAGTTTCAAGCACTTCGCTTCCAGGGTTTCATCAATGTCCAGCAAAATCGGCTGGTTGCTTTCGAAGACGAGTTTTATATGTTGCTCATTAATATTTAAAGAGTAAAATTCTTCGTGCTCAGCTACCTCGGTTTCCTGGAAAAACTGCCGGTCGAAAAGGTAAGGCCGCAGCGTCACCTGGTCTTCCGCCAAGAGGTACATAACAGCGATCCGGGTTTGAAACAGGCCCTGCAAAACATTCGAAACCACATGGTCCAGGTCGGATTTGGATTTAACACCGGTAATATCATTTGAAAACGTCAGCATCAGCTGCTGCTCAGCCTGCCGGCGGAGAATGTCCTCGTTGGCCATAATGTTGCCCATCGCAATGGCAATCTGCGAGCAGATGCCCTGCAAGATTGGAATGTTGATCTCGTCGATGCTCAGCCAAAGCAGACCAATGTTGGCGTTGCCGTTTCGCAATGCAATGCCAACCATTGTTTTGAAACCCATGTTTTCCCAAAGATTCAGGTAGGACAGATTGTAGCCTCTCTGCAACTCGCGGCCCACATTGAAAAGCAACGGGATGTAACTATCCAGGATGCGGTTTTGGAGCCCGTCATTGATCGGGTACTTCTCGGAAAGCACCCGCTCCAACAATGCAGGATCGAATGCAGAAGCGCCTGTATCGTACAGGTATGCCGACATCGTCAGCCCATCTTCATTGATCTTGCGGATCACATATCCTCCCTCGGGGTTGAGCTTTCGTAGTGCTGTTTTAACTACGACAGCCAGATCATCCCGGCTACGGACAGCGGTCATATCATTGCTGAAATCAAGCAGAAATGACTTTTCATTTTCCTTTTGCAGGATTTCTTCGTTTTTGATAATGTTGGAAACCGCGCTTGACAATTGCGGGGTGATCCGTTGAACGATGTCCTTGAATTCTTGCGAAAAACCATCATGCTGATCGGTGTAAATATGGATAAACCCGATCGGCTGGTCGCCTGTCCGCAGCGTTGTCATCAGCACATGCCGGATACCTTTCTCGAAATTTACGCGCAGGAACGCCGGGCTTTGCGGGGCATCGACAATATCGGCGAGAAAGAAATCGACAGGACCGCCGGCCGCCACAACGGATTGTATAAAGGGCTCGTCAAGCGGAAAACACGCCTTGACCATGTCATCATATTCGGGGTGGTCCTTAATGGCTGATGCACGGTGATCAAGTAAAAATGGCTTATAGGTTTCATCCTTGCGGTCGATCAAGGTCACAATCGTATGCGTAAAGTGCATTAATGACTTGATCCGATCCGAAAACAGGACGATCAGGTCATTCTTGTCGCGCACTTTGGTGATATCATTGCCCAGATCGAGCAGCAATTGTCGTTCCCATTCAAGATTTGTATGATTACTACTATTTTGATCAAGGTTCGAAAACTGCTTCATCTGTGCGAGGTATATCTTATTTTAGTTGATTTGTCCACCTTTTGCGCCGAATAGTAGGACAATTCAAATCCGCAACCATCCGTGCTTTGCATCAACAAAACAAATCAACCAAAGTTATGAAACAGCAAAGTATGGATTCAATCGAAAACACAGTTAATGCAATCGCAGAAAAATATCCGCTCGCAACAACGCCCGAAGAGATCGTTCCATCGCTATTGGCGCATTTTAACTCGATGGATGTCGATGTAATGCTGGATTTCTACGAACAGGATGCCGTGCTCGTCGACGCCCAGGGTGTCCCTCAGCGAGGGCGCGAGCAGATCCGCAAGGAGCTTTTGAAATATTACAGCGTCCAGCTGCCCATGCACATCATTGCCCGCCATATTTTTGTTGCGGGCGATACGGCATCGCTCGTATTGGACTGGCACATTGCCGGCCAAGCCCCAGATGGAACGCCGGTACACATGGTGGCGACCTCCAACGATATCGCCAGAAAAGGCCCCGACGGTTTCTGGCGGTACATCATCGACAATCCGTTCGGGACACAGGTTAGGAGTTTATATTAAACAAGCCGGGGCCGGATTCCCGGCCCCAACTTAACATCTATGGCAAACACCGGAATTATCCTGCAAAAATTGGTCAATACGCACACAGGTGTAGAAGTCGAGCGGTGGGTAGGCAATCATGTACAAAACGCGGAAGCATTCAAACCCCGTCGCCATGACCATTATACCTGCCTGCTTCTGGAAACGGGTAAAATTGATATTATGCTCGATTTTCAGTCCGTCACGGTTAAACCCGGGATGCTTTTCATCTCCTACCCAGGACAGGTACACCAGGTGATATCATCTCTTGGCGGAGCAGGCTGGTATGTCTCGTTCGAAAGCCGATTGATCGACGAGCCAATCAGGTCGACGCTGGATGAATCAGTGACCGAGGTACTGGCGGTGCTGCTCTCACAAACCGAAGATACCTGGTTTAAAAAATCCATCGGCCTGATGCTGCAATTGGAAGAATTGAACAAAGGTGCTGATCACAACCGGATCGTTACGCACGCGCTACTGAAAGCATTTGTCTACGAGGCCATGATCATTTACCGTAAAACACAAAATCATCTGGCTGAGCGTCGCGGGCAACGTCAGTTCATTGTGGCGAAAGAATTTAAAAAGATACTGAGGAACCATTATAAGAACTTGAAAAAGCCTGCCGATTACGCCGATCAGTTAAATATATCGGTTAACTACCTCAATGCTTGCGTGAAGGCCGTCACAGCTAACTCCGTCTCAGCATTAATCCATCGTGAGGTGATTGCCGAATCACAGCGGCTGCTGTTTTACACAGATTTGGATATCAAGGAAATTGCGTTGGATCTGGGATTCGAGGACCAGAAGTATTTTAGCCGGCTGTTTAAGAAGGTCGTTGGTGTCGGCCCAACTGCATTTAGAGACAAACAATTATCAATCGACTAGTCAACACCGGCAGAGTACAGAAAAACCACCGGATAAATTTGGGTTTGCTGGCTATAACCTCAGGTTATACATCAATTAATCTGGTGATTTTTTAATCGTAATATTGCGATATAATGTTTTTCGATTATGTTTGCATTATGGGAGTTACGAAAACAGAGATATTCACAGAGCAACAGAACCGCATTGCGGATTTGGCAAAAGCATTTGCGCACCCGGCAAGGGTCGCAATTTTGCAGCTGCTGATTGCACGTAAAGCCTGCGTTTGCGGCGACCTGGTCGATGAACTCGAACTTGCCCAGGCGACGGTTTCCCAGCATTTGAAGGAGTTGAAACGGATCGGCCTTATTCAGGGAGAGATCAATCCGCCCCGTGTCTGCTACTGCATCAATCCCCCGGTGTGGGAAGAAGCGCGGCAAGCATTCGGCTCTATCCTGGAATCTTTTAAGGGAGTGACCTGCTGTAACTAAGCGGGTGTTTTTTGATCAAATCAATCGTAATATTACATTATAACAATACAGGCTATGATGAATAAATTAAATCCAATGACCTGGCAGGCTTTTAAAAGCACGCTTGAACAAAATCCGGATCTGCACCTGCACTTCCAATACGAAGCAGGCAAGTTTGTTGACCGATCATTTCACATCACCGAGATTAAACAGGCACCGATAGTTTCGGTAGATTGTGGTGGCGTAATGAATAGCTGGACGGAGGTAATTGTGCAGCTGTGGGAGCCGCCGGTAAGTGAAACCGAGCGTTCGATGCTGGTCAGCAAAGCTCTTAAAATTGTGAACCTGGTCGAAAAATCGTTACCGCTTAACCCGAATGCGGTTGTGAAGATTGAGTTTGGCAATTCAAAATTCGATACGCGCCAAATGTACCCAGGAGAGCTTTTATCCGAAGGTGATAGTTTCATTGTTAATCTAGTTCCGGATTTCACGCAGTGCAAAGCACTAACACGCGATCAATCATGCGGGACAGGTCCTGCTGCCGCGTCCTGCTGTGCTCCGGCTCCTGAAAAAGAAGAATTGGAAGTTGCCGGTGCTGATGGCGCTGCATGCAAACCAGGTTCCGGCTGTTGCTAATTATCAATCAATTATTCCCATGAAACGAATTTTAGTATTATGCACGGGCAATTCAGCTCGCAGCCAATTGGCGCAAGGGTATTTACAGCATTTTGCAGGCGACCGCGCAGAAGTATACAGCGCCGGTGTCGATCCGAAAGGTGTAAACCCGGTTGCTATTCAGGTAATGGCCGAAGATGGTCTTGATATCTCACATCACACGTCAAATCATGCCGATGAATACACGGGCATCGCTTTTGACTATGTGATCACCGTTTGCGACAATGCGCGTGAGCAGTGCCCTTACTTTCCGTCTGCTGGGGAACTGATCCATCATAGCTTTTCCGATCCAGGTCATACGCCAGGTGAAGATTTGGTAACCTCGTTCCGTCGAGTTCGGGATGAAATCAAGGATTACAGCCGTGAATTTATTCATCAAAAACTATCTGCCTAATGGCTTTCACCATTCGCCCCCTTATTGCATCGGACTGGCCACAGGTAAAGCAGATTTACCAGCTGGGCATTGATACTGGTGATGCGACATACGAAACCGGGGCACCAGAAGTTGATGCGCTGAAAGCAAAGTTTCTTGCCCAGCCGCAACTTGTGGCAGAAGAAAACGGCCAAGTTATTGGGTGGGCATTCCTATCTACTGTTTCCAGCCGGTGTGTATATGGCGGCGTGGCTGAAACAAGCATATATATCCATCCAGAATTTCACGGGCGCGGTGTAGGTCGGACGCTTTTATCAGACCTGGTACCGTTAAGCGAAAAACTCGGTTTCTGGACGTTGCAAGCGCAGATATTCCCGGAAAACCAAGCGAGTATTGCACTTCACGAGCGGCATGGTTTCCGGAAAGTCGGCTACCGTGAAAAGCTTGGAAAACGTAATGGGATCTGGCGCGATGTAATACTGCTGGAACGTCGCAGCTCGGTAGTTGGTAATGATTAATCACAAACAGCCTATGAAGGAAAAGCGGCTTTCATTTCTCGACCGTTATTTGACAGTCTGGATATTTCTTGCCATGCTTTTGGGTGTGTCCATTGGATATTTTTTCCCAGGCACACCCAATTTTATCAATCAGTATAATTCAGGCTCGACGAATGTGCCGCTGGCCATCGGGCTGATTTTGATGATGTACCCGCCACTTGCCAAAGTGCGTTATTCGGAGCTTTCACAAATATTCCGAAATACCCGTATTCTTGGCCTGTCACTGTTGCAAAACTGGATTGTGGGGCCGCTGCTGATGTTCGGCCTGGCGGTAACATTCGTACCAGATAAGCCGGAATACATGACGGGATTGATCATGATCGGTATCGCACGTTGCATTGCAATGGTGATCGTGTGGAATGACCTTGCGGGCGGCGACCGCGTGTATGCGGCCGGGCTGGTTGCATTCAACAGCATATTTCAGGTGTTGTTTTATTCAGTATATGCCTATGTCTTCGTGACGCTGCTACCGCCATTGTTTGGGCTAAAAGGGTTCCAGGTAAATATTACCATTGGAGAAGTAGCGCAGAGTGTCTTTATATATCTTGGCATCCCATTCCTGGCCGGGATTATTTCGCGGGAAGTGCTGACCAGGTTGTTTAGTAAAGACTGGTATGAGAAGAAATTTTTACCGGCCGTCAGCCCCATTACCCTGATCGCATTGCTGTTTACAATAGTAGTAATGTTCAGCCTAAAAGGAAATCTGATTGTAAGCATCCCGCTGGACGTTCTGCGCATCGCCATTCCCCTATCGATCTATTTTGTGATCATGTTCTTTTCTGCCTTTTATCTCTCGAAACGGGCAGGCGCGGATTATTCAAAATCCACCTCACTGGCATTCACGGCCGCCGGAAATAATTTTGAATTGGGCATTGCGGTTGCTATTGCCGTGTTCGGCATTGATTCCGGAGCTGCATTTGCGGCGGTGATCGGGCCGCTGATCGAAGTGCCGGTATTGATCCTGATGGTCAATTTCGCTAAACGACAAAGGGAGGCATTTCTTAAGTGAGTTATAGAGGATTTCGAGCGATATCTTAACATAACTAGGCGCCCTAACCCATAAATGCTCTTCCGAGACGATTGCGGTACAGAAAAACCACCGAATGATTTGACTCATCAATGACATAGACAAAATCTATTTCATGATCAGATGCTCGAAGGTATTCCGCAATTGCAACGCTTGGGCACCCAACCCTGTCTAAGACATATTACCGCACTAACAGCATCATGGGCACGCCAACTTCCATTATACGTCTCATATCATTCTTAGCAATATCACTATGTGGCTGCAACGACGATCAGCCCCAGCGCGGTGTGAATTGTACGGAAGAATTTCGCTCTACAACGCTTTACGTGCCGGGAGCTTCCCTGACAGAATCGTTTACAATTCGGTTGTCAAATTCAGATACGATTCGCATCAAAGGAAATGGCGATTTTCACCAGGGATACTACGTCGTCTTGGATGACAACTACCAGCCCAAGCTGGAAAACCAACAAGATAATTTTCGGTTTATTGGCAAACGCGGCAATGAAGTTGTCGTCAAGGAAAACTATGTGTTCAAAGCTGATCAATGCCATATAACTAAGGTCAGTGGCAAGAACTAGCTTTAATGAGCGTCAATCATTCCCTTTGCATAACACATTTCAACCAGATCGCACGTATGATAGCCCGATTGACATGGATTGCGATTGTCTGTCTTCTAAATCTTCAATGCAAAGTCCCCGATAAACAGACAGCCCCATGCGACTGTCAAAGTAAAGCGGGTAAGAAAGAAATAAAAAACATAGAAGCAGTTGTGGTTCACCGTGTCGGCAACCAACCTCCCGGTGGTAACCAAGGTCCAGATCAGTACATATTAAGTACTTCACCAAAGGATTTTGGCGGAGCGTCATTTAGTATTGGCGAGAATTTGCTGGTTCCTCGCCAAGATTCACTATCAGTATCTGCTGATTTTAGGAAACCCGGAATAAGGGTCATCGTGTCATATAAGCGTAAGGAATGTTACGGTGCTTTAACCTCACCAGACATGCACGGAGCCTATGGATATTACATCGATTTGACTGCGATTCAATTGAAAGCTCCGTAAATGATATCTTGCTATCGCAAAATGGTGTTCGAAGTACATTTTGGTGTGTATGCGAATTCTGTTTACTTCATTCCAGACCGTTCAAATATCAACTTTTCAGTTTTCTACCGGTACCAAAGTGGTGCATGCACAAGCAGCCAATATAGTTATAGAAAAGACAGGATTATACGATAGTTGTCCACATGCCTGTCTCTGTTTGTTGTCAGCTTAAGCCGCCCGCAATGTGAAATGGTTGTAGGTTGGGTTTAACCTGCATAATCCAAAGGATCTTCAACGTTAGAATCCCGTCAAAACGACATAGGGTGTTTAGGCTACGCCATTTTAACGGGAACTAACAGGGAAATGCCGGATCGACCTATGAAGACTAGTCTTAGGTTAAACCTTACTTATTAAGGCTATGAGTCACTTGCTGATTTTTGGGTTTTCGATCCGTTTGCAGCATTGCGTTTGGTGACCAACATCGAATCAATTGAATAGACCCCGGCACCGGTTAGAATCAGGGAGATCAAACCCGCGATGTATAACAAGTTAATCTCATAGCCGGGAGGACCGAATAACGGACCTTGCGGCGTTAATCCTATTGTCCTTACAGAGCTGAATCCATAGTTAATGTGGATAGAGAACATCGCGACAAGCATGGTGCAGATAAGGGGAACAGCCGTAATACTTATTGAGAATCCGATCAACACCAACATTCCGCCAATAATTTCAACCAGTGAAGCAATCCAGGAAGTGATATGGGGAAATGGAACGCCGAGCTGGGTCAGTAGTTTTTCAAAGCCCGCAGGAGAACCTTTACTCAATTTCGCCCAACCATGTGCCAGAAAGCCAAAGCCTATGATTAGTCTAAGGAACAATGGTGCCCATTGCCCGTAATGCTTTTTTGATATCGAAAAAATTTGAGTGATCATGATATGTTTCTGATTGATTTTGTTATTCAAATGATTGTCAAGCCCTAATAGGTCATCGTCGTCCAAAAGGATGCGCTTGAAATTGAATCAGAGAAAAACACGGTATCAAATCAGAAGGACGCGGATTCTCAGGTAGATGGGAATTGCGTCGGCATGCAGGGTTGAAATTTTACGTAGGAACACAAAGCCCTTCTCAGAAAACGGCAATCTGCATATTGAATCGGTGATTGGAAAGAGAGCGGGTATTTCGCTAACATCGTTGCCGCTTGCCCGCACATCCATAGCTGCTCTTGCACCGGTAACATCAACTTTGCCGTGGCATACAGTTGATGCCACATGCCGCACTTTACCGAAGTAATCCGCTTGGTGTGATCCTGTGGTGATATGATGGACCACTTTACGAAGTGGACAATTACCCAGAACAAGCAGGCATGATATCAATAACAACACTGATATTTGGCGCACCAGGCGCCCCGAGCAAGATTCTATATAACAACTGTTTGCCATTTGATCTCTGGTAGTGCCTGCAAAGTTTAGAAATAAAACAGCATGCAAGGTCGCTGTGATACTTTTGTTATAATTACGTAATAGCCCTGGGATACCGGGTTATGTATTTGCATTCTCCAAAAACTTAAACTTTACTTCATTGGAATATGCACTCCACTTCCGAAAGCAGCCTTGAACGTTACAGTTTCGAACTATCATTTTCCGAAAGGGAGTTAAGAGAACTCCGCCGGCGGTTGATAGCCATCAACTGGCCGGGCGACAGTGACAATGCCGACTGGCGCTATGGGGTAAACCAGTCGTACCTGAAAGAGCTGGTCAACTACTGGCTGACAGACTTTGATTGGCGGGCGGTTGAGCAGCAAATCAATGCCTATTCGCATTACCGTGTACCAATCGACGGCGTTCCGATCCATTTTCTTTACAAAAAGGGAATTGGCAACAAGACGATCCCGATCATTCTCACCCACGGCTGGCCGTGGTCGTTCTGGGATATGCAAAAGGTGATTGGGCAGCTTACCGACCCGGCTGCGTATGGATTTAGCAGTGACGATGCATTCGATGTAATTGTGCCTTCGCTGCCGGGTTACGGCTTTTCGAACCCTGCCCCGGCGGGCATAAATTTCTGGCGCACGGCCGACCTTTGGCAAAAATTGATGACCGAAATTTTGGGCTACGGGCGCTATGCCGCCAGCGGCGGCGACTGGGGCGCGCTGGTCACCTCCCAGCTCGGCCATAAGTATGCCCGGAGCCTGTACGGAATTCATTTAATGCATACGATGGCTTTGGACCAGTTCAACAACGACAGGCCATGGGACGTGTTGGCCAGCCACAAAGTGGCAGAAAATACGTCACCCGAAATTCGCCGTCAGAGCCTTGACCGCATGAAGGTTTTTGCCAGCCACTATGCCGTCCATATCCTTGACCCGCAAACGATCGCCTACGGCCTGCAAGATTCACCCACCGGACTTCTGGCCTGGCTGCTTGAACGCTGGCGAAGCTGGGCGCAGCTTGAAAACCAGGATCTCGAATCGGTTTTCTCCCGTGAGCACATGATCACCAATGCAATGTTCTATTATATGACAGGCACGGTGGCATCCTCCATGCGGTTCTATGCCGATAGCGTCCGCTACCCATGGCAACCTTCGCATGCCGGATTGCCCGTCGTGCAGGCCCCTACCGGCATCACTTTCCTGGGTGGGGAAAACCCGGCAGGCGTCAGCACTACCCAGCGCATTGAAGCGTTCAAAAACGGGCCGAAAGCGGGTTGGTACAACCTGCATTACATGGAAGCCCATCAGAAAGGCGGACATTTCGGGTATTACGAAAACCCACAGGCGGTAAGCAGCGATATCAGGAAAACTTTTGCCGGCTTGCGGGACTAATGCGCAGCATCCGCGCAAAGGCAACTTGCCCTTACGCGGATGCTGTTTTATGAAAATCAGTTATGCGTGCACTTACTGCGCTCCATCAAATCTGAGGTGCAACCGGAAAATCAATGGGCACCTGGGTAAGGGCGAACAGGTAATTGGTGATGATTTTGTCCCCTACCCCGATGACCACATCGGCCAGGCTCCCCTCATTATACCCGGCCTGATAGAATCCGTCCAGCAGCTCGGGGGCGACATGGCCTTTATTTTCTGTAATTGCTTTCACCAGTTTCGCCAATGCATCCAGTTTGCCATCGAAAGTAATCTGGCCTTTGCGGATTTCAATGATCTGCTCTTCGGAAAAACCCTGCAATTTGGCAATGGCCGTATGGGCGCTCAAACAGTACAGACATTCATTGACCTGGCTCACCACCAGGTTGATCACCTCACGTTCTTTCGCGCGAAGCGATGTTTTGCCGTTTTGCAACGTAAGGTAATTAGCCAATGCGTGATCCGAATTAGCCAGCGCAGCGTAAAGGTTAGGCACTTTGCCCGCTACTTTGGTAAGGTTATCAAAAAGTGCCTGGTTATTGGCTGATACTGTTTCGCGGGTGGGAATGTTGAACGTTTTCATTGTCTTTGGAAGTTTGATTTTGTGATCAGTTTTGATATTCCAAAGGTCCGGTGAATTTGCCCGGGGAAAAATGGTCAAACTGCCCGAAGAATAGTCTGCTTTTCCCGATTGCCAATTTTGGCATTCTCAAACGGGCCGTCCCAGCCCATTTCGGCTTTCAGATAAGCGGATTGAGCTTTTTGAAATCGGTTGGTGACTGTCCGGTCTGCTTCTTGAAAAACTTACTGAAATGGTTGGCGTCCTCAAAGCCGAGCTCGTAGGCAATCTCCTTGGCAGTTTTGTCAGTATAAAAGAATAACCGCCGTGCTTCGAGGGTCACCCTCTCCTGGATCACCTGCAATGGACTTTTGTGATTGTACAATGCAAAAAGATTGGATAGCGTTTTGGGCGATTTGTTGAGCTGATCGGCATAGAATTTCACCTGGTGCTGCTGCCGGTAATGGTTCTCCACCAGTAAATTGTATTTCCGGACGATGTCCAGCTTGTCTGACGGCAGGTCCTGCTCGGAAATGTACTGATCCCTGGCTAGTCGGGTGATAATGATGATCAAACGTTTGAGCAGCGCCAGCATCATTTCGCCCTGGATCGGGTCCTGCATTTCAAATTCATCCTTGAAAACCTGTAACAGCAGGTCCAGCTTTCTGCCATGCTTCTCGTCGATAGCCATAAACATCCGCTGCCCCGACCCATAGAATAAAAAACCCACACAGCTCACTTCCTTGTCGTGGTTGACGATGCAGTAAAAGTCCCTGTTGAATTGCCAGGCGACAATGTCCGAAGGTCTCTCAAAGTGAAAAGTCTCATTGACCATCAGGGATAGCACGGAGTTAGCCGGGAAATCGTAAACCACATTATCGATGATAGCTTTCTGTGCGACGCCCCGGTTCCAGGCAATGGTCAATAGCTTATCTTTCCGGTCGCGGCCGTAGAAGATGCGGTCGAAATCGCTTTGGTCATATACGAGCCTGAATTGAGCACTGGTATGCGGATGGGTCAGTTGGTGCAACATGTATCAGAAGGTTTAACAAATATAATCTTGAATGTAGCAAACGGAATATATGAACAAACCATGCCGGCCCGGAATACCCGTGTCGGCATGGTCTTTGCTGGTTACATCTGGCCGTATTATAGGCCGGTTGAAGGCTTTCACCCCTTTTGCATTGCGGCCCTGTGACCGAACCGGGTGATCAGGTAAAGGGAAACGCCCAGTGCCAGCAGGTCTTTGTATAAGAAGAGCCCTAGGAAACTCATATAACCTACGCCATTCACGTGTGTAATAGCGTCCGGCGTGGTGATGAGCATCGTGCTGGTCACAAAGAACATCATTACGGCAATGCCGCCGCCCACAATGCCGGCCTGCGGACGGAAAAGCCCTGTCAGCATGAGCAAAGCCGCTACGATTTCGGTCAAACCGATCAGGTCTCCTCCCGTATGTACGCCAAAAAGCTGAAAATGCCAGCTAATCAGCGGACTGTTGTTGACCAGTACTTCAATACCCTCCGAGCCAGGATCGGTCATTTTATAGGCGCCCGCCCACAAAAGCATTACTGTCATAGCAGTAAGCATTACCCGGAAAGGCAGGTCTAGTTGTTCGATTTTCGCAGCCAGTTTCACTAATAATGGTCCAGATATCAATGCTGCGTTTTGATCTTCGGTGGAAATTGCAAGATTTTTCATTGTCTTTCTTGTTTTCGTGTTCGATATTTTGATAGGTCAAAGGTCCGGCGAATGCCGCTGCCAAAGAATGGCGATAGTTCCCGGGATCAAGGCCGCTTTTCCCGAAGTTGGGAATATACCTGATTCCTGCCAGGTATGGTCAGCTTATAATGGCTGCGCGACGGGAAAGTCTATGGGAACTTGTGTCAATGCAAAAACATAGTTGGTTATGATCTTGTCCCCTACCCCCACAACCACGTCCATCAAATTGCCCTGGTTATAGCCTGACGCGTAAAAGTTATCTATTAGTTCGGGCTCGGCGTGGCCCTTGTTTTCAGCGATACTTTTGACAAGCTTGGCCAGTGCATCCAGCTTCGGGTCGAAGTCTACTTGCGCTTTCCGTATTTGAATGATCTGTTCATCGGTGAAGCCTTGTATTTTGCTAATTGCGGTATGGGCGCTTAAACAATACAGACATTCGTTCACCTGGCTGACAACAAGGTTTATCACCTCCCGTTCTCTTGCACGGAGTGACGATTTGCCGCTGTTAAGTGTCAAATAATTTGCCAGTGCGTTGTCCGAGTAGGCGAATACAGAAAACAAATTAGGGACTCTCCCGACAGATTTGGTCAGGTTGTCAAATAGGGTTTGATTGGCCGCAGATACTTGCTGCCTGGCGGGTACTGAAAAAGCGTTCATAACTTGGTGTTGAAGGTTAAATTGATTTGTAATGTTTTAGATTCCTTTAACTTCTCCGCCATCTATCCTGATGGCGGTGCCGGTAATAAAGTTGGCTTTAGGGGAAACCAGGAACGCGATCAACTCTGCTACTTCACCAGGCTGCCCAAACCGGGCGATCCTTGATTCGCTCAAGAAACTTTGGGCTGCCTGATCAACAGTGATCTTCTGAGAGGTTGCCATCTTTTCGAGAAAAACCGTGCGCCTTTCGGTCATGATCGGACCTGGTAGTACTGTGTTAACCCGGACTCCGTCCGCCAAGCCATGTTCTGCAAATGCCTTCGAAAGCGCATCGACCGCAGCATTCGTCGCTGCAATGGCCGCTGCCGCAGGCTTTGGGTTTTCTGCTGCCGTACCAGACATAAAAATGACGGAGCCTCTGCTGCTGGTCAGGTGCGGCCAGGCTTGTATAGTCAGCCTTCTGGCGCTGTGAAATTTAACTTCCATACTGGCAATCCATTGCGCGTCGCTCATTTCAAACACGTCGACCTGGGGAACAGCGCCCGCCACGTTGATTAGCGCATCGATCCTGCCAAAACGGGCGGTTGTTTCATGGATAATTCTTTGGGCCGCGTCCGCTTCCATTAGGTCCGCGCAGACAATTAACGGCTCAGCACCGGCTGCCCTGACCCTTTCGGCGGTCCTTTGCAATTCATCTGCTCTGCTGGCAACGAGCACAATGCCCCCAAAATCGTCGGCCAGCCGCAAGGCTGTGGCGGCACCAATGCCACTACTGGCACCAGTTACAACTGCTACGCGTTTCTCTACCATTGCTATTTAATGTTTGTCTGTTTGATGTTTTAATAATTTCTGAATTTTCCCGAACCTCTCCAGATGCTGACCGGAAGCTTTAATTTCCGGCCGGGTGTATAGAATCAGGCATCCGCATACCATTGCAAAACCAATTATGGGCACCCACAGTGAAACCACTGTCGATACCAGGAAAACAGCAATGGTCGCAGTAGACCGTAACCGAATCATCCAGCTTGCCAGTGCTTTGTGCTCTTTTGTAGCAAGCTCATCCTGGCTCTCCCAAACCAGGATTAAATAGCTGACATTGACCAATAAGAATACGAAAGCGTACAATGATACAGGAACGGGTGCGAGTTTGCTTTCAGCTACCCAATCCGTCAGGAAAGGAATGAGAGACACCGAAAACAAGTGCCCGAAATTTGCCCATAACAGTCGTAGACTAACCGCTGACAGGTTCCTTAACAAATAGTGATGGTTAAGCCATACGATAGAAATGAAAAGATAGCTGGTCGCATAGCTCAGCCAAGTCGGCCATAACGAAAGCACGGCATGAAAGTCATCCCCGGCGGGCTTTTTTAATTCCAGTACCATAATCGTGATAATGATCGCGAAAACGCCATCAGAAAATGCAAACACCCTGTCGGCAGAAGCATTTTCTGTTCTTGTTTTGGATTGTTGTTCCATCTTCGGTCACCTTTATCCTTATGCTTGTTTAGCCTCCCAAACCATATCTACAAACCAGCCATTGGCGTCGTAATAGTTATGAATCACTTCAAAACCGGCCATTTTGGCCATCTTTCCAAGTTCGGCTAGGCTATACTTTTGTGAAATTTCTGTAAATATCGTCTCGTACTTCTGGAAATAGATACAATCGGTCCGGTCCTGTAAACAAAACCTGACCACCTGCTCCTGCAAGCTGATCAAATAGCTCTTACAACTGCCCGATTCAGGGTCATAGGTGGGAAAATGTTCGAACTGGCCCAGGTTAAAATCCGCATTCAACTCCCGGTTAAGCCGCGTAAGCAGGTTTAAATTGAAGCTCCGGGTTATGCCCTGTTTGTCGTTGTAAGCTGCCAGCACCTGCTGCGGAGATTTTTTAAGGTCTATTCCAACAATAAACCGGTCGCCAGCATTCAACAATGCACGTATGCTTTCGCAGAATTTCAGGGCATCTACCGGCAGCATATTACCCAGGTTTGATCCCAGCATCATCACCGCCTTCCTGTTGGCCGACCGCCTGGCTGCTTGCTGCAACATCGGCAGGTATTCTCCCGCCAAACCGCTTACGTTAATATCAGGAACCATACTACCTAAATGGCTAGTCAGGTATGCAACCATACTGCCGGAAATATCAATCGGGACATAAGTGTAGCATGCCTTTAACCGGCTAAGCGCCTGCAAAAGGTAAACCGATTTTTGCCCGTCCCCTGCGCCCAGTTCGATCAAATCGGTATCACTGCCTCCCTCCATCAACTGCCGGGCCAGCTCGGCTGAATGGTTTTGAAATATTTCCAACTCGCATTTGAACGGATAGTATTCCTCACAAGCCATGATCTGCTGAAATATGCGGTCGCCCTGGGCATCATAGAAATATTTTGAGCTGATACGCTTCTGTGGGGCGCTAAGTCCCCTGAGGACATCAACGTAAAAATTCAAGTTATCTGGCGTCGTAGTCTTGTCAGGAGTCTGGGCAACTTCGAGACTACCAACGAACTGGTCTGCAATGAACATAGTCATAATGGTTGTTGAGTGCTTGGTGTCATAACGTCCATACATATACGCTTCCAGTTAACAAATTAGGGGCGTACTGTTCTAATCCCGGAAAATTGCCAGCGGGCCTGTGGCTGAAAGAAATTTCGGTAAGTAATCCGGCTGTGGCCTGGTGAAGTGTAGGTGGAAGCTCCGCGTAGTACCTGCTGGTTCACCATGAACTTGCCATTATATTCGCCAAGGGCGCCGGCAGGCCTCTTATAGCCAGGGTAAGGTAGATAAGCGCTTTCGGTCCATTCCCAACGCTGGCCCCATTGCATTTTGGGCGCCGCCACCTCCCATTCAAATTCTGTAGGAAGCCTTAGTCCCATCCAATTGGCATAGGCGTAGGCCTCGTAGTAACTAACGTGGCAAACATGCGCTTGCAGATCGATGGCCCGTAGTCCATCGAAGGTATAGTTGAGCCATTCGCCTTCCCAATAATACCAGTATAACGGCGCCTGGATTTGATGCGTTTTGACCCAGGCCCAACCGTCGGAATGCCAATGCCGGAAATCGGTATATCCGCCAGAATCAATGAATTGAAGATACTCCTTGTTGGTAACCAGCGTTGTGCATATTTCGAACTGCTGCAGATACACCGTGTGCCGGTTATGTTCATTATCCCATGAGAAAACCGGCCCAGCATATCCTATCTCATAGTTCCCGGAATTGATCGATAAAAAGCCTTGATCTGAATACCTGTCAGTGGTATCAGGGTGCTGCGAATTTAAAAAGCGGGGAAACAGGGGATTATTACCAAGAATGTACTTTATGTCCGTCCAGAGCAGCTCCTGATGTTGCTGTTCATGGTTTATTCCAAGCTCTATGATTGGTGACATCTCGGTTAACAAATCAGCGCTTGCCAATTCTATTAGTTGGTATAGTTTTTCATCCACATAATGGCGATACCGAAATACGTCCTGTACCGTCGGTCTGCTCAGATTGCCCCTGTCGGTCCGGACTACCCTACGTCCGATCGTTTCATAGTAGCTGTTAAAGACGTAATCAAAGTCCTCGCTGAACGGATGATAGTCTGGGCAGTGGGGCTTCAACACAAATGTTTCGAAAAACCATGTGGTGTGGCCCAGGTGCCATTTGGGTGGGCTTACATCTGCTGTGGGTTGCACTACGTAATCCTCGGTCTCCAAACCCTGGCAGATATCCACGGTGAGCCGGCGCACCTGTTCGTACCGCTCGCGCAGTACCTGAACTTGCGTCCTTGTTTGCATGATGATCACAATTGATATGTTTAACCAATTCGAACCTGCGCGCCTGCGATTCTTAACGCGGCAGCGTGTCCAGAAACGTCAAAATTGCTTCTCCAATCTCATCGACATGGGTTTCCAGTGCAAAATGGCCTGTATCGTAGAGCTTAACGATCGCATCTGGCAAGTCTTTTCTGAATGCTTCTGCCCCGGCTGGCAAAAAGAATGGGTCTTTGTCGCCCCAAACGGCAAGCAATGGCACCTGAGAGTCTCTGAAATACTGGTGGAAAGTTGGGTACAATGCTACATTGCTCGCGTAATCCTTGAAAAGATCAAGCTGGATTTCCTCATTCTCGGACCGATCGAGGAAAAACTGGTCGAGCAGGTAAGATTCCGGCGCAATCAGGCTCTTGTCACTCACGCCGGTAAAGTACTGCCATTGCGTAGATTCAGCAGTCGAAAGCACCCGAAGGTTATTGCGGTTCTGCTCGCTGGGGTCTGCCCAATACTTCTGGATCGGGTTCCAGCCATCGCTTAACCCTTCCACGTAAGCATTCCCGTTTTGGGTAATAATGCCGGTTATTTTTGTCGGGTTGGCAACTGCCAGCCGGAACCCGACCGGCGCGCCGTAGTCAAATACCTGCACCACAAAACGTTCTAATCCGAGTTGGTCGATAAACCCTTGGACATATTTGGTCAGGTTATCAAAGGTGTAATCGAACGATTTGTAATGCGGTGCATCCGAATTGCCAAAACCAATCAAATCGGGAGCGAATACGTGGTATTTTTCTGCCAAGATCGGTATCAAATTTCGGTACATATGCGAAGACGTCGGGTAGCCATGCAAGAGAAGCACCACCGGGCCGTCCACAGGCCCTGCTTCGCGATAGAATACGTTCAGGCCATTGACCTGCAATTTTTGGTAGTGTACCCGGTTCGTTTTCATGTGCAGTAAAGTTTACGGTTAACAAATAGACAATACAGACAAGTCTGTTTTTAAAAATTAAATCAAAGCAATTTTTCCACAACTGCCCTTGCGGCCAAGACCGGCCAGGGATCATTGTGCACCTTATGGCCAATGAGCGCACCCTCGAACAGGGTGTAAATTTCATTGGCTAATGCTTCGTTTTCCAATGGCTGAAGGATATCATGAAATAGATTCCGCACGCCCTCTTTTTGCAATTTGACCTGCTCCCGCACCCGCAAAGCATCGTGGGGCATTTCATATACGATGTTGAGAAAATGGCAGCCATGAAAACTTTCGTTGGTCACCGAAGCCGCCAGATAGTCGAAAATCGCCAGCACCTTTTGCTTGGGTGATGCGCCATGCTCAGACGCCTGAGTCAAACGCGCCAAAGTCTCGGTCCCGGTTAATTGCAAATAAGCCATTAGCAACTCCTCTTTCGATTTAAAATGTTGGTACAGAGATGATTTGGCGATACCTGCCTGCTCGATGATCTGGTTTATTCCCGTGTTGCTATAACCTTGCTGATAAAATAGCCTGGCCGCTGTTTTCAGGATTGATTCCCTGACAGTCATGTTTCTCATGGTTCAAAGATAGAGCATTTATTTAAAAACAGACAAGTCTGTTTTTAAATTTTAATCTTATTTTAATGTGCACAATTTCCAATCCGCTAACGATCAGTTATTCAATAGCTTGTCGGCCATTCTTCGGGCGCTCAGTACGGGCCATACTTCATCGTGGACCTTATTGGCAATCAACGCCCCATCAAAGAGCGTGTACATTTCATCGGCGAGATCCTCTTTGCCCACCGGTTCCAGGATCTGATAGAATAGCCTGCGGACGCCATTTTTTTGCTTTTTAATCTGCGCCCGGACGCGTTCGTCCTCCTTGGGGATCTCTGAGATGATATTCAAAAAGTTACAGCCGTAATATTCCTTTTGTTGCACCAACTCGACCAGATAGTCAAAGATGGCGAGTGCTCTTTTGACAGGGTCTTCAAAGCGGTCTGCTGCATCTTTCAACGCCTGGTCGGTAGCGGCACCGGAAGTTTCCAGGTATGCCATCAGAATGTCCTCTTTCGAGCGGAAAGTCGTGTACAAGGATGATTTAACTACCCCGGATTCCTCAATGATCTGGTTGATGCCGGTGTTACTGTACCCTTGCTTGTAAAACAACCGCGAAGCCGTCTCTACGACTGCTTGCCTGACTGCATTTTTTCTATCCTTGCGCATAAGGCAAAGTTAAACAAACGAATCAAACAGACAAGTCTGTACGATAAATTAAAGCATTATTCTGCGCTTTGCTTGGAAAAAGTGTTTTCAGGTTTAGGCAAATGCAGCCTGTCACGGATCGTACCGCTACCATCGTCACCAGCAATCAAACCTCGCCTTTTGAGCTCAGGCACCACTTCTTCAAGAAACCGGTCCCAGTCTTCGGGGATAGTGGGAAACATCAGGGCAAAACCATCAGCAGCCCCGGCCCTGAACCACGCTTCCAGCTCATCGGCTATCTCCTTGGGTGTCCCCCCTACAATGGGCGCGCTTCCAGCGCTGGCAACAATCGTCGAGATTTGACGAAGCGTCAAGCCTTCGCTTTGGTACTGCTTGACCTTGACCAGGTTGGTACGTTGCCCATCGAAAGTCGATTCATCCGGTAATTCCGGTAAGGGGGCATCCAGGTCCAGGCCGGACAAATCCATGCCGACCCAACTGGATACCAAATCAATGGCCACCTGGTCGGGTATCAGGCTTTCCAGCAACCGCTTCTTTTCTTCAAGCTCAGCGGCAGAGCCTGCGACGATCGGTAATATGCCAGGCAAGATTTTCAGTGACGTGGGCTTTCTACCAAAATTGGCAAGCCGGTCGTTGAAGTCGGCCCGGTATTGCTGTCCTTCCTCAATCGAGCGGAGAAGCGTAAAATTAAGATCTGCGTGCTTTGCGGCAAGGTCCCTTCCGTCACTGGAAGAACCCGCCTGAATAATGATTGGATGCCCTTGAAGGGGTCTGGGCACATTCAGTGGCCCTCTTACCTTGA
Organism: Dyadobacter fermentans; assembly: GCF_019924045.1. Lineage (GTDB taxonomy): Bacteria > Bacteroidota > Bacteroidia > Cytophagales > Spirosomataceae > Dyadobacter > Dyadobacter fermentans_A. The sequence goes on along the minus strand of NZ_JAHXBN010000013.1, from coordinate 489,322 downwards.
AAAACTCACCATGATGGTCAACCCTGTGGACTTTGCTAGGATCTGCAAATTCACCCGACTGCTTGTTGATTTTGAGCGCGTCGTCCTCCCAGCTATCCCACAATGCTTTCACAAGGGTTACATACTCTTCGGCCCGTTTGTAGCGTGAGCTATGCTCGATGCGGGCATCTCTACCGTAGTTCATGGCCTCCTCGTTCATCCCGGATGTAACCACATTCCACCCCGCCCTTCCTTTACTGATATGGTCCAGCGAAGCAAGCATGCGCGCGACATTGTACGGCTCGCTGTATGACGCTGAAATTGTCGAGAACAAGCCAATCCGCTGTGTTACCGATGCCAGCGCGCTCAACAAGGTTATCGGTTCCAGCCGTGCATTGGCGTAACTGGCGATGTTACTGGGGTAGCTGTCCCATATCCCAACATGGTCGGCCAAAAAAACAGCATCCAGGCCAGCTCGCTCGGCGGCCAGTACAAGCTTCTGGTAATATTCGAGTGTAAAAATCTCATGTGCTGGCGCGGAAGGATACCGCCATGACATGCGGTTATCCCCCTGGGGGTTGAAGAAAAACCCGGTTAAAATAAGTTTGTTTTCCATGACACAAGGTTTAGTGTGGATCCATTAAAGCAGTGATCTGAGAGAAAGTTAAACAAATCAACAATAAAAACAAACAAGTCTGTTTTATTTAATAAACATTGATACGAGGTACGACAAACCTTCGAGTAGCGAATAGCCAGCTCAAACTTAAAATACAGTTAACGTGAGCAATCTTAGGTATACCGAACTTAAACAGGCCATACAAGCCCACAGACAGGTCGAACCAAAACTTGCTAAGATTACTGCTTAACCACCGGTTAAATTTTTGACTACATGTAATTACGAAAAATTATCAATCGGGTTAAGGCATCTCCTACAAAGAAAGTCACTACCCACAAGAACAGCAGTAGCCTGATCTACTTATTCTCAGCGCCCGAGGTGGTGGTTATTTTGACATCTTCTTTTAGTAAGGCAGCTAATCCCAAAGAACACTAGCCGTAATTACCCGACCATACACCTTTGGTCGACTTTGCGTAGAAATTGTAGGTGCTGGGGAAAGGGATGAATTACCTATACTTTCGGGTCATTGGGATGAAGACGTACTCCGCGATAGTCCTATAATTCATACATCCTTTTGATAATTGTTTCTTTTCCGCATTCAAAGTTCCGGCCAAATCTTCAGCGCTGAGAGCGAACCCATTATCTATTATTCCCTTGATGGTGGAATTATGAAGGTTTGAATTTGCTACCATGATTCCCGTAGGTTCTCACAAATCTATTCGTGGAATTTTAAGCCGTCTAATGCCTTATCTACCTTTTTATTTTCCCCATAGATAATGATGCCGACCAGGTCTAGATCATCAACTGTGTGGCTTGCAATTTCCTGGACATTTTCTTCTCCGGATCTGGTAGCAAAAAGAGGCTTGGTGTAGATCCCGATAGCTAGATCCCGATCTCTTGCCCGCTGAAAGGCTCGTTGCATTTTTTCGGAGCTATTTGCTTTGTAGACAAGTGTTGGATGCTTGACGAAAGGAAGGAATTTTACATCATCCGCGGTCACGAATTCACCGCCATGTGTTTCGGGAAATTTTATGGCAATGCTGCCTGCCAAAAATGAAACCACATTCATTTTTTGCCATGGAAGAAGATCGTCTTTGATGACGATTGCTACTTTTTTATCGTACATTTTTTAGCCTTTTAAATTTAACTCCATTTGAATATTGCAGCGCTCATAAGGAGTGGCTCTGCCAACAACTTTCTGAAAACCAAGTTTTTGGTATAGCTTGATAGCTGGCGCCAGAATGGTATTACTTTCCAGGTATATTTTTGACGCGCCGAGTTCACGGGCAGTCTTGATCACTGTTTCGCCAAGCAGCATGCCTATATTTTTGCCCTGTACAGCTGGGGCTACGGCCATTTTTGCTAATTCGTAGTCATACTCTGGATCTTCCAGTTTAATCATTGCGCACACGCCCACAGGTACATTTTCGTACAGTGCTACGAATATCTTCCCGCCGGTCTCTAAAATGGCTTCTCTGGGATTGTCAAGTGCCAGGGAATCAGATGGCTCCATTTTAAAGTAGGTGGAGATCCACTGTTCATTGAGTGATCTGAAGTGAGTTTGGTATCTATCCTCGTATGGGACAATTTGAACATCCCTACTCTCTCGGAGTTTCTTTTGTCCTTGAACCCGTGTTAGCAGTGACTTTTGATCAAGGAGGTATTCCCATTCAGCAAGCGCCTCCCAAAGGTTGTGCGTGGCCTCGCTGATAATTTCATCAATAGCCACCTCGATATCTCCGGATTGAACTTTTACCTTCTCTGCAAGTGCGCCCCCCGCCTCAGTCAGGCTAACTACATTTCTGCGTTTATCCTTTGACTTTTGGTTACCGGCTACAATTCCGGCCGCTTCCATCTCTTTAATAATTTTTGTGACGGATGGCTGAGAATGTCCGATATCATCGGCGATTTCAGTAATCGTCTTTGCCCCATCAGTAGAGAGCACAAAAAATACGGGGAACCATTTTGGAGAGAAGTCCACATTATACAACTCGTATATCTTAGCAGCATCATCGGTTATGCGGCCTGTAAACAAGCGTAACCGACTCCCAAGAGCCATTTTTCCCGTCTTACTAAATAAGTTCATAACTATTTATATAATCAGTTATGCAAATATATTGAGAGATCTATTTAGTTGCAAGTATTTTTTGGATTGGACCGTTCACACACAGACGGCCAACTATTAATGTATTTCTGGAGTCGATGGAAAAGTACAGATTAAGGTGTAGCACTCCCCTTTAACTGAACAAAAATCCCTCTCCCAACGATAGGAGGACAAACTTTGGCAGGATATTGAAATTTCACTTTAACGACCGTATTTACGTACACTACTTGGCTTTTAACGCTCAAATTTGTCTCTCATTTTCAAGCATTTAGATATCGATTCTAGATCAACAAAAATTTGATGCGACATTTGCCCCGTTGCAGGTAGGATACTCTACTTCTTGTGCCCCCAGGCGAGGACAAATAACCAAAGCTATTCTTCGGAACGTTCATCTCCGCATTGACCCATTCGAAAATCGAAAGGGTGCTTGTTCCCCGTTTTCACAGACCTATATTAAGGCTTGGAGAAAAGAGCGTGGCAATGGAGAAACGAGGTAAACCTAACAATGAGCAAGTCTTGAGTGTCGTCAAACATCTGAAAGATATTGGCGAAGATCTAACTATCGAACAAGCAGAAAAGATGCTGGAATCGATGCAACACCTGGTTACATTGGCTATTAATCAGTATTTTCGTAAGGCTTCTGGTTCGAAGCGCAATTCGTCAACAAAATAACCAATACCATGTCCAGAGCTATTCTATATGTCAGGGTAAGCACTGATGAACAGGCAGAAAAAGGCTATTCTCAGCGAGATCAAGAGGAAAGGTTGCGAAATTGGTGTAAGCACAATTCCGTGGAAGTTGCCGAAGTGATCCTCGAGGACCATTCGGCAAAAACATTCTTGCGGCCAAAGTGGCAAATGCTACTTGCCCGATTAAGGGAGAAGAAACGACTTCAGATTGATCAGATCCTATTTACAAAATGGGACCGGTTCAGTCGCAACGCTGGTGATGCCTACCAAATGATTAATATCCTTCGCAAAGCAGGTATTGAACCACAGGCTATCGAACAACCACTTGATATCCGAATTCCAGAAAACAAGATCATGCTGGCTTTCTATTTAGCTGCGCCCGAAGTTGAGAATGACCGTCGCGCGTTAAATGTCTTCCACGGCATGCGGCGCGCCAAGAAAGAAGGACGCTGGGTTGCCACCGCCCCGATAGGATATCGTAATACCCGCTCATTTGACGGAAAAAAAATAATTGAGCCTGACACAAATAAGGCACAGATAATGAAATGGGTGTTTGAAGAACTTGCCCTAGGTAGGTTTAACACGGAACAGGTATGGAAGCAAGCGGTCAGAAAAGGACTAAAGTGCAGTAAAAACAACTTTTGGCTTGCAATTCGGAATCCGGTCTATTGCGGACAAATATTTATTCCCGAATTCGAAGGGGAAAAGGCACAGCGTGTGAAGGGATTGCACGAGCCAATCGTGTCGCCCTCAACGTTCAATTTAGTGCAGGATATGATTTCCGGACGAAAACGGAATCCATATCAAAAGCCAAAAATCGTTTCAGATGACAACCTTCCTCTCCGGGGGTTCTTACGTTGTACCAAATGCGATAGAATGCTGTCTGGAAGCGCATCGAAAGGAAGAAGCACTTACTACTACTATTATCACTGTTCTTCGTCGTGTGGTGTGCGATTTAAAGCGGACGACGTAAATGAAAAGTTCGAAAGGCAACTCAACATGCTTGTACCGCGTCCCGGCCGGATGAAAATTTATTCTGATCTGGTGCTTGCCACCTACAAAGAACAGACCAAAATTCGGGAAATGGAACGTCGAAATTTAGTCGAAGAACTCGACAAGATAAACGAGAGATTGCGAAATGCCCGGATTAAATTGGTCGATGGGCTGTTGGGAACGGAAGACTTTGAGCATGTAAAATCGCACTGTACAAAACGAATCGAAGAGCTTGAAATTAAGCTCAACAGCTTTTCCGATGATCATGCAGAAATAGGCGCATATTTAAAGCATATCCTCACGGGACTCGAACACCTCTCAAAGCTCTATAAATCAGGTACGATAGAAGAAAAAAGGCAGATAATTGGTTCGATCTTCCCGGAAAATTTGACGTTTGACGGAATCGAACATCGAACCGCTCGGCTGAACGAAGGGATCGACCTTATTTATCAGATAACGAGCAAGTTACGAACGCAAAAAAAAGGGACAAGTGCGTTTAAAAACGACTTGTCCCTTAGGGTGCTCCCGAAGGGATTCGAACCCCTATCGATGGTACCGGAAACCATTATTCTATCCATTGAACTACGGGAGCAGTCGCTGGCTTTGAAGCCTTATCGGGGTGCAAATATAGCTTCTATTTTCAATTTTGAGCAATTCCCCGAAAATTTGTTTCAAAATCAGTGACCCAAAATTACAACTTTTTCAGCAACTCCCAGTCGCCCACGCTTTTCAGGTAGAGATAATCAAGTAATACCCCGTTTACATTCGTGATCAGCTTGTGGCCTTCTTCGAACGGGACAACGAAAGTCTTGATGTACTCGTGATCGGAAAGCAGGCCTTGTACGGTGTCGTGGTACGACTGGATGGCCTCAGAAGTGAGTTCCAGTTCACAATAGAACATGTACATCGCTTCGTCGCTCGTGCCGGTGGACGGGTAGAATGGTTCGCTGTTGACGCTGATCAGCTGAGATTTTTCGACGGCGATGCCGGTTTCTTCGAAAACCTCGCGCGCGGCGACGGAGGCTGCGTCACTCTCGCTGTCGAGCATGCCGGCCGGGTGTTCGTAGGTCATTGAGCCGTCGCAAATACGACGCTGCTGTACGAGGAGCAGGTATTTTTCTCCGGTCACTACATCAATAAAACATACGAGCACGCTTACGACTTCGCCTTTCAGGAAGCAAATGGGCGGTATTTTATTACCTTCCGGCGTTGTCGCGTCGGTGTAGAGGAGCGAGAACAATACTTCGCCATGACCGTTGCGACGGGTATAAAGCTCGTCGATCCGGTGGATATCAAGCCCATTCCCGACCAGGCGGTTCTTCCAGAGATTGTATTTATGCGAATCGGTCAGATTCTCTGCCATAAGCTAGTGCGCGAATATTAGTTGTATAAAGGGAACGATAACGCCACGTAAGGCACGCCGTAAGTGGTCGAATAGCGCGTCTGGCCGTTGATCAGCTTGTCAGGCGATGCGTACGTCATGCGACCATGCACATAAGCTACTTTCACGCCGATCTGGTCGGTGATCCAGAAGCGGACATATGCTTCCGACTGCCCGTTTTGCTTGTCCATGAACAGCGGCAGGGCATTCAGGGTTGCAGGACCGCTTTTAATGTAGGAATTATAATGCGCGCCGCCCTCTCCATAAAGGCCGCCGCCTTCGTACAATGCATTGCGTTTCAAGCCGAATGCAACGCCAAAAAGGTCGGTATTGACTCCGATGTCGAATTTCCAAACTCTGAAATTAGCCCCAACCAGAAAGCTGGCGCCGTTGGCAGTGATTTTTCCGAATTTGAGCGTGTCGGCATTGAGAGCACTGGCCTTGGGGAGCATGTCTGTGCGGCCGGCGTAATACCCCCAGCCCCGCACACCCCAACCTATCCTGAACCAGGGAAAGTTACTGAGGCTCAATTCCTGATGGTAGGTAACCGAAGGCACCCAAACCTTGTCCTGGTAGCCCAGGCCGACGTCGATGCCGGAAGTAACGCGGGATATGTCCTGAGAAAAAGCTTCTGATAAACCTAAAAAAGCAAAAAGTACTATGAATCGAATGCTTTTCATTTGATCGTGATGTTTTGAACGGCAAAGGTAAAAAAATAAGGCAGAGACCCCAGCCTCTGCCTCAAGATCATCTACGAATTAAGTAAACGGTAGACACACATTCGCGACCTTACCGTTGCTCCTCTACTAAACTATTTGCGTTTTTTGACTTCTTTCCTGAGCACCACCGCACCCAACGGAGGCAGATCCAGGATCAGCGAATGGGCTTTCCCATGCCATTGATGGCTCTCCGCAGTTACCGGCTCATAATTGATGATCCCGCTGCCGCCGAACTCCGCCGCATCCGAATTGAATATCTCCTTCCAGCTTCCTTCCGAGGCCACGCCGACGCGATAACCTTTCCGGGGAACCGGGGTGAGGTTCAGGGCGATGATCAGGTTACGTGTGGGGTCGGTCGATTTGCGGGCATAGACGAGTACGGAGTTTTCGCGGTCCTGTGTATCGATCCATTCGAAGCCGTCGTGTGAGAATGAATAGTCGAACAATGCCGGCTCCTCTTTGTACAGCTTGTTGAGCGCAATCACGCATTCACGGATGCCTTTGTGCGGCGCATGTTCCAGCAAATGCCAGTCCAGGCTCTGCTGGAAGTTCCATTCCGAAGTCTGCCCGAATTCGCCCCCCATGAACATCAGCTTCGTGCCCGGGTGCGTGTACATATATGTGAACATCAGGCGCAGGTTCGCAAACCGCTGCCATTCGTCGCCGGGCATTTTGTTAATGAGCGACTTCTTGCCATAAACCACCTCGTCGTGCGAGAATGGCAGCATGAAGTTCTCAGAAAATGCATACACGAGACTGAATGTAAGCTGGTCCTGGTGCCATTTGCGGAACGCCGGGTCTTTCTCGAAATACTTCAGGGTGTCATTCATCCAGCCCATCATCCATTTCATACCAAAGCCCAGTCCGCCTACAAACACGGGGCGGGATACGCCCGGGAATGCCGTCGATTCCTCGGCGATGGTCTGGATATCCGGGAACTCGGTGTAGACGGCGACATTCATTTCACGTAGCAATGAAATCGCTTCCAGGTTCTCGCGGCCGCCGAATTCGTTCGGGATCCATTCACCGTGCTTGCGGGAATAGTCGAGGTAGAGCATCGATGCCACCGCATCCACGCGCAAGCCGTCGGAGTGATAGCGGTCGAGCCAGAAAATGGCATTACTGATCAAAAACGACCTTACCTCGTTCCTTCCGTAGTTGAAAATATAGCTCTTCCAGTCGGGATGGTAGCCTTTACGCGGGTCTTCATGCTCGTACAATGCCGTGCCGTCGAACCGGAAGAGCCCATGAGCATCGCCCGGGAAATGGGAAGGCACCCAGTCCATATACACACCGATGCCCGCCTGGTGCAGCTGATCTACGAGGTACATCAGTTCCTGCGGCGTCCCCATGCGCGACGAGCAAGAGAAGTAACCCGTGATCTGGTATCCCCACGAAGGCGCATACGGGTGCTCCATGATCGGCATCAGTTCCACGTGCGTGAAGCCCATTTCCTTCACATAAGGTACCAGGCTGGCCGCGATCTCCTTGTAGGTCAAATGCCTTTCGGGATTTGACGGGTCGCGCTGCCAGGAGCCCAAATGCACTTCGTACACCGAGATCGGCGCATTCAGCTTGTTCTTTTCCTTGCGGATCTTCATCCATTCGGCGTCATTCCATTCGTACCAGGTATCCCATACAATGGAAGCCGTGCGCGGCGCCACCTCGCACCAGAGCGCAAAAGGATCCGACTTTTCGAGATGCTGCCCGTTTTGGGAGATAATGTAGTATTTGTAAACTTCCCCTACCCCGACATTCGGAATCCAGCCTTCCCAGATACCGGAACTATCCCAGCGCGGTGCCAGCGAATGGCTGCCATGGTTCCAGCCGTTGAAATTGCCGATCACCGACAGGTAGGTCGCGTTGGGAGCCCACACTGCGAAATACGTCCCTACCACCCCATTGACCTCCATCACATGCGAACCCAGCTTCTCATAAAGCTTGAAATGCTTGCCCTGACGGAACAAGTGAATATCGAAGTCTGTAAAACGGCTAATGGTTTCCACCGCATTCACCGACTGGGCCGCCACAGGGGTGCCGGCATCCTCGGCAGGATCGACGGTTGCGTTTGTTTTTTTCTTTCCGGTTGACTTAGCCATTTGTAATTCTTCAATTAATGTGTAATCTGTTCGAGGACGTAAGATTTACAATTTTATTAAACTATTTATTAAAATGTATATATTTTTTGTCCCCTCTGTACCGTCGGGAGCGCCACTTGAATGCAAATCAGATGTTGCCTGCGGCCTTTTCTACCTGATCCAGAACCCGCATGATATTGCCGCCCCATATTTTTTCGATATCCTTCGCTGAATAGCCTCTTTTGACCAGTTCCTCGGTGATCGCGCCGATCTGGCTCACGTCCTGCAAGCCGATCACCTCGCCGCCGCCGTCCATGTCCATACCGATACCCACGTGGTCCACACTCGTGAGTTTGATCACGTGCTCGATATGGTTCACAGCGTCCTGGACGGTAGGCATATCCGACTTATACTTTTCATTGATCGCCTTCATTTCGTCCCTCAAAGCCTTCTTATCCGCATCCGAAAGATCGGTCTGGCGGATTTTGAGGCGCAATGCTTTCAGCGACATCTCGTGCGGCTCCGAAGGCTTTTTCACAAAACCGGGTACAAAGTTGATCTGTATCACGCCGCCGTTTTGGGCAAGTGTCTTAATCATATCGTCGGTCATATTCCGCGGTACATCGCACAATGCGCGGCACGACGAATGCGAGGCGATCACGGGCGCCTTCGTGAGTTTGATCACATCATAAAAAGTAGAATCCGAAACGTGCGAAATATCAACCATAATGCCCAGCCGGTTCATTTCTTTCACCACTTGCTCGCCAAATGCGCTCAATCCGTTGAATTCCGGGCCGTCGCCGTCCGTGGAAGAGTCACAAATGTCGTTGTTCAGGGAATGCGAAAGGGTGATGTAGCGAAGGCCGAGATCGTAATAGAGTTTCAGGTTGGCCAGGTCCTTCCCTACCGGCCAGCCATTTTCCATACCAATAAAAACGGCGCGCTTGCCCTCTTTCTGCAAGCGGTAGGCGTCTTTGGACGTCGTAGCGAGCCCGGCGGTCTGCGGATTGGCCTTTACGGCCTCATGGATCTTGTCAAAAATCGCCAGGGCCTTTTTCTTGGCTTCTGCATTGGCTTCTTCGGTGCGTTTGCCCTGCCCGAGGTACACCGCAAAAAACATTCCGTCCATTCCGCCCCGTATCATCCGCGGGAAATCGATCTGCGAGCGGTCCTTTTCAAAATCATGCTCCACAGCCACGTCGAAGCCGGGCTTCATCATATTAATAGGTACGTCGGCGTGGGTATCGATGGTCAATGCGGCGGCGTGGATCTTCTTGGCCTTATCCGACATCACGGGTGGTGCGAGTTGCGCGTGCGTCAGCGCAGGAACGAGTAACAGGAGTAAAAACCGTTTCATTTTCAGGAGTAATTGGTGATTGGTAAAGGAATATTAGCAGTTTTTAAATTGATCTTTTTTTCCCGCATTGTCAACTACCCACCCGCTTTCCCTGCTATTCTCCAAAATATCCCCGGCCAGATGCTATAAATACCTTTGAATAGAATGTCACCGTCTGCATTGCAAAGATTCGGTCGTATGCCGTCATTTGTAACCAATCCCAAACCCTTTCTTAGCATGGTTCGTCTTTCCGCATTTTACAATAGCATATTCCGCTGTACCCTGGCAGCACTTCTCTCCGGCGTTTTCGCATTCAATGCCATCGCACAATCAATCAAAAACCGGCCCAAATCTGCTCCCGACCAGGATTTCATGTACCAATATTCGATCATCGACGCACTCATGGCAGGCGTTTTCGACGGCGACCTGACGATCGGTCAACTGAAAAAGAAAGGCGATTTCGGCGTCGGCACATTCAACCGGGTCGATGGTGAGCTGCTGATCGACAAAGGGCATGTTTATAAGATCAGTTACGACGGTTCGGTGAAAGAAGTCCCCGATTCCGACAGCACCTCCGCCGCCTTCGTCAAGTTTTTTAAAGCCGACACCGTGATCCATTTGAACGGCCCGGGACTCACTTATGAAAAAGTGCAGGAGCAAATCAGGCATATGCTCAATCCCAACGGCATTTACGCATTAAGAATCTCCGCTACATTCCCGACCATGACTACGCGTGCCGAGAAACCCGCGAGCAAGCCCTATACCTCACTACCGGAGCATTTAAAGCACAATCAGATTGTATTTGAATTGAAAAACACGAAAGGTATATGCAGTGGCTTTCTGCTGCCGCCCTATCTGGCCCGTACCAATGTACCCGGGTTCCATTTGCATTACCTGGCCGATGATCACAAGTCGGGCGGGCATATCTTCAACTTCACCGCCGACGCAGTTACCGTGGAAGTAGATAGGGCGAAGGGTTTCACGGTCGAAAACAATACCAACGCCGAGTTTGGCAAGGTGAATCTCCAACCCGATCGCGGCGCCGAACTTAAAAAGATCGAATAGCCCGGGCGTGTTACTGCCTGTAACTTGCCGTGTGGCCCCGCAGCCTTTATATTTGCCGCACATTAGTACATATCTCCATGAAAAACAGCCTCCTGCTCTCACTCCTCTTTACGATTTCTGCCAGCGCCGTCAACGCTCAGGTTACCTATTTTGCGGATTTGATGGGCAAAGGCTTCAAACAGGCGACGATCGTCCAGCCTTCCGATTACGAAGGCAGCGTTACCTGCACCCTCGTCAGAAAAACGGTGCCCGACAAAAGCACCAAAGCGGTACTTTACGTCCACGGCTTCAACGATTACTTCTTTCAGGAGGAAATGGCGGAACGGTACATCAAAGAAGGTTTCAACTTTTACGCGATCGATCTCCGGAAATATGGGCGCTCGTGGCTCAGCCATCAGAAAATCAACAACGTCCGGGACCTTTCCGAATATTATGCCGATATCGACACCGCTCTGGCGGTTATCAAAGGGGAAGGCAACGAAAAAGTGCTTTTGAGCGGGCATTCGCTCGGCGGGCTTACCATCTCGCTCTACGCGAGTGAGCGCGCGGGCAAGGAAAAGTTCGACGCGGTGCTGCTCAACAGCCCGATGTTTGCATTAAATATTAAATCGGGGCTCAAAAAGACGGCACTACCGTTGCTGCTGAAAAGGGCTGAAAAACACCCGGAAACCAACTTCGACCTGGGTATTAACCCGCTTTACGGTGAAAGCTTGCACGTGACCGCCCATGGAGAGTGGTCGTACAGCCTGGGCCTGAAACCATTTGTTGCCCCGCCGGTCAATCTGGGCTGGATACGCGCGGTGCACAATGCGCAGGAGCGGCTTGCGCAGGGCATTACCATCAACAAACCGGTACTGGTGCTGCATTCGGCCAAATCCATCGACGAGAAAAAATGGAGCGATGCATTTTTCACCGGCGATGCCGTGCTGAATGTCGGGGATGTGGCGAGCCAGGCCCAGAATATCGTGGGACAATACAGCATTCAGGCCGTCCAGGGTGGTATGCACGATCTGATCCTTTCCAAACAACCGGTGCGCGACGAAGTGTATTCTACCATTTTCAACTGGGCCAAACGGACCGTGAAGTAGCCTGCATGGAATGCCCCGCATGAGATGCCCCGCATGGGATGCCCCGCATGGAATGCCCGGCATGGAATGCACTTCAGATTTCCTCCAAAATTTGTAGTTTCATTTGCATAAACAACAAGGCTATGAAACTGCTGCTCATTGAAGACGAAAAAGCGCTGGCTACCAGCATACAGAACTATTTTCAGCGCGAAAACTTCATTTGCGAATGGGCGGCGGATTACCAGACGGCCGTAGAAAAGATCAATATTTACCGCTACGACTGCGTGCTCGTAGACCTGATGCTGCCCGATGGCGACGGCCTCGACGCCGTTCGGGAGCTGAAACGGAGCTTCCCGGAAACGGGTATCATCATTATTTCCGCCAAGAATTCGCTCGACGACCGCATTACCGGCCTTAACCTGGGCTCGGACGACTACCTGACCAAGCCGTTCCACCTTTCGGAGCTCAATGCACGTGTGCAGGCTGTCATACGCAGGCGGAGCTTCCAGGGCAGCCAGCAGATCCGCTTCGGCAAGATCCAGATCGATCCGCAGGAGCATTTGGTATTGGTCGACCAGCAGGAAATCGTCTTGACCCGCAAAGAGTATGACCTGCTCGTGTACCTGATCGCCAACAAAAACCGCGTACTCACCAAAGAATCCATCGCCGAGCACCTCTGGGGCGACGATGCGGATTTAATGGACAATTTTGACTTTATATACACACATATTAAAAATCTCAGGAAGAAGCTGATGGATAAAGGCTGCCCCGATTACCTGAAATCCATTTACGGCGTCGGCTATAAATTCAGCGAGCAATGAAACTGCTGGAACGCATTCTCAAATACCAAATCGTCACTTCGCTGTCCGTGCTCACATTAGGCGCCGTATTGTTCTATTTTTCAGTAGATTATCTGATAGATCAGGAGGTAAACAAAGAGCTCATGCGCAGCAAGGCGAAAGTAAGCTGGCAGTTACGGCATATCGACGAACTACCGGTGTACATCCTGCAACTGGGCGACAGCCTGCAACTCGACCAGGTGCGGTATCCCGGCCAAATGGCGCTGGTAGAGCGAAAATTGTTCAACGAGTTTGAAAGCGAATACCAGCCCTATCGGCAGCTGATCTTCTACGAACGTGTCGAAGGCGCCTGGTACCGGGTGACAATCAGCAAGTTACTAGCACAGCGACAGCAGTTACTGGAAGCAGTGGTGATGACCGTCACATTCATCGTAGCGCTGTTGCTTATATCGCTCCTCCTGCTCAACAGCTGGCTTTCCCGCCGGTTATGGCGGCCGTTTTACAAGACATTGCGTGCATTGGATTCCTACGAGGTCGAAAAACACGAGGTGCTCACTTTTCCTAAACAGCATACCGTCGAATTTGAGCAGCTGAACCAGTCGGTAACGCAGTTTACGGACCGTCTCGCCGCCACTTACCAGAACCTCAAAGAGTTTACCGAGAATGCGTCGCATGAAATACAGACGCCGCTGGCGGTCATTTTGTCCAAAATTGAAGGCTTGTTCCAGGACGAGAGCCTGAAAGAGTCGCAGCTCGTGGCGCTTTCGGAGATCAGCGAAGCGGCCAATCGGCTCGCCAGGCTGAACCAGGCATTATTATTGCTTACCAAGATTGAAAACCGGCAGTTTCTGGCCGGCACCGAGCCGATCAGCCTGGTTCCAATCATCAACCGGAAACTCCGTGATCTGGAAGACCTGATCGAGCAGCGGGAGATTACCGTGAAAACGGCGATCGAACCAACGGGGCCTGTGATGCACCCGGCATTGGCGGAAGTACTGGTCAATAACCTGCTGACTAATGCGATCAGGTACAATATAAATGGAGGAACGATCGATATTACACTTCATGCAGGCAAGCTGGTGGTCCGCAATACGGGTAGCCCTATCCATATCGACCCTGAACTGATGTTCGAACGCTTCCGGAAAGAAGGCACGCATTCGGCCTCACTGGGGCTTGGACTGGCGCTGGCGAAGACTATTTGCCAGGTGAACGGGCAGACGCTCAGGTACGAAACCGACGGCCCTTGGCACATTCTTACCGTGACCTGGTAACGATATTCAAGATTTTTCATGGCTAGTAGTGAATAAAGGGAGGGTTTCTGATCCTCCTTTTTTTATGTATTTCAAAAAAATACGCAACTACAAATTGTCTTCAGAATTCACACAGAATTGCAACAGGATCGCTACTGAAATTTGAATACACTTAATCAATTTAATAGCGATGACAACAACCCGGAATTTCAGAAAAATTGCAGCAGTAGCTTTCGCATCCGCATTATTGGGCGGAACCTCCTACGCTACCTACGAACATTTTGGCAAACCAGATACCATTTCAACCTGGGTCAACAATGCGACCCCGTTCGTCAAAGCCAGACTGGATGCCAGGTCGGGTGCTGCGGCCAACGGTGCTACCGCGATGATCCCCGCCGATTTTTCATTTGCCTCCAAAAAAGCCACCGCGGCTGTGGTACACATTAAATCAACTCTCAAACCTGAACGAACAGTAAGCCAAATGCAAATCCCCGAGGAGTTCCGGGATTTCTTCGGCGGCCGCAGCCCGTTCGGCCAGCAGGCCCCCGAGGGAAAAATGGAGAAACCGCAAGCCACCGGCTCCGGCGTAATCATCAACCCTGACGGCTACATTGTCACCAACAACCACGTGATCCAGGGTGCCGAAACGCTGGAAGTAACCCTCGCCGACAAGCATACCTACAAAGCGAAGGTCATTGGCAGCGACCCGAACACCGACATCGCGCTCATCAAGATCGATGCGAAGAATTTGCCTGCATTGTCGTTCGGTAATTCCGAAAATGTGGAAGTAGGTCAATGGGTATTGGCAGTTGGTAACCCCTATAACCTCACATCGACCGTTACCGCGGGCATTGTGAGCGCCAAAGGACGCAGCATTAACATCCTCGGCGAGAATGCGAAGGCCCCCATCGAGTCATTCATCCAGACCGACGCGGCCGTAAACCCCGGAAACTCGGGTGGCGCGCTGGTGGATTTAAATGGTAACCTCATCGGCATCAACACCGCCATTGCCAGCCAGACAGGCTCGTTTGCGGGCTACTCGTTCGCTGTTCCGTCGAGCATTGCGCATAAAGTGGTGGAGGATATTTCCAAATTCGGATCCGTACAGCGCGGGTACCTCGGCGTGGGGATCAGCGAAGTGGATGCTGCGAAAGTCAAGTCGTTTGACCTGAAAGTGGATGAGGGCGTGCGCGTCGAGAATTTCGCCGACGAAAGCGCTGCGAAAGAAGCCGGCATCAAAATCGGTGATGTGATTACCAAAATCGACGGCCACGATATTACCAGCGTGCCGCAATTACAGGAAGCCATCGCCCAGCATAAGCCATCCGACAAAGTAAGTGTGAATGTGAATCGCGATGGCGTCGAAAAAGTGGTTTCCGTGACATTAAAAGGCATTTCCGAACCTTCCGTAGCCGACCGCTCGTCGTCCGCCGTGATGGAACAGCTGGGTATCGAACTGAAAGACCTGACCAATCAGCAGAAAAAGGAATATGGAATCGGTTCCGGTGCGCAGGTTACGGCCATTAATGCAGGTAAAATCCGCCAGGGTACCGATATGGAAGAAGGTTTTGTGATTACCAAGATTGACAAAACACCGGTTGCCAATGCCCGGGAAGCAGTGAAAATGCTGCAAGGCAAAAAAGGCGGGGTGATGATCGAAGGGCTTTATCCCGGCAACGATGAAACCCAATATTTCGCAATTGGATTGTAGTAACACGCGCTTTCCGGGGCTACCTATCATAGGACCGGACCTCGGAAAGCCTTTCAAAATGACCCATTAAAATGAAAAAGAACCTGATTTTGTTGGGAATGCTGACTGTGCTGGGCAGTGTGGTGCTCGCGCAAAGTCCCCAACAGCCGACCTCCGGCAAGGCAATGACTTATAACTGGATTGTCCCCGACATGAAAACCAACCAGAATCCGATGTACGCCAGCTCATTGTCACGACACCGCATTCAGGATGCCTTCGACAAGGCGCTGCAAAGCAGGGGACTCACGCGCAACACCCAGCATCCTGACCTGCTCCTGCAATTCCACACCTACACACAACGCGTGCGTAAGAACTACTATGGTGGCGGGGGGTATCCGTTCGGGGCTTATCCGATGATGGGCTGGGGGCGTTTTGGCTGGGGATATCCCTACTACGGCGGTTTTGGCGGCTATGCATATGGTGGTTACCCCTATTCCACCACCGGCACCGACGGGACGCTCATCCTGGATGTCGTGGATACCAAAAGCGGGGACATTATCTGGCAAAAAGCGATTTCCGGCGATGTGAGCAATCCCAACCGGCTTGAAAAACAGATTAATAAAGGTGTTAAGAAGTTAATGAAAAGCTTCCCCGTGTCATGAAAACGCTTCAATATTTCGTCGCTATTCTGCTCTCCGCCGGCAGCCTCACAGGCTACGGCCAGGATGATCAAATGGTTAGCAATGCGCAACAAAACATTGTCACTGACCAAAGTCTGCTCAAAGCCATTGCCCCTTACAATGACGCCGTCCGCAATGACATTCTCGTAGCTACCCAATATCCCGACGTGCTCGGCAAACTGGCCGCGATCCGGGAGAAAAGCAGCGTGGGTTTTCAGCAAATCATTCAAAACTACGGTCAAAAGAAACAAAACTGGTTTTATGAAATCAGCCGGTATCCCGAGCTGATGCATAAACTTGCAACACTTCCGCGTAGAACTTCTCGCGAAACGGTCGACGGAATGGTAGCAAATGTGGATCAGTCTTCCGAATTGAAAGAGGCAGCCTGGAAATTGTATAACAACCATCACAGCGACCTGGTGGCTGTCGACAATCTCAATGAAGAAGCCAGCTCCTCTTTCCAGGGCATGATCGCGCTGCTCGATCCCGATGCACAGCAGGCATTCAAAACCCTGGAAGAAATGCCTGACGTATTGTCTCTGCTGAACGATCACTCCGACCTCGTAACACGGCTCGGCGAGCGTTTCAAAGAGAACCCGGGCGACGTGCGTAATGACCTTGCGAACATTCACGACCAAATCGAAGCACAAAACAAGGAAGAATTGGCTGCTTATCAGGACGAGTTGAAACAAAATCCACAGGCCATGCAGGAACTCAGCCAGGCTTCGCAGGAATATGCGTCCCAGGGAGGTTACAGCTACCCTGTCCCAACCGGCGATAAAGTGGTCAACTACGGCAGTCCTTATTCTTACTGGTTTGGCTATCCTTACTGGTACGGCTCGCCGATGTGGTATCCTGGCTTGTATGGCTATGGTTCCGGCTTCTATCTGGGTCTGGGTGGTTATCCGATGGTTTACGCAATGCCTTCCCTCGGCTTTTCGAGATGGTTTTTCGGCGGCGCCTATCGGTATTATCCGCACCTGTACCGCCAGTACGACCACTATTACCACACCATAGCGCCCCGGAATTACATGTATTCGCCAAGAACCGCATTCATCGGTTCCGCCGCGAGACACTTCAATCCGTCGGTCGGCTCACGATCCTACCTATTCGACAGAGGCCAGGGTGTGCGTTCCGCCCCGCGCTCGATGAATGCGCAAGGATACCGGTCGATGCCGCGTGGTAATACATTCAGCGCTCCTTCCCGGTCGTATGGATCATTTGGGGGCAGGAGTTTTAATGGCGGTGGCGGCGGATTTAGCAGAGGCGGGTTTAGTGGCGGTTTTCGTGGGGGAAGACGGTAGGTAATCTGTTAAAGCTAAAAGCCGATACGAATTTGTATTCGTACCGGCTTTTACTTTGGTGGAAACGTTTTGTAAATATCGCCACGAACAGCGATCGTGATAACTATCACGTCCGGAGCAACATATTCAATTCCCATTCGATAGTGACCAATGCGAATCCGGTAATAGCTGTGACCAGCCTTGTACCCTCGAATCGGAGCGCAGTCGACTCCTGCCGTTTCCAAAGCATCTACGCTTCTCAATTTTTCCAATACAGTTTGAACTGCACGTTGGGCGTTGACTGGTAGTCTTTTAAATTCTCTTCTGAATGATTTTGTAATGACTATTTCCATCCCATTTCCTTAGCAAATTCGTCGTAGGTAATGGTCTCCTCGCCTTGCCGCGCATCCATTTCGAGCGCCAGCAGATAGTCCTGTACATCGTCATTATCGATAATGTACGCGAGCTTCCTGATTTCCTCCAATGTGAAGGTCTTCCGTTTTTTCTTTGCTGAGAAATTGACGGTTGTCAATCCCAATTTCCCGGCCAGGTAGTCATTCCGATAACCTGACACCTCGATAAGTTCTCCAATGTTCATAACAATGCGCTCGTAGCGTTTTATGGTTTCATTCATCATGATCAAGGAACTTTGAGTAGACATTTGAATACAAATATGGCATTAAATTTCAACAAATTTGTCAATTTTAATTTACAAACACTCCCTTAAAACCTAATCTCACTTCTCACAAAAGCGGAAATCACAAATTAACCGCGCATATTTACTGCCGAACCTTACACTTTCAACACAATCATGCAGATCAGCGATCTCAAAATCCTCTTTTTTGACATTGGCGGCGTCCTTTTGAGTAATGGGTGGGGCCACGAATCCCGCCTTCTGGCGGCGGAGAAATTCGGCCTCAATTATAAAGAGATGGATCAGCTCCATAATTTCATTTTTAACGTCTACGAAATCGGGAGTGTGAATCTCGATCAGTATCTCGACACGGTGATCTTCAATCACCCACGCGACTTCGTGCGGGAAGATTTCAAGGAATTCATGTATTCCCAGTCCGTCGAGCTGCCTGGCATGCTCGCATGGCTCAAAGAATGGAAAAAGGACTGCGGCTTCCGCATCATTTCCATCAACAATGAAGGGAAAGAGCTGAACGACTACCGCATTCAGAAGTTCAAACTGCACACCTGCTTCGATGCATTTATTTCTTCCTGCGAAGTAAAAATGCGCAAACCCGATCCGCGGATATTCGAACTTGCCATGGGCATTGCGCAGGCAACACCCAGTCAGTGCGTGTATTTCGACGACCGCATTATGTTTGCCAATATGGCTAAAACCCTTGGCCTGCGTGCGTACCAGCACACGAGTTTCGAATCGACGAAGGAAATCCTCGAAGAACTGAAAAAAGAACAGTTCGACCGTTTCGGTCCGCCGCGCTGATCAAAACGTACGGTCGTCGGCCGAAGGTCCGTAAATTGACGGTACGGCAATTTCGTTCAACCGCATGTACACGGTAAGCTGGCCGCGGTGATGCACCCAGTGATTGATCGTCGAGCCGATGCCCTCGCGTTTGGGCTGGGTAAACAATACCTGGCCCTGCCGTTTCAGATAGAACGGAGCATCCAGGTCGTCGTCGGTAATGCCGGCCAGCGATTTTTGAGCACCTTTGAAAACTTCCTCATAATGGTCAAGCAATTCCTCGCTGGTAGTGAATTCGAAACGTTTGTAAGTGGCAAAATCAACTTCGCCCTGCTCAACCATAAAAGTGATCCAAAGGGGAATTTCAGCCACTAAAAGCGCGAGGTAGCCCATTTCCATAGAGGTAGGATGCGGTTTGTAGCCAAATAATGCCACCGGAAATCTTTCCAGGCATTTGCGGGTCGAAGCATACTCAGCTTCCAGCTCTTTAATGTAGGCGTCTACTAAGGTCCTGTTGCTCATGGTATTGTTCGTTTTTTTGCTTGCACTTAAAAAACAATGCCGTAACAATGCCTTCGGAAACCCTAGTTAATATACGTTAACTTTCATCTGATCAGATTAAGCGGATCAACAAGCAGGATGTATCAAACCCCAGATATTCGAGGACTGTATGTGCCTGTTCAGCCGACGGTGAAGCAGTCGGCGGAGCAGGTAACGTACCAGGAATTTCTCCCGGATAGCGCCTTGCAGGGATTTATTTACTGCTATTGGCGACTGCGTACCTCCGCCCCACTGGATGGCCCTTTTCTTTATCGCGTGGTCGCCGATGGTTGTATCGACATCTTCTTCGAGCTGCATAATCCCTCCGAAAATTTCGTGATGGGCTTTTGCAAAAAGTATACGGAGTTTCCCCTCGAAAACAGTTTCGACTACGTGGGTGTGCGTTTTTTACCTACAATGTTTCCGCAGCTCTTCAAAATCAATGCCTCCGAACTGAGCAACCGTTTCGAAAACCTGGATGCTGTGGTACCCGGCACGGCGGAGTTCATCGCCTCGGCCTTCGAACCGGGGCTGTCTTTGGCGGAGATCAAACGCAGGCTCGACGACTACTTCCTGCATTGGGTAGCGGGTATTGATTTCAACCACGATTCGCGGTTGTACGGGGCATTGGCCATGATCCTCCAAAATTTCGGCGTGCTGAATGTCGAAAAAGACCTCGACACCGGTCTTAGCCCCCGGCAGCTCCGCCGGCTTTTCGAGTATTACATCGGCGACTCGGCCAAAACGTTCAGCCAGGTCGTTCGTTTTCAGAATATCCTCCGTGCCAAACCCTCGCAGCAGAGCCTCCGCGAGAACAAACTGTTTTACGACAACGGCTACTACGACCAGGCCCATTTCATTAAGGAATTCAAGAATCTTTACGGCGTGACGCCCGGGAAAGCGTTCGGGAGATGATTTTGTCCGTTTTTTACAATCCTGCTCCATAGGCCATGCCGAAATTTGTACCATCAACAAAACGGACGGCATTATGAAACGGCTCATCTCACTATGGGCATTGGCCTGCATTTGCGCCAATGCATTTCCTCAAACCAGTACATCCACTCAAACTAAACACAACATGAAACTGAACGCAGGCATCGTCACTTCCAAACTCGCTGAAACCAAAGCATTTTACACCCAGGTACTCGGCTTCGGCGTAACATTCGAAAATGAGTTTTACTTACTGCTCCACACGCCTGGCGGCGCGTCGGAACTTAGCTTTCTGCTGCCCGAGCATCCTACACAGCAGCCATTGTTTCACCAGCCATTCCAGGGCCAGGGCATGTACCTGACCATCGAGGTAGACGATGTCGACAAGCTTTATCACGAACTTCAAAACAAGGGAATACCCATCCAAATCGATATCCGTGACGAACCCTGGGGCGACAGGCATTTCGCAGTTCAGGACCCGAATGGCATCGGGATCGATCTCGTAAAGTATTCACCTCAGCAAGAAAAATAGTCGGCCCAAATTCGAACAAACATTCCCCGACAACAGTTTAGGTAGAAGAACTACGCAAATAATGAACGATCACATTACCAGAATCCAGCAGAACATCGAGCCCCTGCGGCAACAGATTATCCAGCACAAAGTTTATTCGGTTATCAACGACATCGAGGACCTCAAAGTATTCATGAAATACCATGTTTACGCGGTTTGGGACTTTATGTCGCTGCTAAAATCACTTCAAAACAGCCTTACCTGCACGTCTGTGCCCTGGTTCCCGACAGGAGACGGCGAAACGCGCAACCTCATCAACGAGATCGTAGCCGGTGAAGAATCGGATGTGGACAGCGAAGGAAATTTCAAAAGCCATTTCGAATTGTACCTCGATGCCATGGCCCAATGCGGCGCCGATACCACAGAAATCGGCCGTTTTATTGAAGCTCTACGTGAGACAGGCGATTTTGAAAAAGCATTCGATGCAGCAGGTACACCCGAAAAAGCCCGTGAATTTGTCCGTTTCACATTCGACACCATCGGCACCCGCAAGGATTACCTGCAAGCCGCCATTTTTACCTTCGGGCGCGAGGACCTCATTCCGGGCATGTTTATGTCGATCATCGAAGACATTCACCGCAATTTCCCGGACAGTATTTCTATTTTCAAATACTATCTTGAACGCCATATCGAAGTCGACGGCGACCACCACAGTCACCTCGCGCTTCGCATGACCGCCAACCTCTGCGAAAAGAACGAGGCATTCTGGCAGGAAGCAGAGCAGGCCACCATCGCATCCCTCGAAAAGCGCATTGCATTATGGGATGGTGTTTACGAGGAGATAGCGGTAGAAAATATTACAAAATAAGACCGACTCTCAACCATGTCTATCAATAAAGAATCGGAACTGGCCGGCATGCAGGAAGCCAGCCGCGCGGTAGCCACCACTTTACGCGCGATGCGCGAGCATGCGAAGCCGGGTATGACGGCCAAGGAACTCGACGATTTCGGAGGCGAAATGCTGAATAGCCTCGGCGCGAAATCGGCACCGAAGCTCACGTACGGCTTCCCGGGCTGGACCTGCATTAGTGTCAACAACGAAGTCGCGCACGGCGTACCTTCCGAAACAAAGGTTTTGCAGGAAGGGGATCTGGTGAATATCGACGTCTCTGCCGAACTGAACGGGTTCTGGTCCGATAACGGCGGCTCATTCGTGCTGGGCGAGGACATTCACGGGCACAACAAACTGGTGAATGCCTCGAAACGGATCCTGAGCAAAGCACTCAGCCAGATCAAAGGCGGCGTAAGGATTGCCGATATCGGACGGCTGATCGAAACCGAAGCCAAACGGTCGGGCTACAAGGTCATTAGAAATCTGGCGGGCCATGGCGTAGGGCGCAGCCTGCACGAGGAGCCACATGAAATTGCCAACTTCTATGATCGTTATAATACGACCCGTTTCCGCAAAAACAGCGTGGTGGCTATCGAAACGTTCATTTCAACCGCCTCCACAAACGCCGCTACCGAGCGCGACGGCTGGACGCTCGTAGGCTCGCGCGGCGGGTATGTAGCGCAGCACGAGCACACGATCATCGTTACGGACGGCAAACCGGTGATCCTCACGGCTATGAACGGCATTTTCGACTAATTATGACCAAAATCCCTGCACCTGGATCCCCAGCGGTGAATCATCCCGTTTTTTGAGTTCCTTTCGCAAACGGATACAGGTAGGGATATGTCCCGAAATATAGATGTTCGAATTGGCCAGCTGCCTGTCGCTGGCCCATTTGAGCATCGAATGCAGCCCGCCGTCGCCGTTCTTCTTCACCGGCTGAATGTTCCAGTTGAAATATTCCTTAAACTCCTCACGATGGTTCTCGTGGGCGATGGTGATGGCTCCGCTGATTTTCCGCGTGCCGGCCAGCTGCTGCAACGCCAGGTAATGCCCGATGCTGCTCATATCACCCAAAACGACCATTTCTCCCGCGTAGGTAGGCCTGTGCATGGTCGCGCCTACGCCCACGTACGTCATGCGGTCGCCTGCACGCAGCGAGCGTATCCATTGTGCGCCCGGGCCATCCTGCTCGGCATTGATGTACAAGGTGCAGGTACGGATATCCTCGTCCCAGCCGGCAGGGGTATAATCGCGGTAAATTCCTTCTCCGACACGTACTTTAATATGCTGGACGCGTTTCCAGCCGCTCATATCCATTTCGGGGAAATGGACGTCCACTTCAAAAAAGGTAGCAGGTTCCCAGGCCCGTATCGCAAGCACGGTTCCTGTTTTTCCAAAGGCATTTTCAAGCAAGTGCAGCGCTTTCTGTTTGATGATGTTCATTTTTCGTGCGATTGGATTGGTGTTGTTCCATGGCTGACGATCCAGCCGAAATTTTACTTTACAAAACAACACGCCCGCGCGAAGAGAATAAAGGGCAAAAGAGGGGTAATAGTTGGACAAATCGCGGTTTTATCAAAACTATAAACTCCGAAACTCTCCCCGGAACTGCCCGGCCGATTTACCGGCCACCTTTTTAAACAGTCGTGAAAAGTAGGTATGGTCTTCGTAACCCAAGCCGAATGCGATCTCCTTAATGCTCAAATCGGTGTAGTAGAGCAATCTTTTAGCCTCCATCATCACTTCATTTTGAATCCAATGGCTCACCGGTTGCCCCGATGTCTCTTTCACGACTTCGTTCAGATAGGATGAAGTAATACTGAGCATGCCCGCATACTCCGAGGGACTTTTCACAGTTTTAAAATGCTGCGATAAAAGTTTACGAAACTGCGAAGTAAGGGCCGACGGGCGCGTTTGGGCCGTCCGCTGCAAAATCTCCTTTTCAAAAAGCGAAGTAAAAATACCCAGGCAGGTTTTCAGCATCGATTGCAGCACTGAGTGTCCGTACTGCGCAGGCGTCTCGTAAAATCCCAGCAGCAAATGGAGGCTGCGCGTCAGCAAATCGGCCTGCTCCGGGTCCAGGCTGATCGGGAAGCCATGCAAGGCGTATTCGTCCACCACGGCGCGGTGGTGATCATCGAGCAAGCTCATGTCTACACCCAGAAACCAGCCATACGATCCTTCTGTTTCCAACGGGTGATGCACTTGCCCGGGCATAATGCAGAACACCCCGCTCCCCCTCAACTCAACCTCCCGAAAATCCACCATAAGTCTGGCATGGCCGTCTTCCTGGAAAAAGAAGTTCCCGTGATCGTCTCGGTGCGCATCCATATGCGGCGCATTCATCCGGTTCATCCGGTCGATACGGTGCAGGGAGATACCCAGGCCCGACTCATTGCTGAGATAATGCAGGGGAATGCTCTTGGGGGGCATAAGTCGCGGAAAGTTTTACGGAACGATCGAGCAAGTCGGTCGCTTGCAATATTTTGTTTTTCAGAAAATAGGGATAGTCAGGATGTTCCTTCAAAAAAGTCTGCGCGATCCGTGCGGCT
The DNA here is from genome assembly GCF_019924045.1 of Dyadobacter fermentans. Taxonomy (GTDB): domain Bacteria; phylum Bacteroidota; class Bacteroidia; order Cytophagales; family Spirosomataceae; genus Dyadobacter; species Dyadobacter fermentans_A. The sequence continues at coordinate 464,732 of NZ_JAHXBN010000013.1, read as the reverse complement.
TCGGGTGACGAATGCCCTGCAAATGTATTATGCAACCAGCGGGTCGGAAAGAAAATATCGCCGGTAAGCTGAATTTCCTGCAAAAGGTCGAGTGACGGGCGCAGGTATTTCAACGCGCCTTGCGCCCGCAGCGGATGGTGCAGGTAGGTCAGTGCATCGAGTACCCAGGCCTCTTTTTCACGGTTTTCTTCCTTTTTTAATGTCTCAAAAAACGCATCGCGTTCGGCCTCACTGGCGCTCAATGCGGGTATCACAAACTGCATTCTTGCCTTCCGGTCGGGGTTCTTCGTTGCGTTCAGTTGGCTGTTCAGGATCGCTTTCCCGTCTCCATTTCCTTTCAATGCCAGTTCGTACGCCAGGGAAATCTTGTCTTCTTCCGAAAGTACGAGGCCCTTCACTTCCAGCTTGCCCGTCCAGAGCCCGTGCATTTTCTGCCAGCCGTCGTCGGTCAGCGCCATCGCCTTGAATGCCCTGAAATAGGATGTTTGAATGCCTTTGTCCCGGGTACTATTTAAAAGCTGCCAGATTTCGTGCTCAACACGTGTCTGATAGGCAGCCCTTTGGTCTGCATTCAGGAATACCCACCAGTCTGTTTGGAGGTTGCCCAACAAATAGTCGACCAGAAGCGGGTTTTGCTCTTTGGGCAATGTATTCAAAATGGAATTTACCAGCTTTTCCGGCCCGGGGCCATCGCCGCGCAGCAACCCTTCCCAGCTATTCACCAGCATAGCTCCCTTGAAAACCGGATCGGACACTTCCGCATTACCGTAATGTGCAAAGAACCACGCTTTGGAAGTGGTATCCATTTTAAAATACCCATAACCCGTGCCGTCATGATTAGGAAAAACAAGCTGCCCGTTTTGCATTGTTTTCAACACCAGCGGCTGCTCCCACACACGTCCCGAAACAGAATCTTTCACCTGCACCAGCTTGCCCGCGTCGATGCCGTACTCCGGCATTCCGGGCGTTTTCACCCATACATTGCTCCACCTGGTAATATCCTCCGGCGAGCGTTTATCGATAATGCCGATCAGATCGTCCCAACGGGCATTTCCGAACGAATAGGTTTTCAAATATTCGCGGAGGCTCTCGCGCATCAGCTCCTCTCCGATCTTTCTTTCCAACTGTCGCATCACAATGGGCGCCTTCATATAAATGATGGCCCCGTAGAGCGTCCCTGCGTTTTTGAGATTGCCCAACTGCTGCAAAATCGGATTGGTACCTGCCGTGCGGTCGACTTCATAGGCATTGGGATAATGCGCCAGCAAAAACCGCAGCTCATGATTGATCTCCGGGAAACTGGGATGGACGATCTTCGCGGCCATAAAATTCGCAAACACCTCTTTCAGCCACACATCATTGAACCAGTCCATCGTGACCAGGTCGCCGAACCACATATGCGCCGACTCGTGCGCGATCACGCTCGCGCGGGCCATGCGGCGGTTCACCGATGCATTTTCATCCAGAAAAAGGGCCGGCTCATTGTAAAAAATAGCACCCGGATGCTCCATTCCGCCATATTGGAACGATGGCAACAGTACAAAGTCGAATTTCCCGAATGGGTAATCGATGCTCGTGTAGTCTTCCAGCCATGCCAGCGATTTTGCATGCAGCCGGAAAACCTCGTCGCGGTTGCGGTTTACCTTCGTTGTATCGGTCTCGCGGTAGTACATCGTCATTTCGCGGCCGTCCATCGTGCGGGTTTCTTTGAAAAACTTGCCCGCAGCAAATGCAAATAGATAAGAGCTCACCGGCTTCGTCTCGCCGAATTGGTACACGCTCTTGCCATTTTCAACCGTTTTGGCATTCAGTTTCCCATTGGAGACGGCTTCCCAACCCACGGGCGTTTTTAAAGTCAGTCGGTAGGACGCTTTCAAATTCGGCTGATCGAACAACGGGAAGCACGTCGAAGCGCGATCGGGCACGAAGAGCGTGTACAAGTAATCATCACTCCGGTTGAGCGACTGATCGCCCGCGACAAAGTCGATCGCCACCTCGTTTTTCCCTTTATTCAAATGCTTTGTATCAATGACAATATGCTCATTGACAAACTGATAATCCACTTTCTCACCGCCTACGCGAACCTCCTGCAAATGGCTCGCCTCCACATTGAAATCCAGTACCAGCGCCGAGTCGACGGCATTCAGGTGAAAGGTAACAATCTCTTTTCCCAAAATCTGCCCCGCCTTACCCGCCGGAATATCGAGCTCGATCTGATATTGAATGCTATCGATATGTTGCTTGCGGTACTGATTGAGGGAGAACGAAACGCCTTTTTCGGGGGCAGGGCTTTGCTGACGCGTGCAGGCGAAGGCCACGAAAATTGTGGCAGCAAGGAAAATGAGAGGGCGTATGAAAGTCATGGGATTAAGTATACGCTCAAAAATAGCATATCCATTTTAATACTGGACAAAACTCCCTTCCTATTCCGTTACGAAACGTAACATTTTGTATATTGCTTCAAAAAATTCGCACACTATGGACGAAATGGAGATTCGCATGCGGATCGCTTCATTGCGACAGTATTTGCGGGATTTTCAGCATCAGATGACAACTGAACAGACCGACCAGGTGCTGGACGTCATATCAAAGTTAATGCAGATGCTCGCAGAGTTAGAAAAACGGAAAAGGTAGAACTAGGCATATGAAAACAATCACAGAATCAGCCCCCGATCAGCTCGATGAGCTGCTGGAAGCGGCGCGGGAAACTTTGGCGAAAGCGCAAAACTATCTTTCGAAAGACGGCAAAATTTACGAATTGCACGATTGGGTGACCGTTGCGGAATACTGCAGACGCTTTAACATTCCCAATACACAAACCGTTAGCAACTGGCTCAAACGGGGGATCATTCCGGCCGAGGATACGGTTATCATTGAAGAACTCAACAACACGCGTCTCATTAAGGCCATTCCATACCAGGAAGAGAAAGTTGCCCCAAGCAACTGATTACATTGCATTTTCAACAACTCAAACATGAACCACTTTTACAAGCTTTCCCTTTTCATCTTAGTTTTTTACATCAACAACCTTCAAGCCCAATCCCTGGCCCCGCTTACCGTCGAGAAAATCATGCGGGACCCGAAAATGTGGATCGGGACTTCACCGAGCGATATTACCTGGGGTGATGATTCGAAAACGGTGTATTTCAATTGGAATCCTGACAAAAACCCTTCCGATTCGCTGTATGCGTATTCACTTGCAGGTAAGAAAATCAGCAAGGTAGCCCCGGCCGACCGCAGGCGCATACCCAGCAAGAACGGTATCTATAACCGCGCCCATTCGATGCGGCTGTATGAGAAGAACGGCGACATTTTCATCATCAATTACAAGGATTTCGCGATCCGCCAGCTTACCAATACTACCGAGCGTGAGTCGGATCCGGTGTTCGGCGGTGATGAATCGACGGTCGTTTTCGAGCGAGGTAATAACCTGTTCAGCATTGCATTGACTTCCGGGCTGGTCAGCCAGTTGACCGATTTTAAAACAGGCGCCAAAAAAGCCGACGGTAAGCCCAGCGAGCAGGAAAAATTCCTGAAAGCCGATCAGCTGGCGATGTTCGAGGTTTTAAAAGAAAGAAAAGATAAAAAAGACGCAGGCAAAAAGGTTACCGAAGCCGACAAGCCGGCGCGGCCGAAGGAAATTTACCTCGGCGATAAAAACGTGACCAACCAGCAAGTGAGTCCGGACGGCCGGTTCATTACCTACGGGCTGATGCAAACGGACAAAAGCGCCAAATCCACTATTGTACCTAACTATGTGACAGAAAGCGGCTTCACGGAGGATATTTCTGCGCGCACCAAAGTAGGCGCGTCGGCTTCCGAAAGCGAGTTTTGGGTATATGACGTGAAAAAAGATACCGCCAGAAAGGTTTCTACGACCGACATCCCCGGTATTTATGACAAGCCCGACTATCTCAAAGATTACCCCAAGCTGGACACTGCGTGGAAGAAAAAGGAACGGAAAGTGGTTTTCCACGGGCCATTCTGGTCGGTTAATGGGCAGCATGCCGTGGTGGTAATCCGTTCGCTCGACAGCAAGGACCGCTGGATCATGTCTTTCGACCCGGCGACGCTTTCGTTGAAACTCCTCGACCGCCAGCGCGATGAAGCGTGGATCGGCGGACCGGGCGTGGGCGGCTATCCGCAAAGCGCCGGGGAGGTAGGCTGGCTCGATGACCAGACGATCTACTTCCAGAGCGAAGCCACCGGCTACTCGCATTTGTACGCATTCGACATCGCTTCCGGCAAGAAAACCGCATTGACCTCCGGTAAGTTTGAGGTACAGAACGTGGTACTTTCGAAAGACAGAAAGACTTTCTACCTCATTACCAACGAAGTACACCCCGGCGAGCAGCACGTTTATCGGATGCCTGTGACGGGCGGCGCACGTACGCGCCTTACACACGCGACGGGCGCGCATGAAATGACGCTTTCACCGGACGAAAAGACCCTGGCAATCCGCTTCTCCAAAAGTACCGCGCCGTGGGAGTTGTATTTGCTGGATAATGCGACCGGAAAAAGCACGCAGCCGGTTCAGATCACCCGTTCCGTTTCTACCGAATTCCTCTCCTATCCGTGGCGCGAGGCTAAGGTCGTAACCATCAAAGCCGGTGACGGCCAGGACATTTACGCACGGGTTTACGAGCCGAAGCAATCGAACGGCAAGGCGGTCATATTTGTCCATGGCGCGGGTTACTTGCAGAATGCTCACAAATGGTGGAGCCAGTATTTCCGGGAATACATGTTCCATAACCTGCTCACCGACAAAGGCTACACCGTGCTCGACATGGATTACCGGGCAAGTTCCGGCTATGGTCGCGACTGGCGCACGGGCATTTACCGCTTTATGGGCGGCAAGGACCTCACCGACCACACCGATGGCGCACAATGGCTCGTAAAAAACTACGGCGTCGATCCCAAAAAGATCGGCATCTACGGCGGCTCGTACGGCGGCTTCATTACTTTGATGGCACTCTTCACAACGCCCGATGTATTCACGGCCGGTGCCGCATTACGTCCCGTTACCGACTGGGCTGCCTACAATCAGTCGTACACCACGAATATCCTCAACGAACCGCAGGCCGACAGCCTGGCCTACCGCAAAAGCTCGCCCATTTACCACGCCGCCGGTTTGAAAAACAACCTGCTGATCTGCCATGGAATGGTGGATGTGAATGTGCATTACCAGGATGTGGTGCGCCTCTCACAGCGGCTGATCGAGCTGGGCAAAAACAACTGGGAGCTCGCTTCCTACCCGATGGAGGACCATGGATTTGTGGAGGCATCGTCGTGGACCGACGAGTACAAACGCATTTTGAAACTGTTCGAAGAGAAGTTGTAGCCGACCGGTGAGTAAATTCTAAAATTTCCAACCCTTATATCCAGCATAAAAAACGAAAACAACATGAACCGAAATTTCTCGAAGCTGAAAAGCATCTTCCTCGGCCAGGCGCTCGCCATTGCATTCACTGGTCTCGCGTACGCACAAGTGGGCGTGGGTGTGAAAGCTCCCAAAGGTGCAGAGGTGTACCTCGACGGCAGCCGCAAAATGCTGGATGAAAAATGGATTTACTGGGAAGGCCCCCGGTTTGCTGCCAAGCCACCGATCAAATGGACGGTTGTGAACGACCCGGTCGATAAGGGCACGGTCATCAACTGTAACGATCCGGCGTCCGCGGGCGGCTTGTATGGTTCGGCGGATATTGTTACCAAAAAGCAATTCAAAGATTTCCGCGCACACGTGGAGTTTCTCATCACCAAACCCGGAGGAAACAGCGGTGTTTACCTGCAAAACCGTTACGAAATACAGGTGCTCGACGGCGATACCACATCGCACGGTATGGGTGCAGTGATCAACGAATCCAAATCGCCCTATTATGCCTACAACGGCATCGGAAAGTGGAATTCGTACGATATTCTGTTCCGCGCGGCGCGTTTCAAAGACGGAAAACTGGTGGAGCAGCCGATGGTAACCCTTTATTTCAATGGTAAAAAAGTGCATACCAACCAGAAAATCAGCCAGGTTTGGGGCGGCAAAAACTCGGGTATTGATGGCGGTAACGATGGTGGCAAGGGCATTACCGATACCCCTGGCGGCCTGAAACTACAGTCCGAAGGCCACGATGTTTATTACCGCAACATCTGGATCAAGGAAATGGAACTGGATAAGCCGGACACCAATTTCTGAAATACATCACGATAGCCTATGGATCACAGAGTAGTTTTTGATTTTGACATTGAATTTACCAACGGCGGGGGTATTCAGGGCCAGGATTTCCGGCTGGATATCGCCGGTGACACAATTTCCGACGCCGAGCTGGCCGACTATATTGTGAAAGACCTCCGTCTGCTGATGGTCGGGAAGGTGAGCATCCTCAATAAGTTTTACATTCAGGAAAAACATAAACGCCAGCCCATAGACCAGCCGTCGCCGGAACTGCTCGTCGATCTGAGCCACACGGTTTTTGATGGACTGGTTACCTACAAAGGCCTTCCTGCACCGATCATCTGCGATTTTCTCAGCCGCGAGGATTCAATCGGAAAATACGAAGAAGGTACCGAGTTCCAGATCGGCAAAATCGAAATGGTGAGCAACACAGGCACCTATATCGACTGCCCCTTTCACCGCTATGCTCATGGGAAAGACCTTTCGGAGGTTGAATTGGAGGCTTTTGCGAACCTGGACGCCATCACGATCCATGCATCCGGGACACAGGAAATAGGGATTGAATTTTTCCAAAACCTGGAAATCCGGAACAAGGCCGTCATTGTAAACACAGGTTGGTCGAAAAACTGGAATACGGAAGCCTATTTTGAAAACCACCCGTTCCTCACGCGTGAGGCGGCCGAATACCTGCGCGACTGCGGTGTAAAACTGGTAGGGATCGACAGCCACAACATCGACGATACCCGCGGCAACAGCCGCCCGGTGCACACCATTTTACTAGGCGCCGAAATCCTGATCGTCGAGCACTTGTGTAACCTGGACAGGCTCCCGGCGTCGGGCTATCTGTTCAGCGCGGTACCGCCGAAGTTCAAAGGCGTAGGCACATTCCCGGTGAGGGCATTTGCCACATTGGCCAAAGCGTAGTTTCTACTTGCCGTACCTATAAAAAACGGGATTGTCGCTCTGACAATCCCGTTTTCATTTACGCTTACTTCTTTTTATAGGCAATCTTGAAAATAGTACCATTCAGGTCGTCGGTCACGTACAATGCGCCGTCGGGTCCCTGCGCGAGCCCGCATGGGCGATGCTGGATCGGGCCGGTCGGTTTGGCGAGGTCGGTGCCGGCAAAATTATCGGCAAAAATCTCCCATTTGCCCGGCTTCCCATTCACAAAGGGTACAAATGCCACCAGGTAACCTTTTTTCAGTTCCGACGACTGACTATGGAAAGCAATGAAAGCCCCGTTGCGGTACCGTGCCGGGAACATATTGCCCGTATAAAACATCAATGCATTTGGTCCCAAATGCGCCGGAAATGCTACCAGTGGGTTGATCGCCTTCTCCCCACCCGTTTTCTTTCCATCGCCGCCGTATTCCGGTGCGAGCATTTTCTTGTTCTGGAAATGATCATAATAAATGTACGGCCAGCCCGCATCGTCGCCCTCTTTCAGGCGATAGAGCGTTTCGGCTGGTAGCTCGGCGCTGTGCTTGGGGGTATAATATTGCGGGTACATATCGTCGAACTTGCCGCGGCCGTGTGTGGTTGCATACAAGGCGTTGGTTTTATTGTCCCAGTCGATCCCCACCGCGTTTTTTACGCCCGTCGCGTAACGCGTACCGTCGGAGAATTGCTGGTTCAGCTGCCCGGCCCTGAAACGCCAGATCCCGCCCGCCGAATCGAGAATGGTGCAGGGCGACATGCCTTTCGCCGAACCCGCCGCACGGCAGTTGTCGTTGTAAGACCCTACGGTTACGTAAATATTGCCTTTGTTATCCAGGGTAATCGGCTTTGCATTGTCGCGTCCGTGGTCGGTCAATCCGCCGATAATGCTTTCGGGTTTATCAAAATCGATGATTTCGTCCTTTTCATTCAGTTTATACCTGAAAACACCTTTGTTGGAAGAGCTATACAAAAAACCGTCCTTGATGGCGATTCCCGTGCCGGGGTAATCACCAAAAAGCTTCTGCTCATCGATCACGCCGTCGCCATCGGTGTCGCGCAGCAGGTAAATACCCTTTCCATCTTTCAGTTTCGAAAGCTTCACATACATGTCGCCGTTTTTACCCACCACCATATGGCGGGTAGCACCCAGGTCGGTAGCCAGCACGGTAGCCGAGAAGCCAGCGGGCAGTTTCAGTTCCTTTGCGTCAACAGGCGCGTAGAGGGGGGATTTCAGGGGGGACTCGTTTCGGTAACCGAACAGTACGGCGGTCGTAGCGGCCAATACTGCCAGGGCTCCGGTTGACCGGATTAATTTTCTTTGCATGCAATCGGTAAAATTGGGTGAAAACACTTATTTTAGGTAAAAGCGTACGGGAACGCTTTTTTAACCAATCCCCAAAACGACTACCCGATTTTAGTACATTTAACCATTACAGCTATGGGCCCATATGATGAAGACGACGAATTATATGATGATGATCTTCCCGGAAATTATCCAGCGGGTGAAGACATTTACCGTCAAGGACTTATTGACCCGGATATTGATCCCGAAGATATCTCCCGCGTCAAGCGTGAACTCGACCTGGACGCCGATGAATGGAACGAAAAATCGTTTGAAGACGACCTGACCGGCGACGATCTCGACGTCCCGGGCTCAGAATATGACGATGACGACGAGGAAATCGGAAGGGAAGATGAGGAAAACAACTATTACAGCCTGGGTGGTGATAACCACGAGTGGCAGGAAGAGAACCAGGGCGACTAACCTGACGCCCGTTCCGGCGAGCCTGATGCGTAACCGCGTCAGGCTTTTTTGTTTCAGCAGGTTCCAAATGCAATTTTTATTTAAATTTAAAAATAAGAAGAACATTCGTTAATATTTTAATTAATGCAATATCCTTCCTTGTTTGGAGGCATTTGGATCAGATATATTTGCCCTATCGCCGATAACGACAAATTCTGTTTTCTATGACTAACCTGCGAACCCTCCTCCTATCGATCGTCTGCTTGTGGACGATCGACGCCAACGCTCAACGATACGAACTCCGCGATGACTGGAAATGCATTCCAGTCTCAAAAATGAAAGATCCCGGCACCGTCATTTCCGCTCCTGATTTTGCATTGAACGGGTGGCAGCCAGCCGTCGTACCCGGCACTGTACTCACCACCATGCTGGAAAACAAGCAGGTTCCCGATCCATTCTGGGGCATGAACAACAAGCAGATTCCGGATATTTTCCACACGGGAAGAGACTATTATACCTATTGGTTTGTCAAAGATTTTGAAGAAAGAGTCGAGCCGGGACAGGAAGCCTGGCTGCATTTGCGCGGTGTAAATTACAGCTGCGATCTGTTTTTGAACGGCAAGAAACTAAATACCAAGCTGCATTCGGGAATGTTCCTTCGGCAGACTTACAACATTACGGGCCAGCTCCGCAAACAGGGTAAAAACCGGCTTGCGGTGATCGTGTACCCGCCCGACCAGGTGGGTAACCCAAACGGCGGCCAGGGCGGTGATGGCACGATCGCACGGAATGTAGCGCATCAATATGTAGCCGGCTGGGACTGGATCCAACCCGTCCGCGACCGCAATACCGGTATTTGGGACAAGGTAACCATTGAAAAAACCGGCAAAGTCAATATCAAAAACCCGCACGTGATCACCCTGGTACCTGGTAAAAGAACACCCGGTGCCCCCCAGCAACCGGCGACCATTAAGGTAACCGCCGAGCTCGAAAATGCCGGTACGACACCGCAGAAGGGCATTTTGCAGTATACTTTGGACGGCAACAAGGTTACCAGGGAGGTTACCATTCAGCCGCATTCCACGGTGGAGGTAAAATTGCCCGACCTGAGTCTGAAAAACCCGAAACTGTGGTGGCCAAACGGCTATGGGCCGCAGGATTTGTATGATCTTAAAATGCAATTCACGCAGGCCGGAAAAGTCTCCGATACCGAAACGCTGCACGTAGGCGTCCGTGAAATACAAGCCGAATGGAACACAGCCACCCGCAGCAAACAAATATCTGTTAACGGGCAAAAAGTGTTCATCAAAGGCGGTAACTGGATCATTTCCGACGCCATGCTCCGCTTTTCGGACGAGCGCTACAATGCCGAAGTTCGCTTCCACCGCGACATGAACCTGAACCTGCTGCGTATCTGGGGCGGCGCGTTGACCGAACGTCCCGAGTTCTACGAAGCCTGCGACCGTTACGGAATATTGGTTATGCAGGATTTCTGGGGCTCCGGCGACTGTAACGGCCGTTGGATCGACCCGGCCAAAGCCGACGATCAATGGACGCGTCGCAAATACCCGGACGACCACAATCTCTTCCTCGAATCGGCTGCCGACCAGATTAAAATGATCCGCAACTTCCCCTCCCTGGCTATCTGGTGCGGTGGAAACGAGATTACCCTTCCGGTCGACATCATGACACCGCTGCGCGACTCCATCCTGCCCGCACTCGACGGCACACGCTGGTTTGTGGATTATTCCAACTCCGATGACATGTCGTTCAACGCGCTCGGCGGCAATGGTGACGGTCCCTATGGCATTCAGCCACTGACCCGCTTCTGGAACTACCGCACATGGCCCTTCAATTCCGAAATCGGCTCCGTGGGCGTTGGCGACCATCACTCGCTCGAAAGGTTTTTGCCCGAAGCCAACCGCGTCGCACCCGAGTATTCAGCAGAAACGCGCCGCGAAAAAGTGGATTCGGTTTGGCAATACCATAAATACATTGGCTACGACGGCTCTATCGAACCTTACGGCAAAGCCACCGATATGCGCGACTTCGGCAAAAAGGCCCAGCTCGTCAACTTTGACCAGTACCGCGCATTGATGGAGGGTTTCAGCGCGCACATGTGGGATTGGTACACAGGCGTGATCATCTGGAAAACCCAAAATCCATGGACATCCCTCCGCGGGCAGATGTACGACTACTACCTCGATCCGAATGCGTGCCTCTACGGCCTGCATTCCGGTAGCGAACCGTTGCACGTGATGTACAACCCCGCCGATACTGCTGTGGCGATCGTGAACAACACGTTCAAGCATCAGTACGACCTGATGCTCGTCATCAATGCTATCGATATGAAGGGTAATGTCAAGAACCTGACCCAGGTTTTCGTGGAAATAGGCCCTTCAACCACTCGGAAGATCATTGATATCAACCGCGAGATCAGAGAAATGGCCCAAAAGGAAGGAATGTTTCTTTCCCTGCGCCTCCTGAACCTCGACCGTAAGCCCGTCAGCGATAACCTCTACTGGCTACCCGATGCCGCGGGCAAGTACAGTGGTCTGCAAACCATGCCCGATTCAAAAGCCGCCGCAACGGCCCGTATCGTTTCCAGCGGCAAAGTGGCGGTAACCCTCCAAAACCCCGCCAACGCGCCGCTCGCATTCTTCAACCGCATCGCATTGGTTGATCCAACCACGAAACAGCGCATCCTGCCTGTATTCTACGACGACAATTATGTATCGGTGTTACCCGGCGAAAGCAAGACAGTTTTGCTCGAATACACCGCCAAAAACGGGCTGACGCCGGTTGTTTCTGTGGAGGGTTGGAACGCAAAGGAACAGCTGGTGCCAGTCGCTGGAAAACCGTAAGTTTGTTTTCAACTTAATACTATATACCACTATGCTTGAAATTAAAGGAACTTATCAAAACGGCAGAATCCATTTGGATTCGAATCCCGGCATCAACGTACCCTCAAAAGTTGTTGTAGCATTCCCTGAAATAAACGATGCGTCTCCGGCGGAAGCTAATGCGAAAACGCTGCAATGGAGTGATTTCTCCTTCGACAGAAGCCGGCAGCTACTAAAAAATCTCAAAAGCTCGCTGTCCGAAGAAGCAATTTCCGAAAGACGCAATTCATAATGCGTATTTTTCTGGATACTTCTTCACTGATAAAACTTTATCATGAAGAAAAGGACAGCGAGTCCTTCAAAAATATCATTGTCCAGAACTCGATTTCCACCATTTTCCTTTCTGAACTCACGCGAGTAGAGTTCTTGTCAGCTCTTTGGAAAAAGCTAAGGCAGGGAGAACTAGCCACTGAGATTGTGAGCCAAATCGCTGTTTGGTTTGAGGACGACGTTGCGCAGTTTACTTTTCTGTCATTGAACGAACAAATCATCGACGATGCCTGCGGATTATTAAATAAGTATGGTGTGAATGGTCTTCGATCGCTCGATAGCATTCAGCTGGCGACGGCGATTGCTTTGAGAGATAGGGTGGATCTTTTCGTAACGTCCGACAAATTACTAGGATCCCTCCTGCAAAAGACGAGCTACCGATAGAACCCAAATAAGCAACAGTATGAACTTGCTCCGGGTTGCTTTTCCTGAAAAACCAACCCGGAACTATGGCCGAATTTACGTCCGAAGCATTTAGAAAAGAGTTTGTTGCGATTCTCGATTATTGGGAAAAGTATGGGCCGGATACGGAGAAAGGCGGGTTTTATGGAAGAGTTAATTATGATAACCAGCCGGTGAAGGACTCCGCAAGATCGGTGGTACTTACCGGGCGGCTTCTGTGGACGTTTTCACTAGCCCACCGGTTACTGAAAGAGGCCAAATATCTGACACTGGCCGACCGGGCTTATCAACAGTTGGTAAAAAGTTTCTTTGACGCCGAACATGGCGGCGTGTACTGGTCCGTGAATGCGGATGGCTCGCCGCTTGAAACCAAAAAGCAGATCTACGGCAATGCCTTTGCGATGTACGGGCTGGCGGAGTATTATCGCGTTACGCATTTTAAACCGGCATTGGAAAAAGCGCAGTCCCTTTTTGAGGTGATTGAAAAACACGCGTTCGACCCCGTAAATGGCGGTTACTGTGAAGCATTCGCCCGTGACTGGTCGGCGACGGACGATTACATACTCAGCAAAAGTCCGTGGAACAAAAGCATGAACACGCATTTGCATTTGGTAGAAGCATATACCAACCTCTACAGCGTGTGGCCGGATGCAAAACTCAAAAAGCAGACAGCCGGAATGCTGGACGCGATCATTACACACATTGTGAACTCGGGGACCGAAACCATGCAGCTCTTCTTCGACGAGCAGTGGAAAACCAAAGACCATATCGTTTCGTTTGGTCACGATATAGAAGCCTCCTGGTTGCTGTTCGAAACGGCGGAGGTTTTGCACGACGAGAAGCTGATTGCCCGGATGAAAAGAAAGTCGATCGCCATGGCTACTGCGGCTTCCAAAGGGCTCGGACCGGACGGGGCATTGAATTACGAGTACGATCCCGAAACGAAACATACCCAAACCGATCGCAGCTGGTGGGTTGCCGCTGAGCAGCTTGTCGGGTTTTATAATGCTTACCAGCTCACAAAAGATTCGCAGTTTAAAACAAAAGCCGAAAAAAGCTGGGATTACATCGTCAACGAGTTCATCGACCACGACAGAGGCGAATGGTTCGGCACCGTCAAAGAGGACGGCACGCCGGTAAAAGGCGACAAGATCAACTTCTGGAAATGTCCTTACCACAATGCGCGCGCCTGCGCCGAAATGTGGCGCAGGCTCGGCAAAGCGTAATCAATTCAGGAACATTTCGTCTACTAGCAGCAATGCGCGTTTATCTTTGTTGCGGTGCCACGCCGGTATTTTGCTGAGTGGCTTGGCTATGATTTTAATGTAGGAAACCTGCTGCGGCGCGAACGACCCTGCCACGCTGCGCAGCGACGCCCGCTCCCCTTTTACAGGCATTGGCGCCTTAAACTTCGTGAGCAATTTCATGTTCTCACGCGTGGTGCCCCCCCATATTTCGACCAACTCCGGCGGGAAAATGCCCGTATCTTCTTCCACCATATACCGCACACCGAGCGACGACAGCATAATCGGCTTTTTGAATTCCGACACAAAGGCCATGTCGTTGTCCCTAACCCCCGCCCAGTTATTGGCCCAGGCTGGATTATTGGCACCGATCACGCCCAGTTTATGATCGAAAAATGTCTTCACGCCCTCGGCCTGGTGCACGCGGTTCAATGGTGCCAGTAATGTACCGCTGTCGGGCTGGTAGGCACTTTTATAATAATCGAAGGTAATCATATCACTGCCGTACCAGCCATTTTTGTAGGCCTTGGCACGAATAGTGGTATTGCTGTTGATCACCGTTTTGTGATCCATCAACGGCGATTTTACGCTATCCGGCTCCGAACCATCCATTGTAAACCGCACATCTACACCCTTGATCGGGTGCTGAATATCCACGACGAGCGTATGCGCGAAAATCGGGGAGGCATTTCTCATTTGCGGCGGATTGAGCTTCAACGGGTTCTTACCGTCGTCTTTAAAGCCTCCGATGATGTTTATGCCCTTATTGGCCTGCTGCAATTGCTGCACATCCGAGGCCGATAGTTTTGTATCCCAAACGGCAACAGTTTTGACGCTTTTCAGTTGCGGCAACAATCCTTTCAGGTCATTAAGACCCAGCTTTGTACCGGACAACGTAAGATTTTGCAAGTGCTTCAACCCTGACAGTTCTTTCAACCCCACCGCACTAACGTCTGTAAAATTGAGATCCAGCTTACGGAGGTTTTCGAATTTCGCAATGCTTTTCAAATCCGCATCTTTAACCGGCATTTTGTTCAGGTTCAATGAGATCACTTGCTTGCGGATATCACCCAGCTCATCGAGCTGGCTCACATTGTAGGCCGCGGCATTGTAGATGTTTACCGCCAATGCGGGAGACTCGCGCGCGAGAGGTAATATGGTCCGGTAGTCGGTATTGAGTGCCTTCACTTTGTCCTCATCGACTGCCGGGAAATCGTATTCTTCTTCCTGCGTATGCGGTTGCAGGAACGCGGTAGCAAGCATGCGCAGTGAGTCGGAGGCAGGCAAAGCAGTCAGTTTCTTTTGGAAATCGGCCTTTTGCTTAACCCACAATGTGAGCAGCGAGATTTCCTGCAACGTAAGCTGCGCCTTTCCCGACGGCGGCATGTGCTTTTTCTCCTCCATCGGCAAATGTACGCGTTGTAGCAAAAGGCTCATTTGCGGGTTACCTGGGACAAGCAGCTTACCCGACTTCCCTCCCTTCATGATCGACTGCGGATCGGTCAGGATCAGCTCACCTTTGAGTTTATCGGGATTATGGCAGCTTGTACACTTTTGTTCCAGAATAGGCTTGATCACATTAGTATAAACAACCGCTTGATCCAAAGGCACTTCCGCAACTTCCTTCTTGTTGGAAATTGGTTCCCAAATAAAGTTACTGCCATGCGTGAGTGCAGCCCCGTAATGGCCGGTCAGCACGAGAGCCACTACCGACAACATTGCACCTGCCCGGGCTGCCAGCGATTTGTACCACCGCGCATTTCTCACCCAATAGATAATGGATGCAAAAAAGAAGATCCCCGCCCCCGTCCATTTGTGGTAGGTCAGCGTAGCGCCCTCGTAGCCTTCCTCTCTCGACAAAAACAGGCCCATAATCACCGTTACCGCCGCGAAAAGTGCGCCGATCAGCAACAGGCCCTGTAAAAAGTTACGGTAGAATGCATTGCCTGCATATTCCGGTTTGAAACGGAAGAATTCGAGCAGCATCGCCAGCAGCAGGATTACGATCGGGAAATGCAGGATAAGCGGGTGCATCCGGCCGATGGTTTGAAGCCATACCGGGATCACAAGTTTGCTTTCGAAGAGCAGTAAAAACAGTATAAAAATATTGGAAGCAACTAATAACTGTTCCGCGAAAACCCTGAGTTTCAAATGCATTTATAATTCCACCAAAAAATGACCAATGATAAACAACTCTCAAAAAATCAGCTGATAATGTCCCGGATCACCTTGCCCGAAACGTCGGTGAGCCGGTAGCGGCGCCCGAGATGCTTGAATATCAACTTTTCGTGATTCAGGCCAAGCTGATGCAGGATCGTCGCCTGGAAATCGTGCACATGCACGGGGTCTTTGGCAATGTTGTAGCCAAGCTCATCGGTTTCGCCATAGACTATACCCGGTTTGATACCGCCGCCAGCCATCCAGATCGTGAAGCAGCGCGGATGGTGATCGCGGCCGTAATTTTCGGGTGTGAGTTTACCCTGGGTGTAGCTTGTACGGCCAAATTCCCCTCCCCAGATCACGAGCGTCTCGTCCAGCAATCCTCTCTGTTTCAAATCAGTTACCAATGCTGCAGACGCCTGATCCACGTCCATGGCCTGTTTGGTGATTTCATAGGGCAGGTTGCCGTGCTGGTCCCACCCCTGGTGGTAAAGCTGGACAAACCGCACGCCGTTTTCCGACAGCTTGCGCGCAAGCAGGCAGTTGGCCGCATATGTACCCGGCACGAGGCATTCCGGGCCATAGAGCTTGATGATATCATCCGATTCTTTGGACAAATCCATTACTTCCGGCACCGCCGTCTGCATGCGATAAGCCATTTCGTATTGCTTGATCTTCGCCGTAATCTCCGGGTCGCCAAATTCCTGGTACGATAATTCATTCAACTCCGAAAGCTTGTCGAGCATATCGCGGCGCTCTTTGCGGTCCATTCCTTCGGGATCCCGCAGGTAAAGCACCGGATCCTCGCCCTTGCTGAACTGCACGCCCTGGTGCACCGAGTCAAGGAAACCATTGGACCACAATTTGGAATACACCCCCTGCCCATTACCGACGCCGCGCGAGAGTAAAACCGTGAAATTCGGCAGGTTTTTGTTCTCATTACCCAATCCATAGCTCAGCCACGAGCCCATACTCGGCCGGTTGCCCTGCTGAGAGCCGGTTTGCAGGAATGTCAATGCCGGGTCGTGGTTGATCGCCTCGGTGTACATCGAGCGCACAAAGCACAGGTCGTCGACGATTTTGGAAGTATACGGCATGAGGTTACTCACCCATGCCTGCGACTGGCCATATTGTTTGAAATCCACGAAAGAGCCCACAAGTGGAAACGACGCCTGGTTGGCCGTCATGCCCGTGAGCCGCTGCGTGCCACGCACGGAGGGCGGTATTTCCTGCCCGAACATTTCACGGAGCTTCGGTTTATAATCAAAAAGTTCCTGCTGCGAGGGCGCGCCGTTCTGGAACAAATAAATCACCCGCTTCGCTTTGGGCGCGAAATGCGGGATGCCCGGTGCGAGCCCTTCCTCTTCGAGCCCGCCTCCTTTCAGCAGATCGGGCATCAGCAGCGAGCCCAGTGCCACGCTCCCGATGCCCAGGCTCATTGTAGAGAGGAAGCGCCTTCTATTGAAACTAAATCCGTGTTCAATGATTTCCTTTTCCATTTTTTATCTGACTTCGGCCTTTTTTTGACTTCGGCTTTCGGCAATCAGCAGTCGGCCTTTTTTTTAATACCACACGTATATTTACAAGATCACCCTATCCGACTGCCGAAAGCCGACTGCCGACTGCCGAAAGCCGACAGCCGAAAACCAACTGCCCTCAAGATTTCGTGATCGTTTCTTCCAGATTGTAAATCGTGGAAATGACGCGCATCAACGAAGCAAGCGCCTTTTTATCCACGTTTTTGGTGAGCGGGTACTCCCCTATCGAAATCATCTTCTCAGCCGTTTTAGGCTGAATTTCTTTCAATTCTTTCGCATAGTAACCGGTAAGCACTTCCAGTTCTTTCTGGCTCGGCTTGCGGCAAACAATCTGCCTGAATGCCTTCGTGATCTTCTCCTCGGTAGTGGTCTTCTCCTGCAAGAGTTTCGCAGCCAGCACGCGCGAAGCTTCCAGCACCGTCGGGTCGTTCATCATCACCAATGCCTGCAACGGCGTATTGGTTTTCAGGCGCCTTACCTCGCACAAGTCGCGATTGCTGGCGTCGAAAATCGCCATAGTAGGAGGCGGAACGGTGCGTTTGATGAGCGTGTACATCCCGCGACGGTAGAGACTCGCACCATGATCCTGGTTGTACACCGACAGCAACCCGCGCCCCGACGTAGCTCCTTCCCATAAGCCGGCAGGCTGGTAAGGCTTCACGCTCGGTCCGCCGATGGTCCGGTTGAGCAACCCGCTACTCGCCAACACCAGGTCTTTCACGAACTCCGCGTGTATGCGGTAGCGCGAGCCGCGCGCCAGGTACACATTATCCGGGTCACGCGCGAGGTGTTCCTTCGTCACCACGGCCGATTGCCTGTAAGTGGCAGACATCACCATTTGCTTCACAAACCGTTTGATATCCCAGTCATGCTCTATGAAATCCACCGCCAACCAGTCGAGCAGTTTCGGATGCGTCGGTAATTCGCCCTGCATTCCGAAATCACCGGAGGTTTTGACAATACCTTTTCCAAAGAACTCCTGCCAGAGGATATTCACATACACTCTCGCCGTCAGCGGGTTTCGCTTGTCGAACAGCCATTGAGAAAGCCCAAGACGGTTTTTAGGGTATTTTTTGTCAAATGGAAGGATCGCTGCAGGCGTCCCGGCCTGTACTTCCTCCCCCGGCGCATCATAGGCCCCTCGTTTGAGGACGTAAGTCTTGCGCAACGTGTCCAGATCGCCCATCACAGACACGATCAGCCGGTTGGTATCGGGCTTGTTAATAAATGTCAGGATATTCTTTACCTCCTCGTTACTGATCTCCATTAGCGGCTTTTTGGCATAAGTCTCCGGCCCGCCGATCACCGATTCGATGCCCACTTCATTTACATTATTGAAGAACGCGAACATCTGGTAATATTCCTTTTGCGAGAATGGGTCGTATTTGTGGTCGTGGCAATGCGCGCATTCGAGCGTAACCCCAAGCAGGCCTTTGCCAAACAAATCGTTGCGGTCGGTCACATACATAATGCGGTATTCCTCTGGTATCACCCCGCCCTCTTCGGTAATCTTGTGGTTGCGGTTGAAGCCCGTTGCCAGGAGTTGCTCCTTTGAAGAATGGGGGAGCAGGTCGCCGGCCAGCTGCCAGGTCACAAAATCATTATAATGCATGTTCTTATTGAAGGCGTGGATCACCCAGTCGCGCCAAGGCCATTGAGTCCGGTAGCCATCGTCCTGGTAGCCGTGCGAGTCGGCATAACGGGCGAGGTCGAGCCAGTGGATCGCCATTTTTTCGCCATAAGTCGGGTTGGCGAGCAGTTTATCGACGACTTTCTCATAAGCATTCGGGCTATTGTCGGCCAGGAACTCGTCCATGAGCTGCAAGCTTGGCGGCAGACCGTTCAGGTCGAGACTCAGGCGTTTGAGCAGACGTTCCTTATCGGCTTCCGCGCTGGGTTCGAGCCCTTTCTGCTCCTGCTTTTCGAGAATGAAATAGTCGATATCGTTCCGGGCCCAATCCTCGTGATCTACCTCGGGCCGTTTGGGCTTTTTAGGTGCCACAAATGCCCAGTGCTTTTCATATTTAGCACCCTGTTTGATCCATTTTCCGATCAGGTCGATTTCCCGCTGGGATAATTTGAGATTGGAAGCAGGCGGCGGCATCCGGAGCGTGGTATCCTCGGTAGTAATACGCAGGTAGACGGCGGAACGATCGGGCTTGCCAGCCACCAGTGCATGCGCTTTGGGATTGTCTTTCAATGCGGCAAATGCACTCACGGGGTCGTCGAGGCGCAGACCCGCTTCCCGCTTGTTCGCATCGGGGCCATGGCAGGCCAGGCATTTGTCGGAAAGAATGGGCCGGATATCGAAGTTGTAACTTACCTGCTCGGGCAGTTTCTCCTCAGCGGCACTCCCCTGCTTGTTGTTGCACGACTGGAAGCCCAAAGCAACTACAACCGCTCCGGTCAGCAGCAAAAAACTAGTCCTTAAATACATCATCTTGGGTTCAGGTTCTGTGACATTTTTTTACCCAGTATATAAATTTAACTAAAAAAATGCACATTTATTGAAGCGATAATACCAATTTGGAATCAACGAACTGTCCTGTTCTATACTGCTCTTGTCCAATTTTTTACTTTTATACAAAACAAAAAGAGCAATGCCGTTCAGACATTGCTCTTTCGCCGGTCGGGTATCCCGAAAAAAGTTATTTACCTGCTGTTATCCATGCATTGGCTTTATCTTCGAGCAGTTTCAGCGGTACACAACCCGATTCCAGCACCAACTTGTGAAATGCGCGGATATCGAACTTCGTCCCCATTTCTTTCTCTGCCTTCGAACGTAATTCCCGGATTTTCAACTGGCCAATCTTGTACGACAAAGCCTGTCCGGCGCCTGCCATGTAGCGCTCCACCTCCGCTGTGATACTCTCCTCCGATTCGGCCTCGTGATCCAGCGAGTACTTAATCGCCTGATCACGCGTCCAGCCTTTCGCATGCAGACCGGTATCCACCACGAGGCGGATCGCGCGATGCATTTCCGCACTCAGCATGCCGAAATACTGGTAAGGATCGGTATAGAGCCCCAGTTCCTTGCCCAACGACTCCGTATACAATGCCCAGCCTTCACCGTACGCACTGTACCAAAGGTTTTTGCGAAACTCCGGCAGCGCGGTGTTCTCTTGCTGCAATGAGATCTGATAATGATGCCCCGGAATAGCTTCGTGCAGAAAAAGGCTCTCGTCGGAAACGATATTGTATTCCTTAGCGTCCGGCACCGGCACATAGAAAATCCCCGGGCGCGAACCGTCGGGTAATCCCGGATTGTACTCCGCGGAAGCCGACGCCTCCCGGAATGCCTCTGTCCTGCGCACCTCAAACGGCGTTTTCGGAGTAAGTTCAAAAAGCCTGGTCAGGTTGGGCTTCATCCGCTCGTGAATTTCATTGAAATGCGCGATTACCTGCTCGGCTTTCGTGAAAGGCATGAGCTTCTTGTTGGCCCGCACCGCATTGAAGAACGATTTGAGATCGCCCTGGTAACCTACCTGCGCCTTCACCTTCTCCATTTCGGCCGAAATACGTGCTACCTCTTTCAATCCGATCTGATGGATCTCCTCGGCCGTGAGATCGGTGGTGGTGTAGTACTTTATATAATGATTGTATAAAGCCTTTCCGTTCGGAAGCGCCGCGAAGCCATCGGTCATCCGGCCGGCAGGGAGGTATTCCTTTTCCAAGAAAACATGCATTTTCTGGAAGGTCGGAATGATTTTCGATTCAACCATCGCTGCATATTCCTTTTCAAGCCTTGCCTTGTCCGCGTCCGAAAAGTCCTTCGGGAAGTTCTTGACGGGCGAATAAAAGAGATGATCTTTCACCGGCCCGTGATCCATGTCGGCAAACTGCGGGATCACCTTTTTGATTAGCGGCGCAGGCAAAACATAGCCTTGCTTGATCCCACTGCGCATATTCACGACGGCCGTATCGCACCACACCACGAAGCCGTCCACCCGTTTCAGCCAGTTATCATAGTCTTTCACGGTTTTAAACGGCTGTAAGCTGCTGCCGCTCGCCATTTGCCCGATCATCAGGTGCGTAGAGAAAATCTGGTTGATCGGCATCAGCTCCACAGGGTACTTTAAGCCTTCCAGGTTAATGCCGCATTCCCATTCGATCAGGTCCCAGCTTACCTTCTCCTCCGGGGTCAGCTTACCGCGGTCATACTTGGCGAGCTCATCCTGGTACTTCCGGTAAAAAGCGATCATACGGGATTTTCCTGCCTGCGAGAGGTCGTCCGACATCTTGTCGTTGTAACGGTTATCACCGTTCATGGTTGCTTCCAAAGGGTAAAGTGGAAGCCTTTCTTCGTAATAGCGGGCAAATACTTCACTAATCGGTGGCATAGTACCTTCTGCTTTCTCTGTTTTTTTCTGGCACGCCTGCATGAGCAGGATCGTAGCGACAAACGCGTAATAAACCAGTTTTTTCATGAATAATATCGTTTGGAACAACGTAAAGTAAACAAAAAGTGCCGGAAGAAATCAACGTTCTCCGGCACTTTCAATGTAGCAACAGGCAAGTTTCTTGCTTATCCTGTGGTGTTAATCGTATAATTTCCGAGGATGTTCAGCTCTCCTCCTCCCTCTACTTCAATGTTGCGGACAGTGATATTCTGGCCCACTGCCACCACATGGCCCGGGTTCACGCGCACATAGTCGCCTACGCCCGGGGGACGCCCCGCCGACCAGATCGAACGGTCGGGCCACGCGCCCGAGGCGGTCGTTTCGATCACATTCGAGAAAAGCGAAGTCGTTTTAAAATTCCTGAAAAGCAATGAATCGGTAACGGTGCTTTGCGCCCCAAACCAATCCCGCAGGATATCGGAATAGATCCGCCTGAAATCCACCTGCATTTTGATCTCCTGGTTCTCATTCGTCGGGCTGGTGGTCGGCGGTTCGAGATCGTTGTTAAGATCCGGCACAACCCCTACCATCTGGCGCTTGATACCTGTTCCAAAGACAAACATCGGTGCTGCAACCCCATGATCGGTGCCCCTTGAAGCATTGGAATTGGCCCGCCGCCCGAAATCCGAGAAGGTCATGCCCACAACCCTGTCGGCAGTCCCCTGAAGAACCAGGTCGTTCTGGAACGACGACACTGCCTCCGAGAGCTTTTTGAGCAAATTGGCGTGGGTTCCCACCGTGGTATCGCTTGCTGTAACCTGATCGCCGTGCGTGTCAAATCCGCCCAGCTCCACAAAATAAATCTTCGTTTGCAAACCGCCGTGGATCAGTCTTGCCACGATTTTAAGCTGCTCCGAAAGTTCGGTGGTTGTGCCCGCGGCCGGATACGTTGCCTTGGTTGAACCTGCGTCATAGGCCCGCTTGATCTGCCCGGAATAGCCGGTAGAAAGCAACTGCTGCTGCCGCACGTGCTTGATCATCTCCCCGGCCTCGCAGCAGGGCAAATCGCTGGATGCCAGCCCCTGGCCCCCATTCAGCAACGCATAGAAGTTATTGACGTTCTCCACCGAAATATTCATCGGGCTTTGCGGCCCCAGCAGGCTCGTCGAGTTGAGTACGCCGATCTGCAAGGCCAGCGGATCCTTCATGGTATCATTCGGATAATTCTGCGGATAACCCGGGAAACGGTTGTCGAGGTAACGTCCGGCCCATCCGCTGTTGGCATACTGGTTGGCATCCGTAGCGGTCATCCAGATGTCAGAAGACCGGTGGTGCGACTGGTTGGGGTTCGGATACGACACCGAATTGATAATCGCCAGCCGTCCCTGGTTATACATATCCCGCATACCGGTCATCGACGGGTGCAACCCGGCTTCCGCCATACCCGACAATGTGAGTACCTTGTTTTGCGGAATAGCGATGTTGGTCCGGATACTCTGGTATTTGGAATAATATTGAAGCGGGATCACTGTGTTGAGCCCGTCATTACCGCCATTCAGATAAATGATTACCAGAATGCGGTCGGTAGCCGCAGCCGCCGTTCCCATAAGCGAACGCACAAGGGATGATCGGTTACTGAGGCTGGTTATGCCAAATCCGTTTACCATTACAGGTAACGCCATGGCTGAGGCTGATGCCAGAAAATCTCTTCTTTTCATACAATTTCTAATTAAAACACCTCATACTCAGCCATCCTGATCATATACCGCATCAGGTTGGAACATCTGTTTTTAACGGCATTGGCAGCGGTGGTACTCGTCGGGTTGTTGCGGTAGGCATTCAGCTCATAGCGCCATTCAATCCGCGGCAGGTTGTTCATAAAAACCACATCAATGAGGTAGGTTTTCTGCGTTTCCGAGAGTTCGATCGCGAAAAGGTTTTTGGAGAATGCAGCCAACACTTGATCCGGAGTAATCGCCTGAGTATTTGTATCGGCAAAATTGGGCTGTATCTTCTGGATCCAGGCCAGGAAATCGATCCCCAAAGTATAGCCTGGCTTGACGACAAGGCTCGGGAAAATAATCGTGTCGCTGTTGCCTCTGCGTGCAGTGATCGTTGAGCCGTTAATCCAGTTTTTAGAGTACCCAACCTGGTAATAAGGCGGGTAGCCGAATACCAGCGGCTGCGTGAGAATTTCGAGGTTCATCCCGCCCATTCCCCAAAGGAAAAAACGGATATAGTTGATATATGCCGCAGTGTCCGTCATCATGTCCGGGCAAGGGAACTCGAAATAGCGCCCCATACCCACCAGGTATTCCATGGGCGATTTGATGATCGCGCCAATGTTCTGGTCGCTGAAAAATATCTCGCTTTTGAGCAGCTTTTCGAGTACCGGCTTGATATTGTAGTTATTCTCCGGGCTCGCGAAAAACGCCGCCAGCGGAATAATCACGTTGTCTTCGATGTCCTGGGTCACATTCTGATTCACATACCAGCGGTAGAGCTTCCGGCAAATGTGCTTGGGGGTCTCGGGATGCCGTAGCAGCATATCCACCAGTTCATTCATCTCGACGTCGCCGGCGGTGTCGTCGCTGCGCCCCTGAATGGTAATGCCGCCGTACTTGGCCGAAAACGTTTTGTTGGAAGTATCGTGATAGTTCCTATGGAAATTCGAAGTAAAATCGGTCGTTCCGTTGGCGTAATAATTGGTAACCATCCAGCCGGTCAGCACTTTCGATGCTGCCTTCACATCCTCTTCGGTATAGTTGGGATTACCGTAGTAGTCTTGCTGACCCACAGTAAAAAGCTCCTGTAACTCCCTGGCATAATTCTCATTAGGATGGTCCTTATTATTCCCGTGCCCGTTCTGGAAAATAAGCATCGCAGGATCTTTGGTGATTCCGATGGTCATCGTTTTGAAATTCCCAAGGCTGTTGTCGCGCAGGAGTTTCAGGTACCGGTACATGTATCGGTAGTCGGCCATGACGTTCTGCGACACCACAAAATGGTTTTGCCAGAAGGCCGTCAGCTTTTCGAGCACCGACGGCTTATTATTTTGCAACATCATTACTCCTACCCACCAATAGCGCAAATACACGCTCAGTTCGCCACTTCTGGACGAGACAAACGGGAAGGCCGTAAACGGCTGCATGTAGTATGGACTGGTAGGCGCATAATCGACCGGCGGCGGTGGCGACGCGGTGTATGAAACGTTCGCAAATAGCTGGTCAACGGCCGTTCCCGGGTTCAGACCGGTAAATGCGGCTATCTCTGAGCGTGTGGGGCCCATAGTAGCTCTTCTGAGCAGGTGAGCCGCTTTGTTGGCCGTGAGTGGTACAGTATAAGGATCAAGATAAGCCATAAGTCATTGAATTAGTATTTTCCGTACGGTTGAGCACATGATCATCTATTGATCAGCACCTTATATGATTTTGACAACCCATCGGTAAAGGAGAATTTCAGCAGGTAAAGGCCGGCAGGCATCCGGCTCACATCAATGCCATCGCCTGAAACCGCACGCGATGCATATACGGTACGCCCGCCTGCATCCGTGAGCCGGGCTGAGGCTAGGTTTTGCCTGATATCCGGAGAAAAGAACAGCTTTTCGGCAACCGGATTAGGGTAAACGGCCCAGTCGGGCAGTCCATCCATCGCCACCTTGACGATGCGGCTGTATGCAAAGGGCTCATCTCCGCTGTCCGTCGCGCGGTCTACCATTTTCAGCCGGTAGAAATTGTTCCCGCCCAGAGGATTTTTATCGGTAAACTCGTAGTGCGAAGGCGCCGAGGACGTTGTGATGCCGTTCCCGCGGGCGGCCACGCTGCCGATCAGCTGCCAGGATTGGGCGTCATCGCTGCGCTCGATATCAAAATGGCTGCTATTCACCTCTTCTGATGTCGACCATTCGAGATAGCTCGTGTGCTCGCGTGCGACAGCCGTAAAACGCACCAGCACAACCGGCAAGGCCCCGTCACGTAATGCAGCGAGCGTATACACATTGTAGGTATTGGGAACTACGTCGAGAATCGTAGTCAGCGATCCGGATGTTTCCGTGCTGGGCTGCCCGAAAAGAGAAGTAGCGTCGACATTGGCAGGTAAATTCACCCATTTGGTTCCATCCCAGCCGGCAATAGTCAGTTTGGAAAGCCCGCGGTCCGTCACAAGCGCATTTACGGCGCTGCTGCTATTCCACGAAAGTGTAATGCGGCTCGGCGAGGTGCCATTGATATCCCAATATTCGCTGGTACTGATTGCGGCCAGCCCCTCTCCCATTGAACTCGTACTGAAAGGCCCTCCTTCCGGCAAAACGCCATAATCACCGCCGGCTGGATTGCTCGTAACAGCTACCGCCGGATTGACGCCGTAGTAAGCCCCTATGGCCTGATCAGAACCCACCGAGAACGGCCGCAATGCGCCATTATCGCCCACGGGAAAAATGAAGGGCTCCGAGCCTGATTTCTTGATGTAGCCGTCAATAAACTTACCATCACCCAACACGCCGGAAGTGACTGCTGCACCAAAACTTACAATACCAATGGGTGAGTCTCTCTTGGTAAAGATCGCACTGTTGTCCTGCGCGCTCACACCCCCACTACCTCCCAAGAAAAACAACACAGATAGAGTTATAGAACAAATTCTAGACATAGTTATAAGATTGTTCAATACTACATCAAATATAAAATAAATCTGTCACACAATATGGTACAAAATCATACCAATTAGTACTACAAATTACTTAGTATTCGGTAAAAGCACTATAACTATCAAGCAAATAGCGCCTACCGATAGTGGAAAAGCACTTTTTCAAGCCACAAAAAAAACTAAAATTCTTCTACAAGTGGGCTAAGAAATTTAGACACAGCTAGAAACTATTCGTTTAGTTTTATTTCATTCCACACTATGAATAGAAAAAAGGGGACATTAATTTGCGGCAGCAGCTGATCAATTATCCTCACCATCGACTGGGTATGCTGGTCGATACAAATCAATCGCGAAGCGGCAATGAAACAGAGCGTGCTGATTATCGGAAGTTCCAATACCGACATGGTGGTTAAAACGGAACATTTTCCCAAACCCGGCGAAACCGTGCTGGGGGGAACGTTCCTGATGAACCCGGGCGGAAAAGGTGCAAACCAGGCCGTAGCCGCGGCGAGGCTCGGCGCCGACGTGCGTTTTGTGGCCAAAACCGGAAACGACATTTTCGGTAAGCAAGCACTGGAAGGCTTCAAAAAGGAGGGCATCGATACCCGGTTCATGACCGAATCGGCCGATCTGGCGTCGGGCGTTGCGCTGATTACCGTCAATGCGCAGGGACAGAACGAGATTGTGGTGGCTTCCGGCGCTAATATGGACCTGCATCCCGCCGATATCGCCGACGCTGCATTTGAAAATGTGACACTGGCCCTTCTGCAACTGGAAATCCCGGCGGAAACTGTGCGTTGGGCATTGGCAAAATGCGCAGAAAAGCGGATCCGGGCTATCCTCAACCCCGCCCCCGCGATGAAGCTTGGTCCGGAGTTCCTCAACGGTTTGTACCTGATCACCCCCAACGAAACCGAGACCGAACTCATCACCGGCATTGCCGTGGAAAGTGAAGAAACGCTTCAAAAGGCAGCACAATACCTGTATGAGCAGGGCGTGCAGAACGTCATTATCACGCTGGGCAGCAAAGGCATTTACCTCGCGGGCGACGACTTCACAGGCATTATCCCGACGCCCGTTGTAGAAGCGGTGGATTCCACCGCCGCGGGGGATGTGTTCAATGGCGCATTGCTGAAAGCCATTGCCGATGGCGCAACGCTCGAACAGGCCAGCCACTTTGCCTGTCAGGCGGCCGCCATTTCCGTTACGCGTATGGGCGCACAAAGCTCAGCCCCTTATCAACATGAACTAGATTCCTTTTTTAATTAATCATGACTAAAATCCCCGTTATCATAGATTGCGATCCCGGCCATGACGATGCGCTGATGCTCATGCTCGCGCATGGAAGCGGGCATTTCGATATTAGAGCCGTTACCATTTCCGCCGGCAACCAAACGCAGGCGAAAACGTTGCAAAATGCATTGAAAGTGCTGACGCTCATTGGCGCAACCGATATTCCGGTGTACCACGGTGCCGATAAGCCGCTGTTCAGGGAACTCGTCATCGCGGATTATGTCCACGGTGAGACCGGACTCGACGGCCCTGCCCTGCCTGTGCCCGTGATGCAAGCCCAGCCGATCAGCGCAGTGGAAGGAATTGCCGCTATACTAGCCGCCTCCGAAACGCCCGTTACCATTGTACCCACGGGCCCGCTGACCAACATCGCGACGTTTCTGCTCGCTTATCCGCATCTCAAAAGTAAAATCGAACGCATTTCGCTCATGGGTGGCGGGATATTCCGGGGTAATATGACGCCCCTCGCCGAGTTCAACATCTACGCAGATCCCGAGGCAGCCGCCATTGTTTTCAAAGCCGGCGTCCCGATCACGATGTGCGGGCTCGACGTGACGCACAAAGCGCTTGTTTTTCAGAAGGATATCGACCTCTTGCGAGCGTTGGGGAACAAGACCGGCAAAGCAGCAGCCGACCTGATGGATTTCTTTTCCATTTTCTACCGCGAAAACCGCGTGGAACTCGACGGCGGTGCCGCCCTGCACGATCCCTGCGCCATTGCATGGCTGATCAACCCCGGCATTTTCAAGACGAAGTCCTGCTATGTCGATGTGGAAATAAAAGGCGAGCTTACCCGCGGCGCAACGGTGGTGGATTTTTACAATACCCTGCAAATGGAACCCAACGCGACGGTAGCCTACGATATCGACCGCGACGCCTTCATGGATTTGCTTTTCAACGCGATTAAGGTATTGCCTTAAAGTAGTACCGAAACCTCGTCCTCGACATCCTGACGCGCGGCACGGTGGCGTACTACCACATTACCCGCGTGAAGGATAACCAGGCCCCCGAAGGCGCAGAAGGCCATCATGCCGACCATCGGCATGGCGGTATTGTTATGCAGGAAACTCACGATAGCCGAGATAACGGCTCCCGCGCCCATACGCCAACTCCCCATGAGCGCAGACGCGCTACCGGTGTGCTTGCGGAAGGGAGCAAGCGAAAGCGCCGAAGCGTTGGGGCCGGTGAGGCCCTGGCCGGTCAGGAATACGAACATCGTCCCGATCAATGAAAAAAGCCCGAACCAGTTGTTGTACACGCCAACGATCAGGAACAGCCCGACAATGCTTTGGTAAATAAGCGTAAAGCGGATAATCTGTTCGCTGGTGTATTTTTTGAGTAAAAAGTGATTCAACTGGGTGGAGCCGATCATCGCCACGGCCAGGAACGCGAAAATCCAGCCATATTGCTGCTCAGAGACTTTGTAGATGTTCATGAAAACATCCGAAGAGCCCGAAATATAAGCAAATGGCGCAGCTGTTGCCAAACCGCCCGCGAGTGTGTAAATCAAAAACTGGGGCTGCGAAATCACGGTAATGTATCCTCCCAACACCGCCTCGGGCCGAAGCGATACGGTAGCATCGGCACTGCGCCCGGTGGGCAGGAAGAAATAAATAGCCATGATGATCAGGCTCACAATACCCGCCAGGATCACGAAAATCCAGTACCAGGCGATGGAAGCCGTCACGTAACCGCCCACCGTGGGTGCGATCATGGGTGAAACAGCGATAACCAATGTAATGAGCGAGAAAACCTCCGCACGCTTATCGGCAGGGAAAAGGTCGCTCACCAATGCCTGCGACGCCACAAGCCCTACACACCCTCCCATTGCCTGAAAAAACCGCATGGCAATCAGCGCATCCACGGATGACGTCATCGCACAACCAAACGAGGCGATCACATACAATACCAGTCCGGCGTACAGTGGTTTCTTACGACCGAAGCGATCGAGCAGCGGACCGTAAAGCACCTGACCGATGCAAATACCAATAAGATAGCTGGTTAGCGAAAGTTGTACTTTGTCGATAGTGGTTTTCAGATCCGACGCAATCCGGGGGAAGCCCGGCAGGTACATGTCGATGGAGAACGGACTGACGGTCGCCAGCGATCCGAGGATCAGGATAATAAAGAAGTATTGCTTACGGCTCATGGACTTACATTCACTCAATGCAAAGTTAACGGGCGGCTAAGCATATTAAGTTCCTGTATTTTAATAAGTACAACAATTTCATCAATCCGCCATAAAAAGGCCTGCGCAACCGATGTTTCCGTTGGCCCGTATTTTGTATATATTTAATATCACAATCCTAACTATTCATTTCAAACCTGTACACATGAGAGCTGTTTTTATCCTGGTAACCATTTTCCTGTTCAAAATGAACCTGCCGGCACCGGAAGCTAACCCAACTACTATTCCGGTTTGTCACACGCCCGCCAATGCCATGTCGGAACTGGCCGCCAACGCGGATTTCCGGATGCTGCACGAAACACCGCTGCCGTTCACCTATCAGGGTGCTGGCGAAACCGTCACTTTCCCGACAGCCGATGGCAAAACCGCCTCGGGTTTTCTGCTCAAATCACCGAAAAAGTCCGACAAATGGCTTTTTGTGTACCAGGAGTGGTGGGGATTGAACGACTACGTCAAACAAGAGGCCGCTAAACTGCACAAGGACCTGGGCGACGTGAACGTACTCGCATTGGATATGTACGACGGCAAGGTAGGCACCACGCGCGAAGAAGCCGGCCAACTCATGCAGAGCACACCTGCCGAACGCCTGGCCGCCATTACGAAAGGCGGTATTCAATATGCAGGCGCCAATGCGAAAATCGCCAGCATCGGCTGGTGCTTCGGCGGGATGCTGTCATTGCAGAATGCCATTGCGGGAGGCAAACAGGTAGTAGGCTGCGTGATGTATTACGGTCGCCCCGAAGGCGATGTCGAGAAGCTGAAAAAGCTTAACACCGACGTGCTGGGTATTTTTGGTAGTCAGGATCAGGGCATCCCACCGGCTACGGTCGCCAAATTCGAAGAAGACATGAAAGCCGCCGGCAAAAAAGTGACCATCAAAATGTACGACGCAGTCCACGCCTTCGCTAACCCCAGCAACCCGAAATACGACGCCAATGCGGCTGCGGATGCTTATAAATTATCGCTGGAATACTTAAAGAAGAAGTTGGGTTAGAGTTGCCACCTACACGGGAATATTGGTAACGAAGCCAAAATAAGCGTCACGGGCGAAAATCCCCGCAAGGTAAAATCGCGTTAGCGATGTAATATTGGTAGCAAACATCCGGTAAACGATACAGTTAAAATCCCGTCAGGGATGTGACAATGAGTCGGCGTGCGTTGGACACAGAACAAACAAAGCCCGGCGATGAGCCGGGCTTTATCATACCTTTCAAGAAAAGAACTTACTCCCCTTTTCTTTCCAAACGCAATACCGGTGCGGCGGTGTCGGCATTCTCCGTTGTATGTGCGGCGACTGTTACGGTCTGGGCTTTCTCGTCGACCTTCACACTGGCAGCGCCATGTGAGCCTGTTCCGATATGCGGAGCGATCACCAGCGAAACAATCGACATCAGTTTAATGAGGATGTTCATCGACGGCCCGGAAGTGTCTTTGAAAGGATCACCTACCGTGTCGCCGGTTACAGCAGCTTTGTGCGGGTCGGACTTTTTGTAGTAGGTCTCGCCATTGATCACTACCCCCTTTTCAAACGATTTCTTGGCATTATCCCAGGCACCGCCGGCGTTGTTTTGGAAAATCCCCATCAACACACCCGAAACGGTTACTCCTGCCAGCGTTCCACCCAATACTTCTGGGCCAAACAGGAAGCCTACCAATACCGGCACAATAAGGGCAATGAGGCCCGGAGCCACCATTTCCTTAATGGATGCCTGGGTCGATATCGCTACGCATTTATCGTATTCGGGCTTGGTTGTACCTTCCATAATACCTGGCAGCTCACGGAACTGACGGCGTACTTCCTCTACCATCTTCATGGCGGCGCGGCCCACGGCAGCAATAGCAAGTGAAGAGAAGATAAATGGAATCATGGCCCCTACGAACAGACCTGCCAGCACATTGGCCTTGTAAATATCGATGGAATTGATCCCCGCTACACCACAGAATGCAGCAAACAGCGCGAGAGATGTCAATGCAGCAGAAGCAATCGCGAACCCTTTACCGGTTGCGGCGGTAGTGTTACCTACTGCATCCAGGATATCGGTACGACCGCGTACTTCTTCGGGCAAATGCGCCATTTCGGCGATACCACCCGCATTATCGGCGATCGGGCCGAATGCGTCGATCGCCAGCTGCATGGCCGTAGTAGCCATCATACCCGCGGCAGCAATAGCCACACCGTACAAACCTGCCACTTCATAACTGAGGAAAATACCGGCAGCCAATACCAGAGTCGGAATAACCGTAGATTCCATACCTACCGAAAGCCCACCGATAATGTTGGTCGCATGACCCGTAGACGACTGGTTCACGATTGACTGAACAGGACGCTTGCCCATTGCGGTGTAATACTCGGTAACAGTCGACATGATGGCCCCTACGATTGAACCCAACAGAATCGCCCAATACACGTCCATCGCTGTAAAGTCGACACCGCGGATATTCAGATTCCCCTCCGGCAACATCCACATCGTGAGCGGATAGCTTACCACCAATACCAATATGATCGAGCCCCAGTTACCGCGGTTCAATGCGGCCTGCACATTACCGTTGTCGTCGCTCACGCGTACGAGGAGCATGCTGATGATCGAAGAAATAAGGCCCACGCCTGCAATCACCATTGGCAGGAGGATCGGCGCGATGCCTCCGAAATTATCGGTACCCTGCGCCACAATTTCACGGCCGAGTACCATCGTTGCCAGAATTGTGGCTACATAAGATCCGAAAAGGTCGGCCCCCATACCGGCCACGTCGCCCACGTTATCGCCCACGTTGTCGGCAATGGTGGCGGGGTTACGCGGATCGTCCTCGGGGATTCCGGCTTCCACTTTACCTACGAGGTCGGCGCCCACGTCGGCCGCTTTGGTGTAAATACCACCGCCTACCCGCGCAAAAAGGGCAATCGACTCGGCCCCGAGCGAGAAGCCCGCAAGGACTTCCAGCACACGCTCCATCGGAAGGCCGTTCACATCCGTGCTATCGCCTACAAAAGTGGAATACAAAATGATAAACAAACCACCCAATCCCAGCACCGCAAGGCTCGCTACGCCGATCCCCATCACGGAACCGCCGGTAAACGACACTTCGAGCGCTCTCGTAAGGCTCGTACGTGCCGCCTGTGTGGTGCGCACGTTCGACTTGGTAGCGATATTCATCCCGATATATCCGGCAAATGCGGAAATAAAGGCCCCTACCAGGAACGATACGCCGATAAACGCGCTGGAATTTTCAACCAGTGTGCCCGAGTAACCCAGTATCACACTCACAATAAGACCAAAGACAATGAGTACACGCCATTCGGCTTTCAGGAAGGCCAGGGCA
Source organism: Dyadobacter fermentans (assembly GCF_019924045.1). GTDB lineage: Bacteria > Bacteroidota > Bacteroidia > Cytophagales > Spirosomataceae > Dyadobacter > Dyadobacter fermentans_A. Next base: position 431,583 of record NZ_JAHXBN010000013.1, on the reverse strand, counting down.
CCATCTGCGATTGCGTCCGCTATGACTTTCATTTCAGGACTTCCACCATCCTGCCGGACAACCCAGCCTCTTTTGAAGAACATAACCAGCAAGCCAACAAGGCCTAACGCCGGCACTAAATAGGTAATGTTACTCATGCGATGATCAACGATTTGGTTAAATGGTTTTTTATAATTCTCGTAAATATAGAGAAAGGCACCTCATATCAAAATCGCAAAACCCTTATTTTTGATCAATTCGTATAGATTTTATAAAAATTCTGAGAGTTTTTGAATCAATTTCGAAGCACTATTTTGATAACAAACTGGCTCTCAAGGAATAACAGAAATGCCGGACAGGAACTGCCCTATCACGGTTTAATAGAATAATAAAATGAATTATTTGGGATAATCAATGAAAAACAGACCCTAAAATGCCTGTTTTAGCGCTTCGGGCGAAGCAGGGCCAACAGCAGAAAACTACCCACAAAACCGGCCAGACCGACCGCTGCAGCAAGTAGCGTGCCACCCAAAAAATATTGTACAAAGTTGACATGAATCGACTCCAACGTCAGGTTTTCCAGGGAGGTAATCTGGACGCCGTTGCGGTAAAACAACCCGCCGAATTTATAGCTGGCGTAAATAATGAACGGAATCGCCGGGGGAATGCTGATATGCGCGGCGGTCAGGAATAGCACCTTGTTCATCCGGAAAACGATCGACAGCGGGATACCCACCATCAGCTGAAAGCCCCAGATGGGCACAATACCCATGAAAAACCCGAAACCTACGGACTTGGCTTTGCTGAAATTGCTTTCGTCGGACTTTACCGCCTCGTCGCGGATGATTTTCCATAGGCCTTTTTTCTGAATGTAACGAAACAACCGCTTGGGAAGGTAATACACCAGTGTGAGCGTGACCAGCCAGGTGTTGAGGATACTGATGCGGGTAAAATCGCGGAACGGCCTGAAATGCGTAACGCGCTCGTCCTTGTCATAAATCACCCGGATATTGATTGGCACAATAGGGACATCTTTCCAGGCCATTTTGACGATGACTTCGATCTCCGTTTCGAATTTCGTCGTGAAAAGCGACATTTTTTTTAACGGTCCGAGCGGGTACAGGCGGAAACCGGTCTGCGTATCGGGCAATGTGAGGCCGGTTTCAAATTTGAACCAGAAATTGGAAAACTTGTTCCCGAAAGAGCTCTTGCCCGGCACGCCCTCCTGCTGCATATTCCGCGATCCCATCAGCAATGCGCCCGGATTTTCGATAGCCGTTCCGATAAAAAGCGGAATATCGGAAGGCAAATGCTGGCCGTCCGAATCGATGGTGATCGCATTCGCAAAACCCAGCCGAATGGCCTCCGCAAATGCCCTTCGAAGCGAAAACCCCTTACCTTTGTTCACTACATTATCCAGCACACGGATTTTTGCACCGTAACCGGCCAAAATGCCCGTCGTATCGTCCGTAGAGCCGTCATTTACCACGATCACCTCCTGTCCGGACGCGTACTGTAAAACGCCGTCGATCACCCGCCGCAATGTGTTACGGTTGTTGTAAGTAGGAATGATCACACAGCATTGAATGTCCGAGAGGGTCATTGTGGCTTTTGAATGTTGGGGTTAAATGATTGAGTGGAAACTCGCCCGGGCTTTGAAATAGGTCTTTTCCCCGTACTTGCCCGCCGCATTCACGTCCAGCGGCTCCATGCCTTTGTACTGAATTTGAATCGTAAGTTCGGAGGTTTCTGTCGGATTCAGCACTTCCAGGAACTTACACGTGCTCATTTCCTTCAATGTAAATACCTTACCCAGTGCTTTTGACAAAACAGCCTTCACCATTTCCAGTTGCACAACACCCGGGAGTACGGGAGATCCTGGAAAATGCCCCTGGAATACCGGATGCGCCGCGTCGATCTGTAATGTGCAAGTGATCTGTTCGGAAGTCTGATCCAGCGATGTAATCTTATATAAATTGCTCAGAGACATGGTTATCAAAGGTCTTTGAATAAATTTTCAGCGATCGGCTGGTTGAATTTCTCCTGCTGAAACTTCATAATGCTCTTGTCCCCGCCCTTTTCGAAAAAAGAGAGTTCTTTCAACCGCAGCGAACTCCGGGAAAAGTTCATCGTAATTTTGGAATAGACGTTCTTCAAACGCCTATTCACCGGCGTGAGCACGATCTGGTACACATCGCTATCTTCCAGAACAGCCGATGAAAAGCCTTTATTCTGCTGAAAATCACCATTGACCAACCCGATCATCAGTTCTTTGATCTGCGCCGCCATACGTCCCGCCTGCCCCACATTTTTCTCCTTATTACCCTCCTGCACGCGCAGCTTGTCGCCATTGATCAGGATAATGTATTTCGAAGGCGTCCGTTGCTCCCAGCGCATTTTGTCCTTCTGCTGGTAGTAAAACAATCCCGACGATTTTTCCGGCTCTTTGAGCACGGCCAGGTATTTCTCTTCGGTAAAGGATGCCTGAATGGACGTGGTAGCCTGTGAAGTTTTTCTCAGCTCGCCAAGCACCTTTTCAGGACTCGCCGACGGCTTGAATGACTGTCCCATCGAACCATGCGCCGCCATCCAAATGGCAATGATGATCAATATTCTAATGCTTTTCATAAGGTTCTTTCCCGATCAGCCGGGGAAGCGGTTCTATTTTTATACCCATTTCACGACAATGCCCGATGATATCCGGCAGCGTGTCAGCCGTCAGCGACAGGTGGTCATGCAACAGAACGATGTCTTTGGACTTTAATTTTGAAATGATGGTATTGATGAGCTGGTACTTGTTCTTCGCGCGCGTATCCATGCTCCGGAGCGACCAGCCAATGGACTGCATTTGCAAATCCTTTAAAACAGCGGCGTAACGCGGATTCGTCACACCAAACGGCGGCCTGAAAAACACGGGCACCCGGCCGGTAATGTCGCGGATCGCCTCATTGCAGCGCTGAATATCCGTGCGGAGCTTCTGCGTCGAAAACAGTGCTATGAGGTAATGATGGCTGTACGAATGGTTGGCGATGGTATGGCCTTCGTCCACAATGCGGCGTAACAGTTCGGGGTGGTTCACCGCTTTCCTCCCGATCACGAAAAACGTTGCTTTCAAGTCGTTTTCAAGCAATATGTCGAGAATGCGGGGCGTCGAGTCCGGGTCTGGACCGTCGTCAAATGTGAGTGCAACAGCCTTTGTGCGCCCCTTATTGATTGATTTAACAAAATAATTGACCTGGATCTGTACAGAGCCGTAGGCAGTCGTGCCGACAAACAGCAATGCGATGCCCGCCAGTACCAACCAAAGGTAATCCGTCTCCCAAAAGATGATGGAACTGAGCGCCGCCGCGGTAATGCAGAAGAATATGAGGAGATTATGCTTCAACGGCTTTCAGAAGGGTTAAGCCCAGATTGCTTTTTCTTAATGTATTACAAATCAACACATTCCTTACTTCACTATTGGTAGCAAGCAAATCCACCGCATAATGTAATGCGAATGCCGAAGCCGTTGGATAAACGCCCGCAAGCGACAAATAATCGATATTGCGTACTGCGCCCGATACCGGCGTGCCTGCGTACAGGACGAGATCGATGTCCCCGATCTGCATGCCGTTCCGGTCCAAAAACGCGTCGATTTCTTCCTGCCCATATTCCGCTCCGCCGCTGGTGTAGACGTCCGTCAGCTCGGCAGCTGCATTACCCGCGCTTTCACTGGAAAGGATAAAAAACGAAGCACCGGAAGTAAGCGGGGACGCTGTTTCAAATCCCAGCTTCTCCGCAATATCATTCAATATATCAATATGCTCATCCGCCGCGCCCACGAGCACATTACGGTCGCCCTCGCGCAGGAGCATGGCCGCGTCGAGCAGTGCGTGCTCGAACGACAGCGTGTTCTGCGTGTGGGTCATATTATAGCCATGATTGCCGAGGCTCAGCGAAATCTGTCCGGCCATGGTATTGTGCGTCGATTGAATGAACGACGTAGGCGGCAGCAATCCCTCGACGGTCAGCGAGGTATTGAGGAATTTTTCGGTATCCTGCAAACAGCCCAGACCCGTACCTACCACGATCGCGTCGGGCTGGTCGGCACCGGCTTGCTCAATGCAATCCCTGGCACAAGCTACCGACATCCTGAGGATCTTGCTCATGCGCCGCAACAACCCGGCATCGATATAAGTTTTGTAGTCAGGGCTGATCAATGCCGACGATGCTTCAACCTGGGCCAATGCCGCCGAAAAGCCCGGGTTCTGGAACGTGGGCTGGTGCGAAATCGTGGACGCCGCCGATAGGTACAATGCCGGTTTATTCATATTTCGTCAAAACCAATGATGAATTATTTCCCCCGAAACCGAATGAATTGGAGAGCACCGCACTCACTTCCACGTCGGTTTTTAGCTGTGTTGCCGGTACCAGGCCGGTTTCGGCGATTGGAGTCCGGTAATTCAAGTTGGGAAAGATGAGGTTATCCCGGATAGCCAGCACAGAAAACACCGCCTCTATGGCGCCTGCCGCGGCAAGGGTGTGCCCGGTAAATGCCTTGGTAGAACTGAATGCCGGAACGCGGTCCCCGAAAACGTTTTGCAATGCCACCGACTCGGAGTGATCGTTATTCTTCGTGCCCGTGCCATGCGCGTTTACATACGAGACCTGGTCGAGCCCGATGCCCGCACGGCGAATGGCATGCTCAATGGCCAGCGTAGCACCTTTGCCGTCGGGCGACGAGGCCGTCTGGTGATAGGCATCGGCCGCATTAGCCCAGCCACTCACATTACAAATGGGTTTGTTACCAGTCAGTTCGAGGCTTTTCTCGCCTTCCAGCAGCAGAAACCCTGCACCTTCCCCGAGATTCAGTCCGGCCCGCGACTCGTCGAATGGGCGGCACCATTGGTCGTCGTAGATCATCAGCGACCGGAAGCCGTCGATGGTGAAGCCACTCAACGCGTCAGATCCGCCGACGAGCACACGGTCGAGCGTGCCTTGCAGGATCAGCCTGGCACCGAGCATAATGGCATTCACACCCGATGAACAGGCGGTCGAAAGCGTATTAATATAACCCGTAATGCCCAGCTCCTTCGCAATGCGCTCGGTCGTACTGCCGCTGTCGTGTGTGGTGAGCAGCCGGTAATCGGGGTCATTTTGGGCTAAATAATCTTTGTAAAAAACTTCGCTGCGGTCCATGCCACCTACCGACGTGGCTGAAATAATGCCCGTACGGATCACCCCGGAACGTTTGTTATCGCCCCAGGCTTCACGTGCCGCCCGCAAACCGAGCAGGGATGTCCGCGAAACGTATTCGGTCCCCACGCCCAATGCAGCGCGCAGCTCTTCGTTGGACGCCTTCACTTCGCCGGCCAGCGATGCCTTCGTGCCTCGCAGGTAATGCAGCGGCCCGATGCCCGTCCTCCCCTCGCGCAGCGCACTCAGGTTTTCGTCCACCGACATGCCAATGGCCGACACGACGCCGATCCCGGTAATGCAAACGCCCATTCGGTGTGGTGGTTAAGCTGCTTTTCTTTTACGGATATATGCCGCCATCGTGTCGACGGACTTGAATGCCTCTTTACCCTCTTCCGGGTTAGTCAGCTGAATGCCGTGGTATTTTTCGAGCAGCACGATCAGTTCGAGCGCGTCGATCGAATCGAGTCCAAGGCCCTGATCGTTGAACAGCAGCGCATCGTCCGCGATATCGGCCACCGTCAGGTCTTCCAGGTTAAGCTGCTCGATAATTTGTTTCTTAAGATCTTCTTTTAAGCTATCCATATTGCTGAATTAATTGAGCGTCTGTTAATATGCCGCAACGGTCTGCGACAGGTGGAGAAGGTTCTCTTCGTTAAATTCCGTTCCGCTTTCTTTCTCTTCCACCATAAAAAGGAAAACATCCGTGCTGCCTGCCGTCACTTCCAGCCATCCGCCTAGCAGCGCGCGGCTGCCCGAAGCGAGCAGTATCCGGCTGTAATCGAGGTAAAAACCGGGGACGAATTTAGGCAAAACAGCAAACATATTCTCACCGTACCATTTGTTGAGAATGGCGATTTCCCCCAGCACGATATTAGGCAATGTATATACGAAAAGCGACGGGCTCGGCGAGCCGCCTCCTTCATATGATTGTATGAAACGTCGGTCGGTATCCGCGCTCGACGACGCATTGGCAAATACCAATGCAATCTCATCGTCGGAATATGCTTCCGAAATGCCCGGATTGGCCCGCTTGATAAGTTCCGAAGCCAGGTAACCGGCCTGCGAAAGCATATCCATTTTGTAAAATTTAGGGTATACCCATGCCTGCTGCTTGTAAATCTGCTTGAACCAGGAATCCTCCGAGCCGACCTCGCGCCGTGCAACAACTTTGCCGTTCACAAGGCATTCGTCTGCCCGCAGGTTGCAATATGCCGTAATCACTTTCATAAATCCCTGATCATCAATGAAGCATTGCCGCCACCGAAACCCGAGGCCGTTTTGAGGATCGTCCGCAGCTTTTTCGGTTCGTTTTTAAGAATGATATTCAAAGGCTCGGAAGTGCCCGCATCGCAGTAGCCTAAACTCTTGATCAGCATGCTGTTCCGCATCATTTGCATACAAACGGCCGTTTCGATCACTCCCGCCGCGCCGAGCGTATGCCCGAAATAGCCTTTCAAACTGTTCAGCGGCTTATCCGACAACGAAAGGCGTCCGAATGCAATGGCTTCCATTTCGTCGTTGAAAACCGTGCCGGTGCCATGTGCGCAGATAAAATCGATCTTCTCAGTACCAATTCCGTGTTTCTGCATCGTGCGGCCTACACATCTTACCAACCCCTCGCCCGTCCGCGAGGGCCCCGAAATGTGGTTCGCGTCGTTCGCGCTTGTACCCGTGAGGAGTTCCAAAGGTTTATCCTTAAAAACCGATTGCATACCGGATACCAACGCTGCTCCGCAACCTTCCCCTAATGTAATGCCCTTCCGGGCTGCGTCGAACGGCGCGCAGGGCTTGTCACTCACGGCAAAAAGAGATTGAAAGCCATACAGCACAAAGTCGGAAGCCACATCGCAACCGATCACGATCACGTGGTCATACTGCCCTGCCTCCACCATATTGCCGGCTACATTCAAGGTGAGGACCCCCGAAATGCAGGCATTGGAAATCACAACCGGCAAATGCGCGAGGTTGAACTGTTGCATTACAGCGCTGCACGTTTCACCGAACTGATCGTGCAGGTTATCGTCCAGCGCACCTTTGGTAGAACTGATCAACACCATCGTGCGATCCGAAGTGAGAATGGAAGCATCGATGCGTTCTTTAAGCGCTGCCAACGCTTTGATTACCAATCGCTGAAAACGCAACGGGCCGTTCAGCCATGCTATTTGGGATAAATGAATATCTTCCTTGTTAAATCCTACCCCCGGAGCGAGCACTATACCGCTGCGGTTTTCACTGAGCGCCTCCCAGTTATCTTCCGCAGTGTCGCCCAAGGGGCTGATGATGACCTCGGCACCAATGTAGATCATAGGTCGTACTGCGCTTTCCATTCCTTGTAAAAATCCGGAGAAATCAGTTCCAGCTCGCGTGACTCGCGATCCAGGAATACCTGCATGGTTTTGCCCGTAGCACAAAGCTGCCCGGTAGTAACATTAATGACCTCGTACTCAAACTGTATTTTTGCCGATTTGGTGGGGATATAGCGGGTAATGACCCGAATCACCTGCCCATAGTAAACCGGCGCCTTATGGTCGATTTCCGACTTCACGATGGGCGTCACAAAGCCTTTGGCGTGGATGTCAAGGTATTCCAATCCGAATTTCTTCCCAAAAGCTTCCCTCCCGTCCTCGAAAAATTTCAGGTAGTTGCCGTGCCATACCACACCCATGGCATCGGTTTCACTGAATCGGATATCAATATCTATTTCGGAAGCAATCATCAATCAGTTATTAGGGGTTACTCGCTTACTACGATTTTTAGTTCACATCCCAGCAATATACGCCCATCCAGGAAACTTTCGCCCTTTACGAGGTAAATATTTCCCAACTGGTGCAAGGGGGTAACCACCGTGCGGATCGTACCACCAACCGGAGGCAACTCAGTCACAAGCACTTTGCTGACCGCCCCGATAAAACCGATTTTGGGCCCGCCCCCTTCCTCCCTGTCCAGGTAACCAAACGACGCCGCGCAGGTCTGCGCGATGTGCTCGATTAGCCCCGTTTCCTGAAAAAAGCCTTCCTGCACCAGCACATTATCGCTGGTAACGGTAAAATCGGATTCAAACTGCTCACGCGTGGCGCTCACGAGGTTATCGACCATCACAAAAGGTGCACGGTGCGGGATGTAGTCGGTGATGGCCTCTTTGGCGACGATCATTATTGAAAGAAATTGAAATAATTGAACCACTGCTCCGGAAATGCCTTCACTTTCCGTTCCAGCTCTTCTACATACAGCCGTGCGATATCCTCCGGCTTCATTTTCTCCTCGATCGGCTTCGTGGAGCTTAAATGGTAGCTGTATTTACCATCCTTGGCCGCAAATACAAAGGTAACCGGCGCATTGAATTTCGAAGCGATCACAAACGGGCCATACGGAAACTTTGCCTTACGGCCCAAAAAATCCATTTCAATGTATTTGGCACCTTCGAGGTAACGATCGGCGTGAATGGCCACGAACTCGTTGTTCACCAATGCATTGCGAATGGATATAATGTGTGAAAGGTCGTCCTTGATGGCAATCACTTTAAAGCGCGAGCCGCCGGTGGACAGATCCATGTACTTCTTGATATTCTCAACCTCTGCATCCAGCATCACGATGTTGATAGTCGGGGTAATGCGGCCTTTCAGCAGGTTACCGGCCGTTTCCCAGTTCCCTACGTGCGCGCTCAGCAATATGCCTCCCCTACCTGCATCGCGGATATCGATCAGATATTGTTCGTTTTCAAAAACGTGAGAGAATTGCCTGTCTTTCCCCAGCAGGAATGCAGCCCTGTCCACGAGCGTCTGCCCGAAAATATAGAAGTTTTTCCGTGCCATTTTTCGGGCATCGGGACCGGCAATGTGAAGGGTATTCTGATAAAAATCCAGCAAAGCACGTCTGGGCTTTACCGCGAAAAGATAATAGTAGTAAGTAACCACCCGCAGGAGCCCGTAGGCAAACCCGAGCCCCAGGGTATTGATAAAAAACAGGAAAATTTTGTAACCCGTTAACGATCCTTTGGTCTTACCGTCCCAACGGCTCATTCTTACAATGCAAGTTTCTTACCGACAAGCTGATAGAAATCACCGAACGTTTCAATTCCTTTGAAATCCTCGCCGGTGAGCTTGATATTGAGGTTTTCATCTATGAGCACAACCAGATCGACGTAGTCGAGACTGTCCAGATCCAAAGTGTCTTTCAGACTGTTTTCAGGAAGAATCAAATCCCGGTCTACCTCAAATTCCTCAGATAAAAAATCTCTGGTCTCTTCAATAACTTCTTCCAAACTCATTTTTACGTCGTTAGCATGCATAGCTACAAAATTAGTTTATTCTTGCCGATAGTTTAAAAATATTCCCAAATTTTCAAATAAAAGCTCCACGTCATACAATAAATTCCACTGAAAATCATTGCAGTTGGCAGATGGAATATTGGAGGTTAACAAAAATACAGAATTTCGATCGGCAGCCCACCGCCGTTCACGAAGTTGTAGTAGTAATGTGACGACGTTGAATACCCGGTCGGAGACCGGATAGCGCGCAGACCGAGTCGGAGACTCGGCCTAACCTATCTTAACTTATTCTGATTATCAATGACCATTCTTGACTATTCCTGACCAAACCGTAATGTCCCCTCAGACTTTCCTGACGATCAGCGTGGAATTGGTACCGCCGAAACCAAACGAATTGGAAAGAAAACAGTTGATTACCTGCTCTTTGGTTTCCGGGATAATGTTGATTTTCGCAGAGTCCTCGTCGGGGTTTTCGAAGTTGATATTGGGCGCGATGAAGGAGTTCTGCATCATCAGCAATGAGTAAACGATTTCGCTTGCCCCGGCCATCCAGCATTCATGGCCGGTCATCGACTTCGTGGAGCTTACGGGCACATCGCCGCCGAACACCTCGAAAATCGCACGGGCCTCGCTGCCGTCGCCCACCGGAGTGGATGTGGCGTGCGCATTGATGTAGTCGACTTCGGCGGTGGTAATACCGGCCTGTTTCAATGCCATTTGCAATGAACGCGTCTGTCCGTCGATGCTGGGATTGGAAATATGATCGCCGTTGGACGAGAAACCGTAGCCGATCAATTCGGCCAATATCGGTGCGCCTCTTTTCACAGCGGCTTCGTAAGATTCAAGGATAACGGTGGCGGCACCGCCGCTCGGGATCAGCCCGTCGCGGTCTCGATCAAATGGCCGGGAAGCCTTCGTCGGCTCCGATTCACGCACCGAAAAGGTACCCAGGCCGTCGAAACTCGCCATCGCTGACGCATTAATCTCCTGCGCACCTCCGCATATCACGCGCTCCTGCAAGCCCTGGCTGATCATCAGGTAACCCATTCCGATCGAATGCGAACCCGACGCACATGCCGCGCTCAATGTGAAATTGATGCCTTTCAACTTGAATATCGTCGAAAGGTTCATGTTCACGGTGCTGTTCATGTTCTGGAAAATGGCACCGGAGCCGATCAGCGTCGTATCGTGCTTTTCGCGCACCTTATCGATCGCCTCCATCACCGACGCCGCAGTACTGTCGTTGCCGTAGATAATGCCGGTTTCGGTCTGTTCGAGGAAGTCGACGTCCAGGCCGGATAATGCCAATGCCTCGTGCGTGGCCATGTATGCGTATACCGCGGGCTGGTGCATACCCACGCGCTGGCGGCGCGAGAGGTAGTTTTTCAGATCGGGCTCCTGCACCATGCCCGTGAGGGCCGAGCGGAAACCAAAATCTTTCCTTACCTGATCGAACACGATGCCGCTTTTCCCGCCATACAACGATTTCGTAACCTCGCCCAGGTTTTCTCCCAGACAGGAATAAATGCCGATACCGGTAATGACAACCCTGTGGCTCATGGATTATGAGTAAATTCCTCCGTTAATATTAATTACCTCTCCCGTAATATACGCAGCCTTGTCGGAAGCCAGGAAGCTTACCAGGTGCGCCACTTCGTCGGCCCTGCCAAACCGGTTCATGGGGATCATTTGTTTCAATTCATCCTCGTTGAGGTCTTTGGTCATGTCGCTCGTAATGAAACCGGGCGCCACGGCGTTCACGGTAATTTTCCGCTTTGCAACCTCTTGCGAAAGGGATTTCGTCGCTGCGATAATCGCCCCTTTTGCCGCCGAGTAGTTGGTCTGCCCCGCCACGCCTTTCATGCCCGACACCGACGCTATGTTGATGATCCGGCCCGAGCGTTTACGCAGCATTTGCTGGATTGCATTCTGGGTTACATTATAAAGCCCTTTCACGGAAATATTCAGTACATCGTCCCAATCCTTCTCCGGCATCCACATAAACAGACCGTCACGGGTAATGCCCGCATTATTCACCAGAACACCGATGAACTTCTCTTCGTTCTTTTCGCGCCAGCCGTTCAATGCTTCGTCCACTTCCGCCTTGTTCTGCACATTGAAATGCAGCAGCTCGCCGCTGCCGCCATTGGCCTCGATTTCTGCCAGCGTTTCTTCCGCTGCGGCCTGGTTAGAGGCATAATTGACCAATATATGTAAACCATGGTCCTTGGCAAGCTGGACCGCGATGGCCCTGCCAAGCCCCCGGGATGCACCGGTTACCAATGCGCAATTCATAAGTGGAATGGGGTTTCTTTGATATATTCAAAAACGGCCGCAATGCTCTCGAACTGCGGCACGTCGTCTGTAACGAACTTTGCACGCTCACGGATCTGCGCGTAAACCGATTTCGCATTCGGCGAAAGTTTCTCCTTTTCCTCCGGATGCAGCAAATCGATTGCCTGGCAAATCGCCATGATGTGGATCGACATCACCTGGAATGCGTTTTCAAGTACCTGCTTCGCGATCACCGCCGAGTTGGTACCCATGCTGACGATATCCTGGTTGTCGTTATTATTTGGAATACTATGAATGTAAACCGAAGTCGATAGCGCCTGGCTTTCGGCCGTCGTGGATGTGGCTGTAAACTGCACCCCCTGGAAACCGAAGTTCAGGCCCCAGGTTCCTGCGTTGAGGAAGGGCGGGAATTTTCCGTTCAGTTTACTGTTCATCAGGAAGTTGAGCTGGCGTTCCATGAGCATGGTGAGTTTGGTCAATACCAGTTTCACCTTGTCCATTTCCAGTGAAATGTAATCGCCATGGAAGTTACCGCCGTGGAAAACGTTATCATCTTCCGGCCGCACAATCGGGTTGTCGTTGGTCGAATTCAACTCATTTTCAACCACTTCCTGCGCGTACTGGATCGTATCCAGCACCGGGCCGAGGATTTGCGGCACGCAGCGGATCGAATAGTATTCTTGTATTTTACGTTCAAATTCGGTCTTCTGCATCGCCGTATCATCGCGGAAAAGCTCCTCACGACTGCGGATCAGCCCGCTGCCGGCTACGAAGTCGCGCATGTGCTGCGCCACTACTTGCTGGCCTTTGTGGTGCTTCACGGCGTTGAGCTGTTTCGAGAACGAATCATCGAACGATTCGATCGCCTCGTTGATCATCGACGACGCGGTAATGGCCCATTGCACCAGCCTTTTGGCATAAATAATGTTGATGGCCGCCATGCCTGTCATGCAGGAAGTTCCGTTGATCAGCCCCAGGCCGTCGCGGAGCTCCATTTTGAGCGGTTTAATGCCTTTTTCGGCCAGTACTTCGGCAGTTTTGCGGCGCAAACCATGCTCATACACATACCCTTCACCGATGAGATTCAGGCCCAGATGCGAGAGCTGTACAAGGTCGCCGCTGGCTCCGACACTACCATGCTCGAAGATTTCGGGCACCACACCATTGTTCAGAAACTCTACCAGCTGCTTGATCACCGCGGTGCTCACACCGGAGTTGGCTTGTAAAAATGAATTGAGGCGCGCGAGCATGACGGCCCGTGCATATATTTCGTTCAACGGCTTCCCTACCCCGCTCGAATGGCTGCGGATCAGGTTGTATTGCAGATTATTGAGCTGGTCGGTCTCAATACGGTATTGCGCCATCGGGCCAAAACCGGTATTGATACCGTATATGATTTTGTCCTTGGAGAAATTCGTTAAAAAAACGAATGATTGGGATACTTGATGGAGGGTGTCTTCGGCTAAGATAAATTCCTTCTTTTCAAAAGCATACTGCTCGATCTGAGCTAATGAAATACGATTCATTTAGTGCTGGCGTAATTAAATATGGTGTAAAATAAATCTTTTTTTGCCGTTTAGGCAAACACGACCCGGTAAGCGGTTAACAGGCACGGAAGTTGCCTGAGTGATACAATTCATTAATTTTGTCGGACATTCACGTTTCCCCTGTCAATGCTAGGAGATTTACTATTAAGGCTAAACAAATTCCTTTCCAGTCACAAAGCCGCGTTTTTCCTTAGCCTGCTCGTCATTGTCAGTATCCTCGTGGCCGGTATTGCGCGGCTAAAAGTAACCGAAAGTATTTTCGCGACGCTACCGAAGGGTAAAAGCTTCGAAGAGTTCAACCGCTTGGTGGAAAATAAAAACATCATCAACCAGATCGTGTTTTCACTCGAAATCCCGGCTGACACGGACACGGACGCCGCACGGGAAATCGCCGAGAATTTCACCGATTCGCTCGGGCGCTACACCAACGGCTACGTGCGTAACATCCAGGCCGAACGGCCGAATGTACAGGAGGATGTGTATCAATATGTATACAGCCACTTCCCACTGCTCATCGAGCCTTCGTATTACACCCATATTCAGGCCCGCGTTGCATCCGACTCGATCCGTGCGTCGGTGGCTTCCGCCTACAACCAGCTGCTCACTCCCGGCGGCTCGTTCCTGAAACAATTTGTGCTGAACGACCCGCTCGGCATTACCGGCAGGTATTTCAAAGAGCTGAATGCAGCCAATAACTCGAATGCGATGGTGATGGACGACGGCATCATGTTCACCGCCGACCGTAAGAGTGTCCTCATTTTCGCCTCCACCAGCTTCGATTCGGGCAGTTCCGACAAGAATGTGGCACTTTTCGAGCTCATGGAGGCATTCAAAACCAAATGGAACCGGCAGCATCGCTATAACCATTTCTCCTATTTCGGCACATTTGAAATCGCCGCGCGTAATGCGATGCAGGTAAAGCAGGACTCTTACTTCACTTCGTTCCTGGCACTGGCAGGCATTCTGGCGCTGTTGATCGCCTATTACCGCAAGCTCCTTATACCTATATATATCACAATGCCCGGGATATTCGGGGCCCTGTTCGCGTTGGGGATCGTCGGGTACGTTCGCCCCGAGATTTCGGGGATATCCCTCGCTACGGGCGCGGTGATCTTCGGCATTCTCCTCGATTACGCATTCCACTTTTTCACACACCTCAGGCACACGCATTCCATTCCGGTCGCGATTAAGGAAGTAAGCGGCCCGCTGCTCACCGGCAGCTTCACAACCGTGATGGCGTTCAGCGCATTGCATTTTGCCAATTCCACCGTCTTGCAGGATTTCGGGTTGTTTTCGTCGCTCGCCCTTTTCGGTGCAGCGCTTTTTACGCTCACCGCATTGCCGGTAGTCCTTTCCTCCACCAGTTTTGATATTCAAAAAATACCCGGCGAACACAGCTCGTTCCGCATTCCTACCATTCCCGACAAATGGCGCGGCGCCACACTGGCCGGCATTGCCGTACTCACCGTAATATTCCTCTATTTCTCCGGCGGCACGGAGTTCGACGCTAGTTTTGAGAACCTCAGCATCCAGGACCCCGAACTGAGCGGCCGCGAGGAGTCGCTCACGGGCATTAACCCGCGCAAGCAGAAACGCATTTACGTTTTCGCCTCCAATCCGCGCCGCGCGGTAGCCGAGCAGGTCAATCACAACGCCTGGCAAAAACTAGCTGAGTTACGCAGCGAGGGCCGCATTGTCAGTTTCGTATCCTCCGGTTCGTTGCTGATCCCGCAGGACCTCAAGCGCGAGCGGATGCGCCGCTGGCAGGATTTCTGGACGCCGGGCCGCATCGACTCCACGTTCCGGGTATTCAATCAGGCTGCGGCCCAAAACGGGTTCAATGCCTACGCATTCAATGATTTCAAAGGCTGGATTGCTGGCCGGAGCACTTCCAACATCTCGCTCGACACGCTTTTCACCGAACTCGGCGTCGATAACCTGATTGATATCAAAGCTTCGGGAACGACATTCATTTCCACGGTAGTAGTGGATCAGACCAAACTGGCGGAAGTCAAACAGGAACTGCGGGCCATTCCGGGTGTCGAGCTTTTCGACCGGGGCGAGCTCGCGGGCGAGTTGCTGACCATGGTGAAGGATGATTTCAATTACCTGCTATTGATTTCGGCCTCCATTGTGTTCTTCACCCTGCTCGTTGTGTATGGACGGATCGAACTCACATTGCTTTCGTTCCTTCCAATGGTGATCAGCTGGATCTGGATCCTGGGCATTGCGGCTATGCTCGGCATCAAGTTCAACTTCGTGAATGTGATCGTAACCACATTCATTTTCGGTTTGGGCGACGATTTCAGCATTTTCGTCACCGACGGACTTTTGAGCAAGTACAAGTCCGGCAAGGATACGCTCCGCTCCTACCAGGCCGCCATTGCATTGTCAGCTACGACCACCATCATAGGTACAGGCGTATTGATCTTTGCCAAACACCCCGCCATCCATTCAATTTCGTTGATCAGCGTGCTGGGAATTGTCTGCATTCTGTTCATATCCTTTGTGTTCCAACCGGTTTTCTTCGATCTTTTTGTACAAAAACGCATCGCTAAAAAGAAGGCGCCCGTCACGATGCTGCCCTTCCTGATCAGTATTTCGAGCTTCACCTACTTCCTCTCCGGCTGCCTGTTTTTGCATTCCAAACTGGTAACCATTCTGTTGCTGCCGATGTCGAAGAAGAAAAAAAAGGCGGCGATCAACAATTCGCTTTCTTTTTATGCCAAAACGGTGATTTACTCGGGCCCGCATGTGCGGAAGAATATCTCCGGCCGCGAAAATCTCGATATGAACAAGCCGGTAATCTTCATCGCCAACCACACCTCCTTCCTTGACATACTGCTGGCCATCATGCTGCACCCTAAGATCGTGCTGATGGTGAAAGGCTGGGTGTACAAATCCCCGTTTTTCGGGCCTATTATCCGTTATGCGGGATACGTGTACAGCGAGGACGGCCCGGAAGAGAATATTGAAAAAGTGCGTGCATTGGTCGCCGACGGCTATTCCATCCTCATTTTCCCGGAAGGTACGCGGTCGGAAGACGGTAACATTGCCCGCTTCCACAAAGGCGCATTCTACCTGGCCGAGCAATTGAACCTTGACATTCAACCCATATTACTGCATGGTGCACACGATGTGTTGCCGAAAAACGATTTCCTCATCCGCCCGGGCGCGTTAAACGTGCGCGTGCTCCCCCGCATTACGTATGCAGACGCCCGCTGGGGCGCCACCCTGCGCGACAAAACGAAGGCTATCGCCGCCTTCTACAAGCAGGAATTCGCCGCATTCAAGTATGAAATGGAGGATACCGGCTATTTGAAACACAAGATTTTCACCAATTATGTTTTCAAAGGGCCGGTGCTCGAATGGTATTTCAAAGTAAAATGGCGGTTGGAAAGTGCGAATTTCACCTACTATAATGAACTGATCGGCGACAGGAAGCGCATTCTGGATGTAGGTTGCGGATATGGTTACCTGTCGTTTTTCCTGCATTACAAAAACGAAGAACGGGTAATTACGGGCATTGACTACGACGAGGATAAAATCGAAATCGCGGAAAACAGCTACAACAAAACCGGCAACCTGCGGTTTGTGTACCAGGACATTATGGCCGCCGACCTCGGTTCGCAGGATGTCATATTCCTGAATGACGTACTGCATTACCTATCGGAAGAAAAACAGCATATTTTGCTCGACCGGTGTGCCACGGCCCTCGCACCGGACGGATTGCTTTTCATCCGCGACGGCATTACCGACCTGACCGCGAAACACCAGAATACGCAAAAAACAGAAGCATTGTCGACAGGCTTGTTTGCCTTCAACCGGAAAACCGATGATTTCCATTTCTTTTCATCCCGGGACATCCGCGACTTCGCAGCGCGGTATGGTTTTGGATGTGAAATGCAGGAGCATTCATCGAACACCTCCAATGTGCTTTTCGTGTTGCGCAAACTTACAGCCCGGCAGCCTGTAACCGGGCCGATTACTAACTAGCATTTCCCGAATAAATATTTAAATGCAAACTTCCGCCGTGCAAAAGGAATACGATTTTGTGATTGTTGGAAGCGGACTGGGCGGTCTGGCTTGCGCTACCATACTGGCCATGGAAGGGTACAGTGTGGTTGTATTGGAAAAAAACCACCAGATCGGCGGGCATTTGCAGGTTTACAGCCGCGATAAGAGCATTTTCGATACCGGCGTGCATTATGTAGGCGGGCTCGACGAAGGTGAGAACCTTTACCAGTTCTTCAAATACTTCGGCATTCTTGACAAGCTGAAACTAAAACGGCTGGACAACGACCAGTTCGACCTCATTCGTTTCGACGACGGCTGCGCGTATGCCTATGCCCAGGGAATGGAGCATTTTGAACGGCAGCTCATCGCCTACTTCCCCGAAGAAGCAGAGGCGATTCGCACCTACTGCAACAAACTAAACGAAACTTGCGAGAAATTCCCCCTCTATAACCTGGAAACAGCCGGCGACAGCTACCTCACCGACGAAGCCGTGCTCTCGCTCAACGCCTACGATTTCATTGCCTCCCTCACCGACAACGTGAGGCTGCGCAATGTACTGGCAGGCAGCAACCTTTTATATGCCGGTGTGAAGCACAAAACGCCGTTTTACGTGCATGCGCTCATCATGAAAAGTTACCTCACGGGTGCTTACAAATTCGTGGATGGCGGCTCGCAGATCGCCATTCAACTCAGTCGGGCGGTGCGGCAGCATGGCGGGGAGATTTACAAGCACAAGAAAATAGTGTCGGCCCATTATGACGAAAGAGGTCACATTACCGAGGTGGTTTGTGAAAATGGGGAGACCTTCCGTGGAAAAGAATTTATTTCCAACGTGCACCCGGCTGTCACCATCGATATTTTCGGCCAGGAGCGGTTTCTAAGCGTTTACAAAAACCGGGTCCAGACACTCGAAAATAGCATTTCCACATTCCTGGTGCATATTTCGTTTCAGGAAAACAGCTTCAAATACCTCAATTACAATATTTACCAGCACCATATCGACGACGTATGGAACGGGGTTGAATACGACCAGGCTACCTGGCCACAGACCTATTTCATTTGCACGCCCTATATTTCCAAAAAGGGCGAATATGCTGATTCCATGTCGGTTATGTGCTATATGGACGCTTCCGAAACCGCGCAATGGGCAGGGACTTTCAGTACCGTGGCCGAGCCGGGCAAGCGTCATGCGGAATATGCGCAATTCAAAAAGGAGAAGGAAGCACAGGTAATCGCGAGGCTGGAAACCGTTTTCCCGGGTATTTCGGCCGATATCAAAGCTGTACATAGCGCGTCTCCGCTTACCTTCCGGGATTACATCGGCAATGGCAACGGCACGATGTACGGCATCCTCAAAGATTCGACTTCGCCGATGAAGACGCGGATTAATACCCGCACCAAAATTCCGAACTTGCACCTGACGGGGCAGAATGTTTCCCTGCACGGGATTTTAGGGGTGACCGTCAGTGCATTTGTAACGTGCTTCTCATTTGTAGATAAAGAAAAACTCATTCAAAAAGTAAAAAACGCCTGAATATGCAAACTGTCGATGTGCTGGTTATTGGGGCCGGCCCTGCCGGAACTGTCGCGGCTTCTTACCTGAAAAAGCAAGGCTACGACGTCACGATCCTGGAAAAAGAGAAATTCCCCCGTTTCCAGATCGGGGAAAGCCTGCTTCCCTGCTGTATGGAGCATTTAACGGAAGCCGGGTTGCGGGAGGCGATAGAGCCATTGAACTTTCAGAAAAAAACGGGCGCAGCATTCATGCGCGGGGAAAAGCGGTGTGAGTTCCTGTTCGAAGACCAGTTTACCAAAGGCTGGACGTGGACTTGGCAGGTAAAACGGGCTGACTTCGACAGCAAGCTGGCAGAAGCTACCCGCGAAAAAGGGGTGGACGTCAACTTCGAATGCGAGGTTACCGCCGTACAATGCGGCCCCGAAAAGCAGATCGTCGATTATAAGGACGCCGAAGGCAATGCGCACCGTATTGAAGCTAAATTCATCATCGATTCGAGCGGGTATGGCCGTGTTTTGCCAAGACTTTTCGATTTGAGCAAGCCATCGGCATTCACGCCCCGAGGCGCGGTTTTCTCGCATTTAGAAGACAAAAACCGTACTGAAACCGCCAGCAACAACATTTTTGTGCATTCATTCGACAACAATAAGTCCTGGATCTGGGCGATTCCTTTCTCCGACGGATCGACGTCCGTGGGTATCGTCGGCGACCGTGAAAGGATCGAAGCGCTGGCTGAAAACAATGGCGAAGGGTACAAGGCGTTTATCCGGAACTTCGAAGACCTTCATGGCCGCTTTGCTGATTCGCAGCTCAAATTCGAGCCGCGGGCGATCCTCGGCTATTCGATCGGTGTGACGAAAATGTCGGGTGAAGGTTTTGTGCTTTCGGGCAACAGTACCGAGTTCCTCGACCCAATTTTCTCATCGGGCGTGACGTTCGCGACCGCCTCGGGCCTTCTTTCAGCCAAAATGACGCACAAGCATTTGCAGGGCGAGGCTGTCGATTGGAAAAAGGAATATGAGGAAGTGATCCAGAAAGGCATCGACGTGTTCCGCAGCTACGTGAGCGGCTGGTACACCGGTGATTTCCAAACCATTGTATTCGCTAAACATATCGACGAGGATATCAAGCGGCAAATCTGCTCGGTACTTGCCGGCTACGTTTGGGACCAGACCAACCCGTTCGTGAAAAAGCACGATACCATCCTGCCGACGCTCGCGAAAGTGATTAAAATGAAGGAAAAAGCGGAAGAAGCGGGCCAGAATTGATCTAGGCCCGAAGCAATATAAACCCGTGCTGCGAAGCTTTATAATGATTGTAAATCAGTATATGCTTCGGAGTGCGGGGATTTTTTTGTGCCCACACGCACGCCTCAGGTACGCGCTTACCCGCGAGCACCTGCGCTCCCATCCACGTCGCGAACGCGGAACCCGTAGGATAATCACCCACCATATTTTTGTAGGTATAGATGTTGGCCTCTTCAAACAATGCTTTTTGGAGGTTGAAATACCAGTGATCGGTGCGATTATCGCCACTAATGCCCATAATCACCGCATCAATATCGGCGGGTTGCAGGCCATTTCTCTGCAAAAAGGCGTTCACCACCGGCACCAGCTGCTTTTCATCCAGGTTATTGCTTTGAAATACGTCCCGGATCTGCGCGACGGCGTCGTCGGTACGTTCCGCATTCACAATGAACATCGCCGCACCCTCTCCATTTGCGGAGCCCGGGGAATCAAGCGTAAACAGGTTTTCCGAGGTAAAATGCCCGCTTTTGAAAGAGCCCGCGAGCAGGTCGATGTTGTGGTTGTAATCTGAGATTTCCTCAATGCTTCCAACCAGGAACATTTTGCCGCGCTTTTCTTCCAATAGCAGCATGGTATCCAGCAATGCCGCTTCGAACGCCAGCCCCTTGTGCACATGGGTCGTGTTATAGCCGGTCGTTTTGCTCATCAATGCAAGGTTACCTGCCACCGCGTTGGGCGTGCTTTGTACAAAATTGGTCGGGGTGAGCGTCCCCTCGTTATAATCGACGATCTGGTTCAGGAATTTTAAACAATCTTCGAGGCCGCCGTTTGCGGTACCGAGGACGATGCCCTCAATCTGTGCATTTTGAATGAGCGGAAGGCCTGCCCCCACTCCCATCCGCACGGCTTTACCCATTCTCCGAAGCAAGCCGGCCGGTATGAGTTGGCCGTAGGCAGGTTCAACGGCAATGTACCTGTCGCCTTCATGTACTTTAATATCGCCTTCGAAAAAAGCTTCATCAAAAGTACGCTGGGGCGAAATACAGGCTGAATCGGTAATATACATTCTTGAAAATTAACTCTGGTGGTTGCGGCTGACGGATGCGGCAAACGATTTGCGGCTAACGTGCGTCGGCGATAAACTTTCCGATTTCGCTGGCGTATGCATCGGCGTAACTTGTCTTTTCCGCTTCGGTCCAGCCCAGTTCGCGCGCCATCAGATCAGCAACAACCGGCAGGGAGTTTAAGGTTTCATCCCAGTCGGTAATTTCGAGGCGGATACGACGCGCCAGGAAGTCGCGGGGGGTTACCACCATCTCCTTCCGAACGGCGTGTACCACTTCGGCGCGGATGTACGGATAGGATTGACTAAGTCTTTCTCTCAGCTGTGCATCCTCGCGTGCAAGCGACGCTACCTTGTGCGCGCGGGAGCCGTATTTGCGTACCAAATGTCGCGCAATGTCCTCCGACAAGGCATATTGCGCCTGGATATCCTGCCAGCTTTTAGGCTGGTAGTTTTCGCCCCCGGCCAATATGTAATCTGCTGTTTTACACCCGCCGTCGTTGCCAAGGATCTTGGCGGCCTCATCGATGGTATCCTTTGCCATAAGGCGATAGGTCGTCCATTTACCTCCCAGCAAGCTCACCAGCCCCGAAGTTTCGTCGAGTTCCACTTCGTGATCCCGCACGAGGCTTTTCGTCGATTTCGACGGATCGGCCGCGAGCAAAGGCCGCAGCCCTCCAAAACCTGCCCGAAGCTCGCTCGGATCGATCGGCTTGGCCAGATAGGGATTCAATGTAGCGGCGAGGTATTCCCTCTCCGCGCGGTTGAGTGTCGGTTCCGCATCTATTTCGTCGCATTCGGTATCGGTTGTACCAATCATCGTCGAGCCTTCAAACGGGATCGCAAACACGACGCGGCCGTCGGTAGTTTTCGGGATCAACATGGCATATTCACTGTTCAGCGTGTTATGAGGCAATGCCAGGTGCACGCCTTTGCTCGGGCGGATGCGTT
Source organism: Dyadobacter fermentans (assembly GCF_019924045.1). Lineage (GTDB taxonomy): Bacteria > Bacteroidota > Bacteroidia > Cytophagales > Spirosomataceae > Dyadobacter > Dyadobacter fermentans_A. Next base: position 409,523 of record NZ_JAHXBN010000013.1, on the reverse strand, counting down.
CGCTCAGCGCCGCATTCGCCATCAGCCTGATATGATCTGAAAACGGACCCGTGCAATTGATGATCAACTTCGCGCGGATCGTCAACGCATGACCGGATATTGTATCAGTGGCCTGCACGGCGTTCAATTTACCGATCGTGTCTTTTTCAAACCCGTTCACTTCTACATAATTGGCTACCGCGGCACCGTTCTCCGAGGCCGATTGCGCCAATGCGAGGCAGTACCGCGCGTCGTCGAGCTGGCCGTCGTAGTAAAGCACGCCGCTATGCAGTTTCTTCCGGTCGAGCGTCGGGATTTTGTCCAGCACCTCCTGCTTGTTGAGCCATTTGCTTTTCGGCAACGTATCATTGGTAGCGAACGTGTCATAAAGCGACAGGCCGATTTTGAAATACAAGCCTTCAAACCATGAGTTGACCGGCGTCATCAATGCTAACGGACGTGCAAGATGCGGCGCATTTTTCAACACAATGTGTCGTTCCTCCAATCCGTGCCTTACCTGCTTGAGTTGCGCGAAATCGAGCTTCTTAAATGCCTGTTCCAGATAGCGGACACCACCGTGGATCAGCTTGGTGGAACGTGAGGATGTTTCGGAGGCGAAGTCCTTTTTATCGATCAGGGCAACCTTATATCCCCTTAAAACCGCATCCAGGGCACATCCCGCCCCACTGGCACCTGCGCCGATGATACAGATATCGAACAATTCATTTTGTAACCTGGCAAGCGATGTGGTGCGGTTCATTGAGACTTAATGCAGATTCAGCGTAGTTGAGACCAGCTGCAAAAGTACAAAGTTACGCCGGGAAAAACCCATATTATCAAATCAATATGCGTTGGCAATTTTGGTATAATAATTGCATCTTACCAGCAAGAAAGTTAACATTACCGCTACCTTTCATTTACAAACTCAAATCTATTATCTAACCAAAATCAACAAAACATGGGCTTAATCTCTTTTATCAAAGGCGTTGGAGAAAAAGTATTCGGTGGTAAAGATGCTCCCGCAGCAGCTCCCACCCCGGAAGCAGAGCCGCTGCGCGCCAGTGCATTGCTCGCGCACGTGAAGTCGCTCGGACTTGCCTATAACAGCCTGACCGTGAAAACGTCGGGTGACACCGTTACCCTCGAAGGCGAAGTTGCCAAACAGCAGGATGCCGAAAAAATCGCGCTGGCGGTAGGAAATGTGGAAGGTGTAGGCGTGGTCGATAACCGTCTGCAGGTAGCCACTCCTGAGCCGGAAGCGACTTATCACACCGTGGTAAAAGGAGATACCCTCTCCAAAATCGCCCAGACTGTATACGGCGACATGATGAAATATCCGATCATCTTCGAAGCCAACAAGCCTATGTTAAAAGATCCGGATCTGATTTATCCAGGACAGGTATTGCGGATTCCGGCGTTGTAGCTTTAAGCTATAAGCAGTAGGCTTTAAGCTATAAGCTATAAGCCGTAAGCTATAAGCAGTAGGCTTTAAGCTGTGGGTAGTACATATATGCAGCGGATAGCTTAAAGCTTAAAGCTTAAAGCTTATAGCCTATAGCGTTTCGAGACTTCATAAAAAAAGGCAACCTTTCGGGTTGCCTTTTTTTATGAAGTCTCGAAACAACTAGTCTTCCGCTGCTACTACGTTCAGGGTAACTTTGTGTTTCACTTCTTTGTGAAGGTCGATCAATGCGGAGTAAGAACCGATTGATTTCACGTCATCAACAGTGATTTTCTTACGGTCGATATCGAAGCCTTTGGCTTTCAGGCTATCGGCAACTTGTGTGTTGGTAACACGTCCGAAGATACGGCCGCTTTCACCTACCACAGTTTTGATATCGATTACCAGGTCGCCGATCGCCGTTGCGATATCTTCTGCGTCCTTTTTCAGCTTTTCAGCCTTGTGCGCTGCCTGACGCACGTTTTCAGCAACGATTTTGCGGTTCGACTCGTTAGCGAGCAACGCAAAACCTTGCGGGATGAGGTAGTTACGACCGTAACCTGCTTTCACAGTCACGATATCGTTCTTGTAACCTACCCCAGCAATATCCGTTAAAAGTATGATTTCCATTATGATAGCTCTTTACTGTATTATTTCAATTGATCAGCAACAAACGGCAACAGGGCCAGGTGACGTGCTCTTTTGATTGCCTGTGATACTTTGCGCTGATATTTCAGGCTGGTACCGGTAAGGCGGCGCGGAAGGATTTTACCTTGCTCGTTTACAAGTTTCAGAAGGAAATCCGGGTTCTTGTAATCGATGTATTTGATGCCTGCTTTTTTGAAACGGCAGTATTTTTTGCGGTTAATGTTTTTTTCAACCGGCTCGTTTACGAGTGACATAGCTTATGCGTTTTCGGTTTTTGACTCAGTTGCTTCTTCTTTCTTCTTACCTACCAGACCCTTACGTTTCTTCTCGTTGTAAGCAATGGAATGCTTATCCAGGGCGATAGTCATAAAACGCAAAACGCGCTCGTCACGACGGAACTCGGTTTCCAAAACATCCACCACGTTTCCTTCGTTCGCAGTATATTCTACTACGTGATAGAAACCTGAGTTTTTCTTTTGGATGGGGTAGGCCAGCTTACGCAATCCCCAGTTTTCTTCATGTACAATCTTAGCACCGTTTGAAGTGATGATTGTCGTGAATTTTTCAACGGCGTCCTTTGCCTGGGCCTCAGACAAAATGGGAGTTAGAATGAACACCGTTTCATATTGCTTAGACATACGGTAATTGGTTATTGTATGATAAATTAAAAACCTCATCCTGACACAATGATCAAAATGAGGGTGCAAAAATAGGGCTTGAAATTTAAAATTCCAAGCCCTGCAATGACTTAACCAAAACTACGGCCTATTATCTGACTGTAAAATCGCCCTGGCCTATCTTGAAACCTTCGCTATACAGCTCGATCACATATTTTCCGTCCTTCATCGGAATGCCTCCGCGGCCATAGAAAATATCCACCGACTGGCCTGTATTGGTAAAGCTCACAGTCTGTTTAGAACTATAAATCAATTCTTTACCATTAAACATGAACGAACCCGAGCCGGTAGCCATGTCTGACAGCACTGCCCCGTCCGGATCGAGTACGCGCAGATAAATGTCTTTCTCGTTCTGCTTCGCGACCGCATTTTCGGCCAGTTTGAAGTTCACTCTCAGCTTATCGATGCGTTTTGCCTTGTATTTTCCTCCTTCGCGCTCTTTTCCTTTGGAAGAAACCGCATTCACGCTCACATTCTCCGCGTGCAGCGCCGAAGCCAGCGTTACTTTTTCAGCAAGCTCTTTGTTTTGAGCCGAATACGTCGACACCGAATCCGCAAGCAGCTGTTTCTCCGATTCCAGACCGGTCACCTTTTGATTCAGCTCCTCGTTTTTCGTGGTGGCAATACCCAGTTCCTGTTTCAAACGGGCAATCTCGCCGTCCTTCTCCGACAATACCGATTCGTAGTTCTTGATCTTCTGGTTATAGCTGGCAGCCGAATACGTGCTGGCATTTTTGAGCTCTTTCTTATCTTTTTCAAGCTGGGCTTTCAATGCGACCAGTGAATCTACACTTCCGCCCAGTTTCTGAATTTCGGCGATTTTAATATCAAGCTCCGTGGAAATGGAATCCAGTTTGGTTTTAATGGAAAGTACCTCTTCGGTTTTGGCGGTAATGATCTCGTCCTTCGCGAGGTTTTCCTGTTTCTCGTGGTATATAAAGTACACAAGCACCAAATTAAGCAACAGCAAAACGGCCAATGCGGCCCATAGGAGAGTTTTTCTGTCTTGCTTTTGTTCCTGGTTGTAGTCCATACAGAAGGTTAAATTTTGAATTTAGTTGGTAAAAGAAGTATGTTTTTTTCAATTTTGAAACACGCAAACCCCGATTTATAGCGTCCGGTCGATAAATTCCTGATTTAACCGGTTAATTATCAATTTTTTAGCATCTCCACATGCCTTCCATAGCCGACAATCTGGCCCAGATACTACAAGGACTACGCCCCGAGACACGCCTGGTAGCAGTTACAAAAACCAAACCAACCAACCTGCTGACCGAGGCTTACGAGGCCGGAGCTAGGCTTTTTGGGGAAAATAAGGTGCAGGAAATGGTGGCCAAGTACGAGGAGCTCCCCAAGGATATCGAATGGCACATGATCGGGCATTTACAGACCAATAAGGTGAAATACATGGCACCTTTTGTAAGCCTGGTGCATTCAGTCGATAGTTTCAAGCTATTGAAAGAAATCAATAAGGAAGCTAAAAAGAACGACCGGGTAATCGACTGCATTTTACAGATCTACATTGCGAAGGAAGAAACCAAATTCGGCCTTTCGGAAGAAGAAGCATTGGAGATCATCACATCCGCTGAGCTTGCTGCATTAACTAACGTGAGAATTGTCGGTTTGATGGGCATGGCCTCCAATACCGACGATCCCGATGTGGTCAGAGCCGAATTCCGGGGGCTAAAAAACACCTTCGAATCCTTCAAGACCTACGAAAATGGCCAGGTTATGATGCGTGAGCTCTCCATGGGCATGAGCGGCGACTACCTCATCGCACAGGAAGAAGGCAGTACGCTCGTACGTGTGGGTAGCGCGATTTTTGGCTCACGATAGCAAGCGGAGCGCATTATCCGAGCTCTTTTCGAGCACCGATCGCACCTGCTCCTGCACAAACTCGAACGGAAGCTGTGCACAAGGCAAGCCTGCCTGCCTTACCAGCAACGCATTCTCCTCCCGGCCGTATCGACCCGAATATGGATTGTAATTCAGGAAGTTATTAAGCGCGCCCATCAGGATAATGCCGAAAGTACCCGTTGCATTGCCCAAGTGCGAAGGCCCGCTGTCGAGTCCGATGAAGAACGACGCCCGACGGATCACTTCCGCGGTTTCCAGAATGCTCAGCTGCCCGCAGAGGTTCCGATATGCAGGTGTTTTCACATTCAAATTACTTTCCAAACCGATTTCCACCAGCTGGTAGTCGTATCGTTCCGCCAGCCAATGCACCAACTGGTCCCAACGTTCGGCCGGCCAGTCCTTAGGCTCGTAGTTGGAGCGGCAATGCATGACAATATATTTTTCGGGTAACCCGAGGCTGTCCACTTTCGCTTTGTGGGAAGGTTGCAGGTATAAACGCGGCTGGTCGTCGGCCGGAAACGCTGCTTTGGGAGGAATGAGGTCTCCCGTCTGCGCGAAAACTTCCAGCAAGTTGCCGTAATCGAAGTAATTAAGCACATTAATGTCCCGCTTTAATGCCACAGGGTTTTCAGTAAACACCTGGCATTTAGGACAATGATTGTTATTCCTGAATTGCAGTTCAAAAACTTTGTCAAACACATTCCCTTCCAGCAATATCCGTCGCTCGGTGACGCAAAACTCTTTGAAAACCTCGTCGACATTCGGGTTATGGCTCACCAGCTCGGCGAAACCTGGCTTTACAAACCATACTATGTGCGCATCCGGATACTGCTCGCGCACGTAACGAGAGATCGGCTCAGCCGCTACAATGTCCCCGAAATGCTCCGTACGAATGATCCCGATCAGTTCCCGGCCTTTTTTCAGCCTCCGTTTCACGCCCCGGAAATGGCCGCGGGCATTCCGGCCTTTTAAATGGGCCTTGGCAATGTGTGTATATTTATGATAGCGGTGTGTCCACAGCTGTATGAAGCGTTCTATGGTCATTGGTCAAATCGTTTCCCCTGTGATCGGCATCCGGGAATGCCTTTCCGAAGCGCGCAAGTTAATAAAATTGGCATAAAGAGTTGGTCGCGCTCTCGCCCGGGCCTAACTTTACCGGACCGATTTGCCAGCATTCTACTAAACGGCAAATGGCTTTTATTACAATTTAACCAATCCCTAATACCGGTTTACGATATGAAATTCATGATACAGGCAGGCGGCATCCTTGGCGCGCTGGCCGTTTCCCTCGGCGCATTCGGCGCACATGCATTAAAAGGAATGCTGGAAGCTTCGGGCCGAACCGAAACGTTTGAAACAGCCGTGAAATACCAGTTCTACCACGCGCTCGCGATGGTGCTCGTGGGTATACTCATGGAACGCGCGGGCGAAGACGCGGTGAAGTTGCTGGGCTGGTCGGGTAACGCATTCGCGGTGGGCGTGATCATCTTCTCCGGCTCACTGTATGCGATTTGCTTCACGGGCATTACCAAGTTCGGGGCAACCGCACCGATCGGCGGGCTGGCGCTCATCGCTGGTTGGGTGTTGCTGATTGTGGCGGCGGGGAAAATTTGAATGAGTGAATTTTCAATTTTGAATGATTGAATGATTGAATGAATAGCCGGGGATCGAGGGGCGGGCTGAGCTTCTGCGTGAATAGGTAGTTGGGCCGTAGATGGATTTTTGATCCTTAGAAAATCGCGTAGCTATGTAATATTGGTAGAAACTAGGAAGGTAAGACGTTTTCAAAATCCCGTCAGGGATGCAACAGCAAAGCATCAGCGCGGTTGTTACATGCCCAAGGGCATTTTAACGCTTTTTGGCAGATATTTTCCTACCAATATTACATGCCTAACGGCATTCGAGTTCGCGCGACTCTTCTTAAAATTCACTCACTTTCCGTTCCGCGGCGGCTCATTCACTTATTCAAAACTACCCCCTCGATAGCGTAAACGGCCGTTGCGCGTCGATTTTCAGGAAGATAAAAAGGAGTACCGAAAAGGACCACAACGACGACCCTCCGTAGCTGAAAAACGGTAATGGGATACCGATAACGGGCATCAGCCCGATGGTCATGCCGACATTGACCAGGAAGTGGAAGAAGATAATCCCGGCCACACAATAGCCGTATACCCTGGCGAAACGGCTCCGCTGTCGCTCGGCAAGTACTACAAGCCTGGAAATCAATGCAACAAAAAGGAACACCACGATTGTCGTTCCCACGAAGCCGTGCTCCTCTCCCACCGTGCAGAAAATAAAGTCGGTGCTTTGCTCGGGCACAAAGTCGAATTTGGTTTGGGTACCCTGTAAAAAGCCTTTACCCCAAAGCCCGCCGGAACCGATCGCAATTTTGGACTGGATCACGTTCCAGCCGATACCGCGCGGGTCGGAATCAGGGTCGAGCAGTACCATAATGCGGCCTCTCTGGTGTTTTTGAAGCACATTATTCATAAAGAAATCTACCCCGAACACGATCCCGATCATCACAAAAGCCACGATGATCGTAGCCCAGAGCCCGCCTCGGCGACGCGTCATGACCGGCATCAGCCAGATCACCAGCCCGGCGATCACGATAATGGCCCCGGCGATATACCATTTCACAAAAAGCAATGTAATGATCAGCAAAGCCGCACCGATCATCCCGATCGCCGGAATAAAACCGGGCATCCCTTCGCGGTAGAGCACGATCGCAAAAGAGGCGAAAACGAGCATGGAACCCGTTTCATTCGATAGAAGGATCAGAAATGCGGGTAATGCGATAATCCCCATGATCGGGTAATAGTCCTTCAACTTCCGGTTAAGGCTAATCGCCGGATCGCTCAGATATTTGGAGATGGCCAGGCTCACCGCCAGCTTCGAAAACTCGGCCGGTTGCAACGAAAAACTGCCCAGTTTGATCCAGGAGCGCGATCCGTTGATGTTAGACCCCGCAAACAGCACTACCACCAGCAGGAATATCACCACCGCATAGATTACGAAAGAGAACGTCTCGTAAAACTTGTAATCTATCACAAGGATACAAATGATCAATAGCGCGGCCGTCCCGATCCACATCAGCTGTTTTCCGGCATTGTTCGACAAATCGAACATATTCGTGTGCGCTTCCGGATTGTAAACGGCGGCATAGATATTCAACCAGCCAATCATCAGACAAGCGATGTAAATCAGCACCACCATCCAGTCCACGTTCTTGGTAATCGGCTTGCTTTCAGCCATTTTAGTATCGGTTTGTAAGTTCTTAAAGTGCTTTTTGATGGCTTTGCTTCGGCAGGGCTATCGGCCCCCTCATGGCAGCGGGATTGGCCGGATGTGGTGCGCCCGGCAGGCGGTTGGCCGGGTCATTCGGATCACCGGTCGGTTTCTTCACCTCCTCGGTTTTCTTCTTCGTTTCCGTTTCGCCCGGCTTTTTCGTCGTCGGCAGCACTACCTTGCTCATCAGGTCGAGCTTCATCATGCGTTCTTCCAGCGCCTTGTTGGTCACCTTGCGCGACAGGTATTTTTCGATGATCAAGTTGGCGATGGGCGCAGCCGCCGAGCCACCCGCGCCCGCATTCTCCACGAACACGGCAATCGCGATTTTAGGATCATCCACCGGCGCAAACGCGATAAAGATCGAGTGGTCGTCCCCCCGCTTGTTCTGCGAAGTACCGGTCTTACCCGCGATCGTGATGCCTTCCACGCGCGAACGGCGCGCGGTACCAGCCTCCACCGCCCCGATCATCCCCTCGATCACCGGCTCGAAATTGTGCGCATCAACCCCGGTTTCGTGCCTTTCCAGAAACTCGGGCTTCACCGTTTTCTTATCGCCAATGCCGTGAATGACGTGCGGCGTGTAGAAATAGCCGCGGTTGGCGATAATGGCAGCCACATTCGCCATTTTCAAAGGCGTGATCAGCAACTCTCCTTCGCCGATACTCAGCGAGTAAATATTTGAGAACTTCCAGCGGTACTCGCCGTAGAAGCGGTCATAGTATTTCTTATCGGGCAAATTTCCCTTGTACTCACTCGGCAGATCGATACCGAGCCGCTGCCCGATCCCGAACTTGGCGATGTCGTCGTGCCACGCATCGAGTCCCACCGCCGACGCCTTAAAGGTATTTTTGATATTGTTTTTATAAATCAGCCTTCTGAAAACATTGTAGAAATAAGGGTTGCAGGAATGCGTCACCCCGAGCGCCACTGTGCTCGTTGCGGGGTGATTGTGGCACCCTACCGGGCAATTGGCGTGCGTGAAACCGCTGCCCGGGGTAATTACACCTTCTTGTAAACCAATCAATGCCTGGATCAGCTTGAATGTGGAACCCGGCCGGTAGCTGGCCATGACCGGCCTGTTGAACAACGGCTTGTAAGGGTTACGCACCAAAGCCGCGAAGTTTTTAGAAAAATATCGGCTTGCAAGAATGTTCGGATCGTAAGTCGGGGCCGAAACCATGGAAATGACCTGCCCGGTTTTCGGCTCGATCGCCACCACGCTTCCTACCTTGTTCACCATCAGGCTGTCGGCGTACTGCTGCACTTCGAGGTCCAGACCGGTATAAAGGTTCTCTCCCGCCACGGCCATCGTATCAAGCTCCCCATTTTTCCAGGAACCCTTGTAAACACCCGCCACATTCTGCATGACAAACTTTGTGCCCCTTTTTCCCCTCAGCTCGTTTTCGTAAATACGCTCGACGCCGCTCTGACCGATGTAATCGCCCTGGCGGTAGTAGGGTTCTTCTTGTTTTTCAAGCTGACCTTTGGTGATCTCGCTCACATACCCGAGCGTGTTCGCAAGCGTAGGCGCGGTGTAGGTACGCAGGGAGCTTTTGGCAAACTCAAAACCTGAGTAATCGACCATAATGTCCTGAATCGACGCAAAATCCTCCTTGGAAAGCTGCCGTAAGAACAGCGACGGCTTTACCCGGCTGTAAGCACTCGCGGCCGCCATCAGACTATCGAAATCGTGCCTTTCTATCCCCAACACCTGGCAAAAGCGCAACGTATCGTCCATTTTCACCTTGTAGGGCGTCACGAGGAGGTCATAAACGGGGGTATTATATACGATCAGCTTCCCGTAACGGTCATAGATCTGACCACGGAAGGGAATTTCGGTAACACGTTTGATGGAATTGCTGGATGATTCGATGGAATAGCTCTCATCCAACACCTGGAGGTAGAAAAGTCGTAATAAGTATATAACACCTACTAAAGCAAAAAATCCAATGATAACAAATCGACGACTTTCGAGCATTCTGCACTAAAAATTCCGGTTCTCAATTTTCACACGAAGTTCGCAATAGCAAAAGATTATTCAAAGTAGGATTTCGGTTAATAAATAATAAAAACTTCATTTTTAGGACATTTGCCCCCTTCTATTCCCCCTTGGCGACCACCATCACGATATCTTCCTTGTCTATCAGCACGAGACCATCGGGAAGGCCTTTCGGTTTGCGGATAAATTTCTTCGGCGTGACGATCACCGGACACAACGAATCGTTCTTGCGTTTTGAATAAAATGCCGCCAGTTCCGCCGCCCGCTCGATCACCGGCGCGGGAAATTTGCGTCCGGGCTGGTTCTTTACTACCACGTGCGAGCCTGTAACATCCTTCGCGTGCAGCCAGAGGTCTTCCTTATGCGCCTGTTTGGTCAGCAAATCGCTGTTCTTCGCATTCCGACCAATCAGAATGGTGTAACCCATAAAGTCCAGCCGTTTGAAAAGGTCATCGACGGTCGGGGCTGCGCTACCCTGTTCCAGCTTGTTGGCCTTGATGTAAGCCCGCAAATCGCGGAGCAGTTCAATCCCTTCTATGTGTTCCAAATGTTGCTGCAAACGCTTCCTGTCTGTCTCACGCGCGGCAAGACTTTCGTTCAGCCGGTCTATTTCGATCTTTTCATTCTTCGCCTTCCGGTAATAGCCCTCCGCATTCTTCTGCGCGGAAAGGTCCTTTTTCAATTTAATTGTAATGGGCTGATCCCGGTAAAAGTCGTAGAGTTCCACTTTTTCTGCCCGCTCGGGAATTACATGCAAATTAGCCATGATAATGTTGGCCAACTCGTCGTTTTTCGTCGCATTTTCCAGATCTACGAGTTTCTGGAAAGTATTTTCAAGATAATTATCGGTCTGCTGGATGCGCTTTTTCAGCAACCTAACAATGTCGGCCTTTTCCTTATCCAGCCCGCTCAAACGAATGTAAGCCAGATAGAATGCATTCAGTGCTTCAATCGGGTCATGTAAAATCTGTACGACTTCACCCGTTTCGAAGAGTGTCAGCGCAGGGATATTTTCAATCCGCGTCACATAAAAAACCGACGATTCGAATTCCCTCAAAACCTCCTGTACAATGGCCCAGCGCTCCCGGAGGTCTTCCTTCCCCGCCAGTTTACCGGAAAGGTATTTGTTTGCTATCTTTCCCAATGTAGGGAACAAAGGCTCGAAACGGCCGTCATTCGCCACAAATGCCTCCCACGACTGATCGATCTCGCGGTTCAGCGACGCCACAGTCAGGCCGCGGTCCGTTGCAAGTTTGTTATTAAAAAGTTGCGTAACCTCGCCCTCCGCATTTACCGCAATGAAATTGGAACGATTCCCGAAGAGTTTGAATATCAAATCCCTCCCACTTTCAAAATGCATCTGAATGGCCCGTTCATTTTTGCAGACTTTTACAAAATCCACCTTATCTCCCTCGAAATCATGGAAGAGATTAACACTATTCCGTCGCGCCCGGTCGAAGCGCTCGGGGAAACTGAGGCAGGAGAAGCTGTTGGTTAAAGTGGCTTTGATGAAGAATGGCTTTACAAGCTCTTCACCACTCTCCTGCTGCGCGAAGACAATAATGAGTTCGTCCTTCTGCTGACTGAATGCCTCCACAAATTGCTTTCCAGCCAATTCGGAATGCAGGCGCGGCGCGAGTTGTTTGATGAAATGGTAATTCTGATGCACTTTTTATCCGGGAATGTATTCGGGCAAATGTAGGGAGGAAGAAGGAAACATCTACCAACCAAACCTTGAATCCCGTAGCGATGTAATGTTGGTAGCACGGAAAAGAATAAATGGTATAGCAATCCCGTCAGGGATGTAACAACCATAATGGCTACGCGGTGAAATGGCGCAGGAATAGCAAAACGCCCTCATAAAGTGGTTGGTGCGATGCGTACACACCCGACCGGCCGGAGGCCTGCGAATAGGTGTTCGAAGCCCGAGCTTCGAACCATCCTCCTTTCCTCCATCGTCCCTTTCCTCCTTTTTAAACAAAACAAGAGAAGCCTCCCGGTGTCGGAAGGCTTCTTCTGCAATACTACTACACTTAAAAACACTAGTGCACGGACGAAGCGTCGACTTTTGTCTTGCCGCTCCGCGTCCATAACACAAAGGGAACACAAATCAAAAACATCACGCCCAGGTACAGGAACACATCCATGTACGACATTACCTGTGCTTGCTTGGACACCGTGTAGTCCAACATTTTATATCCGCTGTTCAGCGCGACGTCGGGTGTCATACCTTTGGCCATAAAGCTATGCTGCAAACCTTCGACACGCTGTTGCACAATGGGATTGTTCACATCCAGCTTACTGACCAGGTCATTGCGGTGCGCCATGTTCTGGCGTGCTATGAACGTCGTGATCACCGCCACACCAAACGAGCCGCCGAGTTGCCGCATCATACCGGTGAACGCAGCCCCTTCCCCGATTTCACGGCCTTTCAGCGTCGACAATGCCAGGGTGGTGATAGGGACAAACAGGAGTCCTAGCCCAATACCGCGAACGATTAGCATGCTAAAAAACGCATCTTTACCAGTATCGGGCGTCAATATAAGGTAGCCCCAGTAGCTGTATACGAAGAAGAATATCATCCCAATGGCCACGAGGTACTGTTGTTTCACGCCGCGTTGCAGCAACTGGCCCACAACAGGCATCATCATCGCCGTTACAATGGCCGCGGGTACCATGAGCATGCCTGATTGTGTGGCCGTCCAACCCAGCGTCGCCTGGGTGTAAAGCGGGATAATGAATGTCGACCCGTACAACCCGAAACCGAGAATGAACGACAGTACCGTTCCGACCCTCAGGTTACCGTTGGCGAGCACGCGCAGGTTCACGATCGGGTTTTTATAAGTCCATTCCCTCCAAATGAAGAAGAAGAATGAAAAAACGCTGGTGACAGAGAGTATCGTGATGATTTCGTCATTGAACCAGTCTTCTTCCTGGCCTTTTTCGAGTACATACTGCAACGAGCCTACGGCGATGGCGAGAAAAATGATACCCCACCAGTCAATTTCATTAGCCGCTTTTTTGGCAGCGAATTTCGGGCTTCTTACAAACTCCATCGTCAGCATCGCTGCGATGATACCCAGCGGGATGTTGATATAAAAAATGTAAGGCCAGCTGTAATTATCCACAATATACCCCCCCAGCGGCGGACCCAGGGTAGGGCCAACAATCACTCCCAGACCATAAATAGCCTGTGCAATCCCGCGTTTTTCGGGTGGGTAACTTTCGGTGATCAGCGTTTGCGCGGTTACGAGCAATGCACCGCCCCCGAAACCTTGTATCAATCTGAAAAATACCAGCTCCCAGATATTATCGGCATTACCACACAGAAATGAGGCCACCGTAAATATGATGATCGAAGCGGCGAAGTAGTTGCGACGGCCAAACTGCTGCGAGAGCCAGCTGGTCATCGGCACGATGATGACGTTACCGATTGCGTAAGCGGTAATCACCCAGCTCACCTCCGACAATGTGCCGCCCAGGTTCCCGCGCATATCGTTGAGCGCCACGTTTACGATCGTGGTATCCACGATTTCCAGCAGCGCACATAATACAGCCGTGATGGTAATGATTACCCTGCGGTAGCCGTATTCGACGAGTGATTCCTGTAATTCCATTCGTTATTGGTTTTTAGAATCAAAAATTCGGTTCGAACGCCTTAGTTCAGTTCCACATCCACGAACACGTTCATGCCCGGGCGCAGCTGCGCGATCTTGTCGTCGTCGGCTTTGGTAAACTCGATGCGTACCGGCAGACGTTGTACCACTTTCACGAAGTTACCGCTTGCGTTATCAGGAGGCAGCAGCGCGAAACGAGCACCGGTTGCCGGCGAGAATGACGCCACCTGCGCTTCGAACTCATGCTCCGGATAAGCATCCACGTGGATTTTCACGTGCTGGCCAATCTTCATTTTGGTCAATTGCGTCTCTTTGAAGTTCGCGGTCACCCATGGTTTGTGGGTCGAGATAATACTGAACAGCGATTGTCCGGCTTGCAAATATTGCCCTAGCTGCGCATTCACTTTGGACACGCGGCCGTCGGTAGGCGCGGTGATAACGGTATACGAGAGGTTCAATTCCGCATTCGCGATTTCGGCCTGACGAGCCTTGATGTTCGCATTCGCTACGGCCGATTGCACAGAGGTAGCTTTGGTTTGACGACCGGCTGCTTTTGCCTGACGTTCAGCAGCACCTTTCTGGGCCTCCAACACCGCCAATGCACGTTCTGCTTTTTGCTTGGTCGCTTGCGCCTGCTCGAATTCCTGTTGGGTAATCGAATGGTCTTTGATCAGGTTTTCGTAACGTGCGTAATCCTGATTAGCTCTCCACAAATTCACTTTGGCTTCTTCGATTTGCGCTGCCACTACGGCGATGTTCGCTTCGTAAGTAATGCCGCTGGCCGCCGACGCGTTGGTTGTTTCGTGCGCTACGGTCAGGCTGCCTTCCGAACCCAGGAGACCCGCTTTCGCTTGTTCGAGTTTGATGATCTGGTCGCGGTTATCGAGCACGATCAGTGTATCGCCTTTTTTCACGGTCTGGTTGTCCTTCACCCGGATCTCGGTCACATACCCTGATATTCTGGGAATTACCGGGCTGATATCCGAATCTATCTGTGCATCGTCGGTTTCTTCGTGGTGCTGTCCGTGGTTATATTTGGTAAAGCCCCAGGTACCGCCGCCGATGATCAGCGCGGCAAGGATAATGAGGAAGCGGGTATTTTTCTTTTTAGGTGCTTCTTCGGTGGTGTTTTTGGTTTCCATATCAATTTTGAATGATTGAATGAGTGAATGTTTGAATGCGGGAGGAAGGAGGAGGGAGGAAAGGGCGGCCCGCGCAGGGAGGAAGGGGTTTGCTTATTTTTTCAAAATTTTAACACTTCCTTTCCTTCCTCCTTCCTCCCTTTCCTCCTTAATTAATAACGCCCGCTGTTTGTTCGAGTTTTTTGTATGCGACAACGGCATCGGCCTTGGCTGCTTCGTAATCGATACGCGATTGTACCTGCGCCACGTCTGCGTCGAGCAGTTCGGTCGTAGTTACCAGGCTGTTATCGTATTTATTTTTCGTGATGCGGTAATTTTCATTGGCTTGTTCCACCGCTTTGGCGTACACATCGATCTTCCTCTTGCTCAGCACGTAGTTGTAATAGGCTGTATTCACTTCCAGGTGGATCTTGTCGAGGATGATCTGCTCATTGGTTTTCAGCTGATAAGCCTTCGTGCGTGCCTGCGCGATCTTCGCGCCCGATTTCCAGAGCGATGCAACATCGTATTTAAAGCCGATACCTGCATTCACCGCATTCGGAACGGTCACAACACCGGGGATACTCAGCGCCACATAACCGGCCGAGAGCGCCACGCTTGGGTATAAATCCGCTTTTGCTACCTTGATATCGCTATCTGCCGCTTTCTGGCGGATACCGTTCGCTGCGAAGTCCTTGCGATGCGAGAGGGCTGTTTGCTCCCATTCTGCCGCATTACCTTCTTCTTTGAGGGCTGCGAAGCTGTTGGCATCGGCTTCCAGGACGGTTTCTTCCGGCAGGCCCAGCAGCAGGTTCATATTAATGGTGGTGATTTTCAAATCGTTCTGTGCATTCAGCAATGCCAGCTCTACATTGGACTCCTGCAATTTGGCTTTCATCAGGTCGTTGCGGGCCAGCATTCCGTTCTTTTCACGGTTGGTAAACTCCTGCACCCGTTCGCGCTCGCTTGCGAGGTTTTCGGTTACGAGGTCCACTGCCTTTTGGGCTTTATAGAGGTTACCATAGGCAGCAACGGTGTTCTGGATCACTGCTTCGCGGTCATTGTCGGCGTCCAGTTTTGCAGCCTGCTCGACATACCTGGCCGATTCGAGGCCGTATTTGAAACGAAAACCCGAAAACAACGGCATCGAAGCGCTCGCCATTCCGTACATCGCCTGATGTACATTCGGCATGCCGCCTGAATTACCCGTACTGTCGTTGCCCTCCTGTTTGATTTTCAGGTTCACGTTCGGCGAGTTCACCCGTAAATAGGAACCTGATACACTGAAACTCGGCAACTGGTTTTCCTTTACCTGGCGGATACCCAGCCCGGCGAGGTCAATGTTGCTCTGGCTCAGTTTCAGCTGCTTGCTGTTTTGCAGGCTCATTGTAATAGCCTCTTCCAGCTTGATCGTGCGTGCGCTTTGAGCGTGCGAATGGCCGGCCACGGCGACCCAGACGATCCCGGTTGCCAGACTGACCATTCTTCTAATTCTGGATGTGGTGTTCATTGGTTATTGTTGATTTAAATAGGTTCTTGAGATGCTGGCTCAGTTCAGTCCGCAGATGCTTCTTAAATTCTTCATCCGACAGATGTTCGAGGCCATTGAGAATTTTATAAAAATCCTGTGTAGCGATGGCGTAGTTGACCGTGCCATAAAGTGTAGTAGTTACCAGGCTCACATTGATATCCTTCCGGAAATCGCCTGCCTCCTGGCCTTCGCGGATCATCCGTTTGATCAGTTCCACGTTCCGCATTTTCAGTCCGCGGATATATTCGGAAATCACGGGGGTCCGCTCCGACGACAGTTGCTCACGCAGCATAATATTGTGAAAGCACTGGTTGCCTATCAGCCGATCGATCACGCTATCGATGAAAACATTGAACTTCTGGAGTGCCGAAAGCTCGCTGAGCATCATCAGGGTTTCCAACCGGGAGCTCGATTCCGTCATGCGCAGCTGGAAAAGCGCCTCGATCAGCTTTTCCTTCGAACCGAAATAGTAGGATATCATCGAGACGTTCACATCCGCTTCCTGAGCAATATCCCTGACCGAAGTCCCGGCAAAACCTTTCTGTGAAAACAGCCGCTCCGCCACTTCTATTATCTGCAATTGTTTCGCGTTGTATTCCATTTAAGTAGCTCATTAGCAGGGATTATTTTCTTCATTTTGCTAATGACAATACAAAGGTAACCGGCCGTCAAACAAAAATCAAACGATCGTTTGATTTAATTAAACAAACGTTTGATTAGTAAAAGCAAATGTTGGATTAGTACCATTAATTTTTTTTAATACTGAGATTAAAATGGTGCAACTGTCTGATACCTTTTATTTGTCTTAGAGCGAAGAGCCAACCGGTTACATCCCATTCCTACCTGCCCATGAAGACATTTTACATATTTAAAATTCTCATAATCATCATATTACTAAGCGCACCTCGTATTTCGAAGGCCCAGCTGGCAGTACCATCCTGCGGCACCAACGATTCCCTTGCAAGCGCCTGTCTCGAAAAAATCAGCAAACAAATTGACCTCACACGAGCGCGTACCGCCAACACACCTATGCTCGAATACCGGCTCGGTGTGGATGTCGATCACAAAACTTACCTCGATTATGGCGGCGACGCGATGCGTATCCGCCGACGGGTTTACGAAGTATTCCGGGAAGCATCGGCGATTTTCGAGGAGGAGATGAATATTAAACTCACCGTCTATCACATTCACATCTGGGATAAGCCGGAACCCTATACCTCCACCACGCCAGAGGACTTCTTTTCTAACGTAATGAACTATTGGAATGCAGAACGCCGGGAGGTACGCGATGCTGTGGTGGGAATGTCGAACCAGTATAGTATTTTTTACGGCGGGTTTCGCATGTGCACCTCCAACTTCCCGCCTCCCGACCAATATTTTTCGGTCTATGTGCTATGCCACGAGCTGGGGCACACGCTGGGTTCACCACATACGCACAGTTGTTCGTGGCCTGGCGGCCCGATTGATCGCTGCGTGGCCGTGGAAAACCCTTCCGAAAGTTGCCGTGATGGTTTCAAGGAGGACGCGAACGGTACCATTATGTCGTACTGCCTCGGTGAAATGACTTTTCATCCTTTATGCAGAAATTTGATACGCAGCTATGCGGAAGGGACCGTTAATCCCTCATTCAAGTTGGCGGAACTGACAGAAAAACCCGCCGCTGCGGGGTTGATTTCCCGACTTTCCGGCGAATCCGGCGGCTCTGCCGCATTTCCCGCATTCGAGTGGTACCCGTCCGCGAAAGCCAGCCGTTACCGGGTACAGATCGCCCGCGATGCCGGTTTTCAGAGTATTGCAGACGACACGCTGGTATTCCAGCCATTCTTCCGGTCTCCGGGACTAAACCCGGGTGACTATTTCGTGAGATACCAGCCGCAGAATACCACATCTTCCGCCGAATGGTCACAATCCCAGTCATTCAGCATTGGTAACCCCGGAACGAATAGCGCACCGCCGGCACTCTTGTCTGCGGCACTCAATAACGCCGGGGATATTGTCGGTTCATTCAGGCCATTATCAGGCATTACCGCCTATCAAGTTGAGACATTCGATCAATGGGATGTTCCCCAGGAAACATTCGACCGGACTCCGAAAGGCACGGAGATAGAAGTTTTTAATCTCAGACCCGCGGAGGAGCTGACCCTCAGAACTAAACTCAGATACCGGGTAAACTGGAACAACCAATGGAGTGCCTGGTCGGAGCCTATGTATATGGCCGCCATTCCCACCTCCACGCCCCTGCGGAGCAATCCCATCCTGTCGACCGACCCTATTCTGGCTATCCGGCAGTGGACCCCCTCTCTTACCGCCGGCCCCGTGTCCGGCTCCTTCGAGATCGCCACCGACCCCGAATTTAAAAACCGGGTCATCAGCCAGCTGTTCACCGATCCCAATGCACCGAACGACGGATCTTTTGACAAAAAACTGCTATTCCCCAGCCTGGCCGAAAACACTACCTATTATTTGCGTTCGAACATCGGATTAAAAACCGGCTTTCAGTCGGCGTGGGCAACCGGCCGGTTCAAAACCGGCGTGAAGGACACCCGGTTCACTTACCTGGGCGTTCCGCACCCGGCCATGCTCAACTCACGCGGCTCGGGCAGCTACACCAGAACAATAAAACTTTTCAGATCAAAGGAAAAGCTATTTGTCGCCGACGCGGTGGCCGGGTATTACGAAACTACCGACCTCGAAACCTGGACCCCGTTCCTGCCCTCGACCACCAACGGCCAGAGCCCGAAAAGAGTGACCGCCATTGCCGCCACTCCGGACGGCACTACTTATACGATCGACGGTCTGGATGGGATGGTCAAAAAAGCCGGCAATGCATATACCCGGCTACCGATCCCGCCATTAACCGCCGTGAGCAGTATGGAAGACCTGTTCACCACCGAAACCGCCGGCCTGTTTTACATGAATAGTATCATCGGCATCACACAGTTTGTGAATGGGGATTGGATCTCCCATCATACAGCATTACAGTCAATACCCCCTATTTGCCTCGCTAAGGACCACAAGGACCGGATCTGGACAATCACCGAGGGTGGTTCTACCTGGTATTTTGAAAACAATCAATGGGTATCGCAACCCCGGATGCCATTCTGGAATGCCCTTCATGGTCTTGCATTTGATAACGACAACACTCCCTACGCCTATGGCAACTGGGGTGTAATGATGTTTAATAAGGAAAAAAGCGACTGGGAAGTGATCCGCCCACTTTTCGACAAAAGCATTCAAAAGATCATATTTGACGATCAGAACCGGATGTGGCTCGTGATGTACCGCTGGCCGAAGGTTTCCGGCGATGATTTTGCCCAATACGGACTGCTGCGTTATGCCAATGGGAAGGTTAATGCTTACACCGAAGGCCTCAATTTCCTTCGCGAACCTTTCGAGATCGAATCCTTCAAGGGTGAGCTCGTCATCCTGACCACCGGCGGTGAGCTCCATACGTTCGACGAACGTCGCATCCTTTCCTTCGAACCGCAGGGTAGCTACCCCGCTGGCTCGTCGATAACAGTCAAGTTGAGTACCAATTCTCCATTTGACAGCGAGAACCGCATTTCCATCCAACTGAATAATCCAACCACCGGCACTCACATAATCCTCAGCCAGACGACAGTGAATGGGCATTCCGTCAGCTTTACATTGCCCGATACGCTTCGTGAAGGGGAATATACCATCAACCTCCTTACCACCACACCGGAAATCGCGAGCCACGAAAGCCGGCCATTCCGCGTCGTGTCTAAAGACTCGCCGATCAGCACACAACCGAATGCGGTAACGTTGCTACAAAACACACCGAACCCTGCGGCAGGTCAGACAGAGATTGCTTTTTACCTTCCACAAGCCGCCGAAGCACGGGTAGACCTGTTCAATGTGCGCGGGCAATTCATCAAACAGCTTGGTAACGCCACATTTCCGGGAGGATGGAATTTCATTCAGAGCGACCTGACCGGCTTGCAGGCGGGCACATACGTGTACCGGCTCACGACGGGCAATGTGATCAAATCATTGAAACTAATTCACTGATACTACCGGACCCGGTTGGGGTTCTCGCTCACAAATGCATCCCAACCGCCTTTTTTGGCTTTTTTGGAACCGCCAGAAGCCGCCGAAGCCGGCGAATTGGCATGGTATTGATGACAAATAGCGATGGCAATGCCGTCCGTAGCATCCATAAATTCACGACTGAGCTCCATTTTCAGAATCTTTTCGAGCATGTAGGCTACCTGCTCCTTGGAAGCGTTTCCGCTGCCGGTTACGGATTGTTTTACTTTCTTGGGAGAATACTCGACGATCGGGATATTACGGGCGAGCGCCGCAGCCATAGCCACGCCCTGTGCACGGCCAAGTTTGAGCATGGATTGCGCGTTTTTACCGTAAAAAGGGTCTTCAATGGCCATTTCATCCGGCAGGTAATCCTCGATCAGCTGGGTCAGGCGTTCAAAGATTTTCTTCAACTTCAACTCGTGCGTACTATATTTGCTCAAATGAATCACACCATATTGAACCAGCGAAATCTGCTGTCCCTTGACCGATATTACCCCATAACCCATCACCTGCGTGCCGGGATCGACCCCAATAATGACCTTTTCCGAAACCTCCGTTTTTAGCATGGTGCAAGATAAGGAACTCTCCCCTCCAAAGCCAAAAAGCAACCAGGCAAACCTGCTCTGGGTGATCAAACTCGTAGTGACGGCATTGGTACTGAGTTACATTTACCGCACGTTCCGGAATGAGCAAAAGGGCATCGGGGATATTGGAAGCGTATTCGGGGAGATATGGACAATGCCGAACGCCCCGGTGCTGACGCTGATGGTGCTGCTGGTGCCTGTCAATTGGGCGTTGGAGAGCCTTAAATGGCAGAAACTCATCTCCCGTATCATACCGCTTTCATTCCGCGATGCCATGCAGGGGACACTCACCGGCCTGGCCGTAGGCGTGGCCGTGCCTGCACAACTAGGCGATACGCTCGGACGCGTGGCCGCCCTGAAATCCGACCGCCGGTTGGAAGCGATCGGTGCAGCGCTGGTTTCAAACGGAATCCAGTTTTATGTATCGGTACTCGCCGGCGCGTGTGGCTGGGTTTATCTGAACAACCAGCTCGATATTCCGCAAACGGCAAGATTGGCCGTGAACACCGTTTTGTTCCTGATCATCTGCCTGGGCCCGGCATTGGTACCGTTCAGAAAGCAAATCGGCACCTGGGAGCCTTCGCGAAAGTTTTTTGTCAAAATAAAGGAGTACTTAAGTGTCATAGGCCGCTATACTCCTTCCGAACTGGCAACCGGTACCGGTTATGGCCTGCTCCGCTACCTCGTCTTCCTCAGCCAGTTTGTACTCGCATTGTCGCTCTTCCACTTTCAGGTAAGTGTCGGACAGCTTGCGGCGTGCGTCACATTGATTTTTTTAGCCAAAACACTGATCCCGGCGATCAATGTGCTCGGCGACCTGGGTTTACGTGAATTTACTGCTTTGGTGGTATTCGCCCCATTTAAGCTGCCCGCTGAGCAGGTGATCGCCGCCACGTTCCTGATCTGGATATTAAACGTGCTCGGCCCGATTCTCGCAGGCATATTCCTGATCTGGAAATATAAATGGAAGAAACCCCGATGATCAGCATGGCATTCATTTCCTGGACTGCTACGGCCATCTGGATATTGCTGGGCAGCTACGCAGTATTCACTTTCGCATTAACTTTCCTATGGTCGAGGATCCGCAAGCCTGCGACTCCCGCCGGCATTCCCGCCGACCTTTTTATCACGGTGATCATCCCGGTACGAAATGAGGCCGACAATATCCTCTTCCTGCTCGAAGACCTGGAACAGCAAACGCTACCCGTTAACCATTTTGAAGTTTTGGTCATGGACGACAGCTCCACTGACAATACTGCCGCCATTGTGCGTGCATTCGCTGAAAATTCAAAAGCGCAGATAAGGCTGATACCCCTGCCCGACGTACGCACTTCTGCCCCCAAAAAAAGGGCGATCGAAACGGCCATCGGGCACGCGCTGGGCAAGTTGATCGTAACCACCGACGGCGATTGCCGCGCGCAAGCCGGCTGGTTGCACGCGATCGCCTCGTGCTACCTGCACACGGGCGCGAAGCTCATCAGCTCGCCTGTGACATTTACGGAGGAAACCAGCCTCACCGACCATTTGCAAACCGTAGAATTCGCAAGCCTGATCGGCAGCGGGGCGGCTTCGATGTCGGCCGGCCACCCGTCGATGTGCAATGGAGCGAACCTTTCCTACGAGAAAGAGGCTTTCCTGGAAGTAAGTGGCTACGACGGCGTCCGGCATATTGCCTCGGGCGATGACGAGTTTCTGATGCACAAAATTGCCGCCCGGCATCCGGGGTCGGTCCATTTCCTACGCGACCGCGACGCCATCATCCGCACTGCGCCGCACCGCAACTGGGCCAGCTTTTACAGGCAGCGAAAACGTTGGGCCAGCAAATGGAAGCATTATCAAAGCAAAACACCGCTGGTACTGGCCGTTTACATATTCGCGAGCAACTTTTCGATTCTCCTTGCCGGCGGGCTTGCGTGCGCCGGAACCATTTCCGCCGCCGCATTTGGCGGTATGCTGGCATTGAAATGCATCCCCGAATGGTTTTTCCTGGGCTCCGTCCTCCGTTTTCTGCAAAAAAGGAGGTCGGTCGCATTCATTCCGGTAACCCAGTTGTTCTACCCCTTATACGTTTGCTTTTTCGGATTGGCAGCTCAAAAAGGCCAGTACGAGTGGAAAGGAAGGAAACTTTCTTAGGCCGGTCAGGCAGGCATATAAAAAAGCTGCCAGCAAAATGCCGGCAGCTTTAAGTTTCACATAACGCTATATAAGATCAATTCATTCTACTTTTTGAGCACTTTGGAAGAATACTTCCCTTCTTCATTTACCACATTCACAATATACATTCCCTGCGCAAAAGCCTGAACATTAACTTTGATTTCTGTTTGATCGGTCACCGGCATAGCCTGGTAAACCTGTTTTCCTCCTAGTGTGTAGATTTCGATTTTTTTCACCGGCGAGAAACTTCTGACATTCATTTCGTCCTGGGTCGGGTTCGGGAAGAAATCCACCGCCAACCGGGCATCGCAGGTTCCCGCTTGTATGCTGCGGATTGCGCTGTATTCGAATGTCTCGTCCTTATCTACCTGCTTTAGACGATAATAGTAGTTCCTTACAGGTACAGACTCTGATGAAAATGGTGTGTCGTTGAAACTATATGTGGCCTTTGTGGCGTCGTAATCGATCCGGGCAACAGCATTGTAAGTCTTTGCATCTGACGAGCGTTCGACTTCAAAATGTGAGAAATTTTTGGCCTCGGTTACCTTCCATTTCAGTTCCGCACTGCAATTTACATTTTGTACATTAAAAAATGCTAATGTTACCGGTAAAGCTGTTGAAGGAGGTGGTGAAGTGAAGCATGTTGTGGTCGATGCCGGGAAGGTAATGTTCAACACAGTCGATGGGTCGACGGTCACACGGATGGTCGCGCCATCGACGCGCAGCGAACCATAGCGGTCGCTCGGATCCTCCACCCATTTGCTGTTTTCTTGCTTATATCCGGGCCACGCAGCTCCATTTCCATTAATATCCACCGAAGCACCGGGGAAAAGAAGGCTGCCTGTCAGCGGCAAATCGCTATCCTCCTGGATCACTTTTCCTTCCGAATTGATCCATTCGATTTTCGCAGTTTTGCCCGTAGCATCATAATTCGGTGTTACGCTGTAATCCAGCCAAGGCGCATTTTTCAAACATTTCGAAGAAGCCGTCGCATCAATTTTCTTTTCAACCGGCTCAGGGATCGAGGGCAGGAATGGCCAGAAATGCACTTCGTCGCTTTTGTGTACAAAACTTTTGGCGATGATCTGACCATTGATATTTCCGTTGTTCTCTTTCACCAGATCGGCCTGGGGAGCGAAAATGGTACCGCTGATCTGCGCATTTCCGCCCAACGTGATCCCTTTGGTTGCATCAGGGAAGTTGTAGATCACATAGCTGCCTTGGGAATCGGACAAGCCGCCGAAACCAGGGAAATTAATTTTATTGCTGCCCGTCACCCCACAGAATGTTGGAAAATCGACAATGTTGATGATAAGGCCGAAATTATTGCCGGATGCGGTTTGTCCCAATTGCGGCCCCTGAGGAATACCTTCAATATTGGAATTTCCGATTTTGTTCCAAACAGCCGCGGATACTGTCAGGACGTTGATTTTGTTAGGATCAACGATAATTTTGGGGTTGTTGCCAATCACATTGGGGTCAAGGTACGGGCCCATCGGGGCAGAAGCCATAATGTTGCCGTTCTGATCGCGGATAGGCAGGTTATCCGCCATATCTCTTAGCTGGTTCGACCGTTTAATAAATGTGATGAAAGCACCATCGATATCGATCTGATTTGCGCCGGTCCCGAAGACATTTTCACAAACCGGGTTCACCGATTCGCTTACGCTTGGCGACCAGGTATTGA
Source organism: Dyadobacter fermentans (assembly GCF_019924045.1). Lineage (GTDB taxonomy): Bacteria > Bacteroidota > Bacteroidia > Cytophagales > Spirosomataceae > Dyadobacter > Dyadobacter fermentans_A. Next base: position 384,884 of record NZ_JAHXBN010000013.1, on the reverse strand, counting down.
TATTCGCATTGATCGTGATATTCGGTGTCTCCCAGTATTGTTTGTTGTTTTCGGTAATGCGGATCGTGGATGCTGCATTGTTGTTATCCTTGTACCAAACTTTGAGGCTCGCTCCTGAGCCGTCCGAAGGATTACAGTTTCCGATCTTGACATAATTGTCGCCATTCACCGTCAGGCTCCCGCTATTGAGTTTCACCGCCCCGCGAACCGCCAGGCCGATCGATGCATTGTTGACGAAAAGTACTCCGTGTTGCTTGTTAAAACTGATCTGGTATTGGTTGGTGGTCACATTTCCGCCGACTGCGATAGGACCTTCGGTTTCATTGGATTGCAATGTGGCATCACCTTTGACAAATATATTGAATCGCTGAGCCGCAGAAGTAGGGCTTTGAGCGGATACCTGGCTTACATTTAAGGAGAGGAGCGCTAATAGACTTATGAGGAAAGGTTTGACGAACATGTTGTTGAGTTTTATTTTCTTGCTCAACGAAATTAGACCGCCCGCTTCGATCCATGATTCTTTTTGTGACCAGTCCGGGGGACTTTGGGGTGATTTCTATGTTTTCGGGGGTGACAACTCCTTCAAAAATTGCACTAATCGAAGATAGCGCACATTGCACAACAAAGTAGTATTAATTACGTGCAGCTACTTTTAGCCCATTAGGAGTCGTACTATTTTTACACAAATACCTTAAAATCGCTCATTACTTCTAGAATTTCCTGCTTCAAAGACTGTAAAATGTTCGATTACTGGCCCTTAACCCTATTTTAATAACTATAACATTTCCGAGACACACTTCGGCACCGAAAATAACAAAGGCCGGATTGATACCCGGCCTGTCTAATTATTTGTAAGCGATTCGACTTCCCTATTTGTAGCTTGACCGCTTCTTCAATTCCCTCAACTCGTTTTGCATTTCCTGCAACATCCGCATTAGTTGCTGCATGTCGGTCTGCGGCTCGGGCAACGCCTTACTGTGGAAGCTGTAATATTCCCAAAGTTCAATCACCTCTCCAATCGGCACGGTATAGGCAAAATATTGAGTGTTGAACGATTGCAGCAGCATGGTACCCGCCTCCTGATTGATCGTCACCTGCTTGAACACAAAGTCCTGGTCGCCCTTCAAAATCACGATGCAGGGAGTCTCGGGCTTAACAGTCGTCCAGTCCTGAACATATCTTGTGATAATATCCGCACCTTCGGGCACCGGCAACATCGAGTCACCGACCGTCGGGAACATCCTGAACGTCCCGTTTTTGGGCACGGTCGGCAGGTTGAAACGGGGCAATGAAGCCAGGAACTCCGGATCGGCATACCCGGAGCGGTAACCCGCCCGTGCCTGCACCGGCACATATTCGATATTTTCTTTGTCTTCTTTATCCACTGTAATGGCCAACACGCGGATCTGGCTGCCTTTCATAAACAGCTCGCTCCCCTCTTCCAGGTCTTTCAGTTTCTGATCGGAAAGCTTGCCCAAGTCTATTTTCAGGAGGCTATCAATACTCATCCGGAAATACTCCGAGAAATTGATCAGGTCGTCGACAGTCGGGTTGGCCGTCCTGCCGCTTTCTATCGCGTTAAGTTTCACCCTGCTGATCCCGAGCTTTTCCGCCAGCGCTTCCTGGCTCAATTTCTGACGCAAACGAAGGAACTTGATATTAACCGACCAGAATGTATCCTGCGCACCCATGAGTTGATATTTTTAAAATCAGACATAAGATATTATCAATATCAAAAGTAGCAGCAATTTTTATTTTTCCTACAAAAAAGTAAACAATTTATTTTGTTTAACTATTTTTGAAAAACATTAAACAAAATATCATGTCTACGTATTCGATTCGGGATCTGGAACGCATTACCAGCACCAGGGCGCACACGATCCGCATCTGGGAGCAGCGTTACGGGCTGCTCGAACCGGAACGGACAGACACCAATATCCGGTTTTACAACGACGATCACGTCAAAAAACTCCTCAACGTCTGCACGTTACTGAACCGGGGCATGAAAATCTCGCGCATCAGCCAGTTGAGTAACGCCGAGATACGCGAGGAGATCGACCGCATTATTGCGGAGTCGTTGCAGACAGACCTACATATAGAAGCGTGGATCAACCAGGCTGTGAGCGCCATTGCGGCCTACGATGCACCTGCATTCCATCAATTGTTCACCGATGCCCTGCAACGGCTGGGGCTGGCTGCTACCTATGAAAAAGTCCTTTATCCGCTACTCGTGCGGACCGGGCTCATGTGGACCAAAGATGCGCTGTTGCCGGCCCAGGAGCATTTTTTATCGAACCTGATCCGGCAAAAACTGTTTACCGCCATCGACGCGCTGCCTGTGCCGGAACGCGGCAACCAAAAATGGCTGCTTTTCCTGCACGAAGGTGAGGAACATGAAATCGGGCTGCTATTTGCGTATTACCTGCTCCTGCGTGCGGGCCAATGCGCGGTGTATCTGGGCGCACGCGTGCCTTATATCGACCTCCAATCCGTGGCGAACGACATTGCACCGACGCATATCTACACTTTTTTCGTAGCTAACCAGCCCGACAATCTCGCCCCGGAGTTGCTAGGCCAGCTTGCACAGGACTTTCCCCATTGCCGGATCTGCTTTTCAGGCGGCGTCGAAGGACCCGAAAACGAGCCCCGCCTGAGCCACATTGAATCCATTGAAGAACTGCTTGAAACGATCGAAACGGATGCTGCACACACCAACCCATAACGGAACGAGCAAAAACATCGGCGTGATCGGCGCCGGGTTTGCAGGAATGGCCGCCGGTGCCATTCTCGCCAAAGCGGGCCATAACGTGACGGTTTTGGAGAAAAACGACACGATCGGAGGCCGTGCGCGGACATTCTCCGAAATGGGTTTCACTTTCGACATGGGACCAAGCTGGTACTGGATGCCGGATGTGTACGAACGCTTTTTCGGGCGATTCGGCCGGAGCGTCACGGATTTGTACCAGCTCCAACAGCTCGACCCCGGCTTTGCCGTTGTTTTTGCCGACAATGCCGCAGTCGATATTCCGGCCGATTTTGAAGAATTGTGCCGACTGTTCGAGCAGATAGAAACCGGGGCAGGAGACAAACTACGCCGTTTTATCGCCGATGGGGAGTTCAAATACCGTGTCGGAATGGACGATATGGTGTACAAGCCCGGCCATTCGATTACCGAATTTATCAGCTTGCGGCTGTTCGGACAGGCATTGCGATTGCAGCTTTTCAGCTCGTTCAGCAAACATGCGCGCCGGTTTTTCAAAGATCCTAAATTGCTCGCACTGATCGAGTTCCCGGTGCTATTCCTGGGAGCGATGCCCAAAGACACACCCGCATTATACAGCCTGATGAACTACTCCGGCCTCAAACAGGGCACTTTTTACCCGATGGGTGGATTCGGAAAAGTGGCAGATACATTTCGCGACATCGCCCGGCAGGAGGGCGTGCAGTTCCGCACGTCCGAGGCAGTCGAAAAACTGGAAACTTTCAATGGGCGCGTCCGGCACATTCATACCGCCAGCCGGTCGATGCCGGCAGACGCGGTGATTGGCAGTGCCGATTACAGGCACATCGAACACGCTTTGTTATCCCCGCCCGACCGCCATTATCCGGACAGCTACTGGGCTGAACGTACCTTTGCACCTTCCTGCCTGCTGTTTTACCTCGGCGTCAGCAAGCGCCTTGCCCGGCTGCGGCATCATAACCTGTTCTTTGACCAGGATTTCGGGCTGCATGCCGAGGAAATTTACCAACGCAAAACGTGGCCTACTGCCCCGCTGTTCTATGTCTGCTGCCCGTCGGTGACCGATCCGTCGGTAGCGCCCGAAGGTCATGAGAACCTGTTCATCCTCATGCCCATTGCCACTAACCTGCCCGATCCCGAACCGATCCGTGAGCATTACTACCAGCTGCTGATGGACCGGCTCGAAAAATTCGCCGGCGAAACTATCCGCGACCACGTGGTTTTGAAGCGAAGCTATTGTGTTTCCGATTTTAAAAACGATTACAACGCTTGCCAGGGCAATGCCTACGGACTCGCCAACACCCTGCGGCAGACCGCGGTTTTGAAACCCAAACTGAAAAGCCCGAAAGTCCATAACCTGTTTTTCGCCGGTCAACTTACGGTCCCCGGCCCTGGCGTGCCCCCCGCGATCATATCCGGCACCATTGCCGCCCATGAAGTTCTCAAATACCTAAACAGCTAGTTTATGAAGAGCCTTTTTGACGAATTGTCGGCCTCGTGCAGCAAGAAAACCACACAGCTATACAGCACCTCATTTTCACTGGGTATTTATTTCCTGAAACCTGCATTGCACAGGGCGATCTACGGAATCTACGGGTTTGTGAGGCTCGCCGACGAGATCGTGGACAGCTTTCAGGGGTATGACCAGGAGGTAATGATGGCGCGTATCCGTAAGGAAACCCAGGAGGCCATTCACGAGCGGATCAGTATTAACCCCATCCTGAACAGTTTCCAGCACGTAGTACACGCCTACCAGATCGAATGGGAACTTATCGATACTTTTTTGAAAAGCATGGAAACGGATTTGCTCCAAAAAGAACACACGCAGGACTCCTACCAGGAATATATACTGGGCTCGGCAGAGGTGGTAGGGCTAATGTGCCTGCGTGTTTTTTCAGAAAATGATACCACATTATATGACTCTTTGAAACCCTATGCCATGAAACTCGGCGCGGCTTTTCAGAAAGTGAATTTTCTTCGCGATCTGAAAGCCGATTATCAGACGCTGGGCCGCACCTATTTTCCGGGTGTAAATTTCAATTTGTTCTCTTACGCCGACAAGGCACAAATCCAGCAGGAAATCGAAGCCGATTTCGAGGAGGCGCTTATAGGTATCCGCCGTTTGCCTGCCAGTTCACGCAGAGGAGTTTACCTGGCCTATTATTATTACAAAAAATTGTTTTTGAGGATCAAGGAAACGCCGCCGGAGAAAGTGATGAATGCGAGGATCCGGATCCCTGATATTGATAAGTTCGGATTGATGTTTCGGTCGTTACTGAGGCACCAGTTTGATCTTTTATGACGTTTTTGTGTTGTAGGGGCAGAATACTCCCACAATACAAAACCTGAAACCCACCATCCTATGAACGACCAAGTTGTGCTGGTAACGGAAAACGACGAAGCCATTGGCCTGATGCCCAAGCTGGAAGCCCACGAAAAAGGCGTGCTGCACCGCGCTTTTTCGGTGTTTATTTTTAATACAAAAGACGAAATGCTGCTGCAAAGGCGGGCATTCGGGAAATACCATTCGGAAGGCCTCTGGTCGAACACCTGTTGCAGCCATCCGCTCCCGGGCGAGCCTGTGCACGACGGGGCCGTGCGGCGCCTGCGCGAGGAAATGGGCATCGAAACCGACCTGGAATTCCTTTACACATTTCAATACCGCGCCGATCTGGAAAATGGTCTGACGGAGAATGAGCTGGACCATGTGTTTTATGGCGTTACCGATGCCGTCCCGGCCATCGATCCCGCAGAAGCCAGTGACTACAAATACCTGACAGTACCTGAAATACAAGCCGATATCGCGCAAAATCCGAATGCTTACACCGAGTGGTTCAAGATATGCATGCCGGTAATAGCGCGCAGGATCGGCCATTGATCCACCCAAAAATCCTAAAAACCAGCCTGATGCCACATTGGACGCTCAACTTGTTGATTACCCTGGCCGCATTCGTGGCGATGGAATGCGTGGCCTGGCTGGCCCATAAATACCTGATGCACGGACTGTTGTGGTCGCTGCACCACGACCACCACCAGCGCGACGATGGTGACTTTTTCGAGAAAAACGATTATTTCTTCGTCATTTTCGCGACACCCGGTATTGCCTGTCTATGGCTGGGGCTCGATGCAGGGTTCAACTACCTTTTCTGGATCGGGCTAGGCATTACCATTTACGGGTTCACCTATTTCCTGGTGCACGACGTATTTATCCACCAGCGCTTCCGGGTTTTCAGGAATACCGATTCCGCTTATTTGAAGGCCATCCGCCGCGCGCACAAAATGCACCACAAGCACCTTGGCAAGCACGGCGGCGAATGCTTCGGGATGCTCTGGGTGCCACTGAAATATTTCCGTGAAGCTCAAAAAGCTGCCGCCAAATGAAGCTGCTTTACCTGCTGGTCGACCTGGGCGCGATTTCGGTACCGCTCATCGCCTCATTTCATCCCAAAATCCAGCTGTACAAGCAATGGAAGGCATTATGGCTGGCGATATGGCTTTCGGCAGTGCCATTCATTATTTGGGACAGCTATTTTACCAAAATCGGCGTTTGGGGATTCACGCCTGAATATCTGACCGGCTTCGGGCTATTCGGTTTGCCGATCGAGGAAATATTGTTCTTCATCTGCATTCCGTACGCGTGCATGTTTACCTACTACTGTTTCAGGCTGTGGAGGGGGCATTTGCAGTTGAGAGCAACGCAAACTGTCACGTGGATTTTCATAGTCCTTTGCCTGGTACTAGGCCTTGCCGGCGCGGGGCGTTACTACACTTCGTCCGCACTGAGCTGGCTGGCGATTTTTCTTATCTATCTAAAGTGGCAGGCCAAACCTAAATGGCTGGGTTTGTTCTACTACTCACACCAGTTTCTGCTGATTCCGTTCTTCATCGTGAACGGTATTCTCACCGGTACCGGGCCTGAAAAACCGGTTGTCTGGTATAACAATGCGGAAAACCTCGGGGTACGCATTTTCACCATTCCTATCGAGGATATTTTTTACGGCATGTTACTGCTGCTGCTCAATGCCTTTTTATTTGAATACTTTCTCCAAAAAGCCGAAAAAAGAGCAATCCTTAAAACACATCTCCATGCGTGAGGGCAACCAGCTTTGAAGTAAGCCAGGGAGATATGTCCAGCGCTTTCAACGCCAAATCGGTCGTGCGGCTTTTGCCGAAAAGCTTTTGCAAATGATACCCGGCTCTGATTCGCGTCCCGAATGCAGCATCCCAGGCGCGATGATAATTTTGCAGAGCGGACTCATAATTTTGTTTTCCATTAAACAGAAGTATCAAGTGCTCCGCAAGCATTTTGGAAGCGCGCATTCCCATACTCATCCCGTTGCCGCAAAGCGGTGTAATGGAACCGGCCGCATCACCGAGCAGGAAGATACCGTTCGAATCCGTTTGCTTTTTTTCGAATTGCACGTTACTGATAATCAACGGCTGCACATTTAGAAACTCGGAGTTTTGAAAGTAGTTTTTCAAAAACGGATTTTGAAATAGCACCACTTCTTCCATTTGCTTTACATCCTTCCCATTTTCCAAAAGATTTCGCGCGGTAGTGAGGTAACACAGGCAGCGCCAACCGTTATCGACGGTTGAAATACCACAATAGCCGTCGCGGAAATTGTGCAGTTCAATTCGATCGGCGGGGAAATCGGTTTGAATATGATATTTGACACCGATATAATTCTGGTTATCGGCGTGGGGTGCATTGGTTTCTTGTGAGTGAACAAATTGCGGCGTGTATTTGCCATAGCTTCCGCAAACGACTTTGGATGTAAAACCACCCGCGGTGGTATGAATTTCAAAACCATCCGCAGGATTTCCCTGCACGTTCGTTACGCGGCATTCCTGCACCACGCGCACGCCCTTGCGTGAGGCTATTTCGAAAAGGTAACTATCCAGGCTGTACCGGCTAATGCCGAAACCACCCATTCCGAGGCTGTGATTCAATATGAATCCGCGGTCAGAACTAATGCCCAGGTGATCGATTTTGGGCAATGCGAGATCGGCAAGCGGCAAACCCAGACTTTCCAGAAAAGGCCAGCTTTCCATCGAAATATATTCCCCGCAAACCTTATGAAACGGATACCTACCCTTCTCGAATACCACCACCGCTACACCCCGATCAGCCAACTGAATAGCCAGGCAAAGCCCAGCTAATCCACCGCCAATGACCGCGCATTCGAAATGTTCAGTCCGCGTTTCCATACACAATCACTTCATGTCGGAACGCCCATTTGTTACGCACGGTAAATCGAGTGGCGCCCGATCGTTGCAGTATTTCCAGCCATTCTTTCTTTTTAAAACCCCTTAAAACAGAAAGCGGCGCGTCATTTTTCACAAGGTATGATTTTGAAAAAAGGCCCGTCAACCATTTGATCGAATAATGGGCCAACGGATTTCTTTCCAGATCATTGATAACCAGAATAGCCCTGTTGCTCAACGCAAACTGCACCAGTTCCTGGAGATCGTCGTTGGTAAGGTGATGGCAAAAAAGGCATGCGTGGATGATATCGACGTGTTTTAAATGCCGGTAAGTGTTCCGGTAATCATCGCATACAAGCGTTACGCCGGTGTCTTGCAGGTTTTTCTCGGCATAAGTAATGCAATCGGGTTTAAGATCGACGCCGTAGAGATCGAGCGTAAAACCAGCCTTCCCATTCCATTGAGCAATACGTTTGAGCGTATCACCGCCCCCACAACCTATATCGACGAGCGTGTAAGACCTGCCTTTTTGCAGCACAAGTTTCAATGCAGCAAATGAAATGTCGTAACCACCGAGCCATCGGTTGATGAAATCCAGCTCGCGTAGATTTCGAAAAAGATCTGCCGGAGGGATATCGTCCCGGTCGAGCAGCTCTTTCTGCAAGCTCCTATGCCTGAACATACTGCAATTGCATGGTTTCGATGCTAAGCCCCGGACCAAACGCAGCGGCGAAAATGCGGTTACCCAAGTGCTCGGGCTTCGCTGTTTCGAGCACTTCTTTCAGGACAAACAGCACCGTCGGTGACGACATATTTCCGTAGTTATTAAGCACATTGTAGGTAGGCCCGAGCAGACATTTGTCCAGCTCCAACGCCATCGCAAAATCATCTACAATGCGTTTCCCGCCGGGATGCACCGCCCAATGCCGGTAATCTTCCGGTTTCAGGCCCACTGATTTAAGCATAGGACCGATATTCTCGCGGATCAGATCGGGCACGTACGACGAAAGGTTCATCATAAAACCTGTCTCGGAGAGCTGCCAGGCCATATCCGAATAGCCATTATGCAGCACCATCGAATTGAAGCCATCGATCTTCACCGGATGCAGATAACGATCGTCCGGCTGCGATGATACCAGTGACGCAGCCGCGCCATCCCCGAAAATCATATTCGAAAGCAGGTAATCGTCATTATACCGTTTCTGAAAATGGATCGTGCAGAGCTCCGTGCACACCACCAGTACTTTCGCATTTACATGGCTTTTACAAATGGCGTCCGCGTTTTTCAATGCTAAAATCGCTGCGTTGCAACCCATGAAGTTAACGCTGCTCCGTTGAATCGAAGGGTTTAGCTTCAACTCACGCATGAGCTCGATATCCAGCCCGGGTGCAAATAGCCCCGTGCAGGTAACGGTGATCAAATGGGTAATACCCGTCTTAATATTTTCAAAATCGTGAATTTGCTCAACCGCCTTTTTGGAAAGGGCAGTCGCATGTTTTTGGTAAAGCTGCATGCGCTCCGAAAGCGTCGGTTCCGGCATTAATGCGGCATTCCGGTTGAAAAATTCGAAATCTTCTGGATTCTTATCAAAATCGGGGATGACGGAGTAGCGCTTTTCGATGCCGGTTTTAGCAGCTACGATCTTGATTTTCCGGCGGGTATTCAGGTCGTCGGTCGATCGCAGGTAGAAATCGGTGAGCGTTTCCTGTGCATAACCATATTCGGGAACGGCTGTTTCAATAGAGGATAGATAACTCAATGGAATTCTGTTGATAATAATTAAAACGATGAAACAACTATTCATGCAAATCGCCGCCACCCAGTTCATCCGCATGGTATTCCGAAAATTGGCCTGTCGGTGGTCTTTCCAAACGAGCGAAAACCAAATCCCGAACCAGATCACAATAGGAATGAAGAACACCTGGACAATGTAAAAAATCATTCCAAGTTCCCTGGTCGTAAAGTACAAATAATAAAACACATTGCAGAGCACAAACATAGCCGCCGTAAATGCAAAAGTGCCGATATAACCCAACTTATAACTCAATGTGACCACGCCATCGCGCAGGTCCTGCTCGTGCTGGTACACCTGCGTGAGCGGATACGCGCCCGCGATCTGGAAAGAACAACCCAGCAACACAAAGATATTGGCCATATCGAGCCGCAACGCGCCACCCGAAATGCCGGCAATCGACATATAGTAGGTAAATGCCCCCTGAAAAATCACCACGGTCAAAAAGCCTATGACCGGGTACTTTTTCAGCCTGATCTGCCGCGAACTGTACGCCCTGGATGCCCCGATGTAAAGCACGAGACAAAACGTGAACAGTGTATTTACGAAAACAAGCGCCAGGACGGTTGCGGCAACATCCAAAAAAATCGTAAGGTAAAAAAGGTCGCGCGTGGGCAGCGGGGGCTTTTCGAGCCCGCCGATACTGTCCTCGTCGCGGTCGACGTAGCTGTTATAGCCATTGCTGGCCGGGTAAACAAGGAAATGGATAATCAGGAAGCTCCACAACGCCTGCCTGTGCACCACTTCCTCTGCCTGGCTGTAAGCGAAGAGGAACAGCGGCGCCAGGAAAAATGAGAACGGGATTCTCAGGAGTTTGAAGGTATTGCGGTCGACGGGCATGGCGTCAATTTATGCAAAAAAGCAACATCATCGCTGGCGATCGTCATTTGTGGTCAGGAATGGTCGGATGTAGTCAAGCGTGGTCAGACATTGTCATTTGTAGTCGGATGTTGTCATTCTTGGTCAAGTATTGAATTTCAACGACTCTTCGTGACAACACCTGACAATTAATGACCACTCTTGACTACACCTGACTCTTCATGACAACACCTGACAATTAATGACCACTCTTAACTACACCTGACTACACCTGACTAAAAATGACCACACCTGACCATCCCTGACAACATCTCAAAAGTTACGCTTCCGCTCGCGTCGTAATGCGCAATTGATGCGTATTAAACACCTGCGAATTGGGCGCTACGCTTTTGGTGAGGAAAACACTGCCTCCGATCACGCTGTTTTCGCCTATGACGGTGTCGCCTCCAAGGATGGTCGTCCGTGCGTAAATGATGACGTTATCGCCTACGGTCGGGTGGCGTTTCGTGTTGTAAAGCTCTTTCGCAACCTGCAATGCACCCAAAGTCACCCCCTGGTAAATACTCACATTTCTACCGATTACCGAAGTGGCACCGATCACAATGCCGGTACCATGATCGATCATGAACGGCACGCCGATGGTAGCCTCCGGGTGAATATCGACGCCTGTTTTACCATGCGCATATTCCGTGAGAATGCGCGGCAGCACCGGAATTTGCAGAATACTCAGATAATTGGCAATGCGGTAAACCGCGATCGCATAAAAGCCGGGGTACGAAACGATCACTTCGTTGACGCTCGTAGCCGCCGGGTCGTATTCGTGAATTTTGCTGGCGTCGAGGCGCAGGTTCTTGTAAATCGTTTCCAGCTCGTCGTAAAAAGAAGCCACTTTTTGCTCGATGGCCACCTTTTTCGGATCAAGGTAACTGAGCAGGATATTTTCAAGATCGATCTGGTTTTTCTTTAAAATACCTTCGTAGGAGGTCTTTTTAGGTAAATTATTGCTCGGAAAAAGAAAATGGATCAGGTCGTCGAGCCAGGCTGTGGCATCATGCCAGGAGGGAGTCGCCTCCCACTCGGCATGATGCGTTTTTTTAAGAAGATCGATGAGTGATGATGGCATTGGGGTTGTTTGATGAGCGGGTTGGGAAATGACCGCCGACGACCGACCATCGACCGCCGATCGCCAGGCCGCGACGATGGTGGTTAGTGGTAGTCATTGATTGTCATGGTTAGTCAAGAGCGGTCATTGGTAGTGAGGAATAGTCGGTCGTCAATCCTCAGCGGCGCCCGCTCAACCGGTGCAGCGTTGCCACGAGCACGTCTATCTCCTCACAGGTATTGTAAAATGCGAGAGAAGGGCGCACGGTGGTTTCGAGGCCAAACCGCCTCAGGATAGGCTGCGCACAGTGGTGGCCCGAGCGTACGGCGATGCCTTCCTTGTTGAGCGCCGCACCTACCTCCTCTGTTTTATAACCATCCAGAACAAACGACAGTACCGATGCTTTTTCCTTCGCAGTACCGATCAGTCGCAGGCCAGGGACATTTTTCATCAAACCGGTCGCATATTCGAGCAGGAAATGTTCGTACTGATGGATATGCTCGATACCAAGGTGGTTTACATAATCCAATGCAGCGCCGAGACCTACCGCATCGGCGATGTTGCCGGTACCCGCCTCGAATCGCGAAGGCGCATTATGGTATTGAATGTGTTCGAATGTGACATCCACGATCATATTACCGCCGCCCTGCCACGGCTGTGTGGCGTTCAGGATGTCCTCTTTTCCGTACAAAGCCCCAATGCCCGTCGGGCCGAAAACTTTGTGACCGGAGAATACAAACCAATCGCAGTTGAGACCTGTCACGTCCGTCCGAAGGTGCGAAACGGATTGTGCGCCGTCGAGCAGCACTTTCGCGCCAACGGAATGCGCCATTTCGATGATCTGCTTCGCGGGAGTGACGGTCCCCAAAGCATTTGAGACCTGTGTAAAGGACACGAGTTTGGTTTTCGGGTTCAATAAGCCGGCGTAGGCGTCGAGCAAAATCTGGCCGTCGTCGTCCACGGGGATCACGCGTAGTACCAGGCCTTTTTTATCCGCTAGTTGCTTCCAGGGTACGATGTTCGCGTGGTGTTCGAGGTGACTTACGATGATTTCATCGCCCGCATTCAGGTTTTGGTCGCCCCAGGTTTTAGCTACGAGGTTAATCGCCTCGGTAGTGCCCCGTACAAACACGATCTCATTGACCGACCTTGCATTCACGAATGCCCGTACCTTCTCACGTGCGCCCTCGTAGGCGTCCGTAGCGCGGGCGGCGAGCTCGTGCGCGGCGCGGTGAATGTTGGAATTTTCGTGTTCATAGAAATAGCTGATCCGGTCGATCACCTGCTTCGGCTTCTGGGTAGTAGCCGCATTGTCGAACCAGATCAATGGCTTGCCATTCACGCGCTCCTTGAATACCGGGAAGTCGCTGCGGACGCGGTTTATATCAAAAGGTATCTTACCGATCGGACTTTGCACGGAGCGGCCGAGCTGATCACGATCGTTGCCCACGTGAATATTACCGAATGAAAACGGCGAAAAGCTGTGCGGCAAAAAATTGGCGGCGCCGGGAACATGCGGTTTTTCCGTGAAATTTTCATTCAGAAAATAATAAGACGGCAGCGATGGCGCAGCACCCGCGTATGGCAAATGCGCGGAACTGCCAAAATTCGGAAGCCGGTTGAACACGTCTGTCAGATCATGCTGGTGATCCTGATAAGGAAATGCCGGGTTCCTATTGCCTGCGGGCGACTGGCCGGCATTTAGCCCGCCGGCCGGCACCTGCCCGGCTGGTGAAATGCCTACACCAGCAGCCGACGGTGGTACATGGCCGTCGGTAAAATGCGGATCGGGCAGACTCGTTTGCGGCTCGCTCACATCGAAATCCTGATGCGATTGCGCATATGCGTTCGATGGCGATTGTTTGCCTCCGAACTCCTGCTGAATGATGCCCAGCATTTTTTGCGCCCTCGGATGGTCTTCCAGGTTCGGCGAGAAAACGGGAGACGGCATTTCTCCCGGTAATGCCTTGAAAAGTTCATTGGCGAGCCGCTCCAGAGCATGGGCGTCGGGCAAATTGCCCGAAGAATTGCCCGGAAAATTACTTGGGATGCCGTCTGGCAGACCAATCGGCTGGCCGTCAATATTTGTACTCATGGTAGTTACCGATTTCTACATCTTCCAAAACCGCAATCGCGTCGTCGACCAGCACAGCTAGCGAACAGTAAAGCGATACCAGGTACGAGGCGATGGCCTTGTCGTTGATGCCCATAAAACGGACAGAAAGCCCCGGCGACTGTTCACCCGGCAAACCCGGTTGGTACAATCCTACTACGCCCTGACGGCTTTCACCCGTGCGGAGCAAAAGGATCTTCGTTTTGCCATTTTCGATAGGCACTTTATCGGAGGGAATCAGTGGAATGCCCCGCCATGTAATGAATTGGGAGCCGAAAAGCGAGATCGTCGGAGGTGGAACGCCCTTGCGCGTACACTCGCGGCCGAACGCAGCGATGGCTTTCGGGTGCAACAGGAAGAACCCGGGTTCTTTCCATACTTTGGTAAGCAGCTCGTCGAGGTCGTCCGGCGTCGGCGGGCCCAGGCGCGTCGAGATCTTCTGTTTGTCGGCAATGCTCGAAAGCAGTCCATACTCACCATTATTGATCAGCTCACTTTCCTGGCGCTCTTTAATGCTTTCGATCGTCAGGCGCAGCTGTTCGCTGATCTGGTTATAAGGCTTGCTGTACAAATCCGACACGCGGGTATGTACGTCGAGCACCGTGTTCACGGCCGTCAGGTTGTATTCGCGCGGGTTCTCAACGTAATCGATAAAAGTATGGGGCAACTCGCGCTCGTCGCGACGAGAGCAATCCACTTCCGCGGTGCTGCCTTCCTTTACCTTGTTCAGGCGGTACACACCCGACTCCACGGGGATCCAGTTGAGCAAATGCGTAAGCCATCGCGGCGTGATCGCCTCGAATTGAGGCACCGTACGGGTTGCGATCGCCAACTGCCGTGCTGCCACGTCACCGAGCGCAGTTTGATTTTGGTTTAACTTGGCCATTCTGTATTTGATTATTAATGAGAAACGAGCTGCATTGCGCCACCAGGTATTGCCAGAGCGCGGCCGGATTAACGATCACAAACATACGTGAACTATAAATCAGGCATTTAAAGAACCCCATAACCTGCCACCAGCCGTTTGCCACCTCATTTCTCGAACCGGCCAGCCTCCATAGATTATACCAAGATACTGTTTTCATTCATCAAACACCAGAAATAATATGCTCAAAAACCACCTGACTACCGACTAAAATTTGGCTCATTCCCCTATCGTTTTTATAGAATTTATGGATTGATCGATTCGAAAGCTTACCACTAAAAATATTCTATATAAATTCGATAGACTATATATTATATTAACTTTTTTGCTAGCTTTGGACTTCTCATTCTATCATTTTATTATGCAAGCGGGCAATCTGATCGATATTTACAAGAACGAAACCATCGCGACGGAGGCATTCAAGGATTTCAGGTTACGGCGTGGGATCACCTGCAAAAAATGCGGCGGTACCCATCATTACTGGCTCGCGCCGAAGCAGCAGTTTCAATGCAAGCAATGCCGATTCCGCACGACGTTGCAAAGCGGCACTGTGCTCGAAGGCAGCAAGCTCCCGATCTCCTACTTTTTTATCGCCGTATACATGATTCTCAAAAAGGGCAACACTTTCACGATCCAGGATTTCCAGGAAGAAACCGGTCACAAATACTACGAACCGCTTTACGATTTCATCCGGAAAGTACGGATATACCTAAACGCCAACGATCCCAACGCCGTGCTTATTGATCTGGTGGAGCTGTTCAATTACCACCTGGTCAGCCGGAAATTTCAGGAGCGGGCGGTGCATGATTAATAGACCTTGGTAAAATCGTTATCCGCATAGCGTACCTCGCCGCCTTTTACTTTCACGTAGGCGCGATACGATAAAGCATGCATATTGGTAGGGAAACCGATCTTAAAAGTCTCCGTATTGAGTCCCAATTTCGCTGTCCCTTTGAACTTCGCAGCGGGATACGGCCCATCCACCACGAGCTCTACGGACGTTGTTTCGGGCAAAAACGCGTACACGACCCCATACTCTTCAACCGGAACATTGCCAAACTTTTCAAAATTGACGGTGAAAGTCTCGATCACGCCACCCAGCACGTGGAAGGTAGCTGGTCCGGTATGGATTTCTGGAAAGGTCTTTTCCTCCGGCTTCGGATCATTCTTATGCGAGTGATTCGTGCACGAAAGTGCTATTGCGGAAAATAGAATAGCCACTAATAATAACTGGCGTACATGGTTCATGTTTTGCTTGCTACCTGCCATAGTAAAGGGTCACTAGTAGGTTATGATAACTGGTTCGGCATATTTGATTTCTCCACTTTTAAGCTTCGCATAAGCGCGGTAACCTATCCAATGCGCTGACGACGGGAACTCAATTTTCACTGGTTTCTCGTTCGAGTATCGCTGGGGAGGAAGATCGAAGGCAACTTGTGAATCGGTTAAATCTGGATAACGATCCTTGACATTGTCGTCAAATGTGTACACCACGCCGTATTCTTCAATGGGCTTATTGCCCAATTCATTGAATACGACAACAAAAGAATTGATGGTGCCGCCCAGTTCCGTTACATGTGCAGGCCCTGTTTGAATCTGCATTTCTGACTTGGGATTTATCTCACGGTCACAGGATGGAAGTCCCGTGGAAAGAAGTAAAGCAGCAAAAGATGCAATTTGCCTTAAGACTTGTGGTTTCATTGCGTTTCGTTTTTTTAGCAATGTTATTCAAGCGGCGTGGGACAATTAATTTTTAATGTGCAACGATCTTTTTTCAATGAGTGAAAGGAAGAATCTTGTAGTTACAGCGCATATTCGCATACTGCTGGCACGAGACAGCCCGGTCACTAGAAGATCATTTTTTGGCCTTTTTCCGCATACTGTACGGTACCGTCTTTGAACTTCGCATAAGCTCGGCAGGAAATGCATGTCGTGCCGATGGGGTAACCAATTTTTACTTTCTGCGCATTTCCGCCAACTTTTGCTGGCTCGGTAAAGGTTACCTTTTTGTCGGTGATAAGAGGGGCCCTGATAATTTCGGCGCTGTCAACAGCATAAACAATTCCATATTCTTCAATAGGCTTGCTTCCCAGATCATCAATTACAATGTGAAAACTTTCGATAACTCCACCAAGTCGCAAAAAAACTACTGGCCCTGTTTCAAAAACCAGCGGCTTGGGATCAGCCTTGAAGACATCGCATGAGGAAATAGTACTAAATAAAATAAATGCACCAAATGCAGCGCAAAGGCCTTTTTTGAAAAATTGGTTTGAAGTCGCCATCATTGCTTTTAATTAGGTTTCAGCAATAATAGCTAACCACGTCCTTTGGACTGATTTTTAATGTGCACCGACAGTTTCTCAATGAGTAAAAGGTTTTTCATCAAACCAACGTCTTTCTCCGACATAGGAAGTTTCTATATGAAGGATGCGTGACAGCGTCCACTAAAAGTAACTCTTGCAGGCAGTCGAATCAATAAGTTTTATTCAGCTGGTTCGTCGCATACCGCACTTCGCCGCCTGCGACTTTTGCGTAGGCCCGATAGGATAAAGCATGCATACCGGCAGGAAAACTAATGTTGAAAGTTTCCGTGTTTGCACCCATTCTCGGGGCGTTCTTGAATTTTGCCGTGGGATAAGCCCCACCGATGACGAGGTTTACCGCGGTAGTGTCCGGCAAAAAAGCATATACAATGCCGTACTCCTCTATCGCAATGTTTCCCAGGCTTGTGAAACTGAGGTTGAAATTTTCCACCACATTGCCCGACGTGCTAAAAGCGGCCACATTAGTCTGCATTTCGGGAAGTCGCTTGTCCGGCGCGGGCTTGGGATCGTACTTTGGCGCACAGGAAACCGCCGCTAAGGTCATGAACAGGCCGGTCAATAGGAAGAGGTTTTTGCGTTGGATAAGTTTGTAAGTGAAGATCATCATATGGTTTCAGCAATTTTTATACAAATCTTAAACTCATAAGGCGCATTTATTTATATATCTCCTTCAAATCCTTTTCAAACAAAGTATAAGGATCATGATAGAACTTCACGAAATCCGCCGCACTGACCTGACCGTGAAAAGGGGCGTAAAAATGGGTAGGACTTTTGGTATCGTTGCGCCACACGAGCACGTACGCAAGCTGTAATTTCTCCGCTTTCAGGGTTTTGAGCAGCGTCTCCGTCCACCAGGTGGGGTTAGGAATGCTTTCCAGGCCGGTTTCGGTGAACGCGGCCAACTTACCGGCTTTTTGCGCGTAGTCCGACACGATTTTGAGCTTCTTCAAACCGGCATCGAGGTTGTATTTACCATCGCGCCCGAAATCACCGTAATTATCCATTCCTACCATATCCACCCATTCGTTGCCGGGGTAGCGTTCGAGAAATTCGTACTGGGAGGTGAATTTATTGTCGGGAGAGAATGCGTAAAGGAAGTTGTGCACACCCAGCTGATCGCGCAGGTAGGAAACGGTGAAGCGCCAGACGGCGATGAAATCCTCTTTTGAGGTGTGCCCTTTACCCCACCAGAACCAGTCGCCATCGAACTCGTGGAAGGGCCTGAAGATCATCGGGGCGAGGGTTCCGTCCCTGCCTTTTACCGAATGTGCGAAATCGGCAATTGTTTTCAGGATCAGCTTATATTGCTCGTGGTGGGAACCACCCGGTTTGATGAGCGCCATCGCCGGTTTGGAAACATCATCTTTCCAATAAAACCCACCCTCCGACGCCGGATTGGAAAAGTGCCAGGCAACCGTCGTAATGCCACCGCGGTTGTAGGTCGCCACCACGTTCTTCCGCAATGCCTCGGCGGTTTTAGCAATTTCGTCCGCAGGCCGGCCCGAGAGCCCCATAAAATCGACCCCGATCACCGCGGGATGCGAGCCCGTTACCGATTTCACATCCGAGCGCTCCTCGTCGCCCGACCAGCCGTGCCCGTACTCGGTCGCGTGCTGATGACCGAAAAGAATGTACTGTTCAGAAAGCTTTTGGAGGTTGCGGTAAAGCGCGGCGGTCTCGGGAGTTGCTTTGGTATCGATTTGCGCCAATGCGGCTGCGGTGCAGAGCAATGCGCTTAACAGGCTCATTACAAGTCTTTTCATGCGTGTATGGTTCGGGATTA
Organism: Dyadobacter fermentans; assembly: GCF_019924045.1. Taxonomy (GTDB): domain Bacteria; phylum Bacteroidota; class Bacteroidia; order Cytophagales; family Spirosomataceae; genus Dyadobacter; species Dyadobacter fermentans_A. The sequence goes on along the minus strand of NZ_JAHXBN010000013.1, from coordinate 366,077 downwards.
GAGATCATGTAAAGATGGCAAATATTCCCATTCCGCACGATCGCCATTTATTTTCCGATTATTTAGAATAAAATTCGAAAATTTCATAGTTACGACGAACTTTTAAGATTCATCCATTGTAATAGCTGAACTATATTCAGAATGTAACGTATTTTTTTGAATATTATTCTATTCGATCCCCATCTACCAGAATCATGAACGGAACTGAAATTGTTCTCGATAAAACCGATCTCAGCATTCTCCGCCTTATGCAGGAGAACGCGCGCATGACGAATGCCGACCTCGCGCGTGAGCTGGAAATGGCGCCCTCGGCGGTACTCGAAAGGGTCAAGAAGCTGGAACAGAAGCAGGTGATCGTCAAATATACGACGCGCATCAGTCCCGTGGCTTTGGGACAAACGCTGCTTGCATTCATTGCAATGAAATCGTCGGAGGGCATGGGCAGCAACAATACCGCCAAAGAACTCGCCAAAATACCGGAAGTACAAGAGGTTCACCACATTGCGGGCGAGGATTGTTATATGGTGAAAGTCCGCACGGCCGATTCGGCTTCGCTGATGGACCTGATGCGCAACAAGTTCAGCAAAATACAGAGTATCACATCCACACGCACTACGATCGTCCTCGAAACGGTCAAGGAAGAGCAACAGTTAGTTATACCAGAAAAATGAAATCGCCATGCAAACATCAACAAAAACTCCGTCAACATTAATGGTGGTACTGGCATTCGCCACCGTGTATATCGTTTGGGGATCCACCTATTTCTTTATCCAGAGAGCCCTGGAAGGTTTTCCGCCGTTTTTCCTTGGATCATTCCGCTTCATTATCGCCGGCTTGCTGATGCTCGGTTGGAGCCTGATGCAAGGTGAAAAAGTATTTTCCTGGAAGATTATGAAACCCGCCCTTGTGACGGGTTTATTGTTGCTGTTCGTCGGCAACGGAGTGGTGATTTGGGTGGAGCAATTCCTGCCGAGCGCAATGGTGGCTATTATGATATCCTCTGCGCCCATTTGGTTTGTGTTGCTGGATAAACCAAAATGGTCGGAGAATTTGAGCAACAAATCGACCATTCTGGGCCTGCTGGTCGGTTTCGCTGGAGTTATACTGCTTTTTTATGAAAAAATAATGGCCACAATGTCGTCCCTGAACAGCGGGCGGGACCTTTTCGCGATGGTGATCGTGGTGTTAGGTTCGATGGCCTGGGCGGGTGGCTCACTGTATTCCAAATACAACTCCGTGTCGACCTCAGCGACGGTCAACTCGACCTGGCAAATGCTCGCTGCCGGCGTAGCATTCATACCCGGTGCATTGTTTTCAGGTGAGTTTTCTTCCGTACAGCTCTCGTCGATTCCGACAAACGCCTGGCTTGCCACCGGTTACCTGATCCTTTTCGGTTCGATTGCGGCATTCAGCGCCTATGTGTGGCTTTTAAAAGTACAGCCGGCTACGAAGGTGAGTACTTATGCTTATGTGAATCCGGTTGTGGCCGTGCTTCTGGGTATTTTCTTCGCCCATGAAACCATCACGCGATTACAGATTTTGGGCTTGATCGTGATTTTGGGTAGTGTTCTTTTAATTAATTTGCACAAATACAGAAAACCCAAACAGGTAGCTCCCACTTATTAATATGAAATGGATCACGCGCGAGCGCCCCAAAATTGACCGACTGGCCTGCCCGTGGCTCATACGACGCTTCATCGATCCGCAAGCGGAAATAATATATGTGCCCGAAAATGAGGTGTTGTGCCAGGCGGAAGCGCTGAGCGCAACACCTTTCGACATTCCCGGCGTCGAATTCACTCATTATGACGATCAGTGTACGTTCGATTATTTTATCAAAAAATACGAACTGAAAGACCCTGCGCTGAACGTCATCGCGCCCATCGTGCGCGGGGCCGATACCGACGACCACACATTAGCATTACAATCGTCGGGGCTTTGGGCGATATCAGCCGGACTGGCTTACAATACCAGGGACGACCACGAGTTGCTCGAACAAGGCATGCTCATTTACGACGCGTTGTACAGCTGGGCCAGGCACTTGCGCAAAGAGAAACACACCCAAAGCCCGACAGAGCATTTATTGTTACAGATTTACAAAACCTACATCAGCAACAAAGGCGAAAAAAAGGCCAAGGTCCCAGCCTGGACCAAAGACCTTAAAAACCTCATTCAGGACCATATCGATACCAACCTGAACTTCAATCTCAAAATCGCCTCGGAGGAGTTGGACGTAAATCCGGCTTACCTTTCACGGGAGTTTTCCCGGTACTTCGATAACCTTTCTTTCGGAGAATACATCCGGAAGTTACGGATCGAAAAGGCCATTCAGCTGCTCGAATCTTCGGAAGACACGCTGGCTGAGATCGCCTACCTCACCGGCTTTTCGGATCAAAGCCATTTCAACCGTGTTTTCAAGGCGCATACCGGGCAAACGCCCTCGGAATACAGAAAATTTGTTCGAAAAAGTAAAGGAAATACAAAACGTTAAAACCGTTCTATCCTGGCGGCGCATTGGTTTTTAGAATTGTAAGGCGGTTTACCCGCTTTCATCTAAAACCCCATGTTATGCTCCGTCATTTTACCGGAAAACTCCTATTTACGCTCTGCATCCTCATTTCGCTTGTCCATAGCGCCTCACGCGCACAACAGCAGGCACAACCCGCGTCCGCACCAGCAAGCACAGCCGCGCCTGCACCCGCTCCCACATACCCGCGTGTAGCCGGTTATGTAGGCATTCTGCACCCGATCGTTACCTTCAGCGACGAGGGTACGACTACCAATTTCGATAGCTATTATGTAGTTGGATTGCCTACCGGCATTAATATATGGAAAAGCCCTAAAATCGGCTTCTCAGCTGAATTTGTGCCATTAGTAAGGGCTGAGAAGGGTACGAGCAGGATGGCCAATTTCCTCTTTCACCCAGGCATTCTCGTAACATTAGCACCCGGGCTTACCTTCGCCGGTCGTGCCGCATTTGAAACGGCCGGGAGGTACGGCTTCACGCCGGTTTTGAATAAAATCGTGAAGAAAAATAAAAACAGCGGCTATTTTGTGGCGGTGCCGGTGCCTTTCCGCTTCGGGAACGGGCACCCGGCGTCCGTCACGATAGGATTTCAGTTTGGGATCACATTCTGATCACGGTCAACAACAAAGTGAGCTATCCATAATCCGTTCAACTTCTGAAATGTCGCGGTTACGGCGGATCAGCGTCATGATTTTTTCAAAGTCGATCAGTTGAGATGCTTCGAACGCGATTACGCCCACGAAACTTTTGCCTCTGCTGATAAAGTTCAAATGCTTGATTTTCGCCCCGTTTACGGATTCCACACTGGAAGTAATTTTGTGCAGATTCCCGGCATTCCGGTAAATGATCCGGAGAAAAAAGGTTTTGCTCATTGGTTTTGATGTTTATGTGGTTTGTTGAGAATATTTTTTGACCGCCGACGGCTGACCGCCGATGGGCCTGCGGCCCGACCATGGACCGCCGACCATCGACCATGTTTGTACTTTGGATTCTAATGATTAGCATGGTCTATTGTCTATGGTCTATGGTCGGCCGAAGGCCCATCGGCGGCGGTCACATTAACATTACGCCCCGCAGCCCAGTTAAGTGCCACTACCGCACATTAAATTTTGTTAAAATTAGAATGCGTCGAACCACAGCTTCGTCGTCAGGCGGTCTTCGCCCTGGGCGGCAACGGCGGCTTTGTAATTGGCTGCATTGAGCGCCTGCTCCCCCGTCGGGTATGTGAGGCGGACGGGCAATTTTCCATTCAGAACACCTGCATAGGCCGGTTTTAGCTGCGGATAATCCAGCCTTCGCCATTCTGCAAAAGCTTCCAGGCCCTGGCTGAATAGCGCCAGCCATTTCTGCTCGCCAATCGATTTTTTATAGTTCGCGGCATCGTAGGCTACCGATGGCTGGGCGAGATAAGCGGCGATATCCGCATTACCCACTTTGAACTGCTGCAACGACGCTGTCACAGCCGCTTTGTACAAATCAACCGCGCTTTCAGTAATAAATCCGCGCTGCGCAGCCTCCGCCAGGTTAAACAAAACTTCGGCATAACTCACAAAAATGGCCGGTGAAGCCGGTGCCGTGAAATAATCACCCAGTTTAGAAGTTTTGGTAAAACCCAGCTTCGCCGCCGAATCGGCGGGAAGGCCGTTGGTTACTCCAATGTAGCCCGTAGGCGTCGCATCGACGGTTTTGTTTGCGAAAACAGCCAGGCGCGGGTCTTTCAGCTCCTGCAACTTATCGATGATCGATTTGCTGACGCGGTAATCGTCGCGCGTTTCGCGGTCGCGGGAAACAGGGTTCTGATTCGGCGATGCGAGGTAAACCAGCTGCGCGATCTCGTCGTTGGAAGCAATGAGGGCACTTTTGTCTTTGGCTAGCTCCGCTACCACCGCTTTGGCGGTTTCAGGTTCCTTGTCGGCAATGCGCAATGCGATGCGCAGGCGCAGGGAGTTCGCGAACTTCTTCCATTTGGTGAGGTTGCCATTGTAAACAAGGTCACCACTGATCGGCGAGCCGCTGGTATTGATCAGCTCGGTCGCTTTTTTGAGGTCATTCAAAAGACCAATGTAAACGTCCTTTTGCGCGTCATATTTCGGCGTGAGCGTCTCGTTCAATTGCAGCGCCTGGCTGTACGGAATGTTGCCGTACAAATCGGTCAGTAGCTGGAACGACCAGGATTTCAGGATAAGGCCTACCGCCTGGTAATTGGTATTACCACTTTCCTCTCCGAGTTTGATGATCGTGGCGAAGTCCGTCAATCCCTGCGAATAGAGGTTCGTCCAGACGTTTTGCACGTTGGCAATGCTGACCGTGTACTTGTCCGGGTCTGTATATTGAATTTTCGCCCAATGCTGGATAAAAAGCGTGGTAGTCTCCATCGAAGCATCCGAGCCGAGCGTAAGGTCCGCATTGGATTTGATCGCATTCGCCAGCAAATATTCCGGCTGGGCTTTAATAGCCTCGTTCGGGTTGGTATTCGTTTCTTCGAGCTGATCCTGGCAAGCCGTCAAAAGCAGGCCGGCAGCAGCGATCACAAATCCTTTGGTAATGTTATGGGTATGCATGGATATGGGTCTATTAGAAGCCTATGGAAAGATTGAAACCGTAAGAAGCGGTCGTCGGCAGCTGCAACGATTCGAGCCCCTGGCCGGTATTGCCGGTGTTGAAAGCCGTTTCAGGATCGATGTTATCCGCTTTCTTTTGCAGGAACGCCAGGTTGCGGCCGTACAGCGAGAGGGTCAGGCTTTGCAGTTTAAATTTGGAAATAAATGTCTGCGGGACCGTGTAGCCCAGTTTCACCTCGCGCAGTTTGATGAACGACGCATCGAACACGCTCGCTTCGTTGATACCCGCGCTGTTGGAATACACCCCTTTGTAATAGCGCTCCGCCGGAACGATCACGGTATTCGGTTTGCCGTCGGTCGTTACGCCTTTGGCGATGATACCGTCGTCGTATACGATCGCACCCGACGGTGCAGCGGCCGCATTAGCCACCTGCACAGCTACACCAGCCTTGTTGTTGCCAGGGTAATAGTAGGTCAGCCCCCCATGGTCCGCATCGCGGCCGGGCAAGGTCGATTTCAGCACGCCGGTATAGCGCCCGGTTGCGTTGGTTGCGGAGTAAATGGAGCCGCCCTGCTTGGTGTCAATCAGCACGCTCAGGTTAAAACCCTTGAAAGAGAATGAGTTGTTGATGCCGCCCATCCATTTCGGCGTGTAGTGACCGAGCACTTGCAGACTCGGGTTCTTCGTCGGCAACCCATTGGCCCCGATGATCTGCTCGCCATTTTCGTCCCGGGCAAACGCCGATCCGAAAATAGCGCCGTAGCCGAGACCCTTGCTCGCATAAACGGTCACGCCATTGGTACCTAGTTTGTAATCGTTCAGGAAGCCCTCGTCGTCGAGCTCCACCACTTTGCTGCGGTTTCGCGAAAAGTTGATCCCGATATCCCATTTAAAACCTGATTCGGTTTCAATCGGCTTCACATTCAGCATCGCCTCGACACCACGGTTATTAATATGGCCTGCATTGAGCAGTTTCTGCTTATAACCCGTCGACGGACTTACATCCGCGCGCAAAATCTGATTATAGCTATCTGTATTATAATAACTTACATCCAACCGAACGCGGTTACGGAACAAGGCTATATCGGCACCAATCTCAGTCGACTGCGTGATTTCAGGCTTCAAATTTTCGCTCAAAAACACATCCGAAACGGTCAGCAAAGGCGCGCTGCCGAATGGCTGGTTAAAGGGGAAGGTGTTCACGAGCTGGTAAGGATCGGTATCCTTGCCCACCTCGGCCCACCCGCCGCGAAGTTTAGCATAGGTAAGCACGTTGGATTTGATATCGAATGCATCGGTCAATACCAAACTGGCATTCACCGACGGATAGAAGTACGAGTTGTTACCGGTTGGTAATGTCGACGACCAATCGTTACGCGCTGTAAGGTTCAGGAACGCATAGTTGCGGAAACCTACCTGCGCGGAGCTGAATGCGCTGTAAACCTTCTGTTTACGCAGCACATTATAGGATACCAGCGGGTCGCGAGAGTTGTTCAGCGTGTACAAATCGGCCACGGCAAGGCGCGGTGCCTGCTGGTAGTTCTGCTCATTGAAATTGCTGCGCAGGTTACCGCCCACGAGCCAGTCGAGTTCAAAGTCAGCACTTACATTCTTGTGGAAGTTGAAATTGAAATCGGTATTGTTTTCATTCACTACGTAGCTATCCTCAGTGTACGAGCCATAAGGCGTGCCATTGGTGCCGTAGGCGACTTTGAACTTGCGCTTGTCGTTATAATAGTCGTTACCCGTACGCACATTGGCAGTGAGCCAGTCGGTAATTTTGTAATTCAAATTCACATTGCCGAAAAAGCGGTCGCGGCGCTGTTGGGCGGTGTTTTCGTATTGCAGCAGATAGGGGTTGCTGTAATAGCTGTGGTTCCAGTTGTAGTCGAAGCCGCCTTTGTTGTAATCCTTCAACAACTCGGTATCCACCTGCCGGCCAAACCACAGGAATTGGAGCATGACGCTACTCCCGCGGCCCGATGTACCAGGCAGGTTATCGGAGCTGTTCCGGGCAAAATTGGCACTGGTCGAAAGTGTCAGCTTGTCGTTCAAACGGTAGGTTGTATTTACCCCAAATGAGTTTTTGGAAATATCCGTATTTGGGATCACGCCGGTTTGCTTGCTGTTATTGAATGAAAAGCGGTAATCTACCTTGTCGTTCGAGCCTGCTACCGAAACGCCTGTGGTGCGGGTGTGACCCGTTACAAAAAAGTTCTTGACATTATCAGGGTGCGCTACAAACGGTACCGCCTCGCCATTCGAGAAGAACTGCGGAATCAGCCGGCCGTCCATTCTCGGGCCCCAGCTTTCATCGGTAGCATCGTTGACACCGCCGCCTTTACCGTTCACATAAGAGAAAGCTCCACCGGTTCCTTGCCCGAAAACATTCTGATATTCAGACAACACCAATAGCTTCTCCGAAGAATAACCAAAATTCACATTCACGCCCAGCCCGCGCTGCGTGCCTTTTCCGCTTTTGGTTTTAATCAAAATCACTCCGTTGGAAGCGCGGGAACCGTACAATGCAGCCGCATTCGGCCCTTTCAGCACGCTGATCGACTCGATGTCGTTCGGGTTAATATCAGCAATCGCATTCGCAAAATCGCGCGAACCGTTGGCACCGGCACCCAGCTGCGAGTTATCAACCGGTATTCCGTCCACCACGAAGAGCGGCTGGTTATTACCTGCGATCGACGTTTCACCCCGGATCACGATCCGCGACGAGCCCATTCCACCCTGGCTGTTGGTAATGTTCACGCCCGCGATCTTGCCCGAAAGTGCATTCACAAGGTTGCCTTCGCGCGCTTCGGCCACGTCTTTGGTCTGCAACTCCTGCACCGCATAACCGAGCGATTTCTTCTCTTTCGCAATGCCGAGCGCTGTTACGACCACTTCCTGCAAAATCGTCTCGTCGCTTTCGAGCCGGACGTCTAGCCTGCCGTCGCGCGGGACAGGCAATTCAATGGATTTTAAACCGATAAACGAAAATTTCAATATTGAACCGGCGTCGGCTTCGATGGCATAGCTGCCGTCGCCGTTGGTGGATGTACCTTTGGAAGTGCCTTTGATGAGGACAGTTACGCCAGGCAGCGTTTCGCCGCTCGTGGATGTGACCTTACCGGTCACCGGGATCGTTTGCGCCTTTGCCGGATGCAGCCAGGCGACACTGAACAGGAGGAAAATCAGTACTAAATTTCTTCTCATGATGTGGATTGGAAGTTAGGGACAGCTTAAAAGTTTGTGATTCATTATTTATTCTACTTATTTTATAGATTTAATATACAAATGTAACAGGACAACACTATTTCCAATGCTAAGGCCACTATTTTCTGGAAAATTATCTGCTACGCCAAGCTCGCGATCCTTTTCCAGCCCGTGCGCGTCGCAACCACCGGGTCCGATTCGTAGATCCGCGTAATGGCGTCCACCACCAGGTCCAGCTCTTCGAACGTGTTGAACTTGCTGAACGAGAACCTCACATTCTCCTTATCGGCCTCGCACGCCAGCGCCTGTATCACATGCGAAGCACCGCCACCCTGGCAAGCGCTCCCGCCCGAAACCTGAATACCGACCTGATCCAGCTTGGTCACCAGGCTCCCCGAGCTCAAACAGGGAAATGACACACTCAGCACATTAGCGACGCTGTTTTCGATCGATTTGCTCTCCCCGTTATAACATATGCCCTCTATCCCGCTGATCGCGAGTTTCGACACCAGGTATTGTTTCAGCCTGGCGACCTTGCTACGGCTCGCTTCCAGGTTGCGGTAAGCTACTTCCAGTGCCTTCGCCAGTCCCACGATGCCCACTACGTTTTCCGTTCCGCCGCGCTGGCCACGCTCCTGCCCTCCGCCATAAATCAACGGTTTCAGCTGGTGTTTTTGCCTGATGTAAACAAAACCTACGCCTTTCGGACCGTGAAACTTGTGTGCCGAGCCCACGAGGAAATCGATCTCAGCCTCCTGCAAATCGAAATGAGCCTTGCCCATTGTTTGTGTTGTGTCGGTAAAAAACACCGCATTGTACCGGCGCGCCAACACACCAATCGCGTGGATGTCCGTCAGGTTTCCGATCTCATTGTTCCCGTGCATAAGCGCAATGAGTGTGCGCGGGTTCGCCCGCAGGAGGTTTTCGAGATGGTAGAGGTCCACATTACCGCGTTCGTCGAGCTTCACAAAGCTTATTTCAATGTCGCCCTCTTTCTCGTGCCGCTTCAATGTTTGCAACACCGCCTTATGCTCGATGCGGCTTGTAATGACATGGCTGAGATCGTACGCCCGGATTGCCCCCGAGAGCACGAGGTTGATCCCCTCTGTCGCGCCGGCTGTGAAGTAAATCTCCTCCGGCAAAGCGCCCAGCAGATGTGCTACCGTACGACGCGCCTGATCTATCGCCTCCTTTGCCCTCCTCCCCGCACCGTGTGCCGATGAAGGATTGGCATAATGGGTGGTCAAAAATGGCAGGATCGCCTCAATCACTTCCGGGTCCAGGGCGGTCGTAGCCGCATTATCCAGGTAAATTTCCATGTTTCTCTGGTTTGTTGTTGATCAAAGTTTATTCACGGCAAGGCACAGATTTCCCAAGGCCCGACCAGCCTGATTCAGTGCACAATACCAGTTTACTACTGTGGTTGGATTTTCAGATTTATCAATAGAATTAGGTTGGGGCACCTTGACGAGTCACAGGTTGCCAGAAGATCGCAGAGCCTAACCTCTCCCTTCGTTCTCAATAAATCTATAAATTCGATAGACAAAGATTGATAAAAGATTTTAAGAATGCAAGAAGTGACTTGAAGATGCTGAAAAAAATTTGCGAATGGAGGCTCAAAAACCGCTTGTACACCGACCGTGGGACTTTGATCATTTAATCGTTTTTCCAACCGGAACAAAACTTAGTTTGCGCGACGATTCATCTCCAAGCTAAACGCCTATCGAACCTTGGCAAATGCTGCAACATTGAAATCACTAGCGCTCGAACGGCTGCGCGACGCGGAATGCCTCATTGCAAACGGTCATGCTGGCGCGGCGTATTACATCGGTGGGTATGCGATTGAATTAGCCCTCAAAGCCGTGGTTTGCAAAAGACTGAACATCGAAATATTTGAAAAAGAAGTGGTGCCGCGGCATATTGCCAAGTCATTTATGATTCATGACCTCCTCGACCTGTTAATTCTGTCCGGGCTGACGAACGATTTGGAAAACGCCTGTATAGAGGACTATGTCTTTCAGGTAAGCTGGACCCGGATAGCGATATGGTCGGAACAACGCAGATATGAAGTAGGCTGTTCGACTACAAAAGTCGAAGTATTTGTTATTTCTCTAAAAATTGTCATGCAATGGTTGCAACAGCATTGGTAGAAACACTGCAAAAAGTGTTTCGGGAAGCAAAAAAAGACGGCCTAATCATAGATGCAATCGGCCTGGCACCCGCCTTTCACGGAATGGCAAAAGACAGCTACGTACTCGGTGTCAGTGCGCCATCACTCTCGGAAGTACATGAGTATGAAAGTATGGAGATCATCCTAAAATTACTGTGGCAACGTGTAACGCCAGAACAACGAAGGATGATAAACCGGGTCAGGGTATTTAATAATATAGAAGACCTCGATGACCATAAGTACAACGACTTTGCAGACTACCCATACGAAGGTTACGTTGGCATTCAACGAAAATTGCCTCAATTATATCCAGTCGATTAAACGCCCACCAAATGAGGGCGTTTTTTGATGTTTTTCACACTCGTCTGAGTAACGAAGGTCATTTTCACCCTTGTCATTTCACTTTCTTCTTCAACTCTTCATACCGCTTCCGCAACTTTTCCAGCCTCGCCTTCTCCGAACCACGCTTCGCCAGATTCACCGTCTCATGCGGATCTTTAACAGTATCATAGAGTTCCTCATACCCGTGCTCGGTGTAAAGCATATATTTCAAATCACCGCTCACAACGCCTTCCACCTTTGGCAAACGCGGGCTTCCCAGATAGGTGTGTTCATAGAAGAAGTCCTTGCGGGCAGATAGCTTCTTTTGCTCGACTGCGAGAAGATCGTAACCCTGGATTGCGGATGGCACAGGTATTCCTGCGAAAGAAAGAATGGTAGGCGCAATGTCGATATTCAATGCGAGTTGGGGTGATGATTTGCCTTGGAAACTCTTGGGCAATGCCCCGCCGGAAATGATCAGAGGTACGCGGATGGATTCTTCAAAACCAAACCATTTCCCCTCCAAACCGTGCTCTCCAAGTGAAAAACCATTGTCGCCCATGAAAATGATGAGCGTGTTCTGATCGATTTTCAGTTTTTTGAGTTGCGCTACCATATTACCCACCACTTCGTCAACGCCGGTAATGAGGCGGTAATAGTCGCGGGTAGTTTGCTGACGAAGCGCCGGGGTCGAAAGGAGCGGCTTCCATCTGTCGCGGCCGATGTTCTGGTCGGTGCGAAAGAATGCGGGCAGGCTATCCCAATATTGCGGCGCGGCGGTGAGCGGGTCGGGGATTTTTACGTTTTCATATAATGACTTAAAACGCTCCTGAACAGGATATCGGGGCGGATTACCGTCTAATTCGTGCGGCGCTTTGAAACTTACCGAAAGGCAAAAAGGTGCCTCATTACCCGCAAAACGGTCGAGAAATTGCGCAATATCCTTACCCACGCTGTCGGTCTGGTGAATGGTATGGCCGCTCTCATTGGTCAGCTCATATTGTGGCTGCCCCTCCTTTTTGGCTGCCCAATAGTCAAATAGCGTGTCGGGCTGGTTCTTCACCCCGATGCCGAATTTCCCAATAAAACCTACCTTATAACCCGCTTTTTTCAACAATGCCGGATAGGTTTGGGCAAGGGCCTCCGGTTTGAAATCGGTGCCAAAATCATTAATCCCGTGCCTGGACATATATTGTCCGCTTAGCAAACTGGCGCGGCTCACCATGCATATCGCCGTGGTAACATGGGCATTCCGGAAAAGGACACCCCGTCTCGCCAGCGCATCGAGGTGCGGGGTTTGGATGATTCTGTTCCCCATTGCACCAAGCGCGTCCCAGCGGTGGTCGTCGGTGAGCAAAAAGATGATATTCGGCCTTTTGGCCTGCTGTGCGAACGCTGCACAGGTACTGGCAAGCGCCAGCGCAATGATGATCAAGGTCTTTTGCATATTACAAACCACTCACTCTGAGACTATCCTTGCCGTCGTACCTGTACTTCCATTGCCGCATATATTCATCGGCAGTCAGGAATTGGTCCTTCGCGTCGGCCAGTTTCGCCCGGAGCGCTTTTTCGAGTTTTGCCTGTACGTGTGCGTACGCCGGTGTGCCTATGAGGTTTTTCAATTGATAAGGATCTTTGGCATTATCATATAAAAGCCATGGACCTTTTAAATCTCTCACGTAAGTGTATTGTTTCGTGCGAACACCGCGGTATTCCTTCCCGCCATTCAGGAAATTGTTTTCATGAAACGGCACGGGTACCTGGATCAACGCAGCTTCACTACCTGTCGGTTTTTGCCGGCCGGCCAGGATAGCCGCATAGTTGGTCCCCTCTACGCTTTCCGGAATTTTCATATCACTGATTCCCAACAAAGTAGGCAATATATCAACATTAGAAAAAGGCAATGCGAGCTCCCGCTTCACAACTCCCAACGCCGCAGGGTAATGTACCAGCAGCGGCACCAACACCGATTCGTCCCAGGGTTTCTGCTTCCTGACTTTGCCTTGCGAATAAAGCATGTCACCATGGTCAGAAGTAAAAACCAGGATCGTGTTCTCCTCAATACCAGCCCTTTTCAATGCATTTAAAAGATCGCCTGCCGATTTATCGAGCGCTGTACAATGGGCATAGTAGCCTGCCAGGTCCTTCCGGGCTCTGGCTTGCAGCGAATCCGGTACATTCGGGCGGAGTTTCAGCCTGGCCGGATCGTACATTTTGCGGTAAGCCTCTGGCGCAGTCTGGTAAGGATCATGCGGCGGCCCCCAGGATAACACCAGCAGGAACGGGTTGTTCTTGTTCCTGTCGATGAAACTGATAGCACTATCGGTTTGCGGAAATGCATCATAGCCCGGCCAGTCATGCCGCACATCATTTTCATCGAAGTAGAAGGAGCTATTGTAATCGTGCGTCACTTCGCGGGCTTTCCAGTAATCGAAACCCTGACGGCGATCACGCGGGACGGCGCGGTTGCGGGCAGCGAACTGCTTTTCATAGCTGGCTTGCCCGTTGATATGCCATTTCCCGATGTACCCGGTCGCGTAACCTGCCTCCTTGTAAATCTCGGCCAGTGTGAGCGCCTCGTTGCGCAAGGGGCGGTCGTTGTAAAAAACGCCGTGCGTGAGCGGGTACTGGCCCGTGAGCAGGCTCGCCCGCGCAGGGCTGCACACCGACATCGTCGAAACCGCGGTTGTAAACACCACGCTTCGCTGTGCCAGTTTGTCGAGATTCGGCGTTTTGACGTCCGCATTGCCTGCGTACCCGAGCGACTGCGCATTCCATTGATCGGCGAGCACGATCACGATATTAGGCCCAGGCGACGTCTGTGGCCTGTCGGCTTTCCAGGCAAATCCGGTTGCCATCGCCAGCACAGTGCCAACGATCGACAACCGGATCGCATACTGATATTTTGAAATCATTTTCCTGCCTCCTGCTCCGCTTCGGGATAACCCTTTTTCAGTAAAACGGCCAGCTCATTGACCGTAATCACGAAATTCTTATCCTTCGCCAGGTTTGTAAATTCTCCCGGATCCTTCTGGTGATCATACAATTCCGCACCGGCTTTCCCGCCGTCCCATTCGGTGTAGCGAAAACGCTCTGTGCGTACGCTGCGACCGAAAATCTGGCCTCGCCGCACCTGCGTGTAGGCCGGCTTGTTCCAGGGAGCCGCCGGGTTTTTCAACAACGGCGTCAGGCTTTTACCCTGCAAATTTTGCTTCGGATCGAGTCCGCACAGCTCGGCCAGCGTCGGATAAATATCGACCAGCTCCACCGTACGGCCGGAAGCTTTTCCTTTGGTACCACCCGGAACCGAAATAATGAGCGGTACGCGCGCGGAGTTTTCAAAAAGGCTTTGCTTCATCCATTGCCCGTGCTGGCCCACATTATAGCCGTGATCACTCCAAAGCACGATGATGGTCTTATCAGCCAATTTCAGTTGATCGACGGCGTCGATCAGCTTGCCCACCTGTGCATCCATGAATGTGATCGTAGCATAATAGGCCCGCAATGCCTCGCGGCGCTTGGCCTCATCCAGGCCCCAATGCGGCGGTTTGGTAAACAATGCAGCTTCGGGAACGTCGTCGAGGTCGTTAGGGATCTCCTTGGGAAGCGGTACCTGGTCTACTGGGTACATATCGAAGTACTTTTGAGGTGCTACATAAGGTGTATGCGGCCTGAAAAAGCCCACGGCAAGGAAAAACGGCTCGTTTTTTTTCTCGGTCATGATCTTGATTGCCTCACCAGCGATCATCCCGTCGGTCTGCTCCTCGTCCGTGCCCTCCGTCGCGCGCCATGCCAATGCGCTCCCCAGCCCGCGATCAGGCGTGAGATTTTTGATCAACGGCTCCTCGGTTTTGTCACGTCCTTTGGGATTCACGCGGTAGTTCCACGAATCAGGGTCATCCAGGCCGTCGGTACCGATCTGTCCCGGCACACCGTAGTGGTATATTTTGCCTACCCTCGCGCTATAATAGTCGTTGTTTTTGAAAAGCTGCGGCAGGGTGACGATATCCGGCAGGTTTTTGCGGAAATGCGTCTGTAACTCGTAGATCTTCGTCACATCCGGCCGCTGGCCGGTGAGCAGCGACGAACGGCTGGGGCTGCAAAGCGGAAACTGCGTATAAGCCTTATCGAATCGTACGCCCCGTTTAGCCAGCCGGTCAATGTTCGGGGATTTTACGAATGTGTTCACGTACGTCCCCAGATCGTTATTCAGGTCGTCGACGGCGATGAACAGGACGTTGTACTTCGGCTTGGCCTTATCATCGCCATCCGCGGCTACCGATGCAGCAAAAGGAGTAAGTGAAAGCGCCGCCAGCGCCAGCAACGCATATTTTTTCATCATGGATTGTGGTTTGAATTATTCTTACCCTCCTTCACTGTCGGGGCGTCCTTTGCATCGGTTTTCGGCAAAGACTTTGCCAACTCGGCCTTCACCGATGCATATTTCGCGTCAGCAGCCAGGTTCTTCCATTCCTGCGGGTCGGCATCGTGGTCGTAAAGCTCCTCCGATCCGTCGTTGTAGCGGATATATCGGTATTTTTCAGAACGCACCGCGTGATTGCCCAGTCCGTGCGTGGTGACGGAGGGATGGTTCCAAACCGTCGCAGGATCTTTCAGGAGCGGCACGATGCTGTTGCCTTCTACCCCTTTTCTTGCAGGTAATTTACACAATTCCGTGAGCGTCGGGTAGATATCCATCAGATTCACCGTGCGCTCCGAAACGCCATTAGCCTTCGACAATCCCGGCGCATAAACAATGAACGGCACGCGCGAAGCCTCTTCCCACAAGGCAAACTTCCGCCAATGCTCCTTTTCGCCCAGGTGCCAGCCGTGGTCGCCAAAGAAAACAACGATCGTATTTTTGGCATACGCGCTTCTCTCCAACGCATCCAGCAAGCGGCCGATCTGCCCGTCGGCAAACGTAATGCTTGCCAGGTAACCCTGCACCGCCTTCTCCCATTGCTTATGCTCGACGATGAACTTGTGATCACCCTTCGGCTTGGCGATTTTCACACCGGCATCCGGCACGTCCTGCAAATCGCTGGCAATGGTTTTCGGAAGCTGGATAGAAGACAATGGATATTGATCAAAATATTTTTGCGGGACATACCACGGCAAATGCGGCCGCGTAAAACCAACCGCCAGGAAGAACGGCTTGTCATGTTTGTCATTCAGAAAACCAATTCCCTCATTCACCACCTTATAATCACCCATATCTTCATCCTGCACATTCACAGGGCTCCAATCGAAATGCGCGAAGCCATTAACCGGTGCACGGGGCGGTTCGGGAGATTTTGGTACATCAAAATAAGAAGGCCACGAAGCATTGTCGTTGAATGCATTATGAAAAATCTTGCCCGCTCCTTTCACTGCGTACCCGTTGGCGGTGAAATATTGCGGAATGGTGACTGCGTCCTTCAAAACCGGCCGCCAGGGCTGGTTGTTATGGTATACCCCCGAGCTCGACGGCCTCACACCCGTAAGCAGGCTCGCACGCGACGGATTGCACGCAGGCGCGGAGCAGTAGGCCCTTTTGAAAACAACGCCTTTCTTCGCCAGCTTGTCGATATTCGGCGTTTTGATACCCGGATACCCGCCAAACGGCCCGATCCAGTCATTCATGTCGTCGACCGCGATAAAGAGAACGTTGTATTTTGTGTTTTGGGCGAATACGGGTATGGTCATCGCCCAATTGATTAACAGCATTGCCGCGATAGCGACCTGATAGTTCTTTACCATTTTCATTATTTTACTTTGATCATTAAAGGTGCCTCCCACCTACGTCAATCTGCTTTATCCGCGAATGCCGGATCGGGCTCCAAGCCGGGCAGTATCACCTTCGCTACGCCCGGGTCACCGAACTTCCAGGCCGGCAGCTTGTCCATTTCGGCCTGAAACACCTTTCTGATCTTTTCACCTTCCGTGCCCGCCTTACCCAACGCAATCGGGTTTTTCTCTTCGATATCCTTCCGCAAATCAAAAAAACGGCCGTCGGAATAGAGCTTGTAATGGCGGTCCCTGAAAAAACGGGCCGATTGCCTGTTGGCCCCTTCGGAATGGATCGGCTGGTAATGCGAGAAAATCCACTTCCGGGCCGTCCCTTTTTCGCCTTTGATCTGAGGCAGAATGCTGGTACCATCGGTATTCCAGCCGATCGGCACTTTCACATTCGCGGCCTGTGCGATGGTGGGAAGGATATCTGTGAAATCGACCAAATCGTTCGTTTCGTGGGTTTTGTAGCGACCGGTCCCCCAATTCACGATCAGCGGCACGTGATGACCACGATCGATCGTCAGCCCTTTGCCGCCTTGCAGCCTGCTGCCGTCTTTCAATTGTGTCACAATCGGCCGGCCGGTGCCATTATCTCCGGTGAAAATGATGATGGTATTCTCGTACAGCCCGAGGTCTTTTAGCTTCTGTACAATCCTGCCAACATTTTTATCGAGGTAAGAAACCATATCCCTGAAATTGGCCGTATCCTTTTTGAAACGCCCTTCCACGTCCGATTTCCAGCTTTTGCTCTCGGGAGTAGGTAGGAAAGGATCGTGTACAAGCGCCATCGGGAAATAGGCCAGAAACTTACGGTCCTTGTTCTTTTCAATGAAATCGAGCATGTAATCCGTGAAAATATCCGGACCATAATCATCGGCATCCGTTTTCAATATCTCTCCATCTCGGTCGATGAGCGGTTTGGCATACCGCTCGCCCTCCCGCCTCGGCTTGCTGAGCTGCCACAAACAATACTGGTCAAAACCAAAGTGTTTCGGCAATTTCTGGTTCGCGCCTAGCTGCCATTTACCGGCAATGGCGGTGGTATAACCGGCTTCCTTCGCCAGGTGCGCGAAAGTCTTCTGGTCCTGGTTCAGGAAGCCGAACTCGGAGTAATTCTTGTAGTTGTACTTCCCGGTCATGATCTGCACGCGCGAAGGCGTGCAAAGCGGTTGCGAAAAGCCGTAATTGAACTTCAAACCCTCCCGGGCGAGCCGGTCTATGTTCGGGGTCTGATAGGTACTTCCATAGGTACCGATGCATTCTTTGCCCATGTCGTCGGCCAGGATGAGAACGATGTTGGGCGTTTGCTTCTGCGCCCAGGCCGGTACGAATGCAAGGAGCGTGAGCAGCAGTGTTAGGTATCTTTTGTTGGTCATAAATGGTCAGATGTTGTCATGAAATAATCATGTGTGGTCATGAATGGTCAGAGATTGTCATGAATAGTGAAATGTTACTTTCCGCTGCCCGCCTGTTGCTTGGCTTTGTCGTAATCATAAAACCATTTGAAGGTCTTGTCATAGTCCTCCGCGCCGACGCGTTTGTACCATTCTTCATATTTAGCCACCAGCTTTTTAGCGATTTCGGGCTGGTTCTCAAACTGGTCGTGTAATTCCGTCCGGTCCTTTTCTACGTCATACAATTGCCATTTCTCAGTTTTTTCCGCCACGAGTTTCCATTTGCCGTCGCGGATGGCGCGGTTGCCTTCATGTTCCCAGAAAATCGGGTTCTTTCGGTTGACAGGCTTGCCCGTAAACGCAGGTTTCAGACTGGCACCTTCCAGCGGCTGGATCGTATTGCCAGCATAAGCAGAAGGGTATTTCGCATTGCCGAGATCCACCAGGGTCGCCATTATGTCGATAATGTGGGCCGGCTGACGTTCAAATTTGCCATTGCGCGCGGCAGGGATACCCGCAGGCCACGAGATAATGCCCGGCGAAGAAATACCACCTTCGTGTGTATGGTGCTTGTAAGCCCAAAACGGGGTGCAAGCCGCTTCCGCCCAACCCTGACCGAGGAACACCGTGGATTGGGCATTTCCGGGCTGATCGCCCTCGTAGCGGCCTTCGATACCGGGCTCGGCATTACCGCCGTTGTCGGACACGAAAAGGATCACGGTGTTGTCAAACACCCCTCGCTTTTTCAGCCCCGCTACCAGGTCACCAATGCTTTTGTCGAGCCGATAAATCACCGCGGCGTAGATCGCCATCATATCGTCGTAACGTTTCTTCTCCGCGTCGCTCAGGCTGTCCCATTTTTTCACATTCGGGTTAATGGGCGGCAGCTTCCAAGAAGGATCCACCAAGCCGAGCTTGATTTGCTTCTCGTACCGCTCCTGACGTAGCTTTTCCCAGCCTTTCAGGTAATTACCGCGGAATCGGGCAATGTCCGCTTCGGGTGCCTGCAATGGAAAATGCGGCGCATTATGGGCGAGATAGAGCATAAAAGGTTTTTTTTCAGCTGCCGCCTCGTCGATGAAGCGCAGGCCGTAATCTGTCCAAAGGTCGGTCGAATACCAGTCTTTCGGCAGTTTGTCCGAGTCGTTGGGGATTTCCTGCCCGTTCAGGAATAACTTCGCATTGTTGCCATTAGCATAATAAAAACCGCCCGCAGGTGCGAGCAGTGAGCGGTCGAAGCCGCGGTTCGAAGGATACACGCCATGCTGGTGCCCGACGTGCCATTTGCCGGTCATTGCTGTAAAATATCCGGCACTTTTCATGACTTCGGCGATGGTCACGCTGTTATGGTTCAGTTGCCCACGGTAAGCAGGATGGTCGGCACCCTTGTCGTCCATCATATGACCGATACCCGCCTGATGGCTGTATACACCCGTTAGGAGGGCCGCGCGCGTGGGACAGCAGCGGGCGGTATTGTAAAAATTGGTCAGCCTTACCCCATTCCGGGCGAGTTCGTCGAGGTTAGGCGTCGGGATTTCGCTGCCGTAACAACCCAGATCCGCATAGCCCAGGTCGTCGGCCAGGATCACGATCACATTGGGTTTCTTTTGGGCAATAACAGTCTCCGCAGCCGTAGCCGCAGTAAGTGTAACGGCCAGCAGAAGCCAGCTGATTCGTTTTTTAAGCATAGGATAAATGGATTATTTCAAAACCTTACTGATACCGGATGGTGACCTTCTTCAACTTGCCAGTAAATGCGAATGGCGATTGGTACTGGTCCGAAACCGGGAACTTCTGGTCGCGGCCGACGTCCGTGCCATCGATCTGGCGCGGTCCCTGCACCTGTGCCTGTGTAGCCGCGAAGCTGTGTTCGCCTATCTTTTCATCGTTGATATAAACCGTCTCTTTCCCTACCGCCCTGCTGCCTTCCGAAGGTCCGGTAAATTCATAAATCAGTTTGAAATGCACCCGGCCGGTAGGTATGGCTCCATTGGAAGCCAAATGATAGGAATCCCGGGCAGTTTTGTGTGCATAATGCAGCTTCGAGTCCTTCACAAACAAGCTGATACCGCTCTTCTCCCCTCCTACCGCAAAAAGCACGCCCTCCTCTTTGCCCGTGGCAATATCCGCTTCCGCATCCACAGTAAACGACCGTCCGTCATACAAAGGACTACTTACCCCGACGAGGTTATCGATGCCCGGGAATAGTGTAATTTCGGGCACTTTGCCATACACCGTCCGCCCGGCAGGCATATCATGCGCAGTGAAATCTTTCAGTGGGTACACATTATATTTCTTTGCTTCCTGATCGAAAACGGCCTGCAACTCTCTCAGCTTCTCCGGATTTTTGGCAGCGAGGTTAATGCGCTCATTGAAATCCTCATTCAGGTTATACAATTCCCACACGTCTTTACTGAAATCCACCGATTTACCCGACGGATCGGCCTTGCTGCCCGCGTCGAAACCTTCCCAAACCGAATGCCCTTTCGAGGCCTTCCAGCCGTCTTTGTAAATCGATAATGCACCGGCGATCTCATAATACTGCACCGTGTGCCGCGAAGGTGCATTCTTCTCATCCACCGCATAGGCAAGGCTCGTCCCCTCAAACGGCTCCTGTTTATAGCCGTTGATCACCTTCGGCGCCTCGGCTTTGGCCAATTCCAATGTCGTAGGCAAAATATCGTTCACATGCCCGTACTGGTTACGGATGCCCCCTTTCTCCTTAATGCCTTTGGGATAATACAGCACCATCGGATTGCGCGTACCGCCCTCGGTGTTGGCATCGCCTTTCCAGTAACGGAACGGCGTATTGGCCGCGGCCGCCCAGCCGATGGGATAATCCGTGCTCGACTCGTCGGTGCCGATCAGGTCGCGGGCGTTCAGAATGGCGTCGATGCGCGCCTCACCTTGCAGGCGGTTGATCTGCGGGCTGATGGTCCCATGCTGGGTACCGCCCTTGCTCGCCCCGTTGTCACCCAGGATCACCGCAATGACGGTGTTATCCAGCTGATCGATCTGTTCCAGGTAGTTCACGATGCGGCCGATCTCGTAGTCGGTGTAGGTATAAAATGCCGCGTAAACCTCCATGAAATGCGCGTAGGCCTTCTTTTCTTTTTCGGTCAATGTGGCCCATTCTTTCACGCCCGGGTTGCGTTCGGGCAGTACGGCGTTTGGGGGGATAATACCCAGTTTCTTCTGCTTTTCGATTACAATTTCGCGGTACTTGTCCCAGCCCATATCGAACTTGCCCTTGTACTGGTCAATCCACTCTTTCGCTACCTGGTGGGGCGAATGCGTGGCGCCCGTCGCGAGGTAGAGGAAAAACGGCCGGTCGGCATCCACGGATTTTTGATTGGCAATGTATTTAATTGCCTTATCGGCCAGGAGCTCGTTCAAATGTCTGGTATTCGGCTCGATATCGAGCTTCGTCACATCCTCCCAAAGCTCGGGGTGCCACTGGTCGGTGGCGCCAGGCAGGAAGCCGTAATAATGGTCAAACCCGCGCCCGGTAGGCCAGCGGTTGAACGGCCCGGCCTGTGAGTTTTCGGTCACCGGCGTAAGGTGCCACTTGCCCAATGCAAATGTGGCATAACCATTCTCCCGCAGCACCTCGGCGGCGGTACCTTTCTCGAAAGGGATGTAGGTATCATACCCCGGGAAATCAACTGCGGCAGGCGTCAGCAAACCCACATGCGCCGAATGATGGTTCCTGCCTGTGAGCAGGGCCGCGCGCGTAGGCGAGCAAATGGCGGTGGTATGGAAATTGGTAAACCGCAGACCGTTATTCGCCAGCTTCTCGATGTTCGGGGTCTCCACCAGTCCGCCGAATGCAGTCGTAGCACCAAACCCCGCGTCGTCGATGAGAATCCATACCACATTGGGCGCGCCTTTCGCTGCCTTTTTATTGTATTGAATATGAAACGGCGTCGATTCCTGCAATGTCTTGCCTGCCTTGCCATTCCAGGGTTGCTGAGGGCTATGCTGCGCCAGCACCGGCTGAACCACCAAGCCGGTTGCGAGCACTAATGCACTGATTTCTAACAAGTTCTTCATTTTATTGGGATATTAAAAAATGACTACTCCTCAGAAGCTCCACCCCGGGCGCCGGGCGACGATGCGCCACCGGGAGTGCTTCCTGGCGCATACTCCGGGTTCAAACGAGTGGGGACCGGCGCGTTCGTCTTTCGTTTCCAGGCTTCGAGCTTCTCTTTCAGCTCTTTGGTTTTCCCCGGATTGGATTCGGCCAAATCCTTCGTTTCACCGATGTCCGCGCGGATATTATACAGTTCCACATGCCCGTCTTCATAAAACTGGTGCAGCTTGAAATCGCCGGAACGAATGGTGCTTGCCGGCCTCGTGCGGAATGCGTCCTTGTTGCGCTTGTCACCCTTATAGGCTTCGAGATAGGCCGGGAAATGCCAGAAAATGTCGCGCTGCGCGGCCGTTTTGCCTGCCAGAAGCGGGGCGAAACTTTGTCCGTCCACATCCGCATTCAACGGTTTTTGAATATGGGCGACTTCCAGTAACGTCGGGTAAAAATCAATACCGATCACCGGTGTGTCCGTCTGTGAGCCGGCCCTGGTTTTCCCCGGCCATTTCACGATCAGCGGCACGCGTACGCCGCCCTCATAAAGCATTCCTTTGGAGCCTCGCAACGGATGCTGGGCGGTTACGGCACCCATTCCACCATTGTCCGAGAAAAACACGACGAGCGTATGCTCAGCCAGGTTTAAAGCATCGAGCTGTTTCAAAACGCGGCCTATTCCCTCATCGGCGCTCTGGATCATCGCCGCATAAACAGGGTTATAGTGGTAGGCATCTCCTTTTTTGGACTTGTATTTGGAAATAATATCCGCTTTGGCCTCAATGGGCGTATGCACGGCGAAGTACGACAGATATAGGAAAAACGGTTTCTGTTGATGATTATTCAGGAATTTCAAGGCCTCGTCGGTCAACCTGTCAGTGAGGTATTCACCCTCCTGGCCACTGGTAATGCCTTCGTGCGGCGACGCCTTTCCATCTTTATTATAAGGATAAAAATAGGCACTCGTGCCTCCTGTCCCGCCTACTACATGCTCAAATCCCTGTGCATGCGCATCGGCGCCCTTGCCTTTCCCGCCCAGCTGCCATTTGCCGATCAGGCCGGTACTGTAACCCGCATTTTTAAGCTCCTCGGCGATGGTTACGAATGAAGGGTTCAAAACCGTATTATTCTCGACCGGGATCAGTTTGCGGTCTACCGAATTGCCGCGATCGGCATTACCCACAGTGTAGATACCGTGGCGCGGCGTGTATTTGCCCGTCATCAGCGACGCACGGCTCGGCGCACAGTTCGGGCCGACGGAATAGGCCTGTGAAAACCACATTCCCTCTTTCCGCAACCGGTCGATGTTCGGTGTTTCGTAATATTTACTCCCCGCCGAGCTCAGGTCTGTCCATCCCCAGTCGTCGACAAGGATGAAGAGTATATTGGGCTGATCTTTTGCCTGCGCGAAGGCACAGGCCGGTAGCAAGCTCAGCAAAACGGCTATTTTCAGAATGGTTCTTTGCATTATTTCCAATGTTTAAAACCTTTATTCCCAACCCGGGTTCTGCAACAGTTTCGGGTTCAAATCCATTTCGCGTTGCGGTATCGGATGCAGGTAATGCTTCTCGGCGGCGTTGGTTTTGCCGGCAGCGTGCAATGCGTTGATCATCCGCTTGGTCCGAACGAGGTCGAACCAGCGCTGGAACTCGAACATTAGCTCCAGACGTCGCTCCTGATAGATCGCCTCACGGAACGCGTCTTTGCTCAAACCCGACAAGGCATCCAGTCCCGCGCGCCTGCGAACGCGGTTCACGGCAGCATACGCATCGGCGGAAGGGCCATGTCCCTCGTTCAATGCCTCTGCATAAATCAGCAGTACCTCGGCAAACCGTACCACCGGAATGTTCTTGGCCGATTCGGTCGGGTTCGCGATCTGCGCCGGGTCAAAATACTTGAAAAAGCGGGGCGGGAATGTGATCTCCTTCCCGGTGGTGGGGCTTACAAGCGAAGTAAAGAACGTTACATCGCGGCGCTTGTCCTTCTCACTGAACAGCTTATACACATCGGCATGAGGCTCGTCCGTCCCCGCCGATGCCACCCCGGGTATCCCTACCGGCGTGGCCGACGAAGCCAGTCGGTTGCCCTGCCCATTGACATTGGATTTACATTGTACCGAGAAAATATGCTCTTTTCCGTTCTTGGTGGCCACGTTGAAAACGTCGGCAAAATTCTCGAACAGATCGTAACCATAGGGGCCATCGATCACTTCGAGGCTCTTTGCAGCTGCCTTATCCCATTCCTGGCGCGTCAGGTACACCTTCGCCAGGATGGATTTGGCGGCACCACCGGTAGCCCGGCCGGCATCGGCTCCGGTAAAGGAATTGGGTAATGCCTCCGCGTCGGTCAGGTCCTGGATAATCTGCTTGTACACATCCTCCTTAGGCGTGCGCGCCACCTGAATCGCCTCGTTACTCAATGAGGTATTTTCTTCGAGGATCAGCGGAACATCGCCCCAAAGCCGCACCAAATTGAAATACAGCAGCCCGCGCAAAAACTTCGCCTCGTTCACAAGCCGGGTTCGCAGAGCGGCGTCCATTTCAATACCCGGAATGCGCGCTATGGCGATATTGGCCCGATTAATGGCCACATAACTTTCCCTCCACAGCTCATCCACACGGTCGTTGGTCGTGGAATGCGCCAGTACGGAAATCGTGCGCACGTCTGCATTCGTTACGCGCAGGCCCGCGATGGCGTCGTCGGACATGATTTCGAATGCGAGGTGAAACAGCCGATTATACATTGTAAGCCCGCCGTTGTTCAATGCCGCGTTGTACACGGCAGTCACGGCGGCGAGGGCGTCGCTTTCGGTCTTGTAAAATTGTTCGGTGGTAATAAGGGAGGCAGGATCCTCCCTCAGGTCCGTGCAGGCGGTGAAACTGTAAATGGCCATTGTCAGTAATAGTATCTTTTTCATATATGGTCAGATGTTGTCGTGGAATGTCAGATGTAGTCATGGATGGTCAGGACTGTCATTTGTTGTCAAGTATTGTACTTCCATGACAATACACGACTATGAATGACTACAAATGACAGGGTCCGACACTTCACAAAAATGTTTAGAATGAAATGCTCAACCCGCCAAGAAACGACTTGCTGCCCGGGTACACGCTGTAATCGATCCCCTGCGTGAGCGTACTCTGCTCGTTGCGGCTCACTTCGGGGTCGAAGCCGGTGTATTTGGTCCAGGTAAGCAGGTTGGCCGCCGACACGTATACCTTAACCTGGCTCGCATGGATTTTGGAAGCAATGGCCTTAGGCAAATTATAGCCCAGCGTCACGTTTTTCAAGCGCAGGAACGACGCATCCTCCACGTACCGGCTCGTATTCACGGCCGCCGGATCCTCGAATGCGCGCTGGATTACGTTGGTAGGGTTTGCAGGCGTCCAGCGCTCCAATGCGGTTACAGAAGCATTCTGCTGGCCGGTCAGGAGTTCGAGCTGCTGCTTGTTCTGGTTGAAAAGCTTATTGCCATAGGTACCCTGGAAGAAAAAGCTGAGGTCGAAATTGAGATAGGACAAAGTGTTGGTGATCCCTCCCTGAAATTTCGGCTGTGCATTGCCGATGAGCGCCCGATCATCCGCTTGCGTGATTTTGCCGTCGCCGTTGATATCGACATAGCGGCGGTCGCCCGGTTTGGTAGTGGCCGGGTTAATGGTCGGCAGGTTCGCGATATCGTCGCCGGTCTGGAACAGGCCATTGGTTTGATACCCGTAAAATGACCCGAGCGGCTGGCCCACTTTGGCAATATTGGCGCCGGAAATGATATAATTGGCCCCATCACCGAGGGTTAGCACTTTATTACGGTTAATGGAAAACACGAAATTGGTATTCCAGGTAAATGCACCGGTGAAGTTCTCGGTATTGATCCCCAGTTCAATCCCCTTGTTTTCTACGGAACCGTAGTTCTGCAAGGCGGTCGACTGCCCGGTCGTGTAAGGGATCGGCACATTCAGAAGCAGGTTTGTCGTCTTTTTGTAATAGGCATCAAACACAACATTGACGCGATTTTTGTACAATGACAGATCGATACCGGCATCATATTGCGCAGTGGTTTCCCAGCCGAGATCCGGATTCGCAATGCGGTTCGGCGCAAAGCCAATGTAGGTCTGCCCCCCGAAGAAATAGGTATTGGAATTCAATGTCGCCAGTGAAAGGTACTGCCCGATCTCCTGGTTACCCGTCACCCCGGCGCTCAGGCGAAGTTTCAGGTTGCTGATGGTTTTGTAATTTGAAAGGAAATCCTCTCTCGAAATATTCCACGCAAATGCCGCGGAAGGGAAATAGCCCCATTTTTTATCCTTCCCAAAACGGGATGAGCCATCGGCGCGGCCACTCACTGTGAAAATGTATTTCTGGTCGATCGAATAGTTGATACGCCCGAGCCAGGAGTTTAATGCCCAGGCCGACGAGCCCGAAGACGGCTGGCTGTACACCGAACCGCTTCCGAGGTCGTTGTACTCCAACTGGTCGGTCACAAACGCCTCGGACGCAGCAATGGCACTCTCGGTTTCAAATGCCTGCTGCGTATACCCGACTACAACGTTGAGTGAATGCTTCCGGTTAAAAGTTTTGGAATAACTCAATGTATTCTCATTCAGCCAGGTCGACGAAAACTTGGTACCCACAGAGGCCTTGCCGGTCGGGTTGGAGTTCGCGCCCTGGTAGATATCCGACGGCACGTAGCGATTCTGCTTGTTGTTGATCACATCCGCGCCAAACGACACCTTGCTCACCAGGCCTTCCAGGAAGGTATACTCCCCGTACACATTGCCGAGCACGCGATAGGTCTTGGCTTGGTTCACTTCTTTTTCCAACGTGGCGATCGGGTTACCCAGTGGCGTCTCGAACTCGCTTTGATAGGTGTATTTCCCGTTGGCATCATACACATTCACCGTCGGCGGCATAGCGAGTAAGGCATTTACCACACCGTTGTTGGCTACCTGCGCGGTGATTTTACTCGCGGTAAGGTTTACGCCTACTTTCAATTTGGAAGAAAAATCGCGGTCGAGGTTGATCCTGGCCGAATACCGCTCAAAATCGGTATTGCGCAGCACGCCGTTCTGCTTGAAATAATTCCCGGAAATCGAGTAGCGCGTACGGTCATCCCCACCGGTCAGCGACAGCTGGTGGTTCTGGATCGGTGCTGAGCGGAATGCTTCGCCTTGCCAGTCGGTACCCTCGCCTAACGCGTCGATTTGTGCCTGCGTATAATAGGGCGCCTTCCCGGAATTGGCACGCGCATCGTTTTTGAGCAATGCCCAATCTCTGGCGCTGGTGAGGACGTCTACTTTTTTCAATACCTTTTGGGTGCCGTAGTAGGCGTCGTATGTCAGTGTGTTTTGTCCTGCTTTGCCTTTTTTAGTCGTGATAATCACCACGCCATTGGCACCGCGCGAGCCATAAATTGCCGTAGCGGAGGCATCCTTCAATACTTCAATGGATTCAATATCACTGGGATTCAGGCTGGAAAGGGCATTGATGCTCGGCCCGGCTGTCACACCAGCACTGGCGTCGGCATTGCTGTTATACACCGGGAAGCCGTCGATCACGTACAACGGCTCGTTACCGCCTGTAATGGAGTTGCCCCCGCGTATGCGTATGCTCACGGCCGCGCCCGGCTGCCCCGACGTTTGCGTTACCTGCACGCCCGCCGCCGCACCCTGCAACGCGCGGTCGAAAGAGCTGATCGGCTGTTTCAGAGCCAGCTGCGGCACCGAAGCTACCGAACCGGTAATGTCGCCTTTTTTCTGCGTCCCATAGCCGATCACGACCACTTCGTCGAGCACGTTGGCCGTTTTCAGGACAACCTCCGCAGGCTCGCCGGTCAGTTCATAAATATCGATTTCCTGGTGCTGGTAGCCGGTGAGGTTCACTTGTAATGTAAATGGAAAATCGTCGGGAGCAGGAATGGAAAACTTGCCGTCGAGATCGGTGGCGGCATAGCGCGCTGTGCCTTTAAGGACTACCGTCGCTCCGGGGATCGTTTGCCCGGAAGCGTCCTTGACCACACCGCTAACCGTTTCCTGGGCGTAGGAGTAACTGAAAAAGCCTGTCAGAAACAGGACCACGTAAAGGTACCTTCTCATTGATTGGTGTTAAGCGGGTTTAGTAAAACTCAAAATGTGGGGCGTGTAATGCCCCATTCCGTGCCCCTGGCACTGAAAACATAACGCTAATACATATACGTAACTCAGCGCATATGCGAAACCCTGCCCCTGTGTTTAAAGCATTACAGGCATTTGTAGATGTACCGTCTGGAAATGGTGGTTATTTCCGGTCGACAAAGTTTCAATAAAACACTTACTCTATAAATTCGGTGGGCAAAGTAAACTTACATATCCCAATAATGCAAGCATAGTCCTGCATTATTGGGATATTTTAAGCGTAATACCTTTAATAGGAAACGATTAGTCGAGTTTGGTTACTTTCAAATCGGCAAAATGCCCGAGCGAGCCCGGCCCGATCCACAAACCCACACTCCCGCGCAGGTCTTTCCCTTGTTTGAGGTCGTTGACGATCAATGCGGGTTGTGACGCACCATTGATATACAATTTCGCGGTCTCATCCTTCACCTCAATTTTCACTCTGGTCCATTCGGCCGGCACCATGTCGGCATAGGCCTCATATTTTTCCGGCGTTTCCTTGCGCAGCTTTTCCCAGGGAAACCCGGGCATTGACACGTATTGCGTGGAGTGGTTGCGGCGCACCTGGTCGTTGGCACGGCCATTGGTCGGACGGATGTAGAAAAGCTCCATTTTGGAAGTATCCGCAGCAACCCTGAATGCGATCCCCACAAACCCGCGCGCGCCTTCGCCGGCATTTGCCTGCGGCTGGCCCGAAATCGTGGCTTCAATGGTGCCGTTATGAAAATCCATGCCTTTCAACACGGCCAGCGTCTTTTCGTTCGTCGCCATTTTGGGCATTTCCAATGCAATGGCGGATTTTCCTTTGTAATCGGTGGCAGCGACGGTCACCTGAAAAGGTGTAAGCAAAGCAGGTTTGAGTGCAATATCCTGTGCCTGGGTAGAAGTGAGCAGGCAAGACAGGGCAAATGAAAGCCCTAAGGCGGTGGTTGTGATTTTTTTCATGGCTGTTTTTAAAGTAAAATTGGAATGGCTATCAAATACATAACCATTCCAAAACTACTTATTTGCCCGTATTTTTTCCAACGGCACGCTCAGCTCTTTTTTTAATATGGCTATCATCCGATGGCATCCGCTGCACGAGTGGAGGCGGGGTGTCACCTATCTTCTTTTTGTAGACTTCCAGCGAGGCCAGCAGTTCCTTTGCTTTCGTCGGATTGGTTTTCAAAAGGTTATGCTGCTCCCCGATGTCGTTTTTGAGGTTAAACAACAATGTATCCGCAGCGGGAACGATCACTGCATTCCCTGCTTTTACATCCTTCTGTGGCAGCCGGATCTTCCAGTCGCCTTTGCGATACGCTTCGATAATGCCATTGGAATAATAGGCAAATTCATCGCCTTTCCGCTTCCCTGTACCAAACAGCACCGGGCTGATGTCCTCCCCGTCGAGTGGCTTTTGGGTTTGCGTTTTCCGACTGCCTGTGAGGCTGATAATCGTCGGATAAAGATCTAGTTGCGATGCCAGATCGTCATAAACCGTTCCCGGCTTGATTTTACCGGGCCAGTAAGCCACGGCCGGCACACGTTGCCCGCCCTCGAAAGTGGTTCCTTTCCCCTGTCGTAACGGCCCGGCCGAGCCGCCTTCCACATCGAATATCAGCCAGGGACCGTTGTCGCTTGTGAATACAACCAGCGTATTTTCTTCCAGCCCGTTCTTTTTCAATGCCTTCACCACCTCTCCCACACTCCAATCCAGCTCCTCGATCACGTCGCCATACAAGCCCCTTTTCGATTTCCCCTCAAATTCCGGCGAAGCGTAAATCGGCACGTGGGGCATATTGTGGGTAATGTAGAGGAAAAACGGCTTATCCTTGTTCTGGTCGATGAAGCGTACTGCCTCTTTGGTGTAGGTTTGGGTGATGTATTTCTGGTTTACTTTAATGCTGTCCACATCATTGCCGCGCAGGTATACCACACCCATCATATCATTGCTGTAAGGAATACCGTAATATTCATCAAAGCCATTTTGCAAAGGTAAAAATTGCCTGTGGTGCCCCAGGTGCCATTTCCCGAAGATTGCCGTGCGGTAACCGTTCCCTTTCAATGCCTCAGCAATTGTCACTTCCTCGGGTGGAATACCGGTAAAGCTTTCCGGGAAAAATACATGATCGATGCCGAGCCTGCGCGGGTACCGCCCGGTTATGAGCGCCGCGCGCGTAGGGCTGCATACGGGTGAGGTGGAATAAAACGAAGTCAGTTTGATACCGCTCGCAGCCAGCCTGTCGATATTCGGTGTGCGAATGTCCGTAGCGCCGAATGTACCGATGTCGCCGTACCCCAGGTCGTCGGCGAGGATAACGACGATATTGGGTTTCCGGTGGTTTTGTGCCTGGGCGGTCAGCGATGCCAGCAGCACGGCTGCACCCATTACTAGTCTTCTCATGGAAGCATATTTAAAATGTTACTTTTCCTTTTGTAATAAACCCACTTTCTCGTGATTCTCCTCCTTCTGCTCTATGATCAGCAGCTTTACCTTTCCATTGAATGCGAAAGTACCGGGATAATCCTTAGTGACCGGAGAATTGAGGTCCTTCCCGACGCTGAACCCGTCGGAAGAAGCCGAAGTGAGGTATTTGGTACCGATACCGGCCCGCTCCGCCGCCTTTTCGCCATTTACGAATAAAGTCAGTTTCTGATCGGCTGCGAATTCAATACGAACGGTGTTGCTGCCTTCTTTCAGGGGTTGGGACGATGTCAGCACCACCGGTTTCAGGCCGTCGTTGAGCAGGTAATTCAATTTGTTTTGCTTTAAATAAAGGCTGCTTCCTCCCAGCAAGCCACCGTTGGCGAAAATCACACCCTCCGCATGCTTGCCCGTCTCTATTTCCGCGGTAATGTCCACCGGCCCTTTTCCGATATAAACCCGCGTTTTAATGGTCGTACCTTCGTAAATCACCGTTTTCGGGCGAACAGGCGGCGGCGTAAGCCCGGCGCGGAAATTTTTGAGCGGGTATACATTGTATTTCTCCGCTTCCTCATCGAACAGCTTTTTCAATGCTTCCAGCTTTTCGGGATATCGGGCGGCCAGGTCGTTGATCTCGTTCCAGTCTTCATTGATATTGTAAAGCTCCCATTTGTCGCGTTTGAAATCCGCGATGAAATTGATATCAGTCGTTTGCTCGCCAAATGTATTGCGCGGGTGATAAACGCTTGCCTTCCAGCCATTCTTATAAATAGCCCGGCCGCCATGCAACTCGTAATACTGCTGTGTATGCCGCGCCGCAGCCTGGGCATCATTCAGCGAATAGGCCAGCGATGTACCGTGGAACGGCCATTGCTTGTACCCATTAATCTCGGCCGGAACCTTCACACCGGTAAGTTCGATGGTAGTCGGAAGGATGTCCGTCACATGCGTGTATTGCTTACGTAGACCGCCCTTGTCGGCAATGCCTTTCGGATAATGCACGATGAGCGTGGTATGCGATGCGCCCTCCGCATTCACATCGCTTTTCCAGTAGCGGAACGGCGTATTGGTAGCTTGCGACCAGCCTAGTGGATAGTTGGGATAGCTGTACTCGGTGCCCAGCTTGTCATATTGAGACAACAGAAACTTGATATCGTCCCCGGCCGACTTCTCAGCCGTGCCCGCCGTACCGGTGTACGTCCCCTCCTTGCTGCCGCCATTGTCTCCTACCACGAGGAAAATCAGCGTGTTATCCAACTGACCAATCTGTTGCAGGTAATTTACTACCCGACCTACTTCGTAGTCGGTGTAAGAGAGGAAGCCTGCATACACCTCCATGAAACGGGCGTAGATCTTCTTTTCATCGGCCGAAAGCGCGTTCCAGGACTTGATACCCGTCTGCCGCGGCGGGAGTTGTGTGCCCTTGGGCGCGAGTCCGCCGGCGAGCTGCCGCTGGAAAACTTTTTCGCGGTACTCGTCCCAGCCGCCGTCGAACTTGCCTTTGTACTTGTCGCTCCACTCACGCGCGACATGATGCGGCGCATGCGCTGCACCGGTTGCGAGGTAAAGAAAAAATGGTTTTTCGGGATCGGCCGACTTCTGATTGGCGATGTAGGAAATAGCCTTATCGGACAGCAGCTGGTTCAAATGCCTGGTGTTAGGCTCGATATCGATCGGCGAAGTTTCCTCTACCAACTGCGGATGCCACTGGTCGGTAGCGCCGCCGAGAAAGCCGTAGAAATGTTCAAAGCCCCGACCGGTCGGATAGCGATTGTACGGTCCGGCGATGGTAAGGTCCCGCGGCTGGTTGCCGTGCCATTTGCCCAATGCAAATGTGTTGTAGCCATTTTCCTTGAAAATCTCGGCCACAGTACCGGCTTCCAACGGGATATTACCATTGTACCCCGGCGCCCCGATCCCCAATTCGGCATGGTGCCCCATTGCCACCGCATGCGGGTTCCTGCCCGTGAGCAGGGATGCGCGCGTAGGACTGCAAATGCCCGTGGTATGGAAGTTGGTGTAGCGCAGACCGCCTTGGGCCAGCTTTTCAAAATTGGGGGTGTCGATCAGCCCGCCGAATGCGGACGTAGCACCGAAACCCACGTCGTCGAGCAGGATCCAAACCACATTCGGAGCACCTTTGGGTGCTTTGGGCTGCTCCTGCCACCATTGCTCTGTCTCTTCGATCGTCTTGCCGATCTTTCCCTTAAACGGTTGAACGGGGTCATGCTGAGCCGATGTATGGCCAAAAACGGCACTGCCGAGCACAATGAGGCTCAGCCGCTGCCTGGTCAGGGCGGTTAGTAATCGTTTTATCATAAAGTTTTGAAATGAATGGAGCAGGAAAAGCGGGCACGTAATATTTCGTGCCCGCGGGCGTAAACCTTACTTTACAGCCTGAAATCTTTCCAGTTTCTCTTTTTCGTCGGCCAGTCTTTTGGCATCGGCTTTCAGATAACCGAATTGGTGGAGGTCTTTGTCGGCATTCGCCGCAACCCAAAGCAGGAATTTCTTAGCCTCCGGGTTGGAATTATTTTTTGCGATCGAAAAATGGATGTTTTCAACCGGCACATTTTTCACTTTTTCGGCTTCCAGCGTCGCAATTACCTGGTCCAGGTTTTCCAGTGCTTTTTCCTCTTTCGAAACACGACCGTTGCCATCCAGGTCGACAGGGATGATCGTCAGCCCCTCTACCGGCTTGCGGCTTTGTAAGTCATAAGCGAGGCCGGGCGTAGTGTATGTAATGCCTGTCTCATCTTTCAACAGTGCCTTAATTAAATGTTCATCAGCGCCGGCAATGGCTTTCCCTTTGATATTCTGCTGCTCATAACCAAAATATTTGGCGAACGTAAGCGGCGCCCCGGCTTTCTGCAAGCGCGTGTAGATCGTGTATTGCGTCGTCAGCGACTTGTCCTTTTCTGCATAAATATCGTGGAAGAAAATCTGCTTGTACGTCTTCTCATTCAGTCCTTTATCTGCATATTCTTTCGCAAACGCCGATTTCGCATTTGCCACCGGCAGCAGTGCATAACGGCCAATCGAAATATACTCGCGGGTGTCCTTCACTTCCTTTTCCTGCTCATAGGCTTCAATCAGCAGGTCATATTTCGCCGGATCCGTGATCGTGCGTGTTTCGATCACAATCTGGGCCTTCGGATTCGCTGCGGTGTATTCTTTGATCCATTTATCAACCAGCGGATAGGCGAAACGCACGCCGGTGATGATCACCTTGTTTTCGTTGGTTTCTTGTGCAAACGCATTTGGAAAGGCAGCCAGCGCCAGACCTGCTGCCAGAAAGATTCTCTTAAAATTTTTCATGATGTAAAAAGTGGTTGGGAGCATAGGCCAGCCGGCCCACGACATAATGGATGATATATAACAGAGTGAAAATCAGATTGCGGCATAACATACCGCCGTCAGTGGCAGCTCAGCAACAGCAACAGGATACAAGAGCTAAGGAATAACCGGAAGGGCCCACCATAGGCATGCCAATACTGCGCGAAGAATAACGATCCATCGATTTCATGTTTGAAAAAGATTGTGATATCGATCTCGTCTGCTGGTGGTTAACAGATAAAATCTACTAATTTGATAGACAAAGTAAGTTTAAAGAAATTGAAAACGCAAGGGGTTGAGTTGAAATTCGTGGAAATTTGGATGAGAAAGGTGATTACCAGACGACTTGCAGGCCTTCGCTGGCGTACTTCCGGATGTTTCTATCTATTGTGATGAGCGCACATTTCTGATGAAGCGCCTGCCAAATGAGCATTCGGTCGAACGGATCTTTGTGGTGAGCAGCAGATAGTTTGTAGAAAGAGGAACAAAGCTCAATTGAGAGTGGTAGTATGCGAAAGTCTGCTTTAACTGTCGCTATCGCAAAATCCTCAGGATTTGCTCCATCCAGATCAAGCTTATGAATTGAACGCTTAATTGACATTTCCCAAAAACTCAGTGTACTGACAACAATTTCATTGCTTTTGTTTCTCAAAATACGCTGAACATTGGCAGGAAGCTTTTCAAAATCTGTAAGAGCCCAAATTAATGTGTGTGTATCAAGGAGGTAGGTCATAAGCCAAGGAATTCTTCTGTCGTCATTTTGAAATCGTCTGCAAATGTCACCGTCACTTTACCTTTCAGCCCTCCCAATTTCCTGGGCCCCTTGTTCCTTGGAAGCAAGTCTCCGGGAACAAGATACGCCTGGACTGCCTTCTCCTCACCGAACGTAACTCCTACTCTTTCTCCTTTTCTTAATTCTAAAAGAACCGATTCGGCTTTCGCTTCAATTTGATCTGCGCTGATGGTCATCATATCCCCGTGTTTAATGTTTGGTTCAATTTACAACATTTAGTAAACACCCGCCAGCAAAAACACGCCTAATGTCCGAACGGCGCGGCTCCATTACCAACCGCCTGAGGTTTCGATTTCCGTTTGCTCCACTTCTTGAAATCCTGCCAGATCGCATCAGGATAGAGGTTTATCCCGTAGCTGTAATAAAAGCCGCTGAACCGCTCACGGAATTCGCCGGAGGAGAGGGCGTTCCGATAACCGATCTGGGAATTAATGCCTGCCAAACGTAATGCGCGGTACTCGCCATATACGCCCACTTGCAGTGGAATGAAGTAATCCTTTCGGGAACCGGAAGTAAGACCGTCAAACAGGTCCCGAAAGCGGGTGCTTTCGTTTCCGATACCTATTTCCAATGGCGTGGACAACACCCAGCGCTTGTTGCGAATCGCGGTGTGCCAGTAAGCAAAGTTGGCGAAACGGACGTCGGTAGCGGTGTAGTAAGAAAGGTTCAGGGGATTGGGAAACATCTTTCGCCAGTTGACCAACCTCCGCGCTGCATTATAGCCCAGCCAATAGTAGCCGGCCGTAAGACGGTTGCGTTTTTCGCCGAAGGT
Source organism: Dyadobacter fermentans (assembly GCF_019924045.1). Classification (GTDB taxonomy): domain Bacteria; phylum Bacteroidota; class Bacteroidia; order Cytophagales; family Spirosomataceae; genus Dyadobacter; species Dyadobacter fermentans_A. Next base: position 330,589 of record NZ_JAHXBN010000013.1, on the reverse strand, counting down.
TATCCCCGCATTGATCCCGAACACATTGATATGCTTGTGTTGAATGAATGTCCCCCGCGCGTCAAAATTAAAGAAGAGTTTGATCTTATTTTGCGCTGGCGCCGGGTTTAGCGTAGCCGTGGTATCTCGTGGAACCTCAATTCTGGGCAAAGTAGTTGCGGATTGTGTAGCAGTACCCGATCCTACGGCAGCAGTGGAATCGGTTTGGGCGTAAACGGGCCATTGGCCTGCAAGCAGCAGGGTTAACAGTAAAAAATTGATCTTGTTAGGGCGCTTACGCGGTTCTCGAAAACCGTATTTCATCTTGACTTCAACACTAAACGGCAACGGGCCTGCTTCGTTTTCGTCTTGTCAGGACCACCGGGGTATTGCATGAATTAACGCAAAACCGGCGAAAGAAATTTACGGATTAAAAAAATTTAATTCCCAAACGTCAGTTCACCCGCTTCGAGAGCGCATTTAACTCATTATCAGTAGGAGTTGCAGAAGGGACACCGCCAACCGGAACGTCGATTTTAGCTGCCCATACGATGGCATTCAGGACGAGCTTACGGAAGTTATCGTTTTGCCAGTTCTTATGCATATGCCCTCCGGTAAAACCAAATCCCCGGCCGCCGTCAGGCCGCTCGAAGGCCCAGGCGAGGGTTTGCATTTCCTTTCTGGTAATCACCGCCTCGCGTACCGCGGGGTTGTTGGAATGCGTGCCGTCGGGCTTGTCGAGGGTTGATTCCGGTGGTAATGCCTGCAAAATGGGAGTTATCCCCTTCATACCCGTTGCGAACCGCATATGGTAGTACCATTCATCGAGAATGCTGAATGGTTTTACACCTCGCGCGACAGGATGATCGGGAAAGCGTGCGAAACTGGCCTCCCAAACCGGATTGACGGACCAGTTGGTTTCAAAATACCCTCCTATCCATTTCATAAAGCGTTCACCACCGGCATCGGCGGCCACTTCAAGAGAAAAATGCAGGTTTACAATGCCGGTACCATCCGCAATCAGCTCTTCCATTTTGGCGGCATGCACCAGTTCCAGATGATCGCTGCCTCCCCCATCGAGGTAAAAAACGATGGCAGCCGCATTATCCAATATCGATTCGTCCAGCGGCCATCCATTGCGGACAATCAAGGCTTCTACGCCCGGCAGGCTGTCGTTGAGGGCTTTGGCGAGCAAGGTACAGCCGCCATTATGCTCATGCTCCCCCTTGCCGTGGCTGTCGGGCCCAGCGATGAAAACGATCTTTTTCTGGGGTACCGTTCCCCTCCCTGCGGATTTAACCTGCGCTTTTGCTGCTGTGCAGAGCAGCATGAAGCTCAAAATGAAAGTGCATATCCTGTCCATTGTTTCCCAATTTGGTTGACGGCCCGTTTCCGGACCGGTAACTGGGTTTGGACAGCATAAAAATCAGGCCATGGGCTACTTCATGGCAAGACTGATGAGCTCGGCAGTGTTCTTTACGTTGGCCTTTTTCATGATACTCGCGCGCTGATTGGCGACGGTATTGGAACTGATATCGAACTTTTCGGCAATATCCTTGCTGCTCATCCCTTCGGTGAGGCATTTGAGTATCTGTTGTTCACGCGGGGTTATAATTTTCCAGATCGATTTTTCCTGGACTTCCTCCTGCACAGGACGCGCGTCGCTCACGCGGGTGAGTTGCCTGAGGAGGTTTTTGATAATCACCGACGACGCATAAGGCGAAAAATAGAGCTCACCTTTCGCAATAGCCCGGATCGCCCGGAGCATTTCATCGCGGCTGGTATCTTTTTCGAGATAGCCCGAAGCCCCGTTCAATGCCGACGAAAGCACGTAATCGGTGTTGTTGTGCATACTGAACACAAGAATCTTCGCGGACGGAAACACCGGCACGATCTGCTTAATCACTTCCAGACCCGGCATACGGGGCATTGTCAGATCGAGCAGGATTACGTCGGGCTTTACTTTCTCGACCATATCCCATACCTCATCGCCGTCCGAGGCTTCGCCGGCGATGATCAGGTCCTCTTCATCTTCGAGGAGGGTAATAATACCCTGCCTCACTACCGAATGATCGTCTACAACTAAAATCCGAATAGGCATATGTGGTCAGCTAATCAGCAATAAGTCATTATAAATCAACCTGAACGACTAATCTCGTACCGCTGTCCACTTCGGAAATAATCTCTATTTCTCCGTTCAAAAGCCGGGTGCGGGTACGGATGTTCTCCATCCCGTTGCGGGTCAGGAACTGTCCTTCTGACTTTAAATTACTAATTAAAAATCCTTTTCCGTCATCGACAATTTCCAAAACGATGCGATTCTTATTTTGTTCCAATTTTATCTTGATCAGATCCGCATTCGCATGTTTCACGGCGTTGTTCAATGCCTCCTGGGCAATACGGTACAGTCCGATCTCCGTCGGACGGGCCATCATAATGCGTTCGCCGGTCTCTCCCTCGAACAAAATTTTAATTCCCGACACATCGGCCGTCTGCTGGCAAAGCAGCTTCAATGCCGACGCGAGCCCAAAATCGCTCAACACCGAAGGCATCAAATTGAACGATATCTGCCTGGTTGTCTGGATAATATCCTGGATCAGCGTCACCAGTTGCTCGAAACGTTTCTGGTGCTTCTCGTCGTGAAACTGCACGGCCTTCAATTTTTCCGCATGCAATTTCAGACCTGTCAGCATTTGGCCTATCCCGTCGTGCAGCTCCAACGCAAACCGCTTTCGTTCTTCCTCCTGCCCTTCTATCAATGCACCTGCCCTGATGCGGTCTTCGGCCAGCTGTAATTCATATTTTTCCTCTTCGAGACGCAGCAATTCCTTTTGTGTTTCGAGCAGCTGGTTGTTGGCCTCTTTTAATCTTTGATTGGATAACTGCAATGCATCTTCCGATTCCGTCAGCATCCGCACAACACGGCGCGTGGTGTTGACTACCGGCCTGAAAATCAGCAATCCCTCCGCTACGAGCACGAGGATCGTCATTAAATCCAGTATCCATTCAATGCGTTCCAGGTTTTGAAGCCGCTCAAAACTCTCCTTGTCGAACTGAAACACAATGCGATTCATCTGCGACAGAAAATGTGGCTCGTTAGCAAGGACTTGCGCTAACGCACGCTGTTTCGCAGCCGCGTCGAGATTGTCATGACTGATGATCCTTAAATTTTGGTAAATGCCGTCAAATACGGGAGCCAGCTCGCGGAACATGGTATCCAGGGGCTGGCTCTTCCAGGTAACAAAACCTTTCTCGACTGGCAGTCTTCTGGATACCAGGTCTTCGTGGCTGTCTTTCCACAATGTGAGCAGTGAGTTGAAACTCACTGAATCGCTATGCGCTATTCCGTTGATTTTCAACACGGCCAGCTTGGTAAGGCGCTGACTGAGCATCCGCTGGCGCCCGGCCACGTTAACCAACCGGCTGTCGTGGTTGAGGTTACGGATCGTACGCCTGATCAGAAACAGGCCACTCACGGTAAGCATCGCCACCACACACAATGCCACTACATAAAATCGGGTGAGGCTGCCCGCTACGCGTTTATCGAGTCTTTCCATTTGCTAAGCCCAGGGGTTGAAACCTCCTGGTTGATGATGGTCTGCGACCGGACGGCGCTGCCGTCTTGGTGGGGTGCGCCTTCGGCTGCCCCTTTGAGCTAACCTATTTGCCTAATGCTTACAGTCCGATATATACGCGGTTCTCTTTCACCATCACTGGGAAAGTGTTGATCCGGTATTCGTCGTCGTTCAGGCACTGTCCGGTTTGCAATGAAAAGGTTTTTTTGTGAAAAGGACAAGCAACTTTCGGTTCTTCTCCATGGCTGCCGATCATTCCCCGCGAGAGTGCCATTTGCTGGCGGTGCGGGCATTGATTGTCGGTTGCATACCATTCTCCTCGTCTCGCAAAGTTGTAAATGGCAATTTGCTTGCCACCGATAAAGGCGCAGCCTCCACCATCTTCGGGGATATCGTCGACGTAGCATGCCATGTGCCAGGTTACTGTGTTCATTGTGTCGGTGATCGGTTCCATTTTGCTGTAAGGTTGGTCGTTGTGCCTCCCCGGGTTGAAACCCGGGGTTAAAAATCTTTTGCTATTGATTTGCTATTCTTTAACTGTTCTTTAGCTATTCTTTTGCTATTGATCCCCGGGTTAAAACCCGGGGCAATGGATCAATTTTTAATCCATTTCCGTTGGCTTTAGCCGACGGGCACCGCATGCAATGGGTTTTTATTTTCAATCCATTTCCGTTGGCTTCAGCCGACGGGCACCGCATGCAATGGGTTTTTATTTTCAATCCATTTCCGTTGGCTTCAGCCGACGGGCCGACGGGCCGACGGGCCGCTGGGTCGGGGAGCCGGCAATACGCCATGGATACCCCGGGCACTAGGCCCATTCCGTCGCGCGCTTTTGCTCGCGCATATCCGCGAATGTGATGCTCGGGTCTTTCATAGGTGTGTTCACGAAATGCGTGAAACGCCGGCGCAGTTCAGGGCTTTCCACCACTTCCCGCCATTCGCATTTGTAGACATCGATGAGGTTTTGCATATCGCGTTCGAGTTCTTCTGCAATCCCCAGTACGTCGTCCACCACCACGGCTTTGAGGTAGTTCATACCGCCTTCCATTTTGTTCAGCCAGGTGGCGGTACGCGTCAGTGGGTCAGCTGTTTTGATATAAAACATCAGGAAGCGGTCGATGAGGCGCAGACAGGTTTCCTTATCCACATCGCTGGCAAGCAGCTGCGCGTGCTGCGGTTTCGCGCCGCCATTGCCGCATACAAACAGGTTCCAACCTTTGTCCGTGGCAATGATACCAAAATCTTTACTTTGCGCTTCCGCACATTCACGCACACAACCCGATACCGCCGATTTCAGCTTATGCGGGGAGCGCAATCCCTTGTACCGGTCTTCCACTTCGATCGCAAAAGACACCGAATCCTGCACCCCGAAACGGCACCAGGTAGAGCCTACGCAGCTTTTCACAGTCCTCAAAGACTTACCATAAGCATGGCCGCTTTCGAATCCCGCATTGATCAGTTCCTCCCAGATCTCCGGCAGGTCCCCCAGGTGGGCACCAAACAGGTCGATTCGCTGGCCGCCGGTGATTTTGGTATACAAATTATATTTCTGCGCTACCTGACCAATCACGATCAGTTTCTCGGGGGTAATTTCCCCGCCCGGGATCCGCGGAACCACCGAGTAAGTGCCGCCTTTCTGGATATTGGCCAAATAGCGGTCGTTCGAATCCTGTGCTACGGCGCGGTCTTTTTCGAGGATATTCTCATTCCAAAGGCTGGCCAACAGCGACGCTACGAGCGGCTTGCATACTTCGCAGCCGTCACCCTTGCCGTGATGATCGAGTACAGCCCCATAGGTTTTCAGGCCATTCATTTTTACCAGATCGAGCAGTTCCTGGCGTGAGTAGTCGAAATGCTCGCAGATCACGTTGCGAACGTAAACGCCCTTTTCCTTCATCACGCCGGAGATCAGGTCCTTCACCATCGGGATACAGCCGCCGCAACCAGTACCGGCTTTGCAGCATTTCTTCAGTGCATCTACGGTGTGATGGCCGTTTTCGCCTACCTCATGGCAAATCATACCTTTGGTAACCGCCTCGCACGAGCATATGAGCGCGTCGTCGGGCAGGCTCATTACACCCGCGCCCGCTTCCTCGCCCCCGCGGGAACCCAGGATCAGGTCTTCGGAGTCAGGCGGCAGAATGGTTTTATTTTTACAGGTTTGAAGAAGCATATTGTATTGTTCCGCCTCTCCCACAAGGATTCCACCGAGCAAAGTCTTGCCGTCGGTGCTTACATTAATGCGTTTATAAATGCCTTTGGCTTTGTTTTCGTAGCGGATCGTGCGGCAAGCCGGCTCCTCCACGAACGGGTCGCCGAAGCTCGCCACGTCGGTACCGATCAGTTTCAGCTTGGTCGACATATCGTAAGGCAGGAACTCCTTCTCACCGCCCGTCAGCATAGTGGCTACCACGTCAGCCATTTCGTAGCCCGGCGCGATAAGACCGTAAATCATGTGATGAGCCAATGCGCATTCGCCGATCGCGAAAATGAACGGATCGGAAGTTTGCAGCTGGTTGTTCACTACAATACCGCCCCGTGGATGCGTTTCGAGGCCGGCAATTTTGGCCACTTCGTCGCGCGGACGGATACCCGCCGAAATGACGAGCATATCCACCTCGAGAGAGCTATTGTCGGCAAACTGCATTCCTTCGATGCGATCTTCGCCTTTGATTTCCTGCGTGCTTTTGGAGAGATGTATATGCAACCCCAGCGATTCGAGCTGGCTTTGCAGCATGCGTGAACCGGCCTCATCTATCTGCCTGGGCATGAGGCGCGGAGCGAACTCTACCACGTGCGCTTCCTCCAATCCCAGGTCAAGCAATGCCTTGGCGGCTTCCAGGCCGAGCAAACCACCACCTATTACAGCACCTTTTCTGGCTTTTTTCGCATACGACTGGATCAGTTCCAGGTCCTCGATCGTGCGGTACACAAACACGCCGTCCTTTTCGACACCCGGAATCGACGGAACAAATGCCCCGGAACCGGTCGCCATTACTAGGTAGTCATAATATACTATATGCCCATGGTGCGAACGCACCAGTTTCTCTTCCCGGTCGATATCCACTACGGGGTCTGACAAAAACAGCCGTATTCCGTTCTCGGCATACCAATCGACACTGGCCATTGAAAGGTCCTCTGCCGTCTTACCTGCGAAAAACTCGCTCAAATGTACTCTGTCATAGGCAGCGCGGGGCTCTTCACCAAATACGGTGATGGTAAAATCCTGCCCGTCTTTTTTTCTTGAGAGGAGCTTTTCACAGAATTTGTAGCCCACCATGCCATTGCCAACTACGACGATCCGGGTGTTTGAAACAGCTTTCATAGTAATTAATAACTATTTATTTGTGAAAACATAATTATTTTGTTGTACTATTTTAATATTATGTGCGTATTACCATCTTTTCGATAAGTCAAAAGTAAATGGTGATTTCTGAATTTCCTAACTTTTAATTCGTCTTTATGATTAAAAACAAACATAAATTTTGGCAAAATGATTGTTTTATAAAATTTGACTAGTAAATTTGAACCAATAATTGATATAGTAACAAAATACTATATATAGTACATTTCTAATATTCACCCTATTATATATAAGAGATGGAAGCAAAACTGACACTGGTAGGAGCCGGCCCTGGCGACAGCGAACTGATCACACTCAAAGGCATGCGCGCATTGCAAACCGCCGATGTGGTGTTGTACGACGAGCTTGCCAACGCGGCTTTCCTGGAATTCGCGCCAGCCCACGCACTGAAGATGTATGTAGGCAAGAAAGTCGGGAATCCTTCCTTCTCGCAGGATGAGATCAACGGCCTGATCGTCCGCCTCGCCCGCAAGCGCGGTCATGTGGTAAGGCTCAAAGGCGGCGACCCGTTCGTGTTCGGCCGTGGGCACGAGGAGATTGAATATGCACAGGACCACGACATCGCCTGCGAAATGGTACCGGGCATTTCCAGCAGCATTGCAGTTCCGGCTTCGCTCGGCGTACCGGTAACGCGCCGGGGCGTGAGCGAGAGCTTCTGGGTGATCACGGGCACAACGCAGAACGGCGAGCTCTCGGACGACCTCCGGCTCGCGGCCCAGTCCAAAGCGACGGTCATTGTTTTAATGGGTTTGAATAAACTGGAAGAGATTTGCGCATTATACAAACACTTCGGACGTGGCCATTTGCCGATGGCCGTAATCCAGAACGGCACCCGACCGGATGAGCAAAGTGTGATAGGACAGGTTTGGGAGATGCCCCGCCTCGTACGAGAGAGCGGCATCGGCACGCCGGCAATTATGGTGATGGGCGAAGTAGTGGCCCTTAGCCCCGCTTACGCATTGGAATACCTGCAAAACATGCAGATGGCATTTTGACCCGCTTGCTTTCACTCCAACCTAAACATAATCACAATGAGAAAAGCTGTTTACCTCCTTTTGCTGGGTATTACCGCGGCCGGCCTGCTGGCCCCAGCGCGGACAATGGCGCAGTTCAGCCTTTCGGGTCAACTACGAACCCGGACGGAGTTGCTTGACGGACAGGGTACGATGCTTTCCAAAGGGGAAAAGCCCGCCTTTTTCACTTCCCAGCGTACCCGGCTGAATGCGGGCTATAAGGGCTACCGGACGCAGTTTTTCGTCGCCGTTCAAGACGTTCGCGTTTGGGGACAAGATGCTTCCACCAATAACCGCATCACCAATTCGTCGCTGAATGGATTGATGCTGCACGAAGCCTGGGGGGAAATCAGCCTGCTCGACACCAACCAGACCAAGCTCGGTAAAGAATTCGCGTTGAAGATCGGGCGGCAGGAATTCCTCTATGACGACAGTCGTGTACTGGGCAACCTTGACTGGCTTCAACAGGCGCGGCGCCACGATGCGGCTTTGATCAAGTACGGTTTCAATGGTTTCACCGCGCATCTGGGAGTTGCGTATAACCAGAACCGTGAGCTCAAAACCGGCACATTGTACGATGGCGTTCCCGTGGGTTACCCGGCTGGCACCAATGGTATCGGCACCATGTACAAGTCGCTGCAATTCCTGTATCTGGGTAAAAAATTAAAGCAGGGCAATGCCTCGTTTCTCGTTGTAAAAGATGATTTTCAAAAATATACACTGGACACTGCGGGGGTTAAAAAATTGGCCAATGGCATACGCAGCCGCGTTACTTTCGGTCCTTACCTGCAAACGAAATTGGGCAAAAACTGGACGTTGACTGCCAATGCATTCTACCAGGCCGGCAAGGACAAGGACGGTGCGTCGCTAAGCGCTTACATGTATTCTGTCCGGGGGTTGTATGCGATGAACCGGGTATTTTCCATTGGCCCCGGCTTTGACTACACCTCCGGCACAGCTACCGGGTCGACCAAAAATCACACATTCGACCCGCTTTACGGCACGCCGCACAAGTTTTGGGGACAAATGGATTACTTCTACGCGGCCAACGGCTTCGGCAAGGGCGGACTATCGGACCTTTACATTAATACCACCATTAAAGCTTCCGAAAAGCTCTCCATCAATACCGATTTGCACCATTTCGCGAGCGCAGCAGCGGTACGTGTAGCTGATAATCAGAAACTTTCATCCGGATTCGGAGAGGAGCTCGACATTATCGCCAACTACAATCTCACGAAGACCATCAGCTTCCAGGGCGGCTACTGCACCTTCTTTTCCACCAACAGCCTCGCACAGGTGAAGGGCGTAAAAAACTCGCAGAAAATGTCCAACTGGGCCTACCTGATGATCAATATCAAACCAGAATTCCTGAAATAAGTCTGTCATAACCAACCATTTCAAACTCTTATTACTATGGAAACGACCAATAAGCCGCTTGAAAAACTCAACATATTCAGCTTCAAAGGCGTGCAAATGCGTACCTTCCACCTAACCTGGATAGCGTTCTTCCTTTGTTTCTTCGGATGGTTCGGACTGGCCCCATTGATGACCGTCATCAAAACTGACCTGGGACTAACCAAACCGCAGATCGGTAACATCATTATCGCCTCCGTAGCCGCAACGGTGATCGCCCGCATCGCAATCGGGAAATTGTGCGACACCTGGGGACCACGTAAAACTTACACCGCATTGCTGGGGCTGGGCTCTATTCCCGTGATGACGGTTGGATTGGTAAACTCTTACGAAGGCTTCCTGCTCTTCCGCCTCGCTATCGGCGTGATCGGCGCTTCGTTCGTGGTGACGCAATACCATACCTCCGTGATGTTCGACAAGAAGATCGTCGGAACGGCCAATGCGGTAGCCGGCGGCTGGGGTAACCTCGGTGGTGGTATCACCAACATGGTTATGCCGTTGATCTTCGCCGCATTTGTGGGCGCGGGCTACCTGCCTGAATCGGCTTGGAGAATTTCGATGGTGATCCCGGGAGCTGCATTGCTGATCTTCTCATTCGTTTACTATTTCTTTACCAAAGACACTCCGGCAGGCAACTTCGAAGATCTGGCCATCGCCAACCCGAAGGCTGCGAAAGCGAAAGGAACGCTCGGCATTGCGATGCGTGACCCACGCACCTGGGCGCTGTTTCTAGCCTACGGAGCATGTTTTGGAATTGAGATTACTTTCGATAACGTAGCTGCACTGTATTTCTTTGAAAACTTCAATACCTCACTCGCAACAGCGGGTATCCTGGCTGGCACGTTCGGTTTTATGAACATTTTTGCCCGTGCCGTGGGTGGTATCGTTGCCGATAAAGTAGGCAACAAATGGGGTATGCTGGGTAAAGGACGTTTGCTGGCGCTCTTGCTCGTACTGGAAGGCATCGGCATTGCATTGTTCGCGCAGAGTGGCAGCATTGTAGGTGCGGTAATCACAATGCTCTGCTTCGCGATGTTCCTGAAAATGGCTAATGGCGCAACTTATGCGATTGTTCCTTTTATTAATCAAAAGGCGATCGGATCGGTGAGTGGTATCGTGGGTGCAGGTGGTAATGTGGGCGCGGTGCTCGCAGGCTTCCTCTTCAAATCCACCACCATCACCTACTCGCAGGCATTCATGTACATCGGTGTCGCTATTGCTTGTGTGGCTGCCATTGTCGCACTGATCAATTTTGAGAAAGCACAAACAATCGCAGCAGAAACAGGAAAATTAGAACCAGCAGAGGCTTAATAGCTCTGCAAAATTGATTTCAATTCAATTTCAATTTCAATTCAATTTCAATTCAATTCAATTTCAATTTCAATTTCAATCTGAATCTCAATCAATCTCAATCTCAGTTGACTAAAGTCAACTGCAATGGATGGCTGCTAGCAAACAAAAATCCCCTTGCCCCGGGTTTTAACCCGGGGATCCAAAGCAAAAGAGAAAAGAAAGATTGAAATCAATTCCAGTTCTAGTCATTCGCTCATCGCTCCGGCGACCCGGTCAATCATTCAATCATTCAATCATTCATTAAAAATGAAACCAGCCCCCAATTCCTACAAATCGACCTGCTGTTACTGCGGCGTAGGCTGCGGGGTCGTGGTGACGAAGGAAAGTAATGGCCAGCTGAGCCTCGAAGGGGATAAAGAGCATCCTTCGAACAAGGGGATGCTGTGCTCCAAAGGTATGAACCTGCATTATACGGTCATGGATCAGTCGGACAGGCTCCTCTACCCGCAGGTACGCCTCAACCGCTCGATGCCTTTGCAGCGTGCGACCTGGGATGAGGCTTTGGAACGCACAGCCGCGGTTTTTAAAACATTAATTAAAAAATTTGGACCTGATTCGGTAGCATTCTACGTCTCCGGTCAATGCCTTACGGAGGAGTACTACCTTGTAAACAAGCTGATCAAAGGTTTCATCGGGTCCAACAATATCGACACCAATTCCCGCCTGTGCATGAGCTCCGCGGTGGTCGGTTACAAATTGTCACTGGGAGAGGATAGCGTTCCCGTTTGCTACGACGACATCGAGGCGGCCGATGTCATGTACGTAACCGGCGCTAACCCGGCCTGGTGTCATCCCATTATCTGGCGGCGTGTGGAAGCGCATAAGACGGCGAACCCGGATACCAAAATTATCTGCGTGGATCCGCGCGTGACCGACACCGCCCGCTCGGCCGACCTGCATTTGCAGATCCGCCCAGGCACCGACATTGTTCTCAACAATGCGATCGGCCGTTTGCTGATCGAAAATGATTATCTCGATGAGCGGTTTATTACAGACCACACCGATGGTTTCGAATTATTCCGGCTACAAGTAATGCAGCGCACATTGGCGGAAGCGGCCGACATTTGTGGTGTCCCTTCCGCCGACATTGCCTTAGCGGCCGGGTGGATCGGCCGGTCGAAAGGTTTTCTTTCCTTTTGGACAATGGGTCTGAACCAGTCGGTAATTGGTGTAAACAAAAACCTTTCACTCATCAACCTGCATTTAATTACCGGGAAAATAGGCAGACCTGGCAATGGGCCATTCTCGTTAACCGGCCAGCCGAATGCCATGGGCGGTCGGGAAACGGGTGGCCTTGCCAACATTCTCCCCGGCCATCGCGAGGTCGTGAATGCCGAACACCGCGAGGAAATGGAGCAATTCTGGAACACACCCGTCCGCATTGCCGACAAGCCCGGCCTAACCGCCACCGAAATGTTCGAGGCACTCGCGGACGAAAAACTGAAAGCGATCTGGATCATCAATACCAACCCATTGGTAAGTATGCCGGACATGACTGCCGTGGAAAGCGCATTAAAAAAATCGCGTTTCGTGGTAGTTCAGGATGTTTCCAACCGGGCCGACACCGTGCATTTCGCCGATGTGGTGCTGCCCGCAGCCGCGTGGCTCGAAAAAGACGGCAGCATGACCAACGCCGAACGCCGCATTACCTATCTTCCCAAAGTGCTCGACGCACCGGGCGAAGCGTTGCCCGATTCCGAAATCCTCTGGCGTTTCGCCCGGAAAATGGGATTTGAAGAGGCATTTAATTACAAAACGACTTCCGAGGTTTACGATGAATATGTGCAGGTAACCAAAGGGACAACCATCGACGTGACCGGCGTAAGCCACCAATTGCTGAAAGAAAAACGTAGCGTTCAATGGCCATTATCAGCCATGGATGCTGAACGCTCAACAGAAGCACGTCAGCCTGGCACCAAACGCCTTTTTACGGATCATCAATTCTATACCAAAAATAAAAGAGCACAAATCCACGCGCTCCCGGACGAAAACACCTCCGAACCCACAGACCATCAATTCCCGTTGGTTTTAACCAACGGCAGGATCCGTGACCAGTGGCACACGATGACAAAAACGGGCCGCGTTGCGAAATTGAACAAACACATCCCCCAACCTTTCCTGCAAATACACCCGGAAGACGCGCATGAGCGCGGCATTTCGGAAGGCAGTTTAGTGACGATAAGCAGTCGTCGCGGCGAAGTGCGCGTGAAGGCGCAAATTACGACCGACGTGCGCAAGGGACTTTGCTTCCTTCCTATGCATTGGGGAAAAATACTGGGCAGCAACCTGGTGCGCGCTAACAACCTCACCAATTCGCTGGTTGACCCAAAATCCAAAGAACCTGATTTCAAGTTTTCGGCGGTTCAGGTGAGTTTATATCAAAAACCACTTGAAAAAATCATCATCATCGGCGCCGGATCAGCCGGGCTGGGCTTCATCAATTCCTACCGCCAGCTAAATGCCAGGGATGAGATCCATGTTTTTTCCAAAGAAATATATCCGTTTTATAACCGGGTAATGCTGCCCGACTATATCAGCGGCTCGCAAACCTGGGAACAGCTCGTAAAGCTGCGCGAAGATCAGTTTGCCGAAAACCGCATTACCGTGCACAAAGGCGTGAGCATCATGCACATCGACCGGAAACACAAGACCGTGATCGATAGCAACGGACTGGAACACCATTACGACAAGCTCATTCTCGGCATGGGCAGCAAGGCTTTCATGCCAAAGAGCGTGCCTAACCTGCCCGGCATCTTCAATATGCGCTCGCGCCTCGACGCCGATTCGCTCCTGCCGTTTTTGAAACAGCCCGAACCCCATGCGGTCATCGTCGGCGGGGGTATTTTGGGACTGGAACTGGCAGCATCGTTCCGCGAAATGGATGTAAAAGTGACTGTAATCCAACGCAGCGGCCGTTTTATGGAACGTCAGCTCGATCCCCTGGCCAGCGAATTGCTCTACCAGGAGCTGCTCGACCGGGGTATTGAATGCTATTTCAATGATGAGGTGGCTACCTTCTCGGGTTCGGACACCGTGGAAGGGATCAGGCTGAAATCGGGGCGGAAGATCGACTGCCAGGTGGTTGTGCTGGCAATAGGCACCGTCCCGACCATCGATCTGGCCCAGCAGGCAGGCCTTGAATGCAAGCGCGGCGTGGTCGTGAATGATTATATGCAAACCTCCGACCCGGACATTTACACTGCCGGGGAAATCGCCGAATGGAACGGGCAGATGTGGGGCATTACCCTCGCCGCCGAGCAACAGGCCGAGGTGATCGCCAACTACCTCGCGGGCGACATTTCGCAGCCTTATAAAGGCAGCACTTCCATGAACATCCTGAAAATGGAGGGCTTGCAGCTTTGCAGTATCGGCCTGACCGACGCCCCAGCGAACGATCCGACTTACGAGCAAATCGTATTTATTGATAAATCAAAGCGTTACTATAAAAAATGCATCGTGCACCGCGACAAGCTCGTGGGTGCGATCCTGATCGGCGACAAGAACGAATTCCTCGAATTCCGCGACCTGATCGCAGGCGGCGTGGAGCTCTCTGAAAAGCGTTTGCAACTCCTGCGCGCCAGCCAGAATGCCGAGCCTATGATGGGAAAACTCGTATGCTCCTGCAACAACGTAGGACAAGGAAACCTGGAAAAAGCCATTGCTGATGGCTGCGGCGATTTCCAGAAGCTCTGCCAGACGACCGGGGCCGGAACCGGCTGCGGCTCATGCCGGCCGGAGGTGAGATCGATACTTGAAAAGACGCTGGAAGCAAGTTTGGTACCGAATTGAAAGTAGGTCAATAATTGTCAAGTTTGGTCAGGTGTGGTCAGGTGGTGGTCATGTGGTAGTCAGGTTTAGTCAGGTATGGTCATTAAGTCATTTATTGTGAGATACAATTTCCTCCATGCCCGATCACGTGTACAACACTTACACTCTTGACAACACCTGACCATACTTGACCAAACATGACCAAACCTGACAACACCTGACCATACTTGACAATACCTGACCAAACCTGACAACACTTGACAATACCTGACAATACCTGACCAAACCTGACAACACTTGACAATACCTGACAATACCTGACCATACAACCGTAAATCGATGCGCGACTATTACCACATCAAAATCAACCTGCCGGGGGGCATTGCTTCGCCGGGGTACCTGAAAGACATTCTTTCAGCGGCGTGGAATGCGAATGTCCGCAAGGTGCGGTTCGGATCGCGGCAGCAACTGCTGATGACCGTGCATTACGAGGATATGCGTTTTCTGGAAAGCGATTTCAAAAACCTGGGCATTTTTTACGAGGTCAACACCGACCGTCGGCCCAACATTGTGAGCTCTTACTGTGGCGAGGACGTTTTCAGGACTGGGCAATGGCTCAATGCGAGCGAGTACCACTCCGTACTCGACAGTTTTGACTTCGAGCCCGGCTGGAAGCCTGGCCTGAAAGTCAACGTTTCCGATTCCAATCAGAGCTTTACGCCGTTTTTTACGGGTAATCTCAACTTCATTTCCTCCCCCGAGCCGCATTTCTGGTATTTGTATGTGCGTTTGAAGCAAACGAATACGGTTTTCAAATGGGACGGGCTGATCTATACCAATGAAATCGGGCGATTGTCGAAAGTAGTGGAAGAATGCATGCTCGGAGAAGGTTTTAATGAAGAAAGTGCATTGAAAGCAGCTGTGGGAGAACGCATTCGCTATGTTTTTCAGCCGTCGCAGCAAGAGCTCGAATTGCCTTCTTTTTCCCTGCCCTACTACGAAGGTTTCAACCGCTACGAATCGCGGACCTGGCTGGGACTTTACCGCCGCGATGAGGAATTTACGATTGAATTCCTGCTCGATGTGTGCGCATTATGCCTCAAAACACGCGTGGGAGAAATTTGCTCGACACCCTGGAAATCGCTGGTTATTAAAGGAATAGAAGATCAATACCGTGAAGCTTGGAGCAATATTCTCGGAAAACATAACATTAACGTCCGCCACGCCGCCAACGAGCTGGCCTGGCAAACCGAAGACCACAATGGCGACGGTGCAGAACTCAAAAACGACCTGATCCGATATTTTTCCAAGAACGATACCCGCACGTTCGGTCTTTGTTTCGGAATTCAGACCCGCCCGAAATCCGAAGTTTTCGGCTCGGTACTTATCCGGAAACGCCCACTGCTGCGGATCGGGCAGCTGCCGCTGTTCAGTGTTTACGACCTTTACTATACCGAAAATTTCAACCCCAACAGCCGCGCACAAGTGCTGTTTGAGCGGGGTTTGTTTAAAATACATTTACCTGCCCAGCTGGAACGTCTTTGCAGGCGGTTTAACAATCAGCGATCGAGGGATACTCTGAAAACTATGCTATCTGAGCCCGACGAAGCCAAAGCGGCCGTCAAAACGGCGAAGACAGTGCACCAATGCCCTGATTGCCTGACCATTTATGATCCCGAGTATGGCGACATGCTTGGCGATATCCCTCCCGGGACCGCCTTTGAAGACCTTCCGGCGGACTACTGCTGCCCTACCTGCGACAGTGGCAAGGCCGTTTTCCTGGCCGTAGAATTTACCCGACCATCCAACTTAGAACCAGCCTGACTATGACAACCATATCCGCCATCGAAACCCGTTTCTTTGCATTTGAAAGCGATTTCGTCGACAGCCTGCGCTGCATTCCGATGATCGTGCGTTATAAACTCGACACCTGCCGCGTGAAGCTGCAACTCTCCGACTGGGCCAAGTTCAATCATGACGAAAAAGACCTGCTGGCCGAAATGCCGTGTCACACGGACCTGGAAATCGAAATCTATACCGATTACGTAAATGAACTGGTTTGGAAATACACGAAAACAGTTCCAAACCTGCTCAAAAATCTCGACCCAGCATGGGTGCACACACACGTACCCGCAGAGGTACGCGAGAAAGCGCAGGAATGGAATTGCCCCGTCATTTCTGCCAGCCAGTGGATTCAGCTCGATATCCTCGAACGGTTCGCATTGGTAAAACTTAGCCGCTCGGGGCATGAAGGCCGGAATTTTCCGCGGGCGCTGGCAGAATTCGGGCTGGCGACGGCTTGCCAAGCTTAACTACTTACCCATGCTCATCTTTGCGAAACACGACTCGTAGTCAATAATTTACGAAGTTCTGGCTGAACATCTCCGGACGACGGCCGTGCCGCGTGTGCTGCCACCATTCGGCCCTGTGCGTCGATCAGCAGATAGCGCGGAATTCCCCAGACGTGGTATAAATTCCAGATAGACCCAGGGGCATCCGCACCGTTGAGCATGTGCAGCCCGTTTGGCACCTTACCATTGGCCACCATTTTCTTCCAGGCCAAAGTATCGCTATCGACAGACACGTACAGAAATGCGACCTGATTATTGCCTTTAAATTCCGCCTCCATCTTTTTGGAATCCGGAAATTCGTCGATACAATAGCCGCACCAGGTCGCCCAGATATCGACGTAAACAATTTTTCCCCGTAAATCGGACAATGACAGCTTCTTGCCATCGGGTGTCACGCCGGTGAAATCGGGGGCAGGCTTTCCAGGACCGATTTTCTCCCAGCGGGCAACGTCCTCACGGATCACGTTTTTAAAATCTTCGGAAATGATTTCCTTTTCGAGTGTGTTCACGAGTTTCGTGAGGCCGGGTGAAAGGCCAGCCATTCCGATTTGAATGTTAACACTTTTAGCCCGCATAAAATCTTCAACCTGTTTGGGATATCCGGCCGCTTTTATTTTCTTTTCTACCAAAAATGGGAAAATTGATTCCAGGCTATCCGCGTCCATATTTTCATTCTCTTCATATACAGCATTATGTATCCGGTGCTGATAAAATTGCGCGGCGATCATGGAATAGTCAGCCATACCGGTTTTCAAGGCAATTGTATCGACGGGCAGGGTTTCAACAACTTTTCTCACCGAAGCGGAAATTTCCGATGAGTCTTTTCCATTTGCATAATTGAATTGGTAAAAAAGAACACTCATTTTAGAATACCGGGCAAACAGGTCGATCATTTCCTCGGAAACCTCCTTTTCCAGCTTCAATTTGGTTAACAATTGATCATATCCTCTCTGCAATGAATCCTTTGCGTTCAAAAACTCATCCTTGTCGAGCTGGAACACATAAGCTCCGTTCCATTTTCCAAGACCATTCCAGATTTGGACCGATTCATTAATAACTTGGTTCAGCGCCGCTCCATCACCCTCATAACTGACCGGCAATTTGGCCCCTGGCTTTGATGAAACGATAGCCAGCTCGTCCCCGGGAGAAATGAAGAATCCAGACATCAGATGCCCGGCCATAGCGGATGCGAACATCGGGGCATCCAGTTCAAATTCTACCACACCCTTTCCTGCACTGTCAAGAATTACACTACCCAACCCAATCGTATCCAGGTTTACCATGTTGCTTCTGACAATCTTCACGGTATCCCCCGCAGCTTTGCGATGGTCAATGGAAATTTTAACCAATTTATTCTGCTCATGATTGCAACTGGTCAACTGGAAAAGAATACCCACAAGAAAAGTAAAGACGTAGCAGCGCATTGGATTTGATATTTGGTTAAAGAATAGTTCGTCAAATCGAATTACGCTAAAAAAAGCACGCTTGTGGAGATTGTATTTATTCTTTTAAAAATTTAACATTTCTTAATTCTCCTGCATTCCCTGCCCGAACGGTCAATACGTATAGACCAGGACGCAAATCCGAAACATTTAGATTAATCTTGCCTTTTAAATCAATAGTTTGCCTTGCATTCAATGCATATTTCTTTCCGGAAACATCTGTAATTGCGACAAGCTTTAAAGCTTTATATGGACCGGGTACTGTTACCTGCAAAACCGATTGAACAGGGTTCGGGGCAATCAGAACATTTCCGCTGTCAACACCGCAATCGACCGTCACGACCCGGGTTTCCTGCGTCTTTCCATCTTTATCATATTCTTTAATGCGGTAATAACTGCGGTTTAATACAGCCTCGGCATCAAAGAAATATTCATTCCTTTCTTTTGAATTACCCACTGCCGTTACCTGCCCGATTGCTTCCCAATTCCGGGCGTCGCTGCTTCCGAGGATTTCAAAATAATCCGCATTCTCCTCCTCGGTTGTTGCCCAGCTTAGCCGCGCATTGTTTCCACGGCACCCGGCATTGAATTCCGTGAATACTACCGGCAACGGACCCGAGGTTTTCGTCAGCGTATTATTCCGCGTGATCAGCCATACGTCGGGATCGAAAGTCACTTCGGTGGCTTCGAAACCAAGATTTTCTATGAAAAACTGTCCGTTTGAAATGTTGTTCAGCACCACCAGTTTCTGTTCGTTGGTATTTGTATTGCGGAAAAGCAACGGTACCGGCAGTTGAAAAAAACTGACCGACGGATCCGATTGCGTCTGGTTCAGTTTCACCTGCACCGAGTTGCCCGCCGGATACCATTCAACCTGATACGAAGGATACCCCTGCCCGGTGAACCATTGATCAAAAAAATAGGTCAAAGTCTTTCCGCTGGCTGCTTCCAGATGGCTTTTCAGGTCTGCGGTCGTGGCGTAACCGTAGGCCAGTGACGGATCGTTAATGTAGTTACTTACGCCCGTAAAAAACGTTGCGTCCCCGAGTATCCAACGCAGCATATACAATAAATGCGAGCCTTTGAGGTAACTCAGACGATTGCTGAAAATCCGGTTTACGTCACTCACATTATCCACCCACACGGAACCGCCGGGCTGCGAGGTAATCGTGTTGATTTCGTTGGTACGCGTCGTCTTGGTATTGGCCGGGTATTTCGCCTCCGAGTAAATGCTGGCGAGATGCGTCGCGAAGCCTTCATTCAGCCAGATATCCTCCCAGCTTCCGCAAGTCACCTTATCTCCAAACCACTGGTGCCCAAGCTCATGTGCGATAAGCGTCTCGGACATATTGACCATAAAAGAGCAGGTCTGGTGCTCCATTCCACCTCCCCAGCCAAATTGCACGTGCCCATACTTCTCGTTCTTAAACGGGTAATCGCCAAAGAGATTACTGAATTGCACCATCGCATTGAGCGCATTCTGCACACCACCCTGAAAAGTCGCCTGACTTTCAGGATAGCAATAGGTTTTGAAAGGCACGTTCGTTCCTCCTATCATTACACTGTTGTCCAGCACATTATAATTTGTCACCGCGATCGCCACGAGATAACTCGCGATTGCGTAACGATGTCTCCAATGCGTCCGGGTTTTGGAACCCGCGACTGCCGTTTCACTTTTCAGCAAGCCGTTTGAGGCAGCCTTGTACGTTGCGGGATGCGTAATGTAGATATCGAGCGAATCGGCCTTGTCGTCGAGGCCGTTTTTGCAAGGCCACCAGTCGCGGCTTCCATAAGGCTCGCTCAACGTCCATAACACGGGAGTCGCCGACGGCCCATGCGTGGTTACTACGAAAGCGGCATTCGTCAGCGGAGGCGTACCTTCGTAGCTGATCGTGACCGAATCTTTTGTTCCGACGCCCAGGGAGCTTTGCAGGGTGATTGTAAGTGCATCCGCGACGTGCGTAAAAGCGACGTTACTGCCGTGCTGCTGCACGGACGACACGGTCAGCGCACTCGACAGGTCGAGGGTAATGCTGTTGCCTGCGGTGGTCATCACAAAATACGGCGTCACAGCGCCTTTGATATTGTTCACAGCCGGGTCAACCTCCCATTCGCAGCGATAATACTTCACATCGAAATTGTTGGAGGCCATCACACGTAACCCAGGTGCATTCAGCCGCAGGCCTGCGCTTCTGCTTTCGAGCACGGCAATGTCGGAAGTGGAGAGATCGGTGGAAGACTCCTGGCCCATAGCCCGCACAACAAGTAGTAGAAAGAATAACAGGAAAGGTGTTTTCATAGCGTGCAATTACATGTAAGTATATCACTGTCAATACGCTAACTTAACCAATTGAAAACAATTCTCTCCTGTTTTCGCATCAAATGTTCAAACGGCGGGTTTCGGTCAAAGAGAGGCCAGGCTGCTGCAAAATCCGAACAGCCTCTGCAAATCGTCGGCATGGCCGAAATCGACGCGGTTCTCGCGCAGGTAGCGCGTGAGCTGGCGCCTGTTACGCCCGTACACATGCAGGAATGCGCGCCTGGACGTCGCGTGTACGACCCGGTTCTGATCGATCAGGAAATAGCTGGTTTTCATTCTCCACCGTTGTCCGGACGCATTATTTTGCCATTGAACCAGCCCACCCTGATTGGTTACCATTTGCACCTGCCCGGCATTTCCCTCCGAAGCAGAAAAATGCTGTCCCGAATGGCTGAGGCTATTTCCCGCTATTTCGGGTTGCGTACGTGCAGCCAGCCGGGCCCGTCCTCCCTCACCAATTACCTCCATATCAGAATGGGTATCGGTAAGGACAAAGCGGCGGTCCTCTACTTCGATATAATCAATCAGGTATTTACCCGTAAACAGCAGCGTGTCGGCCCGAGGGTTCAGAAACCGCATCTGGCCATCCTGGCAATGGTAATTCAGGAACGCCTCGCGCTTTGTACCATTCCGAAAATAAACCATCCCTTTGACGAACGAAGGGAACAGGTAAGCAGCGGACGTTTTTTCCTGATTTTCACGCGCCGCCCTGCCGGCGGGCCAGGTGACGTCTAGCGGCGCGTTCATGGATAGTGTTGGAATTAGAAGGAAAACAAACAGTACTGTTTTCATGGCGGTTTCAGGTTAGATATGCGTGATATTACTTCTGCTCAAAAGATGTTATCCACTCATTTCCATACCCTTAAACGCCCCTAATTTTTTACATTAAGTTTAACCGAGGCGACTTCTACAAACCAGGGCGGAGCCATTTTGAAGAATTTTTCTACAACATATTGTTGAAAATCCATCAAAAATCTAAATTTTTAGTAATATTAATACTACATATACATTACAAAACGTATATATTGCCGTTCAAGCGGTATATTACTGCCAACCAACGTTATTTAGCTGTTAAAAAAGAGGCTAACGGCACGGTTTTGGTGCCCTTTAAGGCCTACATCAAAGGAACGTATGATGGAAATCGGAACAATCAAGGCGGTACATATCTATACCCACCAACGATTATATGTTACGGCCGAGCTGGAATTGAACCTGAAAGGTGTGAAATATACATTTGGTGGATATGACGTATTTTTATCAGGCATGCATGGCGGAGAATCGTCGGATGCACCCTACCTGGGCAGATTCCTGTTCAGGTGCATGCAAGTATGCCGGGTCGACAACTGGGATCAGCTGAAAAGCTCCAAAGTGCTCGTTGAAATTCAACATGGTAAGGTAGTGGCGATCGCCGATGTTTCCGGCGACAACTGGTTCAACCCAGCCAAAGAGTTCGGGATAATGGACCTCGAAAAAGAGCAGATGGAATCAGCTTTCAGGGATAATTCCAAACCTTAGAACCACCTGAATCTTCCTCTTAGCAGCAGCTATTCAAGCCTGACTTCATAGATACCATTCTCGCATTTCTCCGGCACAGCCAGTTCGAGGTGCTCCTTCCGGTTCACCCGCAGGTAATTTTCGATAGCAAGTACCGCTTCATTTTCCGTCTCCGCCCCCGACACCGCCAGAACCACTCCCGGTTCCAGTCGTCCTGTCTCATCACGATTTGTTATGTTTGGCATGGTTCGTTGTTTTTGGTTGGGATGTGTTTTAAAACTGTGCCAAGGTTGTTCAACAGGGATTGATCGCAGACCACGTCACCGCAAAGAATCCCTGGCGATGACGACTCTTCTACCGTCCATGTCTCCTTATTCGTCCCGCCAGGTTCACCGGACCTGGCATCGATCAAAAATGCATTCATTGATATCCGCGACGAGCTCATATCCAAAGGCTACCCGCCATCCACCGATTATCGATGTAACGAATAAAGCCGGGCACCACAATGCCCGGCTCTCTAAATGTTTTCCCTTGAAATTACCTCTTTGAACTACCTACTCGTGTACTTCACGGGATTCTGCCGGGCGTTGTAGAACTACCGGGTACGGTCGACGACGGGATAGTGGTGCTTTGAGGGACCTGCGTCGGATTGGTAGTCGCTCCCGGGATGGTGCTTCGCGGCACATTGCTATTGTTGGGATTTGACCCTTGCTGCAAGTTTCCGGGGGTATTAGTGCGTGGCACGGCATTCGGGTCGGTCGGCGTTACAGGAACGGTCGACGGCTGCGTCGTACTTGGCGATGTAGTAGTTCCCGGAGTGGAAACTCCCGGATTGGAAACTCCCGGACTGGTAGTACCCGGCGTAGTCACACTGCTGGGTACGGTGCTCGACGGCACAGTCGACGGCTGCGTGGTCGGTGACGGCTGTGTCACGGTGCTACCGGGTTTCGCAGCGCCGGGTAGATCGGATGGCTGCACAATGGCACCCGGGACGGTTTTAGGCTGCGTGGTATTCGATGGATAAGTCGATGGTTGGGTCGTGCCCGTAGCCGGCTGCGTGCTCGAAGGCGTAGATGTGCCGGGCGTGGTCGTCTGTGCCAGGGCGGCAGCACTACCCAAGGCGACTCCTCCGGTAATGGCCAATGCGATGATATTCAACTTCAAAGCTTTCATGACGATATGTATTTAGTTGATGAATCTTTTTCAATGATGTGGTGGGTTGAAAAAAGAATCGTACCAGAAGTATCCAAGCGCGCATTAAATTCGCAGTTGCGCATATACGCGGCAAGCGTATGCAGATTGTCTCAAACACCCCCCGAAATAGACGTTTTCACACGCTCTCTTTCCATGCTTTATTGTTGAATTTTGTATAAAACTAAATCCAGAAACCAATGGAAAAGCAATTGGACACCATGGCCGGCCGCTTGGAGGAAAGCCTCGCAGCGCACCGGATCGTATCCCAGGAAGAATGGACGAAAGCGCGGAAGGATCTGCTGAAAAAGGAAAAGGAACTTACCCGGCTCAACGATGAGCTCAGCCGCCAGCGAAGGGATTTGCCGTGGGTGAAGGTCGACAAGTCCTACATTTTCGACAGCACAGAGGGAAAACTCTGGTTATCAGACCTTTTTTACGGCAAAAGCCAGCTGATCATCTACCATTTCATGTTCGCCCCGGAATGGGAAGAAGGTTGCCCGGGTTGCTCGTTTCACTCTGACCACATCGACGGCGCCAATCTCCATTTGCAGCACCACGACGTTTCGGTGGTAGTCGTTTCGCGCGCCCCATTGGAAAAGCTACTGGCTTTTAAAAAACGGATGGGATGGAAATTCAACTGGGTATCGTCCTACGGCAGCGACTTCAACTACGATTACCATGTATCGTTCACCAACGAGCAACTCAAAAACGGCACGATATACTACAATTTCGAGTATGCCAAACACGACGAGGGCACTGAGTCACCGGGGACCAGCGTGTTTTACAAAGACCGGACAGGCAACATTTTCCACACTTATTCCAGCTATTCCCGCGGCGGCGACATCCTCATCGGCGCACATAACTACCTCGACCTCACACCGAAAGGAAGAAACGAGGACGGCATTATGGACTGGATGCGTCACCACGACAAATATGAAGATTTCAAAGGCGATCAGGGCAGCTGCTGCCATTAACAGCAGTCTTCCGCGCCTGTTGCGCTACGTAGTAGTCAAAACACTCGAAGCGCTCCTGAAACTGACAGGAGCGCCCTAACTCCCCGTTGCCTCCTTCCTCCTTCCCAGTTCCTTCCATCATCTAAGTAAAACGCAACGCAAAATACCTTTACAGCATGAGTATCAACGATATCTCATACATCCTAAACCCCACGAAGAAGCGTTGCTTCACATTTTTATGTTTGGAATTAGCCAAATTCAAAAACACAGGAAGAACCTGATCATTCTTCCTGCTATCGCCGCATTTGCCGGACTGGTAGCCTATCAGAACCGGGAGCAAACCGACCGCTCCTGGGGCATTTACAAAGCCGATGCCGCGAGTACCAGTTATTCCGCATTGGACCAGATCAACACTTCTAATGTAAACCGCCTGCAGCCCGCCTGGACGCATTCCTACACCGATATGAAAGACGGCAGCCGCGCGGGCAGCAGCGAATGCAACCCGATTATCGTCGACGGTGTCATGTACACCACATCCGCGAAGCACTGGGCCTATGCCATTGACGCGCAAACCGGCGAGCAGCTCTGGGCGTTCGACCCATTTGATGGCGCAGAGGGCGGTGGGGTAAGCCGCGGGGTTACTTATTGGGAAGATGGAGAGCGGTCCGCTGCGCCTGATAAACGTATCTTCTTCACCGGTGGCGATAACCTTTTCGCGCTCGACGCGCGTACGGGCAAACCCATTACGACGTTCGGCGAAAATGGCCGTGTGAGCATGAATGCAGGCCTTCGCGATGATCCGGCGACCATTTCGGTGATACCTACCTCGCCAGGTATTGTGTACAAAGATTTGCTGATAATGGGCGCCGAAGTTTCCGAACTGTACGGCGCACAACCCGGCTATATCCGCGCTTACAATTGCAGAACCGGAAAACTCGAATGGACATTCCACACCATCCCACTGCCCGGCGAGCCCGGCTACGAAACCTGGCCCAAAGATGCTTACAAATATGCCGGGGGCGTGAACGACTGGGCCGGAATGAGCCTCGATACCCGCCGCGGTATCGTGTTCCTGGCGTTGGGTTCACCGTCGTATGATTTTTACGGGGCCGATCGCAAAGGGAATAACCTGTACGGCAACAGCGTGGTAGCCCTCGACGCCACAACGGGCAAGTACATCTGGCATTACCAGCTCGTCCACCACGATTTGTGGGATTACGACCTCCCCGCCCCGCCCAACCTCGTAACGGTCCACCGCGACGGGAAGCAGGTGGACGCCGTAGCGCAGGTTACAAAGCATGGGTTTGTATTCGTTTTCAACCGGGAAACCGGCGAGCCCCTATTCCCGATCGAGGAACGGAAAGTACCAGCCTCCCGCATTCCAGGAGAAGTGACATCCCCAACCCAACCTTTTCCTGTAAAGCCTAAGCCATTTGCCCGGCAATGGATGACCGAAGCCGACCTGACGCATTACACCGACGCAGGACATGATTCGATCGTCAAGAAATTCCGCTCGATGCGGTACGAAGGCCTTTTTACCCCGCCCGATCTCAAGGGGACATTGATGCTCCCGGGATCCCGCGGCGGGGCCGAATGGGGCGGGGCAGCTTACGATCCGGCATCCACGGTGCTCTTCGTCAAATCCAACGACTCCCCTGAAATCCAGTCGATGAAAAAAGTGGATCCGGAACAGGAAGCCAAAGACCAAACCGTTTACGACCAGGGCAAGACATTGTATATGACCTATTGTGTGGCCTGCCACGGCAAAGACAAAAACGGCGACGAACCGAACTACCCGTCGCTGATCGGCCTGCGCAACCGCATGACGCGCGAGGCTGCGCTTGACAAGATCAAAAAGGGAGGAGGCAAAATGCCCGCGTTTGCCGCAGCGATCAAAGGCAAGGAAAAGGGAATTATCGCATTCCTTTACGACCGCCCCCAGAATTCGGCCAAAGTAACCAAGCAGGAAACCGGGCAGACCCAAAAGGGAGCTGACAAATACCTGAACCTGACGGCCTACGGCCATTTCCGCGATCCACAAGGAAACCCGGCGCTACGCCCGCCATGGGGAACGCTCAATGCGATCAACCTCAGCACAGGCGATTACGAATGGCAAATACCGCTCGGCAACGACGAAAAACGCCAGGAAAACGGTGCTCCCGAAACCGGCCAGGAAGGTTCTGCCGGACCGATCGTCACGGCTGGCGGCCTGGTTTTCATCAGTGGTACCCAGGACCGCAAGTTCCGCGCGTTCGATAAAAAAACCGGCAAGCTTGTTTGGCAAACCACCCTCCCAGGCGTAGCCAACGCAACCGCCTGTACCTACATGAGCGGCGGCAAGCAGTACGTGGCGCTGTCCGTTGGCGGCACGAAAGAAAATCCGTCAGGGTCTGTAATCGCGTTCAGGTTGCCTTGAAATTATGCATTTGCCTGCACCGCCGTCTTCCCCGGCAAAAAAACCGAACGATCACGGAGGGAAGCGGCGATCCAGATCAGGGCTAGCGGGAGGACGGCGTTGAATGCAGTGCCGTGCGAAAGTTCTGTGGCGAGGGCGCCGGCGAAATAGCACGTCAGGAGAAGGAAACCGATTTTCATGGTTTTCGGGTAAACGAAAAGGGCCGTGAATCCGATCTCCATCAGGCCCAGTGGAATAAGGTAATCCCCTACCCCGACTTTCGAGAGTGTCTCAACAATTTCGGGGTTTTGGCTTAGTTTCATCACGCCGCTAAGCACCGGCAGTGCCGAAGCCAGGGCAGTCAGGACGATAGTAGCGATTTTCTTTGCTTTCATGTCTGTTTTGATTTTTTGCCAAAACTATCTACCTTTACTATACAAATGATAGTAATATACAAAAGGTTAGTAATAACCTTTTGGTTAGCAAAAATCAACATGGC
This sequence comes from Dyadobacter fermentans, assembly GCF_019924045.1. Classification (GTDB taxonomy): domain Bacteria; phylum Bacteroidota; class Bacteroidia; order Cytophagales; family Spirosomataceae; genus Dyadobacter; species Dyadobacter fermentans_A. The sequence continues at coordinate 303,476 of NZ_JAHXBN010000013.1, read as the reverse complement.
ATTCACTCATCACAACGGCGAAAGACCCAGCCCGGCACAATGCTACAACAAGCTCAATGCCGCAGGGGACGCATTGTACGTCATCGGGGGTAAATGGAGATTGCGGATCATCATCGCGCTTGCCGAGGGACATAAACGGTTCAACGAAATTCAGCGCGCCATCAACGGCATATCGGCCCGAGTCCTCTCCAACGAATTGAAAGAACTGGAAATCAATGGGTTCGTCACCCGAAAAGTATACACTGACTTCCCGGTCTCGATCGAATACGAGTTGACACCTTACAGCGATACATTATCTCCGGTAATCGAGTCGCTGATCAATTGGGGAGAAATGCACCGCCAGCGGATCATGCATTCGGAGAAAGCGGAAGAAAATGACGCTATTGCTCTGGCAGAGATACTGTAATGTGCCACATGTCACCTGAATTGCTCACTTTTTCGGTTCCCCATGCACCCGGGCCGCCGTCGGGCCGCAGGTAGACGTTAAATACGAGCGTGCTGATTTGAGAACCTTTGATAAGCACGCTTCCGCACGCTGCGCCATTATCGCAGTTACCGGTTATGGGCGTTTTGGAATGCAATATTTTCGTTTTCGTCATATCAATCTGCATTTCCTCATTGCCCGAAAGCTTCGTCAGCGCCAGCGATGGCGTTTGCAATTCGAGCTCCGTGGCGAAACCCAGGCGCTTATCACTGAAATTCGTAGTCGCGCCGAGGCCGATGAACGAAATCACCGGATTATCCACCGGTTTATTGAATTGCAATCGCAGCTTCCCGTAATAGTAGCGGCTCGTATCGGTCTTAGGCGCATTGGCGGCGAGCAGCGGCTTTGCTGAGATAAACACCTGCAACCCCGCATTCATAAACAGATTGACTCCCTTTCCCACCGGCCCCTGCGGATGTGCCGTGAAGATTTTCCTCGCCGTATCGGCATAATAATAGTTGGTATTGATCACCGGCACCGAACGCACATGCGTGCTGCTGGCACCGGAAGCCGCACCAAACGTCATACCCGTTACATGCTGAGGCACATTAATGTACGGCTGGTCGTCGAAGCTGAACGTCACCGACAACTCCGATTTCAACTTCTGGAAATAAATCCCCTCATCGGTGCTTCCGTTCTTGTTGTAAAAGAAAGTCATGGTCTGAGGGATCGAAGTAGGCCCTTTGGGGACCGGCGGCTGATAGCTGTTATTGACACCGTCCTGAACCAGTTCATAGGTACTCAGAACGTTCGGCGCCTGAGCGAGGGAAGTGCTGACCGGGCCGGCGATGATTATGCATGTGAGCACCGACCTTATGGATGATAATGAGCATGTTAGCATGTGTAGAAAATTAAGATACGTTGAGACTAGTGCTGGCAATATATCATTTATGGATGAAGGCACCCACTGATCCGGGCACGTCGTTCTCATTTCAGGAGGATAATTCAAATTTATCTTTACATCTTACCATCCAAGCCACCGAAAGTCTGTAACCTCAAACTAAGTAATTGATTATTAATTAAATGTAATGCCTGTATTATTTTTCCTTATACGGAAGAATTAAAGGCTGGTGCCGATTTTTTTTCGGCATACCCGTTAAGTGAATGTTTCGTGCCTACCTTCAATCATGACACATTATTAGTCCACTCCCGGCATATCGGGAGAGTGAAGATGATTGTGGCGTGATTAGCTTGGATAAATGAAAGGAGCTGCCCGGTCGTCGTCGACCAGGCAGCTCCTTTCGCCTCGCAGAAGAGCTCGCGCGGCAGTTGTTGTACTGATTAGAGGCTACCGCGGCTCGGTGAAAACCTCTTGGACATGGATGTTTGAGAGGATGAACTTGCCGTTCGTGTACGTAATCGTGTCTGCTGCACCTGCCGCATATTGGACTTTATTAATCCTTACAAACTTCGCTCCAAATTGACACTGGAGTTCGCTCTTTTCCGGATCGTAGTACAGAACTTTAAAGTAATTCCACGGGCCTTCCAGCAGCCTGTAAGAGTCCCAAGGCGTATCATCTTCGGGCCCGCTTAGAAAATAGGCACCTGTGCTTATTGACTCCAAATTGCATACTGCATTTTTACTATGGCTAACAGCACTATCGGTCAGGGTGTACCTACCGGGTTTAGTGTGAAAATAGTTCATATGTACCCTCTGATACTCTCTTTCACTAATTTTTCTCATAAGACTTACTGCTACCACGTCCATAACGCACATTTCCTGATTTACAGACGCGCCAAATTGAACCGTCATGCCGGTTTTAAAAGGCACACCATTTACTTCGCCCGTAAACACCTGATTTACCATATGTGGATTTACAGGTGGTTGTTTTTCACAGGACAGCAGGCCAGAAAGCAATAGTATAACTTTATAGCTGTATCGTTTCATAGTTTAATAGGGTTACTTACGCGCAGCTGTCGATTTAAGACCTTGCTGCCGAATTGGATTTACAATGTTTTGAAAAATGGAATTAACAGTCGCCCCAAACAAAACAGGCGACTGCTGACTTTCAAACAAATAGGCTACCGCGGCTCGGTAAAAACTTCCTGTACATAGACGTTCGAGACGATGAACTTGCCATTGGCATAAGTGATCGTATCCACCGCTTCTTTCGCCCGCTGGCGTTTGTTGATCCGCACAAATTTTGCAGCGAATTGACCCTGGATCTCGTTCTTTTCAGGGTCGTAGTACAAAATTCTAAAGTAGTTCCACGGACCTTCGAGGAGCCGGTAGTTGTCCATCGTTACGTCATCTCGCGGATAGGACTTGAAATACAAAATTGCTTTGATTGAATCGAGGGAGCATACTGATTTTATTTTATGCCTGACGCTGTTGTCGGTTAATACATATTCTCCCGGCCTGGCATGTAAATAATCCAGAAGCAAAATCTGATATTCCTCCTCCGCATTCTTTTTGGTCAGCATCAACGCTACCACATCTTTATCACAAAGATCTTTTTTCACATATGCCCCCTTTTCTACCGTGATGGCCGACTTAAAAGGCACGCCATTTATATCGCCAGTGATAAGCTGGTTTGTCATTCTTGGATCCATGGGCGGCTGCTTATCGCAGGACATCAGGCCCGAGAATAGTAATATGAATATGTGGCTGTATCGTTTCATGGTTTTAATGCGGGTGGTAAATGACTTTTTTCCGAATAACCTGATTTCCACCGCGTGCGGTTATTATGTAAGTACCCGGCGTCAGCCCTTTTCCTGCCAAATCGAGCGCAATCACGTTTCGTCCGGCAGAACACTTAAAAACCTGCCTTTGAATGTGCACCCGTCCATTAAGATCTATCAGGCCAATCCCGACCTCCGTAGCCTTTTCAGCACTGAAAACGAGTTCCACACGACCGGAAGTCGGATTTGGCCGCAAAACAGCTTTCCCTCCTTCAATTTGAAGTGAATCGTCGTCCTTCTGTCCCTTTCGATATCCGCCATTGGGTTCGTCATCCACCCAGATTTGCATCCAATACTCAATCATCTGCCCGTCCGCGGATGTGATCTTCAATTTCAGGTAAAACAGATGATTGCCGTTGTGGTACAGCCCAACATTGTAAAACTCCCCGGTACCGTTACCCGAATAGTTTATCCCATCCGAAGACTCCTTCCACTGGTAAGTATAAGGCGGGCTCCCACATTTGGCGATGGCCTCATAGGTGTAAACCTGATACGCATATCCGCTTGTCGGCCCGTAAATCGAACCACTCAAAACATTTGGTTCAGGGCGAAATGCCTTCACGATCGGCGATTTATCGGTCATCACTTTAGCATTGTTGTGTGTGGCATCACCCATCGGAGAGCCGGCAAAAGTTTTGTTCGGATTAGAATAATAGAAGATTTTACTGCCTGGCGCATTTCCATTCGCTACAAGTGTATTGACGCCAGAGAATATATATCCTTGTGCGTATGGTATTCCGAAGTTTTCATTCTCATGGTTACATCCGAACAAATGACTTAGCTCATGCGCACCAACAACCGGAACAATAGGGCTCGACAAATCCACGATTGCAAAACTCCGGCTACTATTAGGATGTTTATAAGTGGGTGGATATGGAACCCCGCCTGCTGCATTGTGCCCTTCCCAGTTAAATAATAACACCAAATCTGCTTTGTTCTGATTGCACAGGTTTTGTACGGAAGCTGTGTTACTCAGAGCCAGAACATCTTTGTAAATGTCATGATCCGTCTGTGTAAAAGTCGTCGGCACTACCCCCGCCATTTGTACATAGGCAGTATTTGCTACCCCGCTATTCGTTACCGTCTGATTGAAAATGTCCAGGGTATTATATGCGTGATTAGTCGCCGAAACCTGGTTCACATTATTTCCGTACAAGAACAGCACTCTAATACTACTCGTACACGGCTCAATCTTCGCATTGTCCACCCGGCTTTCTTCCGCTTTTGTCAACGTCGGGCTCGGGCTGGATTTTTTGCATCGCCGAACCAATCCCCGAGGCGCAGAAACGCTCTTTCCAGGCGTCGTTGTCATACCCCAGCAACAGCTGGCCATCTTCGGCCAGGTCGCAGATTTCGTACGACCGCTCCGGCCCCTGGATGATTCCGCCTTTCATTCCGTTGCGGGAAGTGAGTATTACCGACAGCAGACTTTCTCCTACTGTCCCATAGAGTTTGTAATTACGGTCGTCGGAGTACTCGATCGTTTTAATGTGCACGTCATGCGTTTCGGCACGCCCCGGAATCGTGATCTGCATGCGGTTATTAGACAGCACTTCGGCAATTGGCCGCATCCGCACGATGATCGTTTCTCCTTGGTACTGTCCCTTGTTGGTCAGGCCATCAAATAAATGCTTTCCGTTTTCTGAAAGACTTGCGTAATCCGGTGTATCCGGCAAAAGAAGATCTGAGCGTGCTCCCTGCCCGTAGGCGCGTGTGAATGAAGTGCCCGCAATGGCCATGCAGGCCAGGCAAACCGTAAAAAAGCGGGAACGCAATACATTACCATTAATCCGAAAAAAGTCCATAGGCATACCTGTTTAAGTTCCTTAAAAAACTGATCGAAATGAGCCCGCGGCAAGCCGCGGCAGGAACGGAGTAGGTAGGTGCCCGACCAGGGGTGCCCGACTAGGGGTGCCCGGCTAGGGGCGGCCATGGCACTTCGAATTAAATGGATATTTTTTTCAAATCAATTGGAAATAGGCCACCGATGATCAAGTAACCGGGATGAATTACCAAGCAACGTTATTTCACCTTTATGACACTTTCTCCTGCAAAATTTTCACCACACTTTCCTGTAACGGCGGGTGCAAATCGGCCAGGAGCCACCAGGTGTGGATTTTGGCACCGGCGTCGACAAGTTTCCGGACTACTTCGAGGTGGTGTTCGCGAGCGCCTTCGTGGGCGGTTGCCCAGAGCGTCTGATCAAGCACCGTACCGCCGAATTCATTGCGCGCTTCGAGCGGCGCCTTGTGCGCGAGCAGCAGATCCACCACTTCGGGATAGCCAAAATAGCCCGCCCAATGCAATGCAGTCCAGTCGCGGTGGTCTTTTGAAGCGGGGCTCACCCCTTTTTCGAGCAGGAAACGAACTGTTTCCGCCCGGTCGAGCATTGCAGCCCATACAAATGCAAGTGCCAGGTTGGCCTCCGGCGTCGGGGCAATTTTCAGCCATTCCACGCGCACCAGCGGCGTGTCGGCTTTCAGCTTGCCGTCGTCGCCGAGATAGCCTGCCAGCTGCGCCGTTTTTCCCATAGCAGCGGCCGTCACCACGTTATCGATTCTGGCCCCTCTCTCCACCAGCACCGCCGCCGATTGCGGGTAATGGAAATAAATGGCTGTTACCAACGGCGCGCAATCGTCGCGGACCCCGTTGATCGCCGCACCATAATCGAGTAGTTTTTCCGCCAGTGCCGTTTGCAGGCCCGCTTGGTATGGATGCACACTCGATACCAGCAGTTCCAGCGTCGTGCCCCATTTGGTGTCGTACGTATCTGCCAGGGCATCGGGTACAGCACCGGCCGCAAGTAGCGTTTCGGCGACGTCGAGGCCGTTCTGAGGGGTTACCTGCCTGAAATTTTCCGTCCCGTTGGCAGCAATGTAATGTAGTAGGGTTGCCCTGTGCCCGCGCGACGAGCGCTCGTGCACAATGGCGGGATTTTCCTCCAAAAGCGAACGCAACACATACAAGTCTCCCTGCACGACGGCATCCACCGCCTGTTCGAATTTTGCAACCTGTGAGCCGGGTTCCTGCAAATGGGCCATGTGCATCAGAAATGCCGGCCAGTCTATAAAACCATGCTCCCTGGCCACCACAACGCGGGCATCATCGAGGCTGAAATTGGTATCCGGGCGGTTCAGCTGCGTTAGTCGCTCCGGTTCGGGATGGTATTTCCGAATGTATTTAACTGAATCCTTATGAACGGACCGGCAGGCATCCGCCAGCGCGGCGGCTTGTTTTTCGTAATACTCCGGGGCCGGATCGGTGGTGAGAGGGAGAATATCGGTCGTGTTCATAAGTTCGGTTTGGTAGCAGCTGAAACATAAGACAATTAGTGCGTTTTTGAATAAAATACAAAATCCGGTTACTGACCGTATCTGCATTTTTCCTGGGTGCCTGAAATCAGAGAAGGCACCGGCCTTTTGAACGGACCGGTGCCTTCCCGCATTGTCTTTGTCACTTCCTGATTCTCCGAATAGTCGATGACCATTTGAGGCCGCCCTACCGGTCCACGGTAAGGTGTTTTTGTATTTCAACCTTCCCGTCCGGGCCAGTGACCGTTAACACATAACTGCCAAGCGGCAACGCATTCGTCGCCACTTCTACTTGTTTCCCTGTTGCGGTGGTGCGCTTTACGGTTCGTCCGGCATTATCACGAATCAATATAACAGCCCCGGGCTGGATGTTTTGAAGTATGACGCGCTCACGTGCCGGATTGGGAAATACAATGGCGGCCTCGTCTCCTGCTCTCGTGATGGACTTCATCGACGAAAAACTTACAGTACCGTCGGTATCCACCTGGCGGATCCGGTAATAGGAAGTCCCCGGGAGCGGCGCGGTGTCCAGGAAATTGTATTGCTGCTCAATGGATGTATCGCCCTTTCCCTTTACCTTACCCAAAGCCTTGAAATGGCGCGCGTCAGCACTCCGCTCCACTTCGAAGTAATCGTTGCGTACCTCTTCGGAAGTAGACCAGCCCACACGCACCGCCGATTGCTCTACCTCCTTCAATTCCAACTCTTTAAACGTCACAGGAAGTACCGCGCAGTCTTCTGTCGAAATGGAGGTGATGTTCGCATCCATCCAGGCCAAGTGCCCGAGCAGCCAGGTTTTCAGGTATTGGACCTCCTTCGCGTAGGTGTTGCCGGGCAATGTATAATGCTCATTGAACATCACGGCAGTTTCAAGGATATTCCATTTCGAGAAATTGCGTTGCATGGCATTCTGCGCAGTCAATTCTGCCTGTTTCTGATCAATGAATGCAGAGATGGATGCATCACTCCACACCGTCTGCCGGAGCTGCTGGTAACGGCCCATGAGTTTGCCTTTGAAATAACAGTCCGTAAGCAGGCGTGCAGGCCAGAAAATGGTCATAGGCGGACGATCCGGGCAGTAGATATTAAACTGCCAGGCCCACGAGCCGGTCGGCAGCACCGAAAGCTCGTAGCACCACTGCTGGTTCCCCATCGACTTATCGAAATCCCACGGCGCCCCCATCACGATCTGACCACCCTCGTCGTCCCGTTGCTTGTACAGGAACGTACTCGCCCGCCAGTTGTCGGAGTTCTTGGTAATCTCCTGCAATAGCAGGTAATCGATGGCTGCATCTTCGTCGAGCAGCGGGCGGTAGCCGGCCGTCGCGTCCTTGTAATTCGGTCCTGCCAGTATCTGTTCGAAATTGTCAATGTGGTTTTTAATGTAGTTGAACTGTAAATCCCGGTTGGCAATGTTGGTATAGTTGTGCAGTTTGGGATATTCTACATGGAAAAGAGGATGCGGCTGTGCAGGTGCATTATTGCCTGCGAAACCGGATGTCCATTTCATGTCTTCATCTTCCGCCACCTGCAACAGGTACCCCCCGTTGATTTTGGCGGGATCGGTATCCGTTTCGGAAAGCTTCTTGATGTTGATACGGTTTGAATTTCGCTTAATCTTCTCCATCAGGATATACACTCCGTGATACGACATTCCCCCGATTTCATTCTTAAATACCTCCACATAGCGTGTACGCGGTGAATACCGGCCCGTACGTGTATACATCTCGTGCGCGAACACGTCCCGGATGAACGATTTATCGCCATAGCAGGCATTCAGCACCCAATCCGACTCCGCCGGCATACCGAGCAGTGAAGCATCTACGCTGCTACCGCCCACATCCCTGATTTCGACACTGTAAGATTTTTTATCCCAAAAAATAGATGTGTTCCCGCGAATTTCGATGCCGATGTTACTTTCAAACTGGAACACATTCGAGCCGGAATTCATATCGAATGAATGAATTCCGCTTCCGTTCGGTTGAGTGATCTTAAATGACGCAGTGATCTTGTTGTCGTTCTCGATAACCGCGCCATTCGTATTGATGACAACAATGGGCAGGTTCGACGTGATAGAGGTTTGGGCAAGGCTGGTGACACCGTAAAGTATCAGCATTAAACAGCCGGTGCAACGAATCCGGAGAGCGTGTAGAATTGAGGCCATAAACGAACGTTGATTAACTTAATGATTTATTAATATATAAATATAAAAAGTTAATAATCGCTTCACATTGAGGCAGTAAAGTTTCTACTAAGCGGTTATTCCTATTAACAAGCCTTGCCCAGACAAATTCATCCGCCGTATACATTAAAGGCCACCAGATGTTTCTTGAAAATCGCTTCGAAGCGGTCGGCTTCTTTGTCCTGCTTCGCCCTCCGACATTCGCGGACGATACTTTGCAGGATAAAAAGATCGGTATTCACATCACGGCTGCGACCATTGTCCTTCACTTTGATCCATGAAAGGTTTTCATCCGAACGAATGGCCATTGCACGTGCAGAATCCAGCGCCTTCGCATTCTCGCCCACATCAAACAATGCCCCGACGAACCCTGCGGAAATCTGATCGTAAGGAATGGTGTCGTCGGGCATAACGGACATAGCCTTGTCGACTACTTTACGTGCCTTGTCGATCCTGTCTTCGGCGATGAGCTGCTGTGCGAGCCGCAGGAACGAAAGTCTGGCTGTGATCACGGGCGCACCCCGATAGGCATCGTCGTAGTATACTTTGGGGTTATTCGTTTCCCTCCATTGCATTTTGTTCATCATATTGTCGTACATGATATCGGAGTTGACGTAGCCGTCCGACGCGCCCGGGACGCGCACAGGCAGCAGGCGATAGGCATAACCTTCGAGTTGAAGGTATTCCTGCAAACCAAGGTTGTGCGACGAACCCATGGTCGACGAGAAATACACCGGCCGTTTCCAGTTATTGCTCGAAATGATGTCGAGCATCACCAGGTCGCCTTTCAGCAAGTCGGTTTCGCCGATTTTCCAGCTCATAGAATCGCTCAGATAGGGCGCCAGATCGCTTTTGACGATATTCATTTTCTTAACCTCTTTTGTATCCACCGGCAGGAACAGCGTCGCAGACGGCAGGATCGAGGTCATATCGCCGCTGGTAAGCGGTACCTGTATCGCTTTGTTGTCTTGTCGGATCAAGTCGAGGTATTCTTTCAGATTAATGCCCCCTTTTACAGAAGGAATCTCGTAAAACGGCAGGTATTCGTTTTTGCCCAACTGGTAATTCCCTGAATCCAGCGACAGTGGTAATGCATCCGACTGGTTGATCTTCCGTTTCAGCTGTTCGATGTACCAGTCCGCACCCAGGAACGTCTGTACGCATACGCGCACGTCGGTCCGAAAGCCCTCCACTTCCTGCACATACCACAATGGAAAAGTGTCGTTATCGCCTCCTGTGAACAGGATCGCGTTCGGTGCGCAGGAATTGAGCAGGTTACGGGCAAAATCCACGGAATGGTACCGGTCTGCCCGGTCGTGGTTGTCCCAGCCCCGCGCCACCATGATCGCCGGCACGGAAAAACAGGCCAATCCGGCGATTCCGGCGCGCAATGCCGGTTTCCGAACAACCCTTTCCAGAAACTTCGCAGCCGCCATCACACCAAAGCCGATCCACATGCAGAAAATATAGAACGATCCCACGTAAATGTAGTCGCGCTCGCGCGGTTCGGCAGGCGGGGAATTGAGATAGATCACCAGCGCGACACCCGTAAGAATGAACAGAAAGCTCAACACCAGCAGATCTTTCCGCCGGTGATAGTACATATATACAATGCCCGCAATGCCTAGCAAAAAAGGCAGCATTAGGAAGTTGTTATGCCCGCGGTTTTGCCTTATGCTTTTCGGAAACGAATGGCTGGTTTGCCACGGCATCAGAATGCCTGCCCCCTCCCGGTCGCTTTCGCGCCCGACAAAATTCCACAGGAAGTATCGCCAGTACATATGCCCGAGCTGGTGTGAAAACAGGTAAGATAGGTTATGCCGCATCGTCGGCTTTTGCCCCTCCGCCACTCCGGTCATTTGCTGGTACAGCTGCGGATGCCCCGGGTTAGAACTATACATCCTCGGCAACAGCATTTTGCTGCCCGGCTCATATTCGTACACCGGCTTGTAGTCGATCAATGCATATTTACCATCTTTTTTGGCATAAACAGGCGCGCCACGCTTCTGGCTGACGGGCCTCGAAACATACGAAGGCCCGTACAACAGCGGCCGGCTTTCGTACTGCTCCCTTTTGAGATAATACACAAACCGGAGAAGGTCGCTGGGATTGTTTTCATTAATGGGCGTGTTGTACCCCGATCTCACCAATACCAGTGAATAGGAAGCATAACCTATAAGAATAAACGCAAGCGAAAGCAGGCCGGTATTCAGCAATGGGCGGTGGGTACGGTGCGAAAAGCGTATTCCCCAGACCAGCCCGCCCAGGAAGAGGATCGTGAAGAATGCAATGCCGGTATTGTAGGGCAAGCCCAGCGAGTTGACGAAGAATATCTCGAATTTTCCCGCAAGCTCGGGCAGCCCCGGGATGATACCGGCATTGATAACACCCAAAATCAAAAGGCCCGACAGAAAAGCGATCGAAGCGCCCAAAAAGCCGGGTTTCGGGTATTTTTTGAAATAGTATACCAATGCCAGTGCGGGTATTGTCACGAGGTTCAGCAAATGCACACCAATAGAAAGCCCTATCAGATAGGCGGTTAGGATCAGCCAGCGGTTTCCGGAAGCGGGGTCGCCGATGGACTCCCATTTAAACACGGCCCAGATCACAATGGCGGTAAAAAATGAAGACAAACCGTAAACCTCGGCCTCTACTGCAGAGAACCAGAACGAATCCGACCACGCATAGGCGAGCGCGCCCACAGCCGCAGCAGCTGTCACGAGCAATACGTCCGCTGTGCTGCCTTCCTCAGGCTTCTTTCCAATCAGTTTCCATGCAATCAAACTGATGGTTTTGAATAAAAAAAAGATAGTAAACGCGCTGCTCAGCACAGAGACCATGTTGATCCAATAGGCCACTTTCATTACGTCGCCAAGGGCCAGTAGGGCAAACAGCCGTCCGATCAGCAAGAAAAGCGGTGCGCCGGGCGGATGCGGTACCTGTAATTTGAATGCACATGCGATGAATTCTCCACAGTCCCAGAAGCTGGCGGTTCGCTCCATCGTCAGGACATAGGTGATCAGGCTGACGGCCAGCACGGCCCACCCCGCCAGATCATTCCATTTCTTTAAGGATATCATGTTTGAAGGTGTTTTGGATGAAGCACCAAAACTATTCAACACGACACACGGGCGGCACACCGGCGCTCTTAAAAAAAGTTAAGAAAAGTAACTGATAATGAACCTTTAACTTTATTTAACAAGACATAAGCTTTGGTAGCCAACCGCTGACCATAGGGCCTTTGGCCCGACGACGGACCATGTGAACTGCCCGAGGAGAGGCCGTTCAATCCATGACAAACACAGTCCATGGTCGGATCCGCCTCCGTCAGAAAAGCAGGGATATGCAATAAATAAGAGAGCTCCAGAGTAGCGAACCCGCGGTAATGGTAATGATAACACCACACAGAAACGGCAATTCAGCTGATTTTGAAAGTTTTACCGATCTTTCCATTCTAAATAACAACTTTTTATGATAGAGGTCTAAGCCCTGCGACATGCCTGCTGCAGTTCCGTCAGTAAAAGTAAATATTCAAAATGAAATGGTAAGTAGTCTGACTTAAATTGCAGTTTACTAATATATCGACGACATTTAGTAGCAATTCTACGAGTACATAGTACAACTTCAACCGCGCCTTTTCTCAGTTGAATCCGGTCTTGCGCCTTTTGTAGATTTCCACCTTCTTGAACAGTTCCAGAATGTTGGTCACTTCGAGTTTCTCGAAGATCCTGGCCTTGTAGGTCGACACCGTACTTTCCTTGATATTGAGGTCGATCGCGATGTCCTTCGTCCATTTGCCTGTAAGCAGCATATCCATGATTTCCAGCTCACGATTCGAGAGAATTTCGAGCGGACTTTCCTTGCTTTCGCGTTCGAGAAGCGTGTTGTTGACGAGCTGGTCCTGGATTACGTTGCTGATGTAGGTCCCGCCTGCGAGCACTGAAGTAATCGCTTTTTCCAGTTCTTCGTTGGAGGTATCTTTCGGCAAATAGCCGTTCGCACCGGCTTTTACGTAATGAATAGCATACAGTTCTTCATCCTGCGACGAGAATATCAGGATTTTCACCTTGCTCTGAATGTCGCGGATCTTACCGATCATATTAAAAGCTTCGCCGCCCGGAATTTTGATGTCCAGGATCACGAGATCAAAGAATCTGGATTGTAGAAGTTTGAGTGTTTCACTAAAAGTAGCGGCCTCGATAACCGTTACCGAGGGTAAAAAATCTTCAATCAACATTTTAACGCCCATTCGCACAATGGAATGGTCTTCTACCAGCAAAACTGTTTTCATTCAATAATACTTTTACTTCAAATCAGTTTTAAAAGTAGTTTAATATAAATGAAATTTTGTGTAGAAAATTGACTACACTAAAATTATTTTGAAAAAATAATGTGAACGGAAGTCCCGATGGGCTGGTTCGGCTTCACGTGCAACCGGGCGCGTATGAGTGTACTGATTTCCTTTACGATCAATAGTCCCATTCCAAAGTTCTGGGCAGCGTTTTCGTTTGCAGGCAGCTGCTTGGACTCGCTGTTGATCCATTCCCTCACCGTGCCTTCCATCCCCGGGCCGGTATCGTTTACGATCAGGTGGAGCTCCTCCCTGAAATCCTGGTAAGTAACACTGATCGTGCCGCCGTTGGTCGCTTTGTTAGCATTGTCGATCAGATTATGCAGGATTATGCTCACGAGCTGCGCGTTGTTCTTGATGATCACCCCCGGCGTGACCGCATTTACGAAGCGGTTGGCATTCACTTCGGCATCCTGCATAAAAATGGCAAACTTTTGCTCAACCATCTCATTCACATCCAGATACGTAAAATGCACATTGGTATTCTTGTACCGGAATTCGGTGTATTCCAGCAGGTTTTTCATAAAATGATACAGCCGGTAGCTCGACTGGCTGATCGCCCGCACCGTCGACAGATCGGGGTGGTTGCGGGCCAGGCGGCCGGTGGTGGTCATCAGGAAGCGCAGCGGGCTCTTGATGTCGTGCGAAATACTCGCAATCAGATGTTTCTGATGCGTATACTCTCTTTCCAGCTTCCTGCGGGAATCTTCCAGGAATTCAAGGCTCGACCGCAGCTCGACCGTCTTGGAATCCAGGTCGCTGATCGTATCATAGAACGAACTGAAAAAGAAATAGTTAATAAGTACAATCAGAGTAAAATTCTGAAACAGCTGTATCGCAATGGTAATGCGTCCGGAGCCTTGCGGCCCCCAGGAAATGTATCCTCCCAAATGATGCCCCAATAGCACATACGCAATGAATGGTACCACTGCCAAAGATGAATAAATGACGCCCCAACCGTTACCAAGGCCGTAAAACGCCGCCACAGTAACCACGACAAGGTATTGCAGCGTCACCAGATCAAACCCTTTCTGAAAGTAATACAGGTTGGTCCAGATGATGACCATGAAGATGAGCATGGCTGCGTGGGCGGCTTTACGCCATTGGAAGCCACTCGCCACGGCAATGTAATAGATCACCACGATACCCAGCAAAATGGCCGCGCGTATCGCCTGTAAACGGTAATGCTCCAACTGGTAGAAGATCAGCAGCAGCGTAGTGGTGACAATTTTTAGGTTAAGTGCGTAAGAAAGTACTTTGATGCGCGCCCGGTTGAGGATACTCGTTTCACCTACTAACTGTTTTCGGACAGGCCATTCCAGAATCGATCGGATCATGTATTCACGTTTTCTAAACCGCCGTTCGTCTTCGGGGTCGGACGATGCGATAAGATCCAAATCTACCTAAAATACGCAACAGATGGTGTAGAGAAATTGCCACAAGCAAAACAATGGCAATCTACAATGGCTTTTTAGGGCTGATGCTACATTTGTAAAATCCTGCAAATGAATGATCGTGGAGTTGTATGCAAGACCCTGGACTTGAACGTATGAAGTACGTTAATAAACGTTGAGTATAACTTACACCTTCCGGTTCTACCGAGAAGGTGTTTTGTTTATCAATGCTTTGATGAGGAAATCTGGTTGGCCGCCGGCCTGTATGATGATGAAAAAGAGGAACGTAGTAAATAACGACTTTTGAGTGGTGTGTGCCTGGTTTTACTTACCCGGTTTGTCCTGCGTTTGTTTCTTTGATTTCTTCACTTCACCTGGTGTAAACTCCCCGTTAATCCATCTTACAAAATTTTTGGATTGTACCTGATAGACCTGGGCTGACAGAGGCTTCAAATCTGATTTTTCGATTTCGAGAAGATAATCAGCCAGAAGCCTGTTGATCTCTTCCAAATATTTGCTTTGCGTCTTCATGAGAGGATTTTTACGTTTTTACAAATAAAGAACTATTCTGATACTCAATCAAGTGCGCGATTTTCATATCACTATGCAAACATAGTCCTTTCCCACTATTCTGTCCTCGGTTTTGGGGTGAGAACGCTGAATTCTAGGGTGTAATGACCCCTCGATGGGGGGAGGAATTTACCCTATCAAATCCCTTCAGTGGCCACTAAATTTTTACTACAAAGCACTACCCAAGGCACGCTACCGGAGACTTATAGCATTTACGATACCGGCTTGTAGCTGAGTTCAGGCAACAAAAACTGACCCTCCGGAGAGCGGTTTGTACACCGTCAGCGAAGGGTCATGAGAGTAGTTAGTTTTACTCTGAAAGATCACCGGAATGCGTCTGCGAGCATCCCATGAAGTCCATATGGCCCATAATCGGTGCACCGGGAGGCATATCCAGCACCGAACCCGGTTCGAACTTGATCGGGTTCTTGCCAAACTCGTCGATTTGCGCCAATGCGAACAGCATATTCGCTTTCTGCTTGGGCGCGGCGGCGGCGAGCTGCCCTTTCAACCAGTCGCTCAGCTCCCCTACTTTCAGCAATGCCTCGCCACGCACATTTTCAGGCGCTTTGGAATCCGCAGCGAGCATGAGCAGGTATTTCAGCGAAAGATTATTGACCAGTGTTTGCAATTCACCCTTGTAGCCATCCATCGGGGACGATTTCCAGGTTTTCTCCAGGAGTCGGTCGATCACCGGCATTAATCCGGGCTGCTTCGCGTCGCGTGCATTGTACTCGATCAGGCGCGCGGCACGCTCGGGATTGAGCAGGTACGAGAGCGTAGTACCGGCGGCCGTTTCCGCCGCTGCAATGGGATCGAATGTCGGGCCGGTGTGGCCGGTGAAAGTTTCCAGACTGGCCGGGTAGCCGCTAGGGCGCGGCGGGATTTTGCTGATCAGCGCGTCCGGCAATGCCAGGGCTTCCGGCGTGATCGTCCCTAGCAGCGATTCCAGCGCACGCCATTGCTCCTTGGGCTCCACCATCCGCGTTGTTACCTGGCCGTCGTTTTTCACGGCATGGGTAAAATACAGCCCGCCTACCGATTTCGCCACGGCTTCGACCTGGTAGCGGTGCAGGAGATAGATCGGCACGAGCACTTCTTCTATCGTCGCCATCGGCTCCCCTTTTTGAATGGCCTTTTCGGAGAAGTTGTCGAGCACCTTTCTGCGGACCTTCATGATATTCGTCATCTGGTCGATCGGGTTGGCGCCATCGTCCCACTGGTGCGAGGTCGGGTGTGCATTGCCGCCAATGTCGGGGATGTATAAAAAGCCCTGTTTCAGGGTTTCCTGCATGATTTTTTCAAGCCCGACCTCTTCGTCGGCACCTTTCGGGAACTCGGTATAGCCCCACATTACCGCGCGCTTATCCCAGGCACCAATGCCTTTAGCATAAGCGTCAGAGATATCGACAGTGCCGTCCGCTTTCAGGGAAAATCTCGGGAACGGGTAATCCATCACCGAGCCGCGGTCCTTCGGACTGGCGGCAAAGTTATGGTTGAAACCGAGTGTATGCCCTATTTCATGGGCCGAAAGCTGCCTTACCCGCGCCAGGGCGAGTTCCTGCATGGCATTGGTCGTTTTCTTACCATCTTCGTAAGGCTGCAAAAGGCCCTCTGCAATGAGATAATCCTGACGGTGGCGGTCGGAGCCGAGCGTCACCACGCCTTTGATGATTTCGCCCGTCCGGGGGTCGATATACGAGGCGCCGGACGAAAACCCGCGCGGCGCACCGGTGCGGTTGATCCAGTTCACCACATTATACCGGATGTCCATCGGGTCGGCGCCCGCCGGCAATTCCTTCACTTGAAACGCATTTTTGAAACCGGCCGCTTCGAATGCCTCGTTCCAGTAAGCCCCGCCCTCTATTAATGCGGTTTTCACCGGCTCCGGCGCACCGCGATCAATGTAATACACGATCGGCTCGACTGCCTCGCTGGGTGCATTACCAGGGTTTTTCTTCTCCAAACGATGCCTGCGGATGAACCGCTTTACAATCGGCTCGGTCATAGGCGCAGAGAAGTCCATGTAGCTGAACATACCGAATGCAGAGCGCGGATCGAAACGCCGGGGCTTGTAGTTGCCGTCGGGCAGCTCCACAAACGACTGGTGCATGTTGATCGTCACCGCGCCAGGATCCGGTGCTAGACTGCTACCACCGCCTCCAAACCGGTTCACATTGGGTGAACCTCCTGTGAACGTCACCATCGCTTCGAATTCGGTGTTCTTGGGAAAGTTTTTCGTGTTTTCGAGATATACCACCGAGCGGGATTCGTCGAGCCGGTAGGTACCGCCCCCGCTACTCGGCTGCGCTACGCTTACAGGCCCGCTCACGCGCCGCACACCCAGGCGCGCGGCGATGTTCTGGCTGTCGCGGATAATGAACGGCGTAAGATCTACGAGCACCTTTTCGCCTTCCACCGCCACCGGTACAAAACCCCAGATCACCGATTTGGCAAATGCATTATCTACCGCCTTTTGCTCGTCGGCATTCTGCGTAATGGCCCGGTAGTTCGTTACAGGCTCCACGAGCAGCACCTTCGGCCCTACTCTGATGAATTTGGCCAATGCCGAAGAGGCCTGCCCGCGTTCCGGACCGCCATTGCCTACCCCTTCCGAAAGCGAGGCGAAGTAGAGGAACTCCCTGTCGAGTTTATCCACTTCCAGCAGCACCTTTCCTGTTTTTTCATCATAATAAAAATTGAAAAAGCCCTCGTACTTCTTCATACCCTGCGTGGCGGAAGCAATGCTCGTGGCGGCGGCCGTCGCAACGGCGGCCGTTCGCTGACCGCCTGCTCCGCCCTGATTTTGCGCAAAACTGAGGGTACCGGCTGCCAGCAGGGCAGCCAATGCATAGAATCTCAACTTCATAGGATTCGGGTTATGGATGAATGATTTAAATACTATTTCACCTGCTCCGCTTGCAGCAGGAATACTTCCGACCGGTAATCGCCCGTCTTGTTCAGCATCAGTTTTCCCTTGATCTTCACCGGCTTGTCGGTATAGCCGAGTTCCTTTACCATTTTAACCTCCACCATCGACGGAATGTCTCCCTGCCCGCAATAGGGGCATTGGTCCATCGGTACCACAGCGAGCATAAACTCCTTGTGGTTCAGGTCGGCATTGATCGGGATCATGTAGCCGGGCAATTCGACTGCCTTGTTCTGCAATGCTTCCAGCCGGGCTGGAAATGCCGGCACCATCTTAAAATCGGCGTTCTTCTTGTAGGTACGTTGTCCGATGAGCTTCCAGGTGTCGTTCATCAGCGGAATATGCGTCGGCGGCTGGGCCATTCCGGCATATCCCAACACTAAAAAAATCAACAGCAGCCATTTTTTTGTAAAATTCATTTCAAATTTTCGACATGGTTTCAGAAATATCGGTCCGGTAGGCTTGAATAGCCGGCAACAATGCAGCCACCAGCCCAATGCACAGGCCCGCCGCAAGCAGCAATGCCTCTTGCGGCAAAAAAACGAGACCATCCATCCGTGCCTGCGGCGACCCTTGCCAATAGCCTATCGCGTGTAATGCACAATGGCCGAGCAATATCCCGGCAAGCGAACCGAGGGCGGTCAGCAACGTTCCTTCCAGCACGATCATAGCAAAAATTGCCCCTCGCGACGCGCCCATTACACGCATGACCGCGAGGTCATACACTCGCTCACGCAGGGAGTTGTAGAGGCTCACGAAAACACTCACACCCGCGAGGAGCATCAATGCAACGGCAAACCAGCGCACCGCATCGACGCCTATGCCGATCAATGCAAACAACCGTGCACTCTCCTTTGCCGGGGAAGCCGCCTGCATGGCCGTAGAACGGTTGATCGTCACCGGCAATGCCACCATCGCCATTCTCGAACGGTATTGCAGCAGCATCGACGTGATTTCGCGCGCCCCATCGGCACCGTGCATTTGCCAGACGCTTTCGAGGCTTGTAAGCACCAGATTGTCCGCAACACTCCCTCTCTTTTTCAACACACCGGTGATTACATAGGGATGGTCGTCGTGCAGGTCTTCGTCCGACGTCAGTCCGTGCGAACCGTAAATACGGTCGCCTGTTTTCAGCTCCTGTGCCCTGGCCACGTCTGCCCCGATCACGATTTCAAATGGTTTCGTCCAGAAGCGCCCCGCTGCCAGCTCCAGACCATACAGACTTACATAGCCCGTGTCGGTCCCCACAATACGAAACCCGGCATAGTTATCCCCCAGCGCAAGCGGAACCGCCTTTTTCACCATTGGATGAGCGGCCAGCGAACGCGCATCTTCCTCGCTGATATTCCCCGTCGGAAAATCAATGAAGTAAATGCTGCTCAATATTAGTTGCAGCGGGCTCCCCTTCGCCCCTGCCACCAGATCCACGCCCCGGGCGTTATTGCGCAGCCGCTCGCCTACCTGGCTCATTCCCAGCAATAGCATCGCCAGCATCCCCGTACCAAATGCGATCAGCAGCAGGTTCAACGCGAGCGTCAGCCGGTTGGCTTTAAGATTTTTCCAACTGATTTGAAATGCGTTCATGGCGAAGTTCGAACATAAAATCCTTGAAAAAAGCCTCCTTAACCCGGTCGTCGTGGGTGCAAACAATAAGCGTGGAGCGCTCCGACGCGGCCAGGTCCGATAGCAGACGGATCGCCGCATCGGCATTTCGATTGTCCAGGCTGCTCGTGGGCTCATCGGCCAGCAACAATGCCGGTCGGTTCACCAGCGCCCGCGCAATGCCTGCGCGCTGCGCCTGCCCCTGGCTCAATTCCTGCGGATAGGCATGTCGCTTGTGCTCCATTTCCAATGCATGGAGCACCTCCCTGATCCTGAAAATATCCTTCCCTATTCCCGCGAAACTTTGGGCGAGAAGCAAATTCTCCTCCACCGTCATGCTGCGGATCAAATGCGGTTGCTGAAAAACGATCCCAATATGTTGACCGCGGAAGCGGTCGAGGGCACGTGCGGGAAGGGTATACAAATCAGCTCCATTCACCACAATACGCCCCGACGCAGGTCGCAGCAATCCGCCGAGCATATGCAACAGCGTTGTTTTCCCGCTGCCCGATTCTCCGAGTAGCAGCCATTGCTCGCCACGTCCGACTTTCCAGTCAGGGAAGCGTAGCGAAGTGCCATTGGGAAAGGTTTTCGTCAAACGGGATGTTTGCAGCATGGGTAAGTTTAGTCAGGTGTGGTCAGGGTTTGTCAGGTGTGGTCATTTGTTGTCTCGCGCTGTCTGCTCCGGGAAATTCTCAGGAGGCCAGGGAATCACAACACATGACAACACCTGACCTACTTCCCAGCCCCCGCGCTCTCGCGTACGGTGGGATATTTAATCCCCAGCTGTTCCAGATACGTCGGGTACTTCGCAGGATCGTAATAGTACTTTTTCATTTCAGGCCGGAATTCGGACATGATCTTTTCGTTGAGATGGATCGCCGGCTTGTCGGTGTCGGAAATGAGGGCTTTGTATTTGACATCTTTGGTCTGGACGTTATTGAAATAATCCCAGGCATAGCGCAACACTTCCGGCTTCACCAGCAGGTCCAGCAAGGTCATGGCCTCTACTTTGGCCCCGGCGGTAACGCCTTTGTGCGCAATGGGTGTAGCCATCGCGATGGCATTCGCCCAGTGGTGCCCGGGCAGACCGGGGATGTTGGCCGGATAGCGCAATACCACCGTCGGCAGGTTCCAGGAAATGTCGGCAATGTCGTCGGAGCCACCGCCGCCAGTGTTAGGCGTGGCCGATGGTTTGGTAAGCTGGCTCAATGTGGTCGCCAGGCCGTTGGTTTCCAGCGCGCCGCCTTCCGGGTTTTGCATTTCCTTTTGGGCGGCCTTGGCCAGGATCTGGTCGTCATCCGACCATTTCGGCAGGCCTACGCGTTTGATATTCTCATACATTGTTTCAGCAATAGCCTGGTTGAAATGCCCTGGCCAGGCACTGCCCAGCACCTCGTAGGTCATTTTCGTCTCGGTCATTTGTGCTGCCCCCTCGGCGATGCGGATACCATCCTTGAACATCTGCGTGATCTTCGGATAAGTCCGTTCCCGGAAATAGTACCATACCGAGGCTTTGGAAGGCACCACATTGGGCTGGTCGCCGCCGTCCTTGATCACGTAATGTGACCGCTGGGTGGTTTCCATATGCTCGCGGTGGAAGTTCCAACCGATATTCATCAGTTCCACGGCATCGAGCGCGCTCTTCCCGCGCCAGGGCGCCGCACCTGCGTGCGAGGCCTGCCCTTCGAAGTTGAACTGCACCGACACCATCCCGTTATTGCCGCCGTCGCCATAGGAAACCGAAAGGTTATTGGCCACGTGGGTGAAAATGCAGGCGTCTACGCCTTTGAAAAAACCATCTCGGACGTAATAGGCTTTGGTACCGAGCTGCTCTTCCGCTACACCCGGCCAGAGCATGATGGTACCCGGTATTTTTTCGCGTTCCATGATCTTCTTCAACGCCAGTACAGCTGTAATATTCAGCGGCTGCCCCGAGTTGTGCCCTTCGCCGTGGCCTGGTGCACCTTCGATGATCGGATCGTGGTAGGCCACGCCGGGTTTCTGGGATGCCTTCGGAATACAATCAATATCACTACCGACCGCGATAAGCGGCTTTCCGGAGCCCCACTTGGCCGTCCAGGCAGTAGGAATGCCAGCAATGCCCTGCTCGATCGTAAAGCCGTTTTTCTTCAAAATATCGGTCAGGTATTTCGAAGTCTCAACCTCCTGAAAACCCAGCTCGCCGAAGCTGAACACCATATCGACCATTTCCTGGGTGAACTTCGCCTGGCTGTCGATCTCTTTGGCCATTTCTGTTTTCAGCGCATCGATTTTAGCGGGGTTCATTTTCACCTGCGCCATTGTTTCCGCCGGCAAAGCCAGCATCGTGCCTGTCGCACAGCCTATTCCCCAATGCCGCATCCTCCGGAACAAACCATTTGTTTTTAAAAGCATATCTGGAACCGTTTAAATGTTGACCTATTTACCTGAGCCTGAACTTTTTTCCTCGCCGGATGCCGGAACGCGGATAGTGGGATATTTAATACCTAACTGGTCGAGGTAGGTCGGATATTTGGCAGGATCATAATAATATTTCTTCATTTCCGGCCGGAACTCTTCCATGATCTTCTTGTTCAGGTGAACGGCCGGCTTGTCCGTCTTGGAAATCAGGGCCGTGTACTTGGTATCCTTGGTTTGTACCTCATTGAAATACTTCCACGCATTGGTCAGGATTTCAGGTTTTACGAAGAGGTCGAGCAAAGTCATAGCCTCCGCTTTGGCGCCGGCGGTAACACCTTTGTGCGCAATGGGCGTGGCCATGGCAATAGCATTGGCCCAGTGGTGACCGGGCAATCCCGGAATGTTGGCCGGATATCCCAGAACAATTGTCGGTAAATTCCAGGAAATGTCGGCAATATCATCCGACCCTCCGCCGCCCGACGACGCCGTTGCCATCGGTTTCCTCAACTGGCTCAGCGAAGTGCTCAAACCATCGTTCGCCCGCTCGCCCCCGAATCCGACAGCCGGGCTTCCCACTTCTTTTTGCAATGCACGGGCCAGTTTCTGGTCCTCTTCGCTCCATTGTGGCAGGCCTACGCTTTTGATATTCTCGTACATCGCCTCGGCTATGGGCTGGTTCATATGCCCCGGCCAGGCGCTGCCCAGCACCTCGTAGGTCATTTTTGTTTCGGTCATTTTCGCCGCCGCTTCGGCAATGCGGATACCGTCTTTGTACATCTGCGTGATTTTCGGATAGCTCCGCTCACGGAAATAGTACCATACCGACGCTTTGGAAGGCACCACATTGGGCTGGTCGCCGCCGTCGGTAATCACATAATGCGAGCGCTGCGTGGTTTCCATGTGCTCGCGGTGGTAGTTCCAGCCGATATTCATGAGTTCCACAGCGTCCAATGCACTCTTCCCGCGCCAGGGTGCGCCACCAGCATGGGAGGCCTGTCCTTCGAAATCGAAACGCACAGAGATCATTCCATTACCGCCGCCATCTCCATAGGACGTACCCAGGTTACTGCTCACGTGCGTGAAAATGCATGCATCGACATCTTTGAAATAACCGTCACGAACAAAGTAGGCCTTGGTGGCCAGCTGCTCTTCGGCCACACCCGGCCAAAGCATAATGGTACCGGGAATCTTCTCCCGTTCCATGATCTTTTTCAATGCCAGCACAGCCGTCACATTCAGCGGCTGGCCGGAGTTATGCCCCTCGCCATGGCCGGGCGCTCCTTCGATGATCGGGTCGTGGTAAGCCACGCCGGGTTTTTGCGAAGCCTTTGGAATACAATCGATATCGCTGCCGACGGCGATCACCGGTTTTCCCGACCCCCATTTGGCCGTCCAGGCGGTAGGAATGCCCGAAATGCCCTGCTCGATCGTAAATCCGTTCTTTTGGAGGATATCTGTCAGGTATTTCGAGGTTTCCACTTCCTGAAAACCCAGTTCACCGAAGCTGAAAATCATGTCCACCATCTCTTGGGTGAACTTCTTTTGGCCTTCGATGTCTTTGGCGAGCTCGGTTTTGAGCGCGTCGATTTTGGCAGGGGTAAGTTTTACCTGTGCGCTCGCGAGGCCAGGTAGCAAGGCCAGTGCCAGCAGCCATTTGAAACTATATTTTTTCATATCTAAATCAGTTTGTTAGTGGACAATTCCGCATTCGGGATCGGGAAAATATACTCGGGCTGCAAAGGTGAAATGGACGGCGCCGAAAGTCCGCCGCTGCCTTTCGCCGGAATGGTGAGCAGGTTGCGCAGCAGGTCGTTCGAGCGCAATCCTTCCCCGAGGAACTCGATACGTCGTTCGAGCCATATCGTTTTGACCAACGCATCGGCCGTAGCGATATCGGCCGCAGGAAATGCATAGGCGGCATCCGAGCGCGAACGTACGGCTTTCAGCAGCTCCACCGATTTGGCGACGTCGCCGGTTTTGGCAAGCGCCTCGGCGTAGTTCAACAATACTTCCGAATAACGGAGCAGGGGCACGTAATCGGTCGTCGGGTTTGTCTGGTTGTATTTTTTCAAATAGGTCAATCCGCCTGCTACCCGTGTGAATGCGGTTTTGCGGACGTCGGTAGCCGGCCACGACTGGTCACCCAGGATGCCCGTCGGGTTCAGGTTATATTCCAGATTGAGATTATACTCGTAAGCCAGCGAATTCTGGCCGCTAACCAGGTTCAGGGCGGTCATCGGCATCGAAAAGATCGATTCGGTAGTCGTGTAGTCTGTAAAAAACACGGTGGTAATATTCGATTGCAACTGGTGCTTCACGCCCGACGGTGCCGCGAACGGCGCCCCATCCGACACGATTTTCTTCGCTTCGGTTACCGTTTTGGCATAATCGCCCATCGTTAGGTACACCCTCGTTTTCAGGGCAATGGCGGTATTTTTATGGGCACGCGTGGTGTTCAGCAGAGCCGTCGAATAATTGACAGGCAGGCCTGCCTCCGCTTCGTCGAGGTCTTTCAGGATTTGAGCATAGACCTCGGCCACTGTGCTCCGGGCCAGGTCGTTGTTCGCGGGAGTACTCTCGCCTTTCAGCCGCAAAGGAATCCCTGGCGAGGCGCCTTTGTCTTTCACATACGGTTGCGCATAGCGGGTGATCAGTCCGAAATAGCAGAATGCCCGCACAAACTTGGCCTCCGCGATGTACTGGGTGGCGGTAGCGGCGTCCACCACATCGGGATGCAGCGGCAGGCCGTCGATCAGCAGATTCGCCGAGTTGATGGCCGTGTATGAAGTCCCCCAAGCGGAAGAAGCATCATTGGAACCCGACGTGACGGTGTGGCTCCACGCATCGTAACCCGTAAATACGTTTTGGGTACGGTTGATGAACTCTTCGCCGCGGATATCCGCCAGCATCAGGTAACGCCCACCGTACAGGCTCCCGTTTTTCATCGCACCATACAAGCCATTCACCTGCCCCAGCACACGGGCCGGCGTGTCGAAAATGTAGGCATCCTGCAAGGCAATGTTGGGTACCGGGTTCAGCAATTCCTTTTCATCGCACGAGGTCATGAGGGCAGTCAGCGGCAATGCCAGGCAGGCCAGCCCGAACACCAGGGTATTCACAGGCTTCATAGGAATGTTTTTAAATATCTTTTTCATGATCAGAAACCGAGGTTTAAACCAAATGTGAATGTGCGGCCCTGGGGAATGGAGTTCTTCTCCACACCAGGGGTCGTGTTGGAATTACCATTGACCGAAATCTCGGGGTCGGTACCGGTGTATTTTGTGAGGATGAATGCATTGAAAACCTGCGCATACAACCGCACCGAACTCAATCCCAGCCTGCTCAGGACCGGCCCAGGCACGCGGTAACCCAGCGAAACCGACTGCAACCGCAGAAAATCGCCCTTCTCGGCATTCTCGGAGATTGGCCACGACGACCCGTTCGAAAGCAAGTCGCCATATACGACGCGAGGAATGTTGGTCACCTGCCCCGGCGTGGTCCAGCGGTCGAGCACCTCGGTAGTGTTGTTCCAGAAGCGCTGGTCGCGCCAGGTTCCTTTGGTACCGTTCATCACCAGGTTACCTCCCGAGTAGGTAAAGTTTACACCCAGGTCCCATTGACCATATTTGACATTATTGATAAAACCGCCATAATAGGTCGGCAGCGCATTGCCGAGCAGGTAGTAATCGTCCACCGCGATGGCAGGTGCGGGAGAGCCGTCCAGATAAGTCCAGCGGCTGCCCCCCGCAGGTACCACGTGGCTATACTGCACACGCTCGCCTGCCTTGTTGATGAAGACCCGCTGGCCGTTTTCCGGGTTCACACCATCCGTTTTCGCTCCATACAAGCTCCCTACCGAATAGCCCACACGGGTAATGTTGGTCGCCTCCGCTGCCGTAGAAGTGGTCCCCACCAGCTCGGTACCCTGCCCGTACAGCTCGGTGACCTTATTTTTATTATGGGTAAAATTGAGACTCGCATTCCAGCTCAGCTTGCCTTTGCGGATAATGTTGGCATTCACGCCCAGCTCGATCCCATGGTTGTACATTGCGCCGATGTTCATGAATATGGCATCGCCCGGAATCCCTTTGGACGGAGACTGGGGCACATTGAGGATCAACCCGTTGACGCTGTTGGCATAGTAAGTCGCTTCAAGGGTAATGCGATCATTCAGGAAGCTCACGTCAGCCCCCACGTTGGTCTGGTTGCTCGTTTCCCATCCCAAGTCGGGGTTGCCGCCCTGGCTGAAATTCCAGGTAGGGACGGCGGCGTACAGGTTCGACTCGTATAATGCAAGCGAGCCGTACGCGCTTACACCCGAGTTACCCACGCGGCCCCAGCTTGCGCGGAGTTTCACGCTGCTCATGACGTCGGCCAGCTTGGAATGCTTGTAAAATTCCTCTTCCGAAATGCTCCATCCGGCCGATACGCCACCGAAATTGCCGTACTTCTTGCCGCTTCCCAGTGCAGAATTACCGTCGCGGCGGTAGTTGAGGGTGAAGAAGTATTTCTTGCTAAAATCATAGGTAAACCGGGAGAATACAGAGACCAATGCACTCTCGGTCAGCACATTCGCAGCCGGCGAGATTTGCCCGTAACTTCCCTGGAATTCGTCGAAGAACGGGTCCGAAAGCTGCGTGCGGGTGGCACCCCAACCCGACGTCCCGAATTTCTGCACGTCATAACCGGCCAGTAAGGAAATGTTGTGATTGGTGGCAATGGTAGTCTGATAGTTTAATGTGTTAGTCCAGTTCCAGTTACTGATCAGCCTGCTGCTGTTGGTTGCGCTGCCGTTGGAAGAGTTTCCAGGACCGTGTACAGGGCTATTGAAACTCACATTCTCGACTTTCAAACGGTCCATCGCGTAGCTCATTTTGTACTGCAAGCCTTTGAAAATCTTGACAGTAGTACCAAAATTGGCAATAATACGGTCGTTTTCAGAGGTATATTTATTCAAATCCAGCAATGGAACCGGGTTGTAAAAGTTGCTCGCCACCTTGTTGTTGCCCATACCCAGCGTATTGGACGAACTGAGGTTGTAGGAGCCGTCGGGGTTTACCGCATACACGTTCGGGGCGGAAAGCCACGCGAGGCGGGCAGAACCTACCAATCCAAAGGCATTGCCACTCAGCGACCCGGTGTTGGGCGAGGCGTTCAGGCTGGTATTGTAATTGATATTTCCGGAAAATGACAACCACGAATTGAGCTTGTGATCGATATTGAAACGGGCTGCTTTCCTCGTAAACTGGTTGGTTTTCAGAATTCCTTTTTGGTTGCTGTAATTCGTGGAAAAGTAGTATTTCGTAGACTCGGAACCGCCGGAAACACTGATGCTGTGGTTTTGCGAAACGCCGGTTTGATATACCTTATCATACCAGTTGGTGTTCACAATGGAACCGTCCTCCTGGATAATCGGAAAGAACAGCGCCGAGGCCACGGCATCGTTGTTTGCATTGCCACCCAGGATTTTGGCATTCATCACGCCTTCATTTTTAATATCCATAAACTGCTGCGCATTCAGCATCGTGGGCAAGCGGGTCGCTTTGGTCATACCGGTCCAGCCTTCATAGGTCACTTTCGCCTTACCGGTTTTCCCGCTTTTGGTAGTTATCAGGAGCACACCCGCCGCGGCCCGCGACCCGTAAATGGATGTCGAGGCAGCATCTTTCAGCACGTCGATCGACTCGATATCCGCAGGGTTAATGTCGCCCAGCGGGTTATTGGCCACGGTAGAGTTAGCCGAAACATCACCTGTATTAATAGGAATACCATCCACCACGATCAGCGGAAACGAGCTGAGTGAGATCGAGTTAATGCCTCGTATGCGGATGACGGGCGGGTTGTTCAGCACACCGTTCGGTTGCCCGATACTCACGCCCGTAGCGCGCCCGGCCAGTCCCTGGTCGAAACTCTGTACCGGCATATCCTTCAATTTATCTCCCGAAACCCGCGCTGCCGAACCAGTAAACTCCTCTTTAGATTGCGTACCGTACCCCACGACCATCAGCTCATTTAACTGCTTGGTGCTACTCGCCAGCTTGATGCTGATCGCCGACTGGCCGCCCACGGCCACTTCCTGTGCCACGTACCCCACATACGAGAACACAAGCACCGGCGCGCCGGAGTCCGAGACCTTAATGATGTATTTGCCGTTCATGTCGGTAATGGTACCCGTGGAAGTGCCTTTCACAAGCACCGCCACACCCGGTAATGCCTCGCCATTGTCGTTGTCGGTCACCACGCCCGATATCTCGCGGTCGGCCGGGCGCACGAGCGACGCCAGCAGGATTTCCGTTTTCTGGATCTGGCCGGTTGTTTTGGCCTCTTTTTCCACGATTACCACCGTACCGCGCTGCTCGCGGTAATCGAGGCGCGTCGGCCCGAGCAGTTCGTCGAGTACCTCGTCCACCGGTTTACGGCTCACCGCTATATTGACGCGGTACGGCGCTACGAGTTCTTCATTATACACAAACTTGAAGCCGGTCTTTTTCTTGATCAGGTTGAATGCCTCTTTCAGGCTACGGTCGCGCAGCGTAAGGTCGATCGTCACTTCCTGAAGACTCTGCCTGGCATCCATTCCTGCCCCGAGGGAGGGAAGCGTTACCAGCAGCACGAAAAGTAAGAAGAACGTGGTCAGGCGTGTCCATTTGTTTATGGACAGTAAACTTCTGGTACAATTTTTCATACCTTTGAATGAGTTGGGGTTAATCGTGAAACATTAATTCCAGCTTCCGGATAGCAAGATCAGTCAGTGATTGGCGTTACGTTCTGATTTTCACTATCACTCGGTCCGGCAGGCTCAGGCTTGCCGGATTTTTTGCATTGAAGGGCAGTCGTTCGTTACATAGGCACCGGGTTCAAATGGGTCTTCTTTTTTTGCTAAGCGTTATCTGATTGTTTTCCAAACGGTATTCCAGGTTGTTGGCGAGCGACAGCAGGTCGAGTATGCGGGGGAGGGAGTCGGTTGAGGCAAATTCGGCAGACATGTGATATTCCCGTATCGATTCCTCTGCCTGGATCTTAACATCGAATTTATTTTCCAAAATGGCGATCACGTTGGCGAAGCTCTCGTTGTCGAACAGCAGCCTGCCGTCCTTCCATGCCACAGCATTGGCGCTGTTTACATTCACTTTTGTAATCTCACGGGTCTTCACATCGTAAGCCACCTGCTCGTTGGGCAACAGTATCTTACGCTCCGCGCCGCCCGCACGCTCCACTTCCACCTTTCCGCGAGTAACGGTAACCAATATACTTTTCAAAAAATGGTAGGACCGGATATTGAATGCCGTCCCTAAAACGCGGGTGGTAGTACCGGAAGCCGCCACGAAAAATGGCTTCGACTCGTCCCGCTTGATATCGAAGTAAGCCTCGCCGTCGAGCAGCACAACCTTCCGCTGGTGTTCCGCGAAATGCCTGGGATACTCCATTTTGCTCGATTCGTTGAGCCAGACCGTCGAGCCATCCGGCAGCTTTATCTCCTTACGCTCGCCTTTAACAGTAGCTACTGAAATCGTATTTCCAAAGAGCTGAAAGGCATTATGTTTCCAAACAAAGAACGACAGCGTGAGTACCAGCAATACCGATGCCGCAATGCGGAATGTCCGGGAAACGGCTATCCACGGCTGTCGGCGCAGCGGCATCACACTTTCCGTTTCCGTCCCGGCTTCCTGGTCGAGTTGCCTGGCAAGCGGTTCGTCGAGTTTACCTTCGGCCATCAAACGGAAGAAAATATCCAACTCCTCCCTGCTCAACGCATTGGCAACATAACGTTTGACGAGTTCTTCCAGGAATTGTTTTTCCTCCATTTTTCCGGCTATTTATAATGAAGACGGGCGATACGGGTTTTAGGGTACCCCCTCGGCCAAAATTTTTTTGTCATTTTTGGTCAGGTGTTGTCATTTGTTGCTCGTTCGTGCAAATCTCCTGATTTGCACACGCTATTCGCAGGCCTCCGGCCGGGCAATACCGCACGGTTGTCTTTGCCGTATGGACCGGCCGGAGGCCTGCGAATAAAGGGTCACGAAGGGAACCTGCGCACCATTTCGCCACACATGACCATACCTGACCACATATGACAACACCTGACCATACATGACAATTCCTGACCACGCCTGACCAAACATGACAACACCTGACCGTACCAACCGTCACCAAATCATCACCCCGCACAAAACCAGTGAATTGAACGACAATCCAAAGTTCTTGTGTGCAGAATATTTGAGGTATTTGATCGCCTTCACCATATGTTTTTTAATGGCATTCCGCGACACACCCAGCACTTCGGCCGCCTCGTCGTAGGAATGCTCCATTTCCCGGCAGAGGCGAAACACCTCCTGGTCGCGCGGGGAAAGTTGGTGGAGTATTTTTTGCAGATAATGCTGATATTCTTCCGATTGCAATGCTTCTTCCACATGGCTGACATGTTGCAGCGACGCTCGGATCACCTCCTCCCGAACCGAGCGCTCAGTAGCCGCGTGACGCAGGAAATCAAGCACACGATTTTTGGAAACCGTAAAGAGGTAAGCCCGGAACGATTGCAGGTTGGCGAGCGTCTCCCGCTTTTCCCATACTTTCAGGAAAATCTCCTGGCACAGATCTTCGGTATGCTCGGTGGATTTGACAAATTTGAAAACATAACGGCTGATTTCTCCCCTGTAATGATGGTACACCTCGTCGAAAGCCTTGCTGTCTCCCGAAGCGAGGTCTTTCAGCAAAACAGTTTCTTCGAGCGCGTCCATCGTTGAGATTGTCTTTTATACCGCCAAATATCGTCTCCCTAATTTAGGCACATATTCATTAAAATTTCAAGGTTTTAAAATTTGATATACCATTAATTTCGCCATTCAATTAAATACATTAGTATAATTATGATTTTTATAAAATAGTTGAAATAATATATCAAACGCACCAGGCCAACAATGACCATACCTGACAATCCATGACAACACCTGACCAACAACAACCATACCCGGCCGAACAAAAAAGGCGCCACCGAAATCCGGCGACGCCCCTTACTACAAACACTGCTGGTTAATCTTTCTTACGCAGGTACACATTGTTACTGATCGACTCCAGCTTCACGTCCGGGCCGCCGCCGTTGATCTTCCCTTCGAGCAGGTAGCCCACGATCGGGTTTTTCTGCTTTTTGTTTCCGAAATCGATGTCGAGGTCGGAGTACACTTCGCCGGTAATGGTTTTCACAGCTACATTGGCACCTTTTGATTTCGGCCAGGTCATATCCACGAATCCGCTAATCGTTTTGGCAGCCACGGCCGCAGTAGCACCCTGAATATCGATATTCCCATTGATGGTTTCGAGTTTCAGCTTGGCTTGCCGGGGCAGGGTTACCTGGTAGTTGATCTCGCTGCAAACGTAGTAGCGGTTATTGCCGTCGTCGCTGCTCCACGAGCTTTTCTCTCCCGGGCAGTCCTCGCCTTTGCCCTCCTTTATCTTTTCCTTGTCGATATCGGTTTTCAGGACAATTTCATCGGCAGTAGTCATGTCGGTAACCCGAAATGCATCATTCAGTTTGTTCTGGTTGATTTTGACCGACATATGCACCGAAACCTCCTGCTTATCCCAGTAGCGCACCCGGATGCTGTCGCCGAATCGCAAATTGAGGTTTACCGTCTTGCCCGATTGGTACGGGAGACTCTTATCGATAATTTTCTGGGCAAATGCGGACGCGCATATCACGCCCAGGATGGCTGATAACAATATCTTTTTCATGGTAATAAATGCAGGTTTAGGAGTTATTTCTGCTTGCGGATATAAATGTTGCTGCTGATGGTGTTGAGGGTCATTTCCACGCCCCCGCCATTGATCGCGCCGTCGACGTTGGCCATACCGCCTACTTTCGACATACCATCCTTCGTACTTTTCACACCGAGATCGAAATCGGTATACATTTCTCCGTTGATCGACCGTAGTTTCAGGTTCGACTTCGAGGCCGCCGGCAAAGTAATGTCCACATCCCCGCTGATCGACGAAATGGCTGTCGGCTTACCTTGCGCCAGGTTGGAGAACGTGGCGGTTACCTCACCGCTCGTAGTATTGGCGACCACGGGCCCGGTGATATTGTTGAGGACGATGTTGGTGTTGTTCGTTTTGATTTCGAGGTCGCCGTCCATATTCGAGATCGACAGCTCAGATCCTCCCTGCCAATTGGTTTCCACGAATTTCACTGCTACCTGCCGGGGAAGTTTGATCGTGTATTTGATCGACTTGCGGGTCGCTTTCTCGATTTTCAGCCCCGAAGCATCTGAAGTTACCGACAGTCCGATACCGGAGTTATCGACCGCCGTGTAATACAACGGTTTCAGCCCTTTCGCACGGTCGGGGGGTGCCTCGAAGCCCGAAGATGCCTGGATAACGACCTCGTCGCCATTGTACCCTTCGATCTTCACCGTGCTGGCCGAAAGCTCAAATACCACTTTTTTATCCTTCGAATTGGCCAATTTGGTCTTGTATTCGGGGGTTTGGGCGCACGCAATGCTCAGGCTCCAAAGGAAGCCCGCACTGATTAACAGTACTTTTTTCATGGTTATTTATTATTAGGATTTATTTACTTGTTTGGCCCAGGGGTTGAAACCCCTGGTTAAAACATCGCTTTTGCATAGAGGGCCAGCGGCCCGACCGATATCCCATCCAGGGAATTTATTCCCTGGCAAAGGGCATTGTCAGACGTCCGCATTGAGACGGTTCATACCCTCGGTTGCTTTCAGCCGCACCACGTCGAGGACCTCCTGGTTGCGCGCGATCTGCTGAAATTGATCTACCGCCCGTTTTTCCTTGATCGCCACCAGCGTTTCAATGAGCGATATCTGGATATTAGGATCCGTTTGGATCGCCAGCGACTGGATCAGCGCTTCTTTCACCGCTGTTTCATCGGCAAAGTGCGTCAATGCCTGGCAGGCAGCCAGCCGGACATTCACATTCGGATCGAAATTGAGCGTATTGATCAGCAGCTGCGTAATATCGCGGTCGGCATCGGAGATTGCATAACTATGGTTTACCGCCTGGATACGCTCACTCGCCGAAGTATTGTCCATTTGTTCAAATGCGAGCACCTTCTTCATTTCCTCAATCTGGCCTGCTTCCTTTCCCTCAAAAGCGGCCAATACCGCCCCATTTTCGGACTTTGACTGATACAACCACCCTGCACCGAATCCGACGAGCAACAGCGCCAGCCCGGCCGCTATGCGCAGCAGCCACGCGCCCAGCTTCCGTACCGGCCCCTGCCTCGGCGGGTCGAGCATTAATGCCAGGTCATGATTAAAAGTCAGCGATGGCTGCTCCTTTCGTGCATTCGCGAAATAGCCGAACTGTGCCGCGTGGCTCTGCAAATGCTCCGGTACCTCGCCATGCTGGAAAAATTGCTTCAAGGCCCGTTCCTCTTCCAGCGACGTCTCACCGTCGTAATATTTTTCTAGTAGCTTCTCAATATCCAGTGCCATAATTCTCTGCTTTTAAATAATTCTCGCGCAACTTCTGCCTTGCCCGCGAAAGGATCGTACGGATATTCGCATTGCTCAGCCCGGTCACCTCCTCGATCTCCTCCAAGGTATACTCCTCCACGTCGCGCAGGTGCAATACCAGTTTCTGTTGCTCGGGCAGCTCGCCGATGAGCCGGTGCATGAGGCCGGCGCTGTCGCTGTTCTCGACCTGCCGGTAAGGCGATACATCCGCTGCCTGCATGGTCACCATATCCGTTTCGCTGCTCGTTTTCTGTTTATGATGGGATTTCAGCCGGTCCAGACAAAGGTTTTTCGTCATTTGCACCGCCAGCGCCTCCACGCTCTGGTAACTTTCCAGCTGCTGCCGGTTGGTCCAAAGCCTCAGGAGCACATCCTGAATGGCATCCTCCGCCTCCTCGCGGTTGCGAAGAAACATTTGCGCCAGTCGGAACAGGCGCCCCTGGACGGGCAGAATGCGTTGGTTGAAGGCTTGTAAATCCATATTCAATGGCATAGACGACCGGCTTCCGGAAACGTTACAGGATTTACGAAAAAATTTTCATCCGGCGTCCAGCCCCGAACAAAACTGTTCGCTTTCGGACAAGTGCACATACACAAAAAGTACCATTATCGACTCCAAACAGCGTTTTTGCATTTTGGCAAAGTATTTGTTTTGCATTATTATAACTAATAAGCTGCGCGGATTATGAAAAGAACTTTTCTCGGGGAATTTGAAGAAATCGTCCTGCTGGTGGTGGCCGGCTGCACCGGAGAAGCCTACGGTGTTACCATTTGGGAACGCGTGCAGGAATACACGGGCCGGTCGGTTTCGCTGAGCGCGGTACACGCCACTTTATACCGCCTGGAAGAAAAAGGATTCCTTACCTCCGAAATGGGCGGCGCCACGGCGGAGCGCGGCGGCCGGCGGAAGCGTTTTTTCAGCATGACCAATTATGGGAACCGCGCATTGCAGGAAATCAACGAGATCCGCCAGCAACTTTGGCAGGCGATCCCGGCCGAAAAGCTGCAACCCAAACTCAGCTTTTCATGATATGGAAAAGGCCCCGCAACACAACCGTCCGCCCCGTTGGGTCGACCGGCTGCTGACGATCATCATCGCGCCGCATTTCCTGGAAGATATTCTGGGCGATCTGCACGAGGTCTATGCATTGCACGCACGGCAGGGCAATGCCCGCACGGCCCGCTTGCGATACCTGCTCACCTCCGCGCGTTACGTGCGCCCGTACTTTATGAAACGCAAACCCCGCACCTACTCCCCCACCTATATTTTTAGTCCTGCCATGATCAAAAACTATCTCAAAATCTCGCTCCGGACGCTGGGCAAAAACAAGGCTTACAGCTTCATCAATATCACCGGCCTGGCCATGGGTATGGCCGTGGCCATCCTGATCGGCCTGTGGATTTACGACGAACTATCGTTCGACCGGTATTTCGAAAACCACGACCGCATTGCCCAGGTATGGCAGCACCAAACCTTCAACGGGCAAATCGGCACCCAGACTTCCCTACCCTTTCCCATCGGCGATGAGATCAGGCGAAATTATGGCGCAGACTTTAAATACGTCATCATGGCTTCCTGGAACAGCTGGCATATTCTGGCCAATGGTGAGAAGAAATTCAACAAGAGCGGGTCGTACATCGAACCGGAAGCGCCCGAGATGTTCAGCCTGCGCATGCTACGCGGCACGCGCTCGGGCTTAAAAGACCCTTATTCCATTATGCTCTCGGAATCCGTTGCCAAAGCTTTTTTTGGCGACGCCGATCCTATCGACAAAACCATTAAGATCGACAACAACCTCAACGTGAAGGTTACGGGAGTTTATGAAGACTTCCCCCATAACACCACCTTCCGCGAAATGTCGTTCATGATGCCCTGGCAACTGATGATCGTCGCCAACCCATGGCTTAAAACCATGGAAGATCCCTGGCGGCCCAATGCCTACCAGACGTTCGTGCAGCTGATCGACAAAGCGGACATCGACCAGGCGTCGGCGCGCATTAAAGACATTAAGAAGAGAAATATCAATAAGGAGCAGTTAAAATATAAGCCCGACGTATTCCTGAACCCGATGAGCGACTGGCATCTTTACTCGGAGTTCAAGGAAGGCCGCCGGGTAGGCGGGCGCATCGAGTTCGTATGGCTTTTCGGTACCATCGGCGTATTCGTATTGCTGCTGGCGTGCATCAATTTCATGAACCTCAGCACTGCGCGTTCCGAAAAGCGGGCGAAGGAAGTGGGCATCCGCAAGGCCGTCGGATCTGTGAGAAAGCAACTGATCACACAGTTTTTTACAGAGTCATTTCTTGTTTCAGGATTCGCATTCTCGCTTTCGATTGCACTGGTAGTATTATGCCTGCCGCTGTTTAACGAGGTGGCCGACAAGAAGATCGCCATGCCCTGGGCCAGGCCCGAATTCTGGCTGGCGGGCATTGGTTTCAGCATCGTTACGGCCATTATCGCGGGCAGTTATCCGGCATTGTACCTCTCTTCCTTCCAACCGGTGAAAGTATTGAAAGGCACTTTCCGAGCCGGCCGTTTTGCCGCTGTGCCGCGGAAAGTGCTGGTAGTGGTGCAATTTACAGTGTCGATTATCCTGATCATCGGAACGGCCGTCGTATTCAGGCAGATCCAGTTCGCTAAAAACCGTCCGGTAGGTTACAGCCGCGATGGCCTCATTTCCATTTTCACGTCGACAGGGGATATCCACAAACATTTCGAAGCCGTTCGTCATGATTTGAAAAGCAGCGGCGCCATTGTGGAGATGGCCGAATCGGGCAGCCCCACCACTGAAACCTGGTCGTCCACGAGCGGTTTTGAATGGAAAGGCAAAGATCCGGAGCAATCGGTCGATTTCTCGTTCGACGAGATTTCCTATGATTACGGGAAAACGGTCGGATGGCAATTCGTACAAGGCCGCGATTTCTCACGGGAGTTTGCCACGGACTCGGTAGCATTGGTGGTGAACGAAACGGCGGTGAAATTCATGGGCATGAAAAATCCGGTCGACCAACCGATGACCTGGTTTAAAAAGCCTTACAAGATCGTGGGTGTTATTAAGGACATCGTGGTAAACTCGCCCTACGCACCTTCGAGGCCGCAATTCTTCTGTCTTTCGTCCGGGCAGGGCAACGTGATCAACATCCGTCTCAACCCGGCCGTCGGCTCATCCGCATCGCTTGAAAAGATCAAAACCGTTTTTGAAAAACACGACCCAGGCTCGCCGTTTGAGTATCAATTTGTAGACGACGTATATGCCCGCAAATTCTTTGACGAAATACGCATCGGCAAACTTACTACCTTCTTTTCAATACTCGCCGTGCTGATCAGCTGCCTGGGACTCTTCGGCGTGGCATCCTTCATTGCCGAACAGCGGACGAAGGAAATCGGCGTCCGGAAAGTACTTGGCGCCACCGTTCTGAGCGTTTGGGGGCTGCTATCGCGTGACTTTGTAATGCTGGTATGCATTGCGTTCCTCATTGCCACGCCCGGCGCCTATTATTTCCTGAACGGCTGGTTGCAGAAATACGACTACCATACCAGCATTTCATGGTGGATATTCGCCCTCACAGGCCTCGGCACGCTGCTCATCACCTTGCTGACAGTCAGCTTCCAGGCTATCAGAGCTGCGACCATGAACCCCATCCGCAGTCTGCGGTCGGAATAATGTGTTGTTAACCATTGGATCATTTCAAAAAGCATTTGAAAATGCCTGAACACCGTCCACCCCGCTGGGCAGATTACCTGCTCGAAAAGTTTGTGAACCCGCGTTTCCTGGAAGACATTCAGGGCAACCTGGAAGAAATCTTCCTGCGTCGTACACGTGAGGTCGGCGTGGCGCGGGCGCGGCGCGAGTATGCCTGGGCGGCCGTACGGCATCTCACGCCCTATTTTACCCAAAAAAGCCCCAGCCCATACCCCACCGTTTCTAACCTGAGTCCTGCGATGCTGAACCATTATCTTACCAATGCCCTGCGGCATTTTGCTAAAAACCGCCAGTTTACGTTTCTGAATGCGGTGGGGCTGGCTACGGGCCTCATTTGTACATTGCTTATTTACCTGTGGGTCGCCGACGAGCTGGCTTTCGATCGGTTTCACGAAAAAGGAGCCCGCCTGTATAAGGTGATGGTCCACGAAAATGGCGGCGCCAAGCTGGTAACTTCGGACGGTACCGGCGGCATTTTAAGGGTAATGCTGCCAAAGGACATGCCCGAAGTCGAAATGGCGGTTTCTACGACACCTCCGGCCTGGTTTCAGAAGTTCAACCTCTCGGCAGACGGGCGCACCGTGAGCGCGGCAGGGAATTTCGTGAGTGCCGATTATTTCAAGGCATTTTCTTTTCCCCTGATACAAGGCAGTGCGCAATCCGTCCTTACCGACAAAAACACGGTTACGATTTCGGAGCAAATGGCCGTCCGTCTGTTCGGGTCAGCCGAAAAGGCAATGAACCAGCTGGTGGAATGGAAATGGCAGGCATTTTCCCGCAAATGCCAGGTAACCGGTGTTTTTAAAGATCAACCGCACAATTTCCAGTGAGCAATCGGAATTGTTGATTCCTCTGAGCGCCTGGGACGATATATTGCCCCAGAGCAGCATGCCCAACACGGCTACTGGCCCGTTTCGAAACTACCTCGTCCTGCGCCCTGGTACCGACGCGCAGCTGCTGGAAGCAAAATTAGCCGACTACGCGAAGAAGCGCTTCAATGACCCCAATGCGACGTTATTCATTCAGAAATACGCTGACAGCTATCTCTACGGTCAGTACGAAAACGGTTCACAGTCGGGCGGGCGGATCGAATATGTACGGCTGTTCATCGCGATTGCTGTGTTTATCCTGCTCATTGCGTGCATCAATTTCATGAACCTCTCCACGGCCAAGGCTTCGGTACGGGTGAAAGAAGTGGGTGTCAAGAAAGCATTGGGTGCCGGCCGGGCAACGCTTGTCTTTCAGTTCCTCGGCGAATCTATCCTGATGAGTTTTACTACATTACTCATGGCCCTGGGCGTCGTTTGGCTCGCATTGCCTTATTTTAATACCATCACCAATAAACAACTCACGCTGCATTTCAGCGGGCAATTCATCGCTGCATTGACCGCAATTATGCTGCTTACCGGCCTGCTCGCCGGCAGCTACCCGGCATTGTACTTATCACGTTTCAATCCCGCACTTACATTAAAAGGCAAACTCCTGCATGGCATGAGCGAACTATGGGTGCGGAAAGGGTTAGTGGTGTTTCAATTTGCGGTTTCGGTGATCTTCATCATCTCGGTGGTGGTTGTATACAAGCAAATTGACTATGTTCAATCGAAAAATCCGGGTTACGAGAAGGAGAATATCGTGTACTTTGAAATGGAGGGCCGTGCCGCAACACAGACTGAGACATTTCTTGCCAGGCTGAAAACACTCCCCGGTGTGGTAAACGCGTCGAGTATCCAGCAAAAGATCGTTCTTCCTGCATTCCTTCCGTCGGCTGGTGTGCGCTGGGACGGGAAGAACGGGAAAGATGAGATCCGCTTTTATAAAATGCCCGTCAACTACGGCCTCACCGAAACGCTGGGCATCCGCATGGTCGCTGGCAGGAGTTTTTCAAAGGATTTCGGATCGGATACGACTGCGGTGATTTTAAATGAAACGGCTATCCGGCAAATGGGGATCACCGACCCGATCGGCAAACAGATCATGATCGACGGCAGGAAGACCCACATCGTCGGCATGGCGCAGGATTTCCATTTCAATTCGTTGCACGAAACGATCAAACCATTCATTTTCAGACTATCGCCCAAAGAAACCATGCTTGCCACTGTCAAAATCCAGGCCGGCCACGTACCAGCAACTCTGGCACAGATTCAGGATTTTTACGCGAGCTTCAACCCCGGCTATGCATTCGATTACGACTTTCTCGACCGTGATTACCAGATTCAGTACGCCTCGGAGCGGCTCGTAGCACAACTGGCCAGGTATTTTGCAGCGCTGGCGATATGGATATCCTGCCTGGGCCTTTTTGGTCTTGCCGCATTCACCGCGGAACGTCGCCGGAAGGAAATCGGGGTACGAAAAGTGCTGGGAGCCACCACAGGCAGCGTGGTAACGATGCTCTCGCGCGAATTTCTGGTGCTGGTAACGATCGCTATTGCGGTGGGTTGCCCGCTCGCATGGTGGCTCACGCAGCGCTGGCTCGATCATTTCGCTTACCGTACCACGATCGGCGCGGGTATATTCGTCGGCGCAGGGCTGGCGACGATCATAATCACGCTCGCCACCATCAGTTTTCAGTCGGTCCGAGCGGCGCTGACCAACCCGACGCAGTCATTGAAGTCGGAGTGATTTTACAGCATATGATTATTACAACTTCGGTTCGATCCACAATGCCGCCAGGCAGAGCATCAGCCAGGTAAACCAGGCCCAGCCGGGAAGTCTTCGGGTTGATGCCGCGTCGTCCTTTAAGCCGGTTGTTGCATCCATCTCTTGTGTGGATAGAATGAAATGCTGCATGCGCGAAGCATAGCGCAGCGGAGAATAATCCTGCACATAAAGCTCGGTTTGCAATGAGTCATGCAAACCGAGCCAACCGGTTTTCTCCGGTAAAAAAGTAGCGGCAGCCGAACGGTCATTCAATGCAGAGACAATCGTTGAAACGGTATCCTTGCCGACCGTCAGAAGTCGCGGAACAGGCTGAAAGCTATTCAAATGCACTGTAACCGGCACATTTTGAAAAACCGGAGCGTCCCATTCGATCACAGGCGCCTGCGCAGGGCGCGCGTATGCGAGGATTTCGTTCCAAACCTTTCCATAAGCAATGCTATCACCCGACAGCTGCATGGGGAAGGTCTCATTCAATAAACTTACCACGATTTTGCCCGTCGTCTTTTCGCTTACCACCGGGTAATGCCGCGCCTGCACTTGAAAACTATTAGCCTCGAAACGGAAAGGCTGTACGGTCAATGAAGCGGATACGGCAACCGATTCTTCATTGGAAATTTTCACCGGTTGAAAACGTGTGCCCAATGCATTATTGATTGCCCGAAGGTCGGTAATGGGGTCGCCCAGTTGCAAAAAGAGCACACTTTTACCCGCGTTTACAGCCTTTTTTAAATCCGCATTGGCAGCGTTCGAAGCACTCGTTACGATCAGGTCGGGCTCGGCGGCGCGGTTGATATTTAGCTTGCTGCGAATATTTTTCGACAATGAAGACTCATACAACACGGAATGCCCCTGCTTTCCAAGCCAGGTAGCGAGGCTGCGCGTTTCAAAATCGGGGTTATCGAGCAGGAAACTCACGGTCAGTTTCTGCCCCGGCTGCGCGAAAAAGCGGAGCGTATCGATCGTTTGACCGTCGAGGTCAAGCGTCACGGTTGTACGGCCTTCGGAAAATGCAGGGAAGGCGAGCCTGAAACGGCGTTCTCCGGCATTCAGCATGGCACTATCGAGCGTTTGACCGGCGTACCGCACCTGCAATGTCTTTTTCCCGGACAGCTGAATACTACCTTCAATCCGCTGCATTTCGCCTTTACGCAACACTCCTTTCCATTGAACGTCACGGAGCACATTAGGTGCAAACCAGGGCCTCCAATGCAAAACGGGGCTTTTTTTCAATTGCCGGATGGAGGCAAAAACCGTCTCGTCAAACTCCTGCCCCACTATCACCAGCGTATCTACCGGCCTGCTGGCGATTTCGTCTGCACTTATCAGTTCCGCTACGGCCACACTATCCCGCATTCGCCCTGCTGCCCCGGAAGGTACATTTCCGGCAATCAGCAACCCTTTTTTCGAACCTCCATTGGATTGAAAATAGGGATCGAACAGCCACGCCACCAGACTAACCCAAAGCAAACCATTCAAAATCAGCCGGATACCAAATCTATCATTCCGAACGCCAGCCGTCCGATGCCGCCCAAACAGCAGCCCGCATTGCAACACCAGTAACGCGACTGCCGCCACCAGCAGCAGTATGT
The DNA here is from genome assembly GCF_019924045.1 of Dyadobacter fermentans. Classification (GTDB taxonomy): domain Bacteria; phylum Bacteroidota; class Bacteroidia; order Cytophagales; family Spirosomataceae; genus Dyadobacter; species Dyadobacter fermentans_A. The sequence goes on along the minus strand of NZ_JAHXBN010000013.1, from coordinate 262,140 downwards.
TCAAGGGTTCAGTCCAGTTGAAATCGGTATGGATCATTCAGGTGTCTTGTTCTTGCTAAATCTTAAAGAGGCTGCCGCAATGCCTTCCGGAACGCAGCCTCCAACTTTTTCTCCCCCGACCGTGACGGGCGGCTTTGCAATGCAGCATTTGTTCGCCGGTATAAATCGCGCTTCAAACCGACTATTTCGGCATTGCTTAATGCCCTTCCTGCTGACAGTTTTTGCAATGCCGCGAGCATATTCCAGTTTTGCAAACCGCCGTTGAACGGCCCGCTTTCGGTAAGCCGCTGCGCTATTTCCGCACTTAATACTGCCCGTTTTGCCTGCTCGTCTTTGGATAACCTATCCTTTTCCAGATAGCCAAGCAAGGTGGTCGCCAGTGCGGCAGTTTGTTTTTGGGTAAACTCCTTTTCGAAATCCCATTTCGTCGCCAGCTCTTTGAGTTCGCCGGTGAGCCGCTTTTCCTTCTCCTTGATCGGCGGCGGATCGTAGCCGCTTTTCTTCACGTACGTCCGCGCTTTCTGCTGGGCGGTTTTAAGGTATTCCAATGCCTTATGCTCGAATGGCAGCGCTTTCTCCGGCTCATAGGTTCGCAAATACAGCTCCGATTGCCACATTTGCTCCAAAGCCATTTTTAAAAGACTGCGTGTGGATTGCTCGTAAAAAGTATTCGTTTCGGCATCGTCGTGCGCATGCGTGTATTGTTCCATCAGTGCGGCAAGGGGGTCTTTTTCGCCCGCGGCCTCGTGCTCGTGCTCGTGCTCGTGTACATCTGCATGTGCGGGTTCGCGCGCGCCCTCGCCCTGGCCATCGGAGTGGTGCGTGAATGCGTCGATGATATTGCCATTATCCCCTGCTGGATTGTCACCGCCATGGGGCACCTCGCCGTGGGTATCCCCGCCAATGGTGGTTTCAAATTCCTCCCCCAAATATTGCCCGTAACGCAGCCGGAGCACTTTCTGGTCAAAACCGATCTCGTTCGACGTCGCTTTGAAATCTTTGGCGCTAAGCTTTTTACGCCTCGCAATCAGCTTTTCGGTGTCGATGATAATCTGCCGCTGGCTGCGGAAGTATTCGGGCATGATATTCACGGCCATGGTAGCGAGCTCTGCCTCTTCGATTTTCGCAGTATCCTTATACACCACAAAATACGTATCCGACTTAGTGAAATTCGCTTCGGGCTGTCGGTTGTCGATCGCCGCCCAATAGTAATAGAGCTCGTCACCCGGTGTGAAATTCAGCGCTTTCAAATCGATGGTTTTCCGAATGTCAGCTTCCTTAAAATCGACCGGACTGAGCGGCATGCGTATTTCGCGAAACTTGACATTTTCACCCGAACCCCGCGCCACGGTAGCCACAATGAATGCCTGCTTCACCTGGAAATCATCCGATATCTTAGCCGATACGCTGATATTTTTGGGGTCATTGAGGAAGTGGTAGCGATACAACTCCTTCGAACCAGGCTCAACGCGCGGCGCGAGATCGGGCAATGCTTCGAGTTTGTAAAAATCAGACTGGTATATCAGCGAATCCCTGAAATATCCTTTAATGGAATATAATCCAGAGCCGGAAACACGGTCCAGATGCCTGAACACCCCGTGATGTTCTTTCAAATTCACTTCCTCACCCCTGCTATTCGCAATGCGCACACTTAAATGCTCCGGGTTCTCAAACCACACCGACCATTCCACCACCGACCCGACGATCGCACTGATATTCAAGTCGTCCGATTTCTTTTCGGGTAAACCCGTGTAGCCGGGCGGTACGATTTTAACCGCCGAAGATTCAAACTTGGGAATAACCTGCCCCGAACTACGCTTAACTGGTCTCAATGAAGATATAGGCTTCTCCTGTGCAACCTCCCGTTCACGCATATTCAACACGCCATGATAAACAAACGCCGCCAGAACCACCGCTCCAAAATATTTCCAGATGCCACGGTATAATATCCGGCGCGGAAAGGTGATGTCGCGCGTTTCGATGCGTTCGAGCTGCATTTGTTCGGCGATGTTCGGGTCGTTGCGATCGAACAGGTCGAGGCTGTATTCAGCATCCTCGTTATGACTGTGAATCAAGGCAATTGCAGCCTTCTGTTTATCCCTGAAAGCCCTGGTAATCCATATGCCGATCAGCCAACCCATAGAACCAACCGCCGAGCTCAGCCACGGACTGTCTTTCAGAAAAATATCCGCCAACAGGTGCGTCGCCAGGCCCAGCAAAAAGCACTTCAAAATTGCAACGCATTGCAAATGCGTATTGACCGATTTAACGAGTTTTCTTACATCAGCCATGGCTCCCGCTTGTTTTGCGCAGCGCCAACCAGCGCTCCGCTCCCGTTAACAATATCAAAACCAATAGCAACCACGGCCGCAATACCGCTTCTTCCTGCACATGCGAGGCCGGGACCTTTTCAAACAATGCATCCAGTTGCCCTTTGCTCAAAGGCGCATTAGCTGCTTTCAAACCCAAATGTTTCACCAGCAAGTCACCCAGCCATTCGGGTAGCCTGCCGCTCTCGACCAGCTCCGAATCCGCCATCCGTAGCCTGTCGCGCAGCTGGATAATCTGCGCCGGAACGTCCCATCGCGGCGCGTTGCCCGAAACCACGTAAATTGTTCCTGGTTGCGGATTGGCCGCCGGATGATCGGTAAAAATCCATTCATAATGCCTTGCGGTGCTTACTTTCTCTTGTATGTCAAATGAAAAACCGTAAACCTCGGTCAGTGCCGCAAGCGCTGCCCGGACGGTTTGCGTTTCCGCCGCATTGCGATAATCCAGCAATACTTTGATAGTGGCTTTATACGCCGGTTTGTTTTTCGAAAGATCGATCTGTTTCGTTTCCGATGAATCGACGACTGGGAAAAGCCGGTACTCGCCCGGAATATATACCCGGGATTTCAGGCTGCCGTCGTTCCTGAAATACAACCTGAAATCCTTCGCATTGCCACCGGCTAGTGCATTGATATTCTGCTGCAAATATTTGGATTGAGAAGATACATCCGTGATTCGGGCTACGTCATCAGCCTTTTCCGGCGAAGTACCGAGCCAGTAAACAGGTTCGCCGTTGCGCTGCGCTTTTTCTAATTCAAAACGGTAAGTGTCGGTTACCAACTGGTCGGCCTGTACGAGATGGATTACTTCCCGCTTGCCTGTGTCCGTCAACCAGTCGGCGACGGGCTTGCTCATTATTAATGCAAGGAGGATAACCAAAATGCACCGTAGGATCATCAACCAAACCTCATTCAGCCTCAGTCCGCGATGTTGGAGGGTGGTTTGCTCGCCGAGCCAGCGCATGGCTGCCCATTCAATGGTTTTTCCCCGCTTTTGGTACCAGAAATGGACAACCACTGGTACCGCAGCAGCCAGCATTCCCCAAAGCATATATGGTTGCAAGAATGCCATCAGCCCTTTCTTCTCGTTAAAAATGCCTTTAATACCATTCCCACGGGTTCGCTCATCCGTGCCCGTACGAGGCGCACATGCGGGATTTGCAATGCGGTTTTTAAATCGGCGAGATAGGTTTCGATAGATGCCCTGAATTGCGTACCCACGGTTTCTGCATCCAGCTCCATTTCTCTCCCGCTTTCCAGGTCTTTGAAGCGATAAAATCCCTTTAAATCAAATGCCATTTCCTGATCACCGAGAATCTGGAAGATCACAATTTCACGATAAGGTCCCGCCAAGGCACGTATCCACGACAGCCATTCGTCGTTCGTTTGCAGCAAATCGCTCACAAAAATGAGCTGCTCCTTTTTTTTCGATTGAAATTCTGACTGCCGTGGCCCGGATGTTCCCCACGCTCCTGCCGCAGTCACTTTTTCCAACCCTACCAGTATTTTCTGGAATGCCTGTCGCGCCGATGCCGCCGAGCCCGTTCCGCTGATCGTTTCCACCCGGCCGTCGGATAATCCGTACAGGCTCATCTGGTCATTCTGAATGTAGCACAGGTAAGCAAGGGACGCCAGCAGGACTTGGGCGTATTGCAGCCTGCTCACGCCATTTTCGGTATAATTCATCGACCCCGACAAGTCCAGTACAAACCGGATCTGCCGGTCGCTTTCGGTCGACGACTCACGGACGAGGTGTTTGTCCGTCCGCGCAAACAGTTTCCAGTCGATCCGTTTCGGGTCGTCGCCTGGTTCGTAATGCCGGTATTGTTCAAATTCAATGCCTATCCCCGACCGCTTACTCGAATGGATACCCAGCATCAGCTCCTCACTCACCAGTTTCCCGGTCAGTTGCAGGTTTTTGAGCTTGATCAGGCTGGACGCCAATAGGGTGGTTGTTTTTTGCATTGTTTGTTGTGGGTAATCTCTACTTCGTTTCGCTACGTTGTTTACTTGGGTCTTTGTCGAGTGTCAGCATTTGTTTTGTTGTTACATGCCTAACGGCATTATAATCTAACCTTTATGCTCCATTTGCTACCAAGGTTACATGCCTGACGGCATTGATGGATGGGTATTGGCAACGTGCCGTCATACCATTCGCAGTTTAGGTGACTCCTCGGGAGTCTTGTATATGATCGTTTCGTCCGTTGCTATAAACAGGTAGCCACTCCTTGGCTCACCACACAAATCGCGTTAGCGATGTAACATTGGTAGCAAAATACCAAGGCACCCGTTCGGAAATCCCGTCAGGGATGTAACAACGAATGCCTGCTCAATCGCGCCGGTTTACAGACCATTCAACAATTCCTGAATCACGTGGTCGCTGGTAATCCCTTCGGCTTCCGCCCGAAAATTCATGGAGATGCGGTGCCGCAGTACCGGGAATGCCAATGTGCGGATGTCCTCGGGAATCACCGAAAACCGCTCATGCAACACCGCACGCGCCTTCGCGCATAACACGAGCGCCTGCCCGGCACGAGGTCCTGCGCCCCAGTCGCACCATTCTTTTACGTATTCCGATGAAGTGTTTTCAGGCCTCGTAGAGCGTACCAACGCATTGATTTTTACCAACAACTCATCCGCGATGTGCACCTGCCGCGTAAGCTTTTGAAGATCAGCCATTTCTATGTCCGATAATACCCGCCCGATTTCCGGCCGTGCGGTGCCGGTAGTCGTACGCAAGACGTCCAGCTCTTCCTCCTCGCTAGGATAACTCAATTTGATATACAACAAAAACCGGTCGAGTTGCGCTTCGGGAAGCGGGTAAGTCCCGGCCTGTTCGATCGGGTTTTGTGTCGCGATGATCAGAAACGGGTCGGGCAGTGGGTAGTTCTCGCCGCCATAAGTAACGCTTTTTTCCTGCATCGCTTCGAGCAATGCGGCCTGCGTTTTGGGTGGCGTCCGGTTGATCTCGTCGGCCAGTACCACATTGGCAAACAGCGGCCCGCGATTGAATTTGAAGAACTTCTTACCCGTTTCATGGTCTTCCTCCAAAATCTCGGTACCCACAATATCGCCCGGCATCAGATCAGGTGTAAACTGGATCCGCCGGAAGCTCATATGCAGCGCCTCCGACATGGTTTTGACCATCAGCGTCTTAGCCAGCCCCGGCACGCCTTCGAGCAGGCAATGCCCCGATGCCAGCAATGCGATCAGTATTTCTTCAATCGCATCCTGTTGGCCGACGATTACTTTTGCAATCTCGGCTTTAAGTAATGGCAGTTTCGCTACCAATGCACGGTAATGGGAAGTTGTCGTTGAGGTTTCCAAGTGTCGAGACGTTGTTTGGACCATAGACAATAGACCATGGACCATTATTTTGTTTTAGTAATCTGTGTTGCCGAATTATCGCAATCCATGGTCGGCGGTCCATGGTCGGCCGTCGCGCCGCAGGCGCCCCACTACCCTGTCAAAGCATACACGACGATATTCACCCCAAAACGCGTATTATCAACCGCCAGGAACCGTTTGTTACGGAAATCGTAGTCCCATTCGCAACCGTAATCCTTGTTGCTGTACAGGACACCGATTTTGCCGTTGATGGTGATGGCTTTGAGATAATCGTGCACAAGGTCGTCACCCCAGCCGTTCAGCTCGAAGGAGGTGGTCGGCGGGCCGTCGTTGAATTTGAAAAAACTATGGTAGATAGGATGATTGTTCGGGATTTTCTGCAAAGCTTTCGGGCCAAACGTTCGGGCCATTTCCTGCTCGAACGATTTGGCAAAAAGTCCGTCGATGTCGTGGTTACAGTCATCGACGAACACGAAGCCGCCATTCTGCACATACCGTTTGAAATGGTCGCGTTCCTGGGCTGAGAATTCCACCAGTTTGTGTCCGCTCAGGTAACAGAATGGGCTTTTGAATATTTCGTTACTGCTCAATTGCACTACTTTTTCCTTCTCGTCCACCGGTATGGTGGTGTACTCAACCAGCGAATGCAGTAGATTGGACGGCATTCGCTGGTCGGTATCCCAGTTACCGGAAGTGTATTGGATTCTGGTGAAGAAAAAAGGTTTCAATACTAAACTGCGTCAGATAACGATGAGAATGTAAATTCCCGGATTTTCATCGGCGGGATCAGGTAATTGCTGTTGCTTTCGGTGCTCACCACGCGTTCGGGCTTGCCAAGCGTTTCGAGGTTGTTGAGCATAATCACCGGGCTTTCATTAAAACGGAAGTTTTTGATCGGATGTTTGATCACCCCGTTTTCGATGTAAAAAGTACCGTCGCGCGTGAGGCCCGTGAGCAGGAGCGTCTGCGGGTCCACCTCGCGGATGTACCACAGCTTGGTAACCAATATCCCTCGCTGAGTGGATTTGATCAACTCCTCCATACTTGCCGTACCGCCGGCCATGATCACGTTTGTAGGGAATGGTACCGGTTTCACATTATTCTTTTGTGCCCAATAGCGTGAGTACACCAGGTTTTTAACCACCCCATTCTCGATCCAGTTGATCTTGTTGGCGGCTTGGCCGTCTCCTGCCCAGGGGGATGCCGGCAGGTCCGGATGCGTCGGATCAGAGTAAATATGCACGCGCTCGTCGACGATTTTCTCGTTCAATTTGCTTTTGCCGCCGGCTTTGCTCAGAAACGAGCGGCCTTCGTCGGCACTTCGGGCATCGAGGTTAAAAAATATGTTTTCCAAAAGTACGGCAGCAGCGGTCGGTTCGAGGATCACCGTGTATTTGCCGGGCTCCAATGCTTTGGCATCGACGGACCCCTTGGATTTTTGAATAGCAACCTTCGTAGCAGCTGCTGTATCCAGTTTGGCCACATCGCTGTAACCTTTGGCCACGTAGCCGGAGCCTTTGCCGTCCGGCGTGCGCACGGTGAGTGAGAAATTCACGCTCGTGCTGGGATAGTAGGCAAACAGCCCTTTGGAATTCATCATAGCCGAGTAACCTTTCTGGTTTTCCAGGAAACCGGCCGCTGTCATGTTCTGAGTACGCGTGAGGTCGAGGCTCTTGGCGACAGCGTCGGCGCGATAGCCCGGATTTATTCCGGCCGTGGATTCGAAGAAACCGTTGGATTTCAGATAGGTTTGCGGTTCCAGCACGCCTACATATTCCGGGTTTTCGGGCGCCAGCCGGGCCAGTTCTTCCGACCGCCTGACGACTTTTTCGATCGATTCCTCGCTGAATTCGTCGATCGTGGCAACGCCTACCTTCTTCCCGAATGCGGATTGCACCTGCAAGTTCTGGTTGATCAGCGACCCGCTCGTCGATACTTCGTTGCGGGCATAGCGCAGGTTGCCCCGCTCTTCACCCAGGATATTTACCTCGCATTCATCTGCTTTGGAATAGCTCAGCACCTTTTGTAATAGTGCTTTTGCTTCTGATTCAGTTAGTATGATGGCCATTTGCGTAATGCTTTTTTTATGGTCGTTTTTATTTGGGAAGAATGGAGGATGGAGGAAAGGGAAGATGGATTTTTCTACTCATTACTTTCTCCTTCCTCCCATTCCTCCCATTCCTCCTTTCCTCCTTTCCTCCCTTTCCTCCATTCTTATATCTTCCTAGCGGTATTGATAACATTCACCCCGTTAAAGCGTGCTGTCGAGCTGCCGTGTGACACAGCACTGGACTGCATAGGCTGTCCTTTGCCGTCGAAAAACGAACCGCCCAGGCGGTAGTCGCGCTCGTCGCATACCTGCACGCACGAGTTCCAGAATTCCTGCGTATTCGATTGATAAGCCACATCTTTCAGCATACCGGCGATCTTGCCATCCTTGATTTCGTAATACAACTGGCCGCCGAACTGGAAGTTATAACGCTGCTGGTCGATCGAGAATGAACCGTCACCAATGATATAAATGCCCTTTTTAACATCCTTAATCATCTCCTCCACCGACAATGGTGTTTTGCCCGCCGCCAGCGACACATTCGGCATACGCTGGAACTGCACCGAGCTCCAACTATCGGCATAGCAGCAGCCGTGCGATTCCTTCGCGCCGATGATATGGGCCTGGTCACGAATGGCCTGGTAGTTTACCAGCACGCCGTCTTTTACCAGGTCCCACTGTTTGGTATTAACCCCTTCATCATCCCAGCCTACGGCGCCAAGCGAGCCGGGTTGCAGCTTGTCGGCCACGAGGTTCACCTGCTTGCTGCCATACTGGAAGTTTTTGGACTGCCATTTATCGAGCGTAGCGAACGAAGTTCCGGCAAAGTTGGCCTCATAACCTAGTACCCGGTCGAGTTCCAACGGGTGCCCAACAGATTCGTGAATCGTTAACCACAAATGCGAAGGATCAAGGATGAGGTCGTATTTACCCGCTTCAACGGTCTTGGCCGAGAGCTTTTCCTTGGCCTGTTTCGCAGCCGCGGTAGCATCTTCGAGCATGTCGTACCCTTTGTTATAGCGGGTCGTGACACCCGTAACTTTATCGGCCGGGTTCGACTGCAAATAATCATATCCCATGCCCATCGGCGCGCTCAGCGATCGGCGTGTTTCAAACTTTCCGGTTTTGGGATCGATGGCCGTTACGTTGAAAAGCGGCCATATCCGGTGAATGTCCTGGTCGATATAAGAGCCGTCGGTAGATGCAAAATATTTTTGCTCATTCACCTGGAAAAGGATGGAATTCACATAGTTGGCCCCGTTCTTCATGGCCGCGTCGTTCACCGAAAGCAACAAATCCACCTTTTCTTTAATAGGCACTTCAAATGCATTCTTTTTGAAAGGCGCTTTCCAGCTCACTTCGCCAAAGCCTTTCTGGGGGGCGAGCTGTACCGGTTCTTTCATGAGCTTTGCATTGGCCTTAGCAATAGCGACCGCTTCTTCCGCGGCCTTCGCCAGTTGCGCTTCACTTTTAGCATCTACCACCGCAGCAAAGCCCCAGCAGCCGTTGGCGATTACACGCACGCCCACTCCGTAGGATTCGGTATTGACGATGTTTTCGACCTTGTCTTCGCGCGTCGTCACAAATTGGTTGAGGTACCGGCCAATGCGCACATCGGCATAGGATGCTCCCTTCGATTTGGCCGCATTGAGGGCCGCATCGGCCAGGCGCTTTTTAACGGCTACGTCGTCGCCCGGCACCAGAAATGCCTCCGGCGACACGGTACGGCCCATTGCAAATCCCGGCAACATGAACGCTCCCGTTCCGAGCCCGGCCATTTGAATAAAATCTCGTCGTTTCAAAGTGTAGATGTTTAGCTAATAGGATTGATTGGGTGAGTTAAAAAAGTGCAATTCATAAGTTAATGAATGGCCGTACTTGTTTCAACTCACCTGTTATGGATGGCTGGATAGCAGTTTAAATGGATTACGCTTGCCGCTAAACCGCGTCTGAAAGGCTTGTGAACGTAAAATCACGGATTTTCAGCGGTGGTATCAGGCTGCCGTTGGTGCGCACCGGCTTACCGATCGCCTCCACGTTGTTGAGCATAATCACAGGGCTTTCGTTGAAGCGGAAATTCTTGACCGGATATTTGATCTGCCCGTTTTCAATGTAAAAAGTACCGTCGCGCGTGAGGCCCGTGTAAAGCAACGTTTGCGGGTCGACAGTGCGAATGTACCAGAAACGCGTGACGAGAATACCTTTTTCAGTGCCTTTGATCAGGTCGGCAAGCGAATCGTTTCCGCCCTGAAAAATAATACCATCCGGGGATGGAACTGCCTTAACGCCCTTTTTGTCTGCCCAGAAACGCGAGTAGTACATGTTTTTTACCACTCCTTTATCAAACCAGGTTACTTTCTCCTGCGGACGGCCATCAGCGGCAAATGGCGAGCCCGGTACTTCGGTATTCGTGGGATCGGAATAAATGGTAACGCGCTCATCCAGAAGCTTCTCGCCCAGACGTGTCAGCCCCCCTTTCTTTCCGAGGAAGCTCCGGCCTTCGTCCGCGCTGCGGCCGTCCATATTCCGCATCATATTAAGAATGAGGTCATGCGCGGCGGTAGGTTCGAGGATCACGGTGTATTTACCCGGCTCCAAAGCCTTTGCATTCACCGACGCCAATGCTTTTTGCATTGCAATTTCCGTGGCGGTGCCGGTATTCAGCTTGGAAACGTCGTTATAATCGCGCTGTACGAAGCCTGAGCCTGTGCCGTCCGCCGTTCTGACGGTTACAGAAAAGTCTACGAAAGTCGATTTATTATAGCCAAAAAGGCCCTTGTTGTTTCCCAATGCCGTAAATCCGCTCCTATCTTGCATATAACCGGCGGCAGTCAGGTTCTTTTTGGAACAAGGCTCAATGCTGCCGAAAGCTGCTTTTGCCCGGTACTCGGGGTTAATGCCCGCGGTGCTTTCGACGAACGCATTGGTATCCACATACTGCTGAGCCCCGAGCATCGGCATATATTCAGGATTGTCGGGAGCGAGCTTCGCGATTTCCTCGGCCCGGCGCACCGTCTTTTCTAGCGATGCATCGTCGAATTCGTTGATCGTAGCCGTTCCCGATTTTTTACCAAAAACCGCCGTGACAGAAAGCGACAGGTCGTTGGTTTCCCCGCTCGTAGATACCGAATTGCGCGCATAGCGGATATTACCTGTCCGGTTTCCCGTAAGCGAAGCGCTGATCTCGTCAGCCTTCGAAAACGCCAGCACTTTATCTATGATTTTTTTAGCTTCTTCTTTTGTTAATATGGCCATGTTGGTTTCCGAATTTTGAATGACTGAATGATTGAATGACTGAATATTGTGTAGAAAAACTATTCGATCATTCAATCATTCGGTCATTCATCATTAACATTAAATCTTCCTACCGGTATTAATCACATTCACCCCGTTGAACCGCGTGGTCGAACTGCCGTGCGAAACGGCACTGATCTGAGAGGGCTGGCCCTTTCCGTCGAAAAACGAACCAAATGTCCGGTAATCGTCCTGGTCGCAAAGTTGCACGCACGAGTTCCAGAACTCCTGGGTATTCGACTGATAAGCGACGTCGTCGAGCATCCCCGTAATTTCGCCGTTTTTGATTTCATAGAAAACCTGACCTCCAAACTGAAAGTTATAACGCTGCTGATCAATCGAATAAGAACCTCTCCCGATAATATAAATGCCTTTCTCAACTCCTTTGATCATATCCATCACACTGCGTTTCTCGGTTCCCGGTTTGAGGCTGATGTTTGGCATGCGCTGGAACTGGACGGAACTCCAATCGTCGGCATAGCAGCAGCCGTGCGACTCTTTTTCACCCAAAATCTGCACCTGATCGCGGATGGCCTGGTAGTTGACCAATATACCGTCCTTGATAATATCCCATTCCTTGCACGGCACGCCTTCGTCGTCGTATCCCACCGCGCCCAGCGTATGCGGCTGCGTTTTGTCGGCCACGATATTGACGAGCTTACTGCCGTAGTTGAAATTTTTGGTCTTCCATTTGTCCAGTGTCGCAAAACTGGTACCGGCGTAATTGGCCTCATAGCCGAGCACGCGGTCGAGCTCCGTCGGGTGCCCTACCGACTCGTGAATGGTGAGTCCCAAATGGTTGGGATCCAAAACAAGATCATATTTCCCCGGCTCCACCGACTTGGCGGTTACTTTCTGCTTCGCCTGTTTGGCAGCCATAATCGCATCCTCCACCATATCGTATGAGTTGCGGTAGCCTACCAGGCCGTTCGGGCCGGCGATTTTCTCGCTGGCCAGGCCGTCGAGATACTCGTATCCCATGCCCATTGGAGAGCTGATCGCATCGCGGGTTTTGAATTTACCGGAAGCCTTATCCGTAACAGTGACCGTAAACGTCGGCCAGATCCTGTGGACATCCTGATCGATGAAAGAACCGTCGGTAGAGGCAAAATATTTCTGTTCGTTGATAAAAAAGAGGTTCGAAGTCACAAAGTTGGCCCCATTATCCATCGCAGCGCCGTTGACATTCATCATCAGGTCGATCTTGTCCTTCACCGGTATTTCAAAAGCATTTTTGGTAATCGGCGTTTTCCAGGCTTTGTCGCCTACGCCTTTCTGCGCCGCGAGCACCACGGGCTCTTTCTGGAACTTCGAATTCGCCTTGGCAATCGCCACGGCTGTGGCGGCACATTTGGCGATACCATCCGGCGTAACATCGCTCGTAGCCGAAAAGCCCCAGGTGCCGTTGGCAATCACCCGGATACCTATGCCGTAAGATTCGGCATTCACGATGTTTTGCACCTGTTTTTCACGCGTGAAAAGGTATTGCTGCAAATAGCGCCCGATGCGAACGTCGGTGTAGGTTGCACCCTTGTCGCGGGCGGCATTCAGCGCGGTTTCGGCGAGTTTTTTCTTGGTAGCGGCATCGAGCCACGGGGCGAGCAGTTGCGCCTCGGCCACGGGGCTCCCGACGACCGGGACCTCAGAGAGCATCATAGCGCCCAAGCCAAGGCCCGACATCTGCATGAAGTGTCTTCTTTTCATTGGTTAAGGTTTAGCCTTTCGGCAAAAGATGAAGAATGGTCGGATATTGAATCTCCAATGTAATCAATATATTCTCAACAAATATTGGTGTGGCAATTTTTTTATGCCAAACAAAAAACGCCGAAGTTCCAGTAACTTCGGCGCTCTTCCGGTGCGGTCAGCGACCGCTGTGCATTCGGACCTAGTGGAAAACTACGTCCCGCTTGGCATTTTGAATAATCTTACCCTAATACAAACGCGATATCATCAGCGTCCGCAGCTGCTGTTCATCCCAGGGCTTGTTGACGTAGCTGTGGAAATATCCCTTCCCGGCAGCCCAGCGAAATTCATCCGTATAAGCATTGCCGGTGAGCAACACACGCATACTGGATGGATATTGATTGGAAGCCAGTTTAAGAAATTCAAGGCCTGTCATTTCGGGCATCTGGTGATCAGCGAAAATGACGTCGATTTTGTGCTCGTCGAGGATTTTAAGCGCTTCTTCGGTAGAGTTGGCCAGGTAAATCTGGGCGTCTCTCCGGAACGTCGCTTTAAAGGAATTCAGATTATTAATTTCATGGTCAACATAAAGGATGCTCATAGTTATTAGATCGATCGGGGGTTACTACAAAGCAAATTTATGAATTAACTCATTACCGGGAACAAAATCCCGGACTGCGTAAAACAACCGAAAGCCCTGTCAAATTCCCAAAGGTATCACATTTCACATCCTTGTAGCAAAAACCAACTCATTGTCAGTATTTTAATGACAAAAATTTTATTTAACGGTAAAATATATTTCAACTAAAATGTTAGAAAATAATTAGCGCTGCGGCCTAAATCCGTTCGTAGCGATCTTTGAGAAGGTGCATCATGTGTACGTTCACATCCCATTGGCTAACGAGCGGCATTTGCGTGTAGGGCATCGCCGGCATGTAAGGCGCGGGACCAAACTCCGTGGTGACGGTGAGCGTGGTACCATTTTGCGCGTGAAGCGCCGCCACGCGGTCCCACCAGCCCAGGTGTGCACTCAGCACTTCCTCCCACTCGGGTGCGCGCGGATCGTTCACCTGCGGGCCTTCCGGGTGCCCCACACGGCTGTGGATGTGAGCGGTCCGCGATATGGCGAGCTCGACCTCTTCGGGAAGGTCGGCGAGTAGCGATTCGTGAACCGCGCACCAATGTGAAATGTCGAGCGCAATGCGGAGGCCGGGATCCGATTGGAGGTAACCCATTGTGATATGGGCGGCGAAGAAGCTCTTACCTCGGTGCGTTTCATGTATGATAGGAATGCCGGATTCGGCCGAAAGCCTTGCCGCCAGCGCAAAAAGCCGCTGGTTTTGCGCGATATTGAAGTAATCCTTACCCGTCTGGCAGTTAATCAGCACCGGCCGCGCGTCGATCAGGTTGCGTAGGTATTTCTCATAATTCGCGGCATGCTCGTCGATGTCTTTCTCAAACGATTGCCAGTACTGGCCGATCAGCCGCAGGTCCCAGGCTTCCAGCGTATCCAGGATGGCCCGTTTTTCGGCCGGATCGAAAGGCAATGCCATTTCAACACCATCATAGCCGGCGGCCTTTACATTTTTGCAGAAGCTATCAAACGGAAGGGTATTCCCCCACTCCGGCGCATAAAATTGAATGGTCATGGATTAGGTAATCAGCTTTTTTGCAACAGTTTTTCAATTTCTTCCAAGGATCGCCCCTTGGTTTCGGGGACGCTGGTACAGACAAAAAAGTAGTAAACCAGACAGATCGCCGCATGAATCAAAAAGGTGCCCGGTATGCCGAAATACTGGTTCATGACCGGAAACAGGGCCGTTGTGAAGAAATTGGCTATCCACAGGGCCAGCGTAGCCACTGCCATCGCGTTCCCGCGGATGCGGTTTGGAAAAATTTCAGAAAGTGCCACCCACGTCACAGGCCCGAGTGTAGCGGAATAAATCGCCACGAATGCCAGCACGAAAACCAGTACCCACAGCCCCGACCATTGCAGGTAGAACGCCGCAGAAAGGGCCAGGGCATCCATAAACAAGAGGAACGAGCCATATTGTAAAAGCCTTTTGCGACCTGCCTTGTCTATCGTACCGATGGCGACAAATGTGAATATGAAGTTGGTGACACCAATAATGATCGACTGCAAAAACGCCGAATTTTGCGCCATACCGGCCTTTTTGAAGAGCTCTGGCGCATAGGAAAAGATCGAGTTCTGACCAACTATCTGTGAAAATACGGCAATCATTACGCCAATGAACACGATGTGTGCGACATCCTTTCGAAAAAGGTCGGTGACTTTATATTTGGTTTTATCTGCGAAACTCTGTTCGATCTGCTCCTGTTCGGCCAATGCATAATCCAGCCCGCCCACGCGCTCGAGAACGATGTGCGCTTCAAACTCGCGGCCAGCGCGTATCAGCCAGCGCGGGCTTTCGGAGGCCATAAAAAGGCTAAAATAAAAGAGTAATGCCGGAATCGATTGTGACGAGAACATCCACCGCCAGTTATCTTCGACATCCAGCAGCATGTAATTTGAAAAGTACGCCAGCAATATGCCCACCACAATGGAAAGCTGATAAAACGACACCGTGGTGCCGCGCATGGGTGCGGGAGAAATCTCGGCCAGGTAAATCGGACAAACGAGTGCCGCGGCCCCTACTGCCACACCACTCAGCATACGAAAACCTATAAACATCGGAAAGTTTTCCGCCCAACCGGTGCCCCCGCCCGTAACGGCAAATAGTATGGCACAGATCATCAGCAGTTTCTTGCGCCCCAGCCGCTCGCAAAGCCAGCCACCCAGCACAGCGCCTATTGCTGCTCCCAGATTGATACAGCCCACGGCCCAGCCCGTTTCCAGTTCATTCAGTCCGAAATGCGCCTGAAAAAATCCGACCGTTCCCGAAATGATTACCAGATCAAACCCGAACAGTATCCCGCCCAGCGCTGCAATAGCGCTGAGCAGGTAAACATACCCCTTATTAATCTGAACAAACCCTGGACCATTCAGCCCGGAAACATTCAGACCTGTTTTGTCCAAATTGGAAAATGTACCTGGGGTGTGTGCCATAATGGGTGTTTTATTTTAATGAAACGTCTGCTTCCTTACTCAGAAAATCAGCCTCTGACTCCGTCAGACCCGCGGCGTCCCAGGTAAGCAGCGCTTCGTCCGGGACAATATCGATGGGTGTGATGCTCGACGCCGATGAGGACGATTCGTGATAACCTATATTCGTCGACCGGTTATAGCATGAAATCAGCGACCAGCGCGCATGATCCGATAGATTAGCCTCGGACCGGTGCAGAATATTGCTGTGAAAGAAAAGAGCGTCACCGGCATTGAGTTCCACAAACACGCGCTCCATTGTTTTCAGCGCCAAATCCACATAACGCTGCGACGCGCCTACCTGCTCCCCCGAGAAACCATGCTCCACCCGGCCCATTTTGTGGGAACCTTTGATTACCTGCAGGCAACCGTTTTCAACATTCGCATCCGTGATAGCAATCATCACCGACATGAGCTGCTCGGGATATAGAAATTCATTTTTATACCAATATCCATAATCCTGGTGCCATTCCCAAGCCCCTCCTACCCGCGGCTCTTTCTGCATGAGTTTGGAATGATAGTGGCAAACCGAATGGCTTTCGTCGCCGGGATGACGATCTAACAGCTGGTCCACCGAACCCACAAGCGTTTTGCCCCTCGTCAACAACCCGTACACATCATCGCCCGGCTTGTACCACAGCGAAAGCTTGCTCCGCTTGCCGGTACTGTCGTTGACATTGATGGCATGCTTACTGATCATCGCATCGTCGAGCGCAATGCGGTAAAGTTTCGAAACCTCCTCGTTATCATAAAAGCCGCGGACGATCAGGTAGCCGTCCGTATGATACTGCTGAATTTGTGCGTGGGTCAAAAGTTGCTTAGCCATAAGAATGGGATTAGGAATAGTACTTTAACATTTCAAAATTCAGCTATTCCATGAAATAAACGAATGAACGATTTTGTCCAAAACATGGATTATTCTACCTTTATCACATTCGTTATTTCTCTTTAAAACACACATTATGCGCAAAAGCAGAGGCTTCGAAGGCGAGCTCATCATCGAAATACCCAAAGTAGCCACATCGCACTGCGAGCAACTGCCGCTGATCAGTCAGTTGTTCATCTCCCGAATGGGCTATTATCCCAAAGCATTGCACCATTACTATCAGCGGCCTAACGGTATTTCACAGGCCATTATACTGTATTGCACTGACGGTCAGGGCTGGATAGAATTGAATGGAAGCACGTCGCAGGTACATGCGGGCGAGGTGTTTGTTCTGCCCGTGGATGTGCCACATTCGTATGGGGCCGATCCGCAAAATCCATGGAGTATTTACTGGCTACACATCAACGGTGCGCTTTGCGGTGCGGCAGCAACGACGGTCATGAACCGTGACGACGAGCCGTTCAGGGCCATCCAGGTAGGTTTTTCCGACGAGCGCAATGCACTTTTCACCCACATCGCCCACACACTGCTGAAAGGATACAGCGCTTCTAACTTGCTGCAAGCCAACCTCGCATTACCGCACTACCTCTCGTCGTTCATCGCGCCCGAGTATTTCGGCTCACAGAAAGCATCGGCATCGGATGCAAGCCCTACCGAAAGGGCGATCAGTTATATGCAGGCCAACCTGTCGAGTTCCCTTTCGCTGGATAATATTGCCCGTTCGGTAAATCTATCGGTCTCCTTTTTTTCCCGGAAGTTTAAAAAAGACACCGGTTATGCACCGATCGAGTATTTCAATTACCTCCGCATTCAGAAGGCCTGCCAGCTGCTGCATTTCAGTACCTGGCGGATCAATGAGGTGGCCTCGGCCATCGGGATCGACGATCCATTCTATTTTTCAAGGCTTTTCAAACAGCAAATGGGCTTGTCGCCGGTACATTACCGAAAAAATAAGGGCATAGACCGGCAGTAAAAAGCGGCCGTTACGGAATTATTGTACATATTAAGACTTAATCTAATCACCATCGAACATGTTTAAAAAAATCCTGCTCGCCCTCCTGGCCGTTTTTATCATCATTCAATTTATCCGCCCCGAAAAAAATCTCTCCGACGACCAGTCGATGAACATCGCGACGAAATATGACGTCCCGGCCGATGTAAAAAACATCCTGGAAGTAGCTTGTAACGACTGCCACAGCAACAAAACCGTTTATCCATGGTATTACAACATCCAGCCTGTGGCATGGTGGATGAACGAGCATGTCGAAGACGGCAAGCGGCATCTGAACTTCTCAACATTCACCAGCCTTTCCATCGCGCGGCAGAACCACAAGCTGGAAGAGACAGTAGAAATGGTAGAAGACGACGCCATGCCGCTCAAATCGTACACCGCATTGGGTATGCATGCGGAGGCTAAACTTACTACCGCCCAGCGCGAGCGCCTTATTCAATGGGCAAAGGCGCAAATGGATACACTGAAAGCGAAATATCCGGCCGATAGCCTGGTCATGCCGAAAAGAAAGCCCGAACCAGGACAGCACTAATCCCGCTAGGAAACAACGGGCAGCTGCGCTTCGTTTGCGGCTGCCCGTTACCGATTTAATTTTTGAAAATCCGCTGCGTAAAAAGCCTTTCATTTCCCTGCTCCACATGCAGGAGATAAATCCCCCTGGCTACGTCAGGGATCCGCATCCGGCCGCTGCCGTCTATATCGTGCTGCATTACTTCCACCCCGGCCATATTGATGAGCTTCACCGTGGCTTTACCAGTGTGAGGCGGCATTTGCAAATCCACGTAATCACTCAACGGATTCGGGCCGATGCTGAATGCGGCATCGCCGTTGCGATACAATGCGATGATTTTGGAATACTCGAACTTTCCGTCGAAATCAACCTGTTTCAAACGGTAGTAGGCCGTAACCGCCGGCGCCTCGGTGTCGGTGAAGGTATAATAATGCGCCACAGCGGTGGTGTTTTGCCCCTTTAGTTCCCCTATCATCCGAAAATCAGCGCCGTCAATAGAACGCTCGATCTCGAAACGCTCATTGTCTGTTTCCGAAACGGTTTTCCAATAAAGCTGCGCCTGGCTTTTTCCTATGTCTTTCAAGTGAAAATCAGCAAGTTCCACAGGCAGCGGGTCCTCGACGGGCAGCGTCGAATGGGCTAGCAAACGAATGTACGCAGCCTGGTAGTAAATAGCCGGCTCGGTGATTTCCCAACTGTTGGTCGGCCAGCCGGTGTTGAAGTCGAGGTAGCTTTTCTGGCGCGGCTGGCCAAACGGTGGCGACTGCCCGCTGATCGTGTAGTCGGCATTGGGCCCACCCACCACGTAACCCGGCGCCGGGCCGTTCGGCGACGACAGGGCATCGTCGTAAATGGTACCGTCGTTGAACCACGTATGGTAAATTTCATTGGCGCACCGGTCGCCGCCCACTCCATACATATTCGACAAATACACCATTCCTTGTGGGTTAACCCCATGAAAATAGTGGATCTGCTCGGCGGCCTTGCGCGTGAGGCTGGCCGCATTGCCCAGCCCGGCTTTAAGCATGCTGCGGTTTACATTGGCGTAGTCGGCCTTGGGCATGTTGCTGCCCCAGTGGTACGACCAGTCGGGCATAAATGCACGGTAGAGGTCCGCCGTTGTCCAGCCGAAGAAGTCGTTCCAGTTACCATCCACGGCTGTTCCGGCAGAGGCCAGGATCGCCGAGGCAACAGTAGGGTTAGCACCCGGAAGCTTTGAGTAGCGCAGCAAGGCATCCTGTAATTCGGTAGCGTCCACACCCCAGTAACCGGAGCTCATGACATCGGTTCCCGCGTAATTATTAACCACAAACTGATTGTAAACCGCATTGCCAGTCCGCTCGAAAAGGTAAATCGCGGCAATCACCATCATGCTGCGCTGCGGTCCGACACCTACATCGGCATCACCCGAAACAATACTGCCATCATCGCAATTGGTTTGGAGGGTATTGGCATTAAAAAACGGCAGCACATAGTTGAAGCAGCTCGCCGCTTTGGCTTCCAGCTGGCCCGCGTAAGCCGCGAGCGCGGGGATACCTGCGTACACGAGGGCCGCATGCGAGAACACCGAAGCAATGGTGGCCGACGCCGAGGTACAAATGGGGCCATAGTAGCGGCCATCTACATTCACACTCGGAGGCGAGGAAATGTTCTCGCTGTAATTCCGGCTCCCCATTTTATTGTGGGTACTGCCATCCGAATTGGTCATTTTAAAAAGCCAGTCGAGCTCCCATTTCACTTCATCGAGCAGGTCGGGAATGCCGTTTTTACTTTCGGGAATGTTGAAATTATCTGTAAAAACATTCGGGTTTTCCTCGTAGGCATACAGCAGGTCGTGCAAAGGACTGTGGGTGAACGACACATATTTATTGTAATCACCAGCATCGAACCAGCCGCCGGTGAGGTTCTTTTCCAGCGCTGCATTGCTCTGGTCGTACACGTACCGGCATTGCTGGTCCTGCAATGCATTCATGAAGTTATTCCCGTCGGTCCACTTGCTTTGCGCGTACGGGGCTGCTTTCGCCATGTTGCAGCGATTGTAATAGAACATCTTCACAGCCGCCAGCATCACATTGCCGTAAGGATTGGGTGTAATTTCAAAAACCGCCGAACGCTGGTTACCGACCGGATCGAACACATAATAGCTGCCCGTGGCCGTCAGTGCTGAAAAATCAAACCACCAGCCCTGATCGCCCGAATTGGCCTGTGTAGCCCCGCTATTCCAAACGGTAACCGGACCGCTGAACGCTACCGCATTGGTGACACTGTTGCGCACTTCCATTGTACCCGGCGGTGTGTAACTCAATGCGGCATTGTATCCCACAATCGGGTTGCTGAGTACCGCCACCTTCTCGGCCGCCGGCGCGTAACCGAACTGGTCGACGTGAATAAACTGGCTGATCTGCGCGACTCCCCGCACCGACAGCGTCAGGCATAGTAAAAATGCAAGAATACCCTTCCCAGGTAAATGGAGGTAATGTTTCCTCATGGCTGAATGGTTTGATTTGAATGAAAATACTGCGTCAGGAACAACAACAGAAGCGGCAAATGCCTTTTTCAACTAGGATGGGAGTCGTTTTCAGTCCGTTTGGAGGATTGAAATGCATTCAAATTTATTCTTAATATTTTATAGAACAAATAAGTATATACCATAGAAGTTATTAACCGGGAGTACTTTTTGTTATTTTAAAATAATACAAAAATTTATTTAAATATTGATTTGTTTTTCCTATAATTGCATAAACAACTATTGGCTAACTTACAATCGCGAAGCACATGCCGATCTATCAACAACTAGGAACCATCCCGCCCAAACGGCACACGCAGTTTCGCAAAACCAACGGCGGGCTTTACTATGAAGAGCTCTTCGGAACCATCGGTTTCGAAGGCATGTCTTCCCTCCTCTATCACACCTGGCGGCCCACTCAAGTGAAATCGCTCGGCGAACCTTACGATGTGGCGCCGCGCATTGCGGTAGCCAACAATATGACCATGCGAAAGCTGATAGGCTTCGATGTAAAACCTGCCGCCGACTACCTCGACAGCCGCACGCCCCTGCTCGTGAACCGCGACCTCATTCTGGGCCTGGCTGCTCCTACCGGGGCGCCTATGTCCTGCTTTTACAAGAATGCCGACGCCGACGAGCTGCTTTTCGTCCACCGGGGCTCCGGCAGGCTGCGGACGCCTTTCGGGCAGGTGCCATTTACTTATGGTGATTATGTATTGATTCCCAGGGGTACCATTTACCAGATCGAATTCGACGGGCCCGACAACCGCCTGCTCTACCTCGAATCGCATACGCCGATTTACACACCCAAGCGGTACCGCAACCATTTCGGGCAGCTCACCGAGCATTCGCCGTACTGCGAACGCGACTACATTCTCCCCCGGAATTTGGAGACTCACGATGAGCGCGGTGATTTTCTGGTTAAGATCAAAAAGCAGAGCCATATCCATCCTGTAACCTACGAAACCCATCCGTTCGATGTGATTGGCTGGG
The DNA here is from genome assembly GCF_019924045.1 of Dyadobacter fermentans. Lineage (GTDB taxonomy): Bacteria > Bacteroidota > Bacteroidia > Cytophagales > Spirosomataceae > Dyadobacter > Dyadobacter fermentans_A. The sequence goes on along the minus strand of NZ_JAHXBN010000013.1, from coordinate 240,424 downwards.
ACGGGTACAATTATCCCTGGGCGTTTTCGATCCACAATTTCGAACCCATTACCGGCCGCATTCACCAGCCGCCCCCGGTGCACCAGACATTCCAGACCGACGCATTCGTCGTCTGTTCGTTTTGTCCCAGGCTGTACGACTACCACCCGCTGGCTATCCCGGCGCCCTACAACCACAGCAATATCGACTCCGACGAGGTACTGTATTATGTCGACGGCGACTTCATGAGCCGCAACGACATCGCGCAGGGACATATTACGCTGCACCCGGGCGGTATCCCGCACGGCCCGCATCCGGGCGCATACGAGCGAAGCATTGGCAAAAAAGAGACCCAGGAGCTAGCCGTGATGGTCGATACCTTCCGGCCCCTGATGCTGACCGAACAGGCGATGGCCATCGACGACGGGCGGTATTTCGGCAGCTGGGCAGAATCGTGACGTAGCGACTTTGTCAGGAATGGTCAGGAATAGTCAAGAATGGTCAGGTATTGTCAGTGTTGTCAGGTGTTGTCAAGTAATAATCAGGAGAGTCAGGTATTGTCAAGTAATAGTCAGGAGTAGTCAGATCTAGTCAAGTATTGTCAGAATAGCAGCATTGATTCCACGGCAACAATTGACTCCATGACAATTTCCAATTGAATGACAGTTACCCAACCACTTGGTTCGCGGCGCAAATGACCAATCGACAAGACTCGACAACACCTGACTTCGCTGATAACACCTGACTCCACTTGACCACGAATGACACATGACAATACCTGACTACACTTGACCACACCTGACTACACCTGACAACTCTTGACCACACCTGACAACACCTGACAACACCTGACGACACCTGACTACACCTGACAACACTTGACAACACTTGACCACGTCCGACAACAACCTTAAACACAGTACCATGTCCACCCTAACAGCACCAATCGCCCCACCCGTGCCGACCGACTTCCTGCCGATTAACGGTACGGACTATGTAGAACTCTACGTAGGCAACGCGCTGCAATCGGCGCACTACTTCCGAAATGCATTCGGATTTCAGCCGCTCGCCATGGCAGGGCTCGAAACCGGCCTTACCGACCGGGAATCTTACGTGGTGGTGCAGGACAAGATCCGGCTTGTTTTTACTTCACCCTTACATGGCGGCACGGCTATCGGTTCGCATATCGACCGCCATGGCGATGGCGTAAAAGCCATTGCGTTATGGGTTGATGACGCCAAAACGGCTTACCGGGAGACCGTTAGCCGGGGCGCGCGACCGTTCCTCGAGCCGGTGACAGAGAAAGACTATCATGGCGAAACGGTCAGATCGGGCATATGCACTTATGGTGATACCGTGCACATTTTCGTGGAAAGGAAGCATTACGACGGCATTTTCCTTCCCGGATTCGTGGCCTGGCAACCCGAACATTCGCCGGAACCCGTCGGGCTGCGCTATATCGATCACATGGTCGGGAATGTGGGCTGGAACGAAATGAACCGATGGGTGAAGTTTTATGAAGACGTAATGGGATTCAAAATGATGGTCTCCTTCGACGACAAGGACATTTCGACTGAATATTCGGCGCTAATGAGCAAAGTCATGAGCAATGGCAACGGGCGCATCAAATTTCCGATCAACGAGCCGGCCGAGGGTAAAAAGAAATCACAGGTGGAAGAGTACCTCGACTTTTACGGCGGCCCCGGCGTGCAGCACATTGCCGTCGCGACCGACCACATTGTCGATACCGTACGCGCATTACGCGACCGTGGCGTGGAGTTCCTGCGCGTGCCTACCGCCTATTATGATGATTTGCTCAGCCGCGTAGGGCATATTGACGAAGACATTGCCAGCCTCCGCGAGCTCGGCATCCTCGTAGACCGGGACGACGAAGGCTACCTCTTGCAGATTTTCACCAAGCCGGTCATGCCCCGCCCCACCCTGTTTTTTGAGATTATTCAAAGGAAAGGGGCGCAATCGTTCGGAAAAGGCAATTTTAAGGCATTGTTCGAAGCGATCGAGCGCGAGCAGATGCTTAGGGGCACACTTTAATGCAAACCTCCCATGAACCAGGACTATGAACAATACTCCGAAGCTGACCACCGGATGTGGAGACAGCTTTTCGAACGGCAAATGGAGCAGCTTCCGCACATTGCCAGCCGGGCTTATCTCGACGGGATTGACAAAGTAAGGTTTGTGGCCGATCATATCCCGCATTTCGAACATGAAACCAATCCAGTGCTGCGCGCATTGACGGGATGGCAAGTATACGTGGTACCCGGGCTTATCCCTCACCGTGAGTTTTACACGCATTTATACAACCGGCAGTTTCCGGCAACGAGCTGGCTGCGAAAACCGGAGCAGATCGATTACCTCGAAGAACCCGATATGTTCCACGACACTTTCGGGCATGTACCATTACTGAGTAACCAGGCGTTTTGCGACTTCATGGCGCATTTGAGCGAAGTTGCATTGAAGCATATCGACCAGGAAGAAATTCTTCAGCGCATTTCGAGGCTGTACTGGTACACCGTCGAATTCGGGTTGATCCGCGAAAACGGTGAGTTGAAAATTTACGGCGGAGGCATCATTTCATCCTCCGGCGAAAGCCGCTATTGCCTGGGCCACGATGTGCCGAAAATCGATTTCGATCTCGCGCTAGTGCTCGACACCCCCTACCACATCGACCGCTACCAGGACCACTATTTTGTGATCCAGTCCTACGACCAGCTTTATGAGTCGGTAACGGGCATCGAGCCATTATTGGAAGCCTATCTGGCACAACAAGCCTAATCTCTAACGCAATGCTAAAATCCTGGCTTCCCGTACCACCCGATTCCGACTTTTCGATCCATAATCTTCCCTTCGGCATATTCAGCGACGATCGCCCGGCCCGTGCGGGCCTGGCTATCGGCAATTGGGTCGTGGACCTCACCGCAGCCTACGCATTGAATATGTTCCCGCAATATCCGGAGGCCGGAAGTGTTTTCCGGAAGCCTGCGCTCAATGACCTGATGGCGCTCGGCCGCGGCTTTTCGGAATATGTGCGTAAAATCGTTCAAACAGCATTGTGTGATCACCAGTCGGACCTGAAACAGTTTGCCGGTCACCTGCTGATTCCGCAAAAAAAAGTTCAGATGCATATGCCGCTCAAAGTCGGCAACTATACTGACTTCTATTCGAGCGAAGAGCATGCGTTCAGCGTCGGGCAGCTCTTCCGGCCCGACAATCCGCTGTTTCCCAACTGGAAGCATCTGCCTGTTGCTTACCATGGTCGCGCATCTTCCATCGTGGTTTCGGGCACGCCGGTACCACGTCCCTGGGGGCAAACCGGTCAGTCAAACGGCAAACCAGCCTTCAAACCGACCAATGCACTCGACTACGAGCTCGAACTGGCGTTTGTGATTGGTAAGGACTCGATGATCGGCCGGCCCATTCCCGTCGACGAAGCGGAAGATTACATTTTCGGCATGCTGGTTTTGAACGACTGGTCGGCGCGCGACATTCAGCGGTGGGAGTACCAGCCACTGGGGCCATTCACGAGCAAGAACTTCGCTACGGGCGTCTCGCCTTGGATTGTTACGTGGGAAGCATTGCAGCATTTCCGTGTACCTGCACCAGTACAGCAGCCCGAGCCATTTCCCTACCTCACCCAACATCCGCGTCAGAACTTCGATCTTTCTTTGTCCGTCAGCATTACCCCCGCCCATTCGGAGGAATTTTTGGTATGCCAAACCAATTCTAGCGGCATTTACTGGACTGCCGCGCAGCAAATCGCTCACCACACCATCACTGGCTGCAACCTGCAAACCGGGGATCTGCTCGCTACCGGCACCATCAGCGGCAGCAGTATTTCCCAAAAAGGCTGCTTGCTGGAAGCCACCGTTAATGGGACACAACCTATAAAACTCCGCGAGGGCCTCGAGAGGCGCTTCCTGAAAGATCAGGACGAGGTGATCATGCGCGGTTTTGGACAAAAGGACGGCATCCGGGTCGGATTCGGGGAGTTAAGGGGAAAAGTACTCCCTGCGCTCCACTAGCTTTTACTGATCCGTATTTAAAGACAAAATCACCATCATGGCTATTTGTAAAAATAAATACCAATTGGTATATTTGTTATATGAACGTAGGAACAACCAAAGCCGAGCGCACCCGGAACTTCATCATTGAGAAAACCGCCGAGATTTTCAACCGGAAAGGCTATGCGGGCACCTCCATGTCGGATATCACCGAAGCGACCGGCCTCACGAAGGGCAGCATTTACGGAAATTTCGAAAACAAGGAAGAAGTAGCGCTGGCTGTATTTGAATACAACCGGTCGCTGGTATTCAACACCGTACAGGCTCAGCTGGAAAAAGCGGAGACTTATTTTGAAAAACTGATGGTGTACGGCCGCGTGTACAGGGATGTGATCGCGAGCGTAGGCGATCGCGGCGGCTGCCCGATCCTGAATACTGCAGTGGAGGCCGACGATACCAATGTCCCATTGCAGCTGAGTGCCGCCAAGGCATTGCTCAGCTGGAAAAAGAACATCGTTGGCATGATCGAAAAAGGGACCGAAGCCGGCGAATTCCGTCAGGGCGTCAATGCCGAGCAAATGGCCGTTTCCATTATCGCATTGATCGAAGGGGGAGTGATGCTTTCAAAAGTCACCAATGACTATCGCAACATGGACCACGTGCTGGCAACGGTACAAACACTTGTAAGGGTCATCAAAGCTTAATCAATCGGTAGCCGCTAGGGCAGTCACGGTGCCACTGTCCTAGCGCGGCTACCGACTGATTAACAATTTAATGCCCTTCTTCCTCCTCCGAGTTTTTCAGCTTCGAGAGCAATGTATAAGCGCCCTTCAATACAAACTGAGGGCTTTCACTGCTTCCAGCCGGCATTTTTACCTCCGTAAAACCATTCTCGGAGATACCCCTGGTAACCTCCACCATATCGAAACTCCTTTCGCCTTTGGGGTCTTTTACAAAAACATAGGATTTCCCCTCAAAATCGACCACGGCTTCGTCTGGTAGCGCATTCACCGGGTTGGCGCCTGTTTCGATAATCGCTTTGACGAAATTCTGCGGCAGCAAGCCACTATCCTCTTTTTCAAGGTGGCAGTGCACCCGTACGGTGCGGTCGTCGTTGATTTTCTGATTGATGAGGTAAACTTTGGCCAGATCTTCCTGCCCCGGATTGTTGCTCACGCGGAACCGCACCAGTTGTCCCAGCCTCACTTTTGGAATATCCTGCTCAAAAACAGACAGTTCCACATGCAAGTGATCGGTATCTACAATCTCGAACATGACGTCCGTCGGGTTCACATATTTGCCCAGGTTCACATTCACGACCGTCACCGAACCCGCAATGGGCGACCGGATAGACGCAACACTCGCAATGTGCCCCTTTTCCAACCCGGTCAGGTCCACACCCGCCGTACGGACGCGCTCCTTCAAACCTGCCAGCCTCGCACGCAACACTTTCAATTCCGAAGCCGACTGCTGCAATGCCTTTTGCGCGTTCACATTCTCCTTGCTGAGATCGCTCTGGCGTTGGTACTCCTGCTCGGCAAATTCCAGTTTGCTGCGTGTTTCGAGGTAATCCTGTTGAATGGGAATAAAATCGGGGTTTTCGATCACTGCTAACACTTCCCCTTTTTGTACCTTCATCCCCTGCAAAAGCTCCGATTTACGCACAAATCCGCCCAACGGCGCCGAAATACTCACCAGGTTCTGCGGTGGAATGTCGATCACCCCGTTCGCTGCTACCGTCCCGCTCAGTTTCCGGACGGAAAACCCGCCGGTTTCAACGCCCGCAGTTTCATATTGCGCGGCTGTGAGTACTACATGATTCGACTCCTCCGCTGCGTGCTCCACCCCGGCCTCAGCGGCTTCCTTTTCGCTCCCCGGCTTGCAAGCGGCTATTGCCAGAAAAAGTACCAGGCCTAATACTATATTTTTCATCGATATATTCAGATTACTGCTCATTTAAAAGGTATTCTATTTGGATGACCGACTGATTGTAAACACTCAGTAAATCGAGCCAGTTGAGGCGGATGCTCAATGCGCGGTTCCACGCCTGCCCGTATTCGACATACCCGATCTCGCCCGATTCGTAGGCTTTGCTAGCATTGCTTTGAATGGTACCCGCCAACACCAGCGTACTCGTTTCGTACAGATCGAGGTTTTGCCGGGCTGTTTCCAGGCTTCGGATGGCCTGTTCCAGGTCGCTTCCCAGCCGCAAACGCGCCGTCTCGACTTCGTTTCTTGCCACCTGCTCCCCTATTTGTGAGGCCTTGACCCTCGCTTTGGAGGCGCCATTGAAAATCGGGAGCTGCACACCTACCTGCACGCCCTGGAAGCGCTTGCCCGAGCCATAGAATATTTCTCCATTGCCGGTGTTTTGAAAGCCGGTGAGCGACTGATTGAAATATCCGACATTCAACTCGGGCAGCATGGCCGCTTTTTGTACGGCGGTTTGCCTGCTCCCAATGGCCGCCTGCTGCACGAGGTAGCGCAGGTACGGATTCGCGCTCAATGCGGCGGTGTCAGGCGCAGGTACGGCCAGGCTCCTGCGTGTCAACGAGTCGGTTTCGGCTTCGGCGGGCGCATTGCTGTTCACCAAAGTCTGCAATGCCCGTTGCAAATTGCGCAGGTCGCCCTCGTTGCGTATACGCTGCGCGCGAACGTCCCCCAGTTGACTTTGCGCTGTAACATATTCCAGCTGGTTGGTTTCCCCGGTTTTGAAACGCATTTCGGCCGCCTTTACAAAACGCTCTGCACGAAGGAGCTCGGCATCCAGCAGTTTTTGGCGGGATTTGAGCAAAACCTGTTGCTGGTAATTGATTTTCACCTCCTTCACCAGTGCCGCTTTGGTCACTTCCAGGGCTGCCTTAACTCCGTTCACTTCCTCGGACAGCAACGATCTGCGTTTTCCTACGGCTGCTGGGTTCGGCAGGTTTTGGGATAAAAGAAAATGGTTATCAAACTTGACGCTATTGTACTGCCCGCCCATCCAAGCCAAATCCGTTTTACCCGGATCGCCTGCGGTTTTCATCAACGCCTGCTGATAGCCAATGCGATACAAATCTCCTTTGATCAGCGGATTACGCTCCAATGCCTCGTCCACAGCCTGGCGAAGCGTGATTTTCCGGACCGGCAATACCTGCTGGGCGCTCGCGCGATCAGGCAACAGCATTACCAGCATAACAGCGGCAGTCGCCACGGCCAATTTACCGCCGCGCCCTGATCCCCAGCGCCTTTCGACGATCCCGTACCAAACCGGAAGGACCAGCAACGTAAGTAAAGTTGCCGACACCAGCCCACCGATGACCACGGTTGCAAGCGGCCGCTGCACCTCCGCCCCCGCGCTCGACGACAGCGCCATCGGCAAGAAACCGAGCGATGCCACAAGGGCCGTCATCAATACCGGTCGCAGGCGCGTATCAGTCCCCTCGAAAATCACTTTACGCAGATTCGTCTCGCCCGATTTCCGGAGCAGGTTAAACTCAGCGATCAGTACGATCCCGTTTAGCACCGCCACCCCGAACAATGCGATAAAGCCGATCCCAGCCGAAATACTGAATGGCATACCACGCACCCAGAGTGCCAGCACGCCGCCAACCGCCGAAAACGGAATGGCCGTGAGCACCAGTAAGCTTTGGCGTAACGAGTGAAATGTAAAATAGAGTAGTATGAAAATCAGTAGCAATGCCACGGGCACCGCTATGGCCAGGCGGCTGTTGGCTTCCTGCAAATTCTGGAACTGCCCGCCGTAGGTCACAAAATAGCCCGGCGGCAATTTGACCTCCCGATCGATACGCCCACTCAGCTCATTCACAATACTTTCCACATCCCGGCCACGCACATTGAATGCGACGGTAATGCGACGTTTCGCATCCTCACGCTGGATCTGGTTGGCTCCGGCCAGCATTTCGATGGTAGCAATCTGTCCGAGCGGCACTTGCTGCCCCTCCGCATTGGTAACGAACAGCCCACGAACGTCGTCGATGCTGCGGCGATCGGCTTTTTGCAGGCGCACCACAAGGTCGAAGCGCTTCTCTCCCTCGTAAACCAGCCCCGCACCGGCACCGGCAAATGCAGTATTGAGCGTGCGGTTCGCTTCGGCGATCGGAATATGAAACTGCGCCAGTTTATCACGGTCGAAACGGACGACGATTTGCGGCAGGCCCGTCACGGACTCTACATAAACATCTTCCGCTCCTCGCACCGTGCCCGCAAGCTTGCCTATGCGTGCGGCCTGGCGTGCAAGTTCGTCGAGGTCTTCTCCGAAGATTTTGACTGCCACGTCCTGCTTTACGCCGGTCATCAACTCATTGAAACGCATCTGGATGGGCTGCTGAAAACCGAATGTCACCCCGGCAATGGATTCCGTGAGTACCGCCTGCATTTTCTCCGCCAGCTCCTCCCTGTTTTCAGCCTTTTTCCAAAGCGATTTTTCTTTGAGGATCACCATCATGTCCCCCGCTTCCACGGGCATCGGGTCGGTAGGAATCTCGCCCGACCCGATTTTACCGACTACTTCCAAAACCTCGTCGGGAAAGTTCTTTTGGAGTATTGCTGCGGCCTTGCGTGTAGCGTCGATCGTTTCGGAGAGTGAGCTGCCGGTAAGTACGCGCATTTCAACCGCGAAATCGCCTTCATCCAGCTGTGGGATAAACTCGCCACCCATCCGGGAAAAGACCCAAAAACTTCCGCCAAGCAGCAAGACTGCCACCAACGAGACTAACCATTTTTTTTGTAATGAAAAATCCAGCGCCGGCAGGTAAATGCGGCGGAAAAAGCCGACAATCCGATCGGATATGCCCGGCTTGTACTCATTTTTTTTACTCAAAAACAAGGCCGACATCATAGGAACATAGGTGAGTGACAGGATAAATGCACCCAGGATTGCGAAACTGACCGTCTGCGCCATCGGCCTGAACATCTTTCCTTCTATCCCCACCAACGCCAATATCGGCAGGTAGACGATCAGGATGATGATCTCGCCGAATGCGGCTGAGTTCCGGATTTTGGAGGCCGATTCATACACTTCCCGGTCCATTTCGTCCTGCGTAAGGCGATGCGTGTAACGTTTGGAAACGATGTGGTGTAAGGTGGCTTCCACGATAATGACGGCACCATCGACGATCAGCCCGAAGTCTATCGCTCCAAGGCTCATCAGGTTCCCCGAAACGCCGAAGAGGTTCATCATACTGACCGCGAAAAGCATTGCGAGCGGAATCACCGAGGCCACCACCAGCCCGGCCCGCATATTCCCGAGCAGGAGGATCAGTACGAAAATAACGATCAGCGCACCTTCGACCAGGTTTTTGGATACGGTACCTATCGCATTGTTGACCAGCTTGGTGCGATCTAAAAACGGCTCTATCACCACACCCTCGGGCAAGCTTTTGCGGATCTGTGCGATGCGCGCTTTCACATTACCGATTACCTCCGAAGAGTTAGCGCCTTTCAGCATCAATACCAGTCCTCCCACCACTTCTCCCTCGTCGTTGCGGGTCATGGCACCATACCGCACGGCGCTTCCGAAACCTACTTCGGCAATGTCGCGGATGAGCACCGGCAGGCCGGTTTCAGTTTCCCCGACCTGGATTTTACGAATGTCATCCAGCGAACCGATCAACCCTTCACTCCGGATGAAATAGGCATTGGGTTTCTTATCAATATAAGCTCCTCCGGTGTTCTGGTTGTTCTGCTCCAATGCTTCGAAAATGCGTGCAATGGAAATGCCCGCGCTCCGGATCCTCAGCGGGTCGACAGCGATTTCATATTGTTTCAAAAAACCGCCAAAACTGCTCACATCCGCCACTCCGGACGTTCCCAACAATTGTCGGCGCACAATCCAGTCCTGAATGGTACGCAGCTCCATAGGTGAATATTTGTTTTCAAAACCCGGTTTGGTATGCAAAACGTATTGGTAGATTTCTCCCAAACCCGTGGTAACCGGTGCCAGACTGGGCATACCCGAACCAGGCGGGATCTGTTCCACGGCACTGTGCAGCCGCTCCGACACCTGCGCACGTGCCCAGTAAACGTCGACATCGTCTTCAAAAACTATGGTTACCACCGACAATCCGAAACGCGAGATCGAACGAATTTCCTCTGTATGCGGGATGGTCGCCATTACCGTTTCGACGGGAAAAGTAACCAGCCGCTCAACTTCCTGGGCGGCCAGCGACGGGCTCGTGGTGATGATCTGCACCTGATTATTGGTAATATCGGGCACGGCATCGATCGGCAGCCGGGTGAGCGAGTAAGCACCCCAGGCCACCAGGGCAAGCGTGAATATTCCGACCACCAGTTTATTGTGGATCGAAAAATGAATGATTTTATCTAACATTTCTGATTTAAAAAGAATGGATATACCGCGTCACGCCGGATGCTCTAATACAACAGGCGAACGACTTGTCCGATAAATTGCCCATGGGGCGCGGATTATACCCTTTCCTGCGGCGGCTGCCAGATCCCGGCCATGTCGCCAGTGTACAGAATCTGGAGATAGGAGAAACCTGCCGTGGGTATCAGCTGAGAAACAGCGCTTTCGGGCAGGGCGGCAACGGTTGCGCCGATGGTGACACTCGCGCAGCAGGCACATATGCAAAAGGGTGAACACAGGTCAAATGCTTCATGATGAGCACCTCCGGCAGTCACAGCGAGCACTGTGGTTTTCGCACCGTTGCTATCGGGCAACGGCAGGGCCTCGTCCTGGCAGGGAATGCAGGAGAGCGCGAGCACGCAAAACGCCAACAGGTATGCAACGATAACCTTCATGCCTCAAAAGTAGGCGAAATGCGGATGCAACAGGTAGGCAAAAACAAATTCGCGGCAAGTAAGCCATACATTACCGTTAATCAGCCGTTAACACCGATGGTAATTTAGTTACTGAAAATATAACATTGCCGGGATCACAACCTATCCGCTTTTTTCTAAATTTGGCGCTATTCCATTTAACAACCAATCGCAAAAACCATCAACACAATGAAAGTAAAGTATTTGCTAACCATGATCCTGGCCGTTACAATCTTCGCTGTAACCGCCAAAAACCTCAAACCAGCCAACGATCTTATCGGAACATGGAAATATACGGTTTCCAACGTGCCACCCGAGTACGAAACCGGCTTCATGACGTTCGAACAAAAGGACGACAAAACCACCGGCTATCTCGGCCAGCAGGAACGTATGGAAATGAAGGAACTAACCGTCGACCAGGGCAAAGTGACCTTCAAACTCGACTTCCAGGGCGGCGTCCTTACCGTGACCATGACGCAGGACGGTGAGAAGCTCAGCGGCACGATCGTTTCGCAAGACGGTGAATTTCCGATCACAGCTACCAAAGAACCCGCGAAATAAGGGGTCTGCAAATCAAAACAAAAAGCCGGGAGCAGCGCTGCTTCCGGCTTTTTGTTTTGTATTACTTCACCCGCACGTACTTCTCAATGTTCAGTCGCTCCACACCTGCCGATTCCACCTTCTCGACGCCGCGCTGCACCAGCGTATCGTTTTGAATCGAAATCGTGAAGTGGAACTCGTTTCCTTCCCACTCGCGCGCGGTGCAATATTCCAGTTTTTCGGTGTAGGCGCTGTCTTTCAAAGTGTAGGCCCCGCCGCCGGCCGAAAAACTTGCGGTGGAATCCTTGCCTTTGTTCAGATCGTGCTGTAAAAAGGCAAAATGACTGCCGTTGATAACTTTAATAAAGGAAACCTTCTGCGTGTAATCCGTTACCGTCGTGTCGCCCTTCTCGATCAATGTGCCACTCAGGAGCTTCCAGGTCCCTTCGAGTTCGTTGGGAGTTTCTTTTGCGTCTTTTTGAGCTTCCTGGGTTCCACAGGCTGTCAGCATCGAAGCGGCGAGCAGCAATGCGGAGAAATGTCTTTTCATAACCGGTTAAAATGTTAAGGGTTCTTCATGTAATTACTAATGAACCGCCCAAAATCCATAAAAACCCGCTATTTTCATAACTTCGCCGATTCCGGGCCGGATAAACGACTTTCGTAGCTTCCTCGGCCCATTGCCATAAACGCTCTGCCACGGCCTTATCCAGGGCGTGCGGTTCAATGGCTAGTTTCTCCGGATACCCCCGGTACCCACCCGGCTCATCCGGACTGTAAAAATCACCTCCGTTAACATCATGAGCCACGGCCGCGTACAACGACGGCAATGCACCCTGCCAAGGATCCATCAGCGCACCGATTCGGTCGAGCGCCGCATTGTATTCACGCTCACTCATAAAGCGCGAAAGGTCCGTCTTGTTCGCGCCCGGCTGCACGGCAACTGAGGCCACCTGATCACCCGCCGCCTCGATCCGGCGCTGCAACTCTACCGCAAACAGGATATTCGCCAGCTTGCTCTGGCAATATTCACGAAATGCGTCGTACGAGTGCTCCGAACGCAGGTTAGTGAAATCGATTTGTCCACGCAGATAAGCCATGCTGCTCACGGTAACAATGCGCGAACCGGGCGTGGCGTTCAGTAGCGGGTATAAATGACCCGTCAATGCATAATGTCCCAAGAAATTGACCCCGAATTGCAGTTCGAAACCATCATCGGTTTTGGAAGCGGGCGGCGTCATCACGCCTGCATTGTTGATCAGGATATCGAGATGACTATGCTTTTGGGTAAATACGCGGGCGAATTCGCGCACGGCATCGAGGTTAGCCAGGTTCAGAACCGCGATTTCAAGACTTCCTTTTCCGCCTTGCTCACGTAAACGCACCTCTGCGTCCTGTGCGTTGCGCTCGCTCCTGCACGCAAGCACGACATGCGCGCCGGCTTCGAAAAGTGCTAATGCTGTTTCATACCCTATTCCGGTGTTTGCCCCGGTTACGATCGCCGTCTTGCCGGTCTGATCGCCGATGTTCTTTTTTGTCCACATAATACGAATGATTAATGGGACAAAATTCCGGAAAAGCTGCCGGCGACAGCTACCAATTCGAAGTCAAAACCTACAAAAATCAATCCACCGAAGCCTGCCGAAACTGCCGGGGCGTCATACCGGCCGCATTCCTGAAAAAACTGGAAAAATGGTTGGGTTCCTCGAAGCCAAGCGCCCAGGCGATCTCGTTGACCGTCCAGTTGGTACTTTTCAGGAGTATCCGCGCCTCCTGGGCAATGCGCTCACTGATGAGCTGTGAAGTAGTCTGTCCCGTGGTTTCTTTTAATGCTTTGTTCAGGTGATTGACATGAATATTCAGCTGCCGTGCAAATGCCGAAGGAGCATTCAGCCGGATCACCTGATTGCTCAATTCGATCGGAAACTGCCTTTCCAGCAGCTCGGCAAACAATGCAGTGATACGTTCCGCCGCATTCGATCCGACTTGCGGCTGGCCCGCGGCGGGAGCCATCTTCTGGGCGCTGTGCACCAGCTCCATCAGCATTGTCCGCACGAAATCATATTTGAATGCATAATCCCCATCCAACTCAGCCAACATCTTCTCAAACAACCCATTATAAAACAAAGCATCCTCAGCCCGAAGATTAATCACTGCTGCATCCGCCGACTGAAATACAGGATAGTCCTTCACACCCGCGAATCGGCTGAAAAACGCTTCTGTAAAAATGCAGACATACCCGCTTTGCTGCTCATCAATCCGTTCCCAGTGATAGGGAATCATCGGATTCGTAAAAACCAGCGCCGAGCCCGTCACTTCGATGCACTGGTCGGCATAATGGATCTTGCTATGCCCGTTCACCAAACTGACTTTAAAAAAATCCCTCCTGCTGTACGTCGCCGGCCTGTCCCGGGAAACGATAAGGTCCTCGACTCTGAAGATATTGAAATGCCCCACCCCGCTCTCCCCACTTTCCGGCGCGCGGTTGATGTGCTTGTAGAATGATTTGAGTTCGAGGAATGATGACATGGCGTAAAGGTACAAAAATCAAATCATACTAAACTTCTTCCCATACAGGTTACAGAAGTAATTAGGATGATACAGGTCTCAGAGAAAACCAAAGTAGAAAACGAATTCAGCAACAAACGCGAACAAGCTCTTGATGTAAGCACATGCCTTACATTCTCACTCGTACCCCTTCACCGCCGAATACCCATTCTTCATCACATTCACGGCCCGCGCCCGGTAAACATCCGGGTCGGTCGGCGCAGTGGTAGCAAGCCCGTCGACGTAGCGGTTGAACATGCAGAATGCAGCGGCGATGAGGACGATTTGTTGAATATGGCGAACGTAAATCCACTAATCAGCCTGTCAATAACCTTGCTTCACCCTTCATTCATTTCGAACTGCGCGAAACGATCCAATCACCGTGCTTTGCGGCCAGTTCAATGTATTTTTCACGTAAATCAATTTTCAAAAATGTCTTTAATTCAAAAATTACCATTGGGATTGGCGTTGGCTGCTTGTATGATGATGAGTAGCTGCTCGCAGGAGGATGTGCAGGTCGCAGGGCCGGAGGCTTATAAAGCCGTTACATTGTCAAAACTAAAAGTGGCGTCCACCCCTGTAATAGAAACTACAAACGGGCCAGCAGGGAACAATGTCTTTGCCTCCGGATGGTTAAAACTAGTTACATTCATCCCCGACAATCTAAAATGGTTTGCGGCTGGAACCTCGTCTTTAACACATTTATGGGGTAATCAATCTCTCCCTTGGTTTAAACCTTTGGCACCACCCGCTCAAAACGCGACGGGCATAATAACCTTTACGCAGCAAAAAAACTTTGTGGTAGCAAATGGTACTATGTCACAGGTATATACTTACATAAAAAACCTCACACCTGGAAAAAAATACGCTGTCAAAGTTTATGGCGCCACCACCATCGCTGCATTAAATGGAAAAACTACGCAGTATGGCAATGGTATTATGTTCCAACTGGAAGGGACGACAGACCCTGGTTTTCATGTAGAAATTGACCTACAACAAAAACAAGCCGAGTGGGTTGGTAAAACAATTGTTTTTGAAGCCCTACAAGACCAAGTTTTAGTTAGGATAAGCCCCAACTCATCTAATTCTTATTTTCAGTCGACTCCAAAATTCTATCATTTTCTTCATGTTTTTGTCGGTTCTGACGCGATTAAGGAGTTGTAGTACAATTCAACAAACCTAAATCCAGCATTCCAAGAACTGTCCAATTATAAGCAGTTCTTTTTGTTACTAGTAATTTCGAAACTGGACTACCCCATCACTCATACCCCTTCACCGCCGAATACCCATTCTTCATCACATTCACCGCCCGCGCCCGATATACGTCCGGGTCAGTCGGCGCAGTGGTTGCCAGGCCGTCGACGTAGCGATTGAACATGCAGAATGCGGCGGCGATGAGGACGGTGTCGTGGATCTGACGGTCGTCGGCACCATGTTCGCGGGCGCGGGCGATTTGCTCAGGTGTGACGTACTTGCCCCCGCGCTGGACGCTGCCTGCGATGGATAGCAGCGCTTTCATCCTGTCGGAAAGTGCGGTTTCGCCAAAATTCTCCTTGACGCTTTTCACAAACGACCAGTCCTCGTCTTCCAGGTAGGCGCTCGCAATGGCACCGTGGATAGTCTGGCAGAAAAAGCAATCGTTTTGGGACGAAACGTAGGTTCCGATCAGCTCGCGTTCGCCGCGGCTCAATCCTTCGTCGGAACACATCAGCGCATTGGCCAATGCATTCATCGGCTCGGCGGTGTGGGGACTGAACCGCATCGGGCCCAAAATGCCCGGAAAACCTTTTTCAAATTCGATATGTGGCATTGGTAAAAGTTAATGAATGCGTGAAAAACCATGTGTAGCAGGGCGTGGTCGTGTTTTGTCATGAATGGTCAAGTGTGGTCAGGAATAGTCAAGTGTGGTCAGGTGTAGTCAGGTATGGTCAGGAATAGTCAAGTGTAGTCAGGAATAGTCAGGTGTGGTCAGGTATAGTCAAGTGTAGTCAGGAATAGTCAGGTGTGGTCAGGTATAGTCAAGTGTAGTCAGGTGTGGTCAGGTATAGTCAGGAATGTCATGAATAGTCAGACGTAGAGTCAAATCAGAATCTGACAATAATTGACAACACATGACAATACTTGACCATTCATGACTACACTTGCCTACACCTGACAATACTTGACCATTCATGCCTACACCTGACTACACCTGACAATTCTTGACCATCCCGAATTACAGCTTCGCTTCCGCCAGCTTCGTACCTTCCACTCGTGCACGTATCTTTTCGAATGCGATTTCCCGCGCCGTTGAAACATCGTCGGCAAAGGGAGAAAAGCCGCAGTCGTCGGTAGAGCCGAGTTGGTTGAGTGGAATGTATTCCGCGGCTTGCAGGAGCAAGTCCCGAATTTCCTCCGGCGTTTCGATTCTGGGATTCAGGACATCCGTTACGCCCAGAAAGACACGCTGCCCCGGCCGGATGTTATGCCGGATCGATTCCAGAACGGATATTTTGTCTTTCTCTCCCGCATATTCCAGGTAAAAATTGCCCGCATTCAGTTGAAAAAACAGCGGCAACAGGTCCTGATAAGGCACGTCCGCGCTATGGGTCGAATCGTGGTCGCCGCCGGGGCAAGTGTGAATGCCGATCCGGCTCCGTTCTTCCGCCGTAAAACGATCGAGAACCTGGTTGTTAAGCGAGATAAACTGTTGCAGTAGCCCCTGACTGGGATCGAGCTTCAGGGCCAGCCGGGCTTCGGTAAAATCGATCTGTACGTTGTAGGCCCGCTCGTTCAGACATTTGCGGATGTCGGCTTCCGCCTG
The DNA here is from genome assembly GCF_019924045.1 of Dyadobacter fermentans. Taxonomy (GTDB): domain Bacteria; phylum Bacteroidota; class Bacteroidia; order Cytophagales; family Spirosomataceae; genus Dyadobacter; species Dyadobacter fermentans_A. The sequence continues at coordinate 223,756 of NZ_JAHXBN010000013.1, read as the reverse complement.
GTCGAGCAAATCGGCAATAAACTGGCTTTGCGGGTAGCCATCGATGCCGGCTACCGGGTACAGCAAGCTCATCGCTGAGGCCGAAATGACGGCTTGCTTTACAGGCAATGCGGTATGCTTCCGCGCCTCCCGCAGGTAATCCACCGCGAAATTGCGGTATCGGAACGGCCCCGACGTCAATACAGGCAATTGCCGCGTGTGCCCGTCCTCAAACGGGATTACCACACCCTCGCTGCCGAGGTTCAGCAAGCCGTGGATCGGGTAGGTGGCGAAGCTGGGTTTGCTTTGCTCGCCGTCGGAAATGACGGGCGAGCCGGTGCCTTCCAGCGATGTAATGGTCTCACGCGTGGCCTGTGAAAAAAGGCGGGCGAGGTCGTCGGACGAAATTTCTGCTTTGGTATAAGCCTGCATGGCTTGTTGCAGGTAAGCGGGCCGCGGAATGCTCCCGATCGGCTCGGTAGGTATAGTTGCCATTCAGAAAGAAATGATAGGGTGAATGAATAGGTACGTATATGCACACGAACACCGCCGGATACGAGTGGTCCGGCCGCGGCGAGGCATTTCAAAATGTGTTACCCGATCATTTCCGGCGGAGGCGTGGCACAATTGAAGACACCGGCCACGGCGGTGCGATACGGCTCCGCAAAACGGACCTGCCGATGAGGCAGGTAGATTTCCTCTACCCAGTCAGTGTGGTTCTGCGTGCCCGGCAAATAGGCCTTTGCCAGGTCTCCCAGCGTTTTCAACACGCTCCCCAAGGGTGTAAGCGGCGTTTTGGCAAGCTGCATCTCCTGAATCCGTTCCGACAGTTCGGCAAACCGGTGCCAGGCCGATGCTTCGGACTGAACTGCCTCATTCGGTGCTGCCATGCCAGCCGTTTTACCCGCAAAAAGTACGGCTACCGACCACCCCATCGAATGGGATAGCAGCAGTACTATCAGGCCGAGGCTGGCAACCGTTTTCATAGACAGGGAGATGTACCTTAAATCTACAAGAATGCAACGGCATTCCTTGTAGCAATTATTCATTTCATTTAAATCAATCCACAAATAATCCCGTTTTATAGCGATCATTTTGAAAAACTTACCGATCAGGATCATATCCGCAAACTAATTCTATAACAGACATTCATGTATCCGAAAGTTAATAGTGTTAGATTTACTCCGATAAACCCTTTACTCGCCGATCCGCTTTCTGCCGGAAGGCATTCCCGTCAATTGAACCATGAAGCGCTTCCGTTCCCTCCTGTTTTTGCTGGTACCGATGGCTCTGAATGCGGTCCCTGCATTCGCTCAATGGGATCATTTACTTCATAGGACCTACCCCCAGCGTTTCAGAAGCCTGGATACCGTCTATATCAATACCCTCAATATGCGGGATACCGCATCCGCGTTCGCGTCGGTCGCTTCACTGAGGGCATTTGCGGTGCAGAATCATGACAATGACCTCGAATTGGAAGCCGATCTGCTCAAAGCCTACTACCTTACCTATTGGTACAAAGGCCAGACAGAACGCATCACTGCAATGCTGCAAGATCTCTCCGCAAGAGCTGCCGCACAAAACAACGTCCAGATCAACACACGGGCGCACAAAGTGTTGGGGGATTACTACTGGGCGGATGTCAAGAATTACGAGTTGGCGTTTGAGACTTTTATCAAGCAGGAAGCGCTGCTGAACACTGTCAGCAGTGAAGAGCTTCCCGACAAGACTTACCATTTGACGAACATTGCCCATGCCTACCATAACTTTTCGGACTACAAAAAGGCATTGTCGTTGTTCCGGCAGGTTTTAACTCTGAAGATCAACCCGGACATGCACGCCGGCCACAATTCGGCACTTTACACGATCGGCGTTATTTTCCGCCAGCAGGGTAACCTCGACTCATCCGATCACTATTTCAGGCGGGTGATCCGCCGGGAGTCTGAGGGCAACTACAAATTCTGGGCAGCTATCGCGAAGGGCGGATTAGGCGAAAACGCCTATATTCGAGGCAACTACGGAAACGCATTGCCGCTATTGCAGGCGAACATCGATGAGGCTGTCGTGCAAAAAGACTTTGGTCTGGCTGCCGAATCCCTCATTATCCAGGCCAATATCTACCTGAAAAACAACGCATTCGACAAAGCTGAACAGCTCGCGATTCTCGCTCGTCGGTACCTAAGCGACACCTACCCCGATCGTTACCGGCACTTCCAGGACCTCTATCCGATTTTTGTAAAAATACATGCAGCACGCGGCGAGGCACGGCTTGCCGGAGCTTATCTGGACTCTGCATTGTTAGCCCGCGACAGCTTGACTAATAAGTACAATGCCAAGCTGATGATGCGCGCCCATCAGAAGATCGATTTGCAGGAGCATCGTTCAGAAATGGAGAAAGCCGATTCGGAGAAAAAACTCAAAACCACCGAACGCAACCTGTCACTTCTGCTGGTACTGATCGTCGCGGCCGGTTCGGTGTATGTGTACATTACCCAGCGAAAACGGCACCGTCAGGAGCAACATTTAAAAGAACTGAAAATCAAACAAAAAGAGCAGGAGCTCGAAAACGCTGCTTTACAGCTCAATGAATTTGCCCGTAATATTTCTGAAAAAAGCCGGCAGATCGAAATGCTTGAAAACAAGCAGAGCCCCGATGCCGAGGCCCTGACGAAACTGCGCGAAAGCACAATTCTGACACAAGAGGATTGGGATTATTTCAAAAAGCTCTTCGGTAAAGTGCATGGTGATTACCTTCACCGGCTGCGCGAAAAATTCCCCGAGCTAACCCAGGGCGAAATGCGCTTCATCGCACTGGCTAAACTGGGCCTCGGTTACCAGGAAATGTCAGCTACCCTAGGCATCAGCAGCCACGCCGTGCGCACCACCAAGTACCGGCTGCTGAAAAAAATCGACGTGCCCGACGACCGTAGCCTGGAAGAGGTAGTCATGCATATATGACCTATTCGATCGCCACTTTTTGAGTTGACATACCCGCATTACCCTGCACGCGCATGAGGTAGAGGCCCTTCGGTAAATCGCCGACGGGAAAATCTGCCTTTCCATTCACTAGCTTTCGGCGTGCCATCACCGTCCCTTGTGCATTCAACAACTCCGCATTGCCTGTAAGTTGATCGATGCCTGTGGTTTCAATTCGGAATACCGTACTCGCCGGATTGGGATAAACCTGCATTTGAACACCATTGCGATGCTCCGCAACGACGATCTGACTAAATGCAAACGAACCATCGAGATCGATCATTTTCAAACGATAATAGTTCAGACCAGCCATCGGCGCATTGTCGGTTGCATTGTAACGACTACCTCCGCTTCCCACCGCCGCCGGTTGTTCCGGCAACATTTCCCAATGACGGGCGTCAGCGCTGCGGTGGATTTCGAAATGGCTCGTGTTAACTTCCTCCGCAGTTAACCATTCCAGTTGTGTAGCATTTTCAACCGCTCGGGCCGAAAAACTGACCAGTTTCAAAGGCAGCGGATCGGCATTACTGATAAAAAATCCGCTGAAACCGGTCACATCGAAACTGATTTCCCAGCGGTTCAGGCTGCTGTTCCAGACAATATCTCCGTCGTCGGGGTTGATCGTCGTGGTATCGCCGCTGTACGATCCGGGCTGCCCGGTAGCCGAAGTGCCGTGGTACTGAACGACCAGCAGATTAGCGACGCCAGTACCGTCCGACGGCGATGAGGGCAGTTTTGCCCCGCTGACTTCCAGATTGAAAGCATCAAATTCGGATTGATTAAAAAACAACTTAACCCGCGCGGTCGCAGTGGCTGCGTTATCAGAAGGCAGTATTTCGTAATGGCGCTGTACCAATTTTACAGGTCCGGCCGTGAGCACACCTGCGTCCACAAACGTCTTCGCGCGTACATTCCCGCTCACCGGCGCGCCGCCAGCCGGTGTTACTTGTGCGATCACCCGGCAACCTGTGGCCACGAATCCGTTGGTTGTGCCAGCCATGATGGGTTGAAAAACCTGATCACCGTTTTGGGACAGAATGCTTCCGTCCCGGTAGGATTGCAGCTCATAGGCGCCCATATCGGTCGTAAGATCGAAGGTGCGCGGCTGACTGGTAATATCGATCGGCGGGTCGACCAGGTTGAACCCCGCATTAACAGCCGGACTGCAAAGCGAAAGCCGGAGGCCATCATCGGCAGTCATCCATTTGTTGTCGTCCCCGTCCGGGTCCGACTGGTTGGCAAAAAGGACATCCGAACTCAGGTTGCCGATCCCCGCGTGCCCGCCTTGCACCAGACTAAAAGACACCGTCGGATTTGCCACCTGATCGAACATCCCGGCGCCTTCCGAAGCACTATTCCCCCATATTACATTATTGACGAAAACCGGGTTTGACAACAGAAAGTTAAAAACACCTCCTCCCTGCGCCGAAGCAGAGTTACGCGCGACGGTGCAGTTCAGATAAGTAGCTCCGGTTTTATATGCATTTAAAACGCCTCCGCCGCTGCCATTGGTGGCGGCATTGTCGCTCATAACACAATTACGGAATGCGGGAGCAATCCCCTCACCGGCCAGGAATACCCCACCGCCCTGCTCGGCACTGTTTCCGGTGATCGCGCAATTCGAAATCACTGCCGAAGAAAAGTACAAAACCACCCCGCCCCCCTGGGTTGCGGGAATCGAAGCGCCTCGTATGGTGGGGCTGATTCCCGTGCCGTTACCGTTTCCATCGCGGATAATGAAGCCATCCAACTGCGCAGTGGGGCCATTGTCGACCGACACTACCGTGTGATAGGAATTGTCGCTATTACCACCCGCACCAAGGTCTCCGGAGAGGATCGTTTGGTTAAGCCCGGGATTCCGCTGCGATAATGCCGTTTCATTCCCTGCAAAACCGCCGTAAATCGCCACGTTATCCAGCAGGTAGAATGCATAATGCCGCATCCCGAAAAGAGTAGTATTATAGGGCGTACCTGTCGGAACGTAGGTTCCTGCTTTTACCCATATTTCCGTAATTCCTGAGCAGCCCGAGGCCGCGTTCAATGCTGCACTGAGGCTTCCCAGCGCGTCATCCCATCCTGCACCCTCGCCCGCTGATCCCCGAGCTACATATAGCCGACCGGCGATTACATTCAGCGTTGCGCTGTTGGACGTTGCGTCTCCGCACGAATTGGTCACTTTTACCTTATATTGATTGCCCTGGTCTCCCGCGGCAATATTGTAGACAGTTAAAGTTGCCGTTTGAGTACCGCCGTATTTACCATCGTTCGAAAGCGGTGTGTTACCCCGGTACCATTGATAGGTGGGCGTTTCGAGACTAGTAGCAGCCACACTGAATGTCACGGAAGAGGAACCTGCGCAAGTGGTAATTTTGACAGGATGCGTCCCGATATTCGGAGCTGTCCCGGTCAGGATCGCGGCCCGCGCATTGGCCTCCCCGCTGGTCAGGTAGCCTGCCATGACGTTCACGCTTCCGTTTCCGAGACCACTGGTTGTATAAATGGCGGTGGCTCTCCCATTCGCCTGAATCGTATTTTGTGCCGACGAAATACTGCCGTTCGCTGCGCTGAAGCTAACAGGTAAGCCCAGCACGGCGGTAAGGTTGTCGACAGAAACGGCTGCGCCCGCCGAGTTGGCCAAAAAACTGGCTGCCACCTGGGTCTGTGTCTGCGAGCCGACGCAGAGCGCCGCATTGGTGACAGCGGGCTTCAACACCAGCCAGGGGCTCGTTGTAAGTGTCCCACCTCCCACGGTACCCACGATCCGCGCGGCTTCACTGCATGTCCCTCCCTCCTGTGGGTCGGTGTTGCAGCTCCACCAGTTGTTCGTGGCATTAATCGCCCCATCGCTGAACTTGCGAATCGACAACGCCTCCTTCGTTGTTCCATTGATGGTATTTCCTGAAAACGCATTATACTGAATATCTGCTGCAAAACTGCTGGATATTGAAATAGCGCCGCCCTCGCCACCGCTAACACTGGCTCCGGCGCTGTTGCCGATGAACCGGTTTTTCTCAATTTTGGTGTAAAACGACGGACTGGCCGCCGAATAGCTGGCTTTTAGTCCGATAGCCCCACCGGAAGTCGCGAAAGAAGCATTTACCGCGTTATTGGAAAAAACACAATTTGAAATCGTCACACTTCCTGCCACGGGGTCCGATCCGCTTCCATAGTAATCGATGGAAATAGCGCCGCCTGTACCACCGTCGCTCGACGCATCAATAAGCACCGCATTGTTGGTAAATGTGCAGTTCTCGACCGTCATTGTACCACCTCCCGACATCGCTAATGCACCTCCGCCGAGGAAGTTGGTCATATTATTTTCAAATGCACAATTGGCTATGCTGATGGTATTGCCTGGTCCTCCACAGAGAATGCCCCCTCCGCCGTAGTGATCGGCGGGGTTCTTGCCATTGGTAAATTTGATGCCTGAAATCGAAACCTGCACATCGTGTATTGTTCCCGGCGGGTTGATCAGGAAAATGCGGTCCTGCATCGTGGTCGTCATGTTGATGACGGTAGAACCCGCACCCGCACCGACGATCGAGATATTCTCTGCTTGCGTCCCGAATACAATCGGGCCCAGTGTAAGATCGTAGGTGCCGGCTACAAGGTTGATGGTATGCGGTCCTCCCCCCAAGGCGTCAGCGGCCAGAATAGCGCCACGCAGCTGGGAAGTGGCGGTGCCATCGGTCGTCTGAGTTACATTGAAGGTGTCGGCGGCAACCGGTAAGCCCAGGCTGGTCAAAAGCAGTCCCACCATGATGGCCGACCATCGCAGTCGTTCGGTAAATATCAATTTCATAGGAATGTTCGAAAAGGGAAATAAAAGGAGGGTGCGCTGCCGGAGATTTTCCGGCAGCGCGAACGTTTATCCGATCGTCGGATCATCCCCGCGTGAGCAGATCATGAACTCCATTGCCTGGTACGGCATCATGTTGCTATGGGCTTCGTCGTTCCCCGTTATTCCGATTGCGCTTGCCCCCATCACCGATCCATTACCTTTTTCTTTTGCGTAGCTGTTGGAGGATGGACGTGTATTTGAATTGACCGCCCAGCCGCAATTGTTAGGCTGCTGCGAATTGCAAAGCGCGTTCACCAACGCCTTGTGGTTATGCTTCGGGATTTGCTCTTTGGTTAGTTTCACAGACGCTTCGCCTGCCATTTCTCCCAACTTGTAAGCGCTGAGGCCTGGTGGTGTGCCGCAAGATACCAGCGCGCGACCACGCAGGTCAGGAAGCCGGAATGTCCTGTTTTCCACGCCTCCATAGGTGTAGCCGAGGACTTTGAATAAATCAATATACTGACTGAGCGGCAGCTCCCGCCCATCACATTTCAGCCACACGCCTTCATCTACGCCACGGCCAAATGGCCTGATAGCACCGGTAAATTCGTTTACCTCGCGGTAACTGCCGTCGGGATGCTCACCCGTAACCGCGATACAATAGTTGAGTGGCAAATAAGGCGACATGTTGTTGTGTGCCTCGTCACTGCCCTCTTCTTTGATAGTGTTCGGGTGCATCAAATTATTCGCGTCCTTCACATAACCTACATTCGAGGCCCAGAAGTGACCCAGGGGTTCGAATGTATCTACCCCATTTGAGCTTGCGACGGCAGAATGATTGTGGGCAGGCATTTCCTTGATGGTAAGGGCGTGTTTTTCTGAACCGGCACGAAGAAAGTCCGGCCGGAGGGGGCTTCCATTGGCGATCATTACCCTGCCCCTCAGATCGGGAAGCTTAAAATTATCCCCACTGCCGCCGAACTTGTAACCCAGCATCATAAACAAAGTAGTATTATTCGAAACGGAATAGATTGCGCCGTCACATTTGGCCCAGCCCCTTGGAGCGAAGGGAAACGCAAACAGCCTGATTTCAGATATAAATTGAGGCATAAGAATGTTGTGTTAAAGATTTGAAGATTTCAGCCGCGGCTGGGGAATATGCCTTGTAGTGCAATGATGAACGACACCGCGAACATCGGTATACGGTTCTCGTGTTTCTCTCCTTTTCCTTCGGGCTGAATACTCTCGTTGTTCATCTCGATCTTTCCCGGAGCGGAATTGTACAAAAACCCCTTTGTGTCGGAGGCGCTCCAAAGCCCGGTCGCGGCATCGGGGAGATTAGCGGCATTAGAGGTGCTACATGCCACCGGATGCCTGTGTTTTGGCAAATTTGAGACGGTTAGCGCCACTCCTTCCTCCCCGCCAGGCCTTCCGAGATTATATCCCGCGCCCTCGCCCAGCGGGATTCTCGACCGCAGATCGGGCAGGCGAAACATGGTATTCCCGGCGCTACCACCGTAAGTAAACCCGATCAATGAAAACAAAGCCTCATACTTACTCACCGGTAATTCGGTACCATCGCAAAGGTGCCAGCCTTCTGGTGCGCGCTCACCGGCGAACGGGCGGATTTCTCCAACGAAACTCTCCATAATGTGAAAGGTTTTTGAATAGATAAATGATAGAAGATGTATAAAATCCGGTTTGGCTGAACGGGTGCTGAAAATACCGCCCCGGATGTTGGCAAATAAAGTATGAGATGTCACCGAAGGCCTAAAAAACGGTGTCACAAAAACGTCACAATTATCAAAACGCAGTCACAAAAAACACAAAAACCCGCCCTGAATCATTTCAGGACGGGTTTTGTTCGTCGTTTAAAGAAATTCCGAAATTATGTCACTCCCCGAAAGGTCGCCTTACATACGCGTGCTCACGAGCGCCAACACGCTCGACATCATCCTTAAAAACACCCATTTCCCCGACGATCTTCTGAGCGAAGCCTCGCAGGTCCAATGCCTCGTTGAATGGACAGACAGGATTCCGGTTTTGGTATTTCAATTCAAAAGCACGTTCTACGATTTCAACGAACCACTTATCCCAGCCGAGCTGGAAAACAGCGAGCGCGGGTGGCTGCAACAACCATCAGTGACGGTAAGGCTGCTGCTTTCAGACAATGTAGTTACGGATCAGCTTGATGAACGCGTGTTCGTTTTATCACGGAACGAAAGTGATAAAATCAAGAAAATTTTCATCAGAGAGTAAACAACGAGACAAATGCCGTCAGGCATGCAACATTGGTAGTAAATCTGCACGCCGAATATTGGCCAAATGCCCTTGGGCATGCAACTACAATTGCATCGCATGCCACATCGCCACTGCACTGTTGTTACATCCCTGACGGGATTTTCATCCAACCGTAACCCGTTCCATTTCTACCAATGTTGCATCGCTAAGCGATTCCCCCCGCATTCAGCCATTCAATCATCGCTCCGGCGACCCGGTCAATCATTCAACCATTCAGTCATTGTTAATACCCCGGATTCTGTGGCGCCAGATTCGGATTCACTTGCAATTCCACGCGCGGGAGCGGCATCAGGTAATCCCTGTTCGCATTGAACGTCTCATGAGGTTCCAGCGAGTTAGGCCCTTTGAAAACCTTCTCCCCCAGGTTCCGGCGTTTGATGTCGTACCAGCGTTTGTACTCGAAGGCTAGTTCGAGGCGACGTTCATCCAGGATCAGGTCGATCATCGCATCTTTGGCTAAACCCGCTTTTACATCCTCCGGGAAGGTCGTTTGCTTGCCGGCCCAGTTTCTCGCCCGCGCCCTGATCTGGTTGATATACCCAAGCGCCTCGGCATTCGGCCCGTTCACTTCCACAGAGGCCTCGGCGGCAATGAGCAGGATTTCCGCATAGCGCATCGCGGCATAGTTGTGATCGGAATAGCGGCCTTCGGAATTGGAATTACCTGCAAACCGGGCATACTTGGCAATATGCGGGCGTTTGGTGTTCGTAAACTCGGTGTAAGGAACGAGCTTGCCGCCGATGAGCAGTGAATCTTCAAAACTCACTTCCTTGCGGTAATCACGGTTGTCCCAGGTAGTGTACACTTTCAGCGACGGCACGATCACGCTCCACCCGCTGCGCGGCGCATCACCCCCGCGTACGCCGGTCATAGGCGCCATAATGTCGTCATTAGCCCCACCATCGCCCGATTTGAGGCCCAGGAAGTCGATGTCGAAGATGTGCTCTTTCATATTCGGGGCTTGCGGTGCTTTGAAGAGCGTTTGAAAGTCCGCTTCGAGCGCGTAGCCGAATTTATCCTTGTTGTCAATCACCCATTTCGCTTCGGTATAAGCCTTTTGGTATTGCCCCATCGTAAGGTACACCGAGGCCAGGTAGGAAGCAGCCGTTCCCTTGGTGGCGCGGCTCCGTACTTCCGCCGGCTGCTTGTCGGGCAGCCATTGTTTCGCAAATTCCAGGTCGGCAATGATACTCGTGTAAACCGTAGCCGCAGGCGTTTTGGAAATCGATTTGACAGACTCGGGGTTGCTGATAAAGTAATCGATGTAAGGAATATCACCGAACACCTGCACAAGGTGAAAATAGGCGAATGCACGGATGAAACGGGCTTCCGCCATCAACGGATTACCGGTGTTTTCGGGCAGGCCAAGCTGCTGCGCACCAAAAATCGCTGAATTCGTGGAGCTGATCACCTGGTACCAAACCGGCCAGAACTGGTTGACCATGTTGTTGTTATCATCCATATTGAAGTCGTTCACCTGCTGGCGTTCAGCGGGCGTGCCGCGGTCGCCGATATCCTCCATGTCGCTTCGGAGCATGAGCGCCGATACGAATTGGCGGCCATAAAGCCGCTCGGTGGCGATCCAGCCGTAAGCGCCCATAATGGCTGTTTCTACATCTTTGGAAGTCCTGAACAGCGACTCGGGCGCGAGCAGGCCCACAGGCTTTTCGTCCAGGTCCGCACATCCCAGCAGCAGCGAAACGGCCGCGGTCAGGAATATTGATCTATTAAATAAATGCTTCATTTTGATGTCCGTTTAATGCTTAAAAACCCAGGTTAAGACCGATGGTGTACGATTTCGCGTTCGGATAGCTCCCGTAGTCGAGGCCGAGGTTACGGTTGCTATCGGTATTGCCGTCCGACGAGTAGTTCACCTCCGGATCGTAGCCTTTGTATTTGGTGAACGTCAGGATATTCTGCGCGCTGGCATAAACGCGTAGTTTACTGATCCTGAGCTTTTCCAGCACGGGCCTAGGAAAATTGTAACCGATAGCCAGGTTTTTCATCCTGACGAAGCTGCCGTCCTTGACCCACCGCGTAGATACCCTGCGTGTACGGCCTACCGCCGCTTTCGGGACGTCGGTATTGGTATGGGTGGGCGTCCAGCGGTTTAATGCCTCGGTAGTTGCATTGTTGATCGCCGAAAGCAGGTTGAGTTCCATTAAGGTATAGCTCAGCAGGTCGTTGCCTTTCGAAGCCTGGAAAAACACATTCAGGTCAAATCCCTTATAACTGAAATCGTTGTTCATACCCCAGGTGAATTTCGGGTGGGGATTGCCGATAATGGTGCGATCATCGCTATTCAGCATGCCATCGGGCTCGCCGGTAAGCTGGCCGTTCGAGTCCTTTTTACCATTAATATCCCTGAACTTCTCCCCGCCTGCGACCGTCTCGAAGCCGCCGCCGGGGATAAAGCTATCGCCCTCCTGGTACACACCGTCGTAGATCCAGCCATAAAAACTGCCCACCGAGTAACCTTCGCGCAGGACCTGCGTCTGTCCCATCCCTACCATGTGGCCCGGTGCCGAACCGTACAGAATGTCGGTTCCTGCGGGTAGTTTCAGGATTTTGTTTCTGTTTAAAGAAAAATTAATGTCCGTGCTCCATTTGAAAGCCCCCACCAGATTGCGGGTATTCAATGTCAACTCAATGCCCTTGTTCTCGACTTCGCCGATGTTCTGCAACTGGTTGGTATAACCTGAATACTGCGGGAGCTGCACGCTGAACAGCAAATCTTTGGTAACGCGGCGGTAGTAATCGGCCACGAGGTTGATGCGGTTGTTGAGAAAACTCACATCCACCCCGACATCGAGCTGGTGCGTCGTCTCCCAGGTAAGATCGTCGTTCGCGACGGTCGTCGGACGGACCGCGTTTACCGGTGTGCCATTAATAATCGCGTACACGTTCGAAAAACGCGCCATGGTTTGATACGGCTCAATGGCCTGGTTTCCCGTCAATCCGTAGCTCACGCGCCATTTCCATTGGCTGATCGCTGAAATGTTTTGCATGAATGGCTCACTCGACATTTTCCAGGCAAATGCGCCCGACGGGAAAGTGGCCCATTTGTGGTTCTTGCTGAAATTCGACGAACCGTCCTGGCGAATGTTGGCCGTGAAAAGGTATTTGTCGGCCAGAGAATAGGTCAGCCGGGCATAGTAGGATGCCAGCACCCACTCCGTCAGCCCCGAATTGGGGCTTTGCCATACCGATGAGCCACCCAGGTTCCAGTAGGAAACGGCATCCGTGATAAAATTCTGCCCCGAACCACCCCAGGTCTCGCTGGATGATTTCTGGTAGGAATAGCCTGCCATCACCGACAAATCATGTAACGCGCCTATTTTTTTATTGTAGGTCAGATAGTTCTCATTCAAAAGCAAAGTGCTTTTCGAGCCGTTCACCGTTGCCGCTCCGCCTACATTGCGGCCGTCGTTCAAAGTAGTGGGCGTGAATGTGCCGGTACGACCGCTGTTCGTGGTTGCCCCCAGCGTCACCCTGAGTTTCAGATCTTTAAGAATATTGTATTCTGCATAAAGGTTGCCCTGGATACGGTCGGCCAGCGACTCGTTTTGCAATTGCGTCGCAATCGCATACGGATTATCGATCGGATCACTGAGGCGCCCCACCGTGAACCGGCCATTGGCATCGCGGATCGGCTGATCGGGCTCGAATTTCAGTGCCGCCGACATTACGCCCGGAGTAAGTCCACCCGAGCCTTCCTGCGTACGCGATTGCTGGCGCGACACGCGTTGCGCGAAGAGATTCAGCCCCAGTTTCAGCCTTTTGGTAGCATTGATATCGATATTACTCGTCACCGAATAACGCTTGTACCCCGAATTGAGGATAATGCCTTTCTGATCATAGTAGGCACCCGACACGTAGTACTTCACCGCCTCGCTGCCGCCTGCTACCGACAATTGGTGGTTTTGAATGCCGCCGCGGCGAAAAATCTCGTCCTGCCAGTCCGTATCGGCACCTTGGGAAACGATCGTCGGCCGCGCCTCCTGCACATAGGCGAGGAATTGCTGCGCATTGAGCAAATCGAGGCGATTGATCTCCTTCTGGCTGGAAATAGATGTATTGAAATCGATGCGGGGTTTACCCGAAGTCCCTTTTTTGGTGGTGACCATGATCACGCCGTTGGCGCCGCGGGATCCGTAAATGGCCGTTGCCGAAGCATCTTTCAGGATTTCAATGGATTCGATATCCTCGGGCGGAGGCAATGTACCGCCTACAAATCCGTCGACTACATAAATAGGATCGCTGCTGGCATTAATGGAGGTTCCTCCGCGGATCCGCACCTTGAAAGACGAACCCGGCTCGCCGTTGTTGGCCTGGATCTGCACACCTGCCGCGCGGCCCTGCAATGCCTGAACAGTGCCCAACGCCGGATAAGCCGTCAGTTCCTGCGACTTCACCGACGCAACGGAACCGGTAATATCGCTTTTCTTGACAGTACCATAACCGACAACGAGTACTTCTTCCAGCGATTTCTGGTCGGTTTTGAGGGCAACATCGATCTCCGTCCGGCTGCCAGCCTGCACTTCCTGCGGCTCGTAGCCTACAAAGCTGTATATCAATGTAATATTCGCATTATCGACCGCCAGGGTGTAGTTGCCGTTAGCGTCCGTGGACGTGCCCGTTTGAGTACCCTTGACAAGGATATTCACGCCCGGTAAAGGCTCCTTGCTTTCCGAATCGGTGACACGGCCCTTGATGGTCACCTCAGTACCAGCTTGCAAACTGCTTTTCACCGAAGCCTCGGGCTCACCCGAGCTCCATTTCGGCGTTTCCGACGGACGGATAACAATATTTTTACCCGAAACCTCGTAGGTAAGCCCCAGCGGCACCAGAAATTCCTCCAACACTTTGGAAAGCTCCTGGTTCGATTGCTGGATCGTCACTTTCCGGCCCGATTGGATCATTTTGGAACTGAAAATGAACCGGACACCAGCCTGCTTTTCGATCTGGTGCAGGACTTTCTTCACTTCCAGGTCCTGGGCTTGCAGGCTGATGCGCTTATTGAGCAGCTCCTGTGCGTGCACGTCCGCCGCGAACGCATTCCCGACGAGCCAAACCGACATTACCAATTGCGCGACGCTTATCCGCATAAGAACTAACCATTTACGATGGAACTGTACCGGTATTTTCATAAATTTGAACGGTTTTGTTAATTGAAACTTGGCAAAATCTTCCTCCTCATCCCATTTGCATGAGATGTGACGGTCTGCTAACCACTGAGGATATCCGAGCCGGCCATGTTGGCGCATGGGCCGGCTTTTTATTTAGTTATTTCTGCAACCTTTCCCTTCCACCACGATCCGCCCGTCGATGCTCTTGTAGCTGGCATCCACGGCCTTGCAAATCAGGTCGAGCTTCTCGTAAAGTGACATTTCGGTGAGCGTGGCGGTGATGGGGCACTCGTCCATGACATTCTTGTCATAAATAATATCGATCCCATAAGCATTCTGCAACGCGCTGAACACGGCCGACACGGGCGTTTCGTCGAACTCAAAATGCGGTGCTGCGCCAGCCTCTGCCACTACTTCCGGCTCGGGAACAAGGCTTTTGGTGATTTTGACGGTTTTACGCACCAATACCACCTGCTGATTGGGCTCGATCACGATGCCTGTCAGCTCGCGGGAAATCTGCTTGTCGGTCGCGTCAGGATCTTCTCTCGAAAACACGGCCACCTTTCCGGTCTTCACAGCGACCGAAACCTCCTGCTCATTGGCAAAGGACCTGATCGTAAAGCTGGTACCCAAAACTTTGGTTACCAGCTCATTGGCATACACAAAAAAGGGTCTGGAAGGATCTTTGGCAATGTCGAAAAATGCTTTCCCCGAAAGAAATACTTCCCGCCTGCCGCTACCAGTCGGCGTTCCGCTGAAATGCGCCGGGTAACTTATCCGGCTGCCAGGATCGAGTGTAATGCGGCTACCGTCTTCAAGATCGATGGGCAGCGGCTGCGCCGTAGTATTCACGACTTCGCGCATTTCCACATTCGCGGCGGCCACAAGTTGGTCGTAGCCAATCACCTTAGGCTGCTGATGACGCAGCCAGAACAGCCAGCCAAATCCAGCCAGCAGCACCATCATAGCGGCAATGCGCACCACCCCGCCTGCGTACCAGGGCGAATGCCCTTCTTCGGGACAGTCGAGGTTCCTCGCTTCCAGCCTCTCCACGATCCGCTCTACCGCTTTCCGTTTTTCGGGGTTGCTGAGCGATGCATTAGCGGGTCGGATGGACAAGACCAATTGCCTCGCGCGTTCCACCATTTCGCGCTTGTCGGGATGGGCAGCGAGCCAGTTTTGCCAGGTTTCGTCATCCTCCCGCGTGGGATTCAGCACCCAGTTACGAAACGATTTATCCCAGACAAACTCCCCCAAACTGAAATCGTGATAACGGTCCATGTTCAAAATTTAGCTTTCAAACACCATTAGACCGCCCCCGCTTCGGGATACTGTATTTTTCTGATTTTTTTTGAAATTTTTTAAATGAGGTATTTCAAAATCAAAACGGCAGGGCCAGGACGAGCGAAACGATGGCCTTCCAATGCGATTTGATAAACTTGAATGCCTCTTGCAGCAGATTGGAAACGGACTGCGGCTGAATGTCCATTACAAGCGCGATCTCGTCACGCTCCATATCATTATAAAAACGAAGAAAAATGGCTTCCTTTTGCCGTTTGGGAAGCTCGTTGAGCATTTCGGTCATCCGGGAGGCCAGCAAGCGGTCGTTTTCAGATTCAATCAGTTGGTACTCAGCGCTGAATTCGAGGTCGAAAACAACGTCCGTTTCATTGTAGTAATCCATGCAATCCATCCGCAAGCGCGACGCGAGCCGGTGCAGGCGACGGCGCAGCGAAGCAAGCAGGTAGGGCTTCGGCGGAATTTCGGGATTCAATGCATCTTTCTTTTCCCAAACACCCAGAAAAACATCCTGAATGCAGTCTTTGATCAGCTCACCGTCGCGGTTAAACTTCGTTGCGTAGTGGAAAAGAAGGTCGTAAGTACGGTCGATCAGTTGTTCATAGGCGGTGACATCCCCGGCAAGCATTTCCCGCCACAGCTTCTGCTCTTCTTCCAAATACATGACCGGACGGCGTTCCGGACGGGTGAAAGGCTTCATGAAAACGAATGAATTTTAGCCAGGTATGCAGACAAAAAGCAGCCCCAGCAACATTCTTACTACCATCCATCTCATTTAATCTTCAAACAATTATACACGGCCAGCTAACGCCCACTCTATACGCCAAACCCTTCATTACGATTTAAACATCGGCAGTGGGTTCAACGGATGCCGCAAAAAGTTGGCACCGATCTTTCGCACCAAAAACCAGTGGAAACCGGCATTAGGGTACTGCCTCCGCAGCCTGCGGAGCATCAGGCGGCTGGCGCCAAATGTGAGCAGCCCCAGTGACACATCAGTCCAGTCGGCCTTCCGGAAAGTTTCGACAGTTACCGGGAATGCGCCATGATAGGGCCGGACTTTGTGGTGCCAGTAGATCATGGCGGTGATTTCGGCGGTGCCGGCACCACCTTGTGTAGTATTCAGATAATGCTCGGCTTGTTCAATAGAAGGCGGAAGGTAGTCGATCGTGTGGGCTGTCCAGATGCCGATGTCATGAAACACGGCTGCAATGGCATATTTGTGACGGTTAGCGGGATCTGTATCCCGCATGACACAGGTCTCGAAGACCCGGTGAACATGATTGGCGTACTTTTCAAGGTCAGCACCGATCTCCTGCCTGAAACGCCCGAGGAGTTCGTCAATAAGCGGTTCATGGTCTCGCATTGCGTAAAGTTTGAGTGAATGCGATAATTTACGGATAATCAAGACAATCGCAAATCACTCCGTCATTATCATAAAATAGCTCCGGCATCCACACATTCACCACCTCCGACCCGTATGCGGCTTATCCATATTTTTTGTGCGGTTGATCATTTATCTTGACTTTATATCCTTCCTAGATGTAGTGGGATAACTCCTTCAAAATGCAGGTTATTTTCTAATACTTTTTTATGTTCTTTTGCAACGAATCAATTACCTAGCGCCCATGATCGAAATGACATTCAGCACGATACAGTTCGAAGCAAAAAAGATTTCGCTCGTAGTCCGGATCGCCAATTTTATCAGATTATTCGCAAAATCTCCCTCTAACTGGATTAGCCTCCGCATAGCAAAAAACCTGATGCGCGACACAAAGTTTATTGAACAGCAGATCGCTTTGGTTCAGCAAATGGACACCGAGCAGGTTAAAGCGGCCTCTGCATTCGTCCAACATATGCTTCCGATTTTGGTCAAAATGGACAAGGCGATTAACGAAATTGAAAACCAGGAATTGAGCATGGCATTCCGAAAGCATGAAATGGCTATCTATAAATTTGAAGCCAAACTGCATGTTAAGCAAACAGAACATTTACCCGTAATGCCAACAGACCCGGAGCTGCGCGAAGCTCTTCATTATAATACGATTTTGTGTCTTACTTCACGCTTATAACTTGCATGCACTTTCATCCTGGCGACATTGTTTCATTTGACTTTCCCATGCCGTCGACCGGAAGATATCTCACACACTCGGCAGTTGTGTTATCCTGTACCGAGGTTCATCAACACGATAACATTTATGTATGCGCCATGATGTCGTCGAACAATTCAAACGACCGCTTTACATTCAAACTGGACGACTCAATGCTCCAAAATGTGAATAGCAAAGGCTGTTCACAAGTAAGGTGCCATCTCATTACATATGTGGACGCAGTGCACGTGCGGCCTGCCAACGGAAGCCCTTACAACCGCCTGACCAAACAAGCGCTTAAAATGCTTTTTACCCATATCAACACCACTGTGTTTGATTGGCAGGTTCACTAGGCCAACCCTACTCTCCCTTCGAATTCGACTTGTCAATAATCACCGCCAGCAAAATTACCAGCCCTTTCACGACCTGCTGCCAGAACGGTGAGACATTTAACAGTACCAAACCATTATTCAACACCCCGATAATGATCGCCCCCTGTACGGTGCCGAGAATGCTCCCGCGTCCGCCGGAGAGCGAGGTGCCTCCTATGACGACGGCTGCAATCGAATCCAGTTCGTAGCTGATGCCCGCATTGGGCTGGGCGGAGTCGAGGCGCGCTGTGACCATGATCCCGCCCACCGCTGCGAGCGCTCCGGCAATGGTATAGACGATGATTTTAACCTTATTAACATTGATTCCCGACAACCGCGAGGCACTCTCATTTCCTCCGATCGCATAAATGTAGCGGCCGATGCGTGTCTTGTCGGTCAGGAAAACGGCCAGCAGCACCACCACGACGGAGATCCAGACCGGCACCGGTATGCCCAGGAACCAGCCCGTACCGACAAAAAGGAAGGTATCCCCCAACCCGCTGATCGGGAAACCGCCGGTCCAAAGCATGGTCAATCCCCGCGCGACGGTCAGCATCGCTAGTGTGGCCACAAATGGCGGCACGCTGAAACGCGTAATCGCCCATCCATTGAATGCGCCCAAAGCCGACCCCGTCAGCCCGCCCGCGAGAATCGCGCCGAGCACGGTGAATCCGATATACAGGTTTTGGGCTGGTATTTCAATCCCGTTTTTAAGTAAACCTGCCGTAATAGCACCGCATAGTGCCAACACTGAGCCAACGGATAAGTCAATACCGGCCGTTAGTACGATGAGCGTCATGCCGACCGAAATACAGATATTGACCGAAATCTGCCGCATAACATTCCAAAGGTTCGAAAACGTAAGGAACTTGTCCGACAGGATACTTAATGCAAGGCACAAGAGAAATAGTGCGATGAGCGACTGGAAGCGGGCGAAGTTTTTCGGGCTATATGCAATAGGCATTAGGCTGTATGCTTTTGATTGTAAATTTTATCTGATATGATGTACAAAGCTTTGAGCCTACTGCATAGCGCTTATAGCTTTTTTCAAAATCTTATCTTCCGACGCTTCACTCGCCGAAAACTCACCGGTTATGCGCCCTTCCGACATCACCAGGATCCGGTCGGAAACGGCCAGGATTTCGGGCAGCTCCGAAGACACTACCAGAATACCCAACCCCTCGTCGGCTAGCCGGATAATGAGTTTATAAATCTCCGTTTTGGCATTGATATCGATACCGCGGGTCGGTTCGTCGAGCAGGAGCACTTTCGGGCGCGTGGCCAGCCATTTGGCGAGCACGACCTTCTGCTGGTTGCCTCCGCTCAGGTTTCGCGCTTGCTGATCTTTGGAGGGCGTTTTAATCCGCAACTCACTAATGTAATGATCGGCCAGTTCGCATTCTTTTGTGTCGTTCAACGTGCCGAGGCTTTCCAGTTCCTCCAATGTGGTGAGACTGATATTATTCTTCACGCCCAGTCCCAGCACCAATCCGTCCTTTTTCCGGTCCTCAGGTACGAGCGCGAGCCCGGCAGCGATGGCACGCACGGGAGAATCGCAGCAAATGGATTGTCCGCCAATGAGCACCTGCCCGCTTGAATGCGCCGCATGCAATCCGAAAATGGATTCGAGCAGTTCCGTTCTGCCAGCGCCCATCAGCCCAAAAAGCCCGACAATTTCGCCCTTACCTATATTAAAAGAGACGTTGCTAAGCACATTACCTGCCTTCACCCGACTTTTCAGGTTCAGGTTTTTCACTTCCAGCAGCGGCTCACAAGCGCCGCGGTCGTTGGTTTTCCGCATCACTTCGATTTTCCGCCCTACCATTTTGCTGATCAGCTGGTCCTGCGTCATCCCCTCCATTTCACCTGATTCAATGCTTTTGCCATCGCGCAGCACCACGTAATTGTCGGCTATGCGGAACAGTTCGTCGAGCTTGTGCGAAACGTAGACAATGGCCTTGTTCTGGGCTTTGAGATCGGAGATAATATCGAACAAAACCTCAACTTCCGCACCGGTAATAGCCGAAGTGGGTTCGTCCATGATGATCAGTTCGGCGTCGGTGAGCAGTGCCTTGGCAATTTCGACGATCTGCTGCTGACCTACTTTGAGTTTAAAAACCTGCGAATCGGGGCTCGCTTTCAGTTTCAAACGGTCGAGCAGCTCCTGCGTACGTTTGCGCATACGACCCTTGTCCATCGTACCGTACTGCGTCACCAGCTCCCGTCCGAGGAAAATGTTCTCGGTGATGGTTAAATAGGGAATTAAATTGAGTTCCTGATGAATGATCACCACGCCCTGCTGCTGCGCGTCCTTCGGTCCGGTAAACTTCGCTGTTTCACCTTTGTAGTAAATTTCTCCTTCAAAATCAGGATAAACGCCTGACAGTATCTTCATTAATGTCGATTTCCCCGCGCCATTTTCGCCGATCAGCGCAGTTACTTTGCCAGCTTCGATCGATAGCGAAGCGTCATCCAACGCTATCACGCCCGGAAACCGCTTTGTGATATGCTTCACTTCCAATAAGGTTGCTGTATCCGTCATGGCTTTTCGATTTGGAGACTTATCGGGATGATTTCAATGCTATTCAGCTGGAAATGCCCGCGGTTCAGTTCGATGGCGCCGTGGAATGCCACGCGGTCGCCTTTTTTCACTTTCGATTTGAATGGCGGTATTACCTTTTCGCGGATCAGCTTGTTGATCTCCGCCGATACATTATTGAAATCCATAGAATTGGTGAATGCATTGATATCGATCGCGCCCGACGCATCGCGAACGGCATTGCCGAAAACATACTCGGTTGCAATGCGCACATTTCCCGCGCCTTCATCGCCTCCCGGGACTGCAACGGACACTTCGTTTTCGCTCACATCCGTCACGACACCCTGCCCTTTCACCAGAAAATAGCGAATATTACCAATGCCCAGCGCATGCGAATGTTGTTCAAAAGCCTTGTCCTTTTCAGTTTCAAGCTGCTTGGTCAATTCCCCGAGCTCCACCGCTTTCGGCAAGCCCGGTATCAGTTTTTTTTCCCAGAAGTCTTTGGCATAACCGGCAGCATCGAATGCCATGGTACCGGCCTTCACTTCATCCAGCTTTTTAAAATACACCGAATTATAAGCCAGTAGTGCAATCACTGCCACATAAAGCAGGCATCGGATCGGTTTGGACATAGCTATTCTTTTTCGCCGTAAGCGGCATAATTTTCGACATTATCCTTCTTCACCAGCTCCACGGCCACCGGCATTTTACCCGGAAAATCGCGTTTCCCTTTGAAATACGCATCGGCAAATGTGGCGGCGGTCTGCGCCATTACCTCAGGAAACTGCATTCCGGTGGCCAGTATTTTCCCATCCCGAATGGATTTCACGACGTCCTCGGCACCATCGAAGCCGAATACTTTCACACGATCGGCCTTCCCGGAAGCCACCAATGCCTGGTAAGCCCCCATGGCCATGGCGTCGTTCCCGCAGAACACCCCGTCGATATCCGGATGCGCTTGCAGGATGGATTCCATCACTTCCATAGCCTTATTCCGGTCGAAATCGGCGCTTTGCTGAGCTACCATTTTCAATCCCGGATAAAAATCAACGACGCTATGGAAGCCCTTCGAGCGGTTCCAGGTGTTGTTATCGCCCACCATCCCGAGGATTTCGACGTACTTGCCTTTCTTGTTCAATGTCTCTACGAAATATTTGCCGATCGCCACGCAGCCGGAATAGCTGTCCGACAGTATTTGTGAAGTTGCAGCCCCGTTCGCATTCACTTCCCGATCCATACAAAATACCGGCACACCCGCCGCCACCGCATTCTTCACATTCACGATGGAACCGTCGGCATCCGTAGGATTGAACAAGATCGCGTCGTAACCCGAGGCAATTGCATTGTCGAAATGGTCGGTCTCCTGTGCCGTATTGTTCTGGGAATCAAAAATTTTGGATTCATAACCGAGCTGTTTCGCTTTCGCCTCGGCCTTTTGTGCGAGGAAAACAAACCACGGATTATTAAGCGTCGACACCACGATCGCGATCTTTTTCGGCTCGTCTTTGGATTCTTTTGTTTTGCAACCAATAAATCCAATTCCGAAAAAGATACAAAAAAGTGCTATCCGATAATGTAAGCTGGTTTTCATGCTGCAATGGGTTTAGGCGCCGCGTTCACAGTCGCGGCTACGGGTACACGGTCACAATCACGCGTTGGTACCGCGTCAGCGCGGGCGAACCACTATCGGTCACGGCCAGTACAATGTGGATCGTCTCCGGTTTTTCCACCTTTGGAGCCACAAAAGTCGTTTGCGCTGCTTTTATATCCTTAATACCGAGCGGCTCCTTGATATTGTAGCTGCCCGGCTCCGGGTAGTAGATCCATTCGTAGTTCAATGCATTACCATCCGGGTCCTCTGAGCCTTCCGCGCTAAGCTGCACGGGCTCACCCGCTTTCGCAGCGATACGCGTGCCGCCTTTCACAACGGCTTTCGGCGGGTGATTGGCTTCTTTGTAGGGCTTGATCGTCCAGTCCATCCGCGCGGCGAAATCATATTGGAATGCCTCGCGCCAGCGCCATAATGTGGCCTTGTTGCTCGTGTGGTAAGCCCCGTCTGTGCCTTTCACCTCATCCATGGCGTCGGTATAGATCGGTCGGGTTTCGGGTTCATAGAAATACTTGAGTGTGCGCGGTGTGTAAAGCTCGTACCGTCCACCCCAGCCGCCGTATTCAGGATGCTCGGGGTCATTTAATCCATTATTAACCAAACCCAGAAACGACGGCGTATCACCTTCCATGAGGAATTTGGTAAAAGGATATTCCTTGCCCATCGGACCGTGGCTGCGGACGTGCTCGTCGAGCCAGGGATTGTCGACGATCTCAAAATTGGCGCCCGCGAAACGGCCGTGGAACTTGTCACCGCTAATGCCCGACCACGTCGCATAATGGTAAGCACCCGCCGCGTGGTAACCAGGGCTGCCCACATAGAACAACTCCGGAAAGGTCTTGCGGATCCACGGACCGGTATCGTCCTGATCCGAAATGGTATACATTCTGATTTTGGATACAAATTTCTGCACATCCTCAGGCGACCGCGTCATTTTCACTTTCCAAAGCGCCTGTGCGAGGCAGTTAGCACCGCCCCAGACGGGAATCCATACCGGACGATCGTCCTTTTTATCAACTACCTTGATAATCCATTCCGAACCTTCAGAGTCCTTACCCTTGCCCACGGCATTCAGTCCGAAATCGGGGTAGGCGCTTTTGGTAATGCTGATGAGGTAATCGGCCTCCGGATAGCCCTTTTCGTGCAAAAGCAGGTTCGGCCGCACTTTTCGATATGCCTCAATGAGCTGTTTGATTTTTTCAGGTGCAACGCGTTTTTGCTGGTGAATGGAAGTCGTGGCGACGAGGCCTTCAACGTCCCAATGGTTGGAATAGGTCAAAAAACGGATCATCGACTGGGTATCGTCCGGCTCGTTTTCAATGTCTGTCAGCACCAGCACGCGACGCTTGGGTGCATCCGGCGCGTCCTGCGCATGTGCGAGGTCAGACCCGGAAAGGCCGCCCAACAGCAACGCGGCACCACAGAACACTTGTCTTATCAGTTTCATAAATTTTGCCCAAATAACCCTATTTGAAAAATACCTGATTTTACAACGACTAATTAACCGCTCGTTTACACTGACACGAGCAGCCGCTTATCTGACAAGGCCGAGTGCCGCAGCAGCAATACCGCCTTCTGAAATACCGTAATGATTGAAAATCTCCGTTTGGGAGCCCGTAACCGTGTATTCGTCGGGAATACCTATGATTTTGAACCGGTTATGAAAGTCATTCTGGATCAAAAACGAGGCGCTAGCCTCGCCGAGGCCACCGTAAACGCTGTGCTCTTCCACCGTAACAATCGGCTGGCCGGAAGCCGCAATATTTCGCAAAAGATCGTAATCGAGCGGCTTGATCGTGTGCATACTGACCACCGTGGCCGAGATATGATGCTCGCGTTCTAGCTTGTCTGCCGCGAGCAATGCAGGAGCTACCGTTTCACCCGTACCGATGATGGTCAAGTCGCTTCCCTCACGCACAACGCGTCCTTTTCCGAATTCAAATGTTTTTTCCTCTTCGGAAAGCAAAGGCATTTGTTTTTTGCCAAAACGGATGTAGACCGGCATATCGGTTTCAGCGGCGAGCAGAATGGCCTGCTCCGTTTCAAAATTATCCGCCGGGGCTACGACAATGAGGTTATTAATGGTGCGCAAAACCGCGAAATCGTGCAAACTGTGGTGTGTGGAGCCCAATGCACCGTAGCTCACGCCGGCGCTGATGCCGATCAGCTTCACCGGGTTATCGGAATAGGCCACGTCGTTTTTGATCTGCTCTAATGCGCGGGCTGTCAGAAAGCAGGCGGGAGAGACCGCAAAAACCTTCTTGCCTGCCGAGGCCAGACCCGCCGCGACACCCACGAGATTCTGCTCCGCAATACCGACCTCGATGATCTGCTCCGGGAACTTCTGCCCGAACGGCACCAGCTTGCCGGAACCGCGCGAGTCACTTGTTACCACGATAATGTCCCTGTCGGTTTGGGCGAGGTGCTGCAATGTACCGGAAAAAACTTCCAGATTAGCCCGCTGACTCACAGCAATGTTCTCGATCGTCGCATCCACTATTTCTGCTATTTTAATTCATTGTCAGGTTTCCCGGAACGGCTCAGGCCAGTGTAACTTCCAGCGCGTCCAGCTCCTGTATCGCATCGGCGTACTGCTGTTGATCAGGTACGCCGTGATGCCATTTCAATTGGTTTTCCATGTAACTCACGCCCTTGCCCTTTACGGTGTGCGCGATAATGAGGCTCGGCTTACCTTTTTCAAATGGTAATGCATCGAATGCCGTCACTAGTTCGCCGATATCGTGCCCGTCGACATGCCGCACCGCCCAGCCGAATGCTTCGAATTTCTCGTCGACAGGGTCGGTATTGCATACAGCGCTGGTAGGGCCGCTGATTTGCAGGGTGTTTTTATCTAAAATGGCGCAAAGGTTGTCAAGCTTGTAATGCGAAGCCGACAATGCTGCTTCCCAGTTGGAACCTTCGGGCAACTCACCGTCGCCCAGGACGGTGAATACACGGTAATCACGCTTATCGAGCTTGCCGGCGATGGCGGTACCCACGCTCAGCGAAAGTCCGTGACCCAACGCACCGGTATTCTGTTCCACACCATGCACCTTGCGGGTCGGGTGGCCAATGTAATGCGACTGGTACTTACAAAGCGTTTCCAAATCCGATTCGGGAAAGAAGCCGCGCGACGCCAGCACTACATATAATGCTTCCACCGTATGCCCCTTGCTCTGAATATACCGGTCACGGTCGGGCGAATCGAAAGTACCAGGGCCGACGTTCATCGTATGATTGTAGAGCACATTCAAAATATCGATACACGACAGGCTCCCGCCGGTATGACCCGCTTTGGCCTGGTAGATATATTTGAGTATTTTCTTGCGGTACCCCACCGATTTCTGCGCCAGTTCCTTTTCCGACATGACTTTTAGCATTAGTCCGGTCTCTCGACCGGTATTCGTAAATTTCCGATAGTTCAGGGTTCAGTTCTGCGAAACGAGTTCGCGGTCGGGCACGCGTGTAGCATAGGGTTGCTCCGTGGGTTCGTCGAACACCTGCACTTCCCAGCCCATATAATTGCCCAATGCTTCTTTCAGAATACCCGCCGTTTTGGACGCATTCATGACCACATGGTGTTCGAAACCATTGCGGCAGATGTATTGCATCAGGTTTTGCAGATTCGGGATCTCAGCCACTGCGCGGTTACCGAATGTTTTCAGTGTATCGTCCGTCAGACGCCCCTCACCTATATACGCCTTCATGATCCCGCGCGGGTCGTCCGTGCTGATGCGTCCGTATGTAAGCGGCATTGCAGGCGTGCGACCGGCCAATGCGCCCCATGTATTCTCCTCTCCCACCGACGTTCCCAGAATCGGCGCCGTCGCGATTTCGATATCCGGCAAAAACGATTTTGCCCAGTTACCGCAATGGAAAAGCACACATTTGTTATCGTCGTTGGCATAATTGTTATTCCAATCCACCAGCGCACTCGGCGAGCCCGATGCGAGTTGCAATGCATACATACTTAATGTACCCGTCACATCCACCTCGCAGCCGCTAGGCATCATGTTTTCGCTCATCATGCTCATGCTCGTACACACGTTGCAGCCGTAATTCTGCTGCACCGACGTCCAACATTGAATGGCCGTTGCGTCTAATGCATTAGCCGCCATAAACTCTCCCAAAACCACGTCCAGCTTCGCCATTTGAATCAATGCTTCATCCGGCGTACGGCCGCGGGAGGCATAGGAAGTGATTTTATCCAAACGCTCCTTCACCTTCGAATCCTGGGCCGTCAGTTTATTGGCATTACCCAAAATTTCGGACAGATCCACCGTCACGACCGAAATGCCGTTGCGCTGTAATATTTTCTCGCTGTACCGCACCGTATTGAACCCGCCCGGACGAGCGCCAATCGCACCGATGCGCACATTACGCAAACCTTTGGTCACCCGGCACACGGCCACGAAATCATTGAGATCCTTCATGAACGAAGGATCGGTTGGACGCACGACGTGCTTCGTGGTAAGTGTGTATTTAATACCAAATTGATACAAGTTGTTGCAGGCTGAAATCTTGCCGCACCACGAATCGCGGCGGCGGGCCACATCCAGCTTGTCGAGATCGTCGGGATAACCTTGTACGAGTACCGGCACATTCAGATCAGCCAGTTTCAATGTCTCGGCGATGCCCCGCTCGTCGCCGAAATTGGGCAACACCACCAGCACGCCGATGATCTCATCCCGGTGTGCCCGGAAAAGCGCCGCGCATTTCTGCGCATCCTGGAACGTCTCGACGCCACCCAGCTTTGTAGCCTCGGTATCGAGCATAATCCCATTGATATTCATTTTTTTAAGTAAATCAACGATTTCCACCCGCGCTTCGGCCACCAGCCTATCCGGAAAGAAATCCCTGTTACCAATAATGACTCCGATACTTTTCATGTTCATGGTATGTTACTTTGTTCGGCGAACGGCACGTCGCCATTTGTGGTCATGTTTTGTCATGTTTTGTCATGTTTTGTCATTTGTGGTCACGTGTAGTCATTTGGGTCATGGATGATCATGCGTGGCCATTTGTTGTCCATACACTCCTGATAACCTCCTGACCACCTCCTAACTACTTCCTGACTATTTCCTGACCACCTCCTGACTATTTCCTGACTACTTCCTGACCACCTTCTGACTACTTCCTGACTATTCCTGACCCCTTGCTCCCTTTCCTCCCAAGATCATTCCGCGATAATCAATTCAATCTCATTGTCATGAAAAAGCTGCTGAAACTTCTCTTCGATCCCGGCGTCGGTAATGATGTAATCGATCAACGACAGTGCTCCGAGGCTCGCGAATGCGCTTTTTCCTACTTTGGTCGAATCAGCTACAAGGTAAGTCGTGTCCGCCGCGTCGATCATGGCCTTTTTCACGACCAGGTCGGCGATACTCGGGTACGTCAGCCCTGCTTTCAGCGACAATCCCGCTGTGGCGAGGAACAGTTTCTGCACATTCAGGCCTTTGAAAAAGTCGGCGGCTTTCTGGCCCGTCAGCGACAAGGTAGGCGGCTTAAACTCGCCGCCGGTCATGATCACCTCGATGCCCGTTTCGGCGCCCAGGATTAGTGCGATATTCAGCGCATTCGTGATCACCGTCAGGTGCTTGTTGCTGCCCCGCAGCTTTTTTGCAATCTCCGTCGTGGTCGAACCCGAATCGAGGATAATCGTGTCGCCATTCGAAATGAACTCCAGGCATTTAGCCGCGATCAGCTCCTTTTTATCGAGATTTTCCTGGTTGGCCAGCGAAAAATTGCG
This sequence comes from Dyadobacter fermentans, assembly GCF_019924045.1. Classification (GTDB taxonomy): domain Bacteria; phylum Bacteroidota; class Bacteroidia; order Cytophagales; family Spirosomataceae; genus Dyadobacter; species Dyadobacter fermentans_A. The sequence goes on along the minus strand of NZ_JAHXBN010000013.1, from coordinate 195,933 downwards.
CACCTGGTCTTCGACATTCTTCAAAAACGCCCCGCCGTGCTCCTTGATCACCAGGCCGTCCTTTTCGAGTTTATCCAGGTCCTGCCGGATCGTCACCTCGGTCACTTTAAAAAGCCTGGCGAGGTCAATCACCTTTGCCGAGCCGTCTTCTTTTAACAGTTCAAGTATTTTCTCTCTTCTCTGATTTGCCAGCATTGTATTAACTTTTGTTTTTTACCTAAAAATAGATGGAAAAGAAACAATTCGTCACATACCGACAAAAAATAAACGTATTCACAGGTCAAATAGAATACTTAAACTCATCAAAAGCAAATTTACGTAAATAAAAGAAAATAAAAAGAGAAAATTGAAAATAATAGTGAGTTATTGTACTATTATTTCTTTGTATAACCACAACCATATGATTTATGCTTGATTTTGAATTGACATCCATGCAGCGCAAACACATCATAAGGAGCCTTTTTGCCGGGGTGCTCCTGTTGGGGATTAGTACACTGGGAAACGCCCAATCCGAAAAAGAAGAGAAATTACCATCGCCCTCTGCCACCGAGGACTGGTCGTTTAAACCACCGCTCGTGACACCGGGAGAAACCTGCGCCCAGCCGCCTTCGGACGCCATCGTACTGCTCAGCAGCCAGTCAGATCTCAGCAAATGGGAACACCCTGACGGCTCGCCGGTAAAATGGAAAACCGACGGCAACGCCATCACCATCGTACCCAAAGCCACCGATATCCGCACGAAGCAAAAATTCGGCAACATGCAGCTCCACCTCGAATGGCGCACTCCGGATCCATCCGAAGACAAGGATTTCAACCGCGGCAACAGCGGCGTCCTCATCATGGGCCTCTACGAATTGCAGATCTACGAATCCTGGAATTACAATACCAAAATCTACTACAACGGTCAGGCCGGCAGCGTCTACAAACAACATGCCCCGCTCGTCAATGCCGCCCGAAAACCCCAAACCTGGCAGACCTACGACGTCATTTTCGAAGCCCCCGTTTTCCGCCCCGACAAAACCGTCGAGAAACCGGCCTACATGACCGTTTTTCACAATAATGTATTGATTTTAAACCACGTGGAATTGAAGGGACCGATGGTCTATCAGGGGTATCCGAAATATAAATACCATGATACGAAGCTGCCATTGCAGTTGCAGGAGCATGGTAGCAGGGTCAGTTTCAGGAATATTTGGGTTAGGGAGTTGTGAGGTTTGGCCGTAGGATAACCGATTAGCGTTATTCGGGTAAAGGATTTCATTTGATTAGGGGCGACTTCAGATATTGAATACTCGAACATTTCACTCAGCAAATCATGGTCATCCTGACAAGATCAATTCTTATCAATCGCTATACCGTAAGATTACCGCGCATCTGTGAATCCCTGGATGAATGGTATGATATTGTAAAGCGAGCCGAGTGGTCCTGTCCAACCGATTTAAAAAAGTCCTTCAATTCGGCGGAGCACATTGGTAACCACAGATTTGTTTTTAACATTTCCGGAAACGACTATCACCTAACTGCCACTATTCATTTCCCTGCAGGAACACTATACATTTTGTTTTTGGGAACTCTTTCAGAATACAATTGGAACAGGCAATTATACAATCAAACACAAACGATAGGCATGGACAGTTAAATAACATCTTTGCGGAAACGCCCTGCCACGGCGCGGCCACCTGCTTATAGACCAACAAATCTTACATGGATCAATGGCTTCGTCGGAGCCTCCTGACGTCTGTGCATTAAGGAAGCTCCGATGGAGCTTGGCGAAATTTACGTTCGTGTAATTGCTACAAACAGGATACCCTGGCAGGGCACAGCGCCATTCGTATTCCCACGGTTCGCGTAATTTAGCGACCAGGACAACCTTCTCAATGTTGTTACATGCCTACGGCATTTTCAATCTACTTGCTACAACGCATTTACTACCAATGTTTCGTCCCCAGCGGGACTACATATCCTACGAAAAAATCCCGTCAGGGATGTAACATCGGTAGCAAAACAATCACAGCGTGTTTAGAAAGTGCCGTAGGCACGCTACAACAAATGCCCGACAATGTCTCACGCTGCCAAACCATCTCATCTTAATTCACCTTACCAGCGGCAACCAAACCGACATATCCCCATGCCCCCGATTACCCCAGGCGTAATACGGCACCAACCGCACAGGAATGGTTTTAGGCGCGTCGGCAGACACTTCGCGATATAGCTTCTTGCTCCAATCGGAGTCATTCACCAGCACCGCATCACCCTCCAAGCTCATGACGGGACTGTTTTCGATCGTTAGCAGGGAAGGCTTAAAATTATTCCGGGCACCGATAGCCACATCGAAAATGGTTTTGCCTTTGGGTAAATCAATGGACTCCACGCAATAGACAACCGGTCCGCGTTTCACGGCCACCTGGTTGCGGGTTTCCTCTACAAGTGGGTTCGATTCGATTAGCTTTACGGGCATATCGAGCGTCAATTCGATCTTATCTCCTGATTTCCAAATCCTTTTTACTTCGGCATAAGTACCTGAGGCCAGTTTGGCAGTTTCTTTTTTACCATTAATCAATAAAGAAGCATTGCCGCACCAGCCCGGAATGCGAAAGAACAATGACACGGCTTCTTTAGGCGCCTCTTCCATTGCGATGGTAATCTTGCCATTCCACGGATAATCAGTGGTTTGCGTCAGACGAAGCTGACCGCCTCTAACGGCTGTTTGGAATTTATTACCTCCATATAAGTTGAAGAATACCCCGGCATCGGAAAGGCTGTAAGCATATTGGCTTACCTCGGCGACTGTGCGGACGGTATTCGGCGGGCAGCAGTTGGATTTGGAAATATAGGCCTGCCGATCCTTCTCCCAGCGCTGCTTGAAGGGTAATGCATCGGAGTAGGCCAATGGATTGGTATACAAAAATTTATCTCCTTTGAGATTAATACCCGACAACACGCTGTTGTACAATGCAAGCTCCACGATGTCGGCATACTTGGCGTCGCCGGTGATTTGCAGCATGCGCCAGTTCCACAGGACATTGCCAATGTTGGCACAGGTTTCGTTGTGGGCGGTAAAATTGGGGAGCTGGTAATCGCGGCCATATGCCTGGTGGATTTTCTGGACGTCGTCGGGCTTGTAGCTCGTGCCATCGGGCGAAACGCCGTCGTAAAGCGCGCCGCAGCCGCCGGTAACGTACATTTTGTGCTGGGTAACGTCGTCCCACATAGTGTTTAGCTGCGCGAGCAGCGCTTCGTCACCGGTTTCCGCGTACACGTCCGCTACGCCTGCATACAGGTAGTTAGCGCGCACGGCATGCCCCATTACTTTGGTCTGCTTCAAAAACGGAATGCGGTCCTGGTTATCGTCGGTACCCTCCGTGGCCCCCTTGATGGCGATCAAATGCTTTACGAGCCTCAGGTATTTTTCATCGTGTGTGGTACGGTACAGCTCCGAAAGGCCCATGTAATGTGCCGGACAAATGGCATTGCGGCTTTGCTCGGGCGTGGCTGCATGATAGAAGGTGATAAGAAAATCGGCCGCCTTTTTGGCAACGTCGAGCATGGTGGTTTTGCCGGTGGCCCGGTAATGCACGCAGGCGGCGGTCATCAGATGCCCGAAATTGTAGGCTTCGAAACTAAGCCGGTCCGCAAACATCTTACCTTCACCTTGCTGCTTTTGCTCAATAATGGCTTTGGTATAAATGTACCCGTCTGCACGCTGCGCTTTGGCGATCACGGCGATCGTTTTGTCCATCAGTTCGTCCAGCTCCGGGGCTCTGGTGGCGGCATAAAGGCTGGCTACCGCTTCAAATGTTTTATAAAAATCCCCATCGTGAAAGGAAGGGCCTTTAAAATTGCCCGACTCCAAACCCGCGGCGATCTCGAAATTGCGGAACGAATGGCTCAGATTCGGGTCGGTGTAGGTTTTCCAGAGCTGCGGCACCATCGTTTCCCGACACACCTTGAAACGGTCGGCCCAGAAGCCCTGCGTCCATTGCACGGCGGTCATATCCGCGCCGTGGAGTTTTGCAAACTTGCTTTGAGAAGTATTGACCAGCGCTTTTTCCTGGGCAAATGCATGCAAGCTAAATCCCAGAGAAAGTGCAATAAAGGCTTGGGTAGTTTTCATATTTTTCAAAAATCGGCCATGCATTTTTTAGCAAAACCCGAATTTAAAATGACTTGGTAATCAGATAATCAATAGCAAAAACAGCTTCCGGGTCTTTCATACCGGCGTTGGGCAGGTCGTACATCTGGTCGGTGGGCGTGTCGGCATTGGGGAAGCGGCGGGTGTCGCCAGTTCGGAATGCAATGCGGCTCACGGATTCCAACGGCGCAAAAAGCACACCGGTACCAACCTGCTTGCCATTCACCACCACGGAGTACAACCGCGTCTCTGTGTTGGCTTGCACCTTAATGTCGTAATGCTGGCCTTTTTGGTATTCGAAAAGCGTCTTATTCCGATACCCCGCTTTCAAACGGAACACCCCGGTTGAATCAAAAGACAAACGAATGCCCGGAGTACCCTTGGCATCAAGGAATTCGATATCGAGCAAACCGGTGTTGTTTTGATTGGGCGTCACAGCAAACTCTGCTATCAGCTTTTTCGTGTTGGGAATCACGCGCTCCACCCGGGCATAGTCGAAATGGTCCGCGTCTTTGATAACCAATGCCTTACCATCCCGAGACTTGTCAATGCTTACCGGCGCTTGCAATGGGCTGTAAATGTTCCACTCGGCCAGTTCTTTGCCGTCGGGCATTTGCGCAAAGCGGTCGGCGGCATGTTTTTCCGCTTTGTCCCGCACAGGAACCGGTATTCCGGACACCCAAATATCCTCTTTGTTCATGCTATACGTCACCCAAAGATTACCGTCCGGCGGCGTGCCGTCCCCCTCCGAAATACCTCGCACATATTGGGGGCCATAGGATTTATAGTTGCCGCCGTAGCGCATCGAAGTAATCTCGCCATTCACAAGCAGCAGATTTTTGTAGTTCAAACCGTCGTCGCTGACCGAAACGGCAAGCGGCCAGCGAAACTCCGACGGATTATACACCGTGGCATATTTACCGTCCGACGTTTTCTGCCCCCATATCTTCGCATTGCTGTTTACAAATCCGGGCGCACGTTTGGGGTTGTACAGCCAGGTTTTTCCTTCGTTTTTGCTAATGCTGGTCAATGCATTTTTCCAAAGCCCTACTACCCTACCATCCGGCAAATGGTAGTAACTGAATGCCTTGTACTCTCCTTTCAAACTAATCACAGGATCGTTACGATCGGCCTCTTCCACCCATTGCTGGGTTACCAACTTGTTGGAAAGCAGCTCATTGCAAGCCTCTATAAAGCCTTTATCCTTACTTTCGGTGTACATGGGATAATCCGAAGGCGCTTTCCAGGAGGCATTATGCCGGATAAAATAAATCGGGCCGTAAGTACCGTCTTTTTTGATCTCGCGCACTACTCTGCCAATTCCGTTTCCGTCATTCGGGTCGTCTTTGGTATCCAGCACGATCCCGAAATAGGCCAGTGTAAGCAGCCGGCCGCTTTTGGATGTATAAAAACCCATACGCTGGTGCATGACCGCGTATAAATCCTTCGCCATACCCGGGTGGCCTTCCTTTTTCGTGCCGTCGGGGATTTTGTAAGGCGGGAAAATCGCCACCGGCTTCGTCCAGGTTTTACCGTCTTGTGAGGTCTGTAAAAGCGTTTGCCCCGGTGGGATGTGCTCGCCGACGGGGTTACTGAGGTAGTTTAGATAAAATGTCCCGTTCCAATACGCCAGCATCGGAGCATGGTTGTAAGTCCAGCTAATAGCCGAATCCCTGCTCGCGTCCGTCCGGTTCGCGCGTAGCGTCTGGTATGAATGCACGCCGATAGCCGGACTCAGCTGCCCATGATGGTAGTCTACGTTCACGAGCGTTTTACCCGTGTAACGGATCGTATCCTGTGCATTTACCGCGCCCACAGTCAGGCACAGGGCCAGCATTCCTTTCAATTCTCTTTGCATAGCGTTATTTTTCCAACACCAAAACCCAATCGTTCCCGTTTCTAACCTCCCCGGGCGGGTTAAATGTTTTAATACCTTTGTTTTCAATTGTTCCTAAAACTTTGGTTTCACCGGTTCTCGGGTCGTACCAACTAGCATTCACCGTCGTGCCGCCTACTTTGCCCAAGTTGATCTTCATATCCCGGCCATTCCAGGTGTAAATGAATGCATAATCCTCACCCCGCGTGGCAATGAGCCGATCGTACCGCTCCCCGTTTTCAGCGATCAGAGACTGGTCGGGCACGCGTTCGAAGTAGGGCTTTGAAAGGATCAGGGTTTTCAAATGGATCATCTGGCCCGCTCCCGGATCATGGATGGCTTCTTCCCAGGAGGGCAATTTAGGGTCCCGCGCATACCTCATTTGCATTACCCCATTGTTGCCGTAGGTGAACCCGCATGCGCCCGCAAACACCGACCAGTAAGCGTACCGCCGCACATCGTCGGCCGTCCATACCGGCAGCGTTTTGTCGTGAAGGCCATGCCAGATATTTTCGTAGGAAGGCTCCCCGTCGAGTACAGGTTTTACCGGCGCGCGGGCATAATCCGCCTCCACGTAACGCCAATTATCCTCGCCATAACGCAAGTCTTTGGCCCCGACATCCTGCGCATAAGTGCGGTGCCCTGACTGGAACATATTGAAGTCCAGCCAATCCCGATCATGAAACCATTTCGAAGACTGCATTCTGCCAAACGGATGGAAAGTAATCAGGTGATACGGATCTTCGGCGCGCAATGTGCCGCCGATCGCCTCCCAGATATCGGGAACAACGTCTCCCTGAATGTCCCCACCATTGATCCACACAATATTCGGCCGGTCGCGGTAGCGCCTCGCCAGAAACTGTGCGTAAGCCTTCGCCTGTGCCGCGCTGGTTTTTCCATTCTTCACGGCATTACCCCAAATGGGCACCATGCCGATCTTAATACCTTTTTCGGAGGCCTTTCCAACAATGTAGTCGACGTGATCCCAGTAATCGTATTGTTCCTCATTTTCAAATGCATTCCCATCCGTCACTTTGGGCATCCCTAAGGCGTGGTTCACCAATGCCGAATCACCATACACATTCACGGTACGCAGCGCCTGCACCACCATCACCTGCACCACATTGAAGCCCTTTTGCTGGCGATCGGTCAGGTAGCGATCTGCCTCCTCGCGGGTAAGGCGATTGAAAAGCAGCCAGCCGGTATCCGCCAGCCAGAAAAACGGCTTCCCTTCCTGATCCTCAAAAAAACGCTTGTTTTCGGAGATTTTCAGTGTTTCGGATTGGCTATAAACAGGCTTTGCGCCGATGATGATACCGGAGCAAAGGAGTGTTAGGAGTTTGGAGTTAAGGAGTTTAAAGTTCATTGAGGATGGAGGAAAGGGGGGATGGAGGAAAGGGAGTGGAGGAAAGAGAGGATGGAGAGTTGAAAGTTTATGAGTTCAGTAACGACGCCAGATTCTCAAACTTTCAACTCATGAACTCTAAACTCACAAACTCTAATACCCTGCATTCTGCGTGATCCTCGTGTTTTGGTCCCTGACAATATTCGGGATCGGGAAAACAAGCTTGTTTTGCGTCACAGGCTTACCTTTCGCGGTCAAAACATCGACTACGCGATTGGTACGCTTCAAATCGAACCACCGATGGAACTCAAATGCGAGTTCCACGCGGCGTTCGTGTTCTACGGCCAATGCCACGGTGTTGTATTTCGCGGGATAGCCGGCTTCTCCGTAAAGCGGCAGTCCGGCGCGTTTGCGTACCTGGTTAAGATAAGTAGCGTCGCCGGTCGCTTCCGAGAGCAGCAGCAGCAGGTCCGCGTAGCGCAACACCATAAAGTTGTTGTTGGCAGCGATGTTTTGGTTAATCAGTGGTGCAGTTTTATCCTGCCATTTTTTAGGAAATTTCGCTTTGGTAAAATTCCCTTTTGCATCAGTAAAGCCCGTATCGATGGAAGCTTCGCGGCGACCATCCCCTTTCTCGTACTCATTCCAGACATCTTCCACGACCTGATTCATACCCGCGCCGTAGAAGCCCAATGCATTGGAATTAGGGAAAAATTCGAGGTAATAGTTGCTGTATGGCGAGGTCGCCGAGCCGCCCAGGAACTGTATTTCAAAGATCGACTCTTTCGTATTCTTGGTTTTGGCATCCCAAAGCGAAGCGTACGCAGGCAGCAAATCGTACTGCTTGCTGTCATACACTTCTTTGAGTTCCTTCACTCCATTAGCTTTGTCACCGATCGTGAGGTACACCTTCCCGAGCAACGTCTGCGCCGCCCCTTTGGTAGCCCTGCCGGCAATGGCCGGAGTGCCCGGGAGTTTGGATTTTGCATCAGCGAGATCTTTCGTGATTTGCGCATAGATTTCCGTTGAAGGAGTGCGCAGGATATCGTAAGCCTCCGCCGCGCTAACCGGTCGTGTTACCAACGGCACATCACCCCAAAGCTGCACCATATTGAAGTAATACAGCGAGCGAAGGAACAACATTTCGCCTTGTGTCTGGGCTTTGTAGGTGGCGTCAAGGTCGGCGTTCTGGATTTTATCGAGAATGATATTGATGTTGTAAATCGAGCGGTAAAAGTCCTGCCAAAACTGGTATACCATCGTGTTCGCAGGTGCGAGCGTGTAGTCGCGGAACTGCCACTTATCGGCCTGGTTACCGGAAATATTGTAGATCGTGACATTGTCGGACATCAGCTCGCCAGCGTAAGAAACCGGACCTTGCGGGTGGTACACGGTGTAAAGCGTATTGTAGGCCGCATTAGCCGCGAGGTCGAAATCCGACTTTGTTTTGTAAAAATTCTCCGCACTCGGGTTGGATACCGGCGCCAGTTCGAGGAAAGAGTCCTTGCAGCTCCAAGTACCTGCTATTAAGGCTGCTAGGGCTATCGTTTGGATGTATTTTTTCATTGCTTTAATATTTTGGTTTGCCACGAAGACACGAATTCTCACGAAGGCCTTCCTGCTTCGCGGTCCGCCGTTGCGGTGTCTCCGTGGCATTTAAAAGTCAGCTTTAATCCCAACAGTAATCACCCGGGGCAAAGGATAGGACCCATAATCCACACCCTGAAATGCTCCCGGCACAGGCGCATTGCCGCTGCTGTACGACCCCGCAGTTTCCATACTCGAAGAATAGGAGGTTGTGCCGTAAGTAGTATTTTCCGGATCATACCCGATATATTTACTCCACAAATGCACATTCTCCGCATTCACATACACGCGCGCGCCGTTCACTTTCAGCTTCGAAACCCATTTCGTGGGCACCGCGTACGACACGCGCACGTTCCGCAGCCGCACGAACGAGGCGTCCTCGACCCAATAAGAAGAAAACTGCTTCTGCAACCCGAGGTAATTCACCGACGGCTTGAAATGCTTTCCGTCGCCGGGATTGCTCTCCGACCGCCAGTAGTTGTACATATCAGCAAAGAAGTTTCGTCCATTATCCCAGGTACCGAGGTAGCGCACGTTGTTGTTGGCGATCTCACCGCCGAATGAGCCTTGGAACAGGAACGACAGTTCGAAGCCCTTGTAGCCCACCGTATTGGTAATGCCGGCAGTAAAATTCGGCTGATAGTTACCCAGGATCGTCCGGTCGGCATCGCTGATCTTGCCGTCGCCATTCACGTCGCGCACCTTCGGGTCACCCGGTGTAGTGCTGCTATGGTGCGGATAAGCATCGATTTCCGCCTGATTTTTGAAAACCCCGTCGAAAACGTAGCCATAGAAGTTCGAAACCGGCTGGCCGACCTCGGTACGTACGGTCACGACGTTGTCGACATACTGGATCGGCGCGTTGCCCGGGCCGAGTTGCAGCACTTTGTTCCGGTTTCTCGAAATGTTGAAATCCGTTGTCCAGGTCACCGCACCTGTCAGGTTTTTGGTAGAAATATTCAATTCCACACCGCGATTGCGCATTTTACCAATGTTGGTCAACTGGGTGGAGAAACCGGTAATGTCAGGCACCGGAACAAAGAGCAGCATATCGCGGGTGAGCGAGTTGTAGTACTCTGCCGAAAGGTTAATACGGTTATTGAAAAGACCCAGATCCACACCCACATTAAACTGGTTGGTCTTCTCCCATTTCAGGTTCGGGTTTGCCAGGCTGCTTACTTTCAAACCGTTGGCGAGGTTAGAGCCGTTTACATACTGCGCCGCCGCCAACAGACTGATCGCCCCATAGTTGGGGATCTGGTTATTACCCGTCACCCCGTAGCTCGCGCGTAGTTTCAGGTTATTCACCGCCGTCACGCCCGACATAAATGCTTCATCCGAAAGCAACCAACCTGCCGACACCGAAGGAAAATACCCCCATTTGTTATTCTCGCCAAAGCGTGACATCCCATCGCGACGCAATGCACCGGTGAGGAAATATTTGTTTTTGAAATTGTACTGAACACGCGCCAGGTATGAAAGCAGCGACCATTCGCTGGCGGTCGTGTTACCGGCCGTTACGGTTCCCGCATTGAGCGTATGCACGAGATCGTTCGGGAAATTATTGGCAGCCACGTACATTGTTTCATCGCGCTGCTTCTGGCTCGTGTAGCCCAGCAAGCCGGTGAATGCATGCTCGCCGAACTTCTTGTCGTAAGTCAGCGTATTCTCGCTCAGCCAGTTCAGCATGTACGCGTCACTCGCATTGCCCTGCGCAGCCAGTACCGCCGAATAGCCGTATTTCTGTTTATCATTCCAATAAAAATGGCTGCGCATGTTGTACAGGTTACCACTCAGACTGGTTCGGAACCGCAGCCCGTCGATGAACTCGTATTCCAGGTAACCCGTCGCAAGGGTATTGAACGATTTCCGGCCTTTATCGACTTCGCGCGTGAGCGAGTACGGATGCCAAAGGTTCATATCGGCGTATTGCGTGAACCGGAACCAGGTCGAATTCGGATCGCGGAAGCCCAGGTTCCCGTTTTCATTGTAAACCGGGAAAATAGGATCGCTTTGCAAACCAAGGCTGATCACGTCACTTTTGCCTTGCGTACCTTCCGTGCGGTCGAAAATGGAAGTAATACCAATGTTAAGGCCCGCGCTAAGCCGCTTGGAAATCTGCGTTTTCAGATTGGAACGAAGTGCCAGACGTTTGTAGTAGTTCGCATCCAGAACTGCCGTTTGGTCGAGATAAGCACCCGAAAACATGTACTGGGTCTTCTCGGTACCGCCGGTCACCGTTACCTGCGCATTAAACGACGGTGCGGTACGGAACATCACGCTCTGCCAGTCGGTACCCTTTCCGAATTGCTGCGGATTGGTGGTAAAGTCCTCCGGAATACGCAACGTCGCGGGGCGGGCGCTGTTCGGATCGCTGGCATTGCCGCCTTGTGCGGTCCACGCATTGTTTTTAGCATCGATGTAGGTCTCGATGTACTGCTGCGCGTCCATCATTTTAACACGACGCGTCACCTTCTGCGAACCATATTCAACATTCGCACTCACATTCACCTTACCCGGCTTACCGGTTTTGGTCGTCACGATAATCACCCCGCTCGATCCCCTCGAACCGTAAATGGCCGCCGAAGACGCGTCTTTCAGCACTTCAATCGACTCGATGTCCTGCGGATTGATCAAGTTTAGGTTAAAGTTTTCCAGCGGCACCCCGTCGACGACGATCAGCGGGCTCGTACCTGCCGTGATCGAACTGATCCCGCGGATTTTGATCACGGGCGAGGCGCCCGGCGCACCCTGCGATTGCGAAATGTTTACCCCAGGCAGCGTTCCGGCCAGCGACTGGCTAACGTTACTGAATGAACGATCCTTGAACTTGTCATAATTGACGGAAATCACCGCGCCCGTCACCGCCCGTTTGCTTTGCGTTCCGTAACCGACCACTACCACCTCTTCCAGCGATTTGTTTTCAGGCACAAGCCTTACACCGATGTCGGTACGGACGCCGACGGTTTCCTCCACAGATTTGTAACCTACAAAACTGAATACCAGCACAGTAGCCCGATCCGGCACGTCGATCTGGAAGGCTCCGTCCGAATTGGTGGTCGTTCCGCGCTGCGTGCCCTTGATCACGACGCTCACACCCGGAAGCGGGTCGGCGTCGCTTACACCCGTTACCCTGCCCTTCACGGACAGCGTCTGCGCATGTACCACCGGGACTACCAGCAGACATACCAGCATGATGCGTAAGAGTTGTTTCATAAACATTTCAAACGATTAGGGAAGTAGTTATTTTCTTTTTCTTTCTTTTATATTCTAATTTTTACGAAAAGTAGGAACAATTTTATTTAGAAAAAACATTTGTAAGTATTTTCTATCTTATTTTTATAAAAAGTTGTTCAAAACCAGTTTTATTCATTCTAAGACATGCAAAACGACCATATAACACCCTTTAAATCGAATCAAAATAGACTACATTCGTAAACATAAATAGGACATCAGGAAATTAATGGAAAGAATAGTAGCGCGATATTACATCGAAACGCCCTATGCGGTGGAAAAAGCGGCGACGGCGTTGGCCGGGGAACAATCATCGGGAACCTTCGTGATGGTACCCGGCGAGACAGAAGAGCTTAAAAACCGGTTTGCAGCCCGCGTAGAACATATCGAACCTCTTGAAACGGTTTCAGAGCCCGCTATCCCCGGCGCAACTTCTCCGGATGGAGTGTATCGACGCGCAACGGTCGACGTTTCGTGGTCAGTCGAAAACTTCGGGCACAACCTCCCTACGCTCATTTCTACATTACAGGGAAATCTCTACGAAATCACGCAGTTTACCGGACTGAAACTCATGGACATCCATTTCCCGGAATCCTATGTAAACAACTATCGCGGCCCGCGCTTCGGCATCAACGGCAGCCGCTCGCTTACCCACGTAGCGCCCGGCAGGCCACTTCTCGGCACGATCATCAAGCCCAGTGTAGGCCTCACGCCGGCACAAACCGCGGAAATCGTCGACACGCTGGCCCAGGCAGGCATCGACTTCGTAAAGGACGATGAGCTGATGGCCTCTACCGCCAACTCCCCCTTCGAAGACCGGGTGGACGCAGTGATGCGGGTGATCAACCGCCACGCCGACCGCACCGGCAAAAAGGTCATGTACGCATTCAACATCAGCGATGAGTTGGAACCCATGCTTCGGAAATATGACTATGTACTTCAATCGGGCGGCACGTGCGCGATGATCAGCCTCAACAGCATCGGGTTGGCGGGCGCGAAACGGATCTGTGACCTGAGCGAACTGGCTATCCACGGCCACCGCAACGGATGGGGCATGCTGAACCGCCATCCGCTGCTGGGCATTGAGTTTCCTGCGTACCAAAAGCTGTGGCGGCTTGCCGGCGTCGACCAATTGCATGTAAATGGCATTCAAAACAAGTTTTGGGAATCGGACGACTCGGTCGTACGCTCGATTGCATCCTGCCTCGATGCCGCACCGCTGGATAAGCCGGTACTACCGGTCGTTTCTTCCGGGCAATGGGGCGGACAGGCATTCGAAACTTACCGGCGCACACAAACCACCGACTTGCTTTATATGGCCGGAGGCGGCATTATGGCACATCCGGGAGGCCCTGCCGCCGGGGTGACCGCTTTACAGCAAGCCTGGGAAGGCGCCGTGGGCGGCTTGACAATGGAAGAAGCCGCACGACAATATCCGGAGTTCGGCGGATCCGTTGAAAAGTTTGGAAAACTGCAAATCCACCGCGCATGACGCCCAACAAGCTCCTACTGGCATTCTACGGGGACGACTTCACCGGATCGACCGACGCCATGGAAATTCTCGAACGCGCCGGCATCCGTACCGCGCTGTTCATTGAGCCACCTGCGCCGGAAGATCTCGCCCGCTTCCCGCACATACGCGCATTCGGGATCGCAGGCATGACGCGAGCGATGGCGCCTGCGCAAATGGAACAAACACTCCGGCCCGCTTTCGAAATGCTCAAAAACGTCGGTGCGCGGCACATTCATTATAAGGTATGCTCTACCTTCGACTCCTCTCCGACGATCGGCAGCATCGGCAAAGCCATAGACATTGGCATCGAAGTGTTTGACCCGCGGTTCGTTTCGCTGGTTGTGGCAGCCCCGTCATTAGGCCGCTACTGCGCATTCGGAAACCTGTTTGCCAGCATGGGCATCGGGAGCAACGGGCAAATCCATAGACTCGACCGCCACCCCAGCATGGGCAAACACCCGACAACCCCCGCCGACGAAAGCGACCTGCGGCTCCATTTAAGTAAACAGACGCCAAAACCGTGCGGACTCATCGACATTTTGCAGATTGAGAAGCCGTGCAAAGAAGCCACCTCACTACTTGAAACAAGTATCGGGGAAAACGAAATTGTGCTTTTCGACGGCCTTTATGAACACCAGATGTCGCGCATTGGCGCACTCATCGATCCCTACGGCAGCCACAAGTCACCACACTTTTCCGTTGGGTCATCCGGCATCGAAATGGCCCTGACCGGCTTTTGGAATGCAGAAGGAATCACTCAAAACCGCACGCGGTGGCCGGAATCCGGTAAAGCTTCGCCATTGCTCGTAGTGTCCGGCAGCTGCTCCCCCGTCACTGCCCGGCAGATTGACCACGCCCTGGCGCACGGTTTCGAGGAAATCGCCCTCGACACGCCCGCCATCGCCGCCGGAACCCACGACCCGACATTTGCGGATGAAATTGAAAAAACAGTACGATTAATTGAAAAAGGGAAATGCGTGATCATCCACACCAGCAAAAGCACGCAGGACGACCGGTTCATCCAATCCAACACTATCCTCAAAGACAATGGATTATCTTCGACTGAAATTCAAACACTTACATCCTCGCTTTATGGGAAAGCCCTCGGCAGCATCGCCCGCCGGGTGATCGCGACCGTGCCGGTCCAACGCATTGTCATCGCCGGGGGCGACACATCCGGCGTAGTTGCCAGAACGCTTGGCATCAAGGCAGTCGAAATGATTACCCCTCTTTCGCCCGGCGCCCCGCTCTGCCGCGCATTTGCCCCCAACTCACCTGCGGATAGGCTGGAAGTTAATTTTAAAGGCGGGCAAGTCGGCAGCGAGGCGTATTTCGAGGACGTTGGGAGAGGCAGTGTATTGGCCGATGATTAATCCGCACTGTTTCCCTGCTAATCTATCTAGTGAAGTTGCTAAATAGCACTCTAAACCTCGAATTAAACTTGTATCTTTATAAAGGCCAATTTCGAAAAATCATGCAGCACTGGCAGGAACGAATCAGCATCAATTCCGAAATAAGGTTTGGAAAACCCTGTATCAAAGGCACCAGAATAGCTGTACGTGACATTCTGAGTTGGCTCGCGAGCGAAATGACTTTTGAGCAAATTATAGAGGATTTTCCACCGCTGACTCGTGAAGATATCCTTGCAGCCCTTGAATTTGCTGCAAGCGGGGAAGAAAATTCTAAAACTCTGATCAACGCAACATGAAATTTCTTTTTGACGAAAATATATCTTACAGAATCGTCAAAAAGTTAAAATCCTCATTACCTGACTGTGTCCATGTTAGTCAAACACCTCTCAAATACGCCTCTACCGATCGCAATATCTGGGAATACGCGAAGACGAAACACTACATTATTGTAACGTTTGACGAAGACTTTAAAGACTTAGCGAACCTCCTCTCATTTCCTCCCAAAGTCATCCTTCTGAAAAGAAGAAACTGCTCAACAGATTTTATCGTGATGTTACTACAAAACAGACGTGAAGCAATCACAGTATTTCACAAATCCGAAACCGAGGGCCTAATGGAAATATTCTGAGTCCTTTCTTTCGGGCCCACTTCCCTCTTCCTCCAATAATTAGCCAAAATCGACCCTGATATATTCATCCAGGGACTAAATACAGCAGCTGCAAGCCCAACGGTACCCAGTTTTCCCATGGTGCCTGCAAGCCCGGAAGCCATTCCCCCGTTTTGCAAACCGACCTCAAATGCCATGGTCCGGGCGGAAGCCTTATCCAGGCCTAACAACCGGCTAAACCAATATCCAAAGAAATAACCGGCCGAATTATGCACAACCGACACAAAAAAGAGTAAAAAACCGACCTGTAAAAGATTATCGCGCCCAGCCGCCGTAGTGACGGTGGTAAAATAGATGATACCAAACATGGAGACATACGGCATATACCGGTCAAGATTCTTGAAACACCCTGTAATCCAATGGTATACCAGGCCAACCATCACCGCACCGGCAAAGAACGAAAGGACTTCGAGCGACTGCAATGCCGCTTCCGAAACGACTCCGCTCAACCATGACCAAAGACCCAGGCTCAACGCCCCAAGCCACCCCAACGAAACGAACGCTACTCCATAAACGTTTCGTCGACCGCGAAGTGAAGCAGTTTTCAAAAAGTCGTGAATGAGTGCTGCGCCAATCGGCACAATCACGATCTTGATGATTTCCATCATCATATCGAGAAAGCGGATATGAATGAGCGTTCCAGCCAGGATTTTCATCAGGAACGGGGTCAAAAACGGGGCTGCAAGGGTAGTCATGGCGGTTACGGCCACAGAAAGCACCAGATTAGCCCTGGCAATGTACACCATCACATTGGAAGCCAGTCCGCTCGAACAGGAACCTAGCAAGATGATCCCCGCCGCGATTTCCGGATCGAAATGGAAGATTTTAGTCAATGCAAAACCGGTAAGCGGCATAATGGTAAAATGGCTGCACAAGCCGATCAGAACGCCCTTCCCCGAGGTCGCCAGTTCCGAAAAATCGCGCAGGCTCATCTGAATACCCATTCCGAACATCACCACCTGCACCACAATGAGTATGAGCCACTTATTCCGAAGATCAAAATCCCCAATGTGCAGAAACGATTGCGGGTAAGTCATCCCGGCTACAACCGCGGCCACAATCCAGGCGGTGTACTGGTAGCCCTGCAAACGCGGAATTGCACCAATGCCAATCGCCCATGCAAGCGCTGTGCCTAGTGCTCCCGCTTTTAAAAGCACTTCTGCATGCGTCGACCACGCGAATGCGAGCAGAGTAATGCCGACCGCCGCAAACACAAGACATATCTTCCTAAATATCAGCATGCTTATACCTGACTAATAACCGAAGCCAGATAACGAACAGCTTCCGGAGGACTGGCTATGATTGGAACTGTCTTTTCTGCTTCCGATAGCGTATCCACTACACGCGCCATCGACGCCTGCGCGAGCAGGATCACGTCTACCTCCGCAGATAGCTGCCGCAAAGCCTGCGCCACCATCTCGTCGTGCAAGGCCGGATTTCCGCCCATCAGCGCATCGAATGCACCTTCACAAAGCCTGCTGGTCAGCTGAATTTCCTTGCCGGCAACTTGCGCCCGGCGTTTGACCAGGTCGGCTGTCGGTTCCAGCGTGGTGGGCAAAGTTGCCACCACCCCTATTCTTCTACCCTTTGAAACTGCCAGATCGGCCATCGGCTGATCAACACGGAGCACCGGCACGGAAGAAAGTGCGTCGGCGGCTTCTACGGCCCTTCCTATGGATGAACAGGTTACAAGAATGCGGTCCGCGCCGGCAGCTTCCGCCGAAGCCACATAATTCACAACCCTACGTGCGGTCGCCGGCATCAATTTGCCTTTGATGATCACATCTTTGATCAAACTGTCGTCGACAATATTGAACACATTGACGCCGGGCAGGTATTCGTTGCACAATTGTTGGAAGATCGGCACGAGCGTAGCCGAGGTGTGGATCAGGCCTAATGTCAATGGTTTCATGAATGTGTTTCCGAAAAAGTCACATTACGCTCTTCATGGTGAGGCGAAATGAATTTTACTTTCGTTTATATTATAATTACTTTCGAATTTAACTAAAAATAACAAAATTTCAAAAATAAAAACAAAAAAAAGACCGGACATGATCCGGTCTTTTTAATCCTTTACTATCTATGTTAACCAATCAAAATCGTGATCATTCCAGGTATTCTTTAATGCGCAGCGCCAGATAAGGCGTAACCGGCAGTCGGATAGAGGTTCGCTTTTTGTCATAAATCCGATAATCTGTCGCTTCGGCGATTTCGAAAACCTCCGGGCGTTCATCGATCGTCATATTCCAGGTATCGATTACTTCTACCTTAAACTTCCGCCCCGCCTTTGGCCCACCTTTGCGCGGCAAACTGAATTCCCATTCCGATTGCATATTCTTACCCAAATACACCAGGTAATAGCTGCTGTCGGCACGAGAAGTATGGTGGTCTTTCCAGGGATCCGACAATTCCAGCGGTCCCGGCGCCTCTTCGAGTATCTTCCGCAGAAAACCGATCCGGGCCGGACTGCTACCGATCAGCCGGCCGCCTTTGGCCCAGAAAATCGTATCGCCTGCATTCTGGTAGGTCTCTCCATGGGTCACGTATGTACCCGCGATTACACCCTGCCAGAAAGCCTCGGTCATTTCTTCGCCGCTCAAATGCCCCCAGCGTTGCTGCAAATCGCCTTCATAGCATACCTCATCGTACACCATCGGTTTAAAAAACACGTCCCTGAGCAGTGTCGCGCGGCCGAAATCCTCTACTGTTGAGCCATTTTGGATACTCACATGCGTAAACTCCGGCTTCCAGTTGTCATAATAGACACTCCCATTATGTATCGAACAAAGGTGACCATATGGGTCTGCATGGACCACCGCTTTGGTATAAATATCCCAATCCGCACGGGGCTTAGTCTTCACATAGTCAAATTCGTTGGCCAACGACCACCACACATTCCGGAACGACGCCAAACGGGCCGTCAGATAACGGATATATTTGAGGTCGTTCTCTTTACCAAGACTGTCAAATCCCCAATGACCCTTATCATACGGGTGAAAAACAATGATATCTGCCTCAATGCCCAACTTTTTCAGATCATCGATCCGTTTTTCCAGATGCTGAAAAAAAGCCGGCTCGAACTGCGAGAAATCCCACTGAAATTTCGGCTTCCCTTTCGAATCCTTCGTCTCCGACTTTTTCACATAAGGGTAGTACGGCGGCTCATTCTCTACGTGTGAGTAATATTTTGGAAAAACACACATTCTCACTTTGTTGAAAGGCGCATTCGCAAGCGTTTTCAGGGTAATTTCCTCCAAACCTTCCGGCTGGTGCGTCCAGGCGTACAACGTCGTCCCGAAGGGATAGTACCGTGTACCGTCGGCATATTTAAAATGATAAGTATCAGCCACTTGTACAGAGCCATGATTATCCTTACCCGGTTCTACACAGGAGAATGCACCGGTTTTGCCATTCAGCGATTTGCTGGAACTGATCGTCTTGTACTTCCACTCCCCGATCTTTTGAGGCATAAAACGCACTTTATACTGCCCATTTCCGTCATAGAATCCATCCACCTTGATCTTTTCCGTCCCATTCGAAAATTCCGCCGACAAGCTGACGTCCACAAACGGATTGCCGGTTTGCGGGCCAGTCAGCGTCACCTCAAACCGCTCCCAGCGTTCCACGCGCACCTCCGCCCGGTTCTGGCCGACAACAGAAAGCGAAAACCCAAAAAGTACACCAATTAGAGAAAGAAACTTCATGATCAATGTGTTATATAAACTTGCGGCGCAGCACCAACGGCTTCCTGCCAACCCCGATAGCTGGCTTTCACCGCCTCATTCGCAGCGTTGGGTAGTATCGACGAATGACCAGCACTCAATTTTTGCAAATAGTCGATATCAGGATAAACACCTGAACACAAACCCGAAAGATAAGCCGCCCCCAAAGCCGAAACTTCGGGAAAGCCCAGGTTCACAACGGGCTTTTCGAGCAAATCGGCCAGCATTTGTACGACGAAAGAATTAGAAGTTAACCCTCCGTCTATTTTCAATTCCTGCAACGCAATGCCGGTATCCGACTCCATCGCCACGATCACGTCCTTGATCTGGAAAGGGATAGATTCCAGTGCCGCCCGCACGATATGGTTTTTGGTTGAATTAAATGTCAGACCGGTAATGGACGCTTTCCGGTTCATATCCCAATGCGGAGCACCCAGTCCGCTGAACGCCGGTACCAGGTAAACACCGCCGCTGTCGCTCACCGAACGCGCCATGGGCTCTGTCTCCCGGACGTCATTAAACAGCCCAAAATTTGTTTTAAGCCATTCGATCGTCGCCCCGCAGGTCACAATCACCCCTTCCAGCGCGTATTCGACCCTGTCACCTGCGCTCCAACCGATTGTTGTCACCATTCCCTGTTGTGACGGTTTCGGCTCGGGGCCTATATTCATCAGAATCGAAGAACCGGTTCCTAACGTGGCTTTGGCAATTCCGGGGCCGAAACATCCTTCGCCGAAAGCCGCGGCGTGCGAATCACCGATCATCGCGGTGACCGGCACAGCTCCGGGCAACAAACCACCAAAGTCCGTCGCTCCGAAATGCGATGAAGACGGCTGAATATCCGGCAAATGCAGGCCATCCAGTCCAAATGAAAGGATGAGCTCTTCATCCCATGACAATGTTTCGAGGTTAAAAAACAAAGTGCGCGACGCATTCGTGTGGTCGGTGAGATAGGCCGCCCCGTCCGTTAACCTGTAAAGCAGCCACGTGTCTACCGTTCCAAAAAATGCATTACCCTGCGCAATGGCGGTTTTTACGACCTCATTGTAAAGATTCAACCAAATCACTTTCGAACCTGAAAAATAGGGATCCGCCAGCAAACCCGTCTTTTGCCGGATCATTTCTTCCAATCCAGCCGCACGCAATTGCTCACACACTGCCGTTGAGCGTTTGCACTGCCACACTACCGCCTGATGCAGCGGTTTTCCCACCCTATCCCAAAGCACAAATGTTTCGCGCTGGTTGGAAATACCGCACGAACGGATGTCCTCTATACGTCCACCCTTCGCCGTGAAATCGGCGACACATTTGGCTACCGACGCTAAAACATTCTCATAAATTTCCTGCGGATCCTGCTCTACCAGACCGCCATCGAGATACGTCGTGTGCAAGGGCTCGCTACCCCGTGCCACTACTTTCCCTTTCTCGTTAAAAATGACGGTTTTAGTACTACTCGTACCCTGATCGATCGCCAGAACAAATGAGCCGTTCAACATTCCGGAAGCCTTGTTTTGAATTTGTTAAACCATTCTTTATTCATTAAAACAAAGAAAAGAAAAACAATCGAAAACAAAGCTAAAAAATATTGATTTATTTATGCGATATATTGCCTTGGGTACAATTTATTAGACTTTCCCTTATTCGAATTTTGAAATAAGATCTTTCATTGTAACAATCCAACGCACTTCACATTTTCTTTGGTTGTAAAATACACTCACTATTTAGTCAAACCAAACCCGCATTTAGAGCAAATTATATCCCTTTTTCGGCTCTCTGGCGTCACTTTCAAATTCATCATTTTTCCCGTTCTCCATTCTCCTTCTACCACCGTATTCTTGGGCGCATGGAGCTTGAATTGCACGTCCCAGTCATCGGGCCAGGCAGGCAAAATGTAGATGGAATCCCCGGAAGTTTGCATGAGCATTTCCTGCAAGCCCACCATCCCGGATCCGCCCCAATTGTGATCGGGTACCCAGTCGTGGCCCGGGCCCCAGAATGCTGGAAAACGCCGGCCCGAGTCCTGCAATTTCCTGATCGTCAATGCAGCGGCTTCTTCGGTAAGACCCAGCCGGGCGCAGAAAATGTTATCCTGGTGCCAGCTGGTGTGGTTGCGGTTTTTGATGGCTTCGGTGTCGTACTTCCAAGTGTTGACGGCGGTTTCCAGATCGGGCTTTCCGATGCCATAAATGCCGTATGGAAATACCGGGTACAGCTGCGGGATTTCGGTGTTCTGAATGCGCTCCCACGCTCTCGCAGGCGCGATCGTACGATGCCCCTGCATTTCGCGGAAGTTCAACGGCGGGATTCGGCTCAACATGTCCCGCCAGTACTTGCGCTGCGCCTCGTTACCATACTGTGAAGGTAGCAAGAGCATTCTGCCCAGCACCGTTTGCAGGCCGGCCACAGTAGTAGCGGAATTGTAGGCCATTTTATAGGTTTCGGCTGCGCTGCCCGGGAATAGTACCAGGTGGCCGTTCTGATCCAGCTTCGCAGCGCTCCGTTGGGCGGCCAAGTATTGATAATGCTCGTCAAAAAACACGACGCAGCTTTCAATTAACGGGAGATAACGCGAAATATCCGCGCCGGTAAAATGCTGCTGGTCGAGGATCATCAGGCAGAATTCCAGCGAGGTGTCCCAGAGGTATTCCAGCCACTTGTTGTATTCCAGGCCCGGGTCGTAACCAGCCGGGCGTTTCGACGTGTATTCGGCATAATTGGGCAGACCGAAGTTCTCGATTTGTTCGGTAAACGAAGCCCCTTTGTGGCCCCAATAATGCTGCGTACGGGTTTCTGCATTGTTTAAAATGCGCTGATAAAACTCAAATTGCGGCTTCATCATATCGAAATCACCACTTTTGAGCATCGGCCAGTATACAAGCCGTTGATTTTGCGCAGTAAAAACACCTCCGCCCCAGTTGCGGTGATCGGCGGTGAAATGGTAAGAAGTGTCCACAAAAACCGGGTCGTACGTGAGTAGCCCTCCGTTGAATTTGGTGGGATAAGTACCGAATGCATTGCAGCCCAGCATGTAGCGAAAAAGCTGATAATTACGTCCTACTTGCCAAACCGGCGAAGCACTATCTTTTTTGCTCACATTCAAAGCGATATGGCTCCGTTGCCAGTATTGCGTCCACCATTCGAGCGTTTTAGTCCGTGCTGTTCCCTCTGTTCGCTTCGTTTCGGCGACCGTTCCCAGAAGTCCCTTTTTCCAAACAGCAATATCATCCTGCTGGTCGGTATGCAGATAAATGCTCAGCTGAATGTTGCGCGACGGAGATTTGCTTTTCAAACCAAAACCTTTGAATGACGCATCCGCATACCGGCCCGTGACGATCGCCCGCTCTGCGACCATATTGGCACCCGTCATCCAGCCGCCGTAAGTAAGTTTTTTCAGCGGGTTCCAGAGTTTGGACTTGACTGCGTCCAACTTCTGCTGCCTCACAATCACATCAAAAATCGTAGAATCGCGGTTTTGGTGATAAAACAACACGCCATTATGCTCGAATTGGACGCTATCCTGAAAAACGGGTACTTGCGGTGCGGCCCATTTGTAGGAACTGGCACTTCTTGCATTGCCTTTCAGCACAGCAGGTTCGGTTCGCCAGCTTTCATACCAGGTCTGCGCGGAAACCTGTTTATTACCATCGATATCGACGTGCACCACGGGCCTGAACACATCCACCCAAACCTTTATCGTCGCGCTTAGCGCTCCCTTTTTACCCGTAATTTCAACATATCCCTCATTCAGTTTCAACTCCTGTTGAAAACTATCCCCCGCATCGAACGGGTTGGGTGAAAGCCTCACACGTACGCGCCCGAGCTTGGGAAAAACATTACTTTCATCAAAAACGCCGCTGCGCGAGATGTAGAACAGCAAATCGCCCTTCTCCACCCACACATTCAACCCGATATCGCCTCCGCCGCAAGGCATCGATTCACCAGAATTCCGGCTCTGGCTCGTCCATTTCAAATTATATTGTTCTGTTGTAAAACCCTGTGAAAAGGCATTGAAACCACCTCCAAACAGGATTAAAATGAGCACAAACCGGCAAAAGCGAGCGAACATGAGCAGTGAAGTAAAGATCAAAATGGCGTGACCCGCATGCAGGTCACGACTGGAAAATGGCTTTCATAAAAGCGGTATTCGCCCCGAAGTTACCTTTCACATCGCGCGGCTTGCTCGCGTCACGCGAGCGCTCGATCACGAGCCACCCTTTCCAGCCCATTTTGTCGAGCGTCGCTTTGACCTTCTTCATATCGAGCCGGGTATTATTTTGAAGCCAAACACCATCCTCATCCGTGCAGTGGATCTGGCAAATGCGGTTTTTACCCAAAATGCGCAGTTCTTCGCAAAGGTCACGGCCTTCTTTGAGGGGGTTAGAAAAGTTGAAATAAATCTGAATGCTTTTCGACCCGATTTCTTTCAGCAACTCCACCTCCCCCTTTGCATCGAGGGCGGTTTCAATGCCAATCACCACGTCCGCTTGCTCAGCCATCTTACCGACCGTTTTGAGCCTTTCCACAATCGCAGGCCGTAATTCCGGGTTTTTAACCAGATCTCCCTGAATACCCAGAGGAAGGAAAGCCGTTTTGATATGCATTTGTTTCATGGTTTCAATGCAATCGCCCACCATTTTTTCGGCACCATCGCGCTTCGCAAACGACTGTGCATAAAAGCCGGTCATCGCGAGCGAGCAAAATTCCAGGTCCAGTTCCTTGGCTTTGTCGAGATATTGTTGCCGCACGGTCGGGTCCGCCAGCTTGTTATCGAAGGTAGGGCGGTCGCCCAGGCCGCCCATATCCACTTCCAGACCATCCGCCCCTATTTCATCCGCCAGTGGTAGTGCGCTCAGTTTTTGCCTTTTCAGGATCATCAGGTCGATCACGGCAATCTTATACCTCGATTTTTTCGACATGCCGGGCATATCCATGCGGGGCATATCCATGCGGGGCATATCTATCGCCCACGACGAAAACGGCAGCGCTGCCATTCCGGCAGCGCAGACATTCAGAAAATTTCTTCTTTTCATGATTTGGAAATCAAATAGGCCACTGTTCCTCTACGATCGCCTTGCCTTTGAGCTTCGACGGATCGATTTTCACGTGCTTGATACGCTGACGACGCCAGGTATACACGATATGCACCATGCCATCGGCCGTCTGGATCACCGACGGGTACGAATACTGGCTGATCGGCGAATCCTCCAAAATCAGCACCGCTTCCCAATTTTTACCGTCCTTGGAAACAGCCACATTCAGCGGCGTACGCGGTCCTTTGGGTTGACCAGCCGGTGGTTTCACATGATTGTAAACGAGCAACTGCCGGCCATCCTTCAACGTCACGGCATCGGTGCCCGAGTTGTTGTTCGGTAATGTCGAGGGCACCACCTCCGACCACGTTTTGCCTCCATCTTTCGACCAGGATTCCACGATCGAGCGGCTCTGGCTTCGGCAAAGAATCTGCATATCGCCGTTAGCGTAAGTGAGCAAGCTCGGCTGAATGGCTTTGATCGCCTTTCCATCATTCAGCGGGCCTACCTTCCGCCAGGTTTTACCAAAATCGGATGTTACCTCGAAATGCAGCCGCCAGCCATGCTCTCCCTCCGTGCTCGACGGACACCAGAGTTCGCCGTTCGCTAACAGCACCGGCTTATTTTTCACCGGCCCCAGGTAACCTTCCTGCAACTCCGTCGGCCTCGACCAGGTTTTGCCATTGTCCTTCGAAGTGATCAGGAAGCCTTTCCAACCCGCCACATTCGGCCCCACTTTGTAAAAAAGCATCAGGTCACCCTTCGGAATCTGGTATAAAACAGGGTTCCAGCACGCGTAGCGGAGCTTGTCGTTCACGATCCCGTTCGCTACCTCCACCGGTGCCGTCCATTTATCATTCTCCAAACGGCTTACCCAAATACCCACGTCGGGATTACGCTCTTTGGTCCCGCCAAACCACGCCGCTACCAGCCCGGACGGTGTTTCGGCGATGGTCGAAGCGTGACTTTCCGGGAACGGGGCTGTTTCAAAAATGTTTTCATCGACGAGGATACCGTCTTTAAAGTTCTGTGCATTCGCGGGCAACATCAAAAGCGCCGCAGAGCCGCATAGCAGCCATTTTATTAATATTCTTCGCATGGGTCTGTGCATGGAAATGTAGGTTAATGCTGCAATGCAGGGTTTATGGGTTAATTAAAATTCTTGAAATCCGGTCGGCCGAGCCTGCTTTTTTACCATTTACAAATACGTGCAAACCTTTACCCTTTTTGTAATGGCTGCCGTCGCGGTCCCACAGAATGGTGAGCCGTTTGCCGTGGTAATGCACATCGTCGAGGCAAAACCAGTCCCATTTATCCTGCGGTATTAACGGGTTCACCTCGATCACCTCATCCGCACGCGGTCGCAGGCCCACAAGGCCGGTAATAATCAGGTCGTTGAATGTTGAATGGTTATAGTAACGGCTCCGCTCCTGGTCGCCTTTGAGCCAATAGCCGGTCTTTTCGTCGAGGTATTCACCGATGTACGGCTTGCCGCGGTAATACTGCGACTCCACATATTTTTCCAGCAATCCAAAATAGGTCGTGTCCGCGACCACAGCCGGCTTCGGCGCATTGAGCCGATTGGCGAGGCCGGTCAGCGTTTGCGCGGTAGCAAACGGCCACACCGCACCATCCCATTCGCATTGGCAACAGCCGTGCGTGCGGAACGCGGGATGCCTCCGCTCGGCGGTAGTAAGGCCGAATGGCGCGTTAAACCCGCTTGCATCAGATACTTGCTCCCAGGCCGCATCGTGCTTTTCATCAGGCATGTTAAAATACCATGGAATGAACCCGATCGCTTCTTTTACTCCCGCAAAAGGCCCCTTGCCACGCTTCTTTACCGTTTCAAAAAAGGCGCTGTCGGCATTCCATAACTTGCTATCAATAAGCTGCTTCAAGGTATCCGCCTTACTTTCATAAAGCCCACTCATGGCTTGGTTACCCTTCAATGCAGCAATGGCAGAGAGCGCTTTGGCATTACCATACATATAACTATTGATGGTCGGGCGTGCGTTCTGCTCCCTGCGGCCGCCACTGAGCGATTCCTCCATCCCATCTTTCACGTCGGTTTGCCAGAAAAGACCGCTTTCCGTGCGGCGGTCTTTCTCCCAGGCCTTATATTCCGAATCGAGGTCGGGCAGCATATCGAGCAGGAATGCCTTGTCCTGCGTCACTTTGTAGCGGTTATACAATGCGTCGGCGGTCCAGCTGCTGAAATTGAGCAGCTTTTTCATGCGTGCGCCGTCGTTCCCGCGGAACCACACATGTACATTGTCGTCCAGATAACGCTGATCGTGGAGCCAACGGCCTTCGTAAATGTGATGGCCGAGGGCGCAACTGATCATATTGTATTTATCTGCATAATTCCGGTCGACCAGAAACTCAGTAATCACAAAGCCCTGCGGCGTGCTATGAATGTGCTTCCGGTAAGTCCACCAGCGGTAATAGTAAATCTCGCGGAAATTATCCTGCGGACAGTCGAACAGCGGAATATTCGCCTTCATCCAGTCCCATGACTGCGCATTCGGGATCGCATTCACCTTGTTTTCATCCTCCATCCGGTTGAAATAGGTCACGTGGTCCTTGTAATCCTCCGCTTTCAGCACGGCAGGCCCGGTTGCTTTTCGCGCACAACCCGTCAAGCCCGCGAGTCCGAAACATATTATTCCAAAACCAATTTTTAAATACCCCATTACTTTTTCGAAAGCCAATAGATCACCGGCCCTGCCTCTTTGGAAGACAGTGAAACCAGTTTTCCTCCTATAATTTTTTCTGATTTACCTAAAACAGCGCCCGTACGTGCATGGATACGTTGCATTTGATAATGACCATTGAATTGCGTCAGATCCACCTGCAAAGGCGCATTAGTTTCCTGATAAATGACCACTCCGCCACCTGATTTGGCCAAAACATACTGCCGGTTATCCTGCGGCTGCCCTTTCATCTCCACCGGCTCCATCGTGGAAACCGCTTCTAAAAACCCTTTCGGTGTTGCCGGCACCGCACTCACCGAGCCGCCCGCGAGTAACACCGCCCAGGCATTTTGTTCGGCGCCATTTGCATTGTAGAGCACCGCTTTTTCAGGAAATTTCTTTTTGTATTCCAAAACGGCATTGTACACCGAGCCGAACGACACCTTACCCACTTTCTGAATGCGTGCATGCTGGCGCGGAGCCAGGTTTTTACCTCCTTCGGGTGCATAATCGGTGCCGTTTTCGCGACGGTGCCAGTAGCGGATGTCTATGATGTCCACCAATGCCGCATATTTCGGATCGCCGAGGATCGCATCCTGCACGTCTTTGGTGGTACTTAACGCTACCCATGCATTTTTGCCCTTCTCCCGCTCCCATTCGCCGATCACATCCAGCCAGAACTGCACAAAATGCAGCGGCCCGGTATATTCCGCGCTAATAAACTGGATTACACCGCTTTGGTCCACGAAGTTGTCCAGACATTGCCGGATATAGGCCCGGTGCAATGCTTTTCGCTCCGCATTAGAGATGTCATAAAACTGATCGGCGATGAAAATCCGCTTGTCGCCTGCGTAAGGCGGCGGCTCGGGGAAACCGGGCTGATTAATATTGTTGGCAGTCCGCCACGGAAAATCCGCATAATGCGCACCGGCTTCGAGGATATTATGCTGGAAGTAGTTTTGGTGGTACAACAAAAGCCCTTTCTGATCAGCCAGCGTCGCAAACTCGCGCAGGCGGTTCCAGTACCATTCATTATAATGCTGCAAATCGTATTTGCTGAGGTCGTCCCAGGCCGCCCCTTGGCCACTCCGGGCAAATGGCTGCTCGTAAAACGGCGGCCACGTTTCACCATCAATCCGACGAACGCGCTCGTGGTCGTCGCGGCGGCGGTCGTACCAAAGACCGTAGTTGTGATCCACGACCGTAATGTGCTGTTTTTGCAACGAGTCGGTCATTTCCGACAAATCATCGGTAAATCCTTTGCCCACGCGACCGGGCACATAGCGGGTAATGTGCGGCTTGGCGGCACTCACGTCGTGCGGGCGGATGCTTCCCCGCCACCACGGTACCTCGTGCCGCGCGCCGGTAACGAGTTTGTTTCCGCGCACCAAGCGCCCGTTTCGGATGGTTAATGCGGGATGTGTGGCGGTGTTTTTTGTTGGATTAAAACCGATTTCATCAATGGATTTCACCTGGCGCGCCATGGAGGATACCTCCGCTGTAACGGCCACTGAAATCGGGCTGCGCTGCACAGACTGGTCGATCCAATCGGTCAATAAAATACCAGGCAGATGCGAACCTTCAACCAATGCAGCCGCTTGTTCCAAACTCGGACTGCTGGATGCTTCGGTCTCCTTCGGCACCAGGAAAGATTTCGCCAAAACGCCCTTTCCCAGGCGCTCAGCCAATTGCGCATAATAGAGGCTTCGGGGCTGGATATGCTCATTCACATTCTCCCAAAAACCATCCCCCGCAAATGCAGCCCACGCCCCGAATGCGAAGTTCTGCGTCCCCGGCGGCGCGAAATTCTCGATCCGTGAGGCCGAGCATTGCCAGAACACCGAGTTAGCGGCCGTCCAGCCGGCACCCTGCCCGTCCTGGCCCCGGTTTTTAAAACTCAATGCATGGCCATCCACATTCACGATGTCGAACAGCACGCCGGAAGCCCAGCTATCAATGGCCCCGCTGAAACCGTTCGGTAACCGCGACTCACATTGCACGAACGCATTAGGACCTGGCGCTATATAACCGGTGGCAAAGTCATGCGAGCCTTTTTCGGCATAACAACGCTGGAAAAGCGTCTGCCCGCCTTGCGTAAAAAAGGTGTTCCTCCGTTGCGCGGCAATTTCCGAAACCGGTTCCAGCGACTTGCAATCTTCGACAGTAATCTTCGACGCGGACTCATAAACCGCCACCGCTGACCCGGCCAAATGCCGGAATGTAACCTGCCGTACCCAGGTATTTTCAGTATTTTCAAAAGTGATGCCCATCCAGCGATGGTTTTCGTCTTTTAAATTCTGCTGATCAAATGTCGATTCAATGCGTATGTTTTCAATTCCGACATGACTAATACGGCCCGCCCATTGATAAGGAACCACAAATCCGCCGCCCATTTTATGATCCAACGCAGTGGTAATCGGTGCATCGATGGTAATGCTGTTACCCGAAATGCCCGTTATTGTCCGGTCCCAGGTAATGTCGCGCTGCCCCGGTTTCCAGCCGAGCCAGCCGGTTTCACCGCCAAACTCCTCCATTTTCAAGGCTTTGATCCATTCAGCTGTGGAAGGCCGCACCAAGCGAATGCGATCGCCCACTTTCAGCGAGCCTGCATTTTCGACTTCAAAATGCATAGCATTCACCGGTACATAAGCATCGGCAACGCGCAGTTTAGGTTTCAATACCACATTATCTTCCCCAAAAACACGAATCACCGTCTCCCGCGTACGCCCGTCGCCCAACAGCATCGTCCCACCTTCTCCCATTCCCACCCCACGCAGCACGAC
This sequence comes from Dyadobacter fermentans, assembly GCF_019924045.1. Taxonomy (GTDB): domain Bacteria; phylum Bacteroidota; class Bacteroidia; order Cytophagales; family Spirosomataceae; genus Dyadobacter; species Dyadobacter fermentans_A. The sequence continues at coordinate 165,939 of NZ_JAHXBN010000013.1, read as the reverse complement.
ACCTGACTTCCTCATGACAATACCTGACAAAACCCGGTGCGTACCTGCACCCAGCAACACCGCCCCGCGCAACCCGTTGGCATCAACAGGCAGCCCGCCCACATAGTCGATCGCCGCTTGAATGCGCGCCGTGGCGTCGCCCTCGCGTGCGGGCACGGTTACGCGGATGGGCGCGTCCGGAATCGCCTGCGCGCCGGCCATGTAGCCCGCGTACGAGAAATCGACGATGCGGTTACCGAGCGAGTCGGGCGCATAGGCCAGGCGACCATCCTCCGCCAATGCGACCGGCGACGGCTTTTTGGGCTTCTTCTGGCCGAATGCTACCGGTACCAAAAGGAAATACAATCCTGTCAGCGACAGGATCGTATCGAATTTCATCACCTTAACCAAGTATCTCAGTTTGTCCAAAGCAATACTATTTTTGGCCCGGCGCGCCTTTCAGCGAAGCCAGGGTATCATGGTTGTTTTTGGGGTTTTTCCAATCCATTTTCTTCTTTGGATCGATGCCGTTGATGAACTTCTCGATGTTGGAATAGCCATCACCGCTCATGTCTTTCCGCGCATCCGACGGGTCTTTCGGGTTCAGACCGTACTTGATCTCCCAGTCGTTGGGCATGCCGTCGTCGTCGGAATCCTGGTAAGGCGTGCCTTTGTATTCGGGATAACCTCCTACCTGCGAAATGTCGGTGATAATGCCGTTTTTGTAAGAATCGATCGGCAGGCGACGGTGTTCGAACTGCTTCTCCGGCAATTTTACGTTATCCAGCGGGTTAATCTTTCCTGTACGTACCTGTGTGGTCACGCGCGCATCCACGGGATCGCGGCGTGGGAGCGTGGCGCCTGCATTCGCGATCACATAGTCGAAAGACTCTTTCGCGCTCATGATCGGGAACGTCGGCATCGGCAACGGCTCGTGCCAGCGGATATTGTCGGTGTACTTGCCTGCATTCGGCTGATCTTCCACTTGCACACCGCCATCCCAGTTGTTTTTAGTAACCTTGTCGTAGCCTTCCATGATGTTGCCGCTCACGTAAGCACGGCCGTAAACCTGGTATTTCAGCTTGCTGCGGCCGGCTTCCGGTTTCAATATGCGGTAGCCGATGGGCGAATCTCTCGGCGTTTCGGGGCCGGGTTTGAAGTAGTTGTTTATAATATTATACATCGCCCGGTAGTCGCCGCCGTCGATGGACCGGTGGACCCAGTTGAACACCACATTGTTTACAAAATTGAATATCCCGAACCAGCCGATCGACGGGTTGCGTCCTGCATTATTCGCCCAGAGGTTGCGCATGAACGTGCAATTCTCCCCACCCAATGTGCTGCCGAATGCGTGGTTCCAGGTATCTAGCGTTTCGGAGAAAATCGAGTTCTGAATGGTAATGTTAACGGTCGGGAGCTTCTGCTCCTGCGCGCCGGTGCTGTCGTTATACATATGGCGGTACATCGACATGTTTTCGTCCAACCCCCAGCTTGCCGACACGTGGTCGATCATAATGTTACCGATCGGGTTACCGCCGATGGAATCGTCGCGACGGCCTACGAATGTCTCCCCGCGACGGAAACGCATATGCCGGATCACAACATCGTGTGTATTGATCCACACGCTCTCACCCGCCACGCATACACCATCGCCAGGGGCTGTTTGCCCCGCAATGGTGATGTAAGGTGCCCGGATAATGAGCGGCGTTTTCAGGCGGATAATACCCGCCACATTGAACACGATAATACGTGCCCCGCCCTGCTCGCAGGCATCCCGCAACGTACCTGGGCCGCTGTCCGCAAGGCTTTTTACCACATACACCTGCCCTCCGCGACCACCAAAACTGAATGCACCACCACCCTCGGCACCCGGAAATGCCGGTATATCGGACTGCGGCAAATCCACCGGACGCGCCGCCCAGGGAATATAGGGCTTGCCCTTCTTGGCCTCGGCTTCAATGATCGGCAACGCCTTCTGCCACGCGATTTCCGACTTGCGTTCCGCCTCCGCGAGGAGCGAATCGCTTGTTTTTTTGGCTGCGGCAGGGATTTTCGGGTACTGCGCGAAGGCAGCCGAGCTAAGAAGCAGCCCTGCTAGTGCCAGTTGTAGTGAATGTTTGGGAATAGGATTCATTTGTAATTTTAAGTCTATGAATTAGTAGATATTTATCGAATGCACGAGGTCATCATTTCAACGGATCAAACGTCCCCGATGGCCAGCCGATATTCTGTTCGAGCCGTGGGTTGTTGGTCAACGCCTGCTGCGGGATTGCGAAGAAGTAGTATTCCGGCTTCCAGTTTACGAGGTATTTGGTATCCAGCTTTTTAGGCACGATTTCCATATAGTTTTTGTAAACAGAATCGAGGTTCATGCCGTCGCGTTTTGCGGCGAAATCTTCGGGGGCGGACGATTTCAGGTTAATCGTCACCCCGTTGCGGCTTTTGCCGTTCAGTACTGTTTCAAATTTCTTCCAGCGGCGCAGGTCGTAAAAGCGCTTGCCTTCGAATGCTAGTTCCACTTGTCTTTCGTGCAAAATGGCTTCGAACATTTCCGCGCGGGACATTTGCGGGTTCAACCCATAATACCCATCCGCACCCGGCTCGATGCCCGCGCGCTTACGAAGCGCCGTCAGTTGAGCATAAGCCTCATCCAGTTTGTTCACGCCGCAGGCTGCTTCAGCGAAGTTGAGCATGACCTCGGCGTACCGCATTTCAATCCAGTCGGTACCGGCATTGGCTACTGCCCCCGGCGCGAGGTTTGGGTCGATGGCCTTGCGGCAATAGAAGCCGGTTGAAGTGGCTTTCTGTTCGACGGTCTTATTGTTTACAAAATAGGTCCACAAACGGTAGTTCGCATTGCCATTAATGGCCCAGGTAGCGCCATTGAACGCAATGGTCTGGTTGAAGCGCGGATCGCGGTTTTTGTAAAAAAGCTGCGCGTCGTAACCCGAACCCTTTTCTTCGATATTCTTGCCATTCTTCATCGGGAAAGCCTGCGCTATTTCCCAGGTAGGCTGGTTGGAACCGCCGCCGGTACCGAGGTACGAAGGGCGCGTGCCATTGTCCCAGGTCATGTTCTTGTTGATCTGGTCGCCTACCTTGTTGTTGTAGCAGGCCACCCAAACCGCCTCGGGATTATTTACTTCCTGAAACCACAAATCACTGAAACTGCTGTGGAGCTTAAAACCATTCGCAGAAAGCAGTTCAATCGCTTTTTTGTTGGCATCATAGGCCGCCTGCCAGCGTTCGGCGAGGTCATTGGGATTATGCTGCGGGCTCGCATAGTGCAGGAGAATGCGGCCTTTGAACCCTGCCGCGGCACCGCTGGTAATGCGGCCCCAGTCGTTGGTATTGCTCCAACGGCCAGGCAGGCTGGCAATGCTGTAATCGAGGTCTTTCACGATGAGCGCAATGCTTTCGGAAGTGGTGCTGCGCGGAATGGCGGCCTCTTCCTTGGCTTCTTCACCCACACCTTCGAGGGGTTCGAGCACCATGGGTACGCCGCCGTAGAGCTGCACGAGATCCCAATAGCGAAAAGCGCGAAAGAATGTCACCTGTCCCATCAGGCGCTTTTTGGCATCTTCACTCAAACTGCCGGTCGGTAACTTGGCCAGAAACTGGTTGATCGAACGTAGCTTACCATAATTGTTCGTCGCATTCACACCGATCCCGAAATCCTGCACGGTATTCACCTGCACGGTGCCTTCGAAAAACCGGCTTTCACCGCCGATCTCGTCGGTGCATTTCAGGAAATCGCCGGTAGGCCAGGTAGGGAGGTTTTGGTCGTACACATAATCCACATAGCCTTTCGCCAGCAGGGTGTCGTTGAAGACCTGCTCCTCGTTGAAGGCCGAAAGGTCGGTTTTGTCGAGTATATTTTCGCAGCCCGTCAGTGCCAGGCCGAGAAATGCTGCTATTATCCAATGCTTTTTCATCGCTGTACCGATTTTTTAGAGTGTAAGGTTTAGTCCCAATGACCACGTACGCATTTGCGGGTACACGTTATAGGCGCCCGACGCAGCCTTGTAGTCGTAGGGGTTGAAGAAGGTAATCGGGTTCATACCCACACCAATGATTTTAGCCGAGCTGATACCCAGCTTTTTGGCTACATTCTGGCTCAGCTGGTACGATACGTTCAGGCTGCGCATATTGAATGCAAATGCATTGCGGAACCAGAATGACGACACCATCGAATAAGTCTCTTCCCAATAAGGATCCGGATATTTCGCATTCGGGTTTTCAGGCGTGTAATGATCTGCCCAGAAAACGGGGCGGGAAACATCCTTAGCCGCTTTCTTGCGCGCGTCGCCATCCACAAGGCCCTGCCCGCCGAACGAACCGGCCGTTACGATATCCACCTTAAATCCTTTGAATCCGAAACCGAACGACAGACCGAACGTGTAATGGTTGTTCTCTTTTTTGGTGAGATACTCCTGGTCATCCTCCGTGATTTTGCCATCCGGAGCCGCATAAGTACCATCCGTCTGGCGCGGACCGCGGATATCCTGGTAATAAAGCATACCCGGTTTCGGCGCGTAACCCATAATGGTATAATCCGGATTCTTTTCGAGGTAGCGGTCCACCTCTTCCTGCGAACGGAACATGCCCAGGTAACGGTAGCCCTGCAAGCCGCGGTCGCTCGACCGGCCTGTCGGATCCTGCCAGCTGCCGCGGTTGGTGGTAGCCACGTCTACGAGAATGTTTTTGTTATCGCTCCAAGCGAGGAATGCACCGATGTTGTAGTCGATATTCTTGCCGATGCGGTCGCTCCAACCGGTCGCGAATTCCAGACCAAACGAGTTCACCGTTTCGTAGTTTTCTGCCGGCATAACCGAACCAATCGTAAGCGGTACCGAAGAGGCAAGCGTGGTCAGCAGATTGTAACCGTGGTCGTGGTAGGCGTCGATGGTTGTCGAGAGGCGGTTGTTCAGGAACAAGGCGTCGATACCGACGTTCTTTTTGGTAACATCATCCCAGCGGCCGTAGTAGTTAGGCAGCTTTTCGAGCTTGATACCCACGGTGCGGTCGCTGTTGCCGCCGAACACGGCGCCATTGGAAGCTTGCGGAGTGTAGCGTTGCAGCCACTGCCAGGCCGCAGTGCGGTCGCCGCCCAGAAAGCCGATCGACGCGCGCAGTTTCAGGTTGTTGATGAAAGGCAATTTTTCACGGAAAAAGCGTTCTTCGGACATCACCCACCCTGCCGAAAGCTGTGGAAATGTACCCCAGCGATACTCAGGCGCAAATTTCGTGGACGCATCGCGGCGGAACGAAACCTCGAACAGGTAACGGTCGGCGAAAGAGTAGTTCAAACGCCCGACGTAAGAGAGGATACCGCTCTCGTTTGCCGCATTCGGGCCAATATCCTTGGCACCGAATGCCGACATCAGGTAATCGTTACCACCTTCGAAAATGCCCTCCTTCATCGTGGCAATGCTTTCGGTGTAAATCTCCGATTGCTCCACCAGTGCCAGAGCGCTTACGGAATGCCGTCCGAAATCGCGGGCGTAGCTCAGGTTGAAGTTCAGCTGGTAGCCATCGGTATAGCCCGGGTTGAAACGCAGGCGGTCGCCGTTGTTGAGACGGGTGGGCGCATTGGGCGTCCCGCCGAAAATGTGCTTGTTTTCACCCAGCATTGAAAAGCCGTAAACCTTATAATAGGTACCGAACTGCTTGCCCCAGTCGTTGCCGAGGTTCTTATTGTATACTGTACGGAATTTCAGGCCACGGATGAAAGGCACATTGTATTCCAGGTACGCATTCACATTCAGCACCACATTGCGGGAACGGGTGTAGTTGTTCAGTTTTTGGGCTTCAAAGAAATGGAAACCTGTTGCGCCCGAGCCGCCCGGCAGCAACACCGGCAGGCCATCCACATATGGCGGAATGAATTGCGGTGTGTTGAGGAGGTTGGTTACGTCTTTTTCTACGTTCTCGCCACCTTGTTTGAGGTAAAACAACTTGTTGTCGGACAGGTTACCGCTTACGCCCAAACCTACTCTGATATGCTTCGTCACGTTCACGTCCGTGCTCGCGCGGAAGTTCCATTTCTTGTAGCTGATGTTATCGACGTTCCCGTTCTGAGCGAAATAGGTGGCGCCGGCAAAGAACGTCGCCCGCTCGGTACCGCCGCTGATATTCACCGCGTGGCGGGTATTCAGCGAAGGCTTCCAAGCCATATCGAACCAGTTATGATTGTTGTTTCTGAAATATTCGAGCTCGTCGGGCGAGTAATATTCCGGGTCATTGGGCGCCAGACCGCGGCTGCGGTTGAAGTCGTTCAGGTAAGTAGCCAGTTGCACGCCATCCATCATTTTGGATTTATAGGCTGCATCCGAAACGCCTACCGTAGTCGTGTAACTCACGGTCGGCTTGCCTGCTTTCCCGCGTTTGGTACGCACCACCACTACGCCCAATGCCGCACGTGCACCGTACACAGCGGCCGCGCCGTCTTTCAAAATCGACAGGTTTTCGATCTCCGACGCATCCAGCAACTGGAAATCCGCTTCCGAACGGATCACATCGTCGATAATGTACAGCGGCGAATTGCTTCCGCCGTCTTTAGAAGCTTTTGTGGGGTTACGGATCACAATAGACGCAGGCGTACCCGGCCGGGCGGTACCGCCCGAAATGTTGACGCCCGGCAGCTTGCCTACCAATGCGGACGAAATGTCGCCTACGGGCAGCTCGTCGACATCCTTCATTTTCACCGTCGCGACGGCTCCGGTAAGGTGCGAGCGTTTCTGCTCGCCATAGCCTACCACCACCACATCTTCCAGTGCTTTCACGTCCGGTTCGAGCACGACCGTGAGCGAGCCCCGGTTGGCCACATCGATCGTCTGTTTCACAAACCCGACGTAGCTGATAATCACATTAGCGCCGCTTTCCGGCACATTCAAGGTAAACTTTCCCTCGGCGTCGGTAGCCGTTCCCGAGTTAGTCCCCGAAATAAGGATCGAAACCCCTGGCATCGGTTCCTTCGAAACGCCATCGATCACAACTCCTTTCAGTACGCGGTTCTGCGCATGAGCGGCCAAAGCCGCCAGCAGCAGTGTGAAGATGAGTAGAAGTGGTTTTCTCATGTAATTGAGTCATTTAGAATATAACTATTTCAAGACAATCGCAGGTTTTCATTGATAAAGTCCAATTGAAACCACGATCAAGTCTATTTAAGGCCCCTATTTCCGCCAAGCATTTGGCAAGATTTATTTCTGCACACGATACCGGGAACGTTTGCAATGGGTAGTAGAAGTTCTACCCGAATGGATATTAGTGTGAAACAGACACATTTTCGATTATTTACTTTTGACTTAAAATTGAAAAACAATCGAAGTATATTTTGCATTATTCAAATACTATCCCGCTACTATTGCTGTCCTAATCGCAATGGTTTGAAAGCGCCCGGAAACGACTTTCCGCACCTGAATGGCTTATCAAGAATCGGTATAAATCCAAATTTCTATCCCCAGGGCACAAAAAGCAGGCAAGCCGTTGAATCCGTCCCGGAAGCTGTGTATGTTTGAATGGGCGCTACTTAGAAGGGTTATGGTGAAGCAAAAAGTCTATCGAAAACACATACAACTTACTGAATTTCAAATCAAAAGATTACACGAACTCAGCGAGTTCGACGGGGTCGATCCGGCGGAGCATGCTATGCGTGCCATCGACGCCTATCTGAAAAGCAAGAAGACCGACGTGCCGCTGAAAAGTCAGGCGCAGATCCGTACAAAAGTAAAAGATCAAAGCAACGATCCGCAGATCGAAGGTGCGGTATGGGTGTCAGGAACCGTCAACCAATACGAGTTTTCGGCATTGATCCTGAAAACACCGGCCAAAACGGCCATGGAAAAGGGCCGGATTTCCAAACTCTCTATCTGGGACCCGGCGGTTAGGAAAGCGACGAACAACTTCATAGGGGCTTGTATCGTCAATTACGACCGCGGCTGGGATATCCGCCCGAGCCGCCGCGCGGAAATCTACTACCACCCCGTAAAGGCCATGCTCGACGAATTCATTGCCGCGCATTAATCGTACGCCGGAAGACTGCGGGGGAAGTATTGGCGGCGCCTGGCCGCTCAATAAATAGCTGATTGACCCATCTCGGAGCAATACTCCGGCTTGCTAATTTGCGGCATGAAAACAATCACCCTCGTCAGTTGGTGCCTTCTGGGCCTATACACGGCAATACTCATCGGATTGCTGCTATTTGCCCGCTCGGGTTCCTCCGACGACCGCATCGCCAGCGGCTACGTGATCATGTTGTTTATTCCGCTCGGCATCCTGGCGGCCATTAACCTGCTTCCATTCCAGTTTACGCGCATATTCGTGCTCGTACTCAGCGTTGGACCAGCCGTGATGGTCGTGATCATGCTGATCGCTTCACCGATCGTTCAGAAATGGCGCAGTGCCAACTGGGCCGACGAAGATACCGCACGGGCCAACGGCTCCTTTTACTTCAAAGATGCACCCCGCCGGAAACTCGCTGCCGATATTGCCGCGCTCAACGCCGAACAGCTTCGCGCCGACATGGCCCAGCCCGTACCCGAGCTCAATCAAACCGGCCGTGAACAGGTTACCGTGCTCGATTTCGTGGCCTTGCAAGGCTTTGAGGCCGATCCGGCCCGATTAATCGCATGTTTTGACGTGCTTCTGAAAAACGGCGCCCGGATCGATAACGGCGATCCGAAGCATTCGCCCACGCATTTCAGGGTAATCGACTACGCCCCTGCTATATTGAAATGGTTCCTCGAACACGGTGCAGACGCCAACGCCCGCGAAGCCGGGACCGGAACACCCATTCTTTTCCAGGCCATCCACCGGGACAGGTCCGACACTACCAAAACAGAGAAAGTCAGGCTGCTGCTCGAACACGGCGCCGATCCCAACATCATTCCGCCTCAACAGGATGAGCGCGTCATTGTTACCTCCATGCTCATGTCGGCAGCCAGCGCCGAAGCCTGGGACATTTGCAATGTCCTGCTCGATCACGGAGCCGATCCTCACTACAAAACGCAGAGCGGCTGGGATATTTTTCAGGCGGTAGATTACCAGTCGAAGCAATTCATAAGCTGGGGACAAACCCCGCCCTCCGGTTTTACAAAACTCGCGGAACGCCTGGCGGCCCTCAATGCGAACGGAGATAAAAATATGCGGCAATAAATGCGATAATCGCGGCAATGGGGCCTAATACGAACGCCGCCGTCATGGTCGCTTCCATCGACTTATCGTGCGTATTCGACGACAATTTATTGATCAGAAAATACCCTCCTACCGCCGCCACCAGATAAGCCGCCGCTGCGATCAGCAGGGAAAGAAAGAAAATTTTCATAATAAGTAAGTTTAGGTTATCCGGGACCCGGCACCTAAATTTACTAATCCACCCGCTATCCCACATTGAAAAAATGGTACAACCTGACGACTTTTTATTTGCCGACGTTGAAAAGGTAAACCAGATACCGATCGTCAGAACTGTGCTGGAAGTGATCTGCCGTTCAACGGGTATGGGGTTTGCCGCCGTAGCGCGTGTGACGGAAGACCGGTGGATTGCCTGTTGTGTGCAGGACGAAATCGGCTTCGGACTAAAACCCGGCGAGGAACTGGAAATCGGGACGACGATCTGCAATGAAATCCGGGACAGCGGCCAGGCGGTGGTGATCGATCATGTGGATGAGAACGACTTTTACAGCGGCCATCCTACGCCCAGGATGTATGGTTTCAAAAGTTATATTTCCCTTCCGATCAAACTAAAAAGCGGGGAGTTTTTTGGTACCCTCTGCGCCATCGACCCCAAGCCGAACCAGTTGCAGAACCCGCGGGTGATCGGGATGTTCCACCTTTTTGCCGAATTGCTGGCCTTTCACCTCGACAGCCTCTCGCTCATGGAACGCACACGCACAGCCATGCACGACCTTGCCGCACAGCTGCTCGTGTCGGACGATGAAAACAGGCAGTACCGTCATATTTCGAGCCATAATTTACAGGAACCGCTTCGCAAGCTGCGGGTTTTCAGCGATATGCTAGTGAATGCCACCGATCGCTACGAGGCTGAAAAGGCCAAGGAACTGGCCGTCAAGATCCGCAGTAGCGCGAAACAGTTTTCGATGATGATCAAGGATTTGTCCGACTTCTCCGGCCTCAACAACAGCAATGCATTTACGCATGTTCACCTCGACCACGTGCTGGCCGACGTTACTACGCAGCTGATGTCGCAGATCGAGCGGCGGAACATCGTCGTCGAAGCCGACCGCCTCCCCTCCCTCATGGCCATTCCGGAGCAAATGGAGCAGCTTTTTTTCCAGCTGCTCGACAATGCAGTTAAGTTCGCAGGGCACGAAAACCCGCCGCGCATCCGCATTACCAGCCGGGAACTAGAGCTGCATGAAATCGACGACTTACTGCCCGAACCGCTTCAAATGGCCTATGTGGAAATCAGGGTGGAAGATAATGGTATCGGGATAGAGGATTCCCAGCTGGAAAAAGTCTTCGATATTTTCGCCCGCCTGCCTACCGGCTCATTCAAGCAGGGCGAGGGTGTCGGGCTGGCCTATTGCCGCAAAATCGTGCGGAACCACAAAGGCGTTATCAAAGCGGAAGTCAATCCCGGAAAGGGCACGACATTTGTAATCATGCTGCCATTGCCCCATTAAACCATTCAGGTCGATTATGAAAATTGCTACTTACAACGTCAATGGAGTGAACGCCAGACTACCCGTACTACTGCGCTGGCTGGAAGAAACCGCGCCCGATATTGTGTGCTTGCAGGAACTGAAAGCGCCACAGGAGAAATTTCCCGAGCAAGCTATCCTGGATGCAGGTTACAAGGCCATCTGGCACGGACAGAAAAGCTGGAACGGTGTGGCAATACTGTCACGGGGTGAACTTCCCCACGAAATCCGCCGCACGCTCCCGGGTGACCCGGAAGACGTCCATAGCCGCTACATCGAGGCCGAAATCGGCGGATTGACAATAGGAGGCTTATACTTGCCGAATGGAAACCCGGCACCAGGTCCGAAGTTCGATTACAAGCTGCGCTGGTTCGACCGCCTCCATGCACATGCGGAAAGCCTCCTGGCGGCAGGTAAACCGGCGCTACTCGCCGGCGACTTCAATGTAATGCCCACCGAGCTGGACGTATACAAACCTGAAAGCTGGGTCGACGATGCGCTTTTCCGCCCCGAAACCCGTGCCGCATTTGCTAAATTGACCGCCCAGGGCTGGGCCGATGCCATCCGCACATTATACCCCAATGAAAAGATATACACCTTCTGGGATTATTTCCGGAATGCATTTGGACGCAACGCCGGCCTGCGCATCGATCACTTCCTGCTCAGCCCGCAACTCGTGTCCAGGCTCGCGGGCGCGGGCGTGGACAAACAGGTACGCGGCTGGGAAAAGACCAGCGATCATGCACCGGTATGGATCGAATTAAAAGACTAAACTCCCCTGGACCACCTTCTCATGAAAAACAGATTAACCCTTTCCCTCCTCGCATTGCTGACAGCTTGTCCGTATTTCACTCATTTACAAGCACAAAAGGTATTCAAGGTAAAGGCGGGCGAATTTCCCGACAAGGTCATCCCCTATGCCGATCGTTACCAATTCAGCCAGTTCACCACCGGCAAAGCGGAATTTATCGGGGGGCAGATCTCCCAGGCCCGTTTCAATTACAATTACATAGGCGGGCATGTGCTCTTTGTCGATGCAAAACTCGATACGCTGGAAATCATCGATAAAGCGCTTCTGAAAAGTATTACGATCGGGGATAAATCGTACCGGTTCGACAAGCGTTTCGGTTACGCCGAGGTACTAAGCAGTTACAGTCGGACAATGCTGGGTAAACGGGAAGTGCTGGCCAGAATAGGCACCGAAAAAGGCGGGCCGTACGGCATTTCGTACACCGCGTCGTCCGTCACAACCTACCGCTCCTATTCCAGCGACCAGGCGCAAACCAGCAAGAAGCTCAATACCAATGCAGAAGGTGTATTCACCTACCGCACAGCCCATTACCTGATCGACAACAATAACCGCTTCTATATCCCTACTGCCGGGAGCATCAGGAGGCTTTACCCGGCAAACAGAAAGCAGATCGACCAGTATCTGCATGATAATCCTGTCAATTTTGGGAAAGAGCAAGACCTCGCGCGACTGCTCGATTATTGTGATAAAATATCCAAATAATTTCGCCGCAACGCTTTCCGTGCATATTGTGTCTCTCGGTAGACAAACTTAAACCACTCGTTTATGAGAAAACTCCTGCCCGTTATCATCCTCTTTCTGGTATTCAGCTGCTGGCCCCCGGGCATGGATCCGGACAAAAAAGACGGCAAGTTCCTTTCAGACGTTGTTAATCTGGAAGAATTTAACTCAGAGTACGACGATTACAATTCTTCTTTGCCGCTTAATAGGTACGGCACCCCATATCTCGTATTTTCTTCGAAAAGAGACAAGAAGGACTTCCTAAATCTGGTACACACACGGGCCTATTTGGAGTATGGCAAAAAATTGAGTTTGAAAAAGGGTCGGGAGCGAAACGGAGCAATGTACTCCCCCGACCTCTACGATAACGTCGAGCAGCTTGTAAACAAGGCAAACGGCAATTTCAATGTCTACGGCCCCAGGCTGATTTCACTTCGTAACGACCTCAACTCTTTTGGCGGTGCAGAGGACGATTTGTTTCTTTTCTATGCCGACGACTCTTCGGGCAAAATGGATATCAAATACGTTGAGCGCGGCACTTCGGGCGCTAAACCGGTAGCATATCTCAATTCTCCGGCAAATGACGCCTACCCTAGCTTTTCCTGGATGGGCGACCGCCTTTACTTTTGCTCCGACCGCGGTGGCAACTTCGATATTTACGAAGTAAAAATCCCCCGTAAGGAGACAGAACATATTACGATAGAAAGCATGGTTGCGCCCGCCCAATATGAGTTGAGAAAAGTCGAAGAGCTTTCGGGCCCGTACAACGACAAATGCCCTTATATCCAGGATGACATGATGGTTTTCGTTTCCGATCGCCCCGGCGGACAGGGAGGTGAAGACATTTATTATTCCGAATACAACGACGGGAAATGGTCGACACCGGTCAACGCCGGGCCGCGGATCAATTCATCCTATAACGAGTACCGCCCAATCCTCCCGCGCTTGTCGAATTTCAACTACTGGCTAATGCTCTTCTCCTCAAACCGACCGGGAGGCAAAGGAGGGTACGACCTCTACATGACCGGCCTCAAACGCTTCTGGTAACCCGCGTATTGCAGGTAGGCAATTGTTATAAAAAGCCGCTATCGCTGCCTATGGCCAGCGGGGCGGCTTTCTCTTTTATCGTGCTGTCAATCAACGTTGTCGAAATGTTGAAATTATTTCACAAATAAATACCACGCTGGTGACGATTTCTTGTAGTAAGATTTCAATTTGACATTCGAAGTAATTTCTCGTATTATAATTTATGTATATTTCGCCATGAACCGGACGATATCAGTTAAAACCATCCGTAATTCTCCTGACCCCACCAGCTACCACCCCAAACCAAGCTGACTTATAGAGACTTACTAAAAAGAACTACGTTATGAAAAACCTGGAAATGATCGGTATAAGCCCGATGGAGCGACCGGACGTGGCCCTGGCATTAGCGCTCTCAGAAGCCGGAGCTTTCCCAGTAATCCACCTTGGACGAGATCAACAAGTAGCTACGAGCGCACTGGGGAAAATGACCGCCAAAAGCAAAAAACCATTTGGCGTATGTTATTCAGAAGACACTCCGCTCACGATCACTTTACCTGAACAAGTTAAACTGGCAATCCTACCATATGGTCTGACTTTTCCTAACCCTACCAATTCTCTCCAAATCATTTTTCAGGTCCGCAGCGTAGCCGAGGCCAAACAGGCAAAAACAGCCGGTGCATCGGGTATCATTGCCAAAGGCAATGAGGGATCCGGCCCGGTGAGCAATGATTCTTCGTTCATTTTATTTCAACGTATAATGAGGGAGGTTAGCGACATTCCGGTTTGGGTTCAAGGCGGGATCGGCGTTCACAATGCGGCGGCGGTTACAGCCCTCGGGGGGCGCGGCGTGGTATTCGACAGCCAGTTGCTTCCTTTCTCCGAATGTTCAGCACCGGCTTCACTAAAAACGATCAGCGAGAAGCTGAACGGCAATGAAACCCGCGTGATCGACGGCTTCCGCGTACTCGTGCGGCCCAACTCCCCGGCGTTGCCAGCACAACCCGTTCGCGCAGACCTGCACCCGTTCCTGCACACACTCGATCTCGACCAAAGCTATATTCCTATGGGACAGGATATTGCCATCGGTACCGACCTTTTTAAACAATATAAAAAGCTTCCGCGGCTCGTATTTGCCATCAAAGAGGCTATGTACGGCCATTTGCGGCAAGCCAAACACCTCAATCCGCTGGCGGCGCACAACGCGCTGGCGAGGACGCTAGGCACACACTATCCTATTGCACAAGGCCCTATGACGCGCGTCAGCGACGTGCCTGCCTTCGCCGCAGCCGTCGCCGATGCCGGCGCATTGCCATTTGTGGCATTATCACTTCTAAAAGGCGAAAAAGCCCGCAACCTGATCCGCGAAACCCGCGAACTCGCAGGCGACAAGCCCTGGGGTGTAGGTATCCTGGGTTTTGCGGACTCCGAGCTCCGTGAAGAACAGCTTGCCTACATTACGGAAGAAAAACCGCCCGTCGTGCTGATTGCTGGTGGGCGTCCGTCGCAGGCAAAGCCACTGGAAAAACTGGGTATCAAGACATTCCTGCATGTACCTTCGGCTCCATTGCTGGATATGTTCCTCAAAGAAGGAGCCAAACGGTTCATTTTCGAGGGGCGCGAATGCGGTGGCCACGTCGGGCCGCTTTCGAGTTTTGTACTTTGGGAAAAACAGATCAACCGGCTTTTACAGGAAGAGCAGACGGATCAGCTTGAAGTGTTCTTCGCCGGAGGGATCCACGACGCGTTTTCAGCCGCGATGATCTCCGTCATGGCTGCTCCATTGACGGCGCGCGGCGTGAAAGTCGGCGTTTTGATGGGCACAGCTTACCTATACACGCAGGAAGCTGTTGCTACCGGCGCCATTTTGCCGCAGTTCCAGGCACAAGCTTTGGAACACACCGAAACCGTGCTGCTCGAAACCGCTCCCGGCCATGAAACCCGTTGCCTGGAATCTCCTTTTGCAGCCGATTTCAACGCGGAAAAAGAAAGAATGGAGCAGGCTGGGTTCGATAAGAAAGAGATTTGGGCCGAATTAGAAAAGCTTAACGTAGGCCGGCTCCGCATTGCTGCCAAAGGAATTGAGCGCCAGGCTGATAACCTGGTAGAAATCGGGGAGGAAGAGCAAATGAGCCGCGGCATGTACATGATCGGCCAGGCCGCCGCGATGCTCGACAAAGTAATGACTATGAAAGAGTTGCACGAAGATGTTGCAACCGGCAATTACGCATGTATCGGCCGGGCAAACCTGCCAAAGCCGCCGAGAAGGAAGAAAAAGGCGTTGAACGTCGCGATCGTCGGAATGGCCTGTATTTATCCCGGTGCCCGCAATATTGAAGAGTTCTGGGGTAATATCCTGACTGGCAAAGACTGGGTAACGGAAGTCCCCGACGAGCGCTGGAACAAGGAGCTGTACTACGACCCTACCGTTTCCGACGGCAGCAAATCGCATTCAAAATGGGGCGGTTTTATTCCCAAAATCGATTTCGACCCGGTTGAATTCGGTATTCCGCCGCAGTCGCTGGCGGCTATCGACCCTACCCAGCTGCTGAGCCTGCTCGTCGCGAAGCAGGCGCTTGACAATGCGGGTTACGGGGGGGATGCAAACCGCGATAATGTGTCGGTGATCATCGGTGCGGAAGGCGGCAACGACCTCGCTAACAACTATGGCTTCCGTTCACTTTTCACCCAGTTTTTTGGTGAAATACCCCAGGAACTCGACGATGCATTGCCCAAACTGACGGAGGATTCCTTCCCCGGCGTACTGGCGAACGTCATTTCCGGACGCATTACCAACCGCCTGAATCTCGGCGGACGCAACTATACCGTCGACGCTGCCTGTGCCTCGTCACTCGCAGCCATCGATCTGGCATGCCAGGAGCTGATCCTGGGCCGTTCCGAAATGGTCCTCGCCGGCGGTGCCGACCTACACAACGGCATCAACGATTACCTGATGTTTTCCAGCACCCACGCGCTCTCCCGCAAGGGCCGCTGCGCGACATTCGACTCCGAAGCCGATGGTATCGCATTGGGTGAAGGAGTAGCGATGGTGGTACTGAAACGGGAAGAAGACGCATTGCGCGATGGCGATACGATTTACGCCGTCATCAAAGGCGTAGGCGGTTCGAGCGACGGGAAGAGCCTGGGCCTCACCGCCCCGCGCAAATCGGGCCAGGTAAAGGCACTGGAGCGTGCTTACGACCAGGCGGGTATTTCGCCGGCCGAGCTGGGCCTTGTAGAAGCGCATGGTACCGGTACAGTCGTGGGAGATAAAACCGAGCTCAGCGCATTGACCGAAATGATGCTAGCCTCCGGCGCATTGACGAACCAGACGCATTTAGGCTCTGTCAAAACGCAGATCGGACATACCAAATGCGCTGCGGGCCTTGCGGGCCTCATGAAGGCTGCATTGGCTGTGTACCACGGAATCAAACCGCCGACCATTAACCTGAAAACGCCAAACACTTACTATAATCCGGAAACAAGCCCTTTCGCATTCCAAACCAGGCCCGCACTCTGGACCGACGACCGCAGGGTTGCGGGAATCAGCGCATTCGGTTTCGGAGGGACTAATTTCCACGCTGTGATCGAAAGCGCTTCCGCTAAAAAGCCGCGTAAATCGGTGAAGGCATGGCCGGCCGAAATGCTGATTTTCCGCGGAGAAACGCTTGGGGAAACGGAAAAACTGTTGAAGGCAGCGTATGACATTCTGGAAAATGATTCGGTTTCATTGCGGGATGTGGCAAATAGCCTGAATTTGTACAATGAGAAGCCGGTGCAGCTGTGTATTGTGGCTGAAAATCATTTGGATGCGCGGGCCAAGCTGAATGTGGCACTTTCTTCTGCCAAGCGGAACCTGGCGGCATCGGGGCGGGGCACGAAGGAGACCTTCGCGCCAGACGGGCAGGACAACTTCGCGCCAGCCAGTTCGGGAGCAAAAGGCATTTACTATACCAATGCGACCGCCGGTAAAGTGGCATTTATGTTCCCGGGCCAGGGTAGCCAGCGCGTGGATATGGCCCGCGATTTGTTCGTAGCCTTCCCTGCGATGCGAAAGTTGTTAAAAAAACATCCTGCGTACCAGCAAATCATTTTCCCCAACGCTGTCTTCGATGATCAATCGGCGAAGGCGCAGAAAGAGAAAATCAAGGATACCCGCCTCGCGCAGCCATTGTTGGGTATAGTCGACCTGGCGATGGCAGAACTGCTCAGGGATTTTGGCATACAACCAGACATGGTAGCCGGGCATAGCTACGGGGAATTGCCCGCCTTGTGTTTTGCGGGTGTATTTGAAGCAAACCAGCTCGTTCCGATCAGCGAAAAACGAGCAAAGTCCATTCTCGACGCAATCGGCGGCGACAATGGCGCGATGGTCGCCGTAAATTGCCCCGAAGACGAACTGACGCGCATTGTTTCGGAGATCAATCATATTTACCCGGTGAACCACAATTCACCACGCCAATGGGTACTCGCAGGGACCACGCCGGCGATCGCCGAACTGACTGCGAAACTGACCGAACTGAAAATATCTTTCCGCCAGCTGGAAGTAGCCTGTGCATTCCACAGCCCGCTTTTGGCCGGTTCAAAAGACCTTTACGCGGCGGTGTTGAGCGACGTAGCATTCAGCGAACCCACGCTTACCGTGTGGTCGAATACCACCGCAGCGCCCTACCCTGCTTCGCCGGAATCTATCAAGGAACGCCTGGCCGATCACCTGGTGCGGCCGGTCCGTTTCTCGGAGGAAGTGGCGCAGATGTATGACGACGGCGCGCGCATTTTCGTGGAAGTAGGCCCGGGGAAAGTCCTTACCGGTCTTACCAAATCGATTTTGGGCAAAGAAGAAATTTGTCTCCACACCGAAGACAAAGACCAGCCGGGTATTGTGCAGCTGCTGCACACCCTGGCTGGCTATGTCGCCACCGGCAGGAATATTGATTTCAGCAAATTGTTCGAAGACCGCGACGCACGCGTGCTGGACCTCGACAAACCAGAACAATACCGCAAGAGCATCACAACCTGGCTCGTAGACGGCCAAATGGCACTTCCACTGAATGGCAAGCTGCCCGACCACGGCGCATTGCCGGTGACCGTGCCTTTGAAATTATCCGCATTCCAGCAGCCGGCCGCAGGTGCGTTCGCCACGCCGGCCGGTACCGAAGCCGAACGTGTTGTGCACGAATACCTGAACAGCGTCAAATACCTTATACAGGCCCAGCGCGACGTGGTATTGGGTTACCTGGGACAGTCTGTGCCGCCTTCGAGAGCTATTGAAATCTACGACCCTGCATTGGGCGGACTCGCAGCCAACGCGCCTGCTCCCGTACCCATTGTGATTGAGAAAGCCGCAAGGGAAGCGCAGCCTGCCGCAACCCACGCGCCGGTGAAAGCGGTGATTGATGTGAAAGCACTGGTAATGCAGATAATTAGTGACAAAACGGGTTATCCGCAGGAAATGCTCGGCATGGATATGGACCTCGAAGCAGACCTGAGCATCGATTCCATCAAACGCATGGAGATCATCGGCGAACTGCGCAAGCAGCTGGGCGGTTTCGAAGCCGGCCAGGAAAGCGAGGAAACGGTGATTGAGCAGCTCGCGGCGATCAAGACATTGAATTTCCTCGTCAACTGGATTACCGAACACCAGCAAGCCGCAGCTACTCCGGCCGCGCAAACGACGGCCGGGGTGCCATTGAGCAAGCTGTCGATCACCCAGGACGGTGTGATTGAAGAATGGTCGGAAAGCCGCATTAAATCGGTGCTGCTGGAAGCGGTGAGCGCCAAAACCGGCTACCCGCAGGAGATGCTCGGCATGGACATGGATCTCGAAGCCGATCTGAGCATCGACTCCATCAAGCGGATGGAAATCATCGGCGAGTTGAAAAACAATATCGACGGGCTGATCCGGATCTACCAGGAACGTGGCGAGGAACTCGTTGAAAAACTGGCGTCCATTAAAACGCTCAACGGGCTGATCGACTGGCTGTCCGAAGCATTGGGAGGCGCGCAGGATTCTATTCAAAAAGCAGAAAGTCTGCATGTCGTTGCAGCCCCGAAAGCTGTTTTAAATGAAAAATTATCACGCCTCCGGTTCGAACTGACGCCGTCGGTAGTTCCGGCGCTGAACCCGGCGACACTGAAAGGCAAACGCTTCGCGGTCACCGACGATGCGGGCGAGGTAGCGGCAGCCGTAAAAGCACTCTTCGAGGGGAATGGTGCGGAAGTAAGCATTATTTCACCCGACGATTCACTCCAAGGGTTCGATGGCTTGATCATCCTCAACATTTTCACCTCCCGCCTGAAACCAACCATCATCGAGTCGTTCTCGCTGATTAAAAAGCTGGATTTCAGTAAAGTGAGATGGATCTACACCGTCTCCGACACGCAAAGCGCATTCGATAAGGATACCGACGTGACGCTGCTTCGTCACTTCCAGGGCTATGCAGGACTGTTGAAGAGCCTCGATAAGGAATATGAGGAGACCAAATGCCGGCTCGTGAGCTTTACATCGCAGCTTCCGGCGGATAAAATCGCAGAGATTACCTTAACGGAAATCCTGCACACCGATGAACCCTGCGAGGTGATTTATGAAGGCGGCCAGCGGCAAACGATGGAAATGATCCGCTCTGAAATCCAGACCGGCGCCGATCCGGACATTCATCTGGATAAAAAATCGGTGATACTGGCGCTGGGCGGTGCACAGGGCATTACCGCTGAGTTGATCGTACGGTTTTCGAAGGATTACCCTTGCAATTACGTGCTCGTAGGCCGCTCCGCCGACCCGCGCTCCCGAACGGACCAGTCATTGGCCGGTTTGAAAAGTAAGGAAGAAATCCGCAAACGGCTCATCGCTTCGGGCGAGCTGAAAACTCCTGCGGAAATCGAGAAGAAGACGGAAGAAATCCACAAAGCAAATCAGATCCTGGGCACCATTTCGGCCCTCGAAGCCAATGGTTCGACGGTAACCTACCACTCTATGGATTTGCGCGATGAAAAAGCGCTGATCGCGATGGTGGAAGGTTTGTACAGCCAATATGGCCGGATCGACGGCGTAATCCATGGTGCGGGCCTGCTCGAAGATAAGCTGTTCCACCAGAAAACACCGGAGTCGTTTGAGCGGGTAATGTCTACCAAAGTAACGCCACTGCGCGTGCTGGCCGAGCATTTGAAAGATGATGTACAATTCGTGACCCTGTTTTCGAGCGTAGCGTCGGTGTACGGCAGCCGCGGACAAACCGACTACGCCGCTGCCAACAGCGTGCTCGACAAATATGCCTGGGAACTGCGCAAGAAGATCAAAGGCAAGGTAACGGCCATTAACTGGGGCCCGTGGAAGGGTACCGGCATGGTATCGCCATCACTCGAAAGGGAATACGAACGCCGCGGCATCCCGCTGATCCCGCTCGGCGACGGCATGGAAACATTTGTCAATGAACTGAAATACGGTACCGAAAGCCAGGTCCTGATCATGGCCGAATAGTGAGCGCGACGCATTGAACAACATCATGAAAAGAAATGCAGATATAGCCATCATCGGTATGTCGGGTATTTTCCCGGGGGCGGGCGATCTGAACGCCTTCTGGGAAAATATCCGTACCGGTGTGGACGCCATCGAAACCGTGCCCGAAAGCCGGATGGGTAGCCTGTTCTTTCAGGAAAATGAACAGGCAAGCACACACTCCGTCGATCGGTTTTACTGCCGTCGCGGAGGATTTATAGACAACTACGCCGAATTTGACCCGATCCAGTTCGGTATTTTACCGCTGGCTGTGGAAGGTACCGAGCCCGAGCAACTGCTTGCATTAAGCCTCGCCCATAAGGCATTGCTCGACGCCCGCGCATTCAGCAATGGCGCTAATTTTGCCAAAACGGGCATTATCATCGGCAAGGGCAACTACACCGGCCCGGGTGCTACACGGGCGATCGAGATCGTGCGTACGGGCCAGCAAATCGTGGAAGTGCTGCAAAGCATTTTGCCCGACCTCAAAAGTGAAGATTTAGAAAAGATCAAAAGCGAGTTTCAACAGAAAAAAGGACGTTTCTCGGCGGATACCGCCATGGGGTTAATCCCCAATCTTACCGCCTCGCTGGTAGCCAACCGCCTCGACCTGGGTGGTACGGCCTACACGCTGGACGCCGCCTGTGCGAGTTCGCTGCTCGCCATCGATCACGCGGTGCAGGAGCTTAACTCGGGCCGGGCCGACATGATGATTGCCGGTGGCGTGCATGCCTGCCAGAATGCACCGTTCTGGAGCATTTTCCATCAGCTGGGCGCATTATCCAAAAACCAGCAGATCAGGCCTTTCGACCAACGGGCCGACGGGCTACTCATCGGCGAGGGCTGTGGCTTTGTCGTATTAAAAAGACTTTCCGACGCGATTGCGAACGGCGACCGTATTTATGCCGTGGTACAGGGTGTAGGCGTATCGAGCGACGGCGCGGGTGCGAGCGTGATGAGCCCCACCGTGCACGGACAGGTAAAAGCCATCCGTCAGGCATGGGACATGGCCGGCATCAGCACCGATCAGATCGGTTACCTCGAAGCACATGGCACCGGCACGCCGCTTGGCGATAAAACGGAGCTGGAAACACTGGCAACGGTATTCGGAAATGCGGGTACCAAGGCCGGTATCGGCTCCGTGAAGTCGATGATCGGCCATGCGATGCCTGCCGCGGGTATTGCGGGAATTATCAAGACTGTTCTTGCATTGTACCACGGCCAGCTGCCGCCAACCCTGCATTGCGAGGAACCGGTGGAGGCATTGGCCGATACGCGTTTCGAGCCTGTGAAGCAGCTTACCGACTGGCAACAGTCGGGTTTGCCGCGGTATGCGGGCGTAAATGCATTCGGATTTGGCGGGATTAATGCACACGTTGTGCTGGAAGGCTGGGACAAAAGTCCTAAAAACAGTGCAAGCAGTGCAGCTAATACGCACACAAATGTCCCGGCTCGTGACGAAGTTTTACTCCTCGCGCGTCCCACCCACGAAGCATTGCTCGCGGCATTGGAAACCGGCGAAAAAGAAACCGGCTCCGGTAGCTACCGCGTAGCGATTTTCGAACCTACGCCCGAGCGCATCGCGAAGTCCGTTAAAATAGTGACTAAAAATAATGTCTGGCGCAACAAGCAGGACATTTGGTACACGAATGAGCCATTGCTGACCAACGGCGGCAAAACCGCATTCCTCTTCCCCGGCCTCGACGGCCTCGCGGGAGGCGAGATCGACAGCGTAGCCGAGTATTTCAACCTGCCGCGATTCGAGGCGGGTGAAAGCGGCGACGAGCAATCGGTTTTCAATACGGCTATGAAACTGCTGGAAAAAAGCAGGATACTCGATTCGGCGATCAAGAAACTGGGTATAAAATCCGATATGAACGCCGGCCACAGCCTGGGCGAATGGCTTGCGGGCCGCTCTTCCGGACTGGCTTCCGAAGCATCGGTATTGCAACTGCTTACCCGGTTGAATCCCGAACTTTTTGAAGTAAAAAATACGAAATTCCTGGCGGT
This sequence comes from Dyadobacter fermentans, assembly GCF_019924045.1. Lineage (GTDB taxonomy): Bacteria > Bacteroidota > Bacteroidia > Cytophagales > Spirosomataceae > Dyadobacter > Dyadobacter fermentans_A. The sequence continues at coordinate 143,240 of NZ_JAHXBN010000013.1, read as the reverse complement.
AGGCTGCGGGTACGATCAGCTGAAACCGTGGCTGGAAGGCAAGCAGGACATTTATTTGTCCATCGACAACTGTCCGCAGCAGGTGATCCTCTGCGGTACGATAGAGGCGGTCGAAGATTTTTCGGCCATTTTGCGTGCGCATCAAATCTTCCATCAACAGCTACCGTTCCAGTCCGGCTTCCACTCACCCTTCGTGAAGGATAAGCTGGACCGGATCCTGGACGGCCTCGAAACCATGGAGTTTCAGCCGACCACCACTCCGCTCTGGTCGGCTACCACGCTGGATATTTACCCCGAATCATTGGACGAAATCCGTTCGCTGAGCGTCGAGCACCTGGTGAAGCCCGTGCGCTTTCGTGAGCTGATCGATAAGCTGTACGCCCGGGACGTGCGCATGTTCGTGCAAGTCGGCTCAGGCGGGCTTGTGGGATTTGTGGATGATACTTTGAAAGGCAAGCAATACAGCGCCATTGCCTCGAATGTGCCGATCCGCGGCGGCTTGCAGCAATTGCAGCGCGTGATGGCCGCATTGTTTGTGGAGGGCAAAAATATCGACCTCGCATTTATGGGCATCGAAACGCAGCAGGCCCCGCAGCGCAAGCCGATGAAACTCCAACTCGGCTCGCCGTTCGTGACAGAGCTGGATTCCTTGAAGAAAATTACATTCAGCCAGTCCAAAAAGGAACTGGCGTTGGACGATTTGGCACATCCGGTAATGAAAGCATTATCGACAAATATGGATGAAATTGCCCTCGTGCAGGCCGAGCTCGCGGGGCTGTTCCGCAACCGGCCGGCTGTAATGCCTGCCGTGCGAAATGCAGGTCAGCCCGCAGGAAGGTTAGGAACTCAGCCCGAGATATTTAAGCAGACCGAACAGCAACTGCCGAAGCAACGCCTACCCTTCAAAAAGCAGCTAGATATTTCGCTCCAAAACAGCCCCTGGCTGATCGACCATTCACTCCTTAAACAAAAGCCTAACTGGCATTGTGTGGAGGATATGGACCCGGTGATCCCCATGACGATGATCTTCGAGGTGTTCGGCGACATCGCCCGCGAACAGGCTCCCGAGTTGCGGGTGCAGAAGATCATGGGTATCAAGGTATTCCAATGGATGAATGTGGTGGAGCCTTTCCGCGAAACCGTTGCCGGAGAATGGAAAAGTCCTAATCGGGTTTACCTGGATCTCGATAAATATGCCAATGCGGAAGTGCAGCTTTCGAAAACTAAAGGCACACCCGAAACGAACCGTTACGACATTGGCGAATCGCTCGGCATCGCTATTACCCCCGAGCAGATTTACCGCGAAAATATGTTCCACGGCCCTGCGTACCAGGGAATCCGGGAAGTAGTGAGTGTGGCTCAAAACGGCATTACCGGCCTCATTTCCGGTGATGCGGGCAAAGGCTCGCTGTTGGATAATGCGGGGCAACTTTTTGGCCTCTGGCTCCAACTCACATTGACCAAGGACCGCATTGCATTCCCGGTGAAAATCAACGAAGTGGAGTTTTATGGTGAAATGGAAGATCAGGCCGGCATTTTCGAATGCACCTGCCGCCTTACCGAGCTCACCGACGAAACCGCCACCGCCGATTTCATCCTCAAACGCGACGGGAAAGTATGGGCGATCATCCGAGGCTGGCAGAACCGCCGCCTGGAGATCGACGACAAGCTCTGGAACGTGTCTATGGCGCCGTTACAAAACGTACTTTCCGACGAAGTGGCGCCCGGGGTGTTCCTTTTCCGCAATGCCTATCAGCGCGTTGTTTCATGGGATTTTATTTTAAAAAGGTATTTCAACCAGCCCGAAAAACGGCACCAGCGGAGCCTGATGCCCAACAAAAAGAAGGAATGGATGATCAGCCGGGTGGCCGCCAAAGACGCCACGCGCATGCTCCTGCTGCGCTCACGTAAGGAGGCTTACTTTCCGATTGAATTTGAAATACGGTCGGATGAGGTGGGCAAGCCGTTCCTCGACGGTTCGATGACGGGCGGCATCCACATTTCGCTGGCGCATAAGAATCTCGAAGCCGTGGCCATTGCCAGCGAAAAGGGCCCGGTAGGGATCGATATTGAAGAAATACAGCCCAGAAGCGCGGGATTTACGGAAATCGTGTTCACCCCTACCGAACTGGCATTGCTCGAAGGCCGCGACCAGGACGAATGGATGACGCGCTGCTGGGTAGCGAAGGAGGCATTCGGCAAAATGCTCGGAAAAGGGCTTATGGGCAATCCGAAGGCCTACCAGATCGAAGAGATTAACGGGGATGCATTGCGCATTCAGGATACATGGATCAATACTATCAAACATTTTAATTACATCATCGGATGGACCAACTGATACAAGACAAGCTGAGCAAAGAGGAGATTTTTGAAACCCTGCACCAATTCATTACCGAGGTGATCGGCGAGGAATTTGTGGAGGAAATGGATATTACGCCTGCCAGCTCATTTACCAAAGACCTTGAAATGGACAGCATCGAGATCGTAGCCTTCTCGGAAAAAGTCAAAAATCATTTCGGGTCGAATATCGATTTCACCGGCTGGCTTTCTAATATGGATTTGGACGAAATCATCCAGCTAAAACTCGAAAACATCATCAATTACATTCAGGAATGCCAGTAATCAACCTGCCGAATGTACGCCTGCATGTGCAGGAACTGAACCCCGAAGGTGAGGAAACGCTCATCATGGTGCATGGGATGTTCAGTAACCTGGCCGTGTACTATTTCAATATCGCCCCCCTGCTCGCGAAGCATTTCCGCGTGGTGCTGTTCGATATGAAGGGCCATGGCATGAGCGAAAAAGTACAAACCGGCTACGATCTCACTTCAATGACCAGCGACCTCCGAGACCTGATGGACGTGCTCGGCATCGAAAAAGCGCATTTGGCCGGTTACAGCTATGGCGGACTGGTAGCATTGAAAATGGCAGCCCGTTTCCCGGAGCGCGTGGGCAAGCTGGCTATCATCGAAGGCCCCGACCCGAGCGAACAGGAAACACTCACGATCATCGATACGTACAGCAAGGAGTTTCTGATTCATTATATCGAAAACTTCGCTGATACTACGCGTTTGCTGGCTGGTAAAAGGCAGTTGGAGAAGAATCACCGGATGTACGAGTTTCTGTTCAATGAAACTTCCATCCGGTCGGATATGGAAGGGGAAAAGGGCTTTTTCAATGATCGGGCGGTGGCGGCGATCCAGCACGAAACGCTATTGATTTATGGGGAAGCGTCCAACTGCGTACCCTCCGGTCGTACACTGGCTTCGAAAATAAAAAACGCAACGCTCGTGCTCGTCTCCGGCGATCACAACGTGCCCGTACAGCAGCCGGAGGTAATTGGAAGGGAACTTGAGAAATTTCTCGAACCATCCCCGTTGCCCGTCGGCTGAAATGCCCCCGCGGCGTGGCCCGGCATCGGCCCCGGCCCCCGGCCCCCGGCCCCCGGCCCCCGGCCCCGTCGGCTGAAGCCAACGGAAATGGATACGATAGTAAATAAAAGATAACGCAATCCATGGCCCCGGACTTTAGTCCGGTGACGCTCCGGCGCTAACCTGGCTAGATACCACGGCACCAGATTGCCCAAAGGATTGATACCATACCGCAAAATGCCCAAATTCGCATTCATCGTTCCGCCGCTTACCGGCCATATTAACCCCACGCTCAGCGTAGGTGCAGAGCTTCTGGCCCTGGGACACGAGGTAGCGTGGATCAGCCTGGACGAACAATTGCAGGAAAAACTACCGGCAGGCGGCCAGCTGCTCCTGATCCGCTACGACCAGGACGACTCCGAGAAGCGGGCCAACGCCGAATACCTCGATATCATTACCAAAAAGAATGTGTACGGCATCGAGAGCATCAAGTTCCTTTACGAAGAGGTGCTCGTGCCACTCAACCGCTACATGTTCGACGGCATAATGCAGCTGCTCCAGAGCTGGCAGCCCGATGTCGTCGTCAACGACCACCAGGTTTTTGCCGGTGGTATGGCCGCGCATTTGCTCGATATTCCTTACGCCACGTCGGTAACCGCGCCTGCGGCTGTGAAAATGATGGAGGATTTGCCCAAAATCCATGAATGGGAGGTGAAACAGATCATTGGCCTGCAACAGGAGCTGGGTATCGAGGGTGAAAGATCACTCGCGGCCTCGGAATTGCTGACGCTCGTATTTACATCGAGGGAGTTTTTTGGAGAAATGGAACTGCCGGATCACTACCGCTTCCCAGGCCCGGTGATCAGCAACCGCATGGCCGACATTCCTTTCGACTGGGAAAAATTGAAGGCCCAAACCGTTCCTAAAATCCTGATTTCCATCGGTACCACATTCGATCACCAGTTCAAGAAAGACTTTTTTTCGAAAGTGATCGAGGCATTTGGCGGCGAGGAGCTATTTGTAGTAGTGGTTTCGGATGAAACGCTGTTCGAATCGTGGCCTTCCAATTTTTTGGTACAACAGCGTGTTCCCCAACTCGAACTGCTCCCGCGCCTCGACGGTGTGGTATGCCACGCAGGCCACAATACCGTTTCCGAAGCATTATCGAACGGCCTGCCGCTGGTAGTGATCCCGATCGCCTACGACCAGTCGCACGTAGCCGGGCGCGTGGTGGCGAACGGGTGCGGGGTAAGGCTCAATTTCAACCGGTTTAAAGCATCGCATCTGAAAAATGCGGTCAGCGATATATTAAATGATCCGGGTTACCGGCTCGCGGCGCTTCGCATCCAGGGCTCGTTCGAGCAAGCTGGCGGCACCCGTACCGCGGCGGAGTGGCTCGGTCAGATACCTGTTAAAGTCTTGCATAATGGCTAGATTCCTCTTTGTAGTACCCCCTTTTTTCGGACACATCAGTCCCACACTCAGCGTTGGGGCAAGCCTCATCGCCAACGGTCATGAAGTAGCCTGGACGGGCCTTATTCCCCTTGCGGACAAACACATTCCCGAAGGCGGCCGCTACATTCTGCCCGAAGCAGAGCTCTCGCCGCACCAGGAGGAGATCGCGCGCATCCTGAAACGCCAGGACGACGGCCCTTCCCTCTCGGGCCCGGAAGTGATGAAACTCGCTTTGGAAGAAACCTATATTCCCTTTGCGCACATCATGGTCCCGGGCGTATTGCGCGTGGCCGACGAATTCCAGCCGGACGTGATCGTGAACGACTGCATTACCTTCGCCGGGGCATTGGCAGCACATCTCAAAGGCATTCCCTGCGTGACCACCACGCCTGTGCCGCCGGACGTAATGGGCGATACCGCCAGCTCTGCCCCGAAGATTTTCGAATGGCAGCAGAACCTTATCAAAGGGCTGCAACGCGAGCTGGGCATTTACACCGAGGAGTTTGTGATCCATTCGCATGAGATGAATATTGTGTTCACTTCCAAGGAGTTTGCCGGCTTCCCAGAGCCCGATCCGCACATGAAATTTGTCGGCCCGGTGAAAGGCAGGCCCAATGATACCCCATTCGACTGGGAACGACTCGAAAAAGCCACTACCCCCAAAGTATTCGTGTCGCTGGGCACATTGCTCGTCGATATCCGCAAAGAATTTTTCCTGAAACTGATCGAAGCATTCGGCAACGAACCGATCACGATCGTGGCGGCTACCGATCCTTCGGTCATCGACGAATGGCCGGAGAACTTTATCGTGCAGGGATTTGTGCCCCAGGCCGATATTATCCCGAAAATGGATGCGGTGATCTGCCACGGCGGGTTCAACACCGTGAACGACACGTTCATGAACGGCCTGCCGATGCTCATCACCCCTATTGCCTATGACCATTTCCACACGGCCGCATTGATCGAAAATGCCGGCTGCGGGATTAAAGTGAGGTATAAAAGGCTGCGTGTGCCCGACGTAAAAAACGCGATGCGGGAACTGCTTGAAAACCCGCAGTACCGCAACGCAGCACAACATATCCGCGACACCTTCAATGCCGCGGGCGGTAATGCGAAAGCGGTTTCATTGCTCGAAGATTTTGCGATCGCCAACCGTGTAACCGAAACCGCCTGACCGATGAAACGAAACCTGCTTTTCCTCGAAAGGGTGCTTTTCGGCGATGGTACCGAGCCGTTTCATGGCGTTTACGCATTGAAAATACATGGCACGATCGACGATGCGGTACTTGTGCGGGCGCTTGCATGCTTGCAGGAAAAGTACGCCATGTTGCGCACCGCCATTGGCACCGACGCATTCGGAAGGCCTTATTTCCACACGCCCCCGTCGACACCGCAAATTCCACTCAGGATCGTGGAACGAACCGACGATCACGACTGGAACCGCGAAACCGTGAACGAACTCGGGACGTCATTCGACATACTGAACGGTCCGCTGTTCCGCATTACCTGGATACGCTCCGCCGAAGTGTCGGACCTTATTATGGCTTTTCACCATTGCATGTGCGACGGCGGCTCGGGTGTAGCATTGCTCTCCGACCTGCTGGCATTGCTCGATGATCCGCAGGCCGACATTGGAAAAGCACCGGCATTCCAAAGCATCCGCGACCTGGTACCGGGCAAAATCCTCGACAATGGCCGTAACCGCTTCAAGGCGAAGCTCTCTGCTGCGCTGGTTAATCTGGGGCTTTCATTGGGCTCTTTATTTATATCAGCCAAAAGAAAACCGGCCCCGCGCTCGGGCGACTACCTGGTTAACTGGAAACTGGGTATGGAACAGTCTAAAGCGCTGTTTACCTATTGTAAAAAAGAAGGCGTGACGGTCAATACCGCGATAGGGCTCGCATTGATGGAGGCTTTCAAAGCGGTAAATGGCGCTGAGGCACATGGCAAAGCAACTTGTCCGGTGGATATCCGCCGCTATATGCCCGAGGTGAAGCGCGATATGTTGTTTTCGTACGGGTTAGCATTGAATATCAGTCTCCAACAATCCATTGGAACGGGTTTCTGGGCAAAGGCCAAGTCGCTTCAAACCCACGTTTCCAAACAGATGGCGAAGCTGAACCCTTACGAATTTACGATGATCATGGAGGCATCGCACAGTGCTGTTCATAAGCTGCGCCGGTTCCTCACCTATGCCAAAGTGGGTAACGATTTTATGTTTTCCAACATGGGTAAGCTCGACATTCACGCACAATACCGGAATTTCGCAGTCGACACCATTTACAGTCCGACGGTCATCGGCCCGTTTGCGAACCCCAATACCATCATTACCACCACTTTCAATGGTCAAATGGATTTCTCATTTGTGTCAAACCAGGAATTCTTGCCCAGGGATACCGCCATGCAAATCCGGAAAAAAGCCATGGAAATCCTTTTTGAAACCGTTGCCATACCCGATTCCGTGCGCCTATGAAAAGAAGGTTGGGCTTTCTGGAAGCTTCCATGTATGCAGGTGCGGACACGCCTGTGAATGTCGTATTTCCAGTAAAAATTACGGGAGAGATTGACGAGGCTGCGTTGGTCAGCGCATTGCAGAAAATCCAGCAAAAACATCCATTTCTAAACGTCACCGTGGAAACGGATGCCCAAGGCATGCCCTGGTATGTAACGTCCGAATCTATATTGCCTATTCCGCTGCGGATCGTTGACAGGCTTTCGGAAGAGACCTGGATCGACGAAGCGGAAACGGAATGGGGCACGCCCTTTAACCAAACCAATCTCCCAATGGCTCGGATTGCCTGGGTGCGATCCGGACAGGTTTCGGAGCTGCTGGTGGTCTGCCACCACTGCATAGGCGACGCCACCTCCGCCATGACCATCATGCGCGAGCTGCTCGAATGTCTTGGTAACCCCGCGACAAACCTGCCTCGCTACCTGGCGTTTTTGCCCCAAGCTTTGGTACCGGAGGCCGTCAGGAAGAATATCCTCAACCGGCTCGCGGGCAAGGCCATCGCAGGCATTACGCGGGTCTTCCTTTTGGCAGTATCCGGCATGAAAGAAGTCGTAAAAGACCACTTCTACACCATCCGCTGGAAGCTCAGCGAGGAAGAAACAGCCACGCTTCTTTCTGTTTGTAAAGAAGAGGGCATTCACCTCAACACCGCGCTGATCCTCGTGTTCATGCGCGCATTCGGGCGCGCCCGCAACGTGCGCACGAGCGGCCGAATGTTCGCGTCGGTGGATATGCGCCGGTTTTTACCTGAAATACAAAAGGACCACCTGTTTCCGTTTCCGTCGATGGTAGGCCTCGAAACGCCGAAGGAAAAGAACGGATTCCGCGAGCAGGCCAACGCCTTGAAGGCACGCCTGCACAAACAACTCGAAAAAACCGACGCGGCCCGATTACTCCTTTTCAGCGAATACCTGGTACCGCTTTACCCGCGCAGCATTAAATATGCGAAGGCCGGTAAGGGCGGCCACGACTTCGCATTCGCCAACATTGGCCGCATTCCGCTGAACGAAACTTACGGGCCGCTCCGGGTTACCGAAGTGCATTGCCCGCTTTCAAGATTCCCGATGGGGAATCCCTCGAAAGTGTCGGTATCGACATTCCGCGGACGTATGGATTTCGCATTTCACTCCGAAGAAAAATATATTGCCCGCCAGGACGCCGAATTCATCATCGGCACGGCGATGAAACTGCTCAAAAAGCATTTACTCGAATCTAGACCCCTTACCATCCCGGATTTGAAATGAACAGACAAATGACTGTCGGAGAACGCATTATGTATGCCGACGGGCTCGCGCCCGTAAATTGCGTTTTTGCAACGACTATTGAAGGACATTTTTCCGAGCAACAAGTCGCCGATGCGCTGGCTAAAATACAAAACCGGCACCCCTTGCTTCGTTCTAATGTCAGGAAAAATGAGACAAATGTCCCTGCATTTGTTACCAATCCGGACATTCCTCGTATCCCAATCCACATGATCGAACGGACATCCGACATTCAATGGGAAGAAGTAAGTCTTTTGGAATGGGAGAAACAGTTTGATCTGACGAAAGATCCGGCTGCACGGCTGGTATGGTTGCGATCGGAAAAAGTGTCCGATCTCTTGGTCGTATGCCCGCATTGCGTGTGCGACGGCTCGGGCTTCGTAACCCTCATGCGCGAACTCCTGCTCCTGCTCGACGATGCTGAAATGGACCTCGAACCCTATGAAGGCTTCCAGTCCGTCGATTCCCTTGTACCGGCTTCGATCCGCGACAGCCGGATGATTCGTTGGAAAGGGAAGCTGTTTTCGGCGCTGGCGAAAAGCTTTTTTACCATCCTGAACCCCAGGCCCGCGCCGCGCACAGGCGACTACTACCTGCTCACACATACGCTAGACAAGGAAACAACCAGCGCGCTGGTCAAAAAGTGCAAGGCCGAAAAAACGACGATCCAGGCGGCATTGTGTACGGCCTCGTTGCTCGCGCACCGGTCGGTGAAGGGAAAAGCTTCTCGTAACAAGGTCATTAGTCCCGTGGACATCCGGCGTTACCTGTCCGCCATCGGCCGCGATCATCTATTCGCATTCGCACCGATTGTGGAGCTTTCGCTGAGTCACAAAGATGCCCAAAATGATTTCTGGGCGGAAACCCGGAGAATGAAACAAGCACTGGTTGAGAAGGCCGAAAACGTGAATGCAGCCGAAATGATGTTCATTACCGAGTACTTTCACAGCTCCACCGGAGCGTTACTCCGACACATGCGCTCCACCAAAGGCAGCCACGACATTACCATTTCCAACATGGGTGTGCTGGATATTCCGGTGAGTTACAACAATTTCCACGTCCGGGCTATGCACAGCCCCTCCGTAGGGTTCCCCTGGCGCAACCCCAACACCCTCGTAGTAAGCACTTTCGCCGGCAAAATGGATTTTTCCTTCTGCTCACATGAAAGCTTCCTTCCGATGATCGATGCAGAGAAGATTTGCCGGGAAGCGATGTGGGTATTGCTGGAAAGTACGCAAGTCGCTGCTGCGCACCGGGCGTAGCACTGTTTCATTTTCCGGCTGTTCTGTCGACGGACATGACTGATCCATGTCATTAAAATGCAGTTAGGCATGTAATATTGATAGCTACCAGGTGGTTTGCATCGGTCCAAATGCCGTCAGGCATGAAACAGCAATGCATTGTTGTTACATGCCTAACGGCATTAACAAAACGTATCACACTCTTCTAATCTACCAATATTACATCGCTACGCGATTTTTACGTCGGTTGGTCGCTTTTCCAATGCAAAATTTAGCTAGCCCTGTTCCCTTTCAGCAACATTCCCATGGCATCGTCCAGGGACCCCGCGCGGTTTACCTCGCCGGAGTTGACGAAGAAGATTTCGTCGGCGTTTTCGATGGTGTTAAGGCGGTGGGCGATGATGACTTGCGTGGTCGATTCGGGGAGCTGTTTCAGGATGTCGCCGAGGAGTTTTTCGGTGACGGTGTCGATGTTCGCAGTGGCCTCGTCGAGGATCAGGAGCTCGGGGCTGCGCAGAACGGCACGCATGAATGCGATAAGCTGCTTCTGGCCCAGGCTGGTACTATCGGCGGCTGCCGATACTTTTGTTTCCAATCCATCTTCAAACAATGCAAGTATCTCTCCCAGGTTGGCATTGCGGATCACCTGTTCCAGTTTGTCGTTGGAATAATCCTTCAACTGGTCGTTGCCGTAAAGGATATTCTCACGGATGGTACCGGAAAAAAGGAACGGTTCCTGCAAAATGAAACCGATTTTCCGGCTCCTTTCTTCGGGCGAATAAGTACGGATATCGCGGCCGTCGAGCAACACCGTGCCCTCGCGCGGGTCGTACAGGCGCGCGATGAGCGAAGCCGTGGTGGTTTTTCCACCGCCGGTAGGGCCGATCAACGCGTAAGTTTTGCCGCGTTCCAGTTTAAAATTGACCCGATGCAAAATTTCACGGCTGTCGTATCCGAAACGGACATCACGGAATTCCAGCAATGCGCTGCCGGTTTCCTGAGTCGTTTCCGTCACAGGTACGAGGTCGGTTTCCAATGCGAGGATTTGCGAAATGCGGTCCCAGCCGGCCATCGCCACCTGGAAACTCGTCCACAATGCCGCCAGCTGCCGAAGCGGGTTGTAAAAGTTGACGGCGTAAGCCAGGTAACTCACCAATAATCCCACACTAAACTCCCCGATGCTGATCAGGTGGATGCCGTAGGTAAGCACGACAAGCTGGGCGATGTTGGAGAAGAATGAATAAGTAGGCAGGAAGATGTTGTTGGCCAGGCCGGCACGAATGGCCGTACGGTAGTTTTCGAGATTCGCCAACTGGAAACGTTGCCTGAAATAGTCGCGACGGTTGAATGCGATCACCACTTTGAAATTGTTAAGACTTTCCTGGATCTCGGCACTCAGCGCACCGGTACTTTTGAGGTTTTTGGCATTGGTAGCCTTTACCCAGGGCGAAAGCACAACCGTAAAAATCAGGATCAGCACGGCAGGCGCCAATGCAGCCGAGCCGAGTTTTACATTAATCACCAACAAGAAAATACCCGCACCAAGCATTGTGAAAATACTTCCCACAAACTGCATGAGCGATTGCGAGAAGAACTGGTTCAGCTTATCGGTGTCGTTATTGACGCGGGAAATCAGGTCGCCGGCTTTGTTCTGGTTGAAAAACGCGACCGGAAGCTGTTGCAATTGGTTGAAAATGGCATTTCTGAGCGTAAACAGCAGGCGCTGCCCTACTCCGCCCATCAGTTTGGTTTGTGTGTAGGCTGTGGCGAGCCCGAGCAGGTACATCACCAGCAAAATTCCGCCGAAGACCAGCAACCCGTGAAACTGCTTCGTCACCACATACTTGTCTATGGCGTGCCCGATCAGGTACGGGCCAAACAGGTTCACGGCCGTATTCAATGTAATAGCGCCCAGCGCCAGGACCAGGTTGCCCCGCTCGTGTGCGATCAATTTCAGCAACTTCCGGAGCGCCTTCAAAGTGGAGGTTTTCTGCTGCTGCTCCGAAATTTTGTTAAGATCGTAGTTCATAGTTGCTCGTGCTTTGTTGCGAATTGAAAATCTGCACGTATTCCGGGCTTGTCAGCATCAGCTCATCATGTGTACCACAGCCGATGAGTTCACCCTCCATCAGCACTACAATCTGGTCGTAATGCTCGATGGCTGCAATTTTCTGCGTCACGGAAATCAGCGTGATACCAGGATAGTTCCGCTCCACGTTCGCCAGGATCTTCTTTTCGGTGGTATTGTCCACTCGCGCGGTGAAATCGTCGAGCAGGAGTACTTTCGGGTTCATAGCCAATGCACGGGCCAGCATAATGCGCTGCTTCTGCCCGCCGGAAAGGCTTGCGCCGCGTTCGGAAACGATGGTATCCAGGCCGTCGGGCAAGGTTTCCACAAAGGCAGTCAGCTCGGCCGTATCGATCGCTTTCTGCAAAGATTCGTCTGTGACGGTCGTGCTGAATGCGATGTTTTCACGAATGCTCATGTTAAAAATGATGCTATCCTGAAAAACAAAACCCACCTGGCGGTGAAACGACTCACTGTCGTAGTAGTCGATCGGATGACCGTCGAAGGTAATACTGCCCTCCTGTGGCTTGATGAGGCCCGTCAGCAAATACAGCAGCTGCGTTTTCCCTGCGGCCGTCGGCCCGATCACGGCAATGCGCGAACCTGCATTGACCGAGAAAGTGATGTCCTTCAATGCCGGCTTTTCGCCATACCGGACCGTCACCTGTTCCAGGCTGACGGACCCGCGCAACGGCTCCGTGGATGCGCCGCCCCGAACCGGATCTGCGATGTTCAGAACCGTTGAAATCCGCTGATAGGAAGCGGTAGCCTGGGCAATTACGTTGCTCATAAAGCCAATGACGAGGATCGGAAATATCAGGATTCCCAAATAGCTGTTGAATGCCGCGAAACTTCCCAAAGTCATATCGCCCTCGATCACAAAATGCCCTCCGAGGACCAGGATGGTGAGCATGGAGACGTTCGCCGTAAACGTTACCACCGGGATAAGCCCGGCAAACAGGCTCAGAATCGCAAGTCCGAAACCCTTGGCTTTGGTATTGGCTTCCAGGAATTTGGCATATTCCAGCTGCTGGGAGTTCACCACGCGAATCAGCGCGGAACCGAGGATACTCTCATTGATGATCTTGTTCAGCCAGTCGATCACCTCGCGGCTTTGTACAAACAATGTGCGGACTTTCTTCAAGGTGATGGCAAACATGCCGCCGATAATCGGGATGATGGCAAGCACCGTTAATGCCAATTTCCAGTTAATACTTAGCAACAGTACGCTCGCGCCAACAATGAGAAACAGCGACGAAACGATCGCCACAATAGCCTGTGACACAAACATTTTAATCGAATCAATGTCGGCGGTAAGATTGGTCAGCAACTTCGCGGCAGTGGTTTCTTCGATAAATGCGTGACTTTGTTTCGATATTTTGTCCGCCAGTTTCGTCCGCAGGTCGCGGGCCACTTTTTCGGAGGCGTAAGTCTGGATAATGCTTTGCAGATATGCAAAAACAAATATGAAGATCACCGCAGCGGTGAACTCGGTCAGGATGGCGTCGAGGTCGAACTGCCGATGGGTATAATCGTCGATCCCGTCGGCCACCAGTTTGGGAAGCCACAGGTTGACCCCGTTGCTCAGCAATGCAAACAGGAGAAGCAGGACGATCAACCCCTTGTATGGAGCCAGTAAGCTGAATATGCCCGGCTGCTTAGGCTTTCCGGGATTGGCCTTTTCAGACATATGGGTTTAGCATTAAATACGGCGACAAATATAGCAAGGTATATTTTCGAATTACTCCCCGCCTGTGTGGTTAAATTTTGATTAAATTTCCGCCCTTCTAAATCCAAACCGCACCTGAATGAAACTTTTAAGCCTTTTTTTACTGACATTATCGGTTACCTCCGCGGCGATGGCCCAAAAAGTCAAACCCACGGAAAAAACACTCCCCAACATCATTTACATCTACGCCGACGACCTCGGTTACGGCGAACTCGGCTGCTATGGCCAGCAAAAGATCAAAACGCCCAACCTCGACCGCCTCGCCAAAGAGGGCATCCGTTTCACGCAGCATTACACAGGTACGCCGGTGTGCGCGCCCGCGCGGGCCATGCTCATGACAGGTAAGCACGCGGGGCATTCGGCGATCCGCGGAAACTTCGAGCTTGGCACATTCCGCGACGACGAGGAGCGGGGGCAAATGCCACTGCCCGCTTCGGAACTCACCGTGGCCGAACTCCTGAAACAAAAAGGTTATGCGACCGCCCTCACCGGTAAATGGGGCATGGGTATGAACAATACCGAAGGCACGCCGAGCAAGCAGGGTTTCGATTACTACTACGGCTACCTCGACCAGAAACAGGCGCACAATCTCTATCCGTCGCATTTGTGGGAAAACGACCGTTGGGATACGCTGGCGCAGCCCTGGCAGGACGTACACCGCAAGCTCGATCCGGCCACAGCCACCGACGCCGATTTCGATTCTTTCAAAGGCAAGGAATATGCCCCGGTAAAAATGACCGAAAAGGCGCTGGCATTTATCGAACGGAGCAAAAGCGGACCATTTTTCCTGTACATGCCTTACACCATCCCGCACGTGTCGCTTCAAGCGCCGGATGCGTATGTGCAGCAATACGTGGGGCAGTTCGATGAGAAGCCCTATTATGGCGAAAAAGGGTATGCTTCCACCAAATACCCGCTATCGACCTATGCGGCAATGGTAACCTTTCTGGACGATCAGGTAGGTATTATTTTGGACAAACTGAAAGTCCTCGGTCTGGACGAAAACACCATTGTGATGTTCAGCAGCGATAATGGCGCCACTTTCAATGGCGGCGTGAACGCCCAATTCTTCAATAGCGTGGCCGGATTACGAGGCCTGAAAATGGACGTTTACGAAGGCGGTATCCGCGAGCCGTTTATCGCCCGCTGGCCCGGGAGAATCAAGCCTGGCCGGGTAACCGACCATATTTCTGCCCAGTTCGATCTTTTAGCCACATTAGCCGAACTGACAGGCCAGCCTGCCCCTCCTACCGACGGCATTTCCTTTTTACCCGAGCTGTTAGGACAAACCAACCGGCAGCCAAAGCATCCTTATCTCTATTTTGAATATCCTGAAAAAGGCGGCCAGATCGCCATTCGCATGGGTGACTGGAAGGCCGTTAAAACCGACCTCCGCAAAAACCCGGGTAACCCGTGGCAGCTTTTCAACCTTCAAAACGACCGCAGCGAAACGACCGACCTCTCCGCCAAACACAAGGATATGCTTAAAAAATTCGATGAAATTGTTAGAAAGGAGCATCAGGAACCTGCTAATCCGGCCTGGCAGTTTGTTTTGCCGGTAATTGCAGCAAGTACCAAATAACATGGCTTACACGGAGTACCATCCCCATCCGGCGCTGGCACCGTACATCGATGCCTATTGGAAGGTAACAGGTGATAATATGCCTTTGGCTGCCCAGACGATTCTGCCTGATGGCTGCGTCGATATCATCATGAATCTCGGTGATGATGAGGTGCCCGATGCGGATGGTTTCTTCATGAAAAATGAAAGAACTTACCTTGTAGGAACGATGTCCCGGGCTATTGAATTTTGTTGCATCATTCAACAAACATCCTATGGAACAACGACTCAGCGTCCTCACGCTCGCCGAGCCAGCGTTTGGCGGCTGCTATTTCCTGTTTGCTGACCCGGAAGGGAATATCTGGGAAGTTTCGCACAATCCTCTCATAGTCATTGACCAGTCGAGCCATGTGCTCGAACATCAATCGATCGATCATCTCTAAACCTCCGTTAACAATGGCGAA
Source organism: Dyadobacter fermentans (assembly GCF_019924045.1). Taxonomy (GTDB): domain Bacteria; phylum Bacteroidota; class Bacteroidia; order Cytophagales; family Spirosomataceae; genus Dyadobacter; species Dyadobacter fermentans_A. Next base: position 127,577 of record NZ_JAHXBN010000013.1, on the reverse strand, counting down.
TTTTGCATACACCATTCTGTACGTCAGGGACGTAACAGCGACCATCGAATTCTACGAAAATGCTTTTGGCTTCCAAAGGAAGTTCATCACCCCCGACGGCGATTACGGCGAATTGATCACCGGCAATACGACGCTTTCATTTGCTCAGACGGAACTGGCCCAAACCAATATTCCCGAAGGTTTCACGGAAAGCGACCCGGCTGCCAAGCCATTTGCATTCGAGATCGGGTTTACGGTTGATAACGTGGAAGAGGCATTTCAAAAAGCATTAAACGCCGGAGCTACGCTGGTCTCAAAACCTAAAACCAAGCCCTGGGGACAAGTGGTGTCCTATGTGCGCGATTTGAATGGTTTTCTGGTGGAGATTTGTAGCGTAGTGGATTGAAATTCACCGCTGGTTGCATTACATTGGGCAGCAATTGAAATATCATCACTCATTACTGCCAAGTATAATAATTTCCCATGATTAACCAGGACTATGATCTGATCGTGATCGGCTCCGGGCCGGGCGGGTACACCGCGGCCATCCGGGCCTCCCAACTAGGCTACAAAACAGCCATTATCGAAAAGTACAACAACCTGGGCGGCACCTGCACCAACGTAGGCTGCATTCCCGCCAAGGCATTGCTCGACAGCTCCGAACATTACCATGATGCCGAGACGCGTTTCGCGAATTTTGGTATTCAGGTGAAAGGGCTTTCGCTGAACGTAAAGCAGTTTTTCGGACGCAAAAGCGAAGTGGTATCACAAAATGTGGCCGGTATCAATTTTCTCATGAAGAAAAACAAGATCGCCGTGATTTATGGTACAGCACGGTTCCTTTCCAACGACCGCATTGCCGTGAAAGGCGCGGATGGTTCGGAGCAGGAATACCAAAGCAAATACACGATCATTGCGACGGGTTCGAAGCCGATTTCGCTGCCCAACGCGGCAATCGACAAAAAACGCATTATCTCTTCCACAGAGGCATTGTCACTGAACGAAATCCCGGCCACGATGTCGGTGATCGGCGGCGGGGTGATTGGCGTGGAAATGGCATCGGTGTACGCACGACTCGGTACCAAGGTGACTATCATCGAATATGCGGCCAATCTTGTGCCGACCATGGACAAGGAACTGACGACCGAGCTGAAAAAAATCCTTACCAAATCGGGTATCGACATACTTCTCAGCCAGCGGGTCGATTCGGCGGTGAGTGACGGCAAGAAAGTGACGGTCAAATACACCGGCGCAGACCAGAAACAGCAGGAAATCACCACCGATTATTGCATGGTCGCCGTAGGCAGGAAGCCTTACACCGACGTATTGGGGCTTGAAAATACATCCATCCAGCAGGACGACCGTGGCCGGATCGTGACCGATGCTACCTTCCGGACGACCGCACCCCATGTGTATGCGATCGGCGATGTGATCAAAGGCCCGATGCTCGCTCACAAAGCCGAAGATGAAGCGATTGCAGCAGTAGAAGGCATTCACGGCCATCCGCACCATATCAATTATGACCGCATTCCGGGTGTCGTTTACAGCTGGCCGGAAGTGGCGAGTGTGGGGCTTACGGAAGAGCAGCTCAAAGAACAGGGTATTCCGTACAACAAAGGCAAATTTCCGTTCTCTGCAAGCGGTCGTGGTCGTGCGGCCGGAGACACGTCCGGTTTCGCCAAAGTACTTTCCGATCCCAAATACGGCGAGGTGCTGGGTGTGCACATCATCGGCGCCCGTGCCGCCGACCTCATTGCGCAGGCGGTGACGATCATGGAATATGAAATTACGGATTTGGCATCGTCGACCATATCCTACGCACACCCGACCTACGCGGAGGCGCTGAAAGAGGCGTTCCTCGCGGCATCAGGGCGTGGTGCTTTGAATATGTAAGGTTTGTGTTGTTGTTACATGCCTACGGCATTGTCCCTCATGAATTTGAACTGTCTGCTACCAATGTTTCATCGCTAACGCGATTGAGCGTTCCGTCTAAAAGTGTCGTCAGGCACGAAACATTGGTAGCCAGGCGTTCCGGAACATGTGTTTCGAAATGCCGTAGGCATGTAACAACAACTACAATTTCCTCTTACGACTCCACTGGAAACGGCCCTTCCTCGAATTCCTCTTCGTGGTACCCCTTGCTGCCGATTTCCCGCGCGAGCTCGCTTCGAAAATCAGTACCATTTCGTAAACTCCGGAGCACATGGGCAAAATCATATCCCGGCTGCCAGCCCAGCTCCCGCCGCGCGCGCTCGTTCACATACACGCGGTCGATTTCGGAAAACAACTTCCAGCCCCGGCCATCGAAAAGCGCTTCGCATTCGGGATACAACGAGCGGATTACCGCGTGGGCATCTGTATGCAGCTGCGCCAGATGCGAAGGCGTAAATGGGGTGGTCGCCGAGATAATGTATTTGCCGAAACCAATCGTTCCGGCTTTTTCCATGGCTAATAAATGCGCTGAAACGGCATCCGCAATATCGACGCGGCGGTAGAGCAATTCCAGCGCCTGCACGTTGGGCGTGTCGTAAAGCCGGCGGGTTTCCGCATTGTCGTCGTCCTCGGGGAAGAAGCGCGACGTGCGCAGGATCAGCACCGGCAAACCGCTTTTGCGGTAAAAAAGCTCGCAAAGGTTTTCCGCAGCCAGTTTCGTGACACTGTAAATGTTTTTCGGGAGCGGGACCACTTCCTCGGTAATCCACGCTGCAGGCTCGCCTTTCGCCGGGTTCATGGCCGCACCGAATGTGCTGGTGGTACTGGTAAACACAAAAGCCGAAACGCCCTGCGCCACTGCCTCTTCGAGTAAATTCAGCGTACCCGTGATATTGGTATTCACAAAATCCTGCTTACTGTGTGTGGCAACATGCGGCTTGTGCAGCGTAGCCGTGTGCATCACGGTGCGGACACCGCGCATCGCTGTTCTCACAAAATCCCTGTCTGCAATATCGCCTACCAGATCGGTATATGTCGAATGCTTAATATCAATGCCTGTGGCTGCTATGCCCTCGTTTCTGAGGGTACGCATGAGCGCCTCCCCCAAATGCCCGGCACTGCCTGTTACCAGAATACTCATGATTGTATCAAACCTGTTTTCGGACAAAGGTAGGTACCCCGGATTTTGAAAAATATTGGGATAGCCGATAAAAACATTGAAATTTGTGCATGGCTTATATCATTGATAATGAATCATACAGGGAAATCGCGGGCAGGAAGTTTCTTTCGCAGCCTTCGGTGGATACCTTCGAGCACGACGCGCCGCGGATACCCTTCGTGAACCACCGTGTAAAGAATATCTATGCCCGTAATTTCGGCATTATCCGTTTCCAGGCCGATTTTTTGCAGGATATGCAAATCCGCGGTATGAAAAGCGACCCGCACATCAGCCTGCATTTTCAGTTGACTGGCCATTCCAACGCCCATTTCCGCGATATTCCCGGCGAGCACCCGCTGCGGCCGGCAGAGTACAATATTTATTATTCCGAAAATTTCGATTCGGACATCTTTTACAACCGGCAGAAAGGCTTTGAATACCTGGCATTGATCCTGAAAAAAGAGCATTTACTCCAATTCCTGCAACAAAACGGCAGTCCGATAAAACCACTGGAAAGAGCATTGGAAAACGGGCAGCCCCTTGCTCTTTTCAGTAAAGCGGCCACGATGAATGCCGAAATGCATTCAGTACTGCACCGCATATTGCACGCGCCGGTGGCCGACGATCTTTCGGAAATGTACCTGAACGGTAAAATCCTCGAACTGCTCGCCCTCCAATTGCAGCAGTACCGGCAAGAGCGCGGTGTCTCCGGCTTACGAACCGTGGCCGGGCAAGAGCTGTCCGAAATTTACGAATACCTCAGTAGCCATTTTCTGACGGTACATTCGCTGGAAAGCATTGCCGAAAACTCGCGCCTATCGGAACACCAGATCCGCGAGGGTTTCAAATTGAAATACAATACCACGGTATACGGGCTGATCCACGAAAAGCGAATGCTCCACGCCCGCCAGCTGCTGCTCGACGGCGGTCTGACGGTCGAGGAGGTGGCGGAGAGGGTAGGCTATTCCACCGGCAGCAATTTCATCCAGGCATTCAAAAGGAAATTCGGCATTACGCCCAAGCAAATGCAGTTGCGGTAGCCCCCCTCAAATCATCCATTTACGCTCGGTAGTGAATGAAATGGTAAGCCACATTTTATAATCTCCCCGAATGCGCTCGTACAGCTCCTGCCTGATTCCGTCGAGCTCCTTCACCTGCGTATGCGCGAGTTCCTCGGGCAGCAGAAAATCGATTTCGATGGTGTAGCTGCTCCCCGTTTTGGCTACGCGCACATATTCATCCATGAAGCCGTAATGCTTCGAAATCGCTTCGGCTTCCTGGTGGATTTTCTCTTCCACCTCGTCGTCGGGTGCGAATTGGAGCAGTTCGCGGATATTTTTCCAGAATGTCCTGACCGGTATGCGCAGGAAAAGAATAGAAATGATGATCACCATCCCCGGATCGAGGTAGGGAATCAGGTAGGCCATGGACGTGTCCCGCAGAAAATACCCCAACGACAACACCACGAGTACGCCCGTACTCAGCAGCGCATCGAGCTGCCACTCGGTAGCTTCAATGCGCACATATTCGGAGCGGATTTGCAGCGCCTTCCGCCTGAAATACAACCAGAGTAAAAAACAGCCGATAATGGAGGCTATCAGATAGGGTAAGGCAATGTCGAGCTCGACGAACTTTCCGCCGCTGATAATGTCCATTACCGACGTTGCGAGCGAGTACAAACAGAGGAAAATGATCACCGCCGATTGCAGCGTCATCGAAAACGGCTCGAACTGCGCACGGCCAAAGGGCAGGTCGTCGTCGTCGGGCTTGCGGACGAAGTTGTTCACCAGCAACGAGACCCCCGACAGGCTGATCCCGACCATCGAAAAAAGGGCGTCGAAAATAATGGATTTGGAATCACCGGCAATGCCGACGATAATGGCCCAGATCGTAAAAGCCGAACCGGTAATGATCGAAAGCTTGATTAGCCGTCGCTCCCTGAGCCGTTTTTGTCTCTCATTCATAAAGCCGGGCAAACGCAGGATACCGCACGATCGCCCTGAATAAGTTAAAAATACCTTTACGGGAAAGCAAGTTCCGGAAGCGGTATTACCATTTTGTAAAATCGCGGCATGGTGACCCTCGCGCCGTTATTTACCCGCACGCCCAACCCCGAACTGGTCGCCCGCGCGTACCGGCTTACTCTCTGTAAACTGGATTTCCACCATTTTCTCACTGGCTACATTGTTATGAAACTCGTCCTTCAATGTGCTGATGATCCGGCGGGTTTTCACATCGATCACCTCCCCGCTCGAAGGGTAGGCATACCGGCCATCCATGCTGAACATCACCCAACCGGGCATGTCCTGCACCGGGATCGTGGTGAGCTGTTGGTAGGGTGGCTTGGCGCTGAAAACGTGCATCCGCATATTGTGCCCGTCACAAAGCCATACTTCCGTTTCGTCAGGCGTGAGGCCGATGCCGTGGCTTGGGTTCCCATGGCGTCGCACAGGGCCGCGCTCCCACCCTTCCACTTCGATATGCGCGATTTTGGTACCTTTTTGAATGTCGCCCACTTCGAAACCCAGCAGACTATCGACCGTAATGTAAGCCCGCGATTCGTCGGCAGTAATGGTAAATGGCCTTACGTAGTTCGCGAACGGGCCCACTTTCCGGGTAAGCCCGTGCGTTTTCGGATCGGCGATGTGCAGCCAGGGGCTTGCGATATCGCCCATATACACCGCATTTCCCGAAGCCCCGTAAATCGTATTATGAGCCCTTTTGTGCACATTGATTTTTTTGAGGATATCGCCCGTTTCGCAGCTGACTACATTCCAGAAACCTTTTTCCAGCGACGGCAAGTACATGATGCGGCCGTCGGGCGAGATCGCCATCCGGTCGCAACCGCCTTCAAACGCCTTTTCCCAAACTACTTTTTCCGTCGTAAGATCGATGCGCTGCAATCCTTCGATCGTGCTTACGAAAATGCTGTTTAACGGAAGGCTCACGGCCACGCCTTTTACGTTGGACGGTTTGCCGTTCGGATGCAGCCCGCCGGTAGCAATGCGTTTCACGAACCGGTGGTTGTGATCCATATCAAAAACCAGCAGCCCGTGCCCGCCGTAGCCCAGGTAGTCCCTGATACCGGGCGTCGCTACATACAGGTACCGCTTTGCGCCCGCGGGTTCGCCCGCCTTACGCGCCTGCTGTGCATTTCCCGCGTGGATAAGCCCGATTTGAAGGAAAATCAGCCAGAAAAAGATCCTTTTCATATTGACTATTAAAATTCAGGAGACAGAAGGCATCTTGTAGCCATTATGGTATTCCTTGGCGATCAGCTTATTGGCTTCGTCATCCGTAAACTTCCCTTTTTCCTTATCCCAATAAATCTTCTTACCCGTACGGTAGGCGATGTTACCCATTTGCGAGAACACGGCGATGTCCGAACCCACCTGAATGGGGGCGTTCAGATCAGTCATTTTTCTGGATTTGATGACTTCAATGAAGTTCTGCGCGTGTAAATCGAGGCCATTGTCCACCGATTTCTGGAATGCCACGGCCTCCATACGCTTGCCTTCGGGGATCACCTCCCAGCCGTCACGGTTCAAAACGAGCGTTCCGTTATTACCGATAAATGCGATGCCGTGCCCACGCGCATACGGACCGCCGTCGATACCCATCGCATGTTCCCACTGGATGTTGAACTCATCGAATTCGAATACGGTCGTGAGAGTGTCCGGTGTCTCGGCGCCGGAATCCTGATTGGCGAATTTGCCCCCGGCCGCCATAATGCTGTTGGGAGTTGCAGATTTCATGCCCAACAATGCGTAATCGAGCAAATGAACGCCCCAGTCGGTCATCAAACCGCCCGCATAATCCCAAAACCACCGAAAATTGAAGTGGAAACGGTTGGGGTTGAACGGTCTGTTCTGTGCCGGACCGAGCCAGCTTTTATAATCAACACCGACCGGCGGGTTGCCTTCAGGCAGTTTGCTGATCGGGTTTACCCACGCAAAATAGCCCCATACTTTCACCAGCCTGATTTTTCCCAGCTTGCCGGAATGCACAAAATCAATGGCATCGCGAAAATGCTTCTGGCTGCGCTGCCACTGGCCCACCTGCACCACACGATTGTAACGCTGCTGAGCAGCTACCATCGCCCGGCACTCTGCAATGGAATTGCCGATGGGCTTTTCTACATAAATATCCTTTCCGGCCTGGCAAGCCTCTACCATCATCAGGCAATGCCAGTGGTCGGGCGTGCCTATCACCACCGCGTCCACATCCTTATCGGCCAGCAGCTGGCGGTAATCGCCATAAGTTTTGATTTTCGAACCACCTTTGGCTAGTTCTGCGGCGCGCTTATCGAGCACATTTTTATCTACATCACAGAGTGCCACGCATTCCGTACCCGGATTTTTGAGGATGGCATTCAGATCGGCCCAACCCATTCCGTTGATGCCGATGGCGCCAATGCGGATTTTGTCGGCGGGATGGACCGGCGCAAAAGCGGAAACGGAAGCAGGTACAATAGCAGAGAGACCGGCCCCTGCGGCAAGGGCCGAAGCGGTACCAAGAAAGTCACGTCGTGAATGGGTCATGGATCGGTTCAGGTTGGTTGCTTTTTAAAAGTGACCCGTTGACCGATATTACCCATTGCGCGGGAAAGGAACGCCGGCGACGTCAAGCGTTATGTGTTCACGCCACCGGCAAAAGACATTAGAAGGGGTTACGTGGAGTTGTTATAATACTGTGAATCAACCTGTCAAGCTCTCTCTCCATATCTTTCAGGCGAGCGAGAACGTCGATATCGCGCGTGGCAGCGTAGGAATTTTGTAAATCCCTGACTTCCTTGATCCGAAGTGCAAAACTGAGGAGCGTCATGAGTTCGTTGAATTGGTGTTTCAGAATATGACGGCAAAGTAAATGCGAATCCGGCGCTTGTGCGCAGGGGTCTTGTGATTATAATAAAAATCTAATCCTGCTATACGATATGTCTTTTCGGGACATTCCACAGTCTTTCCGGGCTAACATGCTTCCAACCGGGCAAACTAATTTTGCATCATTCAAGTGAGTCATTATAAACACATTCGGATCATGAAAAAGAACATCATATGGGCGGTAATAGCAATGTCAGTCTTTTTTACCGCTTGCAGTACAGGTTATAAGCATCTGAAAACTTCGAAAGAAACCGGCTTCTCAATCCGGAACTACCATACCTTCGACCTGCAATATACTTTCCCGGAGGGAGCCGACACCCTCGCCCCGCGTTTTGCGGAAAGCAAGCAGCTGGCCACGAAAATGATAACACGAAATATGTCGGAAAAAGGTTTGGTCAAAAGCCGGAATCCGGAGCTGATGGTGAACCTGTCGGTCCAATTGCAGGAAAAAACGCAAACCCGCACCACCGACTTTCGGACGGACGGCTTGCCAAGATACATGGGCCAGCGACGCTACTCCTGGAAGAGCGAGGAGATCGAGGTAGGGAAATACCAGGAGGGCACGCTGATCCTGGACATCATCGACACTAAAAATGACAAGCTCGTGTGGCGGAGCGGTGTGAAGGGCATTTTGCCTGAGAATACCGCAAAAGCCGAAGCCGGCCTCGCGGCGGCGATCAACGAGCTCCTGGGCAAGCTGCAATAATACACTTCCCAGGTAATTCAGGCCCGGACGCCGGATAGGTGCTCCGGGCTTTTTGCTTTTGCATATATTTATGCGTCGGTCGGACCAAATTTCCCGGACCTGCATTGTTTATGCCTTCTTCAAAACCGCTTACGATCACGTACAAGAATGACGATCAATGGTTTGCCCAGGTCGGCCCGCAGCTCGGTGCGACTTTCGACGAGCATTCTCTGACCTTCGATAACGAAATCGGGAAAGGTGATTTTTACCGGGTGCATATCGATCAGGGACTGCGCGTGAGGCGGGTAATCGTTCAGTTCCACAAGCCGGTGATATTCAAGCGAAAGCTCACCCACGACCCGGGCTATTATGTACTCGTTTCCAACCTCAGCGAGCAATACCTCGAAACCCGCACCGGCGAGCAGCAATTCAACCTGGGTTATGGAACGGAAAACGGCTTGTATTTCAGCTCGCCCCAGCTTACTGCCTCGTACACCTTTGAGCCCGGCATGCGGTACCACCTTATTTTTATCGTGCTGACTTACGAACGAATTCATAATTTCATTTCACGGCAGCCCGAAACGCAGCAACCATTGTTACGCTCGTTTGCGGACGCCGACAAGCCGATTTACCATGTCGAATGCCTCGATAGTTATTCGCTGAACCTGCTCAAAGAGATGGACAACCAAATGCACGACGGGCGGGGGAATAACCTGCTTATTCATTCGCGTTGTCTGGAACTTTGCCATCACGTACTGCAAAAGGTAGAAGAGCGGCGCTCACGTAAGTCCCGGACCGCGCCCGTACACCCGTCGGATGTGTTAAAACTGAATGAAATCCGGCGGGCGCTGCTTGATGGGTATCAACTTCCCTGCCCTCCCCTGCATGTTGCCGCGCAACGTGCATTGATGTCACCCACGAAGTTCAAGAATCTTTTCAAACAGTTGTTCGGACACACCTATTATCAGTTTTACAAAAATGTGCGGATGCACAAGGCACGTGAGCTCTTGCTTACCGAAAAGATGAACGCCTCGGAAGTAGGCTACCTGCTGGGCTACAACAACCAGAGCAAATTTACCAAGGCATTCAAAGATGCATTTGCCGTGACGCCAGGCAGCGTGATGTCAGCAAGGCCCTCGTTCCGTCCACCTTCGTCGGTTTAATAACATCGAAACAATCCGTGGGTAACACCTTTTGGAAATTCCAGGTATTGGATGGAAAGGCATATGAATGCGGCTAACCAGACCGATATGCTGGGGCAATCAAGCTTCGATAAATCATAACTACCGTTTGAACATTGACTAGCAAGTTTACTCTTCCAGAGGTTGATTCGAAGTATCGAGTTTTGTAAATTTGCAATAACATGTTCACCCCCCTTCCCATCAGAACAGGGCGCTTAGGGTGAACTTTTTGCATTTATGACCCTATGCTAAAAACACACTACTCAAAGCCCGCTTTGAGCTTTCAACGGCAAATTCAACAGCTTAAAGCACGGGGACTCGTAATTCAAAATCCCCAAAAGGCGCTGCATTTGCTTCAAAGCATCAGTTATTACAGACTTAGCGGCTATTGGTACCCGTTACTAGCCAATAAAGAAAAGCACTTGTTCAAACCAGGTGCACAGTTTGAGAACTGTTTCAAGTTGTACCGCTTCGACAGAGAGCTGAGATCAACTATTACCTCTGAACTTGAGAAAATTGAGATTGCCGTCCGCGCAAAGATCATCTATAATCTATCGGAACAGGCCGGTCCTTTCGGGTATCTTAGCCCTGCCATCTACAAGAAACCGCAACAATTTCACGATTATCTTCATCCTAAGCTCAATGAAGAATATGCCCGAAGCGATGAAGAATTTATCCGGGCATTTCGGATCAAATATGCCAACCCGCTGCCTCCATCGTGGATGGCGATGGAAATTGTCTCATTTGGAACATTATCCCGTCTTTTCTCCTATCTGAAACCGGGCAGGGAGAAACGTGGAATCGCCAATCATTTCGGACTTTCCGAATCCGTTTTTGAAAACTGGCTACACTGTATGGTGTATCTTAGAAATATTTGCGCGCATCATTCAAGACTTTGGAACAGGACACTGAGTATCCAACCACAACTACCGTTATCACCCAAGCGTATTTTTATCCAAAACAAGAATGTGCGAAGCGACCGCGCCTATTTTGTTTTAGTGATGATCCGCTACATGCTTCAAACTGTCAACCCCAAATCTGATTTTGTTCAAAAAATCAAGGCACTGCTTATCAAATACAGCAATGTTGATCCTCAGGCAATGGGTTTCCCGTCAAATTGGGAGCAAGAACCGTTCTGGCAACAATAATTTGAAGACAATAAAAAACCCGGAGCCAAGTATCAGCACCTTGGCGTCCGGGTAGAAATCAACAACAAAAAACCAAATCTCTCGACCGAAACTAATCAGTAGGAATAGAGGTCGCCAAATTTTATAATCCTTCGGCAGGAATGGGATTTCTAACGGCAAAGGCACTATATTGGTGCGATCCGCGACCTTGTTATGTATATGAAGAAAATCGCATTATTCATGATCCTGGCTGTTGCCGGGGCCGCCTGCCGCCAGACATCCGAAAGGAAAACCGAGATCGCCGTCCGCGATACCACCATCACGGTCGAAAACTCTTTTACCGAGCTGTTTATCGATACAACAGCGCTCGCTTCCTACATCACCGCCCATTCGCTGGGCGACAGCCTGAATGCCAAGCTGCGGAGCTTTTACAATCACCGGAATTACCAGTATGCCTGGTTTTTTCCCGATGGCGTAGCCGAATTTGTCCCTATTTTCCAAAGCCTGCGGAACGACTACATTCATTATTCGGGCGACAGCACGTTGTATAATCCTTCGCTCGATAAGACCATCGATTCGCTTTCACAGCTGAAAAAGATCAGCCCGGATAATGCATTGGTGGTGGATGCCGAACTTGCATTGACGGAACAGTTTTTCCGCTATACCGACCTCGCCTACTCCGGCGACCACAAAATCAATACGCAGGAACTCAACTGGTTTATCCCTCGCCGGAAATTAAACCCGGAGGTGTTTCTGGACTCACTTTTGAAAAACAAAGGGCAGAATGTCGCTTCCTACGAGCCCGTCAACAGGCATTACAATTTACTGAAAGAGAAAGTTTTACAATATTATGCATTAACTAAAAGCGGAGAGCCTGACACCGTCGGCACCAACAAAAAGTTCCGCGAGGGCGATCGGGACACGCTGCTCGTGGCCTTGAAAACCCGCCTGCACCTGCTCGGCGACCTTCCGGAACCGGACAGCACGCCAACCTTCGATTCCACGCTGGCTAACGCCGTTAGGCATTTCCAGCAGCGCGTCGGTCAAAAACAGACGGGTGTTACCGGTCCCGCATTCTTCAAAGAGCTGAATGTCCCCATAGCGAGTCGCATCCGCCAGATGCTGATCAATATGGAACGTATTCGCTGGATGCCGGCCGCCCCTCCCACCGATTACATTCTGGTGAATATTCCGGAGTTCACCCTGCACGCTTATGAAGATGGCAAATTGTCATTCGATATGGTGGTAGTGGTGGGTTCCGAGGCCAATAGTACTGTCATTTTTTCAGGTACTTTAAACCAAATCGTATTCAGCCCCTACTGGAACGTCCCGACGAGCATTTTGAAAAAGGAAGTTTTACCGGGAATCAAGAAAAATCCGAACTACCTGGCGCGACATAATATGGAATGGAACGGAGGATCCGTGCGGCAAAAACCGGGCAAATCCAACTCGCTCGGACTGGTAAAATTCCTCTTTCCGAACAATTACAGCATTTATTTCCACGATACGCCGAGCAAAAGTCTGTTCAACGAGAGCCAGCGGGCGTTCAGCCACGGGTGTATCCGGCTTGCCGAACCAAAGAAATTGGCGGAATGGCTCCTGCGCCGCGACAGCACCTGGACGAGCGAGAAAATAACCGCAGCCATGCATGCCGGAAAGGAAAAATATGTGCGGCTCCGCGGCAAGAACGAGGTCCCTGTTTTCATTGGCTATTTCACGTCCTGGGTGGACCAACACGGCAATTTGCAGTTCCGCAAGGATGTATACGGGCACGATCGCAAGATGGAGGAGAGGCTGTTCGGTCCTACCGAAATGCCCATCGCTCAGGCTATATCTCGCTGACACATTGCCTCAGGCATGCGCCGCGGGCACGGTTTTAGTCCTTGAAATACCCGAACGCAGAGGTTACCTGCAGGTAAGCGGGTGGCGGTTGATAATCTCGAAAAGCCGCCTTACCTTTGCTAACATCGTTAGGTAAATCTTGTATTACCATGGGAATCCTCGAACGAAAAATACGGCAGAAAGAAAATATGCGGACCAAAATCCTGGCGGTAGCCATGCAATTGGTCAAAGAAGAAGGCTGGCAATCCCTGTCAATCAGGAAGATAGCCGATGCCATCGAATACAGCGTACCGGTGATCTACGATCACTTCGAAAATAAAGAAGCGATCCTCTTTGAACTTTCTATGGACGGTTTCCGGTTACTCGATAGATTACTGGAAAAAGACAAGCGTAAATATGCGGATCCGGAAGAACGGCTAAGGGCCCACGCCGAAACTTACTGGAACTTTGCTTTCAAAAATCCCGAATACTATCAGCTCATGTACGGTTTGGGAATGCCCTGTTCAAGCCCGGGCAAAGCGAAGCCGGAGTTCAACAGCTTCCGTGAACACATTGCCGAGGCGATTGAGGGAATCGTAAAAGATAATAAATCTTCAGAAGATGAAACTTGCTTCAAAATTTATGCGTTCTGGTCAGTACTCCACGGCCTGATTTCGATCGTAATGATGCGCTGCTCGGATATCGACGACTCTCAAATGAACAAAAAAGTAATGGACGATTCTGTTAACGCTTTCATCAAGAACCTGTAATTTTTTTTTCATTTTGGTTAACACCGTTAGTATTAATAACTTCACTACCTATTCACAAACAACTGATTATCACCGCAAAAAAGTCCACATCCATGAAAACCGTTCAACTTAAAAAAGCAAAAGGGCTGGCCGCTTTCCTGCTGCTAGCCGCGGGCTCCGCAGCCTTATATAGCTGTGGATCATCCACCGCCAACGCACCCGCTTCGGCACCGCCCGCTCAGGCGCTGCCGGTTATCACCGTTAGCGATCACGAAGTGACCGCACACCGTGAGTTCACCGCATCCATCCAGGGCAGCCGCGATATCGAAATCCGCCCGCAAGTGGATGGCTACCTCGACCGCATCTCCGTAGACGAAGGCGCATACGTACGCAAGGGACAGGTTCTGTTCCATATCGATGCCCGCCCTTATACCGAGCAACTGAATACCGCGAAAGCCAGCCTCCAATCGGCGAAGGCCGCATTGGAAAGCGCATCAATCAACGTAGAAAAGTTGACGCCGCTGGTTGCGAACAAGGTTGTTTCGGATGTCCAGCTGAAAACCGCGAAAGCGGCTTACGACGCAGCCAAAGCCAATGTAGCGCAAGCACAAGCAGCCGTGGATGCAGCGAAGATCAACGTAGGATACACTTCGGTAACGGCCCCGGCCGATGGTTATATCGGGATCATACCTTTCAAAACCGGTAGCCTCGTGGGCAAGAACAACGCAGAGGCATTGACCGTCCTATCGGAAACGAAAGACATTCACGTGTACTTCTCGATGAGCGAGCTTGATTTCCTGGATTTCAAGCAGGAATTTGAAGGAAATACCATTGAGCAGAAGATCAAGCATATCCCGGCAGTTGAACTCGTATTGGCCGACAACAGCATTTATCCTCAAAAAGGAAAGGTGGAAGTCGTTGAAGGACAGTTCGATAAAACCATGGGCGCGATCAACTTCCGCGCGACGTTCCCGAACGGAAACGGACTGCTGCGCTCGGGTAACACAGGCAGGATACGCATCCCGCGCCAGCTCGCAAAATCGGTGCTGATCCCGCAGGAAGCTACCTTCGAGTTGCAGGACAAAGTATTGGTTTACACCGTACTCGACAGCAACAAGGTGGAAGGCCGCCCTGTGACAGTCGCCGACCGCAGCGGACGTTACTACCTGATTTCCAAAGGTTTGAAACCAGGAGAGAAGATCGTATACTCAGGACTTGACAGGTTGCGCGACGGAATGGCCATTGCTCCGCAGAAGATGTCCATGGACAGCTTGCTGCACGCCAATCCGATCTAACCAGCCGGGTGTAAAAGGTTCACGAATTCCACACCAATAAGCAGAGCACCATCGCATGACCGAATGCGATGGACAGCTCCCGCTTTGCCAAAACACTCGATCATGAGCCCCGTGAACGGGGACAAATTCCAATAATATGTTTCAGAAATTTATAGAAAGGCCCGTCCTTTCGACGGTAATATCCATCCTGATATTGCTCCTGGGGATCATATCGCTCACCACGCTGCCGATCACAAAATTCCCCGACATCGCGCCGCCGACGGTTCAGGTGACCGCCGTATATCCGGGAGCGAACGCCGAAGTAGTTGCCCGCGCAGTGGCAACACCCATCGAAGAAGCCGTGAACGGGGTTGAGAACATGACATACATGACCTCCTCGTCCAACAACGACGGTACCATGGCCCTGAACGTATATTTCAAGCAGGGTACCGACCCGGATATCGCTGCGGTGAACGTTCAAAACCGTGTTTCCAAAGCCGTAAGCCAGATTCCGCAAGAGGTTGTTCAAGCCGGTATTTCTACACAAAAGCAACAGAACTCGATCATCATGTTCGTGGCGCTTTCGAGCGAAGACAGCACGTACGACGAGACGTTCCTTTTGAACTACATTAAAATTAACCTGGTGCCTCAGCTGCAACGTATACCGGGGGTCGGTCAGGCACAGCCATTCGGTACGCGCGATTATTCGATGCGTATCTGGCTCAAACCCGATCGCCTCGCAGCCTACGGACTGTCACCTCAGGAAGTAACAGGCGCCATTCGTGAGCAGAGCCTTGAAGCGGCCCCGGGCCGTTTGGGTGAAGCCAGCAAGGAGGTTTTTGAATATGTTTTGAAATACAAAGGAAAACTCACGCAAAACAAAGAGTACGAGGACATTATCATCAAAGCCAATAGTGATGGCTCGGTGATACGCCTCAAAGACGTAGCGCGGGTTGAGTTCGGTTCTTACACCTATTCTTCCAACGGTAAACTGAATGGCAATGCATCGTCCGGTGTGGCTGTGTTCCAGACTGCCGGTACCAATGCGAACGACATTCTCATCCAGGCAGAGAAGCTGGTGGATGATTTTTCCAAAACACTGCCAAAAGGTCTGAAAACGACCATTATGTATAACTCGAAGGACTTCCTCGACGAGTCGATTAACCAGGTACGTTCGACGCTTTTCGAGGCATTCATTCTCGTGTTCATTGTCGTGTTCATCTTCTTGCAGGATTTCCGCTCGACATTGATCCCGGCCATCGCGGTTCCGGTAGCGATTATCGGTACGTTCTTCTTCATGCAGCTTTTCGGCTTCACGATCAACTTCCTGACGCTCTTCGCATTGGTACTCGCGATCGGTATTGTGGTGGATGACGCCATTGTGGTCGTCGAGGCGGTGCACTCGAAGATGGAACGAACGCGTCTTGGAGCTAAGAGCGCGACGATCGAGTCCATGAACGAGATCTCCGGCGCGATCATTTCGATCACGCTGGTGATGGCCGCAGTATTCGTACCGGTCGGGTTCATGCAGGGACCTGCGGGGGTATTCTACCGGCAGTTTGCATTTACATTAGCCATAGCCATTCTCATTTCCGCATTGAACGCGTTAACGCTCAGCCCCGCGCTTACCGCGCTGTTTCTGAAAAATCCGCATGCGGAAGAGGGTCACGATGGCAAACGGAAAGGTTTCAGCGCGCGCTTCTTCGCCGCATTCAATGCGGGGTTTGAGTCGATGACCAATCGTTATGTGAAAAGCCTGCAATTCCTGATCCGTCAGAAATGGGTGACCATCGTAGGATTGGTGGTGATCTCGGGTACAACCTTCTGGCTGACCAAAACCACACCCACCGGTTTTATTCCTACCGAAGACCAGGGCTTCCTCCTGTACGCGCTCAACACACCTCCGGGCAGCTCGCTCGACCGTACCTCGAAAGCGATGGCACAGGTGGACAGCATTGTTAAAAAGTCCCCGATTGCCGATCAGCGCTACATTGTGGAAGGTATGAACATCATTTCAAACTCCAACGCGTCGCCTTACGGGGTAGGATTTATCCGCATGAAGCCGAAAGAACAACGCGGTGAAGTACAGGATTTCAACCAGATCGTGGGCATGATGTCGCAGCAGGTACGTTCCGTGAACGACGCGAATGCGTTCTTCTTCACCTTCCCTACCGTGGATGGTTTCGGTAACGTCAGTGGTTTCGAGTTCATGCTGCAAGACCGCGGAAACGGTTCTCTGGAAAAACTCAGCAATACGACCAACGCATTCATCGGTGCATTGATGCAGCGTCCGGAGATCGCCTATGCATTCACCACATTCGCGACCGGCAACCCGCAATTCCAACTGGAAGTGGATAATGCCAAAGCGAAACAGCTGAATGTGCCCGTAAACGAATTGCTGCAAACGCTGCAAATCTACTATGGTTCGAGCTTTGTGTCGGATTTCAACCGGTTTGGTAAATACTACCGCGTAATGGCGCAGGCAGACCCTACCTACCGTAAAAATCCGCAGTCGCTGGATGGTATTTATGTTAAAAACACCGAAGGCGAAATGGTACCGGCCAACCAGCTCGTGAGGCTGAAACGGGTGTTCGGTCCTGAAACCGTGACCCGCAACAACTTGTACAATGCGGTGATGATCAACGGAACGCCGAAACCAGGTTACAGTACCGGTGACGCCATCCGCGCCGTGCAGGAAACTGCCGAGAAAGTACTGCCGAACAACTACAAAACCGAATGGACCGGCATGACGCGTGAAGAGATCAACTCAGGCTCGCAGATCATCCTGATCTTCGTATTGAGTTTGGTATTCGTATACTTCCTGCTCGCAGCACAATATGAAAGCTACATCCTGCCACTGGCCGTGATCCTGACGATCCCGCTGGGTGTGTTCGGCTCGATGCTGTTCATCAACTGGATGGGCATTGAAAACAATATCTACGTGCAGGTCGGATTGATCATGCTTGTGGGGCTACTTGCGAAAAACGCCATCCTGATCATCGAGTATGCCGTACAGCGTCGCGAGGCGGGTATGAGCATTGTCGAATCGGCATTGGAAGCCTCACGCCTGCGTCTGCGCCCGATCCTGATGACCTCGTTCGCCTTTATCGTCGGTCTGTTGCCGCTGATGCGCGCAACCGGTGGTTCAGCGCTGGGGAACCGTTCGATCGGTACCGGTGCGGTAGGCGGAATGCTTACGGGCGTAATTTTCGGGGTGTTCGTAATCCCGGTACTGTACGTGATCTTCCAGTATTTGCAGGAAAAAGTCGTCAAAAAACCGGTTAAGCCGGAGCTTGTAGAGGCGGAAGTGCAGTAGTTTATTTTAGAATAACATCATGAAAAATACATTCAGATTAACGCAAATACCCGTTCTGATCACGTTGGTAACCCTGATCGCCTCTTGTAAGGTGAGCAAGGACTACCAGCGCCCGGAACTGGCACTGCCCACCGAATACCGCAATGTCCCTTACGGCGACACCGCCACCATTGCGGACATGGGCTGGAAGGAATTCTTCCCCGACACCACGCTGCAACGGCTCATCGAGCGCGGCATTACCTACAATTATGACCTGCAAATAGCCCTGAAACGCATCGATATTGCGCAACAGCAGGTAAAACAGGCCAGATTGCTGCAACTCCCCCGCCTCGACCTGCGCATTGCGGGCACGTACAACCGCCCTTCGAGCAACAGCTTGAATGGGATCAGCGCGAGCAGCTTCCTGAAATCGAACCACATCGAGAACTACATTGCTTCGGTGGATTTGTCGTGGGAAGCCGATATCTGGGGCAAAATCCGCCGCCAACAGCAAGCTACCATGGGCCAGTACCTTCAAACTTATGAGGCGACCAAAGCCGTGCAAACGCGCCTGGTAGCCGATATTGCCAAAGGGTTTTTCAATTTATTAATGTTGGATAAACAGCTCGAAGTGGCGAAACACAACCTCGAACTGAGCAATAATACACTGAAACTGACGACCCTGCTCAAAGATGCCGGTGAAGTAACGTCGCTATCGGTTCAACAGTCGGAAGCACAGCGCGAGGCCATCGCATTACTCATTCCGCAGCTCGAACAAGACATTGCCATCCAGGAAAATGCATTGCAGGTCCTGACCGGCCAGGTGCCGAATGCGATCGAGCGGAAAGTGAAACTGGCCGATTTTAAAGCGAACGACAGCCTGGCTACCGGCGTCCCGGCAGCATTGGTAAGCCGCCGCCCCGATGTACGTGCGGCTGAAATGTCGGTACTCGTAGCGAATGCGCAGCTGGGCGTTGCGCAGGCGAGCATGTACCCGTCGCTCATCATATCGGCGAGCGGAGGTATCGAATCGTTCAAATCGAGTAACTGGTTCAACATTCCTGGTTCACTGTTCGGCATTGCGGCCGGTACTATTGCGCGGCCGATTTTCGCCAGACGCCAGTTGAAAACCAACCTCGAAGTAGCCAAAATCGAACGTGAACAGTCTGTCCTCGAATTCCGGCAGTCGGTGCTGAATGCGGTGGGCGAAGTTTCGAACTCGCTCGTTCAAACCCAGAAATTGAAAGAACAGGAAGCCATCGCCAGCAACCAGGTCAACATCCTGACGCAAGCCATTTCAAATGCGCAACTGCTGTACCAGAGCGACATGGCCAACTACCTGGAAGTGATCACCGCGCAAGGCAATGCATTGCAGGCGGAACTCAACCTCGCATTCATCCGCAGCCAGTCGCTCGTAGCGCGCGTAGACCTCTACCGCAGCCTCGGCGGCGGCTGGAAATAAGCATTCCAATCAGACCTACATACACTATGGTTAGCGTCTTTGTTAAGTGTAGTTAAGCACAAAAAGCCGTTGGACTCGATCCGACGGCTTTTGTATTGTATACCAAATGTTGTTCAGGGCTTTGTGAATGTCTCGGTAGTGTCGTCCACACCCATAATCACGGTCGTGGCAATATCAATGAACAATCCATGCTCCACCACACCGACAATGCGGGTTAGCTGATCGGCCAGCAGAGCGGGGTCCTGAATCAATCCAAAGTCCCCATCGATCAGCACATTCCTCTGCTCGGTAATCAATGGTTTGCCATCCACCAGCCGGATTTTGCCCGATCCATTGAGTTTCGTAATCTGGGCTAAAACATAGTTCTGCGCGTAAGGAATCACCTCGATCGGCACTGTAAACTTGCCCAGGAACTCAACTTTTTTTGTAGAATCCGTGATAATGATTTCCTGCTTCGAGAGTGATGCGACCACCTTCTCCTTTAACAGAAAGCTGCCGCCGCCTTTGATAAGCTGCAAATCGGCAGTAAACTCATCGGCGCCATCTATCGTAATATCGATCGAATCCACGTCTTCGATTTTCAGCAAAGGAATATTCAACGACTCGGCCAGTTCACGGGTCTTTTCGGAAGTGGGTACGCCTTTGATATCCAGCCCATTTTTCACCAGTTCACCGATTTCGGCAATGGCAATATAAGCCGAACTGCCCGAGCCGAGGCCCACGATCTGGCCATTGGAAAGGTATTTGACCGCTTCTTTGGCGGCTAATGTTTTTTCGTTTTTGAGGTCTTTCATATTTTGACTCTAAATTCTGATGGTCTGCTTCTTCCCGCCCAGTCAATCTGAGAATGTCTCCCAAATTAGCATCAGACCAAGCACTATGCTAAGAATAGCTGAAAAAACAAGTTTGGGAGTACTAATTGGCGTGTATTTATAGTCGTCATCCTGAATTTTCTTTAACAACCAGTAGACCCCAATCGTCATCAAAATAACTCCTCCGATAATTTTAAGATAGTGGTCCATTCTGTCGATCTCGCAACTGCTCTTTTGCACTACTGTCCATACTGTCCAACGCATTTGATCACCATCGCACACCCGACAAAAATCAGGATTACCCCTGCCGATATCCATTGACCATTTCCAAACGTCATTTGAAAATCCTTTCGTGTCACCCTGTCAGCTATCATTAAAAATCTCCGATAATAAGTAGAAAACCCATCGAGAAATTATACCAATCCATCGCTATTAGTGCCATACATTGCTGTTTAGGTTGCTTCCGTTCCCACACTATCTTCATTTGCAAATCTCCGGCTTTGCGCGACGGATCTTCCCAGTCTCGTCGGTGCTAACTGCTATTTCTGAATCAGCCGCATCGCCATTGCTAAGCATCAATTCTAGCATTCTTCAACTCCAGAAGTTTTGCATTGACTTTCTTTGCATAGTATTCCCGATCCATTTTAAAGAAAAGCTTCCACGCTTCCATTCCGCCAAGAGCGAATGGGTATACCGTATTGTCATCCAGAAAAAGGCCATATTCATACCTGGATATACCGATGGTCTCAACCTTTTTAAATCTTTCAATGCTGACGATCTGCTTTTTGTACAGGTTCTTGAAATGGATATTCCCGTTTTCATACCATATGCTCCAAAAGTTACGACTGCGGTAATGAAGGAAACCAAAAACAGCTGCCTCAATCATAGCGATTGCAAGCAGGTTCAGGTTAAAATCCCAAATGAAGAATGGCACCAGGGACACAGCATTTAATCCAGTAAACACCCACAGCAAGGCCTGCCCGCCTGCCGCATCGTATTTGCTAATTTTCACCTTGTCGTTCATCGCTGTTGACGGGGAAGTCGGCTTCTACTTCCTATTTACAAATTCAATTCCACTTTTCAGTCTTCCAGAAAACGTACGGGCGTTCGGATCCTCATTTTCTTACACGTCTCATTAAAGTCTGAAAGAACCATAGGCCCCATTACACCTTGCTCCGGCATTCGTAGCCTTTCAACGTCCGTATCAACGATATAATAGAGTGGCTTCCGCGTGCTTTTCGGCTCCAAGAAAAACTTTGGTCTCTGCTTCACCAAAATATATTTCCCGCTTAAGGCGTAACCAACAACGGTTGGCCCGCCTACTCCCACATAATCCCGGTCATTGACACTGAACGAAAGCGAACGCTCCTCCGCGTCATAATCCATATCCACCAGGTAAAAATCCTGCGTTACATGCGTTGTGTCCATGCCCTCACACGCACAGGTAAGCAAACCGAGGAGAATGAACTGGAAAAACCATTTGCGCGGCAAGGTTTTTGCACAGAATCCGGCAAAGGGAGGCCCCTGGCCGGTTACGGAACATATTTTTAATAAATCACACATAACAACAGCCTTATGCCCAAATACATGCTTACTATGTCTGCGAAAAAAGATGGGGTAATTTTAACCAACTCGTACAGTTTCGAAGCAAAAACACTTTTCTCCGAAGATATGCTGATCAACGATTTTCGGGAATTTTATCCGGGTCACGAAGATATTCGTGTAATGTCCTACATCGAAATTGCGTCCGATCTTCGGATGAGGCCCATCATCGATAATTCGCCGGTCCTGAGCAAGCTAGCTTACGCATGAGGCAGTGGCCGGAAAGTGATGAATGCGGCAAAGGGACCTTTCACCATTTCCCGCGCTCATACTGCACCGGCCACGCAACGGTATCTTTCAAGTCCCGCGCAGCTTCCAGCGGAAAGTACGGATTCCGCAAAATCTCCCTGGCCATAATAATCATATCCGCATCGCCATTCACCAGAATCGTTTCGGCCTGGATGGAATTGGTGATCATGCCCACGGTGCCGGTAAGAATGCCGGTTTCGCGTTTGATGCGCGAGGCGAATGGCAATTGGTAAGCCGGACCTACCGGAATTTGCTGATGCGCCGCCAATCCACCGGTCGATACGTCGATCAGGTCGATGCCTTTTTCTTTGAGAATTTCTGCGAGTTGGACGGATTCATCGGCATTCCAGCCGCCTTCGGCCCAGTCGGTGGCGGAAATGCGGGTAAATAGCGGCAAATCGGCCGGCCATACTGTTTGGATACCCTCGATAATGCGCAGCAGCAGGCGAATGCGGTTCTCAAAACTCCCGCCATATTCGTCGGTGCGGTGGTTACTGAGCGGCGACAGGAACTGATGCACCAGGTAGCCGTGCGCGGCATGGATTTCGATCACTTTGAAACCGGCCTGCAATGCGCGCCGGGCAGCGGCGGTAAAGTCAGAAACCACTTTATCGATACCCGCCAGATCCAGCGCAACGGGTTTGGGATAGGTGTCCGAGAAAGGAACAGCCGATGGCGCTACGGTTTGCCATCCGCCCTGGTTTTGAGGCACTTCGGCACGACCTTTCCAGGGAACTGCCGTACTGGCCTTCCTGCCCGCATGGGCGAGCTGCACGCCCGGCACGCATCCCTGCGCGCTGATGAATGTGGTAATTTGCGAGAGTTTTTCGATATGCTCATCCTTCCAGATCCCCAGGTCTTCGGACGAAATCCGGCCTTCGGGCGATACGCCGGTGGCTTCCGTGATGATCAGCCCCGCTCCTCCTACGGCGCGACTGCCGAGGTGGACAAGATGCCAGTCGCTGGCGAAACCATCGACGGACGAGTACTGACACATGGGTGAAACAACGATCCGGTTTTTGAACTGGACACTTTTAATAGTAACAGGTGAAAATAACTTTGACATGTTTGCAAGATTAGATTGGCCTAATATAGAATATCAACCCACATTATCCTGCAAACGTGCGATATTCCTGAACAGGATTGCCTTATCCGACTCCGAATGCGCGAGCTTGATGGCCGTTTCATAATGTGCCACAGCCTGCGCTTCGTCGATGCCGGCGTAGAGATTACCGAGCAACGAATAGTAAAAATGATTGTTGGTCAGGTTCAAACGTTCCGCCTCTGCGATCCCCGCTTCCTTTCCCTGGACTTTGGCCAGGGCATAAATGCGGTTCAATGCGGTAACAGGTGAATATTCGATGGCCAGCAAATGGTTATACAGATCGAGAATGCTTTGCCACTTTTCGGGCGAATTCTCTTTGTGGGTATGCCAATAGGCGATACCGGCCTCGAGGTGGTAGCGGCTGAGTTTGTCGCCCGTGGAAGCGCGGCTAAGGTAATATGTCCCGCGCTCGATCAGCTCCCGGTTCCATAACGACTCGTCCTGGTCTTCATAAAGCACCATTTCGCCGTTCTGATTCGTGCGGGCTTCGAACCGTGACGAATGGAAGCACATCAGCGATAGCAATGCGCTTACCTCGGGGCGGTCGGTGAGATCGTTTTCCATTAAAAGAAAGTTGAGCCGCATAGCCTCCGCGCAAAGTTCCTTGCGCAATGTGGTATTCTGGGAAATGGAATAGTAACCTTCGGAATAAAGCAGATAAATGGTCGTCAGCACGGTTTCCAGCCGGTCGGCGATCTCGGCCACGCTCGGAGGTGCGATGCTGATCTCGCCTTCTTTCAGTTTCTCCTTCGCGCGCTGGATACGCTTGTAAACGACCTCCTTATTCAGCAAAAAAGCATCTGCGATTTCCTGGACGCCAAATCCGCAAAGCAGGTTCAGCGCGAGCGCCACCTGAGAATCTGCGGGTATCAACGGGTTGCAAACAGCGAAAATCATCGCCAACTGGCTGTCCGTGATATTTCTGGGCGACATATCGATCTCTATTTCCGCCTCCTTGTCAGACGAGTAACGGATCTCCGCCGCCACTTTCTGTTCGAACAGCGCATTACGCTTCAGATGATTTTTCGTCCGGTTCTTGGCCACGGTGTATAGCCAGGCAGCCGGGTTTTCGGGCACGCCCTTGATAGCCCACGTTTCCGCAGCGGCCAAAAATGTGTCGCTCGCAATGTCCTCGGCGACCTCGACGTGCTCGATCCCGAAAAGGTAGCACAGGACAGCAACGAGTTTGCGGTATTCCGTCCTGAAAAGGTGTGGCAGCAGTTCTTTTTCCTCCATGAAAGTAAGGTCCGGCGGGAAAGCCGGACCTCGCAAATATCAAAAAGGATCAGCAAACTGCCATCAGAGCGCCTTCCGGATTTCCACATTCCCGCCGAATTCCAGAATCGGCACGGTTTTGGCGAGCTCGGCCGCCTCGTCGTAGTCCGTCGCGCGGATGATCACCGCCCCACCGATCGTCTCCTTGATTTCGGCATAAGGGCCATTCAGCACGGTCTTCTGTGCGTTCACCACCAGGCCTTCCCCATCCCACCGCCTGCGGAGCACGATCCGGTCTTCGGCGGTCATCCGGTCGTACCAAGCGTGCCATTTCTCAAAATGCTCCTGCAACTGTTCCGGGGATGGCTGATTTTGCTTGTCCTTGAAATCGCGCCGGAATACCAATAAGAACTCGTCCATAATGCGGTTATGTTTTAAAGTGTCTGAATGCGAAAGCTAATCAGTTTTGTCCAAAATCAACCGAACTGGCCTACACGATAGGTACCGATCCCGGCCGGGAATGCGATATTGATGCTGTTCCAGCTTCTGATTGCTGAAACGACCATCGTCAGGTCCACGATTTCCTCTTCGGTAAACTGCGCAGATACTTCTTTGTATACCTCGTCGGTCACATGCAGGGCATTAACAGCCTCGGCCCATGCAAATGCAGCGCGCTCGCGGTCGGTGTAGTATGGAGTCTCGCGCCACGCGCTCAACCCATACAGGCGTTGCTCGGTTTCGCCCATCGCCCGCAGCTCTTTGGAATGCATATCCAGGCAGTAAGCGCATCCGTTGATTTGAGAAATACGGAAGTCGATCAATTCCACCAACTGGCGGCCAAGCGTCGATTTTTTGATATAGCCGTTAAGATTGAAAAGCGGCTTCACTGCGTTTTGTCCTTTTTCGAAGAAATTAAGTCTGGTTTCCATTTTTGAGAATTTTTTGAGTTAAAAGACCTAATGACAACCGGGTTTCCCGATCTGGACAGGAATTGGGGAAAATTTTTTAAAAAAATCTCCGGCCGTTAGTCCAGCCGGAGAAAGCACTTCACAATCAATTATTTAAATCACAAAATAGCAATACGCTGTTTTTGCACCAATCCATTCTTTCTCGTAATTTGAACCTGGTAAGTGCCCGCAGCCAAGCCTTTTACCGGGACCGCATCGGATACCCTGACGGCCTCATACACCTTCCTGCCTTCCGCATTGATAATCCTAAACAAGACAACTTCCTTGCTATTTTCAACAATCAGCACATCCGAAACCGGATTTGGATAGACAGCCGCGGGAGCTTTGCCATCAAATCTGAGACTTTCAATCTGGCTATAAGAATAGGAACCATTCAGGTCTTTCATTTTAAGACGATAGTAGTTCCAACCACCGGCAGGTGTGAGATGCACCCATTGATAATGTACGAGTGCATTGCTTTCTCCCACGGCATTCTGTTCGCCTGCCTTATACCAGGTTAGTGCATCGACGCTATGCTCTACTTCAAAAACGGCAGCGTTGCGTTCCTCCGCTGTTGTCCACCGCAAAACGGCGGTACCCACCTCGGCCTTAGCCGTAAAATGAGCAAGCGTCACCGGCAGCGCGGCGCAGCCTACTTGCACCGCAGCCTGGCTATCGCAACCGGCACCATTGCCCGTGATGGTGGCAGTGCCCGTATTCACAAAATCACACACGGCAGCAATGGAGCAGCTCGTCAGTTGGGTATTGCCCCTGATCACTAGGCCGCCTAACGTAAGCGCAGCCACCCTTCCGCTGGCGCTCATTCGTCCGGTACCCGTGCTCGTCCCCAGGCCCGAAAGACTCGCCAATGCCGGATTATCGCTGATCTGCAACCAACCGACGTTGGTAAGGCCCTCTAATCCCGATAAATCCGTCAGCAGGTCATTGTCACGTATGATAAAATTGGTGGCCGAAATGAGGTTGTGCAATCCCGTGAGGCTGGTAAGACTGTTATTATTGCCTATCACAAGCCAGTAAACAGACCTCACGTTTTCCAATCCCGATAAGTTGGGCAAACGGTCGTTGTTACCTATGTACACCTCACTCAGATAATTGAGGCTCGTCAGGCCATTCAGGCTCGTCAGGTTTTTGTTATAACTGACATGCATCTGGTAGTTGACTGAGGTCAGTGTCTCCAATCCCGAAAGATCCGTCAATGCATCGTTTTCCCCGATATTAATCCGACTAACGGCATTTAGTTTGGTGAGTCCGTTCAGGCTCGCCAGGCTCTTGTTCGAGCCGATCGCCAAAATATCACTCACCGTTTCGAGGCTGCCCAACCCCGACAGACTGGTCAGCGAATCATTGTTCGTAATGTAGAATGTGCTCGCACTGGCCAGGCTATCCAGGCCTTTCAGATTAACCAGCCCCTTATTATAGCGGATATGAGTCGTTCCCCAAATCGACTTTAATTTCTCCAATCCGGTCAGGTCGGTCAGCAAATCGTTATAATAAATCAACACGTGCTGTGCTGTCGCCAAATTTTTCAATCCGCTAAGACTCGGCAAAGCCGGATTGTTCTGGATCGTCAGCCTTCCATTCATTGTTTCGATATTCTGCAAAGGGGTAAGGTCTGTAATATCCGCACCTGAAACCGTGATATTTCCATTAATCGTTTTACAGGAAGCGGTGAATGAATTGACCGCCGATTGTGAATTCAGAAGTAAATCTGTGAAGGAACATGTCTGGGCTTTCAGCGCGGAAAAAACGAGGGAATTGAGCAGGCAAATCTGCCACAACTTGCATAGAATTGTTTTCATGAGTAGTAATGATTAACGTTGAGCATACTGAAATAAATATAGCTGATTAATAAGGTAATAACATTATCAAATAGTAAAATTTCCAGTTCACGAAAATGCGAACCCCAAATAAAAGACAAAAAACTCTTTTATTAACCACCCAGCTATTACCTTTGTACCAGGTAAACGGCGAAGCGCCGGAAGCAGCCAATGGGAATATTTTCAAAAACGTGTGAGTATGCGATGCGGGCGGTGTTTTACATTGCTCAAAAGTCGGAGGAAGGCCAGAAAGTCGGCATCCGCGAAATTGCCTTGCATATCAACTCACCTGAACCGTTCCTGGCCAAAATTCTCCAAAAGCTGAGCAAAGACGGGCTCATCCTGTCCTCGAAAGGTCCCAACGGCGGGTTTTATGTGGATTCCGGAGGTTTGCAACGCCCCCTGGCAGACATTGTACAAGCCATTGAAGGCGACAGCATTTTCACAGGCTGCGGAATGGGCCTCAGTTATTGCTCGGAGGCCAACCCATGTCCGCTGCACAACGATTTCAAAAAGATCAGGAGCCAGATCGTGGTCATGCTGCAAAACACCTCCATCGGTAAGTTCAATGAAGGGCTCCTCGCCGGGCAGCTTACCCTGAACAAGTAATATTTTTTTACCCAAATAAAGGACAAAAATATCTTTTATTATAAACTTCAAATTCATGTCCCCACTACAAAAAGAACTCGTAAAAACCACAGTACCAGTCCTGAAAGAACACGGCGTGTTGCTTACCACCCATTTTTACAACCGGATGTTCACGCACAACCCCGAGTTGAAGCACCTTTTCAACATGGGTAACCAGCAAAATAAACGCCAGCAAACGGCCCTTGCTATGGCCGTACTGGCTTACGCAGAACATATTGAGGACCCGTCGGTACTGTTGCCGGTGGTTGACACGATCGGGCACAAGCATGCGAGCCTGCACGTACGTCCGGAGCATTACGCTATTGTGGGCCGACACCTCATCGCCTCCATTGGCGAAGTGCTCGGAGAAGCGGCCACCCCCGGGCTGCTCGACGCTTGGACCGTCGCTTACAACCAGCTGGCCGCATTAATGACCGGTCATGAGCAGACGTTGTATGATGAAAAGGTGAGCCTGCCGGGCGGCTGGTCGGGCTGGCGGCCATTTGTGGTGCGCAAAAAAGTGAAGGAGTCGGACGAGATCACCTCCTTTTACCTCTACCCGGTCGATGGTGGTGCGGTGGCCGATTTCAAACCCGGCCAATACATCAGTATACGGTTGTTCCTCCCCGAAATCAACCTGCAACAACCGAGGCAATACAGCCTCTCGAGCGCACCGAATGGTGAATACTACCGCATTTCGGTGAAACGCGAAGCCGGCAGCCAGCATCCCGACGGTATGATCAGCAACCGCCTGCACGACTTCGTCGAACCCGGCGACGTCGTCGACCTTTCTGCACCATCCGGCAATTTCACGTTGCGGGCGGAAGACGGCACACCGCAGGTATTCATCAGCGGCGGCGTAGGTCAGACCCCATTACTATCCATGCTCGAAACCCTCGTGCGCACCGACACAGCCGCGCCTATCACGTGGGTACACGGGTGCCGCAACGAACGGGTACACGCATTCAAAGCCGACTTGCAGGCCATTTCGGAAGCGGTAGCTAACGTTGAAAAGCATTTTTTCTACGACTCCGCCGATAAACTGGGAGCGAATGAATACCTCGGGTGGGTATCCCTGGACCAGCTTCCCGAAGACGCGCTGCATCCCGACGCCAAATACTACATCTGCGGCCCCGGTCCGTTCATTCACCAGCATTACCGCTACCTGATCGACCGTGGCATCGAGCAATCGAATATCCATTTTGAAGAATTCGGACCGCTTTCATTGTCGGTCAACTGACTAGCAAAGGGAGGCAGCCCCCTCCTGCCTCCCCCACGCTACCCATGCTGCAAGCGCGCCGAAAACAATGTTGAACACCGGCGATTCGCCCCTCGAAAGGTGAAATACCATTGCACAAACCATGAGCAGTACCACGCCCGCCGCCGCGACAAAAGTTAATTCCGGCCGGATTTTCGTCCACGCTGGTAATACCAGACCAACGCCCGCAAGCAAGTCGGCAATGCCCGTCAGCTTTACGACCAACGCCGGCACCTGCCCCGTCCATGGCCACATAGCCGAAAGTACTTCAGCGGGTTGAAACAGCTTCATCCAGGCGGCCCAAACGAGTGTTACCGACAGTAGTACCTGCGTCAGCCACAATGCGATATGCAGCCCCTTCGAAAATT
This sequence comes from Dyadobacter fermentans, assembly GCF_019924045.1. Lineage (GTDB taxonomy): Bacteria > Bacteroidota > Bacteroidia > Cytophagales > Spirosomataceae > Dyadobacter > Dyadobacter fermentans_A. Next base: position 98,012 of record NZ_JAHXBN010000013.1, on the reverse strand, counting down.
TCCTGATTGCCATAAAAATGATGTTTTGTGAGGAAGCAAAAGTATTTATCTTCGCTTTCCGTTCGAAAGTACTTTCCCAATTGGATAGTACTTTCCAATCGGATAGTAACGCAAACTATCACTCGCAAATACCCGAAATGCTGACAGGAAACGGCTGCCCCAAAACCGCATTATTGATCCGCGATGCGCTCGAAGCGCTCGAAGGGCGATGGAAATTGCTGATACTTTTCGCGCTTTCGTCAGGGCCCAGGCGCTTTAAACAGCTCTCTGCCGAGGTCAGCGGCATTACCGACAAGGTTTTATCCAAAGAACTGAAAGCATTGGAAATGAATCAGCTGATCAATCGGCAGGTTTTCGATACTTTCCCGCCGACTGTCGAATATTCCATTACCGAGCATGGTGCCTCGCTCGAAAAGGTGCTGGAAGAATTGCATTACTGGGGTTTGGCGCACCGGGCGAAGATTATTGGTTAGCAAATAAAGAGGCGTTCACGAGCTACCCGCGAACGCCTCTTGCTTTATCTCTAAACCCTGTTTACGAGTCTAGTACACCGCCCTTAAGTCAATACAACTACCTATTTATCAATATATTACGATAAATTAAAGAACCATCCGTTTTTGTGATGATCAGAAAGTAAGCGCCTTCGGAGAGTTCGCTCACGTCAATGGAGGGCTTAAACCCGTTCGATTGGTGCACCATCGTCCCGGTAGCGGTAAGGATTTTTAAGCTCTGTACCTGTCCCTTGTCTTTGAAGTCGATATTTAACCGGTTGGAAACGGGATTAGGGTAAATCGTGGCCAGTTCCAATGCCTCCCCGTCCAAAGGAATCGCTTTCTTTTGGGTGGTCTCGGACAAATCATTCGCCACTTCTTCCGGCACGGGTGCCGTGCTATTGCCCATGAGATAAGCCGGCAAATACCGCCATGGCCCGTACGATTGTCCGGTCAATGCTAGAACAGGATCGTACTTCACCCGAACCCGCACCTTAGTGCCCGGCCCTTGCTTGTCAATCACATTTTTCAGTTCCAAACCAGCCGTCCCCAGGCTGGAATAGGCATTTTGTGAGCCTGTTGATTGTGTGCTGTTGGTAATGCGGTTGTTGCTGCCTTTGGAAAAGCCCTGCCCTGCTGGCCGGGTTTCCCAGACTAGCTTGCCTTTGTTTCTGCCTGTGAAGGATTTAGAGAACAGGCCTGCGCCGAAGTTATTTTGCGGGAATTGGGTGTGGCTGATGGGGGTGGTGAGGTCGGTGTTGTAGAGGCGGAGGTTGTTGTGGGTACCACCCAACGGGTTTCCATAGTACAAAAACACAGCATCCTTATCGTTTTGAGCTGGATCGAAGTTGGGTGCTGAAGTTATTATGTCGGAGTAGCCATCACCGTTCACATCGCCCGCGCCAGATACAGACCATCCCAGGAAATCGTAACTGTCAGATTTGTCGCTTGGGATCGTTAGAAAAGGCAAATTTGTACCATTTGCATTTCCAAAAAAAACTAGTGTTTCTCCGGTCATACTTGCTGCAATAGGATCAATATACCAAGGAACGCCAACAACTATGTCTGAATAGCCATCACCGTTGACATCTCCAGCGGAGGCGACAGATTGTCCCATATTTGCGGTGGTGTTGAATTGATTGCCTTTCAAAACAACGGCTTGGGAGACGTTGATGCCGGTACTAGATCCGTAAAACAGATAAACTGCGCCATCCCCATTGTCGTAGCCTGGGGCTCCTACAACTATATCTTGATACCCATCACCATTGATGTCACCCCCAGTCGAAACATCTGAACCAAAACCCTCTTGTGCGTTCTTTCCGGTTGTCGCTTGTGGCGCATTGATGTTTAACCCTGATGAAGCGCCAAAGAATATTGTGGCTGCGCCTCTGTCATCGTCACCAAACGAAATTGCTCCTACGATGATGTCATCGTAACCGTCACTATTCAAGTCCCCGATTGACGCAATAGAACTGCCCAAATGCGTGTCAGCTTGATTGCTTTCCTGACTCGTGAAGTACTGATTATTGAGTCCGTTCGATGAGCCATAAAACAAATAGAATTTTCCTTCGTCTAGCTGCCCATCGCTATATTTGGGGGATCCGACAGCAATGTCTCCGTATCCATCGCCATTGACGTCTCCTGCGTTGGTAACAGTAAATCCCATGTACCCGTTTATTACGTTACTTTCCAGTATTTTGGTCGGGTTGTTTGTAAGTCCTGAAGTGGAACCGTGATAAATAAAAACACCACCTTCAAAGGTTTCTCCATTGCTGAATCCAGTTGCTCCGATAGCGACGTCCGCATATCCATCCCCGTTCACATCGCCCGCTGGCGCCACGGCACTGCCGAGCCATGCGTCGGTCTGATTGCTTTCAAGAACAGATACAGGCATGGGATTTAACCCGGCCTGGGAGCCCTGATAAATGAATGCGGCCCCTTCATTTGCCTGACCTTTGTCATAGTATCGGGAACCCACTATCAAATCTGGGTAGCCATCCGCATTCACATCACCCGCGCAAGCAACCGAGATACCAAATTGGGCTTCTGCCTGATCGCTTTCCAATGTTAATGAAGGAACGCTATTAATGCCGATGGCGGAACCATAGTAAATCATGACGGCTCCTTCGTTTGTGCTGCCGTTGTCGAATTGGTAAGCGCCGAGCGCAATATCTGAGAACCCGTCCCCATTCACATCGCCTGCGGACGAGAGCGCATGCCCGAGCCGGGCGTCGACCTGATTACTTTCAATAACCGTCGGATTAGCGATTATTAAGCCATTTGCCGAACCTTTGAAGACAAATGCGGCGCCTTCCAGGGCTTGCCCGTTGCTGTAAAGCCGCGCTCCGGCCATTACGTCACTGAACCCGTCGCCATCCACATCACCCGCGCCGGCCACCGCAAAGCCCATCATGGCATTGGCCTGGTTGCATTCCAGAAATGTTACCGACCCCAAGCCATTTGGGGCACCGAGGATCAAAACGCCTACGCCCTCATTGGATTGGCCATGATCAAATTGATGCGCACCTGCGAGCATATCCGAGTAGCCGTCACCATTGACATCGCCTGCCATGGCGACAGCAATACCCAAATTGGCTTCTGCCTGATCGAGCTTGAAAACGGAAGGAGTGTTGGTGACTAGCCCGTTTACGGAACCCTTGTAGATCATCACCACACCCTCATTGGATACAGATGCATCGTAATACGGTACTCCCACCATAATGTCGGAGAAACCGTCTTTATCGATATCTCCCGCATTGCTCACCGAGTATCCCATTTGCGCATTGGCCTGGTTGCATTCCAGCACCGTAGCAGCGAGACTGATTCCACCGGCCGTCCCGGGATATAGGAAGGCAGCGCCCTCGTCTGCCTGCCCGTTATCGTACTTGGGCGCGCCTACGAGTACATCGCTGTACCCATCGCCGTTTACATCACCGGCAGTGGAAACCGAAAAGCCCAGCCAGGCATTGCTTTGGTTGATTTCCAGTGTTTTGTCGGCATTGGCCGGGCTGCCGTTGGCGATGATCGGGTCGATGGTGACGGGGTAGGCCGCGTTTGCTACATCGACGTTGATTTCGATTTGTTTTCCAATGAGTGCAATGCTGGCTGTAAGTGGTTTGCCTTCTGCATCCCAGCATTTCAAGTCGCTGTATGTGAGCCGATCGGTTTCTTTGCCGCTGTTATTGGAATAGAATATTAAATGGCCGCCGTCCGGCTGTCGCGCTTGCAGGCCGTGAACGGACAGATGCACCGAGAGCTGCTGCGTATATGCGGGCGCCCGGGTGATTATGAAGTTTTGGCGAATACCCGCCTGATTATTAATGAATTCTTCGGCGAAGCCCGGGTGTGTGATTATCAGCGTGTCATTACTGTTGTGGGAAACAGCGTCCGAATCTGCGTTGGCGATTAGCGATCCGTCCGCATAGATGCCCTCATTGACGAGCTCCATTCGAAAATTCTGGCCTATCGAGTCAATGCGGTTCTGAATGGCAAGCTTGCCAGGGTGGTAGTAAGCCCTGAGATTATGCAGCCGGTTCGGACTTTGGAGTGCGTGATGCGTTGAATCGAAGGTAATGTGATACTCTCGTTTCGCAATTTCGTTCTGGATGCTGGTTAATGTGCTACCCGTCGGGCTGTTTGTCAACAAAGGCTTCGCCGTATGCGGCCGAATAGAAGGAGTCCGCTTCTCCCGATTGTGGACTATCATTGTCACGATGAGGAGGACTGTAAAAGCGGCCATTGCAACCGCGCCTCCAATAATAGTGTAGTGCTTTTTCATAAATGTGTCGGGTTGAATTGATGGTCTATTTCGCTTGAAATTACAATCTGATACCGAGCAGGTTATAAAAAAGAAAGCGATGTCCGATCGGCTGAAAATCATTGACCCTGCGGAAATAAAAATGCTTCCCGGAAAATTCCGGGAAGCATTTGAAATATGATAGTAGCATTAAATTGGAGATTCCATAAGCGGTCCCCCCTACCACCGCTCCTCCGCAATCTCTTCCGCTATCCGCTGATTAATATCGATCCGCGCGTCGCGAAAGACAAAAACCGTCGTACCCCATTCCCTCGAATAACGATTGTTCACCGAGTCTGCGGCGAAACCGGTGGCGAACAGTGGCCCTGTTTCTTTCAGTTCGGTTCCGCTATTGTGCCATTCTTTGACGCGGATCACGTGTCTGTATTTTCGGGTCAGGTCAAACCAGTCTAAGTAATCGGCATTGAATGCAACCGCCCTGACGCCTTCTTTGGTATAGTAGTTAATGGCCCCAGCCTGACCGTAATTATCGCAGAGTACGAGCGTGTTAGCGCGGTCGGGCATCGAAGCGTAGGCAGCATCGACTTTCGCAGCCAGTTCGCGCCAGCCGAGCATATCGGCAAAATCCTGCGGCAGCTGATGGTCCTTCCCGTCCTCCCATCGCAGCATGCCCAGTTTTTGATACGGTTCCGGATTGGCAATAATCTGTTCCGGGGTCTTGTTCGGGAACGCCACGTTGAAAAGCGGAATGAACAGGACGATGGGAATCATTACAAACACAGCCCGCAGCCAGGCCGCATTGATTTTCCCGGCAATGTAAACAGCGCCGAATGCAATGTAAATGGGGTAAATACCAATGGCATAATAGCCTTTCGCACGCAGGTAGGTGAAAACAGCCAGGGTAACAACGATCGCAAAAAAGAACAACCGGTAAGGAGCAAACGGCCGGTAAGTGAGCAGCCCATAAAACCCCGCCGCGATCACAAACAGCGCACCCATGAAGTACAACAATTGCTCTTTCAGGAAATCGGCGCGGTTCATGTTGACAAGCTGCGTTTCGGCCAGCAATTTCATGTGGTGAAAAACGGGAAAGTTGTTCTGATACTGCCAGATCAGGTTTGGCGAAATGAGCAGCAGCGCGAGGAGCAGGGCAAAACCAACGTGCTTATTGATCAGCAGGCTACGCTGAGGCGTGAGCAAAATGGCGGGCAGCAAACCAATGACGGCGAATGCGATGTTGTATTTATTTAAAAAACCAACGGCAAATGCTACGGCAAAACCATAAAGCCACCGTCGTTTTTGGGTAGAGATATAACTGATCAGACAGAAATAGAGTGTCGTCCAGCAAAGCACATCGACCGAATTGGGTTGAAAAAGCTGGTTTAACCGCAGCAAGGCCGAAAACAGCACGCAGGAACCGGCTAATATGCAGGCAAACAAGCTCCCGCCAAGCCTTTCTACGGCCTTCCATACGACCAGGAGCGTGAACGCTCCGAACAGCACCGGGAAGAACCGCACGGCCCATTCCCCATTACCCAGCGCACGGATTATCCAGGCGATCCAGGAGGTAACAGGCGGCACCGACATGAAGCCCCAGGCCAGGTGACTGCCCTGATCGAGGTGTAGATACTCGTCCCGGTGGAGGTCGTAGCCCGGGATGATGAGAAAATACTGAACGACGAATTTCAGGACAATGAATGTCAGCAGCAGGGCAGTTCTCTGGTTCATAAGTGTTTGTGATGTACCCGGAAAAGAATGGTCAATAAAGCCTTTTACTTTATTTTCTGAAACCCATTTTCAAAGCAGCATTGTCCGCCGGCTTCCTGCGCCTGTCCGAAATCGAACAGAGCACCTCATCAAAACAATAAATAATCAATTGATTTACAGATAAATAAACCAAACAAGTAACCATGGAACGCATTTTTAAGCAATGTCAATTTGACCCTTAACTTGTCTTAACCCGGCCTGCCATGCTCCAAAACTATTTCAACATCGCCATCCGCAGCCTGCTCAAAAACAAGCTGTTTTCCTTCATTAACATCTTCGGCCTCGCGCTGGGTATAGCTTGCAGCCTGCTGATTTGGCTGTGGGTTAAAGACGAGTTATCTTTCAACCGCTTCTATCCCGGGATTTCGAATATCTATTACGTCCGTTCCGCTTACAGTGAACGCGGCCAGACCGGCGTGAGCGATGTTACACCGGGACCATGGCAGGAAACGCTGGAAAAGAACGTCACCGATGTCCGGGCCATCACCAAAATCACTTTCGGGCGCGAGCTCCTCGTGCAGGCAGGAGAAAAATCGACGAAGGAAACTGGCATTTACGCAACCAGCAGCTTTTTTAAGGTGTTCCAAACGCCATTCATCGAGGGCTCGGCCGGCAAGGCGATCGAACAGCCGACGTCCATTGCAATTTCCCGCAAAATGGCCGAAAAATATTTCGGAAAAAGCAGTGCGGTGGGTAAAACGCTGAAACTGGACAATACCTCGAACATGATCGTCAGTGCCGTGTTTGAAGACATCCCGGAGAACTCGTCCGTGCGGTTCAACTGGATCGTCAACTTCAAGGCCCAGGAAGCCGACTGGATGAAATGGTGGGGCAATTCCAGTTTCAAAACCTACGCATTGCTGGCCCCGGGAGCGGATCCGGTGAAGGTCGAAAAGATCATGCGGCAGGTCATTAAGAAAGCCGCGCCACCTCAGCTCACTTCCTTTCCATTGCTGCAAAAAATGGCGGATAGCTACCTGTATACCGAGTATGCCAATTTGAAACCATCCGGCGGCCGGATCGAATATGTGCGCATTTTCTCGGTCGTGGCTGTATTTATCCTGCTGATCGCCTGCGTAAACTTCATGAACCTCGCTACCGCCCGCTCGCTCAAACGCGCCCGCGAAGTGGGCGTTCGCAAGGTGGTAGGTGCTGAAAAGAAATTCCTTGTGATGCAATTCCTGGGAGAGTCACTGATCGTGAGCACACTAGCTTCGATATTAGCCACGTTGCTGGTGTTGATCGTACTGCCGGCATTCAACAAGATCGTCCTCAAAAACATCGGACTGCATTGGAACGACCCCTTCCTGTGGGGTTCCATTGTCGGGCTCACGGTCATTACCGGAATCGTTGCGGGCAGTTACCCTGCGCTGTACCTTTCGGCTATGCAGCCAGTGCGGATATTGAAGGGCAAAATGACTTTTTCAAACAGCAGCCTCCATTTGCGGAAAGGACTGGTCGTGTTCCAGTTCGGCCTTTCCATTTTCCTGATCGTCGGCACGTTGGTCATAGGCAACCAGATGGACTATATTCAGAACAAACGGCTTGGCCTCGACCAGGAGAACGTCGTGTACATTCCGTTGGAAGGTGAGCTAAGCAACCGGCTGGAACCCTTCCGCCAGGAAATCCTCGCATCGCAGACGGTCTCCGCAGCCACCACCGTTGGTGAAATACCTACCAACATCTACGGCAACTCGGGCGATCTGGACTGGACCGGCCGCGACCCGAACATCGACAATACCGTTTATGCAACGTTTGTGGGTTATGATTTTACCAAAACCATGAATATCGGCATGGCCGCGGGGCGCGATTTCTCCAAAGAATTCGCCGCCGACACTACCAACTACATCATCAACGAGGCCGCCGCCCGCCTGATGAAAATGCAGGATCCCGTGGGCAAACAGGTGAAGTTCTGGATGGGTAAGGGCACTATTGTAGGGGTCATGAAAGACTTTCACATTACTTCTTTTCACACCGCTATCAAGCCGCTGATCCTGGTCCATTACAAAGGACTCAATACCGAGCATATGATGATCCGCATCAAGGCCGGTGAGACCTCGCGCGCACTGGCACACATCGAAAAAGTCACACACGCATTCAACCCGAACTATCCTTTTACTTATCATTTCCTGGACGAATCTTTCGAGAAAATGTACCGTTCCGAGCTGATCGTGGGCGTTCTCATCCGCTATTTCGGCATCATGGCCATTGTTATATCCTGCCTCGGACTGCTCGGGTTGGCTGCATTCACCGCTGAGCAGCGCACGAAAGAAATCGGCATCAGAAAGGTACTTGGCGCCAATGTCGCCAGTGTGGTAACGCTTTTATCAAAGGAATTCATCAAACTGGTGTTAATCGCCATTGTGCTGGCTACGCCGCCCGCCTGGTATGTGATGGATCGCTGGTTGAACGACTTTGCCTACCATACCGAGCTTTCCTGGCAAATATTCCTGCTCGCCGGGCTTATCGCCACCAGTATCGCATTGCTTACGGTCAGCTTTCAGAGCGTGAAAGCCGCGCTGACCGACCCCGTTCAATCGCTCAAAACCGAATGAGGAGCATAAAAAAGGCGGTCCGGAAAACCGGACCGCCACACACAAACCCGTGCAAGGCTACAACGCTATTGCGCCGTCGATGCCAGCACTGCCTGTGCACTCATAACAACCATCAGACTACCGGATGATTTCGAAGGGTTTACAAAAATCATATACACATCATGCGGCCTGCCATCCGCTGCCGGAAGTTTCACCGGAATATCCAAAGTCGATGGCTTGAAATCCAGCTTGTCCGAAGGTTCCAGGAACACCGACTCCCCTATCACCTTGCCGGTGGGGCTGTCGAGCCGTAGTTCCACCTTCCCGCCCGACGCATTCAGCTGCGGCTTGGGTGCCATAGCCATCACGCGGAAGGCTGAGACGCCGTTCAGATCGACCTGCTTCAAACCCATATAAGCCCCTGTTTTCGAGGGAATCGCTAGGTTATTGCCACCGTAGGACATTTTATTGACATTGTCATACACATCGAAACCATGCACGTCGAGGTTCGAATTACGCAGCACGAACGTCTGCTCGGAACGCAACGCGGGCAGACCTTTCGCCCCCTTGTCCTCGTACGCGGCACGCACCACGAACACGCCCTTGCCTTTGTCACCATTGGGCAATGCGGCTGTGTAGCTGCCTTTCACCGGCAAGGCGGCATTCGCTGCGGCGTCGGCCGAAAGGTTCAGGATGTATTTAACCATTTCCGAAGCATCGGCTGCTGAAAGCTGCGGGTGGGCGGCCATGGCCGTTTCACCCCAAACACCGCCACCACCGTTAATTACCTTCTTTGTAAGCGTTTCTACCGCCAAGCTGTTGCCCTTGTATTTACGGGCAACATCGGTATAGGCCGGGCCTATCGATTTTTTACTGATGGCGTGGCAAGCCTTGCAATCGCTCGCCTCGATGAGCTTCTTGCCTGTTGCGAAGGCCGCTGCTGCATCTGCCGAGCGGTGTCCTTGTGCAATAGCAACTTTGTCGAAGCCTTCGGGCAGGTAATCGATATTAACGGCGACGCGTTCTTCGTCAATGCCGCTTCCAAGCGCGCCATCTTCCTTGTCCTTCACCTTCACGTCGTACTGGAAGGGCTTGCCCGGCACAAAAAACGACTTGTTGGCTCCCGGCATATCGAGGCTCAGCACCGGCGCTTCATTACCAACCGTCACATCGACTGATTGGGTCGAAATACCGCCTTTGCCGTCGTTCACGGTCAATGTTGCTTTGTAAACGCCCGTTTTGGCGAGCGTAAGCTGCGCATCCTGGGTGTTAATGGTTTTGGTAAAGCCGTTTTTGGAAGTGATTTTCCACGAATAGGCCAGTACATCCCCGTCGGCATCGTCGGTGCCGGCCGCTGTAAGTTTCAATGCAAGTGGGGCAGAACCGCCCTGCTTGTTGGCAGCCATTTCGATCTTCGGCTTGCGGTTACCGCCGTTGTACTCAATGCGGATCAGGCGGGCGTCGTCGTTGGCAGAGAACCACCCGGAGCCGTATTCGAGCATGTACAGGTCACCGTTTTGTGCAAATTCCATATCCATCGGGTTTGAGAACTTGTAGCTTGGCATAAAACGCTCCATCGATGCATAATTACCTTCCTTATCCATCGTAACAGCCATAATCCAGCCGCGCATCCATTCGTAGGCAAGCAGCTTTCCATTGTAATAGGCGGGGAACGCTTGTGACGCATTCTTGAAATCGTCCGAATAGAACACCGGGCCGGCCATCGCGTTACGTCCGCCCGCACCCACGAGCGGGAACTCGGGCGATGCGTCATAAGGGTACCAGATAAATGCTTTCTGCGCCGGTGGCAACACTTTCAAACCGGTATTGCTGGGCGAATTGTTGGTCGGTGCAGCCACATCCCATTTCTCTCCCGATTGGTTCGCGGTGAAATCGTATTTATTATAAGCCTTGTTATCACCTACAAAATGCGGCCAGCCGAAATTTCCCGGCTTCCGGGCTTGTCCTACCTCGTCGTGACCTGCCGGTCCACGGTTGGCATCAGGCTTGGCGGCATCAGGGCCAACCTCTCCCCAATATACGTACCCTGTATGCTGGTCTACCGAAATGCGGAACGGGTTGCGGTGGCCCATCGTGTAGATTTCCGGGCGAGTTTGCGCCGTGCCTTTCGGGAACAGGTTGCCTTCCGGAATGGTATAAGTGCCATCCGGCTGCGGTTTGATACGGATAATCTTGCCGCGCAAGTCGTTGGTATTCGCCGATGACTTTTGCGCATCCCAGGCCTCACGGCCGGCACGTTCGTCGCTCGGACTGTAACCGTTGGAGCCGTGCGGGTTGGTATTGTCGCCGGTAGAGAGGTACAGGTTACCGTCCTTGTCCCAGGCAATGGAGCCGGCGGTATGGCAGCATTCCTCGCGCTGCGTGGGCACGTCGAGCAATATTTTTCGCGAAGCCAAATCCAGCTCGTCGCCTTTCAGCTCAAAGCGCGCAAGTACGTTCTTCGATTCGTTAGGATCCGAGTAGTAGAGGTAAATCCAGTGATTTTGTGCAAAATTCGGGTCTTTGTTCAACCCCAGCAAACCATCCTCTCCCATCGACTCCTTGCCTTCCTTGCTCACGTATTTCGTGCTGACGGGCAGCTTTGCGATGGTTTTGAGTTCTTTGGTTTTGGTATGATAAAGCAATACTTCGCCTTTTCGCTGGATGAACAGAATGCGGCCGTCTCCCAGTACGCTCAATTCCATCGGTTCGTCGAGCTTTTCAGCCAGTATGACCTTCGAAAAGCGGTTTTCCTCGGGGCGTGCCTTGGCAAAGTCGACCGGCTTGGGCGTGTCTCCGCCTGTCGTGTAGCGGATGCCCGCCCAAAGGTGGTTCAGGAAAAGCGGCTCCTCGAAAGTTTCGTCGGTATGCCCCATTGCCGTGTAAAACGACCGGCCGCCATCGAACTCCTGGTACCAGCTCATGGGATGAAAGTCCGGGTTCTTGCCGCCGGTGTAGCTTTTTTCGTCGATTTTCAGGACGACGTTGATTTTCGGGGAGATATTTTTGAAACTGTAAAATTCATCGCTCCGCTCAAACTCATCAGGCATTCCCTGAGTCGCCCAGTGGTTTTTCTGGGTTACGATAAACTTCCCTTTCTGCACATTGTTGGGCATCGGGTGGTCGAGAAACCACGCACCGGCCAACGCACCGTACCAGGGCCATTCGTATTCCGTATCCGTAGCCGCGTGAATGCCCACGTAACCGCCACCCGCCTGAATGTACCGCTCGAATGCGCTTTGCTGCTCCGCATCAAGAATATCCCCGGTCGTATTCAAGAAGATCACGGCATTGTATTTTTTCAGGTTACTTTCCTTAAACTGTGCGGCATCCTCCGTAAAGCTGACGCCAAAGCCTTTCTCGGTAGCCAATTTGCCCAATGCCTTTTTCCCGGCCTCGATGGACGCGTGCCTGAACGCCGCGGTCTTGCTGAAAACCAACACCTGCATTTTGGGCGCCTGCGCCATTACGTGACCAACGAGGAGCCATGCACAGCAAAGCAGTACTCCCTGTAATTTTTTCTTCATCTGGTTAGGTCGTTTGAATTAGTGACCATCAAATGTACAGTAAAAAGCACTATTGTCTATCTTTGAGACAATAAATTTTATTCTATTAATTATATCAACAATGCAATAAATAGTCCTGCAAGCGCCTTTGACCGTATTGACAGAAGAGTTTCTAAAATGTTTCCGCACGCAACTTTGGGCGGGAAAGCCGTATCAGCGATATTGCCGGGCTAAAACGGGCAGCGATTTCAAAGCAATTATTCCATAGCGACTATTCCTAGCCATTAACATATGAGGGACATACATTCACCGAGCGAGCAAAACTACATCCAGCAACTCTCCATCGACTGCGTCATTTTAGGCTATCAGGATTCGCAGCTCAGCGTTTTGGTACCTAAACTGAACTTCCGCGGCGATTTCTGGGCTTTGCCGAGCGGCTTCATTTACCAGAACGAGGGAATTGACCAGGCCGCCCGCCGGATACTCGAAGACCGCACGGGGATCAAGGACATTTATCTGGAACAGTTCAGGGTATTCGGCGATGCCCCGCGGTCGAATATCCGTTTCCTCGAACGGCTGATCGAACTCAATGGAGACAAGCTGGGCGACAAGCGGTTTGACCGCAAGGAATTCGACTGGATTACCCGGCGGTTTGTTTCGATCGGATATTACGCTTTGGTGGATATTAACAAGGTAGTTCCCCGGAAAACCGAGCTCGACGAGTCCATTGACTGGTACCCTGTCCGGGATTTGCCTCCGATGATCATGGACCATCACGAAATGGTCAAATGTGCGCTGGAAACCTTGCAACTGAATCTCGATCAGAAGCTCATTGCATTCAATCTCCTGCCCGAAACTTTCACCATGCGCGAAGTGCAGGAGCTCTACGAGTCGATTTACAACCGCGCCTTTGCCCGCAACAACTTTCAGAAAAAGATCCTCGACCTGAATGTGCTCGAACGGCTGGAAAAGAAATTCACCGGCGCAGCCAACAAGGCACCGTTCCTGTACCGCTTCCGGAACGAGGGTGCGCAGGCCGGGTAATTGAACCAGGCCGGATCGCCGGATCGCCGGATCGCCAAACCGTGTGGCTGCAAAGCTACAAACGGGTCGGCGGAGAGCCACTGCAAAACATTCACGGTTGGTGAATCTTTGCATTGTGAAAACAGACCGCCCCGTGAAAATGAAACCAGAAAGCACTCTGAAAGTATTAGTATTTGATTTACATCCTATCTCGCGTAAAGGAATCCGGCTCATGCTGGATACCATGGAACTGCGCATGAAAGTGACCGAAGCTTCCCGTGAGCGCCAGTTCTACAAATTGGCCACTTCACAGCGCTTCGACCTCGTGGTACTGAGCGTCAACGACGTCGACAACCTCAACAACGAGGTCATTTCCCCGATTCTTCCCAAAACCGCGGTGCTCTACACCGAAGAAGGCGCCGAAATAGCGATGGACCTGATGGCCCTCGGCGGCGGCGCGTGCATGTCGAAGAAATGTAACGATACCGCATTGAAGGAAGGCATCTCGGCCGTGCTGCAACAGCGGCGCTATGTGTGCGCTACCACCCAGGCGCATGTGAACACGGAGTACTGGCGGTTCAGGGCCATCCGGAATGGCGCCGGTGCGTACCGCCCACGCGTACGCCAGCTCACCAGCCGCGAATCGGAAGTAGCATCATTACTTAAAAACGGTCTGAAAACCGGTGAAATTGCCGACCGCCTTCAGATCCAGCATAGCACCGTGAGTACCCTGAAAGCCCGCGCATTCCGCAAGCTTTCAGTCACCAATCTGGTGCAAGCCATTCAGACTCTGGACTAACGTATACCAAACACCGGGCAACCGGCACGCATTTCGCAGACACGCATCATTACCATGCTCCACGTAATTTTATACGACTCCCACCCTATCATCCTGAGAGGTCTTAAAGAGTTTTTCAAAAATCTCGAATACGAGTTTACATTTTTAGAAACCGGCACGGTGGCCGGCGTTTCGAAATATCTTGCAAGCCACAAAATCGATCTGGTAGTGGTGGGGGTGAATGAAAAGACGGGGCTGGATGCGAAGATTATACAGAAACACAACACCATCCCGTGGATAATCATGTACAACGACAATCTTTACAAAAAAGCATTGTCGCTCTTACTTTCGGGAGCCAGCGCGTGCATTTCCAAGGGCTGTCCCGACCTGGAAACGGAAAAGTGCCTTCGTGAGGTGCTCGCCTCACGGAGGTACATCTGTGAAAGCACATTGCAGAAATTCGGTTATGAATTCCTGTTCGATCCGGGTAATCAGTCGCAGATACGCAACTTCCTCAAATATAACCTGCAACGAAAACCCAACAAGCTCTCGCCCCGCGAACAGCAGGTGGCAGGGCTGTTGGTGAGCGGGATGAAAACCTCGGAAATAGCGACGGCGCTCAAAGTAAGGCACAGCACGGTAAGTACCATCAAGCGGACCGTCATGTTGAAGAAAAACGTCATCAATATCGTCGAATTAGCTTCGGTTTTATCAAATTAATGTCCAGCCGCTGTTTTGTAATTCAGGTTGAAATGCATTAATTTCAGTCATTACGATCAAACCGTAATCCTGAAAGGACCTGTTGCCTATATGCCGCTCTCCATTATCATAGCCGACGATCACCAGCTTGTCCGGAAAGGACTTCAGATGGTCGTCAAAGAAGTCCTGGGATTCAGCGTGAACGTAGAATTTGCCGAAACAGGCCGGGAAGTGATCGAGAAGATCACCGGCCGGGAGTTCGATATGCTCATTACCGACCTGAACATGCCCGAGACCAACGAGCTCGCACTGATCCCCGATATTTTACGCATCCGGCCAAAGCTCAAAATCCTCGTCGTCACGATGAAACCCGACAAGGTTTTTGCAGCCCGATTCTTTCGCGAGGGCGCGCTCGGGTATGTCAACAAAACCGAGCCCGACCAGGTCCTTGCCGAGGCGATCCAGGTCGTAAGCCAGGGCCGCCGGTACATTTCCAGATCCCAGAGCGAGATTTTTTCGAATGCATTGATCGGCAATGTGGCCAACACGCCCTTCGACAAGCTCTCGAAACGGGAGTTTGAAGTAGCGCTGCTCCTACTCAAAGGATACGGTGCCCTGGAAGTGGCCAATGCGCTGTCGATCAGCGCCTCCACGGCCAGCAGTTTCCGCTGCCGCGTTTTCGACAAGCTGGAAATCAAGAACCTCCTTGAACTGAACCATCTTGCCCAGATGTATCAGATTGGTTCAGATTTTGAAGCAGAATCGTAAACGTGCTGCCCTTCCCGGGTTGGCTGGCGATTGAAATGCTGCCGTGAATGTAATCGAGCATGGTGTGGATCAATAGACTGCCCGTACCGCGATTGCCGGTCTGCCGGTCGCGGCTCATAAACAGGGCGATCTGCTCGTCATTCAGTCCTTGACCTGTGTCGCTGATCGAAATCAGCAATTGCCCGTTTTCCTCCC
Source organism: Dyadobacter fermentans (assembly GCF_019924045.1). Lineage (GTDB taxonomy): Bacteria > Bacteroidota > Bacteroidia > Cytophagales > Spirosomataceae > Dyadobacter > Dyadobacter fermentans_A. The sequence continues at coordinate 82,494 of NZ_JAHXBN010000013.1, read as the reverse complement.
GGCACGAAAGGGTAATCTCCCCGTCGGTCGTATTTTTGTTCGCATTGTCAATCAGATTACGGATGATCACCGAAAGGATCTGATAGTCCGAAATGCATTCCAGATCGGTGCGCACGATGGTTAGCCGGTTATGATTGACTTTGAACAGCTCCTTGTAGAGCGAGGCGATTTCCTCAAACAATGCATTCAACGGAAACAGGTTCTTGCTGATCTTGAACCCCTGCTGCTGCGTGCTGATCCACATGAAAAACTGCTCGGTAAAGCCCAGCAGGTTTTGCGTGCCCATATGCAGATCGCCCAGGTAAGCGTCGAGGTCCGACGGTGCAAGCTGCTTGTGGTTTTTCAAAAGGTTGCCGCTGATGAGCGAAATGAACCGGAGCGGTGACCGCATATCGTGGAGTACCATCGTAATCACATGATCCTTGAACCGGTTGCTTTCCAATAAGGCCATTTCCGATTTGGCCAAGTCGTCCACAGCGCTTTTCAGTTCGCGCGTACGAGCGGAAATGACGTTTTCCAGTTCCTGGGCTTCCTTTTGCAACTTAGTGAGCCGTCGCTTGAACAGCAGATAGCCAATTCCCACCGACACGCAAATGCAAAACACATAAAACCACCAGGTGTTATAAAACCACGGCTGCACCTCGACGGGCAAAACAAACTGTGCCCGGCTGTCGGGGCTATCAGCGCTGTTTCGCCTGACCAACAGCTTGTAATCGCCCGGCGGAAGGCTTGCGATTGTTATCTCGCCATTCTTCTCGACTTTGTGCCAATCGGCGTCCAGCCCGGCTACCTGGTATTCGAGGTCGAGGTTCTCCGGATTGCCGAAATACGGAGAGGACACATGGACGGAAAGCCGTTTGAAGTCCGGCGAAAGGGCGATACCATGGGTATTGAACGGGATCGACCGGCCTTTGACCGTCAGGCTGTCAGCAAAAATACCGCCGTCAGGGTAATAGGGTTTGATTTTATGGGGATAAAACCAGACAAGGCCTTTCATGGAAGGGAGCGACAGTAGGCTATCCTTTAACCAAAGGTAAGACGGATCGCAGCCACCATTGAACTCATTCGTAGGAAGGCCGTCGGTGCGGTCGAAGCGAAAAAAATTGACCTTATCCAGCCGCTTTTCAGCAAATGCCTGCAATTCGCTCTTCCTTACTTTAAAGAGCCCATTGTTGCTTGGCAGCCAGAAAAACCCACGACCATCTTCGATAAATGAATGAACGGTCGTGAGCGCCTGCCTCGGACCGGTGGGCATATGATAGAGCTTTTTGTTTTGTAAAAGATAAAACCCTTTTCCGTAAGTGGATATCCAAATTTTATCGGCAGTTTCGGCATACACCGTCCGTATCGGCATAGATTCCAGCACCGACTTGTCGATCCGGTTGCGCTCATAGTCATACCATTTCAGCCCCTTTTCAGTACAAACCAGGAAATAGGACGGGCGAATCTGCCTGGCAAACAGGATATTGGTCTTTTGGGGAAATTCCTTGTACCCCACGGCCTTATCATTCACGAGTTTGCCAAATCCGCTGGCTGAACCAAAAAAATACTGTCCCTTATCCGCCAGGCTCATATGCACCATTCCGTGCCCCGAGGCTATAACCCGGCTTTTCCCGCTCGCAATGTACAGTTTATTGAGTTTGAAGTTTTGCTCATAATACAACGCTCCATTTCCCGGGGCAAAAAACCAGGGGCCGATACCGATGTCGATCGGCAGTGGACGAGGTGGCCGATCCATCGAAACCAACATGTTCCGTACGATCAAACTATCCTCACCCAGCTTCGCCTGCGCGTAAAGGCTCTGGTCGAGAACAGGCGATGAAAATCGCGGTGCCGTGAACTGCTTTTTATGTACCACAAACAGACCGTCTGTGGCGGAACCCAGGTAATAGGTTTGCTGTCCGGGCAAAAACCGGATACAACTTAAAAAAGGCACATGTACGCCTTCCAACTCGATTTCAGCATGCAGACGGCCATTCCGTAGGATCACTTTGTATAGGTCGTCGCCCGTATACACATACAGGCCGTCGTGGCCGGGAAATGCGTGAAAATCGCCGGACAGGAAACCTGCATGGGACGCTAACGGCCCTCCGATTGACGTATGACCGGAAATCAAACGGCCATCTTTCCAAGCCTCTACCCGGTTCCCCGGCAAAATGCAAACCAGAAACTGTCCGGCAAAGATCGCATACTCCGGCTTCCCGCTCGTGTACTCCCTGATTTTCGTTGGCGCTTTGAGTTCCGGCGACAAATAAAGCAGGCTATTCTCATTTCTGAGATAAATTTCCTTATTGGAAATACTAGATGAAAAAAGAAATGGATTCTGCCCCAGGTGATTGTAAAAATCGGCCAGCTTATCCAGCATACGCCGATCATCGACCGCCACCCCCTGCAGCCCGACATGCACCGACCACTTCGGCAACAGGACCGGGGCAGGCGCTGCATGTAGCCCCGAAACCGCTACTTTAAGGATCTGTTCCCCATACAGCCGTGCGTACAGTGTGCCCCGTGCGTCGCTGGTCAGCCCTGCTAACCTGGCTGATTTCAAACCCGGTATTTCGGAAGGACCATAGGTCACAAAACGTTGCCCGTCGTAACGAACCATACCCATTTCCGTAGCAAGCCAGCAGTACCCCCATTCATCGAATGCAATGTCTTTGACGCTGTTCTGGGGAAGGCCGTTGTCGGTATTGTACTGGGAAACAATAAACCGCTCCTGCTGCGCCGAGGCGGAAAAACCATGCATTATGAGAGAAATCAACGCGATCAGGAGGATTCTCATAGTTCAACGCTATTGTGGGTAGGGCTATTTACCCTTCAAATTACTAAAATATATGTTTCACTGACAATTACTACTTTTCTTCCTAGAAGTACTACGTCAGCAACGAGATTCTAACCACTGCAACAATATCTACAATCCATCCACAGCGACAAAAAATCGTCCGCTTCTTTTTGTAGAAATTTTTCTATTCACTCCATCTTCATCGGGTACAACAAATCGATCCGCAAGTCCTGACCTTTCGGTTAAGAAATATTTCGATTGCCCCTCTACTGCAGTCGCCGGTGGAGGCCGCCTTTATCAACTTTACCTTCTAAATATTCTTAGCTTATGAAAATCAGACTATTACAAACCAAAAAATTATGTACCGCCGCCGTGATATTCGGGCTAACCTGGTTGGCTTCCCCGTTGTTTGCTCAGGTGAAGGTCGGCGATAATCCGACCACCATCAATGCCAATTCCATGCTGGAAGTAGAAAGTACGAGCAAAGGATTACTATTGCCCCGTCTTCCACTTACACAAACGACAAATCCCGCTCCTCTGAATGCACACGTGGCCGGAATGACGGTTTACAACACCGCTACGGCCAACGACGTCGTCCCAGGCTTTTACTACAACGACGGCACCAAATGGGTGGCGACGGCCGGTGAAACCAACTATACCTACACATTTGGCGGAGGCGCGCCAACCGGAAGCTGTACCGACGGCCAGCTGTATACGGACACTCTGGAAACCAGCCCTACTTTCGGCCAGCAATACGTTTGTAACGGCGGCAGCTGGGTAAGCTACGTGGCACCTAACCGCACCGCATGGTACCTGAGAAATACCACCAACGACGCCGGCGGGAATAAAGTCGCGTGGATTTACCGCACGGGCTACGTGGAAGCGCGTAACAACGACGGCCTCAAACATACCCGCATTACCCCTGACGGCGGTATCAAGCTGTTCCGCGATCCCGGTGCCAATGCGGGCGTTACCAACGGCTATATCGATTTCAGCAACTCCACCAGCGATACCTATCCGATGCGAATCGCGATGCGCAGCGATGCGGCATTGGGAGACCTCGCATTTACCATTCAGGACCATAGCGGTGTACGCATGGCGGTTACCCAGGCAGGGCTCGTCGGGATCGGAACAGGCGTTACTGCCCCCAACTCACGGTTGCAGGTGGCGGGTATTACGCGTGTTACGCCCGCAGGCGCGCTCACGGGTTCTATGATTCTTGGCACTTCCAATGAAGATGGCGTGGAGCTCAATCCGGCTGGTACGCTGGCAGTACAGCGCTCGTCGGTAGGTGCAAACCTATACCTGACCAAAGTGATCGGCGGCGGCGACGCATTGAACTGGCAAATCTTCAACCGCTCGGGTAATACCATCGGGTCCATCAGCAGCCCGGCCAACAACGTGAACTCCGTACAATACAATACCACATCGGACATCCGTCTCAAAGAAAACATCGGCAAAACCAGATACGGTCTGGCCGACCTGCTGAAGATTCGCGTAGCCGATTACAACTACAAAATCGACGAGAAGAAAAACCGCCTTACCGGTTTCCTCGCGCAGGATCTCTACAAAATCTTCCCCAATGCGGTAACCGTAGGCGGCAAAGACCCTAAAACAGAGCCGTGGCTCGTGGATTATGGCAAAGTCACTCCGCTGATCGTGAAGGCGGTTCAGGAGCAGCAGGCACTCATCGAGCAGTTGCAGGCACAAGTGGCAGAGCTGAAATCGAAAAACGCTTCGCTCACCGCTGAACTTTCCGGAAAAACCCTTTCGAGGGAAGAAGTAGCGTCCCTGCGCAGCCTGCTGAAAAACGCTTCGGGCAACAATGCTTCCAGCACGGCTATTGGTAAATAACGCGCCTCGTATCATGAAAAGAGCAATTTACTCAGGATCATGGATGCATCGCGGTGCATTCCTTGCCTTGCTCGCCCTGTCGGGGACGCTGCATGCCCAGCAGGGCAGTTCGGGCAATACCTATGTTTTCGGAGGGGCCCAGATGACCTTCTTCGGCACGCACGACTTTGTAAACGGCGGCAGCGGCGCATTACCTGGCATTATCGGCACGGTCCGGACTGACCCGAATGGTGTCCTTAATTTTGCGGCAACTGCTTCGCATACCGACGCGTCCGATGCCGCGCATGTGGATGGATACGTGCGCAAATATGGTACTTCGCAGTTTGTATTCCCCGTGGGTGACAATGGCTTCTACGGCCCGTTTGCGGCAGCCGGCGATGCCACCAACGGCGCCTACTACCATTCGGACCCCACTTCGGCGATCACCAGCAACCTGGGAGGCGGCAATTACCCGGCACTTCCGGCCGGCGGGCCCTTTCCATCAGCCACATTCGAGGCCACCTTACAGGCCGTCAGCACGATCGAATACTGGGATATCAACGGTACGAACACCACACCCATTACCCTCACCTGGGATGCCGGCAGCAATATTTCCGGTCTCACAACCGCACAGCTCGACAAGCTGACCATCGCAGGCTGGAACGGCTCGGAATGGGTGCCGATAGCCTCCAAAGTGGACGCAACTTCGGTACTTGGCGGGGCCAGCAGCTTCACAGCCGGTTCCATCACGACCGTCAGCGGATTGGCGCCCGATACCTACACGGCCTACACATTTGCCTCCCGCGTTACCCCGCTGCCGGTTACGCTGGCCTCTTTCGATGCGAAGCCTGAGGGCCCGACAGCCCTGCTCACATGGGCCACCACCGAAGAGACCAACAGCGACCGCTTTGAAATCGAGCGCAGCATAGACGGCAGGGCATGGGCGGTGATAGGAACCATAAAGGCAATGGGCGAAAGCATTGTGCGTAAAGAATATAGCTTTACCGACGCGCGGCCATCAGGCGCCAGGAACTTCTACCGCCTCCATATGATCGATGTGGATGGGGCGCAGGCATACAGCCGCGTAAGGCTTGTCGAATGGCAGGGCGCAGGACAATGGGTATTTCCAAACCCCGCCAGCGGCCCGGTGTACGTGAGCAATCCCGCCGGCATTGCCCGCGTCACGCTGACGGACCTTTCGGGGCGCACGCACCGGGATGTAAGCGTGGCTGCCGACGGCCAGCTGGGCATACAAAATGTACCCGGCGGCACTTATCTACTGAAAGTGACCCGCAGGGACGGTACGGAGGCAACCAGCCGCTTCTTCCTTCGGAAATAAAACGAAAGAGGTCTGTAAGCAATCTTACAGACCTCTTTGATATTACCATTTTAACCTACTGCCAATTAATTTTTATTGAATCGGGTGTTTTGCACCACGCCGTCGGCCGATTCCACTTCCACCACATACATTCCGGCCCGCAGCGGCCGGATGCCCGGCACCGAGATCACCTCCGCCGGATTGGTGTAGCTTCTGGAAAGCATGCATTTGCCATTCATATCTACGAGCCGTACCATTACCTTCCCGTCCAGCGACTCGCCAAGTTTGATATTCAACTCATCCGCGCCCGGATTGGGATAAATATTAATGCGTGATTTGGCATCGTCCGCATCCCGGTAATTCACCATCCTGATCGCCGACCGCTCGCTCCGGCCATCGAAATCGACCTGTTTCAGGCGGTAATAGTTAATAGCTCCCATCACCGGTGCGAGGTCGTGGTAGGCATAGGATTGCTCTTTGGAAGAATCACCTGCGCCAGCCACCTTGCCGATCGCCTTGAACGCCTTGCCGTCGGTACTGCGCTCGATCACGAACTCCTTGTTGTTGGTCTCGTCCGAGGTTTTCCATTGCAGCAATGTACCGGTATTCGACTTTTCGGCCGTGAACCCGATGAGCGTCACAGGCAAGGTAGTATTGCTGAACTCCACAATGGCGGCATCTGCGGCTGGTATTGTAATTGAAAAGGTGCCTTGCACCTGTGTTGCCGTTTGGCGAGCGTTCTGGGCGCCACTGAATAACTCTCGGGTCGAGTAGTTATCGGCCCCGCTCATTCCTGCCCTTTGCAAATCGACATTGAACGTCTTGGCTGAGCCACCGTAGTTGAAAATCGCGAGGTAGGATTTATTCCCCGCATTCTTCACAAATACCTCATTGGCCTGGTTGCCGGTATTGCCTTCCAACGGCGTGAACACCGTACCGCTGGCCGCCAGACTGAGCAGGTCGTCGTTTTGCAAAAGCGTCTGCGCCTTGGTGGTCCATGCACCGGTGGTCGAAAAATCGTCGCCGGTAACGAGGGTGCCCGTCACAATGCCGGATGCGAAGCGGGCGCGGTTTTCGCCGTCGGTCTGAGTCCCAAATACCAGGTGGTCGGCATCGAGGTAATTATAAATGTGCTTCTGCCACCAGCCGTAGGTGGTGCTGTTCAATGTGTAGGCGGTTTCATTAATGTCCTTGTAGGCATCGCAGGCGATCCTGCGCATATGCGCGTAACGTCCGGTGGCGAGGTTGGGCGAAATGGCCGCGTACACGAGCATTTTACCATCGAGCTGGTCGGTCAGGTACTCCATTCCCTTGCGGTACGCCTCCATACCGGTGTGAATCGTGTTGTCATAATAGCTGTCGGCTTCGAGCGATGCGTGACCGAGGAAATCGATTTTAATCATTTCAAAACCACACGCAATGAACTTCCCGATCACCATCTGCAGGCGTGCCTTTGTACCCGGGTGGGTAGGGTCCAATGCATAGGCGCCGTCCAGCTCCACGGGGCTGCCGTTCACTTTGGTCCAGGCGTCCTGGTAGTTGTGGGTGCTGCCTTCCATTTGCCGTGCATACTTGCCCCAGTCTACAAACGGAGCCCAGTAAATGCCTGGTTTGAAGCCCTTGCTTTTACAGTAATTCGCAAGTTCAGTCAGCTCCGAAAAGTTGCCGTTCAGGCCGCCGCCCGACATATTATCCCAGTACGAATCGAGGTCGATATAGAGTGTATTATCGCTGTTGCGGAAATCGGGCACGCCGGTAGAGAAGAAATCTACGACGGATTTGGCCTTAGGCAAATTAATCGACGACTGGATAGCGCCCCAGCTATTCCAGCCGAAAGGCGTCCCGCCGGTCCAGTTGAAAATGTAGCGCGGCTCGGCCAATGCATTCGCTTGCCCGTAAGTGTCGAAATTGGCACGCCAGTCGGCGCCGTAGCTGACCAGAATGCGGGGCGAACGGCAGGCGGTTTGCCCTACCGATACCCAGCCGTGGCCGCGTTTGTCGCGGGTAACGCTTTCCTGTGTCCAACCCGCCACTACCGCCACATAATTGGTCGTGCCCCGCCCCTCGCCCACGAGGTTCACCCCCGTTTTCCAAACCGAATGCTCCACCGAACCGATTACGAGTCCCTTCCGGTTGGCATTGTCGTAAATAGCACCCGCTTCCGAGCTGAAAAAATTGGCATACCGCACTTCTTTGGCGTCATAGCGCACCCAGGCGTCATTATCGAACGGCACAAACAATGCACGGCGGTCGGTGTTGGACTGGATATCCACGTAATTAGAAACGAGCGGTGTCATTTTGTAAGAATTGGAACCATTGCCTGTCAGTACCAGCTCGGTAAAGAAATGCTCCTTTCCGGGATAAGTGTAAAACACCTGCTGCATGCCGATCGCCCCGCTTTTGGTCATAGTAATTACGTGCTTCGTACCGCTGCCGAATGCGTCCGTAACGGGCGACGACGAATAGGTACGGCTCGAAAAGCCGGTACTTTCATGCACCTGATCCGAATTAGCGCTGGAAGTAGCTTCGCCAATGACTTTCACATTATTGAAATACACCGAGTAATGCCCGTTGGCAAGGTCGTAATCGATGCGGTTGTTGGTACCGAATGCGATGCTCCGGATATTGGGGGTGTTGATCGGCGAGAATGCGATCTTGTCGATATTCGGGCCGTAGTTGTTCGGGTTATCGAGACGGATGCTGTTGCTACCGGCATTCAATACAATGCTCACAGTAATGGAGGCCGGGGTCGACCACCCGCCGGAAGCCGGGCAGGAAACGGCAATAGCAGTGCCACCGTTCGGCGTGACGTTAATGGTGCGCGGGTCACCCGTGCTGTATGTCACCGTGATGTTGTAGGTACCTGCCGCGGCCACATTCACCGGGATCACCACGGCCCCATTGCCAAGGTTACCCACCTGGCTCCCACCCGAGCAGCTTCCGCAGCCCTGAATGTCGGCACCATTGGAAAGTACGCCGCTTTCTGCCTCAAAGGTTTGGGCAAATGCATGGCCCTGTGCGAGCATCAACACGCCCAGCACAAAAAATATTTTTCTCATACTGAATGATTTTCAGGTTAATATTTTTCAAAAACGGAGGTTAGTACCCGGCATTCTGCTTCAATGCTCCGCCCGAAGCCTGGATCTCGCTTTGAGGGATCGGCTGCCAGTAGTTTTTGTCCTGGAATTTACGTCCTTCCAATGCGATGATCTTCACGTATTCAATGGAACCGTCGGGCTTCTTCTCTGGCCGTACTCCGTAAGCAGGCACGTTTTCAGTCACGTTGGCGATTTTCCAGCGGCGCACATCAAAGAACCGGTGTTCCTCGAACGCCAGCTCCACGCGGCGCTCGTTGCGGATACGCTCACGCATGGTCGCCTGCGTGAGGCCGGCCGGCAAATCGGGCATTCCGGCACGTTTACGGATCTGGTTCAAGGCACTGTAAACGGTTGCGTCCGGGCCGGTTGCTTCGTTGCGGGCTTCGGCGTAGTTCAGCAGGACTTCGCCGTAACGGATGTATTTCCAGGGCTGAGTAGCCGTCTGATTGGCATTGCGGATCGGGCTCTGGTCATTAATGAACTTATAAACATAGTAACCCGTCTTGGTGGTGTTCCAGTTTTCGTTACCATCCTTGCTATCCTGGCCACCCGGCACGAACGTCTCCACATTGCGTTCCCGGTAGGCTGCGCCATTGTACAACACGGTCATCGTCAAGCGCGGGTCGCGATTTTTGTAAGGTTCTTTTGGATTGTAACCCGATTTGGGATCGGTGATTTTTGTACCGTCCATCATCTCGTAATCATCCACCAGGTTCTGCAAAGGCGTGTTACCAGCCCAGCCGCCGTAGCCATTCGGGCCATTCACGAGTTCGAGGTTGGTGTGCTCGTTGGTAGGCGAATAGAGACGGACAAAAATATCCTCCGAAGTATTGTTGGTAATAAAAAGCTTTCGGTAGTCATTATGCAGCGAGAATGCCCCCTTGTCCATCACTACTTTGGCGGCGTCGGCTGCCTTCTGCCATTTCGCGGCGTCGTGCTGGTTGTTGTTGTACAACGGGCTTGCCGCATAAAGCAGCAAACGCGCTTTTAATGCCAATGCCGCATTCTCCGAACCACGGCCGGGGATCACACCTGAACCGGCCAGACCGGCAGCAGCCGCATCCAGCTCATTGACAGCGTAAGTAATGCTTTCCTCAATACTTTTACGCTGGTAGAGTTCGGTATAATCGCGGTCTTCCAGGGTATACACTTTGTCGCCGATCACGGGGATACCGCCAAAGTTGCGGATCAGGTCGTGGTAACGATAGGCACGGATAAAGCGTAGCTCGGCTTTCAGGCGCTTCTTGCCCGACTCGCTCATGGGCACTTTATCGAGGTTGGCGAGGCCGTAGTTACATTCGCGGATGCTGCGGTAACTGCGTGTCCAGGTATTGGAAATCCATCCGGTGCGGTCGGGGGCGGCATTACCCTGCTGCACGAAATAGGTGTCATTATCAAAATTACAGATCGACTCGTCGGTCACGGAGCTCATCCACGCGTCCTCGAAGCCGCGCCCGAAACCCGGCTTATCACCCTCGGTCGAAAGCTGCACACCCACATAACGGCCTACTACATACGCATCGGCCAATGCAGAGTCGGCCCAGATGGCCTGGTCGGAGATAATGTCGGTCGGTTTGGTATCCAGGAATGCATCGTCGCAGGCGGTAAGGCAGGCCGTCGCGCCGGTGAGCAAGCTTAGTATCAGTTTATTCAATCTCATGTCTTTGTCAGTTTAGAATGTCACGTTCAGGCCCACATTGTAGATTTTCTGCTGCGGATAGAAGAATGCATTGCCATTGTCCCCTTCCGGATCAAAATCTTTCACCTTGGTGAATGTGAGCAGGTTGAAGCCATTGGTATAGATCCGCAAACCGCCCAGCCCGATTCTTGAAATAATCTTCTGCGGCACATTGTAAGCCAGCTCCACGTTTTTCAGGCGCAGGAAAGCGGTATTCTGAAACCAGAACGTATTTTTATAGCTGCCGTTCACGCCCGTGCCCGTGCGCGAATCGATGCGTGGCGAATTACCGTTCGGGTTGGAAGGGCTCCACGCATCCTCAGCGCGCGACTGCATCACACTGCTGAATTCGCCCGCTTCCACCACTACATATTGCGCCACACGCGCCTGGCCTTGCAACAGGACATTCAGCGTGAGATTTTTCCAGCCGCCGCCCAGGTTCACGCCATAGGTAATCTGCGGCACATTGCTGTACTGCGAGCGGATACGGTCGGCGGCATCGATCTTGCCGTCGCCATTGTAGTCCTCATATTTGAGATCACCCATGCCCGCGCCCGAAACGTGCGGGTAAGCGTCCAGTTCCTGCTGCGTTTTGAATACGCCGATGGCGCGGTACATCAGGTCGGCATTGGGGTTACCGAGGTCCGAACCGAGCGGCATGCCGGTGGCACGCTGGTAATCGAGCGTGTTAGGGGCCTCATCGATGAAAATCACCTCGCTTTTCGCAAATGCAAAGTTACCACCGATGTTGTAGGTAAAGTTGTTACGACTACCGGCATACTGGATCTGCGTTTCCAGACCGCGATTATGAACCTCGGCAATGTTCTCTTTCGGGATTTGCGAGCTGCTGATACCGGTCAATGCAGGAATGCTCACGTTGCGGCTGGCGAGAATGTTGGTACGGTTCTCGAAAAACAGGTCAAGATCGAAAGTCAGCTTCTTAAATAGCGTCGAATTGAGACCCACATTGTATTTCTTGGCCACCTCCCAGGTGATGTTCGGGTTGGCAAGCAATGAGTACTGGATGAGCGGCACATTGCTCGCATTGTTGCCAGTGGAAAATGCGCCGTTACGCACCTGGAAATTGTCACGGAACTGGTTGGGGTTCACGCGGTCGTTACCCAGTTCACCATACGAAGCCCTGATTTTGAGATCATTGATGGTATTACCAGTCCGGAACCACGGCTCCTGCGATACCCGCCAGCCCAACGAAACACCCGGAAAGAATCCGTAACGATTGCCCTTCGGAAACACCGACGATCCGTCGTAACGGAGCTGTATTTCCGCCAGGTAGCGCCCCAAATAGTTGTAGTTTACCCGCCCGAACACATTCCGGCGCGAGGTACGGTAGCTGCTTCCGCTGTTGCCGAAATCGACCGGCTGCGCACCGCCCTGGCTCAGGTCGGGCAGCTGCGTAGTGATAAAGTTATTGCGCGATGCGCTGAAAAACTCCTGCGTCTCCCGGCTCTGCTCGTAAGCAATGAACGAGGACAAGGCATGATCGCCGAAGTTCTTCACATAATTCAGTTTGATATTACCCGTCAGTAAAGCCCTGTTGGTCTGGCTCTCGTACATCTGCGCCTTGGCAGGCCCGCCCAATACGGTGCTATATTGCTGGGTAGTTTTGTTGTATTGATAAACGATCCAGTTGGTTTTCATTTCTTTGGTAAATGCAAAACTCTGGTCGGCAGAGAAGAAGCCGTCGACCGACAAGCCACTGATGGGCAATTGGTAGCTGGCTCTCAAAATACCGTTCGAAACCGTGGTAGGACTGTTGTTGGTACCTGCCAATGTCGCCATTGCAATCGGATTCTTGCCTTGTTCTACCCCTGCCCCGAGTTTGCCGTCGGGGTACCTGGCAGGCAATGTGGGATAAGTTCTGTACAAAAACTCAAACACGTTACTCGCACCGAAACCCGCAATGTAGCTGCGGTTCTCACGCCGCGTCGCAAGCTGGATCCCGAAGCTCAGTTTATCATTCACATTCACATTGACATTCGACCGGACGCTGTACTGGCGGTATTTATTCACGCCGTCGCGGTAGAGGCCATCCTGGTACAACGTCCCCGCCGACACAAAGTAGTTGATCTTCTCGGTTCCGCCGGAAACGGAGAGGTTATGCTGGTTTTGGCGTGCAACGGGCTTCATTAACTCCTTCACCCAATTCGTATTAGGATAATTGATCGGATCCGAGCCGTCGCGGAACTTCTGGATCTCGGCATCGCTGTACCGCTGGTTCATCCCTCCCGACGGGTTGCGGTAATAATCGATCGTATTCAGGATTCCCGCGTAGGTAGGCGCGTCCACGAACCTGGGCAGGCGCGTGGGCTGCACAAAGCCCTGATTGAAGGAATAATCGAAGCGCGGCTTTCCCGCGAGGCCTTTTTTCGTCGTGATCAAAATAACCCCGTTCGCGGCCTGCGCACCGTAAATGGCTGCGGAAGCGTCTTTCAACACGGAAATGCTTTCAATATCATTCGGGTTGAGGCGATCCAGTCCTCCGATTGCATTGGCGATACCGTCGATCACAATCAGCGGACTGCTGTTACCGGTCGTAGCACGGCCGCGGATCAGTATATTCGAACCATCCGAACCCGGTTCGCCGGAGCGGTTATTGGCGATCAGGCCCGGCAGGCGGCCTGCAAATGAGTTCGAGACGTTCGCCTGCGGGCTGCGGGTGATTTCAGAACCCTGCACAGTTGCCACCGAGCCGGTAATATTCTTTTTAGACTGTGTTCCATATCCCACCACCACCACCTCTTCCAGCGACTTCGAATCCACTGCCAGCGTTACATCCACGACCGTCTGAGCACCTACCACCACTTCTTTGGACAAATAGCCGACGAACGAAAATATCAGCACGGGCGGACCAGCGGCAGACTTATCATCCGGAATATCAAGTGCATAAGCCCCTTGCTCGTCGGTAACCGTGCCCCGCTGCGTTCCCCTCAAAACCACGCTCACACCGGGGAGTTTGTCACCCTTATCGTCGATGACGGTACCGGTGAGCCGGATATCGGCGGCACTCGCAGCACCGACGGTCTGCACGGCGCCGGGCACGATCGGTTCCTGCAAAAACGACACCTTGCGGCTGCGTTTGAGGATGATCTGCCCATCGCCGGGCTGGTATTCGATCTGCAAAGGGAGGAGAAGCCGGTCGAGCACGGCCGAAAGTTTCTCATTGCTGGCGCTCAGGCTTACCCTGGTGCGCACGGGTATAATGCTTCGGCTGTAAGCGAAACGCACGCCGGCCAGGTTCTCCAAACGGTCCAGGGCGGTGCCCAGAGAGATATTATCGGCCTGGATGCTCACGTTTTTGGCCAGCAGGTCCTGCGCATTGATATCCCTCGCATAACCGCCCGCCGCAATCATTCCGATCAGGAAAAGCTGTAAAATGGATAACCGCATAATATGGTATGCCGTCTTGCTTTTAAGGAAAAAATACATAAGTTTGAAATGGTTAATATGAACAATAGGAAGCCTTGCATCACCGGCCAGTGATGTTCTATCAAGGTCTTCGTTCAGGATCAGGGGTGGCTCCAACACTCCTGATTTTCTTTTGAAGCGGGTACTATTTCGGTTGGTTGAATTTCGTCATAGGGCGGCTGTTAGGTGTCTGTTTTAATTGATATTGAATGGAATTGCATCTACTCTGAAGTGGCACATCCTTCCCCACGGATCACGATCTCATCATTTTGCATTACGTAGTTCGCATCCACGATCTGCATGGTCATTTCCAATATTTCTGAAAGCCGGTTCTGGTCGAAAGTCGCTTTGACACGGCAGTTTTCCAGATTCGGGTTTTCCAAACGGATTTTTACATCGAATTTATCTTCAAGATTTTTCACCACCTCTCCCAGCTTCGCATCGGTGAATGTAAGTGAAACAGGCTGCCACAAAGGCGCTTTCCCGGTCACATCGGGCACGGCTTCGCTCACCAGCTCGCCGGAAGCCACTTTGAAAACCGCCTGCTGGTGCGGCAAAAGCATTACTTCCCTGCCTTTGTCGGCAGTTACCGAAACTTTGCCTGTCACCACCGATACTTCATATTCCGCCTCACCTTTATTAGCCCGCACATTGAAACTAGTACCCAGCACTTTCACCTTCACCGACTCGCTGTGCACATAGAATGGCCGCGACGCGTCATGGGTTACCTCAAAAAACGCCTCGCCTTCGAGGGAAACCTCGCGGGAATCGGCTTTGAAATCGTCCTTGGCGTAGGTAATGCGGGTGCCGGGGTTCAGCCAGGCTTCGGAGCCGTCGGGGAATGTATGCTTGCGTACCTGGCGGGTTTTGTTCACGATCGCAATGGTATTGCTGCCGGCTTTGAAAAAGGATTTGTTTTGAGATAGAAAATGATAAGCGCCGACGCCCACCGCGAGGAGGATCATGGCCGCTACCGCATACCGCAGCAACCTTTGCAGCACTGGGCGCTGAAGCACCGGCCGCCGAACCGTCGGGCGCCGAAGCGTCGGGCGCCGAAGCGTCGGCCGCTGCAATGGTATGGTCCGCACCTCCTCCGCCGAAGTGCCGTCAGAAGACAATTTGCGGATCTCGTTCTGCACTTTTTCCAAATGCCGCGGCTGATCGAAAGCCATCCGGTTACCGGTCTCCTCCGATAACGACGCGTACCATTCGTCGACCTGAAACGCTTCCTCCGGTGTGCATTGTCCTTCGACATAGCGTTTCAAAAGCTCCGGCGAAATGTTGTTGTTATTCATAATGTGTTTGTAATGACCTGTTAGCTCACTTCCCTATTAACAGGACGCACGGCACGCCCGCATCCCTAGTGACTTTTGAAGAAATTTTATGACAAATACTATTTGAATCCTTATTACTTTTGAACGAAGTTGAAGAATGCACCTCATGAGTAAGGATTACCGCGATAACGACGACCTCGAATTATGGCAGCTTGCAAAGGTTTCGGACGATTCGCTGGCCTTTGCGGAGCTTCATCGCAGGTATTCGACCCGCCTTTATGCGCTCGCAGTGCGGAAGACAGGCAACAGTGAAGTGTCGCAAGACCTCGTCCAGGATCTCTTCGTGCATTTGTGGCTCCAACGCACGGGCATCACCGTTGAAAAAGCATTCAATCTCTACCTTTTCTCTGCCCTCAAAAACCGCATTATCTCCTATTTGCGGAAACAACTCATTCAACACACGGTCTCGCTGAACGACATCGACCTTGAAACGTTGTCGTCGCAATCCGCCAACCTCGTGCAGGAGTGGCTCTCGTTGAAAGAAGTGCAGGAAATCTACTCCCGCGAGCTCGCTAACCTGCCCGAGAAGAGCAAGCAGGTATTCGAAATGAGCCGCAGCGGCGTTCCCAACAAAGAAATTGCCCAGTTGCTCGACCTGTCCGAGAAGACCGTTGAGTTCCATATCAGCAAATGCCTGCGCGTGTTGCGGGCGAAGTTCGGTTATGTGGTAAACGTGTTGGTGTGGGTGCTGGCGGGAACGATGTAGGCTATGCCTTCGGCTGACGATAGACGATGGACAATAGACCATAGACCGCCGACGATAGTCCATGGATTTGGGTTTTCGACGCAATGCATTCCTTAACGGCTGGCTGTAAGCCGTCCATGGCCCATGGTCTATGGTCTATGGTCTATGGTCTATCGTCGGCCGAAGGCCATCAGTTCCGGCACGCATTTTGCACGTATATACCCAAACAACCTTCAACCCATGCCTGAAATCGCCGATTTGCGGAAAATCCTCATGCACGACCACCCTTTCGGCTTCCTGCTGGAAGTGGTACTGCGGACGGTCATTATGTTTCTGATCATTTTAATTGCGCTGCGGGCTTCCGGCAGGCGCGGGATCAAGCAGCTATCCATTTTCGAGCTGGTGCTGATCATCGGCCTGGGCTCGGCCGCCGGCGATCCGATGTTTTACGACGATGTGGGCATTCTGCCGGCATTCGTGGTTTTCCTGGTCGTGATTACCCTCTACATTACGATTACCAGGCTTTCAGACCGTTTCGTTAAAATCGAAAAGCTGCTTGAAGGCGAGCCGCTATATGTGATCCGTGATGGCAAACTTTCCATGGATGCATTTCGCGAGTCGGGGCTCTCGCAGGATGAATTCTTCGCCGAACTGCGACTGCGTAATGTGGAACATCTCGGCCAGGTACGCACCGTACTCATCGAAACCTCCGGCGAATTCAGTGTATTGTTTTATGCCGACGAAAACGTCCGTTATGGTCTGCCTATTTTCCCCAATGAGCTGCAAAACAAACTCTCGGGAACAACCCATGCAAACTGCGCGTACATCGCCTGCGCGAAATGCGGCGGCGTCCGCAACGGCAAGGATTTGGGCGAACTACCCACCTGTCCCGAATGCGATGTCTGCGAATGGATCGAAGCTTCAAATACGAAGCGGATAGCATGATGGAGCTGTGCACCGACTATCAAACGCCGTATTTCTTTACCAACGCCGCGTTCAGCTTGTGCCCCAGCCCCGGCGCGTCGGGTACACGAATGAAGCCGTTTTCGAACCGTTCGACCGGCGATAGCAGCTCGGCGCGCCACGGCACTTCGCCATAGGCATATTCGAGAATGGAGAAATTGGGAATGGAGGCGCATACCTGCACGCTGGCAGCTGTCGAAACCGGTCCGCTGGGGTTGTGCGGGGCAATGGCGATATTTCCGGCGGTCTCCGCGAGTGCCGCGATGAAGCGCAACTCCTGAATACCGCCGCAATGCTTCACGTCGGGCATGATCACGTCCAGGGCGCGCGTGGCGATCAGTTCCGCGAAGCCCTGCCGGCCAAAAATCGACTCGCCGCCTGCGGACGGCTGCCGGGTAGCATCGGTAATGGCACGGGTTTCGGCCGGGAATTGCTGCGGGTCGACGGGTTCTTCGAACCAGTACAAGTTCACATTTTCCAAGCGCTTGGCCGTGGAAATGGCCAGTTCCTGGTTCAAATGGCTATGCACATCGATGAGCAAATCGGTTTGCGGGCCGATGGTTTTTCTTACCGCCTCAATGCAATTTACCGCATAATCAATGTCCGAGGCGATTTGTGCTTCGTTTGAATTTTTGAGTGGCTTCATATCATCGAAAGGTGCCAGTTTCACTGCTTTGAAGCCGCTTTTCAATGCATTTTCAGCATTTGCCTGGAATGCGCTGATCAACCGGCGGCCATTGGCATCCCGCTCGTTGGTGGCCCGGTTGATATTGGCATACACCTTTAATTCATTCCGCAGCTTGCCTCCGAGCAACTCATATACCGGCACACCGAGGGCTTTCCCCTTCAAATCCCACAATGCATGCTCGATAGCGCTGAATGCCGTGATGGCGATCTTCCCCCGCTCGAATGCCTTCTGGAAATCGCGCTGGCGGTACTGCTCCACAGCAAATGGCGACTCGCCTTTCACAAGTTGAAACAGACTGTTCAACTCGGTCCTCAATTGGCTACCACCGTCTTTTACAGCCGCCGAAAACCCGTGCGAAGCCTCTCCTAGCCCTGTGAGGCCTTTATTCGTGAGCAGTTCGACGAAGTGCCAGTTGCCGCGCTGGTTTACTTTCACTTCATGAATGCGAAGGTCGGTAATGAGGAGCTTCGCATCCCGCGCCGGGAAATCCAGCGCGAGTGCAGGCAGCGAAGCCGCTTTTTGTAGAAACTGACGTCGCTGCATCATGGTATCACCTCTTTAACAGGTCGTTTGTACTGTCCTTTCTCATCCACCGGCCTGGCATCGGCATAGTCGGGATTGACATAACCTGTCGCCTTTTCCTGCTTGCTAAGTTCGCCTAGCAGTTGCTTTTTCAGCTTTTCACCGCCGGCGGTCCGGTACAGGTTCGTGGTCTCGTTCGGGTCTTTGGAAAGGTCGTACAACTCCGACCAGCCTTCTTCGCCCGGGTACTGGATCAGCTTACCGGTTTCGGTGCGGATAGCCTTGATCGTGGGGGTATTGTAAGGGATTTCGTAGAAGTACTCGTAGAGGAACGAAGTGCGCCAATCTTTGGCCTTGTCTTCAATCAGCGGCACCCAGCTTTTGCCCTGGAACGACGCCGGGGCCTGAATACCCGCAAGGTCAAGCAACGTCGGCGCATTGTCGAGGTTCAGAACGATCTTGTCGATCTTCTTGCCTTTGGGAAAACGGGCGGGATAGCGCACCAGCAACGGAATGCGTATGGACTCTTCGTAAGCAGCGCGTTTGTCGCCCAGGCCGTGCTCCCCGAAAAAGAAGCCATTGTCACTCGAAAAGATCACAACGGTATTTTCGTCGAGTTTCAATGAATCGAGGGTACGCAGCACGCGGCCGACGTTCTCGTCCACACCTTTGAGCGCCCCGAAGTAGTTGCGGATCTTCTGGTCGTTGTTTTCGGTCCAGGACTTGCTGGTACCTGCATTCTGAGTCGCATTTTGTCCGCCATTATTGTTCTGGACATTCTGGCGGCGCGTGGTTTCGATCTGGTCTTTGTAAGGTGAATCGAGATTTTCCGTTTCCGGTTTGGTCAGTTTAACGTTGGCAAAAGTGTCCTTATGCCGCGCTGGTGGCTGGAAAGGCCCGTGACCTGATTTGAATGCGAGCGTTACTAAGAAGGTTTCGCCCTTATGTTCCTTGATGTATTCGATCGCATTGTTCGTCGAAACGTCGTCCACCCAGCCTTTGCTGGGCTCCGGCTTGCCATTGATCTCGATCGGGCAATCGAAATACTGCCCCTGCCCTACGAAACTAGCCGAATAGTCGAAGCCCGGCCGCTTGCCGGTTTCCTTGCCCATATGCCATTTACCGAAGAATGCCGTGCGGTAACCGGCTTTGTGGAATTCGGTAGCGTAGGTGACGGTCGTGTCAGCGAGGCCGGTATGGTTGTTGGCGATGCCGTTCAAATGGTTGTACCGCCCGTTGAGCATCGTCGAGCGACTGGGCGAGCATAGCGAGTTGATCACAAATGCATTTCGGAAACGCACACCTTCACTGGCGAGGCGGTCGAGGTTAGGCGTCGTAAACCACGGGAACCGTGCCTTGTCGCCCTGTTCTTTTTGCACCACGCTCAGCGCATCGAAACGCTGATCGTCGGTATAGATGAGGATGATGTTCGGGCGGGGTTTGGGTTGCTGTGCAACGGCGATACCACCCGTCAGAAGCAAGAGGTTAATAAATAAAGTCTTCATCAGTTCTCGGGGGCAATAGGTAGTGGCAAATAATCTCGGTTCAAAATCATCCATTCCTGCAAGCGCGTTTTGAGGTCGTGCTCCACATCGGCAACCTCGGGATTGCCGGAGAGGTTGTTGGTTTCGTCCGGATCGGCCTGCAAGTCGTAGATTTCAAACATTTTGCGGCGGTCGGCGAAAAGCAGCTTGTCGTATTTCTCGGCCAGTTTGCCTTCGGCGTGCTGCTGTTTCAAATCCAGCCAGAAAGGTTGTCCCGCAAAATCGACGGGATGGTAGGGAATCTGCCAGATCGCATTGTAGATCAGCTTATACTTTTTGTTGAAAATCGTCCTGCCCAAATCAAAATTGGAAGAATTGGTAGGCAAGCCCTGCCCGTGCGCACCGCGGACGGCGAAAATGTAGTCGTGCCCGCCCTGCTGCGGATCGGTGAATGCAGGAGTAAGGCTTTTGCCGGTGATCTCTTTCGGCACGGATACGCCGGCCAAAGTGAGAAATGTGGGAGCAATGTCGATGCCCGACACGAGCACGTCGCTCACCTGCCCCGCATTGATCAGCTTCGGATGACGGATGATCAGCGGCACATGAATGCCCAGGTCGTACAATGTGCCCTTGCCGCGCAGCAATGCCCCGCCGTTGTCGCCGATAAACACGACGAGCGTATTTTCTTCCAGCCCCCGCTTTTTCAGGTCGTCCAGCACCCTGCCCACATCGCTGTCGAGGCGCTGGATCTCGCCAAGATAAGCTGCGAAATCAGCCCGTACCCCTTTAGTATCCGGCCAGTGCCCGGGCAATGTGAGCGATTGCGGATCGGGTTCGAAGTTTTTGGCATTGAATATCCGGTGCGGATCGCTGTACCCGACCTGCACGAAGAAAGGCTTGTTTTTAGGGGCTTTGTCCAGAAACTCAGTGTATTGCTGAAAAATACTATCGCGGTTACCGGTCGCATTCAGGTAATCGACCCGGTTTTTGAAGGTTTCCAGGCCATATTTTTCTAAAACTGCCACCGTTTCGGGCACACGGCGGTTACCGTCGAGGTGGAAATTCCGCCCGAGAATACCGGTATGGTAGCCTCCTTTGCGCAGCAGTTCGGGATAGGCCGTTACCGAGGCATCGAGCGGCGCCGAAAAGCGGGTCATCTGCACATCGAGGGTATTACGCCCGGTCATGATCGCGGCCCGCGAGAGCACGCATTGCGGCGCCATGGTGTAGGCGCGGTTAAAGCGGATACCTTCCTGCGCAAGCCGGTCGATATTCGGTGTCTTGATCTGCGGATAGCCATAGCTGCTCAGAAAAGGTGCACTATGGTCGTCGGAAACGATGAGAACGATGTTGGGAGGCTGTTGCTGCGGGGCCTTCTTTTTCTGGGCGTAGGCTTGCCGGTTGGCGGCGTGTAAGAGCACAGCGGCAAACAGGAGTTGTTTTAGCATGGGAGCTTGTGGTTTTTGACCGCCGACCATGGACCGCCGACCGCCGATTTTGGGGTTATTTTTGTTTGGATATACTGAATCTATTGGTGTAAAATGGCTCGGCGGTCGGCCGTCAGCGGTCGGTGGTCGCGTTCCCGCGCTCCATTTCCAGATAATACGGCCCCGTTACGCCTCCCTGGCCCTCAAACCAAGATTCCACGAGATAATCGCCCTTTTTGAGCCACACACCTGAAATGGTCACCGCATTACTCTCCCCTTTCGCCAATGCGCTGCGCTGTACATGCCCTACACGCACGAGGCTGCGCGTACCTTTCGGGATAATGCCGGTGTGGATCGAACGGAGGTTATAAAAGCCATCCCGCGCAATAGTTATGTTCCAGTAGCCGGTGGCCTTGTCGGAGAGCCAGGCGCCCATGTTGGTACCGCTTAGGTCCTGCCGGGTCAGGATCGAAAGCGGCTCGTGGGCAGAGCCTGCAATAATGCGTCTCGGCGCGAGGTTGGGGCTGTTTGAAATGTCGTTGAAGACACTGTCGAGGCCCTTTTTAAGTCGCTTCGCCAGCGTGGGCTCCGACGCTACCAGGTTATGTTGTTCATATGGATCCTTATCAAGATCAAACAGGCCGAAGGTATTCAGGTCGTCACCGTCGGAGTTGAATGCGACGAGTTTGTGGTTGTTTTCATAAAAAGCTGCATTGCGGTAGGGTTCCGGCCAGCCGCGGTTCCAGGCGTTGTAGAAAGTGCGCGGAGCCGCCGCCAGCTTTCCCTGAATGGTTTTCAATGCGGAGCGGCCATCGGTATGAATGTTGGCAGGCAAAGGAATTTTGGTGGCTTCCAGCAACGTGGGTAGCACGTCGATATGCGCCAGCAATGCATTCACATCCTTATCCGGTTGGAAGAGCCCCGCACCCGAAATCAGGAACGGCACGCGCGTGCCGCCTTCCCAGGCACTTCCCTTCAAGCCACGGAAACCGGCATTGAAACGCAATTGCTGATTGCCGTTGTCGGTCAGGAAAATGACGATAGTATTTTCTTCGAGGCCCTGGTTTTTGACTTCCGCCAGAATACGGCCTACATTATCATCAATATTGGTAGCCATGCCGTACACTTTCCGGGCATCGGCCTTGTCCTTATCGGTCATCTTGGCCCATGCTTTGCCCTCCTGCCGGTCCGTTTCCGTGTCGAATGCGAGGTTCTTATACATATCCTCATACTTTTCAGGCAGTTGCAGCGGGGTGTGCGGGGCGTTGTAGGAAACGTAAAGGAAGAACGGGGCGGACTTCTTTTCTTTCAGAAATTCGAGGGCCTGGTCGGTAAAAACATCCGTGCAATAGCCCTGTCGCCGCACTTTCCGGTCGTTTTCATACAATGTGGTATTGAAATAGCTGCTATCGGTTCGGATGAAGTTCTCGAAAAAATCACCCGGCTGCCCTACCCCGCCCCCGCCGTGAATGAGACTATATTGAAACCCCTGGTCCGACGGCCGGAACGGATAGTTGTCTCCCAGATGCCATTTACCGACAATGCCGGTCCGGTAACCGCTTTTAGAAAGTATTTCGGCCAGCGTCACTTCCTCCGCGGCCATGATAGCCCCGCCATTGTAGGTATCATGCACGCCCGTGCGCTGGTGATAACGTCCCGTGAGCAAACTCGCGCGCGTAGGGGCACATACGGGAGAATTATGAAAATTCGTCAGCCGCGTGGAGCGGGCAGCAAGCCGGTCGATGTTCGGTGTTTTAACGTGCGGGTTCCCTGTAAAGCCGAAATCGCCGTATCCCTGATCGTCCGTCATAATGAGGAGGATGTTCGGTCTGGTGCCGGGGTCTTTTTGACCGCCGACGGCTGACGGCCTACCACCGATCGATGGTTTTTGACCATTGCCCATCGAACATAGACCATGGATCGCACACAGCGACAATAGTACGTTGAAAAAAATTGAAGTCTTGGATAGTTTAAGCATCAGATGGAAGCTTCTCTTCATTACTGTCAATCAAAACCATGGTATATGGTCTACGGTCCATGGTCCACGGTCGAAGGGCTATGGTCCATTGGCTATGGTCGGCCGTCCGCCGTCGGCGGTCAGCCATCAGCGATACACCCTGTCGATCAAAGCACCTTCGTCGCCCTGCTGCTTCATCCAGGCTTCGAGTTCCGTGCGCAGGGTGGCAATGCGTGATGCATATTGCGGGTCTGCTGCCAGGTTTTTCAGTTCAAAGGGGTCTTTTTCGGTATCATAAAACTCTACGGCCGGGCGATGCTCGAAACGGTCGGTGATCTTTTTTGCCTTCGGATCTGCGGTGTCATCTACCCACGAGAACCACACAGTATTGCGGTCTTTGCGGTTGCGGTCCATCATGAAACGGTTGTAATAGGGCTTGTCGGATGCGAGGTTGAGGATCAGCTTATAGCGGTGATCGCGGATGCTGCGGATCGGGTAAGGATCGCCTTCCGGAATGTTGTTATGAATGCCGTAGGCGTAGTCCCTGGCCTCTTTATTTTTACCCGTAATGACGGGCAAAAAGCTGCGTCCGTCGAGGCCGGCAACGGGCTTTCCGCCAGCAATATCAATGAGCGTAGGGGTAATATCTTCGTATTGTACCAGTGCGTTAGTCTCGGTCGACGGCTTTACCTTTCCGGGCCACCGGACGACCATCGAGCTCCGCTGACCGGTATCGTACAGGTTCCACTTCGCTCCCGGAAACTGCGCCCCCTGCTCGCCAAGGAAGATCAGGACGGTGTTCTTTTCCTGTCCGGTCTCTTTCAGCAATGCACGGATCTCCCCTACCTGATCGTCCAGCCGGCGTACCTCGGCGAGGTATTTCACAAATTGCCTGCGGGTAACGGGCGTGTCCACCCAGTTGGCAGGCAGTTTCAGCTTCGCCGCGTCGAATTCAGTGGTGTCGCCCACGGTCCAGGGCGCGTGGGGGTTAATGCTCATGACAAAAAGGCAATAGGGCTTGTCGCTGCCGGTAATGTATTTCTTCACGTCGTCGAGGCGGTAGTCGTCCGTCGGGGCCACACAGTTGGGTTCAAAGCCTTGGACGATATCGAACGGAAATACGCTTTTAGGTTTCGTCACATGGTCTTTTCCCGTCAGTCCTACGCGGTAGCCGAGGTCTGCCAGGTAATGGCCTACGCTTTTTAAATGATCGTACACCGGCTTGTGGTTCTGGAACGAGCCGTGGCGCACAGGGTACAAACCGGTAAAAAGCGATGCCCGTGTAGGCACGCACATCGCTTCGGAGGTAAACAGGTTATGGAATTTCAATCCATCCTTTGCCAGCGCATCAATATGCGTGGTTTTGAGATTTTGCCCTCCATAGCAGCTCAGCTGCCGACTATCGAGGTCGTCAGCCATGATGATAATTACGTTGGGGCGTTTGGCATCGGTGTTTTTTTGACCACCGACGGCTGACGGCTGACCGCCGATCGATGGTTTTTGACCATGGGCCATCGACCATGTACCAAGAATTGCGCACAGCGACAGTAGTACGTTGAGAATAACGGGAATTTTGAATGCTTTAAACATATGCCTGGGTGGTTGTCATTGTTACCGGTTCGACACAAATCATTTCCGGATTCAATAAGCTAATAACCAAGCCCTTCTAATGATCTGCGGCGGATAAGAAGTCGTCAGAGCGGGACAACCTCCGGTTCATCGAGCAGCACTTCCTGGCGCGACCGCAGCCGCTCCACGAGCGAGTCATAATGAAGCAGTCCCACCGCCTCCACTACCAATACCCCCACAAATTCGCGCCCGCGCCCGATGATGTTCAATCGCTGTATCCTTACGCCCTTAACCGATTCCACCAGCGATGTGATGTGATGCACACTCAACGTTTCGGGATATGTGAGTTTGAGTTGATAGGTCTTCATACTGCCTGCGTTTAGTCGTTCATGAATAGTAATCTATTATTTTTATAGATTTAATATACAAATATAATTAGGCAGATGTTCCGCCAGGATACAAATCCCGAAAGATCCGGGAATGTACCACT
The DNA here is from genome assembly GCF_019924045.1 of Dyadobacter fermentans. Classification (GTDB taxonomy): domain Bacteria; phylum Bacteroidota; class Bacteroidia; order Cytophagales; family Spirosomataceae; genus Dyadobacter; species Dyadobacter fermentans_A. The sequence continues at coordinate 57,240 of NZ_JAHXBN010000013.1, read as the reverse complement.
AGTCGAGCAGAAGTTTGTTGGTAATGATTTCGGTGTTAGGCAAAGGAAAAACATAGTTTGTTTGCGAAGGCAGCACCTCGGGGGCCACTAATCCGTTACCGGATTTGGCTGGAAACGGCACCAGGTTACGCAGAATGTCGATCGAGCGCAGCCCTTCACCCAGCAGCTCAATGCGACGCTCTTTGAGAATCGTGGCCACCAATGCCTGCTGCGTGCCGGTTGCCTCTTTCGGGAACTTATAGCTCGCGTCGGACCGGTTGCGCACGGCATTGAGGAGTGCCGTGGCCGTGACGAGGTCTCCGGTGCGGGCCGCAGCTTCCGCGTAGTTCAGCAGTATTTCCGAATAGCGGAGAATGGGCAGGTAATCCAGGAAAGGCGATGGCTTGGCATACTTGGTGAGAAACTGCACACCCGACGCCGTACGTGCGAATGTGCGCCGGAGATCGGCCGTGCGCCATTCGGGCTCACCCCAAATACCCGTCGGGTTGAGATTGTACTCCGAGTTGGCGTTGATCACATAAGGGAATGACGTTTGCCCGGTCACGTTATCCAGCTCGGTCATGGGTACCGACAAAATCGACTCCGTGCTGGTATAATTGGTCGTAAAAATCTCCACAATGTTGCCCAGCTGATGCTTCACACCCGTAGCGGCGGCGAATGGCGGCGCGGTGGAAACGATCTTTTGGGCTTCCTCGATGACTTTCGCGTATTGGCCGCTGTTGAGATACACCCTGGTTTTGAGCGCAATGGCAGTATTTCGGTGTGCGCGGGTGGTATTGAGCAATGCGGTGCTGTAATTGAGGGGCAGACCGGCCTCGGCTTCGTCGAGATCCTTGATAATCTGCGCGTAAATCTCGGCGACAGTGCTCCGTTTCAGATCATTGTTAGCGGTGGTGGTTTCTGCTTGCAAACGCAGCGGCAACGCCTTGGAAGCGCCCTGGTCCTCATTGTAAGGTCTCGCATAAGCGGTCACGAGCGCGAAGTAGCTCAATGCCCGAACAAATTTGGCTTCGGCCACATATTGTTTCGCCAGCGTTTCGCTTACCACGCCCGGATGCTCCCCGATGCCCTTGATGAGAATATTCGCATTGTTGATCGTCTCATAACCCGACGCCCAGAAACCCGCGATGAAATTGGAACTGGCATTGAGGGTATGGTTCCACGCTTCGAAAGCCGTAAAGGTGTTGCTTGTACGGTTGATGAACTCCTCCCCGCGTACTTCCGAATAGGTATAGTAGTTGCCGCCGTAGAAATTACCGCCTTTGGCCGATTTATAGATACCATTCACAAGCCCGAGCACGCGCTCCGGCGTTTCGAAGGCATTGGCCCCGGTAATGGAAGTCTCCGGAACGGGATGAAGCAGCTTGTCGGAATCGCAGGACGGCAAGAACAACGCGAATGCCACAGAAAAGCCCCAGCCGATCGATTTACGGCCTATTTGATTGAATATTTTCATGATTGAAATACCTGATAATTAAAAACTAAGATTTACCCCGAGCGTAAACGTCCGCGCCTGCCCTACCGAGTTCTTCTCGACGCCGGGCGTGGTGTTGGAGTTGCCATTCACCGAGGATTCGGGATCGGTACCCTTGTAACCCGTCAGCAGGAAGAGGTTCGAGCCCTGCGCGTAAATGCGTACCGGCCCGATACCGGAGTTGCCAAACGCCGAAGCGGGTAACCGGTAACCCAGCGAAAGGTTTTGCAGGCGCAGGAAATCCGCTTTTTCCGCATTGGCCGACACCGGGAAGGACGAGCCGCTCGAAAGCTGGTCGTTGTAAACCAGCCTTGGAATGTCGGTAATGTCACCGGGTTTCTGCCAGCGTTTCAGGATTTCGGTCGAGTTGTTATATGCTCGCTGGTCGAGCAGCGTCGCGCGGGTGCCGTTCATGACGTAGTTGCCGCCCGCAAAAGTAAAGTTGACCGAAGCATCGAACGCCCCATATTTGAAGGTGTTGGAAAAGCCGCCATACCATTTCGGCAGCGCGTCACCGATCAGATAATAGTCGGCACCGGTAATGGCCGCCGCTTTGGAGCCGTCGAGGTAGGTCCAGTTGCTTTCGCCCGGTCCGACGATCTGGCTGTATTGTACTTTCTCCCCCTTAGCATTAATAAATAGCCTCCGGCCATTTTCAGGATTGACTCCCGCGGTTTTAGCCCCATACAAGCTACCTACCGAATGCCCCACACGCGTCACGTTCGTGGTTTCGTAAGACACGTGCGTGGTGCCCACGATGTCGGTATTGCCGTCCGACAATGCCGTGACCTTGTTTTTCAACTTCGTAAAATTCACCGACGCATTCCACGAAAACGCACCAGAGCGAATGATGTTTGCCGAAATACCCAGTTCCACCCCGCGGTTGAACATCGCACCCACATTACGGAGAATGGAATTACCCGGAATACCTTTTGAAACAGCCTGCGGCGCACTGAGGATCAGTCCATCGACATTGTTGTCGAAATAAGTGAGATCCACCTGAATGCGGTCGTCGAGCAGGCCGAGGTCGGCACCGATGTTGGTCTGACGGCTCGTTTCCCAGCCAAGATCCGAGTTCCCCGCCTGCGAGATGGCCCATGTAGGCGAGCTGCCGTATAAACCGCCGTTGTACAGTTCCAGCGAGCCGAATGCATTGCTGATATTGCCGTTCCCGACACGTCCCCAGCTGGCACGCAGCTTCACCGAGCTCAGTACCGATGCCAGTCTCAGGTCTTTATAAAATGCTTCTTCCGACAATGCCCAGCCGCCGGAAACGCCGCCGAAATTCCCGTATTTCTTGTCAAAACCCAGCGCCGAGTTGCCATCGCGACGGAAATTAACGGTCAGGAAATACTTCTTAGCAAGGTCGTAGCTCACGCGCGAGAAATAGGAAAGGTAGGCGCGCTCGTCGAGCTCGTTCCCGGAAGTCGTAATGGAACCCCAGTTACCCTGGTAATTCTCGAAAAACGGATCGGCCCCCTGCGAACGCGACGCGCCCCAGGCCGAATTATTGAATTTCTGCACATCATACCCCGCGAGTACCGACAGCGAATGTTTGCCGATTGTCGGCGTGAAAGTAAGGGTATTGGTCCAGTTCCAGTTGTCGCGCAGCGCCGAAACATTCACTGCATTCCCTTTGGTGGAATAACCGTTGCCCTGCAAGGCGCTATCGAAGGTTTTGGTCTCGGTATGGAGGCGGTCGATCGCATAGCTGGTGCGGAATTGCAGGTTTTTCAAGATCTGCGCCGTCGCGGCGAAACTACCGATAATGCGGTCGTTGGACGAAGTATAATGGTTTTTATCCAGCTGCGCCACCGGGTTACCCCAGTTGCTGACGACCAGGTTATTGCCCATCCCGATAGTATTGGGGCTCGTGGTGCTGATATTGTACGAACCATCCGGGTTGTAGGCCGGCACATTGGGAGGCAATGCAATGGCTAACCGTGCCAGGCCCACAAGAAAGAAGTTGGAACCCGGCAACGATCCGGCGTAAGGCGATGCATTGTTGGACGTATTGTAGGAAACACTACCGTTCAGTTTTAGCCAGCGGTTCACCTCCTGATCGATATTGAAGCGGGCCGATTTACGATCGAATTCGTTGGCGCGCAGGAACCCGTTCTGCTTGCTGTAATTGGCCGAAAAATAGTAGTTGGTGCTTTGTGTACCGCCCGAAACGCTCAGGTTGTGGTTTTGTGAAACGCCGGTGCGGTAAATGTAGTCGTACCAGCGCGTGTCGATCGGGCTACCGTCGGGGTTGGTATTTGGGAAAAACAATGCGGAAGGCACCTTGTCATTGTTTTCATTTCCGCCCAAAACCTTCGCATTCAGCACCGCCTCGTTCTTGATCGCAATGTATTGTTCGGCATTCAAAAGCTCCGGAAGCCGTGTCACTTCCGATACGCCTGCCCACGATTCGAGATTAATCCTCGGCTTACCGGTCTTACCTCTTTTAGTAGTAATCAAAAGGACGCCCGCAGCAGCCCGCGAGCCGTAAATGGAGGTCGAAGCGGCATCTTTCAGCACATCTATCGACTCAATATCGGCCGGGTTGATGTCGCCCAGCGGGTTGTTCGGTACCGCCGTGCTCGTGGAAACGTTACCGGTATTGATCGGAATACCGTCCACGACCACCAGCGGATAGGAGCTCAGAGATATGGAATTGACACCCCGGATACGGATCACCGGCGGATTGTTGAGCACGCCGTTCGGTTGGGAAATGCTCACGCCCGCCGCACGTCCCGCAAGCGCCTGATCGAAGCTCTGGATCGGTTGCTCTTTAATAGCCTCGCCCTTCAAGCGAACGGCTGAACCGGTAAACTCCGACTTCGTTTGTGTACCATAACCCACCACCACGAGCTCGCTGAGCTGGCGCGTATCGGCACTCAGCTCGACGGCGATCTGCGTCTGCCCGCCAACCGCCTTTTCAATGGAAGCATAGCCAATGAAAGAGATCACCAGCGTGGCATTTTCGGGCGCAATCAATTGGTATTTGCCGTCCTGATCGGTGATAGTGCCATTGGAAGAACCTTTGATAATTACGGAAACACCCGGCAGCGGCTGCCCCGAATCCTTATCGCGTATCACGCCCGACACGGGCTTATCTGCCCGCGCAAACACCGGAGCCAATGGCCGGGCGGCATACGTCTCTTCCGGCGTCGCCAGCCCGAGCATCAGCGCCGCCAACGCGACGTACCCGGCATTACCGTATTGATCTATACGTAAGTTCGTAAAGTAAGGTTTTATCATGTTGTAATGTGTTTGGGGAGTGAAAAAAGGGATGCAAAGGCAGCAGCGCCCCGCCCGGGTGCCCCGCAGCAAGCAGGGCACCCGTTGAAGGTCGCAGTAAAAAAGTTTGCGTGTAATGTTTGAAAAACCCGGAGTCAGGTCAGTGGTCTCCGTAGCGCTTCTCACCTGCCGAAACGGCCAGGGTCAGCTTGTTCTGCTTGGGAGGCAGCGGACAGGTAGCATAGGGAGAGAATGCACAGGGTGGGTTGATGGCCTTATTGAAATCCAGCCATGCGGTACCGTCAGCCTCTACGGAAGAATACAGGAAGCGGCCCGAGCCATAAGTCTCGTGCTTGTTGGTCTGGTCGGCGAAAATAATGAACAGGCTTTCGGGCTTGCCCACGGCGTCGAGGTTGTACTCCTTGCCATCGACCGTAAACACAAGTTTGCCGGGCGAGACCTGGTTGTCGGTGCGGCCGGTAATATCGGTTATCGACACTGTGCGGCCCTGAGTGGGTACAAAACGCGCCTTTACCCGCCATTTTTCCTGCACGGGGTACCTTTCAATACCTGTAAAACCTTTCAGGTACTCGCCTTCCAGGTCGCGCAAGCGGATCGCATACTTTTCACCGCGCTTGATTACAAACCAACGCAACGGGCCGTGTTTCAAGGTAACGGGTTTGCCGTCGGGGAAAATGTCCAGCTCCGTCACAGGCTGGTCGCCATTGAAAATTTGTGCGTCGGGCTTCGCTTTGAGCGTGATCTTGTCGTTTTGAAGCACAAATTCACCCAAAACCGCATTGCTTTTGCCTTCCGGAAAGATAATGTGATTCTGCTCCGCGCTGCCGAAAGTATTGCTTCCCTCTTTCAGCCAGAACAGCCCGGCCAGGTTCAGCCAGCCCGATTCCGCTTTCAGACTCTCGACGCGTTTCTGATGCCAGTCGCGGATTTGCTCTTCGTAAGTATTGTCGGTTGCCGCAAATGCCGACAGCACCCATGCCGCCGCCAGCCCTAGTAGTTGATAAATAGGCCTTTTCATTTTCAGGTGTTTGTTAAGTGACACATACCCTTTCCTGCGCCGGGGCTATCCGCGGCGCATCAGGATTCGCAATTTTGGTGGTGGCTGGTGCACAAAATTAATTAAACTATTTAGTCTACCAATTTAATAGTTTAATATTTTAAAAAATTTTAGCTTCAAATAGTTCACGCGATTGATGCCATCTGTAAAATGCCTCTTTGACCTTACAATAAGAACCGGGAACCCCCTTGCGGCATTTTTTGTAATTTCAACCTATGAATACTAAACCGGCGTTTCCGACCCTCGGCATCGATGCTTTCGACTCCTCTGCGGAGTCGGGCTATAAGCTTTTGCGCCATGAGATCGATGGTAAAAGCCGGATCGACAAGCCGCACAAGCACGATTTTTTCATGCTTTTTGTCGTCAAGCACGGCAGCGGAACGCATTCGATCGACTTCGTCGATTACCCTGTTGCCAATAGACAGGTGCATTTGCTGTTTCCCGGCCAGGTACACCGCTGGGAGCTCGATGAAGCGACGTCGGGGTTTCAGCTGATGGTCGGGCGGCGTGCTTTCGAGACTTCTTCCAACTTTCTGCGGCTGTCGTTTATATCCTACCGGAACCACCAGGTGATCGATCTGCCGCGTGCGGTTTTCGAGGCATTATGCTATGAGCTGGAAGCCCTGGAAGGCGAACTGGATACCGCTTTGGTAGATTGGGATATGGTACAACTTCGCAGCCGGGTGGCTTTGCAGCTTGTAAGCCGCGAGGCCGAGCGCATTTACGAGGATATCGGCACTTACCGCGCTAACCCGATCCTATTCAAATACCACGCGCTGGTGGATGCCCATTTCAAGACCCATAAAACCGTCGCATTCTACGCCGACCAACTCAATATCTCCCCAAATTACCTTAACATTCTCTGTAAAAGACATTTACACGTACCAGCCACATTCCTGATCCATAACCGCGTGGGCCTGGAAGCGAAGCGCCTGCTGCTGGTTTCGGGGCAATCGGCGAAGGAGATCGCTTTTGAACTCGGTTTCAGCGACCTTCCTCATTTTTCCAACTTCTTCAAGGCCCAGACGGGTTTGTCGCCCCGCGCCTTTCGGAATTCGTTATAAATCCTACAAGTTTTGGCATAAATAGCGCATCGTTTGAACGCGCCGCCGGGGTTAATTTTGCATAAACCTTAATCCCAGGCACATGGAATCCATTTCCCGCAAAACGTTCATCCAAAGTTCCGGTCTGTTGCTGGCAGGCGAAATACTCGTCAAAAAAGCAGGGGCATTCGCTTCCGGCGCCGCGCAAACGACAGAAACAGGCAGCAAACCTGCGAAGAAATGGATGCTGAAAAACGTGCGGCTGGAAACGGGTTTTGTGTATGAAGACGACGAGGTGGTTGCTACCGAAACGGGACTTTTCCGGGTAGAGATCGAAGGCGGGAAGATTAAGGCCGTGCTGCCCAACGATCCCAAAGCCGATGCGACCGACGCCAAAGGCCAGCTGATGCTGCCGGCGTTCAGGGACATGCATATTCATCTGGACAAAACTTATTACGGCGGCCCCTGGAAAGCGCGGTCGGCGAAAAACCGTTCTGTGAAGGATATGATCGCGTTCGAGCAGAAAGCGTTGCCTGAAATGCTCAAAACCTCTACCTACCGGGCCGAAAAGATCATCGAGCTGCTGCAATCGAAAGGAACGAATTTCGCGCGCAGCCACGTCAATATCGAGCCGACTTCGAAGCTGGATTCGTTGAAGAACCTGCAAAAAGCGATTGAAAATAAGAAAGACAGTTTCGGGGCAGAGCTCGTCGCTTTTCCGCAGCACGGGGTTTTCTACTCGCATTCGGAGCAATGGATGAAGGAAGCCGCCGCGATGGATATCGACTTTATCGGCGGCCTCGACCCGAATGCCATCGACGGTAGCGTCGAAAAACAGATCGATTTCATCGTTCAACTCGCGCTTGATCACGGTAAGGGCATTGATATCCACCTGCATGAAGGTGGTGAGCCGGGTTTGAAAACGGTCGAGTACCTGACGCAGAAGGTCATTGAGAACCCTGCACTGGCCGGCAAAACATTCCTAAGCCATTGTTTCGTACTCGCGCGGCTCGAAAAACCGAAACTGGAAGAAGTATCTGAAAAACTCGCACATGCACGTGTAGGCGTGGTTTCGACCATTCCGTTTGGCAGTACTATTATGCCCATCCCTACCCTCTACCGCCATGGTGTAACCGTTATGACCGGCAACGACAGCATTGTGGACCATTGGAACACATTCGGGTCCGGAAGCGTGTTGCAGAAATCGAACCTGATGGCACAGCTTTACGGCCAGTCGACGGAATTGGACCTCTCGCGCTGCCTCAAACTGGCTACATGCGGGATCCTGCCGCTCGACGAAAAAGGAAAACAGCAATGGCCCAAGGCCGGTGACGAAGCGAGTGTGGTGTTGGTAGATGCGAGTTGCTCGGCCGAGGCTGTTGCACGTATTTCACCCGTGAAGGCACTTGTGCATCGCGGGAATCTGGTTTATCGGAACTAGGCCGCCATGCGTAGTCAGGCGTGGTCAGGGATTGTTATTGATCGGTGAACGAATGCCGTTAGGCATGCAATATTGGTAGGAAACGCAATTGGGCCGATTGCCTCAAATGCCGTCAGGCATGCAACAACGACGCGCTGTTGTTGCATGCCTGACGGCATTTCCGAAATACACCATTCGAATCGATTGCTACCCACATTTCATCGCTACGCGATTCCGGCGATGCATTTTTATGTGAATGTGCTTTCTTCCATTAACTCCTATAATCTCTGGCCACACTTGACCATACCTGACTACACATGACCACACATGACTACACATGGCCATACCTGACCACACATAACTACACATGACCACACCTGACTACACATGACTACACCTGACCACGCCTGACCACACCTGACTACACCTGACCATACCTAACTTTCCCCGGCGACACGCCGAATTTCTTCCGGAAAGCATTGCCGAAATGCTGTACCGAAGAATACCCCAGTGCTTCCGCCACGCTTTTGATCGGGACACCTTCCAGCAGCTGCTGCTTCGCATTCTGCAACTTTACGTCGCTCAGGTAGCCGAAAACAGTGGTTTGAAAGAGTTCTTTGAACCCGTTTTTGAGCTTAAATTCATTGATCCCCACTTGCCTGGCCAGCTCCTGTAACGACATGGGTTGATCGGTGTTGGCTAGCAGCAGGTCCTTTGCGTGGTGAATGGAATCGATGTCGTACCTGGACTTTAATACTGATTGCGACCGCCCCCTGCCAAACGCCTGGCTCGCCCTGGCCTGCAAAGTGAGCAATTCCAGACATTTCGCATGGAGGAAAAGTGCCTTCAGGCCTCCTTTGAAATTGCAATTGATAATATCCGACACGCATTGGCGGATTTCGTGCGTGATGGCCATATTATGCTCCGACAAAGTCGCGAAGCGGCCTGCGGCCACGTGCTCGCAGAACCGGTCCAGCACCTCGCCATTACCGGAGAGGGCCCTGATGAAGTACTCTTTCCTGAAATGCAGTTCGAGAAATTTGTACCCGCCGCTCTCGTTAAATTGCCCCGTGCCGTCGAACGCCGGCTCATAGATGATATTATGTTCCTGTGAACTGAACCGGTAGGACCGTCCGCTGATGAAGTTTTCGAGCCGTCCGCTACCTGAAATGCTGAAATGCAACTCCACGTAATCGGGGGCGTCGGTTGTCCGGAACCGGAGGCGGTGCTTTTTCAGGGCAATGTCCCCGTACACAATGTAAATATCCGGCAGATTGATCTCTACCATCTCCGCGTCACCGAAGAAAAAGCTGTGTTTTTGCCGGTGCTCCGTAACGAGTGCCGGGCCGACGTCCGGTTGCTCCAGATATTCGGCGCCATCCAGTGCCCGCAGTTCCACCCACGGACCTTCGTTGTGACAAATGCTCATTCCCATAATAATCCCTTTCGTGTTAAAAGCTATCCGGATTATGTAAAAGCGCTTCCGCGGATTGGCTGCACCTTTGACCAAAACTACGATGGTTTGAGCCACTTTATCAACAAGCTTCCATTTTAATTCAAATCTATGAGCCATGAAAATCAACCCAAAAGCGGCATTGCGCGGCTTTTGGAAATCGCGGGCACGAAACGAAACCTGCTGATCATCGCCGGTGTGCTGGCGGTGGCGCATGCGCTGCTTTCGATCGTCCCCTATGCGCTGGTGTATTCCATTATCGATGCGCTGCTGTCGACACCGATGGAAATCGGGTTGGTGAAACTTTACATTTACCGGTCGGTATTTGCGGCGATTGCCGCCTATGTGCTGCTGTACGCGTCGGGAATGGTTTCGCACGTGGCGGCATTCAACATCCTGTATGAGCTGCGCCGGCAAATGGCGGACAAACTCGGGAAGCTGCCACTGGGTTTCATCAATCAGTCGAATTCGGGGGCATTGAAGAAAATCCTCGCCGACGATGTGGAGCGCATCGAAAACTTCATCGCCCACAGCATTCCCGATCTCGTCAAAGGCGTGGCGTTGCCGGTAGTCACGCTCGGCTATTTATTTACCGTGAACTGGCAGCTGGCGCTCACGAGCTGCATCCCCATCATCATGCTGGCCGTGATGATGCCTTTTATGTTCGGCACGAAATTCAAAGCCTTGCTCACGGAGTATCACAGTTCACTGGAATCCATGAATGCGGGAATTGTCGAGTTCGTCCGGGCGATGCCGGTGATCAAGATATTCGGGCATAATGCCGAGCGCTTCGATAAGTACAGCCAGGTCGTGCGCCGCTTCAAGCAAATGGTGATTGCCTACAACAGCACGGCATCCCCCGCATTCGGAATATTTATCAGTTTTATCAGCAATGCCACATTGCCCGTACTTGCCCTTGGACTCTACCTGTATTTCTCCCACGGCATTACGCTATCCACCCTCTTCCTTTTCCTCATTCTCGGCGTTGGTTATATCCGCCCGCTTTTTGCGCTCAGCACGCTGGGACCGCAAATTTCGGTTATCAACCACGGTGTGAAGCGGCTCGATGAAATCCTGTTTGGCCAGGAACAGGAAACGGAAGGTGAGGCATATTTGGATGATGATTTCAGCATACGGTTCAAAAACGTTTCATTCGGTTATCAAAAACACCAGTATGCATTGGACGATGTCAGTTTCGACGTCCCGCAGGGTACCATCACTGCGCTGGTTGGTCCTTCGGGCTCGGGCAAATCGACGGCCGCGCAATTGGTGGCGCGTTTCTGGGATGTGGATAGCGGTGCAATCCTCATCGGCCGACAGAATATCAGCAATGTCCGCCCGGACGAGCTCATGCGAAACATCGCATTTGTCTTCCAGGACAGCTTTATGTTCGAGCAAAGCATTTTTGAGAATATCCGTATGGGGATGGACAAAACAAAAGACGAAGTGATCCAGGCTGCCAAAGCCGCCCAATGCCACGATTTTATCGAAAAAATGCCATTCGGCTACTACACGCCCTGGGGACATTCGGGTGCACACCTTAGCGGGGGCGAGCAGCAGCGCATCCAGCTCGCGCGGGCCATTCTCAAAGACGCGCCCATTCTCATACTCGACGAAGCCACGGCGTTTAGCGACCCCGAGAACGAATCCCTCATTCAGGCCGCCCTCAATAAACTGATTTCCAACAAAACGGTGATCGTAATCGCCCACCGGCTCAGCACCATTACGGCCTGCGACCAGATCGTGGTGATGCGGCAAGGTGCGGTAGTAGGCAAGGGTACCCACGAAGAACTACTCGCCGAATGCCCTATGTACACAGGTATGTGGCACGCACACACCCGCGCAGGCGAGTTTGCATTGAATTCATGAACGACCGTTCCAAAATAGAAAACTAATACCAAAAAGATGATCCGCAACCTCATTTATACATTCACGACCGCGCCGGCAATTGTACGGAAGAGCATTTTGCTCGAACTCGTACACAGCCTCTTCATAGCCGTTCCGACGGGCTTCCTGCTGCTCATTATCCGGGAACTGTTCTCGCCTGTGCCCGATCCGCAAAAGCTCTGGGCTTATGTCGGTATCATGGTGATACTCATTGCCGGGCAATTTTTTGTCTCGGTCAAAACCATTGTCCGCAGCAACGACATGACCTATACCCTCTCCACCAACCTGCGCATGGCATTGGGTAATCATTTGCAGCGTATTTCGATGGGTACCTTCAAACAACGCGACCCGGGCGAGCTAGCCTCGGTTGTTTTGCAGGATGTGGCCAATTTTGAACTGATTTTCGGTCATACCATCGGCAATATGGCCGGGGCTGTGTTTGCTACAATTATCGTATCGGCCTTTTTGCTTGCCACCGACTGCCGCCTCGCGCTGGTGCTGCTCGCGGCGTTGCCCCTGGCCTGGGTGCTGATCCGCATTTCGGACTACCTGGTCGTAAAGCAGGGCCATCATCACGTACGGGCCCGCAACGAAACCGGTGCCCGCTTTCTGGAATACGTCCAGGGTATCCGGCATATCAAGTCGTTCGGCATGACGGGCGAGCGATTCTCCACGCTACAAAAAGCATTGGACGATTTCCGCAAGGCCAGCATTAAAACAGAGGCTATCCCGGGCCCATTCGTCCTCACAGCCGGTCTGGTACTCGAACTGAGCTTTTTGCTGATGGTCAGCCTGGCAATCACTTACCTCGTGGCCGGGAATCTGCCTGTTCCTGTACTCATTACATTTCTGATCGTCGGTTACAGGCTGTTCGAGCCCATCAAAATACTGCTGGTCGATTACGTGATCCTGCGCTACATGAATATCAGCCTCGGTCGGATCGTCACGCTCCTGCGTACGCCCGTGCAGGCATCCGGGCGGGAGTTGCTGCCTGTGAGCTTTGATATTCAATTCGAAAATGTCGGTTTCGCGTACCATGATGGCCGGAATGTGCTCCAAAACCTCTCGTTCTCGGTGGCGGAAAAGAGTATGACCGCGCTGGTAGGGCCTTCGGGTTCCGGGAAGACGACGATTACCTCGTTAATCGCCCGCTTCTGGGACGTACAATCGGGCTGCATCCGCATAGGCGGCGTAAATGTGCAGGACATGCGCCCCGACGACGTTTGCGTGCTCGTGAGCGAAGTATTCCAGGAGGTGTATTTGTTTGATGACACAATTTATAACAACATCCACTTCGGCCGTCCCGGCGCCACCGAGCTCGAGGTGCTCGACGCAGCGGAGAAAGCCCGGGTAATGGATTTCGCCTGGGAAATGGCCGACGGACTGAATGCGCGCGTCGGCGAAGGCGGCAACCGGCTATCCGGCGGACAGAAGCAGCGCATCAGCATTGCCCGTGCGCTGCTCAAAAACGCCCCGATCATTTTGCTCGACGAGGCCACCGCCTCGCTGGACCCGGAGAACGAAATTTACATTCAGCAAGCAATCCAGGAATTGGTGAAGGACAAAACGGTAATCGTTGTCGCGCACAAGCTCGCGACTGTCCGTCATGCAAACCAGATCATTGTGCTTAACGACGGCCGCATTGAAGAACAGGGCAATCATGAGGCACTTATGGAAAAGCAAGGCCTGTACCACCGGCTGCATCAAATCCAGCAGCAGAGCGGGGGCTGGCGGATCGAAAGTAAGGCCGCCTATTTCCAGGCCGATTCGGCATTGTAAATTTCCAGGTTCTTCACCTCGATACGGTTTCCCCAGAAATTCAGGGTCTCTTTTGCCTGTGCGTCGGGTTTGCGTTGCAGCGAGTAGGAATATGCTCCATGATCGATAAACACCTCGACGGTCGTTCGGTCTACATAAATATCGGCAGTGATTTCCATACTGGTCATATCCTCAGGCGAGTAAAACACACCGTTGATCAGGTTGGAATTCATGTCGTAATCCAGTATTCGCTGGCCGAAGAGCGAAAGTCCCGCGCTGGTCGCGTGCGAGAGTTTGATTGTGGCTTTAATGCGAAATTGATCGGGCGACGGAAGCGATTGCAGTTTCGCATTCGCTTCCGCCTCCGTTAGCGACGACCATTTTCCGATGCTGCTGAAAAGCTGTTCCATCTCTTTCACCGGTCTGCTGGTCAATCGAATACCATCTTTGGTAGTCCTTAGTTGCAGCTCGGTAGGGAGCAGCATCATGCCATTGAACGGCATTCCGGCATGCGACACCCGGCCCCAGCCGATCTGAATACGGCGTGGATCCGTTTCGGGCATGTTGGTGAAAGTTTGCGCGGCGTAAATGCTGCCGGTCGTGTAGTAATGCTTACCCGATTCCGGCTTGAAGGTTTTCCCGTCAAATGAGCCGATCATGTAGCTGGCCGAGGCACCATACATCACCCATTTGGTTTTGCTTTTATTGCCATCCACAGGCAATTCAAATAGGTCGGGGCATTCCCAGAAGCCGGTGAGATGGCTTTGAAACTGCCAGTCTTTCAGGTTTCCGGAGGTATAAACGGAGTGGCCGTCACGTTCATTAAGCACCATTACCCAATGCTTCGAAGGCTTGTACCAAAACACCCGCGGGTCGCGCGTGTCTTTGCTGTTCCATTTGGCTTTGGAATCGATCAGCGGATTTTTGCTGTATTTGGTCCACGTACGGCCTTTGTCGAGACTGTAAGCCATGCATTGTACCTGCTTTTCCGGGTTATCAACCGTAAAAAAAGCGACCATCGCAGGTGTATTCCCTTTGTTGAAACCGGCCGTATTCTCGTAGTCGATCACGGTGGAGCCGGAAAACATCGTACCCATCGAATCCGGCGACAGAGCAGTAGGCAGTTCCTGCCAGTGCACCATATCCTTGCTCACTGCATGTCCCCACGACATGTTCTCCCATTCGCGCTCGTACGGGTTATGCTGGTAAAAAAGGTGGTACTCTCCTTCATAGAAGATCAGCCCGTTGGGATCGTTGATCCATCCGCGGCGGGTGGTAAAGTGGTATTGCGGACGGTTCCGCTCATGGTACATCGAATCTTCCCCCACAATATGATCATCCTGCGAGATTTTCGGCAAGCCATCCGCCTTGCCGTCGTAGCTGATCGTAATTGTTTGCCCCTGCAATGCACCCATATCACAAAATACCCAGTAGTCGGGATTCCCGGAGGCCAGCCTTATTTTGAACGAGCGTTCCAGTTTGCCATTCACCCTGAACTGCATGGTACCACGGTTTTCGGCTTGCGATACGGGGAGGTTGAGGTAACGCTTCGTAATCTTGATCGAATGGTCCTGCGCGGAAAGCAAATGGCTTCCCAGCAACAATGCCAGGGCCACGAATCGGAATGTTGGTTTCATGGGAATATCAATAGTCACCAACTGGAAGCAGTTTAGGCAGCATATTTACTTAAACCGGCAAACCTCGCTATGCGATCAACCCGTTGATCACCTTGCCGTGCACGTCGGTAAGCCGGTACCGCCGTCCCTGATGCTTGAATACCAGTTTCTCATGATCGAGTCCGAAGAGGTGCAGCAACGTCGCCTGGAAATCATGGACATGCACACCATCTTTCACGACATTGTAGCTGAATTCATCGGTTTCGCCGTACACCTGTCCGGTTTTAATGCCACCGCCGGTCATCCACATCGAAAAGCAGCCGGGGTGATGATCGCGGCCGTAGTTATCGGCGGTGAGCTTGCCTTGGGAAAAGCTCGTGCGGCCGAACTCCCCGCCCCAAACCACGAGCGTATCTTCCAGCAATCCGCGCTGTTTGAGGTCCTTCACCAATGCAGCCGACGCCTGGTCGACGTCCCTGGCCTGTTTTGCAATGTTTTTGGGTAAATCTCCGTGCTGGTCCCAGCCCATGTGATAGAGCTGAATGAATTTCACATCGCGCTCGGCCATGCGGCGCGCCAGCAGGCAATTGGCGGCGAATGTTCCCGGCCGTCGGGCATCTTCTCCGTACATTTTGTAGATATAATCGGGCTCGTCGGAGGTATCTACGGCGTCGGGCACGGATGTCTGCATTTTATAAGCCATTTCATACTGGCTGATCTTCGACTGTATTTCCGGGTCGCCCCAAAGCGTAAACTGGTGCTCATTCAGTTCCTTAATGCGGTCGAGCGCGCGGCGGCGATCTTCTTTATGCACGCCGTACGGGTTTTGCAAATACAGCACCGGGTCCTTCCCCGCCCTAAGTTGCACGCCCTGGTGGTGCGACGCCAGGAAACCATTGGCCCAGGCAGCCGTGCTCAACGGCTGGTCACCACTGACGCCCTTGGAAATCAACACCATAAAATGTGGAAGATTCTGATTATCAGAGCCCAGCCCATAGCTCAGCCATGAGCCCATCGACGGCCGTCCGCTTTGCTGCGAGCCTGTTTGCACGAACATCACCGCCGGTTCGTGGTTGATAGCCTCCGTAAACACCGATTTGACGATGCACAAATCGTCCACAACACCCGCGGTATAAGGCAAAAGCTCGCTCACCCACGCGCCCGACTGCCCGTATTGTTTAAAATCATAAATCGATTTAACGAGCGGGAAAGTCGACTGCCCTGCTACCATCCCCGAATTCCGTTGCGTCGACTTAATCGAATCCGGGATTTCCTGGCCGTGCCATTTGACCAATGCAGGCTTGTAATCAAATGTTTCCAGCTGCGACGGCCCGCCGCTTTGGAACAGGTAAATAATGCGCTTCGCTTTCGGAGAAAAATGCGGCCCGCGGACAAACGGCGCCGATTCAGCGCCTCCCGCCTCCTCTCCCCGTGCGCCAGGCGAGGTACCGGCCTGCAAAATGCTCGAAAGCGCGATGGAACCGAAACCGAGACCGGCCTTCGTGAGAAAGTCGCGGCGGTTGAGTTGCGTTAATACTTTTTTCAGATCTTCCATAACCTTATTATTTGCGGGTATGCCCCTCGTCGGTATTCATAATCGAGCTGGAAACGGTCGCGAGGGCGGCTATTTCCGCCGGTTGCAGCGTTGTGTCCCACTTGCGCTCGCCTGTACGCAGGTATTCGAGCGCCTGCGCGGGTTTCGCGCGGAAACGTGTCAGCTCATCGGCATAAAACGCACCGAGTATCCGCTGCTCCGTCTTGTCGGGCTTCCTGCCGGTTATCAGCCTGAATGCCAGTCCCGTTGCCTCCTGACCTTCTTTTTTACAGGAATGCAGCACTTTCTCTGCCAATGCCCGGGCGGCCTCCACATACTGCGGGTCATTGAGCAGCACCAATGCCTGTAAAGGCGTGGCCGTAGCCCGACGTTTCACCACGCATTCGCCGCGTTCGGGCGCATCGAAGATCAGCATCGACGGCGGCGGGGAAGTCCGTTTCCATATCGTGTAGAGGCTCCGGCGGTACAGGCCTTCGCCCGGCTCCTGCTGGTATTTGTAGCGCCATACCTTATCGCTCAGCTCGTCCCAGAGGCCGGCGGGCTGGTAGGGATAAACGCTTTTGCCGCCAATTTTATTCACCAGCAATCCACTGATAGCAAGCGAGTTGTCCCGTATCATTTCGGCTGTAAAACGGAACCGGGCGCCTCTTGCCAGCCATACATTATCCGGATCTTTTTCAAGCAGTTGCGGCGTAGCTTTGGACGTTTGCTGGTAGGTGGCCGAAAGCGTAATGAGCTTGTGCAGCCTTTTGATATTCCAACCGGATTCCATAAAATCGACAGCCAGCCAATCGAGCAGTTCGGGATGCGACGGCAGGTTGCCCTGGTTACCGAAGTCGGCCGAGGAGCGTACAATGCCATTTCCGAAATGCATTTGCCAGACGCGGTTCACGAACACCCGTGCGGTGAGCGGGTTGTTTTTGTCGAAAAGCCAGCGCGCGAGGCCCAATCTGTTTGGCGGAAACTTCCCTTCGAACGGCATTACCGCATCCAGCGCACCGGGCGTCACCCGCCTACCGGGCGCATTGTATGCCCCGCGCGTGAGGAGGTAGGTTGGCCGCGGTTTGGGAAGGTCGCCCATCACCATCAGTTCGGGTACACTGTTAATCAGCTTGTTTTGCTCATCCATGTGCACTTTCAGGCTATCGCGCAGCATTTGCGCTTTTGCATTGAAATGTGCATTGTAAAACTCCTTCACCATCGCTTGCTCATTAGCCGGGACCTGCATTTTCAGCATTTCAGCGGCCTTTTTCGGGTTATGGTTATATAAAACTTCAAGGGCAGTCAATGATTTGTCATAAATTTTCAACTCGTCGATCCCACCATCTTTAAAAGGAATGAGCAGGTTGCGCTGCCCGACCATAAATCCCTGGAAACCGTAAGTATGAATATCCTTTTCATACAAAATACCCTTGTACAGGTTGTCGAAATCGACCCCGGTTTTCGCGGCTTCCCCATTCACATAAATCTTGGCCCCCGAAGCCTTGCTGGAACCGTCGTAAGTGACCGTAACTTTTGTCCATTGCTTCACGGGTACCGGCGCGAGCGTGCTTACCTGGATGGCATTTTGCGGGTAAGAATGTGCGATGATAAACTGTAACTTATTGTTGGCGAGCCGCAACGAATAGCCTTTGTAGCCCAGACGCAGGTCTTCGCAATGGTAAAAAATACCGGCGTCCGGATAAACCGTGTTCGGGTTAATCCACAATTCCACCGAAAAAGGCTCGGTCCGTTCATGCCAGCCGATATTGTTGCCTAATTTGATGGAATTATAGTCCGACACGAAATAGGCATTGCCCCTCACGCCGGGTTTCAGAATGATTTCGTTGCATTGCGCCAGCTGTTTAGCATTGAGCGCATTGGGCATGACCGTCTTACCATCAGCGGTTTTTACAGCCTTGTCGAATGGGTAATAGGCTACCATTCCCTCGCGGAGCTTCTGATCGAGCACCTTTTCCGATAGCACACCGGCATTCCGCCACTTTCGCAAGTCTTCCTCCGAATTATCATTGACATGAGCAAGCCGGTTGCTGAGTCCCGTGATTTTCCGGTCGAAAAAGCGGAGCATTTCTTCATTTTCCTTGCTGGTGAGCAGCAATGCAGGGCCGGGCGTCTGATCGGGACCATAAACGGGGCTTCCGGTTTCGTTGGTGCTGTTGAAAAGCCCGAACATTTTATAATAGGCTTCCTGACTGATCGGGTCGTACTTGTGGTCGTGGCAGCGTGCGCATTGCACCGAGAGCCCCAGTATCCCCTGCCCCAGCGTCTGCACGCGGTCGGCATTGTATTCCACCCGGTATTCTTCAAAAACGATCCCGGCTTCCGAGCTTTTCTTATGCAAGCGGTTGAAAGCCGTAGCAAGAATGGTTTCTTTGGTTTTATCAGGCAAAAGATCGCCTGCCAACTGCATGGTGACGAACCGATTGTAGGGAATGTTGCGGTTGAATGCGCTGATCACCCAGTCGCGCCACGGCGAAAAATCGCGGTGTTTGTCGTCGAGATAACCGTCACTGTCGGCATACCGCGAAACGTCCATCCATTCGCTGGCCATCCGCTCGCCGTAAGCAGGTGATTGCAACAGGCGGTCGATCAGTTTTGCATAAGCATCGGGCGACTGATCGGCCACGAACGCGTCGATCTCAGCGAGTGTCGGCGGCAAGCCCGTGAGGTCGAAACTCGCCCGGCGGATCAGATCTTCCCGGCCGGCTTCGGACGAAGGTGAAAGTTTTTCTTTTTCCAGTTTTGCCAGAATGAAATGATCGATCGGCGTGCGGGCCCATCCGGCCTGCTTCGCTTCGGGAACCACCGGTTTTTCGGGTTTGATGAACGACCAATGCGGCTTGTATTTCGCCCCCTGTTCGATCCAGCGCGTGAGCACCGCTATTTCTTTTGTCGACAATGTGAGATTGGAGGCAGGCGGCGGCATCTTTAAATCCGGGTCCTGCGAAATAAGCCTGTGGTAAACCTCACTGGCAGCCAGGTCGCCGGGGACAATCGCGTGGCGCTTACTACCGTGTCCGTTTTGGGCATTTTTCAGCGCTTTGTAAGCACCTTCTTCGGTATCCAGCCGCAACCCGCCCTTTTGCTTTTTCGCGTCCGGCCCGTGGCAGGCGAAGCATTTATCCGAGAGAATCGGTTTGACATCATAATTAAAATCCAGCTCCGCGGGTACTTCCTGCAATGCTAGTTTCACCTCTTCCGGCTTATCCACGCCGCAGCGTGCCAGAACGAGTATGCCGGCGCAAGCCGCGGCGGCCCACTTTCCCCACTTCAAAAAAGCAAACATCTTCGCTCGTAACTTCATGGATTTCCTGTCTTTACGCACCTTTCAGAAGTTAAAAGCCGGAACACCCTAATTCTTAGTCATATATTGTGATTAAAGTTTTTAATTTAATTTTTCCGATATCACCACAAGGCGACAATCGCCGCTTCCCTATCGCTTTTGCAGTGCCCAGACATCGCCTTTCCAAACCGGATCAGCCCCGGTATGCTTGCCGCTGAAAATCCATAACTGATCTCGGAATACGACGCTGTTGCCTCCACTGCGGACGCTCCACGGGGCATGTTCGGCGTGGCGGAACCAGTCGGTACCGTTCGAAGAAAACCATACGTCATTTAATGCGCCTTTGTGATGATCGGGATTGGGGTCGCGGCCCCCGAATACCCAGAGCTTGCCGTCGAATACGTGTACGCCCATGTCGTAACGGCTCTTCCAGCCTGCTTCCGCGGTGAGTTGCGTCCAGTTTTTGCCATCGGCCGAACGCCACACATCGGCAATTCCCTGGGCACCTACCATATACAAGGTGTCGCGCATGACGACCACGTGCGGCAAATCGCGCGGCGACCACGGTGCCCGCGCTGTTTCCAGCGTCCATTGCAGGCCATCCGGCGACGACCATACGTCATTCTTCATTTCAAGTGATTCGAAATCCCGCGATACCTTCGAAGTACCGCCGAAAAGCCACAATTTGTTTTTGAAAACAATCAATGCATGGCCTTTCCGTGGCCCCCATTTGCCGTTGGCTACTTTCCGCCAATCAGAACCATTTTCCGAATTCCAGATTTCATCCGTGAGTTCCCTTTCCTTGTAGCGCATCCCGCCGGTCTGCCAGAGCTTGCCGGCGAAGTAAATGCCGGTCAACCAGATGCGTTCGCCCCAGTCGTTTTTGCTGTGACGGATCCAGGTAATGCCATCCGCCGACGACCACGACGCTTTTTGGCCCACCATCCAGAGATTACCATTATTAAATGCGACGTGCGGTACAAGCCCCATCGGGAATGTGCCGGATTTCCATTCGTACTGGTGCGAGCCATTTCCGGCGGGGAGGATTTCTTTCCACGTGTACACGGGCTTGAACGGAACGAACCCGCGAGGGTGGGTAAAGCAAGCCAGCACCCACACCAGAACGGTGATTATGAGCAAGTTTCTGAGCGTTTTCATAACAAAGCATTTGATGTTACCCAAAGGAAACCAAATACCTTCGCCCGGAAAAATAATGTAGACGAACCGTTGAAAACGTAGACCAACGCACCGCCGGAAGCCCGCCGGCGCGTTGCAAGCTACCGGTTACTTTTCCAGGATCCCCTTTTCTACACTTTCGTTGATCACGCCTTCGGCATATGCCCACAGCGCCTCGGAACCTTCTTTGATTACCTTCTTCTTCTCGTACACTTTTTCGTATTTCACCCCGAACTCGCGCCACGTGCCGCCATTGTTGGAGCTGTTTTGCAGGAGTGGTTCCAGGCGGTCCATCGACCGGGCAAATTTGGCTTCGCTCGTCTCGCCCGCTTCGAACTCTTCCCAAACGGCGATCAGTTCGGTGGCTTGCTCCTCGGGGAGCATTCCGAAAATCCGGTTCGCCGCGAGCCGTTCGTTGTCCGTATTCGTGTGGCTTTTTTGGGTGTCGTAAATGAAGGTGTCGCCCGCGTCGATCTCCACGATGTCATGGATCAGGACCATTTTCACGACTTTAAGGACATCCACCGGCACATTGGAATGCCCGGCCAGCACAACGGCCATTACCGCCAGGTGCCAGCTGTGTTCGGCGTCGTTTTCGTTCCGGTCGCTGTTTAAAAGTTTGGTTTTTCTTTGAATGTATTTGAGCTTGTCTATTTCTTTAATAAACTCAATCTGTTTCAGCACGTTACCTAAATCCATTACTTCTTTCTTTATAGTTTCGGAGAGCGAAATTACAAGGCATTCCGGTAAAACGGAAACCACGCATCATGCAACTGGATGATGCTATCAGTTGTAACGCAAGTTTACTATTTTACATCCAAATAGTTGTATCCTCAAACGGTGGCGCATGTTCGATAACCGATTTTACCGAATTACCTGTGTATGGTCAGGTACCGGACTGCCATGGGGCTGGCTTTGCCTCTTTTTACTCGGCCTTTGCACGCCGTGCCGTTCGCAGGAGCAACCTTGGCGTATCGCGGGTACCGTTTACGGTGAAAACAGCCAGCGGTTGCCATCCGTCGCTGTTTACATCAATAACACTTCCATTGGCACTGCTACCGACAAAGCCGGCAACTTTCAGCTGACTGTACCTGCGCGGCATCAAAAAGTGGAGCTCGTTGCCTCTTTTGTAGGTTACAAACCAGAAGTAAAACAGTTACAGGCTACACCCGGGCGCACCGCGAACGTGGTGTTCAAGCTCGATCTGAACAATGTGATCCGTGAAGTGGTCGTCATAGGTAAACGCGACAAGCACTGGAACCGGAAATGGCGGATATTTTTAAACGGGCTCCTCGGCGACTCCCCATTTGCGAGGCAATGCAAAATCATGAACCCCGAATCCATCACGCTCGGACTCGACGAAGCCGGCGGGCGCGTGACTGCGACAAGCAGCGAGCCGGTCGTGATCGAGAATTCCGCGCTGGGCTACCGGATCCGCTTCCACATGCGCAAGTTTGAATCCAATGGAAAGAAAACTTTCCTTTCAGGCTATAAATTCTTTGAATCCTTACTTGCAGAAGATCCTGACAAACAGAAAAAGCAGCTCCGCAACAGAGAAACTGCATTTAAAGACTCATTCCGCAATTTTCTCGTCCTACTTTCCAGGAAGGACCTCGAAGCAGGCGGCATTGAAATGTTTGTGATGAAAACCACCCGGGAGTTTTACCTCACCAAAATCCCGCTCGAACGCGAGGTGACCAGCGGCAATTTCATGCCCATCACCGCCGATTCCATCTGTTTTTTTGATCAGAATAAGGGATATTTTGTGCTGCATTCACGGTATCCGGTGCTGGTTTTTCAACGGCGGCTGTACAACAGCGCATCGGTGTTTTCCGACTATCCTTTCAAATACTCGCAGATTGTGCTGCCCAACTTTTCCTGCACATTTACGGAAAACGGCTGGCTGGTAGCTCCGAACGGGATCACCATTCATGACACGTGGGCGCGGGAGGGTTTCGCGGATATGCTGCCGATCGACTATCCCCTACCCCAAAACCAGGACGAGGCGCCTCCGATACTCGTGGCACTCCTTCCCAACGCGGGGCAGGTGAAAGAAACCACGACTACTGATTTAAGCACGGGGCGGCAATGGGGTACTGATGATCAGTACCCATCCGTAGCCGCATTAACCGACCAATTTCACCTTCAATTTGATCAATAAGTTTCTGATCTGATGTTTGGTTCTGATGGCTTGACGCTCCAATTTCAGTGTAAAAGGAATATCTTTCGGAATCAGGTTGTGGGACAGTAGATAGGTTTTAGCACCTTCCTCCGTGTTTTTATATAAATCAAACTCGGTATCCGCGCGGTGCCCGCTTCCGTTGTTCGAGAACGGGGCGTGCTGCATGTGCGGCTCGAAAGGGAAATTGATAAACTTGTAGCCCCGGTTGAACAGCGAATGGAACCAGATTGCGCCCCAGTCGGTGCCGTGCCAGCTTCCGCCAAAAGGCAGGATGTCCCCGGTCGGAACTACGTTTTTCCGGTAAACCGGCACATTGATAAGACAGGCATATTCGTTCAGCCGGCATTCAGGCAGCGGGTGAATAATTTCCCGGTCGATGAGTTTATAATGTATGTGCGCGCGCGGCGGATTGTGGGCATCTACCAGTTCTTTCAGTTCTCCTTTGGTGGGCACGAAGGTTTCGAAGCGGCTGCCATCGCAGAGTTTGGCAGAAAATGCAGGGCAATTCCAACATTGCCCCACCAGCCCTATGCCCGCAACGGTTCCAGCGCCATTCTTTGAGGCAGCAGCTGGCTCCTCTTTCACCCTCGTCAGCATTTTCCCCAGCAAATCATCTTCGTAAAGACAATCGTTGTGGGACATAAACAAAAACTCCTTGTCGGACTTTTCGAGCGCGTACTGGTATTTGAGGCCATACCGCTTTTCGGGATCAGAAAGCCACGACTCCTCGGGATTACCGGAATAGTAAAAGTATTGGGGATAGACGTACTCGATCGGCAAGTCTCTGAGAAAATACTTTAACAATGGAATTGCATCGTATTGGTAATACGGCTGTATTTTCTCAATGACCAGGTAAATCTTATGAATGTGTCTGGAAGAGTGTTTCCAAAGTGTCAGCAGGGTTACGGCAGTGTGGTACGGCTTTCCGTAGTAATTAATACAAACGTCAATTTGATTCATGCATGCGATTTTTATCACCCGCCAGAAACATAAAATAGGATGGTTTACCCGGGGAGCTTTTTGCTGCAAAGAAACAACTTTGAGATGACTTTATGCCTATGGCTGCCGGGGCACTTGTGGGAAAGGCGCGAACTATGCCACCCACCCAAATCACAAATTATTGACAACAAATCAGTTAACCGTTTAATTGATAAATATACACGGGTTTAAAAAACGACCTCGTAACGTAGAACCTTCTACTTACCCGCTTAATAGGAAGTAGAAGTAGATTGACAGGCAGGTTACTTTATGCTTTTGAATTAACCTTAAACCTCTCAGTTACTTATGCCTACCTTCACAATCAATTTTGTCAACAATTCCGATTCATCCGGGAGCTTTTGCGTTTTCCAGCAAAATCATAACAGCCCGAACCCGGATGTTTTTCCGCTTGCGTGGCGCGTGGAAAAAGCTGGTCCGCATTCGCAGTTGGCCATTTCCTGGAATATGGAGCTCTATTTCTTCTGGGGCAAGACCGGCGCTTTAAAGCCCGGGGTTGTTTTTAATGCGGGCGAGAATTCTCCTACCAGTTTGACGGAGAATAATGACATAACGCTTACCAAGGAAGACGGTAATTACAAATTTGTCAACAAGAAAAATGCGTATCCGCAGGGTTCGCTGAACATCATGTCCGACTATACCACTGCCATTAACCAGGCCAGTGTGGGTATCGGCATGTCGGGCGCAGTAGCGTTTGCCGTACAGGCGCAACCCAATATGTATTTCCGGTTTTCTCCCCGTTTCGACTACTGGGTAACGTTCATGGAGGTGAAGCAAGGCCAGGTACTGGATCCTGCGGAAATCAATGCTGTGAAGATTGAATTCCCCTACGGCATTTTTTCGATGAACGCTACGCTGAATCCGGACCATACCTGGACGATCACGCAGGGATTGGATTAAATCGCCCGGATGCCAGCCACAAAAAAGGCCGGGAGCAACGCCCCCGGCTTTTTTGAAATTCTGACACCAATTATATAAGATCTTAGTACTCTGTATTTTGTGGATCGAAGTTAGTCCAGCCGGTTGTCCAGTCTGTGGTACCGAAAGCTCCGATGTAAGCGTTAGCTTCAAATCCTGCCGGCAACGTAACACCGCCTGTCAGCAAAGGAGAGCCTGCCTGTGGAAGTACTTTCAAACCTGCGCCAAGCGTGTTGTATGCCGCATCCAGTTTCAAAGTAGCGATGTCTGCGCCGAAAGTGTTTTTGCGGGCTGCATCTTTCAGTAAAGTTGTATCACCCGATACGATTGCCTTTGTCATTCCTGTCAACACCAATCCGCGGTAATCCGAACGACCTGCCTTGAAGTTAGCTTGTGTAGAGTCACCTTCCAGTTCCAGACCACCCTTAGGATAAGCACCTGAAACTACCGAGTTGTAAATGCTAACAGCTGAGTTTCTGCGGATACGGAACGCTGAGCGATATTTTGCATTCGGGCTTCCAGGACCGATGAAGATACTTACGTTGCTGAATTTAGCACTTGTTTTAGGTGAAGCACCTGATCCGGAAGCGTCGTTGTCAGATTCGAAACCATTTGAATCCGAGCAAGAGCATTGGTCAGCAACAGCCGGATCTCTCAGAGCCATTGCATACTGTACGTTCCCGCTGAAACC
This sequence comes from Dyadobacter fermentans, assembly GCF_019924045.1. Classification (GTDB taxonomy): domain Bacteria; phylum Bacteroidota; class Bacteroidia; order Cytophagales; family Spirosomataceae; genus Dyadobacter; species Dyadobacter fermentans_A. Next base: position 31,485 of record NZ_JAHXBN010000013.1, on the reverse strand, counting down.
CCAGTCTGTATCGAAATCGTCGTCCAGTGTACGGTAAGAGATCAGGTGTTTTGCATTCACACTTCCACCGAACCACTCGTAAGCATCATCACCGCTGTATGAAACCTGTACGTAATCGATAGTAGTTCCGGAACCTACGCCGCCGAAAGTAAGACCGTTGATCTCTTTATCGGTTTCAAAAGCGATACCTGCGAACTCGATACGAACATACTTCAAAGTACCTGAGTTGTCGGCCGCATCCGTTCCCCCGAAAGTGGATACGTTCTCTCCCTCGATCGTGGCCGGAGTTTTGTTCACCGGTGCTTTTCCGAGGAGGATGATACCACCCCAGTCGCCATAGTTACGTGAGCCTTTGGCAGAAGAAGAAGTAAATACGATAGGCTTGGTAGCGCTACCTTCCGCCATGATTTTCGCACCCGGCTTGATGATGAGGGTACCCTTTGTCAGTTTATCGCCTTTGATGATCGTTCCCGGCTCGATCGTCAGCACAGCACCGTTGTCAACGTATACGAAACCTTCGAGAATATATTTGTTTGCAGCTTTCCAGGTTGTCGAAGCCGAAATCGTTCCTTTTACGGTAATTGTTTCGCCCACTGGAGCCGTTGGGCCCGGATCTTCACCATCATCATCAGTTTTACACGACACAACTACGAACGATGCGGATAATACCGACATTGCCAATAACCAAGTTGCTAACTTTTTCATTTAACAGGATGTTTAATTGATTTGTTTTTAATTTTTATGATCAAAGTGTGTAGCGCAAGCCAATCATCGAGTAAGTTCCTCTGCGGTATCTCTGATACAAACCGTCTGTTTTAGTGTCGATTTTGTTATCATGGTTGGTATCCTGGTACAAGCGGAATGGCTGGTTGAGCAGATCCTGGATGCTTGCACGGATTTCGAGGCGCTTGCCGATGGTTTTGATAATGTTCAGGTCGATCACGTTACGCGACATCTCGAAGATATTGGCACTGATCTGATTGTCGCCGATGATGAATATCCGCTTGCCTATTACATTGTACAGCGCATTCACCTGGAAGCCGCGCTCGTCGTCGTTGTAGAACAAACCGGCGTTGATCAGGTAAGGTGATTGCCCCTGCAGGTAACGGTCCGAGCTGCCGGTGGTTACGTTCGTTTTTACGTTACTGGTGATGAGCGATGCATTCAATGTCACGAGCATTTTGCTCAGAAAAGTGGCGTTATCAGGGTTCGACAATGCTTTACGAACTTCCAGTTCAACCCCTCTTGCATAAGCCGTTTTAGCATTGGCTACTGTAAACGCCACGGTGCTACCATTGTAGAAGATCGCTGCTTCGATAGGATCTTTGAATGTCTTGTTGAACAACGACAGGGTAATCAGCTCGCTTTTGCTTGGGTAGAACTCGTAACGCAAGTCGTAGTTCTGAATCGTCGCATTCACCAGGTTCGGGTTTCCTTTACGCGACACGTCGAAGTTGAAGTCGTAGTAGGTGCTTGGTGAAAGCTCGCGGAACTCCGGTCTGTTGACGGTCGTGCTGTATGCCGCTCTTACCGCATGCCGGTCGTTGAATTTGTAAGTCAGGTTAACAGAAGGTAGCGGAGTGAAAACCGGGCGGTCAACATTTACCTCGATACCGCCTCCACGCTCGTAACCTTGCAATTGCTGGCGGTTGTATTCGCCGCGGAAACCCACGGTTGCATTCAAATGCTCAGTGATGGGCCAGTAGAACGATGCGTAGCCGGCTGCGAGCAGGTTTTGTGCCGCGTATTTATCATCAAAGTTGGTCCCTTCGGTATAGTATACTTTATCGGAAGCCAGGTTCGAATTCTGGAAGAACTGCTCCGGAGTCTGCGTCAGGATTTCGTCACCTACGCGGTTCGGGTTTACGATACCAAACCAGCGGGCAGAATATTTACGGTCTTTGTATTCGACATAAGTACCTACGTTCAGTTTCGCCTGTTGCTCCGCCTCATCCTTTTTCGAGCCGATCAGCTGCTCGTAAGAAACGGTTCCCGTGCCTACGATCTCTCCGAGGCGTGAGTAAAAGCGTGCTGCCTGCTGCAAGGTTGGAGATTCAAATTGTTGCAGGTTGATCTGGAACGGCTGGTTGGTACCGGTCTGGCGGGTCGATGTAAATCTTCTGAAATCAGGCTCGTTACGGTAAGTATAACCTGCACCGGCGATCCAGCGGAGTTTCGATTTCGCCGTCAGCTCGTGTGTACCGCTCAACTGGCCTGAGTAGATACTTCTGGCTTCGTAACGGAATGCGCCGTTACTGTAATCCAGGTTGTTTTCAAGGTTTCCACCGCCGCGCACAACCGTTTCCTTGTTACCCATCTGGTTGAACAGGTTACGGAATTCGATTTTGTTTTTAGGATTGAGGATAAATGCCCAGTTCGACATGATCCCCAAACGTGCATTCTCCTGCAAGAACTGATCGTTGAAACCCTCGATTTTCTGTCCCGAGAAATTGTATCGGCTCTGAGTAACGGTATTGTTTATACGTGAGAAAGAATAGTTGATATAAGAAGTGTTGGTAACTTCCATATCGCGGACGTAGAACCTGCGGCTGAAATTGACACCCGCTCTCCAATCCGGTGATACGTTGATCTGCTTCGGAGCGTAGTAATCCGGCAGGTCCTGAAATTTCTGGATGATGGTCGGAGACTGCGCATTCAGGATCACCCCTCTTCTGTTCGGGAAATTGTCGGGCAATGTACGTGTACCATTCTCGATACCCAGGAATTCCAGTGCACCGCCCTTGTGGCTCGTAGCCGAGCTGAAAGTAGTTCCTGCGCGGTAACCTGTCGAGAAGTTCACCGACAAGCTGTTGCCGTCGGGGATTGTTTTGGTGTAGATTTTAATGGCCCCACCACTTACGTCACCCGGGAGGTCTGCCGAGGCCGACTTGAAAACCAGCATCCGGTCGATCGCCGAAGAAGGAATCAAATCAAAGGAAAAGGATTTAGTGTCTACCTCAGTAGAAGGAGTGATAATATCATTGAGCAACACCGTGTTATAACGCTCGTTCAAGCCGCGAACTACAATAAAACGGTCGTCGAAAATGGAGATGCCGGGCACGCGGCGGATCACCGCGGAAGCGTCACGGTCTTGGGTACGCTGGATTTGCTGTGCTGAAATACCCACGGCAATCTGCTGTACCTGTTTGATTTCCGTGATGACCGATACTTCGGTATTGGTCTGGCGCTGTCCTTTCACAACCACTTCCTGCAAGGTTTTGTTATCCTCAACCAGCGCGGTGGTGATGAGCGTCGATTTATCTGCTTCGACACGAACGTTGTCTATTTCTTTTGTTGCGTACGATACATAACTGATCTGTACTTTGTAGGCACCGGCGGGTACTTTCTGGATTTCGAAGTTACCTTCTACGTCCGTCACGGAGCCGAACGGGGTAGCCGTTCCGATCAACTGAACTGTCGCCCCGATGATCGCTTCGTTGTTCTTGCCGTCTTTGATCGAGCCCTTTATGGAGCCAAATTGCGCAAAACAAGCGCCTGTTGTTAAAATAAGGAGGGAAATCGCTGTAACCAAATGTCTCATAATCAGTGTCTAATATTTTGACACAAAACTATGGCGGCAAGATTATTCGGATATGTCGTTAATATTAAGTTATTGTTAAGTCCTGTTCTACATGATTGCGTGCTTCAAGGATATAAGCTCCTTATAAACAGCATGATGCGAACCCAAAACGAATCGCGACCGTTTGCAGATCGCGTGGCAGCTCTCTTTTATTTCCTCGAAAACCAACAGCCGCTCTTCGTAAACGACGAATATTTTCTGAACAATCACCGCAATCTCGCGGGTCAGGTTATCAGCCTGTGCCACGAGCGCCCGCAGTGTTGCCACTGAATAAGGGGATATGCCGCCCAACTCATCGTCAGTGCCCACCCTGGCAACGAGATGTTTGAAATTATCGAGCAATACCTGGTACGACAAATTGAACGTATCCAGGTCTTTTTCAAAATGAGGCCTTGCCAAATCAAAAGGAGGCGCCAGCGGATTTTGCACGGAAATCGCAGCATAAATGTCTTTCACCTCTTTCGAATAGCCGTCTTTCGCGGCCCTGCCCTTGGCTGCCGTGGACTTAATCACATACGCTACGTGCTTGATACTCATTTCCTCGCCCTTGAACAGGCGCTTGCGTACAAGGGATACATCTATATATTGTGTGATCACCCGGGCGAGCTCGCCGTCCAGCACCTCGTAGGCGTCAATAAGCCGGCGCAATTCATCGGCAGAAGACAGCGCCGAAGCGGGGGTATATTCATTTTCCGTTTCAATCAGTTCCAGGACTGACCCTACCTTATGCAGTCTTCTTCGCAAGGATTTCTCAAAAGGTGTTTGGTGCAGGATGCTATCATTCAGCGACCTGCCGGACAGGTGTGGCGTAATTCGTTCCATCTAAAAACCATCAATGCAAGCCACAAAACTAGCATTTATAAGGAAAACTCAATACCGAATCGTTTTTTGCCCCCGGTAGCACCGATAAATGCTACCGGGCAAACAGTGTGGTTTACCGGCCAATCGCGACCTTTCTGCTTGTGACAATATCATCCCGGCCCGTGATTTGCAGAACGTACATTCCTGCCGGCAAATGACCGATGCTGATCACCGAACCCGGCTTAGAGGTTTTCAGTACCGTTTTGCCGCTTTGATCCAGCAACTCCACAAACGCGGCATTTTTCAGCGCTGTTTCGGTGAGTTGCAGCCGGTCGGCAGCCGGGTTAGGATAAAATGAGAGCAGGTCCGGGCTGTCAAAAACTACGCGTGCTATTTTGCTGTATGAAAATGTACTGTCGTGGTCTACCATTTTCAGGCGGTAGAGATTACTCCCCATGAGCGGCGCATTATCTACGGCTTCATAGTCGATTTTTTCGCGGCCCGCATTCGCGGCTTCAACGCTTCCCACGACGTACCAGTTATCTCCCGCAGCGCTGCGCTGAATCTCGAAGTGGCTCGAATTGGTTTCCTCGGCGGTCGACCAGTTGAGTGATACGTGGTTCTCTCTCGCGGTTGCTTTAAAGGCGATCAGCGTTACGGGCAATACATCGGTGACGGTTACCACCACCTCGCTCGTTTTCGCGCAACCACCCTGTCCGGCGGTGACCGAATAGATGTACGTCCCCGGAACTGACGATACTCTTACGTCGGTAAGATTAGCGGTCGTGCCGACCTGGGTGCCATTCAGCTCCCAGCGGTAAGTGAGCCCCGAACAGTCTCCCGCGCAGGCGGACGACAGGTTGATCATCGTCCCTACCCGTGGGTTGCTGTCGCTCGGCGATCCTGTGATCGAGAGCTGGCAATCTACTTTCAGGTCATTGTTCAGCAATATATTGACTGGCGCACCATTGGCGCTATTTCGTGCGGCCATCCAGGTTTTGTAAGCGTCGCAATCCCCCGAATAGCTGTCACGGTTGGTCACGCAGCCATTCTGCTGAATGATATTCGATAATGTAAAGGTATCCTGATTGCTGGGAGTCGGGGTTGTAACCGGCTGATTGACCCACGTGTCGGCCAGTTGCCGGACAGCTGGTCCTCCGCCCGAACTCAGCAGGTTTTCAAAAAACATACAACTCACCATCTGCGCTCCATGGGAATAACTCTCGGTGGCGTAGGCGATGAAATTGGCAATGCCCAGGCTCGCATTGAATCCGGCCTCGTTGATGTACAGCTTTCCGGGAAGATTCGAGCGCAGCAGATCAATAGCGAACCGGTGATCATAAAGGAAGTCGTCATTGATCTTGATCCCGTCCATTTCGGCGGCAATCTCGTCAAAGGAAAACGTGGTCCTTCCCAACGACAATTTATCAAACACCGAACCATGATGCGATATGGCTTTGATCCGGCTGTCGTGCGCCTTGACCGTATTCTTGAAAATCGTATTCACCTCCTTCAATACCTGTGTGCGGTACAAGTACCAGTCGGTGCCGTCGGGCTGGGTGAAGGTGGTGGCCGACGGTCTTTTGGGCGACACCTCGTTGAAAGAACGGTAGTTGGTCCCCCATAAGAAATTGAGCGACTGGATCTTTTCATATTTAGCTGTAAGCCAGGCCCTGTAACCTCTCACCATCGGCTGCGAGTAATCCGAGAGGCTGTTGTTATCTCGAAGGTTCGTCGGTTGTTCGTAGTGATATTTGTCTGTTCCGATCTCGTACTCCCCCTCTCCATTACGCGTGTAGATCAAGTCGATATAAAGCAATTCACCCGTGTCCTGAAGATAGCCGTACCGCTCTAACACTTTGTTGGTGAAATCGACGATCCGGTCACGGGTTGACTGTGCCGCAAGCGAAGTCATTACGAACTGCACATTGACGCCGTTGATCTGCCCACCATATTTCTGAAAGACGGCCTCCGTACCGTCATATCCGACATTCAGGATCCGCTCCTCTTTCAGCCAGCCGTCCCCTGTATTAATGCCGTAACGATCGGAATAGCTGTGCGTGACATTATCGCCTGTACTGACAGCGACGTTAATCCCGATCTTCATGCCCAGCGACCTTGCCTTGGCGATCTGGTCGTCGTACATCTGCCATACATTATAATCTTCTCCGTACTGTTGTTTCAAAACCCGGGAGATGTATCCATTAACCATCCCCCACTGCATACTCAAAAAAACCGCATTGCAACCCACATCGTGTGCCTGCTCGATCAGTTTCATACTATTCCAGTTGCCTTCATTTACCAGGCTGAGCCCCAGGTAGCGCTGCTGGGCGTGCGCCTTCGGCCAAAAATTAATAACGTTGAAAAAAATGATCGTTAAAAAAAGCTTTTTGACCAGCACAGGATGGCTCCTGTTGGCCCTAATCGTCTGCAACATTTTCTGCATAGCAACAAGGTTTTGTGAGTTTACGGATCCAGGCCCAAAGCCTTAAATTGGTGTAAAACTTACCTCTAACCGTGTATTTTGTATAACCAATACCAGCATTCAACCAGCCTTCCGCACTTGGGTATCACTAGAATTCTGATCGATAGTAGATAAAATTCTACAACCAGTAAGCAAACTACTAACTTTTATTTAATTACCAATCGTTATTATTCGCAAGTGGAATCTATTCTACTTCTACAAAGACAAACTTGTTTGATGACAACGGGCGCTCTAAACATGAGAAAAGTCAGTCTGTAAGGCACTATTCATCATGCCTGATCCACTCATTTGCCGATAACTTGCAGCGTTCCCAAATGACCATTAGATCTAAGCGACCTGCATATGAAAAAGATCCTTGTTCCCTTCGACTTCTCCGCACTTTCCATGTCCGCGCTCAGGTTTGCCATTGAGCTGGCAGAAGCCGCCGGGGGTGAGGTAATTGCCCTGCATGTGGTGAATATGACGCCCGTTTACCTGGAAAGCCTGGACCCGACCGGGTATGCGATCGGTTCCGCTTCAATACTCTCCGAATTGGGACGCGAGGCCACCACGAACTTTGCGCGGGTGAGGAGTGAGTTGAAAACGCGCTTGGAGCCTGGCTTCCGCGTCGAACAGGGATTGCTCCATCAGATCATCATCAAAACCATTCATGAAACCGGGGCCGATTTGGTGGTGATGGGGACAAATGGCAGTGGCGGGCTCGCGGAAGTGATCGTAGGTTCAAACACCGAAAAGGTTGTCAGAACGGCCCCTGTCCCCGTTATTTCCATTCATAAAAATCAAAAACTCAGCCAAATCCGCAACATCGTTTTCCCGACGACCATCGATTTGCAGCAGCACCGCTTCATATGGCAGATCAGGGCATTGCAAGCATTCCTGGGTGCGCACTTGCACCTGCTTTATGTAAAAACTCCGGATTCGAGGGATACGGATCAGGCATTGACCCATATGCTCAGCGACCTCGCCGAATATTACGCCCTTACCGAATATAGTGTGCACGTTACGCACGCGCCAAACGAAGAAAAAGGCGTTCTCAAATTCGCTGCCCGCATGCCCGGTTCCATGATCGCCATGGCCACACACGGCTACACGGGCCTGACGCACCTCGTACTGGGAAGCGTAGCCGAAAATGTCATTAACCACACCCATGAAGCAGTCTGGACCTACAAGCTCTCCGAGCACGTATAAAGCTCAAAAACCCATGGATGCCCGGCCCTGTCATTTTGCATTTGCTTTGCAAGAAGGTCGTAAAAATGGTATTATTGCCGACCTTGATATCGATTAAGAGGCCATTTAAAATCCAATCGGGTATTTGACCAAGACATACGTGTTATGAAGAAGATAGGTTTTTTATCGTTCGGGCATTGGTCTAACCACCCGGCCTACAACGCCCGGACCGCGAGTGACACATTGCTTCAGTCCATTGACCTGGCAGTCGCTGCCGAAGAAATCGGTTTGGACGGTGCATATTTCCGGGTGCATCACTTTGCGGCTCAGCTGGCATCGCCTTTCCCATTGCTTTCGGCGATAGGCGCCAAAACACGCAAAATAGAGATCGGAACAGGTGTGATCGACATGCGTTACGAGAATCCGATGTATATGGTAGAGGACGCCGGTGCCGCCGATTTGATTTCGGAAGGGCGATTACAACTGGGAATCAGCAGAGGATCGCCGGAACAGGTGATAGACGGATGGCGCTACTTTGGCTATGAACCAGCCGAAGGGGAAACCGACGCCGGTATGGGACGCCGCAAGGCCCTGGAATTTCTGGATAAACTAAGCGGCGTAGGGTTTGCACAGCCCAATCCGTACCCGATGTTCCCAAACCCGCCGGGTTTGCTGCGGTTGGAGCCTCACTCCGAAGGCCTGCGCGAACGTATCTGGTGGGGCGCCGCTTCCAATGCCACGGCAGTATGGGCGGCCGAAAACGGAATGCACCTGCAAAGTTCTACGCTGAAATACGATGAAAGCGACAAGCCTTTTCATGTGCAGCAGGCGGAACAGATCAGATTGTACAAAGAAGCCTGGAAAAAAGCGGGGCACGAGCGTGAGCCAAGAGTTTCCGTGAGCCGGTCCATTTTCGCATTGGTCACCGATCAGGACCGCTATTACTTCGGGCAGGAAAGCAACCGGACCGATAAGATTGGAATGATTGAGCAGGACAAGCGTGCTATTTTCGGCAGAAGCTATGCCGCTGAACCAGACCAGCTCATCAGGGAACTGGCGCAGGACGAGGCCATTCAGGAAGCCGATACCATCCTTTTAACGATACCAAATACATTGGGAGTTGACTACAATGTACACGTATTGTCTTCTATTTTAGAGCACGTCGCACCCGGACTCGGGTGGCGTTAACGCTCCGCGGTTGAAAACTTATCTTCCACCGGAACGTGGAAGATAAGTTTGACCGGGCATCCGGCTTAGTACCCCGGGTTATTGGGCAGCAGGCTTTTATTAATCTGGATATCCGCTTGCGGTACCGGCCACAGCCAGCATTAAGCATTACGATCTGATCCGTCCGGGATTTGAGTTACCCGCAGAAGTTTCGCGTTGATCGCGACCACGATCGTCGATGCGCTCATCAGGACGGCCCCCATGGCCGGGCTCAACATGAAGGACGGATACAACAGACCAGCCGCCAGCGGAATCGCAACAACGTTATAGCCTATTGCCCACGCAAGATTCTGCGCCATTTTTCGATACGTAGCCTTGCCGAAGGTGATCATCTGAACCACATCCATAGGATCGCTATTGACGAGGATTATATCAGCTGTTTCTGCCGCAACATCAGTTCCGGAGCCCACAGCGATACCTACGTCTGCCTGCGCAAGTGCGGGCGCGTCGTTTACACCGTCACCGGTCATTGCTACAATTTCCCCTTTTCGCTGGAACTCCAGGATCTTGTCTTGCTTCTGATGCGGTAACACATTAGCCAGGTAACCGTCCATATTTAATTTCTGACTGACAGCTTCCGCTATTTTTTCATTGTCTCCCGTCAATAGAAAAGACTTGATGTTCATTCTCTTTAATTCCAGAATAGCCCGCGAAGCACTTTCCCGAATGCTGTCCGCCAACGTGATCAGACCGACCAGTTTGTCATCGACGAGAATGAAATTTACGGTATCGGTAGCCTGATCGACTTCTTTGGGAATGCTGGGGACGGGTTTATTTTCCTGACTGAAATAATTGGGGCCCGCGGCGACAACCTTCTTGCCATTTACCAGGCCAGTCACCCCGACGCCTTGCATGTAAGCAAAATCAGTGGACTTCCAGAGTCCCAAGCCCCTTTGCTTCAACTTTCTGATAACCCCGTGCGCAATATGGTGCTCGGAGTTTTGTTGCACCGCCGCAGCGTACTGCAAGATTTGGTCGGAAGAAAGCTCATGATCAACCGGTATAATCTTTTGTATTTCATGGGATCCCTTGGTGAGCGTGCCGGTTTTATCGAAAATGATTGTCGTGAGTTTGCGGGCATTCTCAAATGCGGTACGGTTCCTGATCAAAAGACCATGTGTCGCCGAAAGCGTGGTCGATATCGCTATGACCAACGGAATGGCCACGCCCAATGCGTGCGGGCAGGATGTTACCATCACGGTTACCATCCTTTCCAAAGCAAATGCGAGCGACTGACCGCCCGTATACCAGACGATAAAAGTGACCACACCGACAGTAATTGAAACCAATGTGAGCCAACCGGCCACTTTATCTGCCAGGTTCTGGGTGTTCGACTTGGTGCTCTGCGCCGTCTTCACCATGTGGATTACCTTGTTCAGGTAGCTCTCATCGCCTGCGCCGGTGACCCTCACTTTCAGCACACCATCCCCGTTAATCGCACCGCCTATTACCTTATCATCCTTCCGCTTTTGAACAGGAACGCTCTCGCCGGTAAGCATACTTTCGTTCACGTAGGAACTGCCGTCTATAATCAATCCGTCGGCTGCAACCTTCTCACCGGGCTTGATGAACAGAATATCATCCTTGCGAAGGTCCTTTAACGCAATGTCGCTTACCTGCCCATCCTTTTCTACGTGCACCACCGACGGAAGCAGGGCTACCAGCGATTCCAGGGCTTGCGAAGCGGCCATCTGCGACTTCATTTCCAACCAATGGCCGATGAGCATGATGTCGATCAACGTTGCCAGCTCCCAGAAAAAGTCCATCCCTTCAAGCCCGAATACGACAGCCACACTGTAAACATAGGCCGTCGCGATGGCCACGGCAACCAGCGTCATCATGCCCGCACGCCTGCTTTTCAGTTCGCCCACCAAGCCGCTCAGAAACGGCCAACCTCCGTAGAAGTACACCATGCTGCTGAGTGCCAAAAGCACATACCCATCCCCTGCGAACCGCAAATGGAACCCTGCCCACTCCTGGATCATGTGCGATAACATCAGGATCGGCAGTGTTAGGAAAAGACAAATCCAGAATCTCTTGAGAAAGTCCGATGTATGATGTCCTGCATGTTTATCGTGCCCGCCATGTTCACCATCCCCGCTATCGTGCGCAGCCTGATGACTGTTGGCGGACGCATTCATCAAATGTGTCTCTTTCGGCTTTTGGTCCGCATGACTGTGGTGGTGATGATGTTCCATGGTCAAATAATTTCGTGGTGCTTGCGAGGTTTGCTGCATCGGCACAGAACAAAGGAATCATTGGCTGGCCGACTATGAGGATAGTTACAAAGATCACCTTCTGCGAACAGGTTTTGCTACACAATTCCTGCTGTCTGTTACAGAATTATGGGATTGCAGCTGCGATAGGCGAAGTAAGTGCCAATACCGCCTGATGCGCAGCGGGGGGCAATTGAATCAATTGCCCCCCGCGATTCTCAATATGGATTAGCCCTTACCTATACCAATCCCTGTGCGATCATGGCATCCGCCACCCGCACGAAGCCTCCGATATTTGCGCCCTGGATATAGCTCATACGGCCGTCAGGCTTGTGCCCGTAGCGTAAACAGGTTGCATGAATGTTCAGCATAATCTCCTTTAACTTCTTATCCACCTCCTCGCGCGACCATGAGAGGCGCAGCGAATTTTGCGACATTTCCAGACCTGAAACAGCTACGCCGCCCGCATTCGCTGCCTTGCCGGGTGCGTACAGGATGTCGCTGTTTTCAAATACCTCGATCGCCTCCGGAGTACAAGGCATATTTGCGCCCTCTGCCACACAGAAACAGCCGTTCTTAATCAACATCCGGGCATCTTCGACATGCAATTCGTTTTGCGTGGCATTGGGCAAAGCAATATCACATGGCACTTCCCAGGGAGTTTTGCCTGCCACAAACTGGCATCCGAATTGATCGGCATACCTGCTTATCCGGCCCCGCTCCTCATTTTTCAGATGCATAATGTACGCCAGCTTCTCGGCATCAATGCCTCGCTCATCATAGATATAACCGGATGTATCAGAAAGCGTAACAACTTTTGCGCCCAGCTCCACACACTTTTCGAGGGTGTACTGCGCCACATTACCGGATCCCGAGATAACTACCCGCTTGCCTTTGATGCTGTCGCGGCGTTGGTTCAGCATTTGTTCCACAAAATACACTACGCCATATCCGGTCGCTTCCGGACGGATCAGGCTCCCGCCATAGCTGGCACCTTTACCCGTTAAAACACCCGTAAATTCATTCTTAAGCCTCTTATACTGACCGAACAGAAACCCGATTTCCCTGGCTCCTACTCCGATGTCTCCGGCAGGGACATCGTTATCCGAGCTGATATGCCGGAAAAGCTCAGTCATGAAGCTCTGGCAAAAAAACATTACCTCCCGGTCAGAACGTCCTTTGGGGTCAAAATCGGCCCCTCCCTTGCCGCCCCCCATGGGCAGCTGAGTAAGGCTGTTTTTAAAAATCTGCTCAAATGCGAGGAATTTGAGTGTACTCAGATTCACGGATGGGTGAAAACGCAAACCGCCCTTGTAAGGTCCGATCGCACTGTTCATCTGGACGCGATAGCCACGGTTGACTTCGACTTCTCCCAGATCATTCATCCACGGCACTCTAAAAATAATCACACGCTCGGGTTCGACAATCCGTTCCAAAATACTGGCTTTCTGATATTGCGGTTTGTCCTCGATAAAAGGGATAATTGTTTCGACGACTTCCCGTACTGCCTGATGGAATTCAAATTCACCGGAATTTCGGCTGACGAGGCGGGTCATAAAAGATTCAACTGAAGTCACTGCTCAACACTGTTTAATACCAAAAATCAACTTATCCATTCAATTAGGACCCGCTAATATAAACAAGAGTGATCGAACTAAAATTGAACGTCCCGAATTCGTCCCCTGCCCGCTTACCCGAATCTGCATCCCTCGACGAGGCTCTTTCCAGCGAATAGTCCATATTGGACTTAAATGAAAGAAACGTGACTCACGTTTTCCGTCCAGCGATTTTAGGGGCACGTTCATCGATTATCGGCAGTGCCCGCCATGCGAAACTTCTAGATTCATGGCATCAAACCGGGACTTACTTCTCGTGTCCCGATTAGTTATCCATAAGCTATGAAAGCGAGTATTACATGTTTCGGAATCGCGTTGATGCAATGCTTTTGTTGCCTGGTAGCAGTTGCCCAAAGCACCGGCGGCCAGTCCAGGGTAGTACAACTGTCGGGCGGTCTGAATGCCTACGCCGGCCTATACCGGTCAGCTGGTATCGCAGGGCGCAACCAACCGAATCCTTTCGGGTTGAGCGGTGCTATCACCGTGTCTCTTCCGGGAGGAATTACATTGCCATTTTCGGGTGTTTTGGGCAATCAGGGCACCAGTTTCCGCCAGCCGTTCAACCAGTTCGGACTTAGCCCTTCCTACAAATGGGCGACTGTGCACGCCGGCTACCGAAACGTGACGTTCTCTCCATTCACGCTGGCCGGCCATACTTTTTTGGGCGGCGGTGTCGAGCTCAATCCGGGTTTGCTCAGGATCGGAGCTGTTTATGGCAGGTTTAATAAAGCGATATCATCAAACATTGCCGATCCTAATATTATCCCATCGTTTAAAAGGACTGGTTATGCTTTTAAAGTAGGTTACGGTAAAACCAATAATTATATCGATTTGCTGGTATTGCGCGCCAAGGACGATACAAACTCCATTTCGGGAGTAGCTGCAACACCAGAACAAAGCATTGTACCGGCAGAGAATCTGGTAGTGGGCCTTAGCGCGCGTTTGCTGCTTGTAAAACATATTACTATGGAGATTGACGCGGCGGCGAGCTCTTACACACGCGACATACGCTCGTCCGAGGTCGCCGCCGAGGGGAGTAATTTTCTGGCTAAGTTTTTGGGCGGAATGATCACCCCGCGCCTTTCGACGCAGCTTACGCAGGCTACACAGGCTGCGCTGGGCTATCAAAGCAAATGGGGTTCTGTCAAGTTACAGTACAAGCGCATCGACCCTAATTTTCAGACAATGGGTGCGTACTATTTCCAGAGTGATATTCAGAGCTACACTGTGGCTCCCACACTCAACCTACTGAAAGGAAAAGCACGAATTGCGGGAAGCTATGGAATTCAATATGATAATCTGGCCAACAACAAAAACGTCCGCACCGGCCGTACGATTGGCTCGCTGATGGTTTCGCTCAACCCTCAGCCCGAATTCGGCGTTGACATTTCGCTGTCCAACTACGGTTTGAATCAAAAGGCGGGTACCAGGCCGCTGATAGATACCTTGCGTATTGCACAAAACAACTTGTCGGCGACGGTAAATCTCCGCTATTCAATCCTGAACCAGGAAATGGCCCACGTGTTCAACGCAACGGGCACTTATCAGCAACTTTCCGATTTAAACGAAAACACGGCTTCGAGCACGGAAAACAATAATGAAAATGTAAACATCGGCTATTTCCTGACGCACAATCGATCCGGGTTCGGAGCAAATCTGATGCTTTCCTACACCCAGTCGGGCCTTCCGGCCAGAGACTCTTCCATGACGGACAATGTGAAATTCTATGGTCCGACGCTGGGCACCAACTATTCCTTTTTCAAGAAGAAACTGAGCACTTCGGCTAATTTCTCTTACCTGGTCAACCAACAGTTTGGCATAACAGGTAAGGTGATGACGGCTTCGGCGAATGCAGGCTATCAAATAGGCAAAAAACAGAGCATTACCTTATCGCTTAACTATCTGAATTCCAACACGGGCCAGGCATCCGAAAAGTTCGACGAGTTCCGGGGAAGCTTTGGCTATGGGATTACTTTTTAATTCGATAACATGAAAACAGCGCACATTATATTCTGTTTCCTCTTTCCGGCACTTTTCGGATTGTTGGTCAACGCGTCGCGGGCACAAAGCCAGGTCAGGATCCTGACCAACGTACTTCCTCCGTACAGTCCCTACATTCAGGATTATCCCGGAACCGGTAGCCGTGCACAGGTCTTTATATCTAACCTGTCGGGTAAAGATTTGTCCGTTAGGCTGCTTGGCAGGCTCGAAGGTGACAACGGGGTTATCATTCGTACATCGCCCAATTATCGTCCGCTTCGCCCACTCGAACTACGGGCCACGGACGTGAACCGAATGCTTACCCGCTCGGAGCTGGAAGGCCTGTTTGATCTGGCCCAGATTGAGGTACAAGGAATGAATAAAAACGAATTGTATAGAGGGCTACCTCTGCCGGAAGGTAACTACCAGCTTTGCGTACAGGCCTTCGACAATGCCACCACCAGGCCATTGTCGGCGGAGTTTCCTACGGGGTGCAGCGGGTTAATTCCCGTCCGGATCGTGGAACCTCCGATCCTGATCTCCCCATACGACAATGAAGCGATCGGTATCAGAACGCCACAAACGCAGCTTTTTAGTTGGTCGGCACCAGTAGGCATACTGCCCAGTCAGGTGGAGTACACCCTGCGCATTGCAGAACTTCCGGCAGAGGTGAATCCCAATGTGTATATCGATGCAATCGCGTTGCCGCGGACCGGACTGGAAGTACAGCATTTACGTACGACCACTTTTCTGTACGGCCCCTCGCATCCCGCTTTACAATTCGGCAAACGTTATGCCTGGCGGGTACAGGCCATTCCCACGAGCCAAAAGCTCGCCTTTATGAATGAGGGAAAAAGCCCGGTAGGGGTATTCACGTATGGCATTACGAAAGTACTCCCCGGGCTTGAATACATCACGATGACCGCGCCGGATCAAGCCAGTCCATTAAGGACGAAAAGTATGCAGGTGGGCAGCAACAACCCTCTGACATTTAAATGGGAGCTCGATAAGGAACTGGAAGCCCTGTTAAGAAAAGCCTATCATGTGCCACCTCAATTGAAATCAATTTTAGATCATCGGGGCGAACTGAACTATAAGATCAGGATTGCAAATGTAGGGGCTAAGGCATCCGATCCCCCCCTGCTTGTCCGCCAGGTCAGGACACCTTACTTTCAAATAGCGAAAGAGGACCTGCCTGCCGGAATCACCACCGATAAGAAACTGGAAGTGTCTGTCGAGCTAATGGGCGTGTCTGACTTAATTCGTAAGCAGGCGCAGTTGCCTGATGAGCCTTTGTTGTCAAAACCGGTCGTGTTTTCATTATTCGCCAGGGACCTGGGTAGCTCTGAAGATACGCTCACCATCACGGGTGTTCTGGCTTTCAAATACCCGGGCGAAGCAGGGAAGGCTCATGCTTTGCCTAATACAAAGGTGGTTTTGTCTAAAATGGAACCAAGCAACTACCTGTTGACAGTTGGATACGGCACATCCGACGAGATGGGCAGATATGCAATCAAGGTATTGAAGTCGGCACTGCACAGCTCCGACACGACCCAAATGTTCACACGTTGCGTAATAGATCCGGTGAACCCGTTTATTCAGCCTTTTACTACTTCCGGATCGTATCAGGCCACGAATGAAAACACGTTCCAGATTTCACGCCGTGAAGAAAAAGTATATCAGGTGGAGGGCATTACCTGGCTGGCTTCGGGTTACACGCTGGATTTGACCGCCAAACAAACCTATAAAAATTGGCCGGGAGCTTCCGACGCGCAACTGGACGGTCAGGTTGTGGTCATTTATCGTAAAACCACCGGGTTGCAGGAGTATTACAAGAAATACCGGCTTCCCGTCGAAGGGCAGCTTAAAAGCCAGACAAATTCTTCCCTACAAGCCGAAGTCGAACGGGCTGGCTATCAGTTTATCGGAACTGCTACTTTGAAAGCCAGCGGAGATGCCCATTCGGCCACTTTTGAAAAATTGGTATATGCCGACAAACCCTACGACAACTATAAAGTGTATTGCCCCGGCTGCGGGCAGAAGCCGGACGACGGGCAGGCTGTGATTTTCTCACGCCCGAAAAACAAGCTGGTCCCGCAAACTGCACGGGTCGAAAAAACCACTTTCAATATAGAAACCACCGAGCCACCGACAATGTCCTTCAAAGGCAAACTAGCCTATCAGTTTGCTGATGCAGGCAAAGACGGTGCGGAAGCAAAGGCGCTTGCTAACACGCGAATTCATTTGCAAGTTGTGTACCAGGATTTAGCGGACGGTACCGTGACTGCCGGCACACCCGGAAACGGAGATGACGAGATCGCCGCTTTTCATAAAAATTACAGCCAGACGCTGGACACCAAAGTAACCGGCTCCGACGGCTCCTTTGAGTTCAAAGTTAAAATGATCAAACCGATGCCTCTGGGAATATTGCCCAGAACTCCCCTAACCGGAACGGGAGAGTTTAAAAGAGGAGGCAGAATTTACAGACGTACCCTGCGCGTCATCGTCGACAACGCGTATTACGCCAGCCCGTCAACGGATTTTGGGATATCCGCCGACCAGGTTATGGATCCCCAGGGGGCTTTCGATTTTAATACAATGATTGCCAAGGTGAAGAGCTATGGTTTGTTGGTTCAGGTGAAGTCGGACACGACGGCCATTCAAAAGGCTGGGTACAAACAGAATTTGTTCGGGATAAAGATTTCGGTATTACGGGCTGTTAACAAGAAGGTAGGTATTCCGGGAGTCCATACGGGGCCGCCCGAAGACGAGGGCAGCGGAGTTCAGTCGATCAGAAAAATAGATGGCAATTCATATAGAGAGATTGCTTCGGGTAAATCGGACGTAAACGGTACGATTACCTTCCCGAGAATGGTCAAGGCCAAGGTAGAGAACGACCTATACTTCATTGCCACGGAAAAG
The DNA here is from genome assembly GCF_019924045.1 of Dyadobacter fermentans. Lineage (GTDB taxonomy): Bacteria > Bacteroidota > Bacteroidia > Cytophagales > Spirosomataceae > Dyadobacter > Dyadobacter fermentans_A. Next base: position 13,491 of record NZ_JAHXBN010000013.1, on the reverse strand, counting down.
GCGGACGATGGGCTCAACAATTACAAACTGGTCTCGCTGAAAAGGATCACTACCAACGAGTCATGGCTGGGTGTTTACGAAACCGACGTGAACAAACTCAGTGCCGATCAGATAAAAACCTCGGACAAAATTGGTCCCGAGGGAAAAAAGAGGACAATCGTAGGCGGAGCAAATGTTAACTGCCGCAAAGGATATAAATTCAGGTTCACGCCTGCCGGAGGAGGAACAGACTACACCGAAGATCTTTTTCTGGATGTGCCGGAAGACGCAATCAAGATCGCAGCATATTTCAAGAATAAAGATTGGTGGCCCATTGCAATACAGTCGTGCCAGCAAGCCAACAAATATTGGATAAGGGATGAAATACAAGATTCGCCTATCAACAAGAAAATATTATTGGACGAAAGCTTGGTTGCTCCAACCTCTGGAGGGATTAATGCTGGCGCTGGCGGTAAAGCCGACATTGTCTTCGCCGACCAATATCAATGGATCAAGTCAGATGTCGTGCAGCGTTACCTGAAACCCGGCCTGCCGACTGTCCACATCCGCGTCGTTGATCAATCGAATCCGACACAGGGTATCAAAGGTGCCCTGGTAGCGCTGACCTATGAACCCGCGGACGGTTCGCTAGGTAATATCAACAAAATGACCGACGAAAATGGAAGGGTCACTCCCTTTGTACTCAAACCGGGCAAGAATGCCAGGGTGAAAATATTCGCAAAGGGATATAACTTTTATGCTAACGGCTCTTCCGGCAAGGAAACTCCGTCACCCTGCCCGGGATGCACCGATTGTATATGCATCGGAGACCTTATGCTGGGCCAAAATAGCAACAACCCTGCGGTATTGATGCAGCCTAACACCCGTATTACGGGCAGGGCGATTGATTATGATACCAGAGCTGGCGGCGCTAAAATCGACAAAGTTTCGGATAAAACTAAGCCAGCAGCGCCAGGCAAACCGGTAAGCGAAAGCATCGGTAATACGCCACCGAAAATACCGGCCGGCATCGCTGCAAACCTCAATATGGAAGGGAAGCTGGTCAACCCCGAGCCGGGCCCCGGACAAAGCATAGAAGCATATGTACAGGCCGACGACGGGTCTATTTTCAAAACACAGTTCCATGACGGGATGTGGAAATTCGATATGGATGCGCCATCTACCGCCAAAACCTTGAAAGTAATCCCGGTCAACATCAGTTATTTCAACGAGGTGAGGGATATTAAAACAGAATTACCGAAACCGACAGCCCTTTCGGAAGGAAGATTCAATATCAATGCGGGCGATATCGATATCTACCAACGCGATCACCGGATTACCTTCAAAATCTTCGAAAAAGGTCCGACGGGGAAAAGTGTGGCGGGAGCCCGCGTTAAACTCTTTGGAAAAAATGATCCGGGCTTCGTTTTCGGCCCCAGCGATGAGAAAGGTGTAGTCGAAACTCGATTCAAAAATGTATCCACAGACAACCTCTATGTCGTTATTTCGGCACCGGGTTATGTCACGCAGACCTTGTCGGTAACAAATGAGGAAAGTAAAATCCCGAAGCCCAAAATCGTGTTGCTGGAACCGGCGACGGTGGTCAATGGCGTGGTGGTTACCAAATCGGCGCAAGGTGCTGAGATTCCTTTGGAAGGTGCATTAGTGTTCGTATCCGCCGGCAAAAATGCTTCCGTCAAATACAGTACCCTATCCAAAAAAGACGGTTCCTTTTCGCTCGACGTGGATAAAAATCTATCGATTTGTACCATCGAAGCAAGCTACAATCAGGGACAAACAGGCCCTACGTATATCGGTGTAAGTTCAACCCAGGTAATCCCTCAGGCAAAAGGGCAGTCACTGAAACTGACGATCACCACATTCGACAAATTCAGCATTGCATCCATATGGGGCTTTCCGGTTACGATTGAAAAAATAGATCCCAAGACCATGAAGGCAACCGGTGTGGTTAACCTGGCCGATCCCGAATTCGGGCCTTTCGGTACACTGAAAGACAAACTGACGGCAAGATTTGAGAACGTAGCCTTCAAACCGAATCCGGACAAGCCGCAGGAAGGTATCCCGGCGAGCGAAACGGTGGAACTGGAAGATGGTGTTTTGGATCAGCTCGTTTACCACGCCACGCCAAATATCGTCGTGAAGGATATTAAATACAACGTCAGGGTGACCTCCCTGGATGCGGTTGCCAATGCCGGCAAATTGAAAATCTCCAGAACACCGGGGACATTGAAAGGGAAAATCCTTGCGCAGGTGCAGGTGATCGATAACTCGTTCAATTTCTCGGAAAATCTCTTCAATCCGGGTAAAAATCAGTTATTCCTATCTGATACGACACTGAGCGCAGGCAAACCGGCTGTGGTCGCCTTCAACTCCGAAAAGAGCCATATCAAATGGGCCAATTTTACCATTTCCCAGAAGGACGGTTCACCTGTAAAGCTTAAATTCCTGGCTTTCAATGCCACCAGTGCGTTGAACGGGTCGAGGTTAGTTCAAGACGAAATACACCTTTCTCCGGAGATTGAATGCCACATTAAAGAAGCCATTCCTTCGGAGTTTAAAGTGAGAATCGGGGATCTGGTTATCAAAAACAACACGATCGATAAAAAATCCGGCGAAACGCCGCTCACATTTCCTTTGGCGGGAAATTGGAGTGTAGAAATCCGGAAATGGGAGCTCGACTTCAAAAAGGGTGGATTTTATTCGACCACGGGCGTTGTCAAAACTGGGAAAGTGGATATCCCCATTAAGGAGTTCAACCTGAGAAGCGACTTTTTAAAATTGAATGTCGAGCCGAAAGAGCTGGAACTGGCGGGCGTGGCCAAATTAAATCTGGGCGGAAAGGCCTACTTCGGTTATGACGCTCAAACAGGCTCCGACAAGAAGGGACATTGGTCGATGGTCATCGTGCCGGAAGGCGATTCCCCGGCAGCAAAGTTACCCGCTCGCTCACTGCCAGGGCTAACCGATGCGCTGGAGTTTCAAACTGTGTCCCTGCTGGACAATGGACAGGACATTGTGACCTTCGGCGCCGGCAACAAGTCGTTCCGGTATTTCAATATCATCGACGTACGCCCCACCACCATCGAAACAGGCCCCGACTGGTTTGCATTCGATTCGGGACTATCTACCGGTATCCCGAATGCGCCCAAGGATGTTTCGATGCGTTTTATCTATTCAAAGCCCAAGGGGACTAATGCGATTAAGCTCAAAACGATGATTCCGGGCCAATATAAGTTCGAGACAAGCGGATATCTCAATTTTGAGGCACTCAATGTGAAAGACGCCGACGGCGGGTCGAGCAACGGGATCTATTTTGCGGACGGCATCATTGCGATGAAAGGGTTTGTTGAAGAGCCCGAAAAACTGCATATAGACAATGTGCTGCTGATCCACACAGCCAATTCCACCCACATTACCCACAATCGAAACCTGGACCTGAATCTGGAAAAGGATCTCCTGAAACTTAAAGACAATCCGGTATATGCAGCCAACGACGATGCAGGTAATAAAACGGACTATGCGAAGAATCAACTGAGTATCACCTTGGAAGGCAAATCCGGGCTATCGGAGCTATATTGTCATCAACGGGTGGAGGGCAAGCAATGGAAACTGATGACATTTTCCGGTTTGCCGATGGGCTTTGAGATGTGGAAAAAAGAAGAGAAAAACCGCCTTTCATTTACGGCCCATGGTGAAATTATTGCTGATAATCAGAACATAGGACTGGATGGAATTCCGGCACCGGGCGGTTTGGGAGCGCTGAACCTTGTATATGATTTCAAAAATAGCCGCCTTACCGGTTCACTACAAATGCCTCCCTTGGACATCCCCCCATCGATGACTTTCTCAGGCGGAGTCGGCCAGGTAAGAGTTGATAAAAATGGATTCTATATTGTTGCTTCCGGAACCCTGGAAAATGTGCCATTGCCCATACCGACCACACTGAAAGCGGGTTTGATGCTAGGCTATTATAACAGCCCGGACCTCAGCGATGCTACCAGCGTTTTGTTTGCCAATAGTCATCGGAAAAGCCTCCCCTGCTCATTCAATTCGACTTTTAAGGGCATATACGCTACCGGCGAAATGAATCTTCCCGCAGGAATCGGCAATTTCAATCATGTTTACGGGGTGCCTGGCGCCGAGGCCCAGGTAGGGGTGGATATTTATGCCGATGGCTACGTCTATGGCAACTACGAAAGCGGTGCCCTGTCATTTGGCGCGGGGATGGGTGTTGGGGCAAGGGCGTACGCGTATGGAACGCTCCTATCCATCCGGGCCGGCGGTGAAGTCTACGTAAATGGCGGGATCGATACGCGCCTAACGGCGTACACCAGCCCTCCCGGTGCCAGCATGTCCTTGTCGTCAAATATCGGGGCGGGCTTTAAAGCTACCCTGACGGAAGCGTTTTCAGGATTTGAGCTCCCCCCGTTGCAAGCAGATATGCAGTTGATCGTGACGGGGAGTGCCACGGTTGGGAAAGGAAGCGCGCCCAATATCAATTTCGATATAACACCCAAATGGACGGCCGGGGGTAATACTTGCACTTCCAATACACCATAATCTACCAGACAATGAAACGATTAGCTAAATACGCCTCGTTGTTGTTCGCGCTATTGGCAATTGAAACAAAAGCCCAGCAAGCACAGGCAACGGCCGGTCCTTATGGCGTCTTTATTCAATTTGAAAAGCTGTTGCATGGACCGCAATATGTCATTGAAAGGCTCCTGGTGGGGAGCAATGCTGAGGCACCTGACTGGAAACCCGTTTGCACGACCAGCAAGCCGCCTCAGACTGCCGCCGATCTTGCAGCCCGCCTGACAAATTTAACCAGCAAAAACCCCCTGTACGATATTCCGAATGATTCGTTAACAGCATTGCTATATGCGCGCTATCGAACCTTGTCGTCTGTGGATTCATTGGGAACTTACGCATTCAATCCGCAATACCTGGAAGCGCTCGGGCTGGGTTACCTGGATACGGATGTACAGCAGAGAAAGCGCTATGACTATCGGATTCGCCAACTGAAAACGACCGGGGCAGCGGTTTATCACAACCCTGCTACTGTGAGCGTGCCTGGTTCGAAGATCGCCGCCACTGTCCAAGCGTTGAGTTACACAAGTACCGGCACAATGGTCAAAATCAAATACTACCTCAAAAAGGTAAGGCCGGACATTGCCGGCGTACGGGTAATGCGCGCTTCATATGGCCAAACGGCTTTCGCCGATTGCCCGGCGGAATGGGCTTTCAGAAAAGGGCAAAAGGATTCCCTGTTTTTGGAAATATCAGACTATAACGCCCGGCGGAAAATGCTTTACAGCTATGTGGTATATTTAAAAGACTTTCTGGGTAACGAAAGCGCCCCTTCCGACACGATAACGATCACGAATTTACGCCCACAGGAAGACATTCCGGCCATACTGGATATCCACACAAAATCGGAAGAAAATTATGACGCCATAGGCATTTCGTGGAAACTCGCTTCCACCCGAAACCTCCGGGCCGTCGAGATATGGAGGAGCGATTATTTTGATTCGGGCTATCAGTTAATTGGAACAGCTTCTGCGTCGGACACCCTTTATTATGATCAGGCAGTACAGCCTGTGCGCGGATATTATTATCAAATCAAATTGAACGGCGTGTACGACCGATCCGAAGAATCTGTCCGCGTCGCAGGCATGTTGAAGGCCAGCCGTCCGGCTTTGATAAAACCCTCCAATTTGAGCGTCAGTGAAATCAACGACACCCTTTATTTTCGCTGGCAACCGGCGGACTATGATACGCACGGCTATTATTTGTACTACGCAAATAACGAATCCGATTCCCTTACGCAATATTCTGAGGTGATACCGGCATCAAATGCTGATTTGAATTACAAGGTTGCGCTTAGCAAACTGCCCATTGGCACGGGATATAAATGGGCCGTTGCAGCCATTAACACCAGTTACAATATAGGCCCGATGAGCGACCCCGTGTACTCGGAACCCCGCTACCCCGACCATGTGGCAACGCCTATCAATCTGGAAATACTATATCACGAAGGTCACGCATTGCTGGTGTGGGAAGACATGAAAAGTATTGACCCCTATATCGTTGCGTATATAATAGAACGTAAGGCAGGCAATGAAAAAGACTTCAAAGAAGTTTACCGGCAGGCGGTCGATGATAAGTCGAGGAACGGATACGAGGATGTTAGTGTAAAAAACGGTGAAATGTACAGTTACCGTGTCAGAGCGGTCAGCATCAATGGTAAAACAAGCGGATACAGTGCTGAGGCATCCTATTTTAAAGAACTCCCTGCCGTATTACCGGTGCGCGGGTTGAACGTCATGGCGACCAACAAGGGGGTGCGGATAGCCTGGGATGCGCCTCTGGATGCGCCCGAAAAAATAGTGGTATACCGATATACCGAAAAAACGGTTGCCGCCAAGGTCATCGGCAGTGTAACAGGCGAGCAAGCTGAATTTTTTGATAAATATGCCACGCCCGGCATCGGCTATTATTACAGCCTTGTTACCGTGGATACCGACAGCCGCCAAAGCGAAGCCACTGATCCGGTGGGTGTACAATGGCCCTAACAAATCCGACCGTAAAATTCCTGTAAAATGAAGAAGCTAATAAATGATTCCCTGCGGGTAATCCCGGTTATTGCCCTTACCGTGCTATTATTTGTCGCAAGAGGCTTTGCGCAAACTCCGGTTGCAATAAGATCCTTGGTGGTTGAATCAAAGTCATATGGTGACATAATACTTTCGATGAATGACCTCAACGCCAATACGAACATCACCGTATTGATCGAAAAATCGGAGAACGGAGGGGCGTACAGCGTCATTGGATCTTTTACCTCACAACCTTCTCAACCGAACCCGACCTTTATCGCCGCTGGCCTTAATGCCTCCACGCCTTATTGTTTCAGGGCCCGGGCCAGAAATTCCGCCGGTGTGTACAGCGGGTACTCGCAGGAAGCCTGCGCTACTACCAACGCCTTTCCGGTACCTTCGGGGCTTGCAGCAACAGAAACCGGGGCGAATAGTGTCCGGCTAAACTGGGCCAGCTATGGGGGGAAAGACAGTGGCATAAAGGTTGCCATTGAGCGATCGACGGGATCCGGAGGGCCGTTTACACAAATTGGCACCGCTGAGGGAGAATATGGTACATATACCGACAATAGCGGCCTTTCACCGGCGACCCAATATTGTTATCGGATCAGAGGCATCTGGGGCGCAACGGGCAATTCCGGTTATTCCAATACGGCTTGCGCAACCACCCGGCAGGCTGCGCCCGCAGCACCGTCAGGCCTGATTGCCCAATCACTCGATCCCACTTTTCAGATCCGGTTGAATTGGATCGACGGTTCCGGCAATGAAACCGGTTTTGTTGTCGAACGCGGAACGGATGGGGTCAATTTTAGTCAAATAGCTTCGTTAGCTGCCAATGTAACGCAATACAACAACACCGGTCTGTCTGCATCGACGCGTTATTTTTATCGTGTAAGAGCATTCAACGAAGTGGGGGCATCGGGCTACACCAACGTGGCCGATGCCACGACGAATGCCAACCCGCCCGCAGCACCTGGTAATCTGTCGGCAACGACAATGAGTGAAAGTCAGCTCAACCTGAATTGGACGGATAATTCCGGAAACGAAAGCGGTTTTGAAATTGAACGCTCGCAAGATGGAACTAACTTTTTAAAAATAGCCGATGTAGAGACTAATGCCACTTCTTACTCCAATAACGGGCTGACTCCTAACACCCAATATTGGTATCGGGTAAGAGCTAAAAACAACGGTGGGAACTCGGGCTATTCTAATGTGGCCACCGCAACGACCAGGGATGTTGTCCCCAATACTCCTCAAAGCCTCTCAGCCACGCCGGTGTCCAACAAAGAAATTGACCTGAACTGGACAGACCATTCGGGAAATGAGACCGGTGTTGAAGTAGAACGATCGACAGATGGCACTAATTTCTCTAAAATCGCCGATTTAGCGGCCAATATCACAAGCTATCAAAATACCGGTTTGTCGACACTAACGCGATACTGGTACAGGGTTCGTGCCAAAAACGCTATTGGGAACTCAGATTATTCCAACATTGCCGAAGCCACTACTTTTGACGTTCCGCCCATTACCCCTTCTAATCTTACAGCAACAACCGCTTCGAGCAGCCAGATTAACCTGGCCTGGAAGGACAATTCATCTAATGAATCTGTCTTCGATATAGAAAGGTCGACAGATGGCCTCAGTTTTTCGAAAGTTGGAGAAGCGGCAGCGAATTCCACCGCCTTTCAGAACACAGGGTTGAGCCCAGCGACAAAATATTGGTACCGTGTACGGTCGAGAAACTCACAGGGAGCATCTGACCCCACCAATGTAGCTACCGCGACGACCAGGGACGTGGCTCCGAATAACCCTTCCAACCTTGCGGCATCGGCAACAGACTATTTTTCGGTAAAGCTGGTTTGGTCCGATAATTCGGGCAATGAAAGAAGTTTTGTAATCGAACGATCTACGGACGGAAGCAACTTTGTTGACGTCGACAGCGTGGGTAGAAATGTTACCGCGTTTTCGGATAAAGGTTTAAAAGACGAGACAACCTATTACTTCCGGGTCAGAGCCCTGAATGCTGTCGGATATTCAGGTTATTCCAATATCGCCGTGGTAACTACCCCCAAAGCTCCGTTACCGGCAAAGCCTGCAAACCTGAAAGTAACTGCGGTTGATTTTGACCTGGTCCGACTGAGCTGGGACGCGGTTTCGCCTAATACCAGGACAGTGGTAATCGAACGATCCGAAATCCCCGATAAAAACTTTGTCGAAATAGGTCGTACACCATACCCCTCGCTCTGGTTTGACGACCGCAAAATATTGGATGTCATCGACCATTATTACCGGATCAAGGCTGTTAACGACGCGGGTGCATCTCCATATAGCGACGTAGTAAAACTGTCGGCGAGTGCGATTATAACCGGCACGGAACCTGTTGCCGACCAGGATCTGGCATACGCATATGGTAATACATTATATGTGCGGCTCAGCCAGCCAGGCGTGGGCAGCTTGCTGCTATACGACATGCGGGGTGTGGTTGTCAGGAATATGAAGCTATCGCAGACGATGGAAATTGACCTGAAAACGATGGAACCCGGGATCTATGTCGTCGTGATCGACAATAACCAAAAGGTAATCAAACGAAAAGTACTTATCCATTAAACCCCAGCAGATTATGCGAATATGCATTTACATTCTCTTTGTGATCATGCTTGCCGCTTGTCAGCCCAAAAAGGTTGAGCCGGCAGCTATCAATATTGTATGGAAAGCCAAATCCGTCAGGCAAAATGGCGTGGTGGTTTACGCGGAGGGGAATTCAGGAAGTACCCAGCCGGGCTACGCCCGGTTTCGGCTCGACCTCACGGCCGGCGAGCAGGTCACTTTTATGGATGTCGACGGCCGCAAGCTTGTCGGAATCTGGTCACTTTCAACGGACAATAACCGGCTTATCCTCGAAAACCTCTCACCACCGCCCAGCGGCTCTTCCGGGAACATAGAATTTTATTTAACAACGCCTCCCAGCCCTGAGCAGCTCATGCTCAAACGTACCAACGAAAGCCGTAAAACCGGGAACAGCATGAATGAATACGAACTGGTGCCGGAGTGAGGTGGAGCAGCGGGGGGAAACTAAAAATGGGCTGTATCCGAACAAGATACAACCCATTAAAGAAAAGAGTCGAGCGATCTGTCAAAATTCAATGGAACACTCGTTAATCACCGGTTTTTGAGTGCCCTGGCCAGTCTCGATCAGCTTCACGTTATTCATAACGATTTTCCTGTTCTTGACCGTAACCGTATAGCTTCCATCCGGATCGAAAGTGAGGCCGTCGACACCCACTTCGACTTCCCCTTTTATTCCACTAATGCTAAAATCCCTTACATTGAATGTACCTCCTTTCTCGGCTTCCTCCTTGCTTCCAAAATGTACCTGGATCAGCTTAAACGGAGTATCTTGCTGGCAGGAAACGGAATATGTACCGCCAATCGTAACGATACTCGTCGTCCCTTTGTAGCTCACCCCGTCAATTTTAAACGTTCCGGTCTTTTCAGATTCTCCCGGGTCGATATCAGCTTCCTTTTTTGAACAGGCGGAAGACAATACCAGCAAAAGGCATAATGCAGCTATCGAACGAATACTGTTTAGTGTTTTCATGATCTTTGAAAATTTAGGATAATTGTTGAATTCTTACTCGCTTACCGGCAAACCAAAGCTAGCTACCCAACACCCCAAACTGTCAGAATAATCGATGAATGAACGTGCGAAATCGATGAACGTACCAGGAAATTATGTTGCGAATGTCAAACTGACTCTCGTTGAATCCCGTTCAGGATTCTCGAAACTAACCGCGATGCCTGTTTTTCGCGAAAGCTCGTCGACCAGCTTCAACCCCAAACCGGACAGGCCGTGATGGCCGCTCGCAAGGATCTCTGCGTATTGGCCGGAAGTGAATTCGCTCCCGGTGTTGCCGATGGCCAGAACTATTCCGGTTTCTACCCGCACACAGCGGATATCAATTACGCCCCCGTCGGGAGAAGATTTAACAGCATTTTGAAGCAGATTCCTGATAATTGTCTGCAAATAATTCGGGTCCGCTTTAACCCATACAGCCGCGGAAATTTCGTTATTGACCGTGATCCGTTTAGCTTCAACATGAAGCTGAATCAGCTGCACGGCTTGTTCGGTCGCATCTTTTAAATCAACCGATTGAATATCGGTTTTAAACTGGCTCATCTGGCTCTTCGACCAAAGCAGGAGTTCTTCCATAGTCGCCAGCAGTGATCCTGTTGCACTTTGTATCTTATTGCTGAGCTCATCTTTTTGCGCATCGTTCAGCAGCTGCGGATTGCGTTGCTGTAACTGGAGAAATTGATACACCTGATTGATGGGAGAACGCAGGTCATGGCTGATAATACCAAAAAGTTTAGCCTTGGTTTGATTGGCAACTTCCAACTCATTGTTAACCCTGGTAAGCTCTTCATTCTTTTTATCCAGCAAGTCGGCCGTACGTTTTTTGTTGCGGTAGTTGATGGTCAGCAATACAGCGACCAGCGAAATAAGTAGCAATCCAGCGCCCAACCACAAACGTTGGCTTCGCGCATAAGAAAGCTCGGTATTTTGATTATCAATTCTCAATTGCTTTTCCTCGTTTTGAAAACGTGCCTCCATTTCAGCCAGGTTCAATGAAACCTTACTGTCTGTCAGAGAATCGGAAAGCGCAACATACTTCTCGTGATAGGCAGCCGCGTCTGACGGGCTGCCCGCAAGCATTTCAACGGTTGTCAGTGATTTTAACAATTCCAGGTATTGCTCTTTGTTGTAAAGAGCCGAACCGTGCTCGGACATTTTATAGTACTTCAATGCATTTTTATAATCCTTTAAGCTCTTGTAGTAGTCTCCGTAGACCAGATTGACGCTGAATGTCATAATCTCCTTATTGTCCTTTTTGGCTTGCACATCCGCTTTATCCAGATACATTTTGGCGAGGCTGTATTGTTTGTCTCCCAAAGCAAGTGAGGCCATCGCGAGATTGGAGGAAACCAATTGAGACCAGTTCCCGCTTGTTTTGGCCGCTGCTTCGTGTAGCAGGTTGTAATAGGCAAGTGCCTCGGTTTTATTTTTCAGAAGCTCATAGCATTTAATAAATTTACCGTAAGCATTAATGTCGCTGATCAGCGATAAGCCCAAGGTGGGCTTTGCTTGATTCAGATATTGAAGCGCTTTTTCGGGTTGTTTTAAATACAGGTAAATTTCTGCCACCATCATAAGCCTGAGCCCGTAATCGACTTTTAACTTGACGATCTTTGTGGTGTCTGCGATCGGTTTATAAGTCTCAACACTTTTTAGAAAATAATCGAGGGCGATCCCATAATAGAACTTTTGCTGCTGGTTATACAAGCCCAGATTGTAGTAGGCGTCTGCTTTCAGCTTAGGATCTGAAATCGGCTCAATCGCATTCTTAAGTTGCTCAGCCGCCTGATCGGCTTCTTTGGTCAACCCCATATAATAATTGACGGAAATCAGGTTGCCCAGCGGTTTTAAACTTTTGTCAGTCATACCACCTTTCATGGCAACGGCATATGACTGTTCAAACTGCTCCTTTGCAGACTTGAAGTCCTGCTTGTAATAGTAACCTGTTGCGATGGCCTGATGAAACGCATAGCTATATTCGTAGTCCTTTTCGCCGGCTATTTTCAGGCCTTCCCTGCCCTCCCTGATAAGCAGATCAAGGGTCTCCGGTTTTCCCGAAAAGGTCGCCAGAATGCCCTCACATTTCAGCTTCTTTTCTTCGAGCTGTCTGATGTGTTCATTTTCCCCTGCAAAGGCCCGAAGCGGGATAATCAGCGTAAAAAAAAGAATGATCAGTTTCATAAGTTTAATGTTCAGGTGAGGGGAAATTCGCAGGGGAACCGTGTTACTGATCGGATTTGAGTTTCGATATGACGGGGCGGTAGGTTTTGCCTACCGGAATAATGGTGTTGTTGCAAAGCACCTCCGATTGCTTGAATTCTTTGATATGGCGGATAGCGACACCATAGCTGCGATGCACGCGTATGAAGCGATCCGAAGGCAGCATATCCATAAAGTAGGATAGCGAGGACAGCGTCATATAACTTTTCTCCACGGTGACGATCTTCGTATAGTCCTGCATCGCTTCCAGGTATACGATATCGCGCTGGGCAAGCTTAATGTGCGTGTATCCATCCTTGATCGTGAGAATGTCCTGTTCGAACAATACCTCGTAAGCGCGGGCTTTGTACCTCATCTCCCGGAATTCCCTGATCCGCCTGACCGTCATGGCTAAACGCTCTTCCGTTAAGGGTTTGAGGATGTAGTCCAATGCTGAAAGTTCAAAACCTTCGAGTGCGAATTCAGGGTGTGAGGTGATAAAAACGGCAATAGGTACTATGCTCTTGATTTTGCGGAAGAGGTCCAAGCCGTTGATTTGAGGCATTTCAATATCCAGGAACACCACGTCAGGTATGATATATTTGCTGGCCTCGTAAGCTTCAAGAACGTTGGTATACGTTCCGCAATTCTGTAAGAAAGGGAAATCTCTGGTCAGTTCTGAAATGGCGAGCAAATCCAGCAAATCGTCGTCAACTGCAATAAAACGGATCGGTGAGGAAGGATCTGGGTTCATTTGAGTGCGATTAAACTCATTTCGGCTCTTCGAACGAAGAGTGCCGTGGTTATATCTCCGTCCGGTTGTTAATGTACAGACATTTTGAGAAAATTAATGGCGGATGTATACATTGTTTACTTTTTTTTCGCGTACGGTTGGCAATTGCTGAATGCTACGATTTATGGGAGTTGTAATAGAATCGTTTATACCTCACAATATGGTTATGTTCATCTAAGTGTGTCATAATTCAAACTTTCATGTATTGCTTAATCCGGTCACCGTATAAGATTGCTAGCTGTTGTACTGTGACCGACCAGTTGGCCAGG
>NZ_JAHXBN010000119.1 GCF_019924045.1 Dyadobacter fermentans | reverse complement strand
AGCAGGTTAATATTCCTGCCCCTGCATGCAGTGTGAAAAAGTGACGGAGCGACGTGGATGGTACGTACTGACGGAATAGTGCGTTGAGCCGAGCCTACGGGCAAAGCGAACCATCGAAGACGCTTCCAAGAAAAGCTTTTGAAACGCCAGCTGTATGCAGCCCGTACCGTAAACCGACACAGGTAGTCGAGAAGAATATTCTAAGGTGCTCGAGTGAATCA
>NZ_JAHXBN010000118.1 GCF_019924045.1 Dyadobacter fermentans | reverse complement strand
GCCCTGTCCGCCGGTGCTTACCCTCGACCCGCTCAATTGCGACTCGCTCAGAGCGCACCCGGAAGCATTTTGTACCCCATCAGGATTTACCAACCATTTAACATGGGAGTATCCTGCCCAGGTAGGCGGAAAAGAATGCGACCCGCTCGTGACTGCTTACAGGGTCTATTATGCAAGATATGAGGGTGACTCGCCTACATTGATCGCCACGGTAACCACCCCGCCTTCACCGCTGCAAACCAGCTTCGACCACACAGGGCTTGC
>NZ_JAHXBN010000117.1 GCF_019924045.1 Dyadobacter fermentans | reverse complement strand
AAGCGGTAGGTTAAAGACACCGTTAGGGTAAAATCGGCGACTGGGGCTAAGTCGTAACAAGGTAGCCGTACCGGAAGGTGCGGCTGGAACACCTCCTTTCTGGAGACGAACATTATCTGCTCTCTTCCATCATCGAAGAGGGTGGCATTAGTTTTAACTAGTGGCACCAGCATTGCCTCAAATGTGAGGCAACGAGTTCATTGACATATTGTGAAGTAGAAGAGAAGAAGAATAAAGTCGCGCAAGCGAATTAAGGGCGCATGGGGGATACCTAGGCTCTCAGAGGCGATGAAGGACGTGATAAGCTGCGAAAAGCTATGGGGAGCAGCACATATGCATTGATCCATAGATATCCGAATGGGGCAACCCAATCAGGTGAAGCCTGATTACCCTACGGGGG
>NZ_JAHXBN010000116.1 GCF_019924045.1 Dyadobacter fermentans | reverse complement strand
CAGCCTGTTTGCCGACGAATTGCCCATGCCCCATCATGATAATATCCGGGGCGAAGACTATTACCAATAATCCTTTAAACAAATCATACAATGAACACCGACACATTGGAAAAGTTACGCAAGCTCAAATTCCATGGCATGTTCCATGCCTTTAAAAGCAGCTTGGAAAGCGGGAAAACCGATGATTACACCGCCGATGAGCTTTTAGCCCATCTGGTTGA
>NZ_JAHXBN010000115.1 GCF_019924045.1 Dyadobacter fermentans | reverse complement strand
CACTCGGACCGTGGCATCCAGTATTGTAGCAAAGGTTATGTGAATTTGCTACGCAAACATGCGGTCCTGATCAGCATGACCGAAGCAAACCATTGCTATGAGAATGGGCTAGCAGAACGAGTAAATGGAATTTTGAAACATGAATTTTTACTAAACACAACATTTAAAACCAAAACACTGTGTCTGCAATCCGTCAAAGAGGCCATTTATCTGTACAACGA
>NZ_JAHXBN010000114.1 GCF_019924045.1 Dyadobacter fermentans | reverse complement strand
AGCCCATTCTCATAGCAATGGTTTGCTTCGGTCATGCTGATCAGGACCGCATGTTTGCGTAGCAAATTCACATAACCTTTGCTACAATACTGGATGCCACGGTCCGAGTGATGGACCAGCGGCAAGGACTTGTCCCGCTGCCTGAGCGCCATTTTCAGTGCAGCCAGACCACCTTCGATCCCCAGACTTTCCCGCACTGCCCAGCCCACGATTTTCCGTGAATAAGCATCTGTCAGCAGAAACAAGTATGCAAACCCTTTCCGGGTCCGCAGATAAGTAATATCTGCCACCCAACACT
>NZ_JAHXBN010000113.1 GCF_019924045.1 Dyadobacter fermentans | reverse complement strand
ATGTCCCTGATGTCGGTCAATCCGCCGAGCGCGGCGGCCGATTTATGGTAGGCAACCGCATCGTCGCTTTCCTGACCGTAAAAGAACGGGGTGTCCATCGGGCCAGGTGCTACGGCCGTTACGGAAATACCCCTTGCTCCAAACTCTTTGGAAGCTGCGCGCGTATAGTGCTCCACAGGAGCTTTTTGACCGGCATACGTAGAATACAAGCCTGTGTATGCCGCCAGTAGGGAGGTAACGATCGTACATATCTTACCGTTTTCATTTACCTTCTTGCCTGCCTCCTGGATAAAGAAGTAAGCCACCTTCGAATTGATGTCGGCCATGCTGTCGTATTCCTCTTCGGTGGTATCGCCGAACGGCTTTTTAAGCACTTTCCCAACCGTATTGATCGCAATGTCAACTCCTCCGAAGGCGGC
>NZ_JAHXBN010000012.1 GCF_019924045.1 Dyadobacter fermentans | reverse complement strand
ACTAATTTTGAACCCGCTTCTACCGCATTTTTTGCCTTCGGCCGCCAGTTAATCAGGTGGTCAATTTGCCACGGAATCAGGTGGTCAACTTCTCCGAAATACCCAGATCATCGGATCAGAATTGGGATACCACTCCGGAAGAAGATGTTAACGGAGATATTCTCTATTTCTGGGGGGCTCCATTTTTTAGACGTGGGGGCGAGATAATTCACTTCGCAATGGCTTTTTATGCACCCAAGATCAATGCCCAGCTGGGGCCAGCTATTTACAAGCTCCGCTCTGAATTTATCGACTCCGACAGCGGAATGACCGGTATTGCCCAAGGTGAGGGGTTTACTTTCTCAATAACTACATACGCCGGTTTACAGGGATACCGGGAAATCTACTCTGGTCGCGGCGGCGGTATTAACAAGGTTGTGAAGATCAAGATCCAGTAGTCGTGAGAAGCAAAGCCAAATACGGGATAATCTCATTCATCCTGATTATGTCAGTGATTGGGATAGCGTGGTGGGTTAACTACGCTTACCGTGATGATGTCTCCAACGGCGAGAATGTCACCCTAGAGGATAGTATCAGAAAGGGCAAGGAAATAGCCAAAATCAAGCAGGATTCGGCACGAAAAGCGGACAGCGTATACACAGTATCGGAAGGCGATTTAAAGTGGATGATCAATGAAATCAATAATAACACTCCTACTGCTGCTAAGCTTCGGGACAGCCTACGGGAAGTCCTCAAAGCAAGAGCTTACGCAGATAGCGTCCGATACGCTAACCGTAGGTGACCGGTATGAACGGATGCTACTTGACAGCCTGATTGTATTGGAAGCCTTAAAGCCGGTTCACAGTAAACTTAAAGCCGCTTATGAAGCACGAGGAAAAGAAATCGAAAGCGTTTGGGAGCTATTGCGCCTGTCTGACATGCAAATCAAACTGCAAAAACAACAGGCAGAAATCGACAAAAGGAACGCCAGAAAAAACCAGCGTAAAGCACTCTATCGGGGGATCGGAATAGGAGTATCAATTGGGTTGCTGATCACCATAATTACCCACTAACATGAAGACAATTAAATCACTAATGGAAAACGCCACCGACAAACACTTTCTGATGCTAGCTGCATCACTGGGAGGTATTAAAGCTGTATTCGAGCAATACGTATTCTCTGACTGGCAATTCCTGACCTTCCTTGCTGTAATGATCGGGGCGGACACTATTCTAGGTGTTTACAAGGCATGGAAGCTCAAAAACGTAGAGTCCAAAGCGTTCGCACGACTCTTTGAAAAAGTACTGCTCTACATGTGCGTGCTGACGATGACAAATGTCCTCGGAAAGTTTACCATTTCGGGGGCTGCTACTGGACTTTTTGACTGGCTGGACAACGTGCTTTACTGCGGGATCATGGTTCGAGAGGCAATCAGTATTGTCGAAAACGCCGCCGAAATCAATCCTTCACTCCTTCCTTCGTGGTTGTTACGTCGGTTGAAGAAATTCGATGATAGCGGAAAGTTGAAAGACCTTATCAGTGGTGAAGAATGAAAACACAGGCTCAATTAATCAAAAAGTTCGGCAATCCTACGATAGACCGCGTAACCTTTGAAAGCAAGTGGATGCAGATTTGGAAGGTACCCGAAGAAATAAGGCAGGCTATCCCGGTTTTGCCAAGGAAAATCTACATCAATCACCTACTGATTGTTCCGCTGGAAGATACCTTACGAGAACTGATAGCGAACGGCGTACACAGCGAGATCGTGTCTTATGACGGCGTTTTCAATATTCGCCAGAAGCGGGGAAGTAAAAGTATAAGCGTCCATTCGTGGGGTATTGCAATTGACCTGAATGCGAAGCTAAACCCATTCCGGGGTAAAGTTACCTGGTCGGAAAAATTCTTACAGATATGGCGGGATAATGGATGGTTCTGCGGGGCTGATTGGTCGGCGGCATCCAAAGACGGTATGCACTTCCAATGGGAGCAATTCTAGTTTTCATGTTCGATTTAGCAGTAGTACATAAAAAAAGGGGCTTTTGGCCCCTCTTTTATTAAATCAATAGTATCGAATCAAAATACTAAGCAAAACCATACCGTCTTTTCTTATATGGCGGTATGGTTTTTGCTTGCATAATTTTCACTTGTACTTCTCTCTGGTCATCGTCGGACATGTGTCCAAGAAGTTCTCCTGGATTGTCAGTAATGTATTCGATCACACTCTCCTTAGACTTTTCCAATAATTCAGAACAGTCAATAAAGCAATCTCCAGATAAATAGTCGCGGCCCTCAGGCGAAACCGGGATATGTAATGATCTCGATTCTTCCGTATAGTTTACATTGGGGTTCACAACAGTGTTAAAATAAACTACCGCTAACCTCACCTTGGTTTCATCTTCAGAAACAATAACAAATCTTTTTTCTTTCGGCGGATTAGTATCTTGAACGTACATTCTAATAACAGAGCCGATCTGTATCTTCCGCGTCGCATATTCGTCGCGTAGCTTTTCAGGTAGTAACTCTCCTAAATTCATTTCGCTAGGGCTTTCGCGGCTTCGTTTCGTTCAATAAAGTATTCAATCATGTCTTCCGACGCCCCCCCAGCTTCTGCGATTTTTTTAATATCCATCCACGAATTCATCTTCGCCGATTCCCACGCTTCATCATGAGACAAATCAGTCCGTTCCTTAAACGAGAGATCTTTGATCAAGTCGATGCTATAATCAATTGCCGCAGTCTCCGATTCCGCGAGGTAATCCATGTCTGGTTGAGAAACGGCAGAAATCGTCTTATCATCGACACGGGAAAACAACGCCTTATACCATGGCATTAACCCAACAAACTTCATCACGTCATACGCCTCAGACGGAACCGGACCAAAGTCCATCTTCTTATATGAGTCATTGATTAGCCTTTTCCCGTAAATCCGTAAATGCTCCTTCTCTGCGAAGTAAAGCGCCTTCGCTATTTGATGATAGGTCGCACTACCACCAAATTTAACAAGGACGTATAACATCTTGTTAATCAGCTCAAACCGATCATCACTCCAGTTTTTAGTATTCTTTGCTATTGGCTTCATAATTGTCTTTTGGGGTTACTTCCAGTGAAGGAAGTGAAATACTCGTATAAGCAAACAAAGTTACAATTCAAATCATTCGTTTCAAGGTGCCAGCCGGTTTCTGTACGTAAAATAACTGAAGATCTTGACATACATGCATCTTTTTGATATTATTGATACCTATTTTTTGATATTTAAACACTCATCAGCAATGGAAAAGGACTTTGGAAAACACGGCCCCCAGATCGTACAGATTCAACGGTTCATGGACGACTCAACCCATTATTGGGAGAAAGTCAAGGATTACGACGTGGAAAGTAAGCGGTTGACATGGCATATCCGGACGGCAAGTTAACAATGGAAGAAGCGCTAGTTTTGATCAGGAAGCTTAACCCTACGGGATTCTCTGCCATCTATCGCGTAATTCATTGGCATTGGCCGGAGCAACGAGCATAGAATGTGAGCCAGGATTTACGAGCCCTGGCTTTCTTGTTTTTCGCGCTTAGGTATCAGAACCGATAAAAACTGTTGCGTTTGCTCATCTTCAAAGGAGCCAATATATGATTCAGTGCTTACAATACTTGCATGCCCGATTTTCCTGGACACAAACGAGGTTGGCGCTTTCGCCCTTATCAAAGTCGTTACAAAGCTATGGCGAGCTTCATACGTACGTCCCTTGATTTTGTCGGTCGGCTCAAATCCAAGTCTTTTGAGCAAGCGCTTCATACGCCGGTTAGTTTCACTGCTAAGCATATTGATGATCTTGCATCGTTCTACCTCGTTCTTAGCTCTGTATAGGAACGGAAAAACGTATGCGTTGTCCGCTCTAACTTTCGTCCCATATTCCTCTAATATTTGAATCGCCCTAGGCAATAGATCTATTTCGATGACCAGGTCTTCGCTCCTGTTGGTGTTCTTCGTCTTTTGCCGAATGAATTTGATTTTGTTGTTCGCAAGGTCCACATCCTTCCACAACAGACGACAAATGTCTGAAAAGTTAATTCCATTGCACAAATAAGAAAAGACCCAAAGATCCCTAGCATGCTTTAAGCTGGGATCACTATCGAGATCAACATGATAAATCTCCGATATAAGCTCCGAAGACATTGCCTTTTTGGGATTCTTAGGCCTAGGAATAACAAAGCCCGTAGTTTTCAGGAATGGATAAGAATCCCTACCAGTAACCTTAGCTTTGATGGCGTCGTTAAATACTGACCGGATATTTCTGCAATGCATGGCAAACGTGGTTATACTACCAGGCTTCCCAGGACGATCTGCTACGCGGGTAACTTTTCCCTCACGAAGGCTCCATTCTTCATACTCACGGAGAAACTTAGGTGTCACTTTATCGAAGGGCAGCTCCAAATCGACTTTTCTCCCCTTGCTCCTAAATTTCAGAAATCGTCGCAGACTGTTAACTGTGGTTACGTTAATTCTTGCGTTACCCACTCTATCCTCATTAAATAGTCGCCTAACTTTGTTTTCCAACGCGATAACAACATCATTGGGAAAAGTCGCTGTGCCTTTTTGATGCTTACTCTTGAACAGTCTCTGAAAGTCAGCAAACTCGAACGACTGTCCAAGATCAGAAATAACCAACTTCGCTCTGGTTAGAACACTAGGAACATGGCGATTTAGTGCATCTGTATGGCCATTACCATACACTTTTTCCCACAGCTCCCTCTTGTCTTCATCTCGAACACGCCCAGTAAGCCCTGTCTTGTTTGCTCGGAGGAATTCAACCTCCTTTGTTTCAATGACTAGTCCAGACGAAAAATGGCGTTGAATACCGTTCGCATAAACGGTCACCTTCACCATATATCTCCCTTCCGGCATATTGCGACTGTCGAATAGAATATTAGCTGAGGCGAGTGACATAAACGAATTTAATGATAGTGACTAACATTGAAACTAACATTACAAAGATAGTAAATCCGTTTATTTTGGTTATGTTAGAGGAAGGAGAAATTTACATAAATAGCTGATTATCAATTTACAATAAAAGTCAATTAAGATCAAAGATATTGATTTGGATGCAGGCAATAGGCCCAATAGTCGTACATCACCCTGATCCTCGCTTTCAGTTCTTCGAAGCTATTCTCCTTTTTGAAAAAACCCTGAATGGTCGATTCATAGGCGGTTTTGATTACCAACGGGTTATCCGCCGTGCTCAGAAATACGAACGGGATCGATTTCTTGCGCAAGTACTCGTTCTTATCGATCCGCTCGCGGAGTTCCAGGCCGTTCATGACGGGCATGTTGATATCGCAAATGATCAGGAATGGCTGGTCGCGCGTGGTTTCGAGGTAAAGCAGGGCTTCAACGCCGTTACTGAAAAACAAAAGCTCGTTAGGGATATCGAGCTCCTCAACCACGCTTTTGATTAGAAACTGATCGTCGGCGTCGTCTTCGATCGAAATAATGGGTCCTCTGATTGACATTGCCCGTAGCTTAATGACTAAAATCCTCGTGCAAATAACGCAATAAATGCATCCAATACCAATCGGCCTCCATTTGTGTCAAAATCCGCCGCGCGTAGTTTTTTATCCTTCCCGCGTAGGCCCCGGCAGGAAACGGGCCCTTAGTTTTGCATCGGAATCAAAATCAGCCATGAAAACAAATCAAACCATGAAAAGACAATTTCTAACACTGTTAACAGTTGCAGCGCTGTTTACGAGCTGCACCGACCATGATGCGCCTGTTGGCGCAACCAACTACCGTCTTGACGAAACTTCGGTGGCGGAATGGAAAGGTTACCTCAAAACGGGTTACTTCAATGAGGGTACACTCGACGTCGAAAGCAACAGCCTGCTGATCGAAGGAGGAAAAGTAAAAAGCGGGGCATTTACGCTTCCGCTTTCATCGATCGTCAACCTGAACCTGCCTACCGACGAGTTGAAACACCAACTGGTACACCATCTGCAAAGCCCCGATTTCTTCAACATGGCGCTCCATCCGAACGTCACTTTTGAAATCATGAGCGTAGCACCCTATACGGGAACCGAGGCTGGTGTGGTTTCCGGCGCGAATTTCGAGGTGACAGGTCATTTAACACTGTTAGGCAAGAGTAATCCGGTCACATTCCCTGCCCGGATCGATCTGAATGGCGACTCCTTCAAATTGGAGGCAATCACGACGTTTGATCGCACACTATGGGGCATGACTTATGCCACAGAACCCGGCCTGCCGGACGATGCGTCCATCAAACCGGGTATCGAGGTCCATCTGAAACTCTCAGGTAACAAAAACTAACCGGGAGAGGCCTGTACACACCAAGCCGCCGCAGATTTGCGGCGGCTTTTCAATTTTAGAGGAACATTCCTCCCGAAACTTCTATTCGCTGACCGGTAATCCAGCGCGCATCTTCCGAACACAGGAACGCCACGACGCCGCCAATATCGTTGGGCTCGCCCACCCGTCCCAGCGCAGTGATGCTGCTGATAAAGTCGGTCAGGCCGGGGTGGTTATCGAACGACTCGCTGTTGAAATCGGTATAGATCGCACCTGGCGCCAATGCATTCACTGTAATGCCTCTACCACCCAATTCCTTCGCCATGTAGCGCGTGAGTGTGTCGATCGCGCCCTTCATGGACGCGTACGCGGCGTAACCGGGCGTAGAGAAGCGCGCGAGGCCTGTGGAAAGGTTCACGATCCGTCCGCGGTCTGCGAGGAGCGGCAATGCCTTTTGTGAGAGGAAATAAACGCCTTTGAAATGTACGTTCATCAGGTCATCAAAGTCCTGCTCGCTGGTTTCAGGAAATAGAGAAGGGCGGCTGATGCCCGCATTATTGATCAGAAAATCGAAAGAAACGCGGTTCCATTTGTCTTTCAGAATACCGGAGACCTGAGTAAAGAAATGGTCGAAGGACTTTACGTCCGCGGTATCCAGCTGAATGGCGGCCGCTTTTTGACCCAATGCCTCAATGGCCGCTACCACTTCACCGGCCTCCTGCGCTTGGCTGCGGTAAACGATGATCACGTCGTTTCCTTTCTCTGCCAGGCGCAGCGCCATATTTTTCCCTAAACCACGGCTGCCGCCGGTTACCAATGCTATTTTACTTACTGATTCCATCATTTTTGCTGTTTAAAATTGATGGAACAAAGGTACCGGGCACTATTCCGCCGGATTTGCGGCTTTCAAACCAAAACTTACGAAATTCAAATCTAGGCCCTGAATGCACGCGGACTTAACGCGGTGTGCTTCTTGAAGAGGTTATTAAAATGCGAAGCCTCTTCGAAACCCAGGCTGTATGCGATCTCCGACACATTCCAGTCGGTGTGCTTTAAAAGGACCTTGGATTCCTTGATAATGCGCTCCGTAATGAGCTCGGTAGTGGTTTTGCCTGTAATTTCCTTCAAAACCTTGTTGAGGTAATTGACATGGATCGAAAGTTGGTCGGCATAATCCTTGGGCGAACGCAAGCTCAATTTCTGATGCGGCGGCTCTACGGGAAACTGGCGTTCGAGCAACTCGATGAAAAGTGACGAAACGCGTTTATAGGCATTGGTTTCGGTAAAAAGTGAGGTAGCAGGCTGCAACTTCTGCCCGAAATGAATGAGCTCAATCACATAATTGCGCAGCAAATCATACTTGTAGGCATAGTCCGACTCGATTTCCCGAAACATCTTTCTGAAAATGTATTTGATATCCTCGATCTGCTCGTCGTTGAGGAAAAAAACCGGACTTCCGCCCGGTTTAAAAACGGGCAGTTCACGTAAGCGGACGCCGCTGTTGTCCTGTGTGAGAAAATCTTCGGAGAAAATGCAGAAGAACCCCGCCTGATTTTCATCCTGCGGCACATAGTTATAGGGAATCAGCGGCGTCGCAAAAAGCAATGCATTATGCTCTATATCAATTACTTTATCCGCATACTCCGCCCTGTTGCGACCGATAATCAGGCTGATTTTGTAATAGGCCCGGCGGTTGTAGGGCATCACCCTGTTTTTCGCCGCGACACGATATAGCTCGTCCGTTCTGAAAATATTGAAATGCCCTACCTCCTTCTGAACCTGCGCAGGTATGAGCATGGAAGTGTCCTTGTAGAACTGTTCGATCGTCGCTGATTTCGTCATAGGACAAAGTTACGAAAATCAATACGAGGGAGAAAAGGGAGGATGGAGGAAAGGAGGAAAGGGAGAAAGGAGAATCGGCGTGGGGCGTTCTCCCCTCTCATCCTCCCATTCCTCCCCATCCTCCCTTCCTCCCATTCCTCCCCTTCCTCCCATTCCTTCCATTCCTCCCTTTTACTCATATTCCACAAACGTCTCATCCTTATAACACCACAGCCACTTCTCCCCCGGCTCGGCTGAGGAGGCCACCGGGTGGCCGGTGCGGTGGAAATGCTTGGTCATATGCTTGGAAGGCGAGCTGTCGCAGCATAAAGTGGCGCCACAGGTCTGGCAGGTGCGCAAATGCACCCACCATCCTTCTACTTTCTTACATTCCTCACAAACCAGCTCGTGGGCGACCTTAATCTCCTGAATATCTTCTATATGCTTACAAACCTGGCTCATTATACTTCGCTTAGATATTGGTGAACAAAACTGATGGACATCGAGCCCTCGCCTACCGCCGACGTCACGCGGTTCATTGCGCCCGCACGCACGTCGCCCGCGGCAAAAATGCCCGGCGAGCTCGTTTCAAGCAGATAGGGATCGCGGTCGGCTTTCCAAACTTCCTTGAAATTCTCGTAGTTCTTCATTTCGCGGCCTGTTTCGATGAAACCCTTCTTGTTTTTAATGATTTCAAGACCTACCCATTCCGTATAAGGTTTCGCGCCAATGAAAATGAAGAGAGCGTCAGCGGGAACGGTGCGCTCCTCGCTTGTATTCAAATCCACGAGTTTCAGGCTTTCGAGATGGCCGTCGCCCTGTGCTTCCACAATTTCCGTGCAACCCAGCACGCTGATATTCTCCGTGCCGGCGATCTGGTCGATGAGGTACGACGACATGGACGACGTCAGGTCATTTCTCCTGATCAGGATATACACATTGCGCGCAAACTTCGACAAGTACATCGCCGCCTGTCCGGCCGAATTACCTCCGCCCAGCACGTACACATCCTTGTTTCCGCATGAGCTGGCCTCCGTACTGGCCGCGCCGTAGTAAATGCCTTTTCCCGTAAAATCTTCCACGCCGCGGGTATCCAGCTTGCGGTAATCGACGCCCGTTGTGATCACGACGGCCTTTGCATTCACCTCGCTGCCGTCTCCCAGCACCACCGTTTTATATTTATCCTTTAACTTAATCTCTTTCACAAACTGGGGCGAAAGGAATTCAGTCCCGAATCGCGTCGCCTGGGTGATCGCACGGCGCGTAAGCTCTGCGCCGCTCAAACCGGTCGGGAAGCCGAGATAGTTTTCAATGCGGGAGCTGGTACCGGCCTGTCCGCCAGGTGCTTTCCGCTCGATCAATAAAGTACTTAAACCTTCCGAGGCGCCATACACCGAGGCCGCCAGCCCTGCCGGGCCCGCACCGATAATCACGACATCGTAAATCTGCTGTTTCGTCTTGGGGTTCAGACCGATGCGCTCGGCAATGTCAATCAGCGACGGCGTTTTCAGCAAAGACCCATCCTCAAAAATCACCACCGGGAAGTCGACCGGGCACAGGTTGTTACTTTGGGAAATCTGTCTGCCGGTTTCGTTCGACTCTGCGTCCAGCCACAGGTAAGGCACCAGGTTACCCGCCAGAAAGTCCTTGATTTCGTGCGCTTTGGGCGAGAATTGATAACCTATCACTTTAATACCCTTGAAATCGGGGCGGTAGTTGCCCTGCCAGTCGCGGAGCAGCTCGTCGATCGCCGGGTACAGTTTTTCCTCCGGCGGGTCCCAGGGTTTCATCAAATAATAATCGAGCTGGACGTCGTTGATCGCCTTGATGGCCGCTTCGGTATCCGAATAGGCCGTGAGCAGCACCCTTTTAGCGAAAGGAAACATTTTCATCGCCTTTTGAAGGAAATCCACGCCCTGCATTTCAGGCATCCGCTGATCGGAGATAAACATCGCCACCTCGTCACCGCGGTTCTGCAATTCGAGCAGGCTTTCCATCGCTTCGGCCACGGAAGTAGTGCTCAATATCCTGTATTTTTCGCGGTAATGGGATTTCAGGTCGCGGCTGATCGCCCGGAGCACCTGCGGATCGTCGTCAATCGAAAAAATAATGGGCAAAGCCATGAGAGCCTCCTTTAAATATGAGTTGAGAATTAAAATTATCCATTAAACGGAAAACATACCACAAACTCGGTGCGCCCGGTTTGTGAATGCAGCGTTACGGTGCCCCGGTGCTGGCGCACGATCCGGTTCACGACGTCGAGGCCCAGGCCGGTGCCTTTTCCTACCGACTTGGTCGTAAAAAACGGATCGAAGATCTTGGAACGTATCTCGGCCGGAACACCCGGGCCATTATCGCACACGGTCACTTTCACAAATTCCTTATCACGGCGGGTAATGAGCGTCAGTTCCGCTTCCGGCTGATTTTCAAGCGCGTCGATCGCATTGTCGATCAGATTTGTCCACACCTGATTCAGCTCACCTACCATCGCTTTGACGGGCGGTAAAGTCAGGTCAAAGTCCTCCGTCACTTTAATATTACCCTTTTTCAGCTTGTAATTCAGCATAATGAGCGTATTACGAATGCCCACGTGGATATCCACGTACTCGCGCTCGCCCCCGCGATCCATATGCGTGAAGGTTTTCACGGAGCCAACCAGCTCGGCAATGCGTTTGGAAGCCTCCTGAATATCGGCCACCATGCGCTCGGTCGTCAGGCTGTTGTTGATCCACGTCAGCACTGGCGAAAGGTCGTCGTGGTTGATTTTGCTTTTCAGCACTTCCAGGTCGGCTTCCCCTACCCCGAATTCCACGAGGTTATCCGCAATGTCTTCACAGCCATTGATATTGTTCAGGTCGAGCCAGTCGAGGATCTCATCCTCCTTCTCCGAGCGCTTCATCATCGACAACACCGGGCGGTTGGAGTTGTTGAGCAAACTTATCATTTTACTATTCAAAAGATCGATCTCCTCGTGCGACAAGTGGATCGAAAGCAGCGATTTGAACGAATCCGGCTGCATGAGCAAATGTTCTTTCAACGACGCCGAACTGCGTACGATGGCCGCCGCGGGGTTGTTCAGCTCATGTGCGAGCCCTGCCGAAAGCTTACCCAGTGCCATCATCTTCTCATTCTGCTGTTCGAGCTCAGTGAATTCCCGTACGCGCGACGTCATCACGATCACGAGCGCCTGCGTAAGTTCGTAATGCGAAGTCACTAGTTCCCGCAATAACTCTTTCGGAAAAGTCATCAACTGAGCCGTTTCAAGGCACACCCCGTAAGCAATGGCTAATTTTCCGCGCGAAAACGGAAGAGCACCCGTGACGGTGCCGGGCAAGAGTTCGGCGATAATTTGTTTTGTATTGTTTTGAAGCCGATATAGCTCGATCCGGCCCGAAAAAATGACATGCGTGCCCACCAGCGGTTCCCCCGGCCGGATCATCATATCGCCTTCCTGCAATTCATAATGTTGGCTGCGATCTATCATCCATTGCAGCTGGTCTTCCGGTACTTCGCGAAAAACCTCGATGGCCTGCAAATCCTTTGCGCCGATATCCTTCATGATAGAAACAGTGTTTATGATCAATGCGGCCAATTTCGAAATAAATCGGCATTAATGCAGCGTTTTTAAGATTTACACCCGAACATCGGCCACTGCTCGCCAGGACGGTACTAATTACCCTTCGGTACGATTATTGCTTTAACTGGCTCCACAACGAACTGATAATGAAAGTGGAGCGAAAGATACACATCGGCACCTCAGGTTGGAGCTACAAACATTGGAAAGGCATTTTCTACCCCGAAACGATAAAGCCTGCGCACTACCTGACATTTTATGCCCGGCATTTCGCCGTTTCGGAGATCAACAACAGCTTCTACAAAATGCCCACATTGGAGATCGTAGCGAAATGGATCGATACGGTGCCGGAAGATTTTCGCTTTTGTCCCAAAATGAGCAGGTACCTGAGCCATTTAAAAAAACTCCACGACCCGGAGGAACCATTGGAGCGGTTTTTCAATGTTTTCGGCCCGTTTAAAAAGCACCTTGGTCCGGTGCTCGTTCAACTGCCCGCCAATTCCCGGTACCACGCCGACACTGCGGAAGCGTTTTACGAAGAAACCGTCCAATACAAAGGCTTTCGTTTCGCGCTCGAAGTGCGGCACCCGTCCTGGTTTTCGGAGGAAAGCATTGGGCTGATGAAAAAATATCGTATTACCCTGGTTTTCTCGCAGGCTGACCGGTTCCCGTATCATGAAGAAATCACTGCCAAAGACATCTACCTGCGTTTCCACGGACCGACCTCGCTGTACAGCTCGTCCTACTCCGACGATATTCTGGAAGATTATGCCGAAAAGTTTGCTACCTGGGCCGACGATGGACACGAAGTTTGGGCATTTTTCAACAACGACGTCGGCGGGTACGCGCTCGAAAATGGCAAAAAATTGCAGGACCTGGTCGACTCACGCATACATGAACCGGCAGGTTGAAATTTAATGACTGAATGATTGAATGATTGAATGATTGAATGATTGAATGACTGAATATTTCACTGAATAAATAGCTCAGATAGTCTTCAATACTAATAGTCCATGCAAAAGATAAAACACACTCATTCAATCATTCGGTCATTCAGTCATTCGGTCATTCAAAATTATTCACTCATTCAAAATTCCATCACTCACTAACCGCATTGCCGCCATGAGCCTTACCAAATACAACGAAAAACGTTCCTTCGACAGAACTCCCGAGCCCAAAGGCGGCAAAGCGGCCAAAGACGAGCTCATTTTCGTGATACAAAAACACGACGCTAGCCGCCTGCATTACGATTTCAGGCTGGAAATGGACGGGGTACTCAAAAGCTGGGCGGTCCCGAAAGGCCCGTCGACCGACCCGTCGGTAAAGCGGCTGGCGATGATGGTGGAAGACCATCCTTACGATTACAAGGACTTTGAAGGCATTATTCCCGAAGGAAACTATGGCGCCGGAACTGTAATGGTCTGGGATTTTGGGACTTACGAGCCTTTGGAAGAAAAAAACGGCCAATTGAAAGGTGTTAAAGGCAAAAAGGCCCAAGAGAAACTTGCGTTGAAAGAGCTGTATTCGGGCTCTTTGAAAGTGCGGCTGAATGGCAAAAAATTGAAGGGTGAATATGCGCTGGTGAAAACCAGAGGCATGGAAGAGAATGCGTGGCTGCTCATTAAGCATCGCGACAAATATGCTTCCGAAGAAGACATTACCGAAAAGGACCGCTCAGCGGTCTCCCGCAGGACTTTAAATGGTATCGAAAAGGCCGGTGACGCGGTTTGGGAAAGCAATCACGAAGAGAAGAAGTCGCCGAAAAGCCCGGTTAAATCGAAATCCCCCAAAACCCAGGCCAAAGATCCGGCAGAAGACGCAGCGACAGAAAAAAAAAGTCCGGACGCCGACATAGCGACCGTTCTGAAAAAGGGTAAGAAGCAAAAGTTTCCGGACGATATGCAGCCCATGCTGGCTACGTTGGTCGACGGGCCGTTTGACGATCCCGGCTGGGAATACGAGGTCAAATGGGATGGGTACCGGGCATTAGCCTACCTGAACAAAGGCGAGGTAAGCCTGCAATCGCGCAACAGGAAATCGTTCAACGACAAGTTTTACCCGATTTACCAGCAGTTGCAGGAATGGAAGATCGACGCCGTTATCGATGGGGAAATTGTAGTGATCAACGAAAAGGGGCTCTCCGATTTCAATGCATTGCAAAACTGGCGGAGTGAGGCCGATGGTGAACTGGTGTACTACGCATTCGACATTCTCTGGATGGAGGGCAAAAGCCTCATTCATCTGCCGCTGAGCGAACGGAAAGCCATTTTGCAAAGCATTGTGGATGAAAACAGTCCTGTTCAACTGGGTTACAGCGTCGAAGCCGATGGCAAAGCGTTTTTTGAAGCGGCTCAAAAAATGGGCCTCGAAGGCATAATGGCCAAGAAATCAGACAGTGAATATTATCCGGGCATCCGCACGCGCGACTGGCTGAAAATCAAGATCAACAAGCGGCAAGAGGTGATTATCGCGGGCTATACCTTGAACGAGGGTTCCTCCAAACTGTTCAGTGCATTGCTGCTTGCGGCTTATGATAAAGGCGAGCTGCATTATGTCGGCAAAGTGGGCACCGGTTTCAAGGAAAAACAGCAGAAGGAAATGATGGCGCTTTTCAAACCATTAATTACCCAAAAAAGCCCGTTTAAAGAAACACCCGACTACAACAAACCCTCGCGCTTCCGCCCCAACCCGCCGCATGCGAATGCAACCTGGCTGAAACCCGAGCTCGTTTGCGAGATCAGTTTTACCGAAATCACGCAGGATGGCGTGTTCAGGCACCCCTCGTTCGAGGGAATGCGGGAGGACAAATCGGCGAAGGAAGTGGTGCGGGAAGTAGAGAAACCTGCGGACGAAATCGTGGACGAGACGGAGGATACAGGGAAAGAGATCATCAGAAAGCCTGCCAAAGCCAAAAGAAAGACACTTTTGAACCCGAAAGAGGAAACCCAGGTGCGAAAAATCAACGGGCACGAGGTGAAGTTCTCGAATTTGGGTAAACTCTACTGGCCTGACGATAAAATCCAGAAGCGCGAGCTTATCAATTACTATTACCAGGTGGCGCCATTCATTTTGCCCTACCTCGAAAATCGTCCGCTGTCGCTCAACCGCTTTCCAAACGGAATTAAAGGCAAAAGTTTTTACCAGAAAGACGTCACAGGCAAAGTACCCGACTGGATTGAGACAACTCCATATGTATCCGAAGGCGAGCACAAGAACTTCATGCTCTGCAACGACGAGGCCACGTTGCTCTACATGGCTAACCTGGGCGCCATCGACGTCAATCCATGGAATAGCCGCGTAGAAACACCCGACAACCCCAACTGGTGCCTGCTCGATCTGGATCCCGACACCGGCAATACATTCGAGCAAGTGATCGAAACTGCCCAGGCGATCAAAGGCCTCCTGGATTCGCTCAGCGTGCCCTCTTATTGCAAAACATCCGGCTCCACCGGCTTGCATATTTACATTCCGCTCGGTGCCCGGTACAGCTACGACCAGTGTCAGCTCTTCGCCGAATGGGTGGCAGGCCAGGTGCAACAGCAGCTTCCCGATTTCACCAGCGTGGAGCGCCTCACCAAAAACCGCAAAGGCAAACTCTACATCGATTACCTTCAAAATCGCCCCAAAGCCACGCTCGCCGCGCCCTACTCGGTCCGCCCCAAACCCGGCGCTACCGTATCTATGCCGCTGCATTGGGACGAGGTAAAGAAGGGACTGCAACTGAAAGACTTTACGATCTTCAATGCGATGGAGCGCATCCAGCGCGAAGGCGACCTTTTCAAACCGGTTTTAAGCGAGGGTATCGATCTCGAAGAAGTAATCGGCAAAATGGATGTGACTACCGGCTAAAAGTCAAAATCCTCCTAGTTTTTGTCAATAAATAACCACCCAACCCCTCATTGTAGTAGTAATGTAGGGGTGATTTTTCCGTGAAAACATTTCACTTGTGCAATATGAGGTAGTAATGTAGTAATGCTTTGCTACGTAGCTGCCTCTTTGTGCCTCTACCTTTGTCAGGGATACGCAAGTATTACTTTTTCAATAATTAATTGGGCAAAGATCATTTGCCACTTCTACTAATTTTAATACTAACATTTATGAGCAAAAAAATTGTACTATTATGTAGTGTGCTGATGCTATATGGCCTGGTACAGAACGCCTTAGCCCAAAGCCGGGTAATAAAGGGCAAAGTGTCTGTCAAAACGAAGGGCGAAGAGCTGGTAGGCGCTACCGTGGTAGTAGAAGGCACCAATTATGCGACAATCACCGACGCAACCGGTAATTACTCGATCGAGGTGCAACCCAACTCCGTACTAGTAGCCAGTTTCATCGGGATGATCACTCAGAAAGTCCCCGTCGGTAACCAATCCGAAATCAACTTTGAACTCGAAGAATCCATCGATAACCTCAATGAAGTAGTAGTGGTAGGCTATGGTGCGCAAAAGAAAAGCGTCGTAACGGGCGCTATTTCCAGCGTGAAAGCCTCCGACTTGCAGTCAATGCCGATTAACCGTTTGGAAGAAGCGTTGCAAGGCCGGACTTCCGGCCTTACAATCGCTTCAAACTCCGGCCAGCCGGGTTCGGCCGCGACCGTCCGTGTACGCGGGGTCACGACCCTGAACAACAACGATCCATTGTATGTGGTGGATGGCGTGGTGGTAGACAACGGCGGCATCGGATACCTGAACCAGTCTGACATCGAATCGATTGAAGTACTGAAAGACGCCGCATCCCAGGCGATTTACGGTGCCCGCGCGGCCGCGGGGGTGATTTTGGTCACCACCAAAAAAGGCAAGGCAGGCGGTATCCGCGTGAATTACAACGGCTACATCGGTGTGCAGGCTCCGGCACGGAAACTCGATCTGCTGGACGCGACCCAATATGCGACAATCCGCAACGAAGCGGCCGTGAATGCGGGCCAACCCGCTCCATACGCCAATCCTGCTGCATTCGGCAAGGGCACCGACTGGCAGTCATTGATCTTCAACAACAGCGCCAAACGCCAGAACCACGAGCTGAGCATCAGCGGCGGCTCCGACAAGTCAACGTTCTATCTTTCATTGGGTTACCTCAATCAGGAAGGTATCGTAGCGACCGACATTTCTAAATATAAGAGGACCAGCATTCGTCTGAATTCGGAACATAAGCTGGCGAAATGGCTCACATTCGGCCAGAACCTGGGTTATGCGCACGATAAATCGGTAGGATTGGGTAATACCAACAGCGAGTTCGGCGGCCCATTGAGCTCTGCCATTAACCTCGACCCTATTACACCGGCGGTCATCACCGATCCTGCGGTAGCCAATGCGGCGCCTTACACCAACAAAGGCATTCGCCGCGATGCCAATGGTAACCCTTACGGTATTTCCCAGGCAGTAGGCCAGGAAATGAGCAACCCGCTTGCGTATATCCAAACCCGTTTGGGCAATTACAGCTGGTCCGACAACGTCGTGGGCAATGCTTACCTGATGGCCGAGCCGATCAAAGGCCTGCAACTGAAATCGACCATCGGTAGCAAGCTGGCATTCTGGGGCAACGAGAGCTTCACTCCTATTTCCTGGTTGAATGCGGCTTCGGTCAACTCGCAGACGAGCTTCAACCGCACCAACAACCGCCGTTTCGACTACAATCTTGAAAATACCATTTCCTACACCCGCGGATTCGGCCTGCACAATGTGAATGTGCTTGTCGGGCAGGGCGCTTACCTGGATAACAACACCCGCATGACCAGCGTGACGTTCTTCAATGTTCCAGCCGACAATTTCGACGATGCTTCCCTGAACTTCAAGGTACCGGCCGATCAGCGTAACTCCGACGGTTCCGAAGGTGCGAAACATACGGTAAGCTCGCTTTTCGCCCGCTTGAACTATGATTTTGACGAAAAATACCTCGTGCAGGCACTCGTCCGCCGCGACGGCTCTTCCCGTTTCGGTTCGAACCACAAATACGGTATCTTCCCGTCGTTCTCTTTGGGTTGGGTGCTCTCGCGTGAGGCTTTCTTCCCGACCAACAATGCGGTTAACTTCCTGAAATTCCGCGGAGGTTACGGTGTGGTAGGTAATGACGGGATCGGCGACTTTGCATACCTTTCGACCATCGGCAGCGGCCGTAACTACACCATCGGTACCTCGGGCAGCTATATCATCGGTTACAGCCCTAATGCACCGGCCAATCCCGATTTGAAGTGGGAACAAACGAGCCAGACCAACATTGGTTTCGATGCGACGATCTTCAACAATGTGAATGTGACTTTCGAGTGGTTCAAAAAAGCGACTAAAGACATCCTGCAAAACCCGCGCATCCCGGGTTATGTAGGCGCGATTTCGAACCCGGCTGCCAATATTGCTGATATGAAAAACACGGGGGTTGAATTGGAACTGGGCTTCCGCAAGCGCCTCGGACAAGTTGATTTCTCTGTAAACGGAAACGTTTCCTATATCAAGAATGAAGTAACAAACCTAGGTAATGGTGTGCAGTATTTGTCGGGCGGCGCGAGCTTCCAGGGAGCGCCCCCGATTACGCGCACCCAGGTGGGGCAGCCTATCGGTTCATTCTTTGGGTATGTAAACCAGGGTATTTTCCAGACCCAGGAAGAAGTGGATTCCCACGTTTCCGCCGAGGGCAAGAAAATCCAGCCGAATGCCAAGCCGGGTGATTTCAAATGGGCCGACCTCAATGGTGACGGCGTGATCACCGAAACCGACCGGACGTTCATCGGTAACCCCACCCCGAAATGGAACTATGGCTTGACTTTGAACGCAGCTTACAAAGGTTTCGACATTGTCGTGTTCGGACAAGGCGTGGCAGGCAACCAGATCTTCCAGGGCCTCCGTCGGCTCGATATCGCCAACGCCAACTGGCAAACCGACGCCCTCGACCGCTGGACAGGCCCGGGTACTTCCACCACCTTCCCACGCATCGTGAATGGAGACCCGAACAAAAACTTCCAGAACCCGTCGAGCTTCTACCTGGAAAAAGGCGATTTCTTCCGTCTGAAAACGCTCCAAATCGGCTACTCGCTACCGACTTCGATCATCAGCAAAGTGGCCATGAAAAAGGCACGTGTGTATGTAATGAGCCAGAACCTGTTTACCCTCACCAAATACACCGGTTACGATCCGGAGATCGGCGGAAGCGTGCTCAGCATCGACAAGGGCATTTACCCGCAGGCGCGCAGCTTTATGGTAGGCTTGAACATTGGTTTTTAATTGATTAATACGAATAAAATGAAATTGAAATATAACAAATTCGTGACTGCCCTGGCCTTTACCGCCGGCTTGCAGCTCATGTCCTGCTCCGACAGCTTCCTCGACGTGAAACCCAAAGGGCTGAACCTCGAAGCGAACTATTACCGCAACCAGGAAGAGGCATTCAACGGCCTTGTGGCGGCTTACGACGTGGTGGGCTGGCAGGGTAACGGCTACGTTTCCACGATCGCTACCATGAATGCAGCTTCCGACGACCACTACGCGGGCGGCGGCGGTCCGAGCGATATCATGGATTTTCAGGTCATTTCCAACTATACCCTAAACCCGACCACCGGACCACAGGGAGAACTATGGAGAAAAGGCTTCTCGGGCGTGTTCCGCACGAATGCCATTCTCGAAAAACTCCCTGGGGTACCGATGGATGAGCCCCTGAAAAAGCGCTACACCGCCGAAGCGAAGTTCCTGCGTGGGTATTTCTACTTCGAGCTCGTACGGTTGTTCAAGAATGTGCCGCTTTTCACCCGTACCATTTCAACCCAGGAAATGTACGATGTGCTGCAAGCGACCCCTGCGGAAGTTTATGCACAAATCGAAAAGGATTTGTCGGAAGCTATCGCCGATCTGCCGGTTACCATCAATGTGGCAACGGAAGGCGGGCGTGTAGGACAAGGCGCTGCGCATGCAATTTTGGGCAAAGTGTATTTGTATCAAAACAAATTCGCGCAGGCTGCGCAGGAACTGGCGAAGGTGAACGGCACGCCGGGCGGTAACAATACCTACGGCTATAAGCTGCTCGACAATTTCGGCGACCTGTTCAAGACCAAGAACAAGTTCAACAGCGAATCCATTTTTGAGCTTTCATATACCAACACCTCTGCCGGAGGATGGAGCTGCGTGTCGTGTACCGAGGGTAATGTGATGAACATCATTACCGGCCCGCGCGGCTATAACCGCAAGTCGGATGCAGCACCGGACTATGTTTCCGGATGGAGCTTCCTGCCTGTCACGCCGTCGCTATTCGAAGCGATCCACTTCGATCCGCGTTACAAAGCAACCATCGCCAACCTCGACAGCCTCGAAAAAGCGGGCGCTGTGAGTTATGAGAAAGGCTATATGAATACGGGCTATTTCCTCGAAAAATTCGCGGGACGCCAATCCGACCGCTGGACAGGTGCCGGCGCCCCCGAGCTCAACTTTCCGCAGAATATGTACGATACCCGCCTGGCCGACACCTATTTGCTGGAAGCCGAAGCACTAGTACGCGGCGCGGGTGACCTCACACGTGCAGCTGCGCTCCTGAATGCGGTACGCGCGCGGGTAGGCCTGAAACCGGTGGCTGCCACGTTTGAAAACATTAAAAAAGAACGCCGCCTCGAACTCGCGGGCGAAGGCCACCGCTGGATGGACCTCGTGCGCTGGGGCGATGCTCCCGCCGTGCTGGGCTCAAAAGGCTTCGTAGCCGGCAAGCATGAAATTCTTCCGATTCCTTTGCTGGAACTGGAAAACACGAAAATCGAGCAGAGTAAAGAATGGGGCGGAACAAGGTAGCAAGTTCCATACCCAGATCAGAAAGGCTTGGAGCATTGCTCTAAGCCTTTTCTTTTGACTCGTCGATATGAAACCCGAGAAAGAAGTTGAACATGTTCACCTCGGTGGGCAGTTGTAACTTCTTGCGCAAGCGGTAGCGCCCCACCTCCACCCCTCTCAGCGAAATGTTCATCAGCTGCGCGATTTCCTTACTGGACAGGTTCATGCGCAGGTACGCGCTCATTTTCAACTCATTAGCCGTCAGGTTCGGATATTTCTCTTTCAATGCAATGAGAAAGTTGCTGTGGACGCTATCGAAATGCTTGGAGAACTGGCCCCAGTCCTTATCCACCTTATTTTCGTCGCCCACGACCTTGATCATCTTTTTCAGGTCGTCGTTAATCTTATCATCCTCAGCACTTTTGGTTATTTTAACCAGATCCGTTTTGAGTTTGGAAAGCAGCTCCGCCTTTTGCACCAAATGCATGGCCGAGGTTGCCAGATCGGTGTTTTTATGGAGGATTTCGGCTTCCAGCTTCTCGTTTTTGAGTTTAATGATCTCCTTTTCGTTCTTTTCAAGTTCCAATTGGTGCAGGTATTGCAGCCGCTTTTGCTCTTCCAAATGCTTCTGCTGCTGTTGCAGGAAGCGTTTTTCCTGCCATTTATAAAACAGCCACGCCAAACCGAGTACCAGCAGTCCATAGCCGAGGTATGCCCAGATCGTCTGGTACCACGGCGGCAGGATCACAAACGAGTAACCGGCTATTTCGGATTCACTGCCGAAGTTATTCCGCGCCTTCACTTTAAATGTGTAATGCCCCGGAGGCAAATGCGTGTATTCCTTCGAGCTTCGCGCCGACCAACTGGACCAGTTGCTGTCAAAACCTTCCAGGAAATAAGCATATTCAATGCTGGATTGCTGGCTGAACAACGTGGATGAAAACTCAAATCCCACTGAATTCAAGCGATTTGCCACGTGGGGTACCTGGTCGTCGGATTGCCTTTTCAGCTCATTCACTTCACCGAAATATCCGCCAAAGAGCAGCGAATCCGTACCGAACGAACGCATTGCGCTGATCTGCACGCTGATATGGCTCTTGTTCTGCTTATATTTCTTGTAATTGATATGATAAATCCCCTTCTCACCGCCTATGAGGATATTTTCTTCATTTAAAGGATGTATGTATTCGAAACCGGAGAC
This sequence comes from Dyadobacter fermentans, assembly GCF_019924045.1. Lineage (GTDB taxonomy): Bacteria > Bacteroidota > Bacteroidia > Cytophagales > Spirosomataceae > Dyadobacter > Dyadobacter fermentans_A. The sequence continues at coordinate 324,663 of NZ_JAHXBN010000012.1, read as the reverse complement.
CATTTTGTGATTGATCTCGGGAAGGAAAATGATTTTCGGGCTACCGGTACTTATGTCCACCACACCCAGTTCCTTACCACGTACAAACCAGACGTTACCAGCCTGATCTTCTTTCAGATAGCGCACGCCGAGGTTCTGAAAAATACCATTATAATAGGCCGAGGCCGAGAACCGGTCCGTAGCTGCATTGTATTCGTAAATACCCTTCTCCGTAGCGACGAGGATCTTGTTTTTGACCTTATATATGTAATTGTTGTTCAGCGAAAGCGGTAGTCCGTCCTTGTGTGTGTACAGGCGCGCCTGCGATTTCCCGTCATCCGACAACGTTACCCTGTACACTCCACGGTAAGGGTGCGAAGTCCAGATCACGTTTTCCTCACGCGCATCCGTACACAGGAAGCGGGAAGCGACGTCAAAACCCGCAACAGCACCTGAAGACCGGAATGTGTTCCCTTCATATTCCAGGAAATTGATCCCGTTATAATTCCCCACTGCTACCTTTTTCACCGGGTAGATCCGCGACAGCGGCAAAAAGCCCCAGAAGCCATTTCGCTTTTCGATCGGCCGGGCCTGGTTACCCTCCACCTCGAAAATACCCTCGTGGTGCGCCATTAGCAGCCGCCCGTTAATCTCGGAAAGCCCCCAAACCTGTCCACGTGAATGCGCTACGTAAGTAAATGTGCCCTTGACGTAGCTGAGGTCGGTGAACTCTCCCACCGGCACCGAATACAACCCGTTGGAAGTGCCCACATAAAGCTTGCCTTTATAAATCACCGAGACATACCCCGCTTCGTCTTTGGTCGCGGCGGGGTACATGGTTTTAATGGCGTTGTCATAAGCAATGAAGTCAATCCCATTATCGAGCCCCAGCCACAGGTTTTTGTCCTGATCACGGAAAACGCTCAGCACATTATTGTTCTGTAAACCGTCCGCCCGGGCGAAGCGGTGCACAAACTCGCCCTCGTTGGTGACGATGTAACAGCCGCCCAGGCTCGTCGCAAGCGCTATCAGCTTGTCGTTTACGCGCGTAGCCGCATATATCCGCTCGCCTTTAACCTGATCGATAAAAGCGGATTGCAAGCGTGTTGCCCGATCGCCGGTAAGCCGGAAGAGGCCTGCGTCCATCGTCACGAGGAGCGATGTTGCCTTATCCACAGGCAGCAAGCCGGTAGTAAGGTATTCGGAAGGCAGCTCACCCGTTGTGATCCAGGGAATCCAGCGCCCATTGTCATACCGCAACAAACCGCTGGCCGCATCCTGCGCCACGGTAATGCCATTACAAACACCCAGGAAGCGCCAGTGCGAACCACCGTTGAATACGCTCACCGCATTGTCTTCATATACAAAAATGCGGTTACTCGCTCTAAAGAACACACTTCCGTTGAGCACGGCCACATTCCAGATATCAGCAAAACCACGGTCGCGCTCGTGTACGAGGTTGCGCAGCGACACGTAATGCAAGACCCCGCGCTGATCGGGCGTAAAGTAGCCGAATTCGTTTTCACCCCCGATGTAAATGCGGTTATCCGCGCCGATTTCCAGTGAACGCACCTTGGTTTTGTTGGGTAGTGGGTAGGTCCGCCAGTAAATGCCGTCGAAAGTGAGCAGGCCCTCGTTGTTGGCAAAATACATCATGCCGTTCCGGCCCTGGCGGATCGCCCAGTTCTGGGTTCCGGCATGGTAAGTTTGCTTGGAATAGTTAACCACTTCGGGCAAGCCGATGGTATTCTGAGCGTGCAGCTGCGGAATAAACAGCAAAAGAAAAAGCAGGCTCGCTATGCATGTCATATTCCGGCATTGCAGTACACCGATGTGAGGATTGACGTAGTGGAGAACCGCGCCAGGGTATCTGTTTCGCAATTTTTGTCAGGTTGTTGTAGTAATGTAGTAGCTCCCGATGCGCATTGTTGTGCAGGTTGCCTTACATTTGAACTCGCAATATATTACATTATTTTCAGTGTATTTCAATACGAGTTCAGAGCTCCGGGCTCATGAGCCGAAGGTGCACTAGCCCGTCTCGACGAACTTCTGAACTTTAAACTCATAGACTTTAAACCGCAGCGGCGGACCGCTCATAAATTCTAAACTTAAAAGCATGAAATTCTTCAATCCTAAACCTGCATTGTTGCTGAGCATTTACCTCCTAACCGGCCTGGTAGCTTTCGCGCAGTCGAAAAAGGTCGATTTCTGGCTCACGAATCTGGATAAATCGGCGCTGTTTCGGCAGCAGCCCGCGCTGCCAGTTCAAAAGCTGGGCAAGAACACCGCTATCGAAGTGCCGGTCGTCAGTATCAATACAAAAAAGAAGTTTCAGGAAATCGACGGTTTCGGGTTTACGCTCACCGGCGGCAGTGCACAGCATTTAATGGGCATGAGCGAAAGTGCCCGCGCCGCATTGTTGAAAGAGCTTTTTTCAACAGCCGGAAATGGAATAGGCATGGCTTACCTGCGTGTGAGCATCGGCGCCTCCGACCTGAATGAGAAGGTATTTTCCTACGATGACATTCCCCAGGGCCAAACCGACCCGGAAATGCAGCATTTCGATCTCGGCCCCGACCGCAACGATGTGATCCCCGTTTTGAAAGAGATATTAGCGATTAACCCGAAACTCAAAATCCTCGGCTCCCCCTGGTCTCCACCAGTATGGATGAAGGACAACGGCGATACACGAGGAGGCAGCCTTAAACCCGAATGGTACGACGCCTATGCCCGGTATTTTGTGCGGTACATTCAGGATATGCAAAAAGAAGGCATCCGTATCGATGCTGTTACCGCGCAAAACGAGCCTTTACATCCGGGCAACAACCCCAGTTTGCTGATGCTCGCAAAGGATCAGGCAGTTTTCGTGAAGAACCATTTGGGACCTGCATTTGAAAAGGCCAAAATCTCCACCAAAATCATCGTTTACGACCATAATGCTGATAAACCCGAGTACCCGATCACGATCCTCGACGACCCGGAAGCCAAGAAGTATGTGAATGGCTCAGCTTTCCACCTTTACGGCGGCACCATCGACGCCTTATCGAAAGTCCACGACGCGCACCCCGACAGGCACCTGTATTTCACCGAGCAATGGATGGGTGCACCGGGTAATTTTGAAAAAGACTTTCCGAACCATATTAAAAATCTTACCATCGGCGCCACACGCAACTGGGCGCGCACCGTGCTGGAATGGAACCTCACCAGCAACCCGCAAAACCGCCCCTTTACCGACCGCGGCGGCTGCGACCGCTGCCTGGGCGGCGTTACTATCGACGGCGACAATGTCACGCGCAATGCGGCGTACTATGTGGTGGCGCATGCCTCCAAATTCGTACTGCCTGGTTCGGTACGGATCGACTCGGGTACAAATGCGACGATCGGGAGAAGCCCCGACGAGCAAATGCTGAACGTGGCGTTTCTGAGACCTGACGGCAAGAAGGTACTCATCGTCATGAACGATTCCGACGCGGAAAAGAAATTTACGATTCAGGATGGCGGGAATTTCGTGGTAACGAGCTTAAAAGCGGGGTCGGTGGGGACGTTTGTCTGGTAGAGATGCTGGGTGACGTTTTTCGCAAAAGTTAGTTGTTGTTGCATCCCTGACGGGATTTCCGACGGTTTGCATTACTGCGTATTTGCTACCCATATCACATCGCTACGCGATTTTACGACTCGTATGAATGCCGTTAGGCATGTAATATTGGTAGCATCGCAGGGCATAATCGATGCCGAAAATGCCGTCAGGCATGTAACAACAGCTGAAATGAGGCTGTTATTCGCCTGCTATGCGTCGTTAAAATGCTACCTCGCGCGAACGCCCATGAAAGTCGATTAATTCAACCTTTTTCAACCCGTCCCGCAGTAGCACCACATTGCGGCTCGACTGCGATAAATAGCCTGATCCGTACGCTAATTCAAAATGCTTCGTCCGGCCGTCGTTGTAAGTCGCTACAAGCATCGCATCGAGCGACGCGGGTTTGATATAAACCATTTTTTCAACAGCACCAGTCGAAAACGCCAATAGCGAGCCGTTATTCTGTGCGGCGACCACTAACGAGCTGCCGTTAGCCAACCGCAAATGTGCCATTCCCTTGGCGTCGCCCGGTACGAAAACACCGCTCTGAGCCGCAGTCAATGGTTTAAAATCGCCTTTGCCGTTGCCCAGCATAAGGAGTCCGTTCAATCCATCCAGCCGTCCGCTGATTGATTCGGTAGCATGGCTATTGCCCGACAGCAGCAAATCCAGATGACCATCGTGGTCGAAATCTTCGGCTAGTAACCCATAAACCGGGCCCATTTGGGCGGCCGGGGGCAGATATTTCAATACAAACCTTCCACCGCCTTTATTTTCAAGCACCACCGATTGCATAGTCTCGCAAACCAGTTGGCGGGCATCTTTAAGCTCTTCCGGCTTGAAAACGTCGATGATTTTGGCTTTGGAATAATCGGCATAATAGACGAACCGCTTTTTGAGGAAATTCATCTGGCTTGTCATTTCGTCGCGCGGGTGCACAGGATACAAGTCGTCGCCGATGTAACGGGCTATTACAGGATCCATCGTTCCGCTTTTGTCAAAATCCTTGGCCAGTAATGTCAACGGTTTGTCGACAGAAGGCTTTCCTTCACCGTTGAGGCCCACATTGCCCAACACGTAGTCGGTGTCGCCGTCCTCATCGAAGTCGCCGGAAACGATGCTATTCCACCAGCCCGTCGTGTTTTTCAGGCCCGTCTGCGTGCTTACATCGACCAGCTTACCTTGCGTATTTTTATAGAAAACAACAGGCATCCATTCACCGGCAACGATCAGGTCCACCCAGCCATCCCGGTCGAAATCGGTCCACAATGCGGTGGTTACCATGCCGATATTCTGGATTTCCGGGCAAATCTGCTGCGTAACTTCCACAAACTTGCCGCCCTCGTTGCGGAGCAAATAGCTTTCACCAGGCATCGGATACGCGCCGGGAGAAAGCCTGCCGCCTACGAAAAGATCCAGGTCGCCGTCGCGATCGAAATCAGCCGCATTTACCGTGGAACCGCTGGCCGAAAGTGGGGGCAAAGCGCCTGCACTTAAGTTAAAGTCTCCTTTCCCATCATTAGTATAAAGCCTGTCCTGGTAATACCGGGAGCCGGACTCAAACTCATTACTGCCGCTCACTACGTACAAATCCTGATCACCATCCCCATCCGCATCGAAGAATAGCGTGCCCATGTCCTCCTCATATTTCTGACCGGCAACCAGTGCTTTCGAAGTAAAGCGCTGGTGTTTGTTCTGCATAAAAACACGGCCCGACTGGTTGAATGCCCCTCCCACGTAAAAATCGTCGAGGCCATCGCCATTCACATCGGCCACGGCAATGCCAGGACCATTTTGGGATAGCAAATGGGGCAACAGCGGCTGTATTTTGAAATCGATGTAAAGATCATCTTTATGCTGGAAATCAATGCCACTGCCTTGCAATGCGGCAAACAGAGGGTCGGCGGCATTAGCGCCCGGACCATTTGCAGGGGCGATACCCGTTGCCTTTGTGTGATCTAGTTCGAGTATTTGACCTGCTTTCACATTCTTCAATACCTGAATCCGGGAATCAGGCCAGACGATCGTCAGGCTGTCAACTTGCGCGGTCTTACCAAGGCCGAAATGCTCGCGGTTCGGTTCCGTCGTCGACTGGTAGCCGCGGTAGGGTGAATGCTCGGCATACTGCTTGCCGTTGGTCGTCCAGAGCCAGATTTTCGCTCCAAAACCATCACGGTTCAGTGCGGGACCTTTCAGTTTGACTGTCAATGAATGCCGGTCGGGCTGCCGTTCCGAATGGTTTTCGTATAAAAACGCTTCGCTGTCGATGTTGTTCATCGCTACATCCAGGTCACCGTCATTGTCGAGGTCGGCATAAACGGCCCCATTCGAAAATGAGGGAATATCAAAGCCCCAATCGGCTGATTTGTTGGTGAATGTCAGGTCGTGATTGTTGGCAAAAAGGTAGTTGGGCACATGGGCACCTTCCACTTTTTTCAATGCTTCGGCCAGCTTGCGGTTATCGCCATTGCCCGAGCGCATTTGCATTTCGTATTCGGCCATGCGGTAAATCACGAAATCGCGGTTGGTAATGTCTTTGGGATAGCCGTTAGTGATCATCAGGTCGCGGAAACCGTCGTTGTCGTAGTCGGCAAACAATGCCCCCCAGCTCCAATCGGTCGCTTCTACACCCGCAAACCGCCCTATTTCACTGAATGCAGGCCGATTTTGCCCCGGAATCCTGCCTTCGTTGTGCTGCAATGTATTCCGCATGAATTGCGGCTCATAACCCATTCTCAATTCCGACAAATGCCGGTCGTAGTTCATCAGCCCGAACATATTCTTACGGCGAACGGGGTCTTCGGGCAGCATGTCCACGGTAATGAAGTCGACAAGCCCGTCGTTATCGATATCCGCAGCATCGTTCCCCATGGCCGAGTAGCTCTGATGCTTGAAATAGGCGGCGATTTCATTTTTAAATGTCCCGTTCTGCTGGTTAATATAGAGCAGGTCATTGGACACATAGTCGTTGGAAATGTAGATATCCGGCCAGCCGTCGTTGTTCACATCGGTAACCGCAATACCCAGCCCATACCCCTCTTCCAGGATACCCGACGCCTTCGAAACGTCGGTGAATGTGCCGTTTCCATTGTTGCGGAACAGGCGGTCGGCATTGGCTGAGGAGCCGTCGCTGACTTTTGCGCGGATGTTGTTCGGCCCGCGCATATTCATCACGTTCGTGACGAGGTAAGCATCCAGGTCGCCGTCGTGGTCGTAATCAAAGAATGCGGCTTGGGTAGTGTTACCGCTGTAATCCAGCCCGTATGCGCTCGCTTCTTCCTTAAATGTGTTGTTTTTCTGATTGATGAAGAGCAGGTTCGATAGCTTGCCCGCCTGTGCAGGCCCGGCACGGCAAACGTAAATGTCCAGGAAGCCGTCCTCATTGATATCCACCAGGGCCACACCCCTTGCCCAGCCTTCGGGTATTTCAATGCCCGATTTTGCGGTTATATCGTCAAATTCAATTCGCTGATCCTTGCTTTTATTGACATATAACCTGCACTCCGTCATATTGCCCGTAAAAAACAAGTCGGTAAGGCCGTCGTTGTTGATATCGCCCGCGCCTACCCCGCCGCCGTTATAGAAATACTCGTAGGTGAGAATGTTGAGCTGGTCATCCTCGTGGAGCCGGTTATTGAAATGGACTCCGGTTTCGTCCGGAGAAAGCAGTTCGAACAGCTTTTGATCGTCTTTTTGGGAAGTACAGGCTCCGATCAGCCAGGCAATACAAATAAACGGGAACAGCGGACGGATCATGGGCGAATGCAGTTACTGCGCGCCTGCGGCAGGCGACCCTGCGGCAGGGGCATCATGGATTTTGGTAAAAAACCGGACTTCATACAGCTCCTGATTTTTTCCGGGAAGGTAAGGCTTCTGCGCTTTTTTCAATATCAAATGCTCATCCGATAATTTCACAATCTGAAACCCGCTCAACCGGTGGCCTGCCGAATCGGTATATACGAGTGAGTCTGAGCTCGGGAGCTGGTACCGGTATGTCTTAAATTTCTCCTTTTTCCGCTCGGTCAGGACGCCATCGGCGCCGTACTCGAACGTGGACCAATGCTCGTCGAATGCATTATTGGTAAAACTGAACCCATTCACAAAGTTGCTGATCGAATCCGTGCGCCACACGCCTTCGAGCGCCCGTTCGCGGCTGTGGCAGGACGCGAGGATGGCGAGGAGGACGAGCGAGGTTAGCAGCAAGCGCGGGGTGGTCATGGGCGGCTAGGTGGATAATTTTGAATCGTTGAATGAGTGAATTTTGAATGACTGAATGATTGAATGACTGAATATTTGTTTTGATATAATCATCAGATCGCGTGTGGTCAGGTATGGTTATGAATTGTCATTGTTAAAATGAACAACACTTGACTACACCTGACCTTATTCTGTCATTCAATCATTCAATCATTCAATCATTAATAATTCGAATTCTGCTTCAAAACCCCATTACTCAAATCCACCTCTCGTTGCGGAAGCGGGAAGTAGTAGTGTTTGGGTTTGATGAAATTGCGGCTTGGCTTGAAGGGTCCGCGGGCGATCTTGTAATGCGCTGCAATGTCGATCAGCCCCGCTTTGTCCCAACGCATCAAATCCTGGTGACGCTCGTTTTCGCCGGCTAGCTCCACACGGCGTTCGTGCATGATGTCGGCCATTTTCGCACCCGTTTTAGCAGCCAGTCCCGCGCGTTTACGAACCGCATTCAGCTCGGTATCACCACTCTGACCGGAACGGATTTTCGCTTCAGCTACAAGCAGATATACATCCGCCGAACGCAGGAAAGGGGCATTCAGGCTTTGGCTCATGTCGCCGGCGTCGGTAAAGCTGGTGTATTTACGAAATGAGTAGCCGGTTACGCGGGTCATATTCGCTTCAAAGGTAGTAGTTCCTGCCGAACCGCGGGTAACCTTGTCGCCGGGACTATAAATGGAGTAAGAGCGGCGCGGGTCGCCTTTTTCGAATTCCTGTACGAGGTCTTCGATCGGCTCGTGGAAGCCCCATCCCCCGAACGCCTGCGGCGTGTGGTAGAATGTTGGAGAGTTATCGGTCGTCCAGCCGGTTTCGTATTGCAGCGAGAACAAGATCTCCGGGTTGTTTTCGGTTACGAGCTGGAAGTTTTCGTTGTAATTGCCGGCCAGCTTGTAAGCCGCATTACCGATCACTTTTTGCCCGAACTCAATCGCTTTCGCCCAGTTTTCCTGGTACACATACAATTTGGTAAGAAACCCGTTCGCAGAACCCTGCGTTACCCGGCCCGACTGCGCATCGTCATAGCTCACCGGCAGCAGCGCAGCTGCCTTCTGGAAATCCGACTCAGCCTGCGCACGTACCTCGGCAAGGGTCGCTTTCGGTTTGTTATAGTTATTTTTCAATACATCATCTTCGAGAATGATAGGCACTTCGCCGTAGATCAGCGAAAGACGCCAGTATACAAATCCGCGAAGGAAATACGCCTCACCCATGCTGCGATTACGCAATGCCTCATCCATCGTCACTTTCGGGGCGTTGATCAGCACCGCATTCGCACGCGAAATCACCTCATATTTCGTCGACCACGTTGCCAGAATGTGCGAATTGGCCGCATCGAACGTGAACATTTCGAGTGAAGTCTCGTCGGAGTGATCGCCAGCACGGTTCATATCGTCGGAGCAGTTATCGAAAGTATATTCGGTGTGGGCAAAGCCGTCTTCATTTAGCAACGGAGCGTAAATGGCGTTGGTGGCAGCCACCACGTCATCGCCATTGCGCCAGAACTGCTGGGAGGTAACCTGTCCGTAAGGCGTGCTGTCGAGCAGGTCGTCGTTACAACTGGTTGCGGCCATCAGGAAAAGCCATCCGGCCATTACATATATCTTTTTCATATCGGGTTCTTTTTGCGAGTGGTGTGGATTGAGATTAAAAGGACAAAGTTGCGCCGATTGTCCAGGTGCGTGCCTGGGGGTACTGCGCGTAGTCGACATTCAGCTGATTGTACAATCCTGCTGCCTTGTCTCCGCCTACATAACCCAGCTCGGGGTTCAGACCGGTGTATTTGGTCAGTGTAAACACGTTCTGTCCGGTAACGTAAATCCTCGCCTGGGTCAATTTCACTTTCTCGATTACGGTTTTAGGGATGGTATAGCCCAATGTGAAGTTTTTCAGGCGGAAGAAATCCCCTTTCTCGATAAACAGGTCGGAAGGACGGAAGTTGCGGTTCGGGTTATCGATGCTCAGGCGCGGCACGGTATTGCTGGTACCGGCGCCATTCCAACGCTCACTAGCCTCTTTATACAAATTGAAAGAATAGCTCGCATCCAGGCCCTGCATACGGTCGGCATTGAAGATCGAAACACCACCTACACCCACAAAGAACAGATTGAAGTCAAATCCTTTGTAGTTTAACCCCGCATTCAAACCGTAATTGATCTTAGGCTGAGGGCTTCCGATGATGGTTCGGTCCTTGTCGTCGACAATGCCGTCGCCGTTCAAATCCAGGAAGCGAACATCGCCCGGGTGAATTTGCCCGTTGGTTTTGCGGGAATCGTTGGCAATGTTAGGGTCGCCATCGATCTCAGCCTGGCTTTGGTACAGGCCATTCGTTTTATACCCGTAGAACGTACCGTAGGGATTGTTCTCATACGTGCGCACAATCTCCTGCTGCCCGCGCCCGTACAGCTGCGAAGCAAGGAAGCCGCCTGGCGTAGCGAGTTGCGTAATGCGGTTTTTGATCAATGTCGCGTTACCGCTCAGGTTCAGGGTCAGGTCGCCGAATGAATGGCGGTAAGACGCCTCGATTTCCACCCCTTTGTTGCGCAGCTGACCGATATTCTGGTCAGGAATAATGGAAGTACCGATGGTTCCGACAGACGGCGGCGCCAGCAGCATTTTCTTGGTATCCTTGATGAAATAATTGACTGACAAATACAATGCATTCTTCCAAAGTCCTGCTTCCACACCGAAATTGCTCATTTCGGCAGTTTCCCAGCCTATTTGCAAGTTGGCCAGACGGCTTTGCGCAGCACCCGAGATCGGGTTTTGTGTGCCGCCCGCACCCAATGCATAGCGGTACGAAGAGTTGATCAACGCCAGGTATTGCAGCGAATTCACGTTCTGGTTACCCAGCTGTCCCCAGCCGCCCGTCAGCTTGAAGTTGCTGAACACCGGCAATGCGTTTTTGAAGAAGTCCTCTTCCGACAGTCTCCAGCCCAGCGAGAATGCCGGGAAGTAGCCCCAGCGATTGTCCGGTGCGAATTTGGAAGAACCATCTGCACGGAATGTGGCCGTCAGCAGGTAGCGGTCCATGAGGGAGTAGTTGGCGCGGCCAAACCACGAAGCCAGCGCGTCGTAGCTGCGGTTACCGTCTTCACCCGCCACCGATACAATTGTTCCCGCATATTGCAGGTAGCGCAGTGTAGGATCTTCGCTCGCAAAATCGCGGCCGCGTTGTCTGGAAGAAATACTGTTGAAGGTCTGGGAAGTATAACCGCCTACGAGGTTCAGGCTATGCGCACCGAATTTTTTGTCATAAGAAAGGAAATACTCCTGCAAAAACGACCAATACTTACCGTGGGTCAGGTCCAGCTGGTTGTACGAATTGGTACGGAACTGATCGTTGATTTTTACTTCAAAATTCGTGCTTTCCGAAAAAGTCGCATCCATAGCCAGGTTCGCACGCAGTTTCAGGCCTTTCAACAATTCCAGCTCGCCGGTGAGGCTACCCAAAATGCGGTTGCGGATATTGTTCTGATCCTGCGTATCGACTGTAAAAATGGGGTTGTTAATATCCCCGAACGCTCCTATACCCTTGGTTGAACTGTAAGAACCATCAGCATTGCGGATCGGAAGGCCGGGATGGAAACGGATAGCGCTCCAAAGCAAACCGGTCTGCGAAGAAGTCGTGTTGGGCGAGGTATTATGCGTATTCGTGAATTGAAGGTTCTGTCCTATTTTCAGCCTCGATCCGATCTTGTGATCCGAGTTGACGCGGAATGTGTACCGCTTGTAATAGGATTTCCCGATAATACCCTTTTCATTATAATAACCACCCGAAATCGAGAACGACGAATATTTGCCGCCGCCGCGGATCGCCGCGTCGTAGTTTTGGGTAACGCCTTGTTTGAGCAATGCGTCCTGCCAGTTGGTTTTCTGAGTTTGGTACTGTTTGTCGGTCCAAATAGGCGGAACCGGCAGGCCGTCATTTTTGTATGCTTCCTGTTTCAATTCTGCCAGATCAGACGCTTCCAGCATGTCAAGGGTTTTAATACGATTGCTGATACCGGCGTAGCCGTTCAATGTTACACTAATCGGGTTGTCGAAAGTACCGCGCTTGGTCGTGATGATCACCACCCCGTTCGCCGCACGCGTTCCGTAAATAGCGGATGCCGATGCGTCTTTCAGGATTTCAATGGATTCGATATCGTTCGGATTCACATCGTTCATCGAACCGGCCGGTACGCCGTCGATCACCACCAGCGGGTCGGCATTGTTCACCGTTCCGAAACCGCGTATCTGGATCGTACCCGCATCGCCCGGCGCACCGCCGTTACGGATCACGTTCACACCCGCCGCACGGCCCTGCAATGCCTGCTGTGCACCACCCGATGGAAGGTTTTGAAAATCAGAGCCTTTCACCGACGACACCGCACCTGTTACATCCTTTTTTTCCTGCGTTCCGTAACCTACTACCACCACTTCTTTTAATGCGCTTACATCAGGGGCCATGGTGATGTTGATCACGGAGTTGTTGGCCACCACGGCATCCTGACTCACATAACCAATGAACGAAAAACGGAGCGTGGCGCCATTATCCGGCACAGTGAGCTGGTACTGACCGTTTTGGTCCGATGTGGTGCCTTGCTGGCTGCCTACAATGAGGATATTCACGCCCGGCAAGCCGTCGCCTTTCTCGTCCACTACCTTGCCGGTAATCGTCCGATCGGCTATCATACCCGCGGTTCTGGCGCTAAAGGGCGCTGCGCTTTGCGGGTCGTTCTTTTTTCTCAGCAATATTCTTGAATTACCCACCACCTCGTAAGAAACATTGAGGGGCGTGAGCAGCTGGTCGAGTACACGGTTCAGCGAACCCTGAAGTTGCTTTGCCGCCACGGTACTCCTACCCTGGATACTGCCCGAGCTGTATACGAATTTGACGTCGGCCTGTTTTTCAATCTGGCGCAATACCTGCCTGATTTCCAACGACTCGACTTTCAGTGAAATCTCCTTGTTCAGCAACTCCTGGCTATAAACGCCGTGTGCCATGGAGATCCCGCAGCATATCAAAGCAAGGAAAAGTTGTTTAGCGGTAGTACTCATGACTTTGTAAACAACCCTTTTGTAGGGTATTTTTTTATGCATAATTTTAAAGGTTTTTGTGAACTGAACAACTCAAAAACAAACAGTATCCTTCTGCCAGGAAGGGTATTCAAAACGGCCGGACATGCTAGCGCATGGCCGGCTTGCTTTTTCTTTCTCCATCAGTTACCGCACCCTTCGCCCGAAATAAACAGCGAAGCGCCACGGCGTTCATATTCTGCATTCACGGCCTTGCAGATCAGATCAAGCTGATCGAACATCGGCAGTTCATTAAGGTCGCCCGTGAAAAGACAATTCCGTAAAACATCGCCTTCCACGACGATATCAATACCGTAGGTCTTTTCCAGTAATGCCAACACATCCATGGCAGGTATTTCGGCAAACTCAAACCGCACGCCCGCCTCGGCCGGTTTAACAGCCACCGGGTTCTTCACTATGCCCAGCTCCATTTTCCGCGATTCCTTATCGAATACCACCTTCTGGTTCGGCGTCAGTATGAAACCGTTTTTGCTGGCCGTCTTGCTTTCGGAAGTTTCATAAACGGAAACCCGCCCGGTAGCCACCTGCACTTCTATCGAGCCGGCGCCATCGTAAGATTTCACATTGAAACTCGTCCCCAAAACCTGAGTCGCCAGATTTTCCGTTGAAACGATAAACGGCTTGGTCACATCTCTCTTTACCTGGAAAAACGCCTCACCGTGCAGATACACCGTTCTTTTTCGCTCTCCGAAATGCTCGGGATAGCTGATCCGGCTGTTGGGTTGCAGGATCACCACGCTGCCATCCTCCAAAGTGAGCCGCTGGGGCTTGTGCGAGGTGTTGCTCACCGCAAAACCTTCACTATCGTCGCTCCACGTCCATATGGAACCCAATGCAGGGAAATAGGCGCCCCGTTTGGGGGCATTGTACCAGAACACACCTGCCAGCAATGCCACCGATGCAGCAGCGGCGGCCCACCAGCCTATTTTTACGGGCTTTCGCGTCGTATTGGCCAGAACCCTCTGACGAATGCGCTGACCGATCTCGTCTTTTTCGGACAGCAGCACTTCAGAGTCTTCCGCCGGATTCTCTTTCAGGTATTGTTCAACCCGCAAATCCTCTTCCGCCGTGGTTTCACCGGCAATGTATTTTTGTATCAGTTGGTCGTAACTTTCGGGTGTCATTTGCGGAGGCGTGTATAGGTTTAGTTGCTCGAATAATACATCCAGAGATTTTCTCTCAATGCTTTCAATGATTTGGTAATATGGTATTCCACCGCTTTTTCGGAAATGTGCAACTCCTCGGCGATGTCTTTCACGGGACGGTTCTCGAACCGGCTCAACTGGAACACCCGGCTGGTCTTTTCCGGCAGCTTGCGCATCACCTCGTCCACCGCGCGCGAAAGATCCGAAAACTGCACAATGTCGTCTGTCGAGTAAGTTTCCTGGATTTTGTTCAAAATCAGGTATTCCTGGTACCGACGCCAGGTAATCTGGGACTTGATAAAATTCGTCACCCGGTATTTCATCGCTATCACCAGGTACGTTGCCAGGTTCCGGATTTCAGTATCCGAGCGTTTGTTCCAAAGGCTCTCGAATATATCATGCACAAGTTCCTCCGATTCCTCCCGCGATCCTACCTGATGGTAGGAAATGCAGAACAGTTTATACCAGTAACGGTCGTAGATCTCCTCAAAAGCACGCTTGTTGCCTTCGCGGAGCTGCGTTACCAGCTGTTCATCGGTTAGAATTTTAGTCATCAGGGTGCTCCTTTACTCGGATCTGAATGTATAGTCAAACAACTTCCGTCAATCCCTAAAACGGTTTATCATTTTTTTGAGAAAAATTATTTCAGCAGGAATTGCCGGAACTCCGAATCGATTTGAAATTCGTTTACGCCGTACGCAAGCATGCGCTCGCAATCCTTTTTAGCGTCGGCCATCATCTCGGCCGATTTGCGGTAATGGTATTTGTTGATCGCCGCTACCAGGCGGATATGATGCTTCCTCGTCCATGCCACGTCCTCGCGCGTAAGATTGACCGGCCTTTCGAACAGATAATAATGATCCGGCCGGTAGCCCGGCTTTTTCATGTTTTCCTCTAACTGCTTCCGGGAGCAGCTTAGCCGTACTTTTCCTGTAAAAAACTCGGTGGATTCATCGGTACCGATCATGATGGCCGACTCCCGAAGATGGTACCGGTCGAGCATGGCGATCAGTCCGGAAAAGAGCGCAGAGTCCAGCCCGGCAATCTTATTATCGAGCATGATGGCTATTTTATGTTCAGCGCAAAATCTGAATACATTTTCGAGGAGCATGGGATGGTTGCCATCGAGCTTGCTCGTCAATGCCCGCGCATCCCCCCATTTTGTCTCCGTCACTTTCCGTGGATCGCCATAGAACCGGTTGAAATCAGCATCGTGATTGGCGATCAAAACACCGTCGGCCGTCACGCGCATATCGGTTTCGACCATCTTGTACCCCTGGCGCACGGCTTCCTTCAACGCCGGCAGGCCATTTTCCGTAAAAGTGCTATCCACTACCCCGCCCCGATGGGCGATCAGACCGACTGTATTACCCTGGCCGTATACGTTGGCGGAGTACATTACCGGAACAAAGGCGAGAACGAGCGAGAGAAGTTGCTTCATGGGAGATCTTTTTTGAGATGGCAAAGGTATCACGGGACAGGCTTCCGAAAACATCCTTAACAATAACATAAAGTCCGCAAAAACAGGCTAATCGGCATCTAATTTGCCGATTGATAATTCCTATCAGCCTCTTATTCAACAACTTTTGGAAGGTCAATTTTTAGTGTTTGATTTGTATCAATCAGTCTGAACTACTATACACATTCACAGGCTGCCACACACACCTGTTCGTAATGCACTATGCACACACTTAATGTTAGTACTCCGGCAACACAAACAAAAAAGGGCCTCACGGCCCTTTTTTTATGAAAATCAGTGAAGTCAGAAATTAAATCAGTGTTTCTGCCATTTGAAGGAAAATCGCTCTTTTGTAATATTCGGGGTCATATTTAACGAGTACTTGCGTGCCTTTGCGGAGAGAGTCGTATTTAGCAAATGGAAGAACCTCCCGCATCTCCGTTACAAAATCATTACCAGCTTTTGGTTTTACCTTCACCTGCACCTGAAATTCGGGCAGATTGTTGAGGTATTCGCCCGTCGGCCGAATGGCCAGAACGGTAGCGTTCGCCTGAACGCCTTGCTTGAGAATCTTCTTCTTTCTCTCCTCTGCGATCCGCCTTCGAATAGACGATAAAGTCCAAAAAGCTACCATGCAGACCAGAATAAGTGTAGCGCCGATTTCCCTGTTATTAAATTCCACAGCTAAATTTTAGTTAAGAGTGTGATGCCCAAAAATAATGGAATAACTCTAAAAAAAGTACCATTTCATTTATTCAACGGTCGATCTTGTGATCAAAAGGCAAAAGTCATTTGTTTGAGCCAAATATTTCATGGTAAAAAGCAATTCAGGTGAGGCGATTCTGCACCCGGGCGAAGTAGGACGAAGTGTTGCTTTAACAGGATTTTTTTATAAAATTTATTAAAATAATTATTAATATCATAATGGCATGATTTTCCTGCGTCTTAAAGTCTATTGATCAACACCTTATTCACCATGTCAATGGAAATCAAATCCAACCACTCGACCGGAAACCGCCCTGAGGGAGACCGTATCCTGGATGCGCCTTATGTGTTCAGCGATATTCCTACCTATCTGGAACAGCTCAGATCGGAAAAATCCTGGGCAAAAAATGACCGGAACGCCATTACCGTCTACAAATCAGACAAAATCACGATCGTAATCGCCATCCTGAAATCGGGTGCGATGGTTAACGACCATTCGATTGACGAAGCCCTCACCTTCCAGGTGTTGGCCGGGGAACTGAAGGTCGAAACAGAAGGACGTGTATTTTACGCCACAGCCGGCCAGATGATGACCTTCCACGCTCACCTGGCGCATTCGATCAAGGCGGTGGCGGATTCCGAAATACTCATTACCACTTATAAGCAATGATTAAGTCCCCGGACGGCCGGAAAGTACTCGGACGATTAGGTAATCGGTCGGGAATACCGGGCCACACGCGAATGAGGTTATAAATGGGAGACAAGCTATTAGCATGATGGGTATCATTTTTCATAAGGCCTATTAACAAAGGAGGCCGGCGAATCGCCGGCCTCCTTTGTTTGCTGATAAACTGTAATCTGATTTTTAGTGATAAGCATTTTCCGCATCGCGCAGTCGTTTGATCGTATCGTGGCCACTTTTCAGCGTAGCTTTCTGACGCGTGATCAGTGCGCGGAGCTCGGGCGTAAGCTCATCCGATTCAAGTGCCGAATTATATGCTTTCTGAGCGGCGTCCTCCCCGAATTCCGAACTTTCCAGTGAAGTTTTGCGACCATCGCTGCTGAATGCCGCCCGGACATCCATCCAAACTCGGTACAATTTACCGGACACCATCGTGCCCGTCGCGGGTTCGCCGCCTAATGCGGTAACTTCGCTGCTCAATTCTTGTACATTGTCGCGGCTATGGTTGGCGAGACTGTTGTAAACCGACCGAAGGTCCGTGTCAGTGGTATCTGTCTCGTCATAAGCCTTTTCATAGCCTACAATGCGGTCGTTGTTGATCAGGATCAGGTCATTCAATGTTTCTATGATTGCTGCATTTGCCATGATTGTTCATGATTAGTGATGCCGCATTCCTTTAAACTATTGTTCCAAACCGCTTCCATACAAACAAGCGCCACCGACGCGATAATTTGTGGATGTTTTTGCGCCGTATATGCAGGCAATCAGCCGCTTGATAACTCGGGTAAGCTATTTTTCGCTCAGCTTCCTTCGCACCTTGCTCAGAAACTCCGGGGAAAAACCAAGGTAAGACGCAATATAATGCTGGGGGACACGCTGAGGGATAGCAGGGTATCGGGCGAGGAAATCGAGGTACTTCTCAACGGCGCTGGTAGATATGGTCCTGAACAGCCGTTCCTGCGTTTGTGCGAGGTTCCGCTGTACCATGAGCCGGAACATCCGTTCGAAACCGGGGACGGTCGCCAGCAACTTCTCCTTGGTTTCCGGCGTAAGAATGAGCACTTCGCAGTCTTCGAGCGTTTCGATATAAACGTGACTCGGAGTCTGGTTATGAAAGCTGGTAATATCACTTACCCACCAGTCTTCCACCGCGAATTGCAGCGTCACCTCTGCCCCCGCGCTATCGATAAAATAGGTGCGGATACAGCCTTTGAGAATATAGGCTTCAAACTGACAAACCTCCCCCTGCTGTAAGAGGAAGGTCTTTTTGGAATATGTTTTGAATTGGAGTAACGAATCGAAAAATTCGAGGTCTTGTGGGGTAAATGGCAAGCACCTCAGTGCGTAGCTGTTGATCTTCTCAAACATCATCGGTTAATGGGTTAGCCACCGGCCAACGCATGCCGGATCTCTGAATATAATAGGCCGCTACCGCCCCCGAAGTGGCGCAAGCAGACGATCCGCGGATCGATGGATTGGCAAAGCGACGTGATTCTCCCGCCCGTTTCCTCATCTACTCCGACCCCCAAAAGTACTAAATCGACCGAATTTAAGCGAAGTACTTCCTCCGCTTCGTCCAAAGAACCGGCAGGTATCCCGTGCCAGAGCTCATTTTGGTTGATCAACCGGATAATCGTTTCCAGGATTTCGGGATGGTTAGCTACTGCCAGAATATTGATTTTCGACATATTTCCGATCAATTCAAGTTCATATTCTACCACTTTTCAGGAACCTCGATCACAAGCAGCGAACTTTTCTCCGCCGCTTTCACCGACACCGCAGGCTCCGGCCAGAAACCGTAGCCGTCACGCCTCGAAAGCAGCTGCCCATTCACCTCCACCTTCCCATCAATGACGAACACATACACACCGTTTCCTTCCTTTTTCAGCTGATATTGGGTTTCAAAACCGGCATCCAACTCAGCCAAATGAAACCAGGCGTCCTGATTGATCCATACTCCTTCGTCGTTGGGGTCCGGCGACAGGATTTGCTGAAAACGGTTATGCCGGTCGCCGGAAGCATATTCCATCTGATCGTAGCGTGGCGCCACATTCAGTTTTTTGGGATACAACCATATTTGCAAAAACGTCACAGGCTCGTCGGGATCCTTATTAAATTCGGTATGATAAACACCGGTACCCGCGCTCATAACCTGAATTTCCCCCCGACGGATCACTGCCACATTACCGATGCTATCCTGGTGTTCGAGCGTACCTTCCAGCGGGATCGAAATGATCTCCATGTTATCGTGCGGATGCCGCCCGAAACCCTTGCCGCCATTGACGGTATCGTCGTTTAAAACCCTCAACGCACCAAACTGAATGCGCTGAGGATCATAATTTCCGTGAAAGCTGAAAGTCTGAGCACTTTGAAGCCATCCGTGGTCCGCGTAAAAGCGCGACGAAGCCGGATGCAGTACGGAATTTTTCATGATTACTTCAAAATCGTGTTGTTCACCAATTGGATCTCCTCTCCCGAAATCGTGTGTGGCCGGCCCGGGTAAATCACCTGGTTAACCGTCGCATTCATATCTTCGAGGATGGTCACGCTCTCCTGCACCCGCGATACAGGCACGTGCGGGTCAGGGTTGCCAGTCGAAATAAACACCGGCGTCTGTTTAAAATCGCCGTTATAGTTGTCGATATCCAACTCCTTGCCTACCAGTCCACCGGTAAAAGCAATGATTCCCCCATACTTACGTGCATTGCGCGAGGTATATTCCAGCGTAAGACAAGCTCCCTGCGAAAAACCGGCGAAATAGATCTGATCTGCCGGGATTCCGGCGGCCTCTATTTCCGCTACCACATCCCCTACCAATGCCAATGCCGAATCCAATGCAGGTTGGTTTTGCGCCACCGGCGCCATGAAACTGTAAGGATACCAGCTATTGTTCGTGGCTTGCGGCGCATAAATCGCAAAATCGCTCAGATTCAAAACCCTTTGAAGGGAAATAATATCGGCGGCAGTCGCTCCCCGGCCGTGCAGCATAACGATCGCTTTTTTGGCCTGCTGAATGGGCAACCCGCTTGTGATGAATTGTTTGCTATGGGTGTACATGGGAATTTCGAATGAGTGAATTTTAAATGAGGGAATGGTCAGATGTTGTCGGGACTTGTCAGGTGTTGTCAGGTGTTGTCAGGAGTTGTCATTCGTTGTCAGGTGTTGTTGTTTATTATTAAATGGTTGAAAATCTTTGGGCGTAATTGACATCAATTGACTCCCCCCGCTGACAATCCACGTCTCACTTGACCATTCCCCACAACACTTGACCACAAATGACAATACCTGACTACAAATGACTACATCTGACCATTCATTAATTAAGTACCGGCAACACTTTCACGATCTGCTCTCTGCGAGGCTCATATTGAGGAGGCAGCATCAACCCGGAGCCGAGTTGCTCCACAGTTTCGTCGGTTGCAAAGCCTGGATTATCACTTGCGATCTCGAACAAAACACCTCCCGGTTCGCGGAAATAGAGCGAGTAGAAGTAGTTTCTGTCGATTTTATCGGTGATCTGTAAACCGGCGTCCAGTACTTTTTTGCGGAACTCCATCAGAATATCATCATTCGCAACGCGGAATGCGATGTGATGAACCGAACCTTTGGCCACATGACCCGCTCTTTCACCGGGAGCTTCCACCAGGTCGACGATATTTGCATTCTCAACCGCGTCGGTCACAAACCGGAAGCGATTTACATGCTGTTCGGCCAGACGGTAACCGAAGATGTCGGTCAGTACTTTGGCGGTCTCTTCGATATTGTTCGTTGTGATCGTCACATTATGGAAGCCACGGGTCGCATATTCAGCTCCTACTTCCGAAGTAGTCCATGGAATACGGTTATCGGTAACTTTTGGGACCGTCAGTTCAAATTTCAAACCATCGGGATCCAGGAAGGTGAGGTATTGCTCCCCGAATTTCTCGGCAGGTTTGTTATAAGTGATTTTATTGGCGTCCAATCTTTTCAACCAGAAATCCAGGCTGCCTTCGGGTACCGAGTATCCGATCTCGGTAGCCTGGCGCGTTCCGCGGCGTCCGGCAGGAATCTGATTACCCCAGGGGAAGAAAGTCAGGATCGAACCGGGTGTGCCGTTTTCGTCGCCGTAATAAAAGTGATAAGTATTAGGATCGTCAAAATTGACGGTTTTTTTCACCATTCTAAGGCCTAATACCCTTGTATAAAAATCGTAGTTGGTTTTAGCGTCACCAGCGATAGCTGTAATGTGGTGGATGCCGTTGATTGTATTTTCCATTGTCTTGCTCAGTTAAGATGTTTCTTTGTTTTTGATGATACAAAGGTATATCCCCGGGCAGGGGCAAGGCATTGAACTAGGACAAGAAAAACGGAAACCGGAAAATTATTCGAGCGGGCTCAGCAAACTCAGCACAGCATCTTCCTCTACCACCCTACCGACTGCTTTGGCCGCTTTCAGGTACACGCTCATCGGATACTTCCCATCGAATGCCGGATCCGTTTCTACCATGGGCACTTTCAGGCGCGCATGTTTGAGGCTTGCAAGATCCGACAGCGACACATAACTCAGCTCCGGATTGCCCTGACCTAAGTCACAAAGGCCGAAAGCGATATTATTAACAGGATCCAATTCGGAAAGCAGCCAAATAGCCTTGCCATATTTGGAATGCAACTTCACAACGGGTGCATGATCCTTCGCAAGCTGGTTTTGCACCTCTTGCGCATTGTGGACCATTATTTCAATCAGGTTTTGTGGGATCATTTTTGACATGGGGCAAATTTAGAGGTTTTGTCCGGGTGCCGGAGCACAGGTGCACCATAAAATAAATGGTACCTGCCCCTGCCGTATTTCGCATCACTTATTTGCCTAAATTTCGATGAGAATAGTCCTTCCACAACTTATCGGAAACTGAGTATGCACTCCTGATAGGAATGTAGAGGCTCTTTTTGGCATTTTAAATTCTGTTTCAAATCACATTAACGCTATCCATCTATCGAAAAAAGTAACTTATGAAAAGAAAACTACCACTCCTTGTTTTAGTATTAGTTCTAACTACCGCACACAAAACCTTCTCTCAGGTTGTAATAACTTTCCCAACCGAAAGGGCTGTTTTTCAGCGCAACAACGCCAATGAAGCCGACGTATATATAGGTGGGTATATCACGCAGCCTTACCAGAAGATAGAGGTACGGCTGACGCCCCGTGTACCGGGTGAGGGTGAGGCATTTCCGGCAGGCGGAGGCTGGATAACGCTCGATGATCAGATTTCGCAAGGCCAATTTTTAGGTTCCGTACATCTAAAAGGCGGTTGGTACCAATTGGAAGCGCGGGGTGTGGCAAACGGCGGCGGTACGTCGTCGATCGCGACGCTCGCGCGTGTGGGCGTGGGCGAGGTGTTCGTTGTGGCAGGCCAGTCCAATGCAACAGGCGGCGACTCCAATCCAAACGGGCCTGCCGCTGCTCATGATCAGGTCAACAGCGTCAATTTCCAGAATGTTGATCCGGGAACGTCGACCATTACCCCCTATTCAAATGTCCAGCTCCCCTGCCCTGAGTTTGTACACCTCGATGCGAACGTGAAAACGGCGCCATTTGGCAACTATGCGTGGTGCTGGGGTTCTTTTGGTGACAAAATTTACGAGAAACTGCACGTGCCCGTGATGATATTCAACAGCGGATGGTCGAGCACCGGGGTCGACAATTGGAAACAAACTATTGATCCCAATGGTGTAACTACCAGCGCATTCGGCTACACCTTCCCGGCGGGGCTTCCATTCGGTCATTTACGACTTGCATTGAACTATTATATTGCTCAGCTGGGAGTAAGGGCCGTTTTATGGCATCAGGGAGAATCCGACAATTACCTCGAGCAGCCCGGCGACAACACCTACAACCGGTATTTGTCGGCGCTTTGGGATGTAGTCAATGCGAGCCGCAACGTTACCGGCAAGCCGAACCTGGGTTGGGTTGTCGCACGTGCTTCGCGGTTTACAGTCAATGGCGCCACCCGCGTTTCAGCTAATGTGGTAAATGCCCAAAATGAACTGATCAACAACGACGGGCTCTATCCGTACGTGTTCCAGGGCCCCGAAACTGATCCCTATTACAGCATTGAATACCGTCACGACGAGGTGCACTTCCGCGGCGACGGCGTTACTCCCTCTCCCGACGGACAGATCTATTCAGGACTCATTTCCCTTGCCGGCTTCTGGGCTGACAAGATTACGCCCGATTTCCTCAGCCAATCCAACCCGTATGCCGCAACACCCCCACCGGCTGTCGACGCCTCCAGCGTGCAGGGCAGCTCGCAGGTTACATTCACGGGCCCTTCGTTGCCGGGTGGCTCCCAATACAACTGGCTCAACTTCGGCGATTGCAACCAGGTACAAAGCACTTCTCAGCAATGGACGGTCGGAGCCGGCTTGTATAAACTCAAAGTGATTGATTCCAACCGCAACACCGTTTTCTCTCCTGCATTGAATGTACTGTCAACCCCGCTGCCGGTTACATGGCAATCGTTCAGCGCCCGCATGGGCATTACCGGGCGCGTAACGCTCGACTGGGCGACGGCTTCTGAGGTGAACGCGTCACACTTCGAAGTGCAGCGGAGCAACGACTCCCGGACATTTGCGACCGTCAAAACGGTCAATGCCATGGGGAACACCAAAAACAGCTCTTTTTACCAGTATGAGGATGAATTTCTTTCAAGAGGCACCTATTACTACCGCTTGAAACAGGTTGATGCGGACGGCCGGACGGACTTCACGCGCATTGTGAGCGTACGCGTCAATGGACATGAGACAGTACGTGTTTTCCCTAACCCCGCAGCAGATTTGATCACCGTGGAATCGGGTCAGGCGTTGAACCGTATTGCTATTTTTAACAGTGCGGGTAAACTGATGCAAAGTGTCCAAACCGGAGAAAAAGCCGTTCGCTTGAATATCGCCGACCTCCCAAAAGGGCTGTATGTAGTTTCCGTGGACGGTCGTGAGCTGAAAATTGTAAAATAAAACTCCCCTACACCAGGGCCAAAGCCTCGCGCCGGTATTCGAGCGGGCTCATACCTCGATGCTTCCTGAAAGTCTTGATGAGATGGCTGTCGTCTGTAAAACCCAGTTCGGCAGCTATTTCATTAATACGCATATCGCTGTGTTTCAGCCTGATTTCTACCAAAGCAATTTTATAGTTGATGATGTACTGCTGCAATGTCTCGTGCGTGTGCTTTTTGAAATATTCGCTGAGGTAATTGAGCGAGATGTTGAAATGAGAAGCGATGCGCTCGGCCCGAAGCAGCTCCGGGTTGTAAATATTCTGGTGAATGTAATGAATAATGTCCAGAGAGGTGTTTTGCGCCAGCTGTGTCTTCTCGGGAATATGGGTGGTAATATTCCGTGCAACGACCGTGAGCAAGGTATTGAGTAGCTGCTGTACAAGCTCTTTATGCAGCGTTTGCCGGTTGGCATATTCCTGCCTGATCGCTTCCATCAATGTCCTTACCAGCGGCTTATCATGCTGGTTCCGGAGAATGCAGCCTTGCAGGTGATTATTGTTATGGAAAATATATTCCAATTTATGGATCCAGTCACCCAGATTGCTATGCTCATCGCGTGCCTTCTGCGCATTCAGATAGATATTATTGAAACGAATAAACATAAATGCCGTGGTCTCCTTCACCTTGGTATAATGCAAATCCATCGGCATCGCTAAAAACAGGTTTTCCTTCTGATACCGGAACTCATTCTGGTTGATATGGTATGTCCCGGTGCCATCGAACATATATACCAGTTCGATAAAAGTATTCTTATGCTCCTTGATCGGGCATTCGTCGACTGTCACTAGCAGGACATCAAAAGGCTGATGAATATGATGGATGCGCATACCGGCAAAGGTACCGATTTAACCCAAATTTTTACAACCCACAGAGGTGGCCGGGCCGCGAAATTTGCAAACATCAAATCAAACAAATGCAAATCATGAAGGCCATCACATTAGCAAGCAACGGAGGAACGGAAAACCTCATATTCACCGAAATACCTAAACCTGAAATCAAGAAAAATGAAGTACTGGTGCGCGTCAAGGCAATAGGTATCAACCCGGTCGACGCATTTGTAAGGACCCATCCGTTCGCCCTGGAGACGTTCCTCCAACCACAGCCCGGCGAACCGGTCATTATTGGCTGGGACATTTCAGGGGTAGTAGAGGCCGTCGGCGAGGAGGTTACCCAGTGGAAAACGGGCGATGAGGTGTTTGGGATGGTTAATTTCCGTGGACACGGTAAGGCATACGCCGAATACGTGGCTGCTCCGGCAGACCAGCTCGCATTGAAGCCGGGCAACATTTCGCATGATGAAGCCGCTGCTGCGACCCTGGCCGCGCTTACCGCCTGGCAGGCCCTGGTTACTTATGGAAAAGTGAAAACGGGTGAAAAGGTATTGATTCACGGAGCTGGCGGGGGCGTCGGACATTACGCCGTGCAAATCGCCAGGCATTTTGGTGCTTACGTTATCGGCACTGGCTCCGCAGCTAAAAAGGACTTCATCCTGGGCCTCGGTGCCGACGAATTCATCGACTACACCGCCACTCAGTTCGAAGACCTTGTGCAGGACGCCGACATTGTGATCGATTCGCTCTTTGGCGATCATATATTCCGTTCACTGGAAGCGGTGAAGGAAGGCGGCCGGCTCATTGCGCTCCTGGTGCCTTTCACCGATGAAAGACTGATCCAGAAAGTGCAGGAGAAAAAAGTATATGCCCACACGCTCAATGTTACTTCCAACGGTGAGGACATGCAGCAACTCGCTACGCTGCTCAAATCGGGAGAAATACGATCCCACGTTTCTGCTGTCTACGCATTTAAAGACATTGCGAAGGCCCATGAGGAAATAGAGACCGGAAAGACCCTCGGCAAGATCGTCGTTAGCCTGCCTTAACGCGTATCATGCCCTTTTGGCGTGCCGTACTTCCGCGGCGCGCCACTTTGGCATTTACAATCGGCTGGATAGCTTTTTGAACAGGCTTTGCTAAAACGATGCCCAGCAGCTATGGATACCTTTTCAAGTATGATTATCGGCGCGGTTGATCAGATCAAAAATGCCGTTGTAAAAATCGATATATTCAAGACAGTCAATGAAAAAATAAGGCCGGCAGGCTCCGGCTCGGGGTTTATATTCTCTTCCGATGGGCTCATTTTTACCAACAGCCACGTTGTCGACGGCGCGGAGAAAATTATGGTGAGCCTTTTGAATGAGAACGAGATTGAAGCAACGCTCGTAGGCAAAGACCCGGACACCGACCTCGCTATCCTGAAAATATACACGCAGGGTTATTCGGTAGCCAAACTTGGCGACTCGGGTGCGTTGCAGATCGGACAGTTCGTGATCGCGATCGGGAATCCCTACGGCTACCAGCATACCGTCACTACGGGCGTAGTAAGCGCGCTCGGCCGGACTTTGCAAACGCAGTCGGGGCGGTTTGTCGACAATGTAATACAGTCGGACGCGGCGCTGAATCCGGGAAACTCTGGCGGCCCTATGATCAACACCGATGGTGAGGTGATCGGCGTCAATACGGCTGTCATTCAGGGCGCCCAGGGGTTGAGCTTCTCCGTGGATATCAATACGGCGAAAGAGATTGCACGACAACTTATCCGTGACGGCAAGGTATTCAAGGCATATTTGGGAGTCCAATTACAGGATGTCCCGCTGAACGAACGTGTTCGCCAGCATCACAAGCTTCCCAACCACGAAGGCATCTTCATCACGCACATTGAGCCGAACACCCCCGCGGCGCGGTCGCAGCTCATGGAGGGCGACATTATCGTTTCATTCAACGGCAAGCCCGTCCGCAATTCCAATGAACTGTTCAAGGCACTTACAACGCGCGACATCCTTCGCATTACCGACATTTCGGTGATCCGGCACACGGAATTGCTCAACTTTATTGTTGTTCCGGTTGAGAAGAAAGTTTAGTATTGCATAAACGGCTATAAGGTGTTTCAATCAATTTGATTTGAAGCACCTTTTGCATTTTACAGATGGTTTGCAAAGTAAGGTTTTCCGAGCCTTTCAGAATTTTTCCGATGTATTGGGGCGAGCAGCCTATCATTTCAGCAAGGTCACGTTGCGTCATGCCTTTTTCACGCACGGCGAGATTCAGCTTTGGTGACAGACTTCTACAAACACAAAAATCAAACGGTTTCAAGCAGCGTTCTCAATTTTCACAATGAGGCAAAAATGCCTGATTTCTGCTTTGAGATACTCTGAGAGCACTTTTTCAAATTCGATGGAATGAAAAACCACACTTTGTGTGTTCTGTAACCTGTTGCAAATAGTTTGACGAAATATTTAAACAGGTTATGAACTGGATTACTATTAGTAGTGAAGAAGAAGTAGATAGTATTTATCAATCGGAAGATTACTCCATCATTTATAAACACAGCCCCCGTTGTGCAACCAGCCTGATGGCTTACCGGCAGCTCAAATCGGAAGTAAACGCCGCTTCCGACATTCAAATTCCCATTTACATTGTCGACGTGATCCAAAACCGCAAGGAATCCCAGGCTATCGCCAGTAACTTTGGTGTTGTGCACGAATCTCCCCAGATCCTGGTCGTGAAGGGCGGGCAATGCGTTTACGACGCGTCGCACGAAGATGTTTCGCTGCGGGATTCACTGGCTTCTCTGAATTAAAATCGAAGTCGGCCCGGCAAAGAATTGCTGAGCAGGTTTAGATGAAAATATTTTTATGGATTATATCCATTCGGTAGGAAATATTCCATTATATTTGTGCTATCAACAAACAGGAACTATGGCGGCCTGCACAATTCGATCGACTTTCGGAGAAATGGTATAGATTTTTTACCAGGCAGACTACCGTCAAGCTTATTAACACTTCATCACAAACAGACGCAAAAGAGCAGCCCAAAAGCTGCTCTTCTTGTTTTACCGGGATATTCTAAATCGCGGGGGTCTTATATATTGCCCGAGGCACGCGTTTCCAGGCGGGCAGCCCATTTTTGAAGCAATACCACCAGATCGTCCAGGATAACCGGCTTGCTGAGGTAATCGTCCATTCCGGCCTCAAAACACTTCTCTTTGTCCTGCTGCAATGCATTGGCGGTCATGGCGATGATAAACGGATGCGTGGTATGCTGCGCCCTGATTTGCCGGGTAGCTTCCAGACCGTCCATTTTCGGCATTTGCATATCCATCAGAATAACGTCGTAATCGATTTTCTGTACCTGATCGAGCACTTCCAGGCCATTCTGCGCCAGATCGGCCCGATAACCGAGCTTGCTTAGCGTGTTCATGATCACGATCTGGTTCACTTTATTGTCCTCCGCCACTAGGATGGTCATCGGATGCCGGCTGGCAAAATCGGAGTGAAGCTTCTTTTCTACATCGTCGCTTCCAGGCTTGGCTTCCTGGTGTTCCTGCCGATCCGGAGCAACTTTGGCAGCGATCCAAAACCGGAAGTTGCTGCCTTTGTGCAACTCGCTTTTGACCTCGATTTCGCCCCCCATGAGCGCGGTCAGCTTTTCACAGATCACCAGACCGAGACCGGTGCCTCCATACTGCCGCGTAGTAGACGAATCTACTTGTGAGAAGGGTTTGAACAATTTGTCCAGCTTATCCTCCGCGATTCCAATGCCTGTGTCGGTGACCTCAAATCCCAGCCTGGCCTTCTCACCCTCCTGCCCGATCACATACACGTGCACCCTTACCTCTCCTTTTGGAGTGAATTTAATCGCATTACCCACCAGGTTCGTCACGATTTGCCCGAGCCTCAAACGATCGCCGATAATGCGCGAAGGCACATTCTCTTCAATTTTCAGCGTCAGGGTCAGCGGTTGAGTGGCGGTTTTTGCACGAAAAAGGTCCATTACTTCTCCAATGCAGGCTTTCAGGCCAAATTCTTTTTCTTCGAGTTCCATGTTCCCCGATTCAATTTTGGAAACATCGAGAATGTCGTTGATCACATTCAGCAAATCCCGTCCGGACGTCTGTATGGATTTGGTAAAATTTCGCTGCTCTTCGGTTAGCTCAGTTTCGGCAAGCAACGAAGCCAGGCCGATCACCCCGTTCATCGGCGTCCTTATCTCATGGCTCATTGTGGCCAGAAATGCGCTTTTAGCCCTATTAGCCAGCTCGGCCTTTTCCACTGCCATTTGCTGTTCACCGATCGCGCGTTCGAGTTGTTTGGTCCGCTCTTGTATCTGCTGTTCGAGCACACGCTTTTGTTTACGGATCGTGTAGGTACGGATCTGATACAAGGCCAAAATCAGTGCTATGACCAATGCGACAGTCAACAGCCGGAACCACCAGGTAAGCCAGAAAGGCGGCTTGATAATTAGTTCAATGGCGACTCCCTTCTCATTCCATAAGCCGTCATTGTTGGAGCCCTTTACCCTGAATGTATAAGTGCCGGGGTCCAGGTTGGTGTATGTGGCAGTGCGTTTGTTGCCGCTGTAATTCCAGTTTTCGTCAAAACCTTCCAGCATATAGGCATACTGATTCTTTTCCGCGACGGTATAGCTCAATGCTGCGAATTCGAAGGTAATCACCGACTGGTCATGACGAATAGTGATCGTTTTGGTCTCGCTGATTTGCTTTTTGAGGATATTATCACTGCCCCCTGTCACGATCTGCCGGTTAAATATCTGAAAATCTGTAATGTACACCGGCGGCACGAAGTCGTTGTAGCGAAGGCTGTCGGGATAGAAACTGATGAAACCGTTGATTCCCCCGAAGTACATCTGCCCGTCGGCCATCTGAAACCGGGAATTGTCCCGAAACTCGTTGCCTGGCAGGCCATCGGCAATACCGTAGTTTCGAAAGGTATTGGTCAGCAGGTTAAACTTGGAAATACCCTTATTAGTACTGAGCCAGAGATTGTTCTTATTGTCTTTCTGGATTCCAAATACCACGTTGCTTGCAAGCCCGGTCTTTTCGCTGAATGACTTGAACAGATGCTTTTTCTGATCGAAATAGCAAAATCCGCCCCCTACCGTGCCTATCCAGAGATTGCCGTTTTCGGCTTCCAGGATCGATTGCACTTTGTTGTGGGAAAGACTCGACGGGTCGTTGGGCCGGTTGCGGAAATGTTTGAAGCCGCTGCGGTCGGGCAACAGTAGGTCGAGGCCATTGAACGTTCCTACCCAGATATTCCCCTTTTTATCCTGAAAAATCGTGGTAATAATGTCACCGCTGATACTCGCCGGATCGGTGATATCGTGCTGGTAATGCGTAAACTCTTTTGTTTTGACATTGTAAAAATTGAGTCCGCCCTTCCAAGTACCAACCCAGAGATTACCGTCGCGGTCCCGCATCATATTGTTCACGTCAGCAATGGAAAGGCTGTTCGGATTACCTTCCTCCGGCAAGTGATGCTCAATCGCACCCGTTTTGACGTTCAGGAAATCAAAACCGCCATTGTGAAAACCCAGCGCAAGCACGTCCCTGGCAATCCAGATCACAGAAATCACATAGTCGTTCGAAATCGAGCGCGGGTCGCCCTCGCGATGCCGGTAAAATGTAAAATCCTTCGTTTTACGGTTGAACCTGTTGAGCCCTCCCCCATCAGTCCCGATCCAGATGTCGTCGCTTGTACTATCGCCGCAAATGGCAAGCACTGCATTGTTGCTCAGGCTATTGGGATTACTGATCATCCGACGGTGAGATTCGAATTTCGGACCGAACTTAGGCAGAAACGACACACCGCCGGAATAGGTGCCGATCCACATATTCTCCGCATTGTCATGGTAAATCGCGTATACCGAATTGTTGCTTAGCGAATAGCGGTCGTCGGGGTTGTTGCGCACAGCGAAGAACCGGTCCGTCACAGGATCGTAAATGCTGATACCCCCATTTTCCGTACCAATCCAAAGCTTACCGCCGCCGTCTTCGGCCATGGAAAGCACATCATTGTGCGCCAGGCTCCACGGATCGGTCGCCTTATGTTCAAAATGCTTCGCAATGCTCCCGGACGGGCCGATGACCGAAACACCTCCGCCATGCGTTCCTACCCACAAATCCCCTTTCCGATCGTAACGCAGCACTTTGATCCAGTCGGATTTCAGCGCACGGTCGGCCCCACCCGCGCCTGTACGTGCACCGTGCTCGTATGCCGCGAGGACACCCGATTTTACATCGAGCTTAAACAGCCCTTTCTCCGTACCGACCCATAGCACGTAGCCCTTCCCCTCTGCAATACTGGTCACAAATTCATTTCCCGAGCCTGCATCCCGCCCCGGGTACCTGAATAGCTGGTAGGTACCCCGGCTCCGGTCGAACAGGTAAAGCCCCTGATCGGTACCCAGCCAGAAACGGTTACGACTATCCCGAAAAATGGTATTAATGGCCAGATTGCGCCGCGGATGCGGATAATGCAGAAAGCTGTCGGTACCCCGGTCGTGCCGGTCCAGCCCCGTGGAAGTACCTACCCATAATTTTCCCTCCTCGTCTTCCAGCAGCGACAATACAAAGCTGTCGTGGATAGAAGCCGGATTACCCGGATCATGTTTGTAATGCGTGTATTTATATCCGTCAAACCGGTTGAGTCCATCCTCAGTAGCGAACCACATGAAACCCCTGCGGCCTTTCAGGATTGCGCTCACATGGCTTTGGGAAAGTCCCTGGTCGGTGGTGAGCCGCCTGAACCTGGGCGTCAATTCCTGTGCGAAAATCTGCTGAAAGCATAGGATGTAAAGCAGCACAACCCTGCAAAATATTGCCTTCATGGCACTTTCATCAATTCTGGATAAGAAACGTCGATTGTCGGTTTAAATGTAGAAAAATTATGACCTAATGCAACATCCAGGCCAATTCTTACTCTTTGGGCTATACGAATATTAGCCATTTATGAAAAAAATGCTACTCAGCCTGCTAATTCATGGACTTTCCTTTGCCGGCTTCGCCCAGACATTCACCGTAAGCGGCCTGGTCAAAAATCAACAAAATGAGACCGTCGGATTTGCCGCAGTTTCCATTAACCAATCCAAAGACTCCACCCTTGTAAAAGCCGACGTCGCCGACGAGCAGGGCTCATTCAAGATCAGCGGTGTACCCGATGGCAGGTATTTTGTCCGCATTTCGGCGGTAGGCCAGCAAATGTACCATTCGGCTGTGTTCGATGTAGCCGGCCAGGATGTGAAGCTACCGGTGGTTTCCATGTTACCCGAGGCGAAACAGCTGAATGAGGTGAAGGTAACCGGTACCAAACCACTCATAGAGGTCAAAAACGACCGGATGGTTTTCAACGTGGAAGCAAGCATTAATGCCACCGGCTCCAACGCGCTCGATCTCCTGCAACGCTCACCCGGCGTGCAGGTCGACAGGGATGAAAATATCCTTGTGCGGGGCAAAACGGGCGTCCGGATCTATATCGACGGCCGCCCATCGCCATTAGCAGGAAAAGACCTCGCCTCCACGTTAAAAAGCATGAATTCCGCCGACATTGAAGCGATTGAAATCATCACGAACCCTTCGGCCAAATTCGACGCGGCGGGTGACCTCGGCATTATCAATATCCGTTTAAAGAAAAATGCCAGGCTGGGCACCAACGGCAATGTGAGCCTCGGGGGCATGTTTGGTATAACACCTAAATACAATGCATCGCTGAACCTGAATCACCGCGACAAAAAGCTCAATGTATTTGGCAATTACGGTTTCAACCAGGGAGCCTGGCATAATACGACTTACGACGACCAGATCCTCAACAATGTGGCCTATAATAAATTATGGCATGGTATCTGGCGCGACACGACGCACAGCGCCAAAATCGGGGCCGATTATTTTATCAATGCTAAAAATACCCTGGGCTTCAGTGCCAATGGCCGCATCAGCAACCACAACGGCGGCGGAGAGAGCGAGACTTTCATCAGCAAACGCAACAATCTGACTGCCGACTCGCTCATCCTGTCGTCGCGGACATCCAACCCGGAAAAAAACAAAAACCTGAATGTGAACGTAAACTACCGCTATGCCGACACCACCGGCCATGAACTGAATATCGATGCCGATTACGGCCGGTTCTCTTCACGCGGGATCAGTTACCAGCCTAACAAATACCATTTTCAGACAACCGGCGACGAGCCTATCGAGCGGAATTACGTTTCAAAAACACCCGTGGATATTACCATTAAATCCTTCAAAATCGACTATGAACAGCCATTCAGGAAGGGAAAGCTTGGGTATGGTGTGAAACTGTCGGATGTAAATTCGGACAACACATTCAATTTTTTCAATGTTTTGCAAAATGTTGAAGTGATCGACACCAATCGCAGCAACCGCTTCAAATACCTCGAACGCGTATATGCAGCCTACATCAATTACAATGTTTCCCTTGGCAAAAAATGGGACTTGCAAGCCGGGCTCCGCGCCGAACACACCAAATCGCGGGGCGACCTGACCAGCTACAAACATAACGACCTCGACAAAGTCGATACGACCTACCTGAGCTTCTTTCCAAGTGGTGCTATCTCGTTCCGGGCGTCCAAAAACCACACCTGGAACCTCAATTACAGCCGCCGTATCAACCGCCCGAGTTACCAGAACCTCAACCCCTTCGAATACCGTATTGATGAGCTCGTCTATTCCAAAGGAAACCCGTTCCTGAAACCCGAATACGCCAACAGTTTCAAACTCTCGCATGTGTACAAGGGCATACTCACGACTTCGTTCGGGTACCGGCGCACCAGGTTTCCGGTCGTGGGCCTGCGCATTCCCTACGATAGCAGCCGCACGTACTTTATCACCGAAAACCTCGATTATTCGCAGGGTTTCAGCCTCGATATGAGCATTACCACACCGATCACAAAATGGTGGGAGCTCAATTTCAATGTCAGCGGGTACCACAATCTCTGGAAGGCCGCGCTGGATAATGGCGTGGTGGTCAACAACCGGACGACCGCATTCAACCTCAACGGCCAGAATACTTTCAAGCTCAAAAACAGCTGGACGATCGAGCTGTCGGGCTGGTACAATTCTCCCTACCGCCGTATCGATTACAACTGGCAAATGGGAATGGTGGACATTGGTGTTCAAAAGAAATTCTGGAAGGATAACGCCAGTTTGAAAGCAACATTCAGCGACATTTTTCACACCGCACGCGGTGGGTACACATCTGCATATGCGGGTATCGAAACGCGCCTCCGGTTCCGTTTTGAAGGCCAGATGCTGCGTGTCAACTTCAATTACCGTTTTGGAAGCAAGGAGATCAAAGCAGCACGCAGCAGAAGATCCGGCTCCGAAGATGAGTTGAACCGCATCAAGGGCTAAATAGATCTCCACACGCCAATTAATATTAATTCTACTTGTGTTTAATGAAAATACGTACGTTATATTTGTAGGAAAGAAACCCTACACATCTTGCCTCTCAAAGATTCAATCTATCGGACATGGATCAATTTATCCGGTGACCCATCTGTGTTCCCGATGAATGCCCGCATATTCCATTCGGTATGCCTGATATCAACCTTTGCACTGCTTTATAATGTACCGTTCAACTATGCGATAGGACTGCCAAAAATAGCCTTGGCCAGTCTTATCGTGCTGCTGATCACGGTGGCGCTGTACTATGCATCCCGCTTCAAGAACATGATCAGTATCAGCACATTGATAGCTAATATTGTTGGTCTGTCGCTTTTCCTGGTCAACTATTTCCTCAACTCAGGCCTGCGCGGGCCTACCGACCTATTCTTCCTGCTTTTCCTGCTGCTCAGCATCGCCATCAGCCCTGCCGATCAGTATAAAGTGTGGATCCCGATCAACGTCACGGTACTGATCATCCTCAATCTCATCGAATTCTACTATCCTCACCTGGTGCCGGATACGTACACTACGCGATCCAACCGGTTTGTCGACCACATGTCGGCCTACGCGGTGGTTGCGGCGATCACCTATTTCTGCATTCATTATATCAGGGGAAGTTATGAAAGCGAAAAACTATCCACTCTGGAAAAATCGAAGGCGATCGAGTTGCAGAACGCTCAGATTATCAAGCAAAATGAAGAGCTCGAAAAGCTGAATGCCGAGAAAAACAAGCTAATGTCCATTGTCGCGCACGATTTGCGCTCGCCGCTGGCCAGCATCCAGAACTTCCTGGAACTGCTTACCCAACACGAGCTGGAAGAAGAACAAAAGCTCGACATCGAAAACGAACTCCTCAATTCGACCAAAAACACGCTGGCCATGCTCTCAAAGCTGCTGGACTGGTCTAAATCGCAGCTGCATGGGGTTTCGGCACATCTGGAATACCTGAATGTGCAATCGCTTTTTGAACCCACAATGAACCTGGAACGCAACATTGCGGCCCGGAAAAACATCACCCTGGATTATTATTTCGATCCTTCCGCCAGCATATATGCCGACAGCGATATGATGCAACTCATCCTGCGGAACATCGTGGGAAATGCTATCAAGTTCACCGGCGTAGACGGTCATATTATGGTGAAAGCCGAAGCCCAGGGCAACAACTGCCTTATTTCCGTGCAGGACGACGGCATTGGGATGTCATGGGAAAAACAGCAGTCGGTATTTTCACTCAATGTCGAATCGACCTTCGGTACTAATAACGAGAAAGGGGTTGGTCTGGGCCTGATGCTCTGCATGGAGTTTATCAAGGCCCAGAAGGGAAAAATCTGGCTGGAAAGCATCCCGGGATCCGGAACTTGTTTCTACATTTCGGTACCGATGTTCGACAAAAACAAAGCCCGCCAGCCTAATTTGCTCTGATCACCCGCAACCGGGTACGTCGGCGAGGTTATAGAAAATCTGCAACCCGCGCTCCCGCCCGATTCGGACGTCTTCGTCGGCCCCTTTTGACTCTCCTTCCAACCTGAGAATCGCATCGCATTTTTGCAGCAGACGACCCGCCACCGGATATAAAATCTCTTCATAAGGTGCGTCGCCCGGCACTTTGGAACCGGCGAGTTTGAGCAGCGGCAACGCCACCCATTCCCCGATCACCGGCAAGTGCCCGGCACGGAACAACTGCAACGTCACCGATTCGAGTTTATCGAGATTTTTACGCATTAAAGCGGGGTCGTCATTCGTCCCCGACCGATACGGTCCGGCAACCAGGATCATTAATCCACGCATGGCTAAATGTGATTTAAATGAAATGATTTTATTAAAAATGATCAGATATGCTACTTTTGATGCACAGTAAT
Organism: Dyadobacter fermentans; assembly: GCF_019924045.1. Classification (GTDB taxonomy): domain Bacteria; phylum Bacteroidota; class Bacteroidia; order Cytophagales; family Spirosomataceae; genus Dyadobacter; species Dyadobacter fermentans_A. The sequence continues at coordinate 288,642 of NZ_JAHXBN010000012.1, read as the reverse complement.
GCCATTCAAAGCCGACAAAACTGATCAAATTTAATCAATTTTGATTAAATTTGATCAAAAGTAATTATTTACGATGAACTTTCAAGAACGCAAGAAAAAAATTCTCACCGCGCTGGACGATGCCGGAAGCCTCACCGTATTCGAACTGGCCGAAATACTGGACGCATCGCCGGCAACGATACGCCGCGACCTGGGAGATATCGCAGACGAAGGACTACTCCTGCGTACGCACGGAGGCGCGATGAAAATGGAAAACCCGATACTGACCGGGTTTTCGGAGAAATCGGGGGTGAATAACTACGTCAAAGAGCGGATCGCGGAAAAAGCAGCCTCTTACGTGCAGGATGGCGACATTATCTTCCTCGATTGCGGCAGTACCGTGTTTCAGATGTGCCGTTTTTTGAAGAAGAAAAGCATTCGCGTGATTACCAATTCACTCCCCATTCTGGCCGAGCTGATCGATGTGCCTTCGATCCAGATCAACCTGATCGGCGGCGAACTCAACAAAGCCCGGAAGGCCAGTCATGGCGATAAAGCCGTTCAGCATATACATGGCTATCATGCGCACAAGGCGTTCATCGGCGTGGATGGCCTGTCCGCAGAAAACGGCCTCACCGCGCACAGCGAACTCGAATCGACCATTACCACAGCATTTATCCGCAATGCAGGACAGGTAATGCTGCTTTGCGACGCTACCAAAATCGGCAGGGATAGTTATGTAAAGTTTGCCGAACTCTCGGCCATTCACACCCTCATTACCGACTCCCATGTGGATTCCGCAAAAATCACGGCATTGCAGCAAAGTGGGCTGCATTTGGAGGTCGTAGGCTGAATGTATGATCGCAGGATGCTCAGACAAGCACGGCGCCGCCGTCGGTAACAAGGATTTGCCCAGTGGCAAAAGGCTGTTTCATAAGGTAAATATAGGTTTGCGCCACCTGCCCGGCCTCGCCCACATGGCGCACGGGTAACGCAGCCGCGACCTGCCCGTAGAATGCATCACGCTCCGCTTCCGCCATCGACGACCACAAATTCGTACGGATTACGCCGGGAGAAACCAGGTTCACGCGAACCGGTGCCAATTCCACGGCCATAGCCCGGGTAAAACCATCCATCGCTGCACAAATACTCGCGCCTATGGACCAGCCCGCGTTCGGGCGCGTGCTCACGATCCCCCCCGTGAGCACGATCGAGCCGCCCGCATTGATCCTCGGCGCCGCATACTTAACTGCCGTAAAAGCGCCCCAATAACGGAGATCGAAAAACGCGCGGGCCGTAGCAACTTCCGTGTCGGCGATTTTGCTTAACAAAAGGCTTTCGCCCGCTGTGAAAACCAAGTGATCCAATGTGCCGATTTCTTCAAACAGCTGCTTTACGGAAGCTTCGTCGGAAAGATTGCATTGCATACCGAAGCCATTACCCGGCAATTCTGCTACGGCATTTTGCAACCGCGCCGCATTGCTCGATACGATGATCACCCTTGCGCCTTCTGCGGCTGCCGCCTGGGCAGTAGCTAACCCAAGTCCCGAGCTGCCGCCCAGAATCACTACTTTTTTACCATTGAGAGAGAATACTGAATTCGAAGTTTCCATTTGTACCGATTTATTTTTGACAATACAAATCTCCCTTACCGGGCTGCCAAAGCACTTAACAAATGGTAAAAACGGTTTTTCAGCGCAAATTCTTCCGAATGCGGCTAAGCGACTGCGGCGTAATGCCAAGGTAAGAGGCAACGTCGGAAAGCGGCACCCGTGTGGCGATATCGGCCTGGCGCGCGAGAAATTGGTGATACCGTTTAGCTGAATCCTGACCGAGATACGCGTTACGGATCTGGATCTTTTCCAGCAGCGTCTGGTTAGTGATCGTGTCTATCACCGTTTTCAGATAAGGCACGCGGGTGTAAAGCGCCCACAAATCGGCCTTGGTAATACTCAGTACCTGCACGTTGCACGCGGCGCAAATGCGCTCGTGCGCCGTCACGTGGTTATTGAAGCTATTCAGGATCGTGCAAAACTGATTTTCCTTCAAAAAGTAATGCGTTACCTCGTTGCCTTTTTCGTTGGTGACCATAATGCGCAGCACGCCATTCAGTACAAAAAACATTTCCTGGCAAATCTTCCCGCCTTTGAATAACACATCACCCTCCCGGAACTGCCGCATGGCAAATGCATTCAGGATCGTTTCCTGATCTGCGTAAGGAATCGCATGGGTAAGTTGAAGGACCGAGATAAGGCGCTGCGGCATGGTGCTTTTTTTAGAATATCATTTCAAATATAATATGCGACACAACAAAAAGCCCTGCGCTTCTGTGGCACAGGGCTGATAATAGTCCGGTTCAGGTTTTAGTAACCTTCGTTCTGGTACATTTTCTCCGGGTTCAGCTTGGTTTCGTCAAACGGAATCGGATAGTAACGGTCTTTTTTGCCAAAGTTGCTGAGTTTCGCAATACCGAAATTCTCCTGCTTTTTGCTTTTGAAATAAGCCACGAGCTCGTCGGTCGTGAAAAAGCGCAGCAAATCGAACCAGCGATGGTTTTCGAATGCAAGTTCCGCCCGGCGTTCGTGCAGGATAGCGAGTTTCAAGGTTGGATACTTGGCTGCGTAATCGGCATTGGCTTTGGAAACTGCATATTTAGGCAGGCCCGCACGCTCACGGACCTGATCAAGGAAACCGATTGCGGCCGGCTCGTCGCCCAGTTGCATATTCACTTCGGCGAGCATCAGGATCACGTCGGCGTAGCGGATCAGGATCCAGTCGTTGCCGCCGTAGCCGTTGGTGGTCGCTGCCGAGCTGGCGTCGCGGTATTTGGTAATAAAATAGTCCTTGACGATCGGATCGTTGGCAAATTTGATCGAAAAGTCTTTTCTCACATCACCTTCCTCATAATCCTGTACGAGGTCAGGTGTAACATTACCCCCCGAACCCGACGATGCGAACAATGAATTGATCGTCTCTCCTTTCGCCTGGTTGTTACGGGCGATCGAAGACGAGAAGTTGATATCTCCTTGCTTGTTCACCACCTGGAAAATAATCTCTGCATTTGTCGACTTCTTAGCCACATCGAATACATCCGCATAAGGAACTTCCTTCAACTCGCCGAACGAGCGAAGGTTGTACGAAGCCGTCAGGTATTTCTTCGCTTCATTCAGGTTTGTGGTGCGGTTCGCGGCATCCAATGTGGTTGCCATCGTGAGGTACACCTGGCCCAACAATGCATTGGCGGCATTTTTGGTGACTTTACCCTTGGTATTCGCAGTCTGTTTGTCTGGTAGCGTCGAAGCTACGGCATCTTTCAGGTCCTGCGCGATTTGGTTGTACACCACATCCTGCTTCTCGCGGAAAGTGGCGGCGGTTACCTCGTCGGTGCTGAGCAGTTCTTTGGTAACCAAAGGCACATCGCCCCATTTGCGCACGAGATGGAAGTAGGTCAATGCCCGGATAAATTTCGCCTCCGCCTTGTACTGCTCTTTGAGGTTGGCATCGGTGAAAGTTACACGCTCGATACCAGCGAGCACCTGGTTACAACGCGTTACCATCTGAAACAGCGTCAGCCAATGGCTTTTCAGGTAAGTGTTGCTGGGCAGCAGCGAAAAGTCGTTGAACTGGAACGGCTCGCCCGCATTCGACTGATTGTCGTTACGACCGGTATTGTCCGAACGTTCCTCGCTGAACAGCCCGCTGTTTTCCCCGATACCGTTGCCATCGCGCAGCGAGTTGTAGATCCCATTCACGGCCAGGGCCAGGTCGTCTTGCGTCCGGTAGAAAGTAGGCGCCGACACTGCATTCGGGTTTTCCTGATCGAGGAAATCGTTGGAACATCCCGCGAGGACCACCAGTCCGAATGCTGAAAACAATGTATTGAAAGTGTATTTACGCTTGATCATCTCTTCTGCTACTTAAAATGTAATACGGGCACCGATGTTGTAGGCACGCACGAGCGGGTATTTTCCATAGTCGACACCTGGCGTCAGGTTCGCCCCGTTGTTGTAATCCACCTCCGGGTTGTAGCCCAGGTATTTGGTCAAGGTGAAAGCATTGTCCACACCCACATACACACGCAATGCACTGATGGCATTATTGGTCAGGCTGCCGATGCTGTTCATGTTGTAGCCCAATGTCAGGTTGGTACATCTCAGGAATGAGCCGTCCTGCAAATAAAAGGTCGACAAACGCGTACTGTTGCTTTGCGTCCCTCCGCGTGAGGCGCGGTACACATGCCCATCACCCGGTTGCGACTCCGAACGGTAACGGTTAGCTACTTTGGCATACTGGTTACCCGAGCCTTCCATATTGTAGAGGTAGTAATCCTGTCCGTCGAGCACCTTATTGCCATAGGTTCCGTTGAATGACGAACTGAAATCGAAGTTTTTGTAGCTGGCGGTAATCGCGAAACCGTAAGTGAATTTCGCGTGCGGCGAACCGATCACCCGCTTATCGGCATCGTTTACAACACCATCGTTGTTCACGTCTTCGAAATACAAGTCACCTGGGCGAAGCGGGTTGGTAGAAGCCGTAGAGCGCGCCGGCCCTTTGAGTTGATACCCGGCCGGGAACGACTGCGTGGAAGAATTGTAAACCGCATTATCAGCAGCAATATTCTCCATATCCTTCTCACGCACCATTCCTTTCACCTTGAAACCATAGAACATCCCGATCGGCTGGCCCTCCTGCGTGATGTGCGTCAGGTACGAGCGCTCAGCACCGTTGGTAATAATCGTGCTGGCACCACCCATATCGAGTACTTTGTTGCGGTTCACCGAAATATTCCCGGCAATGTTGAGATCAAAATCCTTGGTCGAGATCACGCGGGCGTCCACTTGAAGATCGATACCCTTATTCTGTACTTTCGAATTTCTGAGGTTGGTCAGGATCGTCGAAGCACCGGAAATCGCCGACAGCGGCTGGTTGAACAACAGGTTGAACGACCGGCTGATGTAGTAGTTTGCCATGATCGACAAACGATCGTTAAACAAACCAAGGTCAGCACCGAAGTTGTACTGCGAGGTCGACTCCCAGCCGAGGTTCAGGTCTTTGATACCCGTCGCCCATAATGCGGTATTAACCGAACCGTTTCCGTATACCACACCGCCGGGAGCCGCCATGGTTTGGAGGAAGTTGTAATTACCGATGTTGTTATTACCGCTCAACCCCCAACTTGCGCGCAGTTTAAGTGTAGAAGTATTGCCTAATGCATTTTTGTAGAATTCCTCATTGGAAATATTCCAGCCTGCAGACACCGAAGGGAAGTTACCCCAGCGGTTGTTCGGGCCGAAACGTGAGGAGCCATCGGTACGGAAAGTGGCTGTCAGGTAATATTTGCCGTCATAATTGTACGCCGCCCGCGCCAGGTATGATAGCAGCGTCCAGTTCACTTTGCCGGTTTGGTCGGTTCCGGTATTCAGTGCGAAAAGGGTTGCATCCGCACCCTTCCCGGTAATTTCCTCGATGCGGTCGTTGGAGAATCCGCGAGCGGTCACCGAAACAATGTCACGGTTATTTTCCTGGGCCGTATAACCCACCAAACCATCGATACTGTGCTTACCTAGTTGTTTTTTGTAGTTCAATGTAAACTCCGCCAGCTTGTCCATTTGCGTGGTCATCTGCGATACCGCATTTGCAGCGGCAATCGCTTGCGGTGATCCCGGAGGATTCGCTCCGCTGCTCAGGCTGGTAGGAGCATAGAACTCGTACTTCTCATTATAGGTCTGCAAACCGAGGTTGACCTTGAAATTCAGGTCGGGAATAATCTCATAAGTCGCGAAACCGCTGAACGTGCCACGCTGACCTCTGCGGTTAATATGCGTTTCGGTCGCCAATGCTACCGGGTTTTCGATCGATTGATAACCATAAGCCGAGCTCAGCGAGGCTGCCTCATTTTTTGCCAGACTTCCATCTTCATTGTAGGCCTTGAAAATCGGCATGTAGATCAATGCACCGAGGATCGGCCCTTTGTCGAAACGGCCTTCCTGCACCTCGCGATTGGTATTATAGGTAAATGCAAGGTTCGCCCCTACTTTCAGCTTCTTGTTCACATCAGCATCCAGGTTCGTCCGGAAATTGGTCCGGTGCTGACCGGTGCTCAGAATAATTCCCTGTTGATTGAGCTGTCCACCGCTGATCGCATACCGCAAGCCGTTCTTTCCACCCGAAAACGAGATATTATGACGGTGTACCGGTGCATTGCGGTAAAGTTCATCCTGCCAGTCGGTATCGTATTTGGGAGTGATGAGCTTTTGGTTGGCGAAATCGTACAAATCGGTCGGAATGCTTACCGAACCCGCATTACCCACGTTTTTGATACGGGTTGCATTGTCGTCGGAGTACATGCCGTCGTTCCAGGTCTTGCCCCCATTTACCATCAGGTCGCGGTAGCTCGCATTGCGGCCGTCGATCATCAGTTGGCCAAATTCGGAAGCATTCAAAAGATCGACCTTTTTGCTGAGCTGGTTCACACCAAACTGGTATTCATATTCCAGCCGGCCTTTGCCTTCCTTACCTCTTTTGGTGGTGATCAGCACCACCCCACCCGCAGCCCGGGAGCCGTAAATAGCCGCCGACGCCGCATCCTTGAGGATATCGATCGACTCAATGTCATTCGGGTTAATGAAAACATCGTTACCAGCCGGATAGCCGTCAATCACATACAATGGGTCCGAACTCGCGTTCACCGACCCCACGCCGCGCACGCGGATCTTCGTACCCACATAAGGCGCTCCGCTCACCTGCGAGATCTGTACGCCAGCCACTTTACCTACCAGTGCCTGTCCGACAGTGGGCGTACTGAGGTTCAACTCTTTTGCTTTGACACTCGAAATTGCGCCGGTAAGGTCACTTTTGCGCATCGTCGAATAACCTACCGCTACAAACTCGTTCAACATCATCGCATTCTCTTTCAAAGTAACGGCCAGCGGCGCATTGCCCGAAACCACCACTTCCTGCGCGATGAAGCCCACAAATGAAAAAACCAACGTAGCGCCGGAGCCGGCGTCAATCGAGAACGTACCCGCAGCATCGGTTACGGTACCCTTGTTGGTACCTTTTTCCAAAACCGTCACACCGAGCAGCGGCTGACCGGTCTCGTCCACCACCTTACCCGTCACGGTCAATACGCGGGCCGGCCTTTCCAACATCATCCGGCCTTTACCGGAAGCTACTGCATGCCTGCCCGGACTGAAAACCAGGATACCTGTCATTACCAACGGAACAATTGGCAGTATCAGTTTCTTCATAATAGTTTTAAAAAATTTAACAAAAACAAGAAAACACGCTGCGATCCTCTTTAAAGCCCTTCTGTTTCGCACCCGAAAATCGAGCGCAAAAGTATTTTCAGACTATTAAGTGAATCGAACGTGTTTATTATGAAAATGTGAAATTTTTAAGAATCAGAAATAACCAATCACCAGTTTACACGCACGTGATACACATTGCTTTTGCGGGAGGACGTCACCGCGATGCCTTTCGAAGAACTACCCGTGAATGTGAAACCCAAGCGCCGAGCGAGTCGATGGTGTGGGAGGCAACAAGCGATATATCCGGTTTTTCTGGGATAATAAATGCAGCAACGGCTAGCGTACTTGCAACAATGGCCGATAATGCCAGGAGTATCAATCGTTTCATTTGAATGTAGTATTAAAAAAAATGCGGGTGCGGAGCAAAAACCCCGCACCCGCTGAAAATTCGGTTTATTACCAAAGTGGCTGTTTCAACTTTACGAAATAGATCGTGTTGCGGTCGACCGCGCCGGTTGCCGGCAGGATTTTCTGCGCATACGCCCCGCCCACTCCCACTACGCCAAAATCGTCGTCGTTGGAAATAGCAATGGTGGTGGAATTGATAATCGCGATGCCTTCGGCTTTATCGTGGGGATAGAGCGTTGGAATGTCGGTCATCAAATCCGCTACAAGCGTCTTGGTTACGGGTTTGATACCATTCGCAGACAGGTTAGCGGCGGTTTTCAACTGTTCCACGGTGAGTCCGCCGTACAACTTGCCATTCACACTGTTGGCCGGATCGGAAATATCGGTGGCATTACCCAGGTCAATTTTGTACACCTTTTTGATCACCGTTGCGCGGTTGGCATTGGTGGCATATTCACCGTCGCGTTCCAGCACGAGGAAAGTCGTGTTATCTATCGCCACGATTTCGCTGTTAGCTTGCAAATTGGCGCGGTCGATAAGGTAGACATACTCCTTGCTGACGCCGGTTGTAATGTCAAAACTAAGGATACGCGTCACCAGCGAGCCCGACACATCCGACGCGGACGGGTTGTACAGCGGGAATTGCATAATACCGACGAGCGTTTTTCCATCCGGTGTGATGGTAAGCCCTTCCATTCCGCGGTTCGGGCGCCTTTTGGCAAAAACCAATGGGATTTTGCGACCGCCCGTGCCGTTGCCAAATGGATTGATCCGCTCGATTGTCTTGCCGTTCGCATCGAAATGGACAATATGCGGGCCATATTCGTCACTCACCCAAAACGTACCGTCCTTCGCGAGCGCCAGACCTTCCGAATCCAGCCCGTCGGCGCTGTTAGGCAGCGTATTGCTGTTCACGTCCAGCGCCAGTTCTCCGGTGTAGCCGAATCCGGGCGGGTTAGGGAGACCATTCAGCTTCGCCCCGCTCTCGTTTTTCAACTCAATGGTCTTTTCCAGCACCAACTGGCCGCCGATCAGCCGGAACTTGCCGATTTGCGGTGCAAAGCCCGGATCGGCGAATACTTTGGAATCCGCGACCGTACCATCGATATTGGAACCGCGGTCGGTGAGCAGATAAAATACCATATGGTCATTCGGGTCCTGCACCACAGCCGACCCGAAACCACCATTGTATACTTTTACATTACCTACCTGCGTAACGACCGCCGGGTTTTGCGCTTCGGCCTTGTCGGGATAAGTTTCATTGGGAAGACCGTGGTCCGTGCAGCTATTCAATATCGCAACGGCCGCGGCTGCCGAAATAAAGGAAAGTAAAAAGGGTTTCATCAGTTTCCAGGTTAGTTTGCGTAAAACTACACCGGCCGATTTTACCCAAAAGTTAATTCCGTGTGCTTCAAATCAACATATTGTTAAGACCTATTTTCGCGATTTGCCCCTGAAACTAGGCGGCTGGACATAGAACTCGACCGTGGCGGCCAACCCGGAAGTGCGTACGGGAACGGCATCTTGCACCATCTTATTGGAAATATTCTTGCGGTAACCGCCAAACACCTCCACCCCGGCAAAATTCCCGAATTTACGGTTATAAGAAATGCCCATATCGACATCAATCCTGCGGCATACATCGGGCGTACCTTCGGCTACACGGTTAAGATAATACGTCCGCGTAACGGCCTCTGCTTTGAAATAGAGCCGGTCGTTGGGCGAAAGGTTATGCCGCCAGGCCATTTTCTTCGGCAGCATAATTTCGATGCCTTCCTGCTCGGAGAGGTTGTAGTTGAATACAAAAACAGGCAGGAAAGTCAATTTGTAGCTTTTGTTGAAAATGATCCCTGCACCGATTTCCTTGTTGGGAGAGGTCCTTTTCAAATAGGAAGCTGAAACGGTGTAGTTCAGCGGAATTTCCTTGGCGGATAGCATCGCGAAATTACCCGTCTTGTTAATATGCGAGGTCAGTAAAATCCAGGAAGTGCTATCCAGCCTCACAAACGAATTAAGGTCCAATGCAAATGTGCGCAGGTTCCAACCTTCGAACTTTTTGGCCGGATTCTCTCCACTGCTCTTGAATTCAAGCTGTTCCGCCCGGTAATTGGGGCCGAGAACCACCGCGAAGTTCTTTTTATTGAGTACAGGAAGCCATGCCCTCACATACATTTCCTCGTTGGTGAAAGTCTTGGTGCCTCCGTTCGCGAAGCGGTAAACCTTCCCCGGCGCGTGCGTCGTGCGGAAGGTAATCCATTTGGACGGAGCCATACCCGGCAAACCGGGCTTCTGGGCACAACATACCATGCTTATGCCCCACAAGGATAAGAAAAACGCAAATGCCTCCGGCTTCCGAAATTGCATACTTCGCCTGTAAATGGTTGTAATAGTTCTAAGTTGCACTAAAATACTCGCTATGAGCCGGTAACGCAGCAATGTATAAATTAAGTTCCGCAGTGGAATACACGCAGGAACGCATTACATATATACGTCTCGCCAACATGATTTAATAAACGAATCGCGCATCATTTCAGATATACAAACGCGGTTTCTTTTAATGAAGGGGGAACGCATCACCGCAACTCACGAAAAAGAAAGTAAGCGAAAACCGGGCCGTAAAAGGCATTGTTTGAAAACTATAAGCATTGATTTGAAAGTATTAATCCCGATAGAAAACAGCCTGCTAATTTTGTGATCGTATTAAACCCCTTTTTCTGACATGATACAAGCAAAAGCATACGCAGCCCAAACACCCGAGACTGATCTGGCCCCATGGGAATTTGAAAGAAGGGATGTCGGCCCGCACGACGTTCAGATCGAAATCCACTATTGCGGCGTTTGCCACTCCGATCTTCACCAGATCAAGGACGAATGGTTTCCGGGTGTTTTCCCGATGGTACCCGGGCATGAAATTGTCGGAAAAGTCGTGCAGGTAGGCGCGCACGTGAAGAAATTTAAAGCGGGTGACCTTGCCGGCGTAGGCTGTATGGTCGATTCGTGCCAGGTTTGCGAGAACTGTAAGGACGGTCTGGAACAGTACTGCCTCGAAGGCAATACCCAAACTTACAATAACCTCGACCGCAGCGGAGTACCTACCTATGGTGGTTATTCCAATACCATCGTCGTACGCGAAGAATTCGTACTCTCGGTTTCCGATAAACTATCCTTAGCAGCCACGGCTCCGTTGCTGTGCGCGGGTATCACTACCTATTCCCCGCTACGCCACTGGAAAGTAGGCAAAGGTCACAAGCTGGCGGTACTTGGCCTCGGCGGCCTTGGCCACATGGGTGTAAAATTCGGTGTTGCATTTGGTGCCGAGGTAACCGTGCTTAGCACCTCTGCTTCGAAGGAGCAGGCCGCAAAAGACCTTGGTGCACATCATTTCGTGGTTACCTCAGATCCTGAGCAGGTAAAAGCCGTGAAAGGCAGCTTCGATTTCATCCTAGATACGGTTTCCGCTGTGCACGACATGGACCTTTATCTATCGCTTCTTCGCACGAACGGAACGCTGATCAATGTAGGTGTGCCCACTGAGCCCTATTCTGTGCAGCCATTCTCTCTGTTGACCGGCCGCCGGAGTATGGCAGGTTCAGGTATCGGAGGCATAGCCGAAACGCAGGAGATGCTTGATTTCTGTGCCGAGCACAACATCGTATCCGACATCGAGCTGATCGACATCAAAGATATCACCGCTTCCTACGCGCGGATGCTCAAAGGCGATGTACGGTACCGGTTTGTGATTGATATGGCTACTTTGTAAGGTCCCCTCCCCGGTGCCGGAACGGTGCCGGGGTTGCAAAAACTCATCATATTCCTTCCAATACGATCATTCTCCGCTCGTGAATGGCATTCCTGTAATTCTTGATTCTCAATTCGATCTCCCGAACGTCCTCATTACATAATCCCGGTTTCACTTTCTCGATTTCCAGCTCAGTAATGTGTTTTTTGGCTTCGTATTCGTAATAAGCCAGGCGCCCATGCGCACTCAATAATTTCCAGGCAATAAATGTAAGATACCCGAAAACGGGCGCACAAACGGAGATAACTCCTTTGAATCCAAATTCCGGAAGTTGAAGAAATAGTGTGGAATAAAAGGAGGCAACCGCAGTAACAGTACTGTTAGCTTTATTGACCGGGCTCCTTTTCCTGCTCTTCTGTAAATGCATCTATTTCCAAAAATCTAACATTTCTTTGTCAAAATCTTTGGGAGGATGTTTTCTGAATGTGATCGTCTTGCCGTTCTCAGGGTTATAGAATGTAACTTCATCCTTGAAAAATATGGAGAAGGCCTTGACAACTGAATATACCCCCCAGCTACCTGTTCCAATCAGCACGGCCCAGGAAAAATAATTGGTCAACTCTTCATAATTTATCGGGCCCATAAAAATGTCGTTTAGTTGATTAATTTCCTTTGTTTCAACCAAATGTATTGCTCCGTTTCCCGATTTCAAAGCAAATAAAATACCGTTTATCCTGCGGGGATCTAAGTAGCTGTGTATAAGTAAAAGTGCCGCCCGGAAAATGTCCGAACGGCACACTACTTCGAAAGTAATGTAGTAGCTTTTACTGTGCCAGAAAATCAACTGCTTCCTGCACGAACCGATCGGCGTACTGGCAGAATGCGGCATGACCAGCATCGGGGTACACCACCAGATTCGCGTTAGGGATACTCTGCGAAGCGTTAATGGCATTGATCACAGGCACGGGTACATCATTTTTCCCTTGCACAAACAACACCGGCTGCTGAATGGCTTTCAGCTCATTCAATGCATGGGGAGCAGGCTTTGCCCAGGCCAGTACCGCCGTCAGCTGCGCGCCACCGGCTTGTTGGCTCAAAGGTTGGTCACGATCGGTTTTGCGTTGCTGAATGCGCTGGTAAGATGCTTTCCCCGCGGTCAGGCTTGCTTCCGATTTGGTGAATCCGAACGTCAGGAAGGTTTCTTCGGGGGTGAGGTTGGCAGTCGATGCGATGATGTTCGGCAGATTTGCAAGCCCTTCGCTTCCCTTCGGCCCGGTGCCCGTCAAAATGGCCCTATGGACCAACGCCGGTTCGGTGAGCAGGATTTGCTGGGTAATGAAGCCCCCCATCGAAAACCCCATCAGGTCTACTTTTGTGAGGCCCATTGCCTTTATAAACACAACGGCGTCAGTCGCCATTTCCGCAATCGTAGCAGGCACCTGTCCCGTGGAACTCCCCACGCCCCGGTTGTCGAACAATATCACTTTATGTTTCTGCGCCAGCCCATTGGTAATTGCCGGGTCCCAGTCGTCCATCGAACTGCCGAGCGACGCCAGTAATACCAGCGGAGTACCCGCCTGGTCGCCCAAAATACGATAGGCATATTTCACGCCTCCCGCTTCCACAAATTGCGTTTTAGCCGTCAGATGGTAATCCACCGTCACCGGTGCCGGTTGGTTGCCGGAGGCGTCGTCATTATTGCAGGAAATAAGCCCGAATGCGAGTAAAGTGGAAAAAAGTACAGATTTAAAGGAAACACCCGTGTTGATTTTCATCATTTTGATTGTTTGGTATGTGAATGATTGACGGGTCAAAAGTAGGTTCACATACCAGCACGAGAAATTGGGATAACACCCAAATCGGCGAAACAGCCCTTGAAATAGACAAGGGAGCACCCTAAATACCCAAAGCCGGAAAGCGTTTCCGGCTTTCCTTTTAACGGGAGGTATAAGGCCCGTGAATGGACTTAATTTTGAGCTGCTCGTCCCGGTCGTCCAGCACAAAAACACGGTAACTATCTCCCCCGTTTGCCACCCGCACGACCACATGGCCGCCATCGCTTTTCAAACGGTTCAGCAGCTCGCCGATTACAAGCTTGTTGGCTTCCAGCATATCGGTGGCGAATACGTCCCGCTCGCCCTGGTAAATTCGTTGCGAGTAAATGCGGTCGAGCACGTCGTGCCCGGGGTGATCCGACGACCAGACCGGTATGATCAGCACGCGGGGCCGCAATGCGCCCAGCAGGAAATCGTTTTGCGAATCCCGGTTACCATGGTGATCCAGGATATGAACATCCACCGGCCCCACGGCCTTCGCCACCGGCGTTTCTACATCATGCCAGGCAGGGACGCCCGGTTGCAAAACGCCCGGCGTATCGCCCCCTGTAAAGTAATCGAACTTCCCGTAGCTGACCCGGGTGGCAATGCTGCACATATTTTCACTCGGATATTGCTCGGGTTTCAGGTCTTTCAATTCGGGAAAGTATTTCCGGGTGGCCGTGCCCACGCCTGTCCAGATTTCACCGTTAGCTGAAATATTCCGTACCTCAAACAGATTTTTGTATTTCTGAGGATCATGCAGCAACACGATCTGGTCGTTTCTACCCGGAACGCTTACCTCTACACGCAGCCCTCTGTTCTTCACCTGCCATTCCAGGAACGTCCGGTAATTTCGTACCATTGTGTCCGTTGATGCTTGCGGATATGAATAATCGGGCCAGCCGCGGTCGATGATCTTTTTCACCGGCACAAACTCCGCCACCTCCGTAATGCCCGCCAAAGCATATTTACCCTTCTCCGACCGTCTGGAAACGGACGTAGGCGTTCCCATATGGTCATCATGAAAATGGGTCATCAGCGCATAATCCACTACCGGCGCTTTGGAAACTTTGCGGATATACCGTGCGATCCATTCACCGGGCTGGCGCTCGGCGCTGGGTTTGGCCTTCGTATTGCGCGGGCTTTGCGTGCGCGCCTCCGTGGGATCGAGCGCACCCGCATCCACGAGAAACGTCGTCCCGTCCGGCAGGATCATGAATGTTGCATTACCCATACCGGTATTGATATGGTGAATATCCATTTCACCCTCCTGCCAGGCAGGCAGCGGCTGACCGACCGTTTGCGCGGAAGCGACCGGCGCATTGAAGCCCAGCCAGAGAATGGCCAGGCCTGCTTTTACAATAGTGGTGTACGTCATTTGGCTTACTGAAAAGGGGTTAGTCTTGTACCTCCAAAGCATGCAATTTATCAAACTCCCGGATGGTTTTCCTGATTTGCTTCCGGTGCACGCCGCTGTACTGAATTTGCAGCGCGCTGGCTTTCTCAGGTTCCAGATTTTTCAATTTCCAGTACTTCGGGTGCGTCAGCCCGATGGGCGGCCTGAACTCTTCGTCCTTGGGATCTTTAATCAAAACATCGACTTGGATACTTACTTTCGAGAGGTCGTCGGCTAGTACGCCCTCTACTTTTACTTTCACGGCTCTTCCGGTTTCTAAAACAAATATTTTTTCGTGCGTCATCTCACATCCAAACTTAATTCGGCGCCAAAGGTAAGGAGCCGAATCAAGATAGAGGATGCTTTAACAAAATCTTAATTTTCAGTGGACGTCCCACCAGTTCTTCACGGCCTGAGTATCACCGCCTATCCGCTTGGCGGCGCTCTCACTGTTTTGAGCATTGCTGGCGCGTGTGTTGCTGGGGTATTTCAACCGTTTGGGCACATCGGTAACGTCCGGGTCGAGGCTACCGGACGCTGGAGGGATAAACAGCGCACTGCCATCGGGCTTTTTCGGATCCAGCCGCAAACGTTCCAGCCACGATTGCAGCCCCTGCATATACATAGCGATCCATTTCTGTGTACCGATCACATTTTTCCAGGTGCCCGCCGTGTATGGGACTGCTTTCAGGTAAGCCTCCACTGCTTTCGCGTCGGTAATCCCCCATTGCGCCATCGATGCCTTCACCGCCTCGTTGTAAAGCGTTTCAGGTGTGTCGCTCCCCACATTCATTCCGCGTGCGGCAGCTTCCGCTTTGATAAATGCTACCTCCGCAAAAGTGATCATATATCCCTTCGCCGAACCGCTGTAAGCAATCACACCCGGCTTCGAAAGGCCAATCATCGTCGGTGAATTGGCTTCGGTACCATACACTTTACCGATGTATTTGCCATTGGTTTCGTCGGGGCGTGCAAAAACCGGCAAACGCGGGTCATTCACCGATTGCAGGTAGTCCACCAGCGTAGATGTGACTGCAAATTCCACCAGCGGGCGCTCCACATCATTATAGGGAAAGCGGTTGGTCGTGGTAGCCACATTGTATGGAAAAAATACATCCTGGGCAGTACTGATCAGTGTATTCTTGGCAGCATCCTCAATAACTGCCTTGGCTTCCGCGGGCGCGGCATCGGCCATACGCATAGCGATGCGCATGCGCAATGCATTCGCGATCCTGATCCACTGCTGCGCGTCGCCCTTAGCGATAATATCACCACGTATCACACCGGAAGATGCCCCTGAAAGCACATCGATCTGCGTTTTCAGAGAACTCAGTAATGCAGTATACACATCTTTCCCCTGATCGAACACCGGCTGCGGAATGTTCTCGCCCTGTAATGCCTGCGTGTAAGGAATATCGATGTAAACGTCAGTCAGCACGTGAAAAATCCAGGCTTTCAGGATTTCAGCCACAGCCAGGGTATGTGCGCTTTTTTCCGCAGGGTGGCGGTCGTAATAGTTGCTGATCTCTTTCAAATCCATCAGCGGGCCCGCATAAAGCCCTGCCCAGAGGCCGTCATTGGTGAATAAGAAACGTCCGTCTGAAGTCTTGTCGGTCCCCATCCAGTACTGCGAAAGCTCCATCCCGATCCGTCCGTTGAAATAGGAATCGTACATCAGGTCGCTCGCACGCTTTTCGGCATTGGAAAGCAGAAATTCCGGTTGTGTCTCACTCGACCGCGCCGGGTCGGTATTCAGCGATTCGAAGTTGTCGCATCCCGTGAAGCCGAGCAGGATAGCGATCAGTAATAATATCTTGTTTTTCATATCAATCGATTTAAAACCGGGTCAGAAAGTAACATTCAGGTTCACGCCGTAGCTGCGTACGGCCGGCAATGCGCCGCCTTCAAAACCGATCTGGTTGCTGATGGAATTGGTAATATTGGCCGGGTCGACGTTCGGCGCATTGCTTTTGATCAGCCAGAGGTTCCTTCCGGTGAGCGTCACGCGCAATGCCTGCATACGGATTTTTTGCGCCCAGCTGTCGGGCAGGTACCAGCCCAGCCGCACCTCACGCAGGTAAATGTAGCTGCCGTCGTAGAGGTTAGCTTTGCTGATCCGGTTGCCACCATCGGCATTGAAATGCGTCCTTGCAGCTACCACGATGTCGTTGGGCGACCCATCTGCCTTCACGCCTGGGTTAACCAGGCCGTTTTCGCGGATACCATTCTCTGCCGTCTCTTTCAGCATACCCGATTTGTTCCCGTACAAGTTGGTATAGGAAAAGAAATCGCCACCCTTTTGAAAATCCACTAGTGCCGAGAGATAAAAATTCTTATAGCTCAGCATATTGGAAAGTCCGCCGATGAAATCCGGATTGGCGTCCCCGATGATCACCGGCGTGGGCGTCACATTGTAAGTCCCGTTGTCGGCCACGGTTTTGTTGCCTTTGGAATCGTACACGTAGTCCGTGCCCAACATGGTGCCGAGCGACATTCCCTTCTGCGCCACCATCGATACCTTGTTGGTACGGCGCTCGGTACCGATAATGAACCGTTCAATACCCGCAATGTTGTCGCCGGTGCTGTTCAGGTCAAGGACAATATTCTTGTTTTTGGAAAAATTAAGCCCTACCCGCCAGCTGAAATTGGTAGTTTGCACAGGCGTAGCAGACAATGTGAGCTCGATACCTTTGTTCTGCACCGTTCCGCCGTTAACGACTTTGGTGGTAAACCCACTTTCGGAAGGAATCTGCACGTTCCAGATCTGGTTTTTGGTCTTGCGATTGTAATAGGTAAAATTCGCACCGAGGCGGTCATTGAAGAACTTAAAATCCACGCCTGCTTCCGTTTCCGACGACAATTCGGGTTTCAGCCTGCTATTGAACAGCTTATCCGAAGTGCTTTGCAAAGGGTAAGTGTCAAAAGGCGCTACATAATCGTAATACCTCGACACCGAATACGGATCAGCATCATTACCTACGCGTGCATATGACAGGCGCGCCTTTCCGAGCGTGAGCCATTTGGCGCCGGTAATAAGGTCGGAGAAAATAAACGAACCCGACACCGACGGGTAGAAATAGGAATAATTGCCTGTCTGCTTCAAGGTTGAAGCCCAGTCGTTACGGCCGGTCGCAGTGAGGAACAGGTATTTGTTATAACCCAGAGTCACCGAGCCAAAAACCGAATTGATCTGCTTGTTCCCGTAAGCATTGGAAACCGTCGCAGGCGTTACCGAGTTTTGCAGCACATACACCATCGGATTTTGCAATCCGCCATTCGTAGTTCCGGCGTCGATATTCGATTTGATCCGCAATATATTTCCTCCCGCCACCGCTTCCAGCGTGAATTTCGAATCGGCAAAACTTTTGTTCACATTCAGTGTTCCCTGGTAGTTGTTTTCATTATTAATCACCACCCGTTTGGCATAGGACCCCACAAAAAAGCCTTTCGCGCTCCTGACCTCGTCGAGGTGGTTGAGGTAGTCGGAGAATACGCGGACATCGGCCGAGAGCCAGTCGGTAAGCTTGTAAGTAAGGCCTGCATTGCCGAAATACCGGTTATTCTGATCGGTATTGTAGTTTTCATACTGGTTCCAGTAGGGATTTTGGGTAAATGCAGGCTTCTGGATATTCCAGGCCGTGCGGTTCCACGATTGCTCGGTACCATCGGCATATTTGTAATTGCGCAAGTAAGCGTCGTCGATCTGCCGCTGCCCAAACATCACGTAAAACAGCATCGGGTTGTTGCCGAAGAAACCCGTTCCCGGCCGGCCTTTCGAATGGTCATTCACATAATTGATGCCCCCGCTGAATGTGAATTTGTCGGTGAATTTATAAACCGTATTCAGGCTGATAAAAAAGCGGTTCAGGTTACTGCCTGGGTAAATGAAGTTCTGCTTGGTTTGCCCGGCCGAAAAGCGGATCGAGCCATTATCGCCGCTGCTCGCAACCGAGAGGTTATTCGAGAATGTGACGCCGGTTTTGAAAAAGTCCTTCGCATTGTCGGGATGCGGGCTCCACGGTGCCGTTTTACCAAAATTCGGATTATTCCGGTCCTGATCCCACGACCAGTAATGCCGCACCAGCTGCCCCTCCATCTTCGGCCCCCACGATTCGTCGGTACCATAGTCGGGAATGAGATCGTAACGGCCCTTGCCGTCGCCGTCATCGTAAGTTCCACCGCCCGGCAGGAAGCCCGACGGGTTCTGATTGACATACAACTTCGTAAAACTCGAACTTCCCCCACCGCCGTAAAGGTTCTGAAATTTGGGCAGGAGCGACACCTGATCGGCTTGGATATTCAGGTCATAATTCAAAGATAGCTTGCCGGAACCCTTGCCTGTTTTGGTAGTAATGTAAATCACCCCGTTCTGCCCGCGACTGCCGTAAAGTGCCGTTGCGGCGGCACCTTTCAGGACTGAAATATTCTCTACATCGTTGGGATTAATAAGCTGTGCGGGGTTGCCATAATCATACCCCCCTCCACCTGTCCCCTGCCCGCCCGTAACGCCGTACGAGTTCAGGTTCATGTTCGCCATCGGCACGCCATCGACGATAAACAATGCATTATTATTACCCGAAATGGACTTCAGCCCCCGGATCGTTACCCGCGACGAGCCTCCCATCGAACCACTGTTCCCGCCGATCTGCACACCGGCCAGTTTCCCCTGTAACGAATTGATGTAATTCACTTCCCGGGCTTCCTGAATGCCGCCCCCGTCGATCTGCTGCACAGCATAACCGACGTTCCGTGTGCTGCGCTGCACCCCCAATGCGGTGACTACCACCTCGCCGAGGCTTTTCACGTCCGCTTTCAGCCTGACAATCAACTCGGTCATTCCGGCGGGTACGTTAACGTCCTGGGTCACGTGTCCGATCGAAGACACCGTAAGCACATGACTGCCGGCAGACAGCGCGATACTGAAATTCCCATCCGCATCGGTATTCGTACCGTTGTTGGTACCCTTCACGAGCACGCTTACACCCGGTATACCCGCGTTGGATTCATCTGTCACCTTTCCTTTCACACGTCTTTCCTGCCCGGCTGCTTCATATGCACAAAACAGCACGGCCAGTAAGACCGATAAACAACTTCGTATCGATTGCGCCATATTTGTAAAATTTAAAGATTAAATATTCTTTAAAGGCGAAATCGAAATACGTATACTGATGGGTACTTGACTTAGATGAAGGAAATCGACGACTGGGCTTAAAGTGTCGACGAATCGGCAAAACAGGCTTGGTTTTCAGGTATCAGAATATGAAAAGTGGCACCCTGGCCTTCTGTGGAAGTCGCGTAAATGTGTCCATGGTGGTTTTGAAGGATCTTTTTACACATCGCCAATCCGATACCCGTCCCTTCAAACTCCTTCTTGCCGTGCAGCCGTTGAAAAATCTCGAAAATCTGTTCGGCATAAAGCTGCTCAAAACCGATACCGTTGTCGCTAACCTGCAAATGGTGATAGGCACATCGGGCATCGAGCATCGGGTATGATTTCAATGCCGCTTTATCCAACTTCGCGGCCGAAACAGAGATAACCGGGTCCACCCCGCTTCTGGTGAACTTTAATGCATTGGAAATAAGATTCCCGAAAAGCTGCGACATCTGCAATGGGACCGCTTCCACCACAGGAAGCCCATCGTAGACAACCGACGCCTGCTTCTGATCAATCAATAATTCGAGATCGTCCACAATATTATCGAGTACTATGCCCAGATCGACTTGGGTAACCAGGTCTGAGTCCCGGGCCAGTTGCGAGAAAGTGAGCACGTCGCGGATCAGCAGCAGCATTCGCGACGACGCGTTTTTGATTTTGTCCAGGTAACTGCGCTGGCGATCGGTCGTACTGCCTAGTTCAGCTTCCAGCATTTGCGTAAATGTGGCCACTTTCCGCACCGGCTCCTGCAAGTCATGCGAGGCAATGTAGGCAAATTGCGCCAGTTCCGCATTGGAACGCTGCAAATGGCGGTTCGCGGTGGCGAGCTCCTGTGTGCGCTCGGCTACGATCTCCTCCATTTTTAATTTCGCAACCACCTGCGGCGTCACATCCTGGCAAAGGATCATTACCCCATGCACTTGACCGTCGTCGCCCCGGTAAGGCTGATACACCAAGTTCAGGAAACCTTCCTTTCTCTCGCCATCTACCAGCACGAAATAGGGATGTTCGCTCAAATAGATCGGCTCACCGGATGTCCTCACCCCGTCGAGGACGTTCCTGAAATGCGGTTCGGTTTCCGGGATCACAGAAAAAAGCGGGTTGCCGAGCAGCTCCTCTCGCGAGCGGCCAACGAGCTGCCCATAGGCGTCGTTGACAATCTCCACGACCATATCCTTCCCGATGAGTACGATTATCCCCACCGTGGTATCCGTCACCAGGTTTTGAAAGCGCCGCTCGGATTCTTGCAGCCGGTTGAATATCATCACTTTCTGGGTAGTCTCGGTACAGGTCACAAACACGCCGTTGACCTTCCCGCTGTCGTCGTAAACAGGACTGTAACTGAATGTCCAGTAAATATCTTCGATCTTGCCGTTCCTAAAAAATGGCACAAGTTTGTCCTCAAACCATACCGGCTCCCCGCTTGTCATCACTTTGCTGAGCAACGGGCCGATAAAGTCCCAGATTTCCGGCCATACCTCCACGCCTTTCTTCCCTAACGCCGGATGTTTACCGTCGGCGCCCAGGCTCGGGCGGAATGCATCATTATAAAAACAGATCAGATCGTCGCCCCAGAAAAGGAACATCGGAAATGCAGAATGCAGAACAATACCCAGGGTCGTCCGCAAGCTTTGCTGCCACTGCTCCGGCGGACCGATCGGCGTTTGAGACCAGTTGAACGAGCGCGTCAGAGCACCCATTTCGCCGCCTCCCTGAATAAAATGAAAAAACTGGTTGTCTTGGGGCCTACGTAAATCCATATCGATGAATGAATATGCAGATGCCCCTACTATAATCGCGCCAGGCTTGGCAGGCTATACCAGTACTTCGTCGAGAATCGCCACCAGATCTTCAAAACGGTCCGGTTTTGTAAAAAAATGGCACGCTCCCAGCTCTTTTACCTGCATGGCCGTGGCGGCATTAGAAGAAGTGGACAGGATTATTATCGGAATTTTGCGCAGTTTTTCATCCTTTTTGATCTCCGCCAGAAACTGCTGCCCATTCATCAAGGGCATATTAAGATCCAGAAAGATAAGGTCGGCTTCGAGTTCGCCCCGGTGAATCTGGTTTAAAGCCTTCCTGGCGCTGTCCAGAACGGTGCAGCGAACCGGCTTTCGGGTACTTTCAAGAGCGGTCAGGAATATCTCCTGATCATCTTCGTCATCATCGATGAGAAGAATATTCTGATAGAGCATTTAATAAGAAGTGTAAAATTCTTGCAAATTATACGACAACAGTACCTAAACCAAGTAAACTTTTGCGGTGAATTTAATATACCCTATCTTTTACGCTACTAATTCCTTAAACCAATCAAAAACCATATGTCATTTCAGGGATACCTCAAAACCATCCTCGCCAAAACGGGCAAAGGCCCGGACGATTTCCGGAAACTGGCGGAAGAAAAAGGGTTCACGGCCGCCGGACAACTAAAAGCCAGCACGAAGGCTGGCGATATTGTTCAATGGCTTAAAACAGATTATGACCTCGGCCAGGGACATGCGATGGCCATTTATGCTTTATTGAAAGGCATTAAGGACGAAAATAGCGACTAACAGGCCCTATTTACCGGATGTCCTGGAAGCGCCCCTGCGCGAGATCACCGGTTTCAAAACCTTTCTTGAACCAATACATCCGCTGCTGCGAAGTACCGTGCGTAAACGCGTCCGGCACCACGTAGCCCTGCGATTCCTTCTGGAGCTTGTCGTCACCAATGGCATTGGCAGCGGTAAGCGCGGATTCCAGATCCCCGGGTTCGAGGATTTTATTCATCTGGTTGGCGTGATTGGCCCACACACCCGCGAGAAAATCGGCCTGCAATTCCAGTTTGACCGACAGCTTATTGTAATCGGCCTCGCTCAGCCTGCTGCGCTGCTCCTGCACCTGCTGCGAAATACCCATCAGGTTCTGCACGTGGTGCCCCACCTCGTGCGCCACCACATACGCCACGGCAAATTCACCGGGCGCATTGAACCGGTCGCGCAGCTCGTCACAAAAGGTAAGGTCAATGTAAACTTTATGATCGGCCGGGCAATAGAATGGCCCCATGGCCGACGAAGCCCCGCCGCAAGCACTTTGTGTGGCGTTCGAAAACATCTGCAATACCGGCTTTTCGTACTCGGCATTGTTCTGTGCGTAAATCTGCGTCCATACATCTTCGGTACTTCCCAACACCGCCGACACAAAATCCGCCGTCTTGTCGTCCGGGCGAGGTCCTGCCGGCCGGGTTTCGGCCTGTTCCGTCTGGGCGCCCTGGATATTCGAAAGTATTTCCTGCGGATCCTGACCGGTAAGCAGCCCGATAGCAACCACGATGATCACCCCGATTCCTCCCAATGCAACTTTGCCCCCGCCCGACATTCCGCGGCGGTCTTCCACGTTGCTGCTTCTGCGTAAATCCTGCCAACGCATGTTGTTGATGTATTTTAGGTTAAAAATAGAATTTAATGCGGCCCGGGTTTCCGAACCCTGGGCACTCAAATATAGAAATAATGCCAGCGATGAAAAGAGGTGTGCCGCGATAATTTTACAAGGGACACTCCGCTGTACAAGTATTGTCGGCAAAGTCTACAATATGCATATTCCGTAAAGGCTTTTCTCCATACAATAACTTGTAAAGCCGTTAAATAAGTAATTCCGAAACATTACTCAATAAATTCTTCGTCCGAGAGACGATGTATTTAAATTTAGGCAACCAGAAGTTAATTAAATCGGCCTATGTCTTACACTAAACCTTACTTTGCCGGATTCGAATATCACTCCAAAGAGGTCTGCAAGTTTCTTCAGGCGTACAGCACGTTCACGCTGATGCTGACCAACGGGGCGATCATCCACCACCAGCCAGAACACGCACTGGACTTTAAGCGCTGGCTTAACCATCACCAGATCGAGGACATTCGCGTGTCCATCCGAAACAACGACCCCGCGGCCGTTGCGCAGCAGTAGGCTGTCCGCTGCTGCAAGTACTCAACCCTGACGTTCCTCTTTTTTCTTCTTTACTACCTATTTCTTCAGTGCCTTCCTGGCCGCATCATTGAAACCTGCCCGATTGGCTACGCAAACGGAGTATCACATTAGGTCAATACGCAATCAGACTATTGAACTAATTCTTCGTATTTTTGCACAAAATCAATAACACTACGCGCAATCAGGGACACAATTTCGGTGCCTCAAAACCAGGCTGGCACTATCCCTGAACAAAACATCTGCAAAAAAGCGTATAACGACACGGCTGACGGCTTTTGCTATTTTTTCAACCAGGAAGCCGAAAGAGATCAAACGGGTATCATTGAACATGAAGCATATTAAGTTTTTCATTCTGTGGGTGTTGCTGACCGGACATTTCTTCTCGTGTTCCCCCAAACTGCCCGAAGAGGTGGAGGTTGCAATGAAAGCGCTGCCCGATAAGCTGGATTACAACCAACACGTAAAACCCGTACTTTCCGACAAATGTTTTGCCTGCCACGGCCCTGACAAAGCCAAGCAAAAGGGCGGACTCCGCCTGGACCTGGCTGAATCTGCATTTCATAAAGTCTCCAAAAATTCGGGGCTGACCGCCATCGATCCCGGCGACCTGGCCGACAGCGAATTTTTCCATCGTATCATTTCCTCCGATCCGGATTACGTCATGCCCACCCCCGAGTCGCACCTGAGTCTCTCCGCGCGCGAGAAAGCGATTCTTATCCGGTGGATCGACGAGGGCGCCGAGTACAAGCCGCATTGGGCATTCGTGAAACCCGAAAAGGCGGATATACCTGACACGCAGCACGGGGCGATTAACCCGATCGATCATTTTGTATTCAAAAAACTGGAAGAGGAAAAACTGCAACCATCGGCCCAAGCTGAGAAAGAAATACTGCTCCGCCGCGTTTCGCTCGACCTTACCGGCCTGCCACCCACGCTGGCAGAAACAGATGCGTTTTTAAAAGACAATTCGGCCAATGCCTACGAAAAGCAAGTCGACAGGCTGCTCGCCTCCCCGCATTATGGCGAAAAAATGGCGGTCGACTGGCTCGATCTGGCGCGTTTTGCCGATTCGCATGGCTACACGGTCGACAGGCTAAGGGACATGTCGCCCTACCGCGACTGGGTGATCAATGCATTCAACAAAAACATGCAGTACGACCAGTTCATCCACTGGCAGCTCGCCGGCGACCTGATGCCTAACCCGACGAAGGACATGCGCATTGCTACCGCCTTCAACCGCAACCACCAGCAGAACATGGAAGGCGGTATTATCGAAGAAGAATTTCAGACCGAATACGTGGTCGACCGCACCAACACCTTCGGCGATGCGTTCCTCGGCCTCTCGGTAGGTTGCGCCAAGTGCCATGACCATAAATACGACCCTATTTCGCAGAAAAACTATTACGAGTTGTTCAGTTTCTTTAATAATGTAAAAGAGGCCGGGCAAATCTCCTGGGACGATGCATTACCCACTCCCACCATGCTGTTGCCGACTGCTGCACAGGAGCAAACGCTCCGGTTTATCCAAACCAGGATCAAAACCGAAGAACAGCAGCTTGCAGCCACCCAGCGCCAGGCAGAAACCAGTTTTATGCAATGGATCAATGATGGCAAATACCGGAACCTGGCCAGAGAGACACTTCCTAAGGCCGGCTTGCAAGCCTATTATACTTTTGAAAACGGCTCGCTGCGCAACGCGGCGAATGCCAAAGAAACAGGTGTGATGAAGCGGGAGGCCGGCTCTCCGGGCGGCGAGCCGGTATTTGCAGCAAAGTCCGACGGCAAGTCGCTGCGGCTCGACGGCGACGTGTACCTTGACCTCGGCCCAAATGGTGTCTTCCGGAAATCGGAGCCATTCAGCGTAGGAATTTGGGTAAACATCCCCAAAGAACTGCATGAAGGTGTGATCTTTCACAAAAGTCAGGCGGAACGCCTTTACAACTTCCGTGGTTATCATTTATACCTTAAAAACGACCGTCTCGAACTGAATATGGCGCATACCGCCCCGTCGGACGCGCTCACGAGGGTCAGCAAGCAGCCTATTCCCAAAGATCAATGGGTACATCTGGCCGTCACTTATGACGGTTCTTCCAAAGCGGCCGCGTTCAGGTTGTATATCAATGGGCAGGAAGCGGCGATGGAAACGACCATGGATCAACTGACGAAAGATATCTTGTTTAAATCTTCCGTTCAGCCCGGCTTGCAGATCGGCGCGTGGTGGCGTGGTTTCGGGTTAAAAAATGCGCAGGTGGACGACATTACCGTCTATAACCGCGAGCTCACGCCATTTGAAGCGGCAATACTCGCCCGCAAGTCGTCGTGGGCGACCGTGGGATCGAAGAATGTCGGACAACTATCGCCGGCGGAAACCGCTGCATTGAAAAGCTACTATATTTCCGCCGTCGATCCCGCGACCTACAAGGCACGCATAACCTTGCGAGACGCCCGCACACAACTCTCGGATTCTACCGAGCAAATCCGCGAGCTGATGGTCATGCAGGAAATGCCCAAACCCAAGCAGGCACACGTGCTGCTTCGCGGGAATTATGATGCATTGGGCGAAAAAGTGTTCCCCTCGACGCCATCCTCGATTTTGGAATACCCGAAAAACCTGCCCAAAAACCGTTACGGGCTTGCGCAATGGCTCACGCACGCGGATAACCCGCTCACCGCACGTGTGGCTGTGAACCGCTACTGGCAGAATTTCTTCGGTACCGGGCTTGTCAAAACGACTGAGGATTTCGGTAATCAGGGCGAGTTGCCTACGCACCCGGAATTGCTCGACTGGCTGGCTGTTACCTTCCGAGAATCAGGCTGGGACGTCAAAAAACTGAATAAACTGATCGTGATGTCGGCCACCTACCGCCAGGACTCCCGCACGAGCAGGGACGTACGCGAGCGCGACCCCGAAAACCGCTTGTATGCACGCGGGCCCGCCAACCGGATGTCGGCCGAAATGATCCGCGACAATGCATTGATGGCAAGTGGATTAATGAACACTAAAATCGGTGGTGCGAGTGTGAAACCTTACCAGCCGGAGGGGTTATGGTCGATCAACAACACCACTTACACACCCGATTCGGGCGATGCGGTGTACCGCCGGAGCCTGTATGTGATCGTGAAACGCTCGGTACCGAACCCCACGCTGGCGACATTCGACGCTACTTCGCGGAGCTTTTGTGTGGTTCGCAGGCAAAAAACGAATACCCCGTTGCAAGCCCTGGTAACACTCAACGACCCCACATTTGTGGAAGCCATGCATGTAATGGGCGAACAGATGACCCGCATTCCCGACGCACGCCAGTCCATCATCAATGCCTACCGCAAGCTCACCGGTCGTAAACCACCTGTGAAGGAGGTAGACCTGCTGCTGACATTGCGAAAAATGGAGGAAGACAAGTTCCGGAAAGATCCTAAAAAGGCCGTGGGTTGGCTGCATACCGGCCAGCATACGGCCGATAAAACCCTTGACCCTGCATTGCTCGCCGCCAACAGCGTGGTAGCGAGTACCATTCTCAATTCAGACGCCGCCTTAACCAAACGATAACCATGCAGCACCATCACGAAGAAGAGTTCCGCATGCATACGCCCGAGTTCAACGAGCTGCACCGGAAACTGGACCGCCGCCGCTTCCTTACCCAAACTTCCCTCGGGCTGGGTGCGATGGCCGTAGGATCGCTTTTCGGGCTCGATAAATTGTATGGCTCAGCGTCGCGGCAAGCTGCGGCAAGCCAGGGCGACCTGGAATCCGAGATTCTCAAAGCATTGCCGCATATCGCCCCCAAAGCCAAGCGCGTGGTGTATTTGTTCATGGCTGGCGGGCCATCGCAGTTCGAAACGTTTGATTATAAACCCAAACTGATCCGGATGGCAGGCCAAAACCTGCCCGATTCGGTACGAAAAGGGCAGCGGCTTACGGGAATGAGTGCCAGCCAAAGCGTATTGCCCATGGCTCCATCTATTTACGGGTTCAACCAGCACGGTAAAACCAACACCTGGGTCAGCGAGCTTCTGCCCTATACAGCCAAAGTGGTGGATGACCTCTGCATCGTCAAATCCATTTATTCTGAAGCTATCAATCACGACCCGGCCATTACCTTTTTTCAAACGGGCAACCAGCTTCCCGGCAGGCCGTCGATCGGCTCGTGGGTGAGCTACGGGCTCGGTACCGACAACAATAACCTGCCGACGTTCATTGTTTTGGTTTCCAAAAATGCCCCGAAAGACCAGCCGTTGTACGCCCGTTTATGGGGAAACGGTTTCCTGGAATCGCGGCACCAGGGCGTGCAGTTCCGTTCGGGCAAGGATCCCGTGCTTTTCCTCAATAATCCGGAGGGTTACGACGGCCCCGACCGGAAAGAAATGCTCGATTACCTTTCCAAACTGAACCAGCTTCAAAACGATGCTTACGGCGATCCGGAGATCAATAACCGCATTGCGCAGTATGAAATGGCCTTTCGCATGCAGACTTCCGTGCCCGATGTAATGGATACCTCCGCCGAGCCCGATGATGTTTTCGAACTCTATGGCCCCGACAGCTGCGACCCGGGCACTTATGCTGCCAACTGCCTGCTGGCCCGCAAGTTGCTCGAAAAAGACGTCAAGTTCGTGCAGCTGTACCACCAGGGCTGGGACCAGCATGGCGGCCTGCCGAAGGCTATCGCACAGCAATGCAAAGCCACCGACCAGGCCACCGGCGCATTGATCATGGATTTGAAACGCCGCGGCCTGCTCGACGACACCCTCGTGATCTGGGGCGGGGAATTCGGCAGGACCGTTTACTCGCAAGGCAAACTCAGCGCCACCGACTATGGCCGCGACCATCACCCACGCTGCTTTACCATGTGGATGGCCGGTGCCGGCGTCAAATCCGGGATCAGTTACGGCGAAACCGACGATTTCAGCTACAACATTATCAAAGACCCGGTACACGTTCACGATTTTCACGCTACCCTATTGCATTTAATGGGCGTCGATCACGAACGGCTCACCTACAAATTCCAGGGTAGACGCTTCCGGCTGACCGATGTTCACGGCAAGCTCGTAAAGGATATTCTGGCGTGAGGCATTGATTTCGACCTTCGCCCCACGCGGCGCCAGGTAACTTTGCTGGTTTTTCTGTAGTCTGGTTAAAGGGTTATTTGAGCTTGATTAGTGTGAATGAGGTTTTCACAAAAAATCCTTTGCCGAAAAAGCCGGTTTTAATTGGATGGACGATCCGCTCGTACGTACCCGCATCGCGTATCGTCGAGCGGGCGATATTCATGATTCCGCCGAAACTAAGCGAAAGTCTCTTCCTTTTTGCGCCTAGCAAAAATGCTACGCTGGGAGAGAAACGCTTATAGCCGTAGGAATTCCAATGCATTTCATGGTAAACTTGGTCGTCCATATACCTATACCCTGTCTCCTGAATACCAATGAGCCAATCTATGTTTGCTTTGCCATCCAAAAAAAACACCACCTTCGAAGTTGGGTTGACATAATATCTTAATCCCGCTTCGACTGTGCCATGATAGAGTTTTTCGTCGTCATATGGACTCTCAGAAAGGCTATTGCATTCGCAAAACATATTGTCCGGAACATCCTCTTCAGTATATCGCAACTCTGCTAGGGCTGAAAAACGGGAGTTAAGTTTTTTTTCCGCCCATATTCCTGCCGACCATAAATAGTCCGATTTGAAATTCGTCTCCCATCCCGGCGCCAGTTGTGACTGTCCATAATATTTTTTTTCGTAATAGTTCCTGCCTGTAAGTCCGGATATGCCTAGTTCCCATTGCCTGGCATTTTGCGCAACACCTATTTGCACAAGCGATAAAGCAACCGCACCCAGAATCGTAGTCCGTGTTTTCTTTTTCATACGAATTAAATTATTCAAGAATGAATCTCAGTTTCTCAACAATCTCTTTCGAATGATCTTGCCGTCTGACGTGCAAATAATAGGTGCCACGAGGTAGTTTGGAAACATCCAAATCCAACTTGTTTCCTTCTCTAAATCCCTTATCATCAAAAAGGTCTTTAATAAGCATTGAATGAACCGGCTTAGCGGATTTCTCGGGATATAGTTCGACTTTGGTAGACATAACAGCAAGCATCGCAGGGTTACCAAACTCCAAAGTGATCTTTTCCTTTGCCGGATTAGGGTATGCTTTAAAATTTCCTGATTCCAACAGAAAAACGAAATCCTCCGCGTAATTGCCGCAAGCGTTAGTTGCAGTAAGTTTTACCTGACGGAAGCCATTTGTTGAGTTCGAGTAAACATACATCTGAGTCGCCGGGCTATTGGGGGTATATAGATCGATAGTCATATTCCCCGACCCAGCGTAATTATTGTAGTTAAAGGTGGTACCCGGGCTGCTTGATGAAGCTGCGAGATTGTAACTGCCTCCTGCCGTCACGGAAGTTGTGCCTGAAATAACTCCGTTGACTGTTTTAGTCAGATTTGGACTGCCCACCCAAATAGTTCTTTTGACAGGAATTGGTGCACAGGCATTCGGAACCGTGAGTGTCGCCGTTATCATGCCAGCTCCGCTGTATCCATTTTGCCGGGTGGCCAGATTCCCATTCATAGAAAGGCCAACAGACGCGGACCAAACAGCAGAAGAACCTGCGGGAAATGTGGTCAAAGTATATCCGCCATTGTTACAAATCAATGCTGGACCCGTTATAGGTGCACCCGCGGCTTTCTCCAAAGCCTTCAATGCATTTACCCGACCGTAACCCATTTCATTGTTATGAGGCAGATCTGAGAAAGTATCACCATTACCTACTACATAACTATATCCCCCTGCTTTTTCCGCAGTTTCAGCAATTATGCGCCTGACCTGCGTTTCGGTGAGGTTTGGATTGATTGACAAAACTAACGCAGCAAGGCCCGAAATCGTAGCGGCAGACCAGGATGTCGCATTCTCCGCAGTTTGGTTAACATAGCCACTTCCAGCAATTGTAGTCACCAAAGGCCCAGGCGCCACCACGTCGACCTGCTTAGCCGCATAATTCGATCCTTGCCACCTCGTGTCATTTGATAATGAAGCTCCAATCATCAGTACCGACGCTACATTACCCGGCAGGGGTCGGAATGTTGGTTGGCCCTTGTTCCCGGTAGAAGCGACTAAAACAGTTCCCTTGCCGCTTCTTCCGTTAGTGGCAGCCGTATTGAGTGCGTTAGTGATAGCCGCGTCAGTTGGAAAAGAACTGGCTACTATTCCCCACGACATGCTGAGAACATCAGCTCCTTTTACAGATACTGCATGATTTATTGCGGATACGATGCATTGATCGAGCGTAATGTCTCCGGCGAGGCTAGTGCTAAATGATCTTATCGGGATTAACTTGCTATTGTAGGCCACTCCTGCCAAGCCAAT
This sequence comes from Dyadobacter fermentans, assembly GCF_019924045.1. Lineage (GTDB taxonomy): Bacteria > Bacteroidota > Bacteroidia > Cytophagales > Spirosomataceae > Dyadobacter > Dyadobacter fermentans_A. The sequence continues at coordinate 257,574 of NZ_JAHXBN010000012.1, read as the reverse complement.
GCCATTGTTTCCCTTTGCTGCGGCAAACCCAGCACAATAGGTACCATGCATTTCCTCGCCAGCCACATGCCCTCCATTCGTCCCGCTATTCGTAGCATCAAAACCAGGCAATAGATTCCCAACCAAATCTGGATGATTCAACTGTACCCCATCATCGATAATGGCTATTTTAATGCTCGCACAGCCGGTGGTCATATCCCACGCAGCGGGCAGGTTCATCTTTGCCAATCCCCAATTCGCCGCGTACAATGGATCGTTGGGCGTACCTGCGGTTTCCACGAAGCGCAAGCAATTCGGTTGTGTGTATTCAAAAAGGCCTGTATGATTAAGAATTTCGCAAACTGCCAGCGGGTCGGTCAGTATCGATGGACCGGTGAGATAAATGTTAGCATCCGGTGCTGCGCGGTTGGGGCGTTCTTCCAGGTTATTAGCCTGAAAAACAGCCACCAAAGTGGCTTCGGAAATACCATCCTTAGGTTTTGCAATAACCAAATCCGTAAAACCGGCTGACTCCTCCCCTTCCCGATTGAGTAGTAATGGATGCGCCAGCAGCACATCGGGATGCTGCCTGAGTTGCGCGACCATTCGATCTACTGCATCCTTAGAAAGATTGGAAGCTAATTCAAGAAACGCCATTCCGCTGACACTTGGAATTGCCACGGTTTTCGTTACCTGGTCTGGAAGACTCTCAGATGTAATCGACAATGCACGCGCGGGGTCTTTGAATTTGACCAACACCTTGGTCCTGCTGTACCAGATCGGGTATTCCTGACCGTTCAGAACCCGCTGCTCATCTTGTGCCAGTACATTAAAACAGTTCACCAGCAGACAGAGAAGTAAAAACTTTTTCATCAGTAGTAAGTTTGGATGATGAATAAACCTATTTCTCTGGCATAATACATCCATCTCGACCGCCCCAGTATATACGATTCTCAACTGGCGCCTTTGAATATGCAATCGGCAAAATCACTACCTCAGTTATAGAGTATCCCGCCCATTTCCTCGTCTTTCTTTCGAAATGCAACTCCTGATGAAACCCTTGAAACAATATCTCATTATTTCTTCCCTACTGGCGGCTCCGCTGCTCGCGACAGCCCAGCAGGCGAATGTTAACCTCGACTGGGCTCCGCAGAAAAACACCGAGCAGCTGGTGCCTTATGGAGGGAATGTCATTTCCCCGGAGGTGAAAGATGATCATACCGTTACATTCCGCCTCAAAGCGCCCGATGCGCAGAAGGTCGAGCTGACGGGCGGGCCGATTCTGCTGGCCTTGAAAAGCAAGACTAATATCCCTTTTACAAAAGATGCCGAGGGGCTCTGGACGTTGACGGTGGGGCCGGTAACGCCGAATATCTACGTGTACCGCTTCTTGATAGACGGCGTGGCGGTGGCCGACCCGAACAATACACTTACGGGCGCTTCTAACCAGCCCGGGTACAGCAACCTCGTCGTGCACGGGAGCGGGCCGGCGTATTACGATGCGCGTCCTGTGCCGCATGGCAGCGTTACAAGGCATATTTATCATTCCAATGTCCTGAATGGCGAACGGGAAATGCTGGTGTACACGCCGCCTGGCTATGACCCTAAGAAAAAATACCCGGTACTATATCTGCTGGGCGGCAGCGGAGAGCTGGCTTCGGGCTGGGTGCTCGATGGGCGGGCCGACCTGATTGCGGATAACCTGCTGGCGGAGGGAAAAATCGTGCCGATGATCATCGCCATGCCCAACAACCAGGTCATTCACCGCAACGATCCCAAACACCTCGAAAAGACCTACAAGTTGTTTGAAGAAGAGCTGCGCAAACAGATTGTCCCTTTCGTAAATACGCATTACAGCACTGTAAGACACCGGAAAGGGCGTGCTATTTCCGGACTTTCGATGGGGGGCAGGCATACCGAAGCCGTGGGTTTCAATGCGATAGATTTGTTCAGTTCTTTCGGGATATTGAGCGCGGGCGATCTGGAACCCGAAAAACTGAATCCCGCATTTTTCAGCGATCCCAAAATCAAAGACAAGGTAGATTACCTGCTTATCGGGCTGGGCAGCGGAGAACTGGATTTTGTAGGAAAAAGATCCGCCGCAACGCATGCCGCTCTCGTCAAAGCTGGCATCAAACACGACTATTTCATCGGCGGTGAAGGCGCACACGACTGGGGTACCTGGCGATTGCTGCTGCACGATAAGTTGCTTCCAGCGCTGTTTCGGAAATGAATGATTGGATAGTCTCACTTATGGTCAGGTGTGGTCATGTGCTTGTCAAGGGTAGCCATTTGTAGTCAGGTGTAGTCATGTGTAGTCAAGAGTAGTCATTTGTGGTCAGGTGTAGTCATGTGCTTGTCAAGGGTAGTCATGTGTAGTCAAGAGTAGTCATTTATGGTCAGGTGTGGTCATGTGTAGTCAAGAGTAGTCATTTATGGTCAGGTGTAGTCATTTGTAGTTATGAGTGATCATTAGTAGCAACAATTAATAACAATACCTGACAACACCTGACAACAAATGACAACACGTGACTATAAATGCCCTTCCAAAAATCAACTCATTAATCATTCCCCGTTCCACGGCGGATCATTCATTCAGTCATTAAAATATGAGCTATTTCAATATCGACGCTACTAAGGCGCAGACTTTCGACGCGATTGTTGTGGGGACCGGGATCAGCGGCGGCTGGGCGGCGAAAGAATTAACCGAAAAGGGATTGAAAACCCTCGTGCTCGAACGCGGGCGCGACGTGAAGCATATTGTAGATTACCCCACCACGAATATGATGCCCTGGGAGTTCGAGCACCGCGGATTGCCCCCGTTGGCAGTCCGGGAAGCGAGCCCAATGGCCAGTAAGCATTACATTTTCCGCGAAGATGCCATGCATTTCGTGGTGAAGGATTATGAACATCCGTATGTACAGGACCAGCCGTTCAGCTGGATGCGCGGTTACCAGGTAGGCGGCCGCTCGCTGCTGTGGGCGCGGCAAACGCAACGGTGGTCGGACTACGACTTCGAGGGCCCGGCGCGCGACGGCTTCGCTACCGACTGGCCGATCCGCTACAAAGACATTGCGCCTTGGTACAGCTATGTGGAGAAGTTTGCGGGTATTTCCGGCAATAAGGATGGCCTGCCGCAACTTCCGGATGGCGAGTTCCTCCCACCGCACGAAATGAGCTGCGTAGAAAAGCATTTCAGCGACCAGACCGCGAAAAACTATAAAGGCATGCGGCCTGTGATCATCGGCCGAGCCGCGCACATCACCGACCCGCAACCGATTCACACCCAGCAAGGCCGCGCCAAATGCCAGCACCGCAATATGTGCCAACGAGGCTGCCCGTTCGGCGGGTATTTCAGTACCAATGCGGCCACATTGCCGTGGGCCGAAAAGACAGGGAATCTCACATTAAGACCCCATTCGGTCGTGCATTCGGTGATTTATGACGAAAAGAAAAAACGTGCTACGGGTGTGCGCGTGGTGGACGCGCGGACGAAGGAAATGACCGAGTATTATGCCAGAATAATTTTCATTAATGCCTCAGCTATCAATTCAAACCTGATCTTACTCAATTCCAAATCAAGCCGCTTCCCGAACGGATTAGGCAACGATAGTGGCGTGCTGGGTAAGTTTATCGGATTCCATAATTACCGCGGGCGCGTTACAGCCGATTTCGACGGCTTCCACGATCGTACTACGGACGGACGCCGCCCGAACGGCGCTTACATTCCCCGGTTCCGCAACGTTTTCAAACAGGAAACCGATTTCCTCCGCGGATATGCCGCCTCGTTTTCAGCTTCCAAAGTCGGGAACGCGAACGATGGCCTGGGCGAATCGCTGAAAGCCAGCCTTTTTGCCCCGGATGAAAGCGGCTGGTCGCTGGGTGCCCAGATGATGGGCGAAGTAGTAACTAAAGAGTCCAACTTTGTAACGCTGCACGACAGCCTGAAAGACGACTGGGGGATTCCGCAGCTGCGCATGAATGTGTCTTTCGACGACAATGACATGAAAATGGTGAAGGATTTTTACACTGAGCTCAGCGAAATGCTCGATAAGGCCGGTTTTAAAAACATCAAAACCTCCGACACGCACCGCAATCCCGGCAGTGAAAACCACGAAATGGGCGGGGCCAGAATGGGTAAAGACGCCAAAACTTCGGTCCTCAACAAATGGAACCAGATGCACCACGTACCGAACGTGTTCGTGACCGACGGTGCGTGCATGACCTCCACTGCCACACAAAACCCGTCGCTGACCTACATGGCGCTCACGGCGCGGGCGGCGGATTATGCGGTAAAGGAAATGCGGAAAGGGAACATTTAACTCTAATTTTGAACCAGTGAATAGTTGAATGGGGTCAGGAATGGTCAGGAATGGTCAGGAATGGTCAGGGATTGTCATGAATGGTCATGGATTGTCATGGATTGTCATGAGAAGTCATCATGGCCACGAGTAGTGACTCCTAGCCTGCGAGTTCTTCGTACCTCATTAAATAGATAGAACAACACCTGACCATTCATGACAACTCCTGACCCTTCATGACAACACATGACCATTCATGACAACACCTGACAATTCATAACAACACCTGACCATTCATGACAACACATGACCATTCATGACAACACGTGACTATTCTTGACAATTCCTGACCATTCATGACGCCCTGACTCTTGACAATTCCCGACCATTAAGTCATTCAACATGAAAAGCGACCGTCACATAATACATCCCCCCAACGGACGGGCCGCCGAGGAAAGAGACGTAGTATTTGTTCAGCAAATTGCTGGCGCCCACTTTGACCAGGCTTTTGAGCATGGGGAAGCGGTAGGTCAGCTGCGCGTCGAGGCTGCTGTATGACGGCACGTTGCCGGTGACGAGGAACGTTTGCGAATAGTAAGTCGACTGCCATTTGTAAGAAACCGTGGCATCGAGGTTATCGAACAGGTTAGTGCGCGAGACGGAGCCATTCCACATCCATTTCGGGGTGTTGAAACCGTCTTCGAGGCCGTCCTGGTTTTCGGCGTTTTTCAGCCTGGCAAATGTCGTATTTACTCCGAAAATCCATTTCTTTTCCAACTGATAGTTCAGCCCCACGCTAAAACCATAGTTGTTGATAATCGAGCGTGAGTTGGTATACATGCGGTATTGCGCCTGACGGGCCTTGTCGTACAGGTCATGCGGGATAGTGGCTGCATCGGACGATACCGGTACATTCATGTTGGTCTGAGCGATAAAATTGCTGTACCGGTTGAAATACAAATCCGCATTCACAAACAATGCCCGATCGAAAAAAAGGCCCTTATAGCCGGCTTCCCAGGTTTGGGTATGTTCCGGTTTTACGTAGGTGTAAGGGTTCTTTTTGAGCAAACCCTTGTTCTTCTCAATCGCGGCATCCTGTGTGAGACCGCTCTGGTTGATATCATTCAAAACCGCCTGCTGGAAACTGGTAATGGAATTGGCCAGCCACCCATTCTCGAAAATGCCCTGCGACATCACCGGCAGCCCTCCTACCCGCTTCACGCCGCCGCTGTTGACATTACTATATGCTTCAAAAATGCTCGGGAAGCGGTAGCCCGTCTGGAACGAAATCCGGATATTGTGGTCGTGTTCGGGGCTGTAAACGGCCGATAGCCGTGGGTTAAATGTCGTCTTGAAATAGTCGTTCTTATCCGCCCTCAGGATTACGCCAAGTCGTAATTTTTTCTGAAACAGATCCTTATTCAGGGAAACATACCCACCCGTTTTACCGTAGGTAATGCTTTTGCCATCTTTTCCGGGCTCGGGGTTCACGAAATAATTGCCGTCGGGCACGATAATGTAGGTCCGGTGATCGGCACCGAGGAGGATATCGAGCTCGTATTTGTCCTTCCAGGCTTTGAGGTACTTTTCGGTGAGGCTTACCTGCGCTTCGGCGTGCACGAAATCCGCTTTCACGCGCAATGCGGCGCCAGCGTCCCAGTTATTGATATCCTGCAACTTGCGCAGTTGGGTATTGAAGGCATCCGTGCCAGGCAGATACCGTCCCGCGTCCGCTACGGCGCGTGCCTGCCGCATAGCATTGGCCACCGCGGCCCCACCGGTGATTGCATTGTTGAAGCCCCTGGTGAAATCGGCATACCAGTCGGTATCGGATTTATAGCTGCGGTCCAGATTCTCGGCCATCGAGCGCAGATTATACGAGCGGCCGGTATTCTCGGAATTGACATATAATTTGGCCTGTACCGACGCCGATTGGTACTGAATACCATGCTGCTGTACGAGGTAGTTTTCCAACCGGAAACGATTGGCACGCTGGTATACATTGTCAAGAAGGCCAAAATGATACGTGTAGGTCAGCATTGCCCCGGGCGCCACTTTGTAATAGAGGCCCATGTCGCCCTTGATATTCTGCAAATTGTAATCTACCACCTCGGCTTCCTGGTATCCCGTGCGGCTCACTACATAGCGCTTGCCACCGAGTGTAACAGTCTTGCGGTTGGAACTTTCATTCCCGTATTTGTTCACGGGATCGCTGGCCGGGTTGTCCGCACCGAAAAGCTGCGTGCTGCTGTTGGCATTGCCATTCAGTTCGGTCTGGTCGGAGGCGATCCAGTCATAGCCTTTTGTGAACGCACCGTTGATTTTAAATGCCAGCTTGGGTGCGATTACTTTGGCAAAACGAAGCGTCGTTTCGGTAAACGGCCTGGCCCTGCTATGGCTGTCGTTCAGATGATTGACAGCCGTTTTCTGCTGGATCGATAATCCCTGGGAATTGAATGGGTTTTTGGTAAAAAAATTGGCCAGTCCATTTACGGTGTTCATACCGTACAATGCCGAAGCGGTACCGGGCAATATCTCGATGCTGGCGATATCCAGGTCCGTAGGCCCGAGCGCATTGCCAATGGCCCCGCCGATATGCGGCGATTGCACATCCATCCCGTCGGTCAGCTGTGCGAAACGTACGTTGGTCGTATTCGAGAAACCTCTCGCATTCAACACCTTGAAACCCATCGAAGGGGTGATCATATGCACGCCCTGCACGTTTTCCAATGCATCGAAAAACGTTAACGCGGGCGACAGCGCGGTAGCTTTGGCACTGACCTTCTGCACGCTCACCGGCGATACGAGAATGCTTTCGATTACCCGCGAAGCCGTCACCACGACCTCATCGAGCGAGCGCGCTTTCAAGGTGTCAGGCTGGCTTTGAGCCTGGCAAATGATCGGAAATGTAAAAATCAGCGTAGTAAACAGGTGCTTCATGCAATGCAATACCAATCGTTATATCCAAGCGGAAATATCGCAAAGTAAAAGAAAAATTGCGCTGGCCCACTGTACCAGTGCACTCATTTTTTGTAAAGTTGGATTGAAGAGCTCAAAAGAACAGATCAGGAACCGCAAACCAATGTTGTATCTCCACGCAGCCCAATCGCGTAGCCATACAACATTGGTAGCAATTTTCGATAATCGGATTGGCGAAATCCCGTCAGGGATGTAACAACATAACAAACGGCATCCCGCCCGTTATAATGCACAAAAGTTGCATGCCCAAGGGCATTAAAGGATTTATGGAGACGATAGCTACCGATATTACATGCCTGACGGCATTATAAATGATTGAGTAGTCAGGTTTTGTCAAGAGTTGTCAGGTATCGTCTTTAAGCACAACAAATGACTATTCCTGACCACCAATGACTATTCATGACTATATTCATGACTAATTCGATCATTCCACCTTCTCAAACTCAAAATTCCCCTTAATATGCTTGTTCAAAAACGTACCCTTCGAGCCCGAGGTTTTCATCGCCTGGTATACTTCCCAGGGAACGTTTTTGTAATCATACACCATCCCCGAAACATATACGATGCGTAATGTCTGCTTCTCCTCGTTGTAGATCATCTGTGCAACGACTGTGGATGGCATAGCAGCATTTAGTTGAAATCATCCAGCTTTTCGCGGAGGTCGTCGATCGCCTTGGATGAAATGTTTGAATCCGTAAAAATAGATTGGACAGTGGCTTTGCTGCCGTACAGGCCCGTGTTCGCCCTTACGTCGACATCGAGCATTGCCCCGTTCACTGTCACACCGGCAAAAAGGCCCTTGGCGCGTGAATAGGAATATACTTCCGCTTCCAGCTTGTAATCGGTGGTAGCCGAAGCATTTTTGCTGACTGGCCCGGCCGCTACCGACACATCACCGCCGAGGGTATAGTCTCCCTTTTCGATATTCTTCAGCGTTTTATCACTTTTGAATACCAACACGAGGTCCACCGCCTGCACGCCGATCTGCGCGCCTACGCTGCCGCCAGTGATGGTCACAAACACCGGATCGCTCCATTCGCCGTCTTCGCGTTTCACCATCGCAAGGCCTTTTCCATGCTTACCGCCGACAATCAGCCCGCCATTGATCATCCTGGGAATGATGATAATGCCTTTGGACGCCTCGATCAACTGTGCAGGGATCTGTATGCCGTTGAAATCACTCAGTACCGCGGTGGCAGCGTTTATTCTTTCTTCTTCTTTGTTCTGTGCGAAAGAAGGGGCTGTGACTGCAAGGCTGATCAAAAGGAGGGCCTGCGTTTTCATGGTTTTCAAATTGTTGAGGAACATAAATGGATGGAATTAATGGTATAAAAAAGTACTTCAAGGATCGTGCCTGTCCGCTCTGGAAAGCGGTATTCCGACAACAGAAATCCGCATCCGGACGCCGACAAGCCGTCATCCGCAACATTTAACGCAACACGGTGCCATTTCTGATCCGTTGGTATGATTTTGATGACAGAATTACCGGAAACAATGTCAATCCCAACCCTATTTATTATGGATGCCAAAGCAATCAGTCTGAGCGAAACCGACGTAAAACCCGTTGTGGACCTGTTGAATGACTACCTCGCCAACTATCATATCCATTACCAGAAATTGAGAGGCTGCCACTGGAACATCAAAGGTCAGAACTTCTTTACCCTGCATGTAAAATTCGAAGAGTTGTACACCAACGCGCAGGAAACGATCGATGAAATCGCAGAACGTGTACTGACCCTGGGCAAACCGCCACACAGCCGTTTTGCGGACTACATCAACGAATCGGAAATTAAGGAAATCAATACCATAGGCATGAAAGACCTCGATATGGTGGACGCCGTGCTCGACGATTTCAGCAAACTGATCAGCCTCGAACGCGAGCTGCTCACCGCCACCGAGGAAGCCGGCGACGACGGTACCAATGACATGGTGAACCGTTTCATGCAGTTCAAAGAGAAGAACACCTGGATGCTGCGCTCGTTCGCCGGGAAGAAATAACGATACCTATGCACACCTGTGGCCGCGTTTCGGAATGGAACGCGGCTTTTTTTATATACGCCGGAATGGTTTATTTGCATTGAATCCTTATCTATAACCGATCATGCGCACTATTCCTGAATTCAAGATCAGCCGAATTCCCCTTCTGGCTCCCATCCGCTTCGCCGGCGATCCGCTGCATTTCTTGCGCCAGGGGTTCGACGCATGTGGTGATACTTACAAAATCAGGCTGTTCAGGGAATTTATCATTACCCGGGATCCGGCCTTTTTCCGCCATGTCCTGCAACAGCATCACAAAAATTTCAAGAAAGGCAATTCCGTCAGAATGCTCCGGCCCGTTTTGGGCAACGGGCTGGTGATCAGTGACGGCGATTTTTGGTTAAGACAAAGAAGGCTTGTCCAGCCGGCATTCCACCGGGAACGCTTGCTCGAATTGTTTCTTACCATGGGCGAACTTACGGCCGCATTCGTCGATGAGCTGGAACAGTTCCGCGGAAAAGCCGCTGTGGATGTGGATGCCAAAATGATGGGCATTACTTCCGACATAGCACTGAAAACACTGTTCGGGAACATGAATACCGAAGATAAGGACCAGATTTACAAACAGGTAAGTCGCACACAAACCTATTTGGTATCACGTGCCCGCAAGCCTTACCGAGTGCCCTGGATGGCGATCAATGGAGAAGATCGACGTTTTAAATCCGATCTGGCGTATTTCAATAACCTTATCTACGATTTTATACGGAAGCGTCGGATGTCAGGCGAAACGCCCAACGACCTGCTCCAACTGCTGCTCGATAGTACCGACGAAGAAACCGGCGAGCAAATGAACGATGAACAAATCCGCGACGAGGCGATCACCATGTTTGCGGCCGGTCATGAAACCTCAGCGACCGGGCTCAGCTGGCTGCTCTGGGAACTCTCCGCTCAACCGGAAATCGTGTCCCGCATTCGTAAGGAAGCAGCCATTTTCGAAACCACACCCGGCTTCGAACAGCTCATTCAAATGCCCTATACCCGGCAGGTTGTCGAGGAAGGCCTTCGCTTGTACCCGCCCGCATGGACGATGACGCGCGAGAGCACGGTCGATCAGGAGATTGAGGGTTATGGTATCCCAAAAGGCAGTTCGGTATTCATGTCGATTTTCGAGCTGCACCGCAACCCTCATCTTTGGGAAAACCCTGCGGCATTCGACCCCGAGAATTTCCAGGCCGAAGCCGTCAAAAATCGCGCGAAATTCAACTACCTGCCATTCGGCGCCGGGCCGCGGATTTGTATCGGGCAGCAATTTGCCCTGATGGAAATGCAGCTTGTACTGGCAGCGCTGGTCAAGCGCTTCGACTTTGTGCGCGAGCCAGGTTCCAGTGTGGGAATGCACCCGCAGATTGTATTAAAATCGACCAACGGTATTAAATTGTACATCCGATAAGCCGACACTGAACGAACTTTATGCACGAATCCATTATTCTCTACCTTTCGCTGGTGGTTGTGATCATGTTCCTGGTCATGCTGGCGCAAAGGATCAAAATCGCATACCCGATTGTACTCGTTCTCGGCGGGCTTGTATTGAGCCTCATTCCCGGCCTGCCGCCCGTAGAGATCGATCCCCAACTGATATTCCTGATTTTCCTTCCGCCGCTGCTCTATGAGGCGGCCTGGCAAACCTCGTGGAAAGATTTCTGGAAATGGCGTCGCGTGATCGGCTCATTTGCATTCATCATCGTGATATTCACCTCGTGCGTGATCGCATACGTATCGCAGGCGGTCATACCCGGGTTCACGCTCGCGCTGGGCTTCCTGCTGGGCGGCATCATTTCGCCGCCCGATGCGGTGGCGACCACTTCCATTCTGCAAAATGTAAAAGTACCCAAGCGCCTCATTACCATTGCCGAAGGCGAAAGTTTGCTGAACGACGCATCGTCGCTGATCGTCTTCCGGTTCGCATTGGTCGCGGTCGCTTCGGGCAGTTTTGTCCTTACCGAAGCGATAGGCAGCTTTTTCCTCGTCATCGGCATGGGCTTTGCGATAGGCCTGGGCATTGCCCTCATCTTTTACGCGATCCTACGCTGGCTTCCTACCACGCCCAGCATCGACACCATCCTGACATTCGTAGCACCTTATGCCATGTATATCGCGGCAGAGGAATTTCATTTTTCGGGCGTGATTGCCGTCGTCACCGGCGGGCTCTTCCTTTCCCGCAACCAGCACAGCATTCTGAGCCATCTGAGCCGTATTCAGGGTATTAACGTATGGTCGACCGTCGGTTTTGTACTGAACGGCATCGTCTTCATGCTCATCGGGCTCGAACTTCCGGTCATTATCCAGGGCTTTGGAGATGCATCACTAGGCCAGGCTATCAAATATGGGCTGATCATTTCAGCAGTAGTGATCATCACCCGAATTGCGAGCACGGTAGGCGCGTCCATTTTCACCGTGTTTATCAGTCGGTTCATCAAAACCGCCGACAGCAGTCCGGGATACAGGATGCCTATTATTTTCGGCTGGGCGGGTATGCGGGGGGTGGTTTCGCTCGCTTCGGCATTGTCAATTCCACTGCTGCTCGACAACGGTCAGCCGTTTCCCCAACGGAATATGATTCTCTTCATCACTTTTGTCGTGATTTTGGTAACACTGGTTTTCCAGGGGCTTACCCTACCAGCCGTAGCCCGGTGGATGCAGGCTGAGGACCGTGACTACGAAATCCCCGCACAAGAACAGGATGTAATCATCCGCCGGAAACTCGCAAAAGCCTCGCTGGATTTGATCAATGAGAAATATGCGGATGAAATCGACAGCCACGAACTTCTACGCGGATTGAAGTTCAAGCTCGAAAGTGACCTGGGCTTTCTCGATCACGTGAAAGAATTTGAAGAAGCAAAAGCCAGCCATGCGTATATAACACGCTATCAAGACATTAACAAGGAGCTACTTGCCCATAAGAGGCAAATTCTGCACGAATTCAATAAAAAAGAAACCTACGAAGAAGAAATCATCCGCCAGCATCTCGCCCAGATCGACCTGGAAGAGGAGAAGGTACGGCAGCAGTTTTTGCATATTGAGTAAATGGCCCCATTGAATGGCGAAATGCAAATCGCGTAGCGATGAAATATCGGTAGCCACAACGCAGTCACATTCATCGAAAATCCCGTCAGGGATGTAACAACAAAAAATACGTCGATGTGGTAACGATGCATTGTTGTTGCATGCCCAAGGGCATTCGCCATATGCATGCTGGTTGCGGTTTGCTACCAAGGTTATATGCCTGACGGCATTTTATCCCTATTCAAGATCGTTCTCATTCACATATTCACTCATTGTTAACCCAACATCCCTCTCACCGGCAACACTACCGATACCATCTTCTGCCCTCCCTTCTCCCGATCAAAGAAGTAATCCAGCCGCCCAAGGTTAATGCCTGCAAAACCGACCTGGTTGATGGTCGTTACCTTGCCATCCAGGTTCAGAATATTTTCAGGTTCCTTCATAAACGAATGCGTATGGCCGCCGATAATGAGGTCGATGTTGCGCGTGGATTTGGCCAGGATCTGGTCTGATACTTTATTTTCCTTGTATTTGTACCCCAAATGCGAAAGACAGATCACGAAATCACAATGCTGTTCGTTTTTAAGCAATGAAGCCATTTCGTTCGCTTTCGCGATCGGGTCCAGGTAAACGGTTTCGAGGTAATTCTTTTTGTTTACCAACCCTTCCAGCTCGATACAAACCCCGAAAACGCCGATTTTCAGTCCCTGCTTTTTAAATATCTTGTACGGCTGAGTTTTGCCTTTCAGTTCGGTGTTGTTGAAATCATAGTTACTGACCAGGAACGGGAAGTTTGCATGTGGAAGCTGCTTCGCAAAACCGGCAATGCTGTTGTCAAAATCATGGTTACCCATGGTTGCCGCGTCGTAGCCCATCTGGCTCATGATCGTCAATTCGAGCTCGCCGCCATATAAGTTGAAGTACGGTGTCCCCTGAAACACATCGCCCGCGTCCAGCAGGAGTACGTTAGGCTGCTCCGCACGGATTTGCTTCACCAATGCGGCACGGCGTGCCACGCCTCCAAGTCCCTGGTTACGTGAGCCATCCATTGGGAACGGATCGATGCGGCTGTGCACGTCGTTGGTGTGGAGAATGGTAAGCCGCACGACCGAATCGCGTCTGGCGAAGGTCGGCACGGAACCCAAACCCCATGCAGCGGCAGCCAGTCCGCCCTTTTTGAGGAAATCCCTCCTATTGATCTGAAACAATTCTTCCATCGAGTTGAGCGGTTATTTTCTTGCCCTGACGCGTCAGGTCACTGATATTTTCAAACAATGCTTCCCTTACTTTTTGGTTGATCTCCCGGCGTTCGAGCGGATTACGAAGGCATTCAAGCTCGTCGCCACCGTCGGCGAGGTAGTCGTAGGTGAGCAGGTTGTAGGTTTTATTAATGTCGAACGGCTCGCCGCCGATGGTCACGTCGTAGGCTTTGTTATCTCTGATTTTCATGCGGATACCAGCCACGGGTTCTCCATCCTTTTTGGCAATAAAATCAATCACCTGCTGCACATTGGGCCCCGACAGTTTCAGTACCACCATCTCATTTTCGAATGGCATCAGCTCGAAAACATGGGAAACCGTGATATTGCCTTTCGGAAATGTGGTACGCAGACCGCCTTTCGTTGCGAGCGTGAATTGGATGGTAGGGTCTTTCTTCAAACCTTCTTTGAGCATGGCATCGGCAAAGAAATTGCCCATGAGCGTCTCGGGGTTTGAGGGCTTCGTGAGCGCCACTTCGGTCTGCCCCACGACCCGGTTCATCTCGGCCTGCATTTTATCCTTAAATGGCTGATAGTACCGGATAATAGCAGAATCGGCACCGACCTGCTGGTCGATGCCGTACTGTCTGTATTCGCTTTTGGAAACGGTGAGATGCTTCTGGCAGGAAGCCATCAGGCAGAGGCCTGCGAACAATACCGCACCCGATCTTAAAGGAGTTTTCATACCGTAATTTAAAAACCTGAAATTACATCTGAAACTCCGGATTTCCCGCTACCAGCCGTCATTCTGACGCAGATTCGGGTTGGCGTCGATCTGCGACTGCGGTATTGGATAAAGTTCAAGGCGCGGCGAATAGGGCACCAGCACGTTGTCGATGATCTGGTCGTCGCTCATCGCAGCGATTTCTTCCTGCAACGTCCCCCAGCGGCGAATATCGAACACGGTATTAAACTCGCCGCTCAACTCCAGCCTGCGTTCGGTGCGAATAGCCGTACGTAATGCGGCTGCACCAGCTGCCTTGGAAGGTGCCGCCTTCGCACGTGCGCGGACGCGGTTGAGCAGCGGAAGCGCGTCCGCGGGCTTGCCGGTTTCCACCAATGCTTCGGCGAGCATCAGCAACACGTCCGAAAACCGCATTTCAATCAGGTCCGCGCTATACCCCTGCACGGGTGCTCCGGCCGGGCGGGCTTCCCGGGCAAGCTTTCCGAAGGCAATACCATATTTGAAATCGTCATGCGAAAACGGCTCCTTGGTCCGCTGATTCAGGTAATGCGAGGTTGCAGGGTCGTAAATAATACTGTCGCCAGGCTCGGCTCCTGCGCGGGCGCCGCCTGTGAATGCATAGCGCGAAACCAGCGTGTAATCACGGCGCGTGTCACTTTTATCAAACAGTTTGTAATAATCATAAGTCAAACCGTAGTTGGTCTGCTCATCGCCATTCACCAGGCCCGACGGGAACAGGTGGAATGGGAGTATGTTCCCGTTCTGGTTAGAAGGGTTCACAAAATAACCGAACGACAGCACGATTTCACGGTTACGCTCATTGGCTAGCGCAAATACATCGGCAAAGTTCGGAAGCAGCTCCATATCATACTTTTCCTCATTCACGGCTCCCACAAGCTCGCTCAGTTTTTCGATCGCCTTCTGATAGTTTTCCGTCCTGTTCAAAGGCTTGCCGGCCATTGTCAGGTACACTTTACCCATTAATGCTTTCACTGTACCGGCAGACACGCGCCCCAGCTCCGCCCCGCCGCGCGAGTCCGGAAGGATGGTTTCGGCAAATGCCAGATCAGCCAGGATGGCCTCATACACTTCGGCATCGGTCGCGCGGGGTGCAAAAATGAGGTCTTTTTCTTCAAAGGACCCTATTTCCTTTAATATCAGCGGCACGCCGCCAAACAGCCTCACGAGGTTGAAATAAGCATACGCCCGAAGCACACGCGCCTCGGCAATGTAAGGATCTGCTTCTTCTTCCTCACCGGGAACCGCCAGTTTCGCATTGTCGATCACCGTGTTAGCACGGTAAATAATCTTATAAAACCGGGCCCAGACCGACTCGAATGCGCCCGACACCGGGGTATGCGCGAAACGGTAGTAAGGGTCGGCGCCGGAACCGAGAATGCCCGCAGTCGCATACCGGTGGCCGGACTCAGTTAACACGAAACGGTTGTAAATATCGGAATGGTCGGTCGTAGTCCACGCCTGGTACACGCCGATCGTTGCCTGGTTCAGGCCGTCCTCGTCCTTGAATGCCACATCCTTGCCCAGCGAGGAATAGGGCGACTCGTCGAGGTTATCCTTACAGGACGCAATGCCCAGCAAAGCCAGCAGCATTACGGATATCTTGATATGTATTTTCATGTTTTCAGATACATTGGTCAACACTAGAAATTGCAGGAGAACCCGATGGTATACGACCGCTGCGCGGGGTATGCACCATAATCGATGCCCTGTTGCAGCAGCGACTGTGCATAGGAGCTCACTTCGGGATCGAAACCGGAGTAGTTGGTCAAGGTCCAGAGATTGGTACCCGTCACAAAGAGGCGCGGGTTCTGGATCGGGCCAAGTCTCGGGAACGTATAAGAAACAGTGAGCATTTTCAGGCGGGCAAAACTGCCGTCTTCCAGCATCACCGAATTAATATCTCCTGAGGCGATCCCGCGCTGCACACCCGGATATTTCGGGTTGTTATGCGGCTTGGCTTCCGTATAGCGATGCTGGAACCACTCTTCCGACTGATTGAACCCCACCCCGCCGTAATCTACCACGCCATTGCTGATGTAGAACCGCGTGAGGTTGAGCACGTCGTTTCCGACAGAACCGGTGAACAATGCATTCACCGCGAAGTTTTTCCAGGTGAAGTCGTGGCTCCATCCGAACGTGAAATCCGGTGTGGATTTGCCGAGCACCACGCGGTCGTCGGCCGTAATAATGCCATCGCCATTGATATCCGAGTATTTCCAGGCACCATAAAGCGGGTTCCCTTTTGATCCGGCAGGCGCAGGGCCTTCGAAAGTCGCGAATTTCGGGTTGCCGTTAGCGTCGAAATCGTCCTTCTGGCTCAGGCCGTCCACCCGGTATCCAAAGAATTGCCCTACTTCCTGACCGGGAATCAGAATACCCGAAACCCCTCCCAGCAGGTTACCGTTAATGCTCACATAATCGGGCTGAGTACGGTCGCCGAGGTTCACCAGCGTATTCACGTTTCGGGAAATGTTGACGCGCGTCGAATAGGTCACATTCTTTTTCTGAATGATATTCCCTTGAATACTCAGCTCCACACCACGGTTCCGCATGGTTCCGTAGTTGTCGATGATGGTTCCCACACCCGCTTGCGTAGGTACCTTGCGCGGTTGCAGGAGATCGGAAGTGACTTTGTTGTAGTAATCGAAACTGAGCACGATCCGGTCCTTGGCTGCATTGAAATCCACCCCGACGTTGAACTGCCTCGTCCGTTCCCACGAAAGGTTCGGATTGGCAATTGTATTCGGGAAGATTCCCGTATTGATCACGGCGCCATCACCGCCCGGCCCCATTTCGTAGAAGCCCGAGCTGTATAGCGAGAGCGACGAGTAAGGTGCAATGGCCTGGCTACCCGTTTCGCCGTAGGAAGCGCGGAACTTGGTATTCGAAATGAAGGTCATCCCCTTCATAAATTCCTCCTGATCGAGGTTCCATGCGAGCGCCACCGCCGGGAAAATCCCGTACTTCTTGTTGGCCGCAAATGCAGAGGCGCCATCCGCACGCACCGAGGCATTCAGCACATACCTACCCTTGAAAGAGTAGTTGGCGCGCAGGAAGCCCGATTGCAGAATGCGCTTCTCTTTGAATGATCCGATCACCTGCGATGAAGCGCTGCCGATATTGTCGACGCCGAAAAACGGCACATCGAAGCCCGACGAGTTGGTGTTGAGGAATTCAACAGTCTGGTCGTTATATTCCACACCCAGAGTTGTGTTGAGATAATGGTTCTTTCGGAAGGTCTTCTCGTATTGAAGATAGGAGTTGAAGTTGTAGCTGTACGTGTTGGCCGTATTGTTACTCCCCTTCCCCTTCACCTGATTTCCCTCGGCCGTCGACGGCGGCAGGAATACCTTGCGGCGTGTGAGGTTCTGGTTACCTGCCAGGCTTACTACCAGCTGCAGCCCATTGGCGATTTTGAAGTAGTTCTCGATGTTAAGGATGGAATAATCGCTTTGCGTCACATCGGTTTTCGCCATCAGCTCATTGTAAGGATTGGAGAAGTAATAGCCCTGATAGTTGGGAATACCTAAACTATTATTGCCCAGGTAATCGAGTTCCAGCGTAGGCGCCGCGCGCAGGCCGTCCATGAGCCCGCCCGAGCTCGGCCACGCACGCGAGGCAGTTACCGCGCGGTTGGTTTTCTGTCGGGAGAAGGAAAGCTGCCCTTTGACAGTATACCAGTTGTTGATTTCATTGTTCACATTAACGCGTAAGCTTGCCCGGTCGTTATTCGAATTGATAATCGTCCCTTTGTCTTTGAGATAGTTACCCGAAATGTAATACGATGATTTGGGGCTGCCACCCGAAAGGCTCAGCGTAATATCCTGCCGGAAACTCGGCTGCGTAATAGCGTCTACCCAATCCGTATTCGTCATGGCGCTATCCAGGTTTTCGAACGGCGGATTGCGGTTGGTAACTCGGAAACTTTCGTTGATCACTTCCGCATACTGCCGCGAGTTCATCATCCGGATCGGATTAGCAACCCGGCCGAACGAAGTCTTGTTGACGAGTTCCACACGGCCCTCTCCGCGCCTGCCCGATTTTGTCGTGATCAGGATCACCCCATTTGCTCCGCGAGAACCGTAAATGGCTGTCGCAGAAGCATCTTTGAGGATTTCCATGCTTTCAATATCGTTCGGGTTGATACCGTACAAGCCGTTTTGCGTGTAGGATCCATAGAAATTGGTTCCAGCCTCGCGGTAAGGCGGCATCGGGAAACCATCGATCACGTACAGCGGCTCATTATTCCCGCTCAGCGAGTTGTTACCGCGTATCCTCACCACCGCAGAAGCTCCCGGTTCACCCGAACTCTCCACGACTTGAACACCCGTAGCCCGGCCTTGAATCGCCTGGTCTATCGTGTTGATCACCGCCGACTTATATTCCTGCGAAGCCACCCTCGAGGTGGAGCTCGCCAGGTCGCGCTTGCTCTGCGCCCCGTATCCCACCACTACCACTTCTTTCAACGCCTTGGCTTCGGGAATGAGCTGCGTATTGTATGTACTAAGGCCGGTGATGGGCACTTCCTTGGTCGTAAAACCGACGAAGCTATACACCAATATGCCGCCCTGGGCAGGAACTTTCATCTGGAAAGAACCGTCGGGCTCGGTAATGGCCTGAATCTGGGTTCCTTTCACCAAAACCGCCACCCCAGGCATTCCTGCACCCTTTTCGTCTTTCACAACCCCTTTGATGTCTCGCGCGCCTGGACCTGCATCCGTGGTTCCGGCCGATTTCTGTGCCGTGCCCGAATCCGGTGTGGCACTCTGTACCGGTTGGGTCGCGTTTGCATTGCCGGTCCGGGCGGGCTTGGCGGTGCTGTCGGGTTTATTCAATGAATCTTTCTGAGGAGCCGGCTTGGCCAGCGGGTCGAAATTCTGCGAGGGTTTCACCAGTGGTGAGGAGGAGGATTTGGAAGCAGAATCGGTGGTATTTCGAGGCTTGGGGAGGGTATCGGAGGCCGGTCGGGTTGATGCTGGATCAGGTTTCTGGACCGGGTTGGTGAGCGTATCGGGCTTGGTCTTTCGGCTTGAATCCGGCCCGGCCTGCTGTGCGTGACTTCGGGATATCGGGCCGGAGAACAGGAACAGAAAGAAACCGATCCTCAGGAAAATGAGCGGGACCGAACAGGGTGCAGGCCCATTGACTCGTTGAGTTTTTCTCATATCAATCTTGGCTAAGTGACGGGACGATGCCCCGGAAAATTATGTTTATTAGCCATTGCCCGACAAAAACCATACCGCTATGTTCCCTCAGGTGATAAAACAGTCACTCGCGAGGTTATAAAAATTTCTACAAATCAATTTAGAATTACATCTATACAACTAACCTATGCAGCTATATGAACGAAGCCTTCTCCATAGCTTGCTGTCATGCAAATGTCCACTGGATCGTAATTTTTCAAATATCTATGAAACGCGTCCTATTATTTTTGGAAACATCCTGCTTACGATTACATTTGTCAAAACGCCCACAAGGGGCGGGATTGAATTTTGCCTAGTTTTAAGGAGTGTAAAAAACCAACTTCGACCATGCGCCAGGAACAACTGCTAACTGCCGACTACATTGAGTCTCAGATCGGAAACGTAATCGAATACTACATCCGTTGGGAATTTGAAGAAGATCCTTTTTACGGGAAAGCCCGGATCAAAGGTCTGGTAGACGACGAGGCAGGCGGGTTGAAGATCATCTGTGATGTGATCGAGGGCAGCGATCTCGAACTGGCTTACGAACAGGAGGAAGTATTCATGTATTCCGACCATCACCCCATCTACACCGGCCAGCTCCCGGAGATTTATTCAGCTAACTGGGTAAACACCGACGGCAAGAAGAAAAAGCAGATTTTTATCGCACCACCCAATGAGAATGCCAGGGAGTTTGCCATTTCGCAGACGAATAGCAAGGTGGTGGTTAAAAGGATATATTAGTCATTAGTAGTCATTAATAGTCAGGAAGTTGTTAGATCATATTGTATTAAATCAACAAATGATCTAATGACTTCCTGACTTTTTTTGCCTTAATTCTTCACAATCTTCTTCGTCAGAACACGGTCTTCGAACTCCGCTTTGACTACATACAACCCCGATGGGTAGGTCGTCAGATCGAAGTTGTAAACATTGGAAGCCACTTCACCGGTAATGACGGTCTCCCTGATTTTCTGCCCGGCAACATTGTAAATCGAGACGGATTTCAGTTTCTCGGGATGAGGGTAAAACTGCACAGACACCTGTCCGCTCGTCGGGTTGGGCGTCACCAGGAAACCCGCCTCTTTCAGGTTGGGATTCACGGTCACAGTACGGATATTAATATCGTCGAGGTAAATATCATTCTCGTTGCCATTGGTATTCAGGAATGCGACGAGGATTTCACCCTGGCCAATGAAACTGCCGATATTGATCTCTTCGCGCCTCCATTCGTTCACGCCCGGTGTGAACGCGGTACGTGTGGCCGTACTGCGGGTGATCAGGCTAGATCCCCATTTCTTGTAGACACTTGTGTAAGTCTGTCCGCAATCTGTACTAATAAGCACCTGCAAAGTATCCCATACATTACCCTGTGCCGAGGCATTGGTGTAAGTCGCTGCGGCAACCTGAAACGATACGAATGCAGAATCGACCCCGGCAATACGTACTGTCGGCGAGCGTAGGTAATCTCGCTGTCCCACCACCTGGTTATCAAAGTTTCCAATTTTAACAGAGGCACTGCCCGTTTTCGATGCGGAAGTTGTTTTTTCCCAGGTCGAGCCACCGTCTTCATTCACAATATCCCAGCCCTGCGGCGTGAAGAGTCCCTCAAATCCTTCCTTCACAGGAGCGGAGAATGGCTCATAGTAAATGAAATCCAGGCTCAAAGCATCATTGGAAGTATCCTCATCCGCCGCACCGTTTGGATTCGACGTGGTAATGCTCAATACGTGATTGCCTTCCAAAGTGGTCATGGCCGGTAAAGTCACGGTTGCTTCGGCGTAAGTAGCCAGCGAACCTGTCCAGTTGTAATTCTGCCCGGTTCCATTGTCAATTGCGACGTGGATCGTCACCGACGTTAGCGTTTCGCTACCCTTGTTCACCAACGTGATCTGCGGTGTGAGCGAATTGGAACAAATGCGTTGTGCAGGTTGACGGATCGCTTTCAGGGAAGCGTCCTTTTTCTTTACATCCACCGGCGTGCAGCCATTGGAAAGCGCCAGCAGCGAACGATACGTACTGAACGCCGTTTCCATTCTTGCCACCTGCATTTTGGTAAACATCAATAAACAGGCGTCAGGTGTGTAATCCATGTAGTTCTGGTACATAATGCCCGGCGAAGTAGTGGTGCAGCGATCGGTAACGATGCCGGTCTGGCAGGAGGTCGTGCTGTTGCTCTGGTTGGGGGTATCATCCACCTGATCGGTACCGGTGCAGGAGCCATTATCATCTCCCCAAATATGGAACAGATTAAAATAATGACCTATTTCGTGGGTCAATGTCTTTCCCTGGTTGAAACCGGTAGCGCTTCCGCCCGGCAGCGACGCGTAGTCGATCGCCACGCCCTGCTCGTCTTTCACACCGTCATCCGGGAAAGTAGCGTAGCCCAGCGTGGAGCCCGACAGGTCGCAAATCCAGATATTGAGGTATTTGTCGGTGTCCCAGGCGTCCGCGCCGCCCGATTCGGCATGCTTCACCTGGTTGGTGGTATAGTCAAATGAATTGCGTGTGGTAGTGTAACGCATGATCCCGGTCGAGGGCGCGTCGTTGGGTGTACGCTGCGCGAGGCAAAACTGAATGCCCGACTGCCCGAAAAGCGATTTGAAATAGGAAGGAACTTTGTCTGCCCCGGCATTGGTTCCTGCGTAATCCTTGTTAATGGTATCGAGCTGGGCCATGAGCTGTGCGTCGGTCACCATCGACTGACGGCTAAGCACGACGTGGAACACGACCGGGATCGTGACCAGGCCGGTCGTCCGCATCGACTTCCCGGAAGCTATCCTTTCGCTGATGAGCTGTTTCAGCCGCAACTCCCGCTGATCGAACATTAGTTTGAGCGCAGGCTTCTCGGTAAAACGTTTTTGGAGGAGGTCCATCGACGCGCAACGGTCCTGCGCCTGCGCGGCGCCGAAGCTAATGCGGACCAAAAGAAGGATTGCAAGAATGTATTTGAACAGGAGTATAGTATGTCGCATCGAATTTTCGGGGAACATGAGTAAAGAATCGGCCCGCTAGTTACAGACTGACTGCGGATTTATTCACCTACTACGAAAAAAAAGTACCTCCTGATGCGAATGCAATATTATTTAATTTGTTTTTAATTGGAGGATACACGTAAAACCAGAAAAATTGCCATTTCCCATGCAGGATACGCCCGCCAGCAAACCCACCCGCAAGATCATCCATATCGACATGGATGCATTCTATGCCTCGGTGGAGCAGCGCGATTTTCCTGAATACCGCGGCAAGCCGCTGGCCGTCGGCGGCTCCCCTACCGGCCGGGGTGTCGTGGCCACGGCAAGTTACGAGGCGCGTAAGTTCGGCGTACGGTCGGCGATGCCTTCGCGGCAAGCCATTCAGCTATGCCCGCAGATCATCTTCGTACATCCTAGATTTGAGGTATATAAATCCGTTTCCAGAAGTATCCGCGAGATTTTCTCCCGCTATACGGACCTGATCGAGCCGCTTTCGCTGGACGAAGCTTACCTGGATGTCACCGAGGACAAAATAGGCATCGGTTCGGCGTTGGAAATTGCGAAACAGATCAAGAAATCCATTAAAGAAGAGTTGAACCTCACCGCGTCGGCAGGGGTGTCGGTCAATAAATTTGTGGCCAAAATCGCTTCCGACATCAATAAGCCTGACGGATTAAAATTCATTGGCCCGTCCAAAATCGAGAGCTTCATGGACCAGCTGCCGGTCGAGAAATTTCATGGCGTGGGAAAGGTTACCGCCGACAAAATGAAGGGAATGCAGCTGTTTACCGGCTCGGATCTCAAAAAGTTGTCGGAGGATGAGCTGGTGGCCCATTTTGGAAAAACAGGGCATTTCTTTTACAAGATCGTGCGCGGGATCGACGACCGGGCGGTACAAACGCACCGGGAAACCAAATCGCTCGGCGCCGAAGACACCTTCACCTACGACCTCACAACGCTGGACGAAATGAACAAGGAGCTCGACCGCATTGGCATCACCGTCGCCAACCGGCTCGAAAAGAACCAGTTGAAAGGCCGAACAGTAACATTGAAAGTCAAATTCAGTGATTTTACCCAAATAACCCGCAACCATTCCTTCGCCCACCCCATCGGCGACCTCGACACGATTACGGACACCGCCAAGCAGTTGCTAGAAAAGCTCGATCTGGAAGAAAAAGCTGTGCGGCTGCTTGGAATCTCTCTATCCAACTTTCATGAACCTGAGGTCAAATCGCGGAAATATAAGGACCCTGAGCAGCTGGAACTCTTTCCGTTCGGGTCATAGCAGCAGCGCGTCCACCCGGTGTGCCTGCACCATGTTTTCGCATTTCGACCAGGAAAATATGGTGAAACGGCCATCCTGAGAGGCCACGAGCGCAATCGAATCGCGCTGATCGTACACAAACTGCGCCGCCGACAAATGCCGCGTGCCGCCGTTCTGCACCGGATGCACCACCATGGCCGTATTGCCTATAATCGGTTCGGTAATCAGGATTTCCTCCACCGGCTTTGCATCCTGCGCCCGGCCGATTTTGGCCCCGAATGCGAGTAGTTCGTAACGGTCGTTGATGATCGTAGCGCCGTCCACGGCTGTGAGACCGGCCATGTTGTGCACCGCCGAACTGAACTGGTTTTGCCAGGTAATGGGGTTAGGATCTTCCACATATTTGCGGTGCAGGTCGGCCAGCTCGGAAAATGGCGGCTGTACATCATAGGTAATCGGATGGATGATCGATTCACGCCAGCGGTCCTTGCCTTTGGGAACCACGAGCAATATACCGCCGCGCTCGTGGCTGCGCATCGACGCCGCGAGCTGCACAAGCAAATTGGGATAATCACTCCATAATGTCGTCGACGAAAACCCCATCAGCGAATTGATCAGCGAAGGGCAATCTTTCACTTTACGGCTCTCCTCGTTGACGATCTTCACCTGGTCGCCTTTAAGCACCGCTACGTTCACGAATTTACCAAAGCCCTCTACCCTGCGATGTTTCACCACCAGCATTCCCGGCTCGATCACTTCCAGTACGAAGCACAATCCGGGGATTACGCGTGTGGTACCCCAAATACGCAGCTCGCCGTCTTCGAGCCACACGCCCAGGTGTATGCCCGAGCGCTCCACCGCTGGTGCGAGCTTGGTAAGCACATTGGCGGTCAGCGCGAGTTTTTCAGCAAATACCAGCGGATGTTCGGCGGCTTCCGGCGGCAGGTAGGCGATGGACACTTTCGGCGAGCGCCCCTCCTCGCGCCGCAGGCTCGCCCAGAACGTCGTATCGATGATCGTTTCGACAATGCGGGCGTCGGGACGGGGCGCAAGTTCCTGTTCGTAATACTTGGATACCGCCTCGTGGTGCCGCTCGAAATGGCTCGCAACGAGCCCGGCAACCGAGCGGGCTGCCTTATAGGTAGTTACAGGCACGGAGTCACCTGTTTCAATCGAAAATATATCGGAATTCGTAATCATTGTCTGGCGATTTACTTTTGAACAACGACTTCTTTTAAAAAGTTGGGCTCGGCGCTCATTGTCGGCTTTTTTCCTGCGGCTTCCAACCTTTCCCGTAACCGTGGCATCGTACTAACCGGCGGCCTCCCGGGAATTAATTGAAGTCACGGACAGTTGTTTCGCCAGATAAGCGTTAATTTGCGCGTTAATCCGAAAAACCCGGTTTCGGTTTTTTTTACTTCCGGCGTACGGCGAGTATGCCATTATCTAAGAATGAAAACGTACCTCAGATTATTATCTTTTGCTCAACCGATTGCCCGTTTTGCTGTCCCTTACATCATTTGTACCCTGCTGGGAGTAGTATTCAATACATTGAACCTGGCCCTGCTGGCGCCGCTTCTGAATACGCTTTTTCTTAACCAGGGTGGGCAAGCAGACCCCAGGCCGGAAAACGGCTGGCTTGACCCCACGGGCATGCTCAACTATTATGCGCAGCAGGCTAACCTGGCTTTCGGGCCACACGGAGCGTTACAGGTCGTGTGTGCGGTAATCGTCGGCTCTGTGCTGCTTTCGAATGTCTTCAGATATTTCTCGCAGCGGATCATGGAAAACCTACGGATCCACACCCTGCTGAATTTGCGCAAGCAAGTGTTCGACAACGTGATGGACCTGCATGTCGGCTACTTCAGCAACCAGCGGAAAGGGGATATTATCTCTAAGATCGCATCCGACGTGGGAGTCGTACAATTTTCGGTTACAAGTACTTTACAGGTAGTGTTTAAGGAGCCGATGCAGTTGCTTGCTTATGTATTTATGCTTTTCGCTACGTCGGCCAAACTGACGTTTTTTGCCATCCTGGTGATCCCCGTTTCCGCCTTCCTTATTTCTAAAATCGTGAAAAGGCTGAAACAGCAGGCCGCACTGGCCCAGCATTACTTCGGGCTCATGATCAGCTACCTCGACGAAGCGCTCACCGGCATCAAGATCATCAAGGCGTTCAATGCGACTGAGGCTATCAAGGACAAATTCCATAAGGAAAACATCCGCTATTCCGACCTCGGGCGCAAAATGGCCAAACGCCAGCAGCTCAGCTCGCCGGTGTCTGAATTTTTGGGTGTCACCATGGTTGCGATTATCGTACTGTACGGCGGCTCGCTTATCCTCGATAACAATTCGGACCTCAATGTGTCCAAATTTGTCACCTATATCGGCATTTTCTCGCAGGTAATGCGTCCTGCGAAAGCACTGACTGACTCTTTCAGCACCATTCACGCGGGCATAGCCGCAGGCGAGCGCGTGCTCGAACTGATCGACGAAAAGCCGGAGATCCGTGACGCACCGGATGCGGTGGATATGCGGAATTTTAAGGATTCCATCCGGCTGGAAAACGTCTCGTTCTCCTACCCTTCGCGGCCGGTCCTGCAATCCATTAATGTGACGATTCCAAAAGGCAAAACAGTTGCATTGGTAGGGCCTTCCGGCGGCGGAAAATCGACACTGATGGACCTGCTTCCCCGGTTTATCGATACGGCAGAAGGCCATGTACTGATAGACGGCGTGGATGTACGGCACATCAAACAGGAATCGCTGTGGTCGATGTTCGGACTGGTAAACCAGGAATCGATGCTATTCAATGACACGATTTTTCAGAATATCGCTTTCGGAAGCCCGGACGCCACCATGGAGCAGGTGGAGGCAGCAGCCCGGATTGCCAATGCACATGAATTTATAATGGGAACCGAGGAGGGCTATTACAGCAATATAGGAGACCGGGGAATGAAGCTTTCAGGTGGGCAAAAGCAGCGTATCTGTATTGCCCGGGCCGTGCTGAAGAACCCGCCGATAATGCTCCTGGATGAGGCGACCTCGGCCCTGGATACCGAATCGGAAAAACTGGTACAGGAAGCGTTGAACAACCTGATGAAAAACCGGACATCACTTGTGATCGCACACCGCCTGAGCACAATTCAGAGCGCGGACACGATCCTGGTGCTGGAAGAAGGCAAGATCATCGAACAAGGCAGCCACGCAGAGCTCATCGCGAAAGACGGGCTGTACAAGCGCCTGATCGATATGCAGCAATTCACCGATGTGTAAATGGAAAACCCGCCGCTGATATCCATTGCCTTGTGTACCTACAATGGCAGCGCATTTCTCCGCGAGCAGCTGGATTCGGTACTGGCGCAGCGATATACTCACTGGGAGCTGGTGGTAGTGGATGATTTTTCCACAGACGCCACACGTTCCATTTTGGAAGAATATGCGGAAAGGGACGTCCGCATCAGGTTGCATTACAACGAGCAAAACCTTGGTTACAACAAGAATTTCGAAAAGGCACTAGGCCTATGCCGAAGCGAGCTGATCGCGATTTGTGACCAGGACGACATCTGGCAACGGGAAAAACTTGAAAAGCAGGTACGCCTCATCGGCGACCATACTTTGGTTTACCACGACTCGGAGTTTATAGACGCCGGGGGCCAGTCCATGAACCGGCGCATTTCGGACAAGCTGAACTTCTACCGCGGCAATTCGCCCGAAGTGTTCCTTTTTCTGAACTGCGTATCGGGCCATAGTATTTTGATGAAAAAACAGGTATTGCAACAATCGCTGCCTTTCCCGGAGCGCTTTCATTACGACCAATGGCTTGCATTCAATGCCGCCTGCCTGGGCTCTATCGATTTTATACCGGAAACACTCGTGCGATACCGCCAGCATTCGAGCAACAACACCGATATACTTGCATTGAAAACGGCAGCCAGGAGTGCCGATCAAAAAGTGCTGGAACTGGAAATGGAAAGCCAGTGGCTCCTGCTTTGCGCACGGCAGTGTACGGGCAACGCGCACGGACTCATCCAGGCATTATACAACCAGAGTATCCTGCGAAACGATTCCTTTTTCAACGCGAAGTTCGGGATGCTCGTCTGGAAACACCGCGACACATTGCTCCGGCTCTTGAAGAAACCCGATACCAGCAAGTTTTTTTATGCGCTCAGAAAGGCATGGGGCGTAAAAGCAAAAAAATAAAAGTAAAGTGAACAACCAACCCGATTCCGATATTCCCGGCACACCCTACCCGCTCGTTTCGATTGCACTGTGTGTTTACAATGGCGAAAAATACCTCGAAGAACAGCTCGATTCGCTCGTAAACCAGACTTACCCGAACATCGAGATTGTGGTTGTGGACGACGGCAGCAAGGACCGCTCCCGTGAAATCCTGCGCGGCTACCAGGAGCGGTACCCGTTTTTCAGGATTTTTGAAAATGAGGTCAACCTGGGTTATGTAAAGAATTTCGAAAAAGCGATCGGCTTATGCGAAGGCGAGTACATTGCACTGTGCGACCAGGACGACATCTGGGACCTGGAAAAAATCCGTAAACAGGTTGCAGGAATCGGGGAGCATTTGCTGATTTACCACGACTCAGCCTTTATGGACGAGCAGGGGCGGCAAATGACCTGGAAACAGAAGATGTCGGACATTATCCATCTCTACCGGGGCGATGACCCCAAGGTTTTTCTGTATTTCAATTGCGTGTCGGGGCATAGCATTCTCTTCAAGCGCGACCTGCGTAACGAGTTCCTGCCATTCAATCCGGATCATTTTCACGATCACTGGATCGCCTACGTGGCGGTCAACCTCGGCAGCATTGAGATGATCCCGGAAACGCTGGTCAAATACCGCCAGCATACGACTACATCCACCGACATTCTCAACAAGCGGAAGAAAATCCGGAAGAATTACCACGAAAACCGCGACATCAAGAAGTTGCGTCGGGACCTGAAATGGGTACAGCAATGTGCTTCGTTCAAAAAAAACCGCGACCAACCCTTTCTCGATCGGCTCCGTGCATTGTTCGAAGCGCGGCTTGAATCGTTCTTTTCATTTGAATACGCGGGCATTATCCGGGATAATTACGAACAGCTCTACTACATTCCGGTTTACAAAAAGTCGAAGAAAACAGCATTCGTATACCGGCAGATCTGGGGTTTGCGTGCTAAGCTGTTGTGGGCTCGTTTCTTTGCTCGTCCGGAAAGGGAAGAATATGTAGATGTAATTTCAAAAGGTGACGAAAAGCCTTAAAAACCACGCGGGTGGACATCTGTTTCGTTTTAGCGCTATGCCAGAGCATCGTCTGAATTTTCCAGTAGCTGTACTTCCAGCGCATCATTTGCTCTATGAGCTTCTCAAATGACCTTTTTTCGATATCGTACATTTCATTGCCCCGCATGACGGATGTCGTCAGCGGTAAGGCGTAACTCCATTTTTTGTGCAGTTTCAGGATGTGGTCCAACCATTGCCTGTTAAAATTCCCTTCTGAGGCATGCTTCATCAGCACCTCATAGGTCACCATGATCTTGTAATGCGGAAATACGCTCAGGCAGAAGTCGAGGTCATAACCGTGAAAGCCGGTAAGCATTTTGCCGTCAAATGGAAATCGGAGGGTTATATCGCGCCGGGTACAAAACCAAAGACCATCCACGCAGACCACCCGGCTCAGCCGCTCATTGCGCGGGTTATGATAAGCATGAATTTCCTGCTTGTCATCAAACTTGTAGCCCTGAAGAACATTCTGATACGACCGTTCTTCCGAATGGAATTCCAGCTGATACCAGCCCGCAGGCGCTAGGGATTTGTAACCGCCCCCGGCTACTCCCACAATGCCGATATCCGGGTCACTCTCAAAGATATGCTTAACGACGCTTCCCCAATTTTCAGTCCTGATTTCAATGTCCTCGTGCATGAAACACACCAGATCGAACCTGGCTTTCTTTGCTCCCTCATTGTAAACATCGCAAATCCCGCGCCTTGCTTCACGGTTGTCAATCGCGATTATTTCATGGGGAATGCCAACGGTATCGTGGATATTCTCAGAAACTTTGGACAACTCGGTCTGATCGGCCGAGCAAATAACGATGGAAATCATGGCTTATACTTGAATTACGACTAAAAATAAGGCCAAATTCAACAAACCGAACGCGAGCAACCCATTATTTCAGTAGAATATGACTTCCTTAGGCATTTATAGGTAACCAAAAATCAACTTTGCCTTTCGATGAAACGAATACTGATACTGCTGCTCCTCGCCTGCGCGACGCCGTCGTTTGCCCAAATCAAATTCGCCCGCCTTTTTTCCGATCACGTAGTGCTCCAACGCCAAAAGCCGATTCCCGTGTGGGGATGGGCCAAACCTGGTGAAAAAGTGAAGGTGACATTGGCCGGACAATCCATGGATGCGAAAGCGGATGCGTCCGGCAAATGGCGGGTAAATTTCAAAGCATTGGAAGCCGGCGGCCCGCATTCGTTGCAGGTAAGCGGCAAATCCGGCAATGCGACCGTGAACGACGTGCTGATCGGCGAGGTCTGGCTTTGCTCGGGGCAATCGAATATGGAATGGCCTGTTTCGGCGGCTAAAAATTATGAAGAGGAGCGTAAAAACGCCGATTTTCCTCAAATTCGCCATTTCCGCGTCGACCATGTCGTAACGCTTCAACCCGAGCAGGATTTGACAGCCGGAGAATGGAAAGTAGCCAGTGCGGAGACCGTCGGCGGCTTCACCGCAGTGGGTTTCTTTTTTGCCCGCGAACTCTATCAAAAACTGCATGTACCGATCGGCCTTCTGCATTCGTCGTGGGGAGGTTCGCAAATAGAAGGCTGGATCAGCAAGGAAGCCATGCTCGGCAATGACGAACTGCGTTCCTACGCGCAAAACCTGCCCAAAACATGGCAGGAAGCGGATGCCATTATGGATAAGAAGCTCAAAAAGCAGCTTTTCAAAAACGCATCCTATGACCCGACCTGGGAGGATGAAAAGAAATACATTTCGCCGGACGTGGATTTCACCAGCTGGCAAAAGACCGCGGACGGCGTGGGACAATGGGACTGGAAGGGACTAATGGGTTTCCGCGGCAAAGGTTATATGGCCAAAGAAATATCGATTGGCTCCGATTGGGTTGGAAAACAGACTACCCTGTCGCTGGCTGAAAACGACGGGCCGGTTGAAGTTTACGTCAATGGTAAACCCATCCATGAAGGAACTGCGAAAGGTGCACGGAAAATTCAGCTACCCGCTGGTACCTGGAAGGAAGGCAAAAATATCCTGATACTCAAAACCGGTAATATGGTGAGCGCCTCATGGTTCGGCCCGGGATTGATGGGCTCGGCCAATGACCTCTACTTGGAAGACGGCAGCCGCAAAACAAGCCTTGCCAAAGACTGGTACCTGATGCCCGCATTCGCGGAAAAGCACGAGTACGCACACCTCATGAATAACGTGGGTACCACTATTTATAATGCGATGATCGTGCCTTTGCTACCGTTTGGCATACGCGGAGCGCTTTGGTACCAGGGCGAAAGTAATGCAGGCCGCGCTTATCAGTACCGCCAATCGTTTCCGCTTATGATCAACGACTGGCGTAAACTTTGGAATGATGAATTCTCGTTTTACTGGGTGCAATTATCGAGTTTCGGCGTAGACCGTGGCAGCAACAAAGGAAGCAACTGGGCCGAACTCCGCGAAGCTCAAAATATGACACTCAGCCTGCCCAAAACCGGTATGGCCGTTTCGACCGACGTGGGTAACCCCCTCGACATTCACCCCACTAACAAACAAGACGTAGCGCACCGCCTCGCAACCCAGGCATTGAAGCAGGATTACGGCCAGAACATCCCGTACGCTTCTCCACTTTATGACCAGTTGCAGGTGGAGGGCAATAAGGCCGTTGTTTCATTTAAAAACGCAGAGAATGGCCTCACTGTCAAAGATCGCTACGGATATCTGAAAGGTTTTGAGATCGCGGGCGATGACAAGGTTTTCCATTATGCCAAGGCGGAGATCCAGGGGAACAAAGTGATCGTTTCAAGCCCGGATGTAAGTAAGCCGGTCGCCGTGCGCTACGCGTGGTCGGATGCGCCGGAAGACGCCAACCTGTACAATACCGACGGCTTTCCCGCCAGCGCATTCCGTACCGATTCCTGGCCGGGCCTCACCGTAAACACCCGTTTTGAATAACCTCCTTTCTACATCTGATTTTTGCAGTTTATATGTTAAAACCCTTATCGTGGTGTATTGGCGGCCTTGCCTTGATACTGGTGGGCGCACGAACAGTTTCTGACCAAAACGACGACAAACGCGAGTGGCGTGAGTACCTCGGTGGCCCCGACCGCAACCACTTCTCCCCGTTGACGCAGATCAATAAGGATAATGTCAAAAACCTGAAAGTAGCCTGGACCTGGTCTATGCCCGACTCGGGGCAAACGCAAGTGAACCCGATCGTTGTGAATGGCGTGTTATACGGGGTTACTGCTACTGTACAGGCTTTCGCGCTCGATGCGGCTACCGGCAAGCAACTTTGGCTGTTCGGTGATAAATCCAAAAACGGCTCCAATACCAGCCGCGGCCTTACCTATTGGGAGGATGGAGACGACAAACGCATCATGCACGCGATGGGCTCATACCTGTACGCGCTCGACGCGCGCACGGGGAAAGTGATCGAGCGTTTCGGCGACAACGGACGCATCGACCTGCACACCGGACTCCCGGAAATTGCTAAAAGCAAATACATGGTTTCCAACACGCCGGGGACAATCTTCGAGGACCTGATCATTATGCCATTGAGGCTTTCGGAGGATTCCGACGCCGCGCCAGGCGACCTGCGGGCGTTCAATGTGCGTACGGGTAAGCTCGTATGGACGTTTCATACCATCCCCTATCCCGGCGAGTTTGGTTACGAAACATTCCCTCCCGATGCCTACAAAAACACATTCACCGGCGCAGCGAATAACTGGGCGGGTACAGCTATCGACCGTAAGCGAGGCATTTTGTATGTACCTACCGGATCGGCGGGTTACGATTTTTACGGCGGGAAGCGCAAGGGGGCTAATCTGTTTGCCAACTGCCTGCTCGCACTTGACGCGCGCACCGGCAAGCGCCTTTGGCATTTCCAGACCATGCATCACGACCTCTGGGACCGCGATCTTCCCGCGCCTCCCAACCTGATTACCGTCACGCAAACCGGGCCAGACGGCAAACCTCGCAAGATCGACGCGGTGGCGCAGGTCAGCAAACAGGGTTACGTATTCCTATTCGATCGGGTGACGGGCAGGCCGTTGTTCCCGATCAAGGAAGTTACCGCACCGAAGAGCGCATTGCCCGGTGAATATCCCTGGCCGACCCAGCCCGTACCAACGAAACCAGTCCCTTACTCACGGCAGGCTCACACCCTGACCGAGAATGACATCAGCGTTCACGCACCTGATCGCGACTCATTGAAAATCAAATTCAAAGGCTACAAAAAGGCCCTTTTCGCGGCGCCAAGCAAAGAAGGCACGGTAATCCTGCCCGGCTTCGACGGCGGCGCGGAATGGGGTGGCGCAGCTGCCGATCCGAACGAAGGAATCTTGTATGTGAACAGCAATGAAATGGCGTGGATTCTGACGATGAAAGACACGCCGAAAGAGAGCGAACTATCCAACCTGAGTCCCGGAGAAAAGGTTTACACCACCTATTGCGTAACCTGCCACGGGCCTCAAAGGAAAGGTAATGCCAAAAGCGGCTATCCGTCGCTTGTGGACATCGGCACACGCCGCGACAAGGCATTTGTGAACCAACTGGTAAGCTCCGGTAAGGGTATGATGCCCGGTTTTACGATGCTGACGTCCGACGAAAAGCAGGCTTTGGTCTCGTTCCTGTTTGGCGATGAAAAAGTGGAGGCAGTTTCGGAAACGGCTGCCTCGAAGAAGGTCTATTTACCCTATCAAAGCACCGGTTACAACAAGTTCCTGGATGCTAACGGCCTGCCTGCTATCTCGCCACCCTGGGGCACACTCAACGCGATCGATTTGAACACCGGCAAGTTTCTTTGGAAAATACCATTTGGCGAAGTAGAATCGCTCAAAGCCAAAGGCGTCCCCACCACCGGTACTGAAAACTATGGCGGACCTGTTGTAACGGCCAGCGGGTTGCTTTTCATCGCTGCCACGAAGGACGGGAAGTTCAGGGCATTTGATAAAAAAACCGGCAAATTGCTCTGGGAAACGCAATTGCCGGCTGCCGGGTTTGCTACACCCGCAACATATGAAGTCAATGGAAAGCAATATGTGGTGATTGCCTGCGGCGGTACCAAGCTGGGCACCAAAAAAGGTAATCAATATGTGGCCTTCGCGTTGGAATAATCAAATTCCCGCAATCCATTCGCGCATTTTCTTGCGCCCCGTTTCGTCGGGCAAGCGCCCTTCACCGGCGCCCAGGTTGTCTACCAGGTGCTTCACGTCCGAAGTGCCTGGTATCACGCAGGTGACGGCGTCATTGCTGATAATGTATTTCAGAAAAAACTGCGCCCAGCTTTTAATATCATAATCACCCGCCCAAGCAGGCAACTCCTTCCCTTTTACCGCCCGGAACAATGCACCCTGCTCAAACGGCTCATTGATGATCACCGCCACGCCTTTGTCTTTGGCCGCTTTCAGCAGGCTTTTCTCCGCGTTCCGCGAGCGTATGGAATAGTTGAATTGTACAAAATCAATATTTTCCGATTTTACGATCTGTTCCAGACGCGCGTGGGAGGCATCGGTATAGTGGGTAATTCCGATGTAACGGACCTTTCCGGCAGTTTTCCAATCGCGTAGCGTTTTCAGGTGCGTTTCCCAATCCTGCAAGTTGTGCACCTGCATCAGATCGATCTTTTTGCGCCCCATTTTCCGCAACGAAGCGTTCATCTGGTCGATCCCCTCCTGCTTGCCGGTTGTCCAGACCTTCGTGGCGAAGAAAAATTGTTCGTTCAACTTCAAATCCGTGGTCAGGTCACCGATTACCTGCTCCGCACGCCCGTACATAGGGGAAGCATCGATAAGTTTCCCACCCATTTCCTGCATTTTTTGCAAAACCTCTTTCAACGGTGCACGCTCGGAAATGCTGGCTCCGACGTCGAATTGCTGCCAGGAGCCCAGGCCAACTACCGGCAGACGTTCGCCGGTTGACGGGATTTTCCTTTCCAGTATCATTTTAAGATCGTTATGGGCTGAGGAAGAAAACGGGCTTAATGCCAGTCCGGCACCGGCGGCAGCCAGTCCGGCAAGCGCCTCGCGTCTTGAAAAAATATGCTTCATTTGGCTAGTTAATGGGTTTAGAAGTGTTCAAGTTACGAACAAATCGTATTGGGAGCACCTGAAACGCCAAAAATGAGAAAAGGAGCCAGGATACTCCTGACTCCTTTTGCTGCACTTCACACCAAATCTGAATCTATTACTTTTTTTCGATGGATACTCCAATCTTGTAATCTTCCAGCTTGGGTGATTTTGGAAGTTCCGGGTAAGGAAGCACCTCGGAAATGGTCAATACATACTCTGTTCCTCCCAGCTTGAAACCCTGTTGGTTTTTGGAATCACCCTTGAATTCGAAATCCACACTCACCTGGTTCGAAGCATCGGAGATCGCGAGCACCAATTTCGCGCTTCCCATCGAAACGCAGTTGGCGTTCACCGGGCAGCGGCTGTCGGTCACCTCTTTGAGCTCCACTTTCAGATCACTGCCCGAAGTACGAACCGTTGCTGCTTTCTGGTAGGTCAGGCTGGTTGGATTCAGGTCGGCCTGAGGTGCGGCATCGTCCTTTTTGTCACAGGAAATAGCTGCGAAACAGATTAATGCGAGTAAAATCGTTCTTTTCATGCCAATAGTAGTTTGAATTATAATGCAGAGAAACCGAACATCGACCGATGGTTGTAACCGATTTATAAAAAATTATATTTCTTGTAGTATTCCGGCGACGATTGGCCCGATTATTTGATAATTCTCATTCCCATGACCATTATTTAACCATATGTTAATTTCCCGTACTTATTTTTACGGTTAAACACCCAAAATCAGCGAGATACCGAAAATCAGGAAAATATGGTCTGGTACGAAGAGGAAGTACAAAGAGTCGAAAAAGAACGGTCCACATTAAACTATGAACCTGATACGATCTTCTACGGAAGTTCAAGCTTCACATTGTGGACGGGTTTGTATGAGGATTTCGCGGAATTGAAACCGGTTAACCTGGGTTTCGGAGGCTCCACGCTGGCTGCTTGCGTATGGTTCTTCGAACGTATTATGACCACCGTAACGGCCCCTGCACGTATTGTCATCTACGCCGGTGACAACGATCTGGGCGACGGCCGGCACCCTACGGAGGTGCTGCTGTTTTACCGCCAGCTTATTGCACTGGTTCGGGGACGTTTCGGCGATATTCCCTGCTTTTTTGTGTCGATCAAACCCAGCCTGCAGCGGTGGGATATCATCACGTCGATCAGGGCCGCTAACGAACTGATCCGCGAGGAGATCGAAAAGGATCCGAATCAGCATTACGTTGATATTTTCCCGCTGATGGTGAACTACCAGGGTTACCCGCGCAAGTCGCTTTTCGAAGCGGACGGGCTGCATTTGAGCGCAGATGGCTATGCAATTTGGAAGAAAGTGATCAGTGAAAACATATATGCCGTTAACGGGGCACTTCAAAAAACTTCTTAAACAAACCTCTTCGTCATGGAAAGAGCGTACCACAAGTGGTTTAGTCCGATTTTGGGTAAGTCGATGGAAATGCTTGTATTTGGTCAATCGGGAACTCCGGTCATATTTTTTCCGACGCGCTCAGCCCATTTTTACGATTTCGAAAACTGGCGGGTGATCGACGCGATGAAAGAGAAGATCGACGCCGGTTTCATACAGGTCTACTGCGTCGACAGTATCGATAGCGAAAGTTTTTACTCCGACTCCCCTCCTCCATTACGCATTGCCCGCCACATACAATACGAAAAGTACATTCTCGAAGAAGTAATCCCGTTCATCCGGACGCAGAACAAAAAGCGCGAGCTCATAGCCGCAGGTTGCAGCCTCGGCGGATACCATGCAGTGAATATCGCCTTCAAGCATCCCAACATTTTCACAAAAGTCGTAGGCATGAGCGCGCGCTACGATCTCACGCAAGCGCTACCCTACTTCGCCGACCTCTTCGACGGGTATTTTGATGAAAATATCTATTACAACATGCCCAACCACTTTGTACCAGGTATTTCAGACCCCAAGTTGCTTCAACAACTGAGGGGAATGGAAATCACGCTCGTGATCGGGCGCGAGGATACTTTTCTGGACAATAACCGCCATCTAAGCGATTCACTCCACCAGCTCAACGTGCCGCACCAGTTTTACATTTGGGACGATGAAGCCCACCGGCCAAGGTACTGGCGGGAAATGGTGAAGATTTATTTGTAGTTACGCCTACCAGTTGAGCAACGCCCATTCGTTCGTCGACCCGGAAGTAAGTAGAAAGGTCCTTTGCGGACCTAGTGAGAGCATTTTGTCGATCGAAAACGGCAAATCCATTGAGTCGATTCTTTGCAGCTTGTCCGTCACTTTTATGACATCGATGCCGTGCATTCCTTTGTTAAGCACCAGGTAATCCTCCGCGAGTTCGAACGACCTGAGCGCGGAGGAGATGGAAGCTATTTCAGAAAAACTTTTGCCGTCGTATTCGAACATTTTAATGTAACCCAAGCCTCCCACGAACAATCTTGTACCGTCGCCGGAAAAAGCTATTTGATAACACGTGTTGGGAAGCTCAATGATTTTGATTGTTTTGCCAAACCCGTTCCGATCAAATGGCTGTGCGAAGAGTTCTCCGTGGTTGGTTCCGTAGACAATCAGGTTTTGATGGGGATGCAAAGCCCGGCAAATCGGGTCTTTGCCTTTGGTCTTCGTTATGGCATGTTCACTGGCATGCCCTTCCTCCCACTTGATAACCGAGATTTTCTTCCCTGCAAAGGCGATCCACGCGCCGTCATGCACCTCATAAAGTAGCGGCAGTGTGCTCGCTTTTTTAAATAAACCGGACGCCTCCATTCGCTGGTAATCTTCCTTCGGGAGCAACCGGAAGCCATTTGTCAGTTGCCTGATTTCATCGTAAACCGGATCGGCAAGTCTGTCGTCGAAAAAGCCTCTCCATTTATAGGCGATATCCTCGTCGGTAGTTTGCCATATGAGGTCCATGGCGCCATTCGGGCGGAGAAGCAGTATTTTCCAGCGATCGGCCATTAAAAAAGCGCCGGTGTTTTCCAGCGCATACGCCAGCTGCAATTGGACATCGAGCGGCGAGGGCATTACTTTCGATAATATTAAATTCATAAAACTCCGGTTTCAGAACACGCCGTTCGTATAAAGACTATCTGTTTTCAACCTCCTCACTTCCTCCTGAAACGCCTCCGAATTCTTTTCCCCGTCGATGGTGATCAGGTAATCGGTGACCCGGAAGTTCTCGACCGGCACGTCGTGATATTGCATGCACGGCTGCACTTCACGGACATATGAGTAGCCGTTTCCACTTTGCTGCAAGCATTCGAAGAATACCAACCTTACAAATGCGGATTTCGATGAAAGCAGCTGCACATCATAATCCGAGAGCACATGCTGATCAACGGCCAATGGTTTTGAAGTAAATTCCAATGTTTTATAAAGAGTCTGCTGTACTTCGCTCTGTTTACCAAACCAGCATTCGAGCTTCACATTGACGAGCGCCGGCGTGTTGTTCACAATGTGTAATGTGAGCGGACTGCCCTCTTGAATTGGAAACCAGGCGTATACATCTCTTGCTCCCCGCTGGATGGCCGGCCACATAAAGAACAGCATCGGAATGCAGAGAATCACCAGTCCGATAGTTCTATTTTTCCAGAACAATGCCGCCAGAAACACTACGCCAAGGAGACCGACCAGGTACAATAACCCGAGTGCCCACCCCACCGAACTGTCGCCGGCCGGGGTAGGTTTAAGGAGGTAGTAAACTACCGTAATCAATAGAATTATGCAGAAAATACCCAGCAATGCGAGGTAGGTAAACTTGATCATTTCAGGTAGGTGTGTATGTGTGAATGATATTCCGCGTCAGACTTCGAAAGGGAGGTCGTATTCCCTAACGTTCGGCTTCGAGCTACGCGTTTTCACTATGATGCGCGCTTTAAGCGGGCTGCCCAGCACCAGGAAATACTTCACATACTGATCTTCGTGGTAAGTCCAGGATTTGTCTTCAAGCAGATATTCCGTAACGCCTTCTTTACCGGCTTTGTAAGCCCATTGCTCTACGATATTGGGTTCGTAGGTGATGTAATGCCCCATGCATATGATCTGTACGCCCGGTTGCGCATTGTTACCGAGCTCTGTGCAGCTTTCCACAAGTACATTAATGCTGGAATTGTCTTCGAGGTCTTTTACCGACCATTGGTCGAGTACCGTTTTAACATTGGCCATAAGAGATTTCCTGATTTTCGTTTAGTGAGGGTTGCAAAGAAACAACGCCCATTGAAAATCAGGACAATTCAATTATTTATCGGCCACTGCAAACTATTTAGCGCCCTTGCAGCTAATTTACCGTATATGCCTTGCTCACGCGACGGATCTTGCCGTCGCTTTTGGTCATGATGTACAGCTCCCCCGTATAGCGGTTGTATTCAATGCGTATATCGACCCGCTTCGAACCCGACATTTCAACCAGGTTGGTGTCCTTGCCATTGCGGACGATCGTCAGCTCATACACCGACTGGTCGCTCAGTTGGGCATCGATATTGCCATAGAAAACACGGCCGTTGACGATATCCCCGAATATGTACTTATCCCTCAAAGCCGCTATCGGGCCTTCGTACACGTAGCCGCCGCTGATGGCATTTCCGTCGATATGATCGTACTGCAAAAAGGGCTTTTCGAACTTGCCGCTCTCGGTCGCCGGCACCGGATACACATTTTTAAGGTCCTTGGAAGATATACCAAAATTGCCTTCACGCACATTCCAACCGTAGTCGCCTCCTTTTACAATCACATTCACCTCTTCAAAATTCGACTCGCCCACTTCCGCGCTGAACAGCCTTCCGCCATGCCACGCCAGACGATGTGGGTTCCGGAAACCATACGCATATATTTCCTTATAAATGTCGCCCTTCTCGTTTACGAACGGATTATCAGCCGGAATGCCGTAATGCCCGTTCCTGCTATTGTTCCCCAGCGGGTCGATACGGATAATCGTACCGAGCAGCGAATGCAGGTTATGGCAAAGCTGGGGATATTTGCTGATCGTGGAGCCGCCGTCGCCGGTACCTATATACAGTAATCCATAATCTTTGTCTCCTTTCGCGGCATCGGGGTTGAAACCGATGTCCTGCGTGCCGTGCACCACATTAGGCACGTTGATGCGGAGCAATTCTCTTCTCTTTCCTTTAAAAATCGGGCTTTTGACATCGTCGATCTTCCACTCGGAAACTACCCATTGTAATGCGACCTTGATGGAGTCGTTGTAACCATAATCGGCGCGCTTTCCTTTGGGAGCCTCCGTGTGGGTAATATAAATCAAACCATTATTGAGGTAATCCGGATGGAATGCGAAACTGCCCAGGCCGGTACCCAGGCCCGGTTCGTTGACGAAATCTTCAATCTCATTTCTTAGATCCACGAAAGTGGTTACATCCTTTCCGTTGATCCGGTAAATCAGGCCTCGCTGGTCGCTCACGTACAGCGTACCGTCCTGCGACGGGTGCGGGCGCATGTTCGCGATGCGCGTGCGAGGCATTTTTTCGCTGGATGGCGGGATCGTCACGAAATCTTCCAGCTCTATCCTCAGTCCTGTTTTAATTACAGGCTGTGCCAGGCGGGCATTCGAAGCCGTGTCTACTTTCACTTCGAGCGGTGCTATGTTATGCGCTTTCGTCTCCGAAGCAATGTATGCGAGGATCGACCGGATTTCTTCGTCTTTCAAAAAATCAAACGGCGGCATTATCATCTTGTACCGCTTCGACAGGCTCACAGCCCGTGCATTACCCGATTCGATCGCATGGTTGGGATTTTTAATGAATGCAACCAGCTCTTTTTCCGAAAGCACGCTGGTGACACCACCCAGGCGCGGGCCGATCTCCTCCTGCTCCATGGCATGACAGGAAACACAATGTGTGGTAAAAAGCTCTTTGCCCTGTGAATCAGTACTGGCAAGCTGGCTACCGGCAGGCGTGGATTGCTTTCTGCCCGCGCAGTTAAATAGGAGGAATGAAGCTGCGACAATGCAGCAAACAGAACGTAGATCTAAGGTCATTCAGTAACGGGTTAGGTATTTTCAAATGTGACGTTAAAGTTAGCAACCGACCCGGAAACAAAAAAAGCCGGATCGCTCCGGCTCAGTCACTGAATAATGAAGGAATACTATGGTTATCCTACATTTCTTCCGTCTTTATCGAGTTTCACGAGGGCATTTTCCTTGCCGTTCGCTACTTGTAATTCATAATACTGGGCTTTGTCGGGCTCGGTTACCAGAAATGCCTTCTTCACCGTCCAGCCTTTAAAGTCGTCGCTTTTGATTGTCTTCTGAATTCCTTCGGGCAGATCTTCCGTTTTCACGGCCACTTTCTCCTTTTGGTCCGCCTTCGTTGTTTTCTGTGCCACCGCTTCCTGATGCGCTGAATGATCAGCCGTCGCCTGACTGGCCGTCTGGGCCTGAACGGAAGTAAACGAGATGAGCGCCAGGGCAAATGCCGATACTACTAGCTTTTTCATAATCCTTGTTTTTTAGACAACTATTAATGTTTTTGACCTCGTGCATTCGCACTGTGCCCATTTGTCTCAACAGGATTATGCCAAAAATTACAACAAACTGATTTTGAATTAATTACAAATATTCTATTAGTTTAATAGTGTTTATCTAAATCCACGTTTTGTGGGAATTTGTCTTCAAAAACCCTCAATAACGAAAACTGCCCGTACTGTAACAGCACGGGCAGTGATCAAATGGTTTGCTTATAACCCGTTACTTGTCGTAACCAGGGTTTTGAACCAATTTCGCATTACGGTTGATTTCGTCGCGGCTGAACGGACGGAAATACATCTTATCCACCCACGTACGGTTCTCATGTGATTTGTCCTCCGTCGGAGTGTAGGTATAGTCATAAACGGTAGGGTCGTAGTGATACGGCTCTTTCATCGACTTACCTGGCTTGAACTTACCGATTACGGTAATGAACTGCAACGAACGGCCCAAAGTGGTCGGAGCGATCATCCAGCGACGTGCATCGTGGTAGCGCTGTTCTTCGTAAGCCATTTCAATACGTTTTTCATGACGGTAAGCTTCTTTCAAAGCAGCACCCGAAACTTTCAGAGCTGGCATACCTGCGCGGAAACGGATCTTGTTCAACCACTCCAATGCAACCGCATCCTGCCCCAACTCAATGCTCGCCTCGATGTAGTTGAATACCACCTCGGTTACGCGGAAGAACGGCCATGGAATGTTCTGACGGTCGGTGTTGTCGTACAATGCAGGGTTTGGATCGATGAACTTGCGCATGTAGTAACCGGTACGGCTACCGTTCCAGTCTTCGATCGTGCTGCTGCGTGTATCCAATCCTTTGCGGTTGAATAGTGTACCCTTTTCGTCGAGCAAATCATAAGAACCGGTCTGAATCTGGTTAGCAGGGTCTTTCGCGTCGGAAGGACGTGGTTTCCAGTTGGCACCGTCATACATCACAGTTGCATAGAAACGCGGATCGCGGTTTGCGTAAGGGTTAGCCTTGTGCGTAGGGTTAGTCCATGCGAACGGGGTTCCATCCATCATTTCGTAGTCATCCACGAGCAAACCGATCGGCGTATTACCCGCCCAGTTGTGGTAGCCGTTAGGCCCGTTGTTCAAACCCGTCTGGCGTGCACCATCCGAAGTTTGGCTGGCCGTGAAATAACGACCAAAAATGATGTCGTCTCCACCGGAAGCATCCAGCGTTTTATCGGCGCTGTACCCGGCCATGGCCATGGAAATGTAGTTGATTTTACCTTGCGCAGCGGTAACAGGGGCTGTCAGGTTAAGTTTGTAGCCTGCTTTCAGGTCCAATGCAGCTTTCGCAGCAGCCTGCGCGGCCGTCCAACGTGCTTTGCGGTCGCCGCCTGTATAGCCCAGGAACTCAGGATTTGGATACGCAGCAAACAATGCAGACTTCGCTTTCGCAGTGGGAACATCGTGCAGATCGCTCGCAGCGTACAACAAAATCCGCGATTTCAAAGCCAATGCAGACACTTCGGAAGCACGTCCCTTCTGATCTGCCTTGCCTTTCAGCAATGCAGCGGCGCTGTCGCAATCGGCCACGATAAACTTCACGCATTCCTCGAAGGTATTCCGGCTTACAGAATAATCTTCATTCAATGCATAAACTTTCGTGACCAGAGGCACCGAACCGTAGTAGCGTACCAACTGCTGATAGTAGTAAGCACGCAGGAAGTGCGCCTCTCCCTTCAAGCGGTCTTTCAAAGTCTGGTCCGTGAAAGTAGACTTAGGCAACTCCTGGATCGCCTGGTTAGCCGCACGGATACGGGTGTACATAGGTCCCCATCCGTAAGTATCATCCACCCAGCCAAG
Organism: Dyadobacter fermentans; assembly: GCF_019924045.1. Lineage (GTDB taxonomy): Bacteria > Bacteroidota > Bacteroidia > Cytophagales > Spirosomataceae > Dyadobacter > Dyadobacter fermentans_A. The sequence goes on along the minus strand of NZ_JAHXBN010000012.1, from coordinate 214,316 downwards.
GTTGGAGGGGCTCAGACTACCCTCGTTCACCGTGTTGATGTTGCGGCCCGTGTGGGTAAATACCGCCTCGTCACTCAGCGAGGCAAGCATTTGTTCGCTGAAACCGCCTTGCTGCAATCCCTGGTAAATACCTGTCACAAATCCTTCGGCCAATGCACCGTCTTTCCAGACCTCATCGGTAGGAATTTCGATGGGCGGCGTTACATCCAAAAAGTCAGTGTCGCACGACACCAGCCCGGTTGTGGCCAGCGCCGCCAGAAAAATCCAATTTTTATAACTCAGTTTCATTTTTAAAGTCTTAGAAAGTTACACGTACACCTGCATTAAGAACTCGCGACTGCGGATAGTATTGTCCGTTGGTAGAAGTCGCTTCCGGGTCCCAGATCTTGATCTTGTCGATCGTGAACAGGTTCAACCCGTTTACATACACACGCAGGTTACCAACACCGATTTTCGAACCGATTTCCGAAGGCAGGTTATAGCCCAGCTCGATGTTTTTCAAACGCAGGTAATTGTTGCTTTTCAGGTAATAAGTATTTGCGCCTGGTGAATCCGCGTTGGTGAGGTTGGTATAGTAGGTATTGTTACGGTTAGCCAGACGCGGGTCTGTCGAGCTCGGATTGTCGATCGTCCAGCGGTGGTCGTAAGCGTATTTCAGATAGTTACCGATATCACCCGACTCTGTCTGGCCTACATATTGCAAACCACCCGCAGCACCCTGGAACAGGATCGTCAGGTCGAATGCTTTGTAGCCCAGGTTGATGTTTACACCACCGGTGAATTGCGGACGGTTGGTTTTTTCCGAACGAACCATATCATCCTTCGTGATTTTACCATCATTGTTTACATCCTTGAACTTCATGTCACCCGGACGAAGCGTACCTGTAATACCGGAATAATTGATTGTATTGGCATCGATTTCAGCTTGGTCGCGGAAAACACCGTCATATTGGTATGCGAGGAATGCCTGGTAAGGGCGACCGGTAGTCGTCTGATAAGAAGGAATACCCGGCGTTTCGTTCCAGTATTTGATCGTATTTTTAGCATAACCACCATTCACACCCACCGAGTAGGTGAAGTTGTCGACAGAGCCATCGTAGCTAACCTTGAATTCAAAGCCTTTGTTTTGCAACTTACCCAGGTTTACAGGAGGAAGCTTACCATCGATACCTGCCGACGAAGGCGTCGAACCCGTCATCGGGATCAGGATTTTCGAACGGTTGTTAACAAAGTAGTCGATTTCAAAGGCGATACGGTCTTTCCACAAAGTACCTTCAATACCGAAGTTGGAGTTGTTGGCCACCTCCCAGGTAAAGTTATTGTTCGCCACGCGCGATTCAAGCAGCGTTTTCACAACCTGATCGTTCACGATGTACGTACCGAAGCCCATGGTATTGAGGTATTGGTATTCGGCCAGGTTTTCCGTACCGAGCAAATACGGCTCAGCACCCATTTGTCCCCACGAAGCACGCAATTTCACATTGTTCACGAAGTGGATATTGTTTTTCCAGAAGCCCTCTTCTGAAATACGCCAACCGGCCGATACCCCCGGGAAGAAGCCGAAACGGCCTTGTTTCGGGAACACGTAAGAACCATCCGCACGCCACAAGAACTCGGCGAGATATTTCTCTTTAAAGTTGTAGCCCACGCGACCGAAGTAGCTCAAACGTGCGCGTTTGTACAAATCACCATTGTTGGTACCCGAGTTACCAATGTTCTGCTCAGGCGTACCACCCGCAAAAAGCTGGTCTACAACCGGAGAGATAAAATAGCGGCGGTAAGCGAAGAAGCCGTCGGCATCAACAGTCTCGCGCTGGGCACCCACCATTGCATTGAAGCTGTGTGAACCGAATGTCTTCTCGTAGGAAGCCTGGCCGGTCAACTGGATCGAAAGCTCCTGTGAAGAAGTTTCAGTCAAACGCGGATCATTGAATGTCGAACGCACAGTTCCTGTCAGCAGCGGAGTTGTGCCATCTGCTTCGTAAGTCTTTTTATCCCAGTAATAAAGTGTCCATGGCTTCTGGAACGACTTCTGACGACGCATTTGCTTATCAATAGCGGCCATTGCTGTCACTTTCAAACCCGGTACACCAGGCACATCGATGTCCAGTTGGCCGTTGGTCTGAATGTAGTCGCGCTTGTCGTTGTTGTAACCGGTCGTGTTGGTTGTGATAACAGCCGGGTTCTGTCCGTTCTCGATATCGGGACCAGGACGTCCGTCCGGCCAGATCGCGATTTCGGTAGGCTTTCCGCGCATGAGCATACGGAAGATATCGCCCGCGCCACCACCGTTAGGGAAGCGACGGAACTCCTCACGCATCACCACGCCCAGCTTAGCGGTTACGTATTTATTGATCTTCGTATCGAGATTCACACGCATGTCGTACTGCTTGTAGCCTGTCGCGGAGTTCACATAGTTGCCATCCTGGTTAATATAACCCAGCGAAGCAAGGTATTTGATGTTCTCGCTACCGCCCGTTAATTGCAGGTTGTGGCGCTGCTGCGGCGACCAGTTGCGGATTACCGCGCCATACCAGTCGGTGTTCGGGTGGGTCAGCGGATCGGAACCGTCGCGGAACTTCTGAATGTCGGTTGGTGTAAATACCGCGTTCAGCACGTTTCCGTTGTCGGTACGGGTATACGCGCCATTGGTATTAAATCCTTGCAATGCACCCTGCCATTGTCCTACGGGCAGGTTGTCGTAGATCTGCAATTCATTACGGATAGTCGCATATTCCGCTGCATTCGACATTTGCGGTGTGCGGGTTGGCTGGGCTATCCCCAGGTTGAGGTCGTAAGAAAGCTGTGGTTTACCGCTCTTTCCGCGTTTGGTGGTGATCAGGATTACCCCGTTACCCGCACGCGAACCGTAAATCGCCGCAGCTGCATCTTTCAGTACCGAAATACTCTCGATATCGGCCGGGTTCAAACGGTCGAGACCACCGGAACGGTTAGGCACACCATCCACCACGATCAGTGCATTGCTGTTACCCAGTGAGTTGGTACCGCGGATACGGATCGCCGAGCCGTCGTAACCTGGCTCACCGCTCGCTTGTACCGCAGAAACACCCGGCAGGCGACCTCCCAATGTGTTCGAGAGGTTAGTTGAAGGCGCTTTTTGAAGCTCAGCACCTTTCACGGCAGTCACCGAACCGGTCAGGGTTGCTTTCTTGGCGGTACCATAACCCACAACCACGACTTCGTCGAGTGCTTTGGTATCCGTTGCCATTTTCACATCCAGGCTGGTTTTATTGCCCAGCGGAATCTCCTGTGTAATGTACCCGATGAAAGAAAACACGAGCGTTGCCGTACCCGGCGCATTCACAGTATAGTTACCCTCGATGTCCGTTACCGTACCTGTCGATGTCCCTTTTACAAGGACGCTCACGCCGGGCAGCCCCTGCCCCTGCTCATCATTCACTTTTCCCTTCACCGTTACGTCCTGAGCGTACGCGCCGGTCATGACCAGTAAGGTCAGCAGAAGGGAGTAAAAATACCGCGTTAGGCTACGGTACTTTTCCCGTTCAGAAATCATCATAGATTAAGTATAGATAGATAGTAGATAGTTAAAAAAATTATAAAAAAATGAAAAGATATTACAACTGGGTTTCATGCATAATCCCTTGTTTTTCAACAAGTCAGAGAAGTGTCTACCATACACAATTTGTCTTACTTATAATTTTTAAAATCCTATTTCTAAAATATCGCTCGTAACCAGCGGGCGATTTATTTATACTTGACAGGGGAGCTAAACTCGAAAATGTTATATTTCGTAATCCGGCAGTACCGAGGCGTACTGTATGAGTAACCGGATGTACAAAAAGATATGAAATTATTTACATAAACAAGCATTCCTGCTTTCTGAATATGTTTTCTTGAAAAATAACCACTAGTTACTTAACGTATACTACTAACCGGTGCCTATACGCAGCAACTAGTTTGATGAGCAACAAAAAACCGCTCCCATTGCATGGAAACGGCGTTTATGAAGATAGTAATACCAATTTTGCAGAAACTTACCTGATTTTTGCAGCTTCACCCGAAAAGGCGCACGAGAGAACGATTAAATCTTTTAAAAATTATATTCTCGGAGATTAAAAAGTGATTAACGGGCCGTCCATCCGCCATCAACGGTGAGGATGGACCCCACCATATAGCTGGCCGCATCGCTGGCCAGAAATATGGCAGCACCCTGAATTTCATGCAAGTGCCCCCACCGGCGGAGCGCGGTTGCACCCAGGATAATGTCGCGGGCATCGTCACTCTCGGCGATCGGAATATTCATCTCGGTCAGGAACGGGCCGGGACATATGGCGTTCACCATGATGTCGTAAGGCGCAAGCTCCAGTGCCAGTGCACGGGTCATTTGCACGATGGCCCCTTTGCTGGCTGTATAAGGCGTACGGTTGGCAAGCCCCACTAGCCCCAGCGTACTCGCCAGGTTGATCATGCGGCCGCTGTGCTGCGCTTTCATATGCGGCGCAACAGCCCTGCATGCCAGCCACGTGCCGGTTACATTCACGTCCATCACGTGCTTGAAATCCGCCGTAGACAACTCGTCGATTGGCCCGCGGATATTGATCCCGGCGCTGTTGATAAGAATGTCGATCTTCCCAAAACTTTCCAGCGCAAAAGCGACCATTGCGTGCACCTGCTCTTCACAGGTAATGTCCGCAGCGTAGGAAAGCACACGCGTGCCGAACGAAATGCATAGCTCGGCGGCACTCCGCTCACCATCGACCGCACTCCGGTTGACCAACAAAATATCACAGCCCGCGGAAGCCAGACCGGCCGCCATAGCCAACCCAAGACCCTTGGAGCCTCCTGTGACAATGGCGACCTTTCCGGTAAGGTCAAATTGCTTGATGCCTGGTAAAACGTCCTGTACCATGGCGATCAATACTGATGAAATGCCTGGGAAACAAATGCCAGTACTTCCGGCAACGACTCGCGCCAGTAGGTCCATGTGTGCCCGCCCTCACGTACGCGGAATTCATGCGGCACTTCTTTTTTGCGTAATGCAATGTGAACGAGGCTGTTCCCTTCATACAGAAAGTCATCATCACCGCAATCGATGTACCAACGGACCGCCTTTTTCTGATCTTCGGCGATATTGTTGATCAACGCCAGCGCGCTGTGCCGGTTATAATACCTTTCGACTGTCGAATCGGCGATATTCGGGTTGTTTCTGATGAGGTTCTTTTTGGCATCCTCCAGGGTAATCGGGCCGGTGGATGCGCTGAGCGGACAGGCCGATGAAAACAGCTCGGGATGGTGCAATGCATACATAAAGCTACCGCCGCCGCCCATCGAAAGCCCGGCAACAGCCCTGAAACGCTTTTCGCCTTTAATGCGGAATTTCTTCTCGACGTAAGGCATCAGTTCGGTGAAGAAAAAGTCCTCGTAGTTCCAGTCGCCCTTCACGTCATTGAAATACCCTCTCCTGCCTGTGTTCGCATCCGGCATGACAATGATCATCGGCGTGGCCTTGCCTTCGGCAATTGCTTTGTCGGCAATGTGCAGCACTTCGCCGAATTGTACCCAACCTGTGTGGTCGTCGCCGGCGCCATGTAGCAGGTACATGACGGGATAGCTCCGCTCGGAGGTCGCATAATCCGGCGGCAGGTAAACGGCAAACTTCCTTTCGGATTTGAGCAACTTGGAGGGCAACGACAGGTTATCGAGCACCTTCCCCGTCTGGGCAAGCGCCGGGATGGCCAGCATGGCAGCCAAAGCGATCGTAGAAATGATCTTCATACCAGAAACAGTTGGATTTGGGTTGAAATAACAAAAGCGGGAGATGTTGTGCATCTCCCGCCCGGTATGAAGGTTTTTATTTCTTCTTCGTTTTCATCGCGACAGGGTCCCAATGAACGATCTTTTTGCTGAAATAACTTTCATTACACGCCAGCACCGGGGCTGCCGCGCGGAAGCCGAATACCGGATCTTCGACCGTTCCCACACTGCCTTTCTTCACATTTTCGAAGAAATCCCTGAAATGGTTAGCATGCGCATCGTCCTCCTTCGGCGCTTCGAACCGCACTTCTTTCACGGGTTCCGCTTTCCGGGTATCTTCGGGGTACTGGGCATCGTATTGTTTCTTAAACTCCTTTTGCTGCGCTTCCGAGAAGGTATTGAAGCTATCGTAACCTCCCATGCCGGGCGCTTTCGGCAGTTTCTTTTTCGTGAGCACCAGGTTGTTTTCGGTAAATTCAATCTGTCCTTCGGTTCCGATAATACGGGTATTGTTGGCAATGGCACCCGCATTCGCAAAGTTGACGCGGAGCACCATCTGGAAATTCGCATGAATATCTGTTTTGGGATAATCCAGGATGGACACGAGCACATCGGGCACGTCGCGGCCGTCTTTCCAGTAGCTAAGCTCGCCGGACGACATCACGCGCTCGGGACCGAGCGAATTAGTCACAAAATGCACACCGGTGATCAGGTGCACAAAAAGGTCGCCGCCCACGCCGGTACCATAATCCTGGTAGTTTCTCCAACGGAAAAAGCGCTTCGCATCGAATGCACGCTTGGGCGCGTCGCCGAGATAGGTATCCCAATCCACGGTGCTCGGCGAGGCGTCGGTCGGAATGGAGTAGTTCCATGCGCCAATGGCATTGAAACGGTCGTTATTGGACTCGACGTAGTTGATCTCGCCGATTTCACCCGCCTGGAACAGGCGCTTAGCCTCTTTAAATGAAGCAGAACTGATCCGCTGGCTGCCAACCTGCATCGTTTTGCCGGACTTCTTCCAGGCGTCGATCACCGACAGGCCCTCATTGATGTGGTGTACCATCGGTTTTTCACAGTATACGTTCTTTCCAGCCTGCAATGCGGCCTTGGTAATGTGGTCGTGCCAGTGGTCGGGCGTTACAACGAGGACGGCGTCGATATCCTTTCTTTCGAGGATCTGGCGGTAGTCGCGCGTTGTAAAAATATCCTTTCCGTAAAGCTCCTTCACGCGGGTGAGGCGGCCATCGTACAGATCGGCAGCAGCTACGAACTCCACGTCCTGAGAGCTGCGCAGTGCAGCCTTGGTGTCGCTGTGCCCCTGGATACCCATTCCGATCGTTGCGAAACGGATCTTATCGTTGGGACTGATTTTTTTGAGGTCCTTGATAATGTGAAAAGGCTTGGCAATACTTTCTGTGGCTAACAGTGCAGAAGCGGCTGTTACATTTTTGAGAAAATTACGGCGATTAGGCTTCATTTGAAGAATTTCAAAGGTTTAAGAAGATGACTTCCCAATTTAATCAATTCACGATTTGTTGCGCAGGTAAATCAAAAATATGTACATTTTGCCGATGAATTCCCCACCCTACTAATAACTAACGTTCCATGCACGCCGACCAGCGAAAAAAACTGATTAATGAACTGACCGACCTCATCAGGGGCGGAAATGCACACGTTACCCTCGATGAAGCGCTTGCCGGCATCCCAGCCCACCTGCGCGCCGTAATCCCCGACAACCTGCCGTACAGCATCTGGCAGCTCATGGAGCATATCCGGATCGCCCAAAAGGATATTGTCGACTTTTCGATCTCGAAGGACTACAAAACGCTCATCTGGCCGGACGAATACTGGCCCGAGCCAACCGACAGTGTAAGCGACCAGCAATGGGAAGAAAGCCTGAAAGAAATCAACGAGGACCAGCAACGCTTTTTCCGGCTGTTACAGAATGAGAACAAGGACCTTTTTAGTCCGTTGCCCTGGGGTAGCGGGCAGAATATCGTTCGCGAAGCCATGCTGATCGCCGATCATAACTCCTATCACCTGGCGGAGATTATCGTAGCCCGGCGGTTGCTGGGCATCTGGAAGTAACGACCTGACAAAACCTGGGCATCTCAGGTGTTGTCAGGTAGTGGTCATTTGTGGTCAGATATTGTCAGGAATGCTGTGAAAGGGCGTTTTCCTCTCTCAATAATTGACTATTCACGACAACACCTGACTATTCATGACAACACCTGCCACCGGTTTTGCATCATAGTTCTTGAATCATAATGTCTTTATAAAATACCTTGGCTTTCCCTCCTCCGTGAATTTGCAGGCCGATCAACCCCTTTTGCGGAATGGACTTGTCGGGTTCGGTATAATCCACCGTTTTTGTCCCGTTCAGGAAAAGCTGGATGTGGCCGTTCCGGCTGTGCACTTCGTAATTGTTCCAATCGTTCCGCTTCACGATTTTCCCAACCAATGCGGAATCGGGCGCTATCAGCGTTTTATTCCGCCTCGATTCATCGTAGAGGCTCGCCCAATATTTATCACCCAGGTCGGCCTGATAGCCCGTCATTTCGTATGGCGGATTTTGCAGCCGAACGCTATGAAACTGGACGCCCGTATTGATAAAACCTTCGTGGCCTGTCAATTTAAATTTAACCTTCAATATAAAATTGGAATACTCCTTACGCGTACATAGGAATTCGTTATGGGGCACGGTCTCTTCCAGCGATCCGCCGACAATGCTGCCATTTTCGATTTTCCAGGTTTTAACCGTGTCTCCTTCCCATCCCCGGAAGGTTTTTCCGTCGAATAGCGAAACCGGCTTTCCAGAAGGCTGGATCATGATACAACCTGCAAAAGCCAAAGCAGCAGTGCAGGCAAAGTAGAATGGTAGTTTCCTCATGGCACGGTCGGTTAAGTGCTAGTATGCTTTTTTCTGATGAAGGTTAAAGCGATTTCGGGTAGATTTTTACTTGAACGGGCGCCACAAGTAACCTACCATTGCTTTTAATCTAATATCCGTACTTTTACAACGTGTGACTGCCTCTGAATGCCGCATACGTAAACCTGAGCAAGTTTTTATCAATGAGTGAAACTACCCTGAACGAGCCTATGAACGATCTGCTGCTGGCGATCGAACGGTTTAAACTTGTGGCAAAAGCTACCCATGACGTGATCTGGGATTGGGACCTGGCGAGGGGAACGGTATGGTGGAACGAGGGGATGCAGGAAATTTTCGGGTACCACCCCGAAGATATCGAAAGCGGGCCCAACTCCTGGTTCGACCGCATTCACCCCGACGACCAGGAGCAGGTGGTGAGAAAGATTTACCAGGTCATCGATAAAGGCGAAAGCAACTGGTCGAATTTCTACCGGTTCCGGCGAGCCGACGGCTCGTATGCGCACGTGCACGACCGTGGATACACGATCCAGGGCGGCGGCAAGCCTGTGCGGATGGTGGGCTCGATGATGGATATTTCACAGCAGCTTCGATCGGATAAAGCAAGGGAGGAGAGCGAAGAGAGTTTGCGATTCGCCATGCAGGCAGCCCAGCTCGGCACCTGGAACCTCAACCCCGCCGATCGGACGGCATTGTTCAACGACCGTTGTAAAGAACTCTACGGCTATCCCGCCGATGCGGAAATGCATTATGAAAGCCTGGTCCGATTTATCCACCCCGACGACCGCGCCAGGGTAATTGAATCCATCGAACGCGCGCTCGATCCGTCGGTGAGATCTCTTTACGATATCCGTTACCGGGTTATCGGCGCCAGCGACCGCAAACTCCGCTGGTTGCATTGCACCGGCCAGGCATATTTCGATCAGGCCGGCACGCCCTATCGCTTCTCGGGCATCTCACGCGAAATTACGGCAGAGGTTACGGGCCAGGAGAAAATCGCCTGGGCCGACCAGCAGGCAGCCATGACCATCGAAGGCTCCGGAGCCGGGTCTTTTATGGTAGACCTGGCCACCAACGAGATTATCTACTCCCCCACCATGGCGCGGATCATCACCGGTAGCGAGGCGGCCAATATGACCCGGGATATCCTTCTGGCAAGCCTCCATCCCGACGACGTCGATATCCGCAACAACGCCTACGCCGAAGCAGCGGACAGCGGGGAACTGCGCTATGAGGCACGGTTTGTATGGAACGACTCTTCCGTGCATTGGGTACGGGTACTGGGACGGTACCTGTACGACAGCATGGGCAAGGCCATTTCGCTGTCCGGCATCGTGATGGACATTACCGACCGCATCGAATCCGAACAGCGGCTAAAAGTGAATGAAGAACATCTACGCACGCTGATCGAACAGGCACCGGTGGCTACCGCATTGTTTGTTGGAAAAGATATGGTGATCGATATCCCCAACGAGGCCATGCTCAAAGTATGGGGAAAAGGGCGCTCAGTGATAGGCAAGCCGCTTCGGGACGCATTACCGGAGCTCGAAGGCCAGCCCTTTCTGGCTATCCTCGACCGAATTTACAAAACCGGCGAAGCGCATTCGGAACAGGGCGCAAGGGCCGACCTCGTGGTGAATGGCCGGCTGCAAACATTCTATTACGACTACACCTACAAACCGCTTAAAAATTCTAGGGGCGAAGTATATGCGATTCTGGATATGGCCGTGGACGTGACCGAGCAGGTGATATCCCGGCAGGAGCTCGAACAGAGTGAAGAACGGTACCGGCAACTGGCCAGCGAGCTGGAAAGGCGCGTTGGCCAGCGCACGGATGAGTTGCACCAGGCCAACATCGAGCTGGTCAATTCCAATAACAACCTTCAACAATTCGCCTACGCTGCCAGCCACGACATGCAGGAACCGCTCCGGAAAATCCAGTCGTTCGGCTCCCGCCTGCTTTCGACTTACTCCGAACAGCTGGACGATAATGGCAAATATATGCTGAACCGCATTCAGGACGCGTCAAAAAGAATGTCGGCGATGATCGACGACCTGCTGGCCTACTCGCGCCTGACCACGCGCGAAGGGGAATTTGACAAAGTGCGGCTGGGCGAGATCGTGCATTCTGTGCTGGCCGACCTGGAAATTTCGATTCAGGAACAAAAGACGGACATCATCGTCGAAGACCTGCCCGTTGTCTGGGGAAATGCCTCGCAGCTTGCACAGCTCATGCAAAACCTGATCAGCAATGCCATCAAGTACCGGCTGCCCGACCAACAATCGATCATCAGGCTCTCGTACCGGCCTGTGAATGAAACTGAGAAGGCGACATTACCTAAGCTTTTGCATGATCATCCGTACATCCGCCTCGAAGTGATCGACAACGGCATCGGCTTTGATGAGGTGTACCTCGACCGCATTTTCCAGATGTTCCAGCGGCTGCACGGGCGGAGCGAGTTCTCGGGCTCGGGCATCGGCCTGGCTTTGTGCAAAAAGGTGGTGCAAAACCATTATGGCTATATTACCGCCCAAAGCCAGCCCGGAAAGGGCGCTACCTTCATTGTGTACCTGCCACAGCCGCGCTGAGGCGGCTTGGGTTATCGCTTTTGCCAGATATCTTCAAATTCCTCGGGATGGCGGCGGAACTGGCCGTGCACGTATTCGCACAGGGGCAGCACCTGCAACCCGTGTTCACGCGCATAGGCCACCATCGCGTCGAGCATTTTCCGCGCCAGGCCCCGGCCTTCCATCGCCGGGTCTACCTCCGTATGGTACACCGTCAATGTGGTTTCGCTTAACCCGATCACCATTTCACCTACCTGTTTGCCATCTTCCTCCACATAAAAAGCTCCGCGGCGGCGATTATCCAGCTTGAATTTGATCTCTGCCATAAATTTTTGTTTAAAGTGCGTTACGTTCAGGGCAAATATATCCATAATTTTGCCGCCCCAATCGCCTTATGCCATGAACGTCTTCCCTGTCTCTAATTCCAACCTTTCGCCTGTTCACCTGGGACATTTTGTTCAAAAGCATTATTTCCCTGAACAACAAGTTGAATGCCGGATATTGAAAACCGGAATCAGCGATACTTACCTGATCGTCTCACCGGACAAACGCTACATTTTCCGCGTTTACAGTTTCCAATGGAGGACAAGGACGGAGATTTCGGAGGAACTGCGCCTGTTGGAGCATTTGCGCCGAAATGGCGTATCGGTCTCCTATCCCGTCGCCGATCTCGCCCATGCATTCATACATACTTTCCAGGCGCCCGAAGGAGAACGTTTTGGTGTGCTATTCTCCTTTGCAGAGGGTGAGAAGGTGCTCAATTTCGACCCGGAAACACATTATCGCGTAGGAAAGCTTATGGCCGAAATGCATTTGCTGACCAAAGACTTCCCGTTGCATCGCATGACCTACACCGAAAAAGAGCTGCTGATCGACTCGCTTGGGCAACTGAGCAAGTTTTTGCCCGCCGACACCGAGGAAATGCAATACATGAAAACGGTGCAGGAATACCTCATCGGTGAATTGCAGCATGCGGATCAGGCTCAGCTGCGAAAGGGTGCCGTCCATCTCGATCTCTGGTTTGATAATATGAATGTCACAACCGATGGCGACATCACTTTCTTCGATTTCGACTTTTGTGGAAACGGCTGGCTTTGCCTTGATATGGCCTACTACATGCTGCAAATCCACTCCACGGAAAAAGATGACGCAGAACGCGAACTAAAAACGGAGCAATTCCTGAAAGGCTATGAGTCGGTTACCCCCGTAAGCGATGAAGAAAAACGACTGATCCCGATGCTGGGGATATGCCTCTATTTCTTTTACCTGGGCATTCAGTCGCAGCGGTACGACAACTGGTCGAATGTGTTTTTGAATGAAATTTATCTGAAAAGATTTATCAACCTTTTACTCAAAAAATACTTTGACTATCATCAGCTCGGGCAAAAGCTGATTTCATAAAAAAGGCCGGCTTAATGCCGGCCAGCGCGCTTCTATACTGCCGCTTCGACAATCTTCTTCATCTTTACAAGGCTCGTTTTGGCTACCTCCAGTGCATCCTGTGCCCAATAATCTTTATTAAACACTTCAAACGAAAGGATAATAGGCTTGTCGGGATTTTTGAGGCTTTGAATCACATTTTTCCAAGGCGCGATACCATCGCCCACGTATACGCGGTCCGCGTCTGTGATCTGTTCGCGCGGCGGTGTTTTGGGATAATCGTTCACGTGGAAAATCTCGATTAACGGCTTGCCTACATCCTTAATGGCATCCATTCCGGAGCCACCTTTGTGCAAGTGGTATACGTCCATGAGCAGCCGCGCCGAGGGATGCCCCGATTCGACGGCTACATACAATATTTCTCCCACCCGGCTGAGGTTTTTAGAGAAACCCCATAATTCAAGATGCGGTACCACGCCGGTTTTGTCGCCCAGTTCGAGGATAGCACGGTAACGCTCAGCCACACGGGCGAGATCGAGCGAAGCGCCAGTGGTGGCGCCCATGGGCGGGGCCGCTACACGCGGGCAGCCAATGGCAGCCAGCTGCTCCATTTCACCTTTCAGCTGGTCCAATGCTTTGGCACGTGCCGTTTCATCGTCCACGATCCAAGTCGCAAAACCGATCGCGTCTTCCACTTTCAACCCGAGATCACCGATCATCCGTTTGGCTTCCTGCAATGTGCCACCGCCTTTGAGATAATCCTGTAATGTGCTGATCCAAATCTCGACGGAACCGTAACCCGCCTTCGCCGCTACTTCCAACTCCTTGCGAAAACCGAGCTTCTGCCCCCGGAGCGTGCTCATATTGAGCGAATAAATAAATGGCTGAACTTTGGTTTTGGCGGCTTCTGCGGGAACAATGCCTGCTGCGCTCACGGCAGCGATCGAGGATAATGCTTCTCGGCGGTTCATTAATATGTCCTGAATGGTTAACTGATTTAACTGTAAAGCGGCCCTACGGAATTTTTTACCGCAAATGAATGTAAATTGATCGTGTACAAAACGCATTCTTCCTCTATGGAACCGGATAACTATATCATACCCGCCCAGACGAAAATAGGCCACGTCCACCTCAAAGTAGCCGACCTCGACCGTGCTATCGACTTCTATTGCGGCCTGCTCGGCTTCGAAATTACCACCCGCTACGGTACCCAGGCAGTGTTCATCTCGGCCGGCGGTTATCACCACCACATCGGGCTCAACACCTGGTACAGCAAAGGTGCGCCTCCCGCATCGCCACACGGCGTCGGCTTGTTCCACACGGCTATTCTTTATCCTACCCGGAAAGACCTTGCCGTTGCATTGAACCGCCTTTTGAAAGCCAATTATCCCCTCACCGGCGCCAGCGACCATGGCGTTTCGGAAGCATTGTACCTGAACGACCCCGACGGAAACGGCGTCGAACTCTACTGGGACCGCCCCCAGGACCAATGGGAATACCTGCCCGACGGCTCGATTGAAATGTATACGAAAAGTTTGAATATCCCGGGATTACTCGCCGAGTTGAATAAGTAGCTCAATACTTCATCAACAGCGTCAGCAACTTACGATCCAGCTTGTGTCCATGCCAGTCTTCGTAGGCTACGTCCTCGCGCCGTGAATCGAGTACGCCGAAATCTCCGGCGAATTCCCATAGCGAGAAACCAATGCCGTTGGACGAGAGGATGTCGAGCACGTCATTGAACCACGCCAGGAAAACATCGTGGGGTGTTTTGTTCCAGCAGCCGCATTCTCCACAATGCACACCTACGCCCTTGCCGACGAGCTCGATCCAGGGCTTGTAGAACTTTTCCAGCATTGCGCGGCTCAGATATTGGCCCCCTACCTGTCCCGGCCACTTGGGCTCCGGCGCATTGTCGGGGTCTTTCGTGGCCCAGGGCGCTTTGTAGTGCGAGATAATACCCGGATGGTACCCGCGGCAACTTTGAGCGATGTCAAGGTCGGCCAACTCGGGGACCACCGACGTGCCTACGTCGTTGCCGTCGGCAATAATCAAATGTCCCGGATTCTCTTTTCTGATCGCTTCCGACGCAGCGATCGCCATTTTACGGTACACATCGCCCGGCACCGACGACCGCCTGGAATGCTGGTCGTTCATATCGGCGCGCATGCTTGGTTCATTAAGTAAGTCGAAACTAATGCGTTTTTGCGACGTATTCTTATACCTTTTGGCCCACATATTCCAATGGAAACAGAATGCGTCGAGCGCTTTCTGGTCGGTCCAAAGGTTATAGGGCTCATTAAAACCTGCATTGACGCAGTACCCCGGCGCGCGGTGCAGGTTCAGGCTTACGTGTATGTCGTGTTTGTGCGCGGCAGCGACTAGCTTATCGATACGCTCAACGGCCTGCTCGTCGATCTGGTAAACTTCTTCCGGTGTGATATTGCGGCTGCGATCGAATTTCAGGTAGGCCGGGTAGGCCATCGGGATACGCACAAAGTCGAAACCCCAGTCGGCCATCCATTTAAATTGCTCTTCGGTAGTAGCCTTACGGCTTTTTGCCGGGTCGGGAGCAAAAAAATCGAGCAGGTTGAAGCCCTTCCATTTAGGCAGTTTGTTCTGTGCGAACTGACCGGGAACCGTCCCTCCCGGATTAGCCTGGCTTGAAACAGCAAAACCGGGTGCAAATGCGGCCCCGGCTACTGCGATGGATGTATTTTTAACAAATGTCCTGCGATGCATTGCCCGTTCGAAAGTTATTGGTGGTAACTTCCTACTAAACACGTCTCCATGGCGGTTTTACTGATGATGCCCGAAGGCAAGTCTAGCGCGCTCTGGTCGAATATCCCGATCTGCCGTTATAGTTGTAATACATGGTCGATTTTTTGTCGCCGCCATCATTCAGGTATTTGGCTTTCAGCTTCTGGTGGAGATCCGCGGATTGCTTTTCACCGTTGACGATCAGCTCGTCATCACTGAGCTTGAATGACAGCTCATCCTTATCCTTTACCAACCCTGCCCCCGTCAGTTCTTCAATCACACCTTCCTGGCGTTTCATATAAACTTCGCGCTGCTTTTCAGCCTCTCGCCGCATTTCTTCGGCTTGTTTGCGTTGCCCTTCGGCTTGCACACGTTGTTCGGCGGCGTGTTCACGTTGCTTCTCGGCTTCACTGCGCATCTGGTCGGCTTGTTTGCGCATATCTTCCGCAGCTTCGCGCTGCTTTTCAGCTTCCAGTCGCATTTTTGCCGCTTCATCGCGGTTGGCGTTCGCATTCACCCGCATTTGATCTGCGTACTCCTGCTGCTTCTTGGCATCCAGGCGCATCTGGCTGGCATGTTCCCGTTGCTTCTCGGCTTCGAGGCGCATCACTTGGGCCTCTTCTCGCTGCTTCTCGGCGACCCGACGCTGCCCTTCGGCGATCTTACGCATTTCCTGGGCCTCCTCACGCTGTTTCTCAGCCAGCTCGTGCTGCGCTTTCACCTCGACCATAATCTTGTCGATCTCCGGCTGGTATTTCGCGTAATCCTCCGCTGCTATTTCCTGATCGTCGACAAAGAGTGAGATGATCCTATCGTTTCGTTTTACGATCTCGTACTGTTTATTGTTACGTGTAACATTATACGTACTGATTCCCTGCTGCGGCGTATACACGTTAGCGGAATGTATTTCCATTCTTTCCGGCCGCAGTTTCTTTTTCGGAAGTGTATCCGGTTCCTGGGAATTTTGTGCTTGGGGCGATGGCATTGCCTTGACCTCCCCTAACGAAGTTTTCACCTCATTAGGCCGGACTTCCTTCACGGCAGGCGCTTTCCTGGCTGTTACCGGCTTCTCCGGCGTGGTGGCTGCCGACAGCGCAATCGCCGCCGCCAGACTGAATGTTACAAATAGTTTTTCCATGGCATCTAGTGATTTATTATTGTTATTGACAATGCGTTTGATCCTGTCCAGCAAATGGTTACGCTTTTTAGAAAAAGCCATTTCAAATGCCGGCCGCGACTGATTATACTCCTGGAAAGAGACGAGCGCGTGAATGAATGATGTTTTGTTCTCCATGACGCTAATCGCCAGGTCGTCGCAGCAATGTTCACGTTCTTCGCGGATCAGCCTGGAAATCCACCAGACAGCCGGATTGAAGAAAAAGACATTTTCACAGAATATCTGCGCGAGATTGATCAGGTAGTCGCGGCGGCGGATGTGCGCCAGTTCATGCAGCAAAATGGCTTCCACCTGGGCGGCCGGCAGGTTGGCCAGCATCCCGAGCGGCACCAGCACCACTGGCTTCAAAAAACCGATCACCATCGGTACCGCCACCTGCGCCGACTCGCGCAGTTCCATTTCCCGCCCGATCCGCATCCTTTCGGCTAGCTCGTAAAACCGCACAATCCATTTCATTTCCGGTGTTGAAACCTGCTGCGCGATCCTTCTCAGGTACAACAAGCCGCTCGCGGCCAGGAAGGATTTTATGATAAAAACGAGAAACCAGCTGGCTACGATCAATTTTGCATTTGAAGAAAAAAAGTCGATAACATGCAGCACCCAACCGTTCTCAGCGACCACGCTTGCCGCAACGATGGTTACCATGTCTGCATCGTCTGAAAACACCGAATGCCTTCCCCAGGGCATCGATTGAGCCACCGGCGATGAGATTTCAATACGGGTGCTTTTCACCATGACGACAAATGTTCCCACAGTTGCCGCGACGAACAGCAACATCACAAGCGCCAGCAAATTATACCGTAACGCAGGCTTGCTCTTGCGGGTACAAAGCAGGATGACCCCAGCCCCGATAGCGGCAAAAAGACCCTGCCACAGCGAATGCATCAGTGTGAGGCAAAGTGCGCGCACCCACTCGTGGGCAGTCGGTTGATCAATGATATTCCAATTCATGGCTAGCGGATTGAAATGGTATGGTGATTACTGATCCAGATTTTTCAGGAAATCCTTGATCTCGCTGAGTTCCTCTGCGGAGGTATTCTTGTTACCGAAAAGCTGCATAACCAGGCTCGAAGCCGATCCTCTGTACATGGAGTCCACAAAGCGTTCCAGCAATGCCGATTTGGTCTTATCCTCCGGCTCGGCGGGGCTGTAAATATGCTTCATGCTGCTCTCGTCCCGGATCACGATGCCCTTCTCGGCCATGATCTGCATCAGCTTCAAGGTAGAGGAATACTGCACCGCTCGCTTCTCTTCATTGAGCTTATCATTCACAAACCGTACTGTCGACGGCCCGTATTCCCAAAGCACTTGCAGTATTTCCAGTTCTGATTTTGTCGGTTCCATTCCTTCGTTTTTCATTCAACCTTCCAAAGGTAGGAAAAATTTCGTACGAAAAAATTTTTAGTAGAAAATTTTTAGATTTGTTTAAACAAAATCACACTATTATGTTCACGAAAAACATCACTCCAAAGACTACTTCGGTGACGATTGAGCTTCCTGAAAGCTTTGTAGGAAAACACGTGAAAGTTACCGTGGTTGTCGAAAAAGAAGAGAAGCCTCGCAAGGTCACCACTTTGGAGGATATAGAAAGACGATACTCAAAGTTTCCTCGAATAGATATGTCAAAATTTAAATTTGATAGAAACGAGGCTAATGACTTTGACTAACACCTTTCTCGACTCCAATGTTATTCTTTACCTCTTTGATACCCATCCGGAAAAACGCGAAATAGCGAAAAGGCTGATTCGTCAAAATCCTCACATCAACGCACAGGTGTTGGTAGAGGTCGGTAATGTATGTTGGAAGAGGTTAAGATGGACCAAACACGAAGTGACGGAATTTTGGTATGAGATGATGTCTGATTGTAAAATGTCCGGCATTTCTGAATATAATTTAGCCGAGGCCATCTACCTCACCCAAAAATATGATTTCCAACTCTTCGACGCCATTATCGTTTCTGGCGCCCTCGAAGCAGGCTGTAGTGTTCTTTATTCTGAGGATATGCAACACCTCCTGATCGTAGAAGAACAGCTTACCATCATCAATCCATTTTTTGATTGCTGAATTCCCGATCTTTGAAATTCATAATTACCCCTTTGCAACTGCAAAGTGCCCTCCGGAGCCGTCCTGTCATATTTGTATCATCAATCACAAACAAAAATGACAAGCAAAATGAAAACTCCTAAAACATGGTTCATCACCGGGGCTTCCAGAGGCTTTGGACTGGAAATTACAAAAGCCGTACTTGCAACCGGCGACCAGGTGGTGGCTACCGTAAGAAACAAAGCGAGCGAACTGGCCGCACAGTTTGATAATCATCCGAATTTGCTGGTAGTAACCCTGGACGTTACCCGGGAAGAACAAGCCAAAGAGGCGGCCCAGGCAGCAATCGAACGTTTTGGCAAAATAGATATCCTTCTCAACAATGCAGGTTACGGGTTGCTAAGCGCGGTGGAGGAAGCAACGGCGCAGGAAGTTAGGGATAACTACGAAGCGAATGTATTTGGGACCCTGAATGTCACCCGGGCGGTGCTGCCTTTCATGCGCGAGCGACGTTCCGGTCATGTGATCAACGTTTCATCCGTAGGCGGGCTGAGCGGTTATGTTGGCTGGGGCATTTATGGCTCGACCAAGTTCGCCATCGAGGGCATTACCGAAGCGCTCGCTTTGGAACTGGCCCCGCTGGGCATTCACGCAACAGTAGTAGCACCCGGGTTCTTCCGTACCGATTTCCTCGATCACTCGTCCCTCACCCGCACGTCCAACGTGATTGCAGATTATGACGATACAGTCGGAGCTATGCGCGCTTTCGCAACGGAAGCGAATAAAAAACAGCCGGGAGATCCCAAAAAACTTGCGCAGGCGCTCATCAGGCTCGGTAACGCCGAGAACCCTCCGGTTCATTTGCCATTGGGTACAGACACACTCGAACGCTTCCGAGCCAAAACGGCCGCATTCGAGAAGGAGATCGAAGCATGGTACGACGTCATTACCGGAACAAACCACGACGATGTAGCAATACCAAGCAACTCGTTTAACCAATACCGGCGTTATGGAAATGCTTTGCTGCGGCAAGGCATTTCCTTGTTCCTAAACAGTCATTCTTCGCAGAAACCCATGCCCTATAAAACACTCGACGCGAAAACAATTGACCTGCTTCGCGACTTGCCCGAACTCATTCCCGTCATCCGCGATAGTTTTGAGGAATGGACAATCCGCACTTTCAACCGTGAACAGCACGAATGCCGCAATTATCTCTCGCCCAATCGGCGGGATTTTTACAAAATACTACTGGTCACCAGTGGTGCAGGCATTTTCTCCATGGGGTTGAACACCTATTACATCGACGAACCCACGATCCTGTTTATCCATCCGAACGACATCATTTCCTGGAAAAACCTCTCGTCGGAACGCGAGAATAATCTGTCGGCAGGGTATTATAGTCTATTCAAGAAATCATTTATCCAGAATCACCCCCAACTGAAAGCGACAATCGATAAGTTCGGGTTGTTTTCGGAGAAAACTAAAAGTGTGGTCCGCCTCGCTGGCGCGGATGTAGCTGTGCTCACTCGCTTCTTCGCGCGTATGCAGGAGGAGGAATTATTGGGCGACGCGTTTAACGAGGAGGCAATGAGCGCCTATTTACAATTGCTCATGGTGGAAAGCGTGCGAATCGCCCACTACCCCAAACCAGACAACGTCTCTGAAGAATACGGTCATATTCACCGATTTTTTGATCTTCTGGAAAAAGAAACGGCGCATATCAACATCACAACGCCCATTCGCATTAAAACAGCCAAAGAATTTGCCGAAAATCTGAGCATTCATCCCAACCACCTGAACGCACTATTGAAAAAACACACCGGCCAGAATGTAAGCACGCACATACGCAACCGTCTGCTGGAAGAAACAAAAGTGCTGCTGGTACAGACGGAATGGCCCTTACAGGACATCAGTTACAGTGTCGGTTTCGCCGAGCAGCCTAATTTCAATCTGTTTTTCAAGAAGAATACCGGGCTGACACCGGCAGAATTCCGCCGTAACTATCGTGCCTCCTGAAAACAACGCGTGTCGTGAAACACATTGCTCCACGACACGTATTGAATATCAAATTGACTTACGCGCCCAGCGCCTTGCGCGCGAATTCAACGCATTTAGCAGTTTCCTTCAATGCATCCGAACCTGCCGGGATCTCATATTCGAGCTCGATTGTCGCAGGGAACTTGTATTTTTTGGCACGCATCATTTCGAGGACGGCGACAATCGGCGTGTCGCCCTGGCCCCATACCACGTTGGCACCGCCGTGTTCTTTATTTTTGCGGTCCTTCACGTGCATGCTCACGATATGGTCGTGCTTCGCTTCGAGCAGCGGGAACGGATCAAAGCCCGCAGCTACATAATGCCCCATATCGAAGTTCATCGCATTGTATTTCGACTGACTTAATGCGGTATCCCACCAGGTCGGGGTTTGCTGCGTGTGGCCATGATAGCCGCAATAAACCTTGTTTTTAGCGGCAATGTCACCGAGGCGCTTCGTTTGCGCAGGATCGTTCGGCAGCTCTACATTCGCCTGGTTAGCGCCTAATGCTTTCGCCGCACGGAATGCGTAATCCACTTCCGCATCGGTACTGTTCGCATTCAATGCATTGGGTTTGAAACCGTATATGCTCACACCGGCATTGTTGTACATTTTGCGAAGCTGTACGAACTTATCCATCGACACTTTCGCACGCCATTCGGCCATCTTGGTCGCATACTCCTTTTGGACGGCTTTTTGCTCGTCCGTCATTTCAGGGCGCTTGCCATCCGGGCCGGGTGCGAGGTTCGGGCGCGGCGGGGCTTCCGGCGCTCCTGCGAACGACTCGCCGGTAGGTCCCATCAGCTCGATGGCGCTGATATTGGTTTCAATGCAGTATTTCAAAATATCCTCCGCGCTGCCGGGCAGGCTCCTCCATGAATAGGTAATGGCCCCTACCTGCACGCCGTTGAACAGCGAATTGGGTTTGCCGAGCTTTTTAATGTAAGCTGGTGCCCCGAAGATCGGCGTGCGCGCCATCACGAAACCCGCCGCCGCAAGGGCCGACGTGCCCAGAAAACGGCGTCTTGAAATGTCCAGGTCTTCCATAAAGTCAGATTGGTTGTTTAAATGTGGTTTAGTAGTACCGTCCGACATACTTGTTCTCCACGATCAGCTTCTTCATTTTCGCGGGGTCGATCGGCCCTTGCTGCGAATAGACGATCTTGCCGCCTGGTTCTACAAGTATGGTATACGGTAAAGCGCCCTGCCATTTCGAATCTACCGCTTCGATGAGCTTGTATTTGTCCTCGATATTGAAAATGTAGTTTTTGTTGGAAGCAAACTTGCCTTGCAGAAATTTCAGTGCCTTGTCTTTCTTATCGGGATTATCCGCGCTGATCGATATAAATTCAAAATCGCGGCGGCGGTACATGTGGTGCATCACCATGAAGTCCGGGAACTCCGTCACACACGGCCCGCACCAGGTAGCCCACACATTAATGAGCCGCAACTTGTCCGATTTGTTCTGGATCAGTTCTTTCAAACCGGCTTCGTCGATCGTTTCCAGCGTCACAGGCTCTTTCGCCCAGGCTGTTTGTTCTTTCTTCACATTATCTTCTTTCGACGCCCATTTCATCGAGCAGCCGAACGTCTTGGTAGTAGGTACGGGCACCGGTTTTCCGGCCAGCAATGCTTCAATGGCGTTTTTCGCGTCCAGGTTTTTCGGCGTGCCCGTAGGCTTCTCCACGTCGTCGATCCGGCCGTTGTATTGTAGCTTTCTGGCTTTATCGAAAATGAAAATATGCGGCGTAGCAACCGGTCCGTATGCCAATGCGATCTTTTGATCGTCGCCGTCGTAGAGGTAAGGAAAATTGTAAGCCATATCCTTCGCCCGGATCTTCATTTCGTCGTAGGTATCGCTCATATCGGTGTAACCAAGCTCATCAAGCAGGATCGCCTTCGGGTCGTTGGAAGATATGGCCACCACAGCCACCTTTTGGGCTTTATAATCAGCCGTAAGCTTTTTGATACGCTCCTCATACGCCTGTGCGGTCGGGCAGTGGTTGCAGGTAAACACGATCGCGAGAATATCAGCGCCTGCAAAGCTTTTGAGTGAATACCGCTTGCCGTCGACGCCTAGTAGGTTAAAATCCGGAGCCTGGGCCCCTATTTTCAAAGTCTCGGGCTGCTCGGCAGCAAACGCCCCCACCGCATTGACACACAATACAATAGCAAAAATCAGTTTCTGAAACGCGCGCATAGTTCTGGTTTTTGGTTGAGTTATGAATTTACACCAAAAGCGGGCGCGTTACAATAAAATACTGGTTTTGTACTATTGAAATTCAGCTCATTAAAAAGGGAGGGCGCAGGTCCTGTAGAAGCTTGACCCTCAAAACCTGAAATCGGATACCGAGCGGCATTAGATATTCCCATTTGATTTCTAGTCATAAATTCGGTTCAATAAAGATAGCTCTCCATCAAATGTTATGAATGGGATGGCACATTTAAAATGATTCTCTTTATGAAAGTCACTGAACTGCGTCCAAAATGCAGTATTAATAATTTGTTCTTCTCTTACAGGAATTTGAATACCTAGCACGTAGTGCGCAAAATTGTGCAATCCATGTATAAACGGGGAAAACAATTTTAAAGAGGGTGTTTGAAATTCATGAAGCCACTTTGTTCTTCCATAGAGATTGATGATCTCTAAAAAAAGTACTTCGCACTGCGATCCGTTTTTGTCGGCTATACAAACTAGCAGACCTATAACAGCGCGATCAAATTGGCTATTACTTCCCGATTCATATTTCTCAGCTTTTAGCAGGCTTTCTCTCAACCAGTCCTCCCGCTTACAAATAATCGACATCAAAAGATTTATCCCCAAGACGTTGAAGGTATTGCCATTTTTCGCCAACTCATTATTCTCTCTAAACACAGTCTCCACCAATTGGATGTCATTGCATGCAAAACATTCAATTATGGTTCGGAAATGCCGGCTGTGGTCCGCCCCAGCCCCTAAAGTAAGATTGCGGTGATAAACAAGCCTATTGCGAGAAAATAGTGCATTGCTTAAAATGGACATATCTTCTCCCAGGCATGCCTCATGCATACCTAAATCCAACAGTGCATCAATATCCTGAGGTGACAAAAGCTTTAACAAGGCTGATGCTTGATCTAATTCAACCAAGTGATCGGGGATGATCTGCCTGGAAAAAATCTCCTTTACTACCAAGTATCTTTGAAAAAAACGCTCTTGCACTCCATTCCGCGAGGACACATTCAAGCAATTAAATATTTTTTGTAATCTTTTCTTCAATTTTTTATCCACGGTAGTTTCCAACATGTGTGAAAAACAACAGTAACACTATTTATGATTCGAAAGGCTAATATTTAAGTTGCTGACCAATAAAACAAATCCAATTTTCAAACGGTTGAGCAAATGGCAAGCTTTTTTATCCATCCTAAAAAGCCTCCTGACATTGGGCTGTCATGCGGTCCATTTAGTTTTGCATAAACCTAAAACCAAACCAGGCATTGATGGAAACTAAAAACGGAATTGAGGCCATCACCGCGCCAAGTAGCGAAGAATGGCGCGCCTGGATGGCAAAAAATGGCACGAAGAAGGACGCTGTATTTCTGATCATTTACCATAAAGACAGCCCGACGCCCAGTATCGGCTATAAAGAGTCCATCGAGCACGCATTGTGCTACGGCTGGATCGATAGCAAGGCCATCAAACGAGATACAGAGAGCTTTTACCTCACATTCACGAAACGTAACCCGAAAAGCAAGTGGAGCATCGTGAACAAAGAGCGCGCCGCTCGTATGACCAAAGCGGGCCTGATGCGCCCCGAAGGCCAGGCGATGATCGACCTTGCGAAGGAAACGGGTGCCTGGGACGCCCTCGAAACTGCCGGCAATGCGGTGATCCCCGACGACTTGCAGCAGGCTTTGGACGCAAATCAGAAGGCATTTGAGAACTTCGCCAGATTCGCCCCTTCTTCCAAAAGACTGATCCTGGAATGGATATTGAATGCAAAAAGGCCTGAAACACGCGAAAAACGCATTATGCAATCGGTGGAAATGGCCGCACGCAACGAACGCGCGAATCACCCGCGCTGAAACTTTTTTCGCCTTTGATACCTTTGCTAGCAAGAATGCCCGCATTCATTGACCATGCAAACTGATATCAACATGTCCGCCCCACAACTAACCGGCCTGCAAAAACGCGCTTCGAAATACCTCAATAAAGCAATCTCCTACCAACTCCGGCCGGGCGAAGTCATTGAAGGCTATTTCTCAGGGTTCGATCCCAACTCCATCGACCGGGCGGTGATTCAGATGTCGAACGCAGCGGATAAAACCACGTTGCCCTTGATGACGGTTTTGAATTATTTTGAAGGGGTTGAGGATGAGGAATAGTAGGCGATTTCGCATTTCCGACTGGCCGGAGGCCTGTGAATAGGCGGCACGAAGCCGGAGCTTCGCGCCATTGTTGTTTATTTTCCGCCGCTGGTCTTGGTCAGTGGTACCTGCGTGGTGGTCCGCAAATATGCGATCAGCTCTGTGACTTCCTTCTCGGAAAGATTATCCAGCAGTCCCGTCGGCATCATCGATGATGGGGTTACCTCGCGGGTTTGAATGTCGGATTTGTTGATTAGAACGGCGTCCTGGCCGACGATGCGCAATGTGAGCTGCCGGTCGGTTTCTTTGGCAACATTGCCTACGTAGGTGCGCCCGTCGCGGGTGGTGATCACCACCATTTTATAATCGTCTTGAATTTCGCCGCTGGGGTCGAGGATGTTGCCCAGGAGGTAGTCGAGGTTCGCACGATTGGAGCCCGTGAGCTCGGGACCAATGATGCCTCCTTCGCCATACAGCTTGTGGCAGGGAGCGCAGGTGCGCTGGAATACGAGGCGCCCCTGGACCTTGCTGGCGTCGGCTACGGCCTTGTCGGAGAGCAGGGTACGGTATTTTTTGTAGGCTTTTTCGTCAAATGCGACGTGGTCGATAGGCCCCCATACTTCCACGAAACCGCTGCCGACCACACGCCGGAGCTGGCGCGCGACGTAGGTGGGTACATCCTTTTTAGGAATTATATTTTTCGAAATGGCTTGCGTAAGGAGCCAGCCCGATTTCGAGCGGGAAGCAAGGGTTTGTACGGCTTCTGATTTTTCCTGCGCATTGAATTTCGGATAGGCGTCGATGAGCTGCCTGGCCAGCGGCTCGCTGTCGTATCCGGCTACGGCACGGATTGCGTCGAGGCGCAATGCATTGTCGTTCAGCAGAGCCGGAAGTTCAGTCGCAAGCTCGGGGCGCTGGCGCGCGGCGAGAGCTTGAAGGGCCTTTTTGCGCTCTGCCAATGCGGCGGATTTGTTTTTCAATGTCGCCAACGCAGTTTTCGCGGATTCGGTGTCCCCGAAATGACGGCCCAGGTCGGCGGCAAGTTGGGCGGTGGGTTTGTCGGCTTGCTTCAACTTAGTATAAACGGCATTCCAGTTTTCGGGTGTTTTAATGTCGGTCCGGCCCTCGAGACCGTCCCGCATACCCGTCAGGATATCCACCCTGTTCAACGTCGATTTACCGGCGGTTGCCACCAGCGTATTGATTTGGTCTGCATCTACCAATCTCCTGGCTATAAACTGGGTTACCATCGGAATCTTACTCCCCGCGGCCAGTTCCAACGCTTTGGCGGTATTATCTTTCACCAACGGCTCGATCCCAAACCAGACCATCTTCGGAAGATTATGGTCCTGCGCATCTTCTGCATGTGTAAGCAAGCCTTTGGCAATAGCCCATTTCGCATTCGCATCCAGTCGTTGCAGGGCTGATGCCAGGTATAGCCGCACGACAGGCGACGGATCACTTACCGCCATTTGCGCAAACTGCCCGGTAACGTCCGTTCCCGGTTGCGCATCTTCGCACAGGAACTGGATCGCCCAGGCGCGCACGTGGGTATCCGGATCGGAGAGCGCCTGTTTCAATGCCGCGTTACTCAGGTTATCAGTCACTTTCAAGGCCCACATGGCACGAAGGCGGTTGTCGGCGTTGTCTTTGGATTGATATAATGCATTCAGTTTTGCCACCGCATCTTGCGAAATCTTGCCTGTCGCGGCCCTGCTTTGCAAAATCACGCGGGCGCGGCGTGCGTGCCATTCACTTTTGCTGGTTTGCAATGCGGCGAGCTCTGCGTCCGAGAGTTTGTTGAGGTCGTCGTAGCGGCCTTTCCAGTTTTCGGCGAGGGAGTTTTTAGGCATAACCCTGAAAATCCGGCCGGTTTCGGAGTTTAATACATCGGAGCCGCAAATGTCGGCGTCATGCCAGTCGAGTATGTACATGCCTCCTTCCGGCCCTATTTCCATGCTGAAACCGACCCATTGGGCGTTGTTGGCCATCAGGAAATCGTCGCTGTGCTTGCCCGAAAAGCCCGAACCTTTCGGCACAAGCTGGTCCGAAAGAATGCCGTGTTCGTGGATGTTGGCCATGAATATCTTGCCGCGCTCCGAGGCCGGAAATGCATCGGAAAGGTAAATACGTGCGCCGCCATGGGCCGAGCGGTGGCTGTGATCGGCAATGGTTTTAATATCATTATACACGTAAGGATTGAAATGCTGCCCGCCCTGCCGGTGGTAAATCCCGCCCGGCACCACGTGCCACAAATGCGGGATCACACAGGCCGTGATAAACAGCTGCCCTTTTGCATCGTAATCAATGCCCCAGGGATTACTGAAACCGTGGGCCACGACCTCGAATGTACGTTTCGTAGGATGGTACCGCCACACGCCGCCATTGATATCGACACCGTCCTCCACCTCGATATTCTCGGGAAATGCATCATTATGCCGGTATAGTTTACCTTTTCCAACCGGCTTTCCCACTTTGGAGGGCGTCGCGAAGCCCTGCAAGCCGTAGAGCCAGCCATCCGGGCCCCAATGAAAGCTATTAAGCGTTTCGTGGCGGTCGCGAATGCCCCAGCCCGTCAGGCGGACTTCGATATCGTCCACATCGGCCTTGTCGTCGCCGTTTTTATCGGGTACAAAAAGCAGGTTAGGAGGTGCTCCGACGAACACCCCGCCAAAACCGACCGCCAATGCCGCCGGAAATGCAATGCCTTCCATAAATACCTTTTTATTGTCGGCCACGCCATCGTGATCGGTATCTTCCAGTATCAGAATGCGGCTGGTACCGGCGTTGGAAAAGCCTTTGCCGCGCGATTCGTAGTCTTTGTTCTCAGCGATCCACATCCTACCGCGGTCGTCCCAGCAGAACGCCATCGGCTGGGTCATCATCGGTTCGGAAGCGTATGCATTGACCTGATAGCCTTCCTTGACCGTCATGGCGGCTACCGCTTCCTGCGCGCTCAGGAACTTGGCCTCCCTTCCCTCCTTCTGCGCTAATGCCCACAGGGCCGTAGTGTTGTACTGCCCTGTATTACCGATGAACTCGCCGAAAGTTTTATTTAGTTCAACATCCTTGAAATCACCCGTATAAACGACCAGTTCATGCTTGATGATTTCGGTTTCTCCTTTTTTAATATGCCAGTCACCTTTGCGTGCGCGTGCAGGTCCCGCGCCCAGCTGGCCGTCCACGCGCCAGGTTTGCGGATAACCTTTGTTGGATGGATGGTCCAGAATCGCAATGTGCGCCAAGTCGCTACGGCCTTCGACCTGCATGCCGATATCGACCCACATGGCGGCTTGCCCTTCGGCCTTTTCGTTCTTCTGGCGGGCCGCATTCATCACCGCGCCTTTGATGCCCTCTTTCCATGGCATACGCACAAAAAGGCCGCCGTAGTCGTACTTGCCGATAGTCACGTCTGTCTGGGCCTCGCCGTTCCATTCCAGGTCGAGGAGGTATTTCCCGTCTTTCACCCGCATCGACCAGTTTTGTGTCTCGGTCAACACGGCACTGCCGGTGGAATCGAGCAGGTTGTAGACGGTCTGCCATTTTACCTCAGTACCTTTTGCTTCGATTACGTTAGCCGATACTTTTTTCCAGTAACCATCGCCCGGGTGGTGGAAATAGTCACGCCCATTCACCCGGGTGTAGCCCCAGTAAATGCCTGTCTGGTGCTTGTGGTGGCCCGGGCTGTATTCGGTAAGCGTCCCCCTGCCGTCGGGTGCGACGAGCGGGTGCAGGTAGGGCCGAAAATCGGGCTTTGCATTCTGCGTCAATATCGGTTTGGTCTCATTACCCCTGAAAATGCTGATCGTTTCACCTTTGGCATCCTGCACGGCACGCAGTGGGGTGTCAGCTGCACCAGGCACCGCGTATTCGGTTGCGGGGCGGTTGAAATCATCTTCAAATCCAAATAATACAAAAACAAACAGCAGCGGTAGCAACCTGAGCAAGTTCATGAGCAGAAGTCCTGGGTTTAGGATTAAATACGGATGCAGTATGACCATCCCGATATGCGGTCATAAGTAAAAAGTCCTGCGGAATTACTCAATATTTCATGTTCCTGCTTGTTTACTTCAATTTGATTCAAAGAAAATACCTAACTTTAGGGTAATACAACCCCCATCAACAGCCGCGCCATGACATCCCTGAAACTCTTCATCCTCTTCATTACGATCACCATGATGCATAATCACGGGATCATTTACCGCACTGGCTCCAAACGGCCCGCACGCCAGCCGCGTGAGATCATGGAAGACCGGATTAAACCCAAACCCACAAACATGCTGGGCACCTGGCGGATCTCCGGAGTCAGTATCACCGAGCAGGGAGTCGTTCAACCCGACGGGCGGCCACTGACGCAATACGAGGCTGGTGATAAACACAATATGCTGATCTCGTTTTTCCCTGACAGTACCTTCACCAGAGTGGGAACGGCAGGCGAATACACCACCGGGAAATGGGATTTTGATACCGTCGCTCACACCATTTTCCTCACTTCGAATCGTAAGACCGAAGAAATAGGTGTATTCTTTTCGTATGCCAATAACGGAATGCGACTGATCAACTTCGAATTTTCACCGAATGAAAGCGTTTCACTCATCGAGTATGGCCATAAACTGATGCGTTTCCAGGACGATCCCTACTTTGGAAAAAACAACTGGTGGCGTATCAAACCCGTGAAATCCGAAAGTGAGGGCCAAATCCGGGCCAGACTGCTTAACTATCTGGCACACACGGCATCGATCCTCAGCAGTGCGCAAATCAGGGAGCAGGATTATATTTCCATGGAGTTTTCCCAAGGCATTGTGAAGCTCTACAATGTCGGGGTTGGTGTGGTTAAAAAAGACAAAATCCCGGCTACCTGGCTGGGCTCTTTCTACTCGGTTGAAGAAGCACACAAGGCCTATGATATGTTCGAGGATTATCTCTTTACAGCCAAACACAAGAAATACCAAAGCGGCAACTGGGTGCGCGATGATCATCACATCCTCGTCGATATTCACAACGGAATGAAACAAAAATAGCAGCAGCGGGTGCGAAGCCGGAGCTTCGCACCATCCTTACAAAATATAAAACTTCTCGGGCTGGAAAGCCTGTGGCACGTGCTTGTCGCGCATCATCTGCTTCAAATCACGCTCAATGTTCCGCGAGATAGACAGCACAGGCGTGTCGGTCGGCTTGTTCTCGAACGGATCCTGCAAATGGATCGCCATTTTTTCGATCAGGAAGAAACATGCGGTAATCACCACCAGCACCGGCACCATCAGGAAGCCGAAAAGCTGCACAAGCCCGAACGGCAACAGAAGGATGAAGAAGTGTAATGCCAAATGAATGTAAAGGCTGTAAGTCGACGGAAACACGGTGTTCTTGATCCGCTCCGACTTACCCATATGATCGCACAAGCGTGTGAGCGTCTGATCGAGCTCTACTTGCTGGTAGGGATTCAACCAGCCCTGTTTCAACGCATTATTCAAATCACGCGCATGCAGCTGCACGAGCCCAACGTGCTTGTTATCAAAGTCTTTGAGATATTCCAATTCTTCCTCGGATACGAACTTGCTGACCATCGGCATCGGATCATCGCGGCGAAGCCCCTTGCCCAATGCGTAACACCAGGCGATCTGCCGCTTGATCATCCGCTTCTTGAAGCCGTCGATCCGGTCGGGATCCAACGGGTCCTCCATCAATGAAAGGATCTGCCGCGCAAACGTACGCGAGTCGTTCACGATAGCCCCCCACACGATCCGGGCCTCCCACCAGCGGTCGTAGGCCTGGTTGGAGCGGAATGCCAGCAGGAGCGAGATAATCGTCCCCAGTACACTGTGTACCGTCATCGGGATCGAAATGTTGGTAATGTGAAAATTCTGGTAAATGACCTCGATAGCAATACCGTAGATCGTTACGAACAGGATTTCATATTTGATTTTGCCAAAAATATAGCGGATGGGGATATTCTTTTTGAGAAGCATAGTTCACTGATATTTACCTTTTTCACAATCTCATAGTCAAACTAAGGTACCTTACCGGTAGCTGTCGGCGAGTGACGTAGCCCGCACCATATCGGCGTTGATCATCGTGTAACCCGTCTTTTTAAGGACTGGCAACGCGTCCAGGCTGCTCCGGGTCAGTTTGGGAATGCCATACTGCTCGGAGTAAGCGATGTAATCCGTTTCGTAGTATTCAAGAAAATTTTTCAGAAGCGCCAGCTTGTTACCGTAGAAGAAGTCGATCTTGATGCTGGCCAGGTCCGGATAGGTATCTTTCAGCATTTTGCATTCCTGCCAGAACTCCTCCGGCACGAGTTCATATTCTTTTTCGCGGTATGTGGAAAAGAGCAGGTCCTGGATATCATCGGCCACGTGGAAAAGGTGTGTGAAAACTACGCGCACCTCGTCGCGGATATCTCTCACAATGGCCTCGGCAATCTGAATGCCCTCATTTGTAAAGTCCGTAGGTATCACCACTGTTCTCATATAAATGCCGTCTTTTTAAGTTAACAATGCGTTGATAATCAATCAACAATGCAATGTTACGGCCGAGAGATTAGCCCTGTTTAAGAGCTGCATTATAATGTAGTGAGAGACTTATTAGAATGAAGTAAGAATATTAAAATGAGATAAGAGTATTCAAAAATACTTGAAAGGCAAATACGTGGTGAAACGCGTCCCTTCACCTACGCGGCTGTACACATCGGCCTTGCCCTGATGCATGCGTATGATATTGTGGGTCAGCGGCAAACCTATCCCGTAACCCTTGTACGGAGCCGTGTTGGAAGCCCTGAAAAAAGGCACGAATATCTGCCCTATTTCGCGGTCGGGAATTCCAATGCCCTGGTCGGTGATCTCCACGATCACATATTTACTGTCGGCGCTGATTTTCACTGTCACCGGCTTGTTGTCGGAGTATTTGCAGCTATTAAGCACAATGTTAGAAAAAGCGGCTTTCAGCAACGCCAGGTTTCCGTTCACGGTGAGCTTGCATTCGTCGTCGGGCAGGTTATCGAAATCGATTGCCACCTGGTTTTCGGGGATAATGCGGTCGGCAGCTTCCTTCACAGAAAGGATCAGTTCGTCGATCCGCACCTCTTCCCATTGTTCTTTCTTGCCGTCAAAACCGGTTTGAGCGAGGCTGAGCATGCTGTTGGTCAGGTGTTCGAGCTTTTCGACTTCCTTGTAAATATTGAGAAACGATTCCTTTGCCGCATCGGACAGCCCCGGCATCGACATACCCAGCTCGGCTTCCCCGCTCACGACCGTCAACGGCGTGCGGAACTCGTGCGAGGCATTGCTGACGAAATTATTCTGCATTTCAAAGGTCACTTCCAGCCTGTCGAGCATGTCGTTGAAAGTCCTTGAAAGCGCCTCCACATCGTCGTCCGTCGGCTCCACCACCAGCCTTTGATGCAGATTGTGGGCATTAATGCCCTTTACATTGCGGATAATGCGGCGGATCGGTTTGAAGATCTCATTAGAAAACAGCTTCCCGAATGTAAACACAAAAACCATCGCAATGAAAAACCCGATCAGCAGCAGGTTTTTCAGGTTATTCATTTCCTGCATTCCATAGGTGTCGAGTGCCGACGACACCACCATTACCTGCCGGTTCTCACGCGCAACACGAAGCACCACGTAAGAAGTGTCATGGTTGAAAAACCTGGCTGGAATATCGTTTTGCACCGGTTCGTAAAATGACGACGGCAATGCTAGCCGCTTTTTGGTCGCTTCATCGGGTTGGCCAGGCAAAATGCGGTGTTTCTCGTAAGGTAAACTGCCCAGGTGCCGCTCCTTGATATCGTAATAGATGGATGAGAGGGATTTGTTCTCCTGCAATGCCGCGTGCCCCACAATATCCGACCGCACTTCCAGGCGATGGAAAAAACTCGTCGCAATGCTTTCAGAAGCAAAAAAGTAGACGAACACGCTCAATGCCAAGATAATACCGGCCGACAATGCCGTAAAAATCAGGGCGATCTTATTTTGTATCTTCATACGACTGACGGACCACATACCCCATTCCGAACACAGTGTGTATCAGCTTGATATCATGGTTTTTATCGATTTTTTTCCGGAGATAATTGATATACACATCCACGACGTTCGTCCCCAGATTGAAATTAATGTCCCACACATTTTCCAGGATTTCCATTCTGTTCAGCACACGGTTGGTGTTGGAAAGCAGGTATTCCAAAAGGCGGAATTCCGTGGCCGTCAGCTCGATCGGCTGGCCTCCGCGTTTAACCGTCTTCGTTACCTTGTCGAGCACGAGGTCGCCTAGCGTCAATATTTTATCGTTTTTCTCCTTTTCCGGCTCTTTGCCACGGCGGATAAGCGTGCGAAGCCGTGCTTCCAGCTCAGCCAGTTTGAAGGGCTTCGTCATGTAGTCGTCTGCCCCTGCATCGAGGCCCGATACGATGTTTTCGGTCGTACCGAGGGCAGTCAGCATCAGGATCGGCGTGGTAACCTGCGCCTGGCGTGCGCGCCGGCACACCTCCATGCCGTTAATGATCGGGATCATCAGGTCGAGGATAATGACGTCAAACTGGTGCTGTAACGCCATTTGCAGCCCCGATTGCCCGTCCATGGCGATCGTGATCTCGTGGCCATTGGCGGTAAGGCTGCGCTGGATCAGGGATATCACGTTAGGCTCATCTTCGATGAGCAAGAGCTTCATGGGTAGCTTGGAAAACGGCATTGCAATAGAGGTTTTAAAGTGTAAGGTATAAAAAAACCTTGTGGCAATACATTTTTCCAACATTTCCGTGCTTCGCACCATTTCAATCCGCCGGGATTACTATTAAATTGTCATTCTTTTCACACGCAACGTTCCCATACCTTGGCTACACTTCTACTACGCGCCCCTAACGGACTCAAAATCTGCTCGAAACGCCTCGTCGCGTCCTTCCTGTTTATCATTTTGACTGCCTGCAATCTACACGCCGCCGATTTCAAAGTGATACTCACGGGCAACACAGCAGACTTTGAAAATCCTGCCGACATTTTTCCGATTATCGAAAATTACCTCGCTACCAAACCGGGCCCATTGCTTTGGGTATTTAACGGAGATTCCTTTCCCGAGCAAATGACCATCGAACAGGTCACTGAATGGAAAAGGAAGGCCAATGCCCTACTCGACCGCAACCCCGATCTGCATATGCTCCTCAACCAGGGCGACCGCGAATGGCTCAACTCCGGCAAGGACGGCTGGCAACGGATCATGGCATTGGAAAAAGCGCTCGACCGCGAAAAGCACCAGCGTTTTCAGTTATTTCTCGGCCACGGTTGCCCAGGTCCTTGGACGGTTTCTTTCCCGATGCTCGAAATAGTGGTGATCAACTCCCAATGGTGGAACCACCCGCATGATAAGCCCAAACCCTCCTCCGACGTCTGCTCTATTGCCGATACCGACAATTTTGTGGAAGAACTGGAAGGCATTCTCGATGAAACAACCGATAAAAACCTGCTTATACTCTCCCATTTCCCGGTCGAATCGCTGGGAAATTATGGCGGGCGATTTTCGGCGGCTTCCTATTTTTCTCCTCCGCTGATAGGCAATGCGTTGGTCGGTTTCAGGCAGAATATCGGCACGAGCCGCGATATTTCGAACGCTAATCTGGGCTTATATTGTTACAAAGTGAATGGCGTGTTGCAGGATTACAGCTCGGTGATCCTTGCCTCGGGGCACGAGCGCAACCAGTCGGTCATGCAGAAGGATAACAACTTCTTCATTAACAGCGGAGGGGTTGCCGGCGGGTCATTCGTTGCGCATAGCAAGAAGGCTGCATTAGCTTCATCATCAGCCGGTTTTATCGAAATAACCTATTCTTCGAATGGCCTGGTAAGCTATCAGCACTGGCTGGTGAACGGCTCTCTGGTTTCGAAAAAGGAAACCGGCCCGATTTTCGCGTCGGCTTGCGAAAATGCCGGCAACGGCATTACCAACACGCTTTTCCAGCCCTGCAACCCAGTGGTCAAGCCTTCCGACAAAATGGACACGCCGCGGCCGGAGCCAGCCACCGTTGCTGCGGGCAGTGAATACGCCAGCAAGCGCTTCAAGGAAAAATGGTTTGGAAAACACTACCGCGACTCCTGGACCGTGCCCGTCAAAGTCCCTTACCTCGACATGGACACGACTTTCGGCGGGCTGATCATCGCCGGAAAAGGTGGCGGGCGGCAGACAACCTCGCTAAAACTCGTCGCAGGCAATGGAAAAGAGTATGTTTTCCGTTCGGTAGACAAGGACCCGTTTCGCGCGCTCGCATATGAGCTGCGCGGGACCGTCGTATCTCAGGTACTCAAAGACCAGACCTCTACCCAGCAGCCCTACGGGGCCATGGCAGTAGCACCCCTGCTCGACAAGATCGGTATCCTGCACGCCAGCCCTGCATTGTTTGTATTACCCAAAGACAACAAATTGGGTGGTTTCAAAGCGCAATACGGTAACCTTTTCGGTATGCTGGAAGAGCGCCCGACCGATAAAATCTCTAAGTCGAAAGTATTTGGGGGTGCCAAGGACATTGAAAAGAGTTTCAAACTGTTTAACAAACTCTACCACGATCACGACAACCGCGTCGATAAGGCAGAGTTCGCCCGGGCGCGCATGTTCGACCTCTGGATCGGCGATTGGAGCAAGCACGAAGACAACTGGAAATGGGCAGGTTACAAAACCGCCGGCGGGGAGTTGTATCGTCCCATCCCCCGCGACCGCGATCACGCATTCTCCCGCTGGGACGGGATCATCCCCTGGCTCGCCGACCGCGAATGGGGCATGCCTAATGGCGAGAACTTCGCCGAACGCATTCACGGCCTCCGCAGCCTCATGTGGCAAGCCCGCCACCTCGACCGCTTCGTAGGCAGCGAGCTGACCAAAGCGGATTGGATAAAAGCTGCCGGAGAAATCCGGAATGCTATTCAAGAACAGGATATTGCAGCAGCGGTGCACAACATGCCTTCCGAGATTTATGAAAAGGACGGCCGCGAAATCGAGCGAAAACTGAAAGCACGCATTGGCGACCTGCAAAAGTATGCTGCTGATTATTACGCATTGCTGGCAAGGGAAGTGGACGTAGTTGGCTCCAACAAGGCCGAATATTTCAGGGTAGTGCGAGAAAAGAACGGGCAGGTGGCGGTGACCGTCTATGACGTTTTCAAACAGAGCCGACAGGCCGATACTTCTAAAACCTATTACCATCGCGTTTTCGATCCGGTGGAAACCCGCGAAATCAGGCTGAACGGGCTGGGCGGCG
The DNA here is from genome assembly GCF_019924045.1 of Dyadobacter fermentans. Taxonomy (GTDB): domain Bacteria; phylum Bacteroidota; class Bacteroidia; order Cytophagales; family Spirosomataceae; genus Dyadobacter; species Dyadobacter fermentans_A. The sequence goes on along the minus strand of NZ_JAHXBN010000012.1, from coordinate 178,148 downwards.
ACGACGTTTTCGATATCCAGGGAAAATCAGAGAGATCGATCCTTGTGCGCGTCGTCAGCGGAAGCGGCGACGATTACATTTCCGACCGGTCCGATGTAAGCAAAGGGGGCAAACAAACCCTCATTTATGAAAAAGATCCTGACCCGCATCATGAACTTGGCACGGAAGCACGTGAGGTAAAGCCCGTCGACGAGCGTTACTACGAATACGACCGGAATGCATTCAAATACAACACCTACCTGCCCATTGCATTGCTTACTTATAACCCGTTCGTGGGCTTCGCCGTCCATGGAGGGGTTACATTCACCCGCCAGCGCTTCGGCAAGCCCGACTTTGCCGCGAAACATTCGCTCAGCGCGTCGGTGAGTGTGAAGGGGAATTATGAGTTTAGCTATAACAACCAGTTCCGGCAGCTGTTGGGCAAATGGGATGGCATTTCGCAGGTGACACTTTCCCGGCCGCTCAACTACAACTTTTTCTTCGGGGTTGGTAACGATACACCCAAAAACAACGATCTGCCTTCCAACTACTACCGCACCCAGTACAACTCGTTCGCCGTATCGGCCGGTCTGCTGCGTCAGTTCTGGAAACAGAGCAAAATCGAGGTAACGGGAAGCTACGAGCTCGCCGAAGGCATTCAAAGGAATAACAGCTACCTCGCCGACCACCCGGATATTTTCGGTGCGGAGCAACTGCATTTGATCTTCGCCAAAGGGATTCTTAACCTCGATTTCCGCGACCGTGCCGCATTACCCGAACGCGGCTTCCGCTTGCAGCTAACCCAGCAGGCCGGCCACGTTTCGCAATCCCGCAACGACCTGGCCTCGATCTCGGAACTTGAAATGGAACAATACTTGTCCAACCATGGCAAAAATCCGCTCACCCTTGGCCTCCGGTTGGGTGGCGGTATTGCAAAAGGCCAATTGCCATTTTACAAACTGTTCTCGCTCGGCCAGCTCAACGACCTCCGCGGTTTCAAACGCAACCGCTTCACGGGGGAATCGAAGGGTTTCCTCAATACCGAGCTGCGCTGGCAGCTCACCGAAACGCGTAATACCTTCGTGCCGCTCAAAATGGGTGTGCGGGCATTTTATGATGTGGGAAGAGTTTGGGCGAAAAACGACCCCGACAGTGCCAATTACTGGCACCAGGGATATGGCGGCGGCTTCTACATCACCCCATTCCGTGAACAATTTGCATTCAATATCAGCGCGGGAACATCCAAAGAAGAGTCGCTCCTGTTAATGATCTCGATCGGTAGTTTTTTCAGGTAAAATAGGGCGAAGCTCCTGCTTCGCCCCTACTATTTTCAAGGCCTCTGGCCCTCAGCGTTTCCGCTTTCTATTCTCCACATATTCCTTCACCGCCTCCCGCGTAGTGTACCAAACACTCCCCTCCTTGTAGGCGTCGATCTTCCCCTGGCGCGCCAGCAGGCTCACATACTCCTGCCCGTAAGGCACTTCCGGCTCCTCCACGATGCGCACGATCGGCTCATATTCATACTCATACCCCGGCAATGCATTCAAATAGATATTCAGGCTGCGCTCCAAAGCCTGCGTCATCAAAAGCCCCAGCTTCTGATACGACCCCTGATTGGCCTGGTTCAGGGCATCATAATATTTCTTCCTGTCATTTTTGAGAATAATCGCAGGCGGAAACCCAGCGCGCATCAGCAGGAGGTTCATTGCCAGCCGCACCGTCCGCCCATTTCCATCGAAAAACGGATGTATCCAAACCAGCCGATGGTGAAAAACCGTCGCCAATTGAATATCATTTAACCTCATTGGATTCTCATTCGTGAATCCTATCAGCTGATCAAGCAGATCCGGCACTTTTCGCGCGTTGGGCGGTGTAAAGTTCGCACCCACAATGCGCACGCCTGCATCACGTATGCGCCCCGCAAAATCATCTTCGATAGACCGCAGTACCAGCCCATGCAGCGAAAGGATATCGATACTCCGCATGGCATAATCCGGACTTACCAGGCCATACAGGTACTGGATCGCCTTCTCATGGTTGTGCGCTTCAAAATGCTCCCGCAACGATTTCCCTTTGATAGTAATGCCCTCCTGCAACACCAGCTGCGTTTCTCTCAAACTAAGGGTGTTACCCTCGATGCTGTTGCTGTTATACGTCCATTCCAAGGCGAGCCCCTCCCTGATCTTCGCAAGCGCGGAAGCAGGAATAGGGCGACTGTTTTTGATCTTGTCGCGTTTTTCATACAGCCGGTCAAATATGGACTGCATTTCGAGCATATCGGTGAGGTCAACTTCAAACATACCCCTAATATCGGCTTTTATTTTTTTACATCCTATCCGATATTAAGCGCTCGGCAACAAAAAAAGGGAGAAAAATTTCTCCCTTTTTAAAACCATCAATCAATCTTAACCGAACCCATAAGGTTCAATCACTTACTTCGTAGTTACACTTTTCAATTGGAGGCCTACGATAGCTGCTTTCTGAGCTGCGCTATAATTGGTGTCAGGCGTATTTTTCACTTTTTGCGGTGCAGGGCTGTCCAGAACCGGTGCCGCAGCAGGCAATGTGTTGTTAACAACCGCTACTTTGGTTTTTTCTTCAACTGTATATGTAGAATTGTTGTTGGCATAAGCTGCGCTAGTGATTGCTACCAAAGCAACGGCTAGCATATTTTTTGCATTTTTCATTGTTAATAGTGTTTTATGTTTTCCTTGTGTTCTCAATCGCATTTCGAGTACAAATATAATACAATATTCTGAAAACAAACGTTCAACGCACTTGACAACAAAATAATACAACACAGTGAATTGACATAAAAGGGACTGATACGAGCACAAACTATATAACTATTCAAAGATTCAAAATCTGAAATTCATCAAATTGTCACTTTTTTGCCCCTATAAGATTTTGCGCCGCCGAAAGCCTATGTTACCTTATTGTTAAGCACTATCAAACACTTCTATTTTATTCTAAATCGCCCATTCAAAACCAAATTATATTTGGAGTGGATTCTACCAATACCCAAAATCACCGAAGATTTGTCCCGCAGAAACCAAAAACCACGAAATTTTTTTGAAAATTTTTAAAAAAAATTTTTGCCGGATTGATTATTCGGTCAAAATTGGCCGTTCACACGCCTTTTCGTCGGCCGGTAGGCAGGCAAATCGGGCCGACGGCAGCGGGAAGTCTGAACAAAATTGACCATCTTTGCACCCCCTCAAAGGGAACTACAACAGACAGGCCGGTCGTAGAGAAAGCGACCGGGAAAGGAACCTATGAAAGTTTGCATTGCGGAAAAACCCAGCGTAGCCAAAGATATTGCAGCGGTGATTGGCGCCGGCCAGCGCCGCGACGGCTATTACGAAGGTAACGGCTATCAGGTCACCTGGACTTTCGGCCATTTCTGCACATTAAAAGAACCACACGACTACACCGAACGCTGGAAATCATGGCGGCTGGAAGACCTGCCCATGATCCCTTCCAGTTTCGGGATCAAACTGATAGACAACGAAGGCGCCATGCGGCAGTTCGGCGTGATCGAAAACCTCGTGCGCAACTGTGAAGAGGTGATCAACTGCGGCGATGCCGGCCAGGAGGGCGAGCTGATCCAGCGTTGGGTACTGCTGAAAGCGAAATGTACGGTGCCGGTCAAGCGGCTGTGGATTTCATCCCTCACCGAACAGGCTATCCGCGAGGGTTTCGACAAACTCCGGGAAGGCAGCCAGTACGACAACCTGTACGCAGCCGGCAGCGCACGCGCGATAGGCGACTGGCTGCTTGGAATGAATGCTACCCGCCTTTTCACCAAGAAATTCGGCGGTGGGAAAGCAGTACTGTCCATCGGGCGCGTGCAAACCCCTACTCTGGCGCTGATCGTCCAGCGACAAAAGGAAATCGATGCATTTGTTTCGGAAGAATATTGGGAACTGAAAACCATTTACCGCGAAACGGAATTTACCGCGACTATCGACCGCATTAAGAATGTCGAAAAAGCCAATAAAGGCCTTGCATACCTCCAACAGCACGATTTTGAAGTAACCGCATTTGAGAAAAAGGAAGGCAAGGAAGGCAATCCGAGGCTTTTTGACCTCACCTCCTTACAGGTTGAGGCGAATAAAAAATATGGCTACTCGGCAGAGGATACTTTGAAACACATTCAAAACCTCTACGAAAAGAAGTTCGTCACTTACCCCCGGGTTGATACCACCTACCTTTCGGAAGACTTACACCCGAAAGTGGAGGGCATCCTGCGCGAGCTAACCTATTACAGCCAGTTCACGGCACCGCTGCTCGCCAATTTGCCGATCCCCAAATCGAAGAATGTTTTCGACGACAAGAAGGTAACCGATCACCACGCGATTATTCCGACCGGTGTGTTGCCGGTACACATCGGCCAGGATGAAAAACGCATTTACGACCTGATCGCCAGGCGTTTTATCGCCGTCTTTTATCCCGAATGCAAGGTATCCAACACCACCGTCCTTGGAATGGTCGGGCAAGTAGAATTTAAAGCTACCGGCAAGCAGATCCTTGAACTGGGCTGGCGGGAATTGTACGTCAATGACAATGCATCCAAAAAAGAGGCGGAAGAGGAAAAAGTAATGCCGATTTTCGAAGTGGGCGAACGCGGCCCGCATGAGCCCCGCGTGCATCAGGGCAAAACTTCCCCGCCCAAGGCCTACACCGAGGCAACCTTGCTACGCGCGATGGAAACCGCCGGAAAACAGGTCGAGGACGAGGAAATGCGGGAACTTATGAAAGACAACGGCATTGGCCGCCCTTCGACACGTGCCAACATCATTGAGACGCTCTTCAAGCGCAAATACATTGAGAAAAAGAAGAAGAATGTTTTTGCTACGCAAACCGGCATCGACCTGATCGATACCATTCAAAACGAACTGCTCAAAAGCGCCGAACTCACCGGGCACTGGGAACGCAAGCTCCGGCTGATCGAAAAAGGCGAATACGCGATGGATACTTTCAAGCAGGAGCTGATTGAAATGGTTGTGAAGCTCACACACGAAGTCAAAAACGAACGTGCACGATCCATTACTATTATTGAGGAAGCGCCGGCAGTTGCTGAAAAAGAAGATAAACCAAAAAAAGAACGCAAGCCCCGCGAGCCGAAAGAAGAGGTTGCAATTGAAACCCTGCATTGCCCCAAATGCAAGGAGCACCTTTTAAAGAAAGGCAAAACAGCCTACGGATGCAGCAATTTCCAGGCTTGCGGCTTTAAGATCCCCTTTGAGTTCCTGGGCAAAAAACTGACCGACAAGCACATTTTTGACCTGCTCAGCAAAGGCAAAACCGCCAAAATCAAAGGTCTCCAGATCCCGGGCAGCGCCGACCCCATCGACGCGCGGCTGGTGATGAATGGCGACTTCAATTTTGAAGTCGGATAGCGTTACATCGGGCTGTTGGTCGTCTCCACGTAAGGCAAGTGAAAAGTGATACCCGATATCTGGCACAACGCCAGAAATTCGGATAACGTAGGCATTACCCCTTTATTCAGTATTTTGTCGGACGATTTCCGCGGGATACCGGCTTCTTCGAGCGCGTCTGTCAAGTTGATCCCCTTCACTTTGACAATCTCTTTAATATCGTCGACCAATTCCCTGGCGCGGGCTTCAAATACTGTCGTTTCCATTTGTTGATGATGTTTGGTTTTATGCCAAAAAGAACAAAACCGTGCCAAAGTTTTCGGCCAAAAGCCTACTCTTCTTCCCTGGCGTGACATTTGCTTAGTGAAAAATGAGTATGCTCCTGGTCTCTCCTCTCTTGAATGAAAAGCTACATTCGGCAGTTTCCTATGCAGTGACTTTTAACTACAAAGCAATATGAATAACGATCATCAACATGCCGGCACATTTAAAGTCGGTGGCGAAATAGAAATTAACAGGCTGGGCTACGGCGGCATGCAGCTTACCGGGCAGGGTGTCTGGGGCGACGCCCCCGACCGCGAGAATGCAAAAAAAGTGCTTCGCGCTGCGGTTGACGCGGGTGTCAATTTTATAGACACCGCCGATTCCTATGGCCCGCATACCAACGAAACGCTCATCGCCGACGCGCTTTCTCCTTATCCCAAAGACCTGCTCATTGCCACCAAAGGCGGCTTTGAGCGCACCGGCCCGAACCAGTGGCGCGTCAATGGCCACCCGGAGCATATCCGGCAGGCCATTGACGGAAGCCTTAAAAGATTGAAAAAAGATGTGATCGACCTGTGGCAACTGCACCGCGTCGACTCGCGCTTCCCGGTTGAAGAAACGCTTGGCCCGGTGGTGGACGCAGTGAAAGCGGGAAAAATCCGGCACGTCGGATTATCGGAAGTGGATGTGAATCAGGTTAAACAGGCGGAGAAGACAATACCGATCGTCTCGGTTCAAAACCTGTATAACCTGGGTAACCGGCGGTGGGAAGATGTGCTGGATTACACCCTGGCACGCGGAATGGCTTTCATTCCCTGGTACCCGCTCGCGTCGGGACCCGAGAAATTGAAGCACAAGATTTCGGGTATCGCAGAGAAACACCAAGCTACCACGGCGCAGATCGCATTGGCCTGGCTGCTGCAACGCGCCCCGAATATCCTGCTGATCCCCGGCACGAGCTCGCTGAAACATTTGGAAGAAAACTTGCAGGGAGGGAACATCCGGTTATCCGAAGCAGATTTCAAAGCATTATCCTGATCATGAGCGACTATCAAAACAAAGTAGTGATCGTAACCGGTGCCGGAAACGGCATCGGCAGCGTGATAGCTACCCATTACGCCCGAAAAGGGGCAAGCGTAGCATTATGGGACCGCGACCCGAAGGGGCTTCGGACTGTTCAGGAAGCATTGGAAAAGGAAGGCTTCTTATCCAGTTCCCTGGTCATCGATTTAACCAATCCAGACGAAATCGTGACGGGTATCGAACAGGTGAAGACATCGTTCGGAAGAATAGACGTGCTGATTAACAATGCCGGTTTGGGCCGTACCCAATCCCCCTATGACCTTGCAGTAGATGACTGGGACTACGTATTGAACACCAACTTGCGGGGCAGTTTTCTTTGCGCACGTGAGGCCGCGCGGGTGATGCGTACGCAAGGCAGGGGGGCGATCGTGAACATCGCGTCCACACGGGCGCTCATGTCCGAGCCCAACACGGAGGCATATGCGGCTTCGAAAGGCGGAATCCTGGCATTAACACACGCATTGGCGATCTCGCTCGGCCCCGATCACATTAATGTGAATGCAATCAGCCCCGGATGGATCGAAACGGGGGATTACAGCCAGTTAAAAGCCTCGGATCACGCCCAGCACCCGGCTGGCCGTGTTGGTAAGCCCGACGACATTGCCAGAGCGTGCCTGTATCTGACCAATCCTGAAAATGATTTCATCACCGGTGCCAATCTGATCATAGACGGCGGCATGACGCGTAAGATGATTTACGAAGAGTAGAGGTTACTTTTCGATCTTTTTCAACTCGCTGTCCAGGAAGCTTTTCGGGAGCCATTTCGTACCGATCATCACACCTTCGATGGTTTTGGTGTTGCCGATGTTCTCCAGCGGATTGGCGGCAAGCAACACCAGGTCGGACACATTACCGGCCTTGATCGAGCCTGAATTGGGTTTGTTCAGGTAGCTTGCCACATTCACAGTACCCGTTTTCAATGCCTCGTAAGGCGTCAGTCCGGCGTCTACGAGGTATTTCAATTCATGGTGGGTAGCAAAGCCGGGCACATTCAGTACCTGTGGTGCATCACAGCCGAGCATGAGCTGCACGCCGCCCTTCTGGCAAGCCAAAATCAGTTTGCGGCGGATATTCACAAATGCCTCGGCTCGCTCTTTGTTGAATTTGGGGTTATTGACATAACTGCTCTTCGCATTCAGCCAGTTCTCTTTTTCTTTGGCTGTCATATACTTCCATTCCGGGTCATTTTCGTAGGCCGATGCGGGCAGCGGCGAAAGCCAGCGCTCGGCAATGGCCTGCGTGGGCACTACCCGAATGTTTTTATCCTTCAAACCCTTGATCAGCTTCGGAATGCGGGTGGTATCGGCGGCATAGGCGATCCACGTTCCGAAAAGGCCGGTCTCCTGCTCGGCCAACGTGTCGGTACCGGGTACTATGGCTTCCACAAACCCATCGAGGTGGTCGATGGAGGAATATCCCGCATCGATCGCCGCCCAAACTCCGACGGCAAATGAAACGTGGCCTACCATGCCGATACCTAATTCTTTGGAGGTTTTGGCAATACCCGGGAAGGTTTCTTTGGTCAGCCCGGGCAGCAGTTTCAGGTAATCGTATCCCGCTGCTTTTTCCTCCTTCACCATTTCAATGCCCCGGGCGGCCGTTTTCACAGTTTGCCCGCTGAATGCCGGGCCTGTGGTGTAGAAATTCGGTCCCAGCACTTCCCCGCTCCGCACTTTTTCGCGCAGTTCGAGGTGTTTGGCATTACCGAGCATACCCCGGATGGTGGTAATGCCGTTGGCGAGATAGAGCGTCAGCACATCCTTCATCGGCCCGAAATCCTCGATCGCGGGCACGTGGGCATGCATTTCCGACCAGCCCGGCACCAGGTATTTACCCTTAGCATCCACCACCAATGCATTTGCGGCGGCTTTTGCACTATTACCAATGGAAACAATTTTTCCGTTCCTGACCACCACTGTCTGATCCTTCAAAACCGTTTCGCGGTCCATCGGGATCACATTCACCGATTTGAAGACAATATCACGGTCGACGTTACTGACTGGCCCTTGCGCCGAAGCGGCATGAGCACCCATTAATCCGAAAATGAAAATCAGTCTGCGTATCATAGTTTGTGTAGTGTTTAAAAGTGATCAGGAACGGGGATCGTTGCATTAGCTCACCATCGAAACATTCTGCGCGTTTTTCTGCGCTTTCAGGCATAGTTCCGTCGCCAGGAAGCAATGCTCCTGCGACATGGCCGTTTCTGTCCGGTTAAGCACGTCGTCCACCAGCTGGCGGCCGTAAGGCAGTTCCACCTGGCTGCAATCGACATAAGTTGTTTCTTTATTATTCACCACAAAAAGGTGGTTACCGCCTTCCCGGCCTCCGATATCGATATTCTTGCGGATCTCGATAAACCCTTCGGTACCGAGCACAGTAAGGCGTCCGTCGCCCCATGTTTTCAGACCGTCGGGCGAGAACCAGTCTACACGGATATAACCCGAACCTCCATTCCCGCGCAGCATTGCATCGCCGAAGTCCTCAAATTTGGGGTATTGAGGATGGTTTACATTCCCCACCTGCGAAGCTACTACCTGCGCTTTGGTAGAATTGGTAAAAAACAGATACTGGTCAAACTGGTGCGAAGCAATGTCGCATATGATACCGCCGAAGCGCTTTTTGTCAAAAAACCATTCAGGTCGCGTGTTCGCATTCATCCGGTGCGGGCCAAGGCCGATCGTCTGCACCACTTTGCCGATAACGCCCTGCTTCACCAATTCGCCTGCCTTTACCGTGGCGCGGTTTTCGAGGCGCTCACTATACATGATCGAGTAAATACGCTTGGTTTCTTTCTGCACTTTGCGGACTTCGGCAAGCTGTTCGAGTGTGGTAAGGCCCGGTTTGTCCACCATATAGTCCTTGCCCGCCTTCATGACGCGTACGCCCAGGGGCCCGCGCTCGTCGGGTATGCCCGAGCTGAGCACGAGTTGAATCGATTTATCGTCGAGGATTTCCGCTTCCGATTTCGCCTGTTTGGCATTCGGGTAGCGTTTGGCAAATGCGGCAGCGAGGTCCGCTTCTTTGGCAAAAAACGAAACCAGCTCGCCACCGCCACGCGTCACCGCCTCCACCTGCCCGTAAATATGGCCGTGGTTCATCCCGATCACCGCAAACTTGATCCGGGACGGTGCTACCGGTATAAAAGGCTGCTCTGCTACGACGGTCTTGATGGACCCGTATGCATTGGGGGTCAGTTGCGGAAACATCGCCAGGCCGGCGGCTGAATAAAGCGAATTGCGCAGGAAGTCACGGCGGTTGTCCTGTTGGTCTCTCATTGCTCGATTTGGAATGTAGTGAATACTTAGTAAAGCACATTTTGGACAGATATAATGTGCTGGTGATACGGACAGTATTCTACGCCTCTTTCCCTGACAACCGCGGTACCGGAATCGTCTATTTATTTCCTACTGAAATCCCAAAAGTAATGCGCGAGTCGGTTCGCTTGCGGCCGACCTCTACCACGCTCTCGTAGGAGTTTTCAAAACTCGTCCGCAGCGTCACCCATTTGTTGAGCGGCATTTCCGCCGAAAGGATCGTATTCCAGCGCATGTTCGACAGGTCGTTCAAGGCAGGCTGGATGAATGTGAGGTGATTGAACCGGAATTTATCCGACAAAAATGAATGCTTCCCCTTGATACGGAATGAATTACGAACAGTTGTTACCGTGGCTTTTTCAAAAAAGTTGGTCGATTCGTAGAGTAGTGCGTCGGTCAGGCTGAGGTCGTGGGACTTTGTTTTGATCACCCGGTACCCTATCCCCGCGCCTGCCATTTGCCGCAGGTCGATGCGCCTCAGGTTACTGGTTTCCAATGCAGCCAGGCCGAAAACATAGGTTTTGCGTTTTTTGAAAACATCTACGAAAAGATCCACATAACTGTCGCGCTCGGCTAGGACACCATTCTGCTTGCCATAGGTAAACCGCGGGTTGGTAGCGATGTTGATCACCGGCCCGCTGAAAATCAGTTCGGCACGCAGGACCATCAGGCTCCGGTTTACATTTCCTCTTGTAAAATTACCGTCGCCGATAAGCCGGTAACGGATCGTATCGATCACCACCCGGGGCCGTACCGTCGCCGTGTCGGGTTTGGGAGCGGCGACCGAATCCGCCGGAATTACTTTCAAAGTATCGGTTTTGACATCCTGCGCCCATGCGGGGGCAGCTATCAGCAGAATAACAAGAACGGCAAGCGTGGAGAAACGGAAGCAGGTCAGATTTTTCATTAACGCAAATTTTGCAAAATAATGGTGCCAAACGCACCCGCAGTCGTTAATTTGCCTTATGAAAAAGAATGAACCAGCCATGGGGGCCGTGCCGAGCCAGCACAACTACATTTTCCTGGATTTTAACCTCGCCGAGCTCTCCACCACGCACATTCTCAATCACAGCGCCGACATGCCCGCTACCGAGCGCCGGGGCTATTTCGAGATCCAGCCCGACGATATGGTGGTGGATTATGCCGCATTCCGCATTCAGTGGGGCGGCGAGGCTTTCAAGGTGGTGGTGAAGCAGAACGACCGCATGGTGAACCTCTACTGCGAATGTACCCGTCCCAAACGAAAGCTGTGCGAACACCAGGTCCAGGTGCTATATAACATTATGAACCGCAGGGATTTCCGCGCGTTTTTCGACAAGAACATCCGCAACGACCGCCTGCGCACCCTAGCCGCCGACTACGGAATGGAAGCCGAACCGACTCTGAACCAATACTTTACGATCGAATATGTCAACCGGGAGTTGCGTGTGCTACCGCTCATCAAGGAGCTTATCCCGATCAACCAGGCGGCTGTTTCGGCTATGCAGGACCAGCTTTTTACGGACCCGGTGCGGCATTTACCCGAGGCCAAACCCACCGACGCCAACACCCGCACGATCGTCGCGATCGGCCTTAACAAGTACTACGACCACTTTTTCCTGGAAATGTACGATGCGCCGGTGACGCGGGACGGCAAGCTGAAAAACCCGTTCGTGCAGCTCAACCCGTTGGAACAGCTCTGGAAAACGCAGGACCACGACCTGTCGCGGTTTTACACGGCAATTGCGTCGTTCAGCAATAATTTCAGGAAGAAAAAGCCGGAAACCGACCTCGCCGGTCTGCGTGCGGTGCTCAAAAACCCTGAAAAACTGGATTTTTACTATCATGCCCCGCTGGTATCCGACAATGTCAATGCTGCCTCGCTGGTACCTGTAAAACTCGCACAGTCGGATGTGGACGTGCATTTGACGATCGACAAAAAGGACCCTTTTTTCCGCATTTCCGGCCAGCTGATCATCGATAGCGTCCACCTCGACCTCGAAAATGTGGAGATCCGCTTCGATTATTTTGTGTTGTATAAAGATTCGCTGCACCTGATCGAGAGCGAAGACATTTTGAAAGTGCTCTATTTTTTCAGGCAGCACAACCAGCGCATTTACATCCACGAAACCAAATTCGAGGATTTCCGCCAGAACCTGCTCGCGAAACTTCCCCCGCGCATACGCATATCGTACACGTACGTAAAGCCCGCTACGCCGGCGCAACGCGAGGAACAAGGCTTCGATGGGCGCGTGGAAAAGATCATTTATCTGGAAGACTTTGGCAATTATGTGCTCATTACGCCGGTGGTAAGGTACGGCAGCGTAGAGGTGCCGCTCTACTCTAAAAACGACATTTATTCAGTGGATGGACACGGCAATCCGTTCATGGTAAAGCGCGACGAAGAAGAAGAGCTCCGCTACATGGCCGCCATGATGCGCCAGCACCCGGATTTCGAGTACCAGCTCGCAGAGGGTATTGAGGACAAACATTTCTTTTACCTGCACCGTGCCCGGTTCCTGGACGAAAACTGGTTTCCCGACGCATTCGACGAATGGAAAAATCAGGGCATTACCATTCTCGGTTTTAATCAGCTCACCAAGAACCGCCTCAATGCCAACAAGGCAAAGGTTTCGATTCACGTCAACAGCGGCATTAACTGGTTCAATACCACGGCTACGGTGCAGTTCGGTTCGCAGAAGGTGACCCTCAAAAACCTGCATAAGGCAGCCAAAAACCGCAACAAATATGTGGAGCTGAGCGACGGCACACTCGGTATTTTGCCGGAACAGTGGCTGGAAAAATTTGCTAAATTCTTCGAAGTCGGCGAGATCGTGGGCGAGGAAATCCATACTCCGAAAATCAGTTTCGCGGCGGTACACGATATGTACGACGCCGAAATGCTCGACCGCGAGGCGCAAGAGCAGATCGCATTTTATGAGTCCAAATTCACGGATTTCGATTCGATCAAGCCGGTGCCGGTGCCCAAAAAGCTGAAAGCAAGCCTGCGTGGCTACCAGAAGCAGGGCCTTAACTGGCTCAATTTTCTTGACGACTTCAACTTCGGCGGTTGCCTGGCGGACGATATGGGTTTGGGTAAAACCTTGCAGATCATCGCATTTATATTATTACAAAGAAAAAAACAGGTACGGAACACGAACCTCGTCATAGTACCTACCTCGCTGGTTTTCAACTGGCAGGCCGAGGTAGCTAAGTTCGCTCCGGACATCCGGATGCTGACCATTTACGGCGCCGACCGCGCGAAAGACATCACCGATTTCGACCGCTACGAAATCATCCTCACCTCCTACGGTACGCTGCTTTCGGATGTAAATTTTTTAAAGAAATACCATTTCAACTACATCATCCTCGACGAGTCGCAGGCCATCAAAAATCCTGAATCACAACGCTACAAAGCCGTGAGGCTGCTCCATGCGCGCAACCGCATTGTGATGACCGGTACTCCGGTGGAGAACAATACTTTCGATTTATACGGACAGCTTTCGTTCGCATGCCCCGGTCTACTCGGCAATAAAACGCAGTTCCGCAACCATTTCTCGGCGCCTATCGACCGTTTCAAGGACGCCGAGCGGGCCGCGGAGCTGCAAAAGCGGGTGAATCCGTTTATCCTGCGGCGCACCAAGCAGCAGGTGGCTTCGGAGCTTCCCGAAAAAACGGAAATGGTGATCTATTGCGAAATGGGAGAGGAACAGCGGCGCGTGTACAATGCGTATGAACTGGAATTTTACATTTACCTCAACACCACCAGCGAAGGCGATATCAAACGCTCGCAATTGCATGTATTGCAAGGCCTTACCAAACTGCGTCAGATATGCGATTCGCCCGCATTGCTCCGCGACGAAAAGTTTTACGGCAATGCCTCGGCGAAAATCGACACGCTTGTGGAACAGATCGAAACCAAAGCGACGCAGCATAAGATCTTGATTTTCTCGCAGTTCGTGTCCATGCTCGACCTGATCCGCCCTGAACTGGAAAGCCGCGGCATCGGGTACGAATACCTTACCGGCCAGTCGCGCGACCGGGCGGCGAAGGTGGAGAACTTCCAGACTAATCCCGACGTGCGCGTTTTCCTGATCTCGCTGAAAGCCGGCGGTACCGGTCTCAACCTCACCGAAGCCGATTATGTTTACCTGATCGATCCGTGGTGGAACCCGGCCGTTGAAAACCAAGCCATTGACCGTTCACACCGCATCGGGCAGGACAAGCATGTGATCGCCGTGCGGCTCATTTGCCCCGATACGATCGAAGAAAAAATCATGGAATTGCAGGAAACAAAGAAGGACCTGGCCAATGATCTGATCAAAACCGATTCCGATATTCTGAAATCACTGACCAGGGACGATCTGCTGCGGCTGGTAGCGCGCTAGTCGAGGTTTTTGTGGATTTCGTTGATCAGGTATTCCTTCGGGTCATTAAAATACTCCCAGAAAAAAATACCGGCCAATTTATTCTTTTTCACATACTTGCATTTCCCCTTCACCGACTTCTCGTCTTCGTAGGTAATGAGCACTTTGGTGGAGTCGTTGAACAGGTACGGGGCTTTGGCCTTCTTATCGTAATACTTTTTGTAGCCGTTCTGATCGATCATGGTGTCTTTCAGCTTGGTATAACCACCGCCCTGCACCGATTTCACCCGTTTTGCACCCAATCCGTGGTTGTCGGCAGTTTCAGCTTCCCAGCCTTTGCCGTAGAATGCGGCCCCCAGCCCGATCTTGCTCGCAGGCACGCCCGCGGCGATAAAATTCTTCACCGAACGGTCGGCGGATGAACCTTCGCCGGATGGATCGTAATTGTACAAATTGGTATGGTGCCCGACCGTACCGTTGCGGCCGCCGTAGTCGTAGGTCATGATCAGTACGTAGTCGAGGTACACCTGCGCGAGGGCCATTTCGGTGTGCTCGATAAACGATTTCGAACCGCCCACAGCCGTGGTGAGCAGGTACTTTTTACCCTTCTCTTTTTCGAGCAAATTTAATTCTTCACGGATCGCTTTGAACATCAGGGTAAAGTTCTGCTTGTCTTCGGGCCGGAAGATGTTGCCTTCCTCTCCGCGCATACCGGGATATTCCCAATCGATATCCACGCCGTCCAAATCATATTGGCGCACAATATCGACGCTGGATTTCGCGAATTTCAACCTGGAAGATTCTGTCAGTACTGCGTCCGAAAAGTTTTCGCTCCACGCCCATCCGCCGATCGAGATCACGATTTTCAGGTCCGGATTTTTCTTTTTAAGCCCATTCAGCTTCCTGAAATTGGTGGAATCTGTGGCAAGGTTGGTAAGGACGGCCAGGCTGTCCTGCACATTCACAAATGCGTAGTTGATATGCGTCAACTTTTCCGCATCAATTTCTTCCACATTCACCAGCCCGCGGAACCCGCCGACGTAGGCATTTACAATATATTTTTTCTTCTTTTGCGCCGAAACGGCACCGGAAATGAGCAGGCACAGAGCAAGTGCCATGCAGGAGAAGCCCGAAAACGGCTTCAAAAAACAGCATTTCATAGAGGTCAGTAAATTTAGGTTCAGGATATATCAATAAAGGAATATTCGCTTCGATATTACTTCCTTACCCATATCGGTTACAACCACATAAATACCCGTCGGAAGCCGGCTGAGGTCTATCCGCCCTTCCTGTCTGATTTTTCTTGCCTCAAGTTCCCGCCCTGCAAGGTCGTAAACCGACACCCTCGCCTCTGCAGCACGGTTAAGATCGACAACGAGCGTCCGACCTGCCATGTAAATTAAATACCGGTCCTGGGGGCTTTCCACTGCCGTAATGATGGAAGCAGCACGCACGATCGCGAGCAGGCTGTATGGCGATTCGCCGCCCGCATTCACGGCCTTAATGCGGTAAAAATAATCGGCGGCTTCGAGCTCGGCACGGTCCTCGTATTGCAGCACTGCCGCTGCAACTTTGCCTATTGGGGCAAAGTTACCTTCGCCTTTCGCACGTTCGATCACGATTTCGGTGGCATTGCCTGTGGGTTTGGCCCAACGCAGCTGGATCAGGTCGGGCGCGGTAGGCACTGCCGTCAGGTTTGTGGGCGCGTCGGGCACGGGAACATTCTGCGTTTTGGCCGAACCGGTATTGCTATATGCCGACGCTCCAACTGCATTTACTGCCCGTACACGGTAAGAATAACTTGTCGCGGCAGTCAGACCGGTACTCTGATAGGTGGTCACATTGGCGGCGAGGTCGGCGATTTTCGTAAAAGCAGCCCCGTTCTGCGAGCGCTCAACCTGATAACCGCTTTCGTTATTGGCATTATCGACCCATTTGAGGTCAATTTGAGCAGCCGAAACAGCCATCGCCGTCAGGCCCGAGGGCGCGTTAGGTAAGACCTCCCGTGTAGTCGCGTTGGCAATATTGGAATAACCCGATTTCCCGGCGGTATTCTTCGCGAGCACGCGGTACCAGTAGCGTGTTGCGGCCGCAAGGCCCGTGTGCTGGTAGGTCGTCACATTCGGGCCGAGGTCGGCGATTTTGGTAAATGACAATGCATCCGTTGAGCGTTCGAGTTCGAAGCCTGTTTCATCGTTGGCGTTATCCGTCCAGCTCAAATTGATCTGCGTGGAAGAAGCCGCATTGGCAACAAGTGCCGAGGGGGCCTTTGGAATAGTAATGATTACCAACGTAGTAGCATTGGCGACATTGGAGTACGCCGACGCCCCGGAAGCATTCCTGGCGCGCACCCGGTACCAGTATTTGGTGGCCGATTTCAGCGATTTATCCTGATAAGTGATGGTATTGGCCGCCAGATCGGCAATTTTTACAAACCTGGTCCCATCCGTAGATTGCTCCACTTCAAAACCGGTTTCGTCCGTCGCAAGGTCCAGCCATCCAAGGTTAATCTGGCTTCCGGAAGCTGCTACTGCAACGAGCGTAGTCGGCGCTTTGGGGATAGCGGCGAAAATGGCCCGGGGAAACAAAAGAGCCATGCAAAATAATGTTAACGACGAAAATGCGTGTCGGGTAAAGGTTCGGTTCATAGATTCGGGACAATAGGGAGGCAAAAATAGAGGTTAAATACATTTATGCTACCCCTTACAGCCATCCGCGCCGTTTAAACCACACATAAATCCCGAAAGTAATCCCGCCCATCAGGATCATGACGCCCGGATAACCCCATTTCAGTCGCAATTCAGGCATAAAATCGAAGTTCATGCCGTAGATACCGACGATAAACGTAAGCGGCATGAAAAAGACCGAAAACACCGTGAGTACGCGCACGATCTCATTGGTACGCTGCGAGGAAATCGAGAAATAGACCATCACCAGATGGTTCATATTTTCAAACAGCGTGTCATAAATATTGTGCAGTTTCACATACAGGTCACGCGTGTCGCGGGTGTAGGTGTTGGAATGCCCCGGCGCATCTATTTTATCCACGATTTCATGGGAAAGCATCAGAATACGCCTTGTAACTTCTACCCTCCTTCTGAGGTAATACAAGCCCTTCAAAAGCGACGCTTTTCGGTTTTTGAGGAACATGTTTTCCTCATAGTATTCAATATCTTTCGTCAGTTTCAGCGACGGTGCCTCGTAAGTGGCGATACAGCTTTTGATGATCTCATTCACCAGATGTACCGTATCCTCGCACGAATGCTGGTCGACCTGCTCTTCCCGGATCACTTCCGGGGCACCCCAATCCTTTTTATGCATGGTGATGACCCTCTCTTTAGTCATGAAAATCGCCAGCTTGTCGGTGAGCTCGGTGACGGTATCGGCCTCGGTCCCCACTTTCTCACTATGCATCCTGAAAATAATAAACACATAGCTGCCTACGTCCTCATATTTCGGCAAATGGTCGGGTTGCAGCCAGTCCTTGATGGACGAGGCGTGTAACCCATATTTTTCCCTGAGCTGCCTTACCTCGTCCTCGCCGGGTTCCGTCACGTCAAGCCATTCGAACGGGTATTGGGAGGGGTCGGCAATTGTCTTGATCATAAAGAAATGTGGCTAAAATTTACGATGGTCAACTGGATAGCTATGGTCAGTGCGCGGGCTTTTCCGGCTTCGAATCGAGGATGAAACGCAGGGACTGGTCCCTTGTGAAGAATGCGACCATCCAGTTATAAAGGGTTTTCACCTGGTTCCGGTAGCGGATCAGTGAAAACAAATGCACCACCAACCACAGAAAATAAGCGATAAAGCCCTTGAAATGCAAGCCCGGCAAATCGGCCACAGCCTTATTGACGCCGATGATCGCCATCGTGCCTTTATCGTTATATTCAAATGCCCTGGGCGAACGCCCCTCCTGCCACTGTGAGAGGTTATGCGCCAGGTTCCGTCCCTGCTGGATGGCTACCTGGGCGAGCTGCGGATGCCCATTCGGAAATTTTGTGTCGGCAGTCATCAAACACACGTCGCCAATGGCAAAAATATCCTCAAAGCCTTTCACACGGTTGTAGGCGTCCACCAGCACACGCCGGCCTTTGCCCAAAGCTTCCTCGGGCAAGCCGGGCAATGCAGTTGCCGTTACACCCGAGGTCCAGATCAGCGTTTCGGTTTCGATGGTATTGCCGTTGGCGAATGTGACGATTCCGTTATCATAATCTTTCACTGCATGATCCAGCAGCACCTCTATTCCCAGGCCTTTCAGCTCTGCAAGCGTTTCCTCCTGCGATTTTTTGCTCATCGGGTTCAATACCACGGGCAGCGCATCGACGAGATAGATTTGTACTTCCTCCCTTTTCAGTTCGGGATAGTCCTTTTTAAAAATACTCTTATGCATTTCCGCCAGCATTCCCGAAACTTCCACGCCCGTCGGGCCTGCGCCGGCCACCACAATGGACAACAGCTTTTTACGGACGGCGGCGTCGGTTTCTTTGGTAGCTTTTTCTTTCAGTCTCAGAATATGGTTCCGTAGTGCGAGCGCATCCTGCACGGTTTTCATCGGTACCGCGTTTTTCCGGACGTTCTCCATGCCAAAATAATTGCTTTCCGTGCCAGTGGCGAATACGAGGTAGTCGTAGTAGATATCGCCGCTTTCGGTCGCAACCTTCTTTTCTTCCGGAAAAACCTTTTCAAAGCCTCCCAGACTAAACCGGAGATTGGATTTGTCCTGAAAAAACTTGCGGAACGGATAACTGATATTGGAAGCTTCCAGAAAACCGGTCGCAACCTGATACAGCAACGGCGGGAAGAAATTGTAGTTGTTCTTATCCACCAGCACGATTTGAAACGACTTATCCCGGGATAGCTTCTGAGCGAGGTTAATCCCCCCGAAACCTCCGCCTATGATCACCACCTTTTTCGAATCCATAACACGATACGTTTGACGGCCCGCATTTGCGGCCGCATCGCGTGCTTGTGTTAATAACCATGCCGGGCACATTCCGAAGCATCCAGACAGGCTTCCTGCGCTCAGTTGCACACAATACACTGTGAAAATCTTTACTCATTCCCTGCGGCAGTCCGTGCTTTCAACCTGACCCGAACGCGCAGAGGCCATTGGCATACCCTTTTTGACAATGAGCCGCATCCAAAAAACATTTAAGCATTATGAGTTTTGATATAGACACCCGCGGGCAGACGCAAAGCGCACAGCCCGGCATAGAAGAAATCATGGATCCGGCCCCCGTCGTGATCCGCGACAACTACCGCGGCAGCGGCAAACTGGAAGGTAAAACGGCCCTCATTACCGGTGGCGACAGCGGCATTGGCCGCTCGGTGGCGGTCCATTTTGCACGGGAAGGTGCCGACGTGGCCATTGTATACCTCGATGAAAATCAGGACGCCGCCGATACCAGGTCCATGGTGGAAGCCGAAGGAAAAAGTTGCCTGCTCATTCAGGGCGATATCCGCAGTGAGGCATTTTGCAGGGAAGCGGTAAGCCGCGTGGTCAACGAGTTCGGGAAACTGAATGTCCTCGTCAACAATGCGGCCGAGCAGCATCCGAAAGAAAGCGTCGACCAGATTTCCTCGGATCAGCTGAACGACACTTTTGCGACGAACATTTTCTCCTTTTTCTACTTCACGCAGGCGGCCTTACCGCACTTGCAACAGGGAGACACCATCATCAACACTACCTCCATCACAGCCTATCACGGCAACCCTTCGTTGCTAGACTATTCATCTACCAAAGGGGCGATTGTGGCCTACACGCGGTCGCTGGCAGATAATTTGGCTGAAAAGGGCATACGGGTGAATGCGGTCGCACCGGGACCGATCTGGACGCCGCTCATCCCCTCGACCTTTGATTCGGAGCGGGTGAAAAAATTCGGAAAGGACACGCCCTTCAAGCGCCCGGGCCAACCCTGTGAGGTAGCCACGTGCTACGTGTTCCTGGCCAGCGACGACGCCTCGTACATGAGCGGGCAGGTATTGCACCCGAACGGCGGACAGATCGTGAACGGCTAATCCGCCCTGTGAAGCCACTTCCGGACCGCCGCTTCGAGCGTCTCCTTCAAAACCGGTTTGGTGAGATAATCGTCCATCCCGGCTTCGATGCACTTTTCACGCTCGCCCACGACTGTACCGGCCGTAAGCGCGATGATCGGCACGTGCGGACTACCCGCCCGTCTGATCTCGCGTGTGGCTTCGTACCCGTTCATCTCCGGCATTTGGATGTCCATAAAAACGATGTCTGGGCTGGTCCTGCGGAATGCTTCGATCGCTTCCCTACCATTGGCCGCCTCAATCAGCTCGCTGCCGGGCAATATTTTACCCAGCATTGATTTGACCAGCAGCATATTGATCTTATGATCTTCCGCTATGAGTATTTTCACGTCACCTGGTTCGTAAGTTTCTTCGGATGATTTTTCGTGTGCCACTATTTTTGCCGGCTTTTCCGGGGCTTTGGTTTTAAGCCCCAGATGGGAAAGCGCATGAAAAAGCTGCTGTATTTTAACCGGCTTAACCAAAAAATACCGGATGTCCAACTCGTTACCAAAATCACTCAGCGCTTCTTCGTCAAACGAATCGTTCAGCAGTATCACAGGTTGATGGGCTGCTTTGCCTTCCAGTTTCCGCAGCATACGGATCGTTTCAATCCCGTCCCATCCCGGCATCTGGCAATCCATCAATATCACATCATATGCTTTGCCGCCGGCGAGCCTTTCATAAGCTTCCTCTCCGCTCCGGATATAATCAGCCGAGATACGCTTATTGGCCAGCATGTCCTTCAAAATCTGGCCGTTATGGAGATTATCGTCCACGACCAGCACATTTTCGATCTGCTCCACATTCTCCCAGTCAAACCGGTCCTCACCTTCGACGGCCCGGAATGTGACGTCGAAAAAGAAAGTACTGCCGCGTTCGAGCTTGCTTACCAGCTGAAGGCGGCTATCCATCAGTCCGAGAAGGCTGTTGGAAATCGTAAGTCCCAGTCCCGTACCGCCAAACCGCTTGGTGGTAGAAGAATCTTCCTGTGAAAATGCCTCGAAAATACGGCGCTGATTTTGAGGATCAATACCAATTCCTGTATCGCGGACCGAGAACCGGAATGTGTAGTCGAGGCCGCTTACCTTTTGCAACAATTCTATTTTCAGCTCGATTTCGCCCTGGCCCGTAAATTTAACGGCATTGCTGAGCAAATTCACGAGGATTTGCCGCAACCGCACCGAATCACACCAGACAAACTGCGGAATGTCGGCAGGAATATTGAGCAGCATTTCCAGGTGTTTCTGCTGCGCCTGGTAAGTCACCATATCGGCCACCTGCCCACAGATTTCCAAAAGATCGGTTTTCTCCGGGGTCAGTTCCAGTTTGCCTGCCTCTATTTTGGAGAAGTCAAGAATGTCGTTGATAATGTCCATCAACGAGTTGGCCGACTGAAAGACCATCGACATATATTGCTGCTGGGTCTCGTCCAGATTCGTCTTCATCAGCAGGTCGGTAAACCCGACCACGCCATTCAGCGGTGTCCGGATCTCATGGCTCATATTGGCCAAAAATTCCGATTTCAACTTGCTGGCTGCTTCCGCATGTTCCCGGGCTTCGAGCAGCTCGAGCTCCGCACGTTTCCGCAGCGTAATATCCCGGATCACGGCCTGAATAATCTCCGAGTCATTGATCTTCATCAGGTTGAGCAGAACCTCCGCAATAAACGACTCCTTCGACTCACCGAAGCGCTTGTATTTCCATTCGAAATTGTGTGTGCCTTTTTCGTAGACCATCTGCACATGCCGCTTGCCCTCGTTCTTATGATCCTCCATGCCTGGCTCATTCAGGCCCGACAAATCGCCCAAGGGCATCCTCAGAAAAGTCTCCAACGAATCAATCCCGAACATTTTCAATGCGGCATCGTTACAATCCAGGTACCCGGTATGGTCAAAAAGGATTACCGCGTCGCTCGTCGAATCGTACAAGCTCCGGAATTTAGCTTCCGAATTCTTGATATCCATCTCAGCCTGCTTACGGTGCGTAATATCCTGAAATGCCCCATACACGCGAACGCACACGCCGTCCACCATCTCGGCTTTTCCGATCGACCTTACCCACAGTTCATTGCCTTTGGCCGTTACTATTTGTAATTCACTGTCCCAGGGCGTTCCATCGGCGAGCCCTGCGGCCACAGCCCTGGTGATAACATCCCTGCTGTATCCTTCTTTATAAAAATGGATGGCCGTATCGGTATTCGGCACATAATCCTGCGGCACTTCGTGAATTTCCTTCGTGGTAGGTGACCAGTAAAGCTCGCCCGTACGCGCGTACAACTCCCACCCGCCTACGCGCGCTACACTGTTGGTCTGCTCCTGGATGTCCTTGATCCGTCTGAGTTCCTGGTCCGCTGCTTTGCGGGCCGTTATATCCCTTTCTACGGCTATGAAATGGGTACAATTGCCAAAATCATCAAAAACGGGCGTCACTTTAAGGTCGACCCAGTAGCTTACCCCCGCCTTGGTGTAGCAAAGCACTTCTTCCCGCACTACCTTCTTCTCACTGCAATACAGCCATATGCGGTCGAGGGTGTCTGGATCGGTCTCGGGCCCGCGCAGCAAAACCAGTGGATTCATGCCTTTCACTTCCTTCCGCTCGTAACCGGTGTGTATCTCATAAGCCTTATTAACCCATGTGATATACCCCCGGCTGTCGGTTATCACAATGTAATCCGTTGTATTGGAGGCAACAATAGCCAGCTCTTTGAGACGCTCCCGGGAGTTTCGCAACTCGGTAATGTCATGGCTCGTCAGGATGATTTCCTTGCTTACCGGATCGATATTGGCACTGGTATTACTCCACGACCACGACCCATCCTTGTGCCTGATGCGGTGTTCTACCCCACCCGGCACCGGTACGCCGGTTTCCGTGGTAATGCGCAATGCCTCGAAACAGATATGGAAATCGTCGGGATGGATAAATTCGGTGAAGGGCCTCCCAACGGTTTCCTCAACAGTATGTCCGTACATCGACGTCCAGCTTGGCGACACATAACTGAAAACGCCCCCGGGAGAGATTGTGAACAGGACATCCTGCATATTAGACACGAGTACCGACAAGTCTTCCTGCACTTTGAGCTGCTGGGTTATATCATAACCAATGCATAATATTTCCTCAACCACCCCGTTTTCGTCGGCAATGCCGGTAAATTCCCATTGCGTCGTTTTCACGCCGTCGAACGATGAGTACTTACGCAGCACGACCGGCTGAGGCATACCCGGGTTCACAAAGCACTGCTCACCTACTTGCAGGCATTTCCCGATATCCTCCGCCACAACGCCCCCGAGCGACGACTGGCCGATGATCGCATTTCTTTCCAACCCGTAAAACTCGCAGAAATGATCGTTGACATATTTGTAGTTTCCTTCCAGATCGATGCTCGTTACATAAATCGCGTTGCTGTTCAGAAACGATTGATACAGCTCGGTGCTGGTGATCGATCCCGGCAATTCGGGCAACAGGGTGTCCTGTTGAAAGCCCGACAAAACGAGCCAACCGTGCGGCTCGGCAAATGCATAAATAGAAGTTACCGCCAACCGCAATGAGTGTACGTTATTGCGAGGGATCATTACGGTGCCGTGACGCGGTTCCCCGCTTTCGGGAAGGCCCGCACATACATTCTTAATATGGAATGAAAAGGAAGCATTTTCAAAAAGCGAAGCGGACACATCGTTGACTTCCTGAAACCCCGAACCGGACGCGATCGTTTGCTGCAGCTTCTTGTCAGCCCAGCAATCTTCCGGATTTGAATGCTTCCATATTAATAATCCGTCTGTGGCCGAGTCCTGGATAAAATCGAAAACACGTTCATCCTTTTGCAGCAGCTTTGAGAGCTCCTTCCTCAGGTCATTCATTTTCAAAAAACTTACAATTAGAAACGTCAGTAGTATCCGTACAATATAGCGGTTATTCGACTATTTTAAGGAGTATAAACCAGCGCCGGAATGAATTTTATCATATTGCAAAGCAAATTTCGCATCGGTATCTTTCACGCATATTATTTACAAAAAAGGCCCTTTTCCGGACTACCAAAGAAGGGCTTTTTTCCTAACACGCTGTTAATCTTTCTTTTTCGGGACTTTCGCACCTTCTTTGCGGGCTTCGGATAAGCCAATGGCGATGGCTTGCTTTTTGGAAGTTACCTTTTTGCCCGAACCGGATTTTAGCTTTCCTTCTTTTTGCTCATGTAAGGCCTCTTCCACCTTTTCACCAGCTTTTTTCGAATATTTAGCCATGATATTATTTTTTAGGTGTTGATGTTTTTTAATTTTCGCACCTGGCCGGCGCGGCTTTTTACTATCAAAATACGTACCAATACACCGGTTGCCAATTTGAATCCTAAATCCATAAATGATGAAGAAATTACTATTGCTTTTTCAAATGTCCGGTGTGCTGTGCCCGGCCGGGCTATTTGCACAAAATGCCGGTTCGATCCTGCTTAAAAACGCCACGGTAATTGACGGTACCGGCTCTGCACCACGCCCGCAAACCGATATCCTGATCACCGCCGGAAAGATCACCGCCATTCAAAAAGGTATTAAAACCGATGGCGCCCGCGAAATCGATTTAAGTGGTAAGACCGTCATGCCTTCGCTCGTCTGCGCACATGCACACGTGGGAACGCTGAAAGGAACGACCTCCTCGGCCGACAATTATACTCGTGAAAATCTGCTGCGGCACCTCAAAAAATACGAAGATTATGGCGTGAGCGCCGTTTTGGCTATGGGCACCGACCGTCCGCTGATATTCAACGGGCTGATCGACTCCACCCAGGCGGGATTGCTCCCGGGCGCCAGGCTGTATTCCGCCGGCTACGGTTTCAATACGCCCGATCCGAACCCCGGCTCGTGGATGAACCTGCTGCTGCGCCCCGATACGCCCGAAGAGGTACCGGCGATGATGGAAAAACTGGCTGCCGTGAAACCTACGGTCGTGAAAATCTGGGTCGATGACCACGGTGGTAATGTACAAAAAATGAAACCGGAGATCTCTCAGGCTATTATCCGCGAGGCACATAAACGCAATATCCGCGTAGCTGCGCACCTTTTCTATGTCGAAGACGCCCGCAAGCTTACCGAAGCAGGCATAGACATTATCGCCCATAGCATCCGCGATAAAGAGGTAGACCAGGACTTGCTGACCAAAATGAAGCAGAAAAACGTGACCTATATTCCCACCCTATCCTTGGACGAATATCAGTTTGTCTACGCCGGCAATCCCGACTGGATCAACGACGCATTTTTCAAAGCCTCGCTCGAACCCGGTGTTTTCGAAATGATCACCGATAAGGCTTATGGCGAGAGAATCAGGAATTCGCCCGATTATCAGCGTAATATGGCCGCATTCAGAACGGCGATGATCAATTTGAAGAAAATCCATGACGCAGGCATCAAAGTAGCTCTCGGCACCGACTCCGGCGCATTCCCTGTTCGTACCCAGGGCTTTACAGAGCATTTGGAAATGGAACTGATGGTCAAAGCCGGTCTTACGCCCGCGCAAGCCATCACCATCAGCACGCGCAATGCCGCCGCCGCGTTGCACATCGATCAGGAAAAAGGCACCCTCGAGAAGGGCAAAAAAGCCGACCTACTCATCCTCTCCGCCAATCCTTTCGACGACATCCGGAACACAAGAAAGATTGAATCCGTTTGGAAGGAAGGGAAAGAGGTGAGTAAAGGGCCTGTAAGATAAACCACGTAACCATGAACATCACACAACCGCACACATACCAGTTCCAGGACGACGGCAGCATTCCCAACAGCAAATATCCGCTGCTGGTTTACCATGGCGCTTTCACGGGCAGTGGTGAGGAGGGCGCGGCCTGGCTTGAAAAGCGCTTTGCTGAGAACAATTGGACGAATTCATGGCGAAATGGCGTATTTCCCTATCATCATTACCATAGCATCACCCACGAAGTCCTGGGCGTGTACCAGGGCAGCGCATTGCTGCATATGGGCGGCGAACGTGGTGATAAGCTGCATGTGACAGCAGGCGATGTGCTTGTCATACCTGCCGGGGTCGGCCATAAGAAACTGGAAGCATCGGCGGATTTCGCGGTGGTAGGCGCTTATCCCGACGGCCGCGACTACGACATTCTCCGCGGTGAGCCCGGCGAGCGGCCACGCGCGCTGGAGAATATCAGCAAGGTTCCCATTCCACTCTTTGACCCGATTTGGGGCATCGAGAAAGGTTTATCCAAAATATGGCGCTAGCTTTGATGCGCAAAACACTCCTTATAATGAATATCAAATTCAAAAGACTTGACCATATTATGCTCTGCATCCCGCCGGGCACCGAGCAGCAGGCGCGGGAATTTTATGGTGGGGTATTGGGCCTTGAAGAACTTACTGACCTGGGCTACCCACTGCCTCACGGTGCCATATGGTACCAAATCGGCGATATTCAGCTGCATATCCGGGCCGAAGACATACATGCTATTTCGCAGCGCCATCCCGCATTTGAGGTGGACAATCTGGAAGAAGCCAGAGCATTGCTTGAAAAACACGGCATCGCCATTAAAAATGACAGCAAAATCCCCGACAGAAACCGCTTCTCTTTCCGCGACCCGTTTGGAAACCGCATTGAACTGATCGAAATGATCGCATAAAAAACAGGGGCGAACCAATGGTATCGCCCCTGCTCGATTACAACCGGTTTTTTCGGTACTAGGTCGAAATGTCGGTGTACGGATTGCTGATCGTCACTACCTCCTGGTTGATGAACTGGATCAGGTTCTCATTCAGACGCTCCTTGTGTGTTACGAACAGGCCATGCGGCGCACTTTCGTACACAATATATTCGGCACCCGGCAGCATTTGCGACGTACGCTCGCTGCTTACATGAACGGGCACCGTCTTATCATCCTCTCCGTGAATAATAAGCACAGGTACATCCAGCAGCGATATTTCGTTACGAAAATCGGTAGCACCGAAACTGCGGATGCACTGCGTAGTAGCACGCCCTGAACCCTGCAAAGCCAGCATACTGTGCCATTGCAGCAGTTCGTCGCTAACGGCATTGCTCAGAAAGGCATTTCCATAAAAATCCTTGGCAAAGCCAGCCAGAAACTTCGGCCGGTCGTCCTCTATATCTTTCACAAATCCATCAAACAGGTCCTGCGGCACGCCGTCGGGATTGTCATCGGTTTTGAGCATATAAGGCAGTACTGTGCTGATCAGGACGGCTTTCGAAACCTTGCTGCTCCCATACTTGCTCAGGTAGCGCACTACTTCACCTCCCCCCATCGAAAACCCGACGAGGGTCACATCGTCCAAGCCCAATGAATCGATCACCGATTTAAGGTCAGCGGCCAGCGTGTCGTAATCGTAGCCGCTCCATGGCTTGTCCGACTTGCCAAAGCCGCGGCGGTCGTAGCCAATGCAGCGTATCCCGTGCTTGGGTAAAACATTGAACTGGTATTCCCACATTTCATGGCTAAGCGGCCAGCCTGAAATGAATACAACGGGTTTGCCCTGCCCGACCTCTTGTACAAAGAGCTTTACCGGCTCCGCGTTAATGCCCGTTTTTGATTCTATAAATCCCATGATGCTTCGTTTTTAGGTTTTGATTAGTACAAAACTGAAACCGCACCCTGATCAAGACCTGTGCCAGGTGATAGATCAATGCCCCCGGCGGCCCGCTACATTCCGGCAGTGTCCTATTGGAGTGACTATTGGGGATGTATGTGAACACCGGGGAGGAAGGTCAGCAGCGAGATGATGGCGGATTAAATACCGACTTATTTAGTTAACGAAAACCGAAAAAGCAGTAAATGGAAAAAGTAATCCTAAATTTGCAGTTACTTTCGACGCAGAAGACGTTCACTTGATGTTAAAGTTTGTTTACGGTTTTTTAATTGCTATTGTCATTCTTGCAGGGATTACCGAGGTTGTATTAAGGGTAAAATATGGCTTTTGTAATTCTCCGCTCTATGTATCCGATCCTGATTTTGAATATATCTATGCACCTAACCAGGACGTAAAACGGTTCGGTCAGGTGCTGCGTACCAACAGTCTCTCCATGCGCAATGAGGAAGTGCTGCCTACCGACAGCCTGGTCATACTACTCATTGGAGATTCGGTGGTCAACGGTGGGAGCCTCACCGACCAGGATAGCATTGCTTCCACCCTGCTTGAAAAACGCTTCTTAAAGGATTTCAACAAACGCGTGCGCGTGCTGAACATCTCTGCCGGATCGTGGGGACCGGATAATATCGCCGCTTACCTCAAAAAATACGGGACTTTCAAGGCCAAACTGATTTGCCTCGTGACCAGCAGCCACGATGCCCACGACATTATGTCCCACCAAAGCCCGGTAGGTATCGACCCAGGATGGCCCGACAAACAATATAAAGTAGCGCTCTATGAACTTTGGGACCGATACCGCTGGATGTTCTTTTATTTCCTGGATACCCTTTTCCTGACGCCGGAAGCGGAGAAAAAGGAAGAGCATATTGCAATTGTGAAGCCCGACGTGACCGACAGCGCGCACGTCGCAGCCGACGCCCGAGCGGTTGAGGACACGGTCGAAGCCAAGAAGCTCAACGAGGCGGGTATCCGCAAGCCCGGCCTGATATTTAATCCGGGGTACGAGCAGCTTTATGAAATCGCCAAACAGCAGAATATCCCGATGTTCATTTACTTGCACCCCGAAATTTCCGAGATCGACCTCGGCCATTTCAATGACCAGGGTCGGGAGATCATCGCTTTTGCCAAAGAGAAGAACATCAGGCTGATAGACGAGTTCCAGTTCGGTGTTTCGAAGGCACGCTACCGGAAGATGGACGTCGTGCATTTCAACAGCGACGGACAAGTTTTCCTCGCCGATAATTTGTACCCATTGTTTCAGGAATACCTTAACCTTCGGAAATGATGCGTGTACTGATTGTTCACAACCAATTATGGGCGCACTACAAATCGAAGCTTTTCAGTGAGATCCACCTCGCTATGAAGCGGGCCAATCCCGCCGACGAGCTGCTTGTTGCGCAGATCGCATTGTACGAGGCGAGCCGGAAAGTCATGCAAAATGACGATACGATCATTTATGATTATCCTTATAAGGTTCTTTTCGAACGCAGCCTCGACCAGGTAAGCTTCGGCGAACGGCGTAAAGCGCTTTTCAGGGTATTTAATGAGTACCAGCCCGACGTCCTCAATATCACTGGTTATTTCGACTGGGCACAGGTGCTGCTCACGTTTTATGCGCGTGCAAAAGGCGTGAAAGTGGTGATTTCTTCGGAATCGTCTTCGGCCGATCATAACCGTTCCGGCTGGAAGGAAGCAATCAAGAAAATAATCGTGGGCCGCGCCCATGCTTTTTTTTGCTTTGGCAAAACATCGGCTGAATACCTCGAAAGTCTCGGTGTCGCGGAAAGCGCTATTAGAGTGCGCAATGCGGCGGTAATCGATGAGCGGGTAATCCGCCACCGGTACGATGAAGCAAAAAAAGAGCTTGATACCGCTGCCAGGGCCATTTCGAAGAAATTTATCTACGTGGGCAGGCTCGCGCCGGAAAAAAATTTGGATACGCTAATCCGCGCATTTGCCGGTGCGGTGAAACAAACCGGCACCGACTGGCAGCTGCTTTTTGTAGGCGGCGGCCCCGAAAAGGAGATTCTGGAAAAGCTGGTCAACGACCTGGGTATGGCCGGCAAGGTCATTTTCGCAGGGGGATTTCCCTGGTACCAGGTGCCGGGCTGGCTGGCGCAGAGCGATGTGCTGGTATTACCCAGCAAGTCGGAGCCATGGGGGCTGGTAGTGAACGAGGCGATGGTGTGCGGAATGCCCGTGATTGTGTCCGATACCTGCGGATGCACCGGCGATCTGGTGCGGAATGATGTAAACGGATTTACATTTAATCACACACAGCAAGCCGATCTGGAAAAGCATCTGACGTTTTTCATCCAAAACCCCGACCGCATTACCCGAATGGGGCAGGAATCTTTGAAATTGATCGCTCCATTCGCGTCCGGCCCGGTGGCCGCGCAGATGGCCGAAACGTACCGCGACCTGGCCGCCCGATGATAGGAAGCATAACGAACACAACTATACATTAAAATCCAAGCATGCGAATACTGAATATTTGTGCATATACATGGGCGATCGGAGGCCCGGCCCGCATTATCTACGACCACACCACCGAGGTCGTGAAGCAAGGCCACCAGGTCGATATCCTGAGCCCGATGACCCCCGGCGAGAAAATGTACCCCGTGCCCGAGGGCGCGCGCCTGATCGCGGTCGCGCGTACGACGCCTGTCAGCAACTTTTACCGGGAGTTCTCCGTCGAATTGTACAAATACCTGAAAAAGCACATCCACGAGTACGACGTGGTGCATATGCACGGAATCTGGCATTTTGGTAGCCTGGCACCGTTCCTGATCCCCTCCAAGGCGGTTAAAGTGATTACCATTCACGGCCTGCTCGACAAATGGGCGGTAGCGCATAGTAAATGGAAGAAGGATCTGGTGACTTTGCTATACCAAAAAAGGCTGCTTGGTAAAGCCGATCTGATCCAGATCAACAACACGGACGAAGAAGAGGACGTGATCCGTTACCTGGGTTACCGTCCGAAAAACATGGTGATCGTGCCCAACGGAATGAAACTCGACGAGTATAACCGGGCCAATCTACCTGCCAGAGGCATTTTCAGAGCCAAGCACGGCATTTCGCCCGACCAGCAGATGGTGTTGTTTCTGGCAAGATTGAATATTAAAAAGGGCCTCGACCTGCTGTTGCCCGCATTTCACAAGGTTCACAAACAACTACCGAATGCGCAGTTGATACTGGCCGGCCCCGACGACGGTTACCAGGCCGAAACCGAAGATTTTATCCGCAAGCATAACCTCGAAGGCCGCATTAAACTGGTAGGTATGCTGACCGACACGATCAAAAAAGAGGCATTGGCCGACGCGGATCTGTTCGTTTCCCCCTCCTATTCCGAAGGGTTTTCGATCGCTGTACTGGAAGCGATGACCTCTGGCGTGCCCGCACTCGTGTCCGACCGTGTAGGCTTCGGCGACTACATTGCGCGCTACGATGCGGCTTACCTGACCCCGTTGACCAGCGATGACGTTGCAGATGGCCTTCTTAAAATATTACAAGACAAGCCTTACGCGGAAGGCATCGCAAATCGAGCTTACAAGATGGTAACCGAAAATTTTGACATCCGCGTGGTTGCCAACCAGTTATTGGAAGAATACAAGAAAGTTCAAAAAAAGTAACTACATTTGCTCTCGAATGTAACCGCTGACAGGCACCCAGATACAGGTCTGTTTTAATCCGAATATGATCGATTTATCCGTCATCATTTTAACGCACAACGAATCCAAGCACATCGGCCGGTGCATTCAAAGCCTGTTGCAGGTTACCGATAAAATTTTCATCGTCGATTCGTTTTCAACCGACGATACCGTCGCGACCGCCGAAGGCCTCGGCGCTACCGTGGTGCAAAATCCTTGGGTTTCCTACGCTTTCCAGTTCAATTTCGGCATCCGGAATAACCCGTTCCAGACCCAATGGCTCATGCGCATGGATGCGGACGAGTACATTACGCCTGAGCTTGCGCAGGAGCTGAATAACTCGCTCGCGCAGGTACCGGAGAATGTTTCGGGACTTTACGTGAAACGCAGGGTAATTTTCATGGAAAAATGGATCCACCGTGGCGGATACTACCCGATCTGGCTGCTGCGCGTGTGGCGGCGCGGGCTGGGGATTTGTGAGGAGCTCTGGATGGATGAACATATCAAACTCAGCAGCGGCACAACCGCCCAATTGCAGCATGATATCGTCGATCATACGCTCAACAACCTCACCTGGTGGACGCAGAAGCATAACAATTACGCAATCCGGGAGGTCATCGACCTATTGAACATTAAATATAACTTTGATAACAAGGAAACGGTCGAACCGAGTTTCTGGGGTACTCAGGAACAACGTACGCGTTTCTTAAAAATCAAGTATGCTAATATGCCGCTGTTTACGAGGCCATTTATGTACTTTACATACAGGTATTTTGTCAAATTAGGCTTCCTGGATGGAACAAAGGGGCTCATATGGCACGTTTTACAGGGGTTTTGGTACCGCTTCCTGGTGGATGCCAAGATTTACGAAGTGTATCACCGGGTAGGACGCGACAAGGAAGCTATTATATCACATTTCAGGACGGAATATGGAAAAGACCTCAGAAACCCAAACCAATCTGTCCGTTTATAACAACGATTGGTACAATCCGGGCGGTTATCCGAAGCTGGTGATCTGGTATTTACTGAACCGGTTGTTCATCCATACACACATTCCCTATCCGTCGGCATTCAAGGTTGCGCTGCTGCGTTTGTTCGGTGCGAAGATCGGCAAAGGAGTGGTGATCAAGCCCAAGGTGAATGTGAAATACCCCTGGTTCCTGCAAATGGGCGACCACGTGTGGATCGGTGAAAATGTGTGGATCGACAACCTCACATTGGTGACTATTGAATCAAATGCATGCCTGTCGCAGGGAGCAATGCTTCTGACAGGCAACCATAATTACAGAAAAAGCACTTTTGACCTGATTGTGAAGCCCATAACGCTCGGCACAGGCTCCTGGATCGGCGCACAGGCGACGGTTTGCCCGGGGGTAAATGTTGGCTCGCACGCGCTGCTGACCGTTGGATCAGTGGCTACAAGCCATATGGAGCCATATGGAATTTATCAGGGAAATCCTGCAAAATATATCAAAACAAGAACTATAACCAGTTGAGAGTAAGCATACTTACTGTTGTATATAACGGCGCGGCGACGATTCGTCACAGCATTGATTCGGTTCTCGCACAGGACTACCCGGATATCGAGTACATTATCGTGGATGGAAACTCCAAGGATGGTACCCAGGATATTGTGCGGTCGTACGGTAACAAAATCGCCCGTTTTTTAAGTGAACCCGATGCCGGTATCTATGATGCCATGAACAAAGGCATACAATTAGCAACCGGTGACGTGATAGGGATCCTGAATGCCGACGATTTTTACGCATACCCGTCGGTGGTCAGCGAAGTGGCCGGAGTGCTGGCAGCCAGCAACGCCGACGCCTCCTATGGCGATTTGGAATATATTGATGCAAACGATGCAACGGTAGTACGCCGAAAATGGGTCTCTGGTGCATACAAGGTTGGCGCATTTTTGAATGGATGGATGCCGCCACACCCAACTTTTTTCGTCAGAAAAGAGGTCTACAACACACACGGGCTCTTCCGCCTCGATCTGGGAAGCGCAGCAGATTACGAACTGATGCTTCGCTTTGTACATCGCGAAAACATCAAGCTTGCTTACTTACCCAAAGTTCTCGTAAAAATGCGGTCCGGCGGGGTTAGCAACAGCACACTCAAGAACCGTATCGCGGCCAACCGGAACGACCGGCTGGCCTGGAAAATCAACAATTTGAAACCCCGGTTTTATACTTTGTGGTTAAAACCTTTGAGAAAAATTATACAATTTATTTAGGACACGGAAGTCAACTCAAGTACCTTAAACCAGATAGTAAATATTTTGATATTCAGGCATTTGCATATTTCATTTATTGGTTTATATTTCGACATTTGATTTGGATTTTTCGATCCGTCCGCAACGCACTTCCTAATTTTGACAAGCTCATGGAACTACAACTACCTCTGCAAATATTGACCGAAGGAAACGTCAATACGCTTGTCCATCACGACATTTATCAATGCCTTCTCTCATTTTTGATCGGATGCTTTCTTTCGATCATTTCGATACCCATCATCATTAACCTCTCCAACCTGCTGCATTTGACTGCAAAGCCGGGTTTCAGAAGTTCACATGAAACGGAGACGCCTACTTTGGGCGGTATTGCCATATTCGCAGCCACCCTGATCGCCTACTTTCTGTGGCCGCATTCGGAGAACATCCTCGATTCGAACCTGATCAGCCTGGCCATGACTGGCGTGATCATCCTTTTCTTCCTCGGGATTAAGGACGACATTCTCGCGGTGGACCCGACCAAGAAGCTTATTATCCAGATTTTTGCGTCGCTGATCCTCGTCGCAATGGGTAACTTCAAAGTCGATAACTTCTATGGCATCTTCGGCATTCACGGCGTTTCGGATTTCATCAGCATCCCACTTACCGTTTTCATATTCATCGCGATCATCAACGCGATCAACCTCATCGACGGCATTGATGGCCTGGCGGGCGGTATCAGCCTCATCGCCGGCCTGGGATTCGGGATATGGTTCATCGCCAACGACCATTTCTCGTTCGGCTGCCTTGCATTTGCGATGTCGGGTTCATTGCTCGGTTTCCTTCGTTTCAATTTTTCTAAAACCAGCAAGATATTCATGGGCGACACCGGTTCGCTGATCGTCGGCTATCTGCTCTCGATCTTTGCGGTGGAGTTCCTCTCGCTGAACGTAGGTTACCTGCACGATCCCAACGCCTATTTCAATGCGCCGATCATCGTCATGGTGCTCCTGATTGTACCGATCTTCGATACCCTGCGTGTCTTCATCGTGCGAATTTTTAAAGGCGGCTCGCCATTCGTGGCCGACCGCAACCACATGCACCATATCCTGATCGACAACGGCCTGAACCACTTCTGGGCATCGTTCACACTGTGGATGGTGACGATCGTAAATACTGCGTTATTTTTTACATTCCACGGCGACATTACCAATACCGCTTCGCTCTACATTTACATTGGAATGTTCGGATTGTACATGGTGTTTGCTTATTTTCTCAAAAAACGCATTGCTTCTGTCAAAGAGCGTAAAAAATTGGTCAATAGCCCATCATTGGCCGATGACGACCTTTCTACTTTCCAATAAATAGTGTAACCGCGCGTCTCAAAAAACCGTGATGAAATTCTCGCGAATACCTCCTGAGAATTCATTGCGGTGAACCGATTGTTTGTACCTTGCACGAAACATCGTCAACTTAGGTATGAACAAAAAGATTAGAAAAGAAGACGCGCTATACTACCATTCCAAGGGTAGGCCAGGAAAAATACAGGTTATCCCCACCAAAGAAACGAGTACCCAACGCGACCTTTCGCTTGCCTATTCGCCCGGCGTGGCAGAGCCCTGCCTGGAAATTGCGGATAATGTAGAAAATGCATATCAATACACCGCCAAGGGCAATTTGGTCGCCGTTATCAGCAACGGAACCGCCGTACTTGGTTTGGGTGATATCGGACCGGAAGCTTCCAAGCCCGTCATGGAAGGTAAAGGGCTGCTCTTCAAAATATATGCGGATATCGACGTTTTCGACATAGAACTCAACACCAAAGATGTGGACGAGTTTGTCAGAACGGTCAAAATCCTCGAACCTACTTTCGGAGGCGTCAACCTCGAAGACATCAAGGCCCCTGAGTGTTTTGATATTGAAGCCCGACTCAAAAAAGAGCTCAATATCCCCGTCATGCACGACGACCAGCACGGAACGGCGATCATCAGTGCCGCGGCCATGCTGAATGCATTGGTACTCGTCGACAAAAAGATCGAAGACATCCGCGTAGTCGTGTCGGGTGCAGGCGCTTCCGCGGTATCGTGTACGAAACTGTACCTGGCGTTGGGCGCTAGCCCGAAGAACATCGCGATGTTTGACACCAAAGGCCACATCCACAACGGCCGGACGGATTTGTCGGATATGAAAAAGCAATTCGCTACCGATAAAGCATATGGATCGCTGGAAGAAGCGATGGTCGGTGCCGATCTTTTCCTGGGACTTTCTACTGCCGATATCGTTTCCAAGGAAATGGTGAAATCCATGGCGAAAGACCCGATCGTGCTCGCGATGGCTAACCCGAATCCCGAAATTCCTTATCCTGATGCCGTAGAAGCGCGGGAAGACGTGATTATGGCTACGGGCCGTTCCGATTATCCGAACCAGGTGAACAACGTGCTCGGCTTCCCGTACATATTCAGGGGAGCGCTCGACGTACGCGCGACGGAAATCAATGAGGAAATGAAGCTCGCAGCGGTACATGCATTGGCCGATCTTGCCAAAAAACCGGTGCCTGATATCGTTAACCTCGCTTACAATGAGACGAATATCGTTTTTGGTAAAAATTACATTATCCCCAAACCGGTGGATCCCCGCCTGTTAACAACCGTAGCACCCGCTGTGGCGAAAGCCGCCATTGAAACCGGCGTGGCGCGGAAAGTAATCACCGACTGGGATGCTTACGAACAGGAGCTTTCGAGCCGTCTGGGACGCAACGAGCAGATTTCGCGCGTAATCCTCAACAAAGCGAAACTCGCTCCTAAAAAGGTCGTTTTCGCAGATGCAGAGAACATCCAGGTATTGCGTGCAGCCCAGCAGGTGCGCGACGAAGGGATCGCAACGCCGATCCTGCTTGGTAATAAGGAAACCATTCAACATCTGATCCGCGAAAGCAAGCTCGACCTGGCCGACGTGTCGATTATCGACCCACGTGCCCCGGAAAGCGATCCGATGATCGAAAAGTATGCCGCAAAACTGTTCGAAAAACGGCAGAGAAAAGGCCTCACGCCTATCGAAGCACGTCGTACGATGTATTTCAAAAGCTATTTCGGCTCGATGATGGTCGAGACCGGAGAGGCGGATGCATTCATTTCCGGTCTGACGAGAACTTACCCTGACACGATCCGCCCTGCGCTGCAAGTGATCGGCAAGCAGGAAGGGGTCAACAAAGTGGCCGGTATGTACATTTTGCTCACACCGAAAGGCCCGTTGTTCTTCTCCGACACGACCGTTAACCTCGACCCGACCGTCGATGATATCGTGGAAATCACCGAGCTGACCGCCAAAGCCGTGGAGCGTTTCAATATCCAGCCGCGTATTGCATTGGTGACTTATGCCAACTACGGCAGCGCCAAAGGTGCGGACGCCGAGAAGATGCGGGATGCAACCGCGATCCTGAAAAAACGCAACCCATCGATGATCGTGGAAGGTGAATTGCAGGCGCACCTTGCATTCAATACCACATTGTTGAAAGAGAACCACCCGTTCAGCGACCTCGTGGACGGCGGCGCGAATACATTGATATTCCCCAACCTTTCGGCCAGTAACATCGCTTACAACCTGCTGAAAGAAGCTGCGGAACTCGAAACGATCGGCCCAATCCTCCTCGGCCTCAAAAAGCCGGTACACGTGCTGCAATTGGGCAGCTCGGTGCGGGAGATCGTAAACATGGTGGCGATTGCCGTTGTGGAAGCGCAGATGAAAGGCAAGTAATGCTTTTTTGATATTGTTTGAAATGAAAATAGCCTGGATCGCTCCGGGCTATTTTCATTTGTATGCATTACCTGATTTACGGCTTCAACTTCACAAACGAAGGATCGTAAAGCTTCGAATGGATTTGCTTCAACTTCGTCTCAGGGAACTTGATCACCTTGCGATCATAAGTCATCAAACCATTGGTTTCCACTTCCACATCGGTTGTCTGCGTGTAAACCGCTGCTGAAAGGCCCTTTTTGATCAAAGGCTCGAAGCGATCGATGAACGTGGCGTAACGGTTGTACAATTCCTCCTGATTTTTGAAGCTCTGATAACCCCAGTTATCTTTCTGCTGCCAAACGTGCTGGTCCACCGGCAAGCCAAGTCCTCCGAATTCACCCAAAACAATAATCTGTTTCTCACCGAACAGATCCGGGCGAGGCATTACAGGCGCCGGATAATTGTGCAAATCTATAATATGTCCTACCGGCTCAAAGTTACCGCCGCTGGCGCTGTTTACGAGGCGCGACGGATCGTATTGCATAGTCCAATTAGTGATTTCGGCTGTTTTAAACTGCCCCCATGCCTCATTGAACGGCACCCAAACGACGATCGACGGGAAGAAACGGTTGGCGTCCATAATCGCCTTCCATTCAGTTTTGTAAATGTTCTCTGACTCCGGCGTGCGTTTTTTGTCTGTTTCGTTACCTGTAATGCCCGGGCGCATTTCCCAGTTGTTGCCCAGGTCGCCGCTCGGCATGTCCTGCCATACAAGCATTCCGAGCTCATCGCAATAGCGGTACCACCTCGCTGGCTCCACTTTCACGTGCTTACGGATCATATTAAAGCCCATCTCCTTCGTTTTCAGAATATCGAACTTCAATGCCTCGTCGGTAGGCGCTGTGTAAAGACCATCAGGCCACCAGCCCTGATCGAGCGGGCCATATTGGAACAAGAACTTGTTATTCAGGGCCATACGCTGAATGCCGTTTTCATCCACCTGCACGCCGATTTTACGCATGGCAGCGTAGCTTTTCACCTCATCGACGGGCTTTCCGTTGCGGGTAAGCGTTACGGTCAGATTGTAAAGGTTAGGTGCATCCGGCGACCAGAGTTTCGCATCGCTGATATTGAGTGTAGCGGGCTGATTGGGCGCCACTTCCTGTTCAGCCACTTTATTCACGCCGTCCCACGCGGTGATTTTCACCTTATCAGCTGCTCCTGCGCCTGCAACCGCTGTATTTACGGTAAGCGTCTGCTTATCAATATCGGCTACCGGGGTAACGCTGGTAATATGGCTCGTCGCAACTGTTTCCAGCCAGACCGTCTGCCAGATTCCGGTTACCGGCGTGTACCAGATCCCGTGTGGGTTCTTGATCTGCTTACCACGTGGCTGAGGGCCGTCGCTGCTCGGGTCCCACACTTTCACGACGATCTCCTGCTGCTTTTTCTTTACGAGCAAGTCGGTGATGTCGAAGCTGAACGGATCGTAACCACCCTGGTGGCTTCCCGCCGGTTTTCCGTTCACGAATACTTCTGCTTTCCAGTCAACGGCGCCGAAGTGGATCAGCACACGTTGGTCTTTCAATTTTGGTGAAAAATCGATTAAGCGCTGATACCAGAGAATGCTGTCCTTGCCCACCGTTTTACCTACGCCCGACAATGCGGATTCCACGGCAAACGGGACTAATATCTTACCATCAAAGGTAGAAGGCTTGGTGTCGCCTGCACTTTGGGGAACGATGGCGTAGTTCCACAGGCCGTTGATATTCTGCCAATTGGGACGTGTCATTTGCGGACGGGGATATTCCGGAAGCGGGTTAGCGGCCACTACTTTTTCCGCCCAGGGAGTTACGATCTTGCCTTGCACATACTTCCAGTCAGCAGTTTGCTGCGCATAGGCCGGACCATACAGGCTGCCCAGAAGAACTCCCAGGCTAAGCACTACTTTTTTCATCAGTTTTCGGTTTTTTAAATAAATTTTAATCAGAACTACCAAAAGTAACACCAGAATATGCTCTACTGCTTAAAAAAAGCGCTTTTCGTACATTCGGCACCTACCCTACCCATTATCAGCCCGATAGGGATATAGGATTTTAGTTACTAGATTTGAAATCATCACTCAAATTACTATTACATGAAAAAGCTTTCCCTTACCCTGCTGATTACCTGCTCCTGCATTGCTGCATTCGCGCAGGATTTTTCAGACAAGATCACGCTCGTCATCCACGGGGGCGCGGGCACCATTACGCGCGCAAACATGAGCCCTGAACGCGAAAAGGCCTACCGCGAGGGACTCGACCTCGCATTGCAGAAAGGTTATGAAGTACTCAAAAAGGGCGGTACCAGCGTCCAGGCCGTCGAAGCGGCTATTCACGTAATGGAGGATTCACCGCTGTTCAATGCCGGCAAGGGAGCTGTGTTTACCAACGAAGGCAAAAATGAGCTGGATGCAGCTATTATGGAAGGCAAAACACTGAAAGCAGGCGCGGTAGCCGGTGTTACGACCATCAAAAACCCTATTTCAGCCGCTATCGCGGTCATGGACCAGTCGGTGCATGTGATGATGGCCGGTAAAGGCGCCGAACAATTTGCCAAAGAAAAAGGACTGGAAATCGTAGATCCATCGTATTTCTATACCGAAGCACGGTACAAAGCATTGGAGCGCGCCAAAGCGCAGGAGAAAACCGAGCTGGATCATAATGCGAAAGAGGAGAATGGAGGAAATGGAGGAAAGGGAGGAAATGGAGGAAAGGGAGAAAAGGCAAATGGCCCCTTCGTCCCTTCCTCCCCTTCCTCCTTTAAAAAAGAGCCTAAGACTGGCTATCATTCAGTGGATGATCTGATTTTTACCGAGGGAAAGAAGTTTGGGACTGTCGGTTGTGTGGCATTGGATAAATATGGTAACCTGGCGGCGGGGACATCCACCGGCGGGATGACCAACAAGCGGTACGGGCGAATCGGTGACGCGCCGATCATCGGCGCCGGCACTTACGCCAACAATGCAACTTGTGCGGTGTCGGCAACAGGTCATGGCGAGTACTTCATCCGTTCGGTAGTGGCGCACGATATTTCGGCGCTGATGGAATACAAAGGACTTTCCCTGAAAGATGCCGCCAACGAAGTGGTGATGAAAAAGCTGGTCGAGAGAGGCGGCGAAGGCGGTATCATCGCAGTCGACCGGAACGGCAACGTGGCGATGCCTTTCAATAGTGAAGGAATGTACCGCGGCTACATTAAAAGTGACGGCAAAAGTGAAATATTGATTTATAAGGACTAGCAGTTTGTTTTCAGGAAGCCATACAAAAACACATCTTCTGCGCGTTTTGAACATATATAATATGTAACCTCACGGCTTCTTTTTCCTCTATATGAAATCAGTTTACCGCATTCTCTTACTGGTCCTGCTTTCCGCGTACGCCCATGCGTCGCATTTGCGAGGCGGGGAAATCCTGGCAAGGCATCTGTCGGGACAAACCTATGATATCAGAGTAAAGATTTACCTGGATACCCAAACCGGCCAGAGCGCGGCCGAGGCGCTAAATTCCGTAACGGTCTGCATGGGCGATGGCGCCATCAAAGAGGCATCCCGCCTTTCCATGACGACCGTTTCCAAAGGCGTATCCGTAGGCGAATATCAGGTCAACTACACCTATCCTGCCGCAGGTATTTATCAGATTTCGACGGCCCTTGATACCCGAACGAATCAAATCCTGAACTTACCACAGGCCGAGCTGACCTCGCAGTTCCTTTGGACGGTGATTGACACGCAGTCGGCCAATTCAACGCCGGTGCTGCCCGATCTTGAATTTGAAGCGGGTGTTCGCCAGGTTTTTTCCATTGATCTTAAACCAATCATCGCCGACAATGACAGCATGGGCGTGAAAGTAGTGCGGCTGAGCCGGCCATCGCCTGGCACATGCGGCGTTCGGATGCTCGATCACAGCTACCGGTTCCCGAATGAAGTGAGTGCTACTGGAACATTCAAGGTAGATGCCGCGCAGAAAAAACTGGTATGGACTGCGCCAGAAGTGGTAGGTAACTACCTTTTTGCCATGGTGGTTACCGAGTGGCGCGACGGTATCAAAATTTCCGAAAGTTACCGCGAAGGAATGGTTACCGTGATCGACAGACCAGGAGACACGGTTGAAGTACCGCCCTACGAATCTTCGGAATACGGCGGTGTAATCACTTCAACTCCGGTTGTTTCTTCCTCGGAGGTGTCAATGGCCGTCCAGGCGTACCCGGTTCCTACCGAAAATTTCGTGACGGTCAAAGCGTACAGCAAACAACGGGATATCATTCGTTTGCAACTGATCGATATGAATGGCCGGATTCTGACAGAAATCGCCAGCAAAACGCCTGAAATATCCGTGCAGGAAGTATTTGATATGCGTAACCTCGCGCGGGGCATGTACCTGATCCGCGCAAGCAATGCGAAAGACTCCGTAACGCAAAAAGTATTGAGATAATGCGGCCGCCTTGTAATGGTATCCAGCCCGAATATCGTCCTATGGGATATAGTTGTTTTAGGTGAAATGCAATTTCACGTATTACCATAGGTTAATTATTAAACAGAAAAGCGGCAGGTCCTGTGACCTGCCGCTTTCTTCTTGAATCCCTGTTGGATAATAACCTATTCGCTTTCCATTCCCTCGCCCTTCGGCTCCAATGCGGTGATCTTATCCTGAAACAACCTGCTTTTCAGCAGCATTTCCTTGATCATCGACGCATGAGAAAAGGTAATCATATGGCCCGCATTGTACAGGAATATATACTGAGCGCGTTTGCTCTTGATGTGCTTTTTAGCAAAATCGATGTTGGTCGGGTCGGCGATCCAGTCGTTGCCGCCCTGAATCACTGTGGTGGGTACGCTGAGCTGCTCCCAAACCGGCAGCATTTTACGTAGCTCGGCGGCATGACTGTATTTCTCGGCAGTAGCTGCATTAAAAGCCGCAGGCAGGAAAAGCTGCACAAAACTCATCCTTCCCCATTTGGAGAACCAAAAGAACCGCTCCGTTTCGGGGTCGATTACCGGCGATACCATAATAAGCTCTTTCACTTGATCGGGGGCCAGCGAGGTCAGCCTGGCGGCAATGGGAGCACCGTAGGACCTGCCCAGGACAATTACTTTCTGATCACTCTTATTGAGCGAAAACACGGGAAGCAATGCATTCGCCTGCGTTTCGATCGAAGTAACATAGCGCCGTTTTTTGAGCCGGGACTTGCCGTAGCCCACCCTATCAACCGACACAATATGAAAGTGCTTTTGCAGGTCCTCGTCGTCCATCAGGTTCATATAACCCCACAACGATCCGGGAGCGCCGTGAATGAGCAGCAGCATCGGAAGCGTATCAGGCCCCATGCTGGCCAGCGAGAGAGAAAGTGTGTCGTTCTTGATGAATATTTCCTTCGGCTTGACTTTCTTATCTGCATAATGCCTCCGCACTTCCTTGGCCGAAATAATGTACCGCGAAAAGCAGGAGCTCAGTGAAACGGATAAGGAAAGGAACAGGATAGCCGAACGAAGTAATTTAAAACTTAACATACGCCGTAAAGAATCTTGCCTTATTTCCTAAATTCACAGGATATTTCAATATACGATTTTATCGGGAGAAAAAACTGATAAATGGCCTTTTAAAAAAAGAAGATGCCACTATCAAAATTTTTCGGTGCATTTCGTTGTTGGATACTCAAAAGCAATGCCAGCAATGGTTTAACGGTATAGGTTAACCTCTATTTTAATGACAGCCACCCAGCAAGCACTTTTCTTTGAGCGCCTGTCCGCGCAGAACGAAAAATATCGGTACAAGCTGCCTTCAAGGCAGGACGCCGGGAAATTTATCCAGAACCTGATCAATTTCCTCTTCCCGATCAGCAAGGATTGCCCAAGCTGCCCGGCCAAGGACCTGGCCATGAAATATGCCGATTTGCGCCACGACCTGGACTGCATGCTGCAACCGCTCCTGCCTCAGCTTGAACGCGATACAGAGGAAATACTGGACGAAGTGTTTGCACAAATCCCCGGTATTTATGAGGCGCTTCTCACCGATGCCAAATCCATTACCGACAACGACCCGGCTTCGGTAAGCATCGAGGAAGTGATTTCGGTGTACCCTGGGTTTATGGCCATTGCTACCTACCGCTTCGCACATTCTTTTGCCAAAAGCGGCATCCCATTGCTACCACGTATGCTCACGGAGTTTGCCCATAGCCAGACGGGCATCGACATTCATCCGAATGCGACCATCGGCCATTCGTTCTTCATCGACCACGGCACAGGGGTTGTGATCGGTGAAACGACCCATATTGGCAATAATGTGAAGCTCTATCAGGGGGTTACGCTCGGCGCGACGCACGTTTCCAAGTCGCTCGCATCACATAAGCGGCACCCTACAATTGAAGATAATGTGGTGGTGTATGCCAATGCGACTATCCTGGGAGGTGAGACCGTGATCGGCCATGACTCGATCATCGGCGGAAATGCCTGGCTAACGAAAAGCGTACCTCCATATTCACTGGTTTATCACCAAAGTAAAATAGAGATACGCCAACATTCTTCGCCTTCTGTTACATAATGCTCCGGATAAATCTCCGGATGCCTTCCATATACACAGGCTCGGCCTGTGGAAATGCGTAACGGGGCTGGGTGGTCATGGTTATGCTGATAAACCCGAAGGTAAGGCACCACCATTCATAATATGTTTTGGTAACGAGCTCCCCCGACTTCGGGCGAAGGCTTGCGATCATTTCCCAAACGGGATTGTCCTTGATGCTCATCGCCTGCGAATAGGCTTTCTTCGAATCGCAATAGGCCCCTTCGAGATTGAACATTACCTGGAAAACTTCCGGGTTCTCGACCGCAAAATGCCAGATCGTCTGTGCAACCTCTACCAGCTGTTTCTGGGGGTTGCTGAAATGCCCTTTTATCTTCACAAACTCCGTCTGTAAATAGTCGAAACCTTCCATTCGAATGGCTTCCAGGAGCTTGTCTTTACTTTCAAAATATTCGTAGAGA
This sequence comes from Dyadobacter fermentans, assembly GCF_019924045.1. Taxonomy (GTDB): domain Bacteria; phylum Bacteroidota; class Bacteroidia; order Cytophagales; family Spirosomataceae; genus Dyadobacter; species Dyadobacter fermentans_A. The sequence continues at coordinate 133,538 of NZ_JAHXBN010000012.1, read as the reverse complement.
ATAGGCGGGCTGTACTCAATCACATCAGCAATTTTGCGAATCGAAACAGCCGTCCAACCATCCTCGCGGGCTATGTCCTTGGCTGTCTTCACGATGTCTGAGCGTACCTGTATTCTAAGCCGCTCTCTTCGCTCTACTATTCCCATGCTTAAAAATGTCTTTTAGGATTGATTCAGAATGATATGTTTTCAAATATAATGATATACCCCTTACACTTCAAGACCATGCAAGCGGCGGCGGCGAAAAAAGTCGTTCGAAATTTCTTTACCTTTTCTACAAATGCCGTCCATTAAATCTGACAGCCGATTCGGAAATTTAATGCTGATAAAATTTTTTTAAGCCGTTGGAAAGCTTATATTTCTGAACGTCGCGAGGGCCCGTTTCGCTCAATTTTCTCCACTAACCGGTAATTTGCTTCCTGGGCGCGTAGTTTCCCCCTAGCGTCGTCGGCAATGCGCAAATTGTTCTGATAGAGGTCCAGCCGCACCGATTTCTGGTTGTCATTCATGTAGTTCCTCAGCACGGTCCGCATTTGGTTTTTCAGTGTTTCGTCCAGTATCGGGAAGCAAATGTCTATCCGCCGATGCAAATTCCGGTGTGTCCAGTCGCAGGATGTGACGTAAATCTCGTCGTTCCCGCGGTTGCCAAAATGGAATATCCGTGTGTTTTCAATATATCTGTCGACGTGCCTGCTCACCACGATATTATCACTGATGGACGGCAGACCGGAGATCAACCCGCAACTCTCGCTGACGATCACATGCACGGGTACGCCCGCCTGACCAGCCTGATAAAGCTTATCGATCAGAATATGGTCCTGCAACTGGTTGATTTTAATGGTAATAAACGATTTGAGCCCAGCATTACAATTTGCGATCTCGCGGTCCATCAGGTCGAGCAGCCGCTTTTGAAGGTTGAACTGCGTGACCTGTAAAGTATTGAATGGAAGGTATTTGTACTTCTTTGGCTCATCCTGCGTAGATAAGTACCCGAAAAGCAGTTCCAGCTCATTCGTCAGTTCACGATGCGAGGTAAGCAGCGCGTGATCGACGATCTCGCGGCTTGTCAGCCGATAGAAACCTCCGGTACCGAGAAATGCGTAACGCTCCCACCCTTTGTGCACCTTGCGCTTTACCAGGGCCATTTTCGCATGTACTTTCAGGCCAGGTACGCTCAGCAAGATCTTCACTCCCGCATCACGCATCTTTTTCGACCATTGCAGGTTTTCCTGAATATCCAGTTTGGTATTCAGCTCCACATATGTCGTGACGCGCTTCCCGTTTTTGGAAGCGCTGATCAACGAGTTCAGTATAAATGAATTAGGGCTAATTTTGTATAGCGAAACATGGATCTCCCGCACGTGGGGGTCCACAGCTGCCTCATTGAAAAACCGCACAATCGGTTCGTAGGACTGGTAGGGCAAATGCAGCATTTGATCGGCCCGTTGAATGGCCTCGAAGACCGACTTCGTTTCCTCGAATTCAGGATTCTGAACCGGCCGCTGATAGGGATAGTCGAGCCGCCTGGATAATACCGGAAATTTGGCAAGATCCTGCATGAACAGGTAATCACCGCGTTCATGGAAGTCGTTCATCGGGATCGAGACCTTTCCCACCAGATATTCTCTGACGTACAGCGGCATTCCTGATTCATAAAAGTACTGGGACGGTTGCACAAAATTCCGTTTTTCAAGCTGCTTTAGAATGCGTTGCGCAACCTGCATCGGGTATTCGTCCTCGATCGTCAGCTCGGTCTCCCTTTCGACCCTTAATGCATAGCTTTCCAGGATATTATAGCCCGGAAACAGCACCGGCAGGTTTTCACGGATCACATCCTCCAAAAACGCTACGTGGCGCTTTCCCTCCCACTCGGGCAGTTCCAGAAAACGGCCATAAGGCTCGGTAGGCACATTCACCGACGCGTACCAATCTTCTTCGGCATCTTCCCGGTGCTGCATGCGCACGATCAGGTACAGTTGCTTCGACTCGAAAGCCGGTGTTTTGAGCGTGCGCCGGCTGTCGAGGAACACCGGCTGCAAATAGCGGAACAGCTTATCGAGAAAAAAACGCCTCACAAATGCGGCATGTTCGGACACGAACGCCTCGCGGTAATATAAATGCACGCCCTGTTCGAGCAGCGTAGGCAGGATACCGGAAATCAGAATATCGTTGAATTCGCGGAGCTGGTTTTCTACCGTTTCGTAAACGTGTTCGAGCAGCGACTCCGGGAAAATATTCAGTTTGGAACGGATGTCGTTGCTGACCTCTCCCATTGCGAGCAGGTTTGGGATGCGGACCCGGTAGAATTCCTTCGTCTGGTAGGCGTAAATACCCAGAAATCGCAACCGCTCCCTTACCGGTACCGATTCGTCATTTGCTTCCAGCAGCAACCTGTAATTGTTCGAAAGCCAGCTGAGATTGGTATCAAAGTAAGGATAGGCAACGTCGATCATTGAGTGTGGTGTAAAAGATCCAAAATTTGGTACAATATAAATACATTTGGCGGGTAAGGGTATAACTTTGCGATACAAAAAGCACCGTTGCCAGCTAAGTTTACGAAGCTATATCCTCATTTAAAATTATCATTAAATCATTATGCGTTATCAATTATTAGGCCGCTCGGGTTTACGGGTATCGGAAGTTTGCCTTGGAGCCATGACGTTCGGAAAAGAATGGGGCTGGGGAGCAGACAAGCATGAAAGCTTCAAGATTTTCGAGGCCTTTGCCAACGCAGGCGGCAATTTCATCGACACCGCGAACCGGTATACCGAGGGCACCTCGGAAAAATATGTGGGTGAATTTATCGAAAGCGACCGCGACCATTGGGTGTTGGCTACCAAATTCACACTCAAAGACCGTAACGACGACCTGAATTTTGCAGGTAATCACCGCAAAAACATGATACGCTCGGTAACATCAAGCCTCAAACGCCTTAATACCGAGTACATTGATCTCCTGTGGGTTCATATGTGGGACAACACCACACCTGCCGAAGAAGTCATGCGCGGCCTCGACGACCTGGTCACACGTGGACTCGTGCATTACATCGGTATTTCCGATACGCCGGCCTGGATTGTCTCGCAAGCCAACACCATTGCCGATTTCCGCGGCTGGAACGCATTTGCGGCCATTCAGTTCGAATACTCTCTCCTGCAACGTACGCCCGAACGCGACCTGCTACCCATGGCAAAAGCCCTGGACCTTGCCGTTACGCCCTGGGGAGCAATCGGCGGCGGCGCATTGACCGGCAAATACCTTCGGGGTGAAACGGGCCGCGTTCCTGACCACAGTACCCGCAGAAGCGACCACAGCAGTCTGATTGCTCAAACGGTAGTCGACGTTGCAGCAGAACTTGGCGTGACTCCCGCGCAAGTGGCGATCAACTGGACGCGCCACCGCGACCAGGTCATGATCCCGATTATCGGCGCTTCTAAAGAGAGCCAACTTGTGGATTCACTCGGTTGCCTCGACTTCCGCCTCCCGGAGGAAGCCCTGCAAAAACTACATGAGGTAAGTAAAATTGAACTGGGCTTCCCGCACGAATTCCTGAAATCAGACGGGGTGAAGGAGGAGGCATTTGGCGGACTGTACGAAAGCCTTGATAATCACCGGGGATAGGAAGGCTATAAGCCGTAGGCTGTAAGCTATAAGCTACATATGCAAATCAATGTACCGCCCACAGCTTACAGCCCACTGCTTACAGCTTATAGCCTATTGCTTACAGCCTATTTCCCCCACTGCTCCGGCGCTACTCTCCATTTAGCGAGGCTTTCAAGTTGGGAAGTATCGATGTAATTGTGCTCCAATGCGACCTCTATCAACGCGTTGTAATTGCTGATCGTATCGAGCTGTACATTTTTTGCGGTGAAATTGTCGGCCGCAACCTGGAAACCGTAGGTAAATATCGCCACCATCCCTGCTACTTCGATACCCGCTTCGCGGAGCGCGTCAACCGTTTTCAGGGAGCTTCCGCCCGTAGAGATAAGGTCTTCTACGATCACCACCGACTGTCCTTTTTCCAATCTGCCTTCGATCTGGTTGCCCATTCCGTGCTTTTTCGGCTCGGGACGTACATACGCGAAGGGCAGTTCGAGCAGGTCGGCTACCAAGGCACCCTGCGCAATACCGCCGGTTGCAACGCCTACTATCGCCTGCGCATGAGGATATTTCGCACGGATCAGCTCAGCCAGCGCCTTTTTGATAAAGGTGCGGGTATCAGGGTATGACAATGCCACGCGGTTGTCACAATAAATCGGTGAAAACCAGCCTGAACTCCATTGGAACGGCTTTGCAGGACTGAGTTTGATGGCCTGCGCTTCCAAAAGCAGCTCGGCGATTCGTTTGGTAATATCCAGATCGTTCGACATTATTAATCTTCGGATTCTTCCTGTTTATTATGGTTGGTTACTAAAAGCTTATCTATACGGCTGCGGTCCATATCGATGACCTCAAATTCAAAATGCCTCCAATTGAACTTCTCGCCGGTTTGGGGAATGTTTTCCAGAACGTGTAGCACAAAACCACCGAGCGTATTAAAGCCCACAAGCTCCCGGCGTTCGGTTTCCTGGATATTGATATTGAAATACTGAATAAAATCGTCGAAAGGCAACTGCGCGTCAATCAGGTAGCTACCGTCCTCGCGCTTCACGATTTCGGAAGCCTCCTCGATATCCTCGGAAATGTCGCCCACCAATGCGTCCATGATGTCGTGCATGGTCACCACGCCGAGCGTACCGCCGTATTCGTCCACAATAATGCCGTAATATACGCGCTGCTCCTTGAACTTTTCGAGTGCCTGGTAGGCCCGGTTACTTTCCGGCAGATAAACCGGATCACGCATAATGGCATTCAAATGTCCCATTTGCACTTCGAGATCGGTTGCGATCAGATCTTTCACATACACCAACCCTACCACATCGTCCACATTACCCCGGCAAACCGGGTAAATGGAATGCCTCGAATCGAGAATCTTCGCTTTGTTTTCCTCGACGGTATCTTCCAGGTCCAGCCAGACGATTTCCTGACGGTTGGTCATCAGCGAGGTCACCTTGCGGTCGCCGAGCTGGAACACATTATGTACAATTTCCTGCTCGATCTCCTCGAAAACGCCACCCGAAGTTCCTTCCTGGATCAGGCTTTTGATTTCCTCCTCGGTCACCGCATTCTCACTTTGTTTGATGTTCAAAACACGGATGATCAAGTCGCTGGAAAAACCCAGCAAAGCGATGAAAGGCGCGGTTACCTTCGAAAGCAGGTTCATCGGCGTGGCCATTACCTTCGAAATCGCTTCTGGGTTGGACATTCCAATGCGCTTAGGCACCAGCTCGCCCAACACTAGCGACAAATAGGTAATCACCACCAGCACCGTACCCACGGCGAGTGAATGCGCGTAAGGCACCAGCGCAGGTACGCGGGAAATAGTTTGCTCAAAATCGGCAGTAATATTGTCGCCACTGTACATACCGGTCAGCAAACCAATGAGCGTGATGCCGATCTGAACGGTGGAAAGAAATTTGGTAGGTGAATTCGCGAGGTTTAATGCTGCTTTCGCGCTCGAATCGCCATTCTTGGCTGCTGCTTCCAGTCGCGATTTTCGGGAAGAAACCAGTGCTATCTCAGACATGGAAAAAAGGCCATTGAGCAGCACCAGAAGTAGAATTATAAGGAGTTCCAAGAACTGTTTAGTTGTTACAAATACAAATTTATCAATAATAATCTCTGCCTAAACTAAACTCTTTACTTAATTTTGCGATCCATTCACGTACCCATTCCAAAATGATCATTTTTTTCGACGACCGTCCAGTCAGAATTGTACGGACCAATCAGTTGTCTGCCGCCGAAACATCGCGTTTTGAACATATCGTAGATCTCAGGCTTGAAAAGTTGCAGAGAAGCATGCTGACAGGTCACGTCCTGTTCCTGAATTCCACTACTACCAGTGCCATTCAGGTGATCCAGATGCTCGAAAAAGAGTTTCCGAAAGACATGCTTTCGATCACGATGGCTACACGTGAAAAATCGGAGGTTGAGGACAAAATCAAGGCACAATACAAGGTGATCAAGGCCGCAGGCGGTGTGGTGGTGAAAGACGGCAAATGGCTCTTCATGTACCGCCGCAAAATGTGGGATTTACCGAAAGGCAAGTTAGACAAAGGCGAAAACTCAAAAGTGGCGGCGATCCGGGAAATCGAGGAGGAAACCGGTGTGAAAGCGCTTATCCGCGACAAAATATGCACTACCTGGCACACCTACACGCTGAACAATAGCCGCATCCTGAAACGCACGAAATGGTACCTGCTCGATTGTCTCGACGATTCTCAAATGAGCCCGCAAGCTGAGGAGCAGATCGAAAAGCTCGATTGGTACGAGCCTTCGGATGTAAAACCGTTGCTGATACAATCATACAGCTCGATCCGCTACGTGATCGACAGCCTGAATAAGATTCACAACCTGAAAGAATCCTGAAACGGCGCTCTGGGCGTTCAGATGTTCTGCTCAGCCTTTTTTAGTTCGGATAATGAATAGGGAAGAAAGTTGTCCACGGCCTGTCCGTAACGGTGCAGGTCGCGGATAATGCTGGAACTGATCGGCGCCAGACTGGGCGATGTGATCAGAAAGACGGTTTCGATCTCCTCGTACAAATACCGGTTTACCTGCGAAATGCCGTTCTCATATTCAAAATCGGTCGTATTCCGCAGTCCCCTCAACAGAAACCTCGCGCCCAGCTCCCGGGCGGTATGGGCCGTGAGATCGTCGTAGGTAATCACTTTTACATTCGGTTCGGAAGAGAACGTCTTTTCGATCATTTCCTTCATCACTTCCAAAGGGAAATAGCGCTTTTTGGTAGCATTGTTACCTATCCCGATCACCACCTGATCAAACAGCCGCAGTCCACGCAGGACAATATCCTCGTGCCCCTTTGTAAAAGGATCGAACGAGCCCGGAAATAGTGCGATACGAGTCATAGGAGGAATTTTAGGAGGAAATGAGATAAGTATTGAACAATCCGAAATACCGGTGACCGGGCACTTCGGCACATTGCGGGCTGTATTTCAGCGTTGTCGGCCGGGTACCCATATGCAAGTTCGGGAAAAACCTTGAAAGCTCCTGGTATGATTCCGAAGCCGGTGCGATTTCTCCGTAGCAAAGCACCTTGATTTCCTCCGGCAGAATATTCAGCTGGCTCAATGTGAACAGGATAATGTAAGCAAGCTCCTGAACCTGAGCATATTTAAAGCGGTTGCAAAGCAGCAGCTGCTGGCTTTCGCTCACCACCAGGGTGAAGTGGTCTTTTTCAAAATACAACGACATCATACGCATTTCCTGGTGCTCCACGTGATTCACCAGGGAACCGATCGCCAGTGCGCTCGTAAGATGATAGAATGTGACCGTCGACGAGCTGAAATGGTTCACAACCCAGTCATACCAGAGCTCCTGAACGCTGAAAACATTCTGCGCGTGCACAAGGGGCAAATCATGCCAAAGCACTTTTTCATGCTTCGATACCGGGTTACCCAGGGCAAAAGAAAGGTATTCGTAGGCCGACTCGGGTTGGAACAAAACGTTCGGTACCAGCGTGAAAGCATGCGAGTTCACCGTCACCCGGACATTGTTCCAGTTATTTGACGACCAGGACAGGTGTCCGCTGAAAATCCGTTTCAGCCGTTCGAAAATTTCTGCGGGTGTGAGTGCATTCTCAAAAAAATAGTCTTCCAGCCAGATGCATTCCATATTCTCATCCCTTACAATGCAAAAGCGGATACGCCGCTCGTCCAGCTCGATACAGAGCGTACAAAGCGGAATACTGGCCGCATCGAAGGAATTATCTCCTACCAACAGCGTCGGAATAACTTCTATTAACTGGTTTTCAGAATTTGCCACGTCGTCGGGTGGTGTTGTTTAATGTTTATGCCGGCATTAGTTTCCGGAAATATACTTGTTGAGTTCAAAAATTCCAGCCAGCGAGCCTGCCATATTCAGGATACGGTGCCGCTGCTCCGGTTTGAAGGTGGTGATTTCTTCCCAACTCAAAAAACGGACCTCACGGATAATCTGTCCATCGGCCGCCAGTTCCGGGTCAAAGCCCGACATCAGGGTGCCCTCAAAGGATTTGATTTCAAAAAACAGTTCTACCGCGTGCAGCGGTTCTGCAATATGCTCATTGACAAACAGCAAGTCTCCTACCACGACATCCAGGCCCGTCTCCTCGCGAAACTCGCGGACCAATGCGTGCTCAGCCGTTTCGCCGAAGTAGACACCACCGCCCGGAGGCGACCAAAATACGCCGTTGGGCCCATAAAGCGCCTGGTTCACAAGCAGGATGCGGCCCTCGTGCACGCAGATACCGCACACCCGCACACGTACGGAGCCTCCGTTAATAGTCCCTATGTCTGCATTTAGCGCTTGCAAAACCAGTTTTTTGAACGGGCAAAGATAACCATCCGACCAGAATAGGCAAGACATAATTCTACCTCCCCGCTTCCGGCAGGGCGGCTACGGGTGGTCAAATGGGAATTCGGCCTGAAAACGAAAGAAGGATCAGGAGTACGGACTTCCGGAAATATAGCTTTCGAGCGTATTTATGTGCTCTTTCTGCTCGTGTATGATCGCGGAAACGATGTCGTTGATCGAAATAATGCCTACCAGCTGCCCATCGTTGTTCACCGGCAAATGGCGGATGTGCTTGTCAGACATGATCTGCATACATTCCTCGATCTTCTCGTCCGTCTCCACGGTAATCACCTTGCTGGTCATTACGTCGCGGATCAGCGTGTCCCTGGAACCGCGCCCCTGCAAAATCACTTTGCGTGCATAGTCGCGCTCGGAAAAGATGCCGATCAATTCATTATCTTCAAGTACCAAAACTGCCCCAATGTTCTTCTCGGCCATGAGTTCCAGAGCCTCAAACACTGTGTTGTCCTGCGTAACCGACCAAATCGCATTGACAGGCTTGTTGCCCATTACATGTTGTACCAGCATAGATGTTTAGGTTTGGGGATTTTCAGATAAGGGAGTCTAATATATGGATTTGACCTAATAAAGTCCAATAAAATATGAGTATTATTTTGTTAGAAAATCCGGTTTTTGATAATCGAAATCCTTGCGTTAGATTCGTTCCATGGACACCGACAAACTTTTGCCTTCTCAATTACTGCGCAGACAATTCCCTTTCAGGCCCACCGACGGTCAGCTTCGCTTCTTCGAGAAGACCAATGATTTTCTGATTGAAGAAAAGGGCCTTGAACGTTACAGAGACTGTTTTCTGCTCAAAGGTTATGCAGGAACGGGCAAAACGACGATCATCAGTACGCTCATTAAAGTATTGAAAAACTTCGGCTACAAATCTGTACTTCTCGCGCCCACGGGCCGGGCGGCAAAGGTAATGTCGGGGTATTCCGAAAAGATCGCGCTTACGATCCACAAGAAGATCTATAAGCAAACAGCCGATGCGTTTTCAGGTACGCTGACTTTCCAGCGCCAGAAAAATTACCACGACAACACCCTGTTCATCGTCGATGAAGCCTCGATGATCACAGACGACGCCGATTTCGGGAGCCGCAGCCTGCTGGCCGACCTGGTTGAATTCGTATTTGAAAACCCCGGCAACAAGCTGATGCTCGTCGGCGACACTGCCCAGCTGCCTCCCGTGGGCAAAGAGCTGAGCCCTGCGTTGGACGGCGATTACCTGGAAAGGACATTCTATATGTCAGTTTTTCAGGAAGAATTAAAGGAGGTCATGCGCCAGGACGAGCAATCGGGCATTCTTTTCAACGCTACGCAGTTGCGCAACCAACTCGGTGCCGAGGCGGCCGATATTCACATTACCACCCGTTCCTACCGGGATGTTTTCAAAATGACGGGCGAGAAACTGGAAGAAGGTCTCCGATATGCATACGATAAATATGGTACGGAAAACTCAATTATTCTGACCCGTTCCAACAAAGCCGCCGTTCAGTACAATGAATACATCCGGCGGGTCATCAATTTTTCGGAAGACGAGCTCGATGCCGGTGACCGGCTGATGGTCGTGCGAAACAATTACAATATTCTCGACGAGGACTCCCCTGCCGGCTTCATCGCCAATGGGGATTTTGTGGAGCTGCTGAAAATCCGTAAAACCCAGGAAATGCACGGCTTCCGGTTTGCCGATGTCACATTAAGGCTAACTGACTACGAAAAGCAGCCAGAATTCGACGCAAAGATTTTCCTGGACACCTTGCATTCACCGTCGGCCTCAATGTCGGCGGAAGATAACAAGAAGCTCTACGAAAGTGTCCAGCAGGACTATTTTTACATCAAATCTAAAAAAGATCGCGTCGAAGCCTTACGAAAAGATCCGTATCTGAATGCATTGCAGGTAAAGTTTGCCTATGCGCTCACGTGTCACAAGGCGCAGGGCGGCCAGTGGAGCGCGGTGTTTATCGATCAGGGATATTTACCTGAGGAACAAATCAACACCGAGTTCGTCAGGTGGCTTTATACGGCCATTACCCGTGCCACCGACGAGGTCTTCCTGATGAATTTCCACCAGCAATTTTTCAAGTAACCGTTATCAGGCAGGCACCGAAGCGCGTTGCAGTCGGTCGTTAATGGCCAGCCCTAACCCGCTGGAAGGCACCAATTCCGCTTTGATTTCCGAAACGGGCAATGCATCCAGTTCCCGTAGGTATGCGAAAAGGTTATGCGCAGCTTCTTTCAAATCACGATTCGGGCTGAGCAAACGCTGGTATTTCCGGTCGGCTCCTTCGAGGTATTTATCAAACATTAGGTATCCCGTTTCCGCGTCACCGGGCACGATTTCATCCCTTCTGTACAAATGCAGCGGTTTTCGGGGGGCATAGTGGCTTTTGAGCATACCCGGCGCCTTAGGATCGGAGGTGGAATGCGGCATCAGCACGACCGGCCCGATCAGCGACTCGATTTCATTGATATCGAGCCCGCCCAGCCGGTATACAATCGTTTCGTCGTTTTCAAAACCCAATATCGTCGACTCGATCCCCACTTCGCATTCGCCGCCATCCAGGATGTATGGTATGCGGTCACCCAACTGGTTTTCAACGTGTTCGGGTTTGGTCGGGCTGATGTAGCCAAATGGGTTCGCGCTTGGCGCTGCAAGCGGGAAGCTGAGCTGGCTCAGCAGTTCGAGCGTAAGCGGGTGATTGGGAATCCGCACCGCCACTGTATCGAGCCCCGAAGTCACCAGGTCGGGCACAATATCCTTTTTAGGCAAGAGCAAAGTCAGCGGCCCGGGCCAGAAGCGGCTGGCCAGTACCCTCGCCTTTTCGGGGATGTCCGACACGTAGATAGCCGCTTTTTCAATGGAATCAGTATGGATAATGAGCGGGTCGAACGCGGGCCGGTTCTTTGCTTCGAAAATAGAAAGTACCGCTTTTTCGTTCAATGCATTGCCCGCCAGCCCGTAAACGGTTTCGGTAGGAATGGCTACTAATTCGCCTTTTATCAGAAATTCTTTTGCGACGCGAAGGTCGCTGCCGGTAACTGCCAAAATATAATTCTGTTTTTAAAATACAAAAATACGGCGGCGCGGAAGAAATCCGAGTATCCGCATTTAGATTGTTTTTAAATAACTCTGGAATGTCGGAAACTTGGCGCTGCGTTATCAGATACGTGTTTATATTTATTGGTTAAATAGTACTATCTAAACAACCCTTTACTATGTTTCAAATCAAAGAACAACCTACCGTTTTCGACGTCGCGATCATCGGCTCGGGTGCGGGAGGCGGAATGGCAGCTTATCAACTTGCCAAAGCGGGTGCCAAGGTGGCTCTTTTGGAAGCAGGTGGATATTTCGATCCTGCCGATCCAAAATACATTACTCAGCTGAAATGGCCTTACGAATCACCACGCCGTGGTGCAAGTACCCACCGCCCTTTCGGTGATTTCGACGCAGCCTGGGGTGGATGGGAAATCGAGGGAGAACCCTATACACACAAAAACGGAACGCAATTCGACTGGTTCAGATCCCGCATGCTCGGAGGTCGTACCAATCACTGGGGACGTATTTCCCTGCGTTTCGGCCCAAAAGATTTCAAACGCAAGAGCATCGACGGCCTGGGCGACGACTGGCCGATCAGCTACGACGATGTAAAACCTTATTACGATCAGGTAGATAAGCTCATCGGTGTTTTCGGGACCGTAGAAGGCCTTGACAACGAGCCGGACGGTATCTTCCTCCCTCCGCCGAAGCCCCGTCTGCACGAGCTTTTCCTCAAACAGGCAGGTAAAAAGGCGAATATTCCCGTGATCCCGTCACGTCTTTCGATCCTTACCAAACCTATCAACGACCAGCGCGGCGTTTGCTTCTATTGCAGCCAGTGCTCACGCGCATGTCAGGCGTATGCGGATTTCTCTTCATCATCGGTATTGTGTATTCCTGCAATCAAAACCGGTAACGTAACCTTGATCAACAATGCGATGTGCCGCGAAGTATTGACCGATCCTTCATCAGGACTGGCAACCGGCGTTTCGTACATTGACCGTGAGAAACTCACCGAACATACCATTAAAGCGAAAGTGGTGGTACTCGCCGCTTCGGCCGCAGAATCTTCGCGCTTGCTGCTGAATTCTAAATCGGCCCGTCACCAAAATGGTCTGGCCAATTCCAGCGGCGTGGTAGGTCGTTACCTCCACGACTCAACGGGTGCTTCACGCGGCGCATTCCTGCCCCATCTGATGGATCGCAAGCGTTACAACGAGGATGGTGTAGGTGGTATGCACGTGTACACCCCGTGGTGGCTTGATAACAAAAAACTCGACTTCCCGCGCGGTTACCACATTGAGTACGGCGGCGGTATGGGAATGCCGAGCTACGGATTCGGTTCAGGTATCGAGAACCTGAACGGTAAGTATCCGACCAAAGCGGGGGTAATGAAAGAAGCGGGAGGTTACGGTGCGTCGCTGAAAGAGGATTACCGTCGCTTCTACGGTGCCAACATCGGTATGGCCGGTCGAGGTGAAGCGGTGCCTGATTATAACAACTACTGCGAAATAGACCCGAATGTGGTGGATAAATTCGGTATCCCGGTGCTCCGCTTCCATTACAAATGGTCTGATTACGAAATCAAACAGGCGAAACACATGCATGATACCTTCGAAGAGATCATCCACGCATTGGGCGGCGTAGCGAACGGTACCAAGCCGGGCGCGGATACCAACTACGGTCTGGCAGCTCCCGGACGGATCATCCACGAAGTAGGAACCGTGCGTATGGGTGACGATCCGAAAACGTCGGCGTTGAACAAGTTCTCACAGGCACACGACGCTAAAAACGTATTTGTAGTGGACGGCGGTTCGTTCGTGTCGCAGGCTGATAAAAACCCGACCTGGACGATCCTCGCGCTCTCGATGCGTGCTTCGGAGTACATTATCAATCAGGTTAAACAGAAAAATATCTAACATTTGAACCCTGTTCAAATCATAAGCATATGAAACGCAGAGATTCATTAAAGTCATTAACCCTGAGCTCGTTGGGGCTAGCTGCATTGAGCCCTCAGGTGGCCCTTGCCGAACAGCGGGACCTCGAAACACAAACCCCGCCGGAAACCCCGCTTAAAATTCCGGGAGGAAGAACGAAGGAGGAAGCTATTCGTGATGCCAAAATTGCGAAAGAGAAATTTCTGACAGCGGCCGAACTGGCGACGATCAAAGTTCTGGTAGATATTATTATCCCGGCCGACGCAACTTCCGCCAGCGCATCGCAGGCGGGTGTGGTGGAATTTATCGACTTCATTGTGAAAGACATGCCGCAACACCAGACGCCATTGCGCGGTGGTTTAAGATGGCTGGAAAGAGAGTCGATCAACCGTTTCGGCAAAGGATTTACATTAGCCACCAAAGCGCAGCAGATCCAGATCATCGACGATATCGCCTATCCTCAAAAAGCGAAGCCTATTCACAGCCAGGGGGTTGCATTCTTCAATTTGATGCGCAATCTGACGGCCTCCGGCTTCTACACTTCCAAAATCGGTATTGCTGATCTTGGTTACAAAGGCAACACGCCGAATGTCTGGGAAGGTGTTCCGGAAGATGTGTTGAAACAATATGGTTTGAGCTACGATTAAACTTTTTGCTTTCATACGAAAACGACAGCCCCGCCTCTATTTGATGTGGGGCTGCTTTGTTATAAGCCTGATTTATCTCAGTAGGCAAATTAGTGACCTTTCTAATATTATTTTAGGCGGTGGTCGCAAGATGGTATCTTAAAGTTACTAGTTTAGCAATCAATTAACTTACACATACCTGAACCACTAAATGAAAAAATTTTACCTGCTGTTCTCTGTTTATTTATTTGCTCAGTACGCCATCGCGCAAAACTGCTCCGCCCCCGCATTTACCACCCAACAACAACTCGATAACTTCAAAATTCAAAACCCTGGCTGCAAAACAATAACCGGAGATGTAACGATCAACGGGTCCAACATTACCAATCTTAACGGCCTTTCAAACATCACCACGGTTACCGGTAATGTAATGATCGCTAATAATACGGCACTTTCAAGCCTGAGTGGACTTGGCGCGTTGACGGAGGTAGTCGGTCGCCTGACAATCATTGAAAACCAGATCTTGCCAAATGTGGATGGACTCGGGGCACTTGTCAATATTTATGACGGAATCAACGTAGAACGTAACAATGCTCTGACAGACCTTTCCGGGCTGCAATCCCTTTCATATGTAGGGACTTATCTCAGGGTCGTCTATAATCCGGTCCTAACAAGTGTTGAAGTATTTAATAAAATCACTTCCGTCACCTATTTCTTATCAGTGGGCGCTAATCCAAAGCTGGAAAGTTTATCAGGTCTTCGTAACATCACCACCGCCAGCTCAATTTCGATAGCCTTGAATGACAAGTTACCGAACCTCGACGGTCTGAACTCACTGACAAACACTACGGGATATCTCATTACCCGTTGAGCTGGTCAATTTTTCAGGTGAAAGTAGAGTACTCAAATGGGTTACAGCCTCTGAAATCAACAACAAGGGCTTTGAGATAGAAAAAAGTTCAAATGGCAAGTTGTTCCAAAAAATTGGCTTTGTGGAGGGTAATACGGATAGCTGGCAAGCGGGTATCGAAGCACCAGATTTTTGAGGTACCGATAGATTTTTCCTTTTACGTGGACAGGAAATTGGAACACTTTCTCTCTTACGGCCACATTAACATTTACACGCCGTCACTGTTCAGGTTTTTATTGAAATCCGAAAACTTTGAAGTAATCAGGGATATCAATTACCTGTATGATGATGAAGTGTTGCAGCTCATGTTTAAAAAGAAGAACTCGGCCTACTACATCACAAAAATCAAGTTTGCAATCCTCAGCATGGTACCTTATCTGCGGGGTATCAAGCCGAGTTCCTACGCGGTTTTGACCCAAAAAACGGAAAAGCAGCTATCCATTTTTTAGGTTCCCTACACACCTGTATAAAGAGAGAGCCCCGTTTCGGTTTTGAAACGGGGCTCTCTCTTTATATGATTTAACCTAAAATCAATACAACTTCTGGCGCTGCTGCTTCACTGTCTCGTCGGTCAGGAACTCGTCGTAAGTCATGAGCTTGTCGAGGATCCCTTTTGGTCCGATCTCGATAATGCGGTTAGCGACGGTTTCCACGAACTGGTGGTCGTGGGAATAGAATAACAAGCAACCTGTAAAGTCGATCAGGCCGTTGTTTAACGCGGTGATCGATTCGAGGTCGAGGTGGTTGGTAGGGTCATCGAGCACGAGTGCATTTGCGCCCGAGAGCATCGTGCGTGAGAGCATACAACGCACTTTTTCACCACCCGAAAGCACTTTGGCCTTTTTCAACGACTCTTCTCCGGAGAAAAGCATACGGCCCAGGAAGCCGCGGATAAAGCTTTCGTCCTTCTCGTCGGAATATTGGCGCAGCCAGTCAACCAGGTTCAGGTCGACATCAAAGAACTGTCCCGGGTCTTTCGGGAAATAGGATTTAGTGATGGTAACCCCCCAGGTAAAATCGCCTTTATCGGCCTTATCTACTTCACTTACAATATCGAACAATGCACTGATTGCCAATACATTCCGGCTTACGAATGCAATTTTGTCACCTTTGTTGACGGTGAAGCTAATGTTATCAAACAGCTTGGTACCGTCCTCGGCAGTTTTGGAAAGTCCCTCCACGCGCAAAATCTGGTCTCCCACCTCACGCTCGGATTTGAATGCGATGTAGGGATACTTGCGGGAAGATGGTTTAATATCATCAACAGTCAGTTTTTCGAGCAATTTGGCGCGGGAAGTAGCTTGTTTCGATTTCGAAGCATTCGCGCTAAAACGGCGGATGAAGTCTTCCAATTCCTTGCGCTTGTCTTCCGCCTTCTTGTTGGCATCCTGGCGCTGCTTCAACGCCAGCTGACTGGACTGATACCAGAACGAATAGTTACCGGAGAACAACTGAACTTTGCTGAAATCGATATCCACCACATGCGTACAAACCTCATCGAGGAAGTGACGGTCGTGAGAAACTACGATCACCGTATTTTTGAAATCGGCAAGGAAGTTTTCAAGCCACAACACCGTTTCAACATCAAGGTTGTTGGTAGGCTCATCAAGGAGAAGCACGTCAGGGTTACCGAAAAGTGCTTGTGCGAGCAGGACACGTACCTTATCGTTCGCATTCAAATCGCCCATCAGGGAATGGTGCAAGTCTTCGCCCAGGCCGAGGCCGCTCAAAAGTTGTGCAGCTTCGGTTTCAGCTTCCCAACCGTTCAAATCCGCAAATTCCGCTTCAAGGTCGGCAGCTTTCTCACCGTCTTCATCTGTAAAATCCTCTTTGGCGTAGATGGCTTCACGTTCCTTCATTACTTTATAAAGACGCTCGTGGCCGAGGATTACCGTGTCCATCACCGTGTATGCATCGAACTCGAACTGGTCCTGTTTCAGGAACGTCATACGCTCGCCCGGGTTCATGCTTACATTACCCGTTTGCGGCTCGATTTCGCCTGAAAGAATCTTCAAAAAAGTGGATTTACCGGCTCCGTTAGCGCCGATCACGCCATAGCAGTTACCAGGGACAAACTTTATATTTACTTCGTCGAACAATACCCTTTTACCGTATCGCAGCGATACGTTCTGAACCGTAATCATCTGTAAATTGATTATTTATGAATGAGACCGCAAAATTACAAAAATCGGTCCGATTTAGCATCCTTGGGTGAACTAAATGCAAACAAAACAGGCCGGTAACAAACCGGCCTGCCTATTAAAATCGGGAATTTCCTTTTATCAGGGGATCACACGCAAGGTGTGTGCGCCTTTGGCTACACTCACTTTCGCACCCTGCTTTTTCAATGCCGGGGTATCGCCCTTTGTCACCGACCAGAATTCTACGCCGCCGTTGCCACTGCCGTATTCGAGGTATTCGAAAACAGAAACCGCCAGATTCGAGCCGTCTTTATCGAAGGCTACGCTCTGAGGATAGATGCCGTCGAATGGATAGTCCGCAACTTTGGTCAGTGCGCCAGTGTTGGCGACCTTATATAATGACAGCGATGCGCCTGAGCCCGCCCCCGCTTCCGCCCATGGCGAGCCACTTTTGCCGGCATTGGCTGTCACGAGCAAAGTACCATCCGGGCTCAATGCGAATGAGCCGGCGTTCAAACCAACCGGTGCCTGACCAGCCACTTTGTGCTCGACAGCGCCATCCATTGAGAAATCTACCACAAACACTTCCCCTTCACCGGCACCTTTACCCTGCGGGCCTTTGGCGTCGAGCACAAAATAATGCTTGCCGTCAGCCGTAAATCTACCGAAAGTGGGATCTACACCCACTTTCACAGGCTTTCCAACCATTTCCACGTTTTTCAGCTTTCCGGCTTCGCGGATCACTTTATACAGGCCTACCTCATTGGAATTATCGAGGCTGAATGCGATGAAATCGCCTGACGGGTGCCATGAAATATCTACAATGCGGTTAGTGCTATCCAATGCGGATGGGAGGTTCAGGAAACGTGCCGGCTTGCCGTCCGGGCCAGCTTCGATGAACACAAGTTCCTTGCCCGTATCGTTGGTCGCGAGGATCAGCTCGTTTTTATTGACGTCGATAGAAGTTGGTTTTTTACCAACGGGAAAACCAAACTTGGCTTTCGGCGCCGCCAGATTGCTGATATCCACTACGAACAGCTTCTCCCCTGCCGGAAATTCCTTTGAAACATCCTTGTATTCGCCTACACCATCCTCCGGTCTGATCCGGTTTTCCAGCACAAATGCAAGCGTCCCGGTCGGCGACACGGCCAGCGTTTTGGAGTATCCCAGTGCTGAATTCGATACCAGCGCACTTCCCAGGCCTTTACTACCCCGTTCTATCGGGAATTTAATGGTAGTAAGCTGGTCTTTCGATGTGTTGTCTCTTAATAGCTTACCATCAACCAATGCGGAAGCTGCCAGATCGGCATCGGACACTACAACCAGACCACGGGCATTGAAGGTGATGGGTGATTGGGCTATCGCGGGGATGCTTCCCAACGCAGCCAAACCAGCAAATAATGCAACTTTCTTCATGGAAAAGAATTTAAGTTTTAGGTGGTTTGAACAATTTGAGCTTACACCAAAAGAACCTTGCAGGAGCGTTTATACCCGTGCAAGGTTCTTTTCAGAATGCGCAATATACAATAAAAAGAAAAACCCCGGCAAGCATTTGCCGGGGTTTCGGGTCACAGGAAGTAAAATTTACGCTGCAACAGCAAGTCCATTGACGAATTTCGCCAGTTTAGACTTCTGATTAGAAGCTTTCTTCTTGTGGATGATATTTTTCTTTGCCAAACGATCCAACATTGAAGATACAGTTTTGTAAACCTCAACAGCTACTGCCTTATCAGTCGTCTCACGCAATTTCTTGATGTATGAACGGGTAGTCTTGTGCTGGTAACGATTACGCAAACGCTTAGTTTCGTTGGCGCGAATTCTTTTTAAAGCTGATTTATGATTTGCCATTGGTAATGAATATTTTTCTATTTCTCATTTCGGTCTGCAAAAATAGAAATTGCTTCCCAAAACGCCAAATTTCCTTCCAAAATATATTTTAATTAAAATAAACCTACTTCGGCATGCGCTGCACGTCCGAGGCCAGGTACTCCTCGATCCGCGATTCCAGCTCATTGTAAGGGATATTGCTGTGCAGCTCTCCCTCTACCGCCAATGAAATCTTGCCGGTCTGTTCCGAAATTACAATAACGATCGCATCCGTAGCTTCGCTCATACCCATCGCAGCGCGGTGGCGAAAGCCCAGCGACGACGGCACATCCACGCCATCGGCCACCGGCAGCACGCAGCGTGCCGCTTTCAGGACTCCATCTACAATGATCACCGCCCCATCATGCAGCTCGCTGTATTGATTGAAAAGCGACACCAGCAGCGGTTTGGAAACGCGCGCATCCAGCATTTCACCGGTTTCCACATATTTACCGAGATCATCGCGCTTGTTGAGCACGATCAATGCGCCCGTAAAGTTGGCGGCGATGGTTTTGCTCGCGTCGATCACCTCTTTCAGGTTTTTAACCTTAAAGTCGCGCATCGAGTTGCCGATGATCTTTTTGAGGAAACCATTATTGGTATAAATCGTCGATTTGCCGATAATGAGCAAAAAACGCCGGATTTCCTGCTGGAAAATCACGATCAATGCTACCGCACCGACGCCCATGAAGTATTGCAGGATAGCAGTCAGCAACCCCAAACCGAGCCCTTTGACGACCAGATAGAAGACGTAAACGAACAAATACCCTAGAAAAACCCTGCTTGCAATACTTCCCCGAACAAGGGTATATACCTGATAAAGAAGAATGGACACTAAAAAAACATCCAGGATATCAGCCCAATTGATGTTCAGAAAACCCACACGCATACGAAAGGTGATATTTTACAGCGACTAAATTACTATTTTAATTCGGATAGTTACCTGCGGCCATCCACAGTTTTACCGCTTCCACGGCAGGTTTCACATCGTGCACACGGAGGATCGACGCTCCCCGTTCCAATGCCAGTGTATTGAGCACCGTTGTACCATTTAACGCTTCTTCGGGCGAAATATGCAAGGTTTTGTAGATTGTCGTTTTGCGAGAAATACCTACCAACACCGGGTACCCGAGCAACTGGAACTGTTTCAGTTCCCGCATCAGCTCAAAATTCTGCGCGATGGTCTTTGCAAATCCGAAACCCGGATCGATGATCAGGTCGGCGACTCCCTTACTTTGCAGCACCGCTACCTTCTGCCTTAAATCCCTGAGAATATCAGGCACAAGACGTTCGTAGTCCGTCAGACTGTTCATCGTTTGCGGTGTCCCGCGCATATGCATTAATATGTACGGTACGCGCAGGCGGGCGACGGTCTCGAACATGGCGTCGTCGAGCGTCCCACCGGCTACATCATTAATAATATGTGCGCCTTTGCGAATGCCTCTTTCGGCTACTTCTGCCCGAAAGGTATCAACAGAAATGATCAGGTCGGGGAAAAATTTAGCTAATGGCTCCACGGCGGATTCAATGCGGTCGCCCTCCTCTTCCGCGCTAACCTCCTGTGCTCCCGGGCGTGTAGAGTAACCCCCGATGTCGATCATACCAGCGCCTTCCGACAGCATCCGGCCGGCTTTTTCGACGATCTCGTCCGTCGCAGCGACCCGGCTCCCGGAGTAAAACGAGTCGGGGGTGATATTCATAATCCCCATTACCACGGGTGCCGACAGATCGAGCAGTGCGCCCCGGATATTGAGCGTTTTTTTACTAACTTGCAACATAAATTCTTTTCAAAAACAGGCAAAGGAATGAATATCAAAGCATTCTCTTCCTACCGTCTGAAAGTCTCTAACTCATTTGAAACAGTGAAATCCACAGAATCGGAATATCAGGAAATCATTCAGTATTGCCAAGATCTTTTTACAAAAAAAAACAAGGACTACGGAACATCCTGGCGTATCCTTCGGCTCCCTTCGATTACCGATCAGATCTTCATCAAGGCCCAGCGCATCCGCACGATCCAGGACAAAGGTGTACAAAAAGTGAATGAGGACGTGTCTTCCGAGTTCATCGGGATCATCAACTATTGCGTGATGGCGCTGATCCAGATCGCTGCCGCGGAGCAAAATCAGAACATCGACGATTCAGCGTTAACAATTCTTTACAATTCTCAGGTGAACGAAGTGAAGGAATTGTTGTTTAATAAAAACCATGACTATGGCGAGGCGTGGCGCGACATGCGTGTTAGCTCCATGACCGACATCATTCTCATGAAACTGCTAAGGATCAAACAAATCGAAGACAATCAAGGCCTTACGATCGTTTCTGAGGGCGTAAAAGCTGGATACCAGGATATTATCAACTATTCGGTATTCTGTCTGATTAAATCGAATGCCTTACAGACCAACTAACAAAGACACACCCAAACCGCCGTCCAGTTTGCAATGAAAATCTTTGCCCAGATCTCACGAGTCGTAGTAGGATTATTGTTCATTTTTTCCGGAATCATCAAGCTGAACGACCCAATCGGGACACAGTACAAGCTGGAAGAATATTTCGAGGTCTTCGCAACAGACCTTCCTGCGTTGCATGATTTCTTTATGGCTCTGGTGCCGCTGGCGCTGTATTTTTCGGTTTTTCTCTGCACAGCGGAGGTTGTTCTGGGTATTGCGTTACTGGTCGCTTACAAGCCTAAAACCATATCCTGGCTGCTGTTGGCGATCATCGTTTTCTTTACGTTCCTGACATTCTATTCGGCCTATTTCAATAAAGTGACCGATTGCGGCTGCTTCGGCGCAGCGATTAAGCTCACGCCGTGGACCTCGTTTGGCAAGGATATATTCTTGCTGATATTAATCCTGGTGATCGTATACTACCGGAAGAAGTTCAAATCGTACCCTACCGGGATTGTCGTTGTTATTTCGACACTGGTTTCACTCGGCGTAGCCATTTATTCATTACGCCATTTACCGATCATCGATCTGCTACCTTATCGTGTGGGCGCGAGCATTCCCGCACAAATGAAGCCTTCCGAGCCGCTGCGATATCAGTATATATTTGAAAAGGATGGAAAAACGCTTGAATATGAGCAATATCCGAGTGATACTACGCTGAAATTCAAAGAAATGGTGGTGCTGAACGAGGACGCGAAACCAAAAATCACGGACTATAAGGTTTGGAATGATGCGGGCGATTTCACGGAAGGTACCTTCCAGGGCAAAAAGCTTTTCCTGATCATTAAAAGCCTTACAGACATTAATACCGCCGCATTGCCGGATATCAACAAGCTGATCAATGCAGTGAAAAGTAAGGGCGTCGAGCCGGTCATTCTCACTTCCGGAAACAGCGCCGATATCGAGAATTTCCTCTCACAGCACCAGCTCACTGCGCCGTACTATTATGTAGATGCGACAGTTTTGAAAACCATTTCGCGCTCCAACCCCGGCCTGTGGCTTTTGAAAGACGGCATTGTGAAAGGCAAATGGCATTACAACGACACCCCGACCGCCGAAGAAGTGGTAGGCCTTGTCAAATAATGTGACTGACACCCAATATTAAATGAAGAATGTTATACTCGTCGGGATGATGTCTTCCGGCAAAACTACGCTCGGCAAAAAGCTTGCGCGTGCATTGAATTACCAGTTCGTAGATCTTGACAAGCTGATCGAGAAAGACCAGGGAATGGAGATTTCCGCCATTTTCTCGCAGCAAGGGGAAACCTATTTCCGGGAAGTCGAAAGCCGGATTTTGAAGGACACCTCCGCACAAAAAGGCATTGTACTCGCATCAGGAGGCGGCACGCCCTGTTTTTTCGACAATATGGAGGTGATTAAAAAAATGGGTGTCAGCATTTTCCTGGACGTCCCGGCCGAAGACCTTGCAAAAAGGATCGAAAACCACGGCAAGGATGACCGCCCTATTCTCTCCGGGGCCACCTCGCTCGTCGACACGCTGCAAAACCGCATTACCGACAGGCTGCCCTATTACACACAAGCTGATTTTACATTAAAGGGCGAAATAGACGTCAGTCATTTACTGGAAGTGCTTATCCCCTTGTTATAACTGAAAAAACCTGCACTGAGCAGGTTTTTTCAGTTATAACCGACCTAAGAGCAGTATTAGAAAAATACGCCGCCCGTCAACATCACATTAACCGGCCTGTTGGTGATCTCTACCGAACCATAGTTCCTGGCGTCATTGAGGTAATAAGGCGTGTATGCCGATTTATAGGTAGTAAATGTACCGGCTAGATCCACAAAGAAGCGATCGTTACGCACCCCTACACCGGCCGAAAACAATAGTTTGCTTCGATCGATGCCGTCCGTACGGTCAAGGTAAGGGTCTGCAATGTATGCACCACCTATGCGCGCGCGGAAAATATTGGCCCTAATCTCGCCTCCCAATCGGAAATTGACGGTATTACGGAATGTGTCTTTGATTTCCGCCTTCGTATCATTCTTGAAGCTACGATTACCGTCGGCATCCAGAAAACTCGTCGTCGCCCGCATGCCGCTATAACCAACGTATTCAATAGTGGCGGTCAGGAAACCCTTGTTTTGAAAAAACACTGTACCTCCCAAATTACCACGCATCGGACCGATCAGTGTATATTCAAAATCATTTGCCGCAATGGGAAGTGAGCTGTATGGCGGTGTGATCAGGTTTCCATTCCCATCTTTCACCTTCCCACCCACGAAGCCCGCAGCTACGCTCTGGCTGTATGTTTCCTTAATCGCACTGATCGTCGGGCTGATCAGCGTTCCACCGATCTGGAACATCGGATTGAACTTATAAATAGCGCCCAGCGAGGCATTGAACCCGTTACCACGCACTGTAAAATCCTCAAACTGATCGATGTAGGTCAGCGAAGGGCTATTGATATAATCATCGCTAAACCGGGAAGAATAATCATATTTGATCCTGCTGAACCCGATATTTCCTCCGAGGTAAAATTTATCGTCCAGGTTACCGGCGTAAGCGAATGTCCATTGCGACGTGGCTCCTTTGGAAGTAAAGTCACCCGACTGATCCACCACGCTCTGCCCATCGATCGCAGCAAACGGAGGTCCCGAGGCCGTTGTAGGGTTGATCAGGTACATCTGGTAATAGGCTACCGGAATCGAGTTGGCGATCGGGTTGCCCGCCGCGTCGTTTTTCAGACCGTCCTCCAGTTCCTTGATCGTATAAGGAGGACTCGCGTTATTGACCGTCTCCAGTACATTATCGATATAGGCGCTATTGTTGTTACGGCCGCCATACAGGTAACCGTTTTGGAAGGACTGCTGGCGGGAAAAGGAAATCCCGAATGAAGACCGCTTCCATTTTCGCTGAAATCCCGGCTGGCTGGCAAACACGACCGAAGCCTGCGGAATATTAAACAGACTACTACTCTGCTTGTCTTCATTGCCGAGATAGTTGGCTTTCGTGCCGGCAATTGTCACAGCCGGGCTCAACGTAAATTCCGAACGATTATAGAATCCCAAACCTGCCGGGTTTCCGTAAATAGAGCTGGCGTCGCCGCCAATGGCAGCGTGGTTTCCGCCCAACGCCTGGAAGCGTGCGGATCCATTCTGGTTGATTTCTGAATAGCGAAGTGCGTCGGTAGCGTATTGTGCAAATGCCGCTGATGAAGTGAGCAGCGAAAAGAGGAGCGCAATTCCTGAGGATGTTTTCGACATGGCGGTTGATACTTATTTCAATACAATTTAAACGAAAACCCTGCAAAATTATGACATCTTGCAGGGTTTGACGTGACTATCTCTTTTTCAGGATAGTTGTAAATTATCTTGGGCCTCTCGAAGAGCGGCTTGAACTTCCGCCGCCACCGCCTCCACCGCTGGATGGGGCGCTGTAACTTCTTGAAGGAGCGCTATACGACGGCTGGCTGTAAGTCCGGGTCGGTGCGCTGTATGATTCGCTTCTCTGATTCGAATAGCTTCTGCTAGGCGTTCCGTAGTCCTGGGTTCTCGTCGGCGTACTGTACGTTGGTGCGCTGTAAGATGAGGAAGAAGAACCTCTCGAAGAACGCGGAGACGAATAGTAGCTTGCGCCATTGTTGTTTCCACTTTCGGAAGAGTAGTTGCTCGAATTGGCCGAACGAGGACGTGAGTAATAAACATTACCGCCGCCGCCATCCACCACACGTGAGCCGTAGGACGATTCACCACTGGTTCTTCCATTTGCCACTGCATTACCGCGGCCCGATCTTGGAGAAGAATAGGTATCTCCGGAAATCACACGACCACCATCACGGCTTCCTCTTGTTGTAGTTTCAGAACGGTTACGTGACGAGTTTACAAAATTAGAGTTGTAACGCTCGCTGCTGCGGTTCCTGCTTGCATCCACCACGCGCGGGCCGTAAGTTCTGGTATAACCTCTGTCCGAATTGTTGATCACGATCACCGGACGGCTGTAAGCCCATGGTGAGTAGCCGTAACCTCCATAGAAGCCATCGTAGTAGCCTCCACCCCAGCCGTACATGCTGTTATACCCCCATGGACTGTATCCCCACGGGCTGTAAAACGGATCATAACCATAGCCCAGCATACTTCCGTAGCCCCATGGCGAATAACCCCATGGAGAATAGCCCATCATCGATCCGAAACCGAACCCGAAAGAAGGACGCATTCTGAAACCGCCGTAACCGAAGTTGAGCGACAAGCCTGCATAGCTGCCAGGCCAGTAGGAACCTAAACCGCCGTAGTAAGGATTATTAAAATTCGCAGCATTATAGCCGTCGACAAAACCGGCGTTATAACCCACATCTGTCGAAACCTGACGTTTTACGGCTCTGGATGAAAGATAGTTTTCATCGTAATAGTCCGCGGTACCGTTTTCGGAATAATTGCCTGTATAGGTATAGTCCGGGTTATCTGAACGGGATACTTCCTGGTCACCTCCCCGGTCTGCCAACACGAGGCCTCCGCCGGAGTTTCCCCCGTAGAGATCATCATAGCCGCCGCCCGAGCGTGATGCATACTGATTTGAAGTACATCCCCAAGCTCCCAACAGCACCAGCAAAGACAAATATTTTGCTTTATTGAACATACTCATGGCTTTTAAGGATTAAAAGTTTGTTGCTAATATAGGTATAAAAACGCATTCTCCCTGTGAAGTAAACGTCCGTAACTATACATTAATTCCAAAGTTAACATAAAAAACTATCTTTGCAACTCCCTTGAAAAACAGGCCTGGATTAACGTAATACTCCATTTCAATTCCAAAATAATACAAAGTAATGAGTAAAGCCTTGCCAACACGAAGTGAAAACTACTCCGAATGGTACAATGAATTAGTGAAACGCGCCGACCTGGCCGAAAACTCACCGGTAAGAGGTTGTATGGTGATCAAACCGTACGGATATTCGATCTGGGAAAAAATGCAGCGCGCGCTGGATGACATGTTCAAAGAAACAGGCCATACTAATGCCTATTTCCCGCTTTTCATCCCGAAATCGTACCTGAGCAAGGAGGCTTCACACGTGGAAGGATTTGCGAAGGAATGCGCCGTTGTGACGCATTACCGCCTCAAAAACGACCCGAACGGTAAGGGCGTGGTCGTTGACCCGGAAGCGAAACTGGAAGAAGAACTGATCGTGCGCCCGACTTCGGAAACGGTCATTTGGAGTACTTACAAGAACTGGATCCAGTCGTACCGCGACCTGCCGCTGCTCATCAACCAATGGGCAAACGTAGTGCGCTGGGAAATGCGTACGCGCCTGTTCCTGCGTACGGCCGAGTTCCTTTGGCAGGAAGGCCACACGGCGCACGCCACAGCACAGGAGGCGGTTGCGGAAACGAAGCAAATGCTGGAAGTTTACGCCCAATTCGCCGAAGAATGGATGGCAGTACCCGTTATCAAAGGGGTTAAAACAGCTAACGAACGTTTCGCCGGTGCGGAAGATACCTACTGTATCGAAGCGATGATGCAGGACGGGAAAGCGCTGCAAGCCGGAACTTCCCACTTTCTGGGCCAGAACTTCGCGAATGCATTCGACGTAAAATTCCAGGATAAGGAAGGCAAGCTGGACTACGTTTGGGGAACGTCATGGGGCGTAAGTACGCGCCTGATGGGGGCGCTCATCATGGCGCATTCCGACGACGCCGGCCTTGTATTGCCTCCGAAACTGGCGCCTATCCAGGTGGTGATTGTCCCTATTTATCGTAATGACGAGCAGCTCGCGCAGATTTCTGAAAAAGTAGCGGAAATCACCAAAGATTTGAAAAAACTCGGTATCAGTGTCAAATACGACAGCAGCGATAATGCGAAGCCAGGTTTCAAATTTGCGGAATATGAATTGAAAGGTGTTCCTGTGCGATTGGCCATGGGCGGCCGCGACCTCGAAAACGGTACAGTGGAGGTAGCCCGCCGCGATACCAAAACCAAAGAAACGGTTTCGGTGGAAGGGATTGCAGCTTATGTGCAAAATCTGCTCAACGACATTCAGGAGTCTATTTACAGGAAAGCACTTACATTCCGCGAAGAGAATACCTATAAAGTAGATTCTTTCGAAGAATTCAACAACATTCTCGATACCAAAGGCGGGTTTATCCTCGCTCACTGGGACGGCACTTCCGAGACCGAAGAGAAGATCAAGGAAGAAACGAAGGCGACCATCCGCTGCATTCCTCTCGACCAGGAAGCGGAAGAGGGTGTTTGCATTTACTCGGGTAAACCGTCGAAAGGGCGTGTGGTATTTGCCCGGGCATACTAATTTTCATTCTCATGCATTCGTGAAAAAAGATTCACGAATGCTTTTTCAAACCATCTAAATATAGAATTATGAGTCAGGCAAAGGCTGGTGACAAAGTGCAGGTACATTACAAAGGTACCCTGCCGGACGGACAACTTTTTGATTCCTCCGAAGGACGTGAGCCTTTGAGCTTTACGCTGGGAAGCGGACAGGTGATCAAAGGATTTGACGATGGTGTGACGGGTATGGCAATCGGCGACAAAAAGACGATCAACATTCCCAATGCCGAAGCTTATGGTCCAGTGAATGATGAAATGGTCATCCAATTCGACCGCGCACAAATCCCTGCCGATATTCCTCTGGAGGTAGGCGGTACATTGAATATGCACCAGGACGGCGGCCAGGTTATCCCGGTTGTTGTAAGAGAAGTAACTGAAACTTACGTAGTACTGGATGCTAACCACCCGTTGGCAGGTCAGGATCTTATTTTTGAACTTGAATTGGTAGGTATTAACTAATCAACCAATGAGATTCGATGCGGCCGGGCTCTGAGGAGTGCCGGCCGCATTTTTTATTCTGTCCATTTCAAACTGAAACTCTCGGGCTTTCCTTTGGAAAGTTTGAGTAAAATCTGCCGAGCGGCGAGGTCCTGCAACATCCGTTCTGCCCTTTTTTCGGAGATGTTAATGATTTTCGAAAACACCTTCGCGGTAACCGAGTCGGTTTCTTTGAGATAGGTAATCAATGTCTTCACATGGCGCGTCGCGAGTAGCTTCTCTGTTTCCGTATCGGCTCCATTGTAAAGCAGCAGCCTCGGAATAGGCATGCTTTTATCTTTCACGCGAATGTAAATAATGCGTTCGCCTTTCTCATTCAATGCGTGATGCGGCTTGTCTTCGCTTTCATTGACGGTCACCCTCAATACCTTCTTGCTGTCCAGGTTCTCTGTCTTGATCTGGACCACCAGCTCCGGTTCGATCAGCTTCACGAGCGCCTTTTCAAGCTTTTGTAACTCCCGCAGTTCCGATTGCACGCCCATAACGGCGCCATGATCGGCTACGCCGATCAACAGACTGCCCCCGGAGGTATTGGCGAATGAAACGATGGTTTTGGCAATTTTAAAGGGACTGTCTATGGTCCTCTTGAACTCAATGGTGAGTCCCTCCCCTTCCTTAATTAACTGAATGATACTTTTATCCATGCATTTAAATCAACCCGTATTTCTTGCCCGGCATCGACCGGACCATCCCCTGGAATTCGAGGTTCAGCAACAACGTAGCCAGCCGGTTTAAATGAATGCCCGATTGCCACGCGAGCTCGTCGATTTGCATCGCTCCCCGTTGCTTTAACAGCGAAAGCACCTGGCCCTCGTCCTGGGTAAAACCTTCGAAAGTCATTACCGTCTGGTCACAAGTACCCGCCTGCGCGAGGTCCGGCATTCCCTCTCCCCAACCCAGGGCCGCGGCCATATCCGCTACCGATGTAAAAATCGAAGCCTTATGATCGCGGATCAGGAAGTTACAGCCCTCCGATTGCGGTTCATGGATAGCGCCCGGCACCGCGAACACCTCCCGGTGGTAGTTCTGTGCAAACTCAACGGTGATAAGGCTCCCGCCCGTCCGCCCCGATTCCACCACTATGGTAACATCACTGAGCCCCGCAATAATTCGGTTCCGGGCAGGAAATCTCATAAAATCCGGCTTAGTTCCCAATGCACTTTCCGTGACAATCCCGCCATTGTCCTGCATTTCAAAAGCAGTACGCTGATGCACGGCCGGGTAGATCACATCCAACCCGCTTGCCATAACCCCCAGTGTGGCCAGGTTGTTGCGCAAGCAATGCCGGTGTGCAGTGATATCCACACCATAGGCAAGCCCGCTGACCACAAGCGGCTGGTAAGGTACCAGCTCCCGAATGATATTTTCCGTCACGGACTTGCCGTAGTCGCTGATATTCCGCGTGCCCACGATCCCCACCGTACGCGGCCAGTTAAAGTCGGTATTGCCTTTGGCATACAAGGCAATGGGCGCGTCGTAAAGCGGCCGCAGGCGCGCCGGGTATTCCGGTTCATTGAAGAAAAGTAGTTGGGTTCCTGTTTTACGGCATTGCGTAAGCTCTTTTTCCGCCAGTTCCAGCGAGCTTTTACCTAAAACAGCCTTTACGATTTTGTCGCCGATACCCGGGATTTTGATGAGCCTTTTATAATCCGCCTGAAAAACCTGGGAAGCGCTGCCACAGTAACTGATGAGCTGGCGGATCGTTACAGCCCCAATTCCGGGCGTGTGCATAAGTGCAAGGATGCAGGTTTTCTCTGCGTCGGAGGATGGTTGCATATTATAGTGTGTAGGTTGAGCTGGTGGCTGCCGACGCCTGGCATGCATTTTGCGAGTATACGTCAGCAGTTCATTTCAAAAATAAACAATAATCTGAAAACCGCTATATGGAAAACCTCGAAACCGAAGTAGCCGAAACCGAACAACATTATGAAGGCATGGGCGCTACCTGCCATCCCGAGGGAGTGTATTATCGCGTATGGGCGCCGCACGCCGAAAGCGTTTCGGTCACGGGAAGTTTCAACGACTGGGATGCCTCCGCCACCCCGCTGCAACCGGAAGAGAACGGCATGTGGGGCGCGCTGGTTGAAAATTCCAAGGAAGGGGATGAATACAAATACGTGATCAAAACTCCTGCCGGCGAACTATACCGAAATGACCCATACGCTTTAAAAATGACCAATTCGGCCGGCAACTGCATCGTTTACAACCACGAATCTTTCGACTGGCAGGATGTAACTTTTCAAATGCCCGGCTGGCATGAACTGGTTATCTACGAGCTCCATGTAGGCACTTTCCATGTGAAAGAACAGGGGCAGGTTGGTACATTTTACACGGCAATTGAGCGCATTAACTATTTGAAAGACATGGGTTTCAATGCCGTAGAGCTAATGCCCTGCTCGGAGTTTCCCGGTTCAAGGTCGTGGGGATATAACCCGGCTAACCCTTTTGCCATCGAATCCGACTATGGCGGCCCGGATGGCTTGAAGGCTTTTGTAAAAGCCGCGCATGAGGCCGGTATTGCAGTAATCCTCGATGTGGTATACAATCACTTCGGCCCGTCGGACCTTGATCTCTGGCAGTTCGACGGCTGGCAGGAGAACGATGGCGGAGGTATTTACTTCTATAACGACTGGCGCTCTGAAACGCCCTGGGGCAATACCCGCCCCGACTACGGCCGCGGCGAAGTGCGACAATACATCCACGATAATGCCCTGATGTGGCTGCGCGATTACCGCGTCGACGGCCTACGCATGGACATGGTTCCTTACATAAGAAATGTAAAAGCCAACGGTAACCCGGGTGACGATATCGCGGAAGGTATTTCGCTCATGCAATGGATCAACAAAGATATCCGGGACAGCTGCGGCAACTGTATTACCATCGCCGAGGACATGCATTCACTGGATTTTATCACCAATTCAGTCGAAAATGGTGGCCTGGGGTACGGCTCTCAATGGGATGCCGAGTTTGTGCATTCGATCCGCGACGCCATTATTACGGCCAACGACCAGGACCGCAATATGGACAGCGTCGTGGCAGCCATTACCAATCGCTACAATGCCGACGCTTTTCAGCGCATTATCTACACCGAATCGCACGACGAAGTAGCCAACGGCCAGGCACGTGTGGCAGAGGAAATTGCCGACGGCGATGTCAATAACTGGTACTCCAAAAAGCGGGCAGCATTGGGCGTGGCACTGGTGCTTACCTCGCCCGGCATTCCGATGATATTCCAGGGACAGCCATTGCTGGAAGACAAATGGTTTTCGGATAGTGATCCGATCGACTGGTCGAGGCTCGAAAAATTCAGCGGCTTCGCAGCACTGCACCGCGACATGATCCACATCCGCAGAAACTGGTTTGGCGTGACCAAGGGCCTCCAGGGGCAGAACGTCGATATTATCAGGCAAGACAATGAAAAAAAGGTGATCGTCATGCACCGCTGGGACGAAGGCGGGCCGAAAGACAGCGTTGTGGTTGCATTCAACTTTTCGACCGAGACGTTTTCCGATTACAAAGTCGGGTTCCCTCGGCCTGGCAAATGGCACCTGCGGCTGAACAGCGACAACGAATACTACGACGAGGATTTCTCGAATCTGGGCGTCTTCGATGTCGATACGATGGACGGTGAAATGGACGGCTGCGGACAGTTTGCATCCCTGCAAATCCCACCCTATTCGGTTTTGATCTTTTCGCAGGAAGAATAGAAGGGAGGAAAGGGAGGAGGGAGAAAAGGGAAGAGGGGGCTCAACTTTGCCCTTCCTCCCTTTCCTCCATCCTCCCTTCCTCCCTTTCCTCCCCTTCCGCCATCCTCCCCTTCCTCCTCCTTCATTCTTTTCGCCCCTTAATTTATCCTTCTGAAAATGCGGTCCCAGCGGATTTTTTTGATGAAGCTGGTTGGGTTTGGATCGATGGACATCCACACGAAAACTGCTTTTCCAACAATGTGATCTTTGGGAACGAATCCCCAATAACGCGAGTCGGCAGAATCGTGGCGATTATCCCCCATCATGAAATAGTAATCCTGCTTGAATGTATAGCTGGTGATCTGCTTACCGCCAATCGTGATTCTCTCCTTTTCTACAACGACATTTTCATTACCGTCGAAATTCCGGATGATATCGCCATAAAGCGCAATATTGACCTCTGTAAGTGGTACGGTCATCCCCGCCTTCGGCACGGCAATGGGGCCATAATTATCCTTATTCCAATCGATTGCGTCACTCGTCGGAAACAGGTATGGCTCTTTCAGGCCTTTTTCCATAAACACCGGCTGCACCCGTTTCACAAAATCGTAGCTTTTCAACTTCTCAGCCAAAGCTGAGGTGGTTTTTACGACATAACCCGTTTCATCATTGGACGCAATGCTGTCGCCAAATGTCTCGGTAAACTGCGCGTAATCGACGATCCCATTCTTGTGAAACACATTCTCCTCATTCACAGCGGTTTTTACTGAAACAAAATATTCGTTCTGCATACGCGGGGGCAACGCCTGCGCCTGCCCGTTCATGTACACCTGCCTGAGGCGTACTTCCAGTTTATCGCCCGGAATGCCCACGCAGCGTTTAATGTAGTTGGATCGAAGATCCGTCGGGTGTGGATGCAGATCAGGAAGCACCCGACTATATTTCTGATACATATCCGGGTGCTCGACCGGCAGATAAAACACGACCACGTCGCCATTCTTAACGTCCGTAAAACCAGGCAAACGGTATTGCGGCAGCCGAATCCAGTCGAGGTAGGAAGGAATGCTGGTGCCCCATATTGTCTGGTGCGTGAGCGGCACCTGCAACGGCGTAATGGGCGTGGTTGTGCCATAGTGCAGCCTGCTCACAAACAGATAATCGCCCACCAGCAGACTGTTCTCCATCGAAGGCGTGGGGATTACAAATGCGCTGAAAAACAGCCAGCGGATCAACGTAGCCGCAACCACGGCGAATAATACCGAGTCGAACCATTCGCGGAAGGCCGACTTCTTTTTCGGGGTACTTGCGGGTTTTAAAAGTATTTCTGCAACGGACATGGAAGTATCGGTTAGCGAAGCATTACAACGCAATATACCGTTAATCTCTATAAGTCTATAATAATTATATAATATTAATTTATATATAATGTAAAAAAGAAAGGGAAGGACCGTCCGATCCTTCCCTCCCCTATTGCT
Organism: Dyadobacter fermentans; assembly: GCF_019924045.1. Lineage (GTDB taxonomy): Bacteria > Bacteroidota > Bacteroidia > Cytophagales > Spirosomataceae > Dyadobacter > Dyadobacter fermentans_A. The sequence continues at coordinate 100,155 of NZ_JAHXBN010000012.1, read as the reverse complement.
ATTTCAAAATGCTAGTTGATAACCCTGAAAATACGGCTCCAGCGGATCTTGTTAAAGAAACTGGTCGGGTTCGGGTCGATTGACATCCAGACGAACACCGCCTTACCCACGATGTGATCCATCGGAACAAAACCCCAATAGCGCGAATCGGCCGAGTTGTGCCGATTATCCCCCATCATAAAATAATAATCCTGCTTGAAGGTGTAGCTGGTAATTGCCTTGCCGCCAATTTTCACCGAATTTTCATCCACCACTACATCTTCATTGTCCTCGTAGTTTTTGATAACAGGGCCGTACATCGCCACATTTTCAGGCGTCAGCTGCACGGTCATACCTTCTTTCGGAACAGTAATTGGCCCGTAGTTATCGCGATTCCATTTGAAAAGCGACGAATTGGGATATAACATCGGCTCAGTGATACCGTTGTCCGTTTTCACCAGCGTAATGCTTTTCACAAAGTCATACGTTTTGAGCTTCGCAGCGATTTCCGTGGTTGTGAAAACCAGGTAGCCCATTTGCTCATTTCCCTTGATCGTATCATTCTCGCCGTCGGTAAACGAGTTGAATTCTGAAATTCCGTTATCACGAAACACTTTCTCTTCATTTACCGCGGTCGTCGTAGCCACAAAGTACTCATTCTCCATTCTGGGAGGATTTTCCATCGCCTGGCCGTTGGCATATACCTGCAAATCACGCACTTCTACCTTATCGCCGGGAATACCGACGCAGCGTTTGATATAGTTGGTTTTCAAATCAACCGGATGCTGCAATTCGGGAGGATAGTTGAACACCACCACGTCGCCCCGTTTCACCTCGCTGAAACCCGGCAGACGGTATTGCGGCAGTTGGATCAGGCTTGTATACGAAGGAATGTTGGTTCCCCAGATCGTTTGGTGGGTAAGCGGCACCTGCAATGGCGTTTTGGGCGTGCGGGTTCCGTAATGCAGCTTGCTCACGAAAAGGAAATCGCCCACAAGCAGGCTGTTCTCCATCGACGGCGTTGGAATAGTAAATGCTTCAAAAAACAGCCAGCGGATCAGCGTTGCCGCTACTACCGCGAATAGAATGGAGTCAAACCATTCTCTTGCCGGTGACTTCTTCTTTTTGGATTCAACTGAACTGGAAGTCAACTCTTTATTAACAGCCATGCGATGATTGATAGTTAGAATACTTTAAATTTTGAGGAGGTCATTCATCCCGAACACTCCGAATTTGCCGGGGAGCCATTCGGCGGCCACCACCGCTCCGAGGGCAAAGCCCTGGCGGTTGTGGGCCGTGTGGGATATTTCGATGGTATCGACTTCCGATTCGTAGCGAACGATGTGAGTACCTGGCACTTCTCCGCGTCGCTCGGCCAGGATTTGCAGGTATCCCTCTTCATTTTCGGGAGCCAGCTTCCACCCGTCGACATTTTCCATTTCCTCGATAATGCCTTCCGCAAGCGTAATGGCCGTGCCGCTTGGCGCGTCGAGCTTGTGGATATGGTGAACCTCCGTCATCGAGCTCTGGTACTCGTGCCCGTTCATGAGGCGCGCCAGCATGCGGTTGAGCCGGAAGAACAGGTTAACACCGATGCTGTAATTGGAAGCGTAGAAAAACGAGCCCGACTGAGCCTTGCAAAGCGCCTCCACCTCCGTGCGGCGATCGAGCCAGCCTGTGGTACCGCAAACGATCGGCCAGCCTTTTTTGAGGCAATAGATGATATTTTCAAATGCGGATTCGGGTGAACTGAATTCGATGGCTACATCTACATCAGCAGTTTGCAACTTGTCCATATCCGCACGGTTTTGCACATCAATTTTCCCTACGATCGAATGCCCTCTTTCAATGGCAATCTGTTCGATCGTCTTCCCCATCTTTCCGTACCCCAGTAATAGTATTCTCATTAATCTGTTATTTGAAAATCAGTACTCTTTTAAATCACTTAAAACTAAAAACCATGCGCAAACCCGGCGTCGGGGTCTGCATGGAGGGCTGGTTCAGTTTCGGGCTTACGTTCAAAGTAAGGTCGTCCGAAAGGTCGAATGTCTTCAAATGTGCCGCCACATTGGCTTCTATGATCGATAGCGTGTAAATCAGGCCCGTTACGATAATGGCAAAGCCACGGTTCCGGCGCCAGTAATTCTTCTGGCGGACAATCTGGCTGTGTGTAGCATCCCGGTACTCGCTGCTCGTATTCAGCAGGTTTCTGACCCTCACATTCACGGTGGCATCGTCGCTAGCCAGTTCCTTTTTGCGCTTGCCGTAATTCGGATCGCTCTTATCCAGCACATAAAACGACTTATACGCATCGAGAAAATCGTGGTACTTGATCGTGTTCAGGTAATAGGTATAAAGCCCTCCTCCGAATGCCAAGTAAACGATAGGCGCCTTCCAGTAATCACGGTTATAAATTTGCCCGGCACCCGGTATCAATGCCAGCTTCGTAGCCGTTTTCGGCACCGGCATCCACTTCTTTTTAACGTTTTTTAACGAATCTGCCTGGGCCAGAGTAGTGCTGTCCAATGCGACAGCCGGCAATTTTTCGGTTTTCAGACTATCCTTTTTACCCTCCGTCTGTGCTGCAATCCGACTCGAAACCAGCAAAATCAACCCTAACAGTACCCAGTTTTTCAACGTTTATTTGAATTTCAGTGTTTCTAAAATCTTTTTCAGTTCATCCTGAGAGCCGAAAGGTATCTTAATCTCACCTTTATGCTGCTCATTGCTCTTAACAGATACTTTTGCCCCGAAAAAGGACGAAAGCTGGAACTGTAACGACTTTATTTCCTGATTAATTGTCGGCTGTTTTTTCGACTCAACGGGAATACTGCTCATCATTCCGAGCTTCCGCACCTCGTCCTCTACCTTCCTCACCGACCATCCTTCTTCGATAATCTGGTTGAAAATTTTCAATTGGCTCTGATCGCTGTTGATCGTAATCAATGCCCGGGCATGGCCCATACTGATCTTGTCGTCGCGCAAGGAAGCCTGGATCACAGGCGGCAGTTTGAGCAGACGGATATAGTTGTTGACGGTCGTGCGGTTCTTGCCCACGCGCGCACCGAGTTCTTCCTGTTTCAGGCTGCATTCGAGGATCAGCCGCTGATAGCTCAATGCAATCTCGATCGCATTCAGGTTCTCGCGCTGGATGTTCTCGATCAGCGCCATTTCCAGCATCTGCTGGTCGTTGGCCGTACGGATATAGGCAGGAATCGTAGACATTCCGAGCGACCGGGATGCCTGCAAACGCCGCTCGCCGGAAATCAGCTGGTAAGAATCTTCCGAAAGCTGCCGTACGGTAATCGGCTGGATAATGCCCTGGACGCGAATAGAGTCGGCGAGTTCTTCCAGCGACTCCTGATCAAACTTCGTCCGCGGCTGGTAAGGGTTCGCTTCGATCTGGCTCACGTCGATCTCGTTCATCGAACCGATGATTTCGGCCGGCGAAATACGTGTGTTAGACCTGGGCGTATTGATTTTCTCGGAGTCTTGCAGAAGAGCGCCTAATCCTCTTCCCAGTCCGGTCATTTTTTTCGTCTTGCTGCTATTCTCCATTTCCTGTTCGTACTATCGTGATCAGTTCACCCTGTCGGAGAGCAAACCGTTTTTACTGAGAATCTCTCTTGCAAGGTTCAGGTAGCTAACGGCCCCTTTGCTGTCCGAATCCTGCGCCATCACAGGAATCCCGAAGCTCGGCGCCTCACTGATACGTACGTTACGAGGGATAATGGTATTGAAAACAAGAGATTCGAAGTGATTGGTAACCTCGGTCACCACCTGGTTGGACAGACGCAGGCGGAGGTCGTACATCGTGAGCAGAATGCCCTCGATGATCAGGTTGGTATTCAGTCGCGACTGAATGATCGTGATGGTATTCAACAGTTTACCCAAACCTTCCAATGCAAAATACTCACATTGCACCGGAATGATCACCGAGTCGGCGGCGGTAAGGCTGTTGATCGTGATAAGGCCGAGTGAAGGCGAGCAGTCGATGATGATGAAGTCATATTCATTACGCACCTCTTCGATGGCGTCCTTCATCCGGTGTTCCCGGTTTTTAAGGTTGATCATCTCGATCTCTGCCCCTACCAGGTCGATGTGCGACGGCAGCAGTTCCAGATTTGGGAAATCGGTTTGCAGGATAATTTCGGAAGTCTTCGCCTGCTCCACCATGCATTCGTAAATGCTGTTTTCCATCTCCTGCGGATTAAATCCAAGTCCCGAGGTTGAATTGGCCTGTGGGTCAGCGTCGATGATGAGTGTGCGGAATTCTAGCGCGGCCAAACTGGCCGCAAGGTTAATAGCAGTGGTGGTTTTCCCTACGCCTCCCTTTTGGTTTGCAATTGCAATTACTTTGCCCATGTATTCATTTGAGTTACCAATGTCAAATTTCTATTATTCGGGGCAATCTACCAAAAAATGTTCCACGGAGTTTTTAAGAAAACACCAAAGTTATTGATAATGAGATTTTTAAATGATATTATTATTTAATTAAAAATAATTTGGACTGAAAAAAGGCGAATGTTTCACGCCCACACCTGCGTCCCCTCCGTACAGTTCTTGCACATCTCTATCTCTGAACGAGATCGGATCAACGAAGCGCGGAAATCGCGGTACTTCTTTCCCTTCCAGAGCTGACGGAAAGTCGAAGTTTTCATATCGCCCAACTTGTACTCGGCATCTTTGTCGAAGCAGCAAGGCACCACGGCACCGTCCCACGTGATCACGCACGAGTGCCACATTTTCCAGCAATGGTCTACGAATTTGTTTTTGATGGAATACTTGCCGTCGGCCTGCACCTGGTAGCGGGAGTATTTTTCGATGGTTGGGATCAAATCGGAACCTTCCTCGTAATCGTAAATCTGAGCGGTTTTCAAACCGACTTCATCCACACCCATTTCCTCAGCCAGCTTTTTCACGTCTTCGATCTGGTGCTCGTTCGGCTTCACGACCAGGAACTGGAATATCACATGCGGCGTCGCCGATTTCAATTCCTTCTTCCATTTAATGATGTTACGCGTTCCTTCCAGCACTTTTTCCAAATTTCCGCCAACACGGTATTGCTGGTAGACGTCCTGTGTAGTGCCATCGATAGAAATAATCAGACGGTCGAGACCGGATTCCACCGTTTTGCGCGCCTTCTCATCGGTGAGGTAATGCGCATTCGTGGAAGTGGCGGTATAAATACCTTTGTCGTGCGCATATTTAACCAGTTCAAAGAATTTGGGATGCAAATAGGGTTCGCCCTGGAAATAGAATATGAGGTATAATAAGGTATCGCCGAGCTCGTCGATGGTTCTTTTATACAACTTTTCTTCCATCATGCCCGTCGGCCGCGTAAATGAACGGAGGCCGCTGGGGCATTCGGGGCAACGAAGGTTACAGGAAGTAGTAGGTTCGAAAGAAATCGCGATGGGCATTCCCCAATGGACCGGATTACCCGTCATTTTGGAATAAAAATAGCTTCCCAATATCTGCATCGCATTCCATGCACGCTTCGGCGTCACTTTCGACATCAGGTTCAGGCCATCCTTAAAATTCTTGTTCATATGCTGTGCATTCAGCGATCAGCGCGCGCCTACCGGCCTGGTGATCAGTTTAAATAGCGTTGATAATTACAATACAGCGATTCCGGTGGTGTACTTGATCTCGGAAATTACGAAATAACTGCTGATGTGTAACACGCTCGACAGTGCAGAAAGTTTATGCTGGTAGAACTGATTATAAGCCTCGCCATCCTCGACGACTACTTTCAGCATGTAATCGAAGTTGCCCGAAACGACCGAGCATTCCAGTACTTCCGGCATTTTTACAATGGCCTGGTTGAAGTCCTCGAAGCTCTCCTTCCGCTGTTTATCGAGCGTCACATTACAATACACGACCAGGCTTTTCCCCAGTTTCCGACGGTTGAGCAGGCACACATATTTATCGATAAACCCCTCTTTTTCGAGCTTCCGGATGCGTTCATGTACGGGCGTGACCGACAAATTGATCTTGCTAGCGATCTCCTTGATCGTCATTTGGGCGTTCTGCTGCAATAGGTCGAGGATTTTGCGGTCGGTCTGGTCGGGTTGCATAAAGTATTTTTTGTGGCTGTGTATAGGCTGTGAGCGTTACCGGCAGAAATTTTTCTTATGAATGAGATCAAAAATAGTTTTCTTTTCTGTCTTTTTTGACCCTTATAGTATGTTTTTCTGCCAAAAATTAATTTTGGACAATAATCTAAACTATAAACACGACACATACCGATGATCATTGGTGTCCCTAAAGAAATCAAGAACAACGAGAACCGGGTAGCTTTAACGCCCGCAGGAGTCACAGAGCTACGTAAGCACGGACACACGGTGTACGTGCAGGCAGAAGCAGGCAAAGGCAGCGGATTCTCCGACGACCAATACACACAAGCAGGCGCCAGTATTCTCCCTACCATCGAAGAAGTTTACGGCATCGCCGAAATGATCATAAAGGTAAAAGAGCCCATTGCCAGTGAATACCCACTAATTAAAGAAAATCAGCTCCTTTTCACCTACTTTCACTTCGCTTCCTCCGAACCCCTCACCCACGCGATGATCGAGCGCAAAGCTGTTTGCCTCGCATACGAAACCGTCGAAAAAACAGACAGAAGCCTTCCGTTACTCGTTCCGATGAGCGAAGTAGCAGGTCGCATGGCGATCCAGGAAGGAGCCAAATACCTCGAAAAACCAATGGGTGGCTTCGGCATCCTCCTCGGCGGCGTGGCTGGCGTGAAACCCGCGAATGTACTCGTGTTAGGCGGTGGCATCGTAGGAACGCAATCCGCGAAAATGGCGGCAGGCCTTGGAGCGAATGTAACGATCATGGATATCAGCCTGGCGCGCCTGCGGTACCTGGAAGACATTATGCCCGCGAACGTCGACACGGTCATGTCCAACGAATACAACATCCGCGAGCTCATCCAGGGCGCGAACCTGATCATCGGCGGAGTACTGATCCCGGGAGCGAAAGCGCCATCGCTTATTACCCGCGATATGCTCAAACTGATGAAACCGGGAACGGTCATGGTGGACGTAGCCATCGACCAGGGCGGATGTTTCGAAACATCCAAAGCTACCACACACGAAGATCCGATCTACGAAGTGGACGGTGTTGTACATTATTGTGTCGCTAACATGCCGGGCGCGGTGCCTTATACCTCCACGCTCGCATTGACTAACGCTACCCTTCCTTACGCTTTGCAATTGGCCAACCAGGGCTGGAAACAGGCTTGCTCCACCAACGAGGAGCTCCGAAAGGGATTAAATGTCGTTCACGGAAAAGTAGTATTTAAAGGTGTTGCCGAAGCATGGCATTTGCCTTATACGGACGTCAAGGAATTATTCTGAATCAGCAAACCTGACTAGATAAACCCGGCCATTTTTAATGCGCCGGGTTTTTGTTTTCTAAAAATATTACAATTACTTTCTTCGAACCGTTGCGATTACGAATTATTGTTCTTACTTTTGCGTCACAATTTGAAGGAACATCCGTTCGCTTCTCTGCTCATAAACGGTCTAGTACATTTTAGATCACCTGCCAGCCTCAAAATTTGTCCCGGCTGGACCTACCGTTCACACGCAGAGCCCCACGGATGGTTAGTGGTGGGCTTTGTGCAATCCCTTTCAATTTTTTTACGAAATAAACCGGAATGCCGGTAATGTGGTCCGATTTCTTCGGGACTAATGCATGTGTTGGGCTCGTCCCGCAGGATCATTGTATTGTTTGCCCCCATTGCCCCTCAAACCGGACCGATCGTTCAATTCAAGAATTAATACTAAAAGCAATAGAATGACTACTGAAACTTTTCAAACTTTCGAAGAGCTTGGACTCAACGAAAACATCCTGAAAGCCTTGCAAGAAATGGGTTTTGAAAAACCCTCACCGATACAGGCACAGGGAATCCCGGCAGTTTTGCAGGGCTCTGACGTAATTGGTCAGGCTCAGACCGGTACCGGTAAAACTGCGGCATTCGGTATTCCCGTGCTGGAAAGAATAGATCCATCTGTTAATGCAGTCCAGGCCCTGATCCTTTGCCCTACCCGCGAATTGGCGGTGCAGGTATCGGAAGAACTCGGCCGTCTGTCCAAATTTATGCGCGGCGTACGCATTGAAGCCATCTACGGTGGTGACTCGATCGACCGTCAGATCCGCTCTTTGAAAAAAGGGGTACATATAGTAGTAGGAACTCCGGGCCGCGTCATGGACCACATGGAGCGCCGCACCCTGAAATTCGACGAAGTACGCATGATGGTACTCGACGAGGCTGACGAAATGCTCGATATGGGCTTCCGTGAGGACATCGAGAGCATCCTGGCCGACATGCCGGAAGATCGCCAGACGATCCTTTTCTCGGCAACCATGTCGAAGCCGATCATGTCGATCACCAAGCGCTTCCTGAACGACCCTACATTGATCAAAGTCGTTCGCAACGAGCTGACCAACCAGAATATCGAGCAGGTTTATTTTGAAGTGAAACCACAGGCGAAAGTCGAGGTAATGACCCGTCTGATCGATATGCACCACATTAAGTCCCTGCTGGTTTTCTGTAACACCAAACGCAAGGTAGACGAGATCGTGGAAGACCTCCAATTGCGCGGTTATGCTTCCGAAGGTATCCACGGTGACCTCCGCCAGCAGCAGCGCAGCAATGTAATGAGCAAATTCAAGGCGGGTGTTACCACCATCCTTGTTGCTACTGATGTTGCGGCACGCGGTATCGACGTAAGCGGCCTGGATGGGGTGATCAACTACGACATTCCGATGGACGAAGAATATTACGTACACCGTATCGGTCGTACAGGCCGCGCGGGGATGTCGGGTAAGGCATTCTCACTGGTAGCCCGTGATGAGAAATACCGCCTGAAATCCATTGAAGGTTATACCAAAGTTAAAATCGAAAAAGGGGTTATTCCTTCTTTCGAAGATATCGTGGGCGTTCGCAAGGCTCGTTTTGTAGAGAATATTTCAAACTCTATCAAAGAAAGCAACGACGAAGAACTGTACAACGACGTACTTGAAATGCTGCACCACAGCGGTTTCTCTACCGAGCAAATCGTGGGCGCGATGGCGAAGCAGATCATGGGCGTTCAGAAAAACGAATATTCCGACAGCAACCTCGCATGGGAAGAACGCCGCAGCGACCGTCGCGAAGGCGGTAACGACCGTTTCGGTCGGGGTGATCGTCGCGAAGGCGGCCGTTTCGGCGACCGTCGTGAAGGTGGCAGCCGTTTCGGCGGTGATCGCGGTGGCGACCGTTATGCACCACGTGGCGAGCGCGGAGACCGTGGTGAAAGAGGTGATCGTGGCGAGCGTCGTCAATCAGCTCCCGAGGCTGGTATGACCCGCTTGTTCCTCAGCCTTGGCCGTAAGGACCACATCATGCCGAAAGACATCGTGGGCGCGATCGCGGGCGAAGCCAACATTCCGGGCAAAACCATCGGTGCAATCGACATTTACGACAAATTCACATTCGTGGATGTACCTGAGCGCGATGCACGCGCGGTATTGCGTGCGATGGACGGCAACACCATCAAAGGCAAGCCAGTGCAGATCGACATTGCAAAATAAATTCTGACAACAATCAATAGTGCGAAAAGGGGCTTGTAAAAAGGCCCCTTTTTCGTTTATTTTCAGCCATGCAAAACAACGACCAACTCGAAGTATGGCTCCGCGGGCCGCTTCCCGAAATACCCGATCTGCTCCAACCCGTTGCGCATGCATTGTTGCAGGCGCGTGAAGAGCTGGGCATATTCACCAACTCATTCCCTTCCCGACTGCTTTGGGAAAAACCGGCCAACGTGGCATCGGTAGGCTTCCATTTACAACACCTCGCAGGCGTGCTTGACCGCCTGTTTACCTATGCACGTGAGGAATCGCTCAGCGAAAGCCAGATGGCGTTTCTGAAAAATGAAGGGCAGGAGCCGACAGAGGATTGCACATATAATCATCTGCTGGATCAGTTCAGCAGCCAGCTCGAAAGGGCATTGAATCAACTTCGCAACACGAATCCCGACACATTAACCGAAATACGCTATGTAGGCCGCGCTATGGTGCCTTCCACACATTTGGGGCTGCTTTTCCATGCGGCCGAGCACACGCAGCGACATGTCGGGCAACTGCTCGTGACCGCCAAGATATTAATCACCAATCATGCCAATTAATGCCTTGGCTCACCGCTTAGTGGCAATCGCACCGCATTAATTTTCCGGCTCCGGCCGCACATCCAGAAGCCGCTGTAACCAGTTTTGCTGTTCGGCGGCTTCTGGATTTTGTTCCGGTTGACCACGCCCTGTGTTGGCCAGCACGCCCAGATCCGGCTGCCCGGCGTCGATCCAGCAAGTGTACCAAATATCCCCCACCATCTGCACCGAAGCCCGCATTCTCCGCTCCACTTGCCCGGCTAGCATCCGGTGGTACTTTTCAGAAAATTCGCGCGAATGCATTCGGGTAAGCACGTTGTTACGTAGCTCGAAACCGTACTTTTTATCGGCCCTAAAACCTTCTGTTAGTTGCTTTTCGAACAGCAGCACCGAATCCATGGCAGCGTGCGAGTCCGCGACAGCTTTCCAGATGTCGTGTGCAATGTCTTTTCGGTAGATCACCGGCCCCAGCCACATATCATAACCTTCTGCAAACAGCTCCGGCAGCCGCGATTCCCAGAAACCATGAATGCCCTCCTGGCCTGTAAGCTGGCCATTATAGTTCCTCGTGGTGTGCAGCGGCACGTGGGCGTCGGCAATATAATGCCCGATGTCCGCCGAAACACGGAGGATCCGGGAGATATTCTTGTCTTTGAATGCAGCAATGAGTTGGGAAGCGGCTGCTTGAACATGCCACGGCACAATACCGTGTTTGCGCAGGCTATCCTCACCTATATTCTGCACTGCGGCCTGCCAATGTTTGGGAAGCACGGCAAGCGCGCTGTCGCCGTACACATCCAGGTCGATAAAATGCCGCTCCGCTTCCCCTACCACGGCATACCGTCGCTTGTCGGGATTGACGGCATTCTCCGACAAGTAATCCATGTACTTTTTATAGAATACCTTCATTTCAACCGGCAGCCTGTAAATGGCCAAACGGGTGATCCGCTTGTGCGCCCAGAAGCCCCAATGGCCCTTTTCGTTGTTTGCAGGGAGCAAAAACAGGACGAGCAGGCTGAAATTCAATGCATTTTTGAAAAAAAACCGATTTTTTTCAGGTTTTTTCTGCGGTAAAAGAACAAATGGCTCCATACAATCTTCGGAAGGTGTTTTTAATAGTTTTTACACCTGTTGAGACGTCATTTGCAAAAAAAGGTAACACAAACCGGGCTTTTTGAAACGTGTTTTTCTCAAACGGCCATTTTTTACGGCCCAACGGCGCCGTACCTAGCTGAGGGACAGCATTAATAGAAAATTTTACAAAAAATTATACTCAGAATAATATTTTGAAAAGTAGATTTTCAGGGGATGTTTCTTTTCTTAAATATTAAATTTTCAAAATTATTTATATTTAATATCCAAATAATACAATAATCGATTTAAGTTTTACCTTTGTAGCAAGAGAAATAGATAATTGCATTTATTGAATTTGCTATAATGAGAACGAGAAATAAAACATTAGGATATCTAGTCCCTATTTTCGCGCTTTGCGTATTCATGCTGGTTATTTACGGTGCTTATGTGCCACACAAGCCGGCCGAAATTCAGCGAGTGGTTTGTATCAAGTTTAAACCTGGTACAACGCCTCAGGAAGTTGAAAAACACCTGCGCGATTTTGCGACAATGAAAAAAGCAGTCAAAGATGTTGTGGCCTACTCGGCCGGACATGTGCAGAAGTCGGATAACAACGGTGAGCAATTTGATGTGATTCACTATTTGACTTTCCGCACCAACGAAGCTGCCCAGGAATACACATTGAATGCCGACAGAGTAGCATTTGTGAAGGCCAATGAAGGTCACTGGGACAAGGTGTTGGAGATGAATTCCAACATCGAAAAGTAATTAATAATAGTAATAGGAGTGAAAATCTTAAAGAGAGCCGGGCATCCCGGCTCTCTTTTTATTTGCACGATTACCAGTTAATCGGGTCGAGTCCCTTACTTTCCAGGTATTGATTGGCTTTGCTGAAATGCTTGGTACCAAACCAGCCTCCGCCATTAGCCGACATCGGGGATGGGTGTTTGGCTTTCAATACATAATGCTTCGAAGCATCGATCACCGCCCCTTTCTCCTGCGCATACCTGCCCCACAGCATAAAAACGACGTTACTCTTTTCATCGGAAATGCATTTAATCACCGCATCCGTAAACCGTTCCCAGCCTTTTCCCTGGTGTGAGCCTGCCGCTGCCGCCTGCACAGTTAGTGTCGCATTCAAAAGCAGCACGCCCTGCTTCGCCCAGCGTTCGAGGTTACCCGATTGTGGAAATGGCTTGCCCAGGTCCTGCTGGATCTCCTTGAAGATATTGATCAGTGATGGCGGCATCCGCACACCGTCGTTGACCGAAAAGCAAAGGCCGTGTGCCTGGCCGGGGCCATGGTAGGGATCCTGCCCAAGAATCACCACCTTGCACTCGTCGAAGCTGCAATAATTGAATGCGTTGAATATCTGCTTGGCAGGCGGAAATATTTGTTTGGTTTGGTATTCTTCCCTTACAAAAGCCGTGAGCGAGGCGAAATAGGGCTTCTCAAACTCGGGGGCGAGCCGCTCTTTCCACGACTGCTCAATTTTTACATCCATGCTGTTGAATTTGTTTTGGAAAACCAAATTATGTGTTTTTTGATTTGGTTTTATCAGCAATTGATTACTATTTTCGTTCTTAATACTTTCCAACACCCTCGATCTATATGGTTTCCAAAGTTACAGATGGTGTCAAAGTCACCGTTTTGACGGAATATCAGCCCGACTATTCTAACCCGGGTCAGGATCATTTTGTATTTACATACAAGATCCTGATTGAAAACCATAGTGAGCACACTGTCAAGCTCTTGAGAAGGCATTGGCTGATTTACGACGCCAACGGGACCGTGCGCGAAGTAGAAGGAGCCGGTATCGTAGGGCTGCAACCTGTGTTGGAACCAGGCGATGTGCACGACTACGTTTCGGGATGCAACCTGCGTACCGACATGGGCAAGATGGCCGGCACTTACCTGATGGAACGGGTGCTCGACGGACGGCAGTTCCGCGTCGTTATCCCCGCGTTTTCGCTGGTCGCACCCTACCGCCTCAACTGAATCACCGGCCGGGCAACGGCCTCTTTTAAAACTCCATTGCATTGATTGCTGCTTATATCAAGTACCTTTTGCGCTCCGGAAACGAGCATTCCATTCATTCCCCATTCCTGTTCGAGCTTTATAACAATGTGATCGCCGTCCGGAAGGACGACAACCCTGAATATGAAGCCATCCGTTCACTACGTAAGGAATTGTTGCGTTCCGACGAGCAGATTGAGATTCTCGACCTGGGCGCGGGCTCTCGCGTGAATAAATCCAACCTGCGCAAAATCAGTACGATCGCGAAAAATGCAGAAAAACCTGCCAAATTCGGCCGGCTTTTTTACCGGCTCATCCGGCGTTTTCAACCGGCCACCATACTCGAACTCGGCACCTCCCTTGGGCTTACTACATTATATATGTCGAAAGCCAAGCCCGATGCACAACTGATCACCTTCGAAGGCTGTCCGCAAACGGCCGGAAAGGCCCGGCAGCATTTTGAGCGCCAGCATGCAGGTAATATCGAAGTCGTGCTGGGCAATATCGACGAAACGCTTCCCAAACGCCTGGAAACACTCAACCAACCGATCGACTTCGCTTATTTCGACGCCAACCACCGCTACGAGCCTACCGTACGCTATTTCGAGCAATGCCTTCCGCACGTTCAGAACGGCTCGTTGTTCATTTTTGACGACATCTACTGGTCGGAGGAAATGACGAAAGCCTGGCAGTACATCAAGGCTCATCCCCGCGTAACGGTCACAGTCGACCTGTTCTGGATAGGACTTGTATTCTTCCGGAGCGAGCAGGTAAAGGAGGATTTCACCCTGCGCTTTTGATATTGTGCCGTTAAATATTCCAATGCCCCTTTAAATAATTCAAAAAGCGAAGCGAAGCGCGGTTCATGGCAAAGTTTGCTAACTTTACTTTCCCTCGTCTCAGCTTCCATGACAACAAAATCCATCCTTGATTCCCTGGCAAGCAAGGGAATTATCTCTGACCAGCAGGCCAACACCATCGCTTCTTTTGAAAGCGAAAAGGCATTTTCCATTCACTGGGAACTACGATCTGTACTCTACCTGGGTATCCTGTTTTTCAGCTCCGGCGCCGGGATCCTTATCTACGAAAACATCGACACAATCGGTCATCAGGCTATCATAGCCGTCATTGCGCTCATTACCGCCGGTTGTTTTTACTACACTTACAAAAACAGCCTCCCCTACTCGCGCGGGAAAGTTGAAAATCCCAACAAACTGATCGATTACGTGCTGCTGCTGGGCTGTTCCACATTTTTGGGGCTTGAAGGTTATCTGCAATATCAGTACAACCTTTTCGGCACGCGGTACGGGCTAGCCGTGATCATTCCTACCATCGTCTTTTTTCTCTGCGCCTACCGTTTCGACCACCGCGGTGCCCTATCGATGGCCATCACTGGTCTGGCCTCATGGCTTGGGCTTACGATCGCCCCGCTTTCCGTACTGGCCGATAACGACTTTTCGGACGGCAAACTGATCATCCCTGCGATCGCGCTCGGGAGCGTGCTCACGGCGGTCGGCTGGGTTTCGGAAACGCAGAATGTTAAAAAACACTTTGCATTCACCTACATGCTGATGGGCGGCAACCTTGCCTGCATTGCGGCGCAGATCGGGTTGTTTAGCCATAGCCCTAAAATCCTCTATTTTTTCATCGGCATCGGACTTTGCTACTTCTTTATCCATCGCGCGCGGCATGCGCAATCGCTGCTATTCCTGCTAATGGGAACGGTGTATGGGTACTGCATTATCACCTACACCATTTTTGATAACCTCGGACCTGACGCAGCATTTGGTTTAGGTATATTCTACTTCTTCTTTTCGAGCATCGGCGTGATCTATTTCCTGCTGAACTTCAAAAAATTCCTTGGAATCAAACCGGCGATCAAAAA
This sequence comes from Dyadobacter fermentans, assembly GCF_019924045.1. Taxonomy (GTDB): domain Bacteria; phylum Bacteroidota; class Bacteroidia; order Cytophagales; family Spirosomataceae; genus Dyadobacter; species Dyadobacter fermentans_A. The sequence goes on along the minus strand of NZ_JAHXBN010000012.1, from coordinate 85,044 downwards.
ATGAAAAAGGCATACAACCAAACCTGGGTCGAAAACCTGTATGTTCATCGCCAGGCAGCAGCATGGAAATCGAAAAACCTTCTCACCAGCGAGCAGGAGGAGGAGGTAAAGGCGCACTTTGCCGAGAAATTTTACCGCCCCGGCATATTTGTCAAAATCGGGCTCTTCCTTTTCGGCGTGGTCGCGTGCTCGTTTTTTGTCGGCTTCCTCTCGCTGTTCATCTATGATACCAGTTCCGAAATCGGGTTTTCCACACTTAGCCTGATCTGCTGCGCGTGTTTCGTATTCGTGCTGGAAAATTTAATCAAAACCAAAAACCTCTTCCATTCGGGCGTCGACAATGCATTGCTGTACGCGGCCATTACCGCGGCAATGGTGCCTGTGTTCCTGCTTTTTGAGCACGCACCGGTTTGGGTCTATTGCCTGATTGCACTGGCTATCATCGTCCCGGCTACTCTGCGCTATGCCGATCTGCTGGGTCCGGTCGCGATTTTTGGATTGATATTCACGATCATGGCCGAATGGATGATGAACTTCCCGCTAGGCAAAGCCCTGCTGCCTTTTGCGGTGATGATACTATCGGCGATGATTTATGCGCTGGCCCGAAAAAACAATGACATATACTATTACGAATGCCGCCAGATCTTCGAAATACTGGCGTTGGTCACCTTCTATCTCGGCGGGAATTACCTGGTGGTTAGAGAACTGAATGCGCTGATCAATGGCCTGAACGTGTCGGTAGCCCCACAAATCGCGTTCGCCCCGTTGTTCTACCTATTTACATTGATCATCCCGGTCTGCTATGTATTTTGGGGGTTAAAAAAGGCAGACCGCATTCTGTTCATCATCGGATTAATAGCCTTTGCATTCTCCGTTTATACCTACACACATTATTTCGGGATACTGACAGCCTCGCAGGAGCTCGTGCTCGGGGGCGCACTCATGATCGCAACAGCAATAATACTGATCAAATATTTGCATACGGCCAAATACGGTATTTCCGACGAGCAAAACCGTAAAAACAGCCTTGAAAACCTGCAAGCGATCATTGCCGCCCAGGAACTTGGGGTAACGCCGGCCAGCCAGGGACTCGAATTCGGAGGTGGTACATTCGGCGGAGGAGGCGCTGGCGAGGCTTATTAATTGAACAAAAATTTGGATCTTGCAGCGGTTACATTACCAATCACCGAAACTTTGATCATGAAAAAATTGCTTGCCCTAACACTCCTAACCATTTGCTACTACCACACCTTCGCCCAGACTGCCGCGCGGCGGACCGCTGGGCGGCAGACAAGCGGCAATCCCGTCTTTCCCGGCTGGTATGCCGATCCCGAAGGCATTATTTTTAATAAGACGTTCTGGATTTATCCCACGTTTTCAGCGCCATACAATAAGCAGGTACATATGGATGCGTTCTCTTCCAAAGACCTGGTAACCTGGGAAAAACACCCGAGTATCATCGACACTTCGGCCGTCAAATGGGCGAAACGAGCTATGTGGGCGCCGTCGATTATCGAAAAGGATCAAAAATACTACCTGTTTTTCGGGGCCAACGATATTCAGAGCGACAATGAAAAGGGCGGTATCGGCGTAGCCGTGGCCGACCGGCCGGAAGGCCCGTTCAAGGATTACCTGGGCAAGCCGCTCGTCGACAAGTTCCATAACGGTGCGCAGCCTATCGACCAGTTTGTTTTCAAAGACAAAGACGGCCAGCATTACCTGTTTTACGGCGGCTGGAAGCATTGCAATGTCGCCAAACTGAAAAGCGATTTTACCGGTTTCATCCCTTTTGAAGACGGTAAAACATTCCGTGAAATCACACCGGAAGGCTATGTCGAAGGACCGTTCATGTTTATCCGGAATGGCAAATACTACTTTATGTGGTCGGAAGGCGGCTGGACAGGCCCCAACTACTCTGTGGCCTACGCCATTGCCGACTCCCCCTTCGGGCCATTCGAGCGTGTAGGGAAAATCCTTCAACAGGACCCTGCGGTAGCGACCGGCGCCGGCCACCACTCGGTGATCCAGATTCCGGGTAAGGATGAATGGTACATTGTTTACCACCGCCGCCCACTCACCGAAACCGACGGGAACCATCGCGAAACTTGTATAGACGTCATGTCTTTCGATGAAAAGGGCATGATCAATCCCGTGAAAATCACGCGGGAAGGGGTCAAACCTGTACAATTAAGATAAACTAACTAAACCCTGTGCTAAACACTCTCCTCCCTGGTAGGCTCTCCCAAAGAGCCGCCACACACTGCTTGTTATCATTAGTCCTAACGCTATGGTCGGTTACTTTTTCCAATGCGCAGCGTTTCAATCCGGTATTATTCGGCAAGTTACCGCAGGATTACCAGCTCTACCCGCGCAATGCCGCAAGCGAGGCGCGCGTGCCGATAGCCGGTATGGTAGAAGCGCCGGATTACAAATATGTCTCGGTACAGGTATTGCGGAACGGCCAGCCCTATCAATACCGGCGGGCCGGCATTCAGTACGGAGCTAACGCCAAGGGCAGTTTCAGCACGGAAGCGAGTATCAAAGCCGAACGGGCGAATTATGATTTCAAGGTTTTCCTTTGCAAGGATGCCGACTCGTCGCTGCTCGTTACCCGCACCCGCGTGGTGAGCGGCGACGTTTATATATTGTCCGGCCAGTCCAATTCGACCGGTTTTTTCGGAGAGGGCGACACCAGCATGTTTTGCCGGACCTTTGGAAAAATCACAGGCACGCTCAATACTGAGACTTATAAAGAAGCGGATACACTCTGGGCTCTTTCCAACATGCATTCCTACAACAATGGCGTAGGAACGATGGGTTTTGAAATCCAGAAGCAACTCATGGAAAAATCGGGGATCCCCAACTGCCTTATCAATGCAGGCTACCACTGGTCCTCCGCCTATTCGCATTCACAGCGCACAGAAAGCAACCCTACTGATTTCAACAATGGCTATGGCAGAATGCTCTACCGGGCACGAAGGGCGGGCGTCGCCCACGCGGTGAAGGCGTATATTTTCAGACAAGGCGAAAGTGAGGCTTACGGCGAAGGAGGCAATTGGGAAGGGCATTTCGATGTTTTGCGCAAAAACCTGAAAATGGATTTCCCGAGCCTGCAAAAGCTGTATGTTTTCCAGATCGACATTATTTACCACCCTTCGCTCATCGGCGTTCTGATACGCGATTACCAGCGACGACTTCCGACTATTTATCCGGACATTACGAGTATTGCGACTGTCGGTACCACGGGTTTCGATGGCCTTCACTATAACCGCGAAGGCAACAGGCAAAGTGGCACCGAGCTTTCGCGTCTGATGCTCCGCGACTTTTACGCATCCGGCGACACGGTTAATATCGCCTCCCCTAATCTCAAAAAAGCATTTTACAATTCCGCGGAAAAGAAGAGCCTGACGCTCGTATTCGATGAAGGCCAGGAATTGAAATACCCTGAACCCTACAAACATCAGGGCGGGCAGATACTGGATTTGAAAGACTTTTTCTATTTCGACCACCAGGCAGGCGCGGTGGCAAGCGGTAAAGCGGAAGGCAACCGGGTTACCCTGGACCTTAAAACTGCGCAAAACGCTGCAACGCTCAACTATCTGCCGCCCTATCTCGAAAAAGAGAGCCCCTACTACCCCTTCACAGGGCCATACATTACCAATGCGAAGGGCATGCGTGCATTTACTTTCTATGATGTGCCTATTGCCAGTGCATTGCCCGCAACCAGTCTCACGGCCCTTAACGCAGAAAAGGGTAACATCAAGCTTTCCTGGCGGCCGGTGCCCGGCGCGAAAGGCTATGTTCTGGAACGCAAGATGGGCGATGCCGCGGGTTATGCGCCGGTGGCCCGTATGAGCGGCAGTACTGTGGAATGGCTTGACCAACCAGGAGAATCCGCGGTTCCAATTCTGTACAGGCTGATAGCCATTAACGACGAAGCAGAATCCATGCCGGCCTACGCGGAAGTAGCGCCCACATTGCTATTAGGTGTGGAACAAGACGCGGGCGACCTTTTTGACATATTTCCAAATCCCGCCCTTCATGGCGAAGAGGTAACCATCCGCTTTGCCAGGCCACAAACAGGCATGATCAGCCTGATTGGCTTGAATGGTCAGCTTCTGACGAACCGAAAGATTGCGGGTAATGCGAAGTCCTCATTCACAATTCCAAAGCAGGTTTCGGGAGTGCATTTGATCCGGTTTGAATCGAATGGCAGATTTTTCACTAAAAAACTATGGGTCAGATAATTTGAACATATAATAGTAAGCGTTGTTGGTACTGGGCCCACCCTCATTCCTGGAATTCTTACAGCTGCTTTTGACTTTGTACGATAATGGAATGATTTTTGCTATCCGATAGCAAGGCCAACGTTTCTCTATCCTGTCCGACATTAGCCCTGAACGATATGCACATCAACAGTTATGAAGAGCAGATAAAACCTGAATTGACCAAGTGGCAGCTGAAAATGCAGAAGCGGCCGAATTTTATCGACAGGACCTCCAAGAGATTTCAGGATAAAATCAACGACATTATTCCCGACAAAATCCATGACGTGATCACCGGTACCATTAAACAAATGGTGCGCGGCGTGCTCACCGGGGCCGAATACACCACCACGCAATCTATCCCGGGTGCGTCGCTGGAAGAAATGGAAACAGCCGTTCGCAAAAAGATCGAATTTTATAAAAAGGCCGGAGCCGCGGAGGGCGGTATTACCGGCGCGGGAGGTTTTTGGCTCGCATTGGCAGAATTTCCTATCCTGATAGGCATTAAAATCAAACTACTTTTCGAGATTGCAGCATTGTACGGAAGGCCGATCAACGATTACAGGGAACGGCTTTTTATACTCCATATTTTTCAGCTGACGTTTTCGAGCCAGAAGGGCCGGCAAGAGGTGTTTTCGCAAATGATCCAATGGGATTTGCGCAGCAAGGACCTCCCGGCCGACATTCACGAATTCAACTGGAAAACATTCCAGCAGGAGTACCGCGATTACATCGACCTGGCAAAAATGGCTCAGCTGATCCCGGGAATCGGGGCCGCCGTGGGTCTGATCGTTAACTACCGGCTGCTCGACCAGCTAGGCAAAAACGCGATGAACGCCTATCGCATGCGATGGTTTGAAGAGCGGACGCTTGGGCTTAAGGGCGCGCTGACCACAACCGCCCGATAAATAAAGTTTAATACAATTGTACCGATTGAATGAGCGCTAAAAAAAAGCAATTCGTATACGGCAAGAATCTGGACAATGCCTTACTGGCTGTTTATAATGCGTATGTTTTCTTCATCCGCTTTTTCCGCGAGGTTTTCCGTGGCCGGATGGAATTCCAGGAGATTGTCCGGCAATGCTATGCGATCGGAAACCGGTCCTTGCTTCTGATCAGCCTTACCGGTTTCATTACGGGAATGGTATTCACCAAGCAATCGCGTCCGTCATTGTCTGAGTTCGGGGCGACCTCCTGGCTGCCCTCACTGGTAGCGATCGCGATTGTACGTGCGCTGGCGCCGCTGGTAACCGCGCTCATCAGTGCGGGTAAGATCGGATCCAGCATAGGCGCAGAGCTGGGTTCCATGCGCGTTACGGAACAGATCGATGCGATGGAGGTCTCGGCCGTTAACCCGTTCAAATTTCTCGTGGTAACCCGCGTGCTGGCCTGCACGATAGCCATTCCCGTGCTGATGTTCTATTGCGCGCTCGTCAGCTTGCTCGGCGCATTTCTGAACGTGACATTGAACGAAGGAACGAGTTTCATCGCCTTTTTCGAGAACGCATTTGAGCAGATCACATTCCTGGACATCTGGACATCCGTCGCAAAGGCGATCGCGTACGGGTTCACAATCGGGATTGTAGGCAGCTACCAGGGCTATAATGCCAGTAAAGGTACCGAGGGTGTCGGGAAGGCGGCCAACTCAGCTGTGGTGACCTCTATGTTCCTCATTTTCATTGAGGAGGTGATCATTGTACAGGTATCCAATTATTTCAGAATCTAAAATGGAAGAAGATTTCAAACCCGGCGAGCCGGTTATCGAGGTACGCGACCTGTACAAGTCATTCGGCGATCTGCATGTATTGCAGGGCGTGGACCTTACGGTGAACAAAGGCGAAAATATGGTCGTTCTCGGCCGGTCGGGTACGGGAAAATCCGTACTGATCAAAATCATGGTGGGTCTGCTCAAACAAGACCGCGGTGACTGTATTGTACTTGGCAAAGAAGTCTCCCGGCTGGAAGGCAACGACCTGCGCGATTTGCGTCTTAAAATCGGGTTTTCTTTTCAAAACAGCGCATTATATGACAGTATGACGGTGCGCGAAAACCTGGAATTCCCGCTCGTACGCAACATTCCGAACCTCACCCGCGCGGAGATCGACGAGCAGGTGGAATACGTGCTCGACGCGGTGGGCCTGCTGCAAACGATTAACCAGGTGCCGGCAGAGCTTTCGGGCGGCCAGCGCAAGCGGATCGGTATCGCCCGGACGCTCATACTGAAACCGGAAATCATGCTCTACGACGAGCCGACAGCCGGGCTGGACCCGATCACCTGTCTGGAAATCAACGAGCTGATCAACGAAGTGAAGGAGAAATACCAAACGACTTCGATCATCATCACACACGACCTCACATGTGCACGGGAGACAGGCGATCGCATTGCGATGCTCCTTGACGGCAAGTTTCTGAAAACAGGCACTTTTGAAGAAGTATTTGATACCGACGAAGAGCGGATCAAAAGTTTTTACGACTATAATTTTATTCAGTAATAATGGCAACATCAACCAAACGATCCATTAACGTAGGCCTTTTCGTCATCATCGGCATTCTCATTTTCGTGGTGGGGATACTCACGATCGGGAGTATGAAAAAGGTTTTTTCCTCGGCCATTACCGTCAAATCCATTTTTGACGATGTGAACGGGTTGAAAATCGGTAACAACATCTGGTATTCCGGGGTGAAGATCGGGACCGTAAAAAGCATCCGCTTCCTGGCCAACTCCAAAGTGGAGGTAATGCTGAACATCGAAGAAAAATCGCAGGAGTTTGTCCGCAAAAATGCCAAGGCAAAAGTGAGCACCGATGGTCTGATCGGCAACAAAATCATCGTCATTTACGGCGGCACTCAAAAAGTACCTTCCATTGAGGACGGTGATGAAATAGCGGTCGAAAAAATAGAGAGTACAGAAGAAATGCTGGCTGTGCTTTCAGAAAACAACAAGAATTTGCTCGGCATTACCAGTGCATTCAAGACGATCAGCAAGAATATCCTGGCCGGAAAAGGCACCGTAGGGATGCTGCTGAACGACGAGCGGCTTTACAACGACCTGGACCAGACTTTGGGCGCGATGAAAAAAGCGTCGGTAAATGCGCAGGCGTTAACCGCCTCGTTGGCCGGTTATACCTCCAAACTAAATGAGAAAGGAGGCCTGGCCAACGATTTCGCCACCGACACGGTGATCATGAAAGATCTGCGCGGGACAATCGCCCGCCTGAACGAAACCGTCTCCTCGGCCAATGTGATGGTCAATAACCTCAAAACGGCCAGTGCGGACCTAAACTCTAACAAAACCAGCCCATTGGGCGTACTGCTGCACGACGAGGCTACCGCATCAAACCTGAAAGAAACGCTGAAAAACCTCGAAAGTACTACCGAAAAACTGGACGAAAACATGACTGCGCTTCGCTCGAATTTCCTTTTCCGCAGGTATTTCCGAAAAAAAGCCAAGGAGGACGCCAAGCAGCCGGCCAAAGAAGAGGTAAAAGAGCAGGAGAACCAACAATAATGTGATAGTTTTGCAGAAAGCGGTTATATTGTCGAAGTATTTCTTCGAATAATACCTTACCAATCCCACTAATTGAGCTTCTGCAAAAACTTTAACACAAAACGATGGCCTTACAACTCAACCCCGCCCTGGACCTTGCCTACATCGACCAGGCCTACGGAGAAGATCCTGTAATCCTGTACATGATTTTTGATGCATTTCTGAGCGACTCTGTGCCTCGCTGGCAGTCCTTACAAGGTGCACTGGAATCAGGCGATCTCAAAGAATCGGCCAGTATCGTGCATGGATTAAAACCTTCGTTCACGATGACCGGCCTCACGCATGTGCGGCCGAAGGTAGAAGTGCTCGAAAAAGCCATTAAGAACGACGATCCTGCTGAACAACTATTGGAAATGTACCATAACATTTCAGCGGAGATCGAAGAACTGATCCCTATCCTTGAATCGGAATCCGAACGGCTGAAACAGCTGTAAATTAATGGAATGAATGGATCAGCGCGTAGTCTTAGGCTATGCGCTTTTTCTTTTGGATTTCTCCCAGGCCGCGCTTTGCGAACCTTTGAAATACCGCCTGATACCAGCCAGCACGGCGTAGTTCATCATACAAAAGTAGTAAGGCACAAAAAGCGCCTTCACTTTGATCTTCCGCGTTTCGAGTATCCAGCCTGCCAAAGCGAGCCCGTAAAATCCGACCTGTCCAGCCAGCAGAAGCTGGTAAAGCACACCGCCGGATCGGATTACAATGAATACATTAAGCACCAATGCCAGTATCATCAGAAACGGAGTCACCGTCCAACGGAGCACGCGGTGGCTGATGTATTGGAAGGAAAGCAGCGGATCGTGGAACGGGTTCATCAGTTTCTGCAACCGCAGGATCGACTGGATCCCGCCCGCCGCAATGCGCACCTTTCTTTTCAGTTCCTCTTTGATATTCTCCGACGACAGCTCGGAAGCATAAGCATCCGGCTCATAAACAATGCGATACCCTTGTTCTGCTATTTGCATGGAAATCATAAAATCGTCCAGGATCGTATCGGGCTCCACCGAGCGGTACAGGGAACGCCGGACGCTGAATAGCTCCCCTGCTGCTCCTACCACGGAATAAAGCTCAGAATCCCACTTTTTAAGCGTTGACTCGTATTTCCAGTAAAATCCCTCGCCCGCCGTCGCATCCGACAATGTATCCTGCATTACCCGCTTTTCTCCGGAGACCGCCCCTACTTTGGCGTCGGCATAATGCCTGGCGATGAGCAGCAACGCCTCCTTGTTCAAAAACGTGTTGGCATCGGTGAAAACAACCACTTCGGTATTTACCTCATGCATCGCACGGTGCATCGCCAGGATTTTGCCGCTACGCACAGGCGTGTGCATGAGCTTGATCTCCGGGTAATTGGCCACCAGATCGGGCGTGCGGTCGGAGGATCCGTCGGTGACGAAAATGAGGTTCAGCTTACCAGCAGGGTATGAGAGTTGTAGCGTATTCGCGATTTTTTCCTCTATAATACTCTCCTCATTATAAGCCGCGATCACCAACGTAAGCGTCGGAAAGTCTTGATCCAGCCCGGGCGCCAGCCTTTTTCCTTTGAATGCCCTGCGAATGCGGACGAGTATGTACAGCACGACGCCGTAACCGAGGAATGTGTAGAAAACAATAAACAGACTGAGCCAGAAAAGTATTTCCATAAATCAGCGGGTCAACGGGAATCCTAGGTTTGTGCTATCGGGATCATTTCTGAAATGCCAGGTGATGGCGCTCCAAAAAACGGGGATGAAAGCGTATTCTTTGTTTTTGATATACTGAATAATATTCCGGGGAACCACCGCAAGCATAAAATAGCAGCAGAACACGAAGAACCTGAAACCCGGCGCATTTTTCCGGATGAATAAAATGCGGTTACGGTTCATAAAAAACTCCTTCAAGGCAGTCCGTTTGCCTACCGATACCGATTCTTTGTGGTAAATCAATGCGTCGAGGTTCACGTGGACTTCATAACCTGCCCGTTTGATGCGTTCGCACCAGTCGAGCTCTTCGTAATATAGAAAATAGTTTTCGGCCATTCCGCCCACTTTCTGCCAGGCTTCGCGGCTGATCATCATCGCAGCCCCATGCGCGTAGCCGGTCGGGCCGGAGAGAAAATCGTACTGCCCCCGGTCCTGCTCGAACTGCCCTATGCATGCATTGCGGCAAGTGTAATAGTTCATTGGGGTGTAGCCGGTGTATTGCAGCATGCCAGGCTGGTCGAAGTAATGGATTTTAGGGGAAATCATCCCGATTTTCGGGTTGGCCTCCATGGTATCCACCAACTTCCCGATCAGATCTGCGGTGACCTCGGTATCATTGTTGATCAGAAAAAGGTACTCGCCCGTGGCGTGCGCCAAGCCGATATTATTCCCTCCTGCAAACCCGGTATTAAGGTCCGAACGAACAAAAGTGATGTCCGGATACCTCTCCTGCCATTCAGGCACGGGGTTTGCTTGGCTCCCATTGTCGACGACGATAATTTCCAGATCCGGATAGGTATTTACCTCCGCCAGCGATTTCAACAAGTCTTCTGTAACCTTCGGCTGATTGAAATTCACCGTTACGATGGACACTTTTTTCATGCGCAAAACTGGGCCGCTCGGGCTGCCGAAAACGAAGGAATATTTTTATTGATTTGTAGAACTATTTCAAATTTAACAATAAAAACATAGCTTTAACCAAAATCCGGGAATGATCGCGGTTTTTTACAAAAAACATCCTGAATGCATTCCTGACAGCCTTTCTTACGAATAAACCATCCCAGCGTGCAAGTCAACCGTCAGCTCAACAACCAAGAATCCGGCTCTAACCTATCCAGTCCTCAGGGACAGGATATTGCCCGGCTGGAAAAGAAGGTTAGCGAGCTGATCGAAGCGATTGAGCAGGCTGATGTCGACACGCACCTCTCAAAACATTACCAGAAGGAGATCGCGGATGCATTCCATCGCTCGGCGGCTACTCAGAAAAAGCTGGCACCATTCAGGGAACTGGATCAGGACAATAATCTCTCCCGCGAAGAGCTCCTCGAAGGCCTCGAAAAGCTTCTGGCTGAAAACCAGTTCGACAGCCGGATCAATACACCCAAGCGAAGCGGAATCGTCCAGAGAGGTGTGATGTTCGTCCTGGCGACCCTACTGATCATCGTTGGATTTGCGATGATCATCATGCCAGCCCCGCCCAGTTTCGAGCTCTTTACAGTTTATTATTTCAATATCAATGACGGCGTCACAATCATGGACCTTGTGTCGCTGCTGATTATTTTTGGTGGAGTCCTTTTGTTTGTATTAAACTTCAACAAAAAATGATCAGCTTCGCCGAGCCGCAAACTACCGTCAAAAAAATCCTGCTCGTAGAGGATAACCTGCTTTTCCGCAAGGTTATCGAACATGCTCTATTGAAAGCAGGATACAACTGCGTACTCTGCGAATCGGCGACGGAGGCGTTGAACATGCTGCTCGTGGAAACCCCGGATCTGATCCTTTCCGACTACGACATGCCCGAAATGAACGGTTTCGATTTCAGGCAGGCCGTATTGCTCAATCCGAATATCAGCGATATACCGTTCGTTTTCCTGACTTCGTTTACCGACAACAAGCTGGTACTGGAAGGCCTGAATATGTCGGCGTTGGACTTCATCAACAAGGAAACGCCGATCCCGGTGATTATCAGCAAGCTCAACAACATCATCAAAACCCTTGAAAACGAACACCTGAGGTCGGTGCGGGAATTGAAGGTAGCTGCTGAAACGCTCAATGTCAAATCCATCCCGACGCATGCGCCGACCGTCAGCGGTTACCGTATTTTCTACTGGCACAAGGGGTACCGCGGTTACCCTGGTGGCGATTTCATCGATTTCGTACAGGTCGACAGCCGTTTTTGCTTCGCATTCCTGGGCGATATCATGGGTAAGAAATGGAAAGCCTGGTTCTTCACGTTCGGCTTTCTGAGCTACATCCGCGCCGCGATCCGCTTCTGCGTGCTCGACCAGGATTTTGAACTGGTGACCATCGTCCAAAAGATCAACAAGTTGATTTACCTCGATGAAAGTTTGCAGAATATCTTGTCGAGCCTTTCGTTGCTGCTGCTCGACACGCACACGGGCGAGGTGCATTACACAGGCGCAGGCGATCTTCCCCTCGTGAGCTACTCCCCCGAATCGGGCAACACGTCGACCATCCAGTCCACCGGGCTGCTGCTGGGTTTGCTGGAAGACGGCCTTTACGACAAGCAGGTAATAACCATGAAGCGGGGCGATCAGCTCGCCATTTTCACCGACGGCATGATCGACATTCCATCGAACGGCTCGAAGAAAAGCGACTACCCGTTTTTTGTAGAAAAAATATCCCCTTACCTCGGCAAGCCCGATAGTTTCGGGCTGATCAGGCAGCATGTACTTGACCTGATCGACGATAGTAACCAAATGGATGATGCGAGCATCATTTTTATAGAAAAACAATAGCCCTTTATGATACTGAAAGTTGAGGAATTAAATCGCGTGGTGCAGGCCACGATTTTACCGGAAGAGGCCAGCCTCTCCAATGCAGAAGCATTCAAGGAGGAAATGATCACGATCATCGGCAACGGCGTGCGGCTGGTGATCGTCAGTTTTGAAAACGTGAATTACATCGACAGCTCATTTCTGGGCAGCCTGGTGGTCGCATTGAAATACGCCATGCCGCGCAATGTCGATATTTACCTGGTCGCTCTGAAACCGGATGTTAAGAACCTGCTCACGCTCATCCGGATGGACAAGGTATTCAGGATATTTAACGACTATGAAGAGGCGCTGGGAACACTTAGCTAGTTTATGAGGGAGGATTCGGATCAGATCACGATAGTTTTCAAAAGTAACCGGGAGGGTATTCCGGGCACGCTACACCTGTGCCTGGACCATATCCGGCAAAAAACGGGCAATTCCCCGCTTCATGACGACCTGATGGCCAAAATCAAATGGGTGATCATGGAGCTGCTTACCAATGCAGTGAAGCATTCGGGAGAGCGGGAATCGGTGCTCAAAATCGGTCTGACGATGGATGCGATCATCCTCGAAAAAGAAGATTACGGCAAGCCGCTCGTGCTTACCGGGCAGGATAAGAAGAAGATTATGTGGCCGCTCGAAGAAATGGTACGGCCGCTGGATTTCCCTATTTATCACAATGGCATGGATTCGCTCTGCGTGCGCACCGACGAATCGGGCCGGGCGATATTCTTCATCGAACAACTCGCCGAGCTGGAAATGCCCGCATTGCTATCGGATACCAGCGAGCATTTCGGGCTGCTCATTATGACCAAGGCCTCCGACGAATTCGCCTACGAGCACGAGCCTGATACAGGCCTCAACCGGTTTATCAGCACATTCTATTTCACCCAGCCACTCCCATGAAACACCGCTTCGAAGTTCTGGACATTTTTCGGGGCCTGTTTGCTTCACTCGTTTTCCTGTTTCACCTGGGGCCATTTGCCAATACGCCCGTTTTGAACAACCGTTTCGTTGAGAATTCGGATATGTTCGTGGACTTTTTCTTTGTCCTCAGCGGGTTTGTGATCGCATACAGCTACCAGTCGCTGGCCGATTGGGCGCAGTTCAGGTTGTTTCTCAAAAAACGTGTTTACCGCATTTATCCGCTGCATTTCGTGATGCTCCTCGCATTTGTAGGAATGGAGGTGGCTAAAAACATGCTGAGCCCTTACATTAAGGTGAACAACCTGGTTAACCCGGCGAACAATATCTACACTTTTTTCACGTCGCTTTTCCTGGTCAACTCTACTCCGGTGCCCGGCGTAAAGGACGTCAGCTGGAACATCCCGAGTTGGTCGATCAGCGCTGAAATGATGGCTTACCTGGTTTTCGGAAGTCTGGTGGTTTACATTCACCGGAGCAACCAGTTCCGCAGCCGGAACGCCTGGTATGGGCTGATGATCATCGTATCACTCACCGCACTCTGGTCGGTATCCAATAGTTTTCAGATCAATTACAGCTTTGATTACGGCTTTTTGAGGGGTATACTGGGCTTTTTTACAGGTGTGCTTTGTTTTAATCTTTTCAGCAACACACATATGCGGGTGCGTGAATGGTCGCCCGTGTTGTTTTCAATCACCGAGATCGTATCGCTAACCCTGATCGCGCTCTGCATTTACAACGGTGAAGTCATGAAGCCCTGGGGCGCAGTTTTTGAAATATTGTTCTTCATTTGCATTTACACCTTCTCATTTGAAAAAGGCATTATTTCAAAAGCATTCAAAAGTGTGAAGCTGCTGCACAAGCTCGGGCAATACTCCTACTCGATCTACATGACGCATGCCCTGTTGATCAGTCTTTTCAACGTGCTGTTTATCCGCATTTTGAAATTCCTGCCCGAAGCCTATTCCTACCTCTTCATTTTCAACTTCATACTGATTTATTTCGTCTCTGCATGGACATACAAGCACATTGAAATGCGCTTTCAGTACAAATCGAGAAGTGACCGCCGACCGCTGACGGCTGACCGCCGACCGCCGACCATAGACCATAGACGATAGACCATGGACCGCCGACCATGGACCAGCATACCAGCACCAGCCGACCATGGTCTATCGTCGGTGGTCGGCGGTCGGTAGTCCATCGTCAGTATCTAGCGATCAGCAACTATCAAGGCTGAATCACCTCCTCGAGGTGGTAATGGAGGATGTCGGCAATGGCATCGACGCGGTTTTCCCAGGTATTTTCTGCGGCGATCGTCACGCGCGTTTTGCGTTGCTCCGCATTGTCGGTTTGCAATGCTGTATTAATGGCTTCCGAAAAACCTCCGGCATTTTCACAGAAACTCACTGCGCCTTTGGTAAACTCTTTTAAATCCGGATTAAAGTCGGTGGCCACCACCGGTTTGCCTGCACCCATGTATTCGAAGAGATTCAAAGGAAAAGCGCTGTCATTTTCTTCATTTTTTTTGAAAGGAATCAGCGCCACATCGAAACCCTTGATCACCGCCGGCCTATCGTCGTGGCCGATCGGGCCGGGGAAATGCACGTTTTCCGCAGTCGAGAACCAATCCGGCACGAATTCACCGGAAACCGGGCCTACGAATGCGAAGCTCTTGTCGGGATTGGACAATATGACCTTTTGCAGCAAATCATAATCCATCCGCCGCCCGATCTCCCCCAGATAACCGATTACGGGCTTTTTCAATGCGGCAATGGCCGGGTAGACCGGTAAATCGGGATTTAACGCCTTGCTGCTATGGCCCAGGTCGGCAGCGTTGGCTACAAAGTAGCTGTACGGGTTCTGCCTTTTCTTTTCTTCATACACCTTCTTGCTGCTGCAAATTACGACATCGCTCTGTTTCACCAGAATATCCTCCGAAACCACCTCATGCCGGTGGTTAAATGGGAGTGTCGTTGAATCGAGGCAGTGGTACACTTTCAGCCTGGGCGTCAGACCATCGATAACCGTGGGGTAATGGAAGTTGGATGAATTGATAAAAATATAATCCCTGATCTTGTGTGCTTGGAGAATGCTTTTCAGCTTGGCACGAATCAGAAACTCATTGAATTTTAATACAGTGCGAAACATTCCATTTTCCGGCAGGAAGTTTACCGGCAGCAATATCGGCGGAATGATCACTTTCAGGTTGGGAATATCGGTTTCGATCAGCGAATGTCGGGTGGGCGAAAAATACTCTTTGCGCAACTGGTATTCAGGCGTTTTGCGAAGCGTGAAAAAATCCCTCAGCGTAAATGGATTCTCAATGTAGTACACCTCATTCTCCCGCGCGAGCAGCTTGGCTGTCGTATAATTGGCGGATTCAATGGGTGCGTCAAACCGGGGCAGGCCAAAGATAATGATCTGATGTCCTTTCAGTTCCATTGGCAAGGCATGTTGGTAGATTTACGGCAGATCGTCGGCCCGGAACCGGGCGCTGTGGTAATTTAGGGATTTTTACAATACATCCGCAAACGAATCATGCGCCTCCCATAGCCATTTTCCGTATCGCATCAATAGCCCGGGCTTGGTACGCTATTCAGTATGATCCACTATTGTGCCTTGTGAACCATCAGCTTTCCCCACCACACCCTGGCCAGGTTAACGGCCTCGGTATAGCCCGTCGTGAATACGCTGAGAATGCTGAACGGCTGAAAACGGTTGAGCCCCCAGTATCCGATGCCCACGCCAATGAGCGTCGGTACCACACCGGCAATCGCCACGCCGTAAATGCTGCCGGTAAGGTAAATACCGCTAACAGAGGCGATAACACTGCCCGCAAGCATGATCAGCACTTTGATGAAATTGATTTTAGGCTGATGGATAACGTCGAGCGTTAGTGCAAAAAAGCGGTCGAGCGGGTACAGGAGCGCGAAGGTCATGTACAGGCGCATGATGTTGGCGGCCTCGGAGTTAATGTATTTCTCCCCTCCTATGATATGAATCGCTACGTCGGCCAGGATTACCGCCCCAATGCAAGCCGGTAACAATGCCATAGTGATAAGCCCCGCGTAACGTTTCATTGTATCGATCACCTTGGGCCGGTTCCCTTCATTGTAGGCGGCCGAAAGCTCGGGCATGCCCGTGGCGGCGAAGCTGCGGAGCGGTATTTCGATGATCTCCATCAGCCGCTGTCCCAGATTGAACACCGCCAATGCAGCCGGGCCGAGCATGAAGTTGATGATCATGGTATTGGATGTTCCGAAAAGATTCGAACTCAATGTAGTACCTACCGAGAATTTACCAAAGTGGAATATTTCCTTAATACATTCGCTGGTGCGGTCCTTGAAATTGGCGAGCCTGGACCAGCCCATGACGATGGTAAAAATGCTTGTGAGTGCCGCCCCGCCCAAATAGGCATAGATGATATTTTGCAGATTGGCGGTTTTGGTAAATGCCATTACCATCACAAAAAGGATGAAAAACCCCTGGCTCAGAAAACGGATACAAAGTAATTGGTCGAACCGCTGCTCGGCCTGCACTACGCAGGAAGCAATGAAATACGGCAGCGACGCGATGTAAATAATGCCGAACCATTCGACAAACAATACCACCGAAGGGTTTTTAAACCAATCCGAAAACAGGAATGCGGGAATGTTGATCAGCGCCAGAATGCCCGTGATGGCGCCGCCTATAAACCAGGCTGAACCTACTACCTCGCGCTTCCGGGCGTCGTTGGCACCCGCGTAGAATTTGATGAAAGCCGTGGTCAGGAAACCCGACCGGAATGTGTCGACCAGGAGTAATATCGACAAAAAGAACACCCACATCCCTATACTCGCCACAGGCAATGCGCGGTACAGGATGATCATATTGAGCATCCCGAGCACGGACATAATGCCGTTCCCGGCCAGTGAAAGAAAATGTTTGTTCCTTAATTTCTGTAAAAGCTGAAAGGCCATCAGGTCGTGGGCAAGATTGGAACCAAACGCAATATGCGAAGTAATTTTACAATATTTTTGCGCAAAGCAGGAATAATGTTTTAACTTTCCTCCCAACTGCCCGCCGCATGGGCCGACTTGATTGTGAAGATGTACAAAACCTACTGATTGCCAGAATATGAGCTTATTGGGCTTACCTAAATGGATTTTACCGCACCTTTTTACAAACAAGCGTTTCGCAGACCTTACCGAAGGCGAAATTCAAGCCCTACGGGAGCGGATCAGCCGGTTCAAGGAGGAAACCCCGGAAGTTTCGGTGGTCATTCCGGCCTGGAATGAGGAGAACAACATCTACCGGACGTTGTCCTCGCTTTCGGCGAGCAACACGCGATACAAAGTCGAGATCATCGTCGTCAACAACAACTCTACCGACGGCACACAGAAAGTCCTCGATACGCTAGGCGTACGGAATTACCTGCAAACCGTCCAGGGAACACCTTTTGCCCGGCAAATGGGCCTCGACCATGCCCGCGGCAAATTCCACCTCTGCGCCGATTCCGACACCTTCTACCCGCCCGACTGGATCGACCTGATGGTGGAACCGATGGCAAAAAACGCGGATATTACCGGTGTTTACGGAAATTACGCGTTCATACCACCTGCCGGGCAGGGACGGACAGGCCTTTGGCTTTACGAAAAGTTTGCCGGCCTGATGATCCAGATCCGGAAGAAAAACCGCGAATACCTGAATGTCTACGGCTTTAATATGGGATTTGTAACCGAGGTAGGCCGCAGAACCGGCGGATTCAAGGTGAGTGGTTCACGGGTGTATGCCAATATCGTAGGTAGTGATTTTCAGAACGAGGCCGAAGACGGCCGCATGGCCCTGAACCTCAAAAAAGAAGGTGAGCTGAAACAGGTTACCAGCTCCAAAGCGACGGTTTTCACCTCGCCCCGCCGTTTGCTCGACGACGGCAGCATTTCCAAAGCATTCTTCAATCGGGCCAAGCGACAACTGCAAGGCATGCGCGACTATCTCTCGTAATATGATGCAGCACCATTTTCCCGATACGACCTTACTGATCACCCATTACAACCGCAGCGGCTCGCTCGAACGGCTGCTGGCGACATTCGAATCGCTCGGCTGCCGGTTTGCGGATATTGTGGTTTCGGACGATGGCAGCAAGCCCGAACACCTCGAAAAGGTGCAGGCGCTCACCGGCCGCTTCCGGTTCCGGCTCATTACCACGCCGAAAAACCGCGGACTCGGCAACAATATCAATAAAGGCCAGGATGCGGTGCAATCGGAATACACCTTATATGTGCAAGAGGATTTCCAACCTTCGGATATTTTCCCGGAGCATTTCCAGGATGCACTCACGTTCATGCGCGAGGATTCGAAATGGGACATTGTGCGATTTTACGCCTACTTCGCCTACCCTACCCTGAAACCTTTCAAGAAGGGCTATTCCGAAATGGTGTACCGGTTCTGGGACATGAACCATTTGAAATTCTATTATTACAGCGACCACCCGCATTTGCGCAGGAGCACGTTCCTGCAAAAATTTGGCCGTTATCCCGAAGGCATTAAAGGCGACCTTACGGAATATAAAATGGCTGTCAGCTTTTTACAGAAAAAAGGCAAAGGACTGTTTTACAACGACTTTACCCAGTTATTTTACCAAAAAAACTCCTCCGACGAGCCCAGTACCATGGAGCGTGCTAACTGGAAACTGAGCGAGAACCCACTGGTGAAGCTTGCCCGGCTGGGCTACCTCCGCTATCGCTGGCTGAAAAACACGCTGGACCTGGTTTTCATGAAATAGACTGCCCACATGAACAAGGAATATTTCTTCGGGGACGTGACGCTGCTCATTACCCATTACAACCGGAGCCAGTCGCTGGAACACTTGCTCCTTTCATTTGAAGCGCTGGGCTGTCGGTTCGGTGACATTGTCGTGTCCGACGACGGCAGCAAACCCGGGCATATCGACTACCTGCTTCAATTACAAAAAAAGCATGAGTTCAGGCTCATTACAACGCCTCAGAACAGGGGTTTGGGTAATAATATCAACAAAGGCCAGGACGCCGTTCAGACGCCGCTCACCTTGTACGTACAGGAAGATTTCACGCCTACTGCCGTTTTCCCGGAAAGCTTTACCCATGCGCTGGACATTATGCGTGAAAAACCGGAAAACGATGTAGTGAGGTTCTACGCCTATTTTGAATACCCCTATTTGAAAAACCCGCGCAACGGCTATTACGAAATGGATTTCAAATTATGGAAACCGGGTTACCGCAAGTTTTACGCATACAGCGACCACCCGCACCTGCGCAGGAGCAATTTTTTTGAGAAATTCGGAAGGTATATCGAAGGCCGGAAAGGTGACTTCACCGAGTACAGTATGATGATGTCTTTCCTCAAAAACCATGGCAAGGCCTATTTTTACAAGGATTACACAGGACTGTTCGTGCAGAAAAATTCGGAATCCGAACCCAGTACCATGTCACGCGAAAACTGGCGGCAGACCGACCGGTTTCCGGTGAAACAAATCCGCGACCTTTACCGCCACCTGAAATTTAATTTTGATTACCTGACCTGAATATAGTCTCCGTTTATTCCGATCTTGGTGCCACAAAACCCAACGTTCCCACTCCTGAGATATGCCAACCCGTATAACAAATGACTCATTCAGATGGTATTACGCGAGCATTTACCTTGGACTGGCGCTGATCTTCGGTTCTCAATATTTTACTTATAAAAATGTTCGCGACCTCTCGCTGAACAACGAGCGGCTGAACGTCACGATCGGCGTACTGAACCAGACGGCCAACTTCGGGCTCGTAACGAAGGATTTCCAGTCGAACATGCGCGGGTACCTTATCACGCAGAACAACGACCTGCTGACAGATAACTACAACAAAAAGGTCCAGCTCGTAGGCATTACCGACACGCTCTTCAACCTCGTAAAGGATGACGATATCCAGACGAAGCGCGTCAAAGACCTGCTTGAAATATCCAGCCAGATCGTGCTTTATTCGCAGAACGTGATCAGCATATACCGCACCCAGGGTACCGAGCAGGCTTTTACCAAAATACAGGAGGGCGAAGGCATCCGGCTCAACAACCTGCTGACGCGCAAGATCACCGAGATAGAGGATTATGAAAAACACAATATGGACCAGCGCCGGAAGCTGGTTTCCGACACCCAGCAGAATTCGGTCCTTTTCATTTTGCTGACGGGCGCCGTCGGGTTCATACTTACCATCCTTTCCATTGTGTTCCTGAACCTCGACAAACGCAAGCAACGCCAGTTCCAAAAGGAAATCAAGGAGAGAGAGCGCACAATGAGCCAATACCTGGAAGCGATTCCAGACGGCGTGATGGTTATCAATAGTGAAAGGAAAATCGAGCTTTTGAATGAATCAGGACGGGAAATTCTGGGCGTAGCCGGCGAACGCCCTGAAACGCTCGAAGAGCAGGTCACGCGCATCAAACTCCTCGATCCCACCCGGTACCACGTCCGGTTTACGGCCGATACTTTGCCGGTAGCCAGGGCATTGCAAGGCGAAAAACTGGCTGGCAACAAGATCGACCTTGTCAAGAATGATAAAATATACCACCTCGAAACGAGCGTTCAACCGGTAATCGGCCTTGACGGGCAGATCAAAAGCGCCATTACGGTTTTCAGGGACATTACAGAGCGCGCTAATTACGAGGCCACGCTTGAAAAAGCACGCATCCTGGCCGAGAAGTCGGTACGTGTGAAGGACATATTCCTTTCCAATGTCAGCCACGAGATCAGAACGCCTCTGAATGCGATCATCGGGTTTACGAACCTGCTTCTGGGCGAGGTTACCGATCAGAAAAGCCTCGAATATGTCGGCTACATTCAGTATGCCGGCAAAAACCTGCTGGAACTGATCAACGACATCCTCGATTTCTCCAAGATCGAAGCCGGGCAGATCCATCTCGAAAAAACGCCCGTTTCGATCCACGAACTGGCCGACTCTATTTCAGCGATTATGCACCACCGCGCGGTGGAGAAAGGCATTGCCTACGAAGCCGTACTCGAAGACGGGCTACCGGAGTTCATTGAAACCGACAAGTTGAGGCTTACGCAGATATTGCTCAATGTATGCGGCAATGCCGTCAAGTTCACCGAGCGCGGCAGTGTGAAGCTGCACGTAGAACCGATCGGCGAGCCGGTGAACGAAGTGCAGAATATCCGTTTCAGGGTAGTGGACACAGGCGTCGGTATTCCGAAGGACAAATTGAAAGAAGTATTCAACCGCTTCGTGCAGGCTACCGAAAGCACCACCCGGGTATTTGGCGGAACGGGGCTGGGACTGAGCATTGTAAAATCGCTGGTACAACTTTTTGAGGGAACCCTGAACCTCGAAAGCGAGCTGGGAAAGGGTACGGTTTTCACGATGGACTTTCCATTCAGGATCGTGAAAGAGGCCGAGCTGGAAGAAGAGCTGGAAAAAGAGATCGATGTTACCGCTTCCGTCACAACCCTGCACATTCTGGCGGCGGAAGATAACTCGCTCAACCAGAAGCTCCTGAAAGCTATTTTCGAAAGACTGAATATCCCTCTGACAATCGTAAACAATGGCCAGGAAGCACTTGACAAGCTTCGGCAAGAGACCTTTGATTTGGTTTTAATGGATATTCAAATGCCGGTAATGGACGGCTACACGGCTATTAAAGAGATTCGCCGGACCATTTCCACCACCATCCCGATCATCACCATGACCGCCCATGCGATGGTCGGGGAGAAAGAAGAATGCCTCAGTATCGGCGCCAACAGCTATATTTCGAAACCATTTAAGGAAAGTGAACTTTTATATACCATTGCACATCTTGGAAACAAAGAGCATTACGAAACACCACAACACCAAAATTTTACTCAGCAACCTCCGCAATCTAAAATGACAGACTCCATATTAAATCTCGACTATCTCGCCGAAATCACCGGAGGTGATCAGGAACTGCGCGACGAACTGATCGCACTGTTCGAAAAAGACAGTCAGGTACAGCTCAACAATATCGGCGAGGCATCGCAGGCCAACGATCTGGAACGACTCCGTCAGGCAATTCATAAATTCCGTTCTTCATTATTCTCCGTCGGGCTGCTCAATACCGCCAACCAGTACAAGGAGCTTGAAGCAACGCTGAAACAGGGTAAATGGACCGACGATCTGAACCAGAAGCTGATCGATTTGAAAGCAGAAGCGGAAACAGGTTTAACGCAGCTTAAACTGCTTTAATGGCATTGTAGATCTCTCCTACGCTGTTCTCCCAGGTATGTGAGCTGGCAAATGTGCGCCGTGCTTCGGTGCGTGCTTCCGAATTTTCAGTCAACGCAAGGTCGATCAGCCGTACGTAATCTTCTTTTCCCTTTCCGAGATACACATGGTCGGCGAATACGCTCATGGCATCCGTGGCGGTAGCAACCACCGGCTTACCCACTGCGAGGTATTCGTCGATTTTGCGGGGATAATTACCGATCGTGACTTCATTAAGCAGCTGCGGATTCACACACACGTCAAACGCATTGATGTAAGCCGGCAGGTCGGCAATATTGCGTGAGCCGGTAAAGGTCACATTGGAGAGTTTGTGCAGGCCGCTTTGTAAAAACTCGTTATCTTCCGGCCCTACCAGCACGATATTCCAGTCGGGGCGCCGCTGTGCAATGTATTCCAGCAGTTCCATGTCCAGGCGGATGCTTTGCAGCGCTCCCACATACCCGATACGCGGTCGGGCTATCGCGCCTATGTCCGCGGGCTCGGGAGCCTGATTTCCAGCCATGAAAATATCGAGATCGCAACCTTGCCCGACGTAAAACGAGCGCCGATTGTATTTGGCACAGTAATTAGCCAGATAGGTGGAATTGGCTACGCAAATGTCGCTTTTAGCGATCAGCTGCGGTTCCAGCCGGGCACCGTGCTTGCGCCAGTAATCGACTGCCAGCATGTAATCGCGGGAATAGTAAACAGACAGGCGCGGTTTGAGCAGGTCTTTCAGGAAAAAGCTGCGGAACATATCATTGTCGTTGAAATGAATATAGTCCGTAAAGCCCAGCCGCTTCGCTGCACGGGCAATCGACCCCGCGAAGAGCTGATTATTCCTCTTATTTAAAATATCAAACAGCATTTCCGGCAACCAATTGATCGACTCGATCATTTTGTCGGGATACAACACCCACAGGTTTTGCTGCACCTCTTCCAGGCCGTCGGCCTTGCCGGAAACCACATTTTTGCGTTTCGCGATTTTGGGATCTCCGGCATTTTTGAGCAGGCTAATCCGGTCGAGGGGGGAATTGACGTACAACACCCTGTGGTTCTTGCTGAATTCCAGGGCGATGTTCTTGCAGTTACTCCCGATTTCCACATCCCAGGCCTGTTGCCCCGTAATGACAATATCCATATTGCAATAGGTAATGTGTGAGGTCAAAGGCCCCACCCTCGTTGAGATTCGGTTACTTATAGTGATGATCCTGAATTTTTCTGTCGAGCTCGCCGACCACCGCCGGAAACTGCGTAAGATCGAACTTACGGGCAAACAGTTTTCCTGATGCCCACATACGCCCCAAGTCCTCCTCTGTGAGTACTTTCGGGCTCGCCTGGCCTTTCGACCAGTCAATATACCTCAAATTGTTGTTCACCAGTGAGGAGCGGAATGGGGAATTATACAAAATAGTTTGAAATATAATCTCATCGGGAGCCCAGGTGAGCTTGAAAAACTTCGTAACCACAGGGTGCCCGTTCAGATACTCCAATATGTAACGCACTGCATCCAGTGTCAGGCTCATCCACTGCGAGCGTCCTACCGGTTCGAGCCCGGCGGGCATTTTGCGCGCGGGTAGCAGCCTGTTCATCCATTTTTGCACCAGGTATTTGCCCGGGAAATTGTAATTGGTAAGGTGGTATTCGGTCAACCTCGGAATCGCTTCCGTCCATTCATTGTGGACGGAATAGTATTCCATGAAGTTCTTCCCGCTACTCCGGGCGAAAAAATTATGAATTTCCAATGGAGACCGCAGCGGATAATCGGCGCCGCTGAGCAGGTTTACATATCCGAAATCAATCCCCGAATTTACGATCGCCTGAAACCCGCGGAGCGTGGCTTCAACAATACTGTACGCGCCCCAGCCGACATCCACACGATCGGGTACAAGTACTACCCGCTCGCGGTCCTGCAAAAAAGGAAATGCCCGGATATCCGCTTTCTTGTCGAGATGAACAAAAAACCAGGCATCCCGGTGTTCGAGCGCACCAATGAGCTTCGACAGCTGCTCCGGTGCCGTATGTGCGAGTATCAGGTGAGCGATTTTCATACGATATGGTTCGCTTTCTGTTCCCGCTCGTCGAGAATGCGGGTAATGTTAATAATCGCTGCTGCCAGGTAGAAATAGATATTCGAAGGAAACTGCACCAGCGCTTCCTGGGGATAATTGCCGACATTATAGGCAAACACCACCAGCAGCATCGCCAGACAGTAGGTTTTTAGCTCGGGGTTCCTGATCAGGAAATAGTTGTTGATACCTTCTCTTAAAATAAAGAACATCAGCAAACAGAACAGGAACAGGCCTACCGAGCCTAACTCCACCGCAATGCGGACATACCCGCTGTCCGGGGGGAAATTAGCCAGGTACGATTGCGGCGCGAACCGCTGCCCCCACGCGCCCGTAGCTCCAAGCCCGCCCCCGATCGGGTGTGTGAGAATGTAAGGTTGGATCCGCTTCTGGTTGTTTTTCCGAGCCTGGAACGAAATATCGTCGTTCGGTTTAAAAGCCGTCTGGAAGCGGACGATGTTGGAATTGGTGGTAGGTACGAAAATCAGGAATACAAAAAACAACGCGGCAACACCCGAGAAGATGAGCACTTGCCGGTTGATCCGCAAAATCACAAAAAGTACCATCGCCGCAGGTATGAGCACATACGCGCCGCGCGTACCCGAGAACAGCATCGACGAGAAAAAGAGCGCGATCATCATCGCCAGCACCACTTTCTGCCAGGTTTTCTTCACGAAGGTCAGCAATGCGATGCAGATAATACTGCTCACCACCATGTTATAGGAGAATGCAACCGGATCGGAGAAGATGGAGAACTTTCGCCAGTGCCCGGAGATAAAAAGCAGATCGGCAACGCCTTCCGAGTCGAGCCAGGCCTGCTCCGCCACGGAGAAACCGATATACTCCTGCTTGTAGGCATACAATGCGGCGAATAACGCCAGTCCGAGCCAGAGTTTGAGCAAGAATCGGAGGAACTGAATAGTGCGGATCTGATACATGAACACGAAGTAAGTCAGCATCACGATCGCCACCGCACGAATGGTGTACACCCAGGCCAGCCGTGACTCAGCCGATGGATTGGCCACCTGAATCAGGTTGTAAACGATCCAGATCAGGATCATCACGCTGATAGGCCCTTTGAAAACTTTCCAGTTGGGCCTTCGTTTCTGATGAATGAAGAAACCGAGGATCAGCAGCCCCTGAATACCATCCATCACGGTCCCAAGCGGGAAATTCACGCCGAGCCGACCTACAAAAAACAGCAAATAGGCTAACAGGAGCAGCACCGTAATCCCGAATTCGGGAAATGCCACAATGCCATACACGATAGGCGGGCCAAACATCAACGCCAAAATGCCTACTCCGGCGATAACACCCTGGTAAGCGATCAGCGCCCCGAATGCGATCGATATCAACAGTAAAATTACCAGGCCCGCGAGTTTGCGATCGAAGAGCGCGCGCAATCTTTCCAAGCGGCCCAACCCCTCACTGCTTTTCCCGGGAATATAGATTTGAATGTTTTCCACTAAAAAAACAGGATTTTGAAAAACCAGATAAATACGCTCACCAACGCGAGCAACAGCGCTGCCTGACGTATTTTTTGCTGCATGGGCGTGAGCTCGTTAAAGCCCCGTTTCCGCTCGCTGACCTTTTTATCCGGATAAATTTTCATAATAGCCGAGCGTTAACCCTGAGTCTTCTCCTCCTGTCGTGTAGCAACCGAAATCTTGTTCGCACGGCGCGCATTCACCAGCGCTGTGAGCTGATAGAACATGAATTTCGGGATGTTCACAAGCGATTGGTAGATCTTCGGATCGGTGGGCGAGCTTTTCAGCGAAATGTAAAAACCGAGTACAAAAACTACCAGACCGATCAGCCATACCAGCGATAACACCGGCGTGATCAGCAGATTAAGCAGCATAAAAAATACCGAAAGCAGCAGGAAAATAAACAAAGGCGGCCGCAGCAATACCAATCCGAAAAGTACCCGGTTGAGACTGAAACGGGCAATGCCCTTGAACAGGATTTTAAATCCGTAGGCAAAATACTTAAACCATGTGTTGATCCACCGGGCGCGTTGTTTGACCAACTGGTCGGAGCCCGTCGTCTTTTCATCGTAAACAATCGCCTTCTCAGCGAACGCAATGCGGTAACCGCGGCTGACAATCCCTTCTTGCAGCACCTTGTCGAAACCCGCACCGGTGACGTCCAAATGCCCGAGTACTTTCTCATACAATGCCGTGCTGAATGCCATCCCCGATCCTGCCAGCGTGGCCGACGAGCCAGCGCCGAAAAGGACTTTCCCATCGTAGAAATGGTAGTAAATATCGCGTGCGGCATCCAGGCAAGCGTAGGTAGTATCCAGGTTTTTGGCCTCCCTCACACCCTGCACCGCCTCATAACCCTGATTGAAATAGACATTGAGCTCGTTCAGATATTGGGGATCGGTGAGGTTATCGCTATCGATGATCGTCAGGTGTGTGTGGGGGCGGATGAACCGGCGGATAGCATAAAAATGCGAGCGGGTATTGCTTCCAAGAACCTCCTCCGGACGGAGCAGCAGCACTTTATCTTCCGGGAAATGCAGATTACTGATATCGCATTTATCTGCAACCACATAAATATGGTAGCGGCCGTAATTCAGTTGTAACAGCGAACCCACCACGGTTGGCAGTTGCGCGGTATATTCGTAAGCCGTCACAATAATGCCGTAATCGGGAAGCCCGCCCCCGGTAGTGGGTTGGCGGGTTGTTACAATCTTTCTCAGACCGTAAATCAACAGCAGAAACATCGGAAATACGAGGTTATACCCGATCGCCGCCTGAATCGCCAGTCCTATCCATTCCAGGATTTTCATGCTTCAACCGGTTTAGCCACTTTTCCGGCCTGTTCGGGAATACTTTCGGTGTTGGTAAGTACCCAGCCCGCAAATTTCCCGTTCAAGCCATCGAGGTATTGTATTTTGGATTGATCTTCCGACCCAATGGAACGTCCCGCCGCGAAAACGGCAACAACCAGATCCGAGAACGACACCCATTCCTTGGCCCTGTTCATGGCACGCAATGAATCGGTTTCAATCAGAATAATGTCGAAACGCGTTTTCAGTGCCTGTAAACGCTGGCCGATCACCTTTTCATCCGCCAGTTCGAGCACAGAAATATCGCCGGTCTTGGCTCCGAGGATTGTAATCTGCCCGGGCGTCGCTTCCGGCAGATTATTGGATTTGACAAAATTTTCAAACGGCGTGCTGTCCGGGTTCAGCTTGGAAATATCCGGCTGGGCGAAATTTCCGTCTATAATGAGCACCGTCTTGTTAATCTTCGAGAATGCCCAGGCCAATGCGATCACAAATGGGGTTTTGCCTACTCCATAACCAAGGCTGGTAACAGCGATGATCTTCGGATCGCTCATTTCATTATCGAGCTCATACCGAATCGATCGCACCAGGTTCTTATAAAGCCTTACCGCCTTGTCGTCAGACGCATTCATACCCGAAAGGCTCAGGTTCGAATCCTTATCGAGCGCATTCAGGTAACCCAGCACAGGCTTGCCCGTTTCGTTGGCGAGTTGCAGCGGGTACCGGATCGATTTGTCAAGGTAGAAAAGAATAAAAAACACAAAAACACAGAAAGTGAAACTGATCACCCCTGACAGGATCACGAGCACCATTTTCTTGGAAGCCTGCACCTCGCCCGGCATCGCGCGCTCGATCAGGCGCAAGTATACGGGAAAGCTGAATTCGAGACTGGCCTCATTGTAGCGCTGCAATGCTTCGATGTACTCCTTGCTTGCAATGTCGATGGACGTTTCGTATTCCTGAATCCTGGCCTCATTCGGCACCAGCCCGTCGAACTTGCGGTTCAGGCGGTCGAGCTCGCCCTGTATCGAAGCCACGCTGTTTTTCGCCAGTTCCAGCGATATTTCCATGCTCAGTTTCTGCGTCACCAGATCCTGCTTCACCACCATCGGGTTGTAGGCGTATTTATCGGTAGCTTCATTGATTTCCTCCGAAAGCCGACTCCGCAGCGAATCCAGGCTGAATTTCATCCGGTTATCGAAATTGCTCAGAATATAGCGTTCGTTCAGCGCTTTCAGGTTGCTTTTGGTAGCGATGATCTTCTGGTTAATGTCCGTCAATGCGCTCTCGAAATACTTCCGCTCGGTCGGGTTAAAGCGTCTGTCGATATTACCAATGGCGGCCGTGTAGGCAATAATGTCCTTTTGGGCGATCTGACGGCGCGTTTCGAAATCGGCCATTTGCCCGTAAATACTCTTCGCCTGCTCGTTCAGGTTCAATACACGGTTTTGTATTTTGAAATTTTTCAGCGTGTTCATCCGGTCATTCAAGGCCTGCAACTTTTGCTGCATGAAACTGGCCAGGAAGTCGATCGTTTTCTTGTTGTTGCCCACCACGCGGGAAGAATTGTCGGAAATAAACTCCTGCGCGAGCGTGTTGATCACATATGCGGCCAGGTCGGGGTGCTCGGCTTCGAACTGGACGTCGATGTAGTCGCTCACACCAGTGCGGTAAATGATGAGCTTCTCACGGAGCGTATTGGCATCATAGCCCATTTCCACAATGATATCGTTCAGCTTTTTCTCTTCCTGTTTCCACAAAAACAGCTCTTCGTGTTTCTGGTATTTTTGAGTAATCAGGGCAACGGCCTTCGCCTTATTTGCCTTGCTCATTTCTTCCAGCTCACGGACCGGCTCGCGCCAGGTCGAGTCTTTCAAGCCTCTTAAATCATTCAAAATCAAACGATAAGATACCTGATCAAGTGTTCTTTTCAGTCGCATGACCTGAATCAGACTCTCGAACTTACGCGCGATCTGCTGATCCTGCTCGTCTTTGGCGCGGGTTACCACCTGATCGGTCTTATCAACCAACCCGGTCGCGATGCGCGCATGCGACTCGTAGGTATCCGGCAACCGCCGGACGAGAAAGTAGCAGACAATAACGGTGATCAGCGGGACCAGGATAAGTGTGATCTTATTCCTCTGCAGTAATCTTAAAAACTGTACAACCTCCGTCATTTGATATCTTCTAATTTTTGTCCTAACAATTCTTCCAGACTGCTTTTCGCAATCAAAACCTCGCTTTCAGTATTCAGCAGGTTCTGCGCGTGATCGGTCTGCATCACCAGCACCTGGTTGTATTTTTCCAGCGTCTCCTGCCCCATTATAAAGCGTTTTTTTACGCTTTCGAGCATGCTTTCGACATCGAGCGCCGCATTGGAGCGTACGCGGTAGACCGCCTTTTTCTGGATATAAGTGAAATATCTCTTCTTCACCTCCGCTTCCATGTTCAGGTCAAAAGACTGCTTGTCGTACTCCGCCGAGGCGAGCTCGCTCTTTGCCTGCTTCACCATGGCCGGCTTTTGCAGGATGGCCCCGATGTTGACGAAAAAACCAAACTGGTAAGTAAATGGAAATGAGGCAGATACCGGCGTAGCACGATCATTTTTGGGAACGTACAAATAGGAGAAGTTGAAAATATCGAAATACGAGAGTTTCGCCTTTTTGACGCCCGTTTCGGCGGCACTGATATGCGCCTGGTACATCTTGATTTTAGGATAATTGGCCTTGCAGACGGCAATCAACTTATCCAGGTACGCGTAGTCCACGTCTTTGCTCAAAGATTCCTGAGCATGGGCGCTTTGGAACGTCAAAAAAAGCAAGAGCCCAAAAGCGGCATGTTTTATCGGCATATAAGGACAAAAAATTTATTTAAAATCGGTTTCGCTTGACTTTGCGGCAATACAAAATACTTTTGGTAAAAATATTACTACATCTTACTAATCTAGGCAAAATGTCGTTATCCGCCCAAATCCGGAATAGTCCGGGGCTAAAAAAAATTGTCCACTGGATGCTGATCCCAACTAATCAGGCTCGTCCAAGGCTCTGGGTCCGGATATTTTTGAATCGTTTCTTTCATAAAAGGGGCAAAAATGTCATCATCCGTCGGTGGGTAAGGATGGACGTGCTGCCTTTCAATCCTTTTTCGATCGGCGACAATTCGATGATCGAGGATTTCAGTACGATCAATAATGGTGTGGGGGCAGTAAGTATTGGTGCCAACTCGCTTGTCGGCCTGGGAAACGTTATTATCGGT
The DNA here is from genome assembly GCF_019924045.1 of Dyadobacter fermentans. GTDB lineage: Bacteria > Bacteroidota > Bacteroidia > Cytophagales > Spirosomataceae > Dyadobacter > Dyadobacter fermentans_A. Next base: position 54,498 of record NZ_JAHXBN010000012.1, on the reverse strand, counting down.
CCGGTTACGATCGGAAACGATGTGATCCTGGCGCAGCATATTGTTGCCAGCGGTCTGAATCACAACTATCAGGATATTCAGCAGCCGATTCACAAGCAGGGCGTCAGCGTAGCACCCATCGTCATTGAAGACGAATGCTGGATCGGAGCCAATGCGGTGGTCACCGCGGGCGTTACCATCGGCCGGCATTCGGTAGTTGCCGCCGGGGCCGTGGTTACCAAAGACGTTCCGCCCTATTCGGTTGCCGTGGGAAACCCCGCACGTGTCATCAAAAAATACGATCCCGAATACAAAGACTGGGTGAAAGCGTCCTGACATACGTTTTGCCCCATCACACATTCTCCGACTGCAACAGCGCGGGGAATGTTTTCAGGATGATTTCCATATCCATTTTAAACGAAAATTCACGGGCATAGGTAATATCGAGCTGCGTACGCTCCTCCTCGGTCATGTCAGACTTGCCTTTGCCGCGTTTGGTGACCTGCCACAGGCCTGTAAGGCCCGCAGGCCCCGCAAAACGCAGGATTTTATCGTCAGTGGTCATTTTTTCTGCTTCGTACAAAGGCAGCGGGCGGTTACCTACCAGCGACATATCTCCTTTGAGAATGTTGATCAACTGCGGGAGCTCATCAATGCTCGAATTTCTCAGGAAGCTTCCCAGGCGTGTGATGCGCGGGTCGTTCTGAAATTTCATGAATGCTGCCTTTTGATCCTTCTGGAATTGGTAAAGCTTTTCGCAAATCTCCTTACCGTCGTGGAAGAGCAGGCTTTTACATTGATTTCCTGCAAGGCATTCGTCGCAAAGCCCTTGCGTTTCGATCTGAACGGCCGGCTCGGCTTTGGAATACATATTCAATGCGGCCATTTTCCGGATCAGCTGGTCGGCGTCGGTGCGCATGGTTCTGAATTTGTACAAATCGAAAATCTTATAGCCGCTCCCTACCCTTTTGGATTTGTAAAAGACCGGTCCTTTCGAGTCCAGCTTGATCAGGATCGCCACGATAATGAACACCGGCAACAGGAGAATTACAGCCGTACCTGTCGCGGCAATATCGATTGCCCGTTTCCAAAGGGGCGTCTTATGCCCTTGAGACCCGATTTTCTGCGAGGCTTTATTGGCCACGTACCACTGCCTTTTTTTGAAGTATTTGATACGGGTAATGAGGTCCCCATCATCGAAATTGACGGAAAAAACATCGTCGGCATGCTTGGCCCGTGCCAAATCGATAGCCTGGCGGGAAAGTCTGTCGACCAGCAACACGAAAGGGATATTACCGAAACCTGCACTGTTCCGGATCGTGTCGAGCAGCTCCACGCCGCCGCTTCCATCGTGCGCAACGATCACGTCCGCGGGATAGTTCTCCTTTAATGCACCCAATGCTCCGGCGGGGGTATCGAAATACTCCACCTGAAGATATTCCTCGAAGCGCTCGGTAAAGCGGAGGTATTCCTGAAAATTATGGTGGACATAAATAACCCTGAACTGGGCAACGTAGGTCTTGCCTGCCGTTACCGTTTCTGTCGTTGTGCCGGCCAGTTCCATGATATCGTCGTCTTTTAAGAGAAGCGTTTACTGCGCCGCAATACGGCGTTGATCTTAGCGTGCACCTCCATAGGGTTGAACGGCTTGACCATAAAATCGTCGGCACCGAGATTCAGGCATTGAATGCGCTCGCTGCTTTCGTCGGAGCCAGAAAGAATGATTATGGGAATCTCCGAATACAGATTACTCGCCTTCGCTACTTTCAGGAACTCTTTTCCGCTCAGGTTGGGCATATGGAGGTCCGCAATGATGAGATCGGCCTGATTACCCTCTTCGAGCCATAGCATCCCTTCCGAGCCGTCGCTTTTGATCACCACATCGAAATCCTTCTTTAGAAAATGTTCCAGTATTTTAGTAATGCTGGGTTCGTCGTCTATAATCAACAGATTTTTTCTATTGTCCATAGGTTGAGTATAAGTGGGCAAATATTCGGTATATTACTGTTTAAAACAGCAGGTAATTATTTCGTAGAATTAGTCATAATACTTGCCATAACAAAATTTAAACCAAAAAATTGTATCACCCACCAGCGCATCGGACAGAACCCTGTCAGGAAATGGACACGAAGCACAATTGGGAAAAATTACAAGTTCAGATTTAGTAAAAAATCAAGAGATGAGTAGTCAAGAGCTTGTAGTAAAATTAAATACTGTGGCGTAGATCGCAAAAAATAAACGTCCAATTTTGGAAATTTTTTAAAATTACTTCTACAAGTAACCGGATAACCGTCTGATTTGGACAGAATTATTGTGCTTGCCTGAATTGAAGTCGTATTTCGGCCCGCGAGGTTACGGGAATCCCTCGTCTGCGGGCGGGCGCCCAGGCGGGGCCACTACTGATAATGCGGATTGCTTCTTTGTGAAGCTCCTCAGGGCCAGTGGTTACAAAATCGGACAATGTACCTGTGGAACTGACGAAAAATGTCACCACTATTTGTCCGGTTGTAGAAGCGGCGCCCGTATTCTTTTCGAGGTAGGCACGGTAATCGGGCCAGCCCAGGGCGGGCGCAGCAGGCAGTGTATCCCCAGGAACAGTTACAGTGTAAGTTTTAACATTGGCAGAGACTGGCTTTGAAGCAACGAGATATTGGGTATCGGCCTGCTCCCGCTGCATCTTTGCGCGGTCCGCCATAGACTTGGCGACAGCTTGTGCAGCTCCCGACGCCGCCAAAGTTTGAGCAGGCTGCGGTGCCGCCTGAACTTCCTCCGTTCTGACAGGGGAAGAATCTTCCAATGCAATATCCTTTATCTCCTCCGGAATTTCCGCATCGGCAAGGCCGGAAGGCGCCGATGCTGTTTTGGGCGTTGGTAATGCCTTGGAACCAGGAATTTTCTGAGACTGACTCTCCGAAACTGACGCAGCGTCGGCCGGAGCATCCGTAGCGACGGCAGCTGACGATGACTTTACTTGCTCTCGTTTCGCTGCAACCGGAAATTTTTGCACTTCTACCGACTGATCATTTAAAAACACAAACCAGTAGCTGAATATCGCAAGCAGCACCGACGCCGCCGAAGCATAAGCCCATAATGGCAACGCCTTCCGGCGGGCGTGTGTTCCGCGCGCAGGTAAACGCTCCCGCAAATCCGAGCGGACGTCCGCAATGCGGCTGCCTTGCTCGCGCCACGCCAGAAAACCTTCATAAGCGTCTGCTATCAACGGCTCGACCAGCATCCTTCCTTCCAGCTCGCGCTGCTCGGCCGAAGGCATTTCGCCGCTGTAATAGCGCTCGAAGTCGTCAAAATCCGGGATATGGTCGTTAGTAGCTGCCATTGCTTTCCATGCAGATTTTCAAGTTCCGCTTTCCATTCTGTATATAACTTTTCACTTTGCCTATTTCGAAACCAGTCTCTCCGGCGATGTCGCGGTAGCATTTGTTTTGCAGGTAAAACAGTTCAATGCTAATCCGCTGTTCATCTACCAGCTTTTGAAGGCAGCCATCTAATACATCCAACTGCCCATCCAGCGTAAATACTTCGTCATTGCTGACAGCTTCCAATTCCTGTATTTGATCGTCCTGGGAGCCCTGCCCTATTGCAACCCGTGATACCCTCAGTTTCATCAGACAATGGTTCCGTGCGACGCTATGCAGCCAGCTTTTAAAATTCGCGACTTCGTGTTGCTTTAAATCGGAGACCAATTTTTCAAAGATTTGCATGACAGCATCCTTACATTCTTCTTCTTCCCTCAAATATTTGAAACATATCCAAAAAACCATATCCATATAAGGCTCGTATAATGCTCCCAGCAGCGCAACGTCACCGTTACGCCGGTACTCCGCAAGCCGCTCGGCCTCCGGCACCGGTTCGCTGACCTTGCCCTGAAAGAATTTCAAAAATTTCACGTGCGTGGGGAGTCTTTTCCGCCTTCTTGTTACTGGATGCGGGTTATTCAAAATTCCATAAAAAAACTTAAAAACTTTTATGGAATTACCTGCCGGCGTGCATCCATGGGATAAATATCAAAATCCGAAAACCATGAAAACACGCGTAATCATTCTGTTAACCATCTTTTTGAGTGCCTTTGCATTGTTACCCGACCGCATTATCAAAGGTACAGTCACCGACGGCTCACATCTGCCCATAGCGGGTGTGAACGTCTCCATCCAGGGTGGCAGCACCGGTACCGTAACCGACCACACGGGCCGTTTTTCTATTCGGGTGTCCAACCTGGCCAAGGCATTGATGTTCAAAAAGAACGGATATAAAACCATGACAATGCCCCTCACTTCGGATTCTGTTTTCAATGTCGCTTTAACCCACACGTTGAAAACAGAAAATCTGGCAGATGAGGTTGTGCAGCAACCGGGTCGCGTGGAAAAGTCGTTGGTTTTCAACCGGGTTGCTGCTGCACCTTCAACGTTTTCGGAAACTGTCGTGCAAATACCGCTTGCTACGGAAAGCTACAAACCTATCAACGAAAACGGCTTTTTGTCCGTCGGCCAGCAGCCCGTGACCACATTCTCCGTCGACGTCGACCGCGCCGCATACAGTAATGTGCGTCGCTTCCTGAATAACGGCCAAATGCCACCCGAAGACGCTGTCAGGATCGAAGAGATGATCAATTATTTTGATTATGATTATCCACAACCTGCCGGCGAGCACCCTCTGGCCATCACTACCGAAACCACCGATTCTCCCTGGAATCCCGGCTTGAAACTGGTGCACATCGGATTACAGGCTAAAACCGTTTCCACCGAAAATCTGCCCGCCTCCAACCTGGTTTTCCTCATCGACGTCTCCGGCTCTATGAGCGATCCCAACAAACTTCCGCTACTCAAACAAGCCTTCAAACTGCTCGTGGATCAGTTGCGTGCGGAAGATAAAATCTCGATCGTAGCATATGCCGGTTCTGCGGGGTTGGTATTACCGCCAACCACCGGAAGCGAAAAAAAAGTAATTAAAGACGCGCTTGACAAACTGGAAGCTGGCGGCTCGACAGCAGGCGGCGAAGGCATAGTGCTCGCTTATGAACTGGCCAGAAAGCATTTTCTTCCAAAAGGTAACAACCGTGTGATCCTCGCCACCGATGGCGATTTCAATGTGGGCATTTCCAATGAATCAGAGTTACAAAAACTAATCGAGGAAAAACGCAGGGCCGGTATTTTCCTCAGCATAATGGGTTTTGGAATGGGTAACTACAAAGACAGCTATGTCGAAACCCTGGCCGACAAGGGCAACGGGAATTATGCGTACATCGACAACATTCAGGAGGCCCGAAAAGAATTTGTACAGGAATTTGGCGGTACGTTGTTTACGATCGCCAAGGATGTGAAGATCCAGATCGAGTTTAACCCGGCGCATGTACAGGCCTACCGCCTGATCGGCTACGAAAACCGTGCATTGCGTAACGACGAATTCAATGATGAAAAGAAAGATGCCGGTGATATGGGCTCCGGGCACATCGTTACGGCCATTTACGAGATTGTACCCAAAGGTGTCCACAGTTCGTACACCGGAACCACCGACGCATTAAAATACCAGCAGAATAATGCGAACGCAACCGGCATCGGCGATGAAATGATGACTGTCAAGGTCCGGTACAAAAAGCCGGAAAGCGAAAAAAGCATTCTTTTTGATCTCCCGGTAAAAGCCACATCTGTTGCGTTTGAAAAATGCTCTGAAAATCTGCGCTTTGCCAGCGCCGTAGCGGAGTTCGGTTTGCTGCTGCGAGGTTCGGAATACAAGGGAAAAGCCTCCTATGCGGATGTGATCCAGCGCGCGCGAGGCGCATTCGGGAAGGACAATGAAGGTTATCGCTCGGAGTTTGTGCAGTTGGTAAAAACTGCGCAAAGCCTGGATAACACGCAGCAAACAGCCCGTAAATGAGAATAAGCGAAAAGCCGGGTAGAGCTCCACCCGGCTTTTCGCTTACATTACTGCTGAGACTATGTATTAACTCGATGTCAATCTTCTTTGAGCGCCTTCAATATAAGGTCCCTACCGACATTGCTGTACTGCAAAGACAAAGCTGCTTCCCTACCCGGGTCGCTCATTTTAGCCCAGGTCTTGCGGAGGATATCGATCATTTTCTCCTCGGTCGTTTTGGCGATCAGGTCGTCGTATTGATATTGGAGAAAAACGAGGCAGAGGGCGTTTTCCATCGTCTGCACATCGGTGTCGCTTTTGAGGCGCTGTTTAAGGACAATCTGCTTTACACGATTGATAACTTCCTCCTCGTAACCTGCGCTGGCAAGAATTTCCGCGGCGATTCCCGCGTGGTACTTTGAGAGGTCGCTACGCCATTTAAGATAACCCACGCGGCCATCCGGATAACTTTTGCGCGCAATTTCCCAGCGCCCGATATGCTGGCACCGCGACGCCAGAAGCAGGCTTTCGTTCGCCTCAGGGTCCAGTTTCTTAACCCAATCATATAATTTGAGTGCATAGAAATACTCAATTGGATACTCCACATTTTCCCACACGACGCGCTCTGGAGAGCGCTTATTGTAGTCGTCAAAAAGTTCAAAAGCCTTGTCGAGCTTGCTCATGGTGATTTAGTATAGGTAAATGTTATGGTGCTGCCTTGAATTTCAGGGCAATCGTAGTCATTCGCGGATAATCGTAGGCGGTGCTTTGTGTTTTCATGACGAAAGAGCCTTTTCGAACATCATCTGGCCGTATCGTCCATTCTCCTTTGCCTTTTCCTTCCGGCGCGCCAATCGTAATATCGCTTCCGTTGACCTGCCATTTGAGCAAAAAAGGTGTAGTCTCTCCCTTGAAAACTCCCGAAAACACGCCGTCTTTTTTTACCTGGACGGTTTCCATGTATCGCTGAAAATCGATCCCGCCGAATTGCTGTGTCATTTTACCATCCTTGAAAGTAACTGCGTCGTTGACAACAATTTCCTCAATTTTCCATTGAGAAATGGCAGTGAGCAAATCAGCCGCTTCTTGTGGCGTGTCGGCCGGACGGTTGCAGGAATTGATCAGAACGGTTGTAAAAGCTAGGAGTACAAAAACGAAGAATCTCCGGAAACGCATGATGATCTCTGGTTAATGGCCAGGCGCAAATATAGCCACAACGGCACCGGACTTTCGATTTAAATGGCGGGAAATTTATCAACTGCCGAGACGTAAAAAACTGTGAAAATAGCAGACCGGACGTTCGAAGTCCTGATGTAAAATGCCTGATGGAATTGACGGCGGGAGAAAGTATTATGATTTGAGAAGCTCTCTGAGCAGCGGTATTTCAAGGGGTTTGGGCAAGAGCTGGATAATGTAGGGATTGGCCTCGGCTTGCTCTATATCGGAAACATCTACAGTAGACGAAATCATGAACAGGCGAATCCGCTTTCGGATCGCCTTGGGCAACAGGCCGTACTGTTCGGTGAATTCGAAGCCGTTGAGCCCGGGCATTTGAAGGTCGAGCAGGATCACGGTATCAGGCATGTCCGCATCCTGGGCACGGAGATGATCTATCGCCTGCTGCGCCGAGCTAAATGTCCGTACCGTTTCGGTCAAACCACTTTTGAGCAGTAGCTTTTCCTGGGTAAACTGATCGAAAACACTGTCGTCTACGATAATAAATTCCATTTTCTAGCAAGAGAAGGGTACAGAATATCACACAACAACCCAAGGCGACTGGATTTTCCCTACGTCTACATACTATTGTTTTTGTAGAAATAGTTGTCACAAATAAGCCACAAAGGTTCTAAATCTAACTGAAAAATCGGCAAATATGACGTAATACTTTCGTCGAGCTATGGTTTTAGTACAAATTCGGTCACATATGCCGGATAGTACATTCTATTGCCCGCGAGCGGTCAGTGCCTTAGTTCTTCATCGGCCTACTGCATGGCCATCGTTGAGTGGTGAGATCTGACAGAGGGGCAACTGAATGTAAAAGTTACATAATAGTTTCATTACTCCCAAGACAAAGCGCCGATTTCGATTCAACGTCTCCTGTTTCATGGTGGGTTGTCCCTTTCGCTGACAATAATAGAGGAGACTGTCACTCCCGGATTCGACCTTTCCATTGACAATACACCAGCCAGGCATCGTAAGATTCGCGATGATGGTCGGTAAACAAAAAAATTCCGAACGCACAAAACGGCGTCCGGAATAAGCACTAACACACACTTAATGATAGAGCTCCACTGGTTATTAGAAGTACTTAATTTTATTCTTCAGTATAACCAAATAGAACAGCCCAAGCCAACGCTGAATACGATGTTTCATCTTTATGTACAAATTGAGTAAAAATGTATTAAACCGAAGCGTTGGTTTATCTTCAATAAATAGGTTTTGGTTTTGACGAATACAAGTTAACTACAACGATAGAAGTAACTGCCGTTATTACTAAACCTATTAATAGTATTTTTTTCATATCGATAATTTGTTTATTTTTTATTCAATTCCATTTGATCAAGTCCCTCAACGTCCAAAACAATCTGGTCGCAACTTCTGCTAATTATTGAGCACTCATATCGCTCGATATTTCCATTTGAAAACCTCGCATTTAATATCAAAAGGTCTTGATCAAGTTCCCAATTGCAGACTGGGTTTCCGTACGCTCCAAATATCAAACCTTTGCTCTCTTTGAGGGTGCCGTCGCTTTTAAATATCATTTCCTGTGACTTATCTTTCTCCGAAACCAATTTAGCATTCCAACTATTTATAATTTGTTTTGCCAAAGGAGGCGGAACACATTCTTTATCCTTCTGACAAGCTGACGTAAACGATACTATGAATAAGGTTAAGAAAAGTCCAGTTCTCATTAGTGACGAAGTAAATGTTAAAGAATAGAATTCAGTGACAGCGTGGTGTCTCAAAGTGAACAGGGAAGGAAAAGGCACTCACGCTATCATCCTGAACCAATTACTACACACAATCCTTTACTACCGGGCTATCACAACCTTATAGTTCTGAGATTGTCGACTTTTTTTACGCGAAAGTTTCACTACATAGGTGCCAGAGGGAAGATTCTTGACATCAACCTCTTTCACCGGCACTGACGGTGATGTATATACTTCAACGCCTTGTGCATTGTATATTTTGATACTGGCTACACTGTTCCAGTCTTCTGTCGATCTGAAATTGAGTTTGTCACTCACCGGATTCGGAAACAAAGTGTACCCGGCTTTTATATCAAACTCTACATTCCGAATCTTACTCAAAGCAAAGGTCCCGTCTTTGTCGACCATTTTGAGGCGATAGAAGTTCACTCCACTCAATGGACTGTCATCCACAGCAGAATAATACATCTCGACAGAACTCTCACCCTTCGCCGCCACAGATTTTAGCTTTTCCCAAGTCTTTGCATCACCACTTCGCTGCACTTCAAAATAGTCGCTGTTGGATTCTTCGGAGGTTGACCAAGAAAGTACCGCTGTATTGCCCTCGCGAACCGTGGAAAAGTCTACAAGTTTTACTGGTAGTGGAGTTACTACCGTTGAACTTGCACCGATGATGTTCTGAATGTGGCCGCTCATGTCACCCCATTTGGACCCGCTCAGACCAGTTCCGTAACCAGTTGCCGCGCAACGAAGTTGAATTTTCGCTCCCCCAGGCCCTGAGCCTGGTGTACCTATTACAACTCCTGCTGGCCAGGTCATTGTCGCTGTTGCAACATGAGTTGGTGTTGTAGTAAGCGGATCCGAAGACGGTAGTCGGTACGGAGTAAATTTGAACTTCGTGTCATATCCTGCCGGACTTGCGCCCGCAAGATTTTGGGGAGCTTGAATATCGCTGAGTTGATTACTTACCTTAATTGCCTGCCAACCGTTGGGCGCCGTAGTCACAGTGGTGCCGTTAGAACCAAAATCGAGATCGAAAGCTACATCACCGGCTTGAAACCCAAGGGAATCGTGATCTGGATCGTTCGCCAACAGATAGTCTACATAAGTTTGACTGGCGGACATGTATAGGTCGAATTTCAGTGTGGGCCCAGTTTGAGCGTTGTTTGTAATCACGAAATTTCGAGTTTCGAAAAAGATGTGCGGTCCAGGCGCCGCTTGGTCAATCGGGGTTGTTTGTGCTATGCATACTTTTGCAAGCAACGTCATGCAAAACAAACCTAAAAATGTTTTAGAGATTTTTTTCATACAGGGTGTTCGATTAATAGTTAACAAGTGAAGAATAAGATGCTTTCAAATTGTTGAAGTACAGCAGGCTGACGTCAGACGCATCCACACCTCCGTCCATATTTAAGTCAGTCACAGTGTAAGTGTCTACGGGCGCCTGTTGGTTTGAATCGTAGAGCCATGTGATATCACTGGCGTCAATTCCTAAATCTTGGCCGGCAGCAATATCCCCCATCCACATACACCAGAACCCATTGCTTTGAACCATCTGTGGCGGGTCCCCGAACGCATTAGAAGCTTGCGAAAGTGCCGTCGTAAAATCATAACTAACAACTCCCGAGCTAAAGTCTTGAATCGGGTTGCTCATCACCGCCAAGTGGTTTCGATGTTTTACTACAATTCTAACCGGCTTTGACTGGCTTGTGAAAGTGGGCTGTGATGTACCGTCCAGGTTACCAACAAACCCTGATCCCCAAAGAATTAAGCTTTTCGATTCCAGCAAAATAGAAGGATCTACTGCATCCCGAATTTCTACTTTTACCCAGTCTACTACCGTTGCCATTTTTGAACCATCGCCTATTTCAGGGCACGTTGCGCCGTCCCCATAAGGGCTGGTTGTTGGCAGGAGTCCGGAGTTTCCAAAATAGTTTTGGAGATCGGTTCGCATGATATCGTCACTTGGAACCGTTTGCATTACTCCTTGAAGTGCAACTCGAATTACTAGTTGCGTGCCGGCACAAGGGCCATTGACAACTGTAACCTTCTTGTTGGCTAAGTCATCGAGTCCATTTTCTAGCGTTCCCGATTTGTTGTAGCATTGCTTAGCAAGATTATAGTAAAATGCATAGTAGTCTCCCGCATCAGTTACATTACTCGGCGTTGCTACCGGTGATCCTATATGCTTGCTATTGTTATACCACCTAAGTTCCCATCCATTTGGTACTGCACTAGAATGCAAGGCATTTAAATTTACGCTACCGGAAGAACAGGTTGAAAGCTGACAGCCATCTTCATAGGGGCAGTTTATCGGTACGTGCGTGCTAAGTAGATTAAGTGGTTGTGAAGGAGGTGAAAAGCACTGATTGGCATTGTCATAAAAAAATGCATAATACACAGGTAGGTAGTCCATTGGAGCTGGCATTGAAACTGGGTTCCCACTGTGTTCATCATTTGTGTACCATGCCACACTCAGGCCTGCCGGTACACCACCTACCACAAAATCGTTCAAGTTCATGGGGGATTCACCTACCTGACAATAGAAACCAAGCGTATTTTTCAAAGCAACCGGCGTAGTACCCGCATTACAAGCTTTCGAGACATTAACCGAAGATTTAGATAAAGGAACGTTGAAGCATCCGTTGCTGAGGTCGTGAGCAAATACATAGTATTTTCCGGGGTCTGCGTGTTGTGGATCAGCGATTGGCGATCCCACGTGATCCGCCGAGGTGTACCATTCAATCGCCGTATTGGGCGGCAATGAAATGTTCGATGGAATCAACTTTGTTAAATCATATGTCTGGGCCGGCGCTACAATTTTAACATCAGTACTGAGCAGAGGTATCTGATTAGAAGGATCACTAGGGTCATTACAGCACATCGTCGAGCCTGTTACCGAAAATACAGCGCTTGCAGCAGCTTTATTTACTGAATAACAATTGTTTTTTGAATCAAAATAGAATGCATAGTAGTCACCCACAGGCGCTGACTGAGGGTTGGCAATTGGGGCTCCCTGATGCGTGTCATTAGTAAACCAATGAACCTTATAGCTGGTAGGTGTCACCTGGGCATTAAGATCGACACTGGTTTGATTGATGCAATTAATTGCTCTCTGATTAGCTATCAATGATACCTGTGTAGGTATTGCAGTGAAAGAAGCCTTCGCCGTCGAAACGTCGGTGTTATAACAGCCACCAGGCGTCTTGTAAAATGCATAATAATACTGGCCTGATGGCTTCGTTCCTGCCGCTTTTGCTTGTTCTTCCGTAAGTTGCGGATAAGTGCTGTTCGGATTGATGCCCCATACAGGAGTGGCGCCTGCCGGCGTGGTACTCTCAATAAGGTCATACAAGTTGGTCGTCGCGCAGGCAAAAGGCGTTGTTTGAGCCCCACCATGGAAAAGAGAGACTTGGCCGCCGGGAACGACACAGTCAAAAGGCTTGGAATAGATGTCGAAGTTCACATAAGAAACAACCTGATTTGGATTACCCACCAAAGACAGCTGAAAATGTAAATGGGATTCAGGTGCAACAAAAGTCACAGTTTGCTCTATCCAAGTATCCACATTGACGCCTGGCGTAAAAGATGTTGTTTTAGATACAACTGGTACCAAGCCTTGCTGAGAGGCAGCAGTCACTTCTAGTTTCGCCGAAGTGGCATAGTCAGAGATTGTTGCAGAAGTCAAGTGAGCCCTGGACGTCATCACGTAATAATGGAAAGTGTATTGATTACCCTTTTCAACATTTACGTCAATTACTTTAACCTTATCTTGCTGTAAAGGGCCACTTTTTAGAGTCAAAAAAACGTTTCCAGCATTTGCGTCAATGGCTTTGAGCGAAGAAGGTGGATTTGAAAAGCCATTGACCCAATTTTTTAAAGGACTCCCTCCGACTCCCGTCATATTGGAAAGCGCAACGGGCCCACCCGAAACGATTGTGTAACCTGGTGGCGTACAATTTGTACACGGGTTTGCCGTATATGTTTTCGGAAAATCTTGCGCAAATGCGCTTCCAATAAATGCTAGCGTGCCAATTAACGTGTGTAAAATAAACTTCTTCATAACTAGTGTACGTTTGAGTGAAAATCAGTTTGCAACTGAATAGAGGAGGTATTTCACAATCTTATTTTTTATTTGTTAATCTGAATTGAATTTTAATGATTCAAATCTACATCCACCATCCCACCCAAAAAGAATTCGATGAGTAAATGGTAGCGATTAAAAAACCATCGGTATTTCTTGTAAAAAGCGTAATTCTAAGGCCGTAATTCTCAATTAATACCTCATGATTATTGTCATTTTGAAAAAAGAACGCCGCGGCAAGATTGCCACGGCGTTGCTTAACTTTATACCCTATAACGATATCATGCGAAGCCGATCGCGTGTGCCTAATTCCAGTTGGGGCGGAATAGGATGATGAGCACAATAAAGATGGCCGTGATCACCACCGGCACGGCCATCACCCATGCGAGAATGGATGCCGTGGTCAGATCTCCTATATATATGTAGTATATGGAGGCCATGACGACGGCGCCGATCGAGCTCATCACGATCCAGAAATAATGCCGGGGTTCGTCGGGCTCTTTCTTCATGACTATATAATATAAATAGTAGCTGCCCACCGCGAGTACCGCGGCGCAATCGATTAGAAGGCCTGTCAGATAGAGTCCCATGACGATAGTTCGTTTTTGATGAATGGTTAGGTTACCACTGGTGTCTTAAACAAATGTTATCCAGACGACCAGGTAATAAAAATAGGATGTGTGAACGGCGAGCTATCATTGATTGAATGGTCAAATTAGTTAGGCTGCCTTAAAAACTGTTTCATGACTGGCGCGAAGGCCCATTTTTCCGTTAATCAATCCGCGCCTGCCTTTTATTCATCAATATTTACTTTGATTTTCCTTATAGCTACCTTACATGATCAGCGAAAAAAACTGTCCCATACATGCGTCATTTTCAGGCCATTTGGCTCGTTTGCTTTCTTTGGTCATTTACGTCCCAAGCACAGTTTGTCTTCCAGAATCTCAGAGAGGAAGACGGACTCAGTGCAAAGGATGTTCGATGCTTGTATAAAGATCCTGACGGGTTTTTATGGATCGGCACAGCCAACGGGCTTAACCGTTTCGATGGAAACACCATCAAGTATTACGACGACCTGCGGACAGACCGTCATGTGGAGGTGAAATGCATTCTTCCGATAGACGGAAACGATAATTTGCTCGTCGCCACTTCCCGCGGCCTGAAACTCTTCAACAAGGCAACCGGCAAGTACCGGGCCGACGAACGCTGGAAATCGCTTGCAGGGAAGCCTGTCCTTTCTGTTAAAGAGGATGGCGAGCACAGGCTCTGGTTTATCTGTCGCTCCGAGATCTTTATCTACGACGGCGCGAAAATGTGGAAGTTGACGGAGTTACTTCCGTGGGCCAAACGCATGGCCGGTCAGAACGTTTCTTTTGCTGCTGAAAGCGCTTTTTGCTGGGATGCCAGCAGACAGGGATTCTGGGTGGGCGGTAACCAATGCTTTTTTATCGATTTTAAAAACAAGGCGGTCTATGACAGTACCCATAACCCACACCGTTGGCCAATCTTGAAGACTAAATGGGTGACAGCCATCGCACTCGACAAGGATGCCAATTTGTGGTACAGCACAAGTGCCGGTTTCTCGCTTCACTTCTCGAAGCCCGACGTCGCCAGTGACACTTCCTACCTCTATTTGGATAATGTCCGCTCCACCGATGGTGCTAACTACCTCTTTGTTGATAGCCAGAACAGACTGTGGATTTCGACCTGGATGTACGCAGCTTATATGAAAGAACCGGGGAAACCGATCCGCAAACTATTTTACAGTCAGGACGATGCTTTCTCGATCGGCTATGGGTTCTTTTACCACATTATCGAGGATGATGAAAAAGATCTCTGGTTCGCCACATTAAACGGGCTGAGTAAACTGACTTACAACAATCCATTTGAGACTGTCTACCGATTGCCTAGCAGGCCGTTCTTTCTTCAAGTGAATTTTGCGAGCAATAACACACTGGCAGCCAGGGGCGATACCATTCTCGCAGCGAAGGAAGACGGCGTTGTGCTCTTTACAGAAAGAGAAAAGGTCTTCAAACAATACATTGCATCAAAGGAAGTACTTTTAAGAAACAGGTTTTCGGGCTGCGCCTATTCTGCCGGAACCTGGTGGTTTGGCGGGGACGGAGGCTTGTACAGCCTTCGTAACGGTGATAAAGAACTGCGCAGGTTTACGCACAGCAAGCTATCCAAAACCATTTCTCCCGGCAATTTCGTGGTCATTGATAATCGTGGAAGAGTTTGGTTCCAAGTCTTTAAGGACGCGCTGTACAGGTTCGATCCAAAGACAAATAGCTGTGACCGGTTCGACGGGACAGACGAGCGGTTCGGCCATTTCAATTACAAATTTTGCCGGAGTGCGCTAAAACTGCGCAATGGCGATATGCTGTTTGCTATCAAAGGCGAGGGCATTGTCCGCTATTCTGAGCGAACTCAACGATTTTCTGTTATTCCTGTTCCCGACAAGAACAGCTTTCACGCCATGCAGCTTCTTGAAGACCGTGCCGGAAACTGGTGGGCGGCGGTCTGGGAGCGCGGGCTCTATAAACTCAACGACCAAGGCCGGTATATTGACAGCCTGACGCCCCGAAACGGATTTGTCACAACACAAATCAATAGCATTGCGCTGGACAAACGCGGAGCTATATGGGCGGCCGGCCCAGGCGGGTTACTGTTCTTCTTCCCTAACACCAAAACAGTAACACGTGTCCGTATCAACCTGGGAAAGACATTGCAAGATTACTGGAACTACGTATTGGCTACGCCCGACCATATCTACGCTGCCATGCTGGATCACATTGTTGTCATAGATCCCATGAAGTTTGCCCGCATACCTGTCAAAAAGCCGCCGCATATTACCTCGGTGAAAGTATTGGGAGTGGAAATTTCCGACTTCCTTCCAACATCGTTCGTACTCCCGCCCGAAAAGGATTTTATTACATTTCAATACGCGTCCTTAAAACATCGGGACGTTCCGTCCTTACAGTATAGTTACCAGCTTACGGGTATTGACAATGACTGGGTAAGCGCTGGTCGCAATATGAGTGTCAGTTACAACAGTCTCACGCCGGGAGACTACGTATTTAAAGTCCGCAGTACTGATGAGCACGAACGCTGGATGAAAAAACCGGCAATTGTAAGGATCAAAATATTGCCATATTGGTATCAAAGCTGGTGGTTCTTTACTCTTGTCGGCTGCGTCTCGGGTGCTTTCTTCTTCCTGACCTACAATAGTTACATAAACCGTAAGCAAAAACGCAACTTCGCCAAGGCAATCGAATATTTTGTCAATTCGATTTACGGTGAAAACTCTGTTAACGAGATATGCTGGGACATTGTGCGCAGTTGTTGCTCACAATTACGCTTTGAAGATTGCACCGTTTTTCTTTGGGATGAGGATAAGAAGAAGCTTGTGCAAAAAGCCACATATGGCTCAAAAAATCCTAGCGGATTTGAAATCGTGGATCCTCTTGAGCTAGATCTCGGGGAAGGAATCGTAGGTGTTGCGGCGAAAACCAAAAAGGTAATAAACATATCAGACACGTCACGTGATGCTCGATACATCGCCCAGGATGCCAATAAATTCTCCGAAATCGCGGTTCCCATTCTGCATGAAGGAAAGCTCATCGGGGTGCTGGATTCCGAACATACCAAAAAGAACTTCTTCACGGAGGAGCAGGCGCGCACGCTGGTAACGATCGCTTCCATTAATGCAAACAAAATCGCCGAAGCGCAGGCGGAAGAGGAAGCAGCCAGGAAAGAAATTATGCTGCTTGAAATCAACAGGATGCTGGCGGAGAGCCAGCTGATGGCTTTGCGGGCGCAAATGAATCCGCATTTTGTGTTCAACTGCCTCAACAGCATCCAGGAATGCATTGTCACGCAGAAATACGGAGAGGCCAGCAAGTATCTCAACAAATTCTCGAAGCTCTTCCGGATGGTGCTCAACAATTCGGATCGTAACCTGGTGTCGATCGAGGAGGAGAAAAACGTACTTCAATTGTATCTCGAACTCGAACAAATGCGGTTCGAACAGAGCTTTGTGTATACCATCGATATTGACGACGACCTGGAAGCGGACGATATACTTTTGCCTTCGATGCTCTTGCAACCGTACGTCGAAAATGCCATCTGGCATGGGCTGATGCACAAAAATGGTTATCGCGAATTGAAAATTGCCTTTGAGCGCATTGATGAAGAAATATTCAGATGCACAATCGATGATAATGGGATCGGACGAAGGAAATCCCTTGAAATCAAAGAGCGGAACGCTACCACCAAAAGGCACAAATCCAAAGGCCTGCAAATTGCCAAAGACCGCCTCACGCTGATAGACCGGCAGGGTCAGCATGCTTCGGTAGAAATCGTCGACAAATATGATCCCAACGACGTTGCCACCGGCACCATCATCGTGATCGAACTCTCCACATCACTGGACCATACCTGATGTAGCACTTTTAAACACCCATCTTACACTATAAATATCCCCGAACTATGCTTAAAACACTCATCATCGATGACGAACAGAAGGCTCGAAATGTTCTGAATCATTACCTTAGCAATTCGGTTTCGCAGGAATTCGACGTCCGGCACGCGGAATCGGTTGAGGAAGCCCTGAAAGTGCTTGACGGCTTCCAGCCCGACATTGTTTTCCTGGACGTGGAAATGCCCCACCAGAATGGTTTTGAGTTTTTACTGGCTCGTAAAAACCCGCCTTACGACATCGTGTTTACTACTGCGTTCAACCAATATGCCATTCAGGCGATCCGGTTTAGCGCATTGGATTATCTACTGAAACCGGTCGACCCGGAAGAACTACAAACGGCTATCGATCGCCATGTCGAAAAAGTAAAAGCTAAACCGAAACAGGATACCCAGCAGCTGTACGAAAACCTGGTTCATAACATCGAAAAGAAGAATACCAGGGACTTCCGGCTGGCAGTACCATCCAGCGAGGGAGTCTTCTTTTTTACACTGGACGAAATCCTGCGATTGGAAGCCGATAAGAACTATACAGCCATTCACCTGATCGGGAAACGGCCATTTCTTGCCAGCAAAACACTGAAACACTTTGACGAGATGCTAGGGGAATTCAATTTCATCCGCACACACAAATCACACCTCGTAAACCCCAAGTACATCAAGCAAGTAACGCATAACAACCAGTTCCTGCTGCTTTCGGACGGTTCGCGGATCGAGATTTCACGTCGTAAAAAGGAACTCGTGCAGCAATACCTGAAACTGAAATGATATTCTACTTTACCTGCTGCTCGAAAATCCGCTTCAATGTATCTTCGGGATCTGTACAAAAGCCAGGATGGACTTTGGATGTCTGCAAAACAGTGCTGCGTGTGGCGGTAAGCCACCGGAAGCGCGATGCAGCGGGCAATGCAGCAATAGGACTTCCGCATTGCCGGTTACCCTCGCAGATCTGTCTGAATGCGTTGAGATAGTCTTCCACCTCGACTAAATCGGTCTCGCGCGCGAAGGCGCTCATACGATCCCTGTCGACTTCCGAAATACATGCAAGAAAGCCGCGCGAAGGGCAATACAGCACCACGCCCACGTTCATAAACTCCTCCCGCTCTACGCGCGGCACGATGCGCAAAACCGCATATTCGTATAAAAATCTATCTGGCATCACGGGCTCCTTTCACGAAGATTTCAGATGCTGACAAGCGGGCCTGCAAATAAGAAATGTAGGCCTGCCGGTGCTCATCGGCAGATTCAAACGGTGAGTCCTTCAATAACCAATCATCGGGAATAAGAGACACGACTGCCGGAATAATGCCGCCAGCCAACCGTTCGCTGAACTCAGCATTCACCTCTTCCAGCATGGACGCGCTTCGCAGGAGCACATGGTCCTTTATTTGGGCAAACGGCCTTTTCGCCTGTTCCTCCCAGTTCTGCCATGAATGGTGAAAATAAAGCGCTGCACCGTGATCGATCAGCCAGAGTTCCTTATGCCACATGAGCATGTTCGTATTGCGGGCGGTGCGGTCTACGTTCGTCAGAAGGCTGTCGAGCCAGACAATTTCGGACGCCAGCCGGGGTTCCACCTTGGTCACAACCGGGTCAAATGTAATCGCGCCCGACAGGTAATGCATGGCAAGATTGAGACCGGTGCTCGCTTTGAGCAAATCTTGTATCTCCTCGTCGGGTTCGGTCCTCCCGAAACCTTCATCAAGGTTCGCAAACACGATTTCGGGCACTTTAAGTCCCAGGAAACGGGCCAGCTCCCCTCCTATCAGTTCAGAAATCAATGCTTTGGTACCCTGCCCGGCCCCTCTGAATTTCAATACGTAAAGAAAGTCGTCATCGGCCTCCGCAATAGCGGGAAGCGAACCACCTTCCCGGAGTGGGGTCAGATAGCGAAGCACGTTCACGGTTCGCAGGCTGAAAAAATCGTTGTTCACTGGAAGCAGCTATGTCTGTTGAAAGCGCCGAAGTTAGTCATTTTGCGATCTTTTTCAGCAGTGGCAAACGTCAGGAAGGGGCGAAAAGATATTTATGTTAATTCCGCGCTTTCATTTTGTAGAAATAATTTGGACATATCATCCCTTCTGTTAAATTTGTAGAACTAGTTACAAAACACGAAACCTTCCTTATCATTTGACAAAATTCTACCTGAACCTACTGCTGGCCTTGGTCTGCATTGGAGGGTTTGTGCCTTTTTGCGATGCGCAACCCTCCAATGCAGTATATCCCGATAAGCAAACTAACGGAGGTTCCGCCTCAGGGGGTGGGCTAACGGGGAGCTTCTCAGTGGCTAATCCCGACAATGCCAGAAACACGACCGGGAATATCAAACCTAACAATAATTATGCACTGCTCACGGCCACAAGTACGGTGGGAACTTCCTCGGCGTGGATTCAGCTCGAATTTCCCGCGGAAGTAACCGCCAGTACTGGCGCTCCTGTGACGGTGTACGTGCGTACCAACAATAATACCAGTGCATTGCTCGGGGGAGGCGTGGAGCTTACCGCACTCGACAAAAATGGGATACAAGTAAGCGTTCAATCGACCGACTATAAGACCTATTATACTCCTGATGGCTCCGTATTTCTGGCCATTACACCCACCGCCACATTTAAGTACGTAAAAACCAAGCTATCGTCACCCGTCGCGCTCGGTACCAACACGTTGCAGGTATATTATGCCTTCTACGGGCCCGGAGCCACTAATACATCCAATCCCTATCCTTTCAATGTCGCAGATTGCGGTAGCCCCAATGTATCCACCAAAGATTACTCCGGCCTTACACTCGGAAGCTTCGATGTACAGAACGCCGGAAATGCCATTGATAGTGACCTGAACTCCAAATCCTCGTTTGTCTCCACAGGTGTGGCCTTGCTGAGCGGCCATATCAAACAGACATTCTTTTTCAATGGTGTGTCCAACAATGCCGACGCGGTACGGGTTATCCTGTCGCAAAGCGGGTCGTTCCTGGCCGTGAACCTGGCTTCGGGTATTACATTGCAAGCCTACAACGGCAGCACGCCGGTCGGGACTTCTACGCTAGTCAACGCGCTGCTGGACGCCGACTTATTGGGGCTTCTGGGCGGGAACAACAACCAGGTAGCTTTCTATTTTGCGCCGAAGAGTGCAGGCGGTAACTCGGTGATATTTGACAGAGTTGAGCTCGATCTGAACATCGGCGCACTTGGCGCAGGGCTTGGCAGCAATGGCCTGAACATCCATGATGTGAGGCGCTCACCCGATGTACCTACCGCCACAGCCCCAAAAGCTTGCAGCAATATCGGCACGGCGGCATTATCGGCCCTGGCACCCCAACTGGGCATTTCCGGAATCGGCAGCTTTTCGTACACTTGGTACACCACAGCGCACGGCACCGGCTCTGTTTCTGCCACACAAAACTGGACAGCCAGCGGCCTCACCACACCCGGTACAATCTCTTATTATGTCGACATCACCAAGTCGGGCTCCGGATGCATTGCCTCGCCGCGCAAGAAAGTGGATATAGCCGTGTCGAGCCCGCCAGTTTCCCCAGGCGTAGCACTCAATCCCTGATTACTCTGAATTCAAACCATCCTTTATAACTGTTCATTTTTATCATTACGATCATGAAAAAACTGTTTACCACCCTCCTTGCAGTTGTATTCTTCTCCTGTGTGGCGCAAGTTTCCAAAGCCGGCACTTACTATGTAGTGAACGGGCAATCGTTCTCGCTGTCGCCTGCGGCCGGTTCGAATTTCTACCAATACCTGTGGACACTCGATCCCGGTGCCGGTCAGGTTATCGAAACGCTCGACCAAGCTAGCGGCGGGGTTCTCACCCACACTTTCTCGGATGCCGTTGGTTCACCCAGCATTCACAAAATCACGCTGGGCGTTATTGAAGTGTTCGATGGCTGTTTGTCCAACGTGGTGGAACACACGATTATCGTTCTGCCCACCCTCACCGTAAGCATCACGGCCGACAAGGAGAATTTCTGTACGGATAAATCGGTAGCCGCTTCATTATCAGCGACGGTCTCGGCCACTACCGGCCTGGACACATACGGCGTAACCATCTCCCCGTTTGCTTGGAGCAAAGGCGGATCGGTGATCAGCGGGCAAACGGGCTCAACCCTGAATGTCGCCGACGCCGGCACATACAGCGCACTCGTCAGCTATGTGCTTCCCACCACTGGTGATTTTATTCCCACGGCGTCGAAACTTACCGGCTCTGTGACCGGTGGAACGAAAGAAATCCTGCATAACCTGCCGGTGCCGACCGTTCCCGCCATTACACTTAACTAGTTTGGTTGACCTAAAAAAGCAAAAAGCGGCAGTCATGCGCTATTACGTTTTCATATGGATGCTTCTCGTGTCCGGCTGGGCCTCCGCGCAAAGCCAGGTCAGGGAGGTATTCATGTGCAAGGATGCCACATTGCGGATAAGGGCCGAATCTACCGGCGCGTTGCGTTATGAATGGTTTCTGGATAATCAGGTAATCACAGGAACATCTGCGGCCGAGTTGCTCGTAAAAAATGAAGGCACCTATAAGGCAGTGGGGGTCAATGCAGATGGCTGCGAATCCGGGGAGTCGGTTTATATCGTGGTCAAACATCACAAACCCTCGGCAGTCGATGACATTGCGATGGGAAAAGTAAATACGCCGCTGGTGATCGATGTGCTGAAAAACGACCTTTCGGAATGCGCGGCATTCAACCCGGCCTCGCTCGCGGTCGTGCAGAACCCAGCCTCGGGCACGGTTGCAAGCGCGAACGGATTGATAACGTATACCCCTGATCGTGATTTCAAAGGCCGCGTAGTAATCGGCTATTCTGTAAGTGATCAGGCCGGGCAGCTCTCAAACATTGCGCAAGTCAAGGTCGATATCGTTTCCGACCCATTGCCTGTTACCTTGGCGTATTTTGGTGTGGAGAAAAAAGAGGCCACAGCATTGCTCGAATGGCGAACTACCGAAGAGCTTAACAGCGCCCATTTCGATATACAACGCAGTACCGACGCTCGGGACTGGCGCTCGATCGGCGTGGCGGATGCAGCATTTGAGAGCAATACCACCCGTAACTACGCTTTCACCGACAGTATCCCCGAACCGGGATTGAATTACTACCGGTTAAAATTGGTCGACACCGACGGCAGCTTTGCATTCAGCGGTATCCGTTCGGTGAGCTTTCCTGAGTTTTCGTGGGCGGAAGTTTACCCTAACCCGGTCGACGATCTGCTGCGCGTTGTAATCCGTAACCGCAAGGTGAACAATGTGAGGGTAATCAGCCATTCAGGAATTATAAGGCTCTCACAGCCTGTCACAGCGCCTGTTTTTACAATTAGCATGAAACAACTCCCAATCGGGATGTATTACATCCATTTCGAACAGGCCGACGGAGCTGTCAAGATATTCAAGTTGATGCATAATTAAATCAGGCCCTGGCTCGTGCCGGGGCTTTGATTTTTAGAGTGCTTCGAAAACCGGTTTACCACCCGACCGCAGGCTGACGTTCCGGACCGAGCCAGTGCCGCGGAAGCCAAATGCCAAACCGAGTATCCTGATGGGGCGATTCGGAATAGGAAATTCGAAAGCCTGCCTGTTATTGATAGCATAGCGGACCTTCCCGCCGGAAGCCTCGCACGATACACGCACCCAATCCGAAAAGTCGACTCCCAGAGCGGAGAGATCCGCTTTTTTGCCGGACACGTAGTCATCCAAACTCATCAGATAGAGGTCCGAAACACACCCTTTTGCCGACAATGGTATCACAATCGGCGCATCATCGGTAAGCAAAGAAATATAGCTCAGCTGGCAGGCTGCCGCGCCTTCACTGTATTCATTTTTGATTTCGGTCGAAAAAGAAAAATCACTCAGCGCCACCGGCTCGAAATTACCGACATTGAAATACTTGATTAAAGGCGGCTCTGGTTGCAAAGCGATATTTTTCTGCTCAATGGTATGAGTGCCTGCTCCGATGCGGTCTGCACGGAGAAACTCTTCGTTTTTCAAATAAACCGGCATTTTGGGTCGGTCGATCAATGCGGACCAACCGTTGGTTCCTACGAGCAGCTTATGCTCCTGCACGATCTGATCGCCGATCACCAACTTGGCTTTATAACTGCCGGGTTCGTAATACACGGAGGTATGCTTGTGAAGATTTTTATCGACAAGTCCCCGCCGGGTATCGTCCCAGGATTGCTGGATAAACACAGAATCGGTCGGTGACGCAGAAGCGTCATAAGTGAATATGACAGAATTAGGAATACCGCGTGTTACCGAACGGCTTTCGAAAGTGTAGGCATTCTTTTTCAACTGCGGCTCTCCTTTATCGAATGCAAACGTACCGGCCAAAACAATTACCACCACCGCAGAGGCGATCCACGCCAGCTTCTTCCATCTCCCCGTTTTTTGAGGTGCCGCCCTCAGTAGAATCTCCTCGCCTGGCTCTGGGATAATAGTCCTATTTTGCTTTATAAACGCACGCCAGTCGCCCGCGCCTGCGAAACGCGCCAGAGTGTTCAGTGTCGTTCCGCTTGGCAGGTGATTATACTCCGTCCTGCCCCATATGCGCCGGAGCGTGCTCGTGCTGAGCGACACCCCGGTTTCATTCAGGATCAGCTCGCCCAGGTTCTCGAAATCGACCGTCTGCCAGCCGTCGGCCGGACCCCAGCCCAGCTTATCTTCAATGACCGCCTTGCATCGCTGCAATTCATTTATTTCAGAAACCATTGTGGATGAGCGTGATAAAACTTGACAAAACTTGAACAGAACTTGAAAACGGCGTTCAATGCATCCTCATTATGTTTGAAGTAACAAAGCAATCAGCCGGCCGGCCGTGTACGCTAAACGACCAACAAATATTGAAAAGATGCACAAATTAAGCTATTTATTGTCCATTATATTATTGCTCGCTGTTCGCCCGCTGCAAGCACAAACGGTTTATGTCAATGCAGCGACAGGCAACGATGCAGCTGATGGTAAAGTCGCAACACCAGTGGCGACGTTGCAGCGGGCCATCGAACTGGCCAAGGCATTCAAACCGGGCGAAAGTGTTACTATCAAGCTTGCGCCGGGGCTTTACTTACTGCGCGACCAGGTGGTGATCGACAAGCGCAATACCGAAGAGGAGTGGCTCACAATTGAAGCAGCTTCCATGCCGGATGACGCGGATTGGAAGCCCGCACAAATGCCGGTTATCCAATCGATATCGGCGAATAACAATAAAACGCAGTTCCAGCACGCCGTTGGGTTACTGGTAGCAGCCGATCATGTGCGTATCCGTGGAATAAAATTTATCGGCAACGGCAACCCGGAAGTGCAGTACTATTATCCCGTGAACCGCAAGGATTCGACATTGACCGGACTGGACATTTCGCAATGCTATTTCATCGGGGAGCGCAATTCAGCGCCCATTCAAGGGAGCATTTGGGCGCACGGCGCAGGCATTCACGTCGACCATTGTATTTTTTATGGTACCAAGAATGCACTGCTCCTTTTTATGGCCATCAGGGACTTTTCTCTCAAAAACTCGATCATAGTCGGCGCTTATGAGTCGGCCGTCTGGTTTGGCACTTTCCATGAGCCATTTGTATTCGAAAACAACATTGTCGCCGACTCGGAATATCTCTGGCTTCGAGCGGAAAAAACCTACCCGAAATACCGCTTCAAAAACTGCCTTTTTTCCGGAATGCAGCATGAAATGGGGTATTATGGTTCAAATGCCGCATTGCCGGCCGACAGTAACGCGCATTCCGAAGAGCATGTCTCACGCACGGGCAAGCTGCTGCTCAGCGAAGTCGCGACCAAGGGTTTGCCACACGATTATCTTCATCCCCTACCCAATTCGGCCGGAAAAGAGCTCAACGCCGGCATTTTCAAAAAGTAGGCTCATTTAACACGTTTGCATTATTAGCCATGAAAAAATTAATTCTAGTTGCTCTCTGCGGCATTGCCTTCACTGCATTTGGCCAGAAGAAAGCTAAAACCACCGAAAAAGAGCCCAGCACCTGGGTAGCCCTTACCACCGAAAATTGGGACGCGCCTGGCGCCAATGCCGAGTTTTTAACCTACGATGGCCGACCGGCATTGAAGGTACTTCCCAAACCGGGGCAGGTTGTTTTGAAAAACATGACGTTTTCCAACGGCACCATCGAGTTCGACTACATTCCTACCGACCAGCGGTTCTCTTCCTTCTATTTCAGGTACAAGGATAGCAAGGAAACAGAGCTATTCTACTTCCGTACGCAACTGGCGGGTGATTCGACGGCCATCGAAGCCGTGCAATATTCACCTGCCATCGACGGGGTCAACCTATGGGACCTGCTGCCCCAATATCAGGGAAAAGCCAATTTTCAGAATAAAACCTGGAACCACGTGAAGCTGATCACCTCGGGGTACCAACTGCGGGTGTTTGTGAACGATATGCAGCGCCCTACAATGGAAGTGCCTAGAATGGAAGGTAATGTCACTGAGGGCACCCTCGCATTCGAAGGTGAAGGGATTGTTTCAAATCTGGTGATCAAGCCCGGGCAAACAGAGGGGCTTCCCGCTTACGAAGGCGCAGACCCGGTTGCGCACGACCCGCGGTACTTGCGCAAATGGCTGGTCAGTGAGCCGGCTGTACTTCCCAAAAACGTAGATTTCAGTCTCGACCATGCTCCCAAGGCCGAAACGATGTGGGAGCCGATCTGGGCGGAAAGAAGGGGTATGATCAACCTCACGCGTAAATTCGGGATGAGCAAGGAGCGCCGGTTAGTGTGGATGAAGGTCAATATCACTTCCAAGACCGACCAGAAGAAGAAGATGGCAATGGGTTTCAGCGACGATGTGTGGGTGTTTCTGAATGGCCGCTATCTGTATGTAGACAAAAACACTTTTGCGGCGCCCATTATGAAAGAGCCCGCCGGTAGGTGCTCCATTGAAAATACCTCATTTATCATCCCCTTCAAAGCAGGCAAAAACGAGCTGATGATAGCATTGGCCAACGATTTTTACGGCTGGGCATTAATAGCACGCCTCGAAGATATGGCCGGAATTACGGTCGAGTAAAAAGTGGAAAAAGGGGAGGAAGGGGAGGAAAGGGAAGAAAGGGAGGATGGAGGAAAGGAAGAAAAAACAATCAATGACTAAATGACTAAATCCTCCTCCATCCTCCATCCTCCATCCTCCCTTTCCTCCCTTCCTCCTTACTGATTTTTCAGCACAATTTTACCAAACTGCTTGCCTTCGTGCATATAATCGAAGGCTTGCTGCGCGTCCGCTAATGAGGGATAGACTTTGTCTACAATGGGCTTAACCTGATGCCTGTCAGTAAATTCGAGCATATCCCGAAACTCCTGCAATGTTCCCATTGTCGTACCGAGGATCGACAGGTTTCTCCAATACACCTTGCTCGGGATAATGTTACCGATCGGACCGTCGGTTCCGCCAAAAAACACGATCCTGCCGCCGGGCTTCACCGTCTCGATAAGATTCCCAAATCCCTTACCCGAGGCACTGTCCAGCACGACGTCGAACCCGCCTGTTGCCTCTTTCGCTTTCTGGAACCAGTTTTCTTCCTTGTAGTTAAAGCCGTCGATCGCACCAAGCGTTTTGGCTCTCTCGATCTTGTCTTGGGAGCCGGAAGTAACATACACTTTCGCACCCGCTGCGATCGCGTATTGCAAGGCCAGCAAAGCCGTACCCGCGCCGATGCCGGTGATCAATATCTGCTCGCCGGGTTGCAACGAGGCCCGCGTAAACAAGGCACGATAGGTAGTAATCCCTGCGAGTGGCAGCGCTGCCGCTTCCACGTCGGTAAGGTGCCCCGGTTTCTCGTGAATATACCGCGCGTCCACTGCAATGTATTCTGCAAAGGTGCCGGGCTCGGGATTGCCCAGAATTTTGAACTGATCGCCAAATGCCGCCGGATTGTCCCCCCAATCGTGGCTAGGATTGATAATCACCGCCTTCCCGATCCAGGCCGGGTCTGCATTAGCGCCGGTTTCGACCACCGTGCCCAGGCCGTCGGAACCCAGGATAAGTCCTGCTTTCGGCCCGGCATATTGCCCTTTCTGAATCCACACATCGCGGTGGTTCAGCGAAGAATAGGCCAGTTTAACAAGCACCTGATCCGGGCCAGGCACAGGCGTTTCCACTTCTTTGATAATGAGTGGAGCATTTGTATCGGTCAAAAATGTTGCTTTCATGAACTACAATTGATTTTGTGTTTGACAATGCAAATTTGTACCGAATTTTAGGTAGTTTTACAGTACAATTCTTCCAAAATCCGGTACACTTCTCACAGTCATGAAAGAAAATCTTCACGAGCCCTTCGAAATTATCTACAAAGAGCTCAACGAATGCCCCAAACCGACGCACCAGCATAACTTTTTTGAGTTGATCTACATTCTGGAAGGTACTGGCGTGCAAGAGATCAACCAGCATACATTCCGGTACAATGCCGGCCATATGTTTCTGCTCACACCCGAAGACACCCACTCCTTCGACATCAAAACAACCACCAAGTTTGTTTTTATCCGTTTCAATGATGTGTATATCAAACGGAACACATCGCTTGTAAGCGCGTCACAAAGGGAGGACCTGCTGCAAAGGCTGGAATTTATCTTACAGAATGCCAGTCACCAACCCGGATGCATTTTCAAAAACCAGACAGACAAGAGCATTGTCAAACCGCTGGTGGAAGCGATAATCCGCGAGTACGTCAACCGCGACATGTACAACCAGGAGCTTATCAGGCAATACATCAATACGATGATCATCCTCGTGGCCCGCAACATTGCTATGTACCTGCCCGAAAAAATCACCGAATGCAGCGAGGAAAAGGCTATTGACATCCTGCAATACATCCAGGCCAACATTTATCACCCTGAAAAGATCAAAGCCGCCCGCATCAGCAGCCACTTTGGGATATCGGAATCCTACCTGGGAAGGTATTTTAAGAAACACACCAATGAAACGATGCAGGAATACATCGTCAACTCGAGGGTAAAGCTTGTCGAAACCAGATTGCTCCATAGCGACATGCGTATGAACGAAATCGCGTCCGAACTTTCATTCACCGACGAAAGCCACCTTAACCGGTTCTTCAAAAAGAGTAAGGGAATGAGCCTGGGCGAATTCCGCCGCAAGCACCGGGTAGCAGGGCTGTAAAAATTTGATATGGTTCTGGAACAGTATTTGAAGAAGAAGTCAAATCATCAAACAAACGACACGCTTCCCATGAAACTACCTAAAACGCTATTACTGACCCTTATGCTGACTGTTCCTGCCTGGGCTTTCGCACAATCCGACGACGCGTCGACACGATCTTCAAGACATGAGCAGAAATATCACCGCAAAACGAAAAGGCACCACGTAAAGACTGCCGATTCGTCCGATTTGAATGCTATTCTGAAAGATTCAGCCAACGCGGAAACGGGCCCGATACTGAATGATAACGGCACCATCAACTCATCCGGCAGCATTGATGGCAATCGCAGCAGCACCGGCCGGCCCCAGGCGGACACCGCCACCTCCTACACGGTAAAGCGCAAAAAGACTGTTATTAAGAAACCATAAGTCTCCTTAGGCACCTAAGACAGGTCTCGGATCGAAAATCACGCGAATGTGCGTGATTTTGCCGTCATGCACCTCGTACCAGCCGGAGGTGAGCACTTTCTTACCGCTCATGTCGATCTCATAAAGAACTGAAACGGAGTGCTCATCGTAGAGCAAATTCTTCACATCATAGCGTAACTTCATTTTCGCCATTTGTCTGACGTATTCGTCTCTTCCCTCCACACTCCCGAGCACTCCCTCGAACTTCACGTTTTCGTCCATCAGCTCCCCCGCCTCCTCGAAGTCATTATTGTTCAATGCTTTCAGAAAAGCGGATACCGTTACCGCACTTTCCAGCATACCCAAATGCCTATTTGTTTGCTCCATGGTTACATCTAGTTGTTTAGGGCAACGCCAGCGAAAATGATGCCAGAGGATAGCATCCAACGTCCCAGTTGTTCCATTTATCGTACTACCCCAGCCTTTTCAAAACCTTCTCCACACGCTTGCGTTTTGATTCTTTTTCGAAATCACCCAGGCGGCTGGTGAGCGTCTTCACGAATGTTGCCTTGTGAACACCGTCAATCACCGGTAGCGCATTTTCGGCGTACATCGGCAGTTGGTTGGATGGGCAGCTTAGCATTTGCTCATTCAGTAATGGAACCGCCTGGTGCGCATAGGCGGGAATGCCACTGAGTTTGATGAGAATGGCGACAAAATTATCGCGAGTGATGACGGAACCCTTGTCGGCGACCGCGGCGAGTTTGGGGATTGCGGCAAATGTAATCTCCGGGTTTTCATGCACAATGGTATTCAGGGCCGTCATAGCACCCCATTGCATACGATTGTCCTTGCTATCGAGGAAAGCGGTAAATTGATCCGCGTAAGACGCTATCAACGAGGGCTTCCGCTCACCTACTTCATAAAGGACCTTCATGCAATCATGGCGAACGTCCTTACTTTTATGGCTCAGGTTTTCGACCAGCTCAGCGACGGCCTCACCATCAGCATTGGTGGCAATTTCGGCCGCCAACTCCTGATTAGGCACTTCATCACGACGGCCCAACGACGTCGCAAGTCGGGATATTACGGTCATAGTCTTTTGAGTTAATACACCATTCCACCACTTTTCCGCTTACGATCGGGATAATGCGCATCGATCAGTGTAATCGCCTCCGCCTGAGTAAGCGCTGTGAAGTTACGATAACGGTGGTGTACATCAATAATTTCTTCGAGTGCGGCGTCGACGAGCGGGCGGTTCTCCCAGCTTTCCAGATGCGCAAGTACTTTGGCAAGGCAACCTTTTTTGTAGGCAATCTGCCCGATTACATGCACGAGGGTGTTGCGTACGCGTGCCGTGCGGTCGTGTTGGAGCTCGGCCAATAGCGGCAGAATGTCTTCGGGATACTTGCGGCCCCGTAGTTCGATACCATGACAAATTTCCCTTCGGATTTCCTTGTCTTGGTGATGCAGATATTCCCTCGCCCAGGCAAGGACTGGTTCGGGGTTTACCTCTCCCATTTTCTTCACCGAGCCGATCACGGCATTCCTTGGTGAATGGTGCCGGTCTTTCAATCCTTCGTCGAAATAGGATCGAACTCCTTCGAAATCCCATTTACCGATTTCGCCAGCCGCGTTGATTACCGTTTGCCTGACTTTGAAATCCGGATCGGACATGAATTTCAAAAGCATTGCCAGGATTGCCGGGCGCAGGGTGACGTCCTCGGAATACAACCGCCCCGTCACCAGGTAGGCCGATTTCCGTATATAGGTATCGTCATCTGAATAGCATACATGTGCTTTTTGAAGATTATGGCTTAGCAATGCGTCCTTAATTTCGCCTTGGATCGCGCGTACGCGATCGGCTCTTTCGGACTTTGATAGATCATAAAATGCCACGGGACTGGAAGGGGCTGGTCAAAAAAATCCCCGGCGAAAGCGGACCTGCCGGGGGATGCTGTATAAACAAACGTTGAGTAAGAGACGATGGGTGCAAAATAATAATTAACCTAACAACTACAAATTACTTCTATCAGACTACTAATTTATCGCAAAAATTGTAGATTCTGCAAAAAAATGGCCCAGAACGCGCAAATATTCGTCAAAAAAGCGCCACTTCGCACTTTTAGTGCCCCAAATCCTCAAAATCGCAACCTTGGTTTTGTCCAAAATGAAAGCCGGCCCGCAAAATCGCGGGCCGGCTTTCAGCTGTTATACTTGCCATCTATTTCTTTTGCTGCGACAGGAAAGTGATCAATGACGCAAACTCCTCATAGGACAGCTCATTGGCCAGCCCCGGAGGCATCATCGATGTTTCCATTTCCTTGCGCGAAGTGATGTTGGCTACTTTAATGGTATTCACCTGACCGGTAATGTCACGGATCACCAGCTTTTCAGCCGACTCCTCCGAAACAAAACCCATATAAGTTTTATCGCCTTTGGTAGTGATCATCACCGAAGCAAAGCCCTGGGAAATGGACGCATTGGGTTTCAAAATCGATTCGGCAATCTGTTCCCGGTTCATAATCGAGCCGATCTGACCCATGAATGGTCCCTTCATTACCTCATTGCGGCTCAGGCTGTGACACGCTACGCAACCTTGCTTGGTAAACAGCTTACGTCCTGTGGCCGGATCGCCCTGGATTTTCGCGATGGCCAGCATCACATCCTCAATCGACGACTCCCCTACCTGTCCTTTCTTATTACGGATTTTTTCCAGGTCGACTTTCACTTCCTCTTTTGCAGCCGCTACTTCTTCCCCGCCGAACTCGGTGATACCCATGCGGTTGCGCTCATTCAGGTCGGCAAAGAACTGCTTGTCGCTTGAAGCGTTAAACTCTTTCATCAAAAAGTCTTTCACCTTCGCCGACGACTCCCATTCAATGGCTTTATAATACGGGCCATGCGTATCCGGGCGGGTACTCCACCACCAGGAACCGTCGTAATCAGCTTCTTTTTTGTAGATTCTTCCCAATGTCGTCAGGATCTGGTCTTTCAACGCCTTATCGCTGGCTTTGCCATAAGCCGCAATCAATCCGTCAACAGCCTTTGGATCGTGCATGTAACGCAACGCCCACAATGCGATCGTGGAGTTTTCCGTGCCGATTGCTTTCACGCAAGCGTCTACCGCATTCAGCGCCACAAGCGCTCGCACCGCAATGTGCGGGGTTACGATAGCCGAATTCGGTGTTGCGTGGGGTCCTTCGGTCCCTTTGGCAGGTGCAACAAATGAACCCGGCACTTTCACTTTCAGCAATGCTACTGCGCCTTCCGGTCTGCCCAAACGACCCAGCCCGATTGCCGCAGCGAGTTTCTCCCGTGCATTACCATTTTCTAGCGCTTTCAGGAACGGCTCTACCGGAACTTTGCCTGCATATGGCTTACGATCGGCCAGTGCGCGCAATGCATATTCGCGCATATCGCTTTCGGCTGCCAGTTTCGCGAGGTTGTCGATACCTTCCGCGCCGGAGGCCTGCGCGTAGGTGTACATACCCGCCACACGTACATATAAGGGAGCTTTCTTGTCCTCGGCAACAGCCCATGCTGCTTTTGCCGCATCTTTTGCCGGGCGTTTCAGCAATTCTTGTTGCGCCGCCAGACGCTGCACAGCACTTTCCGACCGCAGCAATGCCGCCAGCTGCTTCACCGACGATTTACTGATGTCTTTGAATTCCTTGTACTGCCATCCTTGTGGTACCGCGCGGGAAATAAAGCCTTTACCCGGGTTACCCGAATATCCGGCGCCATCCCAGGCGGCCAGGTAAACACGTCCCGAAGCATCGATATCAAGGTCGGTAACCTGTGAAAGCTTGATAAACTCCTCCTCTTTCTGTTGGAAAGTAGGACCATCCGGCGTCACACGGTGCACGTACACCTGGCTGCGGCCCCAGTCGGCCATCATCGGTACGCGGTTGTATTTCGCCGGCCAGGTCGGATCGTCCATAAATAGTGAACCCGTTCCCGAACCGCCTCCGAGGTCGATCAATGCAGGGATGATCTCTTCGGTAAAATTCTTGAACAACACAGGGTAACCATATTCCCCCGACTGTATCTGGTTGCTGAAACGGATGTTCCAGCCGCCGCCGTCGTTGGTGTTGTCACGGGTGAAGATATTCATATAAGGGTCAATCGCCACGTCGTAAATGTTACGTAATCCGTGAGTATAAACCTCCATTTCAGTACCATCGGGGCGTACGCGAACGATACCTCCTCCCAATTGGGTCATTTTCTTGCCCGAGCGGTCGAGCGCGTCGTGGAAGCCAAAGTCACCAACGGCAATATAGATCCATCCGTCGATACCCATGCGGATACCGTTGGTAGCGTGGTCGGTACCGCGGCTTTGAAGGAATTTTGGCGAACATACATTCTCTACAAGTGGCTTAGCCGGTCCGTCGGCTACCCCGTCGTGGTTTTTGTCTTCCAGCACCACCAGATCCATTCCGGAAGCCTTTCCGGTTTCTTTAGAGAAAGTAGTATGCAAAACAAACACCTGGTCTCCCTGCGCAATGATCCCGCGTGGGTTATCCAGCATGGCAAATGTGGTGTGCTGATCTACTCTCCCGTCATTATTCGTATCAACAAGGCGCACAATACTGCCTTTCCCGGGTGTTTTGCCCAGCGAGCCGATCATATCGACCCCAACGAATACCTCACCGGTAGGCGCCACAGCCAAACAGGCCGGACTTGGCGTAAGGTCGTGCCCTGCAAAATGCGTTACATTCAGTTCTGCCGGCCAAGCGGCAGCGTTAGGAAGGGAGTCGGCTTTGGTCAGATTCAGGGGTTCGGATCTTTCCTCTTTTTGAAGGGTGCCCGTCGTCGACCATAGCATAAGCAGGAACGCCGAGACGCTTAATGTGATTTTTAACATAAATAGATTAACAAAAATAATTTCAACACTTTCAACAAGCGTTGATTGGTACAGTACACAGATTCTTAAAATAGGATGCAGGTCATAACTACTCGAAAAACCCGCAATATAGCCGTCTATTTTCTTTGGTAAAGCGCGAAGCGCATAAAAAGCTCCGGTAAAGCCTCCTGCTGGCCATGCAAAGTGGTGAAATGGAAGTAGCGATCAATTGACAGCCCTTCCACGTCGACAATGCGGCATTCCTTGCTCTGTAACTCCTTCAATACCGCGTGCACCGAAATGAACGCCATACTGTCCGAATGCAGGATATACAATTTCATGCTCTCGCTGCTGCTCAGCTGCATTTCCACATTCAAATCGCCCAGCCCCAGCCCGATCGATTTCAATGCATGTGCGATCACTTCCAGCGTGCCCGAACCCGGTTCACGGAGCAGCAACGGGATACTGCGCAGCTGCCCTGCGTTCACCACACCCGTAGCCGCCAGCGGATTTTTGCTGTTAGCCACTAGCACGATTTCATCATTCAGGAATTCAGTGTATTTGATGGCGGCATTTTTGGAAAAGCCTTCAATCACCCCCAGATCGATCTCCTTGTGCTGCAATGCGTGCTCGATTTCCTCGGTGTTTTTGGTTGTAAGTGTAACCTCGATGTTGTGAAACTTGCGGTGGAATGCGGCCAGAATCGGTGGCAGGATATATTGGGCCGCCGTCGTGCTCGCGCCCAGTCTCAGTTTGCCGCTATTCCGCTGCGAAAGGCTGTTGATTTCAAATTCCAGATTACGGTAAATATCGAAAATCTGCTCGGCATGATGCAGCAGTATTGCTCCTGCGGGAGTCAGGCTGATCTTGGCACCACTCCGCTCGAACAATTTGGTTTTCAACTGATTTTCCAGCTCATGAATATGCTTCGTCACAGCAGGCTGCGTGATGAAAAGCTCGGCGGCGGCTTTGGTAAAGCTCAACCGGCGGGCGACGGTCTGGAAAACTTGCAAGCGGAAGTCAAAAACCATGAAATAGCTGTTCGGTGAATATGCAAAAGCAAAGAAAACGCTTTCCCGACAAATGGCCGCACGCATTGTCCGGCATTGACGCCGGGTGTCCGCTTTCGGACAGCGGCTTTTTTTAAAAACCGCATTCAAAGGGCGCAATGGCCGTTTCTCAATGGCGGCACGCCATTTGTTATACATTTACAGAAATAATAAAAACCCTTATGAAAGGAACCTACCTGGGAGAGTTTGAAGAGGTAGTGCTGCTGGCCGTCGCGATACTGGCCGGGGATGCATACGGCGCCTCGATTACCAACGAGATCGAACAGCAAATGGGCCGCTCGGTGAACCTTGGGGCCGTACATGCCGCACTGCACCGGTTGGAAGAGAAAGGCCTGCTGTCGTCACGCCTGGGCGGGGCCACGGCCGAGCGGGGCGGGCGAAGCAAACGATTCTTTACCGTGACGATGGCCGGTACCAAAGCACTCGACAATATCCGTGAGATCCGTAACCGCATGTGGAGTGCCATTCCCAAACCCGCCTGAGCTATGAACGCCCCCACTCAACCACCCAAATGGGCCACGCGCCTGCTGCACTGGTTCTGCGCGTCGCACCTGGCTGACGACCTCGAAGGCGACCTGCTTGAACTCTTCGCGCAGCGCGTACGCACCTACGGAATACGTGAGGCGCGCAGGCGTTACGTACGTGATGTGCTTTCGCTGATGCGGCCTTTCGCCGTGAAAGAGAAACGAAAAAAATATCCCCAACCCGCATTCATCCAGCCAGCCATGATCCGCAACTACTTTAAACTCGCATTCCGTAATCTCGCGAAGCACAAAATGTTCTCCATTATTAACGTACTGGGATTATCAGCGGGTATGACGGCCTGCTTTCTCATCGCCTTGTACGTGCATTTCGAGCTGACTTATGATGCTTTCAACCAAAAGGCCGACCGCATTTACAGGATCGCGGCCGATATTAAAACCAGCTCCGAAACGCTCCGCTACGCGATCAGCCCGTGGGCAATGGCCTCCAATATGCAAAATGATTTTCCCGAAGTGGAGGCTTTTGTGCGGGTACAAAAAGAAGAAACGCTGATTCGGAAGGGAGACCTCAAATTCATCGAGGAAAACACAGTGCTAGTCGATTCTACCCTCTTTCGTGTTTTTGACCTAAAATTACTGAAAGGCAATCCCAAAACCGCCCTGGCGGCCCCACTGAGCCTGGTTCTGACAGAAACGGCCGCCCGGAAATACTTCGGCGACGCAGATCCCATCGGCCAGACGTTGCTGCTGGGCGATGATAATGAGCCTGCACAGGTTACCGGTGTGATGCAGGACCCGCCGGCAAATTCGCAAATCAAAGGTGACATTTTCGTATCGATGAGTACCTACACCGCCCATCAGGATAAAAACATTGAACGCGAATGGGGCAGCTTCGGCGCTATCGCATATGTATTGGTCAAACCAGGTACAGCGCCGGGCGCAATGGAAAAGAAATTCCCGGCATTTGTTCAAAACCATGCCGGGAAGATGATGGCCGGACAGCAAATGCAGATCAGCCTGAGCCTCGAACCGCTGAGGGACATTTATCTGCACTCGACACGTCCGGCAGATGAATCGGGTAGTGTCGATAACCTCTATATTTTCAGCGCCGTAGCCCTTTTCATTATGGTAATTGCATGCATTAACTTCGTGAATCTGACCACCGCGCGTTCGGTGGAGCGCGCGCGGGAAGTGGGTATGCGCAAGGCGGTGGGTGCCCCTAAAAGTGCTTTGGCCCGGCAGTTCATCACCGAATCGGTACTGATGTGCATGATCGCATTTGTGTTATCCATGGCGGTTGCAGCTGCATTGCTGCCATTTTTCAACGCATTGGCCGGTAAACAGGTCAGCAAAGGGATTATAGATGAAATATTTTTTGTAGCGGCGGGGTTGGTCGTCGCGGCGCTGGTTGGAACGATGGCAGGTATTTACCCCGCATTTGTTCTTTCCTCCTTCGAGCCTGTGAAAGTACTGAAAGGCCGTTTTACAACGAGTATCAAGGGGATTATGCTTCGAAAGGGCCTGGTAACGGTGCAGTTTGCCATCTCCATCGTCATGATCATCGCCACCATCGTCGTATACACGCAGCTCGACTTCATGCGTAGCCACGACCTGGGCTTTACCAAAGACCAGATGCTGGTTGTTCAGGCAGGTACCGGCCGTAACCGCGATGCTTTTAAGGCATCCATTCTGAATTTTGCAGGTGTGCGATCGGCAGCGGCTTCGGCCGCCATCCCCGGCAGCTGGACCCCGCAGGCATATTCGAAAGTCGAGAACAGCGGCGGTGAAATGCAGGCCGGCAACCTCGACGTCTACCGCGTGGATTTCGATTTTATCCGGCAATATGGATTGAAGGTGGTAGCCGGGCGGGCATTCTCCAGGGCATATTCGACCGACAGTATTCAATCGCTGATGATCAATGAAGCTGCCGCAAAAGTACTCGGTTACCGGTCAGCCGGCGAGGCCGTAGGTAAAAAGTTCGAGCAATGGGGCCGGAAAGGGGTGATCATTGGTGTGGTCAGGGATTTCCATTTCAAATCATTACAGGAAAATATCAAACCGCTGACTTTCCGCATCACTGATTTTTGGAATGGCAATCTACTCTCTGTCAAAATCGACGGCGGCCGTGTGAACCAAACCGTTTCAGCGATTGAAAATCAATGGAAAAAGGCTAATCCCGACAAACCGTTCACCTACTATTTCCTCGACGAGTTCTACGACCGGCAGTACCGTGCCGACGAACGTTTTGAAGCGTTGTTTCTGAATTTTGCCGCATTGGCGATCTTCATATCCTGCCTGGGACTACTGGGCCTTGCCTCCTACTCCACCGTTCAGCGCACGAAGGAGATTGGTGTACGTAAAGTGATGGGCGCTTCGGCGGCCAGCATTGTGGGCTTACTGTCTAAAGACTTCCTTCAACTGGTGGGCATTGCATTCGTGATTGCCGCCCCGCTATCTTGGTTCGCAATGCACCGCTGGCTGGAAGGTTTTGCCTACAAAACGGATATCCGTGCGTGGATCTTTGTCGCGGCGGGATTGCTTTCCACGTTCGTCGCCCTGGCTACCATCAGTTTCCAGAGTATTCGCGCCGCATTGATGAACCCTGTAAAAAGTCTGCGCAGTGAATGATCTTTCAAACATCCAGCCACCCCGCTGGCCGGGCCGGTTATTGCGGTTGTTCTGTGCGCCGCATCTGGTGGAAGAGCTCGAAGGCGATCTCCATGAGCTTTTCGCGCAACGCGTACGCATGTACGGCGCCCAGCATGCACGTGCCCGCTATGCACGTGACGTTTTTAGTCTTGCCAGGCCTTTCGTGCTCAGAAAAGAGCCTCGGAAATTCCCGCAACCATCTGTTTTTCGAACCACTATGATCCGTAACTATTTTAAAATCGCCCTGCGTAACATGTGGAAAAACAAGGGCTTTTCCGCCATGAACATTACCGGACTCGTTGCTGGTATCACCGCCTGTCTGATGATCCTGCAGTACGTGAGCTTCGAGCTGAGCTTTGACAGGTTCAACAGGGACTTCGAGCGCATTTACCGCGTCACCAATGATCGTTTCCAGCAAGGTAAACTGATCCAGCATGGCACGATCACCTACCCAGCCGTAGCAGCTGCCATGGCCAGCGATTTCAACGAAGTAGAAACCTATACGACCCTGGCTAATCCAGGCACATTCAGCCTGCAAAAGGATCGCCGCATATTTGCAGAAAAAGGTGTCTATACCGACGAGCGCTTTCTATCATTTTTCACATTTCCACTCGTGGCCGGCGACTTCCAAACCGCGTTGAAAGCGCCACATTCCATTGTTATTTCGGAAACCAATGCCAAACGGATTTTCAATGCGAATCCCGCCGATTATGCGGCGCTCATTGGAAAATACATCGTGGTAGACCTCGACACCAAGCCCTACCAGATCACCGGCATTATGAAGGATTTTCCGGCGACCTCCCATTTACAGTATGGCGTATTGATGTCCTTTGAAACACTCCCGCAAACCTGGGGCGAGTGGATCAGAAACAGCTGGGAGAGCTCCGACGTCTGGCATTATGTCAAACTTCGCCCCGGCGCCGATGTGGCTGCCTTGACGAAAAAACTGCCTGCATTCAGCGACCGGCATTTTCAGGGCAATAAGATCTCGGGCAGCGTCGAGCGGTTCTTCCTCCAACCGCTCGGTAAAGCGCACCTGTTCTCGAACTATGAATATGAAATCGGGCAAGTCAACAATGGAAAAGCTGTCTGGACGATGCTCATTATCGCTGTATTTATCCTGCTCATTGCCTGGATCAACTACATCAACCTCGCCACCGCTCGATCGCTCGAACGCGCACGTGAGGTAGGTGTCCGCAAAGTTGCCGGCGCAACCAACGGACAACTCATCAGCCAGTTTATGTCCGAATCCGTCGTGCTCAACATCGTAGGACTAGCTCTGGGCATTGTATTGACCTTATTATTACAACCTGTGCTGAATAAATTGATTGAAAAGCCCTTGTCGTTCGCCCTGCTGACGGGCTCGGGATACGGAGGCCCTGTTTTTGCGCTAGCAGTGGCAGGTATTTTCCTTTTCGGCATTGTGCTATCGGGCTTTTATCCGGCATTTGCATTGTCCTCATTCAAAGCAGTGCAGGTTTTGAAAGGCTCTTTCAAACGTTCCGTTAAGGGGATCTGGGTAAGGCAATCGCTCGTGGTGTTCCAGTACACGGCTTCGATGGTCCTGATTGTGGGCACATTCATCGTTTTTAAACAAATCCGGTTTATGCAAGAGGAGAAACTGGGTTTTGATATGGATCAGGTGCTTGTCGTACGCGGGCCCGAGCTTACACGCTGGGATTCCACATCCATCGACCGGATCAACAGCTTCAAGACCGAGCTCGAACGCATACCATCGGTACAAATGGCAAGCGCCTCGGGAAGTGTATTCGGCAACCG
Organism: Dyadobacter fermentans; assembly: GCF_019924045.1. Classification (GTDB taxonomy): domain Bacteria; phylum Bacteroidota; class Bacteroidia; order Cytophagales; family Spirosomataceae; genus Dyadobacter; species Dyadobacter fermentans_A. The sequence goes on along the minus strand of NZ_JAHXBN010000012.1, from coordinate 14,818 downwards.
GCTGAGCCGCAGTTTCAATTTCCGGCGTGTCGGCTCCAATGATCCCAAAGGTGTTACATTCAATCGAATGGCCGTCGATGCCGACTTTTTTGAAACCTACAAAATTCCGCTTCTTGCCGGCCGCAACTTCCTTCCCACCGACTCCAACCCGAACGGCAATAAAGTTAAAAATGCCATTTTGAACGAATCGGCGGCAAAGCTGCTGGGTTTCGAAAATGCCGCCGACGCTGCCGGGCAGAAATTCGTGTTCAATAATAAGGAATGGGACATTATAGGTGTTGTGAGCGACTTTCACCAACAATCCCTGAAACACAGCATCGAGCCCATCATGTTTGCACCTTTTTATACATTGTCCGGATTTATTTCAATGAAAATCAGTGCTTCAAACCCTGCGCAGAGCATTGCTATGGTGCGCAAAAAATACGACGAGTTTTTCCCCGGCAACAGTTTCAATTACTTTTTCATGAACCAGCGTTTCGACGAGCAGTATAAAGACGACCGCATTTTCGGCCAGGTCTCCAGCTTCTTCTCGCTGCTGGCCGTGCTGATCGCCTCACTCGGTATTTTCGGGCTCTCGTCATACACCATCGCGCAGCGAACGAAAGAAATAGGCGTTCGAAAAGTCTTGGGCGCCACCGTTTCGGGCATTGTGGCGCTGCTTTCCAAAGATTTTCTCAAACTTGTACTCCTCGCTGTCCTCATCGGAGCGCCCATTGCCTGGTACGGCGTAGCATTTTGGCTCAACGATTTCGCCTACCGGATTGAAATCGAATGGTGGATGTTTGTGATAGCCGCGGTGTTATCCATCGCTATCGCATTCGTATCGGTTAGCTTTCAGAGCATCCGGGCGGCACTGATGAATCCAGTGAAGTCGCTCAGGAGCGAATAGGCTGATGACATACGTCGCCAAGTGGGGTCAGGAGTGGTCATGTATGGTCAGGAGTAGTCATGTGTAGTCATGAGTGGTCATGAGTGGTCATGAGTGGTCAAGCATGGTCAGGAGTGGTCAGAAATGGCCATTAATGTTTTATATTGGGTGAAATCCAAATAATACTCATTCTATTGCCCATTTCTGATAACACTTGACTATCCCTGACAACACTTGACTACTCATGACTACTCATGACTACTCCTGACCATACTTGACAACCCTTGACCACCCCTGACAACACCTGACTACCCCCTGACAACACTTGACCACGCATGACAACACCTGACTACCCCCTGACAACACTTGACCACGCATGACAACACCTGACCGTTCCTGACAACACTTGACCATTCCTGACAAAACTGACCATCCATGACCACTCCCGACCCAAACCGTCGCCGCTTCCTCGGCCAGGCCGCATTATCCGCCGGCGCATTCACATTTCTGACGCCTGCAATGCTCTTCGGTGCAGCACCCAATGCCTATACTGTTCAGCAGATCATAGACCTGATCCTGAAAGAAGGTAATCTGAAACCGATCCCGGACACAGTCGACACCATCAAATCCGGAAGCGCCGACCAGGCTGTGACGGGCATTGTCACCACGATGTTCGCCACGGCGACGGTTATCGAGCAGGCCGCCAAGCTAAAAGCGAACTTCATCATCGCCCACGAACCAACCTTCTACAACCACCGTGACGACCCGGATTGGGTAAAAGGCAACGACGTGGTCAAAAAGAAACAGGCCCTGCTCGAAAAGCACAAAATCACCGTCTGGCGTTTCCATGACTACTGCCATTCCCTTAAACCGGATGCAATCCGCTATGGCGTGGTCAAAAAAGCCGGTTGGACGCAGTACTACAAAAACGAAACACCGGCGTTGACCATCCCCCCTATCACATTAGGCGATTTGGTGAAACATCTCAAAACCAAACTCGGCATTGAGAAACTTCGTGTCGTAGGCGACCTGAGCCAAACCTGCTCCAAGCTGGCCATTATGCCTGGTGCAGCCGGCGGCCAACGGCAAGTGTCTGTGGCGGTTGCAGAAAAGCCCAATGTGCTCATCGTAGGCGAAACACCGGAATGGGAAGGCGTAGAATATGCCCGCGACGGACGACTGCTAGGCTCGAAAATGGCGTTAATCGTGCTTGGACACGCCGTGAGCGAAGAGCCTGGAATGGAGTATTTTGTGGAGTGGTTGCAGCCGAAACTCGCAGGGCTCAAAGTGACGCACGTGGCGTCCGGGGATCCGTTTCAATGGATCTAGCGATGCGCTGCACCTGCCGCCATAAGCGCAGCGCATCACTGGCATCATCACGAATCTGGCAGCTGCTTTCGATGTACCAGCGTATAGTTAATGATAACCTTAATTTTATTCCCTTTGGATATTTTATACAGGCGGGGAGACGGCGCACTTAATTTTGCTCCGGTCACTCTGTTTACTCCCCTGGGAACATTCCAGGTTTGCACCCATACTTCCTGGTTTCGATAATCTTCCAGGTATTGAACCCTTTCCGGATACAGATTGGGAAAGGGTTCAATAGTCAAACAACCCGACGCTTGCTGATGGCAATATACAAGCCTGACAAACCGCGATTTCCCAATCCCGAGGTCGTATTGGGCGGCACTTGTACCATGGTAAAACATAAAATCGTCTGTTAAATAGCTCGCAATTCTTTCCGGATCGCCGCTAATCGCGGCTACCAAAAAATTGTTCACCACCGCAATCGCCGGATGCTCCATTCCGATGATTTCGCTTGCTTTTTGCCCAAACGAAGGCATAACGCCGGTCAGCGTTATCGAAAAGAGTAACACTTCTTTCATTTTAACTGTTTTTAGAGGAGGGATTTTCTACCGCTCAGTCTGACTACAATTGATTGAATGATACGGTACAGAAGGGGAACGTGTGAATGTCGCGGAACGATGCCGGCAAGGTTCCGTACAAAGTGATGCAGGTTTTATTTACCTGCAAGCAGACCGAAAAAACGAACGTAAAGTGAACTGGCGGGTACCAAAGAGACTTGTCCCAATAGCCGTGTAGCAATATACGCTTAAATAAAACATATCCAACAGGCATTTGCGCCGAAACTTCTTCAGTGGTGATGGTGTGATTCGTTGGCTTTCATGTAAGTATCCGGCTTTAAACAAGCAACAGCGGCTCCTGAATCAAAAAAGACCCAGGAGCCGCTGCCATAGTATCACTTGCGAAATCAAACAATCATCCCGTGCGGGTCAATGACAAACTTCTTAGCCGCGCCCTTGTCAAAATCGGCATAACCTCTCGGCGCGTCTTGCAAGGTAATCACCTCCACATTCACAGCTTTGGCGATCTTAATTTTGTCATAGAGAATCGCATTCATCAGGTTGCGATGGTACTTCATCACCGGGCATTGGCCTGTGTAGAATGAGTGGGACTTAGCCCAACCAAGACCTATGCGGATACTGAGACTACCTTCTTTCGCGGCCGAGTCGCGGGCGCCGGGGTCGCCCGTGACGTAGAGGCCCGGGATACCGATCGCACCGCCGGCGCGGGTGACGGCCATGGCGGTATTCAGTACTGTGGCCGGGCGCTCTTCCACAGCATGAGCTCCGTGACCGCGGGCTTCGAAGCCGACACAATCCACGAAACAATCCACTTCCGGTACGCCGATGATTTCAGCGATTGCCTGTTCCAATGGCGTATCCTTCGTCAGGTCGATCACTTCACAGCCGAAGCTGGCGGCCTGCGCGAGGCGTTCGGGGATCATATCACCGACGATCACGACCGCGGCTCCGAGCAGGTGGCACGAGGCTGCGCACGCGAGACCCACCGGGCCCGCACCTGCTACATACACGATCGAGCCGGGCCCTACCCCGGCGGTAACGGCACCATGGTAGCCGGTCGGGAAGATATCGGAAAGCAGGGTGAGATCCTTGATGTAGGCCATTCCCTGGTCCTTGTCGGGAAATTTCAGGAGGTTAAAATCGGCATATGGCACCATTACGTACTCGGCTTGCCCGCCTACCCAGCCGCCCATATCCACGTACCCGTATGCAGCGCCCGGGCGCGAGGGGTTTACATTGAGGCAAATGCCGGTTTTGCCCTCCTTGCAATTGCGGCATCGGCCGCAGGCAATATTAAAAGGTACGGACACCAGGTCGCCGACTTTAATAAATTCGACGTCGCTGCCCGCTTCGATCACAATTCCGGTGATCTCATGCCCCAGCACTAGCCCGGCCGGAGCGGTAGTGCGCCCACGGACCATGTGCTGGTCGCTGCCGCAAATGTTGGTGGAAACAATTTTCAGGATCACCCCATGCTCGCACTTGCGGTTACCCAGCGCGAGTTTCGGGTACTCGATCTCCTGCACTTCGACCTCGCCGGGCCGGATGTAAGCTACTCCATGGTTTTGGCACATAAGCTAAGATTTAAGGGTTAGTACTCAATCTTTGATCATTACAAGATCATCTTACAATTATCAAAGTCAAGCGCGCACAACCCTTTATTTACTCCTATACAAACCATAAAAAGTTACAAATAACCCTCGGATTGAGCCAGAGGGTGATTTCAGGGAATGATTGGAAAGAATGACAGTACTCAGTATTTCACGGCGAGGATAATGCCCGTCGCCCACACCTGTTTGGTGACAGACAGCTCCGACCGGCTGTCGAGGTATTCGATGAGGTTCAATGCTTTCTGATCATGTCCTTCCGGCCAGTTGGGCTGGGGCAGCATGTCGTCGATGATGTAAAATGCGCCGGGATTGAGCATGTTGAGCACTTGGTCGAGCATAAGGTATTTCCCATGCCAGGTGTCGGCAAAAATGTAGTCGTACCGCTCGCCCAGGTGCGCATTCACCCAATCTTCGCCATCGGTGTGCACCAGCGTGAGGCGTGGGTCGCCGCCGAGGTGGTTTTCAGCGATTTCAAGGAAGCGGGCATCGTTATCAATCGATACAAGCGTGGCATGTGCGTCCATCCCGTCCAGTATCCAGGCGGTAGAAAGGCCCGTGCCTGTGCCAAGTTCGAGGAGCTTGCCGCCTGGTTTGGAAGCGGCCAGGGTTTTGAGCAATGAGCAGGTGTAAATGTCGGAAGCCATTGTGAAACCTGAGGCTTTGGTGGCCTCGTCAATGGAAAGGTAAGCGGCCGGTAACGGCTGGCGAATGTCCTGATTCATGAGCGGTTTGGTGGTGGAGTGGATATCTGGATTGCAAGTTACAAACTTTACCGCTTACTAAATTCCATTGATAATGACGCATTTATACAATAGTAAAGTGGAGCCAACTTCTACTTTTGCCCACAACTTCTACCATTGCTTTTCTACACATCCACTCAAAACTCAACCGCGATGAAAAAGCATTTCCTCTCTTTAATTGCATTTGCACTGATGGCGGGCCTGGTCGCCATCGACGCCTGTACCGACCACGGCGAGCCGGTTCCGGAACCCACCCAGTTCGCTGTTTCACCCTTTTTTAACGGGCTGCGTGCGCCCATCGGGATGGTAATCGACGAACAAGGGCGTTTCTGGGTTACCGAAGGCGGTACCGGGAATAACGACGGCGCATTGGTAATGATCACGCCCCAGGGTGTCAAGACCACCGTTGTGGCAGGTTTTCAATCCATTTTCAACCAGGGCAATGTGGAGGGCATCAGCCATTTATATTATGAAAACGGCACAATATATCTGCTTCATGGTGTGGAAGGCTTTCTCTATATTATCGACGTGTCTGGTTTTGCCTCAGGAAATCCGCCTATTGACAAGAATACGATCCCGAAAGAGAATATCAGGGCCTATGTATCGACCCTCAATCTTACGTTTGACAACAACTCCAACGCATTCAGCCTGACCAAAGGGCCTGATGGGCACCTTTACATTGCCGACGCCGGCGCCAACGCGGTCATCAAGCGAGATAAGGACACACACGCGCTCAGCCTGTTCACTACTTTCCCGCCAGTAGCGCCCAACAGGGATCCGGTTCCTACCGGTATCGTATTTGATGGTACTCAATTCGTACTCAGCAGTCTCACCGGCTTTCCGTTCTCGCCGGGCGCCGCAAATATTTACCAAGTGAATACCAGTGGCGTGATGGTTCCCTACAAATCCGGTTTTACGACCCTTACCCATTTGACTCTGACTGTCAACAACAAGCCGCTCCTGCTTCATTACGCCGACTTCACGATGCCTCCGGGCGGTCCGGGCAATCCTCCGGGTTTCAAGGCCAATACCGGCTCGGTACTGAACGAAGACGGGAACGTGCTGTTCAGCGGGCTCGACAGACCGACTGACATCAAACGCTGGGGCGACCGCACCTTCTATGTTCTCAGCCTTGGCGACGGCACGATCAAGAAACTGGATTATTGATTAACCATGTATTTCAAACGAAGAGGCAGGCATTCGAACGAATGCCCGCCTCTTCGTTTTCAGAACAATGTCCGTTCCTTGTCCTCCGCCTCACTCGGATTGACCACCTTCGCGGGCGGATCATCGGGCATGGTATCTCCCAGCAGTTTCCCCCACGGTTTCAGCTCGTCGATGCGATCGAAAATGATTTTCAACACCGCTACAAACGGGATCGACAAAAACATACCGCTCACGCCCCAGAGTGTGCCACCAAGGAGCACGACCAAAATGGAAACCAATGCATTAACAGATACTTTAGAAGACACGACGCGGGGCACAATGATGTTGTTATCCAGAAACTGGATCACGGTATATGCACCGATAATCAGTAACGGTGTAGTGTATCCGTCCTTGGTAATAAAGGAAATGAGCACCGGCAACGCAATGGCGATAATGCCACCGATGTAGGGGATCAGGTTCAGGATCGCGCCAATCACGCCCAGCAGCAGGGCGTACGGCACCCCCAGGATGAGTAACGCAATGGAGTTCAGCGTCGCAACGATCGTCGTTTCGATCATCAGCCCCACAATATAACTTTGCACCGCGCCCTTGGTTTCCTGCAAAATTTCAGCTACCTGTTCCGAGTTATTTTCATCAAAAACTTCAAATATAAAATTGAGGATCAATGGCTTATAGAACAGCAGCAGGAAAATATAGAGTGGTATGAGCACAAAAAAGCTGATAATACCAAAAAGCGTGTTCACGGTCTTGCCCACATACGTACGGCTGTTGTTGATCGCCTCGTCGAGCATACTCCTCTGTTTTTCGGTCGAAATACCGAACGTGGATGAAAGCCATTCCTGCAAGTTCCCCAACAGCTTTATCGTCTTTTTTTCCAATTGCGGAATCATATCTCCGAACTGGACGATCTGAGACGAAAGAAAGAACATAATGCCAGCCACCACGAGAACGGCGATGAAAATCGTTAGCACAATGCCGAGGATCTTATTGAACTTCCATTTCTGAAATCGGTTGTAAACCGGATTGAGCAACACGGCGATCAGCCCGGCAAATGCGAACGGGACAATGATCTCTTGCAGCTCGTTGAGAATGTAAAAAAACAGGTAAAGTCCGATGAGCACCATCGGCGCTTTGATATAAAAGGGGAAACCATCCCGCACCGAAAACCAATCGGGCAACTCGGATGCTGGAGCATGTTTGCGGCTTTTGAAAAATAATCCCATAAATACGGTTTGATGGATGATCTGTGCAGCTTGACGCTTAGCGGACTACTATCAATAAGTGTGCCGGACGCTTGAAAAGAATGCTGGTTTTATCATAGTTTTTCTATAAATAAAACTGTAAATTAAACCATAACAACCCTCAATTCAACTCATTATGGAAACGAAATCCGCTCATCAGGGAATCCGGAGGCGTATGGCTGCCGGGCAATTCATGATTTGGATGCTCATATTGATCACAGGCCGGACTACGGCGCAGGTGATCGTCTCCTACCAATCGGACTGGAAATACGTGCAAGACGGCGTCGTACAAAGCAATACAAGCTGGGCAGCTCCTGGTTTCAATGATGGAAGCTGGGCCAGTTCCAAGGCTCCGTTTGGATTCGGCAGCAATAGCGGCTATACCTATAACACGACGCTTCAACGCGGCCTCAACAATACTACCCCCAATTATCCCGTGTTCTATTTTCGAAAGAACTTCAACGTCAGCAATGTATCGCAATATGGGCGCCTGCGCCTGCGCGCGACACTCGACGACGGCATTGTCATTTACCTCGGTGGCGTGGAAGTGGCCCGGAAAAACATGACTCCATCCCAGCGGGGCTACGCCGGAAGCCCGGTGGGCACTCCGCTCTACACCATTGATACGGTGCTTTCTGCGAGTTTTATCCAAAACGGAACCAACACCATCGCCGTTGAACTTCATCAAACCGGGGAGACCAGCTCAGACATCTATTTCGATGCTCAACTGGAAGGCCAAACGACCACATTATTCCGCTATCCCTACCTGCAACTCGCGTCGCACAACCGGGTAACCGTCTGCTGGTACACCAATATCGCCACAGGTGCTACCGTGCGGTACAGTTCCAACCCCGACCTGGAAATTTACAAGGAGGTAACTGTGACTAAAAGCGACACGCTTCATATGGTGACGCTGCTGAACCTGACACCCGATACCCGGTACTATTACAGCGTCGGTTACTATGCGGGGAACGAATTCAGGCAGTTGCAATACAACCCGTCGGTCAACTATTTCCACACCCAGCCCGACCCTTCCGATACCACCCGAACGAGGCGGTTCTGGCTGCTGGGTGATTCAGGGGCGGGTAAAAGCCAGAACCCACGCCCCTACAAGGTGCGCGATGCTTATCTGGCCTATCTGAGCGCGAGGAACAACCCGGATGTGGACGGGATTATTTTCCTGGGCGACAATTCGAATGTGTCGCCTTATGAAGGCCTTCAAACGGCATTGGATACTACTTTGTTTAAATTCTACAACCGGCCCAACGACAAACAGCTTCTGTCGCATATCCCCTCGTGGACGGTCATCGGCAACCACGACTATGACCCGGATGATAACTACATAAATAAAAACGGGACAAAGGTTCCCATTCGCAAAGCTTACCATAAGCAAACCGCCGCCAGCTTCTCCACTTTCGCTTATCCCGACAGCGCGCAATTCGGCGGAGAGCCGACGTATAACAAAAAGGGTTATTACTCTTTCAACCAGGGAAACATTCATTTCGTGGTGCTGAATCCGCCGCTGGTAGAGTCCTCTGATGTGGGTCAGAACTGGGAGAGAAGATTTCAGACAACCTCCTACTTTGACCTGTTTAGCAAAAACTCGATTGCGCTGGACGACTCTGCCAATTCAGCCATCGACATGCTGCCGCAGGTGCAGTGGCTCGTAAAAGATTTGAAGGCCAACAAACAAAAATGGACCGTAGTAACCTTCCATTTGCCGCCGTTTTCTACAATCGGGCATTTTCCGACCGAATACGACATGAAACGGGTTCAGGAAAAACTATTACCAATTCTGGAAACTCCCGAATACCACGTAGATGCGCTGATCGTATCGCATTCACATGCTTACGAGCGCGCGGGTATGATCCGCAAAAAGACCGGGCAGCAAACGCGTACAAGCGACTACACGCAAACAGGCGGATTGAGCGGGAATGGCAATCTGGGACGCTATCCAACCACCAAACCCTACATCAAAACGAACAATGAAACAGCCTATACCTATATTCTTACCGGATCGGCCGGCCGGGGCTGGGTAAACCCCAGCAACAGCTCCGAAGTCGACGGGGGTTACACAAACAGTTCGGATGTCAAACACCCCAGCACTTCCAATCCACCACTCGACAACCTGACAGGCGATAATACCACCGATTTTTATGTGAAGCAAGGAGGGTCCGTGGAACTGGTTTTTCAGCAAAACCGCCTCGATGTCAAATTCATCAAAGAATCGGATACTTCGCCGATGTATACTATCGCCGACTCATTCGTGGTCATGAAAGATGTGGGCGTCAAAAAAACGATCACAATCCAAAATGGCGGCGACGCGGTCAAGCTCACCGCATCATGGGTTGGAACCTACAATTGGTATTCCGCACAGCAACCAAGCCAGCTGCTCGCCTCGGGGATACGCGATCTTTCTGTTGGTCCTGGCAGCAGCAGCACATTCTACGTCAAGGACCAGAATGGCTACCTGGCCGATACCTTCATCGTGAATGTGACCAATCCGAAACCAGTGATCGTCGGGGACACGCTAATCCCTTACAAATCGCAGTGGCTCTATCCGCTATTGGCCGGCATCAACTCGAAGGAGGTTAAGCTGGACAAACTGTGCATCGCGCCATGGACATTTTCCGCCGCACCTTTTGAAATGCCTGCGCAGGCACCCATCGGAGTCGGGCATAATGACGAAACGCACCAGATTTCCACCTCACTGATCGAAAAGGTAGTTATCCCGGCAGAAAGGCTATGGTTCAGGCGAAGTTTCATACTTAATGGATCGGCCCAAACCTATGCCGGCTTTAAATTAACATTGCTGCGCGACAAAAACCTGTCGAGCCGCAAATCTTACACCACCAGCCTGCAATCATTGCTGATCAACGGGCAAGCCGCCGAAATTACTGCTACCACCTCCAAGGACGTTGCCAACGGGCGCGAAGAAGTTACCTATACGCTAAGCAACAAGGGATTTGCCTATGGGATCAACTACCTGCTTGTGAGCTACTACCTTACCCCGGTGGGCGGCATGGTCTACCCGATCAACGCGACCACGGACCCGTTTACATTCGCTGCTCAGCTCATCAGCATGCCACTCACGCTCGCCCCGCCGCCAACGACCAGGCAATTCAAATTGGGGACTATCGCTTCTGCTGCACAGGATTGCGCGGGTGACACCGTAAGCGTACAATTCACGGCTGCGGGCAATGAATCGGGCTTCCCGATCGTCTATGAGGCACGGCTTGTTACCGCAAGCAGCGATATCCCGATCGGGGAAGGAACGGCATCGCCCATTATTGGTACGCTGCCCGCCAATCTGCTGCGAGGCAACTACGCGGTGAAAGTAGCTACCAAAAACGCATTCATGGACGAACAGGAAGGCCCTCCCATTTTGATCAACGAGCCAGCCGGAGCGACGGTCCTGCCATCTCCAGCAGATACAGTCTGGAAAGGGGAAAAAATTGCGGTACCCGTTCAGTTCACCGGTACCGGCCCATGGCAATACACCCTGCCGGATAGCACCCAGGGCGCCTCATCAGTAGCCGACACTATCTTGCAAACCAAAACCAGGGCTTCCGGCCCATATACGCTGATCTCGGTCAGAAATGGCTGTGGTTACGGACAAATTTCAGGGAACGTTGAGGTCGCCGTTAAAGAACCTGTTATTTCAGCAGCCAAACCCGTCAGGCTGACGTTCGCTCCACGGAAAACGGCGCTTTGCAACGGGGACTCCATTTCAGTCAACTACGCAATTACCGGACCTGACAGGCAGCGGACCTACACGGCCGAGATTTCGGATGTATACGGAGATTTCACCAAACCTGTAACACTGGCTAGCGGCACAGCGAATCCTTTGATTGCACGCTTACCCGTATCGCTCATGGAGGGCGATCAGTATCGGGTCAGGGTCAGGGCAGTTGATCCCGATGTTAATTTCACACTTACACCTTCCGAGCAGGTTATCCTGCGCAAAACGGCCGAAGCCGAATTCTCATTAAGCAAAATGGCTGTTTATGAAGGTGAGACGCTGAAAATGAATCTGCTGCTGGGGGGCACTCTGCCAGTTGCCTACTATTTACGGTATGGAACCGACACGTTTTTCGGTGACTCCAATGATCCGCTCATCGAGCACATCCTTACATTAAAACAGACTACCGTTTTCACCCTCGATTCGGTCCGCAATGTATGTGGCTACGGGACTGTGGCCGGAAGCCGAACGGTCACAGTTAGCCTGGTCGTTGGCGTGGACCCGCTTTTGAGCAAGGATATCGTTGCTTACCCAAACCCCTCCACCCAGACGCTCACACTGAAAAGCAAACGACCCTGGCAAAAAAACATTCGGTGGCGCATAGTGGGCTCCAACGGACAGCTGATTCGCAATGGAATGATTACGACGGGTTCAGGCGCTTCATTGGAGATCGACGTGAGCTTGTTGCCCAGTGGTCTTTATGTACTGGAACTGGGATACGGAACGCCGCAAAGCAGCACTTGGAGAATCGTTAAAAAGTAGTGGACCACCTTATAACCATATCATTGACATATTTCAACCACAAGCGTTTTCCGCTTGCGTTCCAGTGGCCGTCGCTTTTGTGGTACCATTCAGGATGGTGCCGAAGCTGCCTACTCAATGTTAACAGTGGGGTTTTCAGGTGCGGGTTTTGTTCCACCCGGGTAATCTGGTGGTTGTGTGGGTGACGTTGCGGCTCACACACCGTCACTTTATTGGGAATGAGGCAAAAGTATACCTCCTCAAAGCCCGCATCCAAATAATGCGTGCGAATGCGGTTCATATTGATGACGACGCTGTCAATGTCGGCATCGGTGAGCGGCGTGAATGGCGATAGTATGCTTTGCGGATCGGCTTCGATTTCATAGAACAGAAACCGCCTGTCGCGCGAAATGAGCGAGCCGGGATGTGTGCGACCGAACCAGGCAAGCATCATATCGGCTTTTATTTCCTTGCATTTCAATGCGGCCTCGAAGTTGAACAGCAGGAATTCCAATCGCTCATTGATCTCACGGTTCAAAGTATTTCCCCAAAAACTGCTTTCAGTTTGGGAAGCGGCATGGATAACCGGACTGCTTTTGCCTCGGATCTGAAACCCGCGATCGATATAAAGTTCAGCATAGTGCTCACGCAGGCGTTCCTGAATTGTTCTTTCAATCACCTCGATTACCAGAATGGAATGTACTTCCGGATCAAGGGCGACGGTATCCACCCCGGTACCGAGCCAGATGTGGTGGTTACGGCGGCCGGCATAAAAGCTCGTATCCATGGTGGTGAAGCTATCGCCGATCGTGTACAGATCCACATTTTTTGAGCGGATTCGCGGCTTGTCATTTTCATCAAGGCCGTCGGTTTCCGTCCAACGCGTCTCTTTGAATTGCTCCAAATTGGTGATATTGTAGAGATCGCCGAAGCGGTATTGATCGGGAATGAAGCCGCGGGAATACAATTTGCGCTGCAATCGGTCGGACAGCCCTACCCAGAGCACGATACCCGATACCAGCATAATGGCAATACGCAGAGAGGAAAGCAGGGGATTCATATGTCAAAACTGAAAATAAATGAATTGGTTGCTCCCAAACACTCCCCACAAGTAACAGAGCAATGTGGCTACGCCCAGCGACGGCCAGAACGACCTCCGCGCAGGTACGTAGTCGGGAAGGAGGTGCTCTTTTAAAAACAGAAGTACGATCAGCAACATGCAAAATCCCATCTCGCCATCGCTGATGGGCAGATTAGGTAAATCCCATGATGAAAGCTTCGCGAGCTTGCATACGATCATGAATGCGTCGCCCACGTCGTGCGCACGGAAGAAGATCCAGGCAACAGTTACCACGGCGAATGTCAGAGCGGTTTGCAACCAGCCCGGCAGTTTCTCAGAATAGTCCTTGTCGACATTGCCTATTCGCGAGGTAATGAGCAGACAACCGTGGATCGCCCCCCAAATCACGAATTTCCAATCGGCACCATGCCATAGCCCACTCAGCAGAAAGACTACCAGCAAATTCATGTTCGTCCTAAAACGCCCACGCCGGTTTCCACCCATTGGAATATAGACATAATCCCGAAACCAGGTCGACAGCGAAATGTGCCATCGCTGCCAGAACTCCGCTATTGACCGCGCAAAATAGGGCGAGCGAAAATTGATCATCAACCTGAACCCCATGGTTCTGGCAGCCCCCAGCGCGATGTCGGAATAACCCGAGAAATCACAGTAAATCTGGATACTGTAAAATACGGCTGCTACGGCCAGGCTGCCCGCATTCTGCATTTCGGGATTAGCGAAGATCGGGTCGGTCACCAATGCGAGCCTATCGGCAATTACCACTTTTTTGAACATACCCCACACCATCCACCACAACCCCGTCCGAAGGTTATCCCAATCAAAATCCATCCGCTGCCTGAACTGCCACAGTACATTCTGCGGACGCTCGATCGGGCCGGCTACCAGTTGGGGATAAAACAGTACATATAGTGCATAAATCCCGAAGTGCCGCTCGGCACGCTGGTGGCCGCGATACACTTCGATCGTGTAGCTCATCGATTGAAATGTGTGGAACGACAGACCGATGGGCAGCGCCAGCCCCGGATACAACCCCGCCATGGTTGCAGCCCCATAATCGATACCGGCCATGGACAGGAGGCCGGAGATATTGGTATTCAGGAAATCAAAATATTTGAAAAAAGAAAGGAACCCGACATTGAACAGGATACTCACAGCAAGCGTAACCTTGCGAAAACTCCCCGATAGCCGCTCAATACCGATCCCGGCCAGATAGTCGAAAACGATGATCACTCCCAGCAGCAACAGGTAGGCCGGAATAAATGAGGCATAAAAATAAGCGCTGGCCGTTAGGAGTGAAAACCAACGCCAGCGCCCGGGTAATGTGTAATAGGTAGTTGTAACGAATAGAAAAAAAACAATAAAATGAAGGGAATTGAAAAGCATGTGTATAGAGCCCGATAATTAACCTGGTGCTAAAACAAAGCATGAACAGGGCTCTTCCAACAAAAAAGATTGCAAAGGGGGCGGGAGAATTATCAAAAGGGAAAATGGAGGAAGGAGGAAAGGGAGGAAGGAGGAAGGGAGAATGGGGACTATCGCATTAACTGTGTAAACTTTCAATTGGAGCGGGTCAGTACTTAGAGAATGGTGCACTTCCTCCTGTCCTCCTCTCCCTCTCCTCCCTTTCCTTGTCTTGTCCTGAAAAAAGTGGACAGATTATTACTAGATTCTTTCTTTCCTTCCTTCCCCTTTCAGGCTACACTGAGCTTGTGCATGTCAGAAGGCGTTTTCAAGTTCAA
>NZ_JAHXBN010000112.1 GCF_019924045.1 Dyadobacter fermentans | reverse complement strand
TGGGTATTTCGGAGAAGTTGACCACCTGATTCCGTGGCAAATTGACCACCTGATTAACTGGCGGCCGAAGGCAAAAAATGCGGTAGAAGCGGGTTCAAAATTAGTAAATAAAAAGTGTTTTTATTGGTAGCTGTTTTCGGGCTCCATTTTTCGTTTTTTTCTCATCGATTCCCCCCTGAGCTCTACCCGATGTGCGTCATGTACAATTCGGTCCAGGATTGCATCAGCAATGGTTTTTTCTCCGATTACTTCATGCCATTTGCTGACCGGTAATTGGGAAGTGATAATCAGCGATGTCTTGCCATGCCTGTCTTCGATTATTTCCATCAGGGCTGCCCGGCTCTGGGCATCGAAGGGTTGGATACCAAAGTCATCAAGGATGAGCAGGTGCTGCCGTTCTATCTTTGCAATTTCCTTGATATAGGACCCATCGGCCTTGGCCATCTTCAAGCGGGCGAATAACTTAGGTGTACTGGCATATAGAACGCGGTAGCCCAGGATACAGGCCTGGTGACCAATGGCGGATGCCACATAGCTTTTCCCGATCCCGGTACTGCCTGTGATCAACAGGTTCTCGTTACGGGCAATGAAAGAGCATTCGGCCAGGCGCATGATCTGGTTACGTTCGATACTCCGGTCGGCATGGTAATGGATATTTTCAACCATCGCCTTATAGCGGAACCTAGCATAATTGATCTGCCGCTCTACACGTCGATTATGCCTGTCATCCCATTCAGCATCAACCAGATGGGCTAAAAGCTCATCGGCGGTGTAATCATCGGTTTTCCCGCTTTCCAAGCTGCTTTTAAAGGCATGGAACATGCCATGGAATTTGAGCTTGCGTAACTT
>NZ_JAHXBN010000111.1 GCF_019924045.1 Dyadobacter fermentans | reverse complement strand
TTTTCACCGCCCCCCAAGTTTTCGGAATGAGCCTGCAAAACAACTACTTTTTTCACCGCCCCCCAAGTTTTCGGACTGAGCCCAAGTATCATCGGCGGAGCCGGGCATCCGGGCCCCAAACGCAAAAAAGCCTCACATTACTGCGAGGCTTTTGATTTAATAATTGTGGCGGCTACCTACTTTACCGGGTTTGAACCAAGTATCATCGGCGGATCCGGGCTTAACTTCTCTGTT
>NZ_JAHXBN010000110.1 GCF_019924045.1 Dyadobacter fermentans | reverse complement strand
GGTCAGGGTTGGTCATGTGGCGGTAGTTATAATTAAGTATGGTTGGTTTTTACTGATGGGGAAACAAATGCCGTCAGGCATGTAATATTGGTAGAAACGCAAATGGGCCGGTTGCAAAAAAATGCCGTCAGGTATGTAACAATGCGCTGTTGTTGCATGCCTGACGGCATTTCCTGAAATACCATCGGAATCTGCTACCTATATTATATCGCTACGCGATTTTGGCGACAAGATATTTACGTCGATACATTGTCCAGCCTCTTGCTTTTGGATAACCCTTGACGATGCCTGCCTACCCTTGATAATGCCCTACCACTCTTGACGACGGGTTGTCAGGAATTGTCAGATGTGGTCAGGTGTGGTTAAATCTGGTCAGGGTTGGTCATGTGGCGGTAGGTATAATTAAGTATGGTTGGTTTTTATTGATTGTGAAACAAATGCCGTCAGGCATGTAATATTGGTAGAAACGCAGATGGGCCGGTTGCATAAAAATGCCGTCAGGCATGTAACAACGATGCGCTGTTGTTGCATGCCTGACGGCATTTTCTGAAATACCATCGGAATCTGCTACCTATATTATATCGCTACGCGATTTTG
>NZ_JAHXBN010000109.1 GCF_019924045.1 Dyadobacter fermentans | reverse complement strand
AGGTCTCCCATAAGAGTTCTGACGCCTGTGGATACATTGTAGCTATAAAGCGTGGAATTGCTTGTATTTGGCCCGCTCACTTGATATGCAAGATTAGAGCATGCAAATGGCGTGGGTTCTTGCGCCCAGGTAAAAGAAATACCAATTAAGTACCCCAGAATTACAAATGCCGCTTTGCGCAATGGTTTACTACAATAGATTTTTTTCATTTGCTACGAACTTTAAGTGGTCTGTAAAATCAATAGGTTTTGTCCCATTTGTGAGCGGTGTTCATGGCTTGAACAAATTCAAGGCCATCCAAGACTGGTTTGAGACAGAATTAAGTAACAATTCAAACTGCCTTAAATCGGAAAGGAATTTCCAGTTACATATGCAATTATAATGAATTATTTCTACATTAAAAGCGAATTCGTATTTATCGTCTAGCTTTTGTTGGAGAACTAGGAGGTATAATTTCGGCCGGTTAATCGCAAGTAAACTTATCGAGCCCTTCGGCAGAATATATTGGAACAGGATGATGGCCTTAAAGCCTATGTATTGCCTTGAAATAACTTGTTTTTTGCGTTTTACAAGTATTAGCATGTAGGAAAAATTCGTAATTAAGCTGCTTGTGTTATCATACATTTTCTATTTGAACAATAGTTGCCGCTACCATCTCAATGCCTGCGAGGTATTGATGTAGCGCAATTACTACAATGGTTCATAATTAGAGACGGAATGGGTAATAAATATTTCATACTTTTTCGGGTTGTGAAAAGCTGCATGCGAGGCGATAGTTTCCAGTTGCAAACCACCTAAAAACAACCGAACAGTATGAATCTGAAACTTTCACTCTCAATCGTCCTGGTTTTGTCGCCGCATATACCCAGATCAAAGATTCCACCATCGGCACTCAATCCTCCATCACACCGCGTCTGTCTCTAGGACGATCGATTGGATTGTTGGGAATCACACATACTTATCCCAGCGTGCCAACTACCCATGAAGAGCAAATGCTAGGTTAATCGCAGTTACAACAAACGGAAAGTTGTAGTTGATTGTAAGTGCCCCGTTTTTCAGACAGTTTTTAGATTGTTATTTCTGATCTTGTCTGCTTGTCTCATCAGTCAGTAGCGAGCCATCGAACCATACATCTTCATAGTCTCCGGCTTTAAGAAAACGCCATCCGGGAGGTAGAGCTAAAAATTTCAGGATCTCGGAATTCCAGACATCTAAGTGTTTGACGTGGAGAGGCAGAAAAAAGTCGTCGCTTGTGTCCATTTCTTCTCCCGCCCAGATATACCAACCCGTTGTGTCTGCTTCCGGTACATGTCGTAATCCGTTTATTGGCACGATGCCGTCCTTAACATTAGAAGATATACCAATTTTTTGATCTAATTCGATTGGCCAAAATTCGCTGCCTAGCAC
>NZ_JAHXBN010000108.1 GCF_019924045.1 Dyadobacter fermentans | reverse complement strand
ATAATGTCGGGGAGGTCTTTGGCGACGGCTATTTATTCATTTACAGCAGGCTCGCTACAAGGTATTACGTAGTCGACATCAATCCGGCCAGAGCAGCCACTTATCTGCAGCTGGTCGACCCGACAGCCTCTTATGTGCTGGATGCTGCTCCGTACGGAAACACTTTTGTCGGCGCGAGCAGTCTGGATATATCGGATATTGTCTACAGTTCTTCAAACGGGCTGCTAAACGGCATCATCGACGCGCAAAGTGCAACGAACGCATACCGCAGGTTTACG
>NZ_JAHXBN010000107.1 GCF_019924045.1 Dyadobacter fermentans | reverse complement strand
AAGCGGTAGGTTAAAGACACCGTTAGGGTAAAATCGGCGACTGGGGCTAAGTCGTAACAAGGTAGCCGTACCGGAAGGTGCGGCTGGAACACCTCCTTTCTGGAGACGAAAAATTCTGCTTTTGGTTTATCTTTATCATATAAGGGCTTGTAGCTCAGGTGGTTAGAGCGCGACACTGATAATGTCGAGGTCCGTGGTTCGAGTCCACGCAGGCCCACGGAATGCAAGAATTTAAGATCAGGAAAACGTTTCTGATTCTGTTTATTGAAAGAATTTTGGGGGATTAGCTCAGCTGGCTAGAGCACCTGCCTTGCACGCAGGGGGTCAACGGTTCGAATCCGTTATTCTCCACATTGCCTCGCATGTGAGGCAACGAGTTCATTGACATATTGGTAAAGTAGAAGAGAAGAAGAATAAAGTCGCGCAAGCGAATTAAGGGCGCATGGGGGATACCTAGGCTCTCAGAGGCGAA
>NZ_JAHXBN010000106.1 GCF_019924045.1 Dyadobacter fermentans | reverse complement strand
TAAAACCCAAATACGGGAATCACCTCGGCAACCTTTTTAACGTGCTCAATAATCTCGGATTCCGCCTGCGTTTTGAATGCCGCCATGCTGACAAGCCCCAGGTCATAGCCCAGGTTCACGGCGATTTCAGCCTCCTTCAAAGCCTGCCCGGTCAGGCCGCAAATGCCTGCTACTTTGACAAACGGGCGTTTCAATGCCGCCTTATCGACTTCCCCGGCCGCTATCGCCAGCACTTTTTCAAACAAATTCACCTCGGGATCGCGGATCTCAAACTGCGTGGTATGCACACCAACCGCCACGC
>NZ_JAHXBN010000105.1 GCF_019924045.1 Dyadobacter fermentans | reverse complement strand
CTTAGCGGTCTTCATATCTACTTGGAAGAAAAGAACCTTCCTCCTTTCGAATACAAAGATCAAAAATTAGAGTCTAAGGGCTTTCTACCTGAAATTTACATTCAGGACTTCCCCATTCGTAATCAAAAAGTTACACTCTGCATTAAGCGTCGGCGCTGGGAAGTCAAAGATACCGGCGACATTGTTAGCAGGGATTGGAATGTGGTACAGCAGGGAACGCGAATGACAAAGGAATTTGCGGATTTTTTAAAAGGACTGTATAGATAATAACCCCGTCAGTTGTTCACAGCTTGGCAAATACTTTCACTTGGACGGAAAACAGCTCCAACAGCAATACAAAGATCACATCAGTGACTATAAGGATTGGGACCAGCGCGAGCACGCTGCCGAGTGGCTTTTGTATTCAGAAAATACTGGGGCCCATTTGAGTATTGACGAAACCTCTCTTTCCAATGGCGAGCTTTACACGATTGTGACTAATAAAGCAGCCCAGGGTCG
>NZ_JAHXBN010000104.1 GCF_019924045.1 Dyadobacter fermentans | reverse complement strand
CACTCCACACACGGTTACCAAGCGTGTTGAGCAGACCTTTGGAAGCCTCCGTTACACTTTTGGAGGCGACCACCCCAGTCAAACTACCCACCATGCACGGTCCTGCTCATCGAGCAGTTAGATCCCAGGCCAGCGAAGGGTGGTATTTCAACGTTGGCTCCTGAACGCCTGGCGACGCCCAATCACAGCCTCCCACCTATCCTACACATCCCTGACCCGAA
>NZ_JAHXBN010000011.1 GCF_019924045.1 Dyadobacter fermentans | reverse complement strand
GGAGGAAGCTACACGCTCGCATATTATGTCCAAGGGCAGCAACCGTAAGCCCGAGGACGACGACTGGCAACAGGGGTATGGCTATCAGTTCTGGCGTTGCCGGAATGGTGCTTACCGAGGCGACGGCGCTTTCGGGCAATACTGTATTGTAATGCCGAAAGAAGACATGGTAGTTGCCATCACCAGCGAAACCAGCGATATGCAGGCCATTCTGAACCATGTTTGGAACCATATCCTTCCTACTGTAAAGGCTACCGGTGTTCCCGCCGACAAAGGTGCACAGTCTGAAATGCAGAAAAAACTCGGCTCTCTCGCATTACCGCTGACACCTGGAAAGCCTGCGTCGGAGCTTGCCCCGAAAATGAACGGGAAGGCATTTAAGCTGGTAGATAATGAGTTGAAAATTAATAAAGTATCCTTCGAATTCGACAAAGGCTGGTGCTTGTTCCGTGTAACCGACGATAAGGGCGAGCACCTTGTGGTAAATGGTTTGGGTAATTGGAAAATTGGTCTCACCGATTTATCGACCATGCCGCTCAAACTCGTTCTAACCCCGGTCCCTGGCGAAAAGAAAACCAAAATCGCCGCCAACGGCGCCTGGATCGACGACACGACTTTTGAAATGACCTGGCGTTTCATCGAAACCGCGCATTATGAAACCGTGCGGTGCAAGTTTGAAGGGGATAATCTCCAAGTTGAATTTAAGAGGAGTCTCGCGATCATCGGAAATACCAAAGATCCGCGGCCGGTACTGAGTGGTAAGGCGATTGCGTGAGCTTAAAATCAAAACTTTTCCTAACATTAGCATTCAAATCTTTAACAAAAACCACAAACATGAAAAAGAACATTTTCCTGGCCCTTTTGATGACGGTGATCGCATTCGGTGCGAATGCACAGAAATTCAGGGGGCTGGATAAGAGTCCGCGGGATATCGCTTATTTTCCGGACCATTTCGCGCATGATCGTAAGGATGGCGAGAAGGCGTTGGTGAAGGTGTCGTACAGCAGGCCGTTTCTGAATGGCCGTGAGATTTTTGGGAAAAAGGAGCCTTATGGTAAAGTTTGGCGCCTGGGTGCGGATGAATCCACGGAGATCAAGTTCTACGAGGATGCCACATTCGGCGGCAAAAAGGTGAAAGCCGGTACGTATTCGCTGTTTGCGATCCCGAATGAAAAGGAATGGACGATTATCCTCAGTTCGGACGTCGATTATTGGGGAGCATTCAAGTATAAGGAAGCGAACGACGTGCTGCGTGTGAATGTACCGGTAAAAAATGTGGATGCTCCGATTGAAAACTTCTCCATCGTTTTTGAAAAGGTTTCTGACAAGCAGGCGAAGATGTTTCTCGGCTGGGAAAAGACGGTCGTCGAAGTGCCTGTATCGTTCTGAAATCGGATATACTGCCGGTGTAACCGGGCCATTATGTTGGCATTATTATTGTAAAAGCTGGCCGGGAACGCAATGTTCCTGACCGGCTTTTTTACATTAATATCAACAAACATGAAGAAACATCACTTCACTATGATAAGCCTGCTGGCCCTTGCTTCGCTTGCAGGTTGCAACACCGAAAAGAAAGAAAAGGAAGAGGCGGCCCAAAGCGGGCCCGATTCCGTGGCTACGGTAAATGACAGCCTCGTATTACCCGCGCCATTCGCGACAGAATCCGCGGAAAACCGGCCCGAAGAAGCGGGTTGGCCCGATGGCAAAATGCCCGTGGCCCCCGCAGGGTTCGTCGTGACAAAGTTCGCCGACCAGCTCGACAGCCCGCGCTGGGCCTACATCGCACCCAACGGCGATGTTTTCGTGGCGGAATCGGGGACGAAAAAGAGTGCCGACCGGATCACGCTCTTGCGCGATGTGAATAAAGACGGCACCCCCGAAATGCGAGAGATATTCCTTGAAAAACTCAACCGGCCGCTCGGCATGCTGGTGCTGAACGGCTTTTTCTATGTGGCGAATACCGACGGCCTCTACCGCTATCCCTATAAGGAAGGTGAAACGAGGATCACTTCCAAAGGCCAGAAGATTTTGGAACTGCCCGCGGGCGGTTATAACAACCACTGGACGCGAAATATCCTGGCGAATGCGGATGGCAGCAAAATCTACATCTCAGTTGGGTCGGCGAGCAATGTGGCCGACCACGGAATGGACGAAGAAAAGCGCAGGGCGAATATCCTGGAAATCAACCCCGATGGCTCGGGTGAGCGTGTGTATGCGAGCGGGTTGCGCAATCCCGTGGGAATGGGCTGGGCACCGGGCTCCAATGTGCTATGGACAGCGGTGAATGAGCGCGATAAGCTGGGCGACGAACTCGTACCCGACTATATTACCGGCGTGAAGGAAGGCGGATTTTACGGCTGGCCATACGCCTATTTCGGACCAAATGAAGACCCGCGCAGAAAAGGAGAGCGCCCCGACCTGGTCGCAAAGGCGATTGTACCGGATGTGCCCGTCGGTTCGCACACGGCATCGCTGGGGCTGGCGTTCTACAACAAAACCAAGTTTCCTGCAAAATATCATAACGGTGCATTTGTAGGCCAGCACGGCTCCTGGAACCGTTCGACGCTTTCAGGATATAAAGTGGTTTTTGTACCATTTAAGAACGGGAAGCCGTCGGGCAGGCCGGAGGATTTTCTGACGGGTTTTGTTGAAAGCGAGAAGAGGGTATACGGCCGGCCAGTGGGTGTGACGGTGATGAACGATGGCTCATTGCTGGTGAACGACGATTCCGGAAATGTCATCTGGCGTGTAAGTGCGAAGTAAGAAATTATTGGCTATGGGAAATAGAATAGCGGCCTGGTAGATAGCCAGGCCGTTTTTTGTAGATAGCCCAAAAGTTTTTATGATTTTTCTTGCAAAAATATACCGATCAGTATATTTTTGTCATGTGAATTTCGATTTACAGATTACACCGGGCAAATGCCGGTTTTAATTTTCTCAAATAATATACCGATTGGTATATTTTAACCTTGAAAACAATGGAAACTACTGGAAATACAATCCTCATTACCGGCGGAAGTGCTGGTATCGGTCTCGAATTCGCCAAAGCTTTCGACGCAAAAGGCAATCATGTAATCATCACCGGTCGCAATGAAGAACGTCTGCAAAAAGCAGCAGCGCAACTGACTAATGTGACGCCCATCGTTTACGATGTAGTCGACAAGCAGGCTACCGACGACCTTGTTGCGCGCCTTGAAAACGAATTCCCTGATTTGAATGTGGTGATTAATAATGCGGGAAAGGCCGCCTACTATCATCTGGACGGCGACCAGGACGCCGCAACACTGGCCGAAGAGGAGATTATCACCAATTACCTGGCCATTATCCGTCTGAATCAGAAGTTGCTGCCGCTACTCAAAAAAGCGAATGAAGCTGCCATCGTGACCGTTTCCAGCATTGCAGGCCTGGTTCCTAACCATTTCCTGCCGACCTACGCCGCAAGTAAAGCTGCATTGCATTCTTATACCCAATCGTTGCGCATTGCGCTGGGCAAATCCACGAATGTCAAAGTATTTGAAATCCTGCCTCCGTTGGTGGATACTGAGTTCTCTGCTGAGATCGGCGGTGCTACGAATGGTATCCCTGCAAAACAGGTAGCCGATGAACTGGTGGAAGCATTTGAAAACAATACCTACGAAATTCTTACGGGCCGTACTGCCGATGTTTTCAACCTCTTTTTGAACAACCCGGCGGCCGCTTTGCAGGCAATGAACCCGGGCGTCGAGCTCCAAACAGCCTGACGGAGACCTTTTAAAAGTAACCTTCAATACACAAAAATCACTGCCGGTATGAGACAGAAAATCGCTTTTGCCATGATTATGGGGATCGTTACAACGGGGATAATTTCCTTTACTTTGATCTCTGCAAATATTGGATTTGTTGCCAATTTTTTGGTGATTTGGCTCAAATCTTGGAGCATGTCGTATCTGATCGTCATCCCGGCAATCCTGCTGATTGGCCCGAAGGTGCAGAAACTGGTCGACGACATCTTCAAAGATACACTGACTCAGGAGGTTGACTGAACTTTCCTGATGTCTTGGATCAAATAATCAAACTGTATGAAAAGAGTAGTAGTTACCGGCCTGGGGGTTATTTCTCCGCTGGGGAATTCTGTGGAAGAGTTCTGGCAAAATATTGTAGATGGTAAAAGCGGTGCTGCTACCATTACAAAAATGGATGTTTCCAAATTTAAAACACAATTCGGTTGCGAAGTAAAGGACTTCCATCCCGAAGACTATATCGAGAAGAAGGAGATTAAAAAATACGACCTGCATACCCAGTATGCGATTGCGGCGTCGGATACGGCGATCAAGGACGCAGGGCTGGACTTTGCGAATATCGATCTGGAAGACCGCCACGATATGGGCGTGATCTGGGCGACCGGAAACGGCGGTATGGGCACATTCGAAGACCAGTTGCTGGAATTCCACGCATCGGGTGGTGTGCCGCGTTTCAGCCCTTTCTTTATTCCCAAAATGATCGTGGATATTGCGGCGGGTGTTATCTCGATCCGTCACAAGTTGCACGGGCCTAACTACTGTACGGTTTCGGCGTGCGCATCTTCCAATACGGCGTTGATCAGCGCATTCGATACCATTCGCATGGGTAAGGCTAAATTGATGGTGGCCGGTGGTTCCGAGGCGGCGATTATCTACTCGGCATTGGGTGGTTTCAGCGCGGCACAGGCACTTTCCAAAAGAAATGACGACCCTGCAACGGCTTCAAGGCCGTTCGATAAAGACCGCGATGGTTTTGTAATGGGCGAAGGTGCAGCGGCATTGATCCTCGAAGACCTGGAATATGCCAAAGCGAGAGGCGCTAAAATATATGCCGAAATCGTCGGCGGCGGAATGGCAGCGGACGCTTATCACCTCACCGGAACACCTCCGGACGGTATGGGTGCCGCATTAGGCATGCGGAAAGCACTGAGAGAAGCCGGTATTACGGCCGACAAAATCGACTACGTGAATGCGCACGCGACTTCAACAGGCCTCGGTGATATGAGCGAGTTGCAAGGGATGAAAACCGTGTTCGGCGATCATCCGGTGGCGATCAGTGCTACGAAATCTATGACCGGCCATTTGCTGGGAGCGGCGGGAGCGCTGGAAAGTATCGTTTGTGCTTTGGCCGTGAAGAACGACGTCATTCCCGGTACCATTAATACCGAGAACCTTGACGAGGCGATCCCCGAAGGCATGAACATCGTGCTGGGCAAATCGCTGAACCAGACTGTGAATTACGCGCTGAACAACACTTTCGGTTTTGGAGGGCACACAGCGACTTCCATATTCAAAAAATATACGGAGTAGGGCATTCCCTTACTCCGTGATTTCCGAAAGGATTTCAACTACCCCGTTTTCATCGTTACTTTTGGCGATGAAACGGGCTATTTTTTTGATATCCGGGTGCGCATTCGCCATTGCGTAGGAGTAATGTGCTTTTTCGAGCATTTCAAGGTCATTGAGGTAGTCCCCGAAAACCATTGTCTGCTCGGCGGTAACTTTAAATTTTTCCTGCAAAACCTCCATTGCGCGGCCTTTGTTGGCCTTTTTGTGCGAAATGTCGAGCCAGATCGGTCCCGAAACTTTCACTTGCAGGTCTTGCTCATATTTTTTGTAATGCGGGTAACTGTTCACTTCGGAGCCGGCCAGGTCGCATAATGTGAATTTCAGAAACTGGTCGTCGGTGATTTCGAGCAGGTCATTTACGACCTCATATCTTTCAAAATAGAGTTTGAGGTGGTTGATAAACTCCTCATCGTCATTTTCGACGTAAGCCTTTTTCTTCCCGCAAATGATCGGGTAGGTATTCTTGATCTTTCTTGAAATCAATATCAGCTCGCGGGTAATCTCCGGATCGATCGCCTGAATGTGGATTTCTTCATCTCTAAAAACCACATAACTGCCGTTCTCGGCGGCAAAAATGACTTCGTCCTTTACCGCATCGAGGGTTTTGGCGAGATTGAAATACTGACGACCGCTGGCTGCAACGAAAATGATCCCGTGATCTTTAAGTTTTCTGAAAACAGGGAAAAACGATTCGTGGATTTCGTGTTTGGAGTTCAAAAGCGTACCGTCCATATCGGTAGCCACCAGCCGGATGTCGGAAAATGTCATACTTGATTAAATATTGCCTTACTAATCAAGCCAAATAAGCCGACTATGGTTCCGCTTTTACTGCTTTTTTAGAATATTCGGTACTGTACGCCCACGCGCCAGACGCGCATATGGAGGTCGGTAGCACCGCCAGCCCATCCGTTGAGCCAATTCGTTGCTCCGTGCGCGTAACTGACTGCCAGCCCGAGCCGTTTGCCGGCTATTTTTGCCTCGACCCTGGGGCGGAAATCGAGCCCGGGAGCGAGACCATCGCGATCGGTATATTGGTCGTCTTCAAATACGTCTTTGATAACGAGGCGGCTGGAACTGTTGAGGCCAATGCCAAAATCGGCACCACCACGGAGCGAAAGGTCCAGGTTCTCCGCTAATGGGAAATTGTATCCAGCGCTGGGGAAAATGTTGATGAAGTGGTTACGGGTAATACTGTAACCATTGTCGGTTTTAAAGATCATATCGTCGAGCTGATATTGCTCAACATTAATACGGGTGCGGAGGTTTTCGTAACCGGTTTCCAATCCGAGCAGGAAGTGGTTTTTGAACTCGTGCTGCACCGCGAGGTTTGCGCCGTAGGTAATTGCAGGTACATCACCGAGGTAACTAGCCTCCCGAAGAAGGCAGCCACAAAAAGGGCCTCCGGTGCCCGAAGTGGTCGTCTTTTCTGCGCTCGCGCCCGCAAAGCGTGAAATGCCCGAATTGAGCCCAACGGAAAGTGTGGTGCGTTGGGCAAGGGCGATCTGGCTGACTAACAGGAAAGGAAGGATGTAGAGAATTTTCATGGATCTGGGTTTTTGGGAATGGAAGTTGTCTGGTTGACACGATACGTCAACCAACGGTTGCATAACTCAGCGGTTAAATTTCAATGGTAAATATCCGGCCACGGTCAAAATGTTCGAACCCGGCCGTGCAATTTGCTGTTTCGGGAGTACGGTCCACACCACATCCACAGCCTGATGAAATTTTCAAAGTACTACCTCACCGCATTCGTTTCATTTCTGATCTGGGGCTTTTTCAGCCTGGCACTCAAACCATTGAAAGGATATCCGTCGCTCGACATCCTGTTTACCGCGTGTTCATGTGTGCGGCGGTGATGGCAGTAATTAGTTTGTTTGTACGGGTGAAAGTGCTGAAAGAGAGCGTTGCGGCATTCAAGGCAATGCCTGTGAAGCGGAAGCGGGAGGTTGCATTCCTCACGTTAATTGGCGGAGTACTGCTGACAGCCAACTGGTTTTTCTTCATTTATGTGATGAACCATATCAGCGTAAAGGCGGCTTCGTTCGCCTACCTGGTCTGCCCGATCATGACTACCGTAATCGCCTTTTTCGTCCTGGATGAAAAGCTCAGCAAATGGCAATGGACTGCGGTAATGCTCAGTGTTTTGAGTTGTATATTATTGTCTTTCAATAATATATCGGATATTCTGTACAGCCTGATCGTCGCGGCTTCTTACGCGTTCTATCTTGTAAGCCAGCGCAAGAATGCAGGTATCGACAAGTTCCTGGTACTCACGATCCAGATCGTTTTTTCTGCATTGCTGCTGCTTCCTTTCTACCCGAAATACAGTGCTGCGTTGCCTACGGAGGCTTCATTTTACATACTCATCACGCTGATAGCGATCGTTTTTACGATCATCCCGCTGTTTATGAATCTGTATGCATTGCAGGGGGTTACGTCTTCTACCATGGGTATTTTGTTGTATATCAATCCGTTGATGAACTTTGCCATCGCATTGTTCTACTTCCATGAGCCGATCAATTCGGTGCAGATCACGGCATATTCACTGATCCTGCTATCGATTATCATTTTCAACGAGCGGTTTATTTTCGGTCGGGGCCGCGCGGCTGTCGCCTGATTTGCGGTACGCAGCCGAACGGATGAAATGGCTGAAACGGAAGGCTTCAAATATCAGGTGGTAGTTATGTGTGTTAAAAAGAGTGAGCATATCCGGCAATTGATCCGCTTCCACGTGACTGATATTTTTGAAGAAAATATACATAGACCGCAGCAGGGCTTTTTGCCAGATGCGATTAAGGTTTTGATCAATGTGAAAGTCGGTGAACAGCCATAATGCACCGTTTTCGAGTATTTTATCCAGCTTTTCAAAAACCTCGCGGGCACGTTCGCGACTGAAATTGTCGAAAAGGAACGGTGTCATGACCACATCGTATTTCATTGGTGCGGCGTAGTCCTCGATTCCCGTATGCACGAATGTGACCTGATTTTCCCTACAATCCTGCCTTCTGGCCAAGTCCAGCATGTTGGAAGAGATTTCGACATAATCGATGGCTAATCCTGAGGGACAGTGTTTTGCAATCTCCTCTAATATCCAGCCGGTTCCCCCGCCTACGATAAGTATGCGTGCAGGAGAACTTACAAACGGGAGCAGCGCCTGCTGTGCGCGGACGATCGATTTGCCGAATACCAGTCTGCTAAGCCTGTCATAGTTCGTTGCGATGCGGTCATAGTTGTTCAGCATAACTAATGCAGGTTTTGATGTGCAAAAAAGCTGCCCGCGATCCCGCATAATGCTTTGACCAACAAGAGCCCGTCGATCACGATGAGGTAAAACAAAATGCTTTGCCGTTTTTGGAGCGAAAATGCAACCGCCAGCAGGCATACAAAAGGCACCATGTTGAACAGGATCGTCGGAATGCCGAAGTGCTGGTAGATAGCAAATGCCAGAAAAGAAATGAGCCCGACAAGCAGAAGCGGTACCAGCACTACGTAGATGGTCTTCCGCAGCCCCATTCGCACGGCAAAAGTTTTCAACTCAATATTCGCGTCGTCCTCATAGTCCTTCATATCGAACATAATGGCGTTGACGGTGCAGAACATCCAGTTTTTGGTGAAGAGCCAGAGCATTAATAAGGGCTCGGCCACGGTTATGCCCCGCTCGATCCGCAGGGCCGTCACCGGAAAGAGGTTAACGCATCCCGCCCACACAAACCCGATCACGAATGCTTTAAGCCAACCAGTGTGTCGTAGATTGAATGAAATAATGGATTTGGGAAGCAAACCGTAATAGAGGATCGCGGCAAGCGGCACAACCGATAAAACAAGCCAATAGTAAAGCGGCAAATGCGTTATCGCATGAAAGTTTTCAACCAGGTACCAGGCTCCCAGAAAAGCGCAAATACTAAACAGGAATACCTGGCTCACCCGGACGAACCGGTAATGTTGCCGGTACCATTCGGTCCGGGGATTGGCGGAAACTTTCGGGATAACCGGCCCCGAGTAGGCCATCGTGTAATAGAATACGGTTGTGCAGAAAAGCAGGATGTAATAGGCCGGCGAATTGAGCGGGATGTTAAGCTGGAAGGCAGTTTCCAGGGATAATGCCACCGCCAGAATTCCGACGAAGTAGTTGGCGAAAAATACAAATGCGATAATCCGGTTTAACATATCTGCCTGTGAACCAGTATGCCATTTATGTCTGGTGCTGGAATAATATAATTAAAATATCAATTTAGAATTTTTTAAGAGCGTACGGAAAGCGTCATAGCGATTTCCTACATTGGGCAACGATATTTCTTAAACCACCAATCCCATGAAAAAAATCTATTTGTTCCTGACCCTTTGTCTTTCGAGCCAGGCCATCGTTGTTTTTGCACAAAGTAAAGAAGCGGTCGCGAAAGACCCTGTGGTTGAAAACATCGTAAAGGAGGCTACTGAAAATTCGCAACTTGAAAAACTCGGTCATGAACTGATGGACGTGATCGGCCCCCGGCTCGTAGGCTCACCGCAAATGCAGCAGGCGCACGATTGGGCAGTTGCTAAATACAAAAGTTGGGGTATTAGTGCAAAAAATGAAAAATGGGGCGAATGGCGCGGTTGGGAACGCGGCGTATCGCATATAGACATGGTAGCGCCGCGCGTGAAATCGCTTGAAGGTATGCAGCTCGCATGGAGCCCCGGCACGAATGGCAAAACGGTGACTGCGGATGTGGTGATCCTACCCGATGTGGCCGATTCGGTGGCATTCCAAAAGTGGTTACCAACCGCCAAAGGCAAGTTTGTGCTGATCAGCATGAACCAGCCTACTGGCCGTCCCGACTATAATTGGCAGGAATTTGCGACGAAAGAGTCGTTTGAAAAAATGAAAAAGGACCGGGACGCGCAGACCGACGCATGGGCTAACCGTTTGAAAAAGACCGGCTACACTTCCCGCGCATTGCCGCTCGCATTGGAGAAAGCAGGTGCGGCGGGCGTGGTGATGTCTTATTGGTCAAAGGGTTTTGGGGCTAATAAAATCTTCGGAGCTTACACGAAGGCTATCCCGACGGTGGATATTTCACTCGAAGATTACGGCCTGCTGTATCGCCTGGCGGATTCGGGACACACGCCGAAAATCAGTGTGCGTGCCGATGCGAAGGAAACCGGCATTAGCCAGACATTCAATACGGTGGGGGAGATCAAAGGCACTGAGAAACCGAACGAATATGTGATACTCTCTGCGCATTTCGACTCTTGGGACGGCGGTAGCGGCGCCACCGACAACGGTACCGGCACGCTCGTGATGATGGAAGCTATGCGCATTCTCAAAAAGGTATATCCCAATCCTAAGCGGACGATCCTGGTCGGGCATTGGGGAAGCGAAGAGCAGGGACTGAATGGCTCCCGTGCATTTGTGGAAGACCATCCGGAGATCGTGCAGAACATTCAGGCGGTGTTCAACCAGGACAACGGGACGGGTAGGGTCGTGAACCTGTCAGGTCAGGGCTTTTTGAATGCTTATGAATACCTGACCCGCTGGCTTTCCAAAGTCCCAGAACCGATCCGCACGCCTATCCAAACTTCATTTCCTGGTGCTCCCGGAACCGGTGGCTCTGATTTCGCTTCATTCGTAGCTGCGGGCGCTCCTGCCTTCTCACTGAGCTCATTGAACTGGTCATACGGCACCTATACATGGCATACTAACCGCGACACCTACGACAAGATCGTGTTCGACGATGTGCGTAGCAATGCGATACTTGCGGCAATTCTGGCTTATCAGGCGAGCGAAGACCCCACCAAAACGTCGCGTGATAAGAGCATTTTGCCCCTCGATGCCAAAGGCGTGCCGGGGGCATGGCCTGAGCCGCGCAAGCCTACCCGCCGCGGTGGATTGGATTAATTCCCGTATAACCCATTTTTGAAAGCAAAGGCATATATTGTCTTTGCTTTTTTTATTAATCCGACTTTTGAATCCAATGCAAATAGAGATCATACAGGAGCCTATCGAAGACGTGCTGATCGTCCGCCCGTTCGAACAGGGTGCCGAACCCGCTAACCAGGAGATGTTCAAGGCAGAAAAGGGAGAAACATGGTGGTATTCTTCGAAGGAGTTGTGGTTAGGGCTCGGAAAAACGCCAAAACTCCCGGCTGTTACCAAAATTTTTCGCTCGCTTTTTTTCAAACGAAAAGACCGCTGGCCCGCGCACATCATACTCGACGGGCGCGGATGTAGGGCCGAATGGCTCGGAAATGCCGTGAATGGCATTGTTTTGGGAGGTTACGACCTGCAACTCTACAAAACGGAGCCGAAAGCGGTAAGCGACTTTTTCAAATCGGGCACATTGTCGATTTTGACCGAAAAAGGTTCGGATGTGGAGCAATCGGCGACTACTGCACTGAAAACGGCTCAGGTGCAAATCCGGATTATGGATTTGATGAACGCACCATCCAATTATAAAAAGCCGGCGACGCTGGCCGACTGGGCAAGAAAGTCGGGGGCGGAGCATGGGTATACGGTGGAAATATTGGAAAAAGCGGCGCTGGAAAAGCAGGGTATGCACGCATTGCTGGCCGTGAACAAGGGAAGCGACGAACCACCGGTGATGATTGTTTCGGAATATAACCCGGCGCATTACACCCAAACGGTGGCGCTGGTGGGCAAGGGTGTAACCTTCGATACAGGCGGTATTTCGATCAAGCCATCGGCCAATATGCATTTGATGAAAAGCGATATGGGCGGAGCGGCGGCTGTTTTGGGCACGATAGAGCTGGCGGCGCAATTGAAACTGCCGGTCCGGATTATCGGCGTGATTCCCTCCACGGAAAACTCGGTGGACGGTTCGGCCATGAAACCCGGGGATGTGATCGGTTCCTATGCCGGAAAGACGATTGAGGTGATCGATACAGACGCAGAGGGCCGGTTGATCCTTGCCGATGGCCTGCATTATGCCGTCAAACATTATGAGCCGGATGTGCTTATCGACCTCGCAACACTTACCGGGAGCGTGATTCAAACGCTTGGCTACGAAG
Source organism: Dyadobacter fermentans (assembly GCF_019924045.1). Lineage (GTDB taxonomy): Bacteria > Bacteroidota > Bacteroidia > Cytophagales > Spirosomataceae > Dyadobacter > Dyadobacter fermentans_A. The sequence goes on along the minus strand of NZ_JAHXBN010000011.1, from coordinate 658,276 downwards.
CCGCGGGCCTTTTTACGCCCAACGACCATCTCGCCGGGCAACTCACCCAAGCAGCCGACGAAACAGGCGAACGCTTGTGGCGGCTGCCTGTTTGGGACGAATACAAAGAGGAGATCAGCTCCGACATTGCCGACGTGAAGAACTATCACGGCAAACCGCTGGCCGGAGCCATTGTAGCGGCCAAGTTTCTGGAAGTATTTACTGCCGGGCATCCCGCATGGGCGCATCTCGATATTGCCGGAATGGCATTTGGCGATACCGAGTTTGCCCCAGGCCGCGCTGGAACAGCCTACGGCGTGAAGTTGCTGATCGCTTACTTGTCGAAACTGGCGGGTTAGCGTCAAACCCCGCTTATAACGGAAATTTAACCGGGGCTTTTCTTGCCAAAATGGTTCTTTTTGCTAGATTTGAGAATATATGCTTTGCGGCATGGCTTGTCCGCAAATGCCGCTACCGTCCACCAAATCACATTTTATGACCCGAACTCTGACTTTTCTCTGCATTTCCACCTATTTCAAAGGCAATGATTTTTTGCAGGCGCTGAAAGACGCTGGTAATAAGGTTTTTTTGATCACGGCAAAAAAACTGGAAGATAAACCTTGGGTCAGGGATGCTGTGGATGAGTTTTTTTATGTGGAGGAGGGGGAGGATGGTACTTACAACATGAATGAGATCATCACCGGCCTTGCATACGTGATGCGCACGCGCCCGATCGACCGTGTGGTCGCGCTCGATGATTTCGATGTGGAGAAAGCGGCGCATATCCGTGAGTATTTCAGGATTCCCGGGATGGGGCAAACTACCGGCCGCTATTTCCGCGACAAGCTCGCGATGCGTACAAAGGCATTGGAATCGGGCATTCTGGTCCCCGGTTTTTCGGCGCTTTTTAATGATGACGAGATCAACCGTTTTATCGAGAAATACCCCGGCCCGTGGATGATCAAACCGCGTTCGGAGGCTTCGGCTTTGGGCATTCAGAAACTAAGCACCGCCGAGGAATTGTGGAATACCATTCATGAACTGGGAGATAAGCGTCACGCCTATTTGGTGGAACAGTACAAACCGGGCGATGTTTATCATGTCGATTCGATCTCTTACAACGGTATTGTTATATTTTCCTGGAACAGCAAGTACCTGGCACCTCCTTTCGATGTGGCCCATGGCGGTGGAATATTCCGCTCGGTTACGGTGCCGCTCGATTCCTCCGAGGAACACGCATTGCAGACCCTCGCCGTGGATTTGCTGAAAGCATTCGGGCTGAAACACAGTGCCTCGCACACGGAGGTGATACGGTGCTACGACGATGGAAAATACTATTTCCTCGAAACATCGTCCCGCGTCGGCGGTGCCCATCTTTCGGAAATGGTGGACGCGGCGTCGGGTATTAACCTCTGGAAAGAATGGGCCCGGATGGAAACCGCGGAGGCCAAGGGCGAAAACTACAAACTTCCTCCTGTGCGGAAAGAGTATTCAGGCATTATCATCTCGCTGGCACGCCAGGAGTGGCCAGACCTGTCGGTTTTTAATGACCCGGAAGTAGTATGGCGTATGAACGAACCGTACCATGTAGGGCTGGTCGTAAGATCCAAATCCCGTGACAAGGTATTGGAGCTGATGGATAAATATGCTGCCATTGTTCAGAAAAAATACCATGCTTCCGCGCCGGCCCCGAAGAAACCGGCGCATTGACAGTTACTTTTTGGAGACAGGCACATTCGAGGCAAGGTAATTTTCCAGGCTCCTGAATTGCGCTGTCCAGTATTCCTCAAATGTATTGATCCATTGCTGGACTTCACTGAAACCAGTCTGATTCAGCACGCAGTACCGTTCACGGCCTTTCTCCTCAATATTGATAAACCCTGCATTTTGGAGGATTTTAATGTGTTTGGATACCGCCGGCCGGCTGATGTCGAAATTTTCTGCGATGGCGTTGATTGAGCGTTTTTCTTTGGCGACCATCATCAATATTTCCCTTCGTCCCCTGTCTGCGAGGGCCTGGAAGGCGTCCGTTGTCTCCGTGCTCATAGGAAATGTGCTTCGAAAGCCTTTTTGAGTGATTTATTAACGATTTTCTTCCAGCCCATTTCCATGATGAAGCTTGTGAGCATGTTTTTCGGACCGGTAAATCCGGTATGTTCCAACCGCAGCTCAGTACCTCCGTCTTTGGGTTCCAACATCCAGGTCACAATCGTGTCCAGCGTAGTGACACCCGGTTTTGGCCCGCCTTTGAAACTGTAAGAGAGCCTTTTCAACGGTTCGATTTCCAAGATTTTGTGGTACATGATCCCATCCCAGTTCTGTGCGGGCCTTGCCTTTTGCTGTGTCTGGCATTCAAATCCTATCTCTGGTTTGAAGTCCTTCATCGGGCTCCATTGTCTCAGGATTTCCGGATTCGTAAGGCATTCCCAGATCATTTCGGGCGGATAAGGGTAAAACCATTTGAGCTTAATATCGCGTTTCATAATGCGTAACTTTTAGGTTACGTAAATCTATATGTAACTTTTTTGTTACGCAATTTTTAAGGTGAAAAAGTTTTTGTAGAAGTGCGTTACCAAAATGAAAAGCGAGCGTCTAAATGGGTGGACTTAATCACATTCACTATGGACAAGACTATAAATACAGCGCTTTTTAACACCGTAAAAGACCTCATCCAAACTAGCAGACAGCATATATATGTTTCTGTGAATGCGGAAATGAGCCTGTTGTACTGGAAAATCGGAACGGTAATCCGGCAGGAAATCCTGAAACAAGGGCGCGCTGAATATGGAAAGCAAATTCTCGCTACACTGTCGCGCGAATTGGCGGTCGAGTATGGAAAATCGTTTTCAGAGCAAGGTTTGAGAAGAATGGTACAATTTGCGGAGCTCTTTCCCGACGAACAAATTGTCGTATCACTGATACGACAATTGAGCTGGTCGCATATCAAGGAGCTTCTGCCCATTCAGGAGCCGGTTAAAAGAGAATTCTACATCCAAATGTGCAACCACGAAAAATGGAGCGTGCGTACATTCCGGGAGCGCATCCAATCCATGCTCTACGAACGGACCGCCATCAGTAAAAAGCCCGAGGACGTCATCATCAACGACCTGAAACTGCTGAAAAGCGAGCAGAAACTGAACCCCGATCTGGTTTTCAAAGATCCGTACTTCCTCGACTTTCTGGGATTGAAAGACGCCTATTCTGAAAAGGATCTGGAAGCCTCGATTATCGTGGAATTGCAGCGCTTCATTATCGAAATGGGCAGCGATTTCGCATTCATGGCGAGGCAGAAGCGCATTACCATCGATCACCGGGACTATTTTATCGATCTGCTTTTCTATCACCGGCGGCTGAAATGCCTGGTGGTGGTTGATTTGAAAATGGGCGAATTCGAAGCTGGTTTTAAAGGGCAAATGGAGCTTTACCTTCGGTTTTTAGAGAAGTATGAGAAGATAGAAGGGGAAAATGATCCAATAGGATTGATTCTCTGCTCCGGCAAAAGCACCGAGCATATTGAATTAATGCAGCTGGGCCAAAGCAATATTCGCGTCGCCGACTACCTGACGGCGCTACCTTCGCAGCAAGTTTTACAGGAAAAGCTGCACAAGGCAGTGGAAATCGCCCGGTATAAAATGGAGCAACGTGATTTCTCCAATACCAAAACGGGCCCGCTAAGTGATTAGCAGGCCCGTTTGAAATATGTTTTAATGCGATTTTAAACCAGTTTGAATGCCTGGCGGCCGAGGAGTACCCAGCTTCCTTTTACTTTTTGGAATACCATTAACACCCCTAGTTTTACCTGCGCGGGGTCTTTTCCCTTATTGTGCGTATCGCCAAACAGCTTGTGACGGACCAATGCAACATCTCCTGAAATTGAAATAGTTTGGTCACTCAGATCGATTTTCGTGAATTTGGATTCTTCGCTCACGAGCGCACGGATGAACTCTTTCTGATCTTCCAGCAGACCATTAGAATGGCCATAGGATAGGGAAGGAGAGGTCAGTTTTTTCAGATCGGCCTCATTAGCGCTGATAATGGCGGTTTTGAGTTTTTCAACAGTCGCAGCAACGGCTTTTTCATCGGCGCTTTGAGCGAAAACAAATGCATTACCCATCAAAAGGAACGCAAGAAGCAAGAATGTTTTTTTCATTGATTGATAAGGAATTAGGATTTAACTTCGGCTGTCGGCTGTCGGCTTTTGTTTACTTTTTAAAAATGATCGGGTATGATAGCCGACGGCCGAAAGCCGAAGTACTATATATCCACCCGCTCCATTTTTGGTGAGAAAACGTGCATTACTCCCCACGCGACCAGGTATGCGAACCCGCAGATGATGAAAATGACGTTGTATCCCCCGCCGATGTTCCCGGCAGCCTTGTAGTTATCGAGAATGATCCCTACCAAAAGAGGAAAAAGGATGCCTCCTACTGATCCGGCCATGCCACCGATACCGACAACCGAACTTACAGCCTTTTTAGGAAACATATCCGACGCCGTTGTGAAAATATTTGCACTCCACGCCTGGTGCGCTGCTGCCGCAAGACTAATCAACACCACCGCCTGCCAAATGTTAGTGGTGTATTGAGCAGCCATAATGGGCATTACCAGGAACGCGAAAATGAGCATCGAAGTCTTCCTCGCGCGGAAAACAGGCCAGCCTTTCTTGATAAAATAGCCTGACAAATACCCGCCACCGATACTACCTACCGTGGTGGCCGTGTACACGATCACGAGTTCCGGGCTCGGTTTGGAAAGATTGAGTTTAAATGCTTCCGCGAAATAGGAAGGCAACCAGTAGAGGAAAAACCACCAGATCGGATCGGTGAGCATTTTACCAAAAACAAATGCCCAGGTCTGCCGGATTTTAAAGAGTTGGAGCCACTTTACAGGTGCTTCTTTGCTTGTATCGGCTTCGTTGTCGCTGTGAATGTAGTCGTATTCAGCCTTATTGATGCGGCTTTGTTTCGCGGGAAGCTCGTAAAAGCGCCACCAGAATATCAGCCACACAAAACCCAGTGCACCCGTGATCAGAAATGCTTCCTGCCAGCCATAAACGCCCAGGATCCAGGGAACCATAATGGGGGCTACCACCGCACCGATATTAGCCCCGGAGTTGAAAATCCCCGTCGCCAATGCACGTTCTTTTTTGGGAAACCATTCGGCAGTGGCCTTGATCGCCACCGGGAAGTTACCGGCCTCGCCGAGCCCAAGAATGGCCCGCATAAACCCGAAACTGAATGTGCCCGTAGCGACGGCATGCAGCATCGCGGCGACGCTCCACACAACCACGGAAATCACGTAACCGATTTTGGTGCCTATTTTATCGATAATAGCCCCGAAACCGATCAGTGAAAATGCATATGCGGCCTGAAACGCCATAACAATGTGACTGAAATCAGATTCCGTCCATCCGAAGTCGGCTTCCAGCGTCGGTTTGAGCAAACCGAGTACCTGGCGGTCGAGGTAGTTGATGGTCGTTGCGCAGAACAGGAGCGCTACTACGCGCCAGCGATAGCTGGTCTTTTTGGCTTCCGCTTGGAGTTCTGCGGGTTCAGGATTGTGAGAATGCATATTCCGTTCTTTCTAAAAGCGTTTTAAGTGTTTCATTAATGCCGTTTTGCGCAATGGATTGGAGATATCTGACGACGGAACTGTGTACAGAATCGATCTTATTCAGGTCGCGGCCCCAGATCGACTGTTCTTTCAATATCGCCTGCACCATGTCGGGCAGCGAAGCCATTTGCCATTTCTGGTAAAAGAACGGGGCTTTCGGATCCTGGATCAGGTAGGGAATGCCGTCGAGGCGGCCGTAATAGTTATCGCCTTCCTTCTTCACGGCTTTCATGAAATAGATATAAACCGCGAGTCCGAAAGTCATGTATTCAGGCAGGTAGCCGTTTTTTGCCTCATAATTCAAATAAGTCGGAATGACCCTCGAAAGGATCTTGGCAGAATAATTCTGGGTGATATTGAGCCATTTGTGCAAAATATGCGGGTTGCGGAAACGGTCGGCGACCTGACGGCTGAATGCCAGGGCTACTTCCGGACGAACGTCATACGGAATTGCTGTCGCGATTTCGCTTTCCATTAAATGCGTAATGAATGCCGAAAAGAACGGGTCGCTCATCGCTTCCACCACGGTTTTGAAGCCGCACAAATGGGCGAGCCCGCCCCCCAGCGTGTGAGGGCCGTTCAGTAGCCGTAGTTTCAATTCGCGGTATTGTTCAATGTCCGGCTCGATGATCAGGCCTTCGTCGATGCCATAGAAACCGATTTTCTTCCGAATGCGCTCGTCGCCTTCGATGGCCCACAAATGGTAATGCTCGGTGGTGATGAGCAGCTCATCACGGTAGCCGAGTTCTTCGTCCAGTTCCTTTAAACGCGTTTCGTCGGGTTTGCCCGGTACAATCCGGTCGACGAGTGAATTGCAGAAGAAATTGCATTGTTCGATCCAGTCGATAAAAGTGCCTTCCAGGCCATTGCGGTGGGCAAGTTCGAGGATAATGGATTCGAGTTTCTTCCCGTTGTCGGCGATCAGTTCTGTCGGAATAATTACTACTCCAAATTCGGGGTTGCCGCCGAATGCCACGTAACGTGCATACAGAAACGCCAGCAGTTTGCCTGGAAACGACACCGGTGGCCATTGGTAAATGTCGTCCTGGACGAGCTGAATGCCGGTTTCGGTGGTGTTAGATATCACAATGCCAACCGCAGGGTTTTTGGCAAGGTCCAGCACGAGGGACCATTGCGTTTTGGCGGAAAGCACCCGGCTGATGGCCGAAGAAATGATATTCTCCTCTTTCGCTTCGCCGCCCTGAATGCCGCGGGAGCAAATAGTGTAAAGGTTATCCTGTCGTTCAAATGCCTTGGTATCGCCCTGATCGGTGGATTTAACGACCACAATCCGACCGTTGAAGACTCCCTGACGGTTGGCTTTGTCGATAAAATAATCAGCCAGGCCGCGGAGGAATGCACCGGTGCCGAATTGCAGCACTTTTTCCGGCAACTGGAACACGGAATCGTCGGCCACGACCACGCCGGGCTGACTTCTGAGCTGGCGAAGGTTTTCGCGGAAGAGATATCCCATAGCAGTGAGATTTACTTTTTAACAACCTGTTTCAACAACCAACCGGCGAGGTCCTTGCCCGCCTCGAAATTCTCGAAGCTGGTATCGATCCTCCTGCCGTCAACATATTCATTGTAAAGCCACGGATCGCCCACGGCGAACACAGTTCCCTTACCATATTTGGAAACCCCGAAAATGATGTCGCCCTGATCAGTCAGCACTGGCTTTGCTGGCGGTGTGAGGGCAAGTGGTGATAGTTCTTTGATGTAAATTTTTTCTGTGTGAGGAAAAACGGCCTTGGCTTCGGCGGGAATCATCAGCCTGCCTTGCTCGAATTGCGTACCCTGCACCATATTCCGGTTCCTGGCGGTAAACTGAATGCCGAATTTCGCTGCAAGCCTGTTGAAATGCGGGATTTCGCAATTGGCAGTGTCATTGGCCATGAGTACCAGCACACCGCCGGCTTTTACCCATTTTTCGATCTCAGAAATGGATTTGTCATCGATGAAATGTGGCTCCGGCGTTTCCTTTTTAGTGTCCGGGTCGACGATGATGTAAATGTCAATGCCTTTCAGAGTCGCCATCGTGGGTGCTGTGGGTATCGAGGCGGTTCGGGCGCCCAATTCCCGGATGGTATTGCCCCAGAGCCAGAAACCGGAATGCATTCTGTCCTCCCAGGTGTAATGAAACTGCTCTGGCGTGCCGGTCAGATCTTTCCGGGTTTCGTGGTTGAAATAGTAATCCAAACCAACTGTTTTGCCCTTCCCAACCGCATTCTCCGCTGCAATCTCCATCTCCACACTGGCAAAAATGAATGGGCCGATGCCTTTTAAGTCGTTTTTGCGAAGGGGTTCGCTGAGGTAATATTCATAAGTGCCATCGCGGTAGGGCGTGCCGCCCAGGCCGCCTACGCTTACGGTTTTGTTGAGACTTACGGTGCCGTTCGCTTCTTTTTCTACAAAATTTTGAAGGATTCCCTGGTAACCTTTCCTGGCATTGGCCGCAAACCTCTCAGGAATGTAGCCCAGACGCGCTCCTTTCGCGAGCGCATATACGAACATGCACGAGGCGGAGGCTTCGAGGTAGTTTCCGGCCCTTTTACCCTGGTCGATCACCTGGTACCAGGTACCGGACTCGGGATCCTGGTATTGGGCTAATACAGGCGCTAGTCTTTGCAGATAGCCTATCAGCTGCGCTCTTCCCGGATGTTGCACCGGCAGATAATCGAGCACGTCCACGAGCGCAATGGCATACCAACCAATGGCCCGTGCCCAGAAGCTAGGTGAGCGGCCGGTCGTTTTATCGGCCCATTTCTGCTCGCGGCTTTCGTCGTAAGCGTGGTAAACAAGCCCCGTTTTTTCATCGACGGCATATTTTTCAATCAATGCAAATTGCTTCACAATGTCGTCGAAATGCTCGGGATGATGGAAGATAGCGCTGTACTCGGCCGCGAACGGCTCACCCATGAACAGTCCGTCGAGCCACATTTGATTGGGATAGCGCTTTTTGTGCCAGTAGCCGCCTTCTTTAGTGCGTGGCTGTTCTTCGAGCTGCTTCCAAAGCAGGTCGGCAGCTTTTTTGTATTTCTCTTTATCGGGTTGCGACTGCTGGTACAAGGTCAGCAATGCACGGCCCGACGGGATGTTGTCGATATTGAATTCGTCAGCGCGATAGGTGCGGATGGAGCCGTCGGGGCGTACGTACTGGTCGATGTCCTTCCGGATGTATTCAAAATATTTGCCTTCGCCGGTCCTGTACCAGACTTTTTCGATGGCTTTCAGCATTAATCCCTGCTCGTAGTCCCATTTGGTCACCGTGTTTTTGCCGACAAGGATCGAATCTTTATGGTTAGCCATGAAAGAATCCGCCATTTGCCGGGATAGCGGCAATTCCTGCGCAAGCGACGATATTGTCGTAAAGCAGACGATCCAGAGGGGAATTTTACGGAAACAGGGTAGAGAAAGGACCATTTGGAACGGTTTAAACCTTTGAAATACTCACAAAATCCTCGCGCATGGGCGTGAAAAGATCGACCAGCATACCGGCCGAAAGACATAATGCGCCATGCACGACATGCGGCGGAATGTAATACACATCGCCCTGCCGCAAAACCTGCTTCCGCTCTCCGATCGTGATTTCGAACTCACCGCTTTCGACATAGCTCATCTGCGTATGAAAATGGCTGTGTAACGTACCGATTCCGCCTTTTTCAAATGCGACTTTCACCATCATCAAGTTGGCGTCATAGGCCATGATCTTGCGTTTCAGGCCGCCTCCGAGGTCTTCCCAGGCGATTTCGCTGTCGGACACGAATTCTTTTTGTTTGAATGCTTCCATTATCTGAGGTCGCCGATCAGTACCGGGTCCATGTCCGTATAATCCTTGTTTTCGCCCGCCATTCCCCAAATGAATGCATAGTTGGAAGTGCCGCAGCCCGAGTGGATCGACCACGGCGGCGAGATCACCGCCTGCCGGTTGGCTACCCACAAATGTCGGGTTTCAGAAGGTTCGCCCATTAAATGCAGTACCCGCTGATTTTCAGGTACGTCGAAATAGCAATACGCTTCCATGCGCCGGTCGTGCACGTGTGAAGGCATGGTATTCCAAACGCTGCCCGTTTGCAGTACCGTAAGCCCCATAACGAGCTGGCAACTCTGGATGCCGTCCATGTGGATGTATTTGTAAATGGTGCGGTGATTCGAAGTTTCCATGCTGCCCACGGTAGCGGGTGTGGCGTCTTCTTTGGTAAAAAGTCGTGTCGGGCGTGTGTGGTGCGCAGGGGAAGATAGCAGGTAGTAAGCGGCTGGTTCCGAAGGGTTTTTACTGGTTAACAGCACTTCTTTTGTGCCTTTTCCTGCATAAACACAACCGAGCTTGCTGATGGGGAAATGCTCGCCGTCGACAATCACCTCGCCGTCGCCGCCGATATTGATAATGCCTATTTCACGCCTTTCGAGGAAATAGGAGGCTTTTAATGCATCGAAAACCGGTATGGCCAGCGGAGTTTCGAGTGGAATGGCACCGCCGATGATCACACGGTCGTAGTGACTATATACGAAATGGATTTCGCCATCCCGGAAAATATCTTTGACAAGGAAATTGTCGCGCAGGGTGTCGGTATCCATTTGCGCTACTTCTTTCCGGCTGCTTTCAAATCTGATCTGCATGTATGCGGCTACTTTTTGAATTCTGTGGATTAATAGGTTTTGCTAGCGGCCCATCCAGCCGCCGTCGACGGTTAATGTAGTCCCATGTACATAGCTCGCTGCTTCCGAAGCAAGAAACAAGGTTGGTCCTTTAAAGTCTTCGGGCAGTCCCCAGCGCCCGGCCGGAATGCGGTCGAGGATGGATTTGCTGCGTACCGGGTCGTTCCGTAATGCTTCGGTATTATCCGTATTGATATAACCCGGCGCGATGGCGTTCACATTCACGCCCTTACCGGCCCATTCGTTGGCCAGTGCTTTTACCACGCCTCCGATCGCGCTTTTCGAAGCCGTATAACCCGGCACATTAATGCCTCCCTGGAATGTGAGGAGCGACGCCGTAAAAATGACTTTGCCCGACCCGCGCGCGATCATTTCCTTGCCCAGCTCACGGGCGAGAATGAAAGGTGCGTCGAGATTAATATTCAATACTTTGTCCCAATACGCATCGGGGTGCCCGGCAGCTGGTTCACGAAGGATAATCCCTGCATTATTTACAAGGATATCGATAACCGGGTGGTCTTTTTTTACCTGATTAATGAACTGATAAAGCTTTTCGCGGTCACCCAGGTCGGCTTGATAAGGATAGAATCTCCTTCCGGTCTGCCGGATAGCGAGTGCTGTTTCGCTGCCTTCGTTAAACTCCGAAGACGCGACACCTATAATATCCGCCCCGGCTTCGGCGAGCGCCTCGGCCATGGCTTTTCCAATGCCACGGTTGCAGCCGGTGACTAATGCTGTTTTGCCGGTCAGATCAAATAAATTAACGGTATTCATTAATGGGTTTGTGATTTGTCTTTTTCGGGGTATCCGATAATTTTAGCGTCGGTAATAAATAGACCCGAACCAAACGATGTTAGACTGAATAATCAGAAAAATCAAATAACGAATTGTCTTTTTTTGTGCAATCGTTATCGGGAACGTTGTCAGTTGAGCCGGAGGATTGTAAATTTTGAGATAAATTGGCAGTCCGGCATAGCAGGGTAGAGGCTGGTAGGATGTTTTGAAACGAATAATAAGTTGGAATAAACCAATTTCTCCCATTGGAAACCATCACCATTAAGGATATTGCAAAAGCACTGAACCTGTCGACCTCGACGGTCTCACGTGCATTGAGAAATAGCTACGAGATTAACCCTGAAACCAAAAAGCTGGTGATGGAGTACGCCGAGCGGATGAACTACCGCCCGAACCCCATTGCGCTAAGTTTGAAGGATAGCAAAAGCAAGTCGATAGGCGTCATTATCCCCGAAATTGCGAACCACTTTTTTTCGCAGCTTATCAACGGCATTGAGTCTATTGCTTATAACCTGGGTTATCATGTGGTGATCTTCCAAAGCCATGATTCCTACGAGCGCGAAGTGGCAAATACCAATTATCTGGTTTCCAGAAGAGTGGATGGGCTATTGGTTTCTTTGGCGAGCCTCACGACCAATCTGGTACACTTTCAGGAATTAATGGAAAAAGGGCTGCCGATCGTGTTCCTCGACCGAGTGCCTAATGACATCGAGACACATAAGGTGGTAGCCGACAACTTTACGGGAAGTTACGAGGCTACCGAGCATTTGATCCTCTCCGGGCGCAGGCGAATTGCGCATTTGACCAGCCCCATTTACCTGTCGATCACCACCGAGCGGCTCGCGGGTTATAAAAAAGCATTGGAAGATTACGGTATTCCATTCGACGAGTCGTATGTGAAGTATTGCCTTTATGGGGGCAAAATTGAGGCCGAAAACGAAGCCGCGATAGAAGAACTGCTCACATTGCCCGAGCCGCCGGACGCCATATTCACGGCAAGCGACCGGCTCACGACCGGCTGTATGTCCGTGTTTCAAAGAAAAGGGCTCCGGGTGCCGGATGAGGTGGCGATCGTCGGTTTCACCAATATCAGCGTGGCCAACTTGCTCAATCCGCCGTTGACAACCGTCATGCAGCCTGCAATGGAAATGGGGCAGCAAGCGGTAGAGCTGCTGATCAGGCTGATCGAGCATCCGCAACAAAACGACAAATTCGAAACGCGTTCACTTAAAACTGTGCTTACGATACGGGAGTCATCTGTCGGAAAAACGGTAGTTTAGCGAAAAAAACGCATTAGGGATGATCAGCCTTCGCATTGATGGAGCATTGTTCAATTACAGAGTGGCTGGTGTGGCCGTCGTGAATGGCAAGGTGCTCCTGCATAAAACTCCTTCCGACAATTTCTGGACGCTTCCCGGCGGACGCTGCGAGTTGTTCGAATTTTCAAAAGACACCTTGCAGCGTGAAATGCAGGAAGAAACCGGGCTTGATGCAAAAGCCGGCGAAATGCTTTGGGTTTCAGAGAATTTCTTTCTGTATAACGGCGATAAATACCATGAAATAGGTTTCTATTTTGAAATGCAAATAGAAAACCTGCCCTCCCAGGACGACTTTATCGGTGCGGAAGGGCAGGATGAATTGCTATTTCACTGGCACGATGTGAATGATTTACACTCGATTCGCGTCTATCCGGAATTCCTGGCGGACGTGCTGGCGAAAAATCCTCTTGAAAAAGGACATTATAACTCGGGTTATCTTGACCTTGACGCGGTGAGCGCTATTCCGTCATAAATCGCCAGGTAACACTACCGATTGTATCCGGCTTGCCATTTTCGGCCGCGGAAATACTGCCTTTCAACTGGCCGCCCTGCCGTTCCACTTTAATGGTACGCCAGGAGAATACCCCTTTTTCGTAGGCAAACGTCTCGCCATCATCGTCGTAGAGGCTGTAACTGGCATTCTTCTCCCCGTAATGCCGGATTTCGATGTCCGTTTTAGCACCCGACCGCGGCGCGTGGAGCAGGGCCGGCATCATCGGAATAACGCCCCCGTCTTTCACGAAAACCGGGATCTGATCCAGTCCCGGACTGATGGTGATCACTTCGCCGTCACCTGCCAGTTTCCCGGTGTAGAAATCATACCATTTGCCTTTTGGTAAAATCACTTTTCGGGAAGTTTGTCCTGTAAACAGCGGTGCCACCAGCAGGTATTCACCAGCCATGTACTGGTCTTTCACTTCGCGGGTAACCGCTTCTTCGTATGGGTTTTCTTCGAGGTTGGTGGTTGTTTTTTCCTTCTTCATATTTATTCCAAAACCTTCTTCGAGATTCATCCCGCGGAAGGGCGGCGTGCCTTTGTAATGGTATTTGGCAAATTCGGAGTACCAGTAGGGCATCATTCGCATCCTCAGCTCGGCCAACGCTTTAATCTGTGGCGCGACTTCGGGGAATGTCCACGGCTGCGTGCTGCTCGACCACGCGTTGATCATCGCCATGGGTGAGAAACAGACTGTCTGGAAGCGACGGAGCCATTCTTCGGCCGTTTTCGAGGCACGCACCTCCGGCGTCCATAATACGCCCGCGTAGCCGCTGTTGATCAGCGCGGTAATGAAATCTTCATGGCTGTAATTGTCGTTATAGATCACATAAGGGAACGACGCCCCGCCTGCGTTGGATGCGCGCACAAGACCGTACGTACGCATGTTGTTGCGGCGGAACATTTCAAAACTGTGCTTCTGAACGAGCAGCCCGTAAGTCTGGCGGATTTGCTCGGATGAGTGGCCCGAGGGAAAGGTGGCTACATCCGGCCAGAGGTAGGAGTCGAAACCATCCACTTCATCGATCTTGTATCCGCTGACGCCTATTTTGACGTGCTCTTTTTCAAACTGGTCGAAGAGGATTTTACGTGCTTGTGGCATCGATAAATCCGGGACAATGCCGTTCCAAACCGTGTGGGAGCCGGTGTAGGGAGCTATTGCCTTGTAAATAGAGGCATCGGGCGAGACGTACGGATTTGTCCATAGGTTGATTTTGACACCCATTTGATCCATATCTTTCACAAAACCTGCCGGATCCGGGAAACGGGAGCGGTCCCATTCGAATGTGCAGGGATAGGATTTGGTTTGCCAGCCGGGTTCAAGGCCGATAAAATCGAGTGGATAACCCTTTTCTTGAAATGCCTTCGCTTCCTGTTTCACCTGGTCGGCGGTATAGAGCCGGTGGACGCGCTGTGTAAAGCCCAGCCCCCAGCGTGGCGGCAGGCAGCCTCCGCCGCTCAGTAGGTTAAAGCGTTCGATCGCATTGACGGGTTTGGGGCCTGCAAAAACGTAGATTTCAATTCCTTCGGCCGGGATCAGCATTTCGACCGCGTCGGAATAGGGGTGCGCTTCCCAATTTTTATCGGTGTTGCGGTCCATCACTCTCGGCGGAGTTTTGCTGTCCTTGCGCACGCCCGAGCCCGCGTACACATCGATGTATTTAGCAGAATTTACGAAGACACCATAGCCCAGTGACGATACATAAAATGGCACCGGCGCGTGTGTGCGACCGTTATCCGATTTGCCGTAATGATCTGCGTGGAGCTGCATAATGCGGCCGCGCTGGTGGATGGTCTGGAAATTCAAACCGAAGCCATAGAGCTGCTCATTCCGCTGCAACGGAAGGCGGAGGTACGATTTGCCATTATTCAATTGAAATGCAATGGCCGATTTGTCGAGTGGAAAGTCTTGTTTGGATAGTTTAGCAAGCGCAGGCGAGGCGGTCGTTTCAGCCGCTTTCAGCAGATCATAGGCATCCGGTTTGCCGGCAGTGCCCTTCCATACACCCGGATGGATTTCTTTCCAGGTGATAATTTGCCCGAAAAGCAGGGATGGAACGAAGATTAAAAATAGCGTACAAAGGGTTAGGTTGAGGTGGCGCATGGGGTTCAGTGGCTCTTGGATCAATATTATAAGGGGTTATTGATTTTTTATACTAGAAAATAATGGTGGTAAAATAAGTCTATTAAATTTGTAGGATAAATAGGTTAATGCTAAATTTGAGCTTCGAAATCAGAAGACCCCTGGCATTATGTACTACGAAATTGAAGACGAACTGGGCAACGTGTCCACCTTACAACTTAAACAACGGATTGCCGAAGAGCAGATTGAACCACCCAAAAAGGATGAACTGGCGCCGCTATTCTATCTCCGGAATGAAGAAGGGTTTCCGGTCACGTCGCTGGCGGGCGCTCCGTCGGACAGCGACTTACGATCGGTGCTCGATCTGGTGCGTTTCAAGCCGCTTGTACTCAGTTTCTATTGCAATTGCTGGGGAAGTTACGCGCCCAAACACCTGGAAATTTTGAAGGCGCTCGCGCCGCAGATAGAGGCTTTGGGGGGACAACTGCTGATATTGACGAATGAATCCCAAAAGGAAATCGGCCGCATTGCCAGGAAGCTGGACACGGGAGCGCTGATTTACCATGATAAAAATTACAACGTAGCACGTTCCTATGGCGTATTTTCTGAAACCTCCCCGATCTGGGACCGCATTGCGGGAATTTCGGAAGAAGTTTTTACGCCTTCGCTGTTCGTCCTCGGTCGCGACCGCCGGGTAGGGTACGCATTTGTAGATGAAAATTTTGACAATACGCCGGACGCTAAGACTGTTTTGAAAGCGGTTTACGACGGTCGGTAATAGAAATTACATATTTGGCATTCATACCGTGTCGGCCAGGCAACCATGCATTATCTTTGGTTTCGCCGCTGACACGGTATTTGTTTAATAGGATTTTTGGATATGTTATTGAAAAACAGGTTGCAGTCGAAGCTTCCCAACGTCGGGACTACCATTTTTACCAAAATGTCGGCCCTGGCCGAAGAACACAAGGCGCTGAACCTGGCGCAGGGCTTCCCCGAATTCGATTGTTCACCTGATTTACAGCGGCTGGTCGACAAACATGTGCGATCAGGTAAAAACCAGTATGCGCCGATGCCGGGAGCATTGCCGCTACGCGAGGCTATTGCCAGGAAGACTTTCGAAGCTTCCGGCCGCGAATATCATCCTGTAACAGATATTACCGTCACCAGCGGTGCTACCGAGGCATTGTTTGTAGCGATCAGCACAGTAGTGCATCCCGGCGACGAAGTAATCGTGTTCGAGCCTGCCTACGACAGCTACGTACCGGCCATTGAACTTAGCGGCGGCATCCCGGTTTTCGTAACGCTCGATCCGCAATACGATTCCATCGATTGGGAGACCGTGAAATCGCGTGTTACCAATAAGACACGTGCGATTATCATCAATACACCGCACAACCCGACCGGCAAGGTATGGGAGGCATCTGATTTACAGGCGCTGGCCTCGCTCGCGGAGGAGCACGATCTGGTGGTAATCAGTGATGAAGTTTATGAATATATTGTTTTTGACGGACGCGAGCACATTTCGGTGGCATCCATTCCGTCGCTCGCCGGGCGGAGCTTTGTCTGCGGGTCCTTCGGGAAGACTTTTCATACGACGGGCTGGAAATTAGGCTACTGCCTGGCGCCGGCCGACCTTACTGCCGAGTTTCGGAAGATCCATCAATTCCTGGTATTCAGTGTGGTAACGCCATTGCAATTTGCCGTAGCCGAATATCTGAACGAACCTGAGCATTATCTGTCACTCTCTGCCTTTTACGAGCGTAAACGGGATTTGTTTAATGATGCGATCAAGGACATTGGTTTTCTACTGAAACCCTCGGAGGGCAGCTTTTTCCAGAACGTTTCCTATGCCAACCTTTCCGAAGAGAATGACCTCGCGCTCGCCGAGCGTCTTACCAGGGAAATTGGTGTCGCTTCTATCCCCGTTTCAGCTTTTTACGCAGGAGAAACAGACTTCAAAACACTGAGATTTTGCTTCGCAAAGCATGACGAAACCTTGCTTAGAGCCGCAGAATTATTGAACCGGACACTTTGGTAAAAAGATTTGGAGGAGTCGGAGGTTATTGTTTAGCTTCGAAAAAAGTCGTAACTTAATCTGACAAATTTCGGACGCTATGAAAACGATACAGTATCAAAAGTACGAGGATGTTTCCCCGCTGCGCATAGCGGAGGAGCCAGAAGTGTTGTATGTTGCCCGGAAAACGGTGGATGTTTTTCCTGTTGAACGCTTCCAGGCGCTTTCTGAAAAATTGCTTTTTACACAGCTGGAATGGGCTGAGATACTGCATATAAGCGATAGGACTCTGCACCGGTATCTGAAAGAAGAAAAGGCGTTTGAAGGGCTGTACTCGGAGCATTTGTACCAGCTTGAAAACATGGCAGAGCTGGGTATCGAAGTTTTTGGCGATGCGAAGGCATTCGAGAAATGGCTTCGTACGCCGAGGGAAATACTGGGTGAAAAGCAGGATTTTTCGACGTTACGCTCTTTCTGGGGTGTGAAGCTGATTTGCAATGAGCTAGGGCGCATGGAGCACGGCGTGTACATATGACCGCCTATCGTCTCGCTGCTAGGGCTTATATTGATGATTTGTCGGGCTTGGGTGCCAAGCTGTTCGGTGGGCGCTGGAATCCGGTGGGTTGTCCCTGCATTTACGCCAGCCAGAACCTTTCACTTGCATTATTGGAAAAATACGTCCATGCCGAATTCCGGGAATGCATGGAGCGTCTTGCATTGCTTCGTATCGACATTCCTGATGATGATAACCTCGTTTTTCACGTTGATGATCGGCAGTTGAAGAAGAATTGGGCAAACGATATAGCCTATACCCAATGGATTGGGGAGCAGATTCTGACCGATCCTGAAATCATCGCATTCACCGCGCCATCGGCGATTGTACCATCAGAAAGGAATGTAATATTGAATCCATTCGCGAAAAAATTCGGCCTTGTTCAGTTTTTGCCGGCCGTTGATTTCTCGGCAGATCTGCGCCTGCTGGCCAAGCTTCTGACCAGAAAACCTACTTCTTAAACAGCAGTGCCTTAATCGGTTGGATCCGCGTGATAATGAGTGTAGGAATGAGCAAGATCGCGGCTGTGATAATGACCGCAACCACGTTGACCATTGCGAAAATCCCCCAGTCGAATACAATGGGAACAGTGTCCATGTAATAATTGACGGGGTCGAGCGGGATCAGTTTGAACTGGTATTGAAGCCAGCATAGCAGCAGTGCCGTCACGTTGCCGATGACAATTCCTTTGCGGAGCATATCGAGGCCGACCTGGAAAAAGATCATCCGGATTTGCCGGTTTGGGCTTCCGAGCGTTTTAAGTAACCCGATGAGCGGTGTTCTTTCCATAATGATCACCAGCAGGATCGAGATCATGTTAAAACAGGCTACGAAGAGGATAAGCACCAGAAAAACGGCGGTATTGCGGTCGAGCAGAACGAGCCAGTCGAAGATCTGCGGAAACAGGCTGGTGACTTTTTGTAAGAACAGGCCCGGCGGAAGTTCCCGGCGGAGCTTATGGGTGACCAGATCGAGGTCATGGAAATCTTTGAGGTAGATTTCATAAGTGCCCACGGAATCCGCCCCCCAGCCATTCAGCCGCTGTACGAGGCCGATATCCCCGATAATGAGGTTATTGTCAAATTCTTCCATCTCGGTTTCATAAATACCGGCAACGACGAGCTTACGGGGTCTCGGCGGGTTTTGAAGCGAATACATGATCACATCATCGCCGGTTTTCAGCCGCATTTGCGTGGCGATTTTCCGGCTGATCAGGATTTCCGTAGAGTAACCGTATTTGACAGAGGAAGAATCGGTGCGTCCGATGAGCTTGCCTTCCCGTAGGTTCGGTTTGAAAGTTGCCCAATCGTAGTCCTTGCCTACGCCTTTCAGAATTACCCCTTTGATTTCATCCGGCGTTTTCAAAATACCCGATTTATGCGCTACGGCTTGCCAACGCTTGATTTCCGGGATTGTCGGCAGTATATCAGACACCGCATTTTTGACAGGCAGCGGCGCTTCTTCGTAAGTGTTGCCTTGTGAAAATGCATTTACGTTGATATGTGCACTGAAAAGAAATATTTTTTGCTGGATGGTTTGCTTGAAGCCGAGCAGCACCGCAAAAGCGATGATCCCAACTGCAACACCAATGGCGATACTGGCCACGCCGATTCGCGAAACTGTGGCAGAAAATGATCCTGCTTCGTTATGGCGTATCCGTTTGGCGATGAATGAGGGGAATTGCAAGAGGAATCTGTTCTTTAAATTAGTTGTTGACAAAAATAGGAAAAAACCTTACCGGTTCGAAAAAGGCATTTTTTTATTAAGTTTCCTGTCTTGATTTAGCAAAGGCCATACCGAATCGAAAAAACATATCACCGTCCATGCCATTAATCAAAGTTGCTTCCGGAGTTGTAAACCAGACACCCATGGCCTGGGAGGCCAATACCCGAAATATCGTCGATGCGATCCGGGAGGCCCGCAAGCAGGATGTCAGCCTGCTGTGTCTGCCCGAATTGTGTATTTCGGGTTACGGCTGCGATGACTATTTTTTCGCACCCGACATGGTGGAACAAGCTCAGCATTGCCTGCTCGAAATAGCAGAGGAAACGGCAGGGATGATCGTGGCGGTAGGCTTGCCGCTGCGGCACAATGGAAGTTTGTATAATGCAGCCTGCCTGATTTCCAATAAGCAGATTGCCGGTTTTTACTGCAAACAAAACCTGGCCAACAATGGTATTCATTATGAAGCTCGGTGGTTCAGGCCGTGGCAGCCCGGCGTGGTGGAAAGCATTGAGGTCAACCAGATGTTTTACCCGATCGGTGATCTGATTTTTGACGTGGCCTCGGGCCCGATCCTGGGCGGTTCGCACGGCGTGAAGATCGCATTCGAGATTTGCGAGGATGGCTGGGTGGCCAATCGTCCTGCACGCCGGCATTATGAGCGGGGCGTGGACATTATCCTGAACCCCAGCGCGAGCCACTTCGCATTCAACAAGTTTATGGTGCGCGAAAAGCTGGTTGTGGATGCTTCCAGGTCGTTTTCATGCAGTTATATTTATACCAACCTCCTCGGTAATGAGGCTGGTAGGGCTGTGTACGATGGTGATGCGATGATCGCTTCGAATGGAGACCTGCTTGCTTCCAGCCCGCGGTTCAGCTATGAAGACTTTGTGATCACAACGGCGGTGATCGATACGGAATACACCCGGTTGAGCCAGGTACAAAGTAAAATCGCGGTGCCGGCAAAGGAACGGACCTGGCGCATTCCAGCCCGCTTCGACTTCCCGGACATTGAGCCGGTACTGCCGCAGGTTCCGGAAATAGAGCCATTTGAAAAAGGTGGCGCGTTAAAGGAGGAGGAATTCGCACGGGCCGAATGTCTTGCATTGTTTGATTATCTCAGAAAGAGCCGCTCCAACGGTTTCACCATATCGCTTTCGGGCGGGGCCGATTCCTGCGCTTGTACCGCATTGTGCGGGCTGATGATCCGCCTGGCCGATGAGAGCATTGGTATGGACCGTTTCAAGCAGAAACTATCTTACATTAAGGAGATTCAGTCGGCCAGAACGGAAGAGGATCTTGCGAAAGCTTTGATCCACAATATTTACCAGGGAACTGAAAATAGCTCTTCCGATACGCTTGAATCCGCACAGTCACTGGCGGAGTCGATAGGTTCTACATTCTATAATGTGAACATCAACGGTCTTGTCGAAACCTATAAGGGGCTGATCGAAGACCAGATTGGTCGGAAACTGACCTGGGAACAGGACGATATCGCCTTGCAGAACATCCAGGCCAGGGTTCGTGCCCCGGGAGTGTGGCTGCTGACCAATCTCTCAAACCACCTTTTGCTCGCCACATCGAACCGCTCGGAAGCGGCCGTGGGCTATGCGACCATGGATGGCGATACCTCCGGCAGCATTAGCCCGCTCGCGGGTATCGACAAGCATTACCTGCGGCAATGGCTTCGCTGGCTCGAAACGGTCGGATGCGAAGTGAAAGGCAAGCACATCAGGATCGAAGGTTTGAAGAAAGTAAACAGTCTGCAACCCACCGCTGAACTGCGACCACTCGCACAGACGCAGACGGACGAGGCCGATTTGATGCCTTATGAGTTTTTGAATGACCTGGAAGGGTTGGCAATCAGGGACAAAAAGTCGCCTTTGGAATCGTACAAAAACCTTTATGTACGTTACAAAGCAACTTATAGTGTGGAACAGCTTCTCGGCTGGACAGAACGGTTCTTCAAGCTATGGAGCCGCAACCAGTGGAAGCGGGAGCGATACGCGCCGTCCTTCCATCTCGACGACCGCAACCTCGATCCCCGCTCATGGTGCCGCTTCCCGATTTTGTCGGGCGGCTTTGAAAAGGAGCTCGCAGAGTTGCGTGCTTATGTAAAGGGAGCTGCGGTGCAGAACGGGCGGAAGCGGATCGGGTTTTGATAGAAGTGAGGGAGAATTTAGCTATATTTATTAAAATTAACCTAAGTATTATGGCTACGCTAACGGTCGAAGTAGAGGATAATGAACTCAACTTTTTGCGTGATCTTTTGAAGAGGTTTCCCTTTGTTAGGGTAAGTGAGGAGATTGAAGATGACTCCGACGAAGAGGTCAGGGCAAATATCAGAGAAGGGGTTAGACAAATGGACCTGGTAGAAGAAGGCAGTTTGCAAACTCGCCCTGCAAGAGAGTTTTTGAAGGAATTATGAGTTTTGAAGTCGAGGCCCTGCCGAATTTTGAAAAAGAAGCTAAGAGACTCAGGAGGAAATTCGCTTCGTTGGCTGGGGAGCTACTTGATTTGATTGAACAACTTGAAAATAATCCGTTCATTGGAACGGCACTTCCCAAAGGCTTTTATAAGATTCGATTATCCATTAAATCAAAAGGTAAAGGTAAACGTGGCGGAGCGCGGGTAATTACCTATGTTAAAGTAGTTCAGAATAAGGTATTTTTAGTTTCAATTTATGACAAATCAGAGCAGTCGGATATTACTGAGGATGAATTGAACAAGCTATTTTTAGAAATTCTCTAATGAGGTAACCTCATATCTTATTCAAAAACCGGATCCCGGCCTGGAAGCCAATCCAGCCGTAGACTTTGCTGGAACCGTCCGGCTTTTCACCTAACCAAACGGATGGAAACCCTTTTTTGCCTTCTGCGTTGATTAAACCGGAGTGTTTGGCAAAGAAGGTGTTGATCGACGGGCCGACGAACAGGGCGAACCGGGAACCTACTTTCTTTTCGACCCCTAATGCAAATTTGACGAGCCCCTGACTAATGTCATCGTCGATATTATGTTCAAGCAGTACCAAGCTTCCCGTCAAGTCCGCATTGGCGCTCCAACCTCTGCCCAGTTTTTGGGCCGTTCCGAAACCGTAACCGATGGTAAAGAGCGGTTTGTCTTTGGCCAAAGCGCTGAAACCGAGGTTGAAAATATTGTAAAAACGGGTTACCCCTGTTTTGAATGCGGTGTTGAAATAACTGAATTCATCGGTGGAGAATTCGTAGCGGCGGTAGCCGTTGCTATGTACCCAGCTGAAAAGCCCGAACGGAACGGTAGCAGTGGAGTCGGCGTAGTTGACAACGCCGATCTGATGCCCGCTTTTTACCGTATGGGCATAGTTGTAGCCCGCCGAGAACTGATAACCGCGCAGCTCGCCGACGATCACATTGCCCACGCCGGCTACCTGAAATCCAGTGAAATTGCGGCCTATGTAGTTCAGTAAATGCGTTCCCTGGAAGCCTGTGAAGTTGCCCAGGGTCATGTTCAGCGCATTGGCATATTGAAAGCCTACCACATCATTACCTACTATATTACTTACGCCTGCAAACTGAAAACCGGAAACATTACCCCTCACGACGTTGATCAAACTTCCGATTTCGAATTTGGACACGCCCAGCGAGTACCCGGCGATGAGGTTAATGGAATAATCATTCACGATATTACCGCTCAGTCCATGATTGGTGCCCAGAAACGGCAGAACAGACGCCTGGAAAGGCGCGTACAGCGTATCCTCGATATTGCGGGTGTGAATGGCTTGTTTGGCCGATGCGAATGCGCTGACAAACTTGTTCTGAGCGCGCTTGTATTTTCTGCGAAGCGCTTCATAATCGGCCCAGGTAATGGCTTTGCCGCTTGCCGAGCTGTCGATAAACATGGTATCGCGGGGCAGCGTCGTTTTTACCAATTCAAATTGCGGAACAGCCACTTTGGTATGCAGCGAATCCACCTGTACGGGTGCGTGCGTAGCGACTTTCCCCGAGATCGGTTTCAGGGTGTCAGGGTTAAGCGAAATCTGTAAATAGGTGTCTTTGCGCGTGGGAATAGGAATGGATTTGCCGATGTAGTCCTCCTTCCGGATTTCCAACCGGAGTGAAGAGCGGGCCGCCGGAAGCCGTATTTTGTAGTAACCATACTGATTACTCACCGCCGAAGCGAGGGTCACAGACTCGTAAATACTCGCGTTAGCTAGTTTTTTGCCGGTTTTATTGTCGATAATGTAGCCGTTCAGGTCGAAATTTTCGGGTTCCTCAGGCTTTTCGGTTTCCGGTTTTTTTTGAAGGATAATATAATGCCGACGCTCTTTGAATGTGACTTTGTCTTTGAAGATTGCCACCAATATTTCCCGGATGCTTCGATTTTCAGCCTGTATCGACACACGACTTTTGACGTCGATCATATCGGGGCTGTACGAGAAACTGAAACCGCCGGTATTGCCGATTTTTCGCAAAGTCTCGTCGAGCGGTTGGTTGGTCACTTTCAAATTAATGCGCTTTTCCAGCAGTTCCTGGGCCGAAATGTGGCCGGAGAGCAGGCAAACGCAGGCACAGCAGAAAGTAATTCTGTAAAGTAGTTTCAAAGCAGGATGGCTTGTAGTTTCTATTGGCAACCATTCCCGTCGAGCCAGTAAACCTTCCCTTCTTTCCGGAGATTGAGGTCGAGGGTTTCGGCTATGACGGACAATGTGGCATCTACCGGTTCTTTTTCGAAGCGGATTGTGAGCCGGCATTGTGCGATCTTGTCATTGGACAGCCGCACGTCCACATGGTAGCCGTCGCGGATCGACGTGACGACATCTTGCAGATCGGCCGCATTGAATTCGTAGATCTGCGTGCGGTACCCCATCAGGTTCATATTCGCTTGCAGGCTGCGGATCGAATCTTTCAGTACTTCCGCACTCTGTCCTTTTACGAGTTCGACGCGATGGGAGTCCTTGCTTACGCGCACTTTTCCTGTCGCGACATCCACCCGCACGGGAGTTTCGTGATAAGCTTTTACATTAAAGGACGTTCCCAGAACACGAATCTCCGTGCCATTTGCCTCAATCACAAATGGGTGTGCGGCATCGGGCTTTACATCGAAAAATGCTTCGCCCTGCAATGAAACCGTCCGCAGATCTCCTTTAAAATTTTCAGGATAGGTCAATTTTGAATTGTAATTGAGAAAAACCTTCGTTCCATCGGGAAGAAGCTGCTCCTTCGTATTGTCAGTTGTGGCCACTTGACGCGATTCCGGCGTTTTTTCCGAAATAAGGAAGAACCATCCGAAAGCTGTCACCAGAATAGCGATTACCGCAGCCGCCCATATAGTCACCGGCAACCGGCGTTTCCGTATCTCCGGCCGGAATTCGATCGTCTTTGCCTCCCGGTTAGGTGCTTCCGGGGTAGGCACTTCCTTCGCGGGCAATTTGGATAATGGGTCAGCAGTCTTGCCCATAGCCATCTTACCCTTCATTTTATTCCAGGCGGCATCCGTGTCCACCCCAGCGCTGCCCTTTTTCATTGCAGCCGTGTGGTCCCAGATCAGCCGGTAGGTCGCCAGTTCCCTTGCATTGGCTTCCGATTCGGCGAGCCATGCTTCCACATCATTTCTTTCGGATTCCGAAGCGGTGTCGGCCAGGTAACGTGCGAGCAGTTCCTCCGATATGTTTGCATGAGATGAGTTCATGGTTACGATCTGATTAACTGTTCAACAATGCTACCACACAACCAAAGCGTAACGGGCAGGTAGTCTGCCAGTTCCGCGCGCAGAATTTTCAATGCTTTCCCTATCTGATTTTCCACCGTTTTAATGGATATTCCCAACTGATCTGCTATTTCCTGATATTTCAATTCCTCAAAACGGCTTAGCCTGAACGCTTTCTGGCACTGCTCGGGCAATGTGCTCACTGCCCGCTCGATGCGTTCTTCCAGCTCGCTGGCGTGGATTACCTCCGTCACCGAGTCGTACGACCCACTCGAAACATACATGGTATAATCCTTATGCGCTTCCCGCACATTCGCGTGCTTGAAGCGGTTGAGGCAATGGTTGTGCACTGCCCGATACAAGTAGGATTTTAGTGAAAGTGTGATTTCGAGGTCTTCGCGCTTCTCCCAGATCGTCAGAAATACCGTCTGAACGACTTCTTCCGACTCTTCTTCATCTTTGAGCATCGTACATGCATAGTTGCACAGCCTTGGATAATAGGTCCGGAAGGTCTGCTCAAAGGCCTGTTCATCGCCCCGCCGTATCGCGCTGACTATTTCTGGGTCGGAAGAGTGCACCGTTATCTGTTTTTGATTTTCCGTCAAAAATAGATAATCTCTTTCGATTAGCGGTTCCTGATATAGAAGAGCGGTCATTATGGATGTCCTTTGGAATGTGACAACTTACCCGCCGCATACCCCTATAACAAAATTTATTTTTTTGAATAGGGGGATCCAAGGGGGCAGTTGTCTTATCGCAAACAACGTCTTTTAGCCATGAAACAAACTTTTCTTAAACTATCGCTTGCCCTTAGTATCGCTTCTGTTTTTCAATCCTGCGTTTATATCAATAAGGATGAGGACATTCCGCCGAGGGGCGAAGCCACACGCACGTATGATTTTCGCAATTTCGATGAGCTGGAAGTAAGCGACGCAATCCGCGTTCATGTGATCGCAGGCACGTCGTTTAGCGTTGAAGCTACCGGCGAACGCAACGACCTCGACGACCTTAACATTTTCGTTCAGGACGGGAAGCTCACTGCGCGTTACAATAATTCATGGAGGAAACGGCAGAGAATGGATATCGACATTACTATGCCCGATCTCAGCGGCGTGGATTTTTCGGGCGCGGTAGATGCGGAGATCAATGATTTTGAAAACCTGCCCAGCATTGAAATTGAGCTATCCGGCGCTTCTCAATGCGATTTCGAAGGAAGTGGTACCACATTAAAGTTCGACCTCAACGGGGCCTCGCAGCTGAACGCTTTTGGTAAAATGAAGTTCGTTGACGGCGAAGCTTCCAGTGCTTCACAGCTCAATGCATTCGAACTGGAAACGGAGGAATCTGACCTGGATGTTTCGGGAGCGAGCAATGCGAAGGTTTGGGTGACTCGCTTATTGGACGTAAAGGCCTCGGGTGCGAGCAACGTCCGATACCGCGGAAATCCGAAAGTGGAAAAGGAAGTAACTGGTGGGAGTAGTGTCCGCCCTGATTAAATTTTTCAGGGGATCATTCCATATTTAGCCCGGGCCTGCGCTTTCGACATGCCGTCGAAATGCCACCATTCCGTGGTATTGACCTTGAATCCCACCTGGGTCATCACTTTACGCAAAAGCTGGCGGTTTTCGATTTGTCGGGCCGTCAGTTTTCCTTTTTTGAGCATTTCCTGCTCGGAACGGGGATAGGCAAGCGGACCGAAAAAGTCGAATTTTGTGCCCATATCGAGCGGTTTGCCATTCTCATCGACGACGGTAAGATCGATGGCACATCCGAAATTGTGGTTAGAGCCGATTTTAGGATCGGCCACATATTGGGTTTTACTGCGTGCCGGAATTTTCAAGTGATCCAATGCATTCCAGAGATCATATTGCGCGGAGTTGGGCCGGGCGGCGTCGTACACGAGCAGATGATAGCCTGGTCTTTCCTTTCTCAGCAATGCATTCGCTTTGGCAAGCCGTTTCGCCATTTCGGGTTGCAGGTATGCGCGCGTGAGCTCGCCGTACACGTCGCGCCCGATGAAATTGTCGGTGGTCGAATATTTCAGTTCAACCAAAATTTCGGGATCCACTTTTTGAATATCGACAAGGCCCCGGTTTACCATTTTTTGCTCGATAGCCGGAAGTGATTTCGATGACTGGGCAATGGCCTGGGAAGTAGCGAAGCCTGTTAATAGCAGGTAAAGAGCGGTTTTAAGCATAAAAAAATATCCTTGCAAAGGCTGCAAAGATATTCTTTTTGCTGAATTGGGAAGCGTAGGCTAGTACCGTTTGATATTGATGCTGGTAAGCCCGCCTTCGTAATGTACAATGACTTTCTTCGTTGCGGTGTCGAAATTCGCGGTGCGGTAGAGGCCGTCGCCGATTTTGCTTAATCCGTCCATGTTTTTGGCATTCAGAGCCCCGTCCATACGCATTTCGCAGCCGACGGATTCAGGGATTTCGAGTGTCACCGATGCTACCCCCGCCTCGATATCAACATTGGCAGCAGGCATTTTGTCGCCCAGGCGGATGTCCATATCAGCCACGCCGGTGCTTACTTTCAGTTTTTCGACTTTGTAATTACTGAAATCGAAGTCACCTTTCCCGGCACCGATTCCCAGATCGATATTCCAGACCGGTTTTTCATTCAACTGAATTTTCGCCTGGTTCGACATTTCCCCGTTTTTGATCTTCACATTCCCTTCTTCCATTTTCAAGGTAACCGAAGCGGAGTTGTTCAGCTTGTTCACGGATGTGTTTGACCGGAAACCCACTACTGTGCTGGTCGTGGCTGCTTCGAACAGCTTAGCGGTATTACCATTTAACGAAAAGGAACCTGCGCCACCTTCGAGGTTGAAATTGGCTTTTTGGATAAAATCCTCCATTTCGTAATTGTAGGTGCCGTTGACAGGCCTGTCGCCCTCTTTCCAATGCTCTTTGCGGTAGTCGTCGTCTTTATCGTCCTCGTTGTCATCACCATCATCGTCGTGGTGGTAGCCGTATTCGTGATCGTCGTCGTCATCGTCCCAGCCGAAATTCCAGTTGTTGCCATGGTCGTCGAATGCCTGGTGCGTTTTATTCACCACACCTCCCAGCACGGCCAGGGTAATGAGTAATGCCACAATACCGCCCGATCCGCGTTCCCGGCCGGCCGCCATCAGAATGGCCCCCGCGATAATCAGCAATACCGGCCAGTAAGGTAGTATCAGGTCCCAATCGATATTGAGCAAATTCATGCTCCTGAGCAGCCAGATCACCCCGAAAATGACCAGCAAGCCGCCCCAAACAATGCCACGTGAGTTTTTCATGATCTTATATGTTTGATCGGTTAGTACTGTCGGTATTCAGGAAGTTGCTTAACAGCAGCAATCCGCCGGTCACGATCAGGATAATGGGCCAGAAGAAGCGGCCGAAGTCGAAATCGGTAAGCTCTTCCACCAGGAACAGAGACCCGATGACAATGAGGATTACACCCCAGAAAATGTTTTTGAAATTCATGGCTTTATGGTTTATGGTACGATTCAGGAAGGTTAGTTGACTCTAATGACGTCGTCGTCACTCTTATCCGGCTTTTTCAATTCAGGATCTTCGGGAAAATGTGTTTCCGGCGAAGAGCTGGGTGAAAATGGTGTGTAAGGCTGCGGATCGGGGCCCGGATCTACCGGCTCCACGGGCGGAGGCGTCGTAGGGTACACAGTCGATTTGTTTTCAGTCTCTTTATCACGCTGGCGCAGGATCAGGAAAGCACCCACGGCAATCAGGACGATCGGCCAGAAGTATTTTTTAAACGACCACCAGATCGGCAGATCGTCTATCAGCATCAACCCACCGAAAAAGATCAGCACGCCACCGAGGATCATCATCGTCTGGTCGGATCTTTTTTTGTCGGATACCGGATCGGACGGTTTCGCAGGTTCGGACCCGAACACATTGTGGGTAGTGTAGACCTCGCCGGCAGGGCCGGTCGGTAGTACAGCCCACAGGATGATGTAGAGCAATCCGGTCATGCCGAAGCCGGGAGGCAATATCGGCAGTGCCATAACGACGAAGATCACGCGGACGATCACGACGTCAATTTGCAGATACTGAGCGATTCCCGCACAAACTCCTCCGAAAACTGCCTGGTCAGGTATGCGATGCAATTTCTTTTCCATGATTAGTTTAGTATTTATTTGTAATCAAAGGTAGTAGGTAATGCAAGATACTGTAAACCGGAAAATTATTATCGGCGGGAGGGCGTGTTAAGCGGATGTTTTTAGTGAGAATGTGTTTTAAATGGGTGAAAAACGGTCTTATTGTTCTTCGAGCGCTTCCAGAATGTCCATCATCGAGCCAAAATCCTTATAGCCGGGACGGATTTCTTCACTGCCGCGCAATGCAATACCGATATTAGGAAGCAGCTCGGTAAGGGCGCTCACCGTAAACTCGTTATCGAGCCCGAAGCCTACCAGCACAGGATAATCCGCCTCGACGGTACCTAAAACCTGCATCCATGACTCGGACAGTTCCGCTTCATTGTCGCTTTCGAGCAGGAAATGGGTCACTTCGCTTTCGTAGCGGCTCAGGATAGGAACGATTTCGCCTGCTTCGTAAAGATCGACGCTCACGCGCAACAGCAGCGGCAAGCCCAGCTCGGTACGCAGGTAATTAAGCAAGCCCGGGTCATTCACTTGCACCGCATGCACGGGATAGTCGTTCAACGCGCTTATGATCGCGTCGGGGTCGGCTTTGGAAGTCTCGGCCACGAGCGTCACACCTGCGAGCCAAGAGCAGATATCCTCGAATTTTTTGGGAGAAATATAATTGGGGGAATCTTCGTCAATAGAAAAACCAAGCATTTCAACGCCCATACCCGCACAATAGCGCGCGTCGGAGAGGTTGGTAACATTGCTGATTTTTACGGTTTTAGTAAGCATTGGTCAAGTGCAAATGCGGATCGTCGTCCTGGATGTTCAAAAGTAATACCGCAAAATTAGGCAAAACCGGTAAAAGTCAGTCAATCTTTCCCGCATGCAGTTGGTCGATCGGAAAAATCAGGTCCCAGTCTTTTCCCCAGACGATATTGCCGCGTTCGATCTTGAATTTCTTAAAATGGATTGGATTTTTGTACTTGTTGTACTGCGGATGTGGATGATCCGTTAAGAAGGGGCCGAAGTCGATAACCTTTTGAGTGAGGTCGGAAAAGCTAATCCGAATTTTGTAATCTGCGAGATATTCCGCGCCAATAACCTTAGTCATAACCTTCTCGTGATTTTTAAACTCTTCACTTTCTTTTTGAGAACAAAGAAATCAGTCCATTTATTCACAATGTCTTGCGCATAATGCTCGATTACTTTTTGTGCTTCTTTAAGTTGTGCGGCTGGAAGAGGTTCTTGACCGTTCGATTTTCGCAACAGCACCTCTCTTAAAGCGCCATTTTCAAAGAATATCTCGCAAACACTCTCAAATTCATTGTAGGAAACGTGGATATGAATAGGGAGGTGTTCATTGGAATAAAAGTAAAATATCATTCCGAAATATTCGAGAACTTTTGGCATAGTCTGTGTGATTAGTGTACCCAAAACACACGACAAAAAAGAACGTGCATTGCCAGCAATGAGCAGCCGGCAATGCACGTCATATCAAACGGCTCAATTATTTGGTTAAAACCCTCTCTTCTTGCAGCAGCCCGCGAAGGCTCATATCTACGTCAAGATTAGGCCAGTGGATGCCGGTTTCTGAAACAGTGTATTGATCCAGATCGTAGTCTTCGGCATTCGCCAGATATGGCAGCGATGATAGCGTTCTGGTGATCACACGCTTGTCGTTTAAAATAAAAAGCGCCAAGTCAAGATCTCTCGCGAAACCAAAATGGCGGATTTGTAACCCCTTATCGAGTATCATCTGATCGAGATCATCTGCAATGTCGATGACGTCATTCTCATCAGCCTCATTGAGTAGTGCTTGCAGCTCCCCACTGATTAAAGGCGTTGTTCCAGACTTGAATGATTTTCTCATGATTACAGATGATTATATCTAAAATGGTCCTCATTTCATTTCTCTTAAACCCAAGGTTGTAATGAGGAATGTTGAGTCTGCTACTTACTGCGCCGAAAACTTGTACTTAGTAGTCGTCTTATAAGTCTCGCCCGGGTTCAATGTCGTTGTCGGGAACTGGGGCTGGTTCGGGGAATCAGGATAATGCTCGGTTTCGAGGCATAGGCCGAAACGTTTTGAATAGGTAGCACCTTTGCCGGTCAGTTTGCCATCGAGGAAGTTACCAGTGTAGAACTGAACGCCTGGTTCGGTGGTGAATACTTCCATCACACGGCCGCTTTCAGGATCTTTTACGGTAGCGAATTTTTCCAGACCGTCGCCGCTGCGTTTCAGCACCCAGCAGTGGTCGTAACCGCCGCCGGCTTTAATCTGCTCGTCTTCTACCTTATCGATACCCGCGCCTACTTTGGTAGCCTTGCGGAAATCGAATGGCGTTCCTTCCACGGCGCGGAGCTTGCCGGTAGGGATGAGCGTGGTGTCCACAGGCACGATGCTATCCGAAGCGATGGTTATTTCGTGGTCTAGAATATCGCGTTTCAGGCCGGTTAGATTGAAATACGAGTGGTTAGTCAGGTTCACGACGGTCGGTTTGTCGGTGGTCGCCGTGTAGTCGATCGTCAATGCATTCTCATTGTCGAGCGTGTAAACGACTTTGACAGTCAAATTACCCGGATAACCTTCTTCCATATCCTTGCTGGTATATTCCAGTTGCAATCCCACCACCGAATCCTGTTTGATTTCGGTCGCTTTCCAGATCACCTTATCGAACCCTTTTGTCCCGCCGTGCAGTGCATTAGGGCCGTTGTTGATCGCCAGCGAGTATTCCTGCCCATTCAATTTGAACTTACCCTTCGCGATCCGGTTGCCATAACGGCCTACCAGCGCACCGAAGAACGGATGGCCGCTCAGGTAAGGCGCCAACGAGTCGAAGCCCAGTACCACATCCGCCCATTGGCCGTTCTTGTCCGGCGCGGTGAGTTTGGTGATGATCCCGCCATAGTTGGTAATGTTCACGGTCATGCCGTTGGCGTTAGTCAGTGTGTACAGGTCAGCCTGCTGGCCGTCGGGGAGCTGGCCGAAAGCCTCTTTGGAAATAGTACTGATCATTTTTTCTTCATTCTTGGTTTTTGAGCAACTGAAAATGGCCAGGCCAACCAGCGCAGTGAGTAAAAAAGGGATTCTTCTCATGGTCAAAGGTTAAGAGTTTGCGTAAATGGTCAGATTATCCGAGGGCAACTTCCTCCGTGCCGTCGGTGATTTTCACACGGTAGCAAGGCAGGTCGATTTGGTACTTTTCAAGATAGGCTTGTTTCATTTTGGCTTCAAAAGCATCGACGCCGTCTTTTTTCACCAGATTAATGGTACAACCTCCGAAACCGCCGCCCATCATCCGAGCGCCGAGTACCGAATCGTCGTCCAACGTCTGGGCTACGAGGAAGTCAAGTTCCGGGCAGCTTACTTCATATTCATTTTGGAGCCCGAAGTGTGTGGCGTACATTTTTTTGCCAAAATCGGGAAGATTACCTTGCACAAGCAGGTCGCAGGCGTCCTGTACGCGCTGGATTTCCTCGGTCATGAACTTCGCGCGGCGGTACACCACGTCGCCCATTTCCGCTTTATGTGCTTCCACCAATGCAGGTGTGGCGTCGCGCAGGCTCAGAATTTTGGAATCGTATTGCTGTAAAATAGCAGTCGCTTTTTCGCATTCCTGCCGGCGGGTGTTGTATTCGGAGCTGGCCAGCGAGTGTTTTACCATTGTATCGCAAAGCACGATCAGGTAATCGTCCATCGGGAAAGGGAAGTACTCATATTCGAGCGAGCGGCAGTCGAGGCGGATTACCGATTCTTCCTTGCCGAATGCAGAAGCAAACTGATCCATAATGCCGCATTGCACACCTACGTATTCATTTTCGGCCTTTTGCGACATTTTTACAATGCTGAAACGGTCGAGGTTCAATCCGTAGATTTCATTCAACGCAAATAGCAGGCAGCATTCCAGTGCCGCCGACGACGAAAGTCCGGCACCTACCGGCACATTACCGCCGAATGCCGCCTGAAAACCGCCGATTTTCAAGCCCTTCTTCTGGATTTGCTCCACAATACCGATCTGATAATGTGGCCACGACTTTTCCGGCTTGGAAAGGTCGTCCAGTGAAAACGAATAGGTTTGATCAAGGTCGGCCGCGTAGAGGATCACCTGGTCGTCCTCACGCGGGGCGATTACGAAATACACAGCTTTATCCACACTAGCAGGGAGGACGAAGCCATTGTTGTAGTCGGTATGCTCGCCGATGAGGTTAATGCGGCCTGGGGAGCGGAACACGCGCACGATTTCGCGCGTGGCGGGGCCAAATTTCAAAAAATACTTATCCTGGATACCTTCTGCGATATCGGTTTCTGTCAGTAGCATGTCAGTTTCGGTCGGTTAATATCCTTTTACAAGGGTCACTTCATTGGCGATCGCGGCGCCGCTTTGTATTGCAAAAATGTTGTTCAAAAATAAATCTACTTTTCCCATGTGCTCATTTTTGTGCCCGCCACCGGTATGCTGGGTCAGTATCACATTGTCCATTTGCCAAAGCGGACTGTCGGCAGGGAGTGGTTCGATCTCCGTCACGTCGAGTACGGCGCCGTCCAGTTTGCCTGATTTTAACGCATCGATCAATGCATTCTCATCGGTGGTGCTGCCGCGTCCCACGCTGGCGTAAACGCTTCCGTCTTTCATCGCAGAAATGAACTCCGCATTCACAAAATGCTGCGCCGTTCCGGGTAAGGTGTTGATTACCACATCAGCGTGCGGCAATGCATTGAAAAGATCTTCCTTGCTACGGATATCGGCTTCCTGCGATGTACGCGCCATCAAATGCGTGGTACAGCCAAGGCCTTTCAATATTGCATTGGTCGATTGTCCTATCGTTCCGGCACCCAGTACGATCACCGTCTGTTTATACAAAATCTTCAACTCGGCACGCAGCGGCGTACCGATCCATTCTGTTTTCTGTTTCAAAAGCGTCAGCTTGTCGATACCGCGGTACAACGCAAGCACGCCGCCGACAATCGACTCGGCGCAGGGCCGCGCGAACCAGTCGCCCATATTGGCCGTTTTAACGTGATCGGGAATGGCCACAGATGCGTATTGGTCGAACCCCGCGGAATCGAGTTGCCAGAACTTCAAATTGGCGGGAATGCTTTCGAACCAGGCTACCGGCGGGTTGCCGAGGATGTAATCGGCGCTGGCAAACCAGGATTTAAGCTCCTCATTACTGGCCGATTCGGTGCGGAAATGGATCTGATGCTGCGGGGTAAGCGCTTCGCTCAGTTTGGCATTGAGCGAGCCGTCGAGTAATGAGTGGCAGTATATGATCATCTATTGTTTTTGTTTTAAAGAAGCAAGGTAAAATGATTTACCTGTAATATCTGCTTATCAGACGGTGAAATAGGCCTTTATCCTCCACAATGGAGTACGTTCAAATCTTTTTCAGGATTTTCCGGGCCCGCGACTGGAATGCTGCCGGCTCGTATTCTACCGATTCTTCCAGGAATACTCGCAGTTCTTTTTGAATCTCCGGGTAAATTTTGGAAAGGTTGAAAAGGATAGTCAGGCAAAACGTACGGATCGCAATGGCCAGCTGGCGATTGGCGATAATGCCAAAGGCCGCGTCCATCAGCTCGCCGTGAAATTCGTCGGGAATGCTGATATCCTGCAAAATGCGTGCGCTGTTGCGGATCACGGCGTCATGAATATCGGTGCGTTTCAATTGGCTCACCAGTACACCTACGTACGGGCGTATCAGTTCGGGATGCTCGTGCGTGGCGATGCTCACGCTGTACGCGGCGCGTTGTGCGAGACGGTACTCGTCGGATTCGAAGCAATGCATCAGATGCCTGAATGCATCCTCGGACGTACAGGCGTACATAGCCACTTCCGTCGCTTTCCGTTTCGACTGGTAGGGATCGGCCAGCAGTTCTTGTTTGATATTCATGATTTTGAAAGGTCTAAATGCAAATGCCCCACTTTTCGGCAGGGCATTCGCAGACATTACTTCAAGGTTGACCAATTACTTGATCTCACCCACCATGTCTTCCGGTTTTACCCATGCGTCAAACTCTTCCGGTGTGAGGTAACCCAGGGCCACAGCTGTTTCTTTCAGCGTAGAGCCGTTTTTATGAGCGGTCTGCGCAATTTCAGCAGCTTTGTAGTAACCGATCTTCGTATTCAGAGCCGTAACCAGCATCAACGAGTTGTTTACGTGCTTCTTGATATTCTCATGCAGAGGCTCGATGCCGACGGCGCAGTTGTCGTTGAACGAAACGCACACATCGCCGATCAAACGGGCAGAATGCAGGAAGTTATAGGCCATCAATGGTTTGAAAACGTTCAGCTCGAAATGGCCGTTGGAACCGCCGATGCCGATCGCCACGTCGTTACCCATTACCTGTGCAGCAACCATGGTCATGGCTTCGCATTGGGTTGGGTTCACTTTACCCGGCATGATGGAACTTCCCGGCTCGTTATCCGGAATGTGGATCTCGCCGATACCCGAGCGAGGGCCCGACGACAGCATACGGATGTCGTTACCGATTTTCATCAGGCTTACCGCAACGGTCTTCAATGCGCCATGCGCCTCTACGATCGCGTCGTGTGCCGCCAATGCCTCAAACTTGTTTTCCGCAGTAACGAATGGAAGGCCCGTCAATGCAGCAATGTGACGCGCTACATTTTCGGAATATCCCGGAGGCGTGTTAATGCCGGTTCCCACCGCGGTACCGCCCAATGCGAGTTCCGAAAGGTGCGCCAAGGTATTGTGAATGGCTCTCAAACCATGGTCGAGCTGCGAAACGTAGCCCGAAAATTCCTGGCCCAAAGTGAGCGGCGTAGCGTCCATAAAGTGCGTACGGCCGATTTTAACTACATTTTTAAATGCTTCGGATTTTGCTTTCAGTGTATCGCGGAGCTTGGTAATCCCCGGGATAGTTACGTCCACCAGGATTTTGTAGGCCGCAATGTGCATCGCGGTAGGGTAGGTGTCATTCGATGATTGCGACTTGTTTACATCGTCGTTTGGATGCAAAAACTTGGTTTTGTCGGCGAGGTCACCCCCTTGCAGCACGTGCCCGCGGTAAGCGATCACCTCGTTGCAGTTCATGTTCGACTGTGTTCCCGAGCCGGTTTGCCACACTACCAATGGAAACTGGTCGTCGAGCTGGTCCGTGAGGATTTCGTCGCAAACTTTACCGATGAGGTCGCTTTTTTCCTGCGGAAGAATGCCCGCTTCGAAATTGGTGATGGCGGCTGCTTTTTTCAGATATGCGAAGGCTTTGATGATCTCCTTCGGCATTTTATTGATATCCTGT
The DNA here is from genome assembly GCF_019924045.1 of Dyadobacter fermentans. Classification (GTDB taxonomy): domain Bacteria; phylum Bacteroidota; class Bacteroidia; order Cytophagales; family Spirosomataceae; genus Dyadobacter; species Dyadobacter fermentans_A. The sequence continues at coordinate 621,986 of NZ_JAHXBN010000011.1, read as the reverse complement.
GCGATAGGAAAGTTCTGGATCGAGCGTTGCGTCTGGGCGCCCCAGTATACATGCGCAGGCACCTGCACCTCGCCCATCGTGTCTTTTTCTATACGGTATTCCATTTTTGAAGTAGAATGATAATGTAATTGAACAATGTGCGGTAAAGTTAGGATCGGGTTTGCAGTTTCTGGAGTTTTTTATGGATAAATGTTCATGTCTGAAAAAAGAATGTTTAGATTGACTGCCCGAGATCCTAAACACCGCTTTTCATGACACCCAAAATCAGCATTCACCCCGACTACGCGCTCATGAGTTCCGCCGCTGCCGAGCGTGTGATCGACCTCATGAACCATAAACCCAGGGCGGTGATCTGCTTCCCGTCCGGCAGCAGCCCAAAAGGCATGTTCGACGCATTGGTAGCCGCGAGCCAGAACGGCCGCGTCGATTTCTCCCAATGCATTTTCATCGGCCTCGACGAATGGATAGGACTTGGCGCCGGCGACGATGGCAGCTGCCGCGACCTCCTCGACCGCGATTTCCTGAAACCGATCGGCCTCCGTCCCGACCAGATTGTCTTTTTCGACGGCAAGGCCTTTGATCCGCAAGCCGAATGTGACCGCATCAACAAAGTCGTGGAAAGCCTCGGAGGCCTCGACCTTATTATATTGGGAGTAGGAATGAACGGGCACCTCGCGCTCAATGAACCCGGTACCTCCTGGGACACCTACGCCCACATTTCCGAACTCGATACCGTCACAGTGGAAGTAGGTCAGAAGTATTTCAAGCAACCCACCATGCTTACTCGGGGCATTACCGTTGGTATCCGGCACATTCTGGAAGCGCGCGCCGCTATTTTGCTGGCCTCGGGAGCAGCCAAAGCCCCGGTAATCCGGCGCGCCCTCGCTTTCCCCGTTTCAAAGGATTTCCCGGCGACGGTTTTGCAGAATCATTTGAATGCGGAGTTTATCTTAGACGCGGATGCAGCCGGGGCGATTTCATAGCGTGTTTATAAAACGAATGTTAATCGAATCGTTTCTGAAGGCTGTTAATACAAATAAAAAAGGCCAAGGTCTTAGCCAGGAAAAAGCAAGAAGGCTGGCGTTAATGACTGCTATGAAAGAAGGACGGAAAGTGGCATCGCGACGGAGCAAGAAAAGCGTCGGTTTGAATCCTGGCTTTCGCGACCCGGAAATCGCCATTCATAAAATCACTTTTCGGGCCATGATTTCAACCCCAAATCAGATATTTTATCCTTGTCCCATCTCTAATTTTTCTCTACTTCACTTAATTCAATACCCCATTTACGGCCGAATGCACCGTACGCCTAAATTTGACGCAGTTCTTTGTGAACGCCCGTCAATCGGGGTGATGGTTTTTGCTTTTGGATCCCTCAGCCAAAATCGAGCAAAACAAAAAGGAACCGTGTGCAATTCACGGGCAGTCGTGCTACTGTAAGTATCCGCTCTGAGCATTCAGGGCCTGTTTTTACCCTCGTGTCCCATTGCAGCGCCCCGGTGCGGCGAGAAGGGCGGTAAAAATGATACAAGCCAGGAGACTTGCCATCATCCTCAATGGCTTTTCCCTCACGGGTGGGGAGCAGTCAAGCATTGATTTACCACATTTTATTGCAGTACCACAGGCTACCCGGCTGTTTTGGGGAAACTGTATCTGTTCGTTTCGCAGGGTAGCTGCGTGTTGCCGCAATGGAATGAAGTACCGGCCAACGTACGCAACAGGCGTTTTGTCGGGATGGGAGGGTGTTTTCACAGGGTTTTTATTAACTCTTTAAACACAAAAGTATGTTGTCACACAACCTCGGCTACCCGCGCGTGGGAAGCCTTCGCGAGCTAAAAAAAGCCAACGAGCAATTCTGGGCTGGTACCATCGACCGCGATGCATTGCAAAAGATCGCCCGGAAGATCCGTCACCAGAACTGGGAAACGCAGCAGCAGGCAGGCATCGGCCTCATTCCTTCCAATGATTTTTCGCTTTACGACCACGTCCTCGATACGTCGCTGATGGTAGGCGCTATTCCCGGGCGTTACCACCAGTTGCTCGACGGCAAATCGAACAAGGAGCTCGATCTCTATTTCGCGATGGCCCGCGGTTACCAGAAGAATGGGTTGGATATCAGTGCGATGGAGATGACGAAATGGTTTGATACCAACTATCACTACCTCGTTCCCGAGTTTGTGAAAGACCAGAAATTCAAGCGGTATTCCGAAAAGGTTTTGCTGGAATTTGAAGATGCATTGCAAAAAGGCATCCTCACAAAACCTGTGCTGCTCGGACCGGTTACCTATTTGCTTTTGGGTAAAGAAAAGGAAGGCGGCTTCGATCGTATTGACCTCCTGGATAGCCTTTTACCTGTTTATATATCCATATTAAAAGAACTTGCCGCAAGAGGTATAGAATGGGTGCAGCTTGACGAACCGGGATTGGTGCTGGATTTGAATGAAAAGGATAAACTGGCATTTCTGAGTGCGTACAACCAGATCAGAGAGGCGCTTCCGAAGCTGCGAATTCTGGTAACGACCTATTTCGGGCCGCTGGAAGATAACCTGAGCATCGCTACCGCTTTGCCGGTAGATGCATTGCATATCGATTTGACGCGCGGCGCGGAGACGTTACCGCAGATTTTGGGAGATGAAGCATTTATATCTTCTACCAAAAAGCTCTCACTAGGTGTTGTCGACGGCCGGAATATCTGGAAAAACGATTATCAAAAATCGTTAGAATGGATTCACACAGCTGTAAATGTGCTGGGAGAAGAGCGGGTTTTGGTAGCACCGTCGTCGTCGTTACTGCATAGCCCCTATGATCTGGATTTGGAGAAAAATGAGGCGGTACTGACGCCGGAGATCAAAAACTGGCTGGCATTTGCAAAACAGAAACTGAATGAGGTAACCACTTTGGCAAGGCTTGCAACGGCTGACTATGCGAATGATAACGCATTTCTGCACAATCAAAAGGCCATCGAAAGCCGTCGCACGTCTGCATTGATCCACAAACCGGCAGTGAAAGCACGGGTTAGTGAAGTGCGCGAACCGGATTTTGACCGGCAGAATTCATTTAGTATCCGGCAGGCCATTCAGTCGGAAAAACTGAAATTGCCATTGTTCCCATCGACGACCATCGGCTCGTTCCCGCAAACGGATGAAGTACGGCAGCTCCGGGCGCAGTTCAAAAAGGGCACGTTGACGCCAGGCGAGTATGAAACCCGCATTCGCGAAGAAATCGTCGATTCGCTGCGCTGGCAGGAAGAACTCGGGATCGACGTGCTGGTACATGGCGAATTCGAGCGGAACGATATGGTGGAGTATTTCGGCGAGCAGCTTTCAGGTTTTGTGTTTACCCAAAATGGCTGGGTGCAGAGTTATGGCAGCCGATGTGTGAAGCCACCGATCATTTATGGTGACGTGGAACGTGAAGAGCCGATGACCGTGAAATGGTCGGCATTTGCACAAGCTAATTCCGAAAAGCTGGTCAAAGGCATGCTTACCGGCCCGGTAACGATCCTGCAATGGTCGTTCGTGCGGGATGACCAGCCGAGGAAGGATACCACATTCCAGATTGCGCTTGCCATACGCGATGAAGTAGTGGATTTGGAAAAGGCCGGTATTAAAGTAATTCAAATCGACGAGCCGGCCATCCGCGAAGGATTGCCATTACGGAAACACGCCTGGAAAAGCTATCTGAAATGGGCTGTGGACGCATTTCGCCTGAGCGCCGCGGGTGTGGCCGACCAGACGCAAATCCACACGCATATGTGCTACTCGGAGTTTAACGATATTATCGATTCCATTGCCGCAATGGATGCCGACGTGATCACGATCGAGACGTCGCGCTCGCAAATGGAGCTGCTCGACGCGTTCGCGCAGTTCAATTACCCGAACGAAATTGGTCCCGGCGTATACGATATCCACTCGCCCCGCGTACCGACGGTGGACGAGATGATCTTTTTGCTGGAAAAGGCATTGAAGGTAATTCCGGCGCGGAATTTGTGGGTGAACCCCGACTGCGGATTGAAGACCCGCAAATGGCCGGAAACCGAAGCCGCTTTGCGTAACATGATTTCTGCGGCTAACTTGCTGCGCGAATCGGTCGAAGTCGCAGGATAGCGGCGGTGTACCTTTATGGTCAAGTGTTGTCAGGAGTTGTCAGGTATGGTCATGTGTAGTCATTTATTGTCAATTGTAGTCATTTATTGTTAAGTGTAGTCAGAGGTGACAATCCCTGACTATTCCTGACCACAGCTGACCACGAATGACTATCCCTGACCATACCTGACTACACCTGACTACGAGTGACAATCCCTGACTAAAAATGACCATACCTGACCATACCTGACCGACGCCAGCACCATTAAAACGTTTCATTTTGACATTAGAAGATAGAATTTCCGCTTCGGAAACCCGTGTTTTTAAAACCGTTTTCCCTAATAACACCAATCATTACGATACCCTTTTCGGCGGCACGGCGCTGTCGATGATGGACGAGGTCGCATTTATCGCAGCCACGCGGTTTTCAAGGTTGCGATGCGTAACGGTATCGTCCGACCGCATCGATTTTACCCACCCCATTCCCGCGGGGACCATTATCGAGCTGGTGGGGCGCGTCGAGACTGTTGGAAATACCAGCATGAAGGTGCGCGTCGATATTTTTGTGGAGAAGATGTACGAGGTAAGCCGCGAGAAGGCCGTGACGGGGATATTCACCTTTGTGGCGCTCGACGAGCATCATAAGCCTACCAAAATTGTATGATTTATCATACGGCACCGAATAATGCAGCGAATCAGTTGGGCATTCGAAGTGGTTCATAATTAATCATTTAAATGCGGGTCAGTAATGTAAGCTGTTATCATTTCATTATCCGGGCTATTTATTTGCTTGATTCCGAACCGCTTAATAACATTATACGTGTAATTAGCCAACGGCGCCCGGTTGCAGCCTTGCTCAAAATGCTTATCTTGCACGCCTTTTGAACGGTTTAGCACCAGACTGTACACATTATTCTAATCACGCGTTAATGAAAATTTTAGGTATCTCGGCTTTCTATCATGATTCGGCCGCGGCTCTTATAGATAATGGCGAAATTGTTGCCGCAGCACAGGAAGAGCGTTTTACACGCAAAAAGCACGACCCCGGTTTTCCCTCCAATGCAGTTGCATTTTGCCTTGAATACGGCGGTTTGTCCATTAACGAGCTCGATGCAATCGTTTTCTACGACAAACCACTACTCAAATTTGAAAGGCTCCTCGAAACTTACTATGCATTTGCGCCTAAAGGCGTACGGTCGTTCCTGACCGCGATGCCCGTGTGGATCAAGGAAAAGATGTTCCTGAAACGGCTTATCAACGAGGAGCTGGAAAAACTGGGCTACGATAAAAAGAAGAAAAAGGTGAAAATGCTCTTCCCCGAGCACCACCTCTCGCACGCTGCCAGTGCATATTATCCCTCGCCCTACGAAAAATCGGCTATCCTGACGATTGACGGCGTGGGTGAATGGGCAACGGCGTCGATCTGTCTGGGTGAAGGGAAAGATATCAGCATCCTCAAAGAGCTGCGTTTCCCGCATTCGCTCGGGTTGCTTTATTCCGCATTTACCTACTTCCTGGGTTTCCGCGTAAACTCGGGAGAATACAAGCTGATGGGCCTCGCGCCGTATGGTGACCCGTCGTCGCCGGACATCAAGCGCTACGAAGAAATTATCCTGAAAGAACTCATAGACCTGAAAGAAGACGGGTCGGTTTGGCTCAACCAGGAGTATTTCGATTATGCTACCGGCCTGAAAATGGTGAACGAGCATAAATGGGAAGCGTTGTTCGGGTTCAAAACCCGCAGGCCGGAAGATGCACTCGAAGCCGTGCATTGTAACCTTGGCCTCGCGATCCAGAATATCACGGAGGAAGCGGTGGTGAGAATGGCCAAAGAAGCCAAACGCCTCACCGGGGCCGATTACCTCTGTATGGCTGGTGGTGTTGCATTGAACTGCGTATCCAACGGTAAGCTGCAAAAGGCGAATATTTTCAAAGACATCTTCATTCAGCCGGCCGCCGGTGATGCAGGAGGTGCGCTGGGAGCGGCACAGGCCGCATATCATATTTATTTTGGGCAGGAAAGAAAGGTCACCTGGAAGGCCGACGCCATGCGCGGGTCTTACCTCGGGCCTACCTTCTCAGACCTGGACGTAGCTCTTACGGCTAAGAAATACAAGGCGGTTTATACGCATTACGAGAACTTCAAAGACCTGACGCAGGAAGCGGCAAGGTTATTGTCGGAAGGGAATGTGGTAGGCTGGGTGCAGGGGCGTATGGAGTTCGGACCGCGTGCTTTGGGAGGCCGCAGTATCCTGGGCGACCCCCGGAATGCCGAAATGCAGAAAAAACTGAATTTGAAGATCAAGTACCGCGAATCGTTCCGGCCTTTTGCGCCTTCGGTACTAGCAGAGGATTGTCAGGACTACTTCGATTACGACGGTATTTCACCTTACATGCTGCTGGTGCACCCGGTGGCAGAAAGCCGCAGGAAGCCTGTGCCGGCAAATTACGGCTCGCTGGACCTGCGCGAAAAACTCTATTTCGAGCGCTCCGACCTCCCTTCGATTACTCACATCGACTACTCGGCTCGTATTCAAACGGTACACAAGGAAACCAACCCGCGTTACTACGACCTGATCGACTCGTTCAAGGCATTGACGGGTTACGCGGTGATCGTGAATACGAGTTTCAACGTACGCGGGGAGCCGATCGTGTGCACGCCGAATGATGCATATCGCTGCTTCATGCGCACGGAAATGGATTACCTCGTAGTAGGGAACTATATTTTTGACAAAAAGCAGCAGCCCGAATGGCTGGAAAAAGATAACTGGAAGGAAGAATTCGTTCTTGACTAATCCATTATTCATTGAGCACCCAAACTGATGGCATCTAAAATTGTTACCAGCATCATCCGCATCCTGTTCCTCGGATTGCTGTTTATGTTCCTGTTCTACCCGGACAAATTTCACATCAAGTTCGATTATCCGGGATACCCTCAGAGCGACAGCTGGCATGTACGTCTGGCCAAATTTGCATTCTGGTTTCTGCTGATCATCGAGATCCTGCGCATTTTCTACTATGGTGTGGTGAAAAGCAAAGCCAAAGGGCTGGTAGCCAATGTTGTAACGATTGTTACGCCGCTGGTAGTCGTGTTGATTTTCCTTGAAATCGTGTTCATGTACGTGCCGCAAAGCCATGAAGGTGTGCTTTCGAAAGCGTCGCAGATATGGTGGGAAAAGTACTGGCATCCGGTGAATGCGCTGGGTTACCACGATAAGGAAGTTGAGAACGAACCCGGAAAGAAGAAAGTCCTCGTGATCGGAGACTCATTTGCGGCAGGACATGGTTTGAAAGATGTCAACGAGCGTTTTTCGAATATGCTCGAAGCCAAGCTCGGGACTGACAAATACACAATTTACAACCTCGGAATGTCGGGCGCGGACACACGCGACGAGGTGAAGCGGTTGCAGGATTTCCCTGTAAAACCGGATATCATCATTCTGGAATATTTTCCCAATGACATCGAGAAAGTAGGCCGCGAAAAAGGCCTTACTCTCACCGGCGCCGAACCTTATGCCGATCTCAAGGGCCCGATGGCGACGATTGTAAAGCGCTTTTACCTGCCGAATTTCATTTATTGGCAACTACCGCACACCGGTTTCAGTACATTTGAAAAATTTGTACAAACTGCTTATACCGATACCACAGTGCTGAATGCGCATTTGAGGGATCTTTCAGGAATGCTCGCTTACCGCGACAGTACGAAAGCGGAGATGTACGCCGTTTTCATTCCGTTCCTGTTTCAGGTCGATAAAAGTGCAGGGTATACCAAGCCGGTGGAAGATTACCTGAAAGCGAACAATGTAACGGTCGTGGGAATCAACGATGGTGTCGTTAAAATTCCTGAAAAAGAGCGTGTTGTGGGAAAGAACGATGGCCACGGCAGTGCGACGCTCAACCAGCTGATAGCCGACAGGCTTTACCAGGCAATGGGCAAACGATAACTCAGATTTAACGGGTTAGAAGTGTGCAAAAAGTAATTAAGTGCTAAATTTGAGTTTTAAACACTATATAAAGATGGATTTCTTAACAGATTTATTTGCATTTATGAAGGAGCGTAAGAAGTGGTGGCTCGCTCCTGTGATCATCGTTCTGCTTCTGATTGGCGTATTGATCGTGATTGGTGGTGGTTCGGCTGTTGCGCCTTTCATCTACACTTTGTTCTGATTTTTTTCAGTACAACGCAGATCAATCCGGTTCTTGTCTGAAACTTCGCCTGGCAGCAATGCACAACGCATTGCTGCCAATAACATACTACTTGATTAAAATGAGTGAATCAGAAAAAGTCAAAGCGCAGCTGGTGATCGTCACCGGCCTTGTGGTGTTATACTTTATTTTTAAATCGCAATATCCCTATTTCCTGATCGCAGCTGCGGTAATCGGCGTTTTAAGCCTTGCTATCCCGGTTTTTGGTGACCTGGTGGTGAAGGGCTGGTACAAGATCGCGGAAGTGCTGGGAGCGATTAATGGTAAAATCCTTTTGTCGCTCGTATTCTTCGTCGTGCTGTTCCCGGTAGCGGTTATAGCCAAGCTGACCAAGAAAAACCCGCTTCATTTGAAGAAAGAGGATACCGATAGTGTATTTACGGAAAGAAACCACAAATACTCGGCGAAGGACCTGGAGCAGGTCTGGTAATGCCGGGTTGGAAAATACTTAAATGCAAAAAAGGCCTGGTATCAGGCCTTTTTTTTGCGGCATGCGCGTTCGTAGAGCAGTTGGAGCATTCCGTCTTTCAGGCCCAGATCAGGTACGTGAATGACGTCCGCACCTGCCCAGCGCATAGCGGAAGTATAGATGTCGCCCGCAGGCACGATTACATCTGCGCGGTCGGGGTTGAGTTGTAGTTTGTTAATGCGGTCGGCGAGGGAGAACTGATCGATATAATCGCGCATCCGCTGGATTTCTTCGAGGCTGGTGGAGCTTTCGGTGAGCTTGGAAGAAAGATCGAAGAGCTTGTTGATATTACCACCGGTGCCCACCGCTTGAATAGGCTGGCTGTAATCGACATTCTGGTTGATCCATTCCTTGATTTTCAACCAGGCATTTTTGGATTCCTTTCCTTCCAAAAGGCGTACAGAACCCAATTTGAAGGATTTTGCCTTAATCTTTTGTCTGTCCTGATACAAGTTCAATTCGGTGCTGCCGCCGCCTACATCAATGTGGATATATTGGCCGTCGCCCAGCGATTGTACTACCACATTGTTTACCAGTTCGGCTTCTTTTTGTCCGTCAATAATCTGGATATGAATGCCGGTACGGTTTTCGATGTGGTCGCGGACTTCCTGCCCGTTGGCTGCTTCGCGCATGGCCGATGTGGAGCAGGCCATAAAGTCATCGACTTCATGAAGTTCCATTAGTAACTGGTAGGCCAGCATGAGCTTCATCATGCGGTCTTCGCTTTGCGGGGTAATGCGTCCCTGGGTAAAAACGTCGTGTCCGAGGCGAAGCGGGAACCGGACATATTCGACCTTCTTGAAACGGGAAATGCCTTCGTCATGCAAGACGGATGAGATCTGCATGCGGGCACCATTGGAACCGATATCTATGGCTGCGAATTTCAAAAGCTCGTCTAGTAGGGGAGTTAATAAAGGCCAAAAATAGAATTTCGCGGACAAGTTTCAATATCCTGCCCGCGAAACTTCATGCGTAAAAGCTACATTTGGCGGCCTATCTGATATAATAGCTTCACTTTCACTCCGGGTCCGGCACTTTGCCTGAGCGGCGAAAGCGGTTTGAAATAATTGACCCAGTAACCCTCTGCCTGCACTACGATCGGGTGCCACGATTTCTCGATTCCCACCGCGAAATTCATCGAAGTAACGGGAGAAACATCGCCTTTCTTGGTGAAGCTCTGGCTGAAGAACTCATTTTTGGGGCCGCGGCAATCATAGGAAATAGTTTCCTTAGACGATACCTTGAAGTTCGTTCCGAGGCTCGCGTAGTAGGCCCAACCGTCTTTTATGGTATTGCGGAATGCCAGCGTAAGCGGAATTTGAACTACATTCTGGTCAATTTTGATATTATACAATTCAAAAATGAGCGGTACCTGCCCTGGGTGTGTTTCCTTGAAATCCGAACGGGCCTTGGCTCTGAAAACCGTTTCAGTGAAGAATTCCGCAGGTTTTACTTTCAGCCAGGTAATGCCTGCCACGATCGAGAATTTCTTTTTGATAATCACCTCTCCCAGCACTGTTTTACCCTGGCCATTGCCTTCGATCTGGTATCCGGCACCGAAACGATAAGGTGTTTTCAAAGGCAATTTTGGAATGACACTTTCCGTCTGCGCAACCTGCTCGGCCTTTTTTGCATTCACTGGTGCCTTGGCGATCTGCATATTGTGGGTAGCCAGCGCTTTTTGCACCTGCCGTGAGGATAGCCTGCTAGCCAGCTCATAATGCATTTTCCGTTGGACCGAAATGCCGGTATGCATCTCAACCGGGCTATTGATCGCATCAATGCTGAATTCGTCGCCGAAAGTCTTGCCAACGGCTGAATATGAAGGCGATTTGGGAAGCTGGTTAGCCTCCGGATTTACCCTGTTTGCACCGCTCGTTACATTCGATTTTGTGGCAGCCGTTTCTATGGAAGGCACGGTAGCTGCTAGCGATTCAGCAGCTTTTATGCGAGACTGATGCGTAGTTTTTGCCTCGGTATAGGCAGGAGCTACGGCATTACGATCGTTTTCAACAGTCTCCGGGTCTTCCAAAGCGTTCGAATGCACCGGCTCTGCATCAGCCAGCGTTTGCTGCTCCAAATCCGTTTCTGTACTCGTTTGCTTCGGGGCCGGGGTGTAATCGCGGGGCTGTAATGTGGCTTGCAGGCTCTGGCCGTCAGGCGCGGTTTGCAGCACGTACACCGTATCCGCTTTCGCGACCTGCGCCGGCTGATTGCGGATCAGCTCGATCTGGCTCTGGAGGTTTTTCACATCCCTAACCAGATGATCGTTCTGAGAGAGCTGGTTGACGTACATATATGCCATTACCGACGTCACGGAAGCGGCCGCTGCGTACCCGATCCAGGAACCGTATTGTTGCAGGAACGACTGCGGTGTGTGGGCCTGCATATAGTTTTGCATACGGGCCCAGTCCTGCTCTTGAAAGTCCGGTTCAATACTCTCTAATTTTCGGCGTATAGTATTTTCAAATCTATTAGTTTTCATTGCCTCTGAATGACTTGACAGCCCAATCACTTGGGAAGAGATGTGGGTAATATTGTTTGATCAAATGCTGCAACCGGGCCCGGGCACGCACATAATGCGATCTTACCGTTGCCTCGTTGATTTGCAGCAGGTCTGCTATCTCACGATGATTGTAACCATCCACCACGTATAACAAAAATACATTCTTATAAACCGGTTTGATCTGTTGGATCAGTTCCAGTATTTCCTCAGCAGTGATCTGGCCTATTACATCTTCATCGAATTTGGGATAAGGGGCGTCTTCCAGTGCGATCATATCTTCCGTGTGCTTTTTGTGCTTACGGTAATAGCTGATCGCCGTGTTCACCATAATGGTACGCAGCCATGCCTTGAAAGGGTGATTGGCGTCGTACTTTCCCAGATTGTTGAATACTTTTAAAAAACCTTCATTTAAAACTTCCTCGGCCTCTTCCGTTGACGATGTGTAACGCAGACAAATGCTTTTTGAATAGCCAAAGAACTGCTTGTACAAATACCTCTGCGCCTGGTTATCCCCGGCAATACATGCCGCTACCACCGACTCAAAGTCGTTTTCGTTAAAAGATATTTTTCTTCTAAAAAGCAAAGTCAGGGTATCAAATTGTCAGGGATAGAATTTCTCACATTCGAATACGTCCCTGGCCTGTATTCTGTTGCAAAAAATTACGAAAAGTTTTCCTGCTTCGGAAATAGAAATGCCTTTGAAAAAAAACACAAAAAATTGCATTAGCCATGCAACACGGGCATTGGAGGGGGCGTAAAGGCAGAAAACAGTTTGATACTTTCACAAAAACCCGTGGGTATATCATGAAAAAAGTTTCTCTTTTACTGGTGATGCTGGCAGGCATCTGGTTCACGGCGTGCCAGAAGAATAGTGAGTCGTTGAGCCCTGAAACTGAGGCGAGTGATTTCGAAAATGTGGTTGAGTCGGCCGCAAGACTGGCGGTAGAGACGGACTCCGTGACGTTGGGCAGATGTAAAGGAAAGCTTACGGAAGTGGCTACGGCAGATTTGCCCGCTGCGGTGACAGCCTACATTGACAGCGCTTATGCGGGTGCTGAAATCAAATATGCTGCAAAGGATCAATCAGGAAAAATCGTGGTGGCCATTACCCTGGCCGACGGCTCGGTGAAAGGGTTACTTTTTGACGCCAACGGTACATTCAAGACGGAGCTGAAACAACACGTGCAGAAGGCCAAACTGACGAAGATCGAAGTGAGTGCATTGCCCGCGAATGTTACTTCATACATTACTTCCAACTACGCAGGAGCCGAGATCAAACTTGCTGCAACCAACGACGCCGGTGAATACTATGTGGGTATTCTGGTCGACAGTAAAGTGAAAATCCTGCTGTTCAATGCGGACGGATCATTCAATAAGGAACTGGAAAAACCGGCTTTCGGACGCGGACATAAGAGACATTAACCGATCATTACCGATCGTCAAACTATTTTGTTAGGGGTGAGTTGGAATACGGTGCTGGATTTTCCGGTGCCGTATTTATTTTTTAGAGGGGAGCATTTCCAGCGCCGACGAATTTTTGATTTCACCCATTACAAACAGGCTGTGCGTGCTGCCGATGTTTTCCAGCGAACCCAGCTTTTGCATTAAAAACTGCTGATATTGCGACATGTCATCCACGACCACTTTCAGCAGAAAATCATAGTCGCCTGAGATATTAAAGCATTCCATTACCTCGCCCATTGCCGAAACTGCCTTTACGAATTTCTCGCCCATTACCTTTGAATGCTCCTTCAATGCAATGTTGCAGAAGGCCATCAGTTTCTTACCTACTTTCTCGCGATCGACGAGTGCAACGTATTTCTTGATAATACCTTCCTTTTCGAGTCTTCGCACGCGTTCGTACACGGGTGTGTAGGAGAGGTTCAACTTTTCCGACAGCTCACGTGTTTTCAAGGTGGCGTCCTGTTGCAGTAAGTGCAGGATTTTGGCATCAATATCGTCCAGATTATGCATAGATAGAATATCTTTATTCACTCCGAGATGGCTTCGAATATAGATAAATAATTTAGGTAAGATCAAACTGCCAGACTTTTAATCTGAATTTTTTGATTTTATTGAACAAAACATCTATTGGCTTAAATTTGTCAGTTCAGAAGCTCTATGCTTTTCCGGCGAAATGATAATCAGACATTTAAAACACTTATGGTAGCAACTCACAAAGCAGATATCCGCGAAATTCTTAAAAACCGTATTCTGGTACTGGATGGCGCTATGGGTACGATGATCCAGCGGTACAAATTGCAGGATCACGACTACCGGGGAGAACGGTTTGCAGACTGGCCGCACGACGTGAAAGGGAACAATGACCTGCTCTCGCTGACGCGCCCGGACATTATTAAAGAAATTCACGCCGCCTATTTCGCGGCAGGGGCAGACATTGCCGAAACCAATACATTTTCAGGCACGACCATCGCCATGGCCGACTACGGCATGGAGGAAATCGTGTACGAACTCAACTACGAATCTGCGCGGCTCGCACGCGAAGTTGCGGACGAATTTACCGCGCGTGAGCCGCACAAGCCCCGTTTTGTGGCAGGTTCAATAGGCCCGACTAACCGTACCGCATCGCTTTCGCCGGACGTAAACAACCCCGGCTTCCGTGCGATTAGCTTCGACCAACTGGTGGAAGCCTATTACGAGCAGGTAAAAGGCCTCACCGACGGCGGCTGCGACGTGCTGCTCGTGGAAACGATTTTTGATACACTCAACGCGAAGGCCGCGCTTTTCGCGATCGACCAGTTCTTTGTGGATGCGAAAGCAGGCAAGGTACCGCACCTGGAATCATGGCGGGTCGAGCCGGGCCAGGCATTGCCGATCATGATTTCGGGAACGATCACCGACGCTTCGGGGCGGACGCTTTCAGGACAAACCACCGAGGCGTTCCTGACTTCCGTATCGCATTTACCATTATTATCAGTGGGCTTGAACTGTGCATTAGGGGCGGATTTGATGCGCCCTTACGTGCAGATCATGGCCAAAGAATCGCCTTTCTACACTTCTGCGCACCCGAATGCGGGCTTGCCGAACGAAATGGGCGAATACGACCAGACGCCGGAGCAAATGGGCGAGATCATTGACGGGTTTTTGAGGGATAACCTGGTCAATATCATCGGCGGTTGCTGTGGAACCACGCCGGACCACATTCGCGTGATCGCGGACATTGCCGGCAAACACAGCCCAAGGCCATTGCCGGCTTCGGAAACCGTAATGAAGCTTTCCGGATTGGAACCGGTGAAAATCAATGCGCTGACCAATTTTGTAAACATTGGCGAGCGCTGTAATGTGACGGGCTCGAAGAAATTTGCCCGCCTGATCCGCGAAAGCAAATACGACGAAGCGCTGACCATCGCGCGTGAGCAGGTGGAAAGCGGCGCGCAGGTGATCGACGTGAACCTGGATGAAGGTATGATCGACGGCGTGGAGGCGATGAAGACATTCGTGAACCTGATCGCATCCGAGCCTGATATTTCCAAAGTGCCTCTGATGATCGACTCTTCGAAATGGGAGGTGATCGAGTCCGGTTTGAAATGCGTGCAGGGAAAATCCATCGTGAACTCGATTTCTCTCAAAGAGGGCGAAGAGAAATTCAAGGAATCGGCACGGACTGTATTGCGCTACGGTGCTGCTACGGTAGTGATGGCTTTTGATGAAAAAGGCCAGGCGGATAATTACGAACGCCGCATTGAAATCTGCGAACGCGCTTACCGCATTCTGGTGGACGAAGTAGGTTTCCCGCCCGAGGACATCATTTTTGACCCCAATATCCTGACCGTCGCGACGGGAATGGAGGAGCATAACAACTACGCCGTAGATTTTATTAAAAGCGTAGCGTGGATCAAGGAGAATCTTCCGCATGCGAAAGTATCGGGTGGGGTATCCAACGTGTCGTTCAGTTTCCGTGGTAATGAACCGGTGCGTGAGGCGATCCACACGGCATTCCTTTACCATGCGATCAAAGCCGGAATGGATATGGGTATTGTGAATGCCGGCCAGATCGGTATTTATGATGAAATTCCGAAAGATGTTTTGGAACTGGTTGAAGATGTGTTGCTTAACCGCCGCCCTGACGCAACTGAACGTTTGGTAAGCTATGCGGAAACCGTAAAAGATAAAGGCAAAACACAAACAGGCCCTGACCTTTCATGGAGACAGCTTCCTGTGAAGGAACGCATTTCCCATGCATTGGTAAAAGGTATTGCCGATTACGTGGATGAAGATACCGAAGAATGCCGCCTGTTATTCGACCGTCCGCTGGAAGTGATCGAAGGACCTTTGATGGACGGTATGAGCATCGTCGGCGACTTGTTCGGCGAAGGCAAAATGTTCCTACCACAGGTCGTAAAATCGGCGCGTGTGATGAAGAAAGCCGTAGCCTATTTGCAGCCATTTATTGAAGCTGAAAAACAGGAAGGCGGTTCGTCGGCGGGTAAAATCCTGCTTGCGACTGTCAAAGGCGATGTGCATGACATTGGCAAGAACATTGTTGGCGTGGTGCTCGGATGTAACAACTACGAGATCATCGACCTCGGCGTAATGGTGCCAACCGACAAGATCCTGGCCGCTGCGCAGGAACATAATGTAGATATTATCGGTCTTTCGGGACTTATCACGCCGTCGCTGGACGAAATGGTGGGTGTGGCCAAAGAGATGGAACGCCGTAGCATGAAAATGCCGCTCCTGATTGGTGGCGCGACGACTTCCCGCATTCACACGGCGGTAAAAATCGATCCGAACTATTCGGGGCCGGTTATCCACGTGCTCGATGCGTCGCGTTCCGTACCGGTGGCCGGAAAGCTGATCCAGAGCGAGCAAAGCCAGGCCGAGGTGTTGGCCGATATTAAGGCTGAATATGCGAAGCTGCGCGATGATCACTCAAAACGCGGCGGCGAAAAGGCGCATGTAGCCATCGGTAAAGCAAGGGATAACAAAGCGAAAATCGACTGGACGAATTTCCAGGCCGTGAAGCCGCAATTCCTGGGCACACGCGTGTACGACGATTACGATCTGGCGGATATTGCAAAATACATCGACTGGACGCCGTTCTTTCAGACCTGGCAGCTGCACGGGAAATACCCGAAAATCTTTGATGACGCAGTCGTTGGTAAGGAAGCCATGAAACTGTACGAAGACGCTGCGGTGCTGTTGGGCGAAATCATTCGGGATAAAACCCTGAAAGCACGTGCGGTGGTAGGTTTCTGGCCTGCTAACTCGATCCAGGACGATATCGTGCTGCACCATTTCGAGGAAGAAACGAAAGAAGTGCCTTGCGAACGCCACGGCTCGCACCAGCATATTGAATACAAAATTAGCCAGCAAGGTGTCGAAAACCTGAATGCGGGCGAGTTGGTAGCGGATACGGCTGCGGTGTTGCACCATTTGCGTCAGCAAAGCCAGAAAGCGGCGAATTTGCCTAACTATTGTTTGTCAGATTTTGTGGCTCCGCTCGAATCCGGCCATACCGATTACATTGGCGGTTTCGCGGTTACGGCAGGCGTGGGCATCGAGGCATTGCTGGAAAAGTATGAAAAGGATCACGACGATTACAATAGCATCATGATTAAGGCATTGGCCGACCGTCTGGTTGAGGCCCTGGCTGAGCTAATGCACGAAAAAGTGCGTAAAGAGTTGTGGGGTTATGCGAAGGCGGAAAGCTTCACCAATGAGGAATTGATCAAAGAAGAATATAGCGGCATTCGTCCGGCACCCGGTTATCCTGCATGCCCGGATCACACCGAAAAACGTCATTTATTCGATCTGCTTAGCGCAGAGGAACTGGGCATCACGCTTACCGAGAGTTTCGCGATGTACCCTGCAAGCAGCGTGAGCGGCTGGTATTTCTCACATCCGGAGAGCCGTTATTTCCCGGTTGGTAAAATTCATAAAGACCAGGTCGAGGATTACGCGAGGCGAAAAAACATGCCGGTAGAGGAAATAGAGAAATGGCTTTCGCCGGTGCTCGCATATTAAGATAGTATTATTTAAAAAGTGCAAAAAGAGAATAGTTCGTTACTATTCTCTTTTTTTGTGCCCAAAACATACTATTTTTTACAAAAGGGCGTAATTAGGTGGTATGCCGTGTAGTAATCAGGTATTTATACGCTATTTTTTTGTAGTTAAGCGCCTGATATTTGCATCACTTAAGTGAGAACTTAATAGTTTATTAGCCATGAAAAGAAATATCTCAGTTTTCATCCTTCTGATCCTGCTGGCATCGTCCTTCAAATACAGGAGCATGACAAGAGAAAACCCGCTGCCAGTCATTACCGCCGGTTACGACAGCAAACCATCAGCCAAGGCCATTGCAGTGTCCTCTCTGGACGCTGCGGTCGCCGACCTGCACAAAGCCAATCTTGAAATGGCGAAGGGAAATCCTTCATTCTTTAAATCATTATGGTCGCATCAGGATGACGTTACTTTATTCGGAGGTGTTGAAAACCTGGATTCAAAAGGCTGGAAGGCAGTGGAAGCAAGTTTGAACAACAGCGGATCGATCCCTGCGAAAGATGTGACGTATACATACGAAAAAGTGGCGATCCAGGAAGGTAATGCACAAGGCTATTTGATTCAAAAAGAGCATTATCGCTTCGCCGACGGTCGCAGGGCCGATCTGCATGTTACAGTCCTGTTCCGGAAAGAAAACAACGTCTGGAAAATCGCCCACCGCCAGGCCAACTCCCTTCCAACTGATGCAAAATCAGACAAAACGTCTAAATAATTGCCTCTCTTCCTGATATTTTGAGTTAGTTGCGACCATGCGACTAATTTGTTGTTATTTTGCACCTTTGGTTAAAAAGTGACAACAAACTACGCATGGAGAGATTTACAGGATTGCTGGGTATCATATTGATCCTGGGCATTGCATTTGCGATGTCGAACAACAGAAAGGCCATTAATTACCGCACAGTCGCCGTTGGCCTGGGCCTGCAATTCGGGCTCGCAGTCTTTATCCTCCGAACCGACATTGGCCAGCGAATTTTCCAATGGTTGGGTGAAAAGGTCCAGAAATTACTCTCCTTCTCCGACAAGGGCGCCGATTTCGTCTTCGGCACATTGGTGCGCCCCGATCTGATGCAGCGCGCATTCGGTCCGGGCAACGATTTCGTTTTCTTCTTCAAGGTTATTCCAACAATCATTTTTGTGGCCGTGTTGGTGAATATGCTCTACCATTTGGGCATTATGCAGCGCGTGGTGTCGGTTATCGCGCGGGCTGTGTACTGGCTCATGGGCGTGAGCGGTGCGGAAGCGCTCTCCAACGTGGCGAGCACATTTGTAGGGCAGGTTGAGGCGCAAATTATGATCAAGCCTTATTTGAAAAACATGACCAACTCCGAGCTCATGGCCTCCATGACCGGAAGTTTCGCCTGTATTGCAGGCGGGGTAATGGCAGTGTACATTTCATTGGGCGTACCGGCGCCTTACCTAATCGCCGCGAGCCTCATGGCCGCACCGGGCGCATTGGTTATTTCCAAAATTGTGTTTCCGGAAACCGACAAATCGGATACAAAGGGAATGATAAAGCTTGAAATCCAGAAAACACACGCGAACCTGCTCGACGCCATCGCGGCAGGGGCGGGAGAGGGCCTCAAAGTAGGTTTCAATGTGATTGCGATGCTGATCGGTTTTATTGCGCTCGTTGCATTACTCGATTATCTGCTGGGCTATATCGGTGGTATTTTCGCCTTTCCACAATTGAGCTTCAACTTTATCCTGGGCAAGATATTCTCAGTTTTTGCATGGGCTATGGGCGTTCCGGCCAAAGATATAGAGGCGGCCGGTTCGTTGATGGGTACGAAAATGGTGATCAATGAATTCGTGGCTTATCTTGATATGGTGAAATTGAGAGACACGCTCGACCATAAAACTATTGTGATTACCAGCTTCGCATTGTGCGGCTTCGCCAATTTCAGCTCCATCGCCATTCAGGTGGGAGGGATCGGCGAGCTGGCCCCTTCGCGGCGGGCAGACCTGGCGCGCCTGGGTTTCAAGGCATTGATTTCCGGTACATTGGCTTCTTATATGTCGGCCACTCTTGCCGGATTGCTTTTGTAAGCCTGAGGTAAAATAATATTCAAATGGACATGAAAAGAGCACATTGGTTGCTCTTTTCTGCTTTTGGAGGTTTCCTGAAAAAAGGTGCCGGTCCGGTTGGCATAGAAGTTTTTACCGGCAGACTATCAGCATTCGATGAACCATGTCAACACATTATATGATGAAACGTATCAAACTCTTCTGGTCTTTGCTTAAAGACAGCGTCGATGAATTTTTGAACGATAACGGTATGAAACTCGCTGCCGCGTTGTCGTATTACACTATATTTTCCCTGGCGCCGATGTTGCTCGTAATCATTTCGGTGTTTAGTATTTTTTTCGGAAGGGACGCGATTCAGGGCGAGTTGTTTGGGCAAATCAGTGGACTGGTGGGTGCTTCCGCCGCTTCGCAATTGCAGGAAATCCTGAAAAATGCTGAACTGTCGAACAAATCCGGGATGGCGGCGGCGATAGGTATCGGCACATTACTGGTCGGCGCTACGGGGGTGTTTGCCGAGATGCAGGACTCCATCAACTTTATATGGGCCATTAAGGCCAAGCCGAAAAAGGGCTGGTTGCAATATCTGAAAAACAGGCTGATCTCCTTTTCCCTGATCCTTACGCTGGGCTTTTTGCTGGTGGTCTCTTTAGGTGCGAGCGCGCTGGTCGATCTGTTAAGTTCGAGATTGGAAGCGTTGTTTTCGGAGGCGTCGGTGGTCGTTTTTTACATTGTTAACCTCGCAATGGTACTTTCGATTATTACCGCGTTGTTCACCGTGATATTCAAAGTGTTGCCGGATGGGGACCTGCGCTGGAAGGAATGCCTCGTTGGTGCCGCATTTACGGCCGTTTTATTCCTGATCGGCAAATTTGTCATTAGTTTCTACCTCGGTCAATCCGATCTAGGGGCGGCCTATGGTACGTCTGCATCGATCGTGATCCTGCTGACCTGGATTTACTATTCGTCAATCATTCTGTATTTCGGGGCCGAGTTCACGAAGGTTTACGCACGCCTGGATGGCATTGCAATAGCACCCAATAAACACGCCGTGTTGATTGTAAGGAAGGAGCTTGACAAGAAAACCGGTGTCGATGTGACTGACTAGAAAAGGCTGGCCGCCCGTGGCCCGCATTTGCGGGCCTTACTGCTTGATAATACAAACCGGTAACTTAACGGATCACCAGCTCAAAAGGCATGCGGGTCTGCATACCACCCATATTCATCAGTTTTTGGTACATTTTGACATACGGAGCAAGGTCTCCCAATGCCTTGTTCGTCGCTTTTTCCTCATTGCTACCCAGGAACTTGTCGATCATTTCGTCCAATGGGCGTTTTTTCTCCGGATAGTAGCGTACACGATAGTCACCTTCGTTCAGTTTGGCAGCTTTTGCGGCAATTTTGATCGCATCGTCCACGCCGCCCAACACGTCCACAAGTCCATTCTGTTTCGCCTCTACGCCCGACCATACCCGGCCCTGTGCGAGGCTTTTCAGCTTTTCGACCGACATTTTACGGCCCTCGGCTGCTTTGCGTGTAAATGTTTCGTAACCCTCATTTACACTTTTCTGGATCATCGACTTTTCAAACTCGGTCATTTCGCGGGTAGCGGTTGGCCAGTCGGCATGCGGACTGGTGCCGACACCGTCGAACGTGATCCCCAGTTTGTTGTTCATGAAGTCGGTTACATTGAAGATCAATCCGAAGATTCCGATGGAGCCGGTGATCGTATTAGGCTGGGCTACAATGGTATCGCAGCCCATGGCCATGTAGTAACCGCCGGAGGCCGCTACGTCGGACATCGACGCAATGACTGGTTTCTTTTTAGCGGTAATCTGGATCTCACGCCACATGACATCCGAAGCTAATGCACTGCCGCCGGGCGAGTTAATACGGATCACAACCGCTTTGATTTTGTCGTTTTCGCGGATTTCTTTCAGTTCTTTGACAAACTTGTCGGAGCCGATGTTCTCGTCGCCGCCATCGCCGCTGGTAATTTCACCCTCGGCCACGAGTACGCCAATACGCTTGTTGAAATCACCTTTCTCGGGTGTATTGGATCCGTCGAGGTACTTGCTGACGCCCACGTAGGAGATGGACTTATCGGCATCCACTTTCAGTTCCTTTTTCAACGCGGTTTCCAGTTCGTCCTGGTAGCCCAGGTGTGTGATGAATTTATATTTCAATGCAGATTTCGGGTTTTCGACGGCAAGTGAGTCGGCCAGGTTTTTGAGCTGATCTACCGGAACACCGCGCGAAGCAGAGATATTTTTCAGGAAGTTGTTGTTGATGGCCCCAATCAGTTCAATAGACTGTTTCTTGCTGGCTTCACTCATGTCCTGCCGCGAGAACATTTCAATGGCACTTTTGAACTCACCTACCCTGAATACCAATGGTTTGATTTCGAGTTTATCAAATGTGCCTTTGAAAAAACTGTATTCTGCCGAGAGCCCGTTCCATTCAATGCCTCCCGCGGGGTTGAGGTAAATCTTGTCGGCCACGGAAGCGATGTAATAACCCTTTTCCGAATAACTCTCGCCGTAGGTTACGATGAATTTCTTCGATTTTTTGAATTCCAGAAGCTGGTGACGGATTTCTTCCAATGTCGCCCAACCTGCTTCCGGGCCTTCTGTTTTCAGATAAATTCCTTTGATCTTGTCGTCGTTCTGAGCGCTTTTCAATGCGTCGAGAATATCCTTCAAGCCCACCACGGTTTCTTCACCGGTGAATGGTAATCCAAATTCCGACAACGGGTTATCGACACCCACTTCCCTGATAGGCTGGTTCAGGTCGAGTTTGAGCACGGATTTTTCTGAAACCGTCGCTTTTTCCTCCGAAGAAAGCGCCGCACCTATACTGCCAATGATAACGAAGGAAAGGAATACGAAGAGGATAATGCCCACGAAAGTAGCCAGGACATATTTTAGGAACTGTAACATAATCTATTGCAAATGGATTTCTTCTCTATAAGTTAATCAAGGAACAAAATTACGTATTAATTGTCGCGCTTTGTGGACGAAATAATGTCAAAAGGTAGTTTATCGGTATTAAGTGGTTGAAAATAACCGTTCCAATTTTTCGGCCTGAACCGGCAGTTTTACAAAAGCAGATTATTTACTTTTGGAGAAAAAACCAGCACATGAAAAAGACCCTCATTTTAGTCCGGCACGCGACCGCCGAAGATCAGAGTTTCAGAATCAGGGATTTTGACAGAAATCTGAACAGTAAGGGGTTGTCGGAGTCGCTTGCGATGGGGAAATGGCTGGTGCAGGAGGGAGTGAAGCCCGATGTCTTTGTGTCGAGTCCGGCGTCACGTGCATTCAAGACGGCCGAGATCATCGCAGGGCAATTTAAAGTGTCGGTAGATGACATTCAGAAGCAGGAAGGAATCTACGACGGTGGCCCCAGGGCCTATTTGCAAGCAGTGAACAATGCTTCGGAACAGTACTCTACACTGATATTGTTCGGTCACAACCCCGACATTACTTATTTCGCTGAATACCTGTCCGGGGCGAGTATCGGTTCCATGAAGAAGGGCAGCGCCGCTTTTATTGAATTTAAGAATCAGAAATGGGAAGAAATATCTGCGAAAACCGGCGATCTGGTGCTTTACAAGACGCCCAAGCAGGTAAGAGAAGAGGAGTAAAATGGAACAGCCAAATCGCAACAGGAAAATATTCATTTTCGTCTTTATCGGGTTCGTAGCGTTGTTTGCCTACATTTCATACGATATGTCGAGCCGCACGACAGCGCCATGGAATAAACCCAAGCAGCTCAAACGGGCATTGCCCGGTGCCACACCGGACTCCGATTCGCTGAAATTGGATTCGCTGCTGAAAGAAGTGGAAAAATAGCCGCTCAGCTTCTGGGGTGAAACTCGGTGATGATCTGCCGGAGGTAATCCCTGTCGAGGTGGGTGTAAATCTCGGTGGTGGTGATCGACTCGTGCCCCAGCATTTCCTGCACTGCACGTAAGCTCGCTCCGCCCTCGATAAGGTGTGTCGCAAACGAATGCCGGAACGTATGCGGACTGACGTTTTTGTCGATCCCCGCCTTTTCGGCCGTGTCTTTGATCATCAGAAAAATCATCACCCGCGAAAGCTGGCCGCCGCGCCGGTTCAGAAACACAATGTCTTCACTGCCTTTTTGAGGAGCAATATCGCCCCGCACGTGGTCGAGGTAGATTTGCGTGTATTTAATAGCCTCCCGGCCAATGGGTACCAGCCGCATTTTGTCGCCCTTCCCGATAATGCGCAGGAAACCGATATCGAAATGGCAGTTGGTTAGTTGGAGGTCCGTCAGCTCCGATACGCGCAATCCCGAACTATACAATACCTCCATGATCGCGCGGTTCCGTGTGCCTTCGGGTGTAGAATGGTCGATCGCGCTGAGCATTGTTTCAATCTCTTCATAGGAAAGCACGTCGGGTAGTTTGCGCGGCAGGCGAGGGGATTCGAGCAGTTCGGTCGGGTCTTCAGTGATCTCGTTTTCAAGCATTAAATATTTGAAAAATGCCTTGATTCCAGAGAGCATACGTGCCTGCGAATGTGCCGCGAGCCCGAGCTCTGCAACGTATTTAAGAAATGCCGAAAGGTGTTCTTCCTGCAAGCGGGCAGGCGCGAGATCGATTTTACTCAGTTCCAGAAACTCTTCCAGCTTTTCGACATCCCGCACATACGCTTCCACCGAGTTGCCGGAGAGCGAGCGTTCGAGGCGGAGATAATTTTTAAAATGTTTGATGTAGCTTTGCCACATTGCGTAAGAAGACTTTATGAATGCTACAAAGCAAATGAAAAAGATATTGATCCTGAACGGCCCAAACCTGAATCTTTTGGGTAAAAGAGAGCCTGGTGTATACGGTAATCAGTCATTCGAAGACTATTTCGAAACATTGAAAGCGATTTTTCCTGATGTGGAGCTGCATTATTTCCAATCAAACCACGAAGGTGCGCTGATCGATAAAATTCACGAAGTAGGTTTCTCATTCGATGGGATCGTTATCAATGCCGGCGGTTATACGCACACCTCCATTGCCCTGGCGGACGCGCTTTCGTCCGTCACCACACCGGCTGTTGAGGTGCATATTTCAAATATCCATGCCCGGGAGTCGTTCCGGCACCACAGTTACCTTACTTCGCGCTGTAAAGGCATTATAGCTGGCTTGGGGCTAAAAGGCTATGAACTGGCGATACGGTACTTTCAATGAGTGAATGAATGAATTTTGAATGACTGAATGATTGAATGACTGAATATTTTTCTGGTGATTTCATAAAGGCAACTTCTGGTTTATTGCATTTCACGTCAGAATACTATCTACGTTAAACAGAGCACCTGACCATTCACTCATTCACTCATTCAGTCATTCAATCATTCAGTCATTCAATCATTCAAAATTATCTAAACACCGCATTACTAAACAGCACTTTACCTTTTTCCAACATTGCACGGAACACCGGGTCGTCCATCAGGTAGATCACCTGCCCGCGGCCCATTTCCTGGGTGCCGATAATGAGTGTGTTTTTTAACCGGCCCGCCATCTTGGTGCCCACGAACCCGGCTTTGTAATTATCCTCCTTCAAATAGCCCACATTCCAGCCGTCTTTAAGATAGTCGCGCTCGTAGGCATCACGGACGATCGTGAAATAGGCGTCGCCGCATCCAAAAGCCAACGGATGGGTGCGATCCATCGTGATCTGGAACATACTGCCCGGCGAGGAGTCGCTTGCGTCTTCACGTTGCTGTTCGCCGTATTTTTTGAAAGTATCGTCGTCCTTTCTTTTTTCAGAGAATTTTTTTGTTAAACCAAAACCGGTTTTGTTCACGAATGCATCGGTTGCATGCTCCATGGCAATCAGCTTGCCTCCATTCTTGATCCAGTTTTGAAGCGCTTCGAGTTGCTTGTCCTGGATGATGTCGGCATAGCGACCATCCGGCAGGATCAGTACGTCGATTTCGTTCCAGGGCATGGCGGCTAGTTTAGCTGCATTGACAATAGTTACCGGATATTTGATTTGTTGCTCGAAGTAATGCCAGACAGCTCCAAAAGCGGTTGCGGAAACGCCATCGCCAGCTAATGCCACCACTTTCGGTGCTTTGAGCGCAACGACATTGTCGTTCCCGAAATCGGGGCCGGTGCTCACGAAGCCGGTTTTGACGGGCGTGAGTTTCACGGCGTGCTTGTTTGCCAGTGACGTAACCAGGTTATCGAATGGTATGCGTTCGTTGCCTTTTCTGGTGATGATCAGTGTTCCGGCCGGGTAGCTGTTTTTATCCATTTCAAACGGCGTATTGGACGTTTTGACCAGTACGCCCCCTTTCAAGAGCTCAGCGAGGAACGCGGCATCCCCGGCATTGGACCAGTTTGCCAGATAGGCATAGGGCGCGGAGGAAGGGATCGTATTTTCAGCCGTAACCGCCTGAATGGCAGCAGGTGCTAGTTTTTCTTTCAAACCATAAGCCTTCAATCCAAAAATATATGCGAGGCCCCAGCTCGTAACATCGTACGTCACAGAATCTTCAAGCGTTGGCTTCGGATCGAACAGGATACGTAATAAATTCGATTTGGGCTGATAGGCGCTGATGAGCAAGTCATTCTCGTCTATTTTAACCGCTTGTTCGGTAGAAGTCGTAAGCTCTGTACCCTTCGCGGACGATGATTTGCCCGCAATACCGTAGTTGAACCCCTGGCGGTCGAGCCATTTGCTGAATGCCCGTGTATTTTCACTGCCGCCGGCTTTGACCACATACGTTTTGAAATTCCCCGCCGGCGCATTGGCGGCATCCTGATGAAACCGGATAAACTCGGTCACTACTTTTTCCTTTTGCGACATTACGGCTTCCAAAGTGGCCAGGCTGGTGGCGTAATGATGCGCAATACGGTTGTTGAGGGTAAGCGTATCGTGTTCGTTCACCCGTTCGAGCGCGAGGCCTGCGCGTCCGCCCCCGCCTTGCTCGTACGTAACGCCGATTGCGCCGTTAGCTGTCGGCCAGGTGTCACCGTAGCTGGGATAAAAAAGGTCGTAGTCGTTCCGGGTAAAGTATGCCCAGTTGTTTTTATCGAAATACTTGCGGCAATACTCCCCCACCAGGTCGTTGAACTGCCGCTGCCAGGCCGTTACGTCCTTGTTGTATGGCCTTGCGGCCGGTGGGAAGTAATAGCTCCTCGCAGCGCCCATTTCGTGGAAATCGGCATGGAAATGCGGCATCCACTGGTTGTATAATGCGATACGCTCCTGCGTTTCCTTCTGCGTTTGCCAGGCCCAGTCGCGGTTGAGATCGAAAAGATAGTGGTTGAAACGGCCGCCGGGCCACGGTTCGTCATGTTCCAGGGCAAATGGCGTAACGTCCGGCGTTATATTCTGAACGCGGTTGTACCACTGTGTGTAGCGCTCGTAACCGTCGGGATTAATGCACGGGTCGACGAGGATTACCATGTTTTTGAGAAAATCCTGCGTGAGCGTATTGCCTTTGTTGAGCAGTTCGTAGAGCACTTTCATGCTTGTATTGGCGGATACCGACTCATTGCCGTGCACATTGTAGCTCAGCCAGACGATCGGCGGCACGGCAGCATCGGCTTTGCCTGGAAGCAGGCCGATACTTTTGAGGTGATTGGTACGGATCGTTTCGAGCTTAGCGATATTCTCCGGCGAAGACACGAATGCGAGCATCAGCGGACGGCCCTCGTTGGTGGTGCCATATTGGACGAGTTTCATCCTGTCCGCATTCTGCGACTGAACGGACTTGAAATAATCGACGATCAGATGGTGATACGCAAATCTGGAACCGAGTGGGAAGCCGAGGAACTGATCCGGCGTCTGAGTTTGTGCAAATGCAGTTTGAATCGAAAGCAAAATGAAAAGGAAGCGGATCAGTTTTGTCATAGGAAGTGAAACGGCGTAAGTAGGTAAACCCAAAGTTAAAAAGTTACCGGAATTACATCCAGGTGGAAAGTGATAAAAAAAAGTTTGTGTTAAATGTTGTTGATAATGAGTTAACTAAAAAATAATTGATTTTTATTTTTACTTAGGGGTTGCTTTTTAAAATCCGACCCTGCATCTTTGCACCACGTTACGGAAACGCAAACGGAAAAAGTGAAAGAAAGTGTTGAAAAAACGCACGAAGTAGGAGACCAGTCGGCCCATTCGTCTAGCGGTTAGGACACGACCCTTTCACGGTTGAAACAGGGGTTCGATTCCCCTATGGGTCACAAAACCGTGCAAAAGAGCACTTTCAGCTAACACTTTTAGAGCCGGTCGGATGAAAATCTGACTGGCTTTTTTTCTTTTAATCCGGTGCTTCGACCATATCTGGAACAGCCCTTGCGCTGCCCGGTGTGTAGGGGACCCATCCAAAATTTGTGGAGCATATATGCGATCAAATCCAAAACTTGTGGAGGGGATAGGATTTATCTAGGTTTGTGCTTTTAATCAAACCAGTTGATTTTGGAGAGTTTCTTGCCCATTATTCAGTTTCTATTACCAGAGTTCATTCTCGAAAATTTTGAGTTAACCTCCATCGACCGGCATGACGATGTCTTCCACGTACATATCGAAGAGAAAAACGCGGATGAGAATGATCCGGAAAGGAAGAACCTTCTCTCCAAAGGCTTCTTTCCGACGATAACCGTTCAGGATTTTCCAATTCGGGGCCATAAGGTCTTTCTGCATATCAAACGCCGCAGATGGCTCAATACCAAGACTGGCAAAGTAGTTTACAGAGACTGGACTGAGGTAGCTAATGGAACGCGAATGACGAGTGAATTCGCGAATTTTTTAAAAGATATCAGTCGATACCAGCCCGAATAGCGCCTGGTCGGTCGGACGGTTCTACGGTATTAACGGCAGAGCTTTGCTACGCCATTACCGTGATTTCCAGAGTGGATTTAAAGATTGGAACCAACGGAAGCATGCCAAGAAGTGGCTGCTATTTCCTCAAAATCTGGGATCTCGCCTATCAATCGACGAGACTAGTCTTTCGCATGGTGAATTGTACACAATCCTTACCAATAAAGCTGCAAAAGGCGGGAAAGGAAGTATAGTTGCCATTGTTGCTGGTACAAAGGCTGAAACGGTTATTGAAATTATCCGTAAAATCCCGGAATCTCTGCGGAAGAAAGTGTCTGAAATTACGCTTGACATGGCTGGCAGCATGTCAATGATCGCTAAGCGATGTTTTCCGCGCGCATTACGGGTCACCGACCGTTTTCACGTGCAAAGGTTAGCTATTGAAGCCTTGCAAGAAATCCGCATCAAACATCGCTGGGAAGCATTAGATCTGGAAAACGATGCCATTGAGCGGGCAAAGGCTAATCAGGTCGAATATCAGCCAGAAGTATTACCTAATGGTGATACCTTGAAGCAATTATTGGCGCGTGGCAGATATGCGTTGTATAAAAAGCCTAATACGTGGACTGACAACCAAAAAGAGAGGGCTCAACTGCTCTTTGAACTCTTTCCAGACCTTAAAAAAGCATATGATCTGGCTCAGGAGCTAAGCAACATTTTCACCAACACAACCGAAAAGATTTACGGATTAACCAGACTAGCGAAGTGGCATGAAAAAGTCAGGCAGTCAGGCTTCAAATCCTTCAACACCGTCGCCAGATCTATAGAGAATCACTACAAGACCATTGTCAATTATTTTGATAACCGGAGCACCAACGCATCTGCTGAGTCTTTTAATGCTAAGATCAAAGCGTTCAGGGCTCAGTTCCGAGGTGTCAGAAATATCGAATTCTTCTTATATCGCCTCACTCAGCTATATGCTTAATCCAAGTTACTCCACAAGTTTTGCTCTTGATCCTATATGATTTGGGGGGCGGTGAAAAAAGTATCTGGAACAGCCCTTGCGCTGCCCGGGTGTGTAGGGGAGCCATCGTTTCGTTTGTAAAGGATTCGTTAAATCTGCATCAGGCAGTTACTTCCGATCGGGACAATGGGTATCTTTCTTTATGAAAGTATTGGTAACCGGCAGTGCGGGGTTTATCGGGTTTCATACTGTGGTGAAACTACTCCAAGAGGGTTTCGACGTAGTAGGCCTCGATAATATCAACGATTATTATTCGCCCCAGCTCAAATACGCAAGGCTCAAAGAAACGGGTATCCGACAGGACCTGATCAAATGGTACCAGCTTGTACAAAGCTCGGTGAGTAGCCGTTACCGCTTCGTGCGCATGAACCTCGAAGACAAGCAGCAGCTTTTCAGTCTTTTTCAATCGGAACGGTTCGACTACGTGATCAACCTCGCTGCGCAGGCGGGTGTGCGATACTCGATCGAGAACCCGGATGTTTACGTGCAGTCCAACATCATCGGGTTTCATTACGTACTTGAAGCATGCCGCTATTTTCCTCCCAGGCATCTCATGCATGCATCGTCATCGTCGGTGTACGGCGCGAATGCTAAAATCCCTTTCGTGGAAGACGACAAAGCCGATTCGCCGATGAGCCTTTATGCGGCGACAAAGAAGGGCAATGAACTAATGGCACATGCATACAGCCATCTTTATAGAATTCCTGTCACTTGCCTGCGGTTTTTTACGGTGTATGGCCCATGGGGCCGCCCCGACATGGCACCTATGCTCTTTGCCCGCGCCATTCAGGAGGGAGAGCCGATCCAGGTGTTCAACAACGGAGAAATGGAGCGCGACTTTACATTCGTCGGCGACATTGTGGAAAGTGTGGCGCAAACTATGCTCGCCAATTTCGATGGAGAACCGCCGTACCGGGTGTTAAATATCGGCAATGGGTCGCCGGTCAACCTTATGAAATTTATTGAGGAACTCGAACGGAGTTTGGGTGCAACGGCAATCAAACATTTTCTGCCAATGCAGGCCGGCGATGTTCCGAGAACCTGGGCGAGTGGTGAAAGTCTTGAAAAGATCACGCATTACAAACCCCAGGTTTCGCTCAATCGGGGAATTGCGGAGTTTGCCCGGTGGTACCTCGAATATAGCCATCGCCTAATGGTCTTTCATGGCTGAACAATCCGTGACATTGCTTCCTGTTTCTATCTGAATTTACCAACTAGTTCACACAATTGTGGAGCTAGTTCTCGCTTACACTCAGTCATTTGCGGATTTTGCATTTTTCTGACTTTTATTTTTCTCATTAAATTTTGAGTGGGCTTGTCACAAAAATTGTGTCTGAGAATAAACTAGGGGCGATTTTACTAACTTGTTGCTTATCGGGCGGAAGGTTTCACTGATTAGGTGAGCAATATTATTCTACAAGTATAAAATCTTTTCTAGGTCTTTGTAGTATATTTGGAACGAACGAAAGTGTTGGTTTCAAATTGTATTACATTCGATTATTTCGTTCGCATCGCCCACTTATTTTTTACGCTCTATGAAATTTTTACTGAAACTTGTTTTTGCGGGAGGAGTGATAAGCTCGGTGGCAGCGGCTCCTAACAACGACGCTGGAAGCATGGGAATGCATGCGGACAGCGTAAATGTGGAAAGCATTATTGCAAATGACCTGAACGGCTCTTACGAAATCAGGAATCCTTATGCAGGGTCTGCGGACGAGTCTTTCACCATTGCGGCCAAAACGGCTGCGCCTCTGGCATCCCGCGTTTCGTGCGGTGGCCGCACCTGGACCGATGGAGAATACCTCGGAAGAACAGGTGATGGCAAAGCGGTGAATATTCTCCTTAAGGACAACCGGATATACCTCAACTGGGCAGGTACGATTGCGGATAACCTTTTTATCCTTTATCACCTGCAAGAGGGGACGTTCCAGCCTAGCGCTGCAAACGACGCGCTGATCCTCGGTTGTATCAATCCGGTTGACCCGAGTACAGCACCTGTGAATATGCTGGGTACCAACGGCAGCGGGCAGATTACCTGTAATGGCGTCACGATGCCGGACGGCGACCGTCTGGGTGTGTTTGTAGGAAGCACGGGTAATACCTACCAGTTTATTAAGTATGTTGATGGCCTGTTACGCGTAAAGATCAAGCAGGGAGAGAACGATACCCGTGAGGACAACTATTACATGGGATTGCTTTCCGAGACGGTTACCGGGAACAATGGAAGCTACCTCGACCAGAAATGGAGAGGGGTATTGACTACCGCAATGGTTACCGGCTGTTTTTGGCCTAATGCCCCTAAGACAGCCACTCCGCTACCTGATAATAACTGTGCTTCCGGCCCGGCGATCAGCAATGTGAGTAATATCAGCCAAACGGCTTTGACAGTTTCTTTTACCGGCTCCGGTGTTACCAGTCTGAAATGGCGGATCAAATCGGGTGGTACTGAGGTGAGATCAGGCACGACAAACGATTTCGGCAGCGCGACTTCGACAAACATATCGTACTCGTCGCTGGCTCCGGGTAGCTACACATTGGAAATCGAAGGTAACAACTGCTCTTCGGCAGTAAGCAGCCGCGCATTTACGATCAACGAACCTGTGGTAACGATTCCCGATTGCCAGAACGGTCCTTCGGTGAGCAGCATTACGTCTATTACGCCAAGCAGCGCGACAATCAATTATGCCGGTACCAACCTGCACGTGTTCTCGTGGAGAATCCTTGACGGTAGCAATTTTGCGGTCGGAAGCGGTAAGACTGGTACGCTTACTTCCAATACAGCCAACCTGAAATTCAGCTACCTGCAAAATGGTACTTATACTTTCGAATTGAAGGCGGAGGATTGCAAGGCGGTATCGGTGGCAACGAAGAGTTTTAGCATCTCGGCAACCGACACGCGTACTCCATGTACACGCGGCCCAAGTTTGCAGTCGATTGTATCTTCCGGCGAAACGGGCCTGCAATTCCTTTTCGACGGGGATAATGTATTTGCCATTGACTGGAAGGTCAAAAAAGATGGTGTTCTCATGCGCCAGAACAGCGTTGCGCCAACGAGCAATACGCCGACGATCAGCTACAATACATTGGCAACCGGTGCATATACCCTCGAAATTCAGGGTGGAAACTGTAAATCCACGACTTCGAGCATCGCATTTGGCGTGAACGTTCCGCTCCCGATCTACATTTCGAATTTTGAAGGCAAATCCGTTGAAAAAGGCGTGGAACTGACCTGGAATGTAGTAGCAGAGCAAGACGGGAAAGAGTTTGAAGTGCTGCGTTTCGACAGCCGCATGTCGAATGAGGAGGTGCTTGGTAAAGTTGCGCTTACAGATCAGCGTATTGGTAAATACACCTTCCTGGATGAAAATCCGCTGCTGGGTACAAACTACTACCAGTTGAAGCAGATCGACATCGACGGTACTTACACTAAAAGTAAAATCGTTGCGGTTAATCCGGGCATTATCTCAGGTACGGTGATCGCGCCAAACCCTGCTCAGGATTATGTGAACATCCAGTTCTCATCCCGCACGGCCGGAACTTCGGACGTAACGATCTACAACCTGGCCGGCCAGCCGGTGAGCAATGCATCGATTCGCATCACGGAAGGCAAAAACAGCCATCGCCTGAATGTGAAGAAACTGGGCGGCGGACATTACTTTATGAAGATCAACCACGGCGGCGAAGCTACGAAGCTGCGCTTTATCAAGGCTGAGTGATCCATCAATTAGCATTTCTAAGCCAAACGGCCGGGTTACTGAAGCCCGGCCGTTTTTTTGTATTGGTGCTTTAAATAGGGCTGGATGTGATCCCTGCGATTCTTTCAAGTGCCCGCGTGACGCGCTCGATGCGATCCACGTGTCCGCGTCGGGCGTCGGAATACGCCTGCGCTACGGATCGCATGTACGCCTCGCCCGTGCGCGTGTCGAAGAACGGATCGTGTTGCGCCAGTTTTTCCCGCCATTTAGACCCCACCATTTCCTTGGCTTTCGCGAACCGCTGTAAAAGCCGCTGTTTGATCGGCACCATTGCCGGATCGTCCAAACTTGTTTCGATGTGCATAATGTGTAATTTGCGGTTAACAGATTGTGTTTTACCAAATTTAATTCATTTAAAATTAAAACCAATTCAAAATGAATTAAAAGTTGTGGCTCTTTTTAATAATGTTTGACTATCAAAGAGTTCGAAGACTTCGCGAGCATTTGCAACTTAGTGAAACCCAGTTTGCTAAGAAGATAGGTGTTGCTCAAAGTACCTATCACAGATTTGAAAAAGGCGCGGCAAGTTTGACGGCGGAAGCGATCAGTGAGATCATAACCCTTTTCGATGTAGATCCGTATTGGCTACTGCTTGGACGTGGCGGCAATGACCCTGAGTTTATCAATAATGCCGAAGTTATCACCATAACAAAAAATGAATACATTGATTTGCAGCGAAAGGCCTTACAAAACCAGGATGACCGGATAGCGGCGTTAGAGCGGGAGTTAGGGAGGAAGTAACAGCATTTGATATTGCAAAAAGGTCGCAATTTTGCGACCTTCATTTTTATTACACAATATCTCAAGATGAGCACAGAGGAATTGGTTGAGAAAATTTTATCCAACAATGTTTTCAAACCGTTTAAAGGC
This sequence comes from Dyadobacter fermentans, assembly GCF_019924045.1. GTDB lineage: Bacteria > Bacteroidota > Bacteroidia > Cytophagales > Spirosomataceae > Dyadobacter > Dyadobacter fermentans_A. The sequence continues at coordinate 588,245 of NZ_JAHXBN010000011.1, read as the reverse complement.
TTTTATTGACCACCTTGGTACTTCAATAACTGCATTTGAAGCAAAGATCGGTGTTTCAAAAGGTGCGCTGGCGAAGCCTATCAAGAATGGGAAAACGGTTGGAGTAGAAGTATTGGAGAAAATTTTCAATGAATATCCAAAAGTGAACCTTGAATGGTTAGTAGCGGGCGCTGGTGCGATGCTGAAAGAAGGAAATGTTAACAGCGAATCCCTCACCTCTGAGGAGACCGTAACTTTATCCAAAAATGAATACATTGATTTGCAGCGAAAGGCCTTACAAAACCAGGATGACCGGATAGCGGCGTTAGAGCGGGAGTTGGGGAGGAAGTAACAGCATTTGATATTGCAAAAAGGTCGCGGAAATGCGACCTTTATTCTTTTACACACTATCAGATTTCATATGAAGCTAACTATCATCATCGAAAAAGGCGAAGGCGAGCTATGGGGACGGATCGAGCATGTCCCCGATTATCTGTCTGTAACTTGCGGCAAGAACTTCGGCGAAATCGAGCGAAACTTGCGTGACTTGCAAGATGACTATGTTAACAATGAAGGAAGTGCTTACGAGGACTGAAAAACATTGAAAGCATCCGATATAGAATTCGAATATGCCTAAGAACAGCTTTCCGGCTTCCTGCGTTTGGGGATCCCTTTCCAATTGAGTAGATCATAGCCCAGCTTCTATTGACCAGGATCAAAAAGCTCCGTTAGTAAATCGGGATTTCTTACACAGAGGTGAATATGGTCATGCTCGCGGAATGCGCTGCCTGGGTAGACGGGGAAACCTTCTTGAAATGGAGCGCGAACAGTATCATAAATAATGTCGGGTTCTTGCAAGCCGGCGAGTAAAATGGCGTTTTCGACCACCAATTTGTCGAGGTATCGGAGAATCATATCAGAAGGGTTACCGATACCACGCGGATGCGGGGCATTTTCAATAGGGATTGTATTCGCCTTCTTCCATTCAACGCATAGATCGTTGTAGGAGAGAATAAGGAGCTCTTTGGCAAATGAATTGGAAAGGTCAAAGCATTTCCCCAGACGGATTTTTGCACCGATCACAGCTGCATTGTCACCATATGATTGTTCTGCCCAGTAATGTGCGCGCCGAAAATCATTCTCCCAGAAATAGACGCCCGAACCCAGCCAGTCATATCTGTTGGTACTGCATTCAAAGCGAATTTCTTTGTTAATGAGTCGTTGTTTAATGTCTTGGTTACAGCCATGAAAGCCGTAGACCGTGATGTCACAGTAGGAGAAGGGATGCATGAAAAGTAGTGTGTGAATTGCTGAATTAATTATGGACAACCGACTGGCTTCCTGTCTTTGGGAATTCCTTGTCGGTATGGTTCCGCTATCTCTCCGTTTTCGTCTAAATAGCCCAATTCTTGAAGCCGTTTCCGGGCTAAGTTTTGGGCATTGGGCGAAGTTTCTAGCTCTCGCTTGCGCTCGGCCACATAAGCCCGCACTTTGTCAACCAGTTCCTGTGTCATTTTCGTAGTGTGTTTAGGGAGTACCTCCCGGTTGTCAGATACTCAAAGTTCAAAAATTTCCGGTGCTTTTCCTACCCCTCCGGCTGCAACCGTGCTTCCTTCCACCATTGCGTAAATGTCTGATCTCCTTTTAATTCTACCTTTTGCCCGATGAGCGGGGTTACAAGCGGCATGCCTTGCTTTTGGGCTTCGGCGCTGGCGCGGAGGATGGGTTCGTTCCAGTCGTGGATAGAGAGGGCGAATTTGGCCCAGTGAACGGGCATCAGCTTTTTGGCACCGAGTTCGCGGGCGGCGGTGACGGTTTCTTCGGGCATCATGTGGATGTATTTCCAGGCTTCGTTGTACTGGCCGCATTCCAGCAATGCGAGGTCGAATGGACCGAATTGGGCACCAATCTTTTTGAAATGATTGTCATAACCCGAATCCCCGCCGATGAAGATTTTTAAGGTCGGCGTTTGCAAAACGAATGATACCCACAGTGCACGGTTCCGGCTGAAATCGCGGCCGGAAAAATGCCTTCCGGGCGTCACATTCACTTTAAAGCCATCGCCGAGGTCGGCGCTTTCGTTCCAGTCTTTTTCGATGATATTGGCCACGTCGTAACCCCAATATTCCAGGTGCTCTCCGGTACCGAGGCCGGTTATGACCTTTTTTACCTTGGTTTTGAGTTTCAGGATGGTTTCGTAGTCGAGGTGGTCCCAGTGGTCGTGCGAAATGAAGAGATAGTCGATAGCCGGCAAATCTTCCACTTTATAGATATCACTGCCCTTGAAGCTCGGCGTGGTGAATTTAATGGGCGAGGCACTGCCGCTGAAAACCGGGTCGACGAGAATGGTTTTACCGTCGACCTGCATGAAATAGGACGAATGTCCAAACCATACCAGTACATTTTCTTCCGGTTTCAGATGCAGCAAGTCTGTTTTTTGGGAGGGGATCAATGCGCCGGGAATGTTGTATTTGCTTTTGCCGAAAAAAAACTTCGTAAAAACCTTGAAGTAGCTGTTGCCTTCGGCGAGATCGGGCGTGAAGCTCTCGTTTTGAAACTGCCCGTCGCGGTAGTGTGGTGATTTTTGGATTCTTTCGAGCCGCGCGCCCGAAGGGTGTCTTCCGAATAATGGCTGTTGCATGAATGCATACACGCCAATGGCGATCAATGCCAGAAAAATGAAGAATATCATGAAGGAAAATTTAATGATCCGTTTACGCATAGCATGTGGAGGAGTGGTGAAAGTTTAAACTGGACGAATGTACGGTTTCTTACGTATTTTTGAATTTACTAATCCAAACAAAACCAAATAGTCATGAAGAGAAATGTATTGCTCTATTTATTGTGCCTTTTATCGTGGGCAGCCGTCGCCCAGCAATCAGCCCCGGATACGAGCTGGGTCAAAGCCAACTACACCAAAACAGAGCAATACATTACCATGCGGGATGGTGTGAAACTCTTCACCGCTATTTACACCCCCAAAGACGATTCGCAGACCTACCCGATCATTATGCAGCGTACGCCGTATTCGGTGCGGCCTTATGGGGAGAATAATTACCGTCGCACGCTTGGGCCTAATGTGCATTTGATGCGCGAGAAATACATTTTTGTGTACCAGGATGCGCGTGGCCGCTACAAAAGCGAAGGCAATTTCCGGGAAATGACGCCGGCGATCGAGCACAAAAAGAGCAATAAAGATGTGGACGAATCGAGCGACACCTATGACACGGTCGAATGGCTTCTAAAAAACACCAAGAATAACGGTAAAGTAGGGCAGTGGGGCATTTCGTTTCCTGGCTACTATTCTTCTGCGGGATTGCCGAATGCGCACCCCGCTATGGCGGCCGTTTCGCCGCAAGCACCCATGTCCGATGAGTTTATCGGCGACGACTGCTACCACAACGGGGCGTTCTTTTTGATGGATAATTTTGGCTTTTACAGCGGTTTCGACGGCCCCAAAAGTAAGGACGGGACGAATTATAAGAGCCATTTCAATGCAGAGTACAATGATGCGTACAAGTACTTCCTCGATTTTGGCCCACTGAAAAAGAGCAATGCCGCTCCTTATTTCGCTGATCCGAACAGCATTTGGCGGCAGACCACCGCGCATCCGGTGTATGATGAATTCTGGCAGTCGCGAAATATTAAAAACCATTTGAAAAACATTAAACCGGCGGTGCTCGTCGTAGGCGGCTGGTTTGATGCCGAGGATTTGTACGGGGCATTGAAAACCTACGCGGCGATTGAAAAGCAAAGCCCCGGCAATAACAACCGCCTCGTAATGGGCCCGTGGACGCACGGGGGCTGGGCCGCGCCTGCGTGGAAAGGTTTTGCGCAATATCAGTTCGGAGCGGATGTGAACAGGTATTATCAGGAAGAAATCGAGACGAAGTTTTTCAACTTTTATCTCAAAGGGAAAGGGGCGTTCAATCAACCCGAGGTAACTGTTTTTGAAACCGGCTCCAATCAATGGCGGAACTATGACGCATGGCCACCGAAAAACAGCGCGCCTGTGTCCTACTATTTGAGGGAGAAGGGGAGTTTGTCGGAAAAGCAAGGCGATGCGAACGGTTCTACTACCTATGAAAGCGACCCCGCTAAACCGGTGCCTTACACGAATGTGATCAGTGGACACAGAAACAATGAGTACATGGCCGAGGACCAACGGTTTGCGTCGCGTCGCCCCGATGTGGTCAGTTTCCAAACCGATACTTTGACGGAGGACTTGACTCTGGCCGGCGAAATAGTGGCGAATCTGATGGTTTCTATGACTGGCTCAGATGCAGATTTCATTGTGAAGGTAATCGATGTCTGGCCGGCAGGGTCGACGATACCGGGCGCTCAGGAGGGTGGAAAGCCGGTAGTAATGGATGGCTACCAGCAGATGGTGCGGGCGGAGGTACTCCGTGGGAAGTTCCGGAACAGCTTTTCGAAACCGGAGCCTTTTGTGAAAGGCAAGATCGAAAAGGTAACTGTGAAGCTGAATGAAGTGGCGCATACATTCAAGAAAGGCCATCGTGTGATGGTGCAAATACAGAGCAGCTGGTTTCCGCTGGTTGACCGTAACCCGCAGAAATTCATGAATATATTCGAAGCTTCTGAATCGGATTTCCAGAAATCGCGGATTACGATCCATCACGATGCGAAGAACCCCAGTACCATTACTTTACCGGTTATGCGCTGATATTGAGTTAGTACTATTTTAATCCTAAATCCCTAAATCCTAAATCCAATGAAAAATGTATTCCGGAAAATTCCGGTTTGTTACGTCGTGCTGTGGCTTATCGCCGGTACGACGGCTTCCTGGGCGCAGACCAAGCCCAAATTTCGCGTTCTGGCCATGGCCGAACCGGGCGGTCACCACATCGCATATTCCAAAGCAGCCCGGCCATGGCTGGATTCGCTGGCTGAAAAAGAGCATTTCAGTATAGACTACATTGACAAAACTGATCCGATTAATGCGGCTTTTTTGTCTCAATACCAGCTCATTATACAGCTTGATTTTGCGCCCTACGCGTGGAAGCCGGAAGCAGCTGCCGCATTTGAAAAATATGTTGACGAAGGTAAGGGCGGCTGGATCGGTTTTCACCATGCCACTTTGCTGGGAGAATTTGATGGCTACAAAATCTGGCCGTGGTTTTCGGATTTCATGGGCCGTATCCGCTACAACAACTACATCGCCGATTTCGCGGCTGCGACGGTGAAAGTAGAAAATGCCAAGCATCCGATTATGAACGGCGTACCGGCGACATTTCCAGTGCAGAAAGAGGAATGGTATATCTACGACAAAAGCCCGCGGCCAAATGTGGATGTGATCGCGAGCGTCGACGAATCTACCTACCAGCCGGATTCGAAGATCAAAATGGGCGATCACCCCGTCGTGTGGTCGAACCCGAAAAAGAAGGCGAGAAATGTTTACATTTTCATGGGCCATTCGCCGGTGCTGTTCGAAAGCGACGTTTATAAAACCATTTTCAAAAACGCCATCCTCTGGGCTGCAAAAAAATAACGGGATATGCTGAACAGAATTTTAATGCTCGCGCTGATGCTTTTAGTGCAGCAAACCGGCTTTGCACAAAAGGAAAAGCCGAAGATGAATGCGGTACCTGAAAGTAAATCTTTTTACCAGGCGCGGCTGAACGACGAGGACGCTATTTACTTTACCCCAGAGAACTTCAAAATCACTAGTGATGGTAAAACCGATGTCTCCGATGAGCTGCAACGGGCTATCAATGAGGTGAAAATCAAATACAATTTCGGCATTGTATTCATTCCCGAGGGCACATATAAGATCAGAAAGACGATCTACATTCCCACAGCCGTGCGGGTGATAGGCTACGGTAAAAAGCGCCCGCTCATCGTTCTGGCCGACAATGCGCCGGGTTTTCAGGAGGAATATCCGCAGGACAAAGGCAATGCGAAATACATGTTCTGGTTCACATCTTCCATTCCGAAGGACGGCCAGCCGATCCCGGATGCCGGCGCGAGTACTTTTTACAGCGCGATGTCGAACGTGGATTTGCGGATAGGCGCGGGTAACCCGTCGGCGGTGGCATTGCGAACGCATTTCGCACAGCATAGTTTTATTTCGCATGTCGATATTTATGCGGGAACCGGGAAAGCCGGTATGTTCGATGTGGGAAATGAAATGGAGGATGTTCGCTTTTTCGGGGGGGAATATGGCATTTATACCTTCAAACCGTCACCCGGCTGGCAGTTTATGATGGTCGATACTTATTTTGAAGGCCAGCGCAAGGCGGCGATCCGCTCGCAGGAATCGGGGTTGACGATCGTTCGGATGACCGTCAGGAACGTGCCGACGGTGTTGGAGATCAATCCTAATTTCTATGAAAAGCTGTTTATGGAAGACAGCCGTTTCGAAAATGTGAGCGGTCCCGCGTTGGTGATCAGCAATGAAAACAATGCGTATACTCAGATCAGTTTGCGCAACATCGACTGCAAAAAGGTGCCATTATTGGCGAGTTTCCGCATGAGCGGGAAGCAAGTTGCCGGTCAAGGTGAAATGTACAAGGTAAAAAGCCTGGCCCACGGCCTGCAAATGGCTTCCATCGACGCAAAGCCGGTGCATACCACGGTTCAGGACTTGGAAACCCTCAAAACAGACGCTGTATCAGCTGCGAAAGACATTCCCGTATTCCCGGACATCAGTACCTGGGCAAATCTCAAAATGCTGGGCGCCAAAGGCGACGGCGTTACGGACGATACAAAGGCCATTCAGGCGGCCATCGACCAATACGGGGCGATCTACGTCCCGCAAGGCTGGTACCGCATTACCGAAACTCTGAAACTGAAAGAAAAAACAGCGCTGATTGGTCTCAATCCGGTTTCTACTCAATTTATTTTGCAGGATAACACGGAGGCGTTCGGAAGTTTCGGGCCACCGAAGCCGATGGTGGAATCGTCGGAGGGTGGGAGTAATGTCCTCACGGGGATCGGTATTTCCACTGCGGCAAGCAATCCGCGGGCGGTGGGTTTGAAATGGATGGCCGGTGCCAACTCCTATGTCAATGATGTGAAGTTTCTAGGCGGGCATGGTAACATTGCCCGGAAACGGCCGGGGCAGGAGGCTTTGAATAACTCGTCGCATGTGGGCAACGAGCAGCATTGGGATACCCAGTATTGGAGCCTTTGGATAACTAATGGCGGCGGTGGCACATTTAAGAATATCTGGACTGCGAATACCTTCGCATCCGCAGGTACATATGTGTCGAACACGTCTACGCCCGGGCGCGTGTATGCGATGTCGGTCGAGCACCATGTGCGTAATGAGGTGCGGTTTAAAAATGTGTCAAACTGGAAAGTTTATGCCTTGCAGCTCGAGGAGGAGAGTAAGGAGAGTTCAGGTTGCCAGCCACTGGAAATCGAATTTTGCGATAATATGCTGTTTGCCAACCTGTATATGTTCAGGGTAATCCGCGTGAGCACACCGTTTCCACATTCAATCCGCTCCTGGAACAACCGGAAGCTGGAATTTTTAAATGTGCACAATTATAGTCAGACCAAGTACCCGTCGACTGTGCCTTTGTACGATGTGAATACCGGTATTGAGGTGCGACCCTGGGAATTCAACCGGTTGGTCATCGATAACCCGAGGCCCCGTATGGTTGATTTACAGGTAGGAAAGGCGGTGCAACTGGCTAAGGGTTTTGAGTTTGCAGATGGTATTTGTCACGATAGCAAGGGAAATGTGTATTTCAGCGAATCACGGGCCCGGAGGATTTATAAATGGTCGGCCGGCACGAATGCGTTAAGCCTTGTAGCCGATTTTCCATGGGAGCCGCTTTCCATGGGCGTCGATACGAAGGATAATCTGATCGTAGTATTTAAATATTCCCCCAAACCGGGCTACCTGGTGGACGGAAAGCCCGAAACCTTCCCGAACCCGCCGGATGCGGCCGGTACCTCGTTCAGCGGGTGGGGAAACAACGGTTTTGGGACATTGGTGTATGCCATGAATCCGGATCAGCCGGAGGAATCTATGCATCTGCTTCAAAAAGTACCTGTTGAAAAGGTAACCGGCCTTGTCAAAACATTGAACCCTTCCAACCGCCGCCGCGATTCGGGCGATTTCCTGAAAGTAAGTACCAACCAGTTCAAAGAATGCTGGCTGGCACCGGACGGCGTGACGACCGTGCCGGTAGTATACGACCTGGCACGGTCGAATGCATTGGTGGAGGGCTATCCCGGAAAAGTGCTGTACGGTGCCGATGAGTATTTGAAAAGGACCGTTCGGTTCAATGTGGGGCCGCAGGGGCATTTGTCGGAACCCCGGTTGTTTGCTGAAAAAGGGGAATTCAGCTCGGCGGTGGACAGCCAGGGCAACGTTTATATTGCGGACGGCCAGGTGTATGTGTTCGATCCTTCCGGGAAAGAAATCAATATGATCGAAACGCCGGAAAGACCTTCCACGATAACCGTGGCAGGCGATACGCTTTTCATTACCGGCCGCAATGCATTGTATGCGGTTAAACTGAAATAGGAAAAAGTAAAAAGGCAGGCATTTACATCAAATGCCTGCCTTTTTCTACGCTTCATTAGCATTATTTAATGCCTTTGCGCTTTTTATATTCCTGATAACGCTGGTTATATTCTTTCAACTCTTCCTCCTTGAAAGTTTTCATGTAATGCTCCGGCAGATCGAGCCGCTCCTGCATTTTTAGCGTATTTGAAAGCTCCACCAGCGTATTGACGCCGTTTTTATCTTTATTCAAATCAAATGCATCGTACAAATCGCCATTGACGGTAAATGCCTTGAATGCAAGTTTGTTCTGATCAACCGTAATGGCCTGATACAATTGCGTATTCGAAGCAGCACGATCCATCCAGTTTTGCAAGCCGATGTCATACATTTTCGGCCCACTTACCGATACTACATAAATAGGCCCATCGGGCTTTTTGCGGCTCTGACCTACCGGAATGTTCAGCCCGCGCCCGTAAGTGTGGTCGTGGCCTTGCAGCACGATATCCACCTTGTGCTTTTTGTACAACGGCTCCATGGTATCCCGCCATTCATCGTTGTCGCGGCCATTTTTGGTAGAGTAAATAGGGTGGTGATGCACGACGATTGTCCACCGGTTCGGATTATTGGTTGTGATTTGCTCGAACCAGGCAGCTTGCTTCTTCATGGTCGTTGAGTCGAGGATTGCAGCCTGCGAATCGAGTGAAATGAAGCGGATACCCTGATAATCTATATAATATGCGGTTTCTGAAAGACCTTCCGGACCGTTTTCTGGCAATGCAAACTGGGGCTTCCAATGTTTTGAAACGAAGAGGTTACGCTTTTCATCGCGGTAATATTCGTGGTTACCTGGAGTGGCCAGGTTGGGTACCATGCCGTTGATCCAGCCACCTGCCTCAAACCATTCGCCCCATTGGTAATCCGCATTGGAGTTGTTGATCAGGTCGCCGGCGTGGATCATCAGGTTGGCCCTGGGCATATTCGCGAACGCTCCGCGCACCGCCCGTGACCAGAGCGAACGAATGTCGTTTTGCGCATCTCCAAAATAGAGGAACGAAACCGGTTCCGGCTTGTCGGACGCTGTTTTGAAATGGAACCATTCACTCCACGCTTTGCCGTCACCAACACGGTACACGTACTGCGTAGCGGGTTTCAGATCTCCGAAATTCGCTTCGTGATAATGGATCGTTTTGCCGTCGATCACCACCTGGTGCGTAGCTGCCTGTACGGTGCGCGCTTTGGACGGGAAATCGGGTGAAGGATCTGCTTCGTGTATTGCAGCCATGGCGGTCGTCACGGTCGAGTCCGTGCGCCAGTTGACGGCCTGGGATACAGCAGGATTTCCCTTGTAACCTAACATGATACGATCGGGGAAGGAGGAAGGCGGGTAGGCTTTGTTTTGCTGCGCATAACCGGGCGCAGTGCCGGCCGTTAGTAGCATTCCCGCAAAAAGGAATTTGGAGTATAAATGACTGAAAGATTGCATGTTAAATTAGGACGATTTTGATCACAATAATACCCGTTTGGAAAGCAATCGGACTAGTTGCTATCTTCATTTTACATTTTGATAATATTGAGTGCCATGAAGCTACATTTACCATTGATTTATACCGCCTGCCTTTTTATCGCGACTGTTATTGCTTGTAAAAAGGACAAAGATCCGGATCCGGTAACGGAGGAAGTGTCGGCAAAGAAATTTGTTGAAATCCTGGATGATTCACTCAAAGGAAAGGGGTTCGGTTACAGTTTTGCAGTGTATAAAAAGGACCAGCTGATTGGCACCGGAGCGGGTGGTTTTTATGCCCGAAATGCAGAGATACAAGAGAATAAGGCCATAACGGCGGATACTAAGATGCAGATTGCCAGCATGACGAAGACCATTACTTCGGCTGCTTTCCTCAAACTGGCCAAGCAAAAGGGGATCAAAACAACCGATAAAATTATCGACTATTTGCCTAAAACGTGGGTGAAAGGGCCTAACATCGAGCTCATTACATTCAAGGACCTGCTCACGCACACGAGTGGGATCATAGGCATGACTGAAAGCTGCAAGAATGGTGCATTCACCGAGAATGTCTGGTACGGTTTGAAATTGCTGATTGAAAATGGTATCAAAAAAGAAAACCATGGATCGAGCTGTTACCAGAATGCCAACTTCGGACTTTTCAGGGTGTTGATACCGGCGATCAATGGGTTGGAATTCACGGGTAGCGACAACAACGATGCGGTGTCTGCCTTGAACGGATATGAGGAATATATTCAGAAGAACATTTTCGAAAAGGCAGGGGTCGTTGTAGACGGTCCCTTTTCAAACGGCCTGCCAACACCCACCTTTGGTTATGACTACCCGTACTCGGGCGAATACGGTTTCGATCCGGGTGATTTCAGCTCGACTACCGGTGGTTATGGTATTTATCTTACGGCCAATCAGGGGGTAAAACTGTACGCCGCATTGTTCTCGCCCCAAAACAACGCTGTCATCACACAGGATATCCGTGACGAAATCGTGAACAATGGGTTGGGTAGTTACAGCGCCGTCATGCCGGAGGGGAAATTCAGCTATCACGACGGCTGGTGGTACTCGGGGATCGGAATTCCCAATCCGAAGGGTTTCAGGAGCGTATGGATGCACTGTCCGGAGGATATTACCGTCGTGCTCTTTACCAACGCATTACGCAACGGCGACGGCCTGTTCCCGATCCGCTCGGATTTTTATCAGGACATTACTTCTTATGTACTTTGGGCATTTTCCAAATACAAGGACCCGGGCAGCGGCAAGCGCATGCGGCAGGTTGATTTCCATGGATATCTGGAACATCCGGAGCCGCATTGATTAGTGGGTGATCCTGGCTGTCAGACTATCTTTAAGCCTTGGGCCTAAGCCTGTGCTCTTCGAAGTACTTTTGCAATTGCTCCAAATTCATATCCTTAATTTCCTCAGAAATCTTGGTTTTGATTTTCCGAAATGTCTTCACGGTATCAAATTGCTTTACAGTATGTTCCTTCGTTTTCATGAGTTCACAATGTCTTTGGGTGACCGTATTTCAATCGCTTTGTATCCTAGTTGTAAATTTACAGAATTGTACCCTGGAATTCGGGCCTGGTTTACGATATGCTTAAAGTTCCAACTAATTAACATATCTACTTCATGAAAGGTGGCAAGAGCAATGTGGACGCAATCATCCAGACTTGTTAAACCAACCACATTGTCTTCTATGTATTTTCGTGCCAAAGTAAGAACGGCCTCATTAATCTCGATTCTCTCGAGAGTTTCTGCATCGAGTTCTTGAAAGAACCTCCTTACTCGTTCAGGAGCACTTTTCAACTCAGCCTCAGCGAGCCCGGAATAAACACATTTGATTTCTCCTGCTTCAATTCGGTTGAAAAGAATGCGGGTTTCATACTCAAATTCGGTATCAAAAACACCACCAAATACGGACGTGTCAAAATAGTAGCGAGGGGGCATAAGCAAAGTGGGGCGAAGGTTTCAAAGTTCGAAATCACATCGAAACCTAAACAAGGTGGATTGTTTCGCCTAACCAAAGTTCTCCAACAGCATTCCTCAATTATCCAACGCTTCTGGCAACATCATCAGGAACGGCTCGGCTTTGGTGAAATCCAGCTGCTCGTAAAATATGCCCAGCCTGTTTAAATTTCGATAATAGGCGTCGACATGCATGTAATAATGCCGCTCCGATTGAATGTACCACGCCATCACGCCCAGTTTATCGGAGAGAAACCACTTTTCCAGCAATCGCCCAGCCCGGCCGTTACCGTCGTTGAACGGATGGATGCACACAAATACCAAATGGATGAACGACGCATAATAGAAGATTTCTTCCACTGAGAGATCACACTGCAGGAGCTCGTCAATATCGCTCCATAGCTTGTCCATTTCCTCTTGTACCAAATGTGCCGGTGCCGCTCCAAATTGAATGCGGCCGCTCTTGTGTTCCAGGACTACCATGGGGTTTTGCCTGTAAAAGCCACGCGAATGTTCCAGTAGCAAGTGTTCGGTAAGAAGTCGATGGGCTTGTGCAAAATGGCTGCTGGTCAGTCTGTTTTCTTTCGCATAAATGTAGGCGCGGAAAAGGTCGTTGGGCTTTTGAGTAAGCTCCGGGAGGTATTCTATCTGCTGGACTTTGTGCTTGATATAACTGTCGATTTCCATTGCTTCGCCTTCAATTTTAGAGGAGGTAATAACGGCTATGGAGGTGAAAAAGTTAAAAGAGTCGGACCTGACAAATGTTTCATCCAGTTGCCGTAACGCAGTTTGAATGTCGGGCCCGGATTGGTTCCGGTAACTTTCCAGCAAAACATCGGACAGGATCTTCATAGGCAAAGCGGCACAGGTTGGCTAACCAGCCAAGTTACCAGTATTCTTTCAAATCCAAAACCCCTACCTTTGCACCGAAGAAAACGCGCATCCGTGAAAAAGAAGACACTCCTGCTTACCCCGCCATTTACCCAGCTTAATACGCCTTATCCTGCTACCGCTTACCTCAAAGGGTTTTTGAATACTTTGGGAAGGGAGTCGTATCAGGCTGACCTGGGGATTGATGTGATTCTGGAATTGTTTTCATCCAAAGGGCTGAAAGAGCTTTTCGCGATGCTGGAAGCATCAGATATCGAGCTGACCGACAATAGCTTCCGCATTTACGCACTTCGGGATGAGTACATTTCGACGATCGACCCGGTGATCCGTTTTCTTAAAAACAGTAATCCAACGCTCGCCCATAGCATTTGCGATCGCAGCTATTTGCCGGAAGCAAGCCGTTTCCAACAGCTCGAAGACCTCGACTGGGCCTTCGGTACGATGGGTATCCACGATAAGGCCCGGCATCTTGCAACTTTGTACCTCGAAGATCTTGGTGATCTGATCCAGGAAGCGGTGGATCCGCATTTCGGTTTCAGCCGGTATGCCGAGCGCCTCGGTCGTTCGGCGACGAGTTTTGATGAAATGGAAGCCGCGCTCGAATTGCCGGATACTTTGCTTTCGCAGACTCTGAAGGATATCCTGGAACGGAAAGTAAAACAATTTGAGCCTGATATCGTGTGCATTTCGATACCTTTTCCGGGCAATTTGTATGGCGGGTTTAAATGCGGGCAGTATCTGAAAACGCATTATCCGCATATCAAAATCGTGATGGGCGGTGGCTTTGCCAATACGGAATTGCGTTCGCTGGAAGAGCCGAGAGTTTTCAATTATATCGATTTTGTATGCCTCGACGACGGCGAGGCGCCGCTGCAATCACTTTTGGAGCACCTGGATGGAGAGCGCGACCTGGCCAGCCTGAAACGTGTGTATTCACGGGTTGATGGAAAAGTGGTATACCATAACGGCGCCAAGGAAAAGGATGTGCCGCAACGCGAAACGGGTACGCCGGATTACAGTGATTTACCTTTACACGACTACCTCTCGGTGATCGAGATTGTGAACCCGATGCACCGCTTGTGGAGTGATGGCCGCTGGAACAAGCTCACACTCGCGCATGGGTGTTACTGGGGGAAGTGCTCGTTTTGTGATATTTCACTGGATTATATCCGCCGTTATGAGCCGATGACGGCCTCGCTGCTCTGCGACCGCATTGAAGAAATCATTGCACAAACACAACAGAATGGCTTCCATTTCGTGGACGAAGCTGCGCCGCCGGCATTGTTGCGCGATCTGGCGCTGGAAATTATCCGCCGGAAGCTAACCGTCGTTTGGTGGACTAATATTCGTTTTGAAAAGAATTTCACGCCCGACCTATGCTTGCTGCTGAAAGCTTCCGGCTGCATTGCGATTTCAGGAGGCCTCGAAGTAGCATCCGATCGCCTGCTCGATCGCATGAAGAAGGGTGTCACGGTTGCGCAGGTGGCGCGCGTGGCGGATGCATTCACGCAGGCGGGCATTATGGTGCACGCGTATCTGATGTACGGCTTCCCGACCCAGACGGCGCAGGAAACCATCGATTCCCTGGAAATGGTGCGGCAAATGTTTCAGCTGGGGATCGTGCAATCGGGTTTCTGGCACCGGTTTGCGATGACGGCGCATAGCCCGGTGGGGCTGCATCCCGAGGAGTTCGATGTCATGCGGCTGGGGCCTGATACCGGGAAGTTCGCCAACAACGATTTGGAGCATAACGACCCATTGGGCGCCGATCATGATCGGTTCGCCGAAGGTTTGCGGAAGTCGCTTTTCAATTATATGCACGGCGTTTGCCTCGATTTCCCGCTATCCAAATGGTTTGAATTTAAAACGCCGCCGACTTCCATTCCGCCTAATTATATCGAAAAGAGCATTCAGGAGCCTGCTGAGCTAGTCGCGCGACCGAACGCAGTGATCGTTTGGACGGGAAGTTTGCCGGAAATGGCCGTTTTTGAGGAAAGAAGAGGCAAGAAGGTAGTTGAAATAGCAGAACTCGTTTTTTATAACAAGAAAAAAGAATGGGCCGTGGAAGCGGAGGTGGAAGTAGGAGCGTGGCTCACGGAAATGCTTCCCAAACTGCTGATCGCCAATCCGGAGACATATGCTTTTGAACAGTTTAAAAATGACTTTGAAACAGCCGGAATAGGCTCCTTTGACGCATTTCTCAACTCCCGCACATGGCAGGAGCTGAAAAATGGTGGTATGCTGATATTATAAAACCTGGTAGCGCAGCACTTCGAAGGTTTCGAGATTATCATCGAATGTGGTGAAAACAGCCGGGTAACCCGGGGCGATGCTGCCGATCTTGTCCTGCATCCCCAATGCGGTTGCCGGACGAATGGTCGCCATTTCAATCGCTTCCTGAACAGGTATTCCTATGATCTCAACGGCGTTCCGTACGGCGTCGCCAAGCGAAATGGTAGCGCCCGCGAGGTTGCCATCCGAGTTGATGTATTTCCCGTCTTTCAGGCTTGCATCAAATTCCCCCCATTTGAATTGGGTCACTTTCTGTCCTAAAAACAACGCATCTGAAATTAGGAAGAGCTTGTCGCGCTTGATTTTGTAGGCCACGCTGGCCGCGCCGAAATCGCAATGGGTACCGTCGATAATCACCGGCGCGTAAACGGATTCGGTGTCGAAAGTAGCGCCTACCAGACCGGGAGCGCGATGGCCGAATGCCGACATGGCATTGTACAAATGCGTTACCAGCTGGATACCCTGATCGAATGCCGTCATAGCTTCGGCGTAGGTAGCATTGGAATGTCCTGCCGAAACGGTGATGCCCGATTCGAGCAGCATTTGCAGTTGATCTTCCGTGAACATTTCCGGCGCGATGGTGATCAGGCGGATCACGTCTTTGCCGTAGCGGATGATCTCTTCCAGTTCCGGGTTGGTAGGCTTGCGGACAAACGACGCCAAATGCGCCCCACGTTTAATGGGATTCAAAAACGGGCCCTCCAAATGCATTCCCAAAACACCGGAATCCGGATTTTTGGCCATGTAGCTGCGGGTGGCCTCGATGCCTTTCAGGATATTGTCGTGCGGGGAGGTGATGAGGGTGGGGAGCACGTACGCCGCGCCGGTTTTCACACTCGCCTGGTAAATGTCGTCGATCGTTTCCTCGTCGGCGCGCTCGGTGAAGTAGAACTGCTCGCCGCCGTTGATATGACTGTCGAAAAGGCCGGGAGCGAGGTTGGTGACCTGGGGCATGCCGGTTTTGGGCGTGCCGCTTTCCACACTTTGGATACGACCGTTTTCGACGACGATAATCTGGTTAAATAGGAGTTCTTTTCCCGTAAAAACTTTCTCTGCAAAGAATTGGGTGGACATAATCAAAGGCTTGGTTTAGAAGCGCCCAAGAAACAAAAAACGCAGAGCCGTTCAAAGCACTATTTGATAATTATGTCAAACTTGGTCAAAAAGCCTGCGAGGTCCGACGAGAGGAATTTCGCCTTTCGGACATTATTGGCCGTTGGATCGATCGTGAAGTTTTTACTGGTCGAAAAATCGACACCACCGAGGTTGGTACCATCGAAAACCGCATCCCAGAAATCGCAGTTATGCACTTTGCATTTCGATAGGTCGGTTTGGGTAAAATCGGCGTTGTGGATTTTGCAGCTGTTAAAAACGGACTTATTCAGTTTCTTACGCTCGAATATCGCGTAATCGAGAATGCAGTTTTCGAAAATGGCAGCAAATGCAAAATCTTTCGCCTCCGAAAAGTTGACGCCGGTAAGCTTGCAGCTGACGAATTCTATATCGGAAATCTTACAATTTTTAACCGACGCATTGCTCAGGTTGCATTCCTCGAACACACAGTCGATGAAATCGATGCCGGTTAGGTCCGGGATGTTACATTGCACAAACAGGACCTGCTCGTAGCTGCTTTCCAGCAATGGCTCAATGCTAAAATCTTTATTTTCAATTGTGTCGAAATTGCGGGTATTACGCATTGAGCCAGAAAATATTAAATGTATTGCTTGATAACGGATTTGAGCTGGTCGGCCTGCACTACGCCCGATTGACGCCAGAGCGGCTTGCCGTTTTTGAAGACGATCAGTGTAGGGACGCCCTGAATGCGGTACGCTTGTGCTGCGGATTGATTTTTATCCACATCGACTTTGATGATCGTCGCCGAGTCACCCAAATCAGCTTTTACTTTTTCGAGGATCGGCTTCATCATTTTACAAGGACCGCACCACTCGGCCGAGAAGTCCACCAAAACCGGTTTATCGCTGTTGATCAATTCTGAGAATGTTGCCATGACGCTACTGTTTTATCTGTATTGATAACCCATCCTGGCCCCGAAAGGTTTAATCAAAGGCCCGCAGAAAAGCGTAAGTAAAGATCATGCCATTAGTTCCAGTTGTCTCTCAGAAACTTACCTACGCGTTTTTCCACCCACTCATAGGTGAAATGCGAATACAGGATAGTCAACCCGATGGAACTGAGCAGAGAAATGGCGAACATGCCTTCGTTCTCAGGAGATTTGAGAAACCTGAATAAAACGATGTTGACGAATATCAGTACGATTGCGTGGTTCAGGTAGATAGAGTAGGATATTTTGCCCAGGTACTGAAAGGGCTTGCTGTTCAGTATTTGCGTAACAACGCCGGTAGAGCTGGTGAAAATGATGATACCGAGCGAAAAAATGAACGGGAAAACGAGTTTCCACAGATTCAGATCCCAGTGATGCACGAAATACATGGCCGCCACCATTAAGAGCAGGAACGGGATTTCGAATGCGGAAAGCTGAAATGTTTTTTGCCTTAATAACCTGTGTGTGAATATGCCCAGCGAAAAGCACAGAAGCGCGCGTACGTAGCCGTAGTCGTAGGCAAGGAGGTATTCTCCCCGCGAACAGATGAAAATGCCAGACAGCAGTCCGATGAGCGCAAACGCTGCATATTTAAACCGGGGGAGCATTAAAACCACGAGTCCGAATACAACGTAGGAAATCATCTCCGCCGAAATCGACCATGAGGGATAGTTGTTGCTGATCCACCCGCCGAACACCGTGCTGGAACCCATGAATGTCAGCGCGTCGAGAGATGTGTATAAATAGTAGCTCAATCCCATTCCGGCGACATTTTTCAATGCGCTGTGCTCGCCGAGCAGGTTGGCCGTAACAAAAACGACTTCGGTGTAAAACAGCAGCGGGTATAATCTGATAAAACGCTTTTTGAGGAAAGTCAGGAAATCGCCGGTGCTGTGAATGCGGTCGACATAGTTGAGTGCAATGACGAAGCCACTCAGCACAAAGAAAAAGTCGACAAACAGGCTCGCGTTGATCACGAAAAAGTTGTTGTAAAGGATCGACTCTTTGAACGCATTATGGTGATGGGCAATGACCAGGACGGCAAATATGCCCCTTAACCCATCCAGTTGTTCAACTCTGTTCTTCATGCGCGGAATGCAGGGAACCTCTCAGAAAGTTCCCACGGCTCGGGGGAGCGTATCAGGTGGTTACGGTGCTTACGGGTTGTGGCTGGGGCCTTGAAACCTTTCTAAATCTCGGGATAGCATCCAGATATTTGATACCCAGGAAGCGGATCATGACCGAATACGGGAACCAGAAGGCGATATCATACGGCCGTCCGCCCGTGAAGAGCAGTACCACCATCGACAGGAAGAAATAGGCCAGAAACGTCGTCAGCGGGTTGGTGTGACGGCGCACTTCGCGTATCACGTACAGGAACAGAAAGAAGTTGAAGCTTGCGAAAAAGACAAAACCAAAAATCCCGTGGTTCACCCACGATTCCAGCAGGGGTACGTCGAGGTAGTCATTCTTATAACCTCTGCCGAGGAAAATATCCCACGAATACAGTGTTTCTAAAAATTCGCCAAAACCGCTTACACGTCCCATAGCGGAGTAATCGACATCAGCTTCTTCCGAAAGCCTCACCCCGGTGGAGGTAAAAATCACATTCATGATCCGGTCCTGGAAAATATCCCAATATCCGAGCAAAAGGTTCAGGATGTTACCGTAGCGGGAAAGAAAATAGTTGATCGCCACCAATATGAGTATGATAAATACCATATTCCTGAACTTGAATGCATTGGCGATGCCGGTTGTGATGTTCGAAAATTTGAAATGAAACAAAAAATAGGCTCCAAAAGCAATTCCCAAGCCGAGATAGCTGGATTTCGCGAGCGACAATACCACCACACCCATTCCAAACAGTACTGAAAAAAACAGGAATAGCCTGGTTAACAGGTGTTTGGTGTTTCCCAGTAAAACCAGGGCTGTAAGCAAAGTAATAACCCCGTTACGGGCCGTGATGTGCGGGTTACCTCCGGGTTGGGCACCTTCGTTGGCAAAATTGACGGCAGCCCGCATACCCGGCGTCCAGTTGGGGTCGGTGATGAGCGAGTAAACCAGGGTAATGTTGGTAAAGAACGAAAACAGGAAAAGTACCTGTATGAGCGTATCTTTCACGTCGTTGGGGACGTGCATAAGCAATGCCAGAAACCCGAATGTGAATACGAAGTTGCCGATATCGGCTATTGATTTTCCCTGGTGGTTCATGAACATGAAATACCAGAGTGTCAGCAGCAAAAAACCTGCTCCGAGGTTGATCAGGATGACATTCGGCTTGTAAAGTCTCTTGAAAAGTGTGGGCGGGATCATGAGCAACAGAGCCAGCGAGAAGAACATCGCTGTAAAAACGCTGCTCGCAGGCCCGATACCGAGGGTGTCGCGTATAAAAAATATCAGCGGAAATCCGTTGAACATCATCGCGATGCCCATCGAATAACGGAGATAATTAAAATTGTTGACTACATTAAATAAGCTCCAATTCATCTGGAAAGCCGGAATCTGATGTACTGAATATCGAACCGCAGAATGAAATAGGCGATTTTACGAACACGACACCAAAGATACTTGATTTTGTTGAGTACGGTGTTCGTTGAAATGTACAATTTTTGTACCCTCGCATGCTCCTCCCGGCCGATCGTCGTGGCGATGGTCGACGACTTTGCTTCCGCGTGCACGCGCAGCGCGCCCCCGAGGCCATCGATCTTCTTCGTGGTGGTCGACTTGTGCGAAGTGTACCGGGTAATGAAGTCGTAATCGAATGCAAAACGGAACGACTCATCGAACATACCGTATTTTTCCACGAGCGAGCGCTTGAAAAAAAGCGACTGGTTATGGATTTGCATCCCTTCGAGGATCTGGCAATCGAAGTCGTAAGAAGTCGTTTTGAGTATTTCGGTCACTTCGTCGTCGGTGGTGATCATGTACAGGTCGCCGTAAAGGATATCGACCGGATATTTCAATGCTGCTTCTCCAAAACGAGTGAAAGTGCCGGGGAAATATACATCGTCGGAGTTTTGGAAGCTGATATACTCGCCCGTTGCCCGCTCCAGCGCCTTGTTAATGGCATGTACCTGTCCGCGATCCTTCTCGGAAACCCACCATGACAGGTATTTTTTATATTTTTTGATGACCTCCACGCTCCCGTCGTTCGAGCCGCCGTCGACGATGATGTATTCGAGGTTCGGGTAGCCCTGGTTGAGCACGCTCAGGATTGTCCTTTCCAGGAAGGGGGCCTGGTTGTAAGAGGGGGTGATGACCGTCAGTTTCGGGTACCGCTGCGCATTGCCGGAGGTTTGGGCCGGTTTCAGTGCTGATACGAAGTTCCGCAGGTCCTGTGTGGTTTGTTCTAAAAAATGCATGGAATCCTGTTTCGCTGGTTAAAACTGATCGATATAATTGGTTAATTCCTTCAATCTGGCGGCAATGCCTTTCCGCATGAGCCGGTTAGGAAGGATGTTGGCATACTTTCCGAACGCCGGTTCGCCGCCGATTTCCAATTCCTGTTTCTTTTTGATGACAATGCGCTGGTATTGCATGAACAAAGCCTGAAACGCCTTGTTTTCCGTCACAAGCGGGGCATGATCCGACCAGATTGGATCGAAATATCCCAATCCGGCGAAATCAAGCGAAACCAATGGCTGGCCGTCAACTTCGTGTGTGCCATTTTGGCTAACAAGGTTTTTATTCAAAACGGCATTCAAACCATAGTGCCAGCCGGGATTGTGTAAGGTTTTCGAAGCGGGAACCCATACCGGCATATAGTTCAGCCAGAGCTGGTCCGTATTCATGCCGTTGCAAAGGTCAAAATGGGCGCGGTCGATGGTCCGGTGTGCCCACCATTCCAATGCTGCCGTGGTCTTCTCCGAAGGCCGCAAAATCCAGCTCCCCGAATGGTACATCCCTGCATTCAAGATGCGCTTGTCATCCAGAATGGCAGATTCTTTCAACGGTGCGGAGAGATTTGGGGTTAAAAATATTTCGGCATTGGCATCCAGCAGGCTGTCGATCGGGCTTTTAAGCACAACAGTCGGGCTCAGGAAGCTCAGCTGCCGGCATTCCGGATGTTTTTTCAACAAACCCAATGCAAACCATGGACGGGTCGCGGGCAGGAGCTCGAAATCGTAGTATGCAGCGGCCATTCTATCGAATTCCGGAATAGCCAGCTCCGAAACCGGAAGCAGCTTAACATGCTCCGGAAGCTTTTGAATAAAGAGGGAATCAACCAATCCGATGTAAAATGTACTTTCAGGCTGGTGTTGTAACACAGAATCCGCCAGAGCCAGTGCATGCGCCAGGTTGGTTCGGTTACAAACTGTGTATATAATATTCATGAACGACTATTCCGTTTCAGGCAAAGTTTTAAAGTAGGGTATTTCGTGGATATTGTCCCGCGAAATGCCCGTTAAGGCAAAAGGTAAAGCGGCATTTTGATATTGGACACCAAATTGCACAAAATGGCTGCGTACAATGTCGGTGGGCTTTCTCAAATGCGGTAAAAACCGGTTTGCTTCAAGCTCCCAGAACACCGAATCGGCATTGGGGAGGTTTGCATTGTGGCGGTACTGATGGGCTACACTCCGTTTGCCTTTCAAAGTGGCCGTCATCCGCTCAATGCGGCAAAGGTATAGCCCGTTATCGGCATAACCCGCCCCGAATAATCGTTTTTCCTCCTCCGTCAGCCCGGTAATGCGTTTCAAAACGCCTGGTGCAGAGTGGGGGGCTGCTAATGCGGGACCGGCTTTGAGGTAGTCATAACCCTGCTTGCACCAGTAGTGCAGCTCGTCTTTGACTACCCAGCTATTCAGCTCATGGATCAATAAAAAGTCACACCAGTTGAAGCGATCGTAGAAATCCGCCATCAACAAAAGCTGTCCCAAATGCTGCCGCGATTCGAAAAAGCGTTTCGGGAAATGCACTACATCAATATGCTCTGCATGCTCGCGGACCACCGAAAGATCGGCACCTTCGCCAGCGACGAAAATGATCGGATAGTCGGCAAGGATTTGTAGCGCGTGATGCAGCAACTTCTCCTCCGTTGGGTTGATCTGAGGTTCAAGAATGGGGACGATAACAGTAACCAGCTCTTTCATCAGATCGTTTGCAGCTTGCCGATCAGGTAGTTGAAAGGCATTTTCAGATATTTCCTCACGCGCAGGTACCGGCGCACAGGCGCGGGCTTGATATACGCGCAGGGGAATTTTCGGTAATAAGCGTTCCCGTTATCGATCAGGCTGTTTTTGTACAGCGCAAAAAGAGCTGTGAGGTCGGTACGAACATTCAGTTCGAAGCGGTCCTGGTACTTCGACAGGATATTGGGTTTAGCTGGGTCGTAGCCGCTGTAGTGGAAGAAGATCAGCGGATTTTCTTCATTCACATACCATTGGCCGTCGCGCTGCGAAAACGTCCGCTCATGCAAGTTCCAGTAAGCCGCATTATAACCCGGACTTCTTTCAATATAGGTATTCGGGACGAAAACCGGCAAGAAATTCATCCAGTTTTGGTCTACGAAAAGCCCGTTACAGAGGTCGATCAGGCACTCATAGCGCAGTTTTTCTTCCCACCATGCGATGAATCGGTCGTTTTCCTCCGAACGGCTGAATGCCACAAAACCGAGGTTATAAACACCCGTATTGAGATGATGCAGCTCGTTAGGCGTCAGCCGGTCGTTGATCGGCGTATTAATATGCGGCGTGAGCACGGCATTGTGCCTGGCCAGCGAGTTCTTGAGTTCTGTTAGCGGCTGAAAAACAATGATATCCGGGTCGAAATAAATGACGTTTTTAGCCTCGGGGTAATGTTTGAAAAAATAGGTAAAATAGAAAGGTTTTACCGCAGTGTTCAGCTCGGTGATATTGTAGCGAGCGCACATTTCCTGAAAATCGCGGATTTCGATCTTGTCGATCTCGATCATCGGGTAGGAGGGTGCGTATGAATCTTCAAATGCAACTCCGTGAAGCGTATCGACCAGGCCAATAAAAAACCGGATATCCGGGTTGGTGGCTTTGAGCGAATCTCCTAATGTCCGGGCTTGCGCGAGGTAATTGATGGAGCAAATGGTAAAGGCAATGGTCATTGATTGTGCTGTTCCGAAACCTGCAAAGGTAAATACTTCTGAATAATGGCTTCGACGCTGGCTACGCTTTTGTCTGTGTTATGCCTTTCCAATACTTTTTTACGTGCATTCTGGCCCAGGGTGTTCCGTAACGATGGGTCGAGGATCAGCTGGATGATCGCATCCGAGGCCGCCGAAATGTCCATATACGGTACTACAAACCCCGCATCGCCCTCGATGAGTTCCGGCGCGCCGCCTGCGCCTTCAAAACATACCACCGGAATTTCCTGCAATGCTGCTTCCATTACCACCAGTGGATAAGGGTCCTCGCGGGAGCTGAGGAGCAGCACGTCGAATCGGTTGATATAGTCCAATGCACGCGGCGTTGGCGGAATGAGGATGATTTTGTCGCCTAATCCCATAAGCCGGATATCGTTTTCGATCAGCTGGTAGATCTCATGCTGCGGGCCTGCGCCCACCCACACGAAGTAAACCGGCAATGGCTGTGTCTTGCGGATAACCCGGCTGGCGATCCAGTTGAAAATGTCGTTCCCCTTGCGCCATTCAGCATTTCCGCAACCACCGATTACGATGGCGTCGTCGGGGACTTTATAGGTTTTTTCAAGAATGTCGTGCTGAACGTCGGCCAGCCGTTGATCGATATGCTCGTGGTCGATCAGCGTAAAAGTGCTGACGTGTGCAGCGGGGAAATCGTATTTACGGATATAATGGTCAGCGACGGCGTTCGAAACGGCGATGAGGTGATCCGTCTTTTTGAGCAGGAAAGAGAGTTGCTCTTCCTGTGTATAAATCTTGACAGACATGGCCAGCTCGTGTACAAAAAGCACAAGAGGCAAATCGTGAAAGGATTTCAGGAAGTCGTAATAAACTTCCGCATTGGCAATGGAATTGATGAAAATGAGGCCGATATTCTGTTGTTCGAGTTCCGCCAGGACCCTCTCGTTTCCTTTATGCTGCGAATGTTCCTCGTAGAATTTCAGCAGGTTGGTTTTGCGGAGCAGCTTGCCGGTAAAAGGGGGAGTGGTAATCTTTTTAGTTTGAAAAAGACGCGTAACACCTACTACTTCCTCGAATTCCGCTTCCAGTTCCCCTCCGTTACAGAGCAGCAGGTGCATCGGAACGCCCCGTTCTTTCAATAGCCGCAATAACTGCAGCAGCAGCAACTGACTCCCTGCCCTGTTAGCATCGTGACTTACAAAAAGTATTTTCTTCTGCTCCATTACCGATATTAGCTAGCTCAAACTTTCGTCACCGGATCGACTCAATAAGCTTCGTAGCTCAACTTTCCGGGTACTTTTTTCGCAGGGTTTCCTACATAGACCCCCCATTCTTCGGTTTCTTTCATAATGGCCGATGCCATTCCCACGAGCGTCCCCTGCGCAATCGTCGTGTAATCGCGGATGGTCGCATTCACCCCAAAGAAAGAGTACGATTCTACCACACAATGCCCCGAAAGCACCACATGCGAAGTGAAGAAAACGTGGTCTTTGATTTGGCCATGGTGGCCGATATGGTTGCCGCTCCACAGCACGACGTTGTTGCCGATGGTCGTGAACGGCTGGATGGTATTGTCTTCCAAAATAAAGCAGTTCTCGCCGATCTCATTATTGAAAAGCGTCGCTCGGGAACTGATGTAGGAAATGAACTGATAACCTTTCGCTTTGGCGTGATTGTAAATCGCTTCGCGGTTGCGGTTCATGTTGCGGCCGGTCATGGGCGCAAAGAATTTGTACTCCGACGGAGGGAAAACGGTTTCCACATCCTCGAACGCTACCACGGGCAGGCCGTGAAAATTATCGTGCTCGATGTATTGGCGATTGACGGTGAATGCAACAACCTCATGATCAGAGTCATGGGTCAAATAATAGTGCGCTAATTCTGCTGTGTCGAGTACTCCAAAAACGATAACTTTCGCCATTACTAAATCAGTTCGTATGCCTCTAAATGTTTCCTGATATCGTCGAGACCGTTAAACATCAGAATGTCTATAACAGACAACCAAGGTACGAAAGCATTTTTAAATTGGGGGTACGGGCTAGATATACTTTTTATGAAGTCCAGTCTTATTCCCTCTTTTTCAAATTTCCCTTTATCGTACAATTCCACCCCGCCAATCGGATTGATGTAGTGGTTTGCTTGCTCCTGTTTACAGATATCCAGAATCCGGTCCTGTCCTTTCAGGTGTTTATTATTATATATCGTTGAAGAGGGAACAATCTCCGTGCCTATGCCCATGTACGCGCAGGTTTTTTGCAAAGCGTATATACATAGCTCGTTGATTGAATCAACTTCTAAATTTACGATTTCTTCTATCAGTTCAAAAACCTTTTGATAACAGGGAGCCTTCTGATATGACTGCTGAATGGTTTTGAGTAATTTTTTCTGCCACTGTTCATGTCGGGCAAGTTCCACTTCCAGGATCAGTTTGTTCTGGCTGGCGTCTTTCAGCGGAATGGTAAAAAGGTGTGCCTTTCCGCCGATGAGCAGGTTGTTCCGGTTGATCCATCCCTTGTTGATGAAGTTCACATCGTCGTAGATAATGAACTTGTCCACGGCATTGATCAGCTGGAAATAGCCGATATATGGAAAGATATACGGCTGCATGATAGCAATAGTCATGGCTTGGGCTATTTGAGTTTTCTCAGATAATAATCTTCCCCCCGCTCGCTCAGGAACATCCGGCGGTACAAAGTAGTGTCGGAGCCGAGGCGGATGTCAGTCGGTAATGCGCGGATCTTGCTGGTATCGTTCACCACCTTACGGGCATAGAACAGGTAATCGGCGTCTTTCGGGATCGGGCGAAGGCCTTCTTCGAACGGATTGATGGAAATCAGCCTCCGCGTGAGGTTCTTGCCATATAGCGGGTATTCGAAATCGCTATTTACGGTTGCGAGCGCCACGGTGGCGTTTTCGGGTACGATCGAGTCGAAGCGAACGTAAGCTTTGGTGATATCAGGTCTTGCAAATGTCTGGTAAGGAATGCGGTCCATCGTCAATGCCGACTCCATCCCGTATGACGGGAACGGGAGACAGCGGATATTCAGGTAAACAGCCATAATGCCGGAAATGCATGCAAGCCCTACGACGAGCATAATGTAGCCTTTCCAAACGTTCCTGCGGGGTTTGATGATCGATAGGCGGTGATGGGAGAACAGCAATAGCAAGAAAAGTACGCCGAAAAGTCCCGCTTCCATGAAGTACCGGCCTTTGAATGGGTCATAAGCCGCCGAATAGGAAATCGTCGCCAGGTTAAGGCAGAATGCGATCACCAGGAAGAAATGTACCCGCGACCTGAAAACGCGTATCAAAACGAGGAACATCAACGGCAGGATTAGGGCAAATCCGAATACCCCCCAGTACGGGTTCGCATTGTAATAATAGAAACCGCGTTGGAAAGAGAAAGGCACGATGGTAAAGTCCTGCTCTTCGTCAAGTCGCATTTTCAGTTTGTCTTCCAAGACCACCAGCGGTTTTCGGATGGCGGTATTGAGGTCGTAACCCCATTGGGCATTCCGGATGCCGTCGAGATTGCAGAAATCGTAGGTATAGCGGATTACATTCCGGCTGCCTTGCTCGAACAGGTTGGCCGCGCCGCCCGCCCGCTCGTACGATTGGTGGTAACGTGCGGTAGGAGGGCCGATCGGATGTCCGAAAACCTGGATATTGCGGATGTAGCCCGTCGGGATGGTGTAAATCAAAGCGAAAAAGGCGATCGCAAGCCCGAGCCTTAACGTCCTTTCGAAAAATACCTTGAAGTTGGGCGCCAGGAAAACGGTGTAGATCATGATCACGAACACCGACGGCATGAGCAACGCAAATGTCGCCTTATGGCCTGTAACGATCGCAAATGTGATTCCCGCGAGATAGAGATAGCGGTTGTCGCGGCTGGTGTAATAGGTAAACAGGAAATACAGCAGGCAACTCAGATAGGCCGTCAGTACAATATCGGTTTCCGTCGTAACGGCCTGCATCAGGAAGTCGAGGAAGAGGCTGTATGCCAGGGCACAAAAGAAACTGGCGGACAGGTTCCGGCCAATTCTTTGGGCAATACCAAAAACAGACACCAAGGTGACATAGTAGGCCATTTGGTGAATGAGTTTGAAGGCATTCTCAATATTTCCGCTGATCAGGTACGAATAAATATGGATCGTCGTCAGGCTCTTCGGATAGGTATCCATGTTCCAGTTGGCACCGCCGAAATGTTCCATCGTGCCCCGCTGAATGTAGCGGATCGCGCGGTTCAGGTGCCCGGTCATACTGTCCCACTCGTTGGGGGCAGTAAACAGCACGAGTATCAGGTTGGTAATCCCGATCACCGCTAATGTCAGGAACAACGCACCGAAAATCACTTTCAGATATGCAGAAAGTTCCCGCGTCCAAAGCCGGAACGTACTCAGGCGGTTGGCGATCAGCCCGCGAATGGAATAGGGTGTTTGCTGTGGTACGAGCTTTGTCCAGAGCAGGTATTGCAATGCGAGCACAGCGTAGGTACCGCCGATCCACGCGAAGACGTTCGCGGTGAGGTCCAGCGCCGACAAAACAAAGCCGGTAGGGATAATGCTACCAACAAATAGAATGAAGAAGGTAATAATCAGCTCCGTGAGCGAAGGTTGAGCAATCTTTTTTGCAACAAAGCTGACACCGTATAAAAACAGGAAAAAGGTTAGCCAATAAAAAATGACCATGCGATTATGGTGATAAATGACCGTTGATAATGCGGGAGATCCTTTCAATATCTTCAAAAGGAAGCCCTACATATAATGGCAAACTTAACACTCTTGCCGCGATATCCTCAGAAACAGGGCAGGCAATTTGCCTTGGCATGAAGGAAAGGGTGTTAAGCGACGGATAAAAATATCTCCTCGGAATGATTTCTTCCACTTTCAATGCATCCATTACCTTAAACATGACTGCCTCCGAAGGAAACACCACGGGGTAATAAGCATAGTTATATTCAATGTCGGTACTCAGCGTGGGTTTAAACAAAATATCCCAGTTGAGCAGGCTGTCGTAAGCGGCAAAAACTTCCTTACGCGCCTGGATGATCGCCGGTACCTGCGGGAGGTTTACAAGCCCCATTGCGGCATGGAATTCCGAGTTCTTTCCATTAATGCCGGCAAATTCATAGTGCTCGTCGCCCTGGTGGCCGAAGGCACGGAGCAAATGCAGCTTGCGATCCAGCTCGGGGTGGTTGGAGATCAACGCACCGCCTTCGATGGTATGAAACACTTTCGTGGCGTGGAAGCTACAAGTGCTCAAATCGCCATATGAAAGCAATGATTTCCCTTTATAGGTAACGCCAAACGCGTGCGCGGCGTCATAGATGACTTTCAGGTCGTGTTTTTTCGCAATGGCCTCGATTGCTTCAATATCGCAGGGGTTGCCATACACGTGCGTTGCGAGAATGGCGGATGTGGCCGGCGTAATGGCCGCTTCGATCAA
Source organism: Dyadobacter fermentans (assembly GCF_019924045.1). Classification (GTDB taxonomy): domain Bacteria; phylum Bacteroidota; class Bacteroidia; order Cytophagales; family Spirosomataceae; genus Dyadobacter; species Dyadobacter fermentans_A. The sequence continues at coordinate 559,540 of NZ_JAHXBN010000011.1, read as the reverse complement.
CTCCGGATTGATATTGAATGTGGCCGGATCAATGTCCACGAAAACCGGCGTGCAGTTTTCCCACAGGATCGCATTGGAGGTCGCCACGTAGGAGAACGGCGTCGTGATGATCTCGCCTTTCAGTTCCAGCGCCTTGATCGCTATTTGCAGAACGATCGTTCCATTACCGCAGAAGTAAAGGTGATCGACTTTCAGATACTCCTTAAGTTGCCCTTCGAGCTTTTGTAACAGGGGGCCGTTGTTGGTCAGATAACCACGTTCCCAGATTCCACGGACATATTGCAGATATTCTTCCTGGTCAGGTAGAAAGGTTTTAGTGACGTTAATCATTCACTACGTGTTCAGATTGGCGAATGGAAAAATTCAATTGAGGGCGAATGTACCCGGGCCATTTGCCATACCAAGTCACATTTTCACGGTAATCCTCAATATCAAAAACAAGGGCTTCCTCCATATTGTAAAGCACGGTACTTGTGTCTTTCACGATCATCATCGAAACCACATACGAGCCGTCGTTGAGGAAGTTGCCGGGTATTTCACAAGTTCCGCTCACGAGGCCTTTAGAGAAGCTCTCGGCTTGCGTGCCTACATTGAAAATACATTCGCCGGTGAAGGTGTACAGGTGCATACTCAGGTTCAGGGAAGCACCTTCTACCATGTTCCAGAATTCGAACTGGAAGTTGATCGGCGTACGGACGTCGATGTGGTTCAGCTCATCCTGGTATTCCGGGAAAAGTTTGAAGCTCTTCACGCGTACCTGGTCGTTTCCGGGAGCGGAGTCGATATTGTCCCAGTGCTTTTCCAGCGATTTGTGGGAAACTTTGCTGAGATAGTTGGTTACAATGTGCGTTGTGTCGCCCTGGTCTATCAGCCGGCCTTTTTCGAAATAGAACGACTTGTTGCAAAGTGCCTGAATGGCGGTAAGGTTATGGCTTACAAAAAGCAGCGTGCGGCCGCTTTCCGACACATCGCGCATTTTACCGAGACATTTCTTCTGGAATTCGGTATCACCCACGGCGAGTACTTCGTCCACGATCAGAATCTCAGGATTGAGGTGCGCTGCGATGGCGAAGCCCAGGCGGACGTACATCCCGGATGAGTATCTTTTAACAGGAGTATCCAGGAACTTTTCAACCCCCGCAAAATCTACGATCGCGTCGAACGATTCACGGATTTCAGCCTTCGACATGCCTAGAATGGCACCGTTAAGGAAAATATTCTCACGTCCCGTCAATTCAGGGTGAAAGCCCGTACCTACTTCCAGCAAGCTGGCAATGCGGCCATCGATTTTGATCTGACCCGTGGTAGGTTCGGTAATGCGGCTCATGATTTTCAGCAGGGTCGATTTACCGGCGCCATTGTGGCCTACAATACCAATGCGGTCTCCTTTATCAATACTAAAATTCACATCCTGCAACGCCCAGAACTCCTCTTTCTCGGCGAAACCGTTCTTTTCCTGCTTGCGGAACCATTTGTCAACCGTATCGGAAACAATATCACGCAGGCCGGACGACCCGTTTTTACGCTGGTGGTCGATGATATATTTTTTGCTGATATTTTCAGCTACAATTACAGACATGCCCAAGAGTAGTTATTTCAGATATGGTCTACGAAAGTATTCTCTTTTTTACGGAAATAGATCAGCGAAATAACCAAAATGATCGATGATGTAATAACCGTTGAATACAAACTCTGCGGGTTGAAATAGGATTTGCTCCCCAAAAGACACCAACGGAAGCCGTCGATAATCCCAACAAGCGGGTTCAGGTTATAGTATTTCTCATACCAGGTGCCTTTAACCAGGCTACTGGGATAAGCCACTGGGCATACATACATGCCTACCTGAACCATAAAGGGAATCAACTGTCCGATGTCCCGGAAGCGTACATTCAGCACAGCAAAAAACAGGCCGAAGCCCATCGATGTAATAAATGTAAGCAAAATGAAGCAAGGAAGAAATATGATCTGCCAGCTAATGGGCGTTTGGAAGAATGCCGTCACCAGCAAATAAATACCGAAAGTGATGAGGAAATCCACAAAACCAACGGCAACCGAGCTCAGTGGCATGAGCAACCGCGGGAAGTATACCTTCGAAACCAGGTTGTGGTTGATCAGGATACTGTTGCTGATCTGCGTGAATGTGTTGGCAAAGAACGTCCAGATCGTCAGTCCTCCAAGTACCATAAGTGGATAGGGAATGCCGGGATCCGCTTTGATTTTAGCTACATAACTGTAAACAAACACCATGACGGTCATCGTCATGAGGGGGCGCAGCACGCTCCACGCTACACCGAGGAGTGTCTGTTTATATCGAACGGAAAGATCTCTTTTTGAAAGGATCCAGAGTAATTGCTTATTGAGCCAAAGGTCTTTCCAATAATCCTTCTCGGACCCACCGGCCTTGATAGTAATAGAGTGTTGAGTTGCCATGATTACGCCGTTACCGCCTCCTTACGCACGATTGTGGTGGTAGGTGTAGAAAACACTGTTCTGAAATAAACAAAGATCAGTGCGATCATCAAACCTGCCAATGCCCCGATTTTGGCATTACGCTTATCTTCATATTTCACATCCAGAGGTACTTTGATACCCTCGATTTCTGTGAACAGAGGAGCTTCTTTCACAAGTGAAACACGCATTTTTTCGGCGTTGGCCATCGCTTCGTAATACAACTGTTGCAGGAAGGACGATTTTCTTTCCATGCTGGTCGCCGAAACTTTGGCTTCCGGCATCATGATCTGTGCACTGTAATCGAGCTGTTTCGCCAGTTTATGTTCTGCGATACCCAATACCGCAGCCAGTGAGTCGGCGCGGCTTTGAAGCAGCCTGAGCGTCTTGCGCGTTTTTTGCGTCTGGTTTTCGGTATACATTTCTTCCACCGTTTCCAGCAGGGTGGTTACCCACAAGCCGGCAAGGTGTTCGTTCTCCATTTTGGTAGAAATCTGTGTAAATGACGACTTGCGGTCAAGGGATGCAATTTCCGTGGCCTCAGCCGCACGCTTTACGATGGTATTGAGGTTGATACGGGAATTGAGGTCCATTTTCTTTACATCGTTAGACGTGAAATGGAACTTCTGCAAATCGGGATAATCCGCCCAATCGGACGTTTTGATCCCGCTCGAATCGATGTAAAAGTTGGCGAGAAGCTGCTTTTTCCCATTGATTTCCACCTCTTTCATCAAATTCCGCTCCAATACCGGGCGGGACTTTACAAAATAGAAGAAGTTCTCTCCGGTAAAAATATTCGCGTCGGGTTGTGCTCCGATACCGAGCAGGCCGGCTACATCACCAAAGCCTGAGCTTGCACCAGCTGCGCCGAGGTTGAACACGACGGTCGCCTCATAGGTAGGCGGCTTGTTCTGGTAAGTATCCATGGCATACCCGATACCGAAACCTACGGCTGGCAGGAGCAAAAGCCATTGCCAGTTACGGATCAATGCATTTTTGACTACCAATATTTTCTCGACGACTTCCTTGGGAGATAACTCGTCGTCGGGGATTTGTTGTGTGGTCGTTGTTGCCATAGTTATTTAAGTGAACGGAATGCCAATACTGTTACGATCAATCCCATAATGGAGCTCAACAGGGTTGTAGCTGTTTGAATGCTTTGCTGTGTATTCAGAGCCGGTGCATTTCTTGTCGGAACAAAAATCTCCGAGCCCGGCTGTACTTTCGGATATACATTGAAGAACAGGAATCTTCTGGTACGATCGATATTACCGTTAGGATATTTGATGTAAGAGCTTTTTCTGAGCGATTGCACCGTGAAACCTCCCGATTGTGAAATGTAATCCGAGAAGTTCATTCCTTTGCCGTATTTCACGGTGGTAGGGTAAAGTACCGAGCCGGTTACCTGAACGGTTTCCAGGCGTTTCGGAATGCGGATAATGTCGCCTTCCTGCACTACGAGGTCTTCGAACGAACCAGGGTTTTTCAGAATGTTTTTCAGCACAATACCGATTTTCTCTTCTTTTACATTCGGCAGGTCGCCGGTAAGCGCTCCTTTCTTAATCTGCTTTTCTGTCTGCTGAACTTCCGTGTAATCTACCGGCTCTTCGAGGTTTTTCACGATTGTACGGCGCAAAAGCGTCGCTCCTTCCGGATAAGCAAGCTCGGTCAGGCCGCCCGCTCTTTTGATAATATCGCTGATCTTGTCGTTTTTATTGACAATCGTATAAGGACCTGTTACGAGTACCTCGCCTTCCACGAAAACAGTTTGCTGCTCCACATAATTAGGCGATTTCCGAACAATCACCTGGTCGAATGGGAACAATACAAAATTGGTTGCTTTGGCATTCAGGGAGAGGTCGCGGTTTACATTGAACTTATAGACCTCGGAAATCTGCGCATTCGCTGCACCAGCCACCGAATTTCTTTTTCTTCTGACAACCTCAATTTCCGAAGTATAGGCTGATTCTTTCAGACCGCCGGCCTGCACCAGTACGTCTTCAAGCGTCATATCGGTCGTGTATGGGAATTTACCCTCATTCTCACCGACTTTGGTGTTATTCACCTCTCCTTCCACACTCACAAATGCGGTTTCCGCCATTTCGAATCTCGATGGGACGATTACTTCGTCAAGACGCGTCAGCACGAGATCCGGTGTAGTGCCGTTGAGCACGTCGGTATAGTTAAGCGGAATGGTCTGTATGGTCAGGTCTTCGCGGGTGCGGAGTACATTGATACGGCCTACGAAAGCATCTTCACGCATTCCCTGCGCATTTTCGATCAGCGCTTTCAGGGTCGGGCTGTTGTCGAGGGAATATTCGCCGGGACGCATTACGGCACCTTGAACCGTCACAATATTTTCGAAACGGTCCAGTACGGTTTCAACATTAATAGAATCGCCGGTCGCCATTTCGAAAGAGTCGTACTGGCTTTCCGGTACGTCGAGGATTTTGCGCTCTTTGGAAGTAATACGTTGTACTTTCAGTCTTGCACGATAAGCTTTGTCGCTGAAACCGCCCGCGTAACGGAGCACATCGCCCAATTTCTCTTCCGGCGTTAATTCATAAATCCCCGGACGTTTTACCATACCGGCGATTTCAGTGCGTTTCAGGTAGTAGCCTACAACCACGTTGTCGTTTTCCTGAACGCGGATATCACCATCGATTTTACCATTTACGAGGTAATCATAAATGTCGAGTTTAGATACAACCTTGCCCTGGCGAACAACGCGTACTTCGCGGAAAGATCCAATTTCATTAGGGCCGCCGGCCTGGTATAATGCATTGAATGCGGACGACAGCGAGGACACTGTATAAGTCCCCGGATTGACGACTTCACCCGTTACAAAAACTTTTACGGAACGAACTTCTCCGAGCGTAACCATCAGTTTGGTACGGGCTCCTTCGCCTCCTGTACCGATCATTCCCGGTACGAATTTGGCAAACTTGTCGATCAGGATTTTCTTGATTTCTTCGATCGTGCGACCTGCTACCATCACATTTCCAACGCGGGGAATGCTGATGAAACCGTCCTTATTGACGATCGTTTCGTAAGTGCTTTCTGCGTAATTATACAGGTATATCTTCAATTCGTCACCCGGGCCTACAACATAGGTGGTTGGCGTAACGATCTGTAAATCAGGGATTAGTCCAAGTTTTTTATCCGCGAATATCGAATATCCGTAGATTTTCTGACGAAAAGCTTCCTTTGCTTGCTCCTCTGGGGTCAGCTTGTTGCTGGTGGTGGTATTGACCTTGCTCTGGTCACCTCCTTCGGTGTTCTGATTAGCAGCGGTTTTACCTTTGTCACCGCCCTGCCCGTCGTTTCCCTGCTGTGGGTTACCCGGCTGCTGGTTGCCTCCCTGCTGAGCTCCGCCTTGCTGGGTAGTGCCTTGCGGATTGCCGGTACCCGATTGCGTGTTACCGCCTGTGCCGCCGGTATTACCTCTCGGACCCGACGGCGTATTGCCCTGGGCGCCGGTAGACGTCGGGGCAGTTCCGGAAGGGGCTGTTGGGGCAGTAACCTGTGAGAAAGCGGGCAACGAAATGATTAAACTCAGGAAATAGGGAAGTACAGATTTATAACTTTTAGCCAACCTGGATCTGTTCATAAGAAGAATTATTGTACTATTGAAAGTCTGAAAATTCATTAAAACTATGTATAAGACTAGTATTTTTGAATTTGGGATTCGAGTACACGCAATATTGTGGTAGTGTATATCATGGCAAAGTAAATTAGATTTTTCCTATTTTTAAAGAATTTCTATTAATCGGGGTCCCTGGCCGGGAAGCCCGGCAAAGTTATAACAGGGTAACGACAAAAGATTCAAAATATTAAAATACCGCCTCCAAAAGCGATAATACTCCTAAAAGAATAGTTATAAATATGGAAAGTACAAATGTTCAGTACGACGAGAGCAGTATCCGGTCGCTTGACTGGAAAGAACATATCCGCCTCAGGCCCGGGATGTACATTGGAAAGCTCGGCGACGGCTCGTCGGTGGACGATGGAATTTACGTGCTCGTGAAGGAAGTGGTGGATAACTCGATCGATGAACACATGATGGGCAACGGCAAAACCATCGAAATTAAGATATCCGAACACCGTGTGGAAGTGCGGGACTACGGCCGCGGTATTCCGTTGGGTAAAGTGGTGGATTGCGTTTCGAAGATTAATACAGGTGGCAAATACGATTCGGGTGCGTTCCAGAAGTCGGTAGGGCTGAATGGCGTAGGAACCAAGGCGGTGAACGCGCTTTCTAACCATTTCAAGGTACAGTCGTACCGCGATGGGAAGACCAAAGCCGCGGAATTTCACCAGGGAACGTTGCTGAGCGAATCGGAAGAAGGAACGACCAGCCAGCGCAACGGAACCTATGTGGCGTTTGAACCGGACAATACTATTTTTAAAAATTTCCGGTATATCCCGCAGTATCTGGATAATATGATCTGGAACTACTGCTATCTGAACGCGGGGCTCACGATCAATTTCAATGGGCAGAAATACTTCTCCCAGAACGGCCTGCTCGATCTTCTGAAAAGCAAATCGGACGCGGAAACATTGCGGTATCCGATCATTCATTTGAAGGGCGACGATATTGAATTGGCGATGACTCATGGTAACCAATATGGTGAAGAATACTACTCTTTTGTGAATGGTCAGTATACGACACAGGGAGGTACCCATCTCGCTGCATTCAGGGAAGCAGTTGTTAAAGCAGTGCGTGAGCATTTCGGGAAAGATTACGCGCCGGAAGACATTCGTTCATCCATTATAGGCGCGATCGCAATCCGGGTTCAAGAGCCGGTTTTTGAGTCGCAAACCAAAACGAAATTGGGATCGAACACGATCACGCCTGACCCGAACAGCACGACTGTGCGGACGTTTGTGAATGATTTCGTGAAAGAAAGGCTTGATAATTTTCTGCACATGAACCCCGAATCGCGCGATGCATTGAAAAAACGTATCGAGCAATCGGAGCGGGAGCGGAAAGAACTGGCGGGTATCAAAAAATTGGCCAACGATCGTGCGAAAAAGGCCAATTTGCATAACAAAAAACTCCGCGACTGCCGTCTGCACCTCACCGACGCGAAAAGTGAGCAACGTTACGAAACCACGCTTTTCATTACGGAAGGGGATTCTGCAAGTGGTTCGATCACCAAATCGCGGGATATTCAAACTCAGGCGGTATTCAGTTTGCGGGGTAAGCCATTGAACTCATTCGGGCTCACGAAGAAGATTGTTTACGAGAATGAGGAGTTTAACCTGCTCCAACATGCATTGGATGTGGAGAATGGTGTGGAAAACTTGCGATTCAACCGCATTATTATCGCTACGGACGCCGATGTGGATGGCATGCACATCCGTTTGCTTTTGATGACCTTTTTCCTGCAATTCTTCCCGGACCTGGTTCGGAACGGGCATTTGTTTGTGCTCGAAACACCTTTGTTCCGTGTTCGCAACAAGAAAGAAACCATTTACTGTTACAGCGAAGAAGAAAAGCAGGCGGCGATCGACAAGTTGGGCAGCAAGCCGGAAATCACCCGTTTCAAAGGGTTAGGAGAGATTTCTCCGGAGGAATTTGGAAAATTTATAGGAGAGGACATGCGGGTAGAACCGGTGATCCTGCAAAAGGAGACGTCCATCCAAAAATTGTTGAGTTATTTTATGGGTAAAAATACGCCCGAGAGACAGCGGTTCATCATCGATAATCTCAAAGTAGAGAAGAATGTTGAAGAGCTTGCGCTCGTGGGCTAGGCCTGTCGCGCATTGCATGCCATTCATTGCATGCCGCGCATTGCATGCCGCGCATTATCTTTGGCGTGGTCAAGTAATATCGTGCCGGGAAGGGCTTTATTCAAAAGTGTAGAGGCGCCTCCCGGTTTGAACAACCTATTTAAAGTGTTTTTGTGGAATTACAGGATTTAAGAAACAGGATCGATGGGCTGGACGACCAGCTGCTGGGCATTTTGAACGAGCGCATGGAGCTCGTGAAGAAGGTAGGCGAGCTGAAACGGTCTTCCCAGTCGATTATCTACCGCCCCGAAAGAGAGAAGCAAATCCTCGACCGGCTGGCAAAACATAACAACGGCTTACTCACCCGTCAGGCGATCGACGCCATTTTCTTCGAAATATTTGCGGTATCCCGCAACCTCGAACTGCCCGAACGGGTGTCGTACCTGGGGCCGGAAGGTAGCTTCACGCACCAGGCGGCCGAGGGTCGTTTCGGAGCGATGAGCGAATACCTTGTACTCCCCACGATCCATTCGGTGTTTGAAAGCGTGGAGACCGGTCGTGCGAAGTTCGGCGTGGTGCCTATCGAGAATAACCAGGAAGGTATTGTAGTTGAGACGGCTGACTTCCTACGTGAAAAGAATCTGTCCATCGTGGCTGAAATGCTCCTGAAAGTACATTTCACTTTCGCATCGCAGTCCGACAATCTGAAATCGATCAAAAGGATTTATTCCAAAGACATTGCATTCCGGCAATGCGGGAAGTTTATCGGTGAATACCTGCAAGGAATGGGTATTGAACTGATCGCGGTGGATTCTACTTCCAAAGCGGCTAAACTGGCCTCCGAAGAACCGGATGCAGCGGCGATATGCTCGTCGATTTCAGCGAGGTTGTTTGGGGTACCTATCCTTTTCGACAACATCGAAGACAGTGATCAGAACCAGACGCGCTTCCTGATCCTGGCGAAGGATTTTACGAATATGAGGAGCGCCGATGACAAAACGACGATCATTGCGAATCTGCCGAATACCAACCGTCCGGGTGTGTTGTACGAGTTCCTGAAAGATTTCAACGACCGTGGCATTAACCTCACCAAAATCGAAAGCCGGCCGTTACGCGGTGAGGCGTCGTTCCGGGCGTGGTTCCTCGTGGAATTCCTTGGGCATATGGACGACCCGCAGGTGCAGGAGATCATGCATAAGTACGGGACGCACCTGAAATGGCTCGGAAGCTATGTGAGGGTTGCATAATACATGGATGTAAAAAAAAGAGAGAGCTCGCTTCACCGGCGGGCTCTCTGCTTTTATACCTATTTCAAGACTACTTCTTCAACGTCCCGCGGTATAGCGAAGGCCAGTTGCCGTACAGTTCTATCTCCGCTTCAGCGCCATCCGGCAAGCGCACTTTCATTTTTCGGTGTGCAGAAGGTTGCTGAAATGAATCGACTGCTAATACGACTATCTGGTTTCCTTTTACAATAGAAGTAACAAATGGCTGCTTGCCATCGATCGCCAGCAAGGCCTGCTCTTTTTGGGGTTGAACCCACTGCCCGTCCAGTTGGAATGCCAGGTCCTGGTTTTGGCCACCAACTATCACATCCTCGACTTGCTTGGCCATCCAGTTGCCCAAGGCGTAATATTCCGTTGGGAAATCCCAGTATGGAGCGGCGGTTCCGCCGGAGGTTTTTCGGCCCACTTCGCTTTCGGGCGTTTTGCCATCGGCCGCGTACCATTCGTAACCCCAGCCCCACATGTCTTTCGATAATTTATAGGCATTCGGGTTTTTCGCGCTGGGCGCGCCGTCGTGCCAGAGGTAATAGCCATCGAAAAGGATTAATGAGAACAGCGAGAAGCTCAATGCCTGGCTGGCAGGCATCATTTCCAGCTGGTTCATGATGAGCTCGCCCTTCGGATCGGTGAGTTGATAATTCCAGGGAACGATAGGGTCTTTGTATAACGGCATGTACCGGTTCCAGCCATAGAAGATAAATTTATTGTTTTTCTGATAGGGCAGGAGCTTGTTAATGCGCAGAGAGTGAATCGCCGACAGCAAAACGAAGTTATTAGGGGAATTACCGGCATTATCGATCGCAAACATCGGTTTGGGATACACATCTATCGGCACGGTATTGAACACGTCCCGGAAACTGTCGCCATTCGGCAGTGGGTCGAAGTTCGGGTTATTGGCTTTCGGGTCGTTGTATTCTTTAATAAAATCTTTTGGGTTTGCTCCTCCGACGGTATTGATATGCGGATTGGTATAGGCCCCGCCACCCCAGTAATCCATCAAATGCATATTCGGGTGGTTCTTTTTGACGACCTTCGAAAACCATATCAGTCGCTGAATGACTTCTTTGGAATAATGCTGGTTCCAGAACTCAAAATCGTAAGCATACACCCCGAACCCCGGCACGCCTGCCAGCGCTTCCACCTGTTCTTTGGAAAGGCTTGCAAACCATTTTTCGTCCTTGTCGCCGAAATAATTGGGCGTGGCCGTATAATGCAGCTTTTCCGCAGGGTATTCTTTTTCAGTATTGGACAAATAACCGATACCTCTTTTATAATAGTTATCGGAAGGTACGTAGTTATTCAGCCGGTATTGCATTACCAGTTTGCCTTTAATGGGCTCAAATTCAGGGAATTTGGTGTCGAAATCGACATTAATAGTGCGTGAAGGCGAAAACCAGCCCGGAATGCTGATGCGCGTCAGTGCCTGCGTACCTGTTTGCTCAGGCTTGCCCGCGATGTAGATATTCTGCTGGCGGAGGCTGCGGTTCTTGGCAGCATTCCACCAGTCGTTGTAGGGGGCGTCTATCCACCGGGCTGTTACGGAGTATAAATAACCCGGTTTTACTTCAATACCATTTTCAAGCCCCTGCACCACAATGCCGTCAATCATGACCACTTTGGTGCGGCTGTCGTTATAGTTGGCAAAATCGCGCAGGTAAAGTTTGCCGCTTTTACGGATCGGCCGTACGTCGAGCCAGTTGTCCTTGCTTCCCTGCCGGATCCATTCTTTGGCATCCACCACCTCATTGGCCACAGCAGCTTCGAAGTTGAATGCGGCGGTTGTCTGGCAACCCTGCTGGCCGAGGCTTGAAACATGGATTTGCGCTTCGCCGCCTTTGGCCTGCACATCGGGGATCGTGAGCCAGGTGCCGTAGCGATGGGGTACGGCCTGGAAGGTTTGAGTTTGGCCGTTCTGGGTGATTTTTACGTCATAAGGCGCAAGCCCGCCTGCATTAGCTGCGAGCTCGAACTGCATTTCCCGGCCGATCTGGCGGTATCGGCGGATGGTGAGGTCGCATGCATGGGAAGCGGAATCGAGGGTCCGCGCCATGGAGAAGCCTTCTGTAACCTGCACGTAAGTTTTGTGGCTGCTGGGACCAAATCGGTCCCAGGCCCAAAGCCCGGAACCGATCAGAAATGCGAGAATTCCACTAAGCCAGATAAGCGATGTTTTGGTCAAAACCTTCCTTTTATGTGTCACGATGCGTTGTTTACCACCAACGATAGAATAGGCCTATCGAACCGTTCACGGACGATATGCCTTTGTCGATGTAGTCATATTTATAAGCCGTGCCATCATATTTGACACGCACATCGAGGCCCAGCGTCCCGTCCTTTTTGAATAAAAATTTGGAACCGGCCCCAATGCCGTACTTAAAGCGTACTTTCTGATCCTGCGACGACAATGTACCATAGTAAACAGTGTAGTCCAGAATGCTCGCCCCGCCGCTGATCTGCACATAAGGCTGCACCTGCGAATTGCGGGGTAGGAAATGGTAGTTGGAGAACACTTCCACGGGATATTGCGAAACGGTACGCGTCTGTACCGCTGAAATAGTACCTTCCGAACCTTCATAAAGCGCTCTCGGTACGCGTTTCTCAAAATAAGTTGAACCGATTTCACCTCCAACTGAAAGCGGCGAGTTTCTCAAAACCCATTCAATAGAGAGCGAAAAGTTCTGAAATGAAGCCTTATCAATGTAATTATCCTTGAAAGAACCCATCGGAACGGCTCCCATGAAGCGGGCGGTGGCCAGGTAATGGGTGTAACGTTCAAACGGGGAGGCGATGGTATATAGCTTGGGCTTTTCCTGCGCCAATGCGGGCAGTACGCTCCCGAGAAAAAAGGCAATGATGATGATGCGTTTCATTTGTTACTTGATTTTAAGATAACCGGATTGGCCGAAAATGGAATCCGCCATTTTGTCTACGAGCTTCTGGTCGCCGATGGCCGCACCGCGGATTTGCGCTTCCCAGACCGCATTGAAAGTTTTGCCGGAAGGCGTCGTTTGCGGATTCTTGAAATCGAGCATCGAAATTACCCAGGAACTCTCGCTGGTTTCATAGTAGCTGTAATAATTCGGGTAACCATAGCCATAACCGCCCCAGTAGCCGCCATAATAGGAAGAAAGCGGCTGATAAACATTAAGGTAAGTATTGGTGATCCAAGACACGTTGATACCCACATCCGGATTCTCCTTACGGCCCACGTGCCTGTAACCCATGGCTTCCATGTTGGTGATCAGGCGTTGCAGCATGGCGCGGTCGATGTCGTCGAGCGAGGTGCCGGCGCGGGCATTTTCAACAATGAGCACCGAGTCCACAATGCTGAATGTCTTATACTGCGTGAAATTGGCTGATTTATCGCGATTTGTTATGTATACCAACGACTCCTCATTGGAAAGGTCGCTGATCGGGTCTTTCGAACACGATATCAACCCGAGGCCGATGATCAGTAAGAGGAAAGAGGCTTTCTTGAACATTTGAGTTGTATTTTAAAATTTGTTAAATAAACGAAAATTGAAATGCTTAAAGTTTATGAGCCTATGAGTTCATGAGTTTAAAGTTTGTGAGTCCATGAATCTCAGTTCGATGAGTGGTGATGCCGAACAGCATACTTTAAACTCATATACTCTAAACTCATCAACTACTTGGTGACGGTATCACCCGGCGATTGGTTGGAACGCTTTTATTTCCCGCAGGCGATCAGGAGAGTATGGAAGCCGGCAAAATGTCTCTTTAATATTGAAAACACATTTGGACAATCTTCGGCCGAATCCCCGTAAATTTGCAGCTGTTTAATCTAATCATATGGAAGCAAAAGAAGAGATTTTAAGAATTATAGATGTACTCAACGACACCTACGAAAGCGAAGAGGCATGGTATGGGCCGTCGGTAGTGGAAGCTTTGCGGGACGTTACCCCGAAAATCGCGGAGACGCGCCTGAGCGCCAACACGCATTCCATCGCGGAAATCGTATACCACATGACCACCTGGCGCATTTTTGCGGTTCGGAAATTGCAGGGCGACGCTGAGTTTGATATTAAAACACAGGATAAGGACTGGAAGAAATTTCCGGTTGTGGATGAATTTGAATGGGAGGCGATCCAGATGGAACTGAGCCTTTCGCAGGAGGAGCTGATTTCGGAACTCGAAAAGATCGAGGATGACAGCTTCCTGGAAGAATTCGTACCCGGCCGCGATTACTCCTACTATACATTAATCCACGGCGTGATCCAGCACGATGTTTACCACGCAGGGCAGATAGGACTCATTAAAAAAGCAGCGAAGGCCATGCGTCTGGAAGAGGACGACGATTACGGCGCTTATGGCGATCGTTCGGATTATGACAATTCCGCAGATTATTACTGATACTTACATGAAATTTTGTAAAAATAGGCAACTACCTATTGTTTATAATTTAAATTTTATATTTTGCATTATAATGGAACGTGGGATGTTGAGAAATGCCAACGTTCTAATGGTGTGGATATAGACGAAAAGGCTGTCCGATATTTCGGGCAGCCTTTTTTTAAGCAAAAATCTGTGCAACATTTGGCACTTTAAACCGCTTGATCATTCTATGAAAATATTAATCGTTGAAGACGAACCGAAACTCGCAGGTTTTCTCAAAAGAGGCCTCGAAGAACAGTCGTGGGAGGTGGAACTGGCTTACGACGGACAAGTCGGTAAGAAAATGGCTTCCAACTACCGGTTCGACGTGATCATTCTGGATGTAAACCTGCCGCTCCTCAACGGCTATGACCTCGCGAAGCAGCTACGCGCCGACGGACTCACGACTCCGATCCTTTTCCTGACCGCATTAGGCACGATCGATGACAAACTCGATGGTTTCGAAGCGGGTGGCGACGATTATTTGGTAAAACCTTTCGAGTTCCGCGAATTGATTGCGCGGATCAAGGTGCTTTCTCAGAGGAACAGCGCCCGCGAGCAGTCCAGCCAGGTACTTACCCTCGCGGACCTGGAACTGAACCTTGACGAAAAGGTGGCCAGACGCGGCGGCAACCGGATCGATCTTACCGCCAAAGAGTTCGCATTGCTCGAATACCTCATGCGTAACCGCGGGCGGGTGGTCTCGCGCGTGGACATTGCCGAGCAGGTGTGGGACATCCGCTTCGATACCGGTACCAACGTGATTGATGTGTATATCAATTTTCTCCGCAAAAAGGTCGATAAGGACTATCCAACCAAGCTGATCCACACGGTAGTCGGCATGGGCTACATTTTCAAGGAAGAATGAATATCAAATCGCGCCTGACGCTGCTGTTTACCTTGCTGGTGGGCTCCATTATGGCGCTGTTTTGTCTTGCTATTTACTTTTTCTACGACCAGTATCGCGAAACACAATTTTATTCGTTCCTGAACGAGCGCGGCCAGACGATCGCCCAGCTTGTGGAGGCGAGCCACGGCATCAGCAAAGCGGACATCGAAAAGATCGAGAAGGAAAACAAAACCATCCTGCTCGACGAGGAAATCACGATTTACGATGGCTCCGATTCCGTGATATTCGTCAGCGGGAAAGAACATTTCAGACTGTCGAAACCGATGCTTACCGAGGCGCGCGCCGGGAAAGAAATTCATACCAAACATCAGAAGCAGGAAGTCATCATCATCCGGCACATTTTGCAGGACCACCGGAAACCATGGGTTGTGGCGGTGATCGCGAACGATTACCTGGGGATGAACCAGCTCAACCGCCTGCGCGAAATCCTGCTGATCGGCTGGCTGCTGTCCATGGTGCTCGTGGGCGTCGCCGGCTGGCAGTTTTCCAACGATGCCATCAAGCCCGTGGCCGACATTATCGACCAGGTAAACAACATTTCGGCGGGGAACTTGCACGAAAAAGTGCGGGTAGGACGGGAGAAGGATGAGCTTGCATTGCTGGCCGAGACCTTCAATCAGATGCTTACCCGGCTCGAAATTGCTTTCGTGGCTCAGAAGAACTTCGTCTCGCACGCTTCGCACGAGCTTCGTACGCCCCTGGCGCTCATCATGAGTGAGGCTGAACTGAGTTTGATGAAAGAGCGCTCACCAGCCGATTACCAGGATGCATTGAAAGGCATCTGGTCCGAGGCGAAGGAAATGAACGAGCTCGTAAGCCGCCTGCTCGAACTCGCGCGGACCGAAGAGAACGCATTCAGGGTAACATTTTCGAAAATCAGGATCGACGAGGTGCTGTGGCAGGCAAAGGGCTCTGTACAGCAGAAAAACCCCGGTTACCAGGTGCATATCCATTACGATAAAATCCCCGAGGATGAAGAGCAATTAAAACGTTTCGGCGATGAAAGCCTGCTAAGGACGGCGTTCCTGAATCTGATGGATAACGCTTGCAAGTATTCGCCGGACAAGACCTGCAATGTTTTTCTGGAAATCAAGAACCGGCTGATCACCGTCTATTTCCGCGATATGGGCATCGGCATCGCCCGCGAAGAACTGCCTTATATTTTTGATACTTTCTACCGCAGCCAATCCACGATCAGCAAAGCGGGTTACGGCATCGGTCTTGCACTCACCAAGCGTATTATCAACATGCAGGGCGCGACCATCGAAGTGGAGTCTGCTTTGGGCTCCGGCACGACCTTTATTTTGAAATTCCCGCCTTTTTAATTCCTTTTTAATTCAGCGTTAATGCCTCTTTAACAACGGAAAAGCTCTTTTGTAGCGTAAATCGCACGTTTTGATTTGCGCAAGCCGTCAGGCATTTTCAGCAGCTTTCACCCGTCGGTATTTCCCCGTTTTTGCAGGTCGTCATTTCCCTTTTTCAATCCAAGCGGCGCCTGTTACGATGCGGGAACGAACGGATCAAAATATCAAAGAAAAACTGTATTGAGTTAAATTGAGTTAGGTGAGTAGTAAGAAAAGACTGGCCTTCGGATCTTCCGGAGGCCAATTTTTATATACCGGTTTCGGAGATTTTGAATTTCGTCTGTGTCGCCTCTTCCACGCGGCTTGCAGGGAGTGCCTCGGGATGCTCGTTCACGATATATTCAATCATTTTCTCGCGAACCAGGCAGCGCAAATCGAAAGTCTCGCTGGAATTACGTGCCGACATCAGCGCCCGGACCACCATTAGTTGTCCTTGCGTGTCCGTCACCTGCAACGCCCATGCGCGACCATCCCAAAGCGGGGTCGCTTCCAGGATTTCTTTCAATTTTGTACGAAGCTTGTCAACAGGCGTGTGGTAATTGAGGTAAAAGAATGCGGCACCGGTCAAGGCGCTTTCGTTGCGCGTCCAGTTTTGGAAAGGCGTTTCGATGAAATAGGTAATGGGTAGCACAATGCGCCGCAAATCCCAGATGTTGACAACTACATAGGTCAGGTTGATTTCTTCGATGCGGCCCCATTCGCCTTCCACGATCACGACGTCGTCGATCTTGATGGGCTGCGTGAATGCGATCTGGATACCGGCCATCAGGTTCGCCAGCGACTTCTGCGCCGCGAAACCGATGATTACGGACGCAATACCAGCCGATGTAAGGATCCCGACGCCATATTGCCGCACGCTGTCGAAGCTGAGCAGTAATATCGAAACGCCGATGGTCACGACCATGATCACCACGATGCGTTTGATGAATTTGATCTTCGTAAAAAGCCGCCGTGCCTGATTGTTGTCGGGCGTGTTGAAATCGAGCTTGGCGATCAGGATCTTTTCGACGATGATCACGATCCGGGCCATTAGCCAGGTAGTGATGCCGATGAGCGCTGTTTTGCTCAATGCGAAAACCCAGTCGTATTCCGGATTGGAGTAAGAATAGGTTTTGGCTGCCGCCGTAATGAGCACAATTGGTACGAAGAAATACAGCACGCTGGTGAGGTTTTCACGGATTGCGCGCACAACGGTCCATTCCTTCCTCGACGCCGTTATTTTAATCAGGCTGATGATGATAATGCTGATGACCAATCCGATGGCACCGGCGAGCAGCAGCAAAAGCCAGGGGGAATTCCGGTAGTTAATCAGGTCGGTTAAATCCATTCACAGTTCAAATATCGTTGAGACGGGCCACAATCATACCCGTATGTTTCGGCACGGAAGCTACATATTCGGCCAGGGGAACATTCGTCATGATCACCTTTTTACCCGTGAGCGACGCGTGGATCAGGTAAGCGCGGCTGCCCACCTTCGAAATAATCCCCATATGGTTCACATCCAGCCCTTCCACTGACGACGTGAATGCGACGATATCGCCATCGTGCAGCATGGGTTCAGCTTTTTGGATGCTGCTTTTTGGAATGTAACTGTGCTCTCTGGAATTGATCACCGCTTCCTGTTCTTTCAGTTTCTCATACACTTCACTGGCAGCCAGCGACGGGTACAAGTTGGCGTGGGTAGTCATGAAATTGATTTCCTTGTTGAAAGGCACCCCGCCCACTTTGGACGTAATGTCTTCGAGGCGGCCGCGTTTCTGGTTTTCATACATCCAGTCGAGGATGTAATGCAGCCGTGAAGGATAACCGTCGATCACGCCGTCGCGGTAACGGAGGCGTGTCAGTTCGTTTTTATATTCGTCAAAAGTCGAATTTTCGGTTTTAGCAACAGCCAGCGCGATCACGCTCTCTACCAATGTCGTACAATCCAGCCCGTCGAACTTGCATACCAGCCGTTCGGTAGGGTTGCCTTCGAGGCTGCCTGCGACGTAGGGCGTACCCAGGAACGACTCGCTCATGCGCAGGACCTGCGTGCCGATATCCGGACTGGCGGGCAGCTCCATCTTCTGCACGAAGGTCTTTTGCAGGTTGGCCTGCCCGAAAGAAGCAACAGAGCCCAGCAACAAAATGGAAAGCACTACAAATCGGATCATACTTGAATTTCTTTAAAACCAGGGTACGTTAACGACAAAAACTTGCCACCATAAAATAGCCACAAATTCGTGGATAATGTAAAATTAATGATCAAAAGCCCCTTTTGCAACGGCAAAAGGGCTTGAAGCCGGGTTACTTCGGCACGATCTCGAAAGCGAATGCCGAGATCGGCGGGAGTTCGAGGTGCACGCCGGTGGAAGTAATGTCGGCTGTGCGCAACTGTACCTGAGGTACTTCGAGCGGGAACACGGGCTTCAATTTGTAATCACCAGTATTGCCCAGATTCAGCACGTTTGTCCATACGTCCTGCGGCACTTTAACCAGCGTTTCTACGGTATCAGACTCATGAAAATTGTATACGAACAATATTTTTTGATCGTGAGTATGCCGCAAATAGCTGAAAATGAAATTTCCGTCGTAATTGAACGATTGCCCGTTGGCGTTTACATATTGCAAGTCATAGAATCCGCCGGCATACACCGCCTCGTTTTCAAGCACAAATGCATTGAGGTTGCCGTAAAACTGACGCAGCGTTTTTTGTTCGGTGGTAAGCAGTTCTTCGTTGAATCGGCCACCATTGACCCATTGCTGGAATTCGGGCACGCCCCAGTAGTCGAAAATGGTCGTACGACCATCCTCACCCTGGAAACCTTCCTGCTGGGTAGGATCCACGCCGAGTTCCTGCCCGAAATAGAGCATCAGCGGGCCCGTATGCAGCGTCGCACTCAGTACCATCGCAGGCAATGCAGTCCACGGATTTCCGGCAAAATACTTGGAAGCAATGCGCTGTTCATCGTGATTTTCAAGAAAACGCAGCATATGCTCGCTGAAATCACCCGATTCGTGCTGCCAGATGCGCGTAATATCCGAGGCGCTTCCGTGCCCCTCGATCATCCGCCGCAGCGAGTTATACAGCCCAACCTTGTCGTACAAGTAATCGAATTGTCCTGTATAAATGTAATTGCGGTATTCAAACGGATTGTAGATCTCTGCAATGAAAATGACTGCGGGATTTTCCTTCTTGACTTCCGGGATTACCCATCCCCAAAACTCAACAGGCACCATTTCGGCCATGTCGCATCGGAAACCATCCACACCTTTGCGGGTCCAGTAAATGAGAATATCGCGCATTTTGAGCCAGGTGGATGGGATAGGGTCAAAATGGCGCGACCGGCCGTCGAGGTAATCGACGCCGTAGTTCAGCTTGACGGTCTCGTACCAATCGTACTGGCTGGGCTGGGCTTGAAAAACATCGTTGCCGGTTGCTTTGGCGGGGCGTTCATGGTAGGGAGTCGTTACCGGCAGCGGTGGCTTATGGCCTTCCGGCACCACGAAATCGTGATTTGGAATATAATAAAAGTTGTTGGAAGGGTTGAACGCGACTGTATTGTCGTCATCCTCCCCGAAATCCCTCACGCCCTCAGGCCGTACATCCGAATGATACTGCCGGGCAACATGGTTAGGGATAAAATCGATTAGCACTTTCAGCCCGTGTGTATGCGTACGCGCAACGAGGTTTTCAAATTCCTGCATCCGGTTAGGTACATCCACAGCAAGGTCGGGATCCACATCATAATAGTCCTTGACCGCATAAGGCGAACCGGCAATACCTTTCACGATCAACGGATGGTCGGGGTTAATGCCGTATTGCGAATAATCGGTGAGCGTGGCATGTTCGAGCACGCCGGTATACCAGAGGTGGGTCACGCCGAAACCCTTTAGTGCTGCTAATGCAGTGTCGTCGATGTCGTTGAACTTCCCGCACCCGTTCTCTTCAATCATACCGTAGACCTTGTTAGTCGTATTCTGATTGCCGAAGAGTCGCGTAAATGCCTGGTATATAACGAATTTATCCTTGTTGACGGCGGACATTTCTTTGGGGTTTCTAAATGTTATGGGAAAGCGTGCGACGGGGCCCGGTGACACCGGATAGCCCGTATTTCGGCCCTGGCGCAGCAAATTGCTATTTTTTACTATTTTGCAAGATATTAAATTTGAAATGATATGCCCTCAATACAAGCTTGCCTTTTTGATCTCGACGGGGTAATCGTTGATACCGCCCAATTTCACTACATCGCCTGGCGCGAAATGGCGCAGGACCTCGGTTTCGACCTTACGCGTGAAGAAAACGAACGCCTGAAAGGCATCAGCCGGATGGAATCGCTCGAAATCGTGCTGTCGATCGGCGGAGTTACATTGTCAGACGAAGAAAAGCTTCGCAGAGCCACGGCCAAGAATGCCCGTTACCTGGAACTTTGCATGCAAATGACACCCGACGACGCATTACCGGGCGTACGCCATTTCCTCGACGAATTGAAACAAAACGGTATCCCCAGCGGCCTCGGCTCTGCCAGTAAGAATGCGAAGGTGATTCTTGAAAGGATTGATATGCTGCATTACTTCGATACGATCGTCGACGGAAACCGCATTACCAAAGGCAAGCCCGATCCGCAGGTGTTCCTGATGGGTGCGGCTGATCTGCATGTGCCACCGGCGAGTTGCGCGGTATTCGAAGACGCTGTTGCCGGTATCCAATCGGCGAAAGCGGCCGGTATGCTGGCTGTGGGCGTAGGGGAAGCGTCGGTTCTCACGGAAGCTGATATGGTGATCGCCGGTTTTGAAAATTTTGGTTTGCCCCAATTGGAAAACATATGAAGAATTACATCACGCACGATGAATGGTGCATCGTAGAAGAAGGTTTTCACCCCGAACACAACGAAATTACGGAAAGCCTCATGAGCCTCGGCAATGGCCGGATGGGCCAGCGAGGTAATTTTGAAGAAGGATATTCAGGCAAAACACTGCTCGGAAACTACGTTGCAGGCGTTTATTTTCCCGATAAAACCAGGGTAGGCTGGTGGAAGAACGGTTATCCCAACTATTTCGCCAAAGTACTCAATGCCTGCAACTGGACGGGCATCGAGATTCGCGTCGGTACAGAATTGCTCGATTTGAATACCTGCAAAATCGACGAATTCCGTCGTGTGCTCAATATGAAAGAAGGTGTGCTGGAACGTACCGCGACGGTGACGCTGTCGGGCGGGAGGAAGCTCCGCATTCATTCCAAACGCTTTTGCAGCATGGCTGACGACGAGGCCGGCGCCATCAGTTACAGCATGGTACCGCTCAACTTTACCGACGATTTCAGCATTACCCCATTCCTCGATGGGAATATCCGCAACCGGGATTCCAACTACGACGAGTCGTTCTGGAACGGCATCGCGCATGAGGCATACGCGCAGGAAGGATACCTTGTACTTGAAACGAAAAGTAATCCCTATCAGGTTGAGCAGTTCCGCGTCGCGACAGGGATGCAGTTTGATGTGAAACTGAATGGCATGGCTGTAACAGGCACCGCCCAGACCGCGTCAAGGGAAAAATATGTGGCGGGTACTGTGCAGGTAGCGGTGCGGGAAGGCCAGGAGGTTACCATTTACAAGTATGCCGTAAACCTCTCGTCGGCCAACTACGCGCACGGCGAACTGGTTCCCCAGGCGAAAGCCTACATTGCCCGGATTGCCGAAAAGGGATTCGATCGCATGTACGCGGAGCAGGTGCAGGCGTGGGCGGGCAAATGGGAGAAGAACGATATCACCATTGCCGGCGACGTGGCCGCGCAGCAAGGTATCCGGTTCAATATCTTCCATTTGGGACAAACTTATACCGGAGAAGATGAGCGCCTGAATATTGGACCCAAAGGATTTACCGGGGAGAAATATGGCGGCAGCACCTATTGGGACACCGAAGCTTACTGTATTCCGTTCTACCTTTCTACGGCCGACGAAAAAGTGGCGCGCAACTTGCTCGTTTACCGTTACAAGCATTTGGAAAAGGCGATCGAGAATGCCGGAAAGTTGGGTTTCACCGACGGTGCCGCACTTTATCCGATGGTGACCATGAACGGAGAGGAGTGTCACAACGAATGGGAGATCACTTTTGAGGAGATTCACCGGAACGGCGCCATTGCCTATGCTATTTACGATTATACCCGCTACACCGGTGACGAAAGCTATGTTAAGGAATGGGGCCTGGAAGTGCTGATCGGCATTTCGCGGTTCTGGAAGCAGCGTATCAACTGGTCGGAGGACAAGGGGCAGTATGTCATGCTGGGGGTAACCGGGCCGAACGAATACGAGAACAATGTCAACAACAACTGGTACACCAATTACATTGCCTGCTGGACACTGCGCTATACGCTGGAAGTCATCGATAAGCTATGGAAAGAAGACTCCCGCAAGCTGAACGAGGTGATTTTCAAAACCAACCTGCAACTGAATACGGAACTCGCAGACTGGAAACACATCGTCGATAACATGCATTACCCGTTTGATGAAAACAGGCAGGTGTATTTGCAGCAGCAGGGCTTCCTGGACAAGGAACTGCTGACCGTCGCCGACATAGCCAGCCAGCGCCCCATTAACCAGCGGTGGTCGTGGGATAGGATCCTGCGGTCGTGTTTTATCAAGCAGGCTGATGTATTGCAGGGCCTCTACTTCTTCGAGCATGAATTCGACGCGGCCGCTATCCGTCGCAACTTCGAGTTCTACGAGCCAATGACCGTTCATGAATCGTCCTTGTCGCCGTGCGTCCACTCGATCCTGGCCGCGGGTCTGGGTTTGCGGGAAAAAGCATATGAAATGTATTTGCGGACAGCCCGCCTGGATTTGGACGATTACAATAACGACACGGAGGACGGCCTGCATATTACTTCGATGGCAGGTACCTGGATGAGCGTTGTAAAGGGCTTCGCAGGGCAACGGGTAATCGACGGCCTGTTGTCGTTCAAGCCGTATATTCCCGAGCAGTGGGAGGGATACTCGTTCCGGATCGGTTTCAGGGGCACTTTGCTGAAAGTATCTGTTTCGAAACAGGCGATAACCATTGAAAACGCCTCGGAAAGTGCTCTGACCGTCCTGGTTAACGATAAAAAGGTGTTTATCGATGCTCTGGCTTCCGTGCAACTTTAATCACCGGCAGTTTACTTAAAATAATGTTATTTATTTAAAAAATTATATTTTAACCGAAATTTATCAAACGGTCTAAGCAATAATTGTAATTTTCCCTGATTACTTGTAGGTTAGGGGCTTTTTGAGCCATTACGCACCCCTATGGTACAGAAAATCCACCTACTTGTAATGACAGGTATGTTGCTGATGTTGACGGTGTTAGCGCCGCGACAGCTCTCAGCGCAGGATTTTAGTGAGTGCCAGCGACTTGTCAAAGAACTTCTACCTATTTTCAACAAGTCATTCGAGGAAAATAATCCTGCGTTATTGCGCGACGAAGAATACCAACGCGGCGTTCGCAACTTGCAGGCTGCTTATGCGCTCTACCATAAGCAGGCCTTCCAACCTTCCGATTCCGTACAGCGCATGAACAACGAGGCGGTGATCCTCGCGCTTTCCGGCAACTATTCAAAAGCATTGCATATTATGGAGGCGCTGGATCTGGCAGAGCTCGATCCGCATTTGCATTATAACCGCGGGCTTTTTGCGTTGCTATCAGGTAAATATGATGCGGCGCGTAAAGATTTTTTCGAGGCGCCGGGCGGCTCCGCTGCGACGGTGAATACGCTCGTGGCGCTTGGCAAGCAGAAACGATACAATGAGGCTGCGAGGTACGCCACAGACAATTCCGCGAAAAACACGGGCGGCAAATGGAATTTCAACCTGGGCATGGTGCACAAGTACGGTGGCCGGATGGAAGAGGCTGTGGATGAGCTGACGACCGCGATCCGCCAGAAGGACGAGATGGCCTACCGCCTGCAACGCGGCGACATTCTGATGCGCACGGGCAACGAGAAGCGGGCGGTGAAGGATTTTGAAAAAGTGGCGCGTACGCACCCGAAGGCACAGATACGCTACGCGAATGCATTGCTGTCACTCAATCAGTTCGGGATGGCGAAAGCCGTTTTTGAAAAATACCTTGAAACCGACGACCGCACATTTCGGGGCGACGCTTACCTCGGAATGGCACATTCGTGCTACGGCCTGCAACAGACGAGCGAGGCGCAGCGGTACTATAAACTCGCCTCGACTTTGAAGCGCGAGACACCCGCATTGATGTCCGGGATCGCGAACACCCATCTTAGCAAACACGAGTATCAGACCGCATTTTCCCTTTTTGACAGGGTGATTAAGAAGGACTCGACCTATTTACCGGCTTATCTCGGTCGCGCGGTAGCCTACTACGGGCAAAAGAAGTACGACCTCGCATTAAAGGATTTCAAGAAAGGGGAAAAGGCATTGAATGAGGACAACAAGTTCTTCGCCGACCTTTTCGTTACGAAAGCGTTTTCGGAATATTACCTGAAAAAGACCACTCAGGCGCAGGAGGATTTCCAGAAGGCGATCAAGCTCGATCCGATACGCTACGAAGCGCTGGCGGGGCTAAGCGGCATTATGATCGACCAGAAGCGGTTTTCGGAGGCGGGGCAGTATTTGGCGAAAGCGTTGCAGTATGAGCAGGGCTACGACCTGATGTGGAGTAATTATGGCAACCTGCTACTGCATTTTGATATGTATAAAAAAGGGTATCAGGTATTTAAAAAGGCCATTTCTCTGAACCGGTCGAACGTGAATGCGCAGAATGGCTGGGGAATTGTGCTGCTGGAAAACGATCAGCTTGATAAGTCGATGGCGGTATTCGATAGCCTTGTGCGCGAGAAACCTGAACTACCATTCCTGCACAATAACCATGGGATTGTACAGGCTTACATCGGGAACCGGCATTCCCAGAAACACCAGGTAAATGAAGCCAATGCCCGATATGACGGTGCATTTGAAGATTTCAAACTCGCTATGGCGGCTGCACCCGCCCGGAAGTTCTATAATGTGAACCAGGGGAATGTGTACCGGTATATGGAACGGTACGACGATGCGAAGCTGAGTTACCAGACCTACCAGGATAAGAGTGCGCTGAACAATACGGCGGTCATGTATGCGGGCCAGGAGCGGCTTAAAGATGCGAAATACTATCTGGGTATCGCCATTCAGATCGACTCGCTGCACCGCGTTTTCCAGTACAATATGTCGGTGCTCGTAAAAGGTAAGCAGAAGGAAATCATGCGGCTCGTCGCGTCTTCGGATGAGGACAGTCCTTTCTCCGACATAGGCATTAAATACAGTCGTGACGGTTTCGTGACTATTTACCTGTACGACTACGAATATGACGTGTTGACGTTTCCGGGCCGCCACTACATGCCATTGCCAGTGGCCGAATACAAAGAAGATTATTTTATTCCCGAATATGATTTTAAGCTGGTTCCCTATGAGAAAAAGAAACTGGATACCGGTAAAAAGAAACATGTGCGGTACCGCAGCCAGAAGGTGAAAATGCCGGGTGGCAGGGCCCGGTCGGGGACAAAATGTCCTGTGCTGTTTTAGAAGTTAACTGCAATTAAACAGTCGTGAATGGTCGGTTTGAGCAATATTTTCTACGGACAACCGGAACAAATCCCCAATTGATGCAAGTATTTCCACGATTTGTTGTGATGCCAGCAGCCGCGAGGCTTAGATTTCATTTCCAGGTTTTGTGAAGATATTCTTGACTTCTACAAAGCTTATGGGTTTATCGAGGAAAAAGTCGGCGCCGTTCCTGAACGCTTCTTCTTTCAGGTTCGTCATGGCGCTCATCATCACCACTTTTGCACGTTTGCCCGGGTGTACATCCCGTATTTGCCGGATTGCCTGTATACCCTTTCCATCGGGTAAGTTGTTGTCTATGAATATCCAATCGGGTCGCATGTCCCGGACACAATCAATGCCTTCCATTAATGAGGCCACCACCCTGATGTTGCCATCGGGTGTTTTAATATTCAACTGCCTGACTAGAAAATTGCGCATCAACACTCCCAAATCCCGTTCATCTTCAATAATAACAATTTTCATAGCGCTGTGTGAGAAGTAAAAATTTCAGTCATCGGTAGCGGAGGTATTTTCCGGCGCCACTAGCATGGCGTTTATTACGAACTAACCTTTGAGGTGAGATAAAGCAATAACCCTGCCATCTGCGGGCCGCATTAGAGCCCCGATTGGTACAGGATTTGCGGCAATTCCTGTTGAAACAAAATGATCCACATTAAAACAAGTGTGTTATGTCAACGAACAAAATCATTTTAGGGATAGTAACTGCGGCAGTGGCCGGTGCGGTGATCGGCTTGCTGCTGGCACCGGAGGATAGTAAGAAAACAATCAAAAAACTGAAAAAGAAAACCAATGAGCTGGCGGGGGATCTGATAGCGGCATTGGAAAAAAGCAAGGCGAAAGCAGCCGATGCAGCCGATGAGCTAAAAAAGGAAGGTGAGACGTACGTGGAAGAGTACGCGGACTCCGCCCGTGAACAGGTAGGAAACATTTGACCCGATAGCTATGGAACCAATGGATGAACTGACAAAGCCGCAGAAGAAAAAGGGAACCGCTTCCCAGACGGTCGACTATTTCAAAGATCTGATGGCGGCCGGTCCGGATGGCATGGCAGGTCGGGGGGTTGAAATAGGGCTGGGAGCCTTGCTCGGGAGGACTGCTCTACGGCGGCTTCCGATGCCGTTCAATCTCATCGCACCGTTGCTGATCGAGAAGGTAATCATGAAGCACGGTGTGGAGGAAGGACGTGAACTGCTATTGAAAGGCCTCTACTGGATCAAGAATGCGACTGACGAAAAACCATTGCAGTCGGCCTGACACGGCCCGCATCAGATAGGAACCCTCCCTTACCGGAGGGTTTCGTCGTTTATAGGGGTAGGCAAGGCTTTTGCATTCCGTAATCTATGGTTTTCGTATGTCATACGCCGCACAGACGGTGGGACAACACCGGGGAAGCGAAAGCCGGAATCCATTTGAAAGTACGATATCTTTTGATTTTCAGCCAGATTGAAGCTGTCGGTGAGCAAGTGCTCCCGGAAGCAGCCCGGATACCCGCCTTGCTGGTGCGAGGCGCCAAAAGGCGATCAGCGTGGCCGCGGAGGCGTTTTTGAATGGGGATTAGCTCTACATTCTGAATTATAATACTCAGTATGTGGAAATAACTACGCAATCTTCGGTAACGCACCTCTCCGTTGGGGCAAGATTTGATAAAGAGTCGTAAATTTAAAGCACGAAGAGAATGTAAATTTTACCCTTAGTTGCTATATGCAAAGACAGACGCAGACGCAGAGACAGACTTTAAAATACTCTCCCTTGCAAATTCAGATGCTGAATTTACTGCACCTGACTACAATGGAGCTTGAACAACGAATTAAGGAAGAACTGGAAGAAAACCCTATACTGGAAGAGGGGAAGGAGGAAAGTACGTCGGAGGATGCGCCCGAAGAATTCGATGAATCGGACAGTTCATCGGGTAGTGAAGATAATTCCGTACAAGATTACTACGACTGGGACGAGTTCCGTGACGACGATATTCCGGATTATAAAACGTATGCAAATAACCAGTCGGCAGACAATGAACTATATACCCGGCCGATGGTGGAGGCCATTTCGTTCAGGGACGACCTCAAACAGCAGGTACACTTTCTGCAACTGGATGAACGCCAGCAACTGATCGCCGACTTCATCCTCGACTCGCTCGACGAGGACGGTTTTTTGAGAAGGGAAAGCGATGTGATTGCGGACGATATTTCATTTGCTAACAGCATGTTTATCGATACCGACGAAGTGAACACAATGCTGAAAATCATCCAACAACTCGATCCGCCGGGGATAGCAGCCAGCGATTTGCGGGAATGCCTGCTGATCCAGCTCAATCGCATGGAAAATCAGAACGAGACCTGGAAATGGGCTTGCAAGATTGTTACCGACGCATTCGACGAGCTGGGGTCGCGCAACTACGATAAAATCATGCGCATCACCGGACTGGATGAAGAGTCGCTGAAAAAGGCTATTCAGCTGATTACCACGCTCAATCCGAAGCCGGCGTCGGGGCTGCGCAACGACTCTATCGTAAACGAGAGCATCAAGCCCGACTTTATGCTCTGGTATACCGAGGATGGGGAAATTGAAGTTCAGCTAACCTGGGGAAACAGCCCGGCATTAAAGCTGAACAAGGTTTTCACCCAAATGGCGGAGCAGAAGCAGGATAAAGCCACCAACCAGTTCCTTAAAAACAAAATGAACTCGGCGAAGTGGTTCATCGACGCCATCAAGCAGCGGGAAAACACGATGCTGAATACGTTGAAGGCAATTGTGAAGCTGCAATACGATTATTTCCAGACCGGGGATATCAAGAAATTGCGCCCGATGATCCTCAAAGATGTCGCAGAAATCATCGATATGGACATTTCTACCGTATCTCGTGTGACGACCAACAAATATGTGCAGACACCGTTCGGGATTGTGCTCCTGAAAGATCTTTTCACTGAGGGGGTTACGAATGAGGACGGCACGGAGGTGTCGAACCGGGAGATCCAGGAGGCGATCCGGGAGATCGTGAGCGAGGAGGACAAGCGTCACCCGTATAACGACCAGCAAATTACAGACATGCTTGCCGAAAAAGGCTATTCCGTTGCCAGAAGGACGGTGGCCAAGTACCGCGAGCAACTAAATATACCTACCGCGAGGTTGAGAGTTACTATTTAAAAACCAAGTTAAGCCCTTACACCCGGCATGAAAAAAATAGTTGTTGTTGATGATGAAGCGGATATTTGCTTCCTTTTGAAGCGTTTTTTGTCAAAAAATGATTTTATAGTAGAAACAGCCCAGAACGGCAAAGACGGGCTCGCATTGATAGAATCCATTTCGCCCGACCTCGTCATGACTGATTTCAGGCTCGGAGATATTACCGGGACCGAATTGCTGACGACGATTAAATCCAAAAGGCCCAACGTGCCTGTCCTGATCATTACCGGTTATTCGGATATCAAAGTGGCGGTGAATGTGATGAAGCTGGGCGCCTACGATTACATTACCAAGCCGCTGTTCCCCGATGAGATACTGGTTACCGTGAAAAAGGCCATTGCCGACGCGGAGGCGTCCGAAAACGAAGAACAGCAATACGTGGCACCGGCCTCGTCCGACGGCAATTCCGAACCGGCGAAACCTGCACGCAAGAGTCAGCCGCGCACGAGAGCGGGGTATGTGATGGGCAGCAGCGATGTTTCGGATAACCTGTTCCGGCAGGTGGACCTGGTAGCTCCTACGAATTTCAGCGTAATTATTTACGGCGAAAGCGGCTCCGGAAAGGAAGCTATCGCCCAGGAAATCCATAACCGGTCGAAGCGCAAAGACATGCCATTTGTGGCGATGGATTGCGGTGCCATTTCCAAAGAGCTGGCGGGCAGCGAGTTGTTCGGTCACGAAAAAGGCTCATTCACCGGCGCATTGCAGACCAAAATAGGTCATTTCGAACTGGCGAATGGCGGTACGCTGTTCCTCGACGAGGTGTCCAACCTGTCCTACGAAATACAGGTGGCGTTGCTGCGCGTGGTACAAGAGCGCAAAATGCGCCGTATCGGCGGGTCGAAAGAAATCGATCTGGATGTCCGTATTATCGTGGCGAGTAATGAGCGGTTGCTCGATTCGGCGCGTAACGGCAAGTTCCGGGAGGATCTTTATTACCGTTTCAATGAATTTACGATCGAAGTCCCTGCATTGAGGAACCGTAAAGATGATCTGATGCTTTTTGCCGGTGCGTTCCTGGAAACAACCAATGTGGAACTCGGCAAGAATGTTAAGGGATTTTCGGAGGAAGTTAAAAACGACTTCCTGAACTACTCATGGCCGGGTAACCTTCGAGAGCTCAAAAATGTGATCAAGCGTGCGACGCTGCTTTCGGACGGTGAACTGATCGAGGAAAAGGCGCTGCCATTTGAGATCGTCAATTACAAACGTCTGAAAGACCTGGACGATGAGCCTGCTCCGGCGGCTAGTTCGGCAGCGTCGCTGTTGTTGGATAATGCGGATGGTGACGATACCAAGCCAAGTCTTAAAACAGTCGCCAATGAGGCAGAATATGACATGATCATGCAGGTATTGCGGGATGTGAATTTCAATAAAAGCAAGGCGGCGCGTTTGCTGAACATCGACCGCAAGACGCTTTACAACAAAATGAAACAATTTGATATCTGACAGCGGAATAGCAGCAGGAATGAATAGTAAACTGATCAGGGTATTGTTGGTGGACGACGACGAGGATGATTACTTCCTGACCCGTGAATATTTTCAGGATTTGGTCAACTGGAAGTTTGATATTACCTGGTGTGCTACTTTCAAAGAGGCGGAATCCCAGATCAGAACCAACAAATTTGACCTGTACCTGTTTGATTATCTGCTTGGAGAAAGTACTGGTATCGACCTGATTGAGCTCGCCTGCAATTTCGAATGCGAGGAGCCTATTATCCTCCTCACGGGCAAAGGCGACACCAAAATCGCCGTTGAAGCATTGCGTCTCGGTGCGGCAGATTACCTCATCAAGAGTGAGCTGGATGCCGAAAAACTGGAAAGAAGCATCCGTTATGCATTGGAGCGGACCTCCGTTTTGAAAGCGTTGCGCCACAGCGAGCGCCGCTATCGCCGCGTGTTCGAAGAATCCAACGATTTCCTGTTTATCAGCGATCTGGAAGGTAATATCATTGATTTCAATGAAGCCGCGAGTATTCTCACCGGCTATTCGGGCGAGCAGTTGAAGGAGAAGAAAATCACCGACCTGGTGGACGATCCTTTGTTCGCAACACGCTGGAAAGACATTGCCGAACAGCCCATTCACGACCATGAGGTGCGCCTGTTCACCAAAGATGCCGATAAGAAGTACTGCCTGTTTTCTGCTTCGGTGGAAGTGGACGATGACCATCCCTATATCCAGGGCCGTTTGCATGACATGACAGCCCGCAAGCAGTCGGAAAAGGAAAGATTATTTTCCGAAAAAATAGCAGTGACCGGCAGGCTCGTGCGTATGCTCGCGCATGAAGTGCGTAACCCGCTCACGAATGTGAACCTCTCGGCAGAGCAGCTGGAAATGGAACTCGCCGATGAGGACCACAAATTCTATACGCAAATTATCAAGCGCAACTGCACACGCATTAACGACCTCATTACGCAGTTGCTACAACCTTCGTCTTCCGAGGATATCGAACTGGTGGAGAGTTCGGTACATTCGGTGCTGAGCCAGGCCATCAGCGCTGCGCTCGACCGGGTACAACTCAAAAGGATTCAGATTGTCAATGAATTTGCCAGCGAAGAGCTCGCATTACCGCTCGACCGCGTTTCGCTGCAAATGGCTTTTCTAAACCTCATTACCAATGCTATCGAGGCGATGGAAGAGGACCGGGGTGTACTCCGGATCGCGACGAAAAACCACGGCGACCACATCCAGGTAATATTTGTGGACAACGGCGCGGGGATCAGCGAGGAGCATATGGACAAGATATTTGAGCCCTATTTCACCGGAAAGAACAATGGAATGGGCATCGGATTATCCACGACGATGAGCATTATCCACGCACACCACGGACGCATAGAAGTGCAGTCGGAGCTGGGCGTGGGAACCACTTTTACCATCAGTTTCCAGACCGGCAAGTAAATGCTTCCAACTGCATTAGCCGGCAATTTTCATGCAACGATCGGGCCTGGGTGCGCGTAAGGAGAGAAAAAAGGAGCACTTCTATGAAACCCATCTTTACGATCCTCTTCTTTGCCGTATTTTTCCAGGTCCGGGCTCAGGACGGGGATTACTACCGGAAAAGCTACACCAGACCTATTGGCACCAAGCCCTATAATACCGAATCGTATCTCAAAAAATTTGGTGATGTGAAAGTCCGCGACCGCTGGTATGTGGGCGTGAGCGGCTTTGTAAGGAACGATAAGAATACGATCGACAACGATTTTGACGAGTTGATAGGTACCGAATCGCCCACGGTTTCGGCCTGGGGTGTTACCGCGGGATGGGTTTACAAAGAACAATGGAATGTGGAGCTGGCCTACGACCGCTCTGCCATTCATAATGTGCTGATGATCTATGGAGATAATCCATTGAAATACCAGATGGAAAATGACAAAAACAGCCTGATCGTCCGTGGGAAAATGCGGCTGCTTTGGGGGAAACCTTCGGTCCGCAAGTCGGCATTCTGGATCAGCGCGGGTGCGGGGCTGGTGCCCAATTCAGGTAAATCGAAGGATTATATGGAATTCTCGGGTTACCGCGAGAGGGGGCGCCGGCAGGGAGTGGACACACTGTTTATGTCGAGTGACACGCGCATTGCCCAATCCATGACGGGCCTTGCGGAAGCGTCGGCGGAGTATGTGATCAAGGTAGCCAAATCGATTGATATGTCGCTTTTTGCCCGTAAACAATGGGGGATGGGCAACTCCCTGACGACTGATCTGGTATACAAAGTGAATGGTGTGGAAACGGAACGCGCGCGGATCGAAGGCGACGGTTCGGGCTGGAACTTCGGAATTTCTCTCCGCTATGTATTCCATATCGGCTATGATTTTTCCAATCTGAACCAGGGTGGTGGGAAAATATGAGCTGAACCGTCATGCTTAGCGAAGCGGTTTACGGCGCGAAGCTATCGCTTCGCGTAAACTATTTGCAGGCCTCCGGCCGGTCGGATGGGCGAGACCGGCCAGAGGCCTGCAAATAGCGTGTTCGAACGTCACGTTCGAACGATCCTTACTTCGACCGCCCGGCGGCGGTCCGCTCAGGCTGACAAAAAATCACGCATATTTTGAAACCTTGATTTTCCGGTTGAAGAAACCGTAAATGATCGGGAATACGAGCAGCGTAAGCACGGTAGCGGTGATTAGTCCGCCGATTACCACAATGGCAAGCGGCTTTTGGGTTTCGGAGCCAATGCCGGTGGAAACAGCTGCCGGTAGCAGACCGATTGCCGCCATTAATGCAGTCATAATCACTGGCCTGATCCGCGATTTCACCCCTTCCCTGATCGCCTCGTCGAGCGTCATCCTCGCAGCCAGGTTTTTATTGAATACGGAAATCAATATCACCCCATTCTGCACGCAGAGACCGAAAAGGGCTATAAAACCTACCCCCGCCGAGATACCGAAGTTCATATGCGTAACGTGCAGTGCGAGGATACCGCCGATCAATGCGAACGGCACGTTGATCAGCACCAGCCCGGCATCTTTGGCATTGCTGAACATGATGAACAGCAAAATGAATATCCCTACCAAACTAATAGGCACCACCTGACCCAGCCGGGCGGTAGCCCGTACCTGGTTCTCGAACTCCCCTGACCAGCTAACCGAATAACCTTTTGGCAATGATGAAAGCAAAGGTTTCACTTTCGACTGTGCTTCGGCAATGGTGCTGCCAAGGTCGCGCTCGCGGACGGAGAATTTGACGCCGATAAAGCGCTTGTTATTGTCGCGGTACACGAATGCAGGCCCGGTAACGGTGCGGATCGTGGAAATCTCTTTGAGTGGAATCTTACCTCCTGTGAGCGTCGGCACCATCAGTTGCTGAATATCGTCGACCGTGCGGCGGTATTGCTGCTCATAGCGCAGACGGATATCGAATTTCCGCTCGCCTTCGTAGAGAATGGACGCCGTTTTACCTCCGATCGCCATTTCGATCACGGCTTGTGCGTCGGCAATGCTCACGCCGTATTGCGCCATTTTGTGGTCGTGCAGGATCACGCTTACCTCCGGCTGGCCGATGTTCCGCAGAATACCCACGTCTTTGATCCCCGGCACGTTCTTGATCGCTTCCAGTACCTGGTTGGCCTTGTTATTCAGCGTTTCGAGGTCGTCGCCGTAGATTTTCACGGCATTACTTGCATTCATCCCCGCCACGGCTTCGGCCACGTTGTCGATAATCGGCTGCGAGTAGTTGTAGTTAATGCCCTGGAACTGTTTCAGCTTCGCGTCCATTTCCTCGATCAGGTCGTCCTGGCTGATTTTGCGCTTCCACTCTTCTTTTGGCTTCAAATTCACCTGCATTTGCACATAATAGAAACCCGACGGGTCGGTACCGTCATTGGAACGGCCGGTTTGGGATAATACCCCGTTTACTTCCGGGAATTCATTCAGTTTGGCACGAAGCGTTGTTACCATTTTGGTCGTTTCGGCCAGGGAGCTGCTCATCGGCATTTTGGCTTCCACCCATAATGCGCCTTCGTTGAGCGTCGGCAGGAACTCGGTACCGAGGAATTTGGCCGAGAAGAGCGTAACACCCAGGAATGCAAATGCGAAGATCACACTGAGTTTTTTGCGTGCATAGCACCATTCAAAACCCCTGGTCACCGTTTTGTCGAAGAATCGGACGACCGGGTTGCTCTTTTCGCGTACATTCTTGTTCAGCAAAATGGAACATAGTACCGGCACCAGCGTAAGCGTGTAAAGCAATGCACCCAGCAATGCAAAACCCAGCGTATAGGCTAGCGGCGTAAACATTTTACCCTCCACTTTCTGGAAGCTGAAAATGGGGATCAATGCGGTGATAATGATGAGTTTGGAGAAGAAAATGGCTTTGCCCAACTCGCCACCGGTACGCTTGATGAGCCCGAGCTTGGACAGCTTGTTGAACCGGTCCATGCCATTCCGGTGCGCCAGGTGGTCGAGGGCCACGAATATCCCTTCCACCATCACCACGGCGCCGTCGATAATGATTCCAAAGTCGATTGCGCCCATCGAAAGCAGGTTAGCCGACATACCCTTCAGTTTCAAACACATAAAAGCGAAGAGCAACGCCAGCGGAATAATAATGGACACGATGACGGTCGTGCGCCAGTCGGCCATGAAGAGGAACACGATCACGGTCACGAGTACGATCCCTTCCACGAGGTTATGCTTCACGGTGTGCGCGCAGAACTCGATGAGGTTGTCGCGGTCGTAGAATGTGACCATTTTGACGTCCGGCGGAAGGATTTTGGTATTCAGCTCCTCGATCTTGTCCTTCACCCGCGCCAGTACTTCGCTCGGGTTTTCTCCTTTTCTCTGAACCACAATCCCCTCCACGACGTCGTCATTGCCGTCCAGGCCTACCTGCCCCACGCGCGGCATATCCGACTCTTTCACGTCAGCCACATCCTTCACCAGCACGGGGTTATCCTTCACATATTCGACAATGATGTTCTGAATGTCGGGAATAGAGTTGAGCAACCCGATCCCGCGTACTACATAAGCCTGTCCGTTCTTCTCGATCACGTCGCCGCCGACATTGATATTGCTTTTGGTTACAGCCTGGTATACTTCCAGCGGCGTAATGTTGTATTTCACGAGCTTGGTAGGGTTCACCTGCACCTCGTAAATCTTGTCGCGGCCGCCGAATGCCACCACGTCGGCTACGCCCGGCACGCTGCGGAGCTGGCGGTCGATCACCCATTTGTGCAGGGTAAGGAGTTCGCGGCTGTCGCGGTCTTTACTTTGCAATGTAAACCTGAAAATCTCGCCGGTAGGGCCGTAAGGCGGTTGTACGTCGGGCTCGACGCCCTCGGGCAGTGAAACAGTCCGAAGCTGGTTGTTGACTTGCTGCCGGGCGAAAAAGTCCTCTACATTGTCATCAAAAATGATTTTGACAATGCTTAAACCGAACATGGTCGTGCTCCGGACATTGGTTTTTTGCTGTACGGAGTTCATCGCGACTTCGATCGGTACCGTCACAAAACGTTCTATTTCCTCCGCGCTGCGCCCGTTCCATTGCGTTACGATGATGATCTGCGTGTTGGTCACGTCCGGAAACGCTTCCAACGGTGTGTTCTGGTAGCTGACAATGCCCGAAATGATCAGCAGGCCAGTCATGAAGAATATGAAGAACCGGTTCTTGAGCGAAAAGCCCACGATGCCTCGGATGAATTTGTTCATGAGATATTAGTCGTTAAGCGCGTCGTAAACGAGGAGTTGGTTTTTGGAAATGATCGCTTCGCCGGGTTTGAGGCCTTCACGCACGTACGTCGTGTTCGCGAGGGAGCGGTACACTTCCACGGGGCGTGTTTCGATTTTTGTGCGGCTGTGGTATACCATTACCCAGTTTTTACTCCGGTCGAAAATGACGGCTTGCGACGGGATCGCCTGCATTTGCTCGCCTTCCTCGAAGTTGAGGGTGACGGTGGCGTGCATTTCGGGTTTGAGTTTGAACCCTACATTCTGCAACTGAATGCGGATTTTCATCGCCTTGGTATCCGGGTCGAGGACGTTGTAGATTTTATCGACCTTACCTTTGAAAACCTCGTCCGAAAAACTGATCGTGCGCACTTCCGCAGGCATACCCAGCTTCACGCGCGGAATGTCGCTCTCATTTACATTAGCCATCACCCACACATCGGCGATTTGTCCGACTGTGAACAGGCTTTCGGAGTTATCCGAACGCAGCTGCATGCCGCGGTTCACATTTTTGTCGATGATGAAGCCATTGATCGGCGATTTCACAGTGTAGTTGGTGGATTTACCTAAACCATAAATAGAAAACACCTCTTTCATACGGTTCAGCTCGGCTTGGGCCTTGTCCACAATCTGGCGGGCTGTTATCACGTCGCGTTCGGGAACCAGCTTGCTTTCGAATAAATCCTCGGTGGACGACAGGTTCTTCTGTGCAATAAGCAGGTCGGACTGCGCCTGGATCATCTGACGCTCGAAATCGGCTACTTCGCCGGAGCGGATCGTTGCCAGTTTCTGGCCTTTGCGGACATTGTCGCCCAGCTCTACATCCACTTCGTCCACATTACCACCTACCAGCGGATACACTTTAATAACCTGGTTTTCGTCCGGTACCACCTTACCCACCAGCGTGAGTTCGTTGCGGACCGGCTCTGTCCGAACCGTGTCGATTTTAATGCGGCTCATCATGGTGTCCGAAAGCATAAACGCCTTCGATTCGTCGTTTTCTGTCTTCTTTTTCTCGCAGGAGGTCAGCCACACGCCAACAGCGGCCAGCACGACAACATACAGTGAATTTTTCATTGGGGAATGCATTAGTGGCAATGCCGTGAATAAGTTGTGTTCAGTTTGAATGGTTAGTTGAATAGCTCTTCGCCGACGACGTAATTGAGCTCTTCGTATACCTTGATGCGGTCGGCTTGGAGGCGGTTAAATTCCTTGATGCTCTCGTTGTAGGTCTCAATGAAGTCGATGAATTCCAGGAGCGTGATATTCCGTTTCTGGAAATTGTCGTAAATGCCGTTGCTCAGGAGCTGGAACTGGTCGGTGAACTGCCCCTCGACGCTCTGGAAGGCCTTGTCGGCAATACCCACCTTCTGCACAGCGGCGTCTACCTCGTTGCTTACTGCATTTTGCTTTGCGTTCTCGGCTGTTTTATAATAACTGATGCTGCTTTTCGCGGCGCGGATATTACCCTGGTTCCGGTTGAAAAATGGGAGCGCTATGGACGCATTCACACCGAAGTAGTTGTTCTGATAGTTACTGGCCTGGTCGTATACAGCGCCTACCTGCACATCGGGTTTGGCCAATGCCTTTTGCAATGTGTAGTTCAATTCGGCCTGCTTCGTTTCCGATTGCGCCACTTTCAAATCCGCCCTGCTTTGCAACGCTTTCTCTTTTAATGCGGCTACATTGTAGCGGTCGAGGTGGTAGCGCTGGATTTCCGTGCTGTCGACGAGCGATTTCACGGGGCGGTCGGTACTCAGCAGCGTGCGGAGGTCGCGCTGGTTTTCCTGTAATTCAAAAAGGATATTCGCCCGCTCGTTGGTCAATTCGAAGAGGAGCGCTTTCAGACGGACAACTTCTTTGAGCGAGATATTCTTGCGGTTGTATTCTTTGTCAAATGCATTGACGGTCGTGCGCAGCGTGCCGATCTGGTTGTCGTACAATGAAATGGTTTGTTCGAGGTAGTACGATTCGAAGAAGATCTGCCGCAGCTCGAATTTCAATGTACGGATGAGGTCGTAGAACTGGAATTCAGTTTTACGGGTCGATTCCATGTCCAGTGCCACCTGCTTGTTGCGCTTGCCCGCGCGTGTGATGAGTTGCTGGATCGTGAATGCTTTCTGGCCATTTCTGCCGACATCCAGCGCGCCGCGCGAGGGGTTATAGGCACTGATTTCGACCCCGAAAGTAGGGTTGTTCCACAGCTTGTCCTGAATTTCGATCGATTTCGCAATGTCGATCTGGTACTTTTCGGCCAGGATTTCAAGATTGTTTTGCAAGAACAGGCTGTCGGCCTGGCGGATCGAGAGCCGCAGCGTGTCTTGCGCGTGTAAGGCGGTTGTCAGGAGTACTAAGAGCCCGGTGAGGTAGGTTCGCATAATGTCCGTGTTAGATTGTGCGATATTCCGACACCGGTATTACACCAGCCTTAAAATAACCTTAGAAAAAAATTAGAAAGCCCGGGGCGCGCAGCCCGGGGCGCGCAGCCGGGGGCGCCTAGCCGGGGGCACCTAGCCGGGGGCGCCTAGCCGGCGGCATCAGATGTGGTGCAGCTGTACCTGAAACTCGCTGCCTTTGCCGATTTCGCTGGTGACGGAAATCGTACCGTGGTGCAGTTCCACGATCCGCTGGCAAATGGAAAGCCCGATTCCGAACCCCGGAAGCTCGGTCGCATTCGACGATCTGAAAAACGGGTTGAAGATATGGGGAAGATCGTCCTCGCTGATCCCTATCCCGCGGTCGCGGACTTTTACAATGCACGATTTATCGTCGGAGGAAATCATTATCTGTGCACTGTGGTCGGACGAGTATTTGCACGCATTATCGAGCAAATTGGTGAATACCCTTTTGAGCAATTCCTCATTGCCCTCGATCACCGTCTGGTTCTCATTCTCGGGAATCGTTTCGTAATCGATCACCACATTGTAATCGGGGTGGGAAGAGAGCAATTCCTCTTTGGCCAGAAACGCAAGGTCTTCGATGTGAACGTGCGCCATTTTCATATTGCCCATGTTCTCGTACGAACGGGCCAGGAAAAGCAGGTTGTTGGTAATGCTGATGAGCCGCTCGGTATCCGAAAACAGGTTCGCAAAAACCTCTTCAATTTCAGGATTATCCTTGTTGAACCGCTGCCCGAGCTGGATCTCGGATTTCAAAGCCGCTAGTGGCGTCCGAAGCTCGTGGGAAGCGTGGGATACGAAGCTCTTTTGTTGTTCAAATGCTTTGTTGAGCCTGTACAGTACCGTATTGAAGTTAATGGCTAACTGAGCGATTTCGTCCTTTCTGTTTCCCTCGTCAAGCTTTTGAGATAAATTCTGCGCTGTAATGAGCGATACCTGGGCATTGATGCGACTGATGGGTTTCAATGCATTGCCCGCAAAATAAATCCCCAGCCCGACCGTCACCGCGATCCCCGCCAGCAATCCCCAGCCCAGCGTGCTCCTCAAATTTTGTAGCTTACTATGTCCGAAAGTGTCATAGGCCGAGGCCAGTACCACCAGCGGGTCGTCGCTTTCCTGGTAGAGCAGCCCTATTACCTCGTTCTCACCCTGGTGAAATTCCATATATTCTTTTTCACGCACTTCATTCAGCAGCGACGTGTGGTAGGTGAGCAGCTTGTCGTCGACGCTGGAATAGATCAGCTCGTTTCTGGGATCGAAAATCAGTACTTTTTCGTCCAGCATTTCCGAAAGCGTGTTCTGGTCGATGGCTTTGAGCAGGTCCTTGTCAATCCCCTTCACTTTCACGAGCAGGCGGCAGGTGGTACGCGCGCGGCTGCGCAGGCGGTCGTAAAATTCTTCCTGGCGGTAGTGCTCCGAAACGCTGTAAATGGCAATAGAAAACAACAGCAGCACCCCCGCTACCAGGAGCGTGAATTGGAGGGCGATGCGGTCTTTGATCTTCATAGGAGGGTTATTCTTCTTTCATGATGTAGCCCATGCCCGGTCGGGTATGGATGAGCTTCGTAGGAAAGTCCTTGTCTACTTTTTTGCGTAAATAATTGATATACACCTCTACAACGTTGGTACCCGGATCGAAATTGAGATGCCACACATGCTCGGCCAGGTCCATTTTTGAAACCACCCGCCCGCGATGCAGCAGGAAGTATTCCAGCAATGCAAACTCCTTGGCTGTGAGATCGATCATGTTTCCTCCCCGCTTAACCTGCTTGGTACCGAGGTTCATTTCAAGGTCGGCAATGCGAAGGATTTTGTCCGAACTTTCGGGATTCAAAAGGTCGGACACGCGCAGCGCGGCATTCACCCGTGCGAGTAATTCCCGGAAATCGAACGGCTTCACAATGTAATCGTCCGCGCCGCTGTTCAGCCCTTCCACCTTATCCTCGATCTCTCCGAATGCCGTGAGCATGATAATGGGCAGCGACGGCTTATAAATCCGGATCTGCTGGCAAACATCAAAGCCTTTCATACCCGGCAGGTTCACATCCAGCAACACCAGATCGAACTTCTTGTCAAGGGCTATTTGTTTGCCCGTAATGCCGTCATAGGCGATCTCCGCCTCGAAATTTTCGGCAACCAGCCCGCGGAAAATGTTCTGCGCGATCCTGCGGTCATCCTCAACGATCAGGATTTTTTTCATGTGTATTTCAAAAAAGGGAGAGGTCAAGTTACGAAAGTGCCGAAGAATGCCAAAAAACAAGCGTCAGGAAACCGCTTTCTCTACAATTTCCTTCACTTCCGGCTCGGCGGGCGTCTGGAAAACGATGCCGTGGTCGAGTGAGTGCATGATCGCCTTGTTGCTGTGGCCGAAGTAGCAGGTATCGATGCCGAGGTCCTGGATGTTTTTCAGTAATGCCGCGGTATGAGGCTTGGCTCGCTTGCGGGTTTGCCGCATGTACACGGCGCGGATGCTCTGGGGGAATGTGCGGCAGATCTCTTCGTAAATCTCCGGGTCTTTCTGAGAGTCGTCGCCGAGCAATATGAACTGCAGTTCGGGGTAGAAGTTGATGATATTGTGGATTTTTCGCAACTTATGTTCATGCGACCCGCTCCCCGTCATGACAAAATCGTCCAGCCCCGATTTGATTTTTTTTAGTTTCAAAACAGCTTTGGGGAGCCCGTTCAGCTCCGCGAACCGGACGATCATATCGTACAAATTCCACTCGCTGCTCGATACATAAAAGAAAATATTGCTGTCCTTGTGCGGGTGCGTACGACTAGCGAAGGATAGCAGTTGGTAATGCTTAACCACATCGTCGAATGGCTTTCGTGCCTGCACGTTTTTGGATAATAAAACAAATAACTTCTTGAATGAACGGCGACTGTGCGAGATCAGGAATGTGTCGTCGATGTCGGAAATGATGCCGTAGGAGCTTTTATAAGGCATGAAAAACGCTTCCGAACTCTCGGCGTGATATTTTTTGCCATTCATTTCATCGTCTAGCGTCACACGGTAGCTATGCCAGCCTCCCGGCATTTCTGCATCGAGCGGCACCTGGAATCGGAAATAGCCATCCGCCTCTGCAGTCGTGTCGAAGGTCTTTTCGCCCACGTGCAACGTAAGCGTGAGAAACGGAATGGTTTTAATGGAGAAGAGCTCGATGATGGTTTTCGCGTAGCGAAAGCCGCGTCGGGTATATTTCCGGTCACCGGAAGGGTATTTTTTCACCACATGGCCAAATACAACGAGTTCCTTTTTGTTGGCGTAGCCACGGTATAGTTTTAAGTCACAACGTTTCATAACTATCTTTATCCTCTACGACATCAGGTCCCTAATTTATCGAATATGTCTTCACAACCGAAAGTTTTGCTGGTAGTAAATCCCATTTCCGGGGACGTGAACAAGGATGTAATTTTTGAAAGGGTTATCGAAAAATCGGAAGCCGAAGGCTGTGACCTGCGCATTTATAACACCACCGGCGACGACGATCAGCAGACCATCCGCGAAATGGTTGAAAATATCAGGCCGGAGCGCGTGCTGGTAGCCGGTGGCGATGGCACCATTTCGATGGTCGCGCAGGCATTGCATGGTACCGATGCCATTCTTTGCAT
Source organism: Dyadobacter fermentans (assembly GCF_019924045.1). Taxonomy (GTDB): domain Bacteria; phylum Bacteroidota; class Bacteroidia; order Cytophagales; family Spirosomataceae; genus Dyadobacter; species Dyadobacter fermentans_A. The sequence goes on along the minus strand of NZ_JAHXBN010000011.1, from coordinate 517,468 downwards.
TATCCCGGCGGGCTCCGCGAATGGCCTCTCCGTCGATTTCGGGCTGTCGGGCTCCATTGATCAGGCATTGGAAGTGGCCTTTGAAGGGACCGTTTCTGCGATCGATGCAGTGTCCATTAATGGGGAAATCAGTCTGCATTTGGCGGATATTGGTTTAAATGCATTGCTGGTTAAAAACTACGAAGACAGCGATACGCGCGGCAAGCTTGGTTACGCCCGCGAAATGCTGAGGACATTGAGTGAACACGAAAACTTTGATGTAAGAATCACGGCCGGAGATGAAGTACTTGAAACAGAAGCACTGATAGTCATCATCGCGAATGCCAAGAAGTACGGTACCGGTGTGAGTATCAATCCGATTGGTGATATGTGCGATGGTTTTTTTGAGCTGGTTATTGCCAAAAAACTGGATTTTATTGAGACGGCTAAAATCCTCGCCGGTAGCACGGATTTCAATCCCGAGATCATGAAAGTGATTTCTGTGGAAAAAGCAAAAATCGAATGTGTTCAAAAAGCGGCGCATTTCCAGATTGACGGGGAATATAAGGGGCTGGTGGAAGAGTTGGAGGCGGTGATATTGCCAAGCTACGTTCGTATCGCCATTCCGGTAGGGTTGCGGGAGGAGGTTTGATTTTTTGACCGCCGACCATTGACGGCCGACCGCCGATCTCATAATGTAGATTGTCGACGAGCATTCGTCGGTCGGCGGTCGGCGGTCAGCCGTCGGCCGTCAAAATCCCCTCCCGCCAACAGTATCCCACCCCAGTCCCGCGCTTTTCTGACCAAACTGCAATTCCTATGAAAATCGCATATACCATCCTTTTCAGCATTCTTGGTCTCACATCGGCCGTGCAGGCGCAACAAGCCGAACTTTGCCAGGGCGCCTATTTCACCGAAGAGCAAGGGAAAGAATTTCTCCAAAAGCACATCCCCACTTCCCGCGTTGAATGGGAGGCCCGTGCCGCGCAAATCCGCCAGCAGATCCGCAATGGAATGGATTTGCAAACGCTTCCGGAAAAGCCGACATCCAAACCCATCATCCATTCCAAGAAAGAAATGGATGGCTATACTGTCGAAAATGTGGCATTTGAAAGCATGCCGGGCATTTACGTGACGGGCAATTTGTATAAGCCATTAAAAAAACAGAAATCTTACGCTGCCATTCTCGCGCCGCACGGGCATGGCGAGAACCCGCATGGGCGCTTCCGCGAGCAGACGCAGAAGCGTTGCGCGACGCTCGCACGCATGGGCGCGATCGTGTTCGTGTGGGATATGGTGGGGCAGGGCGATGCCAAACAATGCGAGCACAAAATGGCGAAAGCACTGAAACTGCAAACGATCAACAGTATCCGGTCGCTCGATTTCCTACTATCTGTGCCCGGCGTGGATCCGAACCGCGTGGCTTGCACGGGCGAATCGGGCGGGGGGACGCAGACGTTCCTGCTGGCCGCATTGGATAACCGCGTGAAAGTGTCAGTGCCGGTGGTGATGGTATCGGCGTATTTCTTCGGCGGCTGCGTGTGCGAAAGCGGCTTGCCGATCCACAAAAAAGGCGATTACCAGACCAACAATGTGGAAATAGCGGCATTAACCGCCCCGCGCCCGATGATCATGATCTCCGACGGCGGCGACTGGACCAAGAACACGCCGGAAGTGGAATATCCATTCATGCAAACAATCTATTCGCTGTATAACAAAAAGGATAACCTCGAAGCCGTGCATCTGGCCAACGAAAAGCACGATTATGGCCCGTCGAAGCGGAAAGCAATGTACGCATTCATGGCCAAACACCTGAAACTAGACCTCAAAGCTGTGACGAAGGATGGGCAAATCGATGAAGATCCCGCCAAGGTGCTGGAACAGACAGATCTGGCCGTTTTCGATGCCAGCCACCCACGCCCGGCCAATGCCGTAATGGGTGACGAAGCAGTGCTGAAACTCTTATAATCCAGGCACATGATCTTTGTTATCGTACTGGCTGCCATCGCGTTTATCGTCCTCAGTTCTACGGTTTTAAAAATGCACCCGCTCGTGGGATTGCTGCTGGCGGCGCTTGGTGTGGGCGTTTTTGCAGGTCTGCCGATTGATAAACTGGCCGAGACCATTGGAAAAGGTTTTGGAGAGTTGATGTCCAAAATCGGCTTGATGGTGATCCTGGGCTGCGTGATCGGTGCTATCCTGGACAAATCGGGCGCCGCGATCAAGGTGGCGGATGTGATTTTGAAGCTGTTTGGTGAGAAGCGCCCCGCATTTGCCATGTCGGTGATCGGCGGCATTGTGGGCATTCCGGTGTTTTGCGATTCGGGGTTTATTATTTTACATAAACTCAATCAGATCGTCGCGAAGAGAACAGGTAAGCCGCTCGCTACTATTGCATTATCGCTCTCCGGCGGGCTTTTTGCGACGCATACATTGGTGCCACCCACGCCAGGGCCATTGTCCGCCGCCGGTAATCTAGGCATTCCGGATTCAATTGGCCTGGTCATTCTCATTGGCTTGATCGTGTCCATTCCCAGCCTTTTTCTATCGACTTGGTTTGCCGAAAAATATGCTAAAAATGTGAAGCTTATCGACGATGCGGCTGTGGAAGAACCGCAAATGATCCAGGAGCAGCTGCTACCTCCGGCCTGGAAGGCATTCATGCCCATTGTGCTGCCGATATTGCTCATTACCCTGGCTTCGTTTGCCAAAATCCTGCATTTCCCGGAAGAACTGACGCGCTGGCTGAACTTCCTGGGCAGCCCGCTGGTCTCGTTTCTGCTGGCCATATTTTTCAGTTACTCGCTATTCCCCGAAAATGCCTCGCAGCGCATGATGGCCTGTTTCAAAAGCGGCATCGAACATTGCGGCACTACGCTCGTACTCGTAGGCGCAGGAGGAGCATTCGGCGCTATTTTGAAGGAAACTTCTTTGAAAGAAATGGTGAGCGAATGGCTGCTGCACAATGAAATGTCGGGAGGTTACCTGCTGGTGATCGCCTTTCTGATCGCTCTTTTTTTTAAGACAGCCCAAGGATCTACAACATCCGCCATGGTACTCACTACGAGCATTCTGGCGCCACTTCTGGCGTCACTCGGTTTTGTAACGCCCGTTCAAATAACATTGGTGGTAATGGCGGTAGGTAGTGGGGCGATGATCGTTTCACATACGAATGACGCGTGGTTCTGGGTAGTGTCACAGTTTACCGGTATTTCAGCCAGGGATACCTATCGCACGCATACTATACTGACAGGCTTGCAGGGTGTTGCGAGTTTTGCGGCGACGATGGCTTTGTATTTCATTATCGGGTAGGAAGGTCGGTGTTTATCAATTGTAGTCATGTGGTCAAGTGTAGTCAGGTATTGTTTTTCTTTCAGTACAAACAAAAAAGGATAGCCAATGCGGCTATCCTTTCATTATTAATGCATTTATTTCTTAAACGCCCAGCTCAGCCAAGACTTCGGAAACTTTCGCAGCAGCTTCTTTAAATTCGATCGCTGAATATACTTTCAGACCGGATTCGTTGATGATGCGTGCACCTTCTTCTGCATTTGTTCCTTGCAGACGGACGATAATAGGTACCGGGATCTCGCCGATTGCTTTGTAAGCTTCCACCACACCCGCAGCAACACGGTCGCAACGAACGATACCGCCGAAGATGTTGATCAGGATCGCTTTTACGTTCGGGTCTTTGAGGATGATACGGAAACCCGCTTCTACGGTACGTGCGTTCGCGCCACCGCCTACGTCGAGGAAGTTGGCAGGCTCACCGCCCGAAAGTTTGATCAAGTCCATGGTGGCCATTGCCAGACCGGCTCCGTTTACCATACAACCTACGTTTCCGTCCAGTTTCACGTAGTTCAGGTTGTTGGCACCTGCTTCTACTTCCAATGGATCTTCTTCGTTGGTGTCGCGCATTTCAGCCAGTTCAGGGTGACGGTACAACGCATTGTCGTCCAGATCCACCTTGGCATCTACGGCGAGGATTTTGTTGTCGGATGTTTTCAAAACCGGGTTGATTTCGAACATCGACGAGTCGCTTTCCGCGTAAGCTCTGTATAATGCAGAAATGAATTTCACCATTTCTTTGAATGCGTCACCTTCCAGACCCAAAGCGAATGCCACTTTGCGTGCCTGGAACGGCTGCAATCCAACCTTAGGATCGATCCATTCTTTGATGATTTTCTCAGGAGTATGTTCTGCCACTTCTTCGATGTCCATACCACCTTCGGTGCTGGCCATGATCACGTTGCAGTTTCTGCCACGATCCAACAGGATCGACAGGTAATATTCTTTCGGCTCGGTCGGGCCTGGGTAGTATACGTCTTCTGCAATCAGGACTTTGTTTACTCGTTTGCCTTCTGCACCGGTTTGGTGCGTTACCAATACTTTGCCCAGGATGTTGTTGGAGATGGTCCTGACATCTTCAACCGACTTAGCCAACGCCACACCGCGCTGCTCGCTGCCCACGATACGGCCTTTGCCACGGCCACCTGCGTGGATCTGGGATTTTACAACATACCACTTGGTGCCTGTCTGCTGGCTGAGCTCACGTGCAACTTCTACCGCCTTATCCGGAGTGTCGGCTACGAGGCCTTCCTGAATACGCACACCGTATTTTTTAAGAACGCTTTTGCCTTGATATTCGTGAATATTCATGAGTATAAAAGTAAATTGGTATTTTCACGGCAAATTAAGGAATTAATCAAAACGGGCGAGTTTTCGGCGCAATTATCTTTTCAATATGGAGCTACTTCGGGCGAGCGGGATCAGACGTACTTACGGTTCATTGCAGGTTTTAAAAGGCATTGATCTGGAAGTGAAAAAGGGGGAGGTAGTAGCGATCGTCGGGCCGTCCGGCGCGGGCAAGAGCACCTTCCTGCACATCCTCGGAACGCTCGACCGGCCCGAGCAAGGCGAGGTCTTTATCGAAGGTTCCAACGTGTTCGCGCAGAAGGATAAAGAACTTGCGCGTTTCCGGAATGAGAAGATCGGCTTCATTTTCCAGTTTCATAACCTGCTGGCCGAGTTTACCGCATTGGAAAACGTGTGTATGCCGGGGTATATCAATGGTAATGTAAATGAAAGGGACATTCAGGCACGAGCCAAGGAACTGCTGGAATTGTTAGGATTGGGCGGCAGAATGGAGCATTTGCCTTCCCAACTTTCCGGCGGCGAACAGCAGCGCGTGGCCGTTGCCCGCGCATTATTGAATCGCCCGGCCATTGTGTTGGCCGACGAACCAAGTGGTAACCTCGATTCGCATAATGCATTGGATTTGCATCAATTGTTTTTCAAACTGCGGGACGAAACGGGGCAGACATTCATTATTGTGACGCACAATGAAGAATTAGCCGAAATGGCGGATCGGAGATTGGTCATGCAGGATGGGTTGATGGTTCAGCATTTAGCGTAAAACATTTTAATACCCACAAAAAGCGGCTGCCAGTTACCTGACAGCCGCTTTTCATATGTTCCGAAGAAACAGGGGCCGATTACATCATGCCGCCCATTCCGCCGCCGTGGCTGTGGCCACCTGCCGCAGGAGCTTCTTCTGGTTCGTCAGCGATAACGCATTCTGTTGTCAACAACAGACCAGCGATAGATGCTGCGTTTTCGAGTGCCAGACGAGATACTTTCTTAGGATCGATGATACCAGCCTCAAGAAGGTCTTGGTAAGTGTTGTCTTTCGCGTTGTAACCGAAAGCACCTGAACCATCTTTCACTTTGTTGATCACAACTGAAGGCTCGCCACCAGCGTTAGAAACAATCGTACGCAAAGGAGCTTCGAGCGCCGTGCGGATGATGTTGATACCGGTTGTTTCGTCTTCGTTGTTGCCTTTCAGGTTGTCCAGGGAAGCAGTTGCGCGGATGAACGCTACACCACCACCTGCAACGATACCTTCTTCTACCGCAGCGCGGGTTGCGTGAAGGGCGTCATCAACGCGGTCTTTTTTCTCCTTCATTTCAACCTCAGTTGCAGCACCGATGTAAAGGATAGCTACACCGCCGGACAGTTTCGCCAGACGCTCCTGAAGTTTTTCGCGATCGTAGTCGGATGTCGTGTTTTCGATCTGCGCTTTGATCTGGTTAACACGTGCCTGAATGTCTTCAGATGCACCGCTTCCGTTCACCAAAGTGGTGTTGTCTTTGTCGATAATCGCTTTCTCACAAGTACCGAGGTAGTCCAGCGTAGCGTTTTCCAGTTTGAAACCACGCTCTTCGCTGATAACGGTACCGCCAGTGATGATCGCGATATCTTCCAGCATTGCTTTACGACGGTCACCGAAACCAGGAGCTTTCACAGCCGCTACTTTCAATGCACCGCGGATTTTGTTAACTACCAATGTAGCAAGCGCCTCTCCGTCAACGTCTTCTGCAAGGATCAGCAAAGGACGGCCGGTTTGAGCAACTGCTTCCAACACAGGAAGAAGTTCTTTCATAGAAGATACTTTCTTCTCAGAGATCAGGATGAATGGACGCTCCAGTTCAGCTTCCATTTTCTCGGTGTTGGTTACGAAGTATGGCGATAGGTAGCCACGGTCGAACTGCATACCTTCCACAGTTTTAACTTCTGTTTCAGTTCCGCGAGCCTCTTCAACGGTGATAACGCCTTCTTTACCTACTTTTTCCATCGCTTCGGCGATCATGTTACCGATCTCCTCGTCATGGTTTGCAGAGATAGTTGCAACCTGAGCGATTTCTTTGGAAGTAGAGATGTTTTTCTTTTGTCCTTCCAGATCTTTCACGATAGTAGCAACCGCTTTGTCGATACCACGTTTCAAATCCATCGGGTTAGCACCAGCGGCTACGTTTTTCACGCCGATCGAGTAGATCGCCTGTGCCAAAACGGTAGCAGTGGTAGTACCATCACCTGCTGAATCAGCAGTTTTGGATGCTACTTCTTTCACGAGCTGAGCTCCCATGTTTTCGATAGGATCTTTCAGGTCGATTTCTTTGGCAACAGTAACACCATCCTTTGTGATGCTTGGAGAACCGAATTTCTTGTCGATTACCACGTTACGACCACGAGGGCCCAATGTAACCTTAACGGCGTCAGCCAGGGTGTCCACACCGCGCTTTACTTTGTCGCGTGCTTCTGTGTCAAAAAATATTTTCTTAGACATAACTGTTTTAATTTGAAAAACTTTAAGAGAAACTGTTGAATTTGAGTGTTTTAGATTAACCTACGATAGCGTAGATATCCGACTCGCGCATAATCAGGACGTCTTTTCCTTCGTATGCCAATTCAGTGCCTGAGTACTTACCGTACAATACGGTATCTCCAACTTTTACTGTAAGCGGCTCGTCTTTTTTACCGGGGCCTACTGCCAGTACGGTACCACGCTGCGGCTTTTCTTTTGCAGTATCAGGGATAATGATACCAAATGCTGTTTTTTCTTCGGCTGGGGCAGGTTCGATCAGAACGCGGTCAGCTAGCGGTTGTACATTCACTTGTATTTCTGCTAAAGTTGACATAAATATTAAACGTTTATTTTAATTGTCAGTAATGATTAGACTCCCATCCCGATAGCACAATCTATGCCAGGTATTTCCGCTCTGACATTTTTTCCGGCAAGTGTGACAAATTTGTACTCCTGCGTGGCGTTATAGTATTATAATGTCATTTGCGTGTCAGGAATGCTGAAATCTTGCTTTCAGCGACAGAATTCGCTAAATTTTATCGGCACCAAATTGAAAACCCTATGTCAGAGCTCGATAAAAACTGGCTTACCGAAGGAATTTTTGATTTTGAATACAAAAAATACGTGTTGATGGCGTACTTTCAGCACGTGCGGGACCAGTTCACACACCACCGATTGCACCCTTGTCTGCCAGAATTGAAGCTGCACCTCGATGCCTGTGTCAGCATTCAGGATAATAAAAGCAGGATCAGGACCAGTTTACCCAAGAACCTGACAGGCATCGATGTCAAAACCTGGCAGTTGCAGTATGAAGAGACGCATCAGGACGACCCATTCATGTCCGATCTGAACTACATTCTCGATTTTGCGATCCCGCGTTTTTCCAAATCCATTCAAGAAGGCTCGGAGCGATTTTCGGAAGTCGAGGAGAATGTGAAAGTTTCGCCGGTGGGCATTGTGCCACTGCGGTTGCAGGAAGGGTACTTGCTGTTTTTGCATACATTCCAGCCCATGGTGAGCATTTTTCAATACCAGCTTGCATTGTACAATGCATTGAAGGAGCGGTATCTGAAAACGGTTTACGTCGACACTGTGCGTATCGGCCTCGGAAACACTATTTCGCAGCTTAAAGTCGATCTTACGAAACGGAACCGGGCTATGCCGAACCCTGCAACTTATGTGGTGGAGTCGAAATATGAGTATCCTTTGCATGAAACGCTGCTGCCGGTGGCGGAACGGCTGATGCTGCGGGAAATCAATGTTGCTTAAATGTGATTTTAAATATGGCGCATAAAAAAATCCTGCGATGTTCGTCGCAGGATTTTCTTTTCAGGCGTATGCCTCGTTTATTTCTTCGCTGTGTCGGCAGGAGTCGCAGCTGGCGTTGTAGTGCCAGCAGGAGCAGCCGCGCCTTCCGTTGCAGCAGGTGCAGGAGCGATTTTGCCGCCTGGTACCACTGCATTCTGAGCTCTTTCCACGTTTACGCTGTTGATGCCGGCGCCTGTATTGGAGCCGCCCACCATAATATAAGAAGCCAGTGAAATGATGATCACCGCGCTTGCCAGACCCCACGTAATTTGTTCGAGAAGGTCAGTCGTCTTTTTAACACCAAACATTTGGGTAGTTCCTGCGCCGCTAAACTCGCTTGAAAGCCCTCCACCTTTTGAATTTTGGACGAGCACGACCAAAATCAACAATACTGCAACAATGGCAACCAGAATAATTAAACCCAAATACATTTTTAAAGCAATTTTGAATGACTGAATGATTGAATGACTGAATGTGCGTGTAATGCTGAACTATACCTGACTTAATGATCTCCTGACTCCTTGACTACGGACTCGTGAACTCACTACGATCGTGCGTACAATTCGCTCAATTTTTTCGCAAAGTAATTCCTTTTTTCCGGTTTTTTCAAAATCAATTTTTGATAGACGTCTATTGCCTTTTCAATTTTGCCCTGCCGGATGAGGATATTGGCAAATGCTTCGGTTTCAATGCCTCCCTCCGATCCACCGGCCAGGCGGCTGCTCAGATCGATGCTGACAGGTTCCAGATTGTTGTCCTGACGCGTAATACGCGGGTTCTTTTTCATGAAACCCTGGATGATCTGCTGCTGGCGACGTTGCTCTTCGGTGCGCTGCAATTCGGCGGAAGCCTGCTGCTCCACGGTACTAATTAATATGTCGTCGCTATCGAGCGGTTCGGGTGCGAGCTGGGGTTCGAGAATGTCGTCCACATCCACCGTGGCGTCGTAACGCTCATTATCGCTTTCCACCAACTGCTGCAATGCCACGCGGCTGAGCGCGTAGGCGGCTGCACGCGGACGGGTTTCTTCCAGCTTTTCGGTACCGGCGAGGCTCGATGCCTTGGCCAGCATCGAGTAGGGGATCTGGCAGTACGGAAACGCCTTGATCGTGGCTTCCAGCTGCGGGATCACATCTGCCGTAATCAGGCCTGGGTTTTTCACCAGCTGATCAAATGTTTCCTTATCGATGAGCGCCATATTCCGGGTTGTATTGAAAAATTCGGGTAATTGAAATTGAAAGTTCGGGCGGGACTTTTCCTACCAGTCCGCAGCGGATTTATTAAAGATCTGCTGCACGAGGTTTTCGCGGATGGTCGGCAGTAATCGCGCTTCGTTTTGGTTAAGGGTTTGATCCTGAGGGAAGTCGGCATAGTATGTGAAGGATTGGTCGAAATTTTTGGTCTCGTCCTTCGCATTGGTATAACGCACTTGCACAGTTACATTCAACCGGTTCAGACCAGCCTGGTCGTTGGCTGTCGGAGCGGCCGGGGTTACATCATAGCCTGTAATGGAGCCTTCGAGTACCAGGTCACCTCCACCGGGCTGGCTCACCAGGCTGGTGTTCCTTTGGAAATATTCTTTCAAATCTTCCGTGAGCCGCTGCGGCAAATCACTTGGTCCGCCCGCGGTACCCATCGTGAAATTGAGCACGCTGAATGTCTTGATATCAGGAGAAAGGTTGGTTCCCGTAAATGAATACACCCCGCAGCCCGACATGAAAACCGGGCAAATGAGTATCAGGAATACCCAGAGTTTTCGGGCGCTACTATTATTCTTCAATGTCGTATTGTTTGATCTTCCTGTATAACGTGCGCTCGGAAATGCCCAATGCGTTGGCGGCGTACTTTCGCTTGTTATTGTTTTTGCGAAGCGCTTTGATAATCATTTCTTTTTCCTTGTCTTCCAATGAAAGCGATTCTTCCTCGGCCGTCACGTGTACTACATCCTCGATCTCGTCGCGCTCGTCGGAGTAGCGATCCAGGTCTACGGTGCGCGGGGGCGGAGGCGTGAGCAGGCGTGCGGGCTCCATGGTCGGTGTGGTAATGATCGGTTCCACCGAGTTTAGCGAGCTGAACAGCTCCTGGTGGTCTTTCAGGATATCTCCGCCATATTTCTCGTTCTCTAGCACATTTCTGACGAGCTTTTTCAGCTCCGTCATATCCCGGCGCATATCGAAAAGTACTTTATATAAAAGCTCTCTTTCCGAAAACGAAGTCCCATCGCCATCCCCGGACCGCAGCGGTACCAGCGCCTTTCGACTGGATGGCTGCACGGGATTCAGGTAATGGTTCAGCGTTTCAATGCTGATAGGCAGTTCCTTGTCGGTTTCCAGGATGGTAATCTGCTCAGCGATGTTTTTTAGCTGACGGATGTTGCCCGGAAACGAATATTGGAGCAAAAGATCACGTGCCTCGCTATCGAGCCTTACCGGTTTGGTACGGTAGCGCTCCGAGAAGTCATTGGTAAACTTCCTGAAAAGCAGTAAGATATCCTCTCCCCGGTCGCGCAGCGGCGGGACATAAATGGGCACCGTATTTAACCGGTAATACAAGTCTTCCCGAAACTTTCCGTGGTTGACCGCATCGAGCAGGTTGACATTCGTGGCCGCTACTACGCGGACATTTGTCTTTAAAACTTTGGACGATCCTACACGGATATATTCCCCGTTTTCCAACACACGCAACAATCTTGCCTGTGTTCCCAGCGGCATTTCGCCCACTTCATCCAGGAAAATTGTCCCGCTGTTAGTCGTTTCAAAATATCCTTTTCTCGCATCCAATGCGCCGGTAAAGGCCCCCTTCTCGTGCCCGAAAAGCTCCGAATCGATCGTTCCTTCCGGAATGGCGCCGCAGTTGATGGCGATAAACGGCCCGTGCTTGCGGGCACTGAGGCTATGGATGATTTTGGAAAACGATTCTTTTCCGCTACCGCTTTCACCGGTGATCAAAACCGTCAGGTCCGTTGCCGCGACCTGAACGGCCACATTGATCGCGTGGTTCAGGCCCGACGAATTACCGATGATCCCGAAGCGGTTCTTTATGGCTTGTATTTCCGATGAATCCATGAAATATCTGAGGGCTTCCGGCAGGCCGCAAGCCTTAGTTAATTGTCAAAACGGGTTTAAAGAATAAGCACAGCCTATCCCAATACCGGCTCGGGCTGTACTACATGGCCGAGCAGTGTCACAGTCGTGCATTCGGTGATCAGGACGTCCACGTACTGGCCTTTTTCAAAATTCTCGCGCGGGAACACCACCTTTTTGTTCTGGTCGTTTCTGCCGCTGAGGTCGTCGTCGGAACGTTTCGAAGGTCCTTCTATTAACACTCTCTGAACGGTCCCCACCAATTGCTGGTTACGTGCGAGCGAAAGCTGCTGTTGCACTTCGATGATCTCCGCTAGCCGTCTTTTCTTGACCTCTTCCGGGATATCATCCTTGAATTTCTTGGCTGCCAGCGTACCCGGCCGCTCCGAGTAAGCGAACATAAAGCCAAAGTCGAACTTGGCATATTCCATCAGTGACAGCGTGTCGCGGTGTTCTTCTTCGGTTTCGGTGCAGAACCCGGCGATCATATCCTGCGAAATGCCGCATTCATCGCCCAAAATCCGGCGGATCGCGTCGATGCGCTCCATGTACCATTCACGGGTGTAGGTGCGGTTCATCAGTTCCAGCACGCGGGTGTTACCGCTCTGCGCCGGCAGGTGAATGTATTTGCAGATGTTGTCATACTTTTTCATGGTATACAACACCTCGTCGGTAATGTCTTTCGGGTGCGATGTGCTGAAACGGATGCGGAGTTCGGGGCTTACCTTCGCGACCATTTCGAGCAGGTTCGCAAAATTAACGACCGTTTCGCCGACAATTTCGCCTTCCACATTTGCCTCGGGCTTCCATTTATAGCTGTCGACATTCTGTCCGAGCAGCGTAACTTCGCGGTAACCATCGCGGAAAAGGTCTTCGGCCTCTTTCACGATTGAGTATGGGTCGCGGCTGCGCTCACGCCCGCGTGTGAAAGGCACGACGCAGAAACTGCACATATTGTCGCAACCGCGCATGATCGAAATGAATGCGGTTACGCCATTGGAATTCAGTCGGATAGGGGAAATGTCGGCGTACGTTTCTTCCCGCGAGAGGAATACGTTGACGCCCTTCTGACCCGTTTCGGCTTCGTCCACCAGTCGTGGTAAATCGCGATATGCGTCGGGGCCCGTCACGATATCGACCATTTTTTCTTCTTCAAGAAACTTGGTTTTGAGGCGTTCGGCCATACAGCCCAATACGCCGATCAGCATACCGGGCTTATTTTTCTTGATAAAATTGAGCTGTTTGAGGCGGTTACGCACTTTTTGCTCAGCATTGTCGCGGATGGCGCAGGTGTTCAGGAAAATCAGGTCGGCATTGTTCACGTCCGAAGTGGTTGCAAAACCCGCATCACGCATTACGGAAGCCACGATTTCGCTGTCGGAGAAGTTCATCTGACATCCATAGCTTTCGATAAACAGCCTTTTTTTTCCTGAAAGCGGTTCGTTTTCCGAAACCCGCACGGTTTCACAGGCTTCCTTGTCCGCCTCTGTCAATATTTTTAGTGAATCTGCAATTCTATGCTCCATGAGAAGGAATTCTTAAACGCTCAAACCACAAAGATAGGAAAATTTGGAAGAAAACTGACAAACTGTCATATGTCGGCAAGCGCGGAAATGCAATTAGAATGGGTAGCCTACTCCGAGGTTGATATTCAACGAATTGGCCTCTGTGCGTCTGAAAAGGCGTTTAAGTTTCAGGTCATCCAACACGAAACGTTCCCCGCTGTCCTGCGACGGATCATAGACTTTTACCCCGAAATCGAAGCGGAGAATAAAGAATGATAGGTCGTATCGAATACCAAAGCCGGTCCCGACGGCGATTTCCCGCAAAAGTTTATCGGCTTTAAATTTCTGATCGTCGCTGGTGGCATTACTTCCCAGCCGCCACACGTTTCCCGCGTCGATGAACAATGCGTAATTGATGTCACCGAAGAACTTTGCCAGAAATCCCCGCCATTCAAGGTTCCCTTCGAGCAGGAACTCGCCGGGAGATTCGATCGACAAATTATTGTAGGTAACCGGTTTGGCCGATCCCGGCCCGAGCCTCCTTGGCAACCATGCGCGCACGCTGTTGGAGCCGCCCGCGAAGAAGTACTTTTCATACGGAGGGACTTTATAATCGCCATAGCTGTAAATGGCTCCCGTATTCACACGGGCAACAAATGCCGATTTCCTTCCGGCAGGCCAGTAGCGGCGATAGTCGGCATTCCAGCGGACATATTTGTAAAATTGAAGGCTATCACCAAATGCTTTCTTGATTACCTCCTGTTGCCGGGGCAGGAAATTCAATGTTGTGCCGCCGGATTCGAGTGCGAACCGGAAGTACTGTGCTTTCTTCTGTGGACCTATTAGTGAATTGGTATTATAAACAAAATTCGCGTTAATGTCTGAAACGAAGGACGGTTTGAAGCTGTAAATCAAATTGTTTCCACGCTCTACCAGCTCGGTCAGAAGTGTATCGAATTTGGGATTTATATTTTTGGTATTCAGGATATTAAGGTCGATTAGCGAAACGTTGACGAGAGTCGTTCGAGAAGGCTGCCACGAATAGTTAGTGCTGATCTTTACATTGGTGCGGGTATATTCTGGGCGATTTACATAATTGTAACCTAATGATAGCTGAGTCCGTGGGTTGTTGTTAGCAGTTTGCCTTTTGAATAAATTCTGTGGGGTAAGCAGGCGCGGAAACGTGAGTGAGGCGGTTAAACCGATCTCTTCGCTCTTGTAAATCTCCCGTGTCCCGACAAAGTTTGGTACCAGTTCAATACCTCCCCGGATGTTGGTTTCAAAGTTTTCCATGCCGTTGAAAACATTCCGGATCTTGTAGGAGAGGTTGGCAAATGGTCCCGGTGTCCCTTGCAGCTGGATCACATTTAAGCCGACGTCGGTAGAAATCTGGTACTTATCGAGCGGGATCGCTTTGAAATAGCTGTTAATGCCCTTTCCGGTCGAATCGAGCGTGTAATTGTAGTTGACGAACCGGAATTGGTCTGTCAGCGACAATTGTTGCTGGGTATCGCGCTCCCGTTTTTGGCTGTACCAGGTATGCGGGCGCACCTGCATTTTGGTATCGAGCGCTTTCCGTGAGAATTTTTTGTCTGAAAACACATATTTAATCCCCTCAAACATGCTGGTGTCCTTCCTGAAAACCGAGTCGGGAACACCGGAAGGGGGAAGTACTTCAAAATTGACCGAATTGACCAAGTAACGCTTGTTGGCTGGTGGCGGCATATCCACTCGCACCTTCACGTCTACCGATTTGAAAAGACTGTCGGTCGGCCGGTTGGTAATCGTGTCGTTGACGATGTAACTCACGTTCTGCCGTGAAAAGCCCATGTAACCTTCGTTTCGGAGCAGCGTTTCGATGCGTATGCGTTCCTCCTCGAAGGCATCGCCGTCGTAGCGCTTGTGAGGTAGCAATGCCGCATTTTTGGAGTCCGCCCTGATCAAACTGTCGGCCAGCTCGTTACCAATTTGATAATGGATATTGCGGATCATCGTCGCCCGGTTCTCGGTCACGAGGTAATTGACCCGGATCCTTTTAAAGATCGTATCGGGGTCAAAAGTTACTTTTGCATCGAAAAAGCCATTATTATACAGGTATTTCTGCATTTTCTCGGCATTGAGCACGACATCGGCCTGGTTGTAATATACCGGCGCCTCGCCCAGCACTCGCATCCAGAAGTTACCCTGTGTGGCCCTTATCTGCGCTTTTTCGAGCTTTTTGGCATACCTGCTGTTGATTCTTTCAAGCTTTCGGGGGGAATCTGCGTGTTCCTGGGATTCTTTCTGGTAATTTTGCGTTACCTCGATCACCCTACGCTGCTTTTCCTCGCGGTTGTAAAATAGCTCGCCAAACCGGTAAAGACCAACGTAGGGAAATATGGGAAAGCCGAGCAACCGTCGGTTAGGTTTTTGCGGGATCAATGCATCCAGTTCCGAATCGCTGATCACGCGATTGCCCTTGATGGCGGAGTTACCGAGTAAGTAACCTTTGGAAGTGGGTTTAGGTGCGCAGGAAAACAGTCCCGTTAGAATCAGGAAAATCAACCAGCCGTATATCGTCCTACAATTAATATTCAATGTTGTCAAAAAATCGTATCAAGTATATTAACTCGCTTAAAATCAAAAAGTACCGGCAGCTTCACGAGGCATTTGTGATAGAAGGTGCCAAAAGTGTACTGGAATTGCTGGATTCCGACTTTGAGATCGAGTTTGTACTGGTAACACAGGAATTTCAGCAAAAATACTCAAGTATTTTA
Source organism: Dyadobacter fermentans (assembly GCF_019924045.1). GTDB lineage: Bacteria > Bacteroidota > Bacteroidia > Cytophagales > Spirosomataceae > Dyadobacter > Dyadobacter fermentans_A. The sequence continues at coordinate 501,692 of NZ_JAHXBN010000011.1, read as the reverse complement.
ACCCGCCATAACGTTATCCTCGAAACGGTTACTGCGCAGGAACTGGAAGGGCTGGGATCGTTTCAAACCAATGATTCGTGTCTCGCTGTGGCTAAAACGAAGGAAAATGCATTCTTGTCTCCGGCGCCGGGGGAATATATGCTCATGCTCGACGACGTGCGTGATCCGGGCAACCTGGGTACCATTATCCGCGTCGCCGACTGGTACGGCATTACCAAAATCATTTGCTCGCGCGACACGACCGATGTTTACAACCCCAAAGTGATTGCCGCAGCCAAGGGATCATTTACACGCGTAAAGCTCTACTACACCGATTTGACCCAATATTTTGAAAAGGTAAAAGAGGTAAAGCAACCGGTGATAGGCGCATTTCTGGGGGGCGATTCGCTGTATGAATTTCAATATCCTGCCAACGGAGGGATCATCGTCATGGGTAACGAGTCCAATGGCATTGGCGACCAGGTGGAGCGATTCGTGACCCATAAAATCATGATTCCGCGCTTCGGAGAGGCAGAATCACTGAATGTAGGTATTGCTACCGCCGTGATGCTGGATAATATGCGGAGACAAGTGCCGCTTTAAAAAGCTACTCGTGTGCGGCCTGGTGCGAAAGCTCTTCGGCGTACTCTTTGCCGAGGTAATTGTCGATGAAATAATGCGCTATGTACAATAGCGGCGTCAGAAGGATCGCCACCACGCCTTTGTAGAGGTAGTTGATGGTTCCCACAGAAAAGACCAGTTTCAAATCCCAGTTCCCGAACACATAAAACGCGATACCAATCACGACGAAGCTGTCGATCAGTTGTGAAAACATAGTAGATCCTGTGGCACGGAGCCAGATGAACCGGCTGCCAGTCTTCCGGCGGAGCCACGAGAACACGAGGATATCGAGCAACTGCCCCAATAAAAAGGCTGTGATCGAGCCGATCATGATGCCCAGGCCCTGGTTGAAGATTTTAGAGAATGCGTCGTTGATATTGAATGTGTTACCCTGTGAGTCGGTGTTGTTGAGGTCGAGCCAGAACTGCGCGGGCGGCACCTTGGTAGCCACATAAATGATCAGGAACGTGTAGACGATCAGCGCTGAGGTAACATAGGAGATTCTTTTGACGCCCTTCCGACCGAAATACTCGTTGATAATGTCGGACGTAATAAAAACGATCGGCCAGCTGATCACCCCTGCCGTCATGTTAAAATCCAGCTTCTGGCCACCGATCGGTAACTGAGCCGGGGCAATGCCTAAAAGCGTCTCCACTGAAAATATTTTACCGCCGATGATCTCCGCAATGAGTGCGTTGGTGAGAAAGATACCGCAAAGGAGGAGGAACAGCCGTTGGCGTTTGGCCTCCTGAATGGTTCTGTGGGGTAAGGTCATCGGGCGATAAGTACTTTCAGTGGAGGTTTAGGTTAAATATTACTTACGCAATAATGTCTTCAACGGTACGCGTCGACATTACGCGGCGGTTGGTCAGAAAGAATTCCAGCTTGTCCATCGCCTGGTTCAGTTCGTCTACGGTCGGCAGGAATACAATCCGGAAATGCGGGTCCAGATGGTAATTGAAGCCCGTACCGGCCACAACGAGCACCTTCTGGTCGGAAAGCAGCTCGTATACAAACTGGTCGTCTGCCTTGAAGCCGAATTTTTTCAGGTCGATTTTCGGGAAGACGTACAGAGAGCCCTTCGGTTTCACGCACGTAATACCGGGAATGGACGTCAGTCTGTCGTAAACCAGGTTCATTTGCTTATACAACCGACCCGTTGGTACCACGTGCTCTTTGATACTCTGGTAGCCGCCCAATGCCGTCTGGATCGCGTACTGCGTAGGCACGTTCGCACATAGGCGCATGCTTGCGAGCAGGAGCAGGCCTTCCGCGTAAGATTTGGCTTTCTGCTTTGCGCCGCTGAGGATCATCCACCCGCCACGGAAACCAGCCGAGCGATAGTTTTTCGACAAACCGCCGTAAGACACACAAAGGGTGTCGTTTACAAACGAGCCCATCGGATGATGCACTGCCCCATCATAAAGGATCTTATCGTAAATCTCGTCTGAGAAAACGATCAGGCCGTGCTCCTCCGCGATGCGGGCGATACGCGCGAGTACTTCTTTGTCATAAACCGCGCCTGTCGGGTTGTTGGGGTTGATAATCACAATCCCTTTGGTGCGTGAAGTGATTTTCTTTTCCAAATCGTCCAGATCGGGGTTCCAATCGGCCTCTTCATCACATATATAATGTACCGGTGTGCCGCCGCTGAGCGAAATCGCCGCCGTCCATAAAGGATAATCCGGAGAAGGCACCAATATTTCGTCGCCTGGGTTGAGCAACGCCTGCATTGAGAGCAGGATCAGCTCGCTTACACCGTTTCCGATAAAAATGTCATTGATTTCAACGTCTTGAATACCAATTGTTTGAGTATAGTGCATGATCGCCTTACGCGCCGCGAACAAACCACGTGAATCCGAGTAGCCTTGCGCATTGCGGATGTTCATGATAATGTCGTGGACGATCTCGTCGGGCGAATCGAAACCGAACGGTGCGGGGTTACCGATGTTCAGGTTATGGATTTTGTAGCCCTGACTTTCAAGCTCTAACGCTTTTTGGTAGGTAGCTCCGCGGATCTCGTATTTCAGATGATTCAGGCGGTCGCTTTTTAGAAATTCCATTTTTTCAAGAGTTGGATAACCCTCAAAGTTAAAGAAAATCAAATGACGCAATGCTACAAGGGCATTGTTTTGAAGACTTTGTATGGTTTTTTTGCTAAAAAAGTTCAGCCACGTGAGGCACGTGGCTGAAAATGTACTATTGGGAAACTTGTAATTTATCTTGGTTAGGGTTTGTCCCACCATACTCTTGTGTAATGGTCGTCTTTGCCCTGGCTGCTGAGTACGGCTTGGTAGTTATCGTGATTAATGTTGTTTTCCGTTACAGGATAAGCGAGACGGCGGGGAATCTCCGTGCCGCCGTTGAGGGTGGTTGTGGCTGGTTTCAACACGGGGAACCCGGTTCTTCGCCATTCGGACCAGGCTTCGGTACCTTGAAAAAACAATGCGATCCATCGCTGCGTACTGATCCGTTCGATTGCCGTATTGGCAGTGTAGGCTACATCCGGCTGTGCGAGATAGCTTTTTAGCGCACCTTCCGTGTAGCTATTGCCCATCCATTGCTGTAATGAAGCTTCAACAGCCGATTCGTAAAGTGCCTTGGCATTGCCGTTCGTCCAGCCTAATGCGGCAGCCTCGGCCTGCGCGAATAGCACTTGTGAATAGGTAATGATGTTTACGGCAGAGTTTTGCTGCGAAAGAGCGGGTCCAATCAATGACAAATCTTGAGCCTTGGCTCCTCCGACCGCATACGGCACGCCGACGTATTCACCAGAAATGTTTTTGGCTGCCAGGTAGGGGAGCCGTGGGTCTGATACTTTCTTTAAATAGTTTATAAATACGTCGCTTAATGCATAATCCTTCCTGTTGCTGACGACATAATTGGTATAAATCGGGTTTTCATTGGTCGACTCGGCAAGGAACTTATATTGGACATTGTCGGCTGCGGAGCTGATAACCCCGTCGTCCAATGCAGCTTGAAATTCTTTTTTGCCTAAATCCGGCTTGACTTTGGAAAGCCGTAATGCGGCTATAAGCCGGAGAGAACTGGCGAATTTTCTCCATTTCGCACTGTTTCCGTTCAAAAGGATATCACCCTGAAATGCTTTTCCTTCGTCGAATTGCGCAGCTGCTTCTTTCCATTCCTTGAAAAGGTCAGTGTAGATCGTCTCCTGTTTATCAAATGCCGGCGTGAAATCGGCGTCGCCTTTTAGTGCCTCTGAGTAGGGAACGTCGCCCCATCGGTCAGTGATCCATTGGAAGAAGTAGGCTTTGAGGATCCGTGCAATGGCGATCTGATTGGCATTGGAGCCAAATGTTGACGCATTAACCCGGGTTTTTTCATCGGTGTTAAGCTCGATGATATGTTGCAGGTTAATCAGTGGACCGGCATACCAGCCATTGTAATTGAAATTGATTGTCTTGTATTTTGAATCCTCAATGTAAATCACATCTCCGAACTGCTGCACATACATGGCTGGGACGATGTTCGCGCCGCCAGGGCCAACTTGTGCATTAACGGTGCCCACATTGCGCAGCGCGCCTGTGAGTAGGCCCGCAGTGCTCGGTGTGGACGGGTTATTGGGGTTGATGTTGATATTTCCAAAGTCGCTGCATCCCGGCGCGATAATGACGAGGAGGAGCGCCAGGACAGCTAATTGCCGATATTTTTTCATGATCATACGGAATTGAGATGAAAGGGTAATTAAAAGCCGACTCTGAGTGTCGCTCCGACGGATCTCACCGGAGGCAATTGCCCGCCTTCGTACCAGAGCGTTTCGGTTTCCGAAATGTCGATACCGCCGCCAATCGCGCTGTAAATCAGTAGCAGGTTGCGACCGATCAATGATACGCTGGCCGACTTAAGATATTTACCCAGAAGCCTTTTGGGGATTTTATAGCCTAGCGACACCTCCCTGAGTTTTACATAGGTTTTATCGTAAATCCATTGCTCATTGAGTGCAAAGAGCCAGTTTTCGTAGAGATTTTGAGTATCGACCCTGTGTGTGTTGGGTTGGCCGTCTTCCGTAACTGCATCCAGCAGCACACCGCCTCCTTTGTCGGGGTCATCGCGTTTTGGATTACCTAATTCGTTGTTGCCGGCAGTTTCCGCAGCCAGGCCTGATCCGGCGTTGAACATCCGGGTGACGGAGAAAAATTTCCCGCCCACGACAAAATCAGTGCTGGCCTGCAGTGTGAAACCTTTGTATTGAAATGCATTGATCATTCCACCTTTGAATTTGGGTAGCACATTACCAAGATTGACGTTGTTTTCTTTTACGTACAAACCAGCTTTTCCTGCCTTGATATTTTCCGGGGTGGCAGCGTAGACTACCTTTTTCCCATTTGCATCTTTTTTAATACCGACCCCTTCCAGCATCCCCCAATCTTCTCCCACACGTGCATTGAGTGTGAGCGCGCGCCACTGAGGGCCGTCGATCCGGTAATTGTTACTTTGTTCAGTCAACTCGACCACTTTGGATTGGTTTCTGTCGGCATTGACGTCCAGCTCCCAGGTAAATGCTTCGGTTTTAATCGGCTGGGCCGAAAGGTGGATTTCGAGCCCTTTCGTAGTAATTAAGCCTGCATTGACGACGGCATTGTTATAACCGCTCGTTGAAGCTACCGCTAATGGTATGATCTGGTTGCTGTTGTTGTTTTTATACATTGTGAATTCGAGTCCCAGACGGTTACTGAAAAATTGCAGGTCAATTCCGCCCTCGTACGACGACGACATACCTGGTTTCAGGAGAGAATTGGGGAGGGTGCCGGGGAGTGTCATGACGGGGCTTGTTCCGTAAGGTACTCCAACATTGTAACTCAGGGCAGTTTGATAGGCTCCGAGATCGGTTCCAACCTGTGCATAGCCGGCTCTCAGCTTGCCGAATGACAATACCCTGTTAACCGGAATGAATTCAGAGAACACCAGACTGGTGGATACCGAAGGGTACAAATAAGCATTGTTCACTGCCGGGAGCGTCGATGACCAGTCATTTCTTATCGAACCCTCCACGAAAATAAAATCTCCATATCCGAGACTGGCGTTTGCAAACAAGCTGTTTGTTTTCCTTTCGAACAGGTAGTTTGCTGTTACTGGGCGATCTTTTGATGCGGCTATATTGTAGTAACCAGGCGTGGTAAGCCCGCCAGCGGTTGCCTGGAGTGTCCCTTCCGTACGGTTGTAGCGTATATTGCCGCCCGCATTTACAAGTATCGATATCTTTTGAACTTCTTTATTGAAGCTCACAATGCTCTCGTAGTTGTTTTCGAGGGTTGCCCCGCTCAAGTAGGCATATGCGCCCAATCCGCCTGCGTTTAAAGTTCCGGAAGCGATACGCCCGTCCATAAAGTAAGTCCCGTAATCACGGCGGAATTTGCCGGTGATTTTCAAATAGTCGGTAATTTGATAAGTCAGCCCTGCGTCGCCGAAAATACGCTGTTGACGATTGACGTTGGTGTTTTCGTATACCTGCGTGAAAGGACTGTCCCAATATTTAGGCCGGGCATCTGTTGGGCTGCCAATATTCCAGCTACGGAAGGTTCCGTCCGGATTTTTGTAGTTTTTAAGGTCTTTGATGTCGAGTTGTCGTTGAAACCACTGGTTGAATGAGCCTGTGGTTTGGTTGTAGCCATTCAATGTCGAATTACTGGTGGCGAACAGGTTGGTTCCCGGGCCTGTACCGCCCGAGCTGCCATAGCGATCAGCGGGTGTGTTGTCTGTTTTGGTCCCCGTGTAATTTATGTTCAGTTCTGCCGTAAGTCTTTTAGCAAAAGTAACGGCCGTTTTTGCGCTGAGGTAGTCGCGGATCTGGCGGCTGTTTGGAACGATGCCGTTATTGACAATATGTGTGTAGGAAATACGGGAAGAGTAGCCGTCGCCCGCTTTGGAAAACGCGATATTTGAATTGTAGCTCACAGGTTTTTCAAAGAATTCACGGACATTGTCCGGATGCGCCACGTAGGGTGTTTCTTTTCCAAAACCCTCGCCCGGCTGCCATGAAAATGCGGAACGGTGCATGGAACCGTCCAATTTCGGTCCCCAGCTTTCATCGGCCGAGTAATCCAGAATACGCTGGCCTTCGTACGACGCCCATGCGGCTGGATGTATCTTGGGGTCAAATTGGAATGTCTCCCATTCCTGGGAATAACCACCGCCATATTCATTCTGGTATTTGGGCAGAAGGGAAACCTGATCGACCGTCATACCATGATTAAGGGTCAACGAGGTTTCACCCGATTTCCCTCTCTTAGTAGTGACGACCACCACGCCTGCAGACGCCCGGTTGCCATATAGTGCTGTGGCAGAGGGTCCTTTCAGCACAGTAAGCGACTCCACATCATCCATATTCACCATACTGATGTCTGTCGGTGTGCCGTCCACCACGTAAAGCGGGTCGCTGCCTGTCAGCGAATTGATGCCTCGGATTCGGATACTTGGTGTGCCAAACTTCGCCGCCGACTGGCCCAGTACCTGTACACCGGCAATTTTACCGGCCAGCGCATTGCCGATATTAGGATCGCGGGCAAGCGTGAGTTTATCAGCCTTGATTTCCTGTACTGCATAGCCGAGTGCCTTCTTTTCGCGGGCAATCCCGAGGGAGGTAACGACTATTTCTTGAAGTTGTGTTTCGTCATTAGTCAGTATAATGTCCAGCCTTGTCTGATTCCCGACAAGCGCTTCTTTGCTTCTGAAGCCAATAAAACTGAACACGAGGGTAGAGCCTGGCTCGGCGGAGATAGCGTATTGTCCCTTGTCATCCGTGATCGTTCCTCTTGTGGTGTTCTTTAAGGAGATATTGACGCCGGGCAGCGCTGATCCGTCTTCGGCAGTAACCTTGCCCGTTAGCTCACGCGTTTGCGCGTGGGCGATGTTGAAAAAGAGCGCGAGCATACCGGCTCCGATTGTGAGTAGCAGTGATTTCATCAAAGTCAGGTTTGTAGGTGGAAGGGTTTTCGAAAACCTTATGACTTTGAATTTACAATGGCAAGAAGCGCATTTCAGGAATGTATCCAGCGTCCGGCAGGGTTGGGCTTTTAATCGGTATACTATCTCCCGACGGATTGTAACTATCATAAAAGCAGAAAGGCGGACCGAAGCCCGCCTTTCTGCATATCACTGGTTTGGAGATCAGAATTTATCCCACCATAATTTGGTCGAAGCGAGGTCACCGCCGATAGCGCTTGCCGCAGCTTCGCGGTTAGCACCATTGAGGGTTTGCTCTACGATCGGGTAGATCATGCGTACAGGGATTGCCAGACCAGCCGGTACATTCCCGCCTGACGGAGGGGACAGTTTAGGGTAGTCAAGTCTTCTCCATTCAACCCATGATTCCCAGCCTCTGTTGTAAAGTGCGATCCATTTCTGGAAGCCGATTTTTTCCTTCCAGGTAGGAGCAGCCGTTGCGTAGGCAACTTTAGGTTGCGCCAGGTATGTCGCGGCGTCGGCAGCAGAACCACCCCAGTAAGTGATAGACGCAGTAACAGCCTTGTTATAGTGGTCAGCCGCTGAGCCGGCGATGAAACCTCTTTCAACAGCTTCCGCAAGCAGGAATTCTACCTCCGAGTAATCGAGTAGAAGGCCTTCGAAAGCAGGATCGATGATCTTGTCGCTCACGTGTGAGAATGCCGAATAGGTATTCAGAAAACCGTATTGGCCACCTACGTATTTATCATTGATCGTTGAAAAGAAGAAAGGTCTTCTCGGATCATTCAACTCGTTCATGGGCGTCACGATGGTTGCCGAAGGGATAAAGTCCTGACGGCTCGTGTAAAGCGAGTTCATGTTTTGGGCAATCGGGTTATAGTTCGGCGGCGTGGAAATGTAAGGGAAAGCCGCCTTGTCAGCGTTGCTGGTAAATACCTTCGGAGCTGCTTCGGCTACCATTTTCTTCGCTTTCTCGGGGTCACTGTCGGCGATGATCATCGCCAGTTTCAGTTTCAGTGAGTTACCGAATTTCACCCATTGCGGGATCTTTCCTTTGTAAAGCAGGTCGCCGCCGCCGAATGGTGTTCCTTTGGATTCCAGTTTTGGCAGCGCTGCGTCCAGGCGAACCAGGAGTGCGTCGTATATTGTCTTCGCATCATCGTATTTAGGCAGCGGGTTTTCCGGGTTCATCGCCTCAGAATAAGGGATGTTACCGAAGGTGTTTACCAATGCAGCCCAGGTCATTACCTCCACGATTTCGATCTGCGCAAGCTGCACATCTTTGGTCGCCGGCAAGAGAAGCGCATCTGCATTAATCAGTCTTCTGGATTCGTTCAAATCCGAGATAACACCTTTGTACAATCCACGCCAGAATGATTCCGGAATGATACGCGCAGTAACATTATAGCGAGGCTCGTCCAGGTAAGTGGTTGTTGTCCAGTGTTGAACATACAGACGGTAGTTGTTTACATTGACGTTCGGGCTGGTGAGCGTATCGGCCAGGCCTTTCAATGCATTCGAGAAAAAGGTAACAGGCGGTGCCGTAGACGGACGCTTGGTATCCACATTATAGTCGTCCAGGCTGTCGACGCATGCCGTCAGCATCAGGAACGGGAGGAAAAGAATGATTAATTTTTTCATATCGCTTAGAAACGGAATTTAACATTGAAACCATAGTTTCTTACAGCCGGGTAAGCGCCGCTTTGGTAACCGCCCGCGCCATTCAGCAAACCTGAGCCCAGACCTTCTTCCGGATCCTGGAATTCCATGTTTTTGTGAATGATCCAAAGGTTACGTCCGATTACCGAGATGTCGATCTCTTTGAATGCACGCAGTTTGCTTACGATCGCCTGCGGAAGTGCGTAGGTAAGTGCTACTTCTCTCAGTTTGATGTAGCTCGCGTCGTAGATGTACATCGCTCTTGGCGGGTTGCCTGGGTAACCGTAAGCAGTCGCACCGTTTCCGTCTACGTTTGCAGCACGGACAGTGTTGGGTGTTCCGTCGGCTTGTACGCCTGGGAATAATACACCACCGCCTTGTGAAACAGGTGATCTTTTAGGATTGCCTAGCTCGTTCAGACCTGCTGTGATCGGGTAAAGACCGGTTCCTTCGCCATACCATTGATCCAGTGACCACACGTCGCCGCCGTGACGGATGTCAAGCAGGAAGCTTAGTGACAATGTTTTGTATTTCAATGTGTTGCTTACGCCGCCGATCCAGTCCGGGTTAGGGTTACCTATGATTTCGGAAGAGCTGGAAGTTGCCGCATAAATACCGTTGGTTTTAACCACTTTCTGGCCGGTTCCTTCGTGGTATACGAAGTTGGTACCGCGAATTACGCCGAATGGCTGTCCTTCCGCAGCATTGATAGAAACACCTCCCTGGAGGCTGGCGATCTGTACGTTGGTTACTTTGGTAGCGCCTTCACCGTACAGGCTGATTACCTTGTTACGGTTTCTTGCAAAGTTCACGTTCAGAGTCCATGAGAAGTCCTGAACTTTGATTGGCGTTACATATGCAGAGATTTCAATACCCTTGTTTTGCACTTCACCCGAGTTTACATAGCGGAATGCGTAGCCGGTTGCCGCAGTGATCGATACCGGAAGGATCTGATCGAGGGTTGCTGAGCGGTAGTAGGTAAAGTTGAAACCTACGCGGTCGTTCAGGAATGCACTTTCAAGACCGAATTCGTAGTTTTTGGTTCTTTCCGGTTTCAGGTCCGGGTTGTTTTTGGTATTTCTCAGCGTGAAATAAGGGATATTGCCGAGGCCGGTTGGTTTGTCATATACATCCAAAGTACTTCCCCATGGCGCATCGTTACCTACTTCTGCATAGTTGGCGCTCAATTTAGCCATCGTCAACCAACCAAGTCTTTTAAGTCCTTCGAGGTTCGAGATGTTGAAGTTCGCACCGATCGCAGGGTAGAAATAAGTGTTGTTGTTTTTGCTGAGCGTAGTCGATTTGTCCTGTCTCGCGGTCAGGTCAAGGTTTACGAGGTCCTTATAGCCAAATGAAGCCTGTGCGTAAAGACCATCCACACCAATTCTTCTGTATGCTTCGGTAGGCGCTTCGATCGGGTTAGCCGAGTTCGAAAGGGAGAACAGGCCCGGAACGACCATACCACCATTCGTTTGAGCGCGGATCGAGTTTTCTGTCGAACGACGCATGCTTCCACCAGCCAAACCGGAGAAGTTGATATCCTTCGTGATGGCTTTGCGGAAGTTGAAGATCACATCAAGGTTGGTCTCATTGAAACCTCTGTTGAAGCGCTTGTACTGTGCTGGGTCGGAGCTGCCGAATGCGATGCGCTCCTCCTGCATATCCTGTGTTCCGTTATAAGCGAAACGCGTTGTCAGGTCGATCCATGGAGCGATTTTGTAAACTGCCGCAGCGTAGCCGAAGAAGTTGTCGCGCGAGTCGTTCGAGAAGTTTTCGTAACGTGCGAAGTACGGGTTTTCCGAGTAAATCGGACCGTTGTCGTCGAATGGAGCGGTTGGATCTCCCCAGTTCCAGGTTACATCCTGTCTGTTTCTGAAATAAGCCGCTTTTTGTTCGAGCAGGTCAACGTTGGTCTGGAACCACTGTCTGAACTGCTGGTTAGGGTTTTTGCCATCATAGCCTGTTCCGTAACGTCCCATACCTTTTACTTGCGAGTAGTTGGCGTTGGCAGAGATGGTCAGTTTCTTGGTCAGGTCAAATGAAGCCGAGAAGTTGAAGAGGTTCTTGCCTAATTTACTGTTTGGAAGCACACCTTTTTCGTCGCTGCGGGTATAACCTACTTTAAATGTGGTGTTTTCACCACCGCCCAGGATGCTTACGCTCTGGTTGGATGTAACAGCTGTTTCGAAGAATGCATCGGGACCGTTTTTAGCAGCAACCCATGGAGTCATTTTGCCATAGGTAGGAGAGGTAGGATCGATGGCATCCCATTGGTATACCAGTCTGTTTGGATCAAATTTCGCTCCGAAAGACGCATCGGCATCAAATACAGCGATGTCGCCTTCACCTGAGCCGAGGTTGCCTCGGTAGAACTGGTCTTTCGCGCCGTCGCCGCCATAACCCGCACCGTATTCTTTCTGATATTTCACATAAGTACTTTTATCGATCTTGCCCCAGGTAACACCGCTGTTCACGGTTACGTCGAAGCTATTTTTACGACCTTGCTTGGTGGTAACGAGGATTACCCCGTTGGAAGCACGCGAACCGTACAATGCGGTAGCTGCGGCGCCTTTCAGTACGTTCACAGATGCGATATTGTCCGGGTTGATATCGGAAGCAGCATTACCGTAGTCGGTACCGGCGCGACCTGTCTGCTGGTCGGTCGAGTTGTTGTTGGCATTGGTAACAGGTACCCCGTCGATTACCCACAGTGCCTGGTTGTTACCGGTAATGGATTTGTAACCACGGATGATCGCGCTGGTCGAACCACCCATGTTGTTGTTCGTTTTGATATCAAGACCGGCGATTTTACCTGCGAGCGCGTTCATCACGTTCGGGTTACGGGCCTGTACGATCTGCTCGTTGTTGATCTGCTGGGCTGCGTAAACAAGCTCATTTCTTTTGCGCTCTTGTCCAAGGGCTGTTACTACAACCTCCTGAAGCTGGCTGACATCACTTTTTAGCGTTACGTTGATGGTAGACTGGTTTCCAACAATCACTTCCTGTGTTTGAAAACCGATAAAGCTAAAAACAAGCGTAGCCCCGGCTGAGGTGGAAATTGTGTACTGGCCCTGGGTATCGGTGGTCGTACCGCGAGTAGTACCTTTCAAAGAAATGTTAACACCCGGAAGTGTCGAGCCGTCGTCGGCTGTGACCTTGCCGGTCACTGCGAGATCCTGGGCGTGAAGCTGCGTCAGAAACAGCAGCAAACAACCCATTAAGGAGCATAAAATCTTCCTCATAAATTAAGTTTAAAGTTAGGTTTGTTATGTAAACATACTGTTGCAAAAATAACTATTAGTTTAACCAGTACAACCTTTTCATTACGAAATTTCAAAATTTACTTTGGCTTGACCACGTGATATGAAGAATTTTCTATGTAGAAGTCACGATTTTTTGCAATTTTTTCAAATATGTGAAATTTTCAAAAATCGGCTTGATTTTAACTAATTGTTAACAATAGATGTCTTTTTTTGAGGAATTTACATTTATTGGGAGAAACAGGCCCGGTGGTGAAAATGCGGACGCCTGAATTACGATACCTGTATACGCGGTGTGATTGAAGAATGAATCTAAATAAAGTGATTCTGAAAAAGTGAGGGGATTGAGAATATCATCCCATCGAGGATTTTTTGACAAATATTTGCATTATTTTAATATTGTTTGTAGCTTAATATAAATTTTCGAGCCCCCAAAACGGGCCATTTCCGGCCTGGAAAATGCACCCTCCACAGTAAGCTACTTTTAGCAAATATTTGAATTGTTTGAAAATCATCTAAGGAAAGGAAGTAGGCGTTGCAATTTTGATTGCGAATACGCAGAAAGCATGAAGTTCTAACAAATACGTTTATGGAGGCATTTTTGTCGTTCCTGCTAACAAACTGGTAATGAAATCCGATTTGTGCCAAATTATATTCTGGGCATTGATTTGGAGGGCATTGTAATTGATTGAAACAAGAATTAGTTTTGTAACCTTGACGCAATTAATATCCTATTTAAACAAACTTTAAATCCTTTGTATGAGAAAGACTCTACTGTTTCTATTCTTAGGGTGCTTATTGATTCCTGGCTGGCAGGCATTTGCCCAGGATAAACAAGTATCGGGAGTTGTGACCGCCGACGATGGAAGCGTACTCCCCGGTGTAAACGTCACCCTAAAAGGTACAACCAGAGGTATCACAAGCGATATCGACGGTAAGTACACCATTACAGCCCCCTCTTCCGGAACGCTCGTGTTTTCATTCGTGGGGTATCTCAGCCAGAGCATCGTGGTCGGCTCCAAATCGACGATCAACGTGACGCTCGTGGCGGATGCACAGCAACTCGGCGAGGTGGTCGTGACTGCACTCGGTATTTCGCGCGAACGCAAATCGCTCGGTTACAGTACCGCCACTATTGCCAATACATCCATCACAGAAGCCCGCAACACCAGCCCGCTCGATGCGCTTAACGCGCGCGTGCCCGGTCTGTCTGTAAATACCGCATCGGGAGCACCGGGAGCGTCGACCGTCCTGAACATCCGCGGTTTCAACTCTGTGACCGGTAACAACCAGCCGCTGTTCGTCATTGACGGCGTGCCGATGAACAACCGTGGTAACACTTCATCCACCAATGCGCAAAACGGCAACGATGACTTCAACCGTTCGATGGACTTCGGTAACCAGATGAACGATATCAACCCTAACGAGATTGAAAGCATTACTGTACTGAAAGGTATTTCGGCATCCGCATTGTACGGTAGCCGCGCAGCCAACGGTGCGATCCTGATTACTACCAAAAGAGGTAAATCGGGCAAGACTCAGGTTGACATCTCATCGTCCTTCGCTAGATCACAGGTATTGCGGGTTCCTCACCTGCAAAATACCTACGGCCAGGGATGGAGCGGCTTGTTCGACCGCATTGAAAACGGTTCTTGGGGTCCCAAACTCGATGGCAAGACACGCCTTTGGGGTAATGTAGTGGATAACTCTCAAATGCTGAAACCTTTCTCGGCGCAGGAAGACAACCTGAAAGATTTCTTCGACAAAGGTTATGAATGGAATAACAGCATTGCGGTGTCCGGCGGTACAGAAACGGCCAACTACCGCGTAGCGTACTCCAATGCGACAGCCGACGGCGTAGTTCCTACGAACGCCGACTCTTACAAGCGTAATACATTGAGCTTGAACGGTGGTTTGAAACTGGATAAGTTCTCGGTGAATTCAAACATTAACTACGTTCACAAAAATCAGAAAGCAGTTGCAACCGGCCAGGGAGATGATGCAGGCGGGGGTAAAGTAGTGTGGCAGGAGATCATCCAGATCCCGCGCGATCACTCGATCGTGGATTCAAAAGCACTGCTGGACCCCAACAGTCCTTACTACAAGTTCATGACGTTGGATAACTATTTTACGCCATACGCTCAGAACCCTTACTGGACACTGTACAACCAAGGTAACAACTACGACGAAGACCGCATTTTCGGTAACATCGAGTTTGGCTATCAGTTGCTGAAAAACCTGGATGTGAGATACCGCGTGGGTGGTGACTACTCCGATGCGTTCCAGAAAGACTGGGGTAACGTGGGTAAAATCTCCGACAGCGCTCCTAACAGCACAGCGAACGACGTTTTTGGTGGGGTGTCGCAACTGGCACGGCAGAACCGCCAGTTCAACAGCGATCTGATCTTCAATTTCAAACACAACTTCGGATCGCGTTTCGATGTGCAGGCATTCTTTGGACATAACCTGAATGAAAGAACTGCGCAAACCAACTTTGCGAAAGTGACAAACCTCGACCTCCCCGGTTTTTACAGCCTTTCGAACAGCTCTGTAACACCTACCACATTTGCTACCACCAGTAAGCGTCGCCTCGTGGGTATCTATGGCCAGGCTACATTCGGTTTTGACAATTGGTTATACCTCACGGTGGGTGCACGTAACGACTGGACCAGTACGTTGCCAAAAGGTAAGAACTCCTACTTCTATCCAAGCGCGAGCATCAGTGCCGTGCTGTCGGATGTGTTCAAACTACCGGCAGAAATTCCTTTCGTGAAAGTACGTTTTGCAGCCGCATCGGCGGGTAACGACGCAGATCCTTATCAGGTTTATTCTGTGTATGTGCCTGGGTCTGTACGTGCGGGTGGTTTTGGTAATATCAACTTCCCATTCGGTGGCCTGAACGCTTACGAGGTCTCAAACAACCTTGGAAACCAGAATCTGAAGCCGGAGATTTCAACCGAATACGAAGGAGGTCTTGAACTGGGTTTCTTTGGAAGACGTGTAGGACTCGACCTGAGCTACTATAACAAGCTGACCAAAAACCAGATTATCAGCCTTGCCCTCGAACCTGCAACAGGTGCCACTACGCAAACTGTGAACCTGGGTAGCGTAAGAAACAAAGGGGTTGAATTGGCATTGAACCTGATCCCGGTCCGTACAGAAAAACTGGAATGGGGTGTGACAGTGAACTACAATAAGATCTGGAACGAGGTGGAATCACTCGGGCTGGAAGGCGGTTCAGGAAATATTCTGCTCAACAGCAGCTACAATGTGAAACTGCGCGCCGTGGTAGGCAAGCCGCTGGGAGCTATTTATTCACCGGATGTACAGCGTGATCCAAGTGGAAACATCATTGTGAACCCTACAAACGGATTGCCGCTTGTAAGTTCCGAAGAAACATACCGGGGTTCGATCAACCCGAACTATACTTTGGGTGTATCGACCTACGTGGATTACAAAGGATTCAAATTCAGCGCGAATGGCGACTACCGTAACGGTGGCGTGTTCTACTCTTACACAGCCCGCCTGAATTACTTCAACGGAAACGCATACATGTCACAGTACAACGACCGTGAGCCGTTTGTTGTACCTGGTTCCGTTGTAAAAGTAGGCGAGGACAGCTATGCACCTAACACCATGCCGGTGTCGCGTGCGGATGTGTTCACTTACTACGGCGGATCGACTTCTGCGAACGAGTACAACCACGTATTGCCGAAAACATTCTTCAAACTCAGAAACGTGTCATTGACCTATTCTGTGCCGAAGAAGGCGTTGTCGAAACTGCCGGTAAGAGGTGCATCTGTGGGTGTGTTTGGTCGTAACCTGGTGCTGTGGACACCGAAAGCCAATCACGTCGTTGACCCGGAAGCCAATACGTTTGGAACCAGCCTGAAAAACCTTTATGGTGAATTTGCGGCGGGGCCATCTACTGCAACGTATGGTGTTCAGTTAAATCTATCATTCTAATTAGGCTTCAAATGAAAGGTATTATAAAAAATAGTGTTTTGCTGCTTGCAGCACTTTCACTAGGCTCTTGCAACGATTGGCTCGATGTAAACGAAGACCCGAACAACCCGACCAATGTGGCGCCGGAATTTGTGTTGCCGGCTGCACAGGCGTCAATCGTAGCTTCTGTCGGAAGTGATATGGCCATTATCGGCGGACTTTGGTCGCAGCACTGGACTCAGTCCAATGCAAGTTCCCAGTACCGCAATATCGACTCTTACGACCTTAACCCGTCCGACTACAACAACATGTGGACGGAGTTTTATGCGGGTGGGTTGAATGACCTCGAGGATGTTAAAATCAAAGCCACCGCTTCGGGTAACAATAATATGGTATTGCAGGCAATAGCCGTACAGTCCTTCGGTTACCAGATGCTGGCTGACTTTTTTGACAAAATTCCTTTGACGGAAGCCTTACAGGTGGAAACCATTAAGGCGCCCAAATACGACGACGGTCCTGCGGTATACGCAGAGTTGCTGAAAAGACTCGACGCCGCTCTCGCGCTCGACTTCAACAACGGAAAATCCACGGCGGTAGCTTCCGACCTGATTTTCGGCGGCATGAGTGCCGACAACCAGATCGATCACTGGAAACGCTTTGTGAACACGCTGAAACTGAAATTGTACCTGCGCCAAACAGCAAGTTCGAACTCGGCTCAGGCAATTGCGGCAATCAAGGCCATGCTGGATGCGAATACGCCTTTTCTGGAAGACCATGCTGCATTGACCAAATTCGTGGATGAACCCAACCGCAGTAATCCATTGTATGAAACTAACGTCCGCCAGCTGAACACAGGAACCAACCTGCGCCTGAGCCGTACATTGATGACCTATTTGCAGGCCAATAATGACGATGCGCGTCTTGCCGCATACTTTACACCGGGTCCTACCGGGCAGAGCGGTTTGGAACAAGGCGATTTCAACAACACTACCATTGCACCCGGAACCCCTAGCGTAGCAAGAATGACCGCTACTGATCCATTCTACTTTTTCAGTATCGATGAAGTGTACTTCCTTTTATCGGAAGCATACCTGCGCATTGGTAATGATGCTAAGGCGAAGGAGTTTTACGAAAAAGCTGTTCCTGCGGCTTACGCGAAATTCAACGTTGCATTTGACGCCAAGAAGATTGCCAAAGGTGGTGTTTACGAATATCCGTCAACCGGAACTGTGGAGGCAAAACTGAAAGTGATTATGTACCAGAAGTGGGTAGCGATGTTCCGTCAGGGATACGAATCTTACCTGGATCAGGCGCGCACCGGCTATCCTGAGAAATCGCCTGTACGGTCAACGGCTAATAATTACGTGCCGGGCCAGTGGACGGTGTCGGAGGAATCTGTAATCGGAAACGAGTTGCCTAAACGACTCCCTTACACTTCCGCTTCGCGCGACGGTAACATTAATGCACCAGCTTCCGTACCTGTTACGGCCAAGGTTTGGTGGATGAAGTAAACACAGGTCATTGATAACAGAAACTATGAAAAGAGGAATAAAACTGATAATGATAGCCCTGACCTTGTTTGCAGCATTTTCGTGCGAAGAGGATAAGGTGACAGAAGGTATCTCAAGCATTACCTTTTATCCGGTGATCACTTTGAAAGGTGAGCAATGGAACCAGGTAGCGGTGGGAGGCACTTTTACAGACCCTGGCGCAACAGCTAAGGAAGGGGATACGGAGATTCAGGTGAAGGTATCCGGCACAGTGGATACAAAAACGCCGGGTGTTTACGTGATCACTTACAATGCCGTGAACAAGGATGGTTACTCGTCGACCGAGTACCGCTACATTGGTGTGATCTCTGCTGCGGCAACCACCGACATTACCGGAAGCTACAAGCGGAACGCTGGTAACCAGGGCATTTCAAAAGTGACGAAGGTAAGCGGAAACCTGTACAGAGCGGATAACGTCGGAGGTGTTTCAGTACCGGCTCCGGGAGATGCTGTTTTGTTCTATTATTTCGATAAGGGCAAAATAGGCGTTCCTTACCAGCTCACTTCGGGTAACGCATTCGAATGTACCGACGCATCGATCAAAGAGGGTGTATCTTACAGCTGGGTGGTAATCAATCCGGGCTACGGTACTGCGCTTCGTACTTTTGTGAAACAATAAAATTGACGTCTATGAAATATATAAAGTATTCTCTGATATTATTGGTGTTCGGCCTTTTGTCCTGTGATCTGGGCAGCGAGCCGACCATCGAAGGAACGAAGTTGAAGGCCATGTGTGGTGAATGGTGGATCAATATTTTGGTTGATGGTGAAGATATTGGAGCTGGTTTCCACCTTGTTACGACATCCAACACTGCGGCTAACAACGAAACCGACCTCATTCTGGATGATCACGAAACCTGGCCGGCTAAAATTGTGACGAAGGTGAACCTTCCCGCGATGACTTTCGACGCCGCTCCAAATTTGGCAAATGCGTATGATGACAAGATCAAAGTATCAGTTATCGAAGGGAAAATTCTTAAAGGAGCTGCCACGACCCCTGGTGGTAACAAAACAGACTCACTTTACGTAAAGTTTGAGTTTTCAGATGACCCTGGTACGCAGTACGAATATGCCGGCTACCGTCGCACAGGTTTCCTCGAAGACGAGCATTGATTACAAACACTTGCTAATACAAGGCCTTATCCATTATGGGTAAGGCCTTTTTGTTTTGGAACGGAAGAATTTCTTTCCGATCTTGAAAAAACTGATTCTTTAATACATTCCTATGACAACTCCTTTTACGGGCAAAATTTTAAACAAATTCGGCAGAATATCTGCTGCCGTACTGATTGCAGTTATCGCCGGGCAATCGGCATTTGCGCAATCGCCATTAGCCAAATCGATCGATCAGAGAGCGCCGGCGCTGGAAAAGAAGCTGGTGGAATGGCGTCGTCATTTTCACCAAAATCCTGAACTGGGCAACCGGGAATTCAAAACGGCTGAAAAGGTTGCAAGCCATTTGAAACAGCTGGGCATCGAAGTTCAAACCGGCGTTGCGCATACCGGCGTGGTAGGCATTCTGAAAGGCGGCAAGCCGGGGCCTGTGGTGGCACTGAGGGCCGATATGGACGGTCTGCCGGTGGCCGAAAGGGTGGATCTCCCTTTCAAATCGAAAGTAACGACGGAATACAAAGGGCAGACTACGGGTGTCATGCACGCATGTGGGCATGACACGCACATTGCGATACTCATGGGGGTAGCGGATGTGCTGGCGTCGATGAAAAATGAGCTTCCCGGTACCATTAAATTTATATTCCAACCTGCCGAAGAGGGTGCTCCGGAAGGTGAGGAGGGCGGTGCAGAACTGATGGTAAAGGAAGGGGTGCTCGAAAACCCGAAAGTCGATGCGATTTTTGGCTTGCATATCGACTCGCAGATCGAAGTAGGGAAGATTTCCTACCGTCCCGGCGCGACGATGGCTGCCGTAGATTTTTTTAGTATTGATGTAAAAGGAAAACAAACGCACGGTGCTTACCCGTGGTCGGGAGTCGATCCGATCGTAACTTCTTCGCAGATCGTGACCGCATTGCAGACGATCGTCAGCCGTAACCTGGACCTCACCCACGCGCCCGCGGTCGTGACCATTGGTGCAATCCATGGCGGCGTGCGGCAGAACATCATTCCCGAGTCGGTGAAAATGATCGGTACCATTCGCACTTTCGATGAAAACATGCATTCTTACGTGCATAAGCGGCTGAATGACATTTCAACCAACATCGCCGAAAGTGCGGGGGCAACTGCAACGGTCGATATCGATATAATGTACCCTGTCACGCATAATGATGAGGCGCTGACGGCGAAAATGATCGGTACGCTGGAAAATGTAGCCGGGAAAGAGAATGTAAATGTGATTCCGGTCAAAACCGGCGCCGAAGATTTTGCTTTTTACCAACAAAAAGTCCCCGGTTTCTTCTTCTTCCTGGGAGGTATGCCAAAGGGTAAGAGCGTTGCAGAAGCCGCACCGCACCACACGCCCGATTTTTATGTTGACGAAGGTAGCCTGGTGCTGGGTGTTCGCTCAATCGCCCGCCTGGCTACCGATTACCTCGAAAAAGCGAAAGCTAAGTAGCGGCTGCTCCACAGCGGCTGCTCCACAGCGGCTATTCCGGAATGTTCTTCCTGACCTGATCAAACAGCAGGTTCGGGAAGAACCTTTTGAGGTAAATAGCGGCGACTTCTTTAAATCCGCCAATGTAGATCTCCTTTTTATCCTTTCTGACTGCATCGAGGATCTTTTCGGCGCAAACATCCGCCGGGATACCCTGCGCCTGGTTGCTATCCATTTTGCCAAATTTGTCGCCGGATGCATCCAATGCATTCAAAGAGATATTCGTGCGGATGTAGCCGGGGCAGATGGTGGTGACTTTGATGTTGTGCTGATAACCTTCGGCGCGCAATGAGTCGTAAAAGCCCTGTAACGCATGTTTCGCTGCATTGTAACCTGAGCGCATAATGGTACCGATTTTCCCGGCAACACTGCTCATGACAATAAAATGGCCCGACTGTTGCGCGATCATATGGGGTAAAACGGCTTTTGTAAGTGCTACCGTGCTGAAAAAGTTGACGTTCATCAGGCTTTGGTAAACTTCCAGGTCGGTATCGTTGATGTAGGAACGTTGGCTGACGCCCGCATTATGCACCATCACATCAATCTGTCCGAAATGGGCGATTACCTGTTCGGCGGCTGGCCTGGCCTGTTCAAATTGCGTAACATCCAAAGGCAGCACCAGCACATTTGCATCGGGCAATGCGGTTTGCTGCTTCACTCTTTCCAACTCCTCGCGGCGACGAGCGGTAAGCACCAGTTTTGCGCCTTCTTTGGCAAAAGCCATGGTCAATGCCTCGCCGATACCGGACGACGCCCCTGTGATCCAGACAACCTTATCCTTGAAATTTGTCATATCTCTAAGCTAAACAGCTGTGGAATTTGATAGAAAGCGGAGCTCCACGGCCTGCTCCGATACTTTGAATGCGGCCCGTATGCCGACGCCCATGGCGCGATTGTCGCTGACGTGGCCCACGGGGAAATCGTAGCAAACCGGATAATCGAACTCAGTCACATGCTCCGCGATAATTTCGTATGAATCCTTTCCGAATGTGGGGCTGTTGTTGTCCTTCATATCTGTAAACTGGCCCACCACCAATCCGGCCAGTTTGGCGAGCTTCCCCGACCGTTTCAACTGGATCATCATCCGGTCCAGATTATACAGGTATTCATTGATATCTTCGATAAAAAGGATCTTGCCATCGGTATTCGTCTCCGTCTCCGAACCGATCATATGTGCTAGCAGACAAAGATTTCCGCCGACGACTTGCGCAGTCGCTTGCCCCGCGCGGTTTAAGCGGTGAGCAGCTACTTCATAACCGGGCAATTCGCCGAAAAGCATCTGCCGGAGTGACTCGGCTGCCATTTCTGCACCGGTACCAGTAATTGTTTTGGCCATCGGCGCGTGAATACTCGCGTAGCCTAATTGGAAGGTCCGGGCAAGAAAGGCTGTCAGGTCACTGAAACCGACGATCCATTTCGGATTTTGGAGGAATTTGTCAAAATTCAGGTTATCCACGATCCGGGAACAGCCGTAACCGCCGCGGGCAGCTATAATGGCTTTGATGGACGGATCGTCGAGCATTTGCTGCATATCGGCCAGCCGGTCTTCGTCGGAAGCCGAAAACTGGTTGAATGATGTTCTCAGGGTTTTCCCCTCGATCACTTCGAGCCCCCACTGCTCGGTAAACAACCTGATGCCGGGGATAACGTCTTCATACTTCACAATGCTGGCCGGAGCCAAAACCCCGACGCGGTCGCCAGGTTTCAGAAATGCAGGAAATTGGATTGGATTCATTCAGATTAATACGCGATGCCTCCGGTTGCTTTTGATTTGGGAGGCAAAGATAAAGACTAGTAGTGGCCTTTCAGAGAAAGAATATAGACGGTATTCCCAATGATTCGATACACAATACGATGTTCATGACTAATCCTTCTGGAATACTTTCCGGCAAGTTCATATTTCAAAAGTTCAGGTTTCCCGATTCCTTCTGTCGGTGTGTCGGTGATGGACTCGATAAGCTGTTCTATTTTCTTGATGATGATCTTGTTGCCGGATTTATGCCAAAATGATAAGTGTGTGATCGCTTGTTCGGTAAATATTATTTGGTATCTACCAGATCCCATAGGTTAGTACCCGGTTCGTATTTAACGGTTTTGCCTTCCCTGATTTGTTGCTCGCTTTCCTTGATCATGGCCACGAATTCGGGGTCGTATGGTTTTTCTTCCTTTTCTTCGAATGCCACTTTGAATTCCCGCAAAAGTGCTTTCACGGCCGCAATCACTTCCTCTTTTTCGGTTTTAATGGTCAGCGTAGTCATTTCCTTCAATGATAATTGAAGATTGAAGTTACAAATTTTTTCCGTGGGAAGAAATCAAACGAAAATCACGTCCTGCACCAGCGAACTCCCCATTTCCCGGTTGATCAGCTCGATGATCTTGCCCTTTGCGCGGAAAAGTTCGTTGCGTAGCGGCGCGGATTCGATTTGGAGGAATAGGATGTTGTCTTTGATATATACTTTTTGGGTACGGGTAGCAATCGCCGAACCCATGATCTTGTCCCAATGCGCGACCACATAAGATTGGTCGAAACGGCTACGCAGCTTGTATCTATCGAGCATTTGATCGATAGCCTCCTTCAACGGCGTGATTCCGGGCCGTCGGGACGCTTTTTCTTTATCAAATCGATAGTACATAATGATAACCTGGTTCGTAAGTTACAAAGGTAGCAAGTTCAGGGTTCGGTGCGGGTAACCTGGGTTACTTTTTTAAAAGCTGTTCGTAGACGACATCCATGATCGACGTGCGGATGTTCAGCGTCGAGATCTTGTTGTTCTCACGCGTTGGGTACACCCGGTTCGACAAAAAGACGTAGTTCAGCCCCCACGCAGGATCAGCCCAGGTCATAATACCCGTGTAACCGGTATGTCCGAAGCTCGACGGGCTCGCGTATCTAGGTGCATTGCCCGTGTATTTGAATGTAGGCTTGTCAAATCCGATACCGCGACGGCTTCCTTCCTCAGGATATTGATAACGCGTAAACTCAATCAATGCATCCTTACTCAGCAACTGCTGACCACCATAGTAGCCATCCTGCAAATACATTTGCCACACTTTCATCACATCATTGGAAGTGCCGAAAAGCCCGGCGTGGCCGCTTAATCCGCCCAGCATGGCCGCCGCCTCGTCGTGCACCTGACCGTGCAGCTGCGTCATCCGGAAAAACGTGTCGCGCTCGGTAGGCACGATGTCGTCCAGTTTGTAAAAGCGTTTTGGGTTGAAAGTAAGCGTGTTAGCGCCGAGTTTGTGATAGTAATGGTTTTTGACATAATCTTCAAAATTCTCCCCGCTCAACCGTTTTACGATTTGCGGGTAAAGAATAAACGAAAGGTCGCTGTATACGTAGCCCTCTTTTTCATTCAAAGGAGAGTCGCGGATCGATTTGAAAATCGTTTTATCGTAATTTTTGAAGATAAACAAGCTATCGCCCACCACCGAAGTAGGGTAGCGTTTGGATTGTTTGGTGCTGAACGTCTTCTTTTTCCAGCTGCCGTCCGCCTTTTGTGCCTCCTTCCAAAGTACGATAAATGCTTTCAGTCGTGCACTATGCGTGAGCACGCGGCGCCATTGAAGGTCGGCCTTGTTGGAGCCTTCGAAGTCGGGAAGATAATCCTTCATTGTCGCATCCAGATCAAACTTTTTCGCATCCCAGAGGCTCATCAATGCGAGGGTGGAGGCGGTAATCTTGGTAACCGAAGCCAGGTCGTACAAATCCGTCAGTTTTACAGGATGGCTGCCTTCGTAGGTGTGCTTTCCGTAGGCTTTGCGGAAGAATACTTTGCCATCCTTGGCCAGCTGCACCACGCAGCCGGGGGTTGCTTTCTGTGCTACCGCGGCATTGGCAATGGAGTCTATTTTAAAAGTAATCACCTTCGAATCCAGCCCCAGTTCTTCGGGGATGGTGTATTTTAGTCTACCCAGCACCGGGGTCTGGATGCCCGCGTTGTAAGGGTATTGTGCATTCACCGTCACCGGCAGCTTACCCAAGGCAGGAATTGCCCCGAAAATCAATTGAGCCGACAAATCCTGGGTGTATGGCGTAAGCTGGTATGCCATGATCAGGGCCTTCGCATCGTCTGTTTTAGGCATTTTATTCAGAGCATATGGATTGCCGAAAACGGAAACTACTGCTTTTTTGGTAGCGATCAGTTCTTGTAAAACCGCGCTCATGGGTTCGGTAAGGCCATAACTCGTGCGCGGAGAAATACTGCCCAAATGCACGCCTACCAGCAGGAGGTTATAAGCATTCAACTTCGCGCGAAGGGCCTCGATTTGCTCCGCCGTGGCTTTGGCAGGAATATAGAAATGGTCAACGGTCGTGTAAAGGCCGAGCGTGTTCTGAAAAGTAGTGACGGTATCGGCTCCCACAGAAATGGAAGCGATTTTGAGCGTATCCAGCTCCCGCAGCGGCAGAATGCTGTTGTCGTTTTTCAGTATTGTAAGGGCCTTTTCGGTGAGCAGCCGGTTGGTAAGCTCTGCGGCTTTGGGGTTCAGGTCTTCGTACAGGTTGTTGAGGTCAACCGGCTTGTAATGCGCCAGCCCTGCCCAAGCCTTGGCTTCCAGTACCTTGCGGCAACGGTAGTCGATCTCCGCCTGCGTGATTTTCCCTTCGGCAATGCTCTTTTTGATCTCGGCAATGGATTTGTTCACGTCTTCGGTGAATTCCAAAAGGTCCATACCCGCTTCCAGGCCCATGGCATCGGCCTTGCCATCCGGGAAATACTTGGTTACGCCCTTCATATTCATGGCGTCGGAATAAACCAGTCCTTCGAAACCCAACTGCTCGCGCAGTAGCTTGCTTACAATCGGCTTGGATAAGGTAGAAGGGAGGTTAGGCGTCTGATCGAGTGCCGGAATGCTCAAATGCGCGATCATCATGCCGCTCAATCCATTATCGATCAGCGCGCGGAACGGGTATAGTTCCAGTGAATCAATGCGTTGGGTGGAATGTGAGATTAACGGCAAATCATAATGCGAATCGGTACCGGTGTCTCCGTGTCCGGGAAAGTGTTTCGCGCTGGTGAGCAAGCCATTGTCCTGCATGCCGCGCATATATGCAACGGCTTTTTCAGCGACTTTGTATTTGTTTTCCCCAAATGACCGGAAGCTGATCACCGGGTTGTTCGGATTGTTGTTGACATCCGCCACCGGTGCGAAGTTGATATGCATTCCAAGACGTCGGGCCTGTTTAGCGAGCTCCGCGCCCATTTGGTAAATCAGGTTATTATTGCCCTGGATGGCGCCCAAAGTCATTTGATAGGGATAGCGAACGGTGCTATCGATCCGCATCGCCAGTCCGAACTCCGCATCCATTGCCACGAGCAATGGTACTTTTGAAATCGACTGATAGTAGTTCGTCAGTCGGGCTTGCGGCACGGGTCCGCCTTGGAAAAACACAATTCCCCCGACCTTATTTTCGCGGATCAGCTTCTCTACTGCCGCCGGATTACTGGTTTTTGGGTCGATTAACGCGCGTTTGGTATCCGACACCGCCGCGACCATGATCAACTGCGCAATGCGCTCATCGGGTGTCAGCGAGGCAAAAACGGAATCAACCCATTGTCGGGACGCATTTGTATTGGTTTTCTGTAAAAAGCCCGGTGAAGAGGCGATTTGGGCTTTTGTGCTGGTAAATGCTGTTATGAAAAGGAGTGTAACTAGGGCTAGGTGGTGTCTGGTCATTGGGTTTGGGAAACTTATGCTGATACTATAATTCATTCACATTTTTTGAAGCTCCTTTTTCGGATAATTTTTTAATGTTTCTAGATCGGCGTGTAAATCTTCAACATCGTAGTGCCAGGCAATTTCACGTTTTCCGAGTTCCTGCTGGAAGCGAATGCTACCCAGTCCGGTCATGGTTCCGCCTTGACCGACAGTAATTTTACCATCTTCATACAGCCGCACCGCCAGTTCGATCCTCAACTCCTGCTCGGAGAGCCCGGTACTTTTGATTACGTTATCATTGAGTTCCAAAAGCATATACCGCCCGTATTAAGTTATTGAATGAAGTCTAAGTAAATATACATAACCTTTCCCGTTCTCTGGCTAAAATGCCCATCAAAACACCAGCCCCAGCAACAACCCGGCCAAAATGATCAGATACGAAGGTACCTTCCCAAATGCGACGACCAGCAATGTGGCGATAACCGTTGCCACAGGCTGAATGCTGGTCGTCATCGGTTGAAAGAGCGAAATAGCTGCGGCGATGGTAAGGCCGCAGCTGGCAGCGTGGATGCCTTCGAGCGAGGCGCGAATGCCGCGGTAGCGTTTCAGCTGGTCCCAGAAAGGATAGGCAAAAAAGATGAAGAAAGTGCCCGGCAGGAAGATACCGGCCGTTGCTACAAACCCACCGACAATCTGGCCAAACCAGCCGTTGGATTGGAGTGACACACTTCCGACAAACGTGGCGATGGAGAATACCGGCCCGGGTACGACCTGCGTGAGTGCCATCCCCGCAAGGAACTCCTGCTCGGTCAGGTAATGCTTGAACTCCACAAATTCGTTGTACAAAATGGGGATCAGTACCTGCCCGCCGCCGAAAACGAGGCTGCCGTTGCGGTAGAAGTTCTCGAAAAGCCTGACGGGCAATGAGTTGGTGATCTTACCGATAATAGCCGCGGTAATCAGCACGGAGATCCAGAAAATAATAGGCCGCCATTTGATGCGGATCTCTGCCTTCTCCATCTTTTCGTGCTTTTTGAAATTAAGCGACGACGCCACACCCCCGCAGACAATGAGGACGGGCGTCATGTAAGGTGACGGGTACATATACGCAAGGATGGTCGAAATGACGAGGAATGTCCAACCCTGGGTGTTGTGGATCACTTTCCGGGCAATGGAGGAGGCGCCGTACATCAGGAATGCGACCGCCATGGGGCCCACAAACCGTGTAAAATCGAGTGAAATCGCATTCCGTTCGAGGTAATGGATGCCGATTGCCGCGAGCGTCATCAGGATCATCGCCGGCAGTGACCATACGAGCAGCGTCAGGTAGGCGAGCGGCTGCCCGCCTATTTTCAGGCCTATTGCCGTGACCGTCTGCGTAGAACTTGGGCCGGGTAATATCGAGCAAAGGGCCTGTAATTCAAGTAACTCTTCTTCTGTGACATACCGCCGCTTATGCACCAGCCGCTCGATCATCATCATGAGGTGTACCTGCGGTCCTCCGAATGCCGTGAGCGACAGCAGGAGGATGTCCATCAGGTAAATGATGTAACGAAATCGACGGATAGGTGGGTAAGACAAGCTGAGGTACTTTTATTTTTTCAAACCGAGCTCCCGCAAACGTTCATCGAGAAACTCGCCGGCAGTCATGTTGGTATACAGCTTCGGCTGCTCGACAGTAACGCAGCTTTCGAGGCTGGTCAGGTCCATGTCGGCGCGCGGATGCATGAAAAACGGAATGGAATAGCGCGAAGTCCCCATTTTCTCGCGCGGCGGGTTTACCACACGGTGAATGGTCGATTTGAGCTTATGGTTCGTCAGCCGGTCGAGCATATCACCTACGTTGACGACGATCTGGTCGGGTAATGCGGTAATGGCGATCCACTCACCATCGCGGCGCAGCACTTCGAGACCTTCCGCACTGGCGCCCATCAGCAGGGTAATGAGGTTGATATCCCCGTGTGCAGCAGCCCTTACAGCCCCTTCCGGTACCAGCTCCGGATTGGGAATAGGGAAGTAATGCAATGCGCGAAGCAGGCTGTCGCCGTTTTTAACTTTGTCCTCAAAATAATCTTCCGGGAGGTCGAGGTAAATGGCGATGGCACGTAGCAGTGTTTTCCCTGTATTTTCGAAAGTGCGATAAACTTCGAGCGTATATTTCTTGAAATCGGGAAATTCGTCGGGGAAGATATTGGAAGGCATTTGCCCGAAGGGCTCTGGCTGGCCTACGTGGTAAAATTCTTTCAAATCGGCTACTTTGAAACCTTTTGCCGTTTCTTTGCCTTTGCCGATATAGCCACGCTGTCCGAACAACTCAGGGAACTCGTACTTTTTCTTGACTTCGTCCGGCTGCGAAAAGAATTGCTTTACACTTTCGTAAAGCTCATTACGCAGCGCATCGCTTAACCCGTGATTTCTAATGGCTACAAAACCGATGTTGGTAAATGCCGCGCCAAGGTCTTCGACAAACCGCTGCTTCCGTTGGGCATCCCCCGATGTGAAATCGGCCAAATCGAGCGACGGGACTTCATTCAATAGTGCTGGTTCCATGTTGATTGCTTTTTTGATGCAAAGTAAAAAGTATCTGCGCACTTGGCAAGCAGCCGGTCTCACCAAATTGTCTGGTATTAAAATAGGAGGAAGAAACAGGAGATATTTGATAATTTTCGTAGATACTCATTAAATTTAATCCCCGCTTCGGAGAAGCCGTTTCGGAGAAGCCGCTTTGGAAAAGCCGTTTTGGAAAAGCCGTTTTGGGGAAATAAGCATTGAACTTTGCGCTATGACACATTCAGACCCGGATCAGGACACCTGGCTACGCTTCATTTCCGGCGATCCCGATGCGTTTAGCGACCTTTATGACGAGTATGCCGACGTACTTTATGCATTCGGTATGCGGTATAGTACCGACCGGGACCTTGTCAAAGATTGCATTCATGATCTCTTCATCGATTTGCACGGCTACCGAAAAAACCTGGCCCAGGATGCCAATGTGAAATTCTATCTCCTCAAATCACTGCGCAGGAAGCTGCACCTGGCGCACCGGAAATCGTCGATGCTCCGATTTGACCGATGGGATACCGAAGATTCGCTGGCTATCAATACCTTTAGTTTCAGTATTGAAGAAGAGATGATTGTCAGTGAAAAGGAGCGGGAAACGCTGCAACACCTTGCGGCGGAGATCAACCTGCTTCCCGACCGCCAGCGGGAGATATTATATCTGCGGTTTCATCAGGATCTCGATTACGATGAAATCGCTGCGATTATGCAGATTTCCGTTCCTACCTGCCGGACTTTCGTTTACCGTGCCCTCAAACAACTACGCGGTAAACTTGAATTTGGGGCTATCTTGTTGATAATGTGCTGTTAATAAAATATTTTCTATTTTTTGTTAAAATAAATCCTTTCAGAAGTCTATATCTGTGACTGGCGGCACTCTTGTAGTTTAAACAAGCGCGCTTCCATGAAAAGAAAAAAGAACAAGCAGGAACCGACCCCGGATCCGGAGCACCTGACCGAACAGGAAAAGGTGGCCGGCGAACGGGCGAGGCTACTGTTTAAAACCCTCCGTAACGAAACCTTTTCACCCGATGAAAAGGATGCACTCTGGAACCAGGTAGGTGAAACTATCTCGCAGAGGAAACAAAGATCATTCAACATTTTCTGGATTGCGGCGGCTGCTTCGGTGACGCTGCTGTTGCTGACAGGTGTGGGTTATCTCGTGTTTTACAAAGATACCGCTCGTACGATGCAGGAGTTCGCTGCCCGCGGCGCGAACGGACCCGACGAAACCCAGCTGATCCTTGGCGACAAACGTGTGATCAGCTTGCGGAATGAAAATTCGAGCGTGGAATACAAAGATGGCGGTGCGCTCATTCAAGTTGACTCTTCATCGACGATAGATCAGCAGGTGGCCGGGGATCAGCAGTTTAATACTTTAGTCGTGCCTTATGGCAAGCGGTCGGTGCTGACGCTTGCGGATGGTACGCGTATTTGGCTGAACTCCGGCTCAAAGCTGGTTTATCCTTCTCATTTCGATAAAGGCCTGCGCGAGGTGTACCTCGAAGGCCAGGCATATTTTTCAGTCGCCCATGCAGAAGATGCACCTTTTTATGTCCATACCAAAGATATGGAGGTAAAAGTGCTGGGCACTGAGTTCGACGTAAGTGCTTATGACGACGATCCTTACACGGCCACTGTGCTCACCAAGGGCAGCGTAGAGCTCACGACGCAGCGGCAGACACTTTTCGGCTCGAAAAAGACACAGATTACGCCGGGGACGCGGGCCGTTTTCGATCAGGATCAGGCGGTGCTGCAAACACAGCAGGTCGACGTCCAGCAATATATTTCCTGGAAAGATGGCTATCTGGCTCTGAATGTCGCGCCGTTGTCTGAAATTATTAAAAAGCTCTCGAGGTATTACCGGGTAGATATTGAACTAAAACAACCGAAACTCGCGGGTGTTAAATTTGGAGGAGACCTGATTCTTCAAGATGACGTCCGCGACGTATTGAAAGTGCTCGCGTTGACTACCGGGCTCAATTACAAACAACAACCTAACGAAAGGAGGTACGTATTGGAGGAAAGCACTATCAAACCATAAAAACGGGAAACGCGGCAACGTTTCCCGAATCTTCACACTTGCCGGCAAGCAAGTGATCCTTAAACCATTGTATTAACAAAAGTCAAATCAAATTTATGAAAAAATTTGACCAGAAAGGGTATTGCCCTTTGGGAAAATTGCACCCATCAAAACTGCTGAGAATCATGAAACTGACAGTTGTACTGTTATGGATCGGGATGATGAGCGTGCATGCAACGGGGTATTCTCAGAAAAGCAGGATGGATGTCAAAATCCGGAACGGAAATCTGGGCACACTGTTCAGGCAAATTCAGGAACAAACCAGTTATCGTATATTTTACAGGGATGATCTTTTTTCGGGAAGGCAGGAAATTAATATTAATCTGAACCTGAAAAATGAAACCGTGCCGGCGATCCTGAATGCCGCGCTCAAAGGAACAGACCTAACGTATAAGGTAATAGGTAAGCAAATCGCGGTCTACAAAAAGGAGGAACACGACGGGGCCGGCCCCGTACCGAACATTAATGTGCCGGCAATGCCTGAGACGGTAATCCGTGAAATTACCGGTACCGTTGCCGATGCGAAGGGGAATCCATTGCCGGGTGCGACGGTGATCGTAAAAGGAACCGATAAAGGAACGTCGGCTGATGCAAGCGGGAAGTTTACGGTGGAAGCCGAGGCGGGCGATGTGCTGGTGGTTTCTTTTATTGGGTATCTCAAAAAAGAACAGACAGTCGGCTCGCAAACAACGCTGAGTATTCAGCTTGAAGAAGATTTGAACGGTTTGGAGGAGATCGTGATCGTGGGGTACGGCTCGCAACGCAAAGCGACCATTACCGGCTCGATCGCGACCATTACCACCGAGGATTTGAAACAAAGCCCGACGGCGAGTATCACCAACGCACTGGCAGGAAGGTTACCCGGATTGTTCGCGAACCAGTTCAGCGGCGGCGAACCGGGCGTAGACCGCAGCGATATTTTTATCCGCGGTACGGCTACTTATGGAAACAAGGCGCCGATCGTGATCATCGACGGCCTCGAACGGAGCATGGATTACCTCGCGCCTTCGGAGATCGAGACATTTACGATTTTGAAAGATGCTTCGGCCACAGCGCCTTATGGTGTGCGTGGGGCGAATGGTGTAATCCTGATCACAACCCGACGCGGAAAAGTGCAGGATAAGGCCACTGTGAACTTCAAAGCGTCGGTCGGTATCAACAAACCGGTGAAATTCCCGACCTACCTCGGTTCGGCGGACTATGCGATGCTTTACAATGAAGCAAGAAGAAATGATAACCCCGATGCCGATCCGGCGACATTGAACTTGTTCTCGGACCAGGCCATTGCCGATTTCCGTAAGGCGAAAGGGGATAATTCCGACGGTCTGGGCTACAATTGGAATTACTTCGATTATGCATTTAAGCCCGGGGTGCAGCACGATTACAGTTTATCTATTAGCGGTGGATCGTTGAGGGCCAGGTATTTCGTCCTGGCCAACTACTTCCAGCAGGATGGTAACTACCGACACACCGATCTGGCGGCGAACAGCACGCAGGCCGTGTTCAAGCGTTACAATTTCCGCTCGAACATTGATATCGACATTACGGACAATTTCTACGCTAAACTGGACCTCGGCGCCCGCATTACCGACCGTAACGCGCCGGGCACAACCGCCGCCCGCATTGTGGAGCTGGCTAATACCCAGCCTTCGTACCTGCCGATCATCGTGGAACCGAACGACGATCCCGCCAACAAGGTGTTCCAAGCTAATAACCCGCTCGGAATGCTGTATGGGGACCAGATTTACCGCTTCAACATTCTCGGAGAGCTCAGCCGTACCGGTTTTTTGAATGAGAAGAATACGTATCTCAATGGTTCATTTTCGCTGGGGCATAAGCTGAATTTTATTACAAAAGGCCTGGCTATTGAGGGAATGTTCTCTTACGACGCCAACGACGGCGGCTGGATCGACCGTAAAGTGGGTACCTATTCGGAAGGTTACCGCGAATATCCGGGTTATGCAACATTTGTTCCTACTGCGGGAAGCGACATTTATCGTACGCCTGGGCATTACACGGGTGCGTACAAGTCCGGGAACAAATACAATATCGACCAAACGATCGGGAACGGGTATAGCAACAATAACAATGAAAGCCGCGCCTATTTTCAGGCCAAGCTCGACTACATGCGGAATTTTGGATTGCATGATGTGACGGGAATGGTGCTTTTCAACCGGTCGAAACGGGTTATCAACAACCAGGTGCCGTTCAGCTACCAAGGCATTACCGCGCGAGCCACGTACGGGTACGACGACCGCTATTTGCTGGAAGTGAATGCTGCTTACAATGGCTCTGAAAACTTTGCGAAGGGTAAGCGTTATGGCTTTTTTCCGTCCGTAGCGGCTGGCTGGGTGCTCACGAAAGAGCGTTTCATGACCAATACCCAAAACTGGCTGAACAACCTGAAAATCCGAGGCTCGTTTGGTTTGGTGGGAAGTGACAAGATTCCCGACGACAAGCGCTTCATTTATCTGCAATATTTCGGTCGGCGCGACGGCGATTACAACTTTGGTACCGATAATTTCGGTTCAGGTGCCGGCGGTTTCCTCTCTGAAGGTGATCTGGCCAATCCGAACCTGACCTGGGAAAAGGCCCGCAAGACCAACATCGGGATTGACGCGACATTCCTGAAACGCCTCACATTGACGCTCGATCTCTTCCGGGAGCACCGTTACGACATTATCACCAATATGGGGGGCGGCAACAAGCTGGGTTTTCCTGACATCGTCGGCAAAGACGCTCCATTCCTGAACTCGGGGATTGTGAACAACAAAGGGTTCGATTTCGAGATCGGCTGGACGGGCAGCATTGGTAAGAACTTTACCTATTTCGTTCGCCCGAATATGACTTTTGCCCGCAACAAAATCATTTTCATGAACGAGATCCCTTATGCTTCACCCGGAAGGGCTAACACCGGCAAGCGCATCGACGAGCATTTCGATTATATTTTCGATCGGTTCGTAGCCAACCAGGAAGAGGCCAATCAGCTCAATGCAATGAACAACGGCAGCGGCTTCCAATCGTTCGGTACGCTGCGGCCGGGAGATGTGATTTATAAGGATCTGAATAATGATGGCAAGATCGACGACCTGGGCGACCGCACCGCCGTGGGTAACCCGCGCAACCCCGAGCTGATGTTCGGTTTGCCGGTAGGAGGCCGCTTCAAGAATTTCGATTTCAGCGCCTTATTTCAAGGGGCATCACGGGCGTCGGTGCAGCTGTCCGGCGCGGCGGTTTATGATTTTCCGCTTTTCAGCCAGGATAAATATGGTAAAGTGAAACCAATGCACCTGAAACGCTGGACGCCCGAAACCGCAGCGACCGCAACGTATCCCGCATTGCATTTCGGCGACCATAGCAATAACAAGAATGGCAATAGCAGCTTGTTCTTGTATGATTCGAAATACATCCGTCTGAAAACGGTAGAGGTAGGCTATAACCTGCCTAAAACGGCGATCAAAAAGATTGGTATCGACAATTTCCGCATTTACGTGCAGGGCATGAACCTGCTCACATGGGACGGACTCAAAGATGTGGATATGGACCCCGAAACCCGCGAAGGCTCGGGCGACTGGTACCCGATCCAGAAGGTGGTGAATTTTGGTGTCGACATTTCATTCTGATTTAACCTGATTTTTATGAATACCACAAAAATTTTAACGAGCATAGCATTCGGTCTTGTCATGTTGTCGGGCTGCCAGCAAGATTTCCTTGACCGCAAACCCGACGATCAGGTAGACGCGGAACAGGTTTTTACCCGATACAATAAAATGAACCAGCTGGTAACCGACCTGTACGACAATGCCAAGGGCTCTAACAGCCCGTTGGTGTTTTTCTCGCACTTTTCATCGGCACCCGTTACCGATGAGGCTGAGGGCTCGACGGCGGAAGGAAGCCTAACCAACAAGTTCAATACCGGCGACTGGAACCCGAACGCCATGCCCGACCGCAGCAGCCGCGGGCAATACTGGTGGGATTTGTATGCCCGTATTCGTAAGGCCAATGTGATCCTGGAAGGTGTAAGGAAATACAATACACCCGATAACCCGCTGCAAGCTGGCGACCTCGACAAGCGTCTTGGTGAAACCTACTTCATGCGCGCCTACTTCCATTACCTGGCAGCGCGTATGTACGGGGAGGTGGTGTATGTGACACACACCATTCAGCCTACTGACCCGATGGATTTCAAACAGGAGTCTTTTCATTCGATTGCGGAGAAGATCAAGCAAGACTGCGACTCCGCATTTGCGCGGGTCCCAGGCAGCTGGGGCGGCGCGGATTTTGGCCGGGTAGATAAAGGTACGTGCCTGGGCCTGAAAGCGATGATTTCCTGGATGGCGGCCACGCCGATGTGGAATGGAGGTACTTTCCCGAATGATACGCGTCAGTTTGCCTCGGAATATGCATACAATGTCGATCGCTGGGTGAAAGCCAAGGAGGCTGCGAAGGCAGTGATTGATTTCAAAGTAGATGGTCGCCAGCGTTACAGCCTGTACCAGGGTCACGATGCATCCGATTTCCGCGACGATGCCGGAAATAACAACAACAACTCCAAAGTACCCGCTCGGCTCTGGGATTTATACCATGATATGCAGGCATTCCAGAACGAGGCTGTTTTCTTCGTCACCCGCGACAAGGACAACAACTGGCAGGGCGACATTTACCCGCCCAGCTGGGGCGGAAGCTCGCGCCAGATGCCGGTTCAGGAGCAGGTGGATGAATATGAATACATTGCACCAAATGGCTTCGGCTACCCGGTGTACGGCACCCGCGCCAAAACCGACGGCTATGACGACGGTAACCCTTACGAAAGCGTGAAAAGAGACCCGCGCTTCTACCGGGATATCGTGTATCACGGGGCTACATTCAAAGGAAAGGTGATCAACACGGCCACCGGGGCGGACAAAATCGGCGCTTCCAACTCTTCAACAACGGGTTATTTCCTGCGTAAAATCCTGCGCGAATCGTGGAACCGTGACAAGAGCTTTGCCATCAGCGGCCCGCCGGTGTGGCGCTTGCCGGAGTTTATTTACATATACGCGGAAGCGGTGAATGAGTCGGCAGGCCCTAATGCGGAGATTTACCAAATGCTGAACGACGTAAGAAAACGCTCATTTATGGCCCCCATCCCGCCGGAAGCGCAAACGAGCAAGTCGTTAATGGACGAATACATCAAACGCGAAAGAAGGGTGGAGCTATTCTATGAAAACAACCGTATCTGGTCATCGCGGCTATACCTGGAAGCGAGTTCCGCCAAAGAAGTCGCACGTGAGCAGGCGTGGCAAAGCGCGGGCGCGACCAACGAGCAGCGTTCGCAAGCCTACTGGCCGTATCCGAAAACCCAACGGATGATTAACGGTATGAAGCCGGTCGAAGACCCGAATGGCAAGATCGAAGTGGATGGTAAAAAATACCGGATGCAACGCTATTTCGTAGAAAGCCGCGTATTTGTAACGCCAAGGCATTATCTCTTCCCGATCATGCAGGACGAGTTGCAACGCACTCCGACATTGAAGCAAAATCCGGGGTGGTAGGTTGAAGGGAGAAAAGGAGGAAGGGAGAAAAGGAGGAAAGGGAGGAAGGGAGGAAGGGAGAAAAGGATTTTTACATTTCCCTTTCCTCCATCCTCCCTTTCCTCCTTTCTCCCGACTATTACTCTTTGATACTTTTGATATAAGCAATCGTTACCGGAATCTGCTTCAAGTACGACGGGCTCTCATCCTCGATGAAATAATGCTTGATCCCTACTTTCTTCGCGGCTTTTAGAGTGGCAGCAATGTCGATTTGGCCTGTCCCTAATGCCACGTCGTTCGTGGTGGGTGTGCCGCCAGAGAGATCACCTTTCACTCCTTTTTTCAGGTCTTTGAGGTGCATCAGCTTCCATCTTGTCGGGTATTTCAAAAGCAGCTTCGCCGGGTCTTGTCCAGGGAATGCAGTCCAGAGGACGTCCATTTCGAAATTGACATATTCGGGATTGGTGTTTTTGACAATGTAATCGAACAGCGTACCATCCTCGTAAGGCACGAATTCGTAGCCATGGTTATGGTAAGTGAGCGAAATGCCCGCTTCTTTCAGTTCTTTTCCCGCTTTGTTGAAATCGGCGACTGCTTTTTTCGCGGTTTCGAGGTTGAAATTGCCTTTTTCGTGAGGAATCCAGGCGACCATCACATATTTGGCGCCGAGGATTTTAGCGTCCTTAATGGTTTGTGCGGTGCTTTCGCTGAGTTTTTTGTAGTCGGCGCCGATGGAACGCATGGCGATGCCGCGTTTGTCGAGCTGCTTGCGGAGCTCTTCGGTGGTCATACCGGCGATCGGGCCTCCTTCCATTTCAGTCACACCGAGGGATTTGATGGTATCGAGCGTCGCTTCGATGCCCTTGCCCCAGCTGCCCCGGAAAGTATATGCCTGTAAGCCGATCGGCGCGGTGTACACCGGCTTGCCTTGTGCAAAAAGGTCGCTTCCGCCCAGCAATGCAGCCGCCAGACAGCCCAGACCGATTAGTTTTTTCATCGTCATCTCGTTGATTGTTTTAGATAGGTATTGCCAAAAGGTAGTACTGCGATTGATATACTAAAACCCGTCGGCTTTGATCTGTTTTTCACTCAGCTGGCCGTACTTTTTAACCTGCTCCTTAATCTCCGAAGCCTTGCCTACGAGTACGAATTGCAGCTTGTCTTTCGGGAAATAGGTGGCGATGATATTCTTAGCCTGCGTCACCGTCAGGCCATCCACTTTTGCCTGGAATGTATTGATAAAGCTTTCATCGAAATTGTAAGTGTACATATCCGTCAGAAGCCTTGCCAATGCGCCGGCCGACTCGTAATCGGGCGGAAAGTCGCCCTTCACGTACGCCTTCGCGGACGCGAGGATTTCCTCATTAATGCCGTGTTTGTGAAGGCTGTCGAGCACGCTCAGTGCCATGTCGATGGCCGGAATGGTCGTGGAGTTTTTGGTAAAAGTGCTGATACCGAAAGTACCTGCATACTTGTAGCGGGTAAAACGGCTTCCTGCGCCGTAGGTGAGGCCCGAATTGACACGCAGTGCGTCATTCAGCCAGGAGGTAAACCTACCGCCGAGGATGGTGTTGATCACGACCACGGGCACATAATCCGGTGAATTGTAATCGATCCCCTTGCCACCGATCATGAATGTGGTTTCGCGGGCGTCGTCTTTATTCACGAGCAATACGCGAGCCTTGTCGAATTCCAGATTGGGTGCCACGCGTTTCACCATTCTGGCAGGCGCGGTTTTCCATTCACCGAACAATGCCGTCACTTTTTTCTTCATATCCGTCGCCTTGAAATCGCCGACAATCGAAATAGCTCCTTTTCCCGTGGTGTAGTTGTTCTGATAAAATGCCTTCACTGCGGCCACATCGATTTTCTCGACCGTCGATTTGCTGCCGGCCGTCGGCGTCGCATAAGGGAAATTGCCGAACAGGAATGCATTGTAATAGTTGCCGATCACCGAGCGAGGGCTTTCTTTCGCCTGGGCGAGTTCGAGCAGCGTGCGCTGTTTGTGTTTATCAAATTCGGTAGCATCGAAAACCGGATGGATAAGCACCTGCTGGATCAGTTCAAAAAGCTTGTCCTGGTCTTTTACAGCAAATGAAGCCGCAAGGCCCGCATTGTCTTTGGAAGCATAGGTGGAAAGGCTGGCGCCGACGTAATCGGTCATTTCCTCGATCTGCGCTTTGGTGTATTTTTGCGTCCCGAAGAGTAATGCATCGGCGGTTAGACTGGCGAGGCCGTAACTTTGACCATCGTTGATCGCACCGGCATCGAACACGGCCGACACGTTGATCAGCGGCACCTCATGCTGCTCCATCAGGTACACCGTCAGCCCGTTTTTAAGTTTGAATGTCTCGTAAGGAGGTACTTTGAAATTATTCTGCGCCTCAGCCGCAAATGCGCACAGGGCGAGTACCAGAATCAGGATATTTTTCATTCCAATATGAATTTGAATGGCTGTTATTTCGATTTTTCAGGAAGCAGGTACCCTACGGTGCGGTTGCGCTCGGTGAAATACTGTGCTGCTACGCGTTTGATATCCTCCACGGAGACCTTCTTGTAGTTCTCGGGAGCTTCGAACATTTTTTTGTAATCACCAAAAAACACCTCATAAGTACCAAGGCTGTTGGCTTTTCCATTGATGGTTTCGAGCGTGTGATAGAATTCCATGAGTTTCTGGTTCTTCACTTTTTGCAACTCCGCATCGGTCACGCCATTCTCGATAATCATATCGATCTGTTTTTCAATGGCTTTTTCGAGGTCTGCGGCGGAAACATTATCGCCCGCTACTGCAAAAACGGCAAACAATGTCGGATCGAAACCATTATCGAGCCCTGTGGAAACGCTGGATGCGATGGTAGTGTCCATTACCAGCGACTTTACCAGCCGCGAAGAGTTGCCCGAGCTTAACAGGCTGCTGAAAAGGTCCAGTGCGTAATAGTCGGCATGGGCAGTTTCGGGAACATGGTAGGCGAGGAGCAAATTCGGCGTGGTAATATCCTTGTATGTCGTTACGCGGCGCTCGCCATTCTGCGGCGGCTCAATGGTCCGGATCTTCGGCGGCAGGCCCCGAGCGGGAAGCGGCCCCATATTTTGGTCGGCCAGTTTTTTAACTTCATTAAATTGAACATCACCCACCACCACGACGGTCGCGTTGTTGGGTGAATAGTAAGTTTTGAAATAGTTTTCCAGATCGGATTGCGTCCAGCTCTTGATATCCGATTCAAAACCGATTACCGGGAACATATAAGGGTGTTCCTGGAATGCAACGGACTGGACTTGCTCTCCTATGAGCTGGTAGTTGCTGTTTTCCAGACCCGTACTGCGCTCGGAAAGCACCACACCGCGCTCGCTTTCTACCATTTTGGGATCGATTGTGAGGTGGCCGATGCGGTCGGATTCGAGTTTGAAGATCGTTTCCAGGGCATCTTTCTGGAACCAGTCGGTATAGACGGTCACGTTTTCGGTTGTGTAGGCATTGTTGGAACCGCCGTTGGCTTCCATCACGCGGTCGAACTGCTTCGGGCCATAGTTTTTGGAGCCGTTGAACATCATGTGTTCGAAAAAGTGGGAGAGGCCGGTAATGCCGTGCACCTCATTTCGCGAGCCGACCTTCCAGAAAAGGTACATATTCGCAGTGGGGATCGAATGGTCTTCCAGGACGAGGAATTTCATGCCGTTGGCGAGCGTGAAACTTTTCACATCCTCCGGCCTGGTTTGCGCATGCGCGACGCCGAGGCCCGTGAGCGCGGCCGCAGCGAATAGGAGTTTTCTTAGCTTCATGAAGCGAGGATTGTTAATGAATGTGTAATGATAGTGAAAAATGCCCTTCGGGTCGAGATTTGATGGGAGGATAAACCCAAACGGGTTATCAGGCGGGATAATTTCTGGCTTTCAACTACTATTTTTGGTGCATTACTAACCTTAATCTTCGTACCACCGATGAAAAAGTATTTGTTTTCTTTATCCATTCTCTTCTCAATCAACGTACTAGGCGGTACGTTGCCCGACCAGCCTGCCAAAAAGCAGCGTTTCAAAGTGATGACTTACAACATCCACCATTGTAACCCACCCTCGGCTGGGGACAAGATCGACGTGGAAGCCATTGCGAAGGTAATCAATGCAGAAAAACCGGATTTCGTGGCATTACAGGAAGTGGATGTGAATACCGAACGATCCGGCAAAGGCAAGAACCAAGCCCAGCAACTGGCCGCGCTGACCGGCATGAAATTCTATTTTTCCAAAGCGATCGATCACCAGGGCGGCGATTACGGCGTGGCGGTTCTGACCAAATTCCCGATCGTCGATTCGGCGAAGTTTGCATTGCCTATTCGTCCGGAATTGAAGGAAGAAGATCGCACGATTGCCGCGGTAACCGTGAAATTGCCGGATAATCGCAAGCTCATCTTCGCCAGCACGCATCTGGGTTTGAAAGAACCAAACCGCCTGCTGCAAGCCGAAACGATTATGAAGTATTTCGGAGAAACAGCGTTGCCGATGATCCTTGGTGGCGATTTCAACGCAACACCTGAAAGCCCGGTAATTGCTTATTTTGATAAATACTTCACCCGCTCCTGCACCGACTGCAAGCCGACGATCCCCGTGGAAGTACCGAAAAAGACCATCGATTTCATCATGCACAAGCAGGGGGGCAAACTCAAAAGTGCTAACACGAAGGTGATCGACGAGCAATATGCGTCGGACCACCTGCCGGTAACAGCCGAGTTTACGTTAGACTAATATCCTCCTTGATCCAATTCACCCGCACGATCCGGCTCTGTACGCCATGCTCGGCGAAGAAATGCTGCCAATGCAACTGCCGCGACGAGAGGTGGTCGGTAGGAGATTTGATTTCGATGAATGCGTAATCGTCGTCGTTCCAAACGAGCAGGTCGGGGAAGCCTCGGGTGTTTTCGCGGAGGTTCAGCGCCATTTCCAGCATAATCTTGTGGATTTTTTCAGGGCTCAAAAGGGAAGTCAATGTCAATACCTTTTCCAATGCGCCGTCATACCACGGCACGAGTACGTTGGTAATGCCGTATTTGTCTGTAAATGTCTGTGTGACGAGCTCGTCGATGATCTCGCGCGAGTGCGCGGCGGCGAGCCGTTCCTTTAACTGCTCCGACCGTTTGAAATAGAAATCGGGCAAGAAGAAGTCGGACGGAATGCGTTGCAGCGGGTTGTGGATCGTCTGTACATTGGTATCATAAATAATATCCCAGAACAGCAGCCCGAACAATGCGCGCCACGGCTCATTTTCACTGAAAAATGCATTGTAACCCTGCTCCTGGTAATAGGTTATAGCGCCGAATTCCACCCGGAAACGATACGAAATAGGTACTTCAATCGCTTCGGCAGCCTTCAAGGCCTGGGTCGTCCTTTTGACGGTCCGGGCTTTTTTGTTTTTGATCTTTTCATAAAAATCGAGGCTGAAAAAGCGCTCATCGGCATTCTGCGGGCTTTCGGATATTTCCTCGCATAATGCTAATGCCTCGTCGATTTCGCCCAGATTATAAAGTAGTCGCACGCGCCGCTCCCGGGCTGGGGCGTCGTTGGTGAGTTGGTAAATGGTTAATGCCTGCGAAAGCATTTTCTTGCGTTCCAGCCAGGCACTTACTTTTAATATAAATGAATTGAAAGAAGGTAATGCCTTATGGCTGAGTCCGGTACCGCTTGAAGCCTGCCAGTTCATAAACCAGTCATAGATCTCCTCCGGCGGCAGATCCTGTTTGATGATGTCGAACGTTTCTTTCATCAACGACACCATTAATGTATCGTCCGCATCCTTTCGGGTATCAAACTGAATGGAAAGATATTGTTCATCAAACGACTGGAACCGCACATGCCCTAGGTCGCGGACGACAAATTCGGTCATATCGGCATAGCGGTTACCGAAGAAGAGGAACTTCATCAGCATTACCTCCGCCTCGAACGACACTTTCACCACCGGCTCCATTTCGCCGAGCACCTCACAAAGCATCTCAAAATCGTACTCATGCAGCAGCCAGCGCACCAGATCGGGCTTTTTAATGCTTTTGGAAGGCATTACGTCTGGTTCAAGCAGCTTGGTGACTTCCAGCAGTTCGGGTTTGGTGAAAAGGTCGATCACTTCTCCGAAACGGCTTTCGTGCGCTTCGCAAAGCGTTTCGATGAAGTCGCGTTCGAGTAGTTCGGTAAGGACCGCGGGCATATCTTCAATTTCAGAATAGGAGAGGCTGTTGGTGCGGAAAAACGATTTGCTGCGGTTGCTGAAACGGATGAAGAGGCATTGCGCATCCTCGGAAAGCGACTCGTAATTGTCCAGGAAATTTAGCTCGCGCTCGTGCAGGATGTGCGCATATCGCTTGCGAACGAAGGCGAGCACGTAATTGAAATATTCGAGATAGTATTTGGGCGGTAAATCCGTGGGGAACACTTGTTCCTGGGCGAACGGATCGGTCAACTCGGCGGACAAAACGGTTACTTTTTTAGTTGATGAAGAAATAAAGTTACCAAAAAATGACCGAATGACCGAATGACTGAATGATTGAATGAGCCGCCGTGGAACGGGAGTGAGTGAATGAATTTTTTGCTTGGTGTTTTTGAATGGCGAAAAGGGCGGTACCAGCGGGCGCAGGACAGTTTATATTAAAATTTGGTTAAATACTGATTTTATAGAAAAATGAAAGGTAAAAATAGGATTATAGCTATTATGCGCGCCGCCTTTTCTGAAAAGCATAGTATATAATTAAGAAATTGATTTACATTTGCTCTCTATGGAAAACAATTTTACCTGCCCATGACAACATTAGATTCTTATGATTTTTCAGGGAAAAAAGCCCTGGTTCGCGTGGATTTCAATGTCCCGC
Organism: Dyadobacter fermentans; assembly: GCF_019924045.1. Taxonomy (GTDB): domain Bacteria; phylum Bacteroidota; class Bacteroidia; order Cytophagales; family Spirosomataceae; genus Dyadobacter; species Dyadobacter fermentans_A. The sequence goes on along the minus strand of NZ_JAHXBN010000011.1, from coordinate 458,485 downwards.
TTAATGAAAAATTTGAGATCACGGACGATACGCGTATCCGTGCGACCATTCCTACAATCAGCAAGATTCTTAATGACGGCGGTTCCGTCATTTTAATGTCACACTTGGGTCGCCCGAAGGACGGTCCTGTCGAAAAGTACTCCCTGAAACACCTGGTAAACCCATTGTCGCTGATCCTCGGAAAGACTGTGAAGTTTGCCGACGATTGCATTGGCGCAAGCGCTACTGAGCTGGCCGCTGCATTGCAACCGGGAGAAGTTCTGTTGCTCGAAAACCTGCGTTTTTATAAAGAAGAAGAAAAAGGTAACGAAGAATTTGCTGAGAAGCTTTCGAAACTCGGTGATGTGTGGGTAATGGATGCATTCGGTACCGCACACCGCGCACACGCTTCTACGGCTGTTATCGGTAAGTTTTTTAAGGATAAAGTTTGCGGTTATGTCATGCAGGCGGAGCTCGATAATGCAGAGCGCCTGCTCGAACATTCAGAAAGGCCTTTCACGGCGATCATGGGTGGGGCGAAAATTTCCGACAAAATCCTGATCATCGAACGCCTGTTGGATAAAGTGGATAACCTCATTATCGGCGGCGGTATGTCCTATACATTCTCCAAAGCGCAAGGCGGAAGCATCGGTAAGTCGTTACTCGAAGCCGACAAGCAGGATCTTACGCTTGAACTGATCGAAAAAGCGAAAGCGAAAGGTATTAACCTGGTATTGCCGGTGGATACGGTAATCGCCGATAAATTCTCCAACGACGCGGATCGTAAAGTTGTTGAAGCAGGTAACATTCCTGACGAATGGGAAGGCCTGGACATCGGTCCGAAAACCGCGGAGATTTTCTCTGATATCATTAAAAAGTCAAAAACTGTGCTCTGGAACGGCCCGATGGGCGTATTCGAGTTCCCGAACTTCGCGAAAGGAACCAACGCAATCGCTGAGGCGGTAGTATCGGTAACCGAAGACAACGACGCATTCTCATTGATCGGCGGCGGCGACTCGGCTTCTGCGATCAACAATGCAGGCTACGGCGATCGCGTAAGCTACGTATCAACCGGTGGCGGTGCATTGCTCGAATACATGGAAGGCAAAGTGCTTCCGGGTGTTGCGGCGCTTCAAGCATAAGCATTTCACTTATTAGGTTTATATCAAAAAGAAATCCATCCCGCACATCGCGGGATGGATTTTCTGCATAACAAACCTAACTAATTTATGAACACTGGTCTCGTTCGACCGGAATTCCACTCTTAATTGCCTCCTGCGCGTTTCTGCAAGTCATCCGAGCCGGTGTTGCGCTGGCGGGCACCCTTCACGTTCTGGTTGCCGAAGTTGTAAGTGAAGGTCAGTCTGAACTGGCGGCTAGGCCATTCGGAACGCACTTTGAAATTGATATCCTTGTACACCGCGGTACCGTTGAAGCGGTTGGTCCAGAAGATATCGTTCACATTGAAACGGATCGTTCCTTTTTTGTTCAGGATATTCTTTTGCAAGCCTGCATTGATCATCCCCATCGGGCGGGCTGCGTACAATCCATAGAACTGCCGGCTATTGTACCATCCCGAGAGCTCGGCGGACCATCCTTTGCCGATCGTAAACTGGTTGCTGGCGTACATATTCCAGGATGTCTGCTTGATTTCCAGCTGCTGTTCCAGGTAATATGACTTGTAATGGTTGTACACACCCGTAAAGTTCGCCTGCACTTGCCACCATTTAGTGACTGGAATCGGGAAAGAGACGGTCAGGCTTACATTGTCCTGGTTGTCAAGGTTATCCGAAGTCACGAAAGTCTTGTTTTCCGACGCAATCTGCTGAGGCAATTCATCCGCGATCATATCTTTGATGCGGCTGTAAGCCAGCGTCGTGTTCAATGCGTTTTTGTAAACGTGGACCAACTGGAACGAATGCGTGTACTGTGGTCTCAGGTTCGGGTTACCGCGCTGGAATGTGTACGGATCCAGGTAAAACTCGAACGGGTTCAGTGACTGGTAATTCGGGCGGTCGATCCGGCGGCTGTACGACAGGTTGATCACGTTGTTGGTATCCAGTTGGTTCGATAAGAATACGCTTGGGAAAAAGTTGATATAGTTTCTGTCGCGTTTCTGGTTCAGCGTGATCGAGTTACCGATCGAATGCGTGTGTTCCGCACGAACGCCCAACTGATATTTGATTTTCTTCGAAATAGCACCGGCGTAGTTCGCATAAGCTGCATTCACGTTCTCGGTATATTTGAAACGGTTCGAGCGTTTCGGGTCAAATTGCCAGCTGTCGACGAAGGTTTCAAACACCATATCATTATCCGAAGTCACATAGCTCGATTTCAAACCGGTTTCGAACTTGCCTTTGCCGATCGTTTGGGTGTAATCCAGTTTCGCCATCGCAATGTTGATGTCGGAAGGCATATCGTTGCGGACCATTTCCGTAGCAGCCTCATCCGGCGTGCCGTTTGCATTGAAGTAACGGGTATCCAGGTCGCTTTTCTTTTTGCCGCCGTAGTGCACGTAATCCAGGTCGAAAGTCAGTTCTTTTCCCTTGTCGTTGAACTGGTGTTTCAGGTTCACGTTGGAACTGATGTTATTCATCTTCCCGCCATTGAAAACGTTGGTCCGGAATGTCCGTTGCAGGCTTAGGTCTTCGTTCAGGATCCGGGTGTTGGTTTGTCCGAATGGGTTGCTCCAATCGTTGTAGAAACCGGAAACCAATACGCCTACGGTGGTCTTGTCCGTTGCAAAGTAATCGAGGCCGGCACGCACATTATAATACTCGGATCTGTTGATACGCTCGGTGTGCTGGTCGAAAATCGTCACTTTATCCTCGTAAGGAATGGTGCGGTAAATGTCGTTGTTATTGAATCCTTTGTTATAAAAAGCACCGCCGCTGATAAATGTGCTGATCTTTCCGGCCCGGTGGTTGAGCGTCGCGGTTGCATTTGCGCGACCGTATTTCGCCCATGCGCCACCCAGGTTGATATTCCCGTTGGTGCCGTAGTTCTTGTTGCGCTTCATTTTGATATTGATGATCCCCGAGTTGCCCGCTGCGTCGTATTTGGCCGAAGGGTTAGTGATCAACTCAATTTTCTCAATGTTGTCGCTCGGCGTGTTGCGGAGGAGGGTAATCAGTTCCTGCTGAGATAAAAAAGTCTGTTTCCCGTCGATCTGAACAATCACCCCTTCCTTACCCCGCAGTTTCAATTGCTCGTTCTGCTGATCCACCGTCACGCCGGGAGCGCGTTCAAGTACTTCCAATGCGGTTGCGCCGGCGGAAACAATGCTGTTTTCCACATTCACCACCGTCCGGTCGATTTCCTGCTCGATGAATGGTTTTTTCGCCACGACTGTCACTTCGCTCAGAGATTTGATATCCGATTTCAGATTGACAGTGGGAAGGTTTACGGGAGCGTCTTTTACATTAAATGGTTCGCTGTATGCTTTCTGGTAACCTACCATGGAGATCAGCGTAAGGTATTTGCCTGCTGCTACCTGGTCGAACGCAAATTTGCCCTGCTCGTCGGCCGCAAGCCCTTTTACAAGTACCGAGTCTTTGGCTTGTAGCAGAAGGACGTTCACAAACGGGAACGGTTGTGACTTTTCATCAAGCACCGCGCCGGTGATTTTTCCTTTTCCGGTAAGAGGCTGGGGAGCTTGTGCGTGCACAAATCCACTGCCCAGCAGCAGCGCTGCAGTTAGGTTCATTAAGATTTTCATGGCTAATAGTTAAAGTTCAGCGTACCCGGGGTGAGTTGTTCCATTAGGTACACTGCAAAGATAGGTACTTGGTATAACATAGAACCTTTGATTACATAAAAGGCTTGTATGTTATATAAGTGGTGTGTGTCTATCTTTCGGTTTATAGATACAAAGGGATAAAAGGAAGTTGCATATTGGCTGGAAAAAAGTTTAAACGGTTAAATAGCTATTTGAATGACCAAAGTGGCGAAGTTTCAACTTCGTTTTTTGGTTTTCCTCCAATCTCCCTACCTTTGCGTTTTAGATAGCATATATATGACTGAACAAATTCTGATTTTAGATTTTGGCTCACAGTACACCCAGTTAATTGCACGCAGAGTTCGCGAACTGAATGTTTATTGTGAAATCCACCCATACAACAACTTCCCCGAACTCACTCCCAACGTCAAAGGTGTCATTCTCTCAGGTAGCCCCTGTTCGGTAAGGGACGAGGATTCTCCCCGGGTTGATCTGAACAAATTCCGCAAAACATTGCCCCTGCTGGGTGTATGCTATGGCGCGCAGCTGCTTGCGCAGGAGCTGGGCGGCGAAGTGAAACCTTCGCAACACCGCGAGTATGGCCGTGCGAAGCTGGAAATCGATGATACGGATTCTTCATTGCTGGCTGGGTTGTCGGAATCGTCGCAGGTATGGATGTCGCATGGTGACACGATCGTACGTGCGCCGCAGAACTTCCATGTGATCGCTTCTACGGAATCGGTGAAAGTGGCTGCATTTAAAGTGGAGGATGAACTCACCTATGGTATCCAGTTCCACCCGGAAGTTACCCACACTACCGAGGGTAAAAAGTTGCTGCATAACTTCGTAGTAAACATTTGCGGGTGCAAACAGGACTGGACTTCCGACTCTTTCGTAGAGCATACGATTGAACAGCTTCGCCAGAAGCTGGGCAACGACAAGGTCGTGATGGCATTGTCGGGCGGTGTGGATTCTACGGTAGCTGCCACACTGGTACACCACGCGATCGGCAAAAACCTCTATTGTATTTTCGTAGATAATGGGCTTTTGCGTAAGGATGAATTCGAGCAAGTGCTCCATTCTTACCAGGATATGGGCCTTAATATTAAAGGTGTGGATTCTAAATCACACTTTTACCAGTCGCTCGACGGCCTGAGCGATCCCGAAGCGAAACGCAAGGCGATCGGAAAGTCGTTCATCGATATTTTCGACCAGGAAGCACATCTGATCGAGGATGTGAAATGGCTCGGCCAAGGCACTATTTATCCCGACGTGATCGAATCCGTTTCGGTAAAAGGACCTTCGGCGACGATCAAATCGCACCACAACGTGGGTGGTTTGCCCGATTTCATGAAACTGAAAGTAGTAGAGCCGCTGAACACTCTGTTTAAAGACGAGGTAAGGGCGGTTGGACGTACACTGGGTATCGACGAGAAGATCCTCAGCCGCCACCCCTTCCCGGGACCAGGTCTGGCGATCCGTATTTTGGGCGAAATCACTGCTGAGAAAGTCGCTATTCTGCAAGAAGTGGACGCGATCTTCATCGGCGGTCTCCGCAAATGGGATCTTTATAAGGACGTTTGGCAGGCGGGCGCAATGCTCCTTCCCGTGCAGAGCGTAGGTGTAATGGGCGACGAGCGCACATACGAGCGCGTGGTTGCGCTGCGTGCGGTAACCTCTGTCGACGGTATGACTGCCGACTGGGCGCATTTGCCATATGATTTCCTCGCAGAAGTATCCAATGATATTATCAATAAGGTAAAAGGGGTGAACAGAGTCGTGTACGACATCTCTTCGAAGCCGCCGGCTACCATCGAATGGGAATAAGGAATACGAAAAAAGCGGACATCGGGTCCGCTTTTTTCATTTATTGTATTTCCGGAAGTCGTCAGGATCGCCCGACACCACGGCTTAATAAGCTTAACACGAAGAGAACGAGGAATACGAAGAAAAGAATTTTAGCAATTCCGGCTGCGCCTGCCGCTATACCACCGAATCCGAGGATCCCGGCCACGATAGCGATAACGAGAAATATTACGGTCCATCTAAGCATGAGTGACAAATATTTAGGTTTTCGATTATTGATTTCTGATTCAATAATTACCAACACTATGCCAGAAGCGTAAATATGCCTAAAATGCTCCAAACCGCTTTAATCGCTTAAAAATGAGGTTTTTTGTGGAGAATGATGCACAGTTTACGCTTCAAAACCATTTTTCAACATCAAGTCCCATACATTGATGTACTTTCCGTCAAGAATTTCGAACGGCAAATCCCAATCGATGGTTTCCCATCGACGGTCTGACGAAATAATAGAGACTTTTTTAGAGACAGAGTCTATCCAGATAATCTTTTGAGCTCCAAAATCCAGCAGCCTTTTACTTTTTGCTTGCATATATTCGAACTCATTTGAGAAAATATCGGAACAATCGGCCCGTACATCTACTTCAATGGCTACCACCGGGGGAATCTCGGCATAGTTAACAGAATTCAATCCGATTTTAAGCTGCCCTTTACGATAAATGGCTATGTCGTTTGCGAAGTTGGTGCCACGTCTGAGATGTACGCCCGGTTCATTAGTCCCGACCAAATATTCGCCAGGTTGGAACAATTCAAGAATTTTTCTCAATAGTGATGTGACGATAAACCACTGTAATTTACTGGTACCCATTAATTCTTCTACCGTTTTGGTTCCCACGAGATAATCGCGGTATCCCTTACGGTAAACTGGGTGCCCGTCAAACTCCTCGTAAATAAGTTCTTTTGGTATTTCGATGGAGCGTTGCATAGTAGTGAGTTTTGCTCAAATATATAATTTTCTCCCTATAAACCAGACAATTCCGTTAATTTGCGGTTTAATCAAATTACTAACCTTATAATGAAGTTTAAATTATCCGTGCTAATGCTGGTCGCGCTGGCGATCCGGGTTTCAGCACAAAATGACCGTTGGCAGCAGCGCGCGAAGTACCAGATGGAGATTGATTTTGATGCTGTCAAACACCAGTACAAAGGCACTCAAAAACTCGTTTACACCAACAATTCCCCCGATACACTTCAAAAGGTATTTTACCATTTATACCTGAACGCATTCCAGCCAGGCAGCCAGATGGACGTCCGCTCGCGCTCGATCAGCGACCCCGATTCGCGGGTGAAGGACCGCATTTCCAAATTGTTGCCTTCGGAGATCGGTTACGAAAAAGTGCTTTCCCTCAAACAGAATGGAAAGTCGCTGAAATATGAATTGGTAGGGACCATCCTCGAAGTGACTCTGAACGAGAAGATCCTCCCGAAATCGCAGCATACTTTCGATATGGAATTCGAAGCGCAGGTACCATTGCAGATCCGCCGCACAGGTCGCAATAATAACGAAGGCATCGACTACTCGATGGCGCAATGGTATCCCAAAATGTCGGAGTACGATTACGAGGGATGGCACGCGAATCCTTACATCGGTCGCGAGTTCTACGGGGTCTGGGGAGATTTTGATGTGAAAATCACGATGGATGCGGCTTACACGATCGCGGGAACGGGCTATTTGCAAAATCCGGACAAAATTGGCCACGGCTATTCTACCAAAAATGTCACCCACAAACCCGGCGAGCGCCTTACCTGGCATTTCATCGCACCGGAAGTACACGACTTCATGTGGGCCGCCGACCGCGACTACCAACACGATGTTGTGAAAGTAGACGATAAACTAGACCTGCATTTCTTCTACCAAACCGATACACTGGCTAATGTGTGGAAGCAAATGGAGCCGCTGGCCGTACGTTCGTTCAAGATCATGAACGAGCAATTCGGACGTTATCCGTATAAGCAATACTCGATAATCCAGGGCGGAGACGGTGGTATGGAGTATCCCATGGCGACACTTATCACCGGGCGCCTGAACTTGCATTCGCTAACGAGCGTGACCGTCCACGAGTCCATTCACAGCTGGTTCCAGGGGCTTTTGGGCACCAATGAGTCTAAATATCCCTGGATGGACGAAGGTTTCACGACCTACGCGCAGAATATCGTGATGAACGAGCTCTTTCCTGCCAAAGGCGATCCGCAACGCAGCGCTACCACCAGCTACCGCAGTCTGGTGAAGTCCGGTACGGAGGAGCCGCTTACGACGCACGCCGACCATTATAATACCAATAAGGCATACAGTATTGCGAGTTACAACAAGGGCGCCGTTTTCCTGAATCAGCTTAATTATATCATGGGTAAGGAAACTTTCCAACGCGGAATGAAGCGGTACTTCAATGAGTGGAAGTTCAAACATCCGAACCCGACCGATTTGAAACGCATTATGGAAAAGGAATCGGGCCTGGAACTGGACTGGTTCTGGGAGAACTTTGTGGGGACGACCAAAACGATCGATTACGGCATTCGGGAAGTAGTTGCCACTGCTGGGAAAACAGATATAGTGCTCGAAAGAATCGGCCAAATGCCGATGCCGCTGGATGTGGTGGTAAGCTACAAAGACGGCACAGAGGAGAATTTTTATATCCCGCTCGAAATCATGAGGGGCGAGAAAAATGAGAAGCTCTATACCAAAACCACGCAACTGGCCGACTGGGGCTGGACTTACCCTGAGTATTCCTTCACCATCGAGCGTAACATTTCGGATATTCAGGCGATCGCGATCGATCCGAGCCAGCGCATGGCCGACATCGACCTTGATAATAACGTTTGGCCGACAGTGCCTAAAACTGCCCCGCGTTTCAAGGCTACAAAAGTGAAATAATTACCGTCCGAACCGAAAGGAGGCCCCGATGCGCCATCCCATGCCCTGGAAATGCGAGCCATGGAATTGCGCGACGGCCTCCAACCGGACGATCCGCATAATATTATCAATCCCATAAACGGCTTCCGTATAATTCCGGATCGACGGTACGCGCAGGTAATGCAGCTGCAACGTCTCCGAAATGCCGGTAACACGTAACGACTGCACCCGCGTGAGCAGGAAATGCTGCATCGACCACGTCAAATGCGTCTGGAAAAACCACTTCGCCGTGCTGTAACGGTAATAGGGTAGCATCCGGAATTGGTCGGGCGGGTAGACATACTGGAAGAAGAACTCGTTGCCCATAAAATGCTGATAGTCGGGGAAATACATTCTTTTTGTATTCAAAAATCCACCCCCATTCACCAGGTATTCGAGATTGCTGCGCGGTCCCAGGCTTAAACTTTGGCGGATCGTTCCTTGCAGCATTGAATAATCCACATCTCCCAAAAAGCCCAGACCACTTTTGTAATTGGCACTAAATGCCGGCCCACGACTCCTTAAATAGCGTTTTTCGCCATTGCGGATCAAATACCTTCTCCATGGACGCAATGTGGCGGTAATGTCGAAAATCCAGGCATTATGGTCTTTGAAGCCGGTGTTAGCCAGTTCGCGGTTAACCGGTCGGTTGGGTGTAAAACCAAATTGGCTCCAAAAGATAATCGGCCGCGCACTTTCCTGGTTGAGGAGCTCCACACGGTGCTCAAAGTCCAGGCTTGTATTGATGCTCAGCACGTCGCCGATATTGCGGAGCGTGTATTGAATGTGGCCGAACTGTTTTTGATACAACTTCATCAGGCTGCGGTCGAAAAAGCGTGCGGCGACACTGTTAGGCAACGGCGGGATCGGTTCGCGGCTATTGATCTGCGTCGCCATTTCACCGCCCGCCAATGCCAGGTTCCAGTTTTTGCCGCCTACGTTGGTTTCCAGATTCCCGTACAGCCGCTTCCGCCCGAACGAGTAACGCACCAGCGGGCGCACACTCATGTACGACGATTTACCCCAGCGCTTCTGCCATTCGGTGATGAAATTAATCGCGTTACCCTCCACCGAGTTATAGCTGACCGATAGGAAAGGACTTTTGAAATAGAAAGTATTGCGGTTGCCTAATGCGTAGGTATTACCCAAAAGCAGGTGGATTGGCTTGAAATGCGTAGAATCGGGCTTGGTATTGATGCGCAGCGAATCCTTCACGACCTTGATACTGTCCTGCGTAACGTAACTGGATACCTCCGACCGTGTCAGCGGAATCGGCCGCAATGTCGTCCAGTAGGTAGTATCGCGCTTGTTGGCCATCGAATCGATCACGATGGAGTCCTGCCGCACCAGCCGGTCGTTGCCCAGCTGTTCCTTCTGCTCTTTTTTCTGCTGTTTTTCGTATTGTTTGGTGAGTTTTCTAAAATTTTTGGTAGAGAACTCCTTCTGCGCCTGGATTAGCGTTTCGAGGTCTTTGCCGCCTTTTACTTTGGGTGCATTCTCTTTTTTATGGTCGGCAATGATAATGTCTTCCCGCAAACCGGGATCGACATCGAGTTTATCGTATGTTAAAGAGACCAGGTACCGGAATTCCCCCGCGAAGCCGAGGTAACTGCCATTGAGCTTGAACTGTTGATTTACCGGAATCCACACCCCCTGCACCGGACTGAAAATCTGCTTGGCTGAAATGTTCAAGCCGCTGGTGGTAGTTTGCAAATCGTAGCTATGGATCGCCCAGCGGTCTTCGAGGATAAACAAGCTTCCTTTGAAAACCCCTTCACCATAGGCTTTTGGAATAACCCTTATTTTATTGACAATCTCCCCACGTTCTTCGAAATAGCCCTCATATTCAAATTTGTAATAGGCAAATGATTTGGGCGACAATGGAGAAATGGTACCCGCGATCTCAGGGCTGTACAAGCTGGCTAGAATGTACTCATTCGGTGATGGAATGCTGTTATCGAGGCTGTTGCGGGTGGAGATAATGCGCTGGCTGTAATTGTTGGGGCGGCGGTACTTGATTTCCGCGACGCTTTCGTTTAGAATGGCCTTACCCTGCTGAACACCTTCTTTTTTTAGCCGTTTTTGGAGTAGAAAAGGAATTTTGGTAGCCACACCTGTGCTTCTGGAATACACTTTGGCCGTGTACCCGCGTACCTGCAATTGGTGGAAACGTGCCTTCGCGATCGCACGCCGCATGATCGTGTACGCGGGATCCTCCTTGCTCTTGCCGATCGTCGCCTCTTGCAGGCTGAGCGCCTGCTCTTCCATCTCCACATTCAGCTCGGTGAAATCGTTGCCGATAGTGACAGTTTTGGAAACACTTTTAAAACCCAGGTATTGAAAAATGATCTCGTAGTTACCCGGCACGAGGCTGAACTCGTACACACCTTCCTCATTGGCCATGGTACCATTGCTCGTGCCCTTCACCGCAATGCCGGCGTAGGGGAGTGCTTCGCCCTTTGTTGTGGTAATGCGGCCCCTGATCCCTCCGGCCCGGGAGAGCTGTTGCATGGTTAGAAAGAGCAGCAAAAATGCCAGAAAGCGCATAGGATCGGGTGTAAAGTGCTGATAGCGGTGGTTGATATGCCCTTATTTATGCAGCAAATTATCGCAATTAGCACAAATTACCCGACATTCCAGACCAGCGCCATTTACTTTACTTATAGAACCGTACCAGTGATGCAGATTGCCACAAAAAAGCGGCACACCGGAGTTCCGATGTGCCGCTTTCGAATGCGTATTTCAGACCTTAGTCGCATTCCCCGTCGACGGCGCAGTTCGCCCCGTCGGCCAGGCTTACGAGTGGTTTGGGATTGGCTTTTTCCCACTCACCAAACGACTGCTGCAATGCATTGAGAAAAGTCTCGGTGTGTTGCGCCCCTGAAACCGCATACTTGCGATCGAGCACAAAAAACGGAACGCCGCGTGCACCTACCTGCTGCGCCTCGTAAATGTCGTGCCGCACATCCTCGCTGAAGCGCGTACCTTCCAGAACGGCTTTCAGGTCAGCTGCATCCAGGCCAATGGCCGTTCCGAGTTCGATCAGCGTGTCGTGGTCGGCTGTATTCCGCCCATCCGTAAAATAGGCTTTGAACAATTGCTCTTCCGCTGCATCGCCCAGGCCTTTGGTTTTGGCAAATTGCAAAAAGCGATGTGCGTCGAATGAATTTGCTAATACAGCTTTATCCATATTATATTCCAAACCCACTTCGGCGGCCATATTCGCGACGTGGTCGTTCACCTGCTGCGCATAATCTGGCGTCCAGCCTTTGGTCTCGGCCAGGTAGTCGTTAATGCTTCTTCCCGGTTCGGTTTTCATCTGCGGATTCAGCTGGAAGCTCTTCCATTCCACCTGAATCTGGTCACGCTGCGGAAACTCCGCCAGCGCACTCTCAAAGCGCCTTTTGCCAATATAGCAAAACGGGCACATTACATCACTCCATATTTCGACTTTCATGATATCGTTTGTTCGGTATTGTAACTTATTTGGAGGGAGGTCATTGGTTGTCAGGTGTTGTCAATTTTTGTCAAGTGTTGTTTTTGTCAGGTATTGTCAATTTTAGTCGAGTGTTGTTTTTGTCAGGTATTGTCATTTTTTGTCAGGTGTTGTCATTCGTTGTCGGGTATTGTTAAGTATTGTCATTATAGTCTCGACAATTCTTGACTAAACATGACCACTCCTGACTATACTTGACCATTCTGACCACCTCTGACTGCACATGACCATTCCTGACTACACCTGACCACACCTGACTCTCAACCTCCTGTTACTTAAAAGGCTAGATGGAGATAAAAAGTTCTTCATGCGCGCGGCGGACCTTCTTCGCATTTGCGAGGGGATCTTTTTCATGATCACGATAGCCTAATGTCAGGATCACCACGCTGCGCAGTCCTTTCTCCCGAAGCCCGAGAATTTCATCCAGTTTCGCAGAATCGAAACCTTCCATTGGCGTAGCATCCACTTCTTCCGTTGCCGCTGCCACCAGTCCGTGGCCCAGGGCAATGTAAGCCTGCCGTGCCGCCCAGTCGAAATTCACTTCCTCGCTACGGCTGAGGATGCCGCCGTTAATGCTGTTGTGGTAAGCCGCTAATGATTCGAGGCTCACATTGCGGGTAGAAGCGACCAGATTGATAAAATCATCTACATGCTGCGAAGTCAGCTTGTCCCATGCCGCAAAAATCAGCAAATGCGAAGCATCGGGGATTTGCAGCTGACGAGGAGCAGCCTCTTTGAAAATCCGGTCCCTCAGCTCTTTATTTTCCACTACAATCACATTGTAAGGCTGCAAACCCACCGAGGATGGTGCAAGCTTGATCGCTTCGAGGATATTGTCCAGCTTTTCCTGGGGAACGGTTTGACCGTTCATACGTTTGGCGGCGTAACGCCAGTTCAATTTTTTTATTAACTCGCTCATTTTTATCTAAGTTTGACGTGCCGTTGACTAATCGGTATGCAAACTTAATTAAATTTACTATACATTTGTAAGTAGTATACAAAAGGATAGTGGTAAAAAGCTATGGAAAAAACGAAGGAAACGAACCCGCACACCTGGGGCGAATGCACCAAAAGCATCCTGCCCGTGCGCGACGCATTGGAAGTACTTAGCGGCAAATGGAAGCTGCCCATCATCATATCCCTCATGTTCGGTAACAAACGCTTTTCGCAAATCGCGAAAGAAGTGCCGGGCATTACCGACAAAATGCTCTCGAAGGAATTGCGGGAGTTGGAATCGAATGATCTTGTGAAGCGGACGGTTTATGATTCTATCCCCGTGGTGGTCGAGTATTCACTCACTGAATACGGGCATTCATTGGAGATTGTGATCAAGACGCTCCGCGATTGGGGCGTGGCGCATCGGAAGCGGATGATGGTGGAGGGATAGGCTGCTTCCGGCCAAAGAAAAAAGCAACCCTCGCAGGTTGCTTTTTTCTTAACATTTCAGCCGAGCAAATTACCCCAGCTGATTAATGCAGTTCAAATCCTCGAACGCCACTTTCAGACGAGCGATCATGCTCTCTTCGCCTTTGCGCAGCCATACGCGTGGGTCATAGTATTTTTTGTTGGGCGAATCTGCACCCTCGGGGTTGCCGAGTTGTGATTGCAGGTAGCCTTCTTTTGATTTGTAATAGTTGAGAACACCTTCCCAAGTCGACCATTGCATGTCGGTGTCGATGTTCATTTTGATCGCGCCGTACTCGATCGCTTCGCGGATTTCTTCGCGGGATGAGCCTGATCCTCCGTGGAATACGAAGTTAACGGGCAGGTCGCCGGTTCCGAATTTCTGCTTGATGTAGTCTTGTGAGTTACGGAGGATTTTCGGCTCCAATTTCACATTACCTGGCTTGTATACCCCGTGAACATTACCAAATGCAGCTGCGATGGTGAAGTTAGGAGAGATTTTTGAAAGTTCTTCGTAAGCGAATGCCACTTCCTCAGGCTGGGTGTACAGTTTTGAGCTGTCCACGTCCGAGTTGTCAACGCCGTCTTCTTCGCCGCCGGTTACACCCAATTCGATTTCGAGGGTCATACCCAACTTCGCCATACGCTCGAAATATTTAGCGCAGATCTCGATGTTTTCCTCGATAGGCTCTTCCGAAAGGTCGAGCATGTGGGAGCTGTACAATGGCTTACCGTATTGATCGAAATAACGCTCGCCCGCATCCAGCAAACCGTCGATCCACGGGAGGAGTTTCTTCGCGCAGTGGTCGGTGTGGAGGATTACAGGCACTTCGTACAATGCCGCCATCTGGTGTACGTGCATCGCACCCGAGATACCGCCTGCGATAGCCGCCTGCTGATTGGCATTGGAAAGGCTCTTACCTGCATAAAATATAGCTCCACCATTCGAAAACTGAATAATAACAGGGCTGTTAACCGCTTTGGCTGTTTCCAGGACCGCATTCACTGAATTGGTTCCTACCACGTTCACGGCCGGAAGGGCGTAGTTGTTTTCGTTGGCGTGGCGGAAAATTTCACTAACTCCATCGCCGGTTACAACACCGGGTGCAAAGCGTTTTGTCGTTTCGCTCATAGTAATAAAGGATATTTTTTCAAGAATTAATTTTACAATTCAAGTGTAGGCCCTGAATTGCACGGCAATCCCTGCAAGTTAGCTATTTTAGGGGGAAATGACCGAGTTATGTATGGTTTATTATGCGTTGAAACGAAGATTAATGCATGGATAACCGTTTTGGCGCAATCTGTGGTATCTTTGAAAATCATTGAAAAAAATAGGGCGCTGGCCCTGCATGTTTAAGCAGATCCTTCATTAATGAATTCCAAACTGATCCGGACGATTTTCCTGGCCCTCGCATTCGGTTTTCTCGTGCTATGGGTGCTCGAATTCCGGCGCGCCGGGCTGTTAGAAAGCTACTGGCTTTTACTGTTGTGCATTGTTTGCTTTTTGCTATTCCAATTCAGCCGTTTGAAAGCTGCCACTGCTGCGAAGCAGGCAGGCGAACCGGAGGCAGAGCGCCAAAAATCCAACCATACAGCGGCGGTCGGCGGTCGGCAGGCGGCGGTCAAAGGCAAACCCGCTAAAAATCCGAAGAAATGAACCTGATATTCCTCTTCACGACGATCGTATTCTTTATGCTGGCGGGCTATTACGGCGCGGTGCGGTCGGTGTTGCTGGATGTGTGGATCGACCGGTACTCACTCAGGCATGAAAAGAATGAGCAGGTGGAGCAGACGCTCTATTGGCGCCGCATTCTCCGGATGATTCGCCTGCTGTCCGTTGCATTGGGCTGTTTCATGGGGGTGGTCACCATATTCCCGTTGTTCGAGCTTAGTAGCGGTACTCAAAACTGGCTGCTGATCGTAGCATTGTTTGCGACACTGGCGGTTTTGTGGATGGGCAGCTATTCGAGTTGGGTTAAAATCGGTCGGAGTTTTCCGAAAGTGCTGGACCTGAAAGCATTTCCGGTTCGCTTCGGAGAGTGGTTGATGACGCCGCTTTACTGGGTGATAGAGCCATTTGTAAAGGAAAACATATTATCTCCCTCACTGCGTGACGACATTATCTCCGCCGACGACCCCGATTTCGACGACCACAGCATTGAAGAGAAAATGTTTATCAATGCATTGGATTTCAAGGATCTGCGCATCCGGGATTGCATGATCCCGCGGACGGAAATATCGGCCGTGAATGTGAATGCGAGCATAGAGGACCTGCGTACCGCATTTTTGACAAGCGGCCATTCCAAAATAATCGTTCATAAAGAGTCCGTAGACGAGGTGCTGGGCTATTGCCATGCATTGTCACTATTTAAAAAACCGAAGGAGATCAGCAGCATTATCACGCCGATCCTGATCGTGCCCGAGGCCATGCCCGCACGAGATCTGATGCTGCGGTTCCTGGAAGAACGGCGAAGCATCGCATTGGTAGTAGACGAGTTCGGCGGTACTTCCGGCCTCGTGAGCGTGGAAGATGTAGTAGAACAGATTTTCGGAGAAATCCAGGACGAATACGACACCACCGAAGACTGGACCGAACGCCAGCTCGACGATCATACGTACATGCTCAGCGCACGTCACGAACTCGACTACTTGAACGAAAAGTATGGCTGGGAGCTTCCGGAAGGTGACTATGACACGATAGCCGGTATGCTGATCCATTTTTACGGCGACTTACCCGATGAAAACGAGGTCGTTGAAATGCCGCCTTATTCGTTCGAAATCGTTTCGGTGCAGGACACGCGCATTGAACTGGTGAAACTGACCATCGAAGACCGTAAAGCCGAGCGTCCGTAATAAACCTGCAATAAATCAGCTAAAAATAACGCCGATGACCAGACTTGCCCGGATTTTAGTTCTCTTATTACTCTTCCCAATCCTCATGTTTGCTCAGCAAGCAAAACTCAGCGCCGAAATCGAAACGATCGGCAAGCAAGCCAATGGCATTGTGGGCGTGGGGATTATGGATTTAAAAACCCGGGAAACGTTGCTGATCAACCAGGATCACAAATTCCCGATGCAAAGTACATTCAAATTTCCATTGGCAATGGCTGTCTTGGACCTGGTAGATAAGGGCAAATACAAGTTGGACCAGAAGATCCACGTCACAAAAGCGCAGCTCGACCGGGATACACACAGCCCGATGCGCGACAAGCACCCGGATCAGGATTTTGACATTACCATCGGCGAGCTGCTCGGTTACTCGGTTTCGGAAAGCGATAACAATGCCTGCGATATCCTTTTTGAACTGGCGGGCGGCACCAAAAAGGTGAACGACTACATTCATACGCTGGGCGTAAAAGACATTGCAATTGTGGCTACGGAGAAGGAAATGAAGGCTGGCTGGAATGTGCAGTATACCAATTTTGCGCATCCTTCGGCTTATCTTCAATTGCTGGATATCGTTTATAAGGGCAAGACGCTCTCTAAATCCAGTCATGATTTCCTGTGGAAAATACTCGTAGCAGGCCCCACCGGCCTGAAAAGGATCAAAGGGCTGTTGCCAGAAGGCACGGTGGTGGCACACAAAACGGGCACCTCCGGTACTAACGAAAAAGGAGTGACGGCCGCGACAAATGACGTGGGGATTATCAAGTTTCCCAATAAAAGAGATATTGCCGTAGTAGTGTTCGTCTCGGACGCCACTGCGAAAACAGATACGCGAGAACTGGTGATCGCCCGGATCGCGAGGGCGGCCGCGGATTACTATGGCGGTAAATAATCAGGATTACATTAACAGAGAGCAGTGCGGATTACAGTCGATAAAATAGGGAAGAAGTTCATCAAAGAGTGGATTGTCAGAAATGCCAGCTTCGAACTTGCAGCGGGTGAAAAGTATGTTTTTGTAGGTCCGAACGGAAGTGGTAAATCGACTTTGCTGCAACTGCTTACCGGCATGATCCCGGTTTCGGAAGGTAGCATCACGTATATCAACGGAAGTGGCAAGGAAATCGAAACCGATCATTGGTATAAGCACATTGTAATAGCAGCTCCCTACCTCGAACTGATTGAGGAGTTTACATTACGCGAGCAGATTGAGTTTCACGGCAAGTTCAAGCCATTCAAGAATGGCATTTCGGCGAGAGATTTTGAAGATTTTATACAACTGCCGCACGCCAGCGGGAAGATTATCCGGCACTTTTCGTCGGGTATGAAGCAGCGGGTGAAACTGGGGCTGGCGTTTCTTTCGGATGTGCCAGTGGTTTTTCTCGATGAACCAACAACAAATCTGGATGTGCAAGGCATCAATTGGTACCTCGATCACGTAATGGATAATACACAGAATCAGTTGGTTTTACTCGGTTCAAATGTGCAGCAGGAATACGAATTTTGTAAAAATATCATCTCGGTTTCTGCGTTCAAATAGAAAAACTTTGCCGCGCGGACTATGCAGAAAACTTTACGGCTACTCTTCATATCGTTTCTGATTATCGTCCGCACAGCCGACCATTCCCGGGCTGCTTCGGCCTATTTTATCGAAAACAAGGGGCAATGGGACAGCGATGTCCGTTTCCGTGCCGCTATCCCTGGCGGTTTTCTGTTTTTGAAGTCGCACTCCCTACTTTACGTACTTTATGACGGCGCGAAAGTGTCCGCCATGCACGCGCCTGGGCATGCCCAAGCGCCCGGCGCACGCGAGGATGTGAGCGTGTCCGGCATTCGCGCGCACGGCGTGGAAGTAACGTTTCTTAATGCGTCTCCGGCGCTCCGGCACCAGCCATTAAAAGTTAGTAAAGGACGTTTCAACTACTTTCTGGGGAGTGATGCAGGCACCTGGGCGAGCGGTGTAAATGGTTTTGAAGAGGTGATTTACGAGAATATTTACCCCGATATCGACCTCCGTATTTACCTCAATCAGGCCAAACTCAAATATGAATTCATGGTCAAACCCGGCGCGGATCCTTCCAGGATCAGTTTCCAGTACAAAGGCGCGGAAAAGGTTTCTCTGAATGAATCGGGGCAGATAGTGATCAAAACTTCGGTGGGGGATATCAGGGAAGCGCAGCCGTATTCGTTTCAGTCGGCCAGCAATGCACGCGCGATGGAGGTTCCTTCGGCATTCCGCATTTCCGACGATAATATCGCACATTTTGAGCTGCCTTCCGGTTACGACAAATCATTGCCGCTCACTATCGACCCCGAACTTATCTTTTCAACTTATTCCGGCTCTGTGGCCGATAACTGGGGGCACACCGCGACGTATGACGATGAGGGTAACCTGTATTCCGGTGGTACGGTGTTCGGGGCCAATTTCCCCGCGACAACCGGGGCATTTCAGGTCAAATTTGGCGGCTTGGTCGATGTCTCGATCTTGAAATTCAATCCAGATGGGTCTGATTTGCTGTATGCGACTTTTCTGGGAGGCAACGACGGCGACGTTCCCACGAGCCTGATCGTGAACAGCCGGAAAGAGCTGCTGATTCTCGGGACGACGTCTTCCAAAAATTTCCCAACCAAAGACAATGCATTTCAACGCGTCTTTGGCGGGGGAACCGGTGTGGAGCCGATTTCGGGGATCGGAATGACAAACGGCAGTGACCTGTTTGTTTCCAAACTGAATGCTGCCGGGAATCAGCTTACGGGCTCCACATTTGTGGGCGGCAGCGGCAACGACGGAGTGAGTGTGACGAATAATGTGACGATCCGGAACTATGGAGACAGCTTTCGGGGTGAAATAGGATTGGATAAAAACGACCAGGTGTATGTGGTTTCATCCACCAATTCGGCGAATTTCCCCTTGAAAAATCCTGTACAAAACAAGGTAGCGGGCGGCCAGGACGGCGTGGTTTTGAAATTCTCTGCCGGGCTGGATCAGTTGCTGTGGTCGACCTACCTGGGCGGCGACAAATGGGACGCGGCCTATTCATTGAAAGTCGCTGCCAATGGTGAAGTATATGTCGCCGGAATATCTCAAAGCGCCAACTTGCAGACCAAGACAGGAGCTTATCAATCTGCATTGAAGGGGACGGAGGACGGCTTCGTGGCACGTTTTGTGAACGATCAGCTGTCCGCATTGACTTACCTCGGTACCGATAAGGAGGATGGTGCTTATTTGCTCGATATCGACCAGAGCAACCAGGTGTATGTGTATGGGCTCACGACAGGCAATTATCCGGTAAGTCAGGGCGTGTACCAGAATCCAAAAAGCGGCCAGTTTGTGCACGCATTGAATGCCTCATTGACTCAGACCCTGTTTTCGACTATTATTGGTTCCGGCCGCGGCACGCCGGATATTTCACCAACGGCCTTTCTGGTGAGTGAATGCGGGAATATTTACCTCGCAGGCTGGGGAGGGAACGTGAATAGTGGTACCAATAACAATGCGGCCAGCAGTACCATAGGCTTACATGTTACCGAAGATGCCATTCAGCCCACTACCAATGGAAACAACTTTTACATTGCCATTCTGGAACAGGGAGCGAAATCCTTGCTCTACGCAACGTTTTTCGGAAGTCTCGCGCGCGACACCCGGCTGCAAGGCGACCACGTGGATGGCGGAACAAGCCGGTTTGATAAAAACGGGATGATCTACCACGCTACCTGCGCCTGCGGAGGCAGCCATTTCCCGACAACACCACAGGCCTGGTCTGAAACCAACAACAGCGATAACTGCAATAACGCGGCTTTTAAGATCGATATCGACCGGTTAAAAGCGGATTTTGACGTCTATAATGGCCAAACTAAGGATGTGCTCCGCGGCTGTGCACCCCTGGAACTGACATTCGTGAACACTAGCGAAGGTGGGGTGGATTACATCTGGGAGGTCAACGGAAATACGATTTCGAGAGATGAGGGGCAATCGGAATATGCATTTACCAACCCGGGCGAATACACGGTCACGCTCACAGCATACAACCGGTTGAGCTGCAAGCGAATGGATGTGGCTCAAAAGAAGGTTGTCGTAGAAACATTAGCGACAAAAGTAACGGGTGACACAACGGTCTGCGAAAACAGCATCGTGAAGCTGAGTGCCAGCGGCGGCACGCAATATAAGTGGTCGCCGGCAACGGGACTGGATAACGCGGCCATCGCGACGCCTGTTGCTTCGGTAAAGGAAACAACGGAATACACGGTTGAAATCAGCAATAATGCCGGTTGCAAAGTGACGGAAAAAGTTAAACTGGATGTCGAGAAAAAGACAGACTTCATCGACATGCCTGATACCGAGGTATGCCAGGGCGCCACCGTGACGCTGACCGTTTCGGGTAATGCCCCGCAATACAAATGGCATGCGACCACGGGTCTGGAAGAAACAATCGGGAAGTCGGTGACCGTAAAGCCGGCGCAAACCACGACTTACGTGATCGAAGGGCTGTATGAAGACGGCTGTCGCCCGCTTCGCGAAATCACAGTGAAAGTTGACCAATCCTACGCCCCGGATTTCGAGGTAACGCAATCGGGTGGGGCATGTAACGAGCCGTTTTCCTATTCATTAACGAACAAAACCGGCAAAGCGCAGCGCTATGAATGGAATATGGGTACGGGTAACCCGGTGACCGGCCCGGAAGTTAAAAACTACATTTATGAAGTTCCGGGGGAATATACTATTACCCTGACAGCCTATAATGCAACCGGTTGCTCGCTTACGGTTTCCAAAAAGATCAGTGCGGAACCTGCATTTACTTTAAGCAACGTCATCACCCCGAACGGCGACGGGAAGAACGATTTTTTCATCGTGCCCGTCGCTTCATCGTCGCTGGAAGTTTTCAACCGCTGGGGCAAATCCATTTTCAAATCGGCCGATTATAAGAACAATTGGGGGAAAGGCATTGCCAATGGCACATACCTCTACGTCGTCGATACACCGCAGGGGAATCATTGCAAAGGTTGGGTTGAAGTGTTGGAATAGGATGGTTTTGATTGTATTGCGGGAGGTGTTAACTTTAAACCAACCTATTGAAACACACTTTTAAACATTAACATCATGAAAAAGCTCCTTTCAATAATCCTGGTGGTTCTGAGCATGTCTTTCGCCAGAGCTCAGGAAAATTTTGGCAAACAGATTGATGATAAAAAGGCGATTGCGGCCACGGCGCTTCCAGCTAAGATGGGCGACAAGGCTGAAATACAGGCGAAAGTGGTCGGTACAGTGGAATCGGTTTGCCAGGTGAAGGGCTGCTGGATGAAGGTTAACCTCGATAATGGCGAAACCATGCGGGTGGTTTTTAAAGACTACGCGTTTTTTGTGCCCAAAGATATTGCCGGTAAAACGGTGGTTTTTGAAGGAGCAGCCAAGAAAACGACAGTGCCCGTGGAGCATTTGAAGCACTATGCGCAGGACGCAGGCAAGAGTAAGGAGGAAATAGCGAAAATCACCGAGCCGAAGGATGAACTGACGTTTATTGCCGATGGGGTGATTGTGAAATAATCTATTTCCAAAAGGGAGAAATAGCCTGGCGGGCACTTTTGTAGCGATACATCGGTGTCCGTTTTCAATTTTATGCTTTTCAGATTAATTTCAAATGTGTGCCTGGGCCTGTTGCTGAGCATTCAGATTTTAGCGCAGAGCAGCCAGTATGTCTGGTGGAATCCTCAAACTTCTACTTTTCCCGTTGTTGAAGGGCAGGCCTGGCCTACCAAGGAGTTGAAAAGTCCGTATGACCGACTGCCGGCCCGAGCCGAAAAGCAGGTACGTGATGTGGTTTGGAACTTGTCCAACCAATCGGCCGGGCTGATGATCCGTTTCCGTGCCAATTCTTCCGATATCAAGATTCGCTATACGGTGGGAGGCAAGCACGCGCTCCCGCACATGCCTGCAACGGGCGTGAGCGGCGTGGACCTGTATGCTGTAAGCAGCGATGGCGAATGGCGCTGGTGTGCAGGTAAATATGCGTTTGGAGACACCATTACCTACGATTTCAAAAATCTGGCCCCGAACGATAATTACCACAAACACGGAAGGGAGTACCGGCTGTTTCTGCCGCTTTACAACAGCGTGAAATGGCTGGAAATCGGAACGCCGCAGGGGACGGAATTTACACCATTGGCCGTGCGACCCGATAAGCCGATCGTGATTTACGGAACTTCCATCGCACAAGGCGCGTGCGCGTCGCGGCCGGGAATGGCGTGGACCTCGATATTGGGTCGAAAAATGGACCGCCCGTTGATCAACCTGGGTTTTTCCGGAAATGGGAGATTGGAAAAAGAAGTGGTGGATCTGATAGGCGAGATCGATGCGAAAATTTATGTGCTCGACTGTCTCCCTAACCTCACCATTCGCCCCGATTCGAAGCTCGGACTGACGGCCGAAGAAGTGAAGAAGCGGGTAATCAACACGGTAACGGCATTGCGCCATAAGCGCCCCGGCGTGCCGATTGCGCTCGCGGAGCATGCGGGATATGCCGAAGAGGATATTAATCCGCAAAGCAAGCATTATTACGCAGAGATCAACGGCGTGTTGAAAGACGCATTCGCGACATTAAAAGCCCAGGGTTTTCAAAACATTTACCTGATTCCGAAAGAAGATTTCGGCCAAACCTACGAATCGACGGTGGACGGCACGCACCAGACGGACCTCGGTATGCTGCAATATGCCGATGGCTATGAAAAGCATTTGAGAATGATATTGCATGAACCCGCAGGCCAATGCTCGACTACTCGCCCGGCAACGCAAATGCGTGAGTTGCACAATTATGATTGGGAAAAAAGGCATTCGGAAATCCTCGGACTCAACCGAAAAACCTCACCGACAACGGTGGTGATCGGCAATTCGATCACTCATTTCTGGGGTGGTTTACCCAAAGGACCGAGAGCGGTGGGTGAATCTTCCTGGGGGAGCACTTTCGGGAAAAATTCGGTGAATATGGGCTACGGCTGGGACCGCATCGAAAATGTGCTGTGGCGAATTTATCACGGAGAACTGGACGATTTCAAGCCCAAACAGATTTTCATCAATATCGGTACCAATAATCTCGGTTTGAACAGCGACGAAGAGATTGTCGCAGGCTGGAAGCAGCTTATTGAAACGATCAAATACCGCCAGCCGCAGGCGCAGATCGTGATGATGGGCATTTACCCGCGCCGCCAGCAGGAAGAGCGTGTAGCCGTATTAAATGATAAACTGGTGCAAATTGCAGGCGAAGCCGATGTATTGTTTGTGAACCCGGGAAAAGTATTTCTAAAAGAAGATGGCAAGATCGATGAGTCGCTTTTTTCCGACGGCCTGCACCCCAATGAAAAGGGTTACAGCCTGCTGGGTAATGCGATCAAACCTTTCGTAAAGTAGCCATTAAAGGACAATTCCAATTCCGAAAAGGATCACGAAAAGCAAGGTGGAAAGCGCCATTTGTTTCAGGTATGGATCGAGTTCACTGGCTTTGGTGAGCCGGGAAATAGCGAGTCCGTTTTTGACAAACAACGGAAAGCTGAGGAAAAAGATCAGGCTGGTGTAGCTGGAAAAATGCTGCGCCGTGTAAATGGTCACACAAAGCATGCCGATCAGCAAAATGCCCCAGTGATAAACGATCGCTTTTTCACGGCCAATGCGGACCGGGATCGAGTTTTTACCCGTGGCGCGGTCGGAATCGATATCTCTTATGTTATTGATATTCAATACTCCTACGGCAAATAGGCCGCAGCTGGTTGCGGGCAAGAGCAAGCCCCAGTTCCATATATGCGTGTGCAGAAAGTTACTACCGATAACGCCCACCCATCCGAAAAAGATTAAAACGGAGAGGTCACCCAGGCCAACGTAGCCATAGGGGCGTTTGCCTGCCGTGTACGTGATAGCCGCGATGATGCAGGCAATGCCGATTCCCAGAAACACCCAGAATGTGTTTGCGGGCGCCCCTTTCAACGCGATCGTCAGCAAGGTAATGCCCGAAATCAATGCCAGCACCGAGAAAAGAATAATGGCCCGCAGCATTTTCGCAGCAGCGATATGTCCTGAATGCACAGCCCTGCGTGGTCCTTCGCGCAGTTCGGTATCCTTACCGTTCACCGCATCGCCATAGTCATTGGCAAAGTTGGAAAGTACTTGCAGGAGAATGGTCGTCAGTACGCTTAAACCAGCCACCGGCCAGCTAAATTGCCCTGAGGCCGCAGCCAGAAAGCAACCCATTAAAATACAAGACAATGCGAGAGGTAATGTGCGGGGACGTGCGGCTTCAATCCAGGGATTCATTTTCGGGTATTGTTAATTCGGGTATTTCAGGCTGCTGTTTTTTGCTCAGCCCAGTTTATAATTTTTTCTGCGATTTCGAGTCCTTCTTTTGAAATTGCAGCACTAAGGTTACCATCGTAACTCATGGCAAGATGAAGCGTGTCATAAGCTATTCCGAATAAATTAAGCATCTTTTTATCGACGGACGCCAACTCTTCCTGATACCATTCAATACTTTTTCGACCCTTCTTTTTGTTTCCGAAAACAACGTCCAGTGCTTCCAGAACACCGACATAGGCAGTATGACCGGCCATTTTTACATACTTCCGATCTTTGTAATAACCATCTTCTTTAACAGCTTTCTCGCGAAGAATCTCTTTTGCATTTAAAAGGTAGCGGCGGGCTTCGTTGATGTTTTTCATAGTTGCGTATAGTTGATGTATTAAAAAACTGTCGGAAGAGCCTTCGGAATACCAAAGGCTGCCTCCGACAGTGAATATACTTAAATTCCTACCGCCTTAGTAAACTCTTCGTCGGTGGGCAATATTTTCGACGCGAAGAAGTGCGTCAGTTCGCCTTTTTCATTGATTACATATTTGCAGAAGTTCCAGGTAGGGACTTTGTCGTTCCAGCCGTTCAGGTCTTTGTTGCTTAGCCATTTGTAGATCGGCGCCTGGTCGTCGCCCAGTACGGACACCTTCTCGAACATCGGGAATGTCACGCCGTAAGTTGCAGAGCAGAACGTAGCGATTTCTTCGCTGGAACCTGGCTCCTGGCCGCCGAAGTTGTTGGCAGGAAAGCCGAGTACTACCACTTTGTCGCCATGATCTTTGTAGAATTTCTCCCAGTCGGCATACTGCTTGGTGTAACCGCATTTGGAAGCCACATTCAGGATCACTACTTTTTTGCCTTTGTATTTGCTCAAATCAACGGTTTTACCGCCTACCAGCGATTTTACCTTGAAATCGTAAAGCGTTTGTTTTGCAACAGGAGCATTTTCCGGACGGCTCGCTATTTCGGATTTGTCAACGAAAATTCCGGTAATCAGTGAAGTAATCATAATGAAAAGTGTCTTTATTAAGCTCATAATAGGTTTTGGTTATGGTTATTACATATAGTTAGAAAGTGATTTGCATGCAGGGATCATCGGGTTAACTCTCCAAAACACTATACGGCCCGATTTTCAAAAAAGTTGCTTACATCCGTTCGGGGACATCTATGCCCAATAACCCCAAAGCCTTGCGAATCGTTTCCGCAACCGCACCGGATAATGCTACGCGCAATTTCACCGCCTCAGGATCCGGATCGGAGAAGATCGAGACTTCCGCATAGAATTGGTTGTAAACCTTCGCCAGGTCGAATGCGTACTGCGAAATAAGTGACGGAGCGAACTCATTGGCAGCTGCCAGGACTTTCACCGGGTACTGCGACAATGCAAATACCAGTTCGCGTTCGGCTTGGTGCATTTCGTAGCTGTTGCCGGGGATCTCTGCCGGTATGCCCGCCTGCTCGGCCTTGCGCATGATCGAACGGATACGCGCGTAGGTGTATTGAATGAATGGTCCGGTATGTCCTTGAAAGTCAATCGATTCTTCCGGATTGAAGAGCATCCGTTTTTTGGGATCTACTTTCAGCAGGAAGTACTTCAATGCACCCAATGCCAGTTGGTTGTAGAGTTGTTTGGCTTCGTCGCTGTTAAAGTCGTCGATTTTACCCAACTCCTGTGTGCGGTCGGATGCCGTCTGCACCATCTGGCCTACAAGATCGTCGGCATCGACAACGGTACCTTCGCGCGATTTCATTTTGCCCGAAGGCAAATCCACCATACCATAGCTGATGTGGTAACAGCCGTCGGCATAAGTACGGCCGAGGCGTTTCAGGATCGCGAACAGCACTTTGAAATGGTAATCCTGCTCATTTCCAACCACCCACAAGTAACGGTCGTTGCCGAAATCGCTGTTTTTCAGTTCGGTAGTTCCGAGGTCCTGGGTGATGTAAACGGACGTTCCGTCTCCGCGAAGTACCAGCTTTTCATCAAGGCCCTCTTCGGTCAAGTCGATCCAGACTGAGTTATCCGCCTTTTTGAAGAATACTCCTTTTTGAAGACCTTCTTCGATAATGTCCTTGCCTAGTAGGTAAGTATTTGATTCATAATAGGTTTTGTCGAAGCTTACACCGATTTTCTTGTAAGTCTCTGCAAAGCCTTCATAAACCCAGTTGTTCATTTTTTGCCAAAGCGCAACCGTTTCGGGATCGTTATTTTCCCAAAGCAGGAGCAATTGCTGCGCTTCCAAAATCCACGGTGCTTTTTTAGCCGCTTCTTCTTCGCTCAAACCCTGTTCTACCAGCGCCTTGATCTGCTTTTTGTATTCAATATCAAACAGCACATAGTATTTACCTGCAAGGTGGTCGCCTTTAATGCCGCTCGATTCGGGTGTTTCGCCATTGCCTAGCTCGCGATAGGCCAGCATGGATTTGCAAATGTGGATGCCGCGGTCGTTGACCAGGCACGTTTTTATCACGTCATAGCCGCTCGCTTTCAGGATTTTAGAAAGCGAATCGCCCAGAAAGTTGTTGCGCAAATGCCCCAGGTGAAGTGGTTTGTTCGTATTAGGTGAAGAAAATTCCACCATCACCGATTTCCCGTTAGAAGGCAGCGTGCCGAATGTTTCATCCGAAGAAATCTTGCCGAACAAATCCAGCCAGGTGCTGTCTTTCAGGCTGATGTTCAGGAAGCCCTGCACGACATTAAAGCCGGCAACGAGCGAGGACGACGCAATGAGCTCGTCGCCAATGATCTGCCCGATCTCGGCTGGCGCCTTACGGGCCGCTTTGGTCAAAGGAAAGGTGACAAATGTGTAAAATCCCTCAAATTCTTTCTTGGTAGGTTGCAGGATGATCTCCTGGTTGTCCAGCTGAAAATGTTTTTGGACGGCTTTTTGAATATCGTCCTTGAGTATTGCTTCAATTGTCATGAAAAATCGGGGATTACATTCCCGCAAGTTTTTATTTAAGTGAAATTATTTCTAATATTAATAGCAATGTGAGCCTTGCAGAATGCAAAATTAGGCTAATTATTGATCTGTGTCACACCCCTGAAGGAAGAAGTTATGCATAACCGTTCTATAAACTATTTCGGGTTGAAATTAACGCTGCTATTGATCTTCGCGCCGCTCTGGGGGGTGCTGGCACAGTTGCAGCAATCCGATCGCCTGGAAATCCCGACCAGTTCGTCTTCTTCCGAGCAATTCGAGGTTTTTAGTCTGGGCGAGCGGGGGATTTTGTCGGTGATACGGGGGAACGAATTTTCAAACCGCAACGAGCAATGGGAATTTGTAAAATATGACACAACCCTGAAAGCGCTCTGGAGGACTTCCTATAAACTCGATTTCCGGTATATTCCGGTTATGGCGTATAAGGCAGAGGAAAGCGGTTACTGGCTGTTTGCGGAGCCGGATACCGACAAATTCTTGTTCCTCCAACTGAATTTCCAGGACGGTTCCATCGATACTTATAAAGGTAACCTGCTCTCGGGTGTCGATGTACAGCATTTCAAAGTGATTGGCAGCAAGGCATTGGTATCAGGCTACTACCGGTCACGGCCGATCGTGATTGTACATTCGTTTTTCGATCACACGACCCGCGTGCTGCCCGGCCTTTTTGAAAAGAACACCGAGCTGAATAATGTCGATATCAACGAGATCGACGGATACATTAACGTGATCACTTATGCTTACCGGAAGAAAAACTGTGTTTTTGAAATAAAAACTTATAATTACGACGGTAAGCTACTAAAAAGGACCAGTTTGAGTGACCCGCGTTACAGCTTTATCTCGGGTCAGATTGTGCCGCTGAATGCCGACGACTCTTACCTGATCGGTAACTATTCGGTGGGATGCACGCAGTATTCGCAAGGGCTTTACGTAACGCATGTTTCCGACGACACGCCCGAAGAGCCACAGTTTATCGAGTTTTCGGAATTGCAGAACTTCTTCAATTATATGAAGCCCAAACGGCGCGCCCGGGTGCTCGAAAAGATCGGCAAACGGAAGAGTCTGGGCAAAGAAAACCGGTTTCGCTACCGGCTGCTGGTACATCAGCTGATCCAGACGGAGAAGGAGATTGTGCTTGTGGCGGAAGTGTATTACCCCAATCAGCGATCTACGAGCCCGATCATTTCCGGCGGGATGTCGCGCCCTTACGTTGCACGTGCGCTCGAAGGGTACCGGTACACGCACGCGATCGTGTGCGGGTTCGACCGTAGCGGCAAGCTCATGTGGGACAATACCATTACCATTAAAGATCTGACGAGCTTCGATTTGCAGGAAATGGTGCAGGTAACACCAGTCGACGACTATTTTGTACTGGCTTATCCGCAGGAAGGAGAAATCCACACGGAAGTGATCAGTCGTAATAAAGTGGTAGTGGAAACAGAGAAATTCAAGATCAATCCGAAATCGGAAAAGGAAAAGGTGCTGAATAATGAGGATGGCTACCTTTCACCGTGGTATGGCCAATACTTCCTCGCTTATGGCATGCAACGGATCGGTACCTCGTCCATTGTGCAGGGACGCGAGGTGTTTTATGTTAATAAGCTTACTTATAAAACCGACGATATAGGTAAAATGGAGGCCAAAGAAGAAGCTTCCCGGCCCGGTCACCAGCCCTAATGCAATCTTTAGCGCACGCCTAGTCGACAAGCCATATATGGTCGGCGTCGAAGCCCTGCTCGGTCCATTCTACCTGTACGCGTTGCGTTTCCACGGTACTTACCTGCATTCCCACATAATCGGGATCGATGGGTAGTTCGCGGTTATAGCGGCGGTCGATTAATACGAGCAATTCCACTACTTTTGGACGGCCGAATGCGGTCATGGCGTCGAGCGCGGCCCGTACCATACGCCCGCTGGCGAGGACATCGTCGATCAGGATTACTTTTTTACCTTCGATCAGAAAGGGCACGTTAGTTTTGTTCGGCACGAGCGGAGACTCACGGCGGCGGAAGTCGTCACGATAAAACGTAGCGTCCAGATGTCCCAGGAGGATATCTTGTCCGGTGATTTCCCGAAGCTCTTTCACAATGCGTTCGGCAAAGTGGATTCCCCTGGGCTGCAAGCCCATGACAACCGTGTTCGAAAAATCCTGGTGATTTTCAATCAGTTGCTGGCAAAGCCGGCTGATCATTATTTCCAGAAGGGGGCTGCTAAGTACTAATCGTTTTTGGGGTATCATGAAATTTCCCTGAATTTTAGCCTAAATTAAAGTCCTCTTAGACGAAATTAAAACTTTTATTCGATGAAATATCTGATTGCCGGGCTGGGGAATATTGGTCCGGAGTATGCTTTTACCCGGCACAATGCGGGCTTTATGGTGCTGGACCGCCTCGCGGCGCAGCACGACTTCAAGTTTTCTTTTGAAAAACTGGCTTTCGTCGCTGAATGGAAGTACAAGGGCAGGCATATTTATTTTATAAAGCCTACTACTTACATGAATCTGAGCGGAAAGGCGATCCGGTATTATATGGACCAGTACAAAGTGACTGCGGAAAATACGTTAACCATTGTGGATGAGCTGCAATTACCTTTCGGTACTTTGCGGATCAAGCCCAAAGGCAGTCATGGCGGACACAACGGTTTGAAGAATATTGAGGAATTATTGGGCACCACAGAATACCCCAAACTGCGTTTCGGGATCGGAAATAATTTTCCACGCGGCAGGCAAGTAGATTACGTGCTAAAACCTTTTTCCAATGAGGAAATGGCGGAGCTGCCCATCATTTTGGACAAAGCCGGTGATATGGTTACATCGTTTTGTACTTTGGGAATACAATCGACAATGAACAATTATAACCAATGATTGTACTTTTTTAAGAAAATATAAATATTTCAAGAATTGTATTTATTTGGTTTTTGCTTTATTTTTCAAAATTTAATAAAAGTTAATTGCTGATTGTTAGTATAAAATAAGTTTTGAAGTGTCGGAGTTGCCATAAAATTCCAAAGAATATTTTGATTATGGATTTTTGTGCAATTTGTAATTTCAAAATTAATTCCGACATTTGTAATGCAATAAGGCAGACGCGAAATAGAATAAATCGAGGAAGCCAAAATGAAATACTGTTATCTTTGCTTTGTGATGGAATTTCAGGGTTGCAATGCGGCAAAATGAAGTGTGCCGGAAACGAATAAAAAAGGCGAAGCAGCAAGATTTCGTCAGATCTGGAGAATAATTAACACCGTATATTGGTTAAGTTCTCTGAATTTTGTAAAGAAGAAAAATTGGAGTATTATTGATAGTATTCTTACTTTACAAAGACAATGAAACGATCGGGCAGCCCGATACGTTAACAAGAAAAGAAAAAACAGCTGAAAAGCTAAAAGATATAAAAGATAAGAAAAGGTTAAGGGTTTAGGAATAGTCAGTATAAAGCCATCTCCATGAGATGGCTTTATCTTTTTACCGGTTCTGCCCAAACTTCCACTCTTCTGTTCGACTTTTTCGTCGCCTCGGTCCGGTTCACCTGGTTCGGCTGCGCCGAGCCGTAGCCCGACCCCTCGATCCTGTTGGCAATAATGCCTTTGCCTATGAGGTAGGCCTTCACCGTTTCCACGCGTTTGTTGGAGAGTTCCAGGTTCTTTTCAAAACTTCCCGTGTTATCGGTATGGCCTTTCAGGACCAGCCGCAAATCCTGCCGCTTTTGGAAATAGTTTACGATCGAGTCCAGATCGGCGAGGGCGCTATCTTCCAATACTTCGGTTCCCTGACTAAAATAGAGTGTCGAAAGCGGTGTGGAATGCGTCTCGGGTGCCATATTCATGAGCGCCTTCACTTCCTCGAAACGATTGTTGGTGCGAACGGTCACGCTTTTGGATTGGAAACCATCGGCCTGTGCGGTAATGCGGTAAGTTTCGTGCGGGGGCAATTCCACATTATAAACACCGTCGACGGTCTTGGTATGTGCTACCAGCGAGTCATTGGCCGATTTGCGCACATGTACCTCCGCGTCGTTGACGGGTTTCAGGTTGCGCCCGTCGTAAACCCGGCCCGTTACTACCGCCAGGTTCTTGTTCCGGACGGGTTCGGGCTTTTCTTCTACCGGCTTCGGTTCTTCTTTCGGCTCTTCTTTTTGAGCGACGGGTTCTTTGAAAGTCTTCGTGATCGACTGATAGCTCCGGCGCACAAATACGGGCGTCATTACCCGGTCGTAAATGCGGACGAGCGCTACGGTTCCCGCGCTGGATTCGTTGCCGGCTATAAGGTCGTCCTGGAAGATATTCAGCACCTGGTCGGCGTCGAGTACACCTTCCGTACCCGGATCCTTGAAATCCAGTTTCAGGATTCCATTGATGTACATTCGAATAACTTTCGTCTCATGGTCGCGCGAGTACACGTAGTGCACCCACTGCTTCGCGCGCACCGCGACCTTTTCACTCATGGCAAAATTGAAGAAATTGAGTTTACCATGATAAATATAGGTACCGTAATCGCTCTTGCGATTCTTAAAATCGAGGACGCGCTTCCAGATATCGAGCGAATCGAGCTTGAAATAGACCTCGACTGTGAATGATTTGTTCAGAAATCCCTTTGCTTCCCCACTGTTGAATTGCAGCCCGCTGTTTTTCTCAAAAACATAAATCGATCGGGAAAGGTAATCGGAGCCGGGAATTTGTTCTTTGACTATCTGCCCCGGGCGTCCGAGCGGTTTTAACGCCGGACCGCCGTTTTCAATAGGCAAAAAGCCGTTGTTGAAGTCGTAAGTCCACTGGTTCTGGGCATGCACATGCAGCGCCGGGACGCAAAGCAGGGCCATCAGCACCGCCCGCAGCGCATTTTTTTTGTTAATCATACCCAAAAATATAAAAAGTGGGGGCGGAAGCCGAAGTACAACTTGTAATTTTGGATCGTTATTATTCTTGCGTGTGAAAAACATCGGTATCGGTCTTCTCTTTTCCATTCTCTGGTCGTCGGCCTCCGTGGCAACGAAGTTTGGCGTGCAATCGGCGGCTCCTTTGATACTGGCAAACGTTCGGTTCTTTATAGCTGGTATCTTGCTGCTATCATTTTCCTACCTGTTTGTTAAAGATAAGGCCTACCGGCTGCCTACAAAAAGCGAATGGCAGCAGCTTGCGCTGTTTGGATTCCTCAATACAACGCTTTACCTGGGCCTGTACGTGTACGCGATGAAGTATACTGCTGCCGGTATTGGCAGCCTGGCGGTATCTACCAATCCGCTGATTATCGTGCTATTGTCGTCATGGTGGCTGAGCAGAAAGCCCAAAGCCGAAGAATGGACCGGTATTATTCTGGGAATGGGCGGTGTGGCTGTGGCCACTTATCCGCTGTTGGCCGACAGCTATACCACCGTAGGCGGCATCACATTATTGCTCATCAGCATGGTGGCGGTTTCGGCGGCGAGTGTTTACTACGCTACCGTGAAATGGGAGTTGCCTAATTTGCTCATCAATGGCTGGCAGGTCTTCCTTGGCGGCGTCTTTCTGTTGCCCGTAACATTGTTCATGGCCGATTTTAATACTACAAAATTAGACACAGTCTTTTGGGGCTCGGTGCTGTGGCTCAGCCTCGCAGTTTCAATTGTGGGGTTAATATGCTGGTTTTATCTGCTTCGTATCGATACTGTTAAAGCGTCGCTCTGGCTATTTCTGTGCCCGCTTTTCGGTTTTTTCTTCGCATGGTGGCTTATGGGTGAGCCCGTGACGATGTACACCGTCGGAGGGACGGTACTTGTCGTTGCAGGCTTATATGCCGGACAACGCACGAAATTTGCGGGAAACAAAAGGAGCTAGTCGGGGACGCCTAGTCGGGGACGCCCAGTCGGGGACGCCTAATCTACCAGGATTTCGCCTTTGAGATACAGCTTCGCCTGGCCGCCGATGTAAACGCGGTCTCCCTGCAATTCACATTTCAGAAAACCCCCGCGATGTGAGAGCTGGCGTGCATTCAATTGCGTTTTGGAAAGCTTTTCGGCCCAGTAGGGGATCAAAGTCGTGTGCGCGGAGCCTGTTACCGGATCCTCGTCAATGCCCGATTGCGGTGCGAAGAAGCGGGAGACGAAATCCACCTCGTCGCCGGCAGCAGTCACGATCACACCGCGCGCCGGAATGGTAGACAGGATAATGATGTCAAAATCAAGGTTTCTCACCACTTCCTCCGATTCGAGCACGACCAGATAGTCGGTTTTGCCTTTGTAAACTTCTAACAGCGTTGTGTTTTTCAGGCTTTCAACGAGCCCCGGAGGTGGCACGGCAATGTGGTATTGGTCCACAGGGAAATTCAATGTGAGCCAATCCTCCTTGCAATCGACGGTGAGCACGCCGCTCCGCGAATCAAAGCTGATGGATTGCCCTTCGTAATGCTGAATGTTGAAAATCACATACGCCGCGGCGAGCGTCGCATGCCCGCAGAGATCGACTTCTACCGTAGGCGTAAACCATCGGATATGGAAGCCATTTTCCGTCGGGACATAGAATGCGGTTTCGGCGAGGTTGTTTTCGGCAGCGATGGCGAGCATCGTTTCTTCCGGCAGCCACTGCTCCAAAGGAACTACTGCGGCAGGGTTTCCACCAAACAACTTATCAGTAAAAGCATCGATTTGGTATATAGGAAGTTTCATGAAGTCAAATGGGCTTGATAACAGCAAGGTATTAAAAATATCCGCTATGGGAAGATTTTCCTGCCAATTTTTAATATAATTTATTGGAAATAGATAAGAAATCAAAGCAGATTTCGTCGAAACCAGACTAGTGCTTGCGGTTTTTCATTCGGAGGTAGACTCCGTTCGTCCAGCCGAATCCTTCCTGGATTTCGTACTCGCCGCCTCCGGCGATCAGATTGGTATCCGATACATTATACTTTTCGAGCATCTTACCCGAATGCCTGAACTCCTTCTCGATCAGTCCCAGCCATTCGTCGCTGAGCTCGTTGGCCGTCCTGTGGAAATTGTAATTACGCAGTCCTTTGTAAACGATCCATTGCAGCGGGGCCCAGCCGTTGGGGGCGTCCCATTGCTGTCCGGAGCGTACCATGGTCGTGAGCAGTCCGCCCGATTTGAGGAAATTGAGCCTGATGTACGCACGCACATAATGCGAGTGCGGCTTGGGCGCGAGCTTAAAAAACAGGGGAAAAGCACCCGCAATCGTGATCGACTTGGTGAAATCCCTTTTCTGGAAATCATAATCCATGTAATAATTTCTGGACTCATCCCAGAAATAGGTCTGAATGGCGATGTTCCGCCGCCGCGCCTTTTCTTCATAAAGCAAATGCATACGCCGGTTATCACAGAGCAGATACGCTTCCGCAATGGTTTTTTCCAGGTGGTAAAGCAGGCAGTTCAGGTCCAACGGCAGGATGTCGGTCGTGTGGATCGATGCAAAATCGGTTTCATCGGCAAACCACCGGCTGCTGAAATCCCAACCCGATTCCGCCGCCGCGCGGAGGTGACGGTAGAGGTCTTCGGGAGCGGTGCCGTACTTCTCGTTGGCTTCCCGGGCGAGCTCAGTGTCCTCACTGTACGACTCCGGGCGCGGGGTAGCCTTGTCGTCCCAATAGCGGTTCAGCAGGGCGCCGTCGGGAAGGTATACGAGGCGCCGGTGAGCTGTGAATGGCTCGCACGGCTCCAGGCAGCCATCCATCCAGTAGTCGTATTCTCTTTGAAGCTGCGGCAGGTATTTTTTCAACACCTTTTTGCCCTCCATTTCACTGAACAGCCTTACCATCAGCGAAAAGAAGGGCGGCTGGGAGCGGCTTAGGTAATACGTCCGGTTGGCAGTCGGTATGAACCCGAGGGTGTCTATCAGATAGGAGAAGTTGTTGAGCATGTTCCTGATCAACTCCACGCGCCCCGACTCTTTGAGCCCCAGCATCGTAAAGTAGCTGTCCCAATAATATATTTCCCGGAAACGCCCGCCGGGCACCACATAAGGGTGGGGCAGGGGAATGAGCGACCCACCCCGTTCCTGGTTTTCGGGCTGGCGGGTGAGTACCGACCACAGCTTGCCGGCATGTTCGGAAACCGACTCGTTCTTGTCGGAAATAAACTCCGAGGCAATCTGAGCCGGCATCCGGAAATGCGTCCTGACGAACGTTTCCATGTCAAAGTCCGGCTGGTCTTTTTCCTGGTGGTACCGCTCGATAATCAGTACCGGATCTTCCAGCGGAATTGCATCGGCGAATGTTTTGGAATCGGAGAAAATGTGGCTGCATTGCACGTCACGAAATAGCGTTCCGTACAACTCTTCGGGAGAGATGTGAGCCTGGCCGTAAGTGAATGATGGAGCAACAAAACCGTACAAAACAAACTGATTTTAGGGGTTCACCCACATGGTTAATGACTTATTTGACTTCTGTGAATTTGAGTTTTGGTAATAACATCGCATTCTCAATGAGTTTAATTTGAATACCCAGAATCCCCGCCTCGGCATTGGCATCGATTTTCTCCGCATCGTCGGTCGGCTTATGGTAATCGTCGTGGCCGCCGGTATGGAAAAACAGTACGGGGATTTGCCTGGCATAAAACGAACCGTGGTCCGAACCGCCGCTTCCCGCATTATCCGTAAAAAACTTCGTATCGCTTTTTACATCCTTGAAAATCGCGGGCCATTCGGCGCTGGTACCGTAGCCGCCAATGCCGACGCCCCGTTTTGCATCGTATCGTCCGATCATATCCATGTTCGACATGAAGTTGATATCGGCTAATGGCAATGTCGGGTTGTTTACAAAGTACCGGGAGCCTACGAGGCCCAGTTCCTCCGCCCCGAAAGCGATAAAAAGGAAGTTATAAGGTTCCTTTTGGTCATTTCCCGAAAAATACCGCGCCAGTTCGAGCAATCCGGCTACGCCCGATGCATTATCATCGGCCCCGTTGTGGATCTGTCCTTCGGGCTTTTCGGCCTTGGAGCTTCCCTGGCGGCCCAGTCCAAGGTGGTCGAAATGAGCGCCAATGACGATGGTATATAGCGCCCCGTTGTCGAGAAACCCGATCACATTCCTTGCTTCACGGATACTGTCGGGCACTACCACGCGCCTGATTTTAGCTGTAAAAGGCTGGTAATAGCCTTCGGTTCCTTTGGGTAAAAGGTGGTACTTTTTGAATTGTTTCGCCACATACTTCGCAGCTTTCTCATTCTCCTTGCTTCCTGTGCCGCGGCCTTTCATCTTATCGGAAGCCAGGTATGAAATGTGTTTGCGGATGTTTTCCGGTGAGGGTGAAACGGATTGTCCAAATGCCTGCGCAGCGCCGAAAACGAGCAGCAGACTGTGAAAAAAGATTCTCATTCTACTAAAAATGGTTGACGGGCAAAGATAAGCTGCCGCGGCACGAGCGGGTCTCGCGGAAGGACAGAATTTTTGCATTTGCTTGTATTTTCAGGCATCCGGGCTTAATATTGCACCATCAATCAATTGCTTCCCTTATGCGGCGGTTGATTTATAAAGAAGAGGCGAGAGAATGGGCTCTATGAACCTCTGGCAACCTGCTACCGATACGGAGAAAGGTGCTAATTCCCACCTAAGTTGATTAGGAGATATAAAATCAATTCGTGTGCTCTTACAGTTAGAAATTTCCGTAAGCCGATTGGCTTTAGTCTCGCAGCTACAACCGAAATTGTTTATTCCGGCTGTCAATTTTACCATGTGTTGAATTTAACCACGTGCTGTGGCTCTTATGCAAGCGGACCAGAAGACATTTAAGTATCCATATCCTTATGCGCTCGAAATGGGGGGCGAACTGCCAGGATTTGAACTCGCATACACTACCTACGGAAAAAGGAATGCCAACGACACCAATATCGTCTGGATCTGCCATGCGCTCACCGGAAGCTCCAATGCCCACGACTGGTGGGACGGCCTGGTAGGGGATGGTAAATATTTTAATTCGGACCAGCATTTCATCATCTGTGTGAACGTGCTCGGCTCGGCCTATGGGTCGACGGGACCGCTTTCTGTGAATCCCAGGACAAATCAACCTTATTACCACACTTTCCCGACCCTTACCGTGCGGGATGTGGTAGGAACGCTGGATCTTTTGCGGCAAGAGCTCGCTATCAGCAAAATCAAAATCTGTATTGGCGGATCCCTGGGTGGCCAGCAGGCACTGGAATGGGCGGTTGAAAAGCCTGATCTGTTCGAAGAGCTGATCCTGATCGCTTCCAATGCATTGCATTCGCCATGGGGTATCGCGTTCAACGAATCGCAGCGGATGGCGATACAGGCAGACCCTACCTATGCCGAAGATAGCCCGGAAGCCGGAGCCATGGGTATGCGCGCGGCGCGGTCGATCGCATTGCTTTCTTACCGTAACTACGATACTTACAACTTTACGCAAGCCCGCGACAATCCCGACCAGATCGATGATTTCAGGGCATCGTCGTACCAGCAATACCAGGGCGACAAGTTTGTGAAACGGTTCAATGCATTCTCCTACTGGGCGCTGTCCAAGATCATGGACTCGCATAATGTGGGCCGCAACCGAGGGGGGATCGTACATGCGCTCGGGCTCGTGAAGGCGAAAACGCTGGTACTGGGTATCAAATCCGATTTGTTATTCCCGCTTTCCGAACAACAATTCCTGGCGCGGCATATTCCAGATGCCGCATTTCAGGAAATCGATTCGCTTTACGGCCACGACGGCTTCCTGATCGAATACAAACAGCTTACGCAGGTGATCCGCGCGTGGCAGGAAACGAACGGGCAGTTACAGATGGCGCGCATTCGTTGACGTATTCAGAATTTCAGAGCATTTATCAATACAAAAAGCGAAACTCCCGACCGGTTACCGATTGGGAGTTTCGCTTTTGCATGTATTACAAAATTACTTCGAAAGGCTCAGCAGCAGCTCAGGCTCGTTGGTAGTAATATAATCCGCATCCTTCTCGAGGAAGTATTTCAAATCCGCTTCACTATTGACGGTCCACACGTTTGTAGTGAGCTTTTTCTGGCGCATTGCGGGAATGTAGTCCTCGTGTTTCTTCAAAACGCTGAAATGGTAGTCGATACCGTCTAGCCCGGCAGCCTGGATTTCGTCAGGCGTCTTGTCGCCGTTCAGGTATTCCACGTGGGCTTTCGGAGCGAGTTGCTTTACTTTCAGGCACACATCCCAGTCGAATGCGATGTAATCGGTGATTTTCTCGACTTTCATTTTCTTCACCAGATCCACGCATTTCGTAGCCAATGCCAATGAGCGTTCCTTGCTGATTTTGGAAGTCTTAATTTCCAGGATCAAACGTGTTTTCTTTTGTTTCGCACCCGCTTTCAAATAGGCTTCCAAAGTCGGCAGCGACTCGCCGTTAGCCAGTTTGATCTTCGAAAGTTCGGCCGAATTGGTCGTTTCGATATTTGTTCCCTGAATGGAATGGTCGTGTAATACGTATAAAACCGAGTCGGCCGACATATGCACATCGAACTCGCTGCCATAGCAACCCAGTTTGATAGCGTGTTCCAATGCGCCGATCGAGTTTTCGGTAGCACCGGTATTTTTCCAGGCGCCGCGGTGTGCGATCACCTTGTTTTTCTTTTGAGACATACCATCCATCGACACCAGGCTCATCAGCCCGATTGCAAGTATTAAAAATCCTTTTTTCATTGTATTCAATTTAAACTTCCTTAAAAAGACATTTTTTGGCACATCTTACCCTCAATGTGGCAAAACAGCGGCGAAATTACGGCAACTTGGGCAGGTGTCTGTTAGGTCAGTATTAAGTTATCCTAAATACCCTGATGCGGTGTGACCGTTAATACAACCATTTTGGACGTAGGCGTGTTGCTCTTCTCCGCGACGCTAGTGATGGGTACCAGCACGTTGGTTTCGGGAAAATAAGTGGCTGTACATTGTTCGGGAATAGGGTATTCCACGACCACAAATTTATGAGCCACCCGCACTACGCCACCGTGATCGTTGTGCAAATCCACCAGATCGCCGTTTTTCAGGTTGCGGTCCTTCATATCCTTCGCATTCATGAGAATCACTCGCCGTTCGTTGTAAATGCCCCGGTAGCGGTCGTTAAGGCCATACACGGTGGTGTTGAACTGATCGTGACTGCGAATGGTCATCATCATCAGTTCTCCTTCTTTCAAATGTTGCTTTTCCGGCGCTGCAATGTGGAAATGTGCCTTGCGGGTAGGGGTGTCGAAGTCACCCGACCGGTTGCAATTGGGCAAATAGAAGCCGCCCGGTTGCCTTACCCGCTCATTGTAATCCGCAAAACCCGGAATCGTACGCTCGATGTCCGTGCGGATGAGGTCATAATCTGCCGCGTACTTATCCCAGCTCACTTTGCTGCGCTCGCCCAACGTGGCCTTTGCAAGCCTGCACACAATTTCCGGCTCGCTCAAAAGGTGTTCCGAAACAGGTTCAAGCACACCGCGCGACGACTGGATCACGCCCATCGAGTTTTCGCACGACACAAAGCGGTTCTCGCCATTCCGCATGTCCTTGTCGCTCCGGCCGAGGCAGGGTAATATCAACGCCTCCTGCCCGTGAACGAGGTGGCTGCGGTTCAGTTTGGTGGATACATGGACAGTCAGTCTGCATTTCTGCAAGGCTTCGGCAGTAAAACGCGTGTCGGGCGTGGCAGAAAGAAAGTTGCCGCCCATGGCAAAAAACACTTTCGCTTCGCCGGCGTGCATCGCCTTAATGCATTCCACCACGTCATAACCATGTTTCCGCGGCGGAGCGAAATGGAAGTTCTTTTCGATGGCGTCCAGCAGCTTGGCGCCGGGGCGCTCGAAAATGCCCATCGTACGGTCGCCCTGCACGTTGCTATGCCCGCGTACGGGGCATGTCCCCGCGCCGGGCTTGCCGATACTGCCTTTCAGCAACAGCAAATTCACGACTTCCTTAATGGTTGCCACCGCATTCTTATGTTGCGTTAATCCCATGGCCCAGCAAGCGATGATCTTACTTTTCCCTGCGAGCACGTGCGCAACCGCCTGGACCTGCGCGTAAGGTATGCCCGCCTGCGCCGCGAGTTCCGCTGCGTCGTACTGCTTCAGGTCTTGCAGGAAATCGGTGTAGCCTTGTGTGTTTTGGTTGATAAAATGCTCATCAAAAACGCTGCCGGGGGCTTTTTGCTCCGCTTCCAGCAAGAGTACCTCAATGGCTTTCAGCAATGCCATGTCTCCGTTGATCTTTACCTGCAGAAAAATATCGGTCAGTCCGGGTTTGTAGCCCAGCACACCCCCTACCGTTTGCGGGTTGTTGAATCCCATCAGGCCGGTTTCGGGTAATGGATTAATGGAGATGATCGTGGCGCCGTTGGCTTTGGCCTTTTGCAATGCGGTGAGCATCCGCGGGTGATTGGTACCCGGGTTCTGTCCGAGGATCATGATCACGTCGGCCTGGTAAAAATCGTTCAGCGTTACAGAGCCTTTGCCGATGCCCAGCGACTCGCCTAAGGCAGTGCCGCTGCTTTCGTGGCACATATTGCTGCAATCGGGGAGGTTGTTGGTGCCGTATTCGCGCACAAAAAGCTGGTATAGGAATGCGGCTTCATTGCTGGTGCGGCCCGAGGTGTAAAATACAGCTTCGTCGGGCGAAGCGAGGCGGTTCAATTCTGTTCCTATTTTTTCAAAAGCGGCATTCCAGGTGATAGGCTGGTAATGCGTGCCGCCTGCGGGGAGGAACATCGGCTCGGCAATGCGGCCTTTGCCGCCTATCTCGTAATCCGAAAGTTTGCCCAATTCCTGCACGGAATGCTGTGAGAAGAACTCCGCGGTCAGTTTCTTTGCCGTAGCTTCTTCGGCAACAGCTCTGGCGCCATTCTCGCAATACTCGGCAATGCCGGAGCGCTCGTCATCCGGGTCGGGCCAGGCACAGCTTGGGCAGTCGAAGCCGCCTTTTTGGTTGAGATTAAACAATGCCTTCATGCCGCGCTGCAAACCTGCCTCGCTTACGGTCATTTCCAATGCAGAAACCACCGCGGGAATGCCTGCGGCCACTTTTTTGATCGCGCCTCGTTTCAAACCGGTCAGTTTTTCCGGGTTTTCAGCGCCCGGTATCGGTAGCAGGTTTTCGGACATGGTTCAGCAGGTTTTAGGATTGTCATAGTTGTCGGATTGGTCTTCATCGACGTTATCCAGGCATTTGAAATCTTTTTCGATCAGCATCAATAACGAACCGCCATCGCCCAGCGGCATATTTCCCTCAAACCCGACGGTATTGTTCGCAGCCCAGCCGGCGAGGAGCATTTCAGGCACTTCCAGGGTGATTTTGTTATGCTCAAACCGCGCTTGAAGCTTGTTTACAGGAGATTTTTGTACAGCATAAGCAAACTGTGCCGGCCCGAAATCGGTCGTTTCTTCCAGGTACCCTTCATTTTCAAGTTGGCCCACTTCCGTTTTCGAAAGCCTGAAACGTACGGAGTTTCCGTAAATGCGGATTTTCATAGTTATTGGATCCGGTGGTGGCCGGTGTAAATGTTGAATTTGTCGTTTTTCAGAAATCCTACCAGCGTAATGCCGCTCTCTGCCGCCAACTGGACGGCCAGACTCGACGGGGCGCCTATTGCCGCCACCATCCCTATCCCTGCCATCGCTGCCTTTTGAATGAGTTCAAAACTCGCCCGGCCGCTGAGAAGAAGGATATGCTTGTTAAGTGGCAGTTCGCCGGTCAGTAATGCAGCGCCAATGACCTTGTCCAGCGCATTATGCCTCCCCACGTCCTCGCGCAGCATCAAAAATTGCCCCGAAATATCGAAAAGTGCAGAAGCATGCAGCCCACCAGTAGTTTCGAATGTATTCTGATGCCGCACAATCTGTTCTACAAGTCGGTATAACACCGCTTTTTTCAGAATCCATTCTTCCCGTGCATGGGCATAAACCGATCTGGTTTTGATCGCATCAATGCTCGCCTTGCCGCAAACACCGCAGCTGGAAGTGGTGTAGAAGTTGCGTTCCAGCGAACCCAGTTTCGGCTCGACACCGGCAGAGAAGGTTACTACCACCTTGTTTTCATCGAATGGTGAATTTGCGATGCCATCGATCTGGCTTTTGGAATGAATAATGCCCTCGGTGAACAGAAACCCGGCGGCGAGCTCGGGATCGTTTCCCGGCGTTCGCATCGTTACCGAAATGCTTTTTCGCTCTTTTTGCCCTTCCGCTTGAAATGCAATCTGTATTTCAAGCGGCTCTTCCACTGCGAGCTGGTCGTCGAGCTCTTCGGCGTTATATCCGTTTATTCGGACGATTTTATGGCTGGTAATTGAACTGGTCTCCATTTTAAAAGTCATTTTCTGCTTCGAGTGTCCGTTTTATGGCTTGGAAATCAGCTGTCGTGTCCACACTCAGCATTGTTTTTTCCGACAATGGCTGGTATTTCCCCGCTTGCTCCGCTATTAGAAAACGCTGCAAAGAGCGCGAGCCGTTTTCGAAAGCCTTCCATAATGCGTGGCCCGTCGATTGTGAATACCATCCGAGCAGCGGCTCGTAGAATCCGCTTGCATTATAAAAGGCGGCGGCAGGCGAATCCTTATCGGTATTATGCAGAAAATTGGCCAGCTCGTTGGTCGTGAGGTAGGGATAATCGCATCCTGCTATGAGGAAGTCATTCCCGGGAAAGGTCTCAAATGCGGTGAGCAATCCGCTCATGGGGCCTGCTCCGCTATATTTGGGCAGGTCGGCCAGTTTCGGGTAGACCGTACGGAATGTTTTGTGTTGTTCCGCATTGCAGCAGAGGATTACACGCTCGCATAAGGGGGCAAGCAGGTCGGCAACGTGTTCGTGCTGAGGTTTTTGGTAATACACCAGTAGACTTTTGTCGGTCCCCATTCTCGTGCTTTCGCCGCCACAAATCACCAATCCGTATAAGCTCATAATGGCAAGTCAATCGTTTTAATCGGTCAAATATGCGTAACTTCCTTGTATGGAAATGGGTGATGTTAAAATATTAAAGAAAAAACCGATTTATCCGGTGAGCTCCGAGCTGCGCAAATACCTGCGTTTTTATCAGCGCGATGCCCGGCTGCCGGTGGCTTACCACGATTTGCTGAATTTTTATGAGTCGTTTCCGGTCATTGATAAAAACGGGAAGGATACGCTTTGGGAAAGTCCGCTCTACCCGCCGCATGAGCTGGAACGCTTGCATGCGGGATTGAAAAAGGTGTATGCAATGCTCAAAGCTTCGGGTAACCTGCGCATTGTGGAGCACAAATACATCGATCGCATCGACTACTGCAAGTTTGGCAATTCTAACCCGTTCCGTATCAAGATCGTAAACCGGCTGAATGATATCTACGATTATTTCTACGTCAAAAAGGCCGATTCTTCCCGCATTTACGGGCTGGAACTGGAAGAAATCTTCTCACCTAACCAGGTAAACTACATCGTCGACGGCGAGACGTTGATCGAGGAGCATATTGCAGGCATTCCGGGTGACGAGTTTGCCCGCACGCGTATGCGCGACCCCGACTACAACCCGATCCGGATCGCGAAGGAATTTGTGAAGTTCAATGAGCGCTGCAAGATCACGCTGCTGGGCGATATGCGTTCGTATAACTTTGTCATGCAGATTACCCCGGATTTTGACGATTTTCAGTTCCGCCTCCGCGCCATCGACTTCGACCAGCAGTTTTACGAGGGCAATCTGAAAGTGTATATGCCCCAGTTTTTTAAGGAAAACCTGCCTTATGTGCAACTCGCGATGGAACACCTGACCGACAAAACTGTGGTGCAATATCAGCAGGAGGAGCAGTCGTCGATCATGTACCAGGCCAAAGCGGAGCGTTACCGCTTGCGGGACCTGCGCGATGTGTGTATCAAGGACAAGATATCAACGATTGACCACATTCATCAGTTAAGGGAAGGCCTCGCGCAGCATTATTCCGACTCGCACTATTATAAATGTGAAACAATGACGGAAATTATCGAGCTGAATATCAAGAATGTAATCCGCCAGGCGATCGCCTGAGCGTGCAGTGGCGCGGTTAATCGTATGTAACAATGGGTTGCAAAGAGGTTAAAGAATGCGGATATTGTGGGAGTTATCAACCCAACCGCCTGCTTCTATGAGACTTTGTCTACCCCTGTTGCTTCTCTTTGTTCTGATGGTGTCCCGTGCTGAGGCCGGTGTGTGCACCGTAAATTCTGAATTCAACACGCAAACGAGTATTGATAACTTCTCAATCTCGCATCCAGGATGTACTGCAATCAGCAATCCGGTAGTAGTTTCAGGAAGTGATATTACCAACCTTAACGGATTAGCAG
The DNA here is from genome assembly GCF_019924045.1 of Dyadobacter fermentans. Classification (GTDB taxonomy): domain Bacteria; phylum Bacteroidota; class Bacteroidia; order Cytophagales; family Spirosomataceae; genus Dyadobacter; species Dyadobacter fermentans_A. The sequence goes on along the minus strand of NZ_JAHXBN010000011.1, from coordinate 413,766 downwards.
GAGTTACTTCGGTAGCGTCGCTTAATATTCTTAATAATCCGTTGCTCACCAGTATTTCAGGCCTTTCTTCACTCACTTCAGCGGGAGATATCAATATTGAAAATAATCCGCTGCTAGCCACACTGACCGGGCTTAACGAACTCGTCTCGTCGGGTAATTTCAGGGTTGTTTTTAGTGCAGGATTGACTAGTCTTTCCGCCGTCAGCAAGTTGACAACCATCAACGGATTTCTTTCGATAGGCAATGATCCGCTATTGCAGGATCTTACAGGGCTTGACAACCTTAAGACCATCACAGGGCAGGTTGCTATCGGAGCGAACAACAACCTTGTCAGTTTAAACGGTTTGAACAATTTGACGTTGATCGGGGACTACCTTTACATTTCATATAACCCGAAGTTGACCAGTATCGCCGCGTTGAGCAACCTCACATCAATGAGCCATTACCTTCAACTGGATTACAATACTTCACTGACCAGCCTTGCCGGCCTGGAAAATGTGAACTTGTCTTCGGTGTCGTATGTCCGCTTGCGGTATTCAGATATGTTGTCGATGTGCGGGGTCAAAAGTATCTGTTACTTTCTGACCACCACGAAAACGATCCACATCACCGAAAATGCCGCAGGTTGTGCTTCGCCAGAGGTCGTTCTGCAATCGAACGAATGCCAGATCGCTTTGCCTGTCGGATTGACGAGTTTTTTCGGTGAAAGCAAGCCGGATGGAAACAGATTGACATGGACGACGAGCTGGGAATCGGGCAACGCCGGGTTCAGCGTCGAAAGAAGTCGGAATGCCCGCCAATTCGAACCGATCGCATTTTTGGATGGAACAGGTAACAGCAAGATTGAGAATACTTACACATTTACAGACCCGCAGCCGGAAAAGCAACTTTACTACCGCCTCAAACAAATCGATCACGATCAATCATTTGAGTATTCGCGCATTATATCAGTGAAAAGAGAGGAGGGTGGATCGGATATAAAAACGGTTTCCGTGTTTCCAAACCCGTCGCGTGGGCAGCTTTCAATCGAGTCGGAGAATAGAAATCAGGCGTTCAGTTTGCAAACACTCGACGGGAAGACCGTTAAATCGGGACCTCAACTACCTGCCGGGCCGATCGACACCAGTCGCCTGCACGACGGGACTTATGTGTTGAAGGTAGGAAATGATGTTTTTAAAGTCGTTGTAGCCAATTAATCTGTACCTTTGCGGAACTGTGCCGCAGCTCGCTGCTGTTACGGCCTTTCAAACCAACCAAAATCGGAAGGCATTCAACCTTCGCCAGATTACTACCATGAGTAAACACGGACGCATTCTCGTCGCTATGAGCGGCGGCATCGACAGCTCGCTCGCAGCTGTCCTTCTCCACGAACAAGGTTATGAGGTCATTGGGATGACCATGAAAACCTGGGACTATGCCAGCAGTGGCGGTACCAAGAAAGAAACCGGCTGTTGTTCGCTGGATTCTATTAACGATGCGCGCAATATCGCGGTGGAACTGGGTTTCCCACATTATATTCTCGACATCCGGGCCGAGTTCGGTGATTATGTGATCGACCATTTTACAGGAGAATACCTCGAAGGCCGCACGCCTAATCCGTGCGTGCTTTGCAATACCCACATTAAATGGGACGCACTGCTACGCCGCGCCGATCGCCTCGATTGCGAATTCATAGCGACCGGGCACTATGCCAATATGCAGTTCAATAACGGGCGCCATTATGTTTCCAAAGGCATTGATGCCTGGAAAGATCAGAGCTATGTGCTTTGGGGGGTGTCGCAGGAAAGCCTTGCCCGTACCAAGTTGCCGTTAGGTTATTTGCATAAAACCGAAATCCGGGAAATGGCGCGCGAAAGAGGGTTTATTGATCTGGTCAATAAATCTGAAAGCTACGAAATCTGTTTTGTGCCGGATAACGATTACCGCGGCTTCCTGAAAAGGCGTATTCCCGGGCTGGAAGCCGAAGTGGCAGGTGGTAATTTCATCTACGCAGATGGTACCGTAGTTGGTAAACACGAAGGTTACCCATTCTACACTGTCGGTCAGCGCAAAGGGCTGGGTATCGCGTTGGGTCGTCCCGTTTTCGTGACTGAAATCCGGAAAGATACTAATGAAGTAGTGCTGGGTGACATGCCCGATCTTTTCCGCGACGGCATGAATGTGAGCAAATTGAACCTCCAAAAATACGAATCCATCGAAAAACCGCTCGAAACCGTCACCAAAGTGCGGTACAAACACGACGGTACCCCGGCGATCATCGAACAAACCGGCCCTGATCAAATCGTGGCACGCTTCCACGACGGCGTCAACGGCATTGCACCAGGCCAGGCCGCTGTCTTTTATGAAGGCGATGATGTGGTCGGAGGCGGCTGGATTATGAAGAGTTTTAAGCAGGAGCACTAAAAAAGGCAAGTCGCGAGACTTGCCTTTTTTCCTTATTATTTTATCCGCTGCCTCACAGCTTCATAGAGAATGATAGAACTCGCAACGGATACGTTCAGTGACTCTACTTGTCCGGCAAGCGGGATTCTCGCTCCGCTGTCGGCGAGGTCGATGAATTCTTTGGAAATACCATCTTCCTCTGAGCCCATGATGATCACCGTTGGGACGGAGAAATCAATATCATAAAGCGATTTGTCTGTTTTTTCCGTACAAGCAATGATCTGTAAGCCGCTGTTCCGTAGGTAGGTCAGCGTTTCGTAGAGATTAGGTTCACGGCAGATGGGCAGGAAGTTCAATGCACCGGAAGAGGTTTTCATCGCATCCGCATTGATTTGCGCGCCGCCTTTCGTAGGGACGATGATTGCCTGCACGCCTGCGCATTCGGCTGTACGCGCGATTGCACCGAAGTTACGGACGTCGGTGACGCGGTCGAGCAGGAGCAGGAGCGGAGTCTTGCCATCCTCATACACCTGCGTAAGCACGTTGTGCAAAGGCATGTACTGAATGGGCGACACAAATGCGATTACGCCCTGGTGGTTTTTGCGGGTTACCCGGTTTAGTTTTTCAACCGGTACACGCTGGTAGGGTACGCCAAGTTCTTTGGCGAGTTTTTCAATTTCCGCAAGCCCGAACTCGCGCTGAATAAATAACCGTTCGATTTCTTTGCCCGAACGAAGGGTTTCAAGTACCGACTGCGTACCAAAAACCATATCGGCCTGGGACTGTCTGGGGGCTGGTTTTCTTACCGTATACTTCCGTTTCTCCATGCTTCTACTACTGGATACCAAATCGGCTGGTACTCGGCATAGCGAACCAGTTCATAATGATCATCCACAAATTGATTGTTTCTTCTGTTAAATGTAAAATTGACGTTTTGGGCATTGCCTCTGTGATCGTACGTCCAAACCTCGCGGTCCTTGCTGCGCTGTACTTTGTCCGGCGGGCCCAACACAATGTAAATCATTCCTTTGTCGGTTTTCCAGCCCTCTTTGTAAGTCGTGAAAAGCTGGTTGGCTTCCTCGACACGCCCGTAGAACGAGCGGATCGATTGTTGCGCAAGCGGTGCATTACCGTTCATGAGCGTCAGCCAGTATTTATCCAAAGCCTTTTTATAGTCCTCGGCCTTCTTGATCTCGTTGATCTCATTGTTGGTACTCATGTAAAGCAATGGGCCCAGCAACAATTGCGGGCGGGTAACCTTAGGGAAGCGCTCATTTACCACCAGAATGCCAAGGCCTTCCGACTGGGTAGTGTCTGCGAAAATATTGTAAAGACCTTCTTTCGTGAATTGCAGCGGCTGGTTGGCGCTGACCATGAAAGTACTATCCACTTCGAGCGATTTGCCCACGTTCTTCGGAGCGATGTTCATCGGCGATCCCGCCGGCTCGAAGTCGTGATTGTAATAGTAAACGTGCAGCTGATCGGCGTTTTCGCCCGCTTTTTTGATCGTAAACTGTTCGTTGGAACTGATATAATGTCTCTGCAATGGCTGCGTCGAATTGCCTGTGTAAACGCCGTACATCTGGTTTACAGCCAGCTTTTTGAAGCGAATCGTGAGGTCGTTCAGTACCTTCTTCAGCGTCCCGGTCTGACTGATTTCGCTAAGAAGGACACCGTAATCGCGGTTAGGGCTTTTAAGTTCGTAGGAGATCACGATTTTGTCGCCCATGCGGGAAACGTTTGTTGAATCGAGCTTCACATTGCCGTAGCCTAGTCGCTCACGTGTTCCATAGTCGGAATAGATGACGTAATTGAGATTATACAGCTTCACAAAATCTGCGACGCCGATCGGATTTTTTCCTTTGAAGGCATCCACGTACAGAAAAACCGACGTCTGCGTCGTGTCTTTCAGCAAATACTTGCTTTGAATGGCCACCAGTGAGAGCTCCTCATTCACTGGCGCTGGCGCCTGCTGTTGCTCCGTCGGCCGTACTTGCGCCTCGGGAATCTGCTTCATAGACTTATTGGATGATGCGCACCCGGCCATCACCAAAACAGACATTATATGGATACAAAAGCGAAGATTTGTTCTCATGTACGTGTATTCATCGTTTGTCAAATAACGAACGAACGGGCAAAATTACCCAATAAAACGGTAATAAAATTTTTATTCCGGACTCTTACCGCCACGGGTGGCCAATTTGATCTGTTCTTCGATGGCATCCCATTGATTGTCAGTGATTTCTTTCAGGAAATTGAATTGGCCTCCGGCTAGTACTTCACCGCCGTCGAGTGTGATCACTTCACCCGTCATATAGGCCGAGAAATCCGAAATCAGATAGGCGGCCAGATTGGCCAGTTCCTGGTGTTCGCCCGTCCGCGCGAGGGGAATGCGGTTTTCGAATGCGAATTTGGTGGCGAGTTCCTCGGGAAACAGGCGGTCCCAGGCACCTTTTGTGGGGAATGGGCCGGGCGCGATCGCATTGAGTCGTATTCCATGCCGTCCCCATTCGAATGCGAGCGATTTGGTCATCGTGAGCACGCCGGCCTTGGCCATAGCCGACGGTACTACCCAGCCCGAACCGGTGGTGGCGTAGGTGGTCACGATGTTGAGTACCGAGCCTTTGATATGGTTTTCAATCCAGTATTTGCCCAAAGCCAGGGTAAAATAGTAGGTGCCGCGCAATACAATATCGACGACCGTGTCAACCGCTTTATAGGAAAGCCGCTCCGTAGGACTGATGAAATTCCCTGCGGAGTTATTAACCAGTCCATCAACCTGCCCGAATGCTTCAACGGCTTTCTCGATCACATGCTCGATCTGCTCGGTTTTCCGCACATCGCACGCTACATAAATGATCTTGCCGCCTGTGTTCTGGCTGAGTTCGGACGCCGTTTTTTGGAGGACATCTTCTTTTCTGCTGCAAATGACCACATTCGCGCCGAGGCGGAGGAAATAGGCGGCCATCGATTTGCCGAGCCCGGTACCGCCTCCGGTGACGATGATCGTCCGGTTTTCGAGCGCGCCGTCGCGAAGCATACCTTCGTTGTAAGCCATGATGGGTGTATTTTTAGAATGGGATGAAAAGTAAATTTTTCTTTAAAAACATTATATTTTGAATGAAAAACAAATCGGCCGGAAATGGAGCAGGTGAAGGAAATCATGAACGAGCTGGCGATGCTGGCGACGGAGCAGACGCATAAAACGATGAAGAATCACGGGGCGGTTGAACCGATTTATGGTGTGAGGATCGGGGATATGAAGCCGATTTTGAAAAGGTACAGAAACAACCATCAGCTAGCGCTCGAATTGTTCAAAACAGGTAACTCGGATGCGATGTACCTGGCCGGACTGATGTCGAAGCCTGCCTTGATGACGCCTGAAGTACTCGACGAATGGATTAAAGGCGCTTCCTGGCATATGATCAGCGAGTACACGGTTGCCTGGAATGCGGCGGAAAGCCCCTACAAATTTGAAATGGCCCGGAAATGGATCGAATCCGACGACGAACTGACGGCGGATGCCGGATGGGCAACCTGGGGCTACATTATGGCATTGACACCGGACGATCAGCTCGATAGGCAGGAAATTGACGAGCTGCTAGACCGTGTTGAGCGCGAGGTACATTCGGCGCCCAACCAGGTCCGGTATGTTATGAACGGCTTCGTGATCGCCGTGGGCTCGTATTACGCGCCGCTGGCGGAAAAAGCGATGGAGGTCGGCAAAAGGATCGGGAAGGTGAAAGTCAATATGGGGAATACCGAATGCAAAGTGCCTTACTCACCCGATTACATTCAGAAAGTATGGGACAAAGGCCTTCTGGGAAGAAAGCGAAAAGAAGTAAGGTGCTGACTATTGCTGCGCCAGGAGGTAAAGCACGGCCATTCTCACGGCCACCCCGTTTTCTACCTGGTTCAAGATAATGGAATGCTGCGAATCGGCCGCGTCGGAAGAAAGCTCTACGCCGCGGTTGATAGGCCCCGGGTGCATGAGCACTATTTCCTTGTCCAGTTCGTCCAGCATGGCCTTGTTGATGCCATAATACAACGAATACTCACGCAGCGACGGGAAGTATTTGATCTGTTGCCGTTCCAGCTGTATACGCAGCACGTTGGCCACGTCGCACCATTGCAACGCCTCTTTGACATTATGCCCGATTTTTACACCGAGTTCTCCCAAATGCTTAGGAATCAATGTGGAAGGGCCGCATACCATCACTTCCGCACCGAGTTTTTGCAGACAGAATATGTTTGACAATGCCACACGCGAGTGGGTAATGTCGCCGATGATCGCGATTTTTTTACCGGCCAGGTCACCCAGTTTTTCACGCATTGAAAACGCGTCGAGCAATGCCTGCGTTGGGTGCTCGTGCGTGCCATCGCCCGCATTCACAACGTTCGCGGGGATGCGCGTGGAGAGGTAATGCGGTGCGCCCGGACTGCTGTGGCGCATCACGATCATGTCCACTTTCATGGCGAGGATATTATTGACCGTGTCGAGCAATGTTTCTCCCTTTTTGACCGAACTGCCGGAAGCCGAAAAATTAACCACATCGGCAGAAAGCCTTTTTTCAGCAAGCTCAAAAGAAAGCCTGGTTCGGGTGGAGTTTTCGAAAAAAACGTTGGCAATGGTAATGTCGCGGAGGGAAGGGACTTTCTTGATGGGCCGGTTAATGACTTCTTTGAACTGAGTCGCTGTATCTAAGATAGTTTGAATGTCGTTCTCGTTCAGGTTTTTGATTCCAAGTAAGTGCCGGACCGAAAGTTGTGTCATTGTTTGTATTCAAGAAAGTTTGGCAAAGATAATAAGGAAGCGGTCAATGCGAAAATTCGGGCGAAATTTTGTCGAACTCAAAAGTCATTTCCGGCGCAACGATCAGCGAAATAACGAACCACTGGCTTTGACAGGCAAGGCCAGTGGTTCACGGGGTGTCTACTTCTTGATGAACTTGAGTGCGGTAGACGTGCCGTCGTTATTCTGAATCCGGATGAGGTATAGTCCGGATGCAAGACTTCCTACGGGTATCGACGATCGCCCCTGCGCGGCATAGCTGCGTAGCCGGATTTTTCCGGAAACATCGGATATGATGTAGCTGAACCGGTCTTTTTGATTGGCCAGTTTAATGTAAAGGATATTGTCGGCCGGGCTCGGGAATACACTTAAAGCAAAATCCGGGCGCCGTACCGATATCATATGCGAGTAAGAATAGGAACGGTCGGAATCTGTCTGTTTGAGTCGGTAATAACTTGTTCCTGGAAGCGGTTGAGCATCTTCCAGACGGTATGCATTAATGGCTCTCACTGTCCCCTTTCCGGTAATGCGGCCGATATTGCCCCATGTGCCTGCATCGTGGGAGCGTTCAATCTCGAAGTAGTCGCTGTTTTTCTCCTCGGTAGTAGTCCAGGTCAGCAATACCTTCTCTTCGATCACATTTGCATTGAAACTCACCAGGGTAACCGGCAGCGGGTTGGAGCAAGTTTGCACGGCAATGTCGTCAAGGCGCAGCTCATCCCTGGCCCCGGTGGCGATGGGGTCCGTACAGTAATACCGCCACAGCAGCTGAACGTATGGCTGTTCCAATGCCGCTGCCGGGAGCGCCACCCAATTGAGCACCTGCTCATGGCCCGCCGTTGCAGACCTTACGTATTCTACCGGCTGGTTGCTGGCATTCAGCACATCCGTGAATGGTCCCGTATCGGAAATACGGTATTGCAGCCGGATCGCGTACGGCCTGGTGTTGGGTGTTATCGTGCCGCCCGTCCATTTCACGCTCACTTGTTTCTTCCCAATGGTATTCAATGCCAGAATCGCGCCGCCGAGTTTCATCCCCGGGTAGCCCGGGTTACCGGCGGCATTCCCCGTGTTGATAAATGAAATACCGGTATCTCCCAAACCATTGATCCGCGTGCGGCTGGTGAGATTGTATGCGCCATTGGTAAAGCCGACCACGTTGGAGGTCAGTCCCGGGTCGTCGTTTTCCATGTAGACAAAACGCATATTGTCGGGAAAGGTACCCAAGGCCGCCGAGGCAAGCCAGGCGTTGAAGTTGTATACGCAAGCGCCCGCGTCGAGGGGCGCAGGTACTTGCACCGGCGCCACATCCACAGTAAAGACGGCCCGGAAATACGGCGCGGTGGAGGAGGGAGCAAAGCTGATCGTTGGAGTATTGGAAACAACCTGGTTGGAGGAGTTTTCCCATTGCAGGAATTTGTAGCCGGGCTTGGGTATGGCGGTTAATGCAATGTTCACGTTTTTGAAATAAGTGCCGCTCCACGGATACGGGTTCGCCGCAATGCCCAGCGTTGTCGGCAGGATATCGATCGTATTGACGCGCACGTAGCCGTGATCGGGGTTAGAAACGTTGACGGTAACCGACCGTTGGCCATCACTGAGGTTGAACTGGCTTTGAATATGGCTCCGCGCAACGCCGGGCCGGTTCGTGGCAAAGTTCACCATCAGATTCACGTTCGATTCCCAGGTCGCATAGCTGGAAGGACGGTTCCAGCGCTCGATGTTTCTCGGCATTTCGTTCGCGATCAGGTTTTTACAGACGTCTATCTGGGCAAGAAGCCGTGCAGGCTGGAAATGGGAGTTGATCAGGTCGGCGTAGCGATTGATGAACTTGTTCCGGAAAGTAAGGTTGGGCAGCAGATATTGCAGGAGAAAGTCCGGTGCGCCCAATGCTTTGGAAAACTGGTTTGCATCCACATCTTCGAAGCTCAGGTCCACATCGAACAGCGCCCACCGCCAGCGTCCGTCCCTGCCTTTTCCCGCCGACGGATTATACGGTATTTTATGACGCCAGTAATTGACATTACCATAAGGCCAGTCCCAGTTGGCGCAATAGAGTTCGAGAATGCAGTAGTCGATAAAATTGTCCATATCCATCCGTGCCAGCGCATAGTCATAATTGGCGGCGTCGGCCATGTTGTGGGTTTTAATAAAGTTGGACAAGTCGCCATAATGCCCCGAGTCGTTTTCAATGTCGGGGTCTGCAAAAAACTCGATGTTTTCGGGTTCCAGGGCATAATGGCTTGCGAAATAGTATTCATCCTGCCGTTCCCGCAAATCGTGAATGCCCCAGTATTCGCCGTTCAGGTAGGTGGTAACGGGCCGGTATTCCTGCAACTCCATATCCAGTCCCTTCGCGATCTGGTGGATGTAGGAGTCTTTCATGAGCGTCCGCTCGTAATCATTTCCTGAATTTCGAAGGATAACTCTCCTGAAAGTGTGAAATGGCAATGCAGGAAAAAGCGGGTAATCGATATTGCTCTGCGAAGCATTGGGGCCGGTGGAATACAATCGGAAGCTTTTCTTGTCGTGCGTCCTTGACCCCTGCCCGTGAATGCGCAGGCCCAGGTCCTGGTTGATCACGACATTGCCGTTAATCAACACTTCCACATTCGACGGGATTTCCGTATGGCGGTAATAGTTGCCCACCGGCATGCCGAACGACCCCGCGCCGGGGTTGGCGTTGCGCCAGTCCACAAAATCCTTTCCCGCCACGCCAATGCCGTCCTCATAGTCGAACATATCGTCCGGGTCGGTTTTGATCGAGAATACGGCAAGCTGCGATTTCGGCTGGCCGTCAGGCGTGAACAGGTACGTACGCGATTCGGTCTCACTGGGCAGCTTCCCGGCTTCGTAAACCTTCGCGCGGATAACTGTGCCCTTGTACACCGGCTTTACGGGTACGAATGTGTAGGTAGGCGTGTTGTCGTTCGTAGCCGATATGGCCGCATACACGTCTGGCTGCGACGACTTGTCGGAAATCGGAATGTTGACGGGCGAATTCTGTTTCAGCGTCAGGAAATAGTTGGTTAAGGTAGGGCCTGTCGGCTGGCCGGGATCCTTGGGATATTGGTTTTTGTATTGATATGCCTTACCGGGGGCCGTAATGTTGTCTTTATCGGGCTGCGAGCCATCGGTTGTATAATATACCTCTGCGCCAGGTACTTCCGTGGAAATTGTCAGTGTGAAATTGTTTTGGAAAAAGCCGCTTTCTACGCTCATCACCGGCGGGGACGCAAAACCGGTGTAAGAGTTGGCCGCTACATTGCTTGCATTGGGAGAAGAAGGGGAGAAGTACACGATTTCGGAAGCGCCATTGGTTTTCCGACCGAAAGAAATGTCCGTTCGCTGTTTTGGAAAATCGATTTGATCGATAATCGTTTCATCTGGCGCTACCAGCAGAAACTGCTCGCCATCGCCGCTGAGGCCGAAGCTCAGGTGCCTGGGACCGCGCGATGGGACGCCGCTCGCCCACAGGATCAGGAAGGAGCCGGGCTGGATCACGAGGTTCCCCGTGCCAGTCGGTAATTGAAATTTTTTCAGCTCGCCCGCATCGTCGGTAACGAAATAGCCGCCCAGGTCGACGGCCACTGCACCCGCATTGTAAAGTTCGATCCAGTCCTCATCGGAACCGGTTTCGTCAAGGTACGACGAAGAATTGGAGGCCATTAACTCATTGATTTTGATAGACTGGCCCAGGCAAACGGTACATGAAACCCATACCGCCAGCGATAATGTGTAGTATAAATATTTCATGATAATAGAGGGGGATTTTTCAGATAGAAATTAAATTTATTGCGGGTGAAATGCTAATAAACTGACCGTTATTTTGATGTATATTGGCTGATATTCAGCAAGTTTAATCATGAAGTCGTGCCCATTAAATACAACTCTGGAAACAATAAGAAATAGTTTTATAGAGGTTGCATTATTTTGATTCTTTAAAGGTTTACGAGTAGATGTATTTATTGTTTAAAATAGATGTAGTTTGAGTTGTTTGTAGAATGACGGGTTGCTCGCGAAGCAGATAAGATATTGCCCGGTACCTCATTATATTTGCAACCTTCCGGCCACTTTCGCCGGAAGGTTGCAAATACTCTTCTGAAAAATGGATAAAGCAAAGGTGATCGCCCACGTAAAATCGCTTCTCGATGAGCGCATGCAGGTGGCGTGGGCTGCTATGGAAGCAGCGCAGGAATCGGCGAATGATCAGGGAAAGAGTTCGATGGGGGATAAATATGAAACCTCGCGCTCGATGGGCCAGCTCGATCGCAATATGCACGCGCGCCAGTACGAGCAGGCGCGCCAGGAACGACTCATACTTGAAAAGATCGGTGAAGGCGACGCGCCCGCCCGCAGCGCGGTAGGATCGCTGCTGGAAACAACAGCCGGCTGGTTCCTGATCGCGGTAAGCCTGGGGGCCGTTAAAATAGAAAATGAGACCGTCATAGCAGTCTCATCTTCGTCGCCCGTAGGTGCTTCGCTGTTAGGAAAAGAACCCGGGACTTTTTTTGAATTTATGAAAAAACAACACCGGATCGTAGCGCTGCACTAAGCCATATTGTGGAACACACGCACCACATCGTCGTCTTCTTCGATTTTCTCGATCAGTTTCTCGACTTCGGCAATCTGCTCATCGCTCAATGTCTTGGTATCGTTCGGAATGCGTTCGAAGTCCGCTTCGACGATCTCGTAGCCGTTCTCTTCGAAATAATGCTGTAACGCACCGAATGCAGGGAACTCACCATAAATGTTGATGAGGCCGGTTTCTTCATCGAGGAACACCTCTTCACCACCCGCATCGATCAATTCAAATTCCAGCTCTTCGATATCCTTGCCGGTGTTTTTGATTTTGAAAATGCATTTGCGGTCGAAGATAAAGTCGAGCATGCCCATGGTGCCAAGGCTTCCACCCAGCTTGTTGAAGTAGCTTCTTACGTTCGCAACCGTTCGGGTGGGATTGTCGGTGGTACTTTCAACGAGGATGGCGATCCCGTGTGGGCCGTAGCCTTCGTACACCATTTCCTTGTAATCCTCCTGATCCTTCGAGGTGGCACGCTTAATAGCCCTTTCTACGGTCTCTTTGGGCATGTTCACCGCTTTGGCATTTTGCAGCAGTACCCGGAGTTTGGAGTTGGTGGCGGGGTCGGCAGTACCGTTTTTCACCGCAAGAACGATCTCCTTACCAATCCTGGTGAAAGTTTTGGCCATCTTGTCCCACCGTTTGAACATCCGTGCCTTTCTGTATTCAAAAGCCCTTCCCATACTTATAATGTATTATTAGTTATTTTAATGTTGGTACCTTGGTATTGTCAATTGTGCCGCAAATTTATAAAAACGGTCAATATCAGATAAAATAAATTCTTTTACCCCAATTTTCATGGATTATCTACTCGACTGGCGCTTCCAAACATTCGACGAACTGACTACAACCGAACTCTACGCTATACTACGGTTACGCAGCGAGGTTTTCGTACTCGAACAACGGTGCTGTTATCTCGACGCGGACAACAAAGATCAGCGCAGCCACCACGTTTCAGGTTACCGCGACGGCGAACTCATGGCCTTCTCGCGCATCGTTCCACCCGGTTTATCGTACGAGTATCCGGCGATCGGACGGATCGTCGTTTCGCCGAAAGGCCGCGGGGCTGGGTACGGCATCGAGCTGCTCAACGTTTCCATTCAAAAACTGGAAGCATTGTATGGCAATGTCCCGATCCGGATCGGTGCGCAGCTGTACCTCAAAAGGTTTTATGAGTCGTTCGGTTTCAGGCAGTCAGGTGATGTTTACCTCGAAGATGCCATCGAACATATTGAAATGACGAGGCCAAATCAGTAATAACTACAAAATGTGTAACCTTTTGGGGAATCGTTTCCCAAAAGTGTTGAAATAGTAAACACTGTATGTAACCGTAAAATGTGTTAAAACGGGGTTGAAACAGGATCTTAGGGGAAAATTGTAGTAACTAATCTACATTTCGATAAAAAAAGTTTGATATAAATTGTTCGTAAACGCTTTCTTTCCTAATTTGGCACAGAATTTTAGTTATTAGTATTCAGTCAAGCAAATTGTTGCTTTGGGACTGACGCCCTGTCAGCAACCCAATTAACATTTTTGACGAACACTGATAGAGGAGGGTTTACGTGGAATGGCCTACTGTAATGCGGTAGGCCATTTTTTTTTGCTTTCTTTGTACTCCTTTACAACACACCACATCATTTCTAGATGACCAAAGTTACCGAGTACATTCGCCGTTCGGAGGGTAAGACTTTATTCTCCATCGAGATCATTCCCCCGCTGAAAGGTCAGAATATCAACGAACTGCTGAATTCCATTGAACCTCTGATGGAGTTCAATCCCCCTTTTGTAGACGTTACGTACCACCGCGAAGAGCTGATCGACAGGGTAGGACCGGATGGTAGTATCGAACGCATCCCCATCCGCAAGCGCCCGGGCACCGTGGGCATTTGCGCGCGCCTGATGGAACGCTTTAAGGTGGATGCGGTACCTCACGTGATTTGCGGTGGCTTCACGAAAGACGAAACCGAAGATGTGCTCATCGACCTGCATTACCTGGGTATCGACAATGTGCTCGTGCTGCGCGGCGATCCTGAGAAATCGGCGGGTGTTTTCCGGCCGAAACCGGGCGGGCATACCTACGCCTCGGAACTTGTTACACAGGTAGATAATATGAATAAGGGAATCCTGCTCCACGCGGAAACCGAAATGTCCCCGACCGACTTCTGCATCGGCGTAGCCGGCTATCCCGAAAAGCATTTGGATGCGGCCTCGTTCGATTCGGATTTCGCGGCCCTGAAAAAGAAGATCGAGCTGGGTGCCAATTACATTGTGACGCAAATGTTCTTCGATAACCAGAAGTATTTCAGTTTCGTAGAACGCTGCCGCGCCGAAGGTATCACCGTGCCTATTATTCCCGGTTTGAAACCATTATCGACCAGAAAGCAACTGACGGTTCTGGCGGACATTTTCCACCTGGAATTCCCGCAGGAACTGGTCAAAGAGGTTGAAAAACGTGCTAACGATAAGGAAGTGCGTCAGGTAGGAATTGAATGGGGCATTCAGCAATGCAAGGAGCTGCTGGCTTACGGCGTGCCGGTGCTGCATTTTTATACCATGGGCAAATCCGACAACGTGTCGCAGATCGCCCGCGGCGTATTCTGATAACTGCTTGCCGCTTGCCATGCACCGGGTGCGGCAAGCGGCCTCAGCTATTACTCATAGCACACCGCAGTACCGTTGGCGCTCACCATGAGCATTGAGCTGCCGTTCCCAATCGTTTCGAGGTCGATATCCACGCCGATCACCGCATTGGCGCCCAGGCGCTGAGCCTGCTCCATCATTTCGCGGATTGCAATGCTTTTGGCCTCGCGCAGGCCTTGCTCGTATGAGCCCGAGCGTCCGCCTACGACGTCGCGTATGCCTGCCAGAAAGTCTTTGACGAAGTTGGCCCCGATAATGGCTTCACCATTCACCAGTCCGATATACTTAGTGATTCTTTTACCTTCGATATTCGGGGTAGTAGTAACAAGCATGCGATTTCAGGTTTGATTGGTGTTGATTTTGGCCGGCCAAATTACAGGTTTTGCCAAAGAGGAGGCTGAAAATAATGGTTTAACGGCAAAGTAGCACGAGTTCTGGGTAAATTTTGGGTATAATCGTTAGTTTTGCTGCTTGACCAAATCCGAGTAGTAAAACAATCAGTAATGGAACAGACAGTAGAAACCATTAATCATATCATCCGCACACGCCGGGCTATTTTCCCACCGAACTACATTCAGAAAGAGATCCCTCAGGAGGTTATAGAGAATATTCTTGAAAACGCCAACTACGCACCTACCCATAAGCGCACCGAGCCCTGGCGTTTCATCGTGTTCCGTGGCCAGGAAAAATTGCAGCATCTGGCGAGCTTTTTCATGGAGCGTTATCGCAATAACACACCGGCTGAATCCTTCTCACAGGCGCGCTACGAGGCTGCGGGTGAGAAGATCCTGAAATCGGCTTGCGTGATCGCGATCAATGCGCAGCTCCACCCGAACGACCTGCCCGAATGGGAGGAAACGGCAGCTGTGGCTTGTGCGGTACAAAATATGTGGCTTACCGCTACCGCTTATGGAATCGGTTCATATTGGAGCAGCCCCGCGGTATTGAAAGAGCTGGGCGAGTACCTCGGCCTGCCCGAAGGTCAGAAATGCCTCGGCCTTTACTATCTCGGCTACCACAATGCGCCCGAAACGCCGGTACGCCGCAACAGCACCATCGAAGAAAAAATCACCTGGGCCTGAGCATGAAACAGTCCCGACCGACCCTGCGCGCGCAGCAGATCACCAAAACATTTGGTAGCGACACAGTCCTTGCCGGCGTTGACATTGACCTCGCAACGGGCGAGTGGCTGGGTATCCTGGGCGAAAGCGGGTCGGGGAAAAGCACCTTGCTACGCATTCTGGGACGTTTCCTGGATGCGGAGCAAGGTGATGTTTTTTTCAAAGGGCAATTACTCAAACCAGTCGCGAGCGAGCTCATGCCAGGCCATGAGGCGATACGGCTCATTCACCAGGAGTTCGAATTGTTTCCTAATCAGACGGTTGAGGAAAATATCGCCTATTCCCTGCGCTTCTACGAGCCTGATTACCGCCTTGAAAAAGTTGCCGAGCTTTTGGAAACCACCGCATTGAAAAACGTCAAAGACCGCAAGGCCAAATTGCTTTCGGGCGGCGAAAAACAACGCACGGCCATTGCCAAAGCGATTGCGGAACTCCCGGATGTACTTTTGCTCGACGAACCTTTCGCGCATTTGGACAACCATAACCGTCGCGTGCTCGCAGACGCGATCGAACGCCTGCGCAAGCAGCAGAAAATGAGCTGCATATTCGTCACGCACGAAGCCGCTGACGCATTGGCCTGGTCGGATAGGATTGCAGTACTGCGCGATGGCCGCATTATCCAGCTCGGAACGCCGCAGGAGGTATATAACAATCCCGTCAACAGTTATGTAGCCGAACTGACGGGCGATATTAATTGGATCGCCGGGGATAAACATCCAAAGCAGTTTTACATCCGTCCGGAAAAGATCAAACCGACGCGTAACCCGGAGAAAAGCCGTTGGGTAGGCAAGGTAGAAACCATGCGTTTTCATGGCAACCACTGGGAGATCCGTTGCATAAAAGGAAAGGAGCAGCTATCCTTTTACCGAAACAAACCCGACCTTGAAATCGGGCAGGAGGTACATTTGACCTATGCTTCCAAAGACCTCAAAAGCATTTAATAATTCCTACAATTTAAACCAGAAGGAAATCTTCACCGCAAAAGGCGTCACATTCGGGTTATCCAGGTAGGTAAGCCGGTGAATGAAATCGACGCGGCCTGTGCGGAAGATGTTGTCGATCCCGTAGCCGAGTTCGATGTAAGGTTTCGAATTGAGCCGGCTGAATGCCAGCACCTGTTTGCCCGATTCGTCGGTAGTGGTGGTGAGCTTTTCGTTGGCTTCACTGATATTGCCGTAGAACAGCCTGCCCGTAGCGAGCATCCGCAGTTTCAGGCGCCGGATCGCTGGAATGCGGTTTAATATAAATCCTTCAAAATTGTGCTCCATGCGCAATGCAAAATACCGGTCGCTGATAAACTCGAAATAGCGCATGAGGTTAAATGCATTCTCCACATAAAAGAACGACTCGTTGCCCAGCGGCGTGTAAAGCAGCGGGTAGGGCAGGGTGGAAGGAATATAGCCCAGCGTGACATTGTAATAAGTACGCCCTATCACCCCTGCGCGGAAGCTCTGCCGGATATTGAAAGAAAACTTGTTGTAGTTGAAATCTCCGCCGAGCAAATGCTTGAACCCGTGCGTGTAGCGCAGCGTAAATGCGGGAGAATTGCCGTTCCCCATGCTGATACGCTCGTTATCGTTCAGAAGAAAGGTTTCTTTTTGCGCTAGCCGGGCCTCGAAATTGACTTCCGTAATGTCGAATGCACTCTTCACCGGCGAATTATCGCCAGCCGCCGGGTTGATGCGGTAAGTAAAATCAAACAGCGGATCGAAAGTGCGGTGGCGGACCTGCACACTGCCGGTAAGACCTTTGACGACCTCCCTTTTGAAATAGGCCGAAACGTCCTGTTGCCAATAGGGCCGCCGAAATGCCCCGAACCGTGACAATGCGCCGAAAATAGTGCTCGGACCAATTGCCTCGGGAGAAAGTCCCAGCCTTTCGAGGTCTTTTGAATAGGAGATGCCGGCCATTGTCCAGGGTTTTCGGCTGATGATGTAATCGAGGCCACCGCCGTACTTGAACTCGCGGTCGCGGGTACCATATGCGCCGTACCCGCTGAAAATCCACTTTTTGCTGAATCCCGGATCGGTCCGGAAGCCGAGGCGGAAGCGGTGGCCCTCTACCTTGTTATTGGCATATAAAAACAGGTAAGGGCCCAGGTCGATGTTCCATTTATCGATCCTTTTGTAGCCGTTCACAAAGATATTGAGCAGCTCGGTGTAGGTTTTTACCACTGGCAGGGCTTTCAGCGAGTCGATCAGCTCGAAAGTCAGTTTTTCTGTTGGACTGAGGCCCTCGGGGCGGCTTTTGGCCCAGAAAGTCGAATCATAGTCACGATAATTCTCTGCCAGCTCAATCGCGGTGTCGTAAAATCGGCTCGCCCGGGGTGCATTCAGTTTATATTTGGATTGGGCTGAATAAAATTTCAGGAGCATCCCCGCGGCCCGGGGGGTAGGTTCATCGACGTCGATCAATACGCGCGTCTTGTGCGGGAGCCAGGTCTTCTCCTCGTCCGACAACTCATACGACTGCTGGATTTTAATGCGGTCGATGTAATTGAGGTTTACCTGCTTGTCCACGCTCACGTCAATTTGCGTCAATGCAAATGTCTGCCCGTCGACCCACATGGTTCCCGTGAATGCCAGGTCTTGTTTTTGTCTCGGCTCAAAATCGATGTGGTAATCGTAGCCGGTACCATTGTAGACGCTATCGGCCAGATAATACTCGTAGTAAAGCTTCCAGCTATCGGAAATGGGCGACACGAAATCCTTTTGCAGGATATTCAGCCAGTTGTTGTAAAAATTATACTGCTGAAATGTGGAGCCGATGAGCTGTGAAACCACGCTGCCGTCGGTAAGGCCCACGCCCGACACTTTTGTTTTGTTAATAACCTCCTTCTTTTTCTGCGGATCGCGGCGGTAGAAAACATCCGAAACCGATTCTGAAATGAAGATCGGGATGATCGTTTCGCCATTTTCACCTTTTACTTCATCGAATTTTTCGAGCACGTGGGTCATCTTCTTGACCGGTTTGCGGTCTCTGAACCCTTTCGAAAGATTATCAATGTCGATCTGGATTTTGTTGTAGGCCTCGTATTCATAGGCCGTGAGCTCATCGGCGTTGTTGGCCTTTTTATGCGCTACAATCTTACGCATGACCGCATAAGCCGGGTTTTCACCCGCCAGGATTCTGACTTCGCGAAGCTGCGTAGTACCGGGCGAAAGCTGGACGTCTATCACCTGTTCGCTCTGATTCGGGACAATGGCCTTGCTCCGGCTCGCGTAGCCGACGTACGTTACCGTGACGGAATCAGCTGGTGGCTTGAATTTGAGCTCGTAAATACCATCGAAGTTGGTCGTGGTACCGCCGAGTTGCCCACGGATGCCGATGTTGGCAAAAGGGATGGGATCGCCCGTGGAGGCGTCTGTAATGCGACCTTTGACAATATAACTGGTTTGCGAAAAGCCTTTTATACCCGTGAGGCTAACGAGCAGAAGCAGGGCGGTAATGTTCCGGCGGAGCTTCATTCGTCATGCTCATTTTTACCAATTTGAATATTGGAAGTCACGTCCGCTGCGGGGCGCAGGATGTGGACGTCGAGTACGGCCTTCGGGCGGGCGAGGTACTCGCGCACGAGCGTGCGGAAAGAATAGCCGTCTGGGACATCCTGGGCTGCAAAAGATATTGCATTAATTCCTTCATTGTGAGCAATGTATAATGCCCTGGCATTATGGAAATTCTGCGATATGATCGTGAAGTTGTCCTGATTGAAAACTTTTTTGCAACGCACGATCGAATCGAATGTGCGGAAGCCCGCATAATCGAGCGTCATCACGTTTTCGGGGATGCCCAGGTTCAGCAGCGCCCGCTGCATGTCCAACGGTTCATTATAGTATTGCGAATCGTTGTTGCCGCTGAGGATGATGTATTTGATTTTTCCTTCCTTGAAAAGCCGGGCAGTGGCTTCCATCCGGTATTTGAAAAAGAGGTTTTCGGTCCCTTTTTCAGACTTTTTGCTGGTGCCGAGCACCAGCGCCACGTCGTTGGGCGGGAGGCTTTCAATGGAGAAATAGGAGTACTGGCGCGTACAGTAAACTACCCAGAAATTACAAAGCAAGATGAAAACCATGCAGGCAAATAATAAGGCTAATATGATTTTGATCAATTTTTTCACCTGTGCACGCGTTGCCTGTTGAATTTTCAGTTCCTGGAAATTCTGCCGGAATGCGCATATCGGCGTTCAAAGCAGATATACGCATTCGGTGGGTATTGTTGTTGCCGGGGCTATTCGAACAACCCGAGCTGACTTTTGGGATCCGAGCCTTTTTTGCCCTCTTTTTTAGGTTTTGACTCGCCTTTCGACACTTCGCCGCTATCCTCTTCTTCAGCGCTTCCGGTATCTTCCGCATCCTCCGGAATAACAGTATTTTCGGTCAAAGCATTCGCAAGCCCATCTGTCGCCGCTTCTTCGGTGTTCGTGTCTTCGGAAGTTTCAGGGCCATTGTCGTCTGCTTCATCAGTTCCCGGCTCTGCACCCGATGGCTCGGCTGGCTCTTCTACGGGCACAGCGAGCGGTTCGAGCCAGCGGATTTCCTTGAACTTGTCGTTCGGGATGCGGTTCCCCTGCGCACGCCAGCCGCGGATATCGACCATATCTTCCACGAGGTATTCCTCGGCGGTCTGCTCTTTCTGTGCCGTTTTAGGATAAACGATTTCCAGTTTCGGACGGATATCCGTGCTGGCGAGGATCAGCTTGCTATTTTTGGCATCGCTGATGAAAAGGAATTTCTTGTCGAGCGAAGAAGTCTCGATATTAAACCTTTTGATAAAATGCTGTTTCTGGCCGCCATCAAAGTAAATGGCGGTAATAGGAAGCTTCGTATCGAATTTTTTGACCAGCAATACCTCGTGCGGCTCGTAATGGTTCGTCAGGTCGAAGTTGGTGAGCTCGTAGCTGCCGTCTTTGTAAATGACCACGATATTGTCGCTCGGGCCGAAGTTGCCGAGGTATTCACCGCGCTCGTCGCGGTTGAGGCGACCGATTATCGGATCGAACCACATATCCACGCCTCCCAGTGTAGAGCGGCCGGCTGATTTCAATGTGAGTTTCCGCACGGGGTATTTCGTCAGAATGTTACCCATCGCGCTCCGGTTTTTGATCAATAGCTCCGCAAAATTGTAGTCAAACTGCTTGACCTTGGCCTTGCTTTGCGCTTGAAGGTTCACCGTAATGATCTCGGCTTCACCATTGTCATTCGCTGTGAAATAGGTAATCTTCGACTTCGGTGTGCCTTGCGTGAGCTCGTATTCACGGTCGCGCGTGATGGCAGTAACCTGGAAGCGCTTCGCATACGAAACGCCCGTTTTGCCATCGACATATACCATGTTATAGACCTTCCTTTCATCATTTTTAAGGAAAACGGCGCAATGGATAATGTCTTTGCCGACAAACACCTTATCCTGCACCTTGGTAACCACACACCGGCCATCGGCCCGGAACACGATAATGTCGTCGATATCAGAGCAGTCCATCACATACTCGTCCTTTTTCAACCCATAACCAATAAACCCTTCCGCCCGGTTGACGTACAGTTTCTGGTTATTTGCCGCCACCACATTGGCCGCAATTTGGTTGAATGCGCGGATTTCGGTTCTTCTGCCTCTTCCTTTGCCGTATTTTTTCAGCAGCTCACGGAAATACTCGATCGCGAAGCGGGTAATGTGTGCCAGGTTATCCTCGGTTTCGGCGAGGTCTTCCTGCCATTTGCGCATCAGTTCGTCGGCTTTGAAACCGTCGTATTTCGAGATACGCTTGATGCGGATTTCGGTGAGTTCTACAATGTCGTCATCGGTGATTTCCCGGTAAAACTGAGGCTTGTAAGGTTCAAGGCCTTTGTCGATCGTACGGATCACAGCCTCGAAAGTCTCGCATTCTTCGATGTCGCGGTAAATGCGGTTTTCGATGAATATCTTTTCAAGCGAGCCGTAGAGTATTTTTTCCAGCAAAGCCAGCCGCTTGATTTCCAGCTCGCGCTGCAATAGGTGTACTGTTTGCTGGGTATTGTATTTCAAAATGTCGGTTACGCCGACAAAATGCGGTTTTTCTGCAATGATGATACATGCGTTCGGCGAAATGGACACTTCGCATTCTGTGAATGCATACAAAGCGTCCATGGTAATATCGGGCGAAACGCCGGGCGCCAGGTGTACCTGGATTTCCACATCCGCCGCGGTATTATCCACTACTTTTTTGATCTTGATCTTACCCGCGTCGTTCGCCTTGATGATCGACTCGATGAGGGAAGTAGTGGTGGTACCAAAAGGAATGTCGCGGATGACGAGCATCTTTTTGTCCTCTTCCTCGATTTTGGCACGTACCCGTACTTTACCGCCGCGCTGGCCGTCGTTGTAGTTGGAGACATCCACCAGACCGCCTGTGAGAAAATCGGGGTAAATCGTCACCTCCTTACCTTGGAGGATTGTGATCGACGCCTCGATGAGCTCGCAGAAGTTGTGCGGGAGTATTTTGGTCGACAAACCTACCGCAATGCCTTCTACACCCAGCGTAAGCAATAGCGGGAATTTAACCGGCAATGTAATGGGTTCGCGTTTCCGGCCGTCGTAGGACAGCTGCCACTCGGTGGTGTCATCGTTGAAAACGACATCTTTCCCAAACCGCGAAAGCCGCACCTCGATGTAACGTGCAGCCGCGGCACCGTCGCCCGTACGGATATCGCCCCAGTTACCCTGCGTATCGAACAGCAGTTCCTTTTGACCGATATTGACGATCGCATCGTAAATGGACGCGTCGCCATGCGGGTGATACTGCATGGAAGAGCCGACCACGTTGGCCACTTTGTTGAAGCGGCCGTCGTCCATTTCGTTGAGCGCATGCATAATGCGCCGCTGAACGGGTTTCAGACCGTCTTCGATCGCCGGAACGGCACGTTCCAGAATTACATAAGAGGCATAATCAAGAAACCAGTTTTCGTATAAGCCCGAAATGGGCAGTTTATCATGCAATCCGCTATCTTCTACGTCGGGCGCAGCTCCGTTTTCGTCCATAAATGCAGGAGGAACCAGGTTTTAAGTATTCAGAAATAGTTGATCAGCCATTCGCTTCCCGGTCTTCATGGAGGACTGGCTCATTCAAAAAGAAAGAAACAGGGTGAAGTTTACCGGAAGATCAGGTTGAATTAACTGCTAATATAGCAAAATAAGCGATAAAACTTAGTTTTCAAGTGCAGGATCCGGTGCATTCAGCACTGCCAGCAGCTCGCTGATCATCATGGCCGTGGCACCCCATATTTTATAGCCCTGTACCATGTAATGCGGCGCATGTACCTGTTCGCCACGTACTTGGATGTCGCTTGAACCGATAATATTAACATCAGAAATTTCTTCGAGTTTGATCTCGAAAATATCTTCCACTTCGCGCGGGTCGGGATAGAAGCCGGGGCGGTAGGGTATAGCAGCTACTACGGGAAGTACATGAAAATTGCTGGCCGGAATGAAGAGTTCGGTCAATGCACCCAATATCTTCACGTCCGTCAATCGTAAACCGATTTCTTCCTGCGCCTCGCGTAATGCGGTGCGGATCAGGTTCTCGTCGCTCAGCTCATACCGCCCGCCCGGGAACGCGACTTGCCCGCTGTGTACACCGTCATAGGCCGGGCGTAGGATGAGGGGGAAGTATATTTCGTTTTGGTAGGGATAAAACAGGACCAGTACCGCGCTTTTGCGGGTACGCGCATTGGGCTTAAAAGTCAGGCGAAGCCGGGAGGAAGCCTGCATTACCTGGTGGGCCGTCTCACCGGGTAGCGGGAATGTTAATTTTTGGGTTAGCTGTTCGGTAAATGCGGAAAATGATTCCAATGGGGCCATGTTGGCTGGGGTGTTGAAGAGTTAGGTGGCAGAACATTACGCCTAAGTTAATGTACGAAACCTAAATCTTCGCGTAGTTGAGCTCTCTTTTGAAATCGAAAAAGCTTTCGAGGCTAAGATCTTCGTCTAGTTCTTCTCAATGGATGCCATCGCCCAGCGGACCGAGTTCAAACCGCAGTCGCTGTTCGGTTTGATTCCGTGACTTTCTACTAATCTCAGATGTTCAAGACTGTAAAAGAAAAACTTCATCCCGAACATTCGGAAAATTTAAGGCATAACTAGTGTGTGATAAGTGTTTACAATCGATACGCACAAATATAGCAATTACTTATATCGATTGTAAATGCCTTAGGCGAGCGCTCCGGCATACAACTTCGCCAGCTGCTCTGCGCATCTTTCGCCGTCCATGGCAGCCGACATAATGCCGCCAGCATATCCGGCACCTTCGCCGCAAGGGAATAAACCCTTCACCTCCGGATGCTCGCAGGTCTCGCGCTCGCGGGGGATGCGTATGGGCGAGGAAGTACGGCTCTCGACGCCGATCAGCTGGGCGTCGCCGGAGAGGTACCCGCGCATTTTGCGGCCAAAATCCGACAATGCATCGCGCAATGGGAATGCAATGTGGCCTGGAAGCACGTCGTACAGGTCAACCGATTGTAAACCGGGCTGATAGGAGGTATCCCGCAAATGGGCAGAAGTACGGCCTTTCACAAAATCAACTGCCAGTTGTGCCGGTGCTGTTTGAGTGGCCCCTGCGAGTTTGCAGGCGGCCTGTTCCAGTTCACGTTGCAGTTGCAGGCCTGCCATCGGGCCGAAATCCTTGTAAGGTGCAAGGTCCGCATCTTCGATCGTCACAACCATGCCGGAATTGGCATAGGGCGAATCCCGGCGCGACGGCGACATGCCGTTGACGACCACCTCGCCGGAAGCCGTAGCAGCCGGGACGATAAAGCCTCCCGGGCACATGCAAAAGGAGAAAACGCCGCGCTGCACGCCTTTGTAGCGGGTTTGGGTGACCAGGCTGTAAGAAGCAGCGGGCAAATAGGGCCCGCGATCTACGTCGCAGTGATATTGTATTTTATCAATTGTATTCTGCGGATGCTCGATCCGAACACCCATCGCGAAGGATTTGCTTTCGATCAGGATGTTTTTAGCATGAAGCAGCTCATAAATATCCCTGGCAGAATGGCCTGTCGCGAGTATCACGCCGATTCCGGTATGCTCGTCTTTGTCATTGGTAACCACACCGGTAATCCGGTTATCGCGGACGATCAGGTCGGTAACTTTGGTGTCAAAATGAATTTCTCCACCGGCTTTCAGAATGCTCTCGCGCATTTCAGAAACTACTACCGGCAGTTTGTTGGTACCGATGTGCGGATGGGTGTCGATCAGGATCTGTTCGCTGGCGCTGTGTGCGACGAATATTTCGAGTACTCTGCGAATATCGCCCCGTTTGTTGGAGCGTGTGTAGAGTTTACCGTCCGAATAGGTGCCGGCACCGCCCTCGCCGAAGCAATAATTAGATTCCGGGTTGACGTGGTGGTCCTTATTAATAGCCGCCAGGTCACGTCGTCTGGTGCGTACATCTTTCCCTCTTTCAAACAAAACCGGCTTAATCCCCAGTTCGATCAGTCGCAAAGCGGCAAACATTCCTGCCGGTCCGCAACCGACGATCAATGCCTGCGGGCGCTTGCTGACATCCGGGTATACGATGCGCGTGCCTGCCAACGCGGGCGGCGCTTCGCCTACGTAAACCTCGGCTTGCACATTGATTTTCACCTGCCGACTGCGGGCATCGATCGATTGGCGTGTCTTGCGGATGAATGGATTGTCGCTTTCGCGCAGGCGCAGTTTCTGAATGACAAAGCGGCGAAAATTGTCGTCGTCCAGCGCGATCTCGGGCGCCAGGGTCAATTGGAGCGTATGGTGCATATTCGGAAAGGGATTTATCCTTTAATGCCACAAAGGTACGGATACTTTCGAAGCGATCAACTCCGACCGCCAACCGCCGACCATAGACCGCCGACCATAGACCATAGACTCGGTAAGGAATCGGTTGAGGATCGAACGGCATGAAGAGGTCGGGTAGCAAACCGCACGGTGCTACTTTAATGCATAATGATCATCAAACACTATTCAAACCCCTAAAACCATGTCGCAAAACCGCCGCCAATTCCTGAACACCCTGGCTGTTTCGGCCGGTGCCGCAGTGCTTTCGGAAGCCGCCCGTGCCGAGCAGCACGCCGCGGTCCTGCCGCTGTCGTGCAATCAGTACTCGTGGATCACCTTTTACGCCCGCGACGGGAAAGAATGGGGCAAGGATCCGGACGCCTCGCTGGCCGAGTTCGCTTCCACGGGGTTGAAAGCCTACGAACCTGCATTCAACAACGCCGACGAGGTGCCGAAACTGCTTCCGGTACTCAGAAAATACCGGTTAGCGATGCCATCTGTCTATGTCAATACTGCATTGCATGAGGCGGAGGAAGGTGTCAAATCCATTGAATCCGTGCTGGCTATTGCCGACGCGCTCAAAGCTGCGGATACCAAGATTATTGTAACAAATCCCAGCCCTCTTCAATGGGGAAGCGACAAGAATAAATCCGACGAACAACTGACCCGGCAGGCTCAAAACCTCGATAAGCTTGGAGCGGAGCTCAAAAAACGGGGTATGACCCTCGCCTATCACACGCACGACGTCGAGCTGCGCGCGGCTGCGCGGGAGTTCCATCATATGCTGCTAGCCACGGACCCTAAAAATGTGTCGCTGTGCCTGGATGTGCATTGGGTTTACCGCGGTTCGGGCAATTCGCAGGTTGCCTTGTTCGATATAGTGAAATTGTATGGAAAGCGCATTGCCGAACTGCATTTGCGGCAATCGAAAGGCGGCATTTGGCAGGAGACTTTCACAGAAGGAGATATTGACTACCCAAGATTAGCGCAATCGCTCGGCGCCCTGGGTGTGAAGCCGCATTTGGTTTTGGAACAATGCCTCGAAAAAGCTTCGCCGAAGACGATGGATGGCGTTCAGGCGCATAAGGAGGATTTGGTTTATGTGAAGAAGGTGTTTGGAAGTTGAGTGGAGATTTAAACTTAAAAATTTAACACACTATTAAATGGGTAAATTTGAAAAACTGATTTTAAAATTGCTGTCAGAAGCATCCGACAACAATTTTGCTTTCGATGAATTGCGGTTGATTCTATTAAATCTCGGCTTCACGGAGAAAAAGGGATCAGGTAGTCATAGAATTTTTTATAAGGAGAATATTTCTGAAATTGTAAATATTCAACCTTTGGGTAGCAAAGCGAAACCCTATCATTTAAGCAGGTAAGGGCAATTATTTTAAAATACAAACTTTTCAGCTATGAACAGTAAGTATGAATTGATCATGTATTGGAGCGAGGAGGATCAATCGTTTATTGTCGAAGTTCCCGAGCTTCCGGGATGTTTGGCTGATGGTGTGACACAGAGCGAAGCGCTAGACAATGTGCAAAAAGTGATTGACGAATGGATTGCCACTGCGAAAGAGCTGGGTCGGGAAATCCCGACGGCCAAAGGCAAGCTCGTGCAGACCTGATTCTTTACAAATGACTCAAACCGACTTCTTCAACATCTCCGACCTGCTGACCGACGAGCAGCGACTCATTCAGCAGGCCGTGCGTGATTTTTCGGATCGCGAAATCAAGCCCGTTATCGAAGATTTTGCGCAAAGGGCAGCGTTTCCATTGCATTTAATCCCAAAATTCGGAGAACTGGGCGTTTTCGGGCCGACGATCCCGGTGGAATACGGCGGGGGCGGGCTGGATTATACCAGCTATGGACTGATGTGCCAGGAAATCGAGAAGGGCGATTCGGGTATGCGGTCGACCATTTCCGTGCAGAGTTCGCTGGTAATGTGGCCGATTTATGCATTTGGTTCGGAGGAACAGAAGCGAAAATATTTGCCCAAACTGGCGACCGGCGAATGGCTGGGGTGTTTCGGACTTACCGAGCCGGACCATGGTTCGAACCCCGGCGGCATGAAGACCCATATTACCAAAACCGAAGACGGCTATATACTCAATGGCTCCAAAATGTGGATTTCCAATGCTCCTTTCGCGCATGTAGGCGTGGTGTGGGCGAGGAACGAAGCGGGCCGGGTGCAAGGTGTGATCGTCGAACGTGGTATGGAAGGTTTTTCAACCCCTGAAATCCATCACAAATGGTCGTTGCGTGCGAGTGCGACGGGCGAACTGGTTTTTGACAATGTATTGATTCCTGAAACCCATATTCTTCCAGGCGCTGAGGGGCTGAAAGCTCCCTTGCAATGCCTCGATAAAGCGCGGTACGGCATTGCCTGGGGCGCTATCGGCGTGGCGATTGACTGCTATGAAACCGCTGTGAAGTACGCTGCGGAGCGTATTCAGTTCGATAAACCGATAGGCGCATTTCAACTCACGCAGAAAAAACTCGCTGAAATGCTGACGGAAATTACGAAAGCCCAGCTGCTCGCATGGCGGCTAGGCCAGCTCATGGATGCCGGCGTAGCGACTACCGTGCAGATTTCCATGGCGAAAAGGAACAATGTGGCGATGGCCCTGAACATCGCCCGTGAAGCCCGCCAGATACTCGGTGCCATGGGCATTACCGGCGAATACCCCATTATGCGCCACATGATGAACCTCGAATCGGTGATTACCTACGAGGGTACGCATGATATTCATTTGCTGATCCTCGGGGCGGAGATTACAGGGGTGCAGGCGTTTAAATAGCGCTTTTTTGACCGCCGACTACTGACGGCCGACCGCCGATGTCGTGTCAGGTTAATTCAAATATTGACCATCGACAGCTGTTTCGCGATCGGTGGTCGGTGGTCGGTGGTCGGCGGTCAGCGGCGTCGCAGCCGCCAGCTTCCGCTGCAAATCCTTGCTCGTCTCGCGCGAGCCGTCGGGCGACCATCCCGGCGCTTTGAAGAGGTATTTCAACTTCGTTTTAAGATCCACCGGCTGCGAGAAATCTTCGCCAATAGCCTTCCATTCGTGAAAAACGGTCTGAGCCAGGCCCTGTTGTTCCATGGATTTGGTGAGGCCGTAACGGGGCGGTTCGGTAGGCAGCTCTTCCTGGAACGTGCCGAAAATTCGATCCCAGATGATCAGGCACATGCCCATGTTCTTGTCGAGATACCGGATGTTACTTGCGTGGTGCACGCGGTGGTGCGAAGGCGTTACAAAAATGTATTCCAGCCAACCCAGTTTGCCCACATATTCGGTGTGGACGATGATGCCGTAAATCTGCGTGATGGAGTACATGACGATGATATCAGCCGGATTGAATCCTACCAATGCCAACGGAATGAAATAGATGAACCGGTAGAGCGGCTGGAATACCGATGAACGGAAGCCGGTAGTCAGGTTGAAATGTTCTGAAGAATGGTGTGTTACATGCACCGCCCAGAACAGCCGGCAGTGGTGATCTACATAATGCAATGTGTAGAACGCCAGGTCCTCGGCGAGGAACAATGCAAGCCAGTACCAGTAAGGATTAGCGATCGGTTCGAAGAGGGAAAAATTGTAGAACCAGATCAGCACGCTCACATAAGCGGCGCGGAACAGCAAATCGATGCCGCCATTGAGCAGCATCAGCACCGCGTTCATTAATGTATCTTTCAGAGAATAGGCCGGACGTTTGGCCAGTTCCTCGTGTGGTGTTTTGTATGTTAAAAAGATCTCAAGACCGATCAGACAGATATAAAATGGGGTCGACAGTTTCAGAATGAGATCCTCAAAATCATAAGTGCCGGGCATAGCAATTTCTTCAAATAATAAACAAAGATAGTTGAGAAGAGAACTGTAAGTTTCCGCCTGCCTATTTCTAAGATTTTTTTAATAGCAACCGGCAGGGTACTTATCAGACATTTATGTGACAGGAAACCCCCATTAAAGGTTCGAAATTTCCCGGGTTTACGTTTTAAATATACTAAGTAACCGGAAACGATCAGTTAATCATCCGTTTCAAAGCTTTCCTGAGCTCCTCGTTTTTGTGCCGTTTTTGCAGGATTACCGGCGCTGCAATGCGCTCCCGGCAATCGAACAGCGAGCAGCGCTCGCAGGTCTGGTTTACGTCCCTGGCGGCCAGGGCAGGATCGCCGAGGAACGCTAATTTCTCCCGTGTTTGCTCGTCGAGGTAAATGCCCATCGACACGCTCACATTCAGGTTGGGCGTGGGTGACATCGGCTGGGCGAAACTCACGACCAGATATTGGTCCTGCGTATCGATATAGGTCGATTTTTGCGCTTTGCAGAGAATGCGCGGCGGCTGTTTGGCCTGGATAATGTCGCCGAGGTCGTTCAGGATGGTAAGCGCCACCCAGCGTCGGCAATAATGCTCGTCGCGGACGGTATGCGGGTAATGCTTTCTGGAAATGTGCATTTCCTTTGTCATATGGAACAGGTTCTGTCCGACGAAGTTGTTGAAACGCGAAAAGAAGATCTGGTTGATGCCGAAATACCGCGGTAGGATATTGCTGAGCCGGTAACAGAACGATTCGGGAGTGGTATTGAAATCGTGAATGAGCTGGATGAGCTTCTCGGGCTGCCAGGTTTTTTGCGCAAAAAAATCGGCAATGGCCGGTACCAGCAGGCTTCTTTTAATAATAATCGCACTGCCGAAATAGGATGCCTTAAAGTTGTTCAGCAATTGCTCGAACGACTCCGCTTCTACTAATGCGGTCGTATGAAGGCGGTTTTTCAGGTTTAAATACAAATACCCGATTTCCCGCCCGTAGATAAACGCCCGCTGTACGGAAGATAAATGTGCATTGATCAAAAGGCGCGTGCCGGCTGAATTGGGAATGGTAAGCGAGCGCACCGTTGCAAACTCGGGATTATTACGTTCGTTAATGGGCTCGATCGTATAGCCGTACTGATCTTTCAGGATGCTTTCCAGCTGCTGTTCGCCGAGGAGCTGCGACGCCTCCACATTCTGCTCTGTCAGAAAGCGTTCGGCTTCCTCTTCGATATCCTCGAAATAATTGTCGTGCATTTCCTGATAAGTCCGCAATGCCGAGAAATAAAACTTCTCGATCGACATGTTATAATTCCGGGCGATTTCAATGAGCGTTCCCACGAATGCGCTGATCTTGGTAGGCGCGTCGGAAAGGATTTCAAGCAAGTTGGCCGGATCGATGCCGAACAGTTCGAGGGGAAGTTCCGTCAGTATATTCGAGCTGAGCAGGTCGGAAATCGGTTCCAGCCGTTTGCTCAGTTTTAATGAAACCAGGGTGTCGTAATCGACCTCAATGGCGCTCGCCAATGCAAGGATTTTGTCGGATTTCGGATACTTTTTCCCTTTCTCAATTTCATTGATATAGGAAATCGACAACCCCGATTTCTGGGAAAGTTCGCTGAGCGACATTCCCTTGTCGAGCCGGAGTTGTTTGAGTTTGAGTCCGAAAACCAGTCTTACATTATCTTGATTAATAGCCACTGTGCTGATATATGGGCCTGATTTTGTGCGATTTCGCTTACAGGCAATTTAACGAATGAAACACAAAAGTAGAAATAGCCCCGCATTCGGCATTCATGAGGAATAAAAAAAACGGAACCGTTTACACAGATTCCGTTTCCCGTTTTTGTATTGAATAACCGGACTTTAAAAAATGGCGAAACCGAGCGTCGCCTGGAACAGGTTACCCTTTTTGCCAAATTGAGAGGCGGTAGTGGCATTGTTGAAATTCACTTTCACGATCTCCGTGAAGTTGCCTTCGTAGCGCACATCCAGGCTCATCCGCCCGAAGTCGAAGCCCACACCGGCCTGGTAGCCGTAAGCCAGCCGGTTTTTGAAAGTTATATCCGAATTGTCGCCGGTGAAATCGTCAAATGAGTCGCCGAGCTTGCCGTTGCTGGATAATCGCAGCGAAGCCATTGGTCCTACGTTAACCCGGAAAAACTTCGCGACACGGAACCCGAAGAGTACCGGCACATCCAAATTGCTGAACCGTACGTCGACCTTTCCTTGCGAGTTGGTGAGGCCATCCTTGTAAACGTTGAATTTCCCCCCTTTCTGGGACAACAGTAGCTCGGGTTGTATGTAGAATGTTTTTCCGAAACGGAAGAAAACACCGCCGGCAAACCCCAGCGAGCGGTTGGAATTGTCTTTGAAATTGAATGCATTCCCGCCGGGTGCGAGAGTGAGGTCGTTGCTGCCATTGATGTTCGATAAATTCGCTCCTGCCTTGATACCGAAGCGGAAACCGGGGTCGTACTGAGCGGAGGCAGAGTAGCTGATCAATAATGCAAACAGCGCAATCGTCACGTTTCTCATAGCATTTGAAAATTGGGGTAAGATGGATAACTGCTGCATAACGGTAAAATCCCATGCCGGATTATCGACAACTACCCGAATCCGATCAAAAAACGCTATTTTTGCGGTTTATTTCAGGGAATAGAAAATAAACAAAAGCTTTACCTTCTGATAATCAGTATTTTGGGTGGATATACACACCGAGAACCCGGGAAAAGCATAACAACTAACAGGATATGAGTGAGTACAGTCATCGGGAAATAGAAAAAAAATGGCAGGACTACTGGCAGCAAAACGGCACGTTCAGCGTGTCGAATGCGTCGGATTTGCCTAAATATTATGTGTTGGACATGTTTCCCTATCCTTCGGGAGCGGGCTTGCATGTAGGCCATCCGCTGGGGTACATCGCCTCGGACATCTATTCCCGCTACAAAAGGCTGAAAGGCTTCAATGTACTGCACCCGATGGGTTTCGACAGCTTCGGCTTGCCCGCCGAGCAATATGCGATCCAGACCGGCCAGCACCCCGCCATCACGACGGAGCAGAATATTACCCGTTACATCGAGCAGCTGAAAAACCTGGGATTGAGCTACGACTGGAACCGCGAAGTGCGCACTTCCGACCCGGGCTATTACAAATGGACGCAATGGATTTTCTCCGAACTGTTCAACAGCTGGTACAACAACGATACCGACAAGGCAGAACCTATCGAAACGCTGACCGCGAAGTTTGCGCAGGAAGGTAATGCCAAAGTAAATGCGCCTGCCGACGAGGATACGCCTGCGTTCACCGCCGAAGAATGGAATGCATGGTCGGAAGAGGCACAATATAAGATGACATTGAAATACCGCCTGACCTACGTTGCGGACGCCACTGTAAACTGGTGCCCGGGATTGGGATCGGTATTGTCGAACGACGAAGTAAAAGACGGCGTTTCGGAACGCGGCGGTTTCCCCGTGATTCAGAAACTGATGCGCCAATGGATGATGCGGATCACCGCATATGCGCAACGTTTGATCGACGGGTTGGATACAGTGGATTGGACGGAGTCATTGAAAGAGCAGCAGCGCAACTGGATTGGGCGTTCTGTCGGGGCGCTTGTAAAGTTCCGGGTGTGGAATGGGGAAGAAGGGGAGGATGGAGGAAAAGGACAAGGGAATATTCCTTCCTCCCTTTCTTCCCCTTCCTCCCTTTCCTCCTTTCCTCCTTCTATCGAAGTGTTCACAACCCGCGTCGACACGATCTACGGTGTAACATTCATGGTGATCGCGCCGGAGCATGAACTGGTGGATGTGATCACTACGCCGGAGCAGCGTGCGGAAATCGATGCGTACATCGCGATGACGCAAAAGAAATCGGAGCGCGACCGGATGTCGGACGTGAAAACCGTCTCGGGTGCATTCACGGGCGCGTACGTGCTCAATCCATTCAGCGGGGAGAAAGTGCCGGTTTACATTGCCGATTATGTATTGGCAGGCTACGGAACCGGCGCGGTAATGGCCGTACCATCCGGCGACCAGCGTGACTGGAATTTTGCGAAGCATTTCAATTTGCCCATTATCCCGATCCTCGACGCGCAAAAGGATATTGAAACCCAAGCCGATGCGACGAAGGAAGGAAAATACATCAATTCGGGCATTATCGATGGGCTGACTTACAAGGAGGCCACCGATAAGCTGATCAACTGGCTGGAAGAAAAAGGATTAGGGAAAGGCAAAATCAACTATCGCTTGCGTGATGCGGTGTTCAGCCGCCAGCGTTACTGGGGTGAGCCCGTGCCTGTTTATTACAAAAACGATAGCGAAGGCCAGCCGGTACCATACCTGCTCGACTTGAACGAACTGCCGTTGAACCTGCCGGAGGTTGACAAATACCTGCCGACTGAAAACGGTGAGCCGCCATTGGGCCGCGCGCAAGGCTGGGAACACGGTTCGGGTAATGGCTACGAGCTGAGCACCATGCCGGGCTGGGCGGGTAGCAGCTGGTACTGGTACCGCTACATGGATCCTCAAAACGAAAACGAATTTGCGTCGAAAGAAGCCATCAGCTACTGGAAAGACGTGGACTTGTACATCGGGGGAACCGAGCACGCAACAGGCCACTTGTTGTACAGCCGTTTCTGGAACAAATTCATGAAGGACCGGGGCTTTGTGCAGGAAGAAGAGCCGTTCAAAAAGCTGATCAACCAGGGCATGATCCAGGGGCGCAGCAATTTTGTGTACCGGGTTAAAGGTGAGGATTACAGCAAGCCGGTATTCGTAAGCGCCGGTTTGAAATCACAATATGAGGTTTCGGCATTGCACGTGGATGTGAATATCGTCGAAAACGACGTGCTGGATGTGGAGAAATTCAAAGCTACCCGTCACGATATTGCCGGCGAAAACGCGGAATTTATCCTGGAAGACGGCAAATACATTTGCGGCGTGGAAGTGGAGAAAATGTCGAAATCCAAGTTCAATGTCGTAAATCCGGACGACATTGTGGAGCGCTATGGGGCAGATACCCTGCGCTTGTACGAGATGTTCCTGGGCCCATTGGATCAGGCGAAACCTTGGAATACGAACGGTATCGACGGAACTTACCGCTTCATTCGCAAGCTGTGGAGGCTGTTCTATACCGAAACCGGCCAGTGGCAGGTGAAGGATGTGCCGGCAAAGCCAGAAGAGTTGAAGAGTTTGCATAAAACGATCAAAAAGATCGGGGAGGATATCGAGAACTTCTCGTTCAACACGGCTGTGAGTGCATTTATGGTGTGCGTGAATGAGCTGGGCAGCCAGAAGTGCCAGAGTAAGGAAGTTTTGGAACAACTGGTAATCTTGCTTTCGCCTTATGCGCCGCACATCTCGGAAGAGCTGTGGGCTGCATTGGGTAATGAAGCAGGCGGTGTTTCAAAAGCTGCATTCCCGGTATTTGAAGCGAAATATGTGCAGGAATCCGTATTCGAATATCCGGTGCAGATCAATGGAAAGGTTCGCGCTTCCCTGACATTCCCGCTGGATACGCCACCGGCCGAAATCGAGAAGGAAGTGCTGGCAGACGCTACCGTTCAAAAATGGATGGAAGGCAAGCCGGCCAAGAAGGTAGTCGTGGTGCCGAAGCGCATCGTGAACGTGGTGATCTGATCCCGCGATCGAAACAAGAATGCAAAATGGCCAGCCCGGTGTCGGAGCTGGCCATTTTGTTTACAGGATAGGGCTCGTTACTTGATGGAAACCTGGCGTTCGGTGCGGATCTCGGACACTTCGAAGTTCTTTTCGGTTTTCTGACCGTTGGCAGAAACTTCGATGGTGTAGGTGCCGGTGGGCAACTCATTCACATTAAAGGTTTTTCTGAACTTGTTAGTGTCACGGTCTATCGTTTCGCGATACATGACCTGCCCGCTTTTGTTGGTGATCAACACCACTGCTTTACCGTCGGCGTATTTGTCGACGTTCACGTGGATCTTACCGCTGTTGGAAGCGAAAATACCGGTTCCGAACGCTGCTGCTTTTTTGCTTTCTTTATCTTCTGCAAAAGAATTGAATGCGAAGGTGGCAGCGATTACCATTGTCATTGCGATGGATTTAATTGAAGGTTTCATGGCTATGTTCTTTTTAATGATGGCTAATAATTCCGTTTTGTTGATTCAAATATATGTGCTATATCAGGTACTATGCATTACATAGTACACGAATGGTAATTATCTAAAATGAATGGCGATATGCCGGGAATAGCGATCTTTCTTAATTTTGCAGGGTATGGCAAAAAAGAAGACCCGCACCTCCATTAGTAAAGTAAAATACCTGAAACCGCTCCCGGCGAAGGGTTGGGCCATTATTGGTGCCATTGTGGTGGTGATCGGCGGGCTGATCTGGTGGAACGACCGGACAGACGAAAACCAATGGGAGTTCATCAGCAAGTTCGGGATCAAGCTGCCGCTGCGTTACGCGGTCCACGGGATCGACGTTTCGCATCACAATGCGAAAATCAATTGGGATAAGCTCAAAAGCGCACGCTCCGAAAATGTGAGCATCGATTTCGTCTACATCAAAGCCACCGAAGGGGCCACGCACCTTGACCGGCAATTCAAACGCAACTGGGCCGAGGCCAAAAGGGTAGGGATGAAGCGCGGCGCTTATCATTTCTACAACCCCCGGGTAATGTCCGATCGCCAGGTCGACAATTTCATCGGTCAGGTGAGAATGGAGGCGGGCGATTTACCGCCCGTGCTCGACCTGGAAGTGAATGGCGGTAAGCCAGACGACATCATTATCAAAGGTGTCCGCAACTGGCTTACGCTCATCGAGGCGCATTATGGTGTGAAGCCAATCATTTACGTCAACGAGCATTATTACAAAAAATACATCGCTGGCAACTTCGACGAATATCCCCTTTGGCTCGCGGGCTACTCACGCACGCACCTGAACGACCTCGCATCCGACGCGCACGTGTTGTTCTGGCAGCACAGCGAAAAAGGTTGGGTAGACGGCATCCGGGGCTTCGTAGATTACAATGTATTCCTCCACGAGCGCACCGACTGGGAAAATTTGGCGGATTAAACCAAAGGCTCCTGCTGGCTCAAACAATGGAAGCTGCCTTGCCCCCAGATAATCTCCGTAGCTAAAAGCGGAATGATCTTCCGGCCATTAAATGCTTTTTCCAGAATATCGATCGCGATCTGGTCGTGCGGATTGTTGAATACCGGCACTATCACGCCCGCATTGCAGATCAAAAAGTTGGCGTAGGAGCCCGGTGTACGGAAATCGTCGATAATGACGGCTTTGGGCATAGGTAGCTCGATGATATTGGGCTGTTTTCCGTTCAGCAAACGCATTTCTTTCAGCATTTGCAGGTTGGTGTTCAGCACCGCGAAGTTCTCGTCGTTACGATCGGTTTCGACGCAAGCCACGATAGTATCTTTATTCACAAAACGCGTGGTATCGTCGATATGGCCATCAGTGTCGTCGCCTACAATGCCGTCTTCTACCCACAAGACCTGTTCGATGCCGTAATAATCACATAATAGCTGCTCGATTTGCCCCTGGTTCAAATGCGGGTTGCGGTTCGGGTTTAGCAGGCACGATTTGCTGGTAAGGAGGCTACCCGCGCCATTAAATTCCACCGAGCCGCCTTCCATAATGATCCCCGGATTGACGACCGGCAGTTTCAGGTACTCGGCCACGGCCCGCGGCGTACGGTTATCGTCGTCGTAAGGAGGATATTTGCCGCCCCAGGCATTATGGCCCCAGTCGACGATCATTCTCTCGCCGGTTTCAGGGTTTACCACAAAAGAAGGGCCATGGTCGCGGCACCAGGCATCGTTGGTGGGTTTTACTATAAATTCAATTTTGGCCAAATCGACGCCCGTTTTCGTGAGTTCAGCGATGATGAACTGCTTCAATGCCTCGTCATTGGCAATAATTCCCACATTTTCTCCCTCGCTGATCGCCTTGATGAATGCCAGATATTGCGGACGCATCTTGGCTAGCTTGTCGCCTTGCCAAGAGGCGTCGTTATGCGGGAAAGTAAGCCAGGTAGCGCGGTGCGGAGCCCATTCGGCGGGGAAAGTGAAACCCAGTTCGCGGGGTGTGGATGAAGTGGTATTCGTTGCCAAAGTATATGAAATGTATTTGTTCTGCTCGAAAATGAAGTGCAAAGGTCGTAAAAGGTTTTGAAGCTGGCCAAAAAAATAAAGCCCCGCGAGCGAGGCTTTATATATCGTTGAGCAAATAATGAATTCAGTTGTTGGCCACCATCACATTGTCGACCAGGTAAGTTCCGTCCACAGTTTCCAGGTTGTAAGCCTTGCTCACGCGCCGGGCGTTTTCCTGTACCGCCCCCACTTTCCATGACGATACAATGCCGGTGGAGGGCTCATAATGATAGAGAATATCCTTTTTCGAAAGCCTTTTCATCCGTTTTCTTCCATGGTTCGTCTGCACGTAATGATGTGGCGTAGCTTCGAGCAGCAATGCGGGCACGATCGGCGATCCGGAAGTATTGTCTTCTGCCGGTCGAAGGTACACCGCCGTCAAAGGCGAGGTAGGCTGATTGAAAACGTCGATCTGTTTTACCTGCGTAATCGTCGTTTTGCCGTCTTTACACGTCTTCACATGCTCACCTACACGCACCTCCGCGATGGATTTGACGCTGCCATCGGCCATCGTCACCGGCGCATTGGCTGAGAAATACTTGCACCGCTTGGTACTTTTCGAAATCCGGATCGTCGCCTGCGACTGGATGCTGCTGACGGCCGCTATTTCGGTTTGAGCAAAGATGGTGAGTGACAGGAGTGAAAAAATACTGGTGGTCAGAAATTTCATGCGGTGTTGAATTAAGAAGATGCCTTCGACACTTTGACAAATACCTTGCTGAGTACATTCGGTACAGCACCCAGGCAGATCAATACCAGCCCCGCTGTAATGAGTGTAGAGGTGTGCGCAAAGAATGAACCGGAAGACAAAATCGCTAAAATTAATATCGTTGAGAATGGTAAAGAAAATGCAAGTAACAACACGGCCAGTTCCAGATCAAATGTTCTTTTCTCCTTGGCCATGCCTTTGGCGTCTTCCCGCAGGTTGAATGCGGAAATATGGGCAAGCGGCCAGAAACTGGCGGCGCTCAATGGGATCACAATCGACAGCAGTACCATATTCTGGTCGGTAATATTCAGGACGTAGATCATCCCTGCGCTGATGAGCATCGTAATGCCTGCGCGGAAGAACAGTATACTTGCGACGATACGCTTCTTGCCCTCTTTTAGTTGCACGGCCAGGCCGATAAAGAGCAACACGAGCGGCGTCATCATCGCGCTGGTTTTATCGAAGATATCCACAACCAATGGCGGCAGCTTGCTATAATTGATTCCCAGGCTCAGCAGGATGATCGCAAGGAAAATCAGCAGGTTAATCGGCTCCTGGAACATGCTTGCGAAGAGGCTTTTCAGCTTGCCCCCCATTTTAGTTTCCTTATCGTCGCTGTTTTTCAAGAACATGTTCATTGCAAGAATGTAAAGCGAGATGAGCACGAAGAATTTGTTACCCACGTCGGCTAATGCGGCGATAGCGAGGCTTTTTTCTCCCAAAAACTCAGCGATGAAGGGAAAACAGGACAAGCCCGGTGCTAATGAAGGAATAAGCATCATCAGCGTGCGGCCGGTAGGGCTGTTCTTTTCTATTCCAAACAATGCAAATGCAAGCGGCGCGGAAAAGAACATCAGGAAGTTGAAGATCAGCGTAACGAGCGGAATTACGAACATCGACGAATCGATGTCTATTTTCATCAGAGAGATAAATATCGTTGAGGGTAGCGCTACGGAGAGGATGATCTCCTTGATGCCATTGGTTTGATCCTTGTTCTTGAACTTGCTTTTGAGCAACAGTCCCAAGGCAATTAGTAATAATAGCGTGATGG
This sequence comes from Dyadobacter fermentans, assembly GCF_019924045.1. GTDB lineage: Bacteria > Bacteroidota > Bacteroidia > Cytophagales > Spirosomataceae > Dyadobacter > Dyadobacter fermentans_A. The sequence continues at coordinate 374,755 of NZ_JAHXBN010000011.1, read as the reverse complement.
TTTTTTGTAATGCGTCACTCATGGTCAGGCATATTTAAGTAATAGGAGTGTATCGAAGATTAAAGAGGAGTGGTGCTTTCGCGGAGTGTTGTAACGAGGTAATAATAGGAGTGAAAATCGTAATCAGTTGATGTTACATGCCTACGGCATTTACCGGTGATGTTTGTGGCTTGTTTGCTACCGATATTACGTCGCTACGCGACTTGACTTCGAACAGACAAGTGCCGTCAGGCACGTAATATTGGTAGCAAAACAATGCGCGGCCATATTGCGGAATCCCGTAGGGATGTAACCACAAAGCAGTGCCTAGCTCAGCGCCCCCAACGCGCCCACAAACGCCTTCATCTCATCCATCGTACCGATACTAACCCGGCACCATGGTTTGTTCTGGACGTCGAAAGAGCGGACGGCGATGCCTTTGGCGGTCATTTTGGAGAGTAGTTCTTTGCCCGGAATCGATATCGGGAAGAGCACGAAGTTGGTGTATGACGGGATGTACTTGTAACCCATCTTATCGAGGTTTTCGTAGAGGTATGTTTTGGCCTCGTGGTTCAGTTTGCGGGTGTTGCCCTGGAAATCCTTATCGTCGAGGCTGGCGGATGCCGCAAATATCGATGTATAGGAAATACCCATTCCGCCGCGGGTAATTTTATTGATCCCGGCGAGGAACTCAGGCTGCGCGGCGATGTAACCTACGCGGATACCTGCCATACCCATGATTTTGGAGAATGTACGGGCGATGATGACGTTTTTCTTCTGTGCCAGCAGCGAAACCATGCTTTGGGTATCGGCGCCTACTGCGAGTTCGATGTAAGCCTCGTCCACGAACACCGGTACTTTTTCGGACACGCGCGAGCAGAAGTCGAGCAGGTCCTGGCCTTTGGTAATGGCTCCTGTCGGGTTGTTGGGGTTACAAACATACACCAGCTTAGTATCCTTGTCGATCGCCGCTTCCATAGCTTTCAGGTCGTGTGACCAGTCGGCTGTACATGGAACTGCTTTCCAGGTAGCACCTACTGATTTGGCTACGCTTACGAGTGACATATAGCAAGGATCGGCTGAAACGATGTTGCCGCCATTCATGAACGTTACCAATGCTACTTTTTCGAGCAAGTCGGAAGAGCCGGGACCCATCATAATGTACTCGGAAGTAACACCTTCTTTCTTGGCAATTTTATCGATGAGATCGTACATTTCCTTCCAGGCGTAGCGGTTACCGTTTTTCACGGAATCCGCCACCGCTTTCTGCGCCGACATCGGCGGGCCGTAAGGATTTTCGTTCGAGCTTAGTTTGGCAATAATTTTCGGTGCCTTAAAATCATTTGGCAAGAAGTGTTCTCTCACCATCGGGCTACGGTAAATGCGGCTTTCCGGATCCAGCGACAACGGCGCGTTTTCGAATGCGCCGGCAGTAAGGTGTGGTGCCACGGCGATGCCGCCCAATGCCATTAAACCGGATTTTAACAGGTTACGACGGTCGATTTTTTGATTCATTGTTCAATTGTTTAAGTACGTGACGATTAATGTTAAGGAGTAAAAATCTTTAATCAAGTTACAAATAAACAAGTCAGTTATGACACGTATATAGGTTGTTTTTCAGTTAGTTAGCTTGTACTTGCGAGAATCGCGTAAATGCGATTCCCTTATGGCTGCCCGACCAGGATATCTTGGTAATGCTGCCTGCTTTCGGTGCCGTTACGCCCAGGTCGGCCCAGGTTTTTTCCAGTTTAACCAACCCTTGTGCATCGGAAGTAACCTCGCCCAGGACTGCCCCTGTGCGCAGGGTGATTTTAATGGCCAGGTTCGGTACCGGAATCGAGTCGATGCCTTTGGTATGGTCGAGAATGTTGGTCTTGTCGAGTTCCAGCAGCCTGGCCGAAAGCGTCAGCTTTTCGGCTGTTGCAGAATAGGTGACGGTCGGTTCGCTGGCAATAGGGGCACCGAACGGGGCGCCTACGATGTCAACCAGCACCGGGGCTACGTCACGGTCGAGGAACGGGTCCTCTTCTTTGCATGACACAAAACCAAACGTGATTGCCAGCATGACCAGCGCGGAAGGGAAAAGCGATTGGATATTTTTCATCATCTTGGAAGTCTTGGAATTGGGAATAAACCGTTATTTCTCAGCCCACCACAGCTTGGTTTTCATGTCGTCGGCGCCACCATTGAGCTTCACGCCGTCACCTACCGCGGTTGCATTCAGCGAGTATTCCGATGCCGGGTAGTTGAAGCGGGTGGGGAGGACGCCGCCATTGTTCAGCACGGCACGCGGGTCGGGTGCGGGGAAAACAGGGAAGCCCGTCCGGCGCCATTCGATCCATGCTTCCACTCCTTGCCCGAACAGCGAGATCCATTTTTGTTCGAGTACTTTTTCCTTGCTTACAGGTCCGGCTTTGGTTAGGTAATCGGCAGGTGGCGTGAGGCCGTACTGCGCGAATGAGGCGGTAATGCCGGCTTCGAAGTACTTTTTGGCATCGCCGGTAATGTCGCCGTCAATGGCAGCCTCGGCCAGGATGAAGTTCAAGTCGGCGAAGGTCATGATTACCTCGGGCGCAGCGGCATCGGTGAATGCCTTGCCGATGGTGGAGCTGGTAGCGAGGTAGCCGGTCGCGATCGCATCGGGCAGGCCGTTGGCGTGGCCCTGGTAGAGGCCGTCCTTGTTAGGATTGGCATACACGGTAATGCGGGTATCGCCCAAGGCATTCATCTTGTCGGCCAGCGTTTTGCTGATGTTCCAGTCGGTACGGCCGCCCTGAATCAGGATCTGGTTCCATTCGTTGTTGCTCGGAAGCACAGTGGTGCATTTCAATGAGGCATTGTCTGCATTGCTGGTGAAAATCGGGAACTTCGCTGCGTCGCCGAGGATTTCGGCAAATATCGCTTTCGACTCGGCGGGTTTCTTAGCAGCCTGGCGGTTAGCCAAGCGTAAACGGAGCGAGTTGGCGAACTTCTTCCATTTCAAAATATCACCGGAATACAGAATGTCGCCAGCAATGGCCGGGCCGCTTACCGACAATTTTTCATTAGCCGTTTTCAGGTCGTTCAGCAAACCGGCATAAATGGTTTCCATCGAATCGTATTTCGGCGTGTAAATCGGGTCGGTATCCGTGCCTTTGATAGCGTCGGTGTACGGGATAGAGCCGTACATGTCGGTAAGGAGGGAGAATACCCAGGTGCGCATTACCAGTGCAACTCCCTCATAATTAGCGTTAGGTGAAGCGGATTGTGCATTGGTTTGGTTAATAATGCGCTGGAAGTTCAGCAGGCCATCGTTGAAAAAGCCTTTCCAGTTATTGGACAGCAATGCGGGCGAAACGGTGTAATCATCGCCTTCGTTGCTGTAAATATTCCGGGTCAAGTGCTGCACGTACAGTTCAGCGGCATCGATGTTGATGCGCTCGAAGCGGTCGCGGTGGCCCCAGTAGCGGTCAACCGACGTTTCGATACCGGTAGGGAGCAGGTATTGCGGGCCGATAGCCGTAGGGCTGTTCGGGCTCACGTTCATGCTGTCGAAATCCTTGGTGCAGCTGGTGATGCTCAATGCGCCGGCGAGGGCGGTCATCCAGATGTTTTTATGGGTCAAAATGCTTTTCATCTCGTAATGCTTTTAGGTCTTCAAATAGTTGGAGGGGATCAGAATGACAGCGAGAGGTTCGCACCGATGCTGCGGGAGCTCGGAAGCTCTCCATAACCGAATCCTTGCTGGTTACCACCTTTCGCATCGATTTCCGGATCGATATGCGGGGTGTTTTTGAAGATCATCCATACGTTCCGTCCCACGAGCGAGATCTTGGCCGACTGTATTTTTACCTTTTTCAACAACGCAGGGCTGAAAGAGTAGCCGAGCGATACTTCGCGTAGTTTTACATAGCTCGCGTCGAAAATCGCCGACTCATGGTAGTTACGAGGGTTGGAATAGCCATAAAGCTGGTTGGCAGTTACGATGATATCGTTTGGAACATAAGATTTCGAACCATCAGCTGCCGTCACTTCGCGTACGCCCTGGCCGATCACGCCTTCTTCGCGGCCTAATGCGGTCTCGGCATACTGGCCTGTCCAGCGGGCTGTTCCCGTGCCTTCGTCATAAATGTCGCCGCCCATGCGAACGTCTACCAATGCGCTCAGCGACCAGCCTTTGTAGTTGAACGTGTTCAGCATACCGCCGATCCAGTCGGGCTGGATGTTGCCTAGTTTTTGTCCTGCCGCAGTCAATGGTAAACCATTCGAGCCATAAACGATTTGTCCGTTGTATTTCTGGAAACCTACACCATAGAATGTACCGTAAGGCTGGCCTACGCGTGCTTCCGACGACATACCGCGCTGTGTTGCGAGTGTGTAGGTAGTCAAGCCTTCGGCCAGTTCCACCACCTTGTTGCGGTTGCGCGCCCAGTTGAGTGACACATCCCAGCTGAAACCGCCCGGCAGTTTCACCGGCGTTCCCGAGATCGAGATTTCAATCCCTTTGTTGGTGATCTTTCCGGCATTCAGAATGCGGGTGTTATAGCCGCTCGCTTTGGAAATTTCCACGCCGAGGATCTGGTCTTTGGTCGTCTGATTGTAGTAGGTTACATCTAAACCTATTTTTCCTTTCAAAAACCGCAGGTCGGCGCCCAATTCGAGGCCGGTGGTGATCTCCGGTTTCAGGCCGCTGTTGGCGATTTCGATGTTTTCGGAGAATTTGGGCACTGCACCATTCCACGAACCTTTGGCGAGAAATGTCTGCGCCAATTGGTAAGGCGTGGCGTCGTTACCCACCTGGGCGTAGCTCGCGCGGACTTTTCCAAAAGTGAACACGTTGCTCTTCACATCGAACAGCTCGGTAAGTACTGCGCTCAACGACGCCGAAGGGTAGAAGTACGAGCGTGCATTGGCAGGCAGCGTACTCGACCAGTCATTGCGGGCGGTCAGATCGAGGAACAATGCATCTCTCCACGAAAGGTTGGCCGTTCCGAACAAACTCTGCGTTTCCGATTTGCGGATCTCACTTTCAATGGTATTCTGGCTTGGGACGGAGTTTCCTGCATTGTACAGGCCGTCCACTACCATTTCACCTACATAGAAGTAGTTCCTTTTGTAGTAATTGGTACGTTTAATACCGCCTACCTGCACATTCAATCCGAAATCCGCATTGATATTTTTGTTGTAAGTCAGCATGAAATCCGAGTTGGTTTCCTGGCTGCGCAATACCTCTTCGGAAAAGCGTCCCGGTGTACGTACGCCGTTGCGAACGCGCAGGAAGTTGGATACGTTAATGCGCGTGTCGGTCCAGTAGTCGGTACCGCTGCGGAGCATAATGCTCAGCGATGGCAATATCTTGTAGTTCAATGCGATGTTACCCAGCAGGCGGTCCTTCTCATTGCTTTGCGGAAGCTTCTTTTGAGAGAAGTACGGGTTGGTGAAGAACGTGTGCTGCCAGTTAGGCGGGTCGGTGTCGTTGCCGCGCTGGTTGTGCACATCCATATAGCTTTCATAATCCCGCAGCTGCGCCCACGATACGTGGCGGTGCGACCAGATGAACTCCTGTCCGCTGCCGTAGCTCTTGTTGTCGGAACCTGATTTGATGTACTCGCCTGAAAGCGTAATGCTGAGGTTTTTAGTTAGGTTATAGCCGGAGTTAATGCGGAAGTTGTTCCGGTGAAAATCATTGTAATACATAATACCCGTCTGATCCACACGGCTCAGGCCGAGGCGGAAATAACCCTTGTCGTTACCGCCGTTCAGCGCAACGCTGTTCGTAATGGTGCGGCCGGTATTCCAGTACTCGTTCCAGTTGTTGGGCTGAGGAGTCAGTGGTGCAACATCGTCACCAGTCCACCACTGTCTCACCAGGCGCCCGTCCATCGGAGCTCCCCAGCTTTCGTCTGTCCCTTCTGATCCTACGAGCGGATATCGTGCGTCGTAAACGGCGCGGTATTGCGCAATCTCGGCCGGATCGGTGATGTTGCCGCTCCAACCGTCGTTATACCAGGTGCGGTAGCCATTACCACCCCCATAAGTGTTCTGGAAATTCGGTTTGATCCACGGGCGTTCGAAACTGATGTTGGAGTTGATATCCACACCGAGCCCTTTCGTACCCTGGCCGTTTTTGGTAGTGATGAGGATAACCCCGTTGGCAGCACGCGAGCCGTACAATGCAGCCGCGTTGGGGCCTTTCAGCACGGACATTTCCTTGATATTGTCGGGGTTGATCTCTGAAATACCGCCACCCCAGGTTTTGTTGGCCGTTTGCTCCATGGGCACGCCGTCGATCACGATCAATGGCTGGTTATTGCCCGAAACGGACGATGAACCACGAATCTGGATCGTGGAGCCGCTGCCCGGGCCGCCATTGGATTGCACGCGAACGCCAGCAATTTTGCCCGAAAGGGCATTCGCTACGTTGGTTGAACGCGATTCGGTGAGTGCGCTTCCTTTCACTTCTTGTACTGTATATCCCAACGCCTTTTTCTCACGCTCGATACCGAATGCGGTTACTACCACCTCGGCGAGCTGCCGCGTGTCGGCGTCCAGCTTGATGTCAAATTTGGATTGGTTGCCGATCGGCATTTCTTTGATCAGGAAACCCACATATGAGATGACGAGCACGCCGTCACCCGGAACCGAAAAGCTGAAATTACCGTCAGCATCGGCATTAGTACCCACATTGGTGCCTTTATAAATGATTGACGCGCCTGCAAGTCCGAGACCATCTTCGGCCGCTGTTACCTTTCCGGTGAGCTGGCGCACTTGTGCGAAAGCCACCGGGGAACACAGACAAACCCATATAAATAAGAGTAGAACTTTACGCATGGGAATCAGGGGTTAAAATTGTTAGGTGGTAGTAGTAGGAGGAGAAAAAAGTTATGGCTGTGAGGCGTCCACATTTCCGTGCGCCGCACACACTTTCACGTGGACAGAACAACACAGCCATAAGCTTGCAACACTGCTTTTCCGGAAAGCAATACCCTCTTTAATCGAGGACAAACAGGTCAGATCGTTTCAGCGAGGCCATAAAAAAGCCAGACGTCGACAAGCGGTGTTTGTCCACGGTGTCAAGAAACCTGTATTAAAAAAATTATATTGTGTTGGAGCGTAACCTGCCCGGTGCCCATGTTTCGGAACCTCCGGCTTTCAGCAAGCCCCTCTCAACACGGCCAGATATATTCATGTGCGGCTGGAATATATCCTCGGTTTAGAAGTTCTGTCATTCGTTTAATGACTTTTCAAATATACTGACAATGTCAAATAATGCAAGAGATTAGATTTAAAAATTGAAGTTTTTTGCAATAAAAATTGGTCATTTAAAATCAATACAGACTATTATTGTAATAATTTGATAATAAATTTTACTAATCTGATTTTGGGCGCTTCCTATCGGTTTTGTAGATTAATGTGCTGATTTTCCACCCGTAATTGTCTAAAATATAGGTATTTACTGGAATTTGATTCTTATAAAATTGTAACATTGGGTTACTCATTGGTTTTTGTCACGCTTACACCCGTTAGAACCTGAAACAATAAAAAAGAGCGCCTTGGTTAAAGAGCGCTCTTTGAGAGTGTATTAAAATAGTTATATTTCTGTACTATGGCTGATCGATAAACCGCTTTAAAATAGGGCGGTAGGAATCCACCCGGCGGTCGCGGAAGAAGGGCCAGGTAGTTCGGTAAAAATCGAGTTTTTCGAGGTCCAATTCTTCCACATGGGTTACTTCGCCTTCGTGCGGCGCGAGGTACAGCAGCCTTCCCTGCGGGTTAGCGATGAACGACCCTCCCCAGAACTGCTGGTCCGCTTCGCGGCCCACACGGTTTACGGACACTACGTATACGCCATTCGCAACGGCATGCCCGCGCTGTACCGTTTGCCAGGCTCCATACTGTTCTTCATTAATAATAGGATCCTTCTCATTCACATCCCAGCCGATAGCGGTAGGGTAGAAGAGGATTTCCGCGCCCATGAGGCTGGTAATGCGCGCCGCTTCGGGGTACCATTGATCCCAGCAAATGAGCACGCCGATTTTGGCAAATCTGGTATTGAATATCCGGTAGCCGTCGGTATCCCGCTCACTCGCGGGAGCGTCGCCTGGCGAGGCGTCGCCCGGTGTGAAATAGAATTTCTCGTAGTAACCGGGGTCGTCGGGGATGTGCATTTTGCGGTATTTGCCCAGATAAGCACCGTCGGCATCGAGTACGGCGGTGGTGTTGTGGTATAAACCGTGCGCGCGTTTCTCGAACAGCGAGGCGATAATCACCACGCCCAGTTCCTTCGCTAATGCGCCCAGCGACTCTGTCGACGGGCCGGGAATGGCTTCGGCCAGGCTGAAATTGCCGTGGTCTTCGACATCGCAGAAATACAGCGATTTGAAAAGCTCTTGCAGACAGATAATATTCGCGCCTTTTTGCGCAGCTTCGCGGATTTTCTCGGTAGCTTTCTGAAAGTTAGCATCAACGTCCGAAGTACAGCTCATTTGCACCAGACCAATGTTTACTTTTTTTGCCATTTTGGATGTTTGTGTGGATGAATAACGGACTGAAATGCAACACTAATTTGACTGCGGGAGTTCTGGGATCGGGAAATCGAATGAAATATCGTTCATGCATTTGAAATGGCCCTTCGGACATTTGTTGTAACCGATCTTCGAACATGGGCGGCAATCGAGGCCTTTTACTTCCAGCTTTTCGAATGTGGTGCGGTAGGGGTACATGCCAAATTCCGGAATGGTATTGCCCCAGATCGAATAGACCTTCTTTCGGAATGCGGCTGCAACGTGCATCAGCCCAGTGTCGTGTGTAAACACGATCAATGCCTTTTGGATTAAGGAAGCCGATTGGTTGAAATTGTATTTGCCGCAAGCATTCAAAATCTGCGTGTTGCCTAATGCATTGCGGATTGCTTCGCCCGCTTCAAAATCCTCCGGTCCGCCCAGCAGAATGACAGGATGGTTGATCTTGCGGCAAAGTTCGATCATGCGTGGCGCAGGCATTTTCTTTGTGAAATGCTGCCCGCCGATGGCGTAGGCGACATAGCTTGCGCGGTGCGTTTCCGGTAGCCATTCCAGTTCAACCTGGTCTTTAGAAGGAATGAAATAGTCGAGTCCTTCCCCGTCGTTTTGGATGTTGAATGTTTTAAGCGTATCCAAACATCTGTCCACAATGTGAACTGGCGGCAGGTGGTTGATCTTGAACTGCGTCATGAGCCACTTCTGCACATTCAGTTTCTCGAAACTGAAAGCCGGTACGCCTAGCGCCCACTTGATGCGTAGCGTGCGGATGTTGCGGTGGAGATCGATGATGTAGTCGAAATTTTCTTTTTTGAGCAATGCCAATAATTCCTTTGCATTGCCTTTTTCAAGCAGCCACACCTTATCGATGTAGGGATTGTCGTGCAGCAGGAACTCGAATTTGCTTTTGGTAAAATAGTGGATTTCGGCCTCCGGCATCTGCTTTTTCAGGCAGCGCACCACGGGCGTCGTGAGTACGATGTCGCCAATGGAGGAAAAACGCAGGATGAGGAATTTGACCGGTTTATTCACTTTGGATTTCCTGTAATAATTGTAAAGGGTTCAAATGTGCCGGGCGAGGGTGTTTCCAGCGTTTATGCGTCCATAACCAGTTATCGGGCTGGCGGCGGATGTCTTCTTCCAAAAAGCCGATCTGCTTTTGCAGAATGCTGTTAGTAGGCTCCTGCTTCGGGGTTTCGGTGATCGGGCGGAAATAGGCCTTGTAAAATCCCCGGCGCAGCTCGTTTTTGAGAATACCCATATACAGCACTGGTGCATTCAGCCGGCGGGCAATCAGCTCTACGCCGCGATAGACGCCCGTGTCCTGGTTCAGGAAGCGCGTCCAGAATGCCTTTTCAGGTACGGCCGACTGGTCGTTGATCAATACAAACAAAAATGGTCTGTCGCGCGGTTCGAATGCTTTCGAAATGGCCTCCTTCATGGTTACCATCTCGGTACCGAAACGGGTACGCACATTTTTGAACCAGTCTTCAAAAGTATCGTTCTGCAACTCATGGTACACGACCACGATCTGGTGCGGCAGTTTGGCGGAAGCGAAAAGATTCAGCATTTCCCAGTTGCCCAAATGGCCGGCTACTACTACGGCATTCTGCTTCTTTTCAAAATAATGCATCAGAAGAGGCATTTCCAGATCAAAGCGTTGCAGCAAGTCTTCTTTCGAAACCGACTTCATTTTAATGGTTTCGAAGATAATGTCTGTGAAGTTGCGGTAAAATTTCGCAGCGATTTCGTGAATTTTCGTTTCGCTGAGCTCGGGAAAGCTGTTACGCATGTTTTGGAGCACCACTTTTTTTCGGTACTGCCCAATATCGAAGATCAGGAAACGGACGATGTCGGAAAGCTTGTAGAGCGCTCCCCAGGATAGCTTCGACACCGCATTGAGCAGCATCAGAAACAAATGGGTGGTGAACGCTTTCATGGAAGGAACATCTTGTACTAAAACGGTAATTAGGCTGCAAAGTTAACACTTTGATTGTATTTTACCTGAAATTACCCCCTGAACGGCAGTCTTTGTAGCCTTAGAAGTATTGTAAATTAGGCGGTTGCGGGACAGAACTATTCACCGAACTTAGGATCGGACTTTCGTTTTGTTTATATTCACTCTTTCAAACAGTAGAACTAATGCTATGCTGGAAGGATTATTTGATATCAAGAATGATCGCAGACTAAGCGTCTATCTGTACCGCGCTGGTTTCGGTATGTGGCTGATGTACCTGGTGCTGGGCGCTCCCGCGCTGCACGTGTATAAGCATTACCGTCAGGATTGCGGTATGCTCTGTTTTGTATTGATGATTTTTGGTTTCAGCGCATCGATGGTGTATGACTATTTCCACCACCGCGACCAGTATGAAGTGAAGAAGAAATGGCTGTTTATCAGCTACGTAATTCTTGCTGGAATAATCTACTTTGTCGAATTCAGAGGCCACGAGAACAGTATCAACCTCGACTGGCTGCTGGGGCTTCTCTAATCCGCAACCGACTGCGAATTCTGCATCATTTCCCGTACTTTTCCATAACTAAGATCCGGTAGTGCCGCCACTTTCCCGATCACGATGATCGCAGGCGAAGCCATTTCGGCTACCTGTGCAAGCGGTACGATATTCCCGATTTTGCCGGTAACCACTTTCTGGTTTTCCAGTGTTCCGTTCTGGATAATGGAAATGGATTCGTCGAATTTGCCCAGTTCGGAGTAAATACTAACGATCTCCTGCAATTTGTGAAGACCCATTAAAATGACAACCGTTGCAGTCGATTGCGCGGCCAGGCGCACATCATTCGAAAGCGCGTGTTGCTTGGTAGTACCGGTAATCACCCAGAAACTCTCGCTCATGCCGCGGGAAGTCAGCGGAATGCCCGCCAATGCCGGTGCCGCGTAACTGCTCGATATGCCAGGAATTACTTCGGATTCAATGCCGTGCTCAGCGGCGAAGAGGATTTCCTCATACCCGCGACCGAATATGAACGAGTCGCCGCCTTTCAGCCGCACTACCTCGCCATATTGACGCGCTTTTTCGACGATCAGGTCGTTGATCTCGTCCTGGCCGCAGCTGGTTTTGCCGAAGCGCTTGCCGACGAGGATTTTGACGCAATCTTCCGCGCAATAATCCAGTAATGAGGGGTGTGCAAGGGAATCGTACAATACGACCCGCGCTTTTTGCAGGGCCTTGATTCCTTTGAGGGTGATCAGGTCGGGATCGCCCGGACCTGCCCCGATGAGTGTCAGTTTCATGGTGAAGAGGACTTCGGCTTTCGGCTTTCAGCTGTCGGCTTTTTTAATTTCTGAAAATATCAGTAAATAAAAAGCCGACAGCCGATTGCCGAAAGCCGACAGCCATTTTAACTATCTTTTCCGAATGAAAGCTCTTGCAATGCAGGCTCTCCGGTTTCGACCAATTGCGCCTCGCGGGTGTCGCGAACGAAGTTCAGGAAGTGCTCCGAGGTGCTGATGAAATATTGCGCGAACGCTTCGCTTGGTTCGAATTTATTAATGCTGAATACCAATGCTTTGAACGGGGTCTCAGTCTGATTTTCTACCGCGAATTCCGCGGGAACGTCATATTTGAAATCCTGGCCGAAATGCGTTTCGAAATCGTTGATAATGCCGTATTGCGTGTTGGTAGTTACGTCTTTCGACATCAGCAAGCCTTTCGCGCCGGTGATGAACACGTTGTATGCGTGGTAAATCGCATCCGCCCAAACACCCGATTGGAAAGATTCTTTCGCCAGGTTCAGCTTCTCCTGGCCTTCGATGATGGTGGTCGCTACAAGGTCAACGAGTACCGAAGCACATTCACCAACCCCGATTTCCGTTTTGAACAACTCATCATGATCCCAGTCGCGGTAATCGTCGTCTTGTACGGTTGTCAGGTCCGCGAGTGGTTTCAGCAATTGGAAGAAGTAGTTTTTAGTCTGACGCAGATAGTATTGGTTGAAATACTCTCCATCCATTGCATTTGCTTCATAGTCATTGAAAAGCAGGCGCAATACTTCCGGTCCGCGTTTGGTAGGAACTTTGATCACCTTGTCGCCGATCAGACCAATGCCGTCTCCGGAGAAACCGCCGCCCAGCAACACTTGCAATGCGGGCAATACCAGCTTACCATTTTTGATCGAGCTGCCGTGGAAACCGATATTGGCCGCATTGTGCTGGCCGCAACCGTTCATACAGCCGCTGATTTTGATTTTGATATCCTGGTTATAAATCATTTCCGGGAACTCATCGCGCATGACGTCTTCCAGCACGCGAGTGATACCGTAGCTGCTCGAAATCGCGAGGTTACAGGTATCGGTTCCGGGGCAGGTGGTAATGTCCATTGTGCTGTCGAAGCCTGGGGCTGCGAGGCCCAGTTTCGCGAGTTCGTGGTAAATGGCTACGAGGTCTTCGCCTTTCACGAAACGCAGGATATAACCCTGGTTTACGGTCACGCGAATATCGTCGGCTGCATATTTGCGTACCACATCTGCCAGGCTGCGCGCAGTGTCCGAGCTCATATCGCCCAGCAACACGCGTAGCTGTACGGCATACCATCCTTTTTGTTTTTGTTCAAATGTATTGGTACGGAGCCATTTGGTGAAAATATCGAGCTTGTCGGCGTCGATGGTTTCGGCAGCGATTTTCAGGATTTCCGCCTCCGACAATGCAGGACGCGGCGCGTGGTTGATCGCCTCGTACTCGTTGGTGCCAAAGAGGTCTTCCGGAATCTGGAATATCTTGTTTCTAACCGCTTTGCGTTCTTCCTCCACTTTCTCCATCATGCCTTCCAGGCCGAGGTCGTTGAGGAGGAACTTCATACGCGCCTTGTGACGACGTACGCGCTCGCCATAGCGGTCGAACACGCGAAGCAATGCTTCAATGAAAGGGATCACTTTCTCCTCTTCAAGGAATTCGAATGCAGTCTGTGCCGAGAAAGGCTGCGCGCCCAAACCACCGCCGATGAGCACTTTGAAGCCGCGGACGGTTTCACCCGCTTCATTCTGACCCATTTTGGCGATCAGGCCCACATCGTGGATAAATGCCAGCGCGGAGTCCTTCTCGGAAGAAGAAACCGCGATTTTAAACTTCCGGCCCATATCCTGGTTGATCGGGTTACGGAGGAAATAAGAGAAGATCGAATGGGTGATCGGCGTTACGTCGAACGGCTCATCCGGATCGATACCCGCGACAGACGACGCCGTAACGTTACGGATGGTATTACCACAAGCTTCTTTCAACGTAATGCCCGCATCTTCGAGATCGGCCCACAATTGGGGCGAATCCGAAAGTTTTACAAAGTGCAGCTGGATATCCTGGCGCGTAGTCGCGTGCAGGTTGCCGGTTGCGTATTTGTCGGAAGTATCTGCAATACGGACGAGCTGATCAGCTGTTATGCGGCCGTAAGGCAATTTGATGCGGATCATCTGCACGCCGGGCTGACGCTGACCATACACACCGCGTGTCAAACGGAATTTACGGAACGCCTCTTCCGGGGTTTCGCCGGAGTTGAATGCACCGATCTTTTGTTGCAGGTCAATGATATCGCGCTTCGCAACGGCGGATACTTTGTCAGAAATGATTAAATCGCTCATGATGATATTCTAATCGTCTATCGGGATAGTATATTTTTATTCAATAGTTTGAAAACGTTGGGGATAGAAGCCCAACGTTATTCGATCATACACGCCCCAACCGTCACATTGGACGTTTCGTCGATCAGGATCGCTGCGCCGTTTGCGCGGTTCTTCTGATAGGGGTCGTATGCGATGGGCTGGGCTGTCCGCAGAACGATTCTTGCTACATCGTTCAGTTTCAGGGCCTCTACCTCATCCAGTTTTTCATAAGAGTTGATGTCGATTTGATATTCGATGTCACGGACCGAGCAGCGTGAACGTGCGGTACCGTGCTGTAAAACGTATTTGTTACCTGGTTTCAACGTCTTCTTATCATCCATCCAACACACCAGTGCTTCGATATCCTGACTCACGATCGGCGAGTTGTCCACGGTTACGATCGTGTCGCCGCGGCTGATATCGATATCGTCTTCGAGTAATATCGTTACAGATTCAAGAACAGAGGCTTGCGCTATTTCGTTTCCGCCGAATTCGATTTTAGCGATTTTAGACTCTCTTTCAGAAGGCAACACCTTGATCGCGTCGCCTTTTTTGAAAGTACCACTTTGCACGCGACCGGCATAACCACGGTAATCGTGCAGCTCCTCGGTCTGAGGGCGGATTACGTATTGTACCGCGAAACGGCCGTCTTCCTGGTTCTGGTCTTTCAGTACATTCACATTTTCCAGTACAGAAAGCAATGTTTCACCTGTGTACCAGCTCATGCTTTCCGAACGCTCTACGATATTATCACCATTCAAAGCGCTCACTGGAATGATGGTCAGGTCTTTAATGGAAAGTTTCTCAGCCAGTTCTTTATAGCTTTTAGCAATTTGAAGGAACGCATCCTCCGAATTTCCTACCAGATCCATTTTGTTCACAGCCACAATCACGTGGGGAATACCCAGCATGGAAGCGATCAGTGAGTGACGACGGGTTTGTTCCACCACACCATGGCGCGCATCAACGAGGATAATGGCCAGGTCGGCGTTGGAAGCGCCAGTCACCATGTTACGGGTATACTGAATATGCCCCGGCGCGTCGATGCTGATGAACTTGCGATTCGGCGTCTGGAAATATTTGTAAGCCACATCGATAGTAATGCCCTGCTCGCGCTCCGAACGAAGACCGTCCGTGAGCAATGCAAGGTCGATTTCACCGGCATTGCGGGTTTTGCTGGCGCGCTCGATGGCTTCCATCTGATCGGCCAGGATATTTTTTGTATCGTAAAGCAAGCGACCGATCAATGTGCTTTTGCCGTCATCTACGGAGCCTGCTGTTATAAATCTTAGTAAATCCACTGGTAATAATTTAAGTCTATGAGTTTAGAGTTTATGAGTTCAGTTTATGAGTTGTCTTAATTGAACTCATAAACTCATGAACTTTAAACTCCTTAAAAATATCCGCCTTTCTTCCGGTCTTCCATCGCCGCCTCAGTCTGCTGGTCGTCGATGCGGGTTTCGCCGCGTTCACTGATGCGTGAAATCGTGATTTCAGCGATTACTTCGTCCAGGGTTGCTGCGGATGATTCCACTGCCGCGGTACAGGTCATATCGCCCACGGTACGGAAACGTACCTGACGGGTTACGATCTGGTCTTCCGGATCGGGTTCGATTACCGGCGTGTTGTTCAGCAGCTTGCCGTCGCGCAGGATCAGCTCGCGTTCGTGTGCGAAGTAGATCGACGGCAATGCGATGCCTTCTCTTTTCAGGTAAGCCCAAACATCCAGCTCGGTCCAGTTCGAGATTGGGAACACGCGTACGTTTTCGCCTTTTTGAATGCGGCCATTGAACAAATTCCAAAGCTCGGGGCGCTGGCGTTTCGGGTCCCATTGACCAAACTCGTCGCGGAACGAGAAGATACGCTCTTTCGCACGTGCCTTTTCCTCGTCGCGGCGTGCGCCACCGATACATGCGTCAAATTCAAATTCTTCGATGGTATCCAGCAAAGTGAAAGTCTGCAACCAGTTACGGCTTGCATTCTTGCCGGTTTGCTCCTTCAATCCTTTCGCTTTGATGGTATCTTCCACGTAGCGAACGATCAGCTTCGCATTGATTTTTTCGGCCAGCTCGTCGCGGTACTCTATCGCTTCGATGAAGTTATGGCCGGTATCGACGTGCACCAGCGGGAAGGGGATTTTGCCGGGTGCGAATGCTTTTTTCGCCAAATGAACCAATGTGATCGAATCCTTACCTCCTGAAAACAACAGGGCAGGGCGCTCAAACTGGCCGGCTACTTCACGCATAATGTAAATGGCCTCTGCTTCCAGCTGATCCAGGTAATCCGGAGCGCTGCGTTCACTAATCTCCCGTTGGATGTCGGAGGCCTCGTTCACTGAAATTGACATATTATTGGTTATTGATTTAAATGTTTAAGGGGCTTTAAGCGGTAAGCTTTAGGCTTTAAGCTATATGCCTGTTCTCTATTGCTTAAAGCTTATAGCTTAAAGCCTATTGCTTATAGCTTAAAGCCTATTGCTTATAGCTTAAAGCCTATTGCTTACAGCTTAAAGCCTATTGCTTACAGCCTATCGCTACTTCGCATGCAACCCGCATTCTTTCTTCGACTCGTCTTCCCACCACCATCTTCCGGCGCGGAAATCCTCGCCTTCCTGGATCGCACGTGTGCAAGGCGCGCAGCCAATGCTCACGAAGCCTTTGTCGTGCAATGGGTTATAAGGTATGCCGTTTGATTTTACGTATTGTTTCACCTCTTCGAACGACCAATGGAGGATCGGGTGGAACTTGAAAAGCTGGTGTGCTTCGTCCCATTCGAGCCTCGGCATATCATGACGGTTCCCCGACTGTTCCGCCCGGATGCCCGTCACCCAGATTTTCGCGCCTTTCAATGCGCGGTTCAGCGGCTCCACTTTGCGGATGAAACAGCATTCCTTCCGGTTTTCGATCGATTCGTAGAAGCTCAGTGGCCCTTTTGTGCTCACCAGGTTCTCTACCGCGTCGGTTTGCGGATAGTACACCTTTATTTTCGTGTCGTAGCGATTGTTGGTCTTTTGCAAAGTCATGTAAGTCTCTGCGAAAAGCCGGCCGGTATCGAGCGTAAAGATGCCGATATTGATATTATTCTTTAAAATAAGGTCGCTGATCACCTGATCCTCATATCCGAGGCTGGTCGAAAATACGACTTCACCAGGGAAAAGATCCGCCAGAATCGAGAGCGATTCGATTTCACTTTTGCCCTCAATGGCAGCGTTTAAAGATGCTAATGTTTCGTTCATGGTTGTTCTCCGGCTAATGTGATAGCCTGTTTTAATATGCGGTCGCTGATCCGGAAATCAGTTTCCAGTATTTTTTCAAAAACCGCTTTGGCCGAGGGGATTCTGTTTTCCAATTTAGCTTTTACAATCACCCCGATTGTACCGGTCACCTTTATATTCATTTTCGCCGCTGTTTTCCGGGCCTTCAGATCGTCGAGGATCACTGTGCAGCCCTGCGTTTCAAACGCAAGGGTTAATGCAGATGCTTCTCCAAGATCAAGTATTTCTTCAAACAGCGATTGCAGGGTTTTGTTTTCAACTTCTTTGACTTCGATCCATTCAGGTAGTTCGCCGCCAAATTCTCCTGCAATTTCTTTCGTGACAAAAACATGCTTGTAAATGCTTTTCAGGATTTCCAACTCTTCGATTTTGGCTAACAAAATCAGGCAACTGGAATCCGCAATGACAAGCGCATCACGCATTGGCTACATCACTTTTCAGATCTTCTATGGACTCGCCAAAAAGGGAAAATCCAAATCTTCCCATGATCTCGATGAAAGCCCTCTTGCTAATGCCTACAATGTCGGCAGCCTGACCGGCGCTTACCTTGCCGCGCTCATAAAGTTGACCGGCCAGAAGCATTTTTATCTCAAATTCTTCTGAATCCAGTGACTCCGGTAAGTTGATGGTCAGCGCTTTCATATCAACATTATATTGAACTGTTTATACTACTCCAATATATCACTTTTCACCGACACTTCCACGGCGTGCGTGAAGTCCTCGATGAGGTCCTCAATGTCTTCCAAACCGACCGAAATGCGGATTAAACCTTCGGTAATGCCCAATGCCGCCTTCTCTTCCGGCTTTAATTTCGCGTGGGTGGTGGTGTTCGGGTTGGTAACGATCGTGCGCGTATCGCCAAGGTTGGACGACAGCGATGCGATCTCCAATGCATCCATGAATGCGGCTACGCGTTCGAAACCGCCTTCGAGGTCGATGGTCACGATGGAGCCGCCGGCGCTCATTTGCCGTTTTGCCAACTCATATTGCGGATGCGATTCCAGGAACGGGTATTTCACCGATTTTACGTCTGGGTGCTTGTCCAATGCCGTAGCCAGTGCCAATGCGTTGGAAGCATGTTTCTCCATTCTCAGGCTTAGTGTTTCAAGGCTTTTGCTCAAAACCCAGGCATTGAATGGCGACATCGACGGCCCGGTCTGGCGGCAGAAAAAGCGCAGTTCCTTGATATATTCTTTTTTACCTACAACCACACCACCCAGCACGCGGCCTTGACCATCCATGAACTTCGTCGCGGAATGCAGCACGAGGTCGGCGCCGAAATCGGCGGGGGTTTGCAATGCAGGCGAGGCAAAGCAGTTATCTACGTTGAAAATGATATTATGCTTCTTGGTAATGCGGCCTATCATCGCCAGGTCTACCAGGTCCAGACCAGGGTTGGAAGGTGTTTCGAGGTAGATCATACGGGTATTGGGCTGTACTGCCGCTTCCCATTCAGCCTCGCTCGCATCCGCATCCAGGTAGGTGTGGGTAATGCCCCATTTCGGTAATATCTGCGTGATGATCTGATGTGCCGAGCCGAACAATGCACGGCAGGCCAGAATGTGGTCGCCGCTTTTCAGCAATGCAGCCATGCTCGCAAATACCGCTGCCATACCCGTTGCCGTAGCCACGCCGTCTTCCAGACCTTCCAGCATGCAAACCTTATCCACAAACTCCTGCACGCTCGGGTTAGAGAAGCGGCTGTAAATGTTACCTTCTTCGGTTTCCTCAAAAAGTGCTTTTCCCTGCTCTGCGCTTTCGAATGTGAAGCTACTGGTCAGAAAGAGGGGAGTCGAATGCTCGCGATACTTGGTTTTACTGGTCTGAGTGCGTATCGCTTTGGTTTGTTTTTTCATAGGAAGCTTTATGCTTTAGGCTGTAAGCTATAAGCTTTAAGCCTTTTTTGTAATGTATGGTAATCAATCTCTGTAAGCTTTAGGCTATATGCTTTAAGCTGCATGCTATTTTATGTAATGTGCTGTAAATGAATTTCTCTGTTATCAAATTTGCGATTGTCTCAGCTTACGGCCTACTGCTTAAAGCTTATAGCCTATTGCCTATATCCCACTCAAAACCATATAAATAATCCTCACGCTCACGATGATGACGATGGTCCCTACCATGATCATCATGGTTTTGATCGGCAAGCGGCGGGATAGTGTGGCGGCGATCGGTGCGGAAACCATACCACCGAGGATAAGGCCCAGCACCACTTGCCAGTGTGAAAATCCGATAATGCTGATGAAGGTAACCGAGCTTGCCAGCGACACGAAGAACTCTGCAAGGTTCACGGACCCGATGGTGTACTTGGGGTGCCTTCCACGTGCAATAAGCGTGGAAGTAACAATAGGCCCCCAGCCCCCGCCACCGATGGAATCCAGCGTTCCGCCTGCCATCGCCAGCCAGCCGATTTTCCTGATCGGCCTTTTTTCAACTCGTTTCTTTAACGCTTTCTGAATAATAAGGATTCCCAGGATCAGCGTATAAATTGCCACCAATGGCTTGATGATGTAAATGTATTTTTCGAGGGACGACAATGCGTAGGCACCCACAATCGCTCCCAGCACGCCGGGAAAGAGGATCTTCTTGAACAATTTGCTGTTGACATTCCCGAATTTCAGGTGCATATAACCCGAAACACCACTCGTAAAGATCTCCGAAGTGTGGACGCTCGCGCTCACGGCCGAAGGCGGGACCCCCACGGTGAGCAGGAATGTAGACGCGGTTACGCCGTAAGCCATGCCCAAAGCCCCGTCGATCATCTGGGCTACAAAGCCACCCAGAACATAATAAAAGAAGCCTTCGCTTACTTCCAGTTCGTTCCAGAGAAGGGTCAGTCGGTCGTAGGTGAAAAAGGTGAAAAGCAAATGCCCGATCACCATCAATGCGATCGCGGAGAAGATGTTAACCGCAATTTCGGTGCGGCTTCTTTTGCGTACGGTAGCCGCCCAAAGCTTTTGCTGGATGGTCTCCCAGGTAAGAGGTGTTTTTGTATTATTTCTGGAAACCGGGTCGGCGAGGGAGTCATTTCCGGTGTCGGCAGGCGCCGTTTGGAAAATATCGTCGGATTCGCCGGGCAAATCGCGGAGAAAAACGGCCTTTCCCTGCTCACGTGCAAGCGCAGCCAAACGCCGATCTTCCTCAGGATCACCACTTGCGATATAGGCAACGTGTAACGATTCCCAGTTCTTCTCGGTGTTTTCAGTTGAGGGTGTAAAATCCGCCGCTTCCTTCAAAGTCTATGTAGTATACTATAATTATAGAGTAAACTTTCAAGAAAATAGCAAACAAACGTTTGCTATTTCAGGACGGCAAATTTAAGATCAATTTATTAGTTTTCAAAGAATAAACGGAAGCCGCGTTAATAAACGCGTACTTCCATGAGCGATACCGGCACGTGTGCATGACTGTTTTGCAGCCTGATTTTCAGGGAACGCGTTGTTACCGGTTTGGTGAGTGCCAAAGTTCTTTTGGTCAGGTGGTTGTCATTGATTGTTCCGACTACCTGGTTTGTATCATCCAGTACTTCAATATCCTGTGCGCAAAAAGGCATTACCGTTTCCGGATGGACGTAAATCACGTTTTCCATCGGGTGGTCGAAATCGGTGTCGAATACGAAATCGATCTTAGAAATGCTTTGGTTCTCAATCCATTGCAGTAGGAGTTCGGGATGTCGGTCATCCTGAGCCGCTACCCAGGCATTAGGTCCGGCGATGGGGCGGTGCCAGCCGTTTTTCAGATTTTCGGTCCCAAAAAGGGAAATGGGTCGGCCCAACGTAAATGCGAGGTTCAATCCGGCGGGGCGGCGCTGCGGGCACCAGAATTCGAAAGTTTCCACACCGATGTCTTCGGTCGGCTCCTGTTTTCCGTAGTTGGAGACGGCCGGGTTGGTCGCATTGAAAACGGTTACCAGCCCGGTTACGCGCTGCTCGCTGTACTGGATTTTGATATGCTCGTTTTTCAGGAAGCATACAAATGCATAGCATTCCTCGGGGAAGTAGCTGTCCCATTCCAGCGTCAGTTCGTGCTTGCCGGCTATCAGGCGGTAGCTTTGCGTTTCCAGAGTCATATCCGGCGTGTGGTTGAACGACTTGCTGCTCTTGCGGAGCTCCACCAATAATTCTGTATCCCGGTCGGCTTCCACCCAAACGGTCACCGAAGGCATTTCACCTTGCACTGGCAGCATTTGCGCCACCGAATGCGCGATCGTTTTCCATTGGTCGGAGCCGGTTAGCTCCTGCAATGCCAATGCCGAAGAAGCCGTGATCTGCGCATTATTCACAAGGTTATCAGGATCAGAAATCGGTGTCTGCGGCAAATACTGGCCTGAACGCCACAGTTCGAGCTGCAACTCCTCCAAATACTTTTCGCCTACTTCCCGCGGCGAGCAACCATACTTTTTGGCCACAGCCGCAGCAATCGCGACCGCCTGCCCGCCGGTTGCGCTCGTAGCCATCACACGCGTGGAAGCGAAGGCGACGTGCGTAGCGCTGATGATGCGTCCGGCAATGAAGAGGTTTTCAATGTTTTTGCTGTAAAAACAACGGTAGGGGATGCTGTAAACGCCTTTGCTGTGCCATTGGTTGCAGCCAGCCTGGTCGGAATACACGCCGTCGGCAGGGTGGAGGTCGAGGCTCCAACCGCCGAATGCCACGGTATCTTGAAACGCCTTTTGTTCGACCACATCCTGTTGTTTCAACAAGTAATCCCCCTCAAAACGCCGGCTTTCGCGCTTGCCGGGTATCGTACCCACCCATTCAAGCGTCATGTTCTCTGCTTCCGGAAACTCACCGGAGTTTTTGATGTAATTCCAGGCTCCGTAAACCACTTTCCAAAGCTCCCATTTGATTTGCTCGGTGTCGTGCACGGTGTCCAGTCTGCCGCCATATTCCAGCCACCACAACCGGCAGCCAAAGTCCTTGGGGTTGAAAGTCTTGTAACGCGGAATTTCCGTAATATCCTGCAGAGCAAACGAAGGCGGTACAAACTTCACCGGACGACCCAGGTCTTTGGAATAGAAATACATAGAATGCCCCAAAAGCTCACCATACCCTTTGTCCGGGGCGAATTTCTCTCCGAATTCCTCCATGGACTCGGCACCCATCCGGAATGCAGCGCCTGCCAGAAATCCGACGATCCCATCGCCCGACGAGTCGCAGAACAGCGGCGCGCTCAACGCGTATTTGGTACTGTTCTGGCTGCAAAACGCGTGTAATAACTCGATCTTATCGCCGTTTTGCGTTTTATCAAGATCGTAAACTGCCGTATTCAGCAGCAGGGTAATATTGGTTTCTTGGGTAACCTTTTCCAGTAAAACGGTGTCGAATATCAGCGGGTTGCCATCGGGGTTGCGGTAGGCGTTTTCGAGCATGATTTCGTCTATTACGCCACCTTCGCGCGCCCAGCGGTTGTTGTTCCCCATGTGCGAGGTGGCGCCCAGGATCCATAGCCGCACTTCGCTGGAACAATTACCGCCCAGTACCGGCCGGTCTTGCACCAATATTACCTCCAACCCGGCCCTTGCGGCGGTAATGGCTGCGCAGGTGCCGGTCAGTCCGCCTCCGGTAATCACAAGGTCTGCTGCCAGCGCAATGGTTTTGGGTTCTCTTTTGTGTGTCGATTCTCCGATTATCATCTTGTCAGGTCTTTAAATGTCATGGTTTGCGCGGCCTGTCGCGGCCCGCAGAAAGCTATTTGAGGTCGATATCAGTTTGGGTAGTGATAAAACCGGTCGGTTTGACCACTGTGATGTGGATTTGTTTGTCAAACCCGCGGACAGGGATTACAAGGTCCTTGCTTTCTCCCGGGTTCAGGTCGGGTAATGCGATGCTGGCGTCACCTGCTTTTAAGGTATAGCCTTTGAGTGTCCGGGCCGGGAAGTCGCCGCGGGAGGTGATTTTGAGGGTTAACTGGTGAATGCCCTGGTCGCCTGTTTTGAAATTTGTTTTTTCAACGATAACCGGCGAAAATTCCTTCTGATGAACCGGGTAAGCCAGTCGTGGTGACCGGTCGGGACCAACGATGCCCCACGGCCGGAAGCCATTTACGTTAGTACCAAACAGCTTGCTGCGGTAGTCATTGTAAGTCCACCAGGACGCGCCTACCACATATGGCCGCTTCCGGATTTCGACCATCACATCGCTCAAATGCTGTGCCTGGCCCGCTTCGCCACCCCTCCCGTCAGACCGGGTGCCCCATTCGCTGATGAAGACCGGCTTGTCAGGGTACAACTTATGAATATGGTCCAGCGATTTGGCATGGCCGCCATAGGTATTGGTAGAAACGAAATCGACATATTGACTAGCCTCGTCCTCCGGCTTTTCGGGCAGCGAATTCAACAGCATGCTCGCGAATGTGTACAGGCGTGTGGGGTCGAGCTCACGTGCGTAGGCGATCATGTCCTTTGTCCAGCGCTGGCCGCTGGCAGTCGTGGAACCGTATTCATTACCAACGCTGTACGCGATCACACTGGGGTGGTTCCAGTCCCGCTCGGCCATTTCGCGGAACTGCGAGCGGAACTTCACGCGCATCGAATCGTTGTCCATTTGCTTCGGTGTAAGCTGCCAGTTGCCCGCCTCGGTGATGATAAGCATGCCATAGCGGTCGGCGAGGTCGTAAAAGTATTCCGATGGCGTGTAATGCGTAAGGCGTTGGAACTCCATTCCGGCCTCTTTCATGAGGCGGAAGTCCTTTTCAACCAGCCAATCCGGTTCCAGCGAACCCATACCTGGATAATCGATTACCCGGTTTCCTCCGCCGACTTTGACAGGCTTCCCATTCAGGAGAATCTGAGCGCCGCTCACTTCAATTTTCCTGATCCCGAAATTCGAAGCCAGCGTGTCCGCCCCAACCACCGCTCTTAGTTCATACAAATTGGGTTGATCCAAATCCCAGAGCTTCACTTGTGCAGCTGTTAGCGTTGCTTCCGCTTCTAGTTGGGCCGTTTGCCCAGCCGGAATGCTTTCTGTTTTCGTTTTCCAGCGGAGTGTCAATGGTTTATTGTCCTGTAAAACCGTCAAATCGATTTTCGGGGACGCCGCCGCGGAAGATGCATTCCGCACCCTGATTTTAGTCTTGACAATCGCCGTCCCTTTCGTCAGATCGGGTGTTGTCTCGATTTTCACGTTTTCGGCGTAAACCTCCGGCTCGATCGTCAGGTAAACCGGCCGGATAATGCCGCCATAATTCACCCAGGCAGGGTAGCCGTCGTTGATATTGCCGCCGTCTTTGAGGCCGGGAACCGTATTTGTTTTCCAGGTGTCGTTATTCACAGCCACCACCAGGAGGTTGTTGCCGTCCTTCAATTGCCCGGTCACATCGAAGCTGAACGGGGTATAACCACCCTCATGTTGCCCAATTTTCTGGCCGTTTAACCACAAATCGGTTTTGTAAAAAACTGCATCGAAATGCAGGATGATGCGCTTACCGGTGGCTTTTTTCCAGGCAAAATTCTTGCGGTACCAGGCCGTACCGGTGTAAAACTCATAGCGGGGATCTGTCGAAAAACAATGCGGGACGGTAACCTTGTCCTGGCGGTTCTCTTTCGCCAGATCTTCCCGGTACCATTGGGCGGCGATGCCTGCTCCTGCTGGATCAAGCAGGAACCACCATTCGCCGTGCAGCGGAATCGCGTTGGGTTGGCGGATATGGTATTGGGGCGCGTTCGGCTGGGCCGCACCAGGTTGCGCTGCGAGGCGTGTACACGTTAATGAGAGTAATAATGAGAAGGTTAATAGGGTTAAGCGTTTCATTATGTGATGTTGTTCGGTTTGGGGTTTTGTTTTTGTTCGAGGTTGAATTTTGTTTAATTTGTAAAAAGCATTTTCCATTATGGCCACTTCACACACCGCCCCGACCCGTTTGAGCAATCTCCAAAACGAATTGCTGAAACTATATGCCTATAATGTTTCCGATGATCAACTGAGGGATATTCGGAAGATGCTGGCCGATTATTTCGCCAGAAAAATTGATATGGAAATAGATCAACTTTGGGAGTCCAATAATTGGGACGAACAGACCATTGAATCCTGGAAATCGGAGCATATGCGCTCCCAGAAATCCATGTAGTTGCGGTTGCTTTTCGTTCGTTTTGTTGTTGCATGCCTGACGGCATTTCACTTCTTCTGATACATTCCATATTGCTACCAATGTTGTGTCCCTAACGGGACTTCTGTTTTGCTGTTAATGCTGGCAGTGGCCATGTTTCCTTTCCAAGTAAAATCCCGCTAGGGATGTAATATTGGTAGAACCAGACGACCCATTCTTGTTCAAAAATGCCGTAGGTATGTAACAGCAATGCTGATGGCAGCCGACGTTACGCGATAACCTTGGCGTCAACTTCTTTACACTACTACCCGCGTTTCATCACCCTTCACCAACACCACCTTCCGAGCCGCTGAAAACGGTATCGCCGCCGAAATCAATACCACCACCGCCACCCCAGCCGTCACCAGCGTTCCATCCGTAGTCAAAACACTCAGAATGAACAGCATTACAGCCGTGAACAGCAGCGCCCCGGCGATCACTTGCAGGCCAAAACGGTTTTGTTTTTTGATTTCCAATGCTTCTTCCGGATCTGCGGCGGCGGCTTCCTGCTTGCGCTGATCTTTAGAGAGCATATATATCTTGTATTCATCAGCAACCACATTTCGCGAACGCGCCCACAATTCGTAGGCAAGCAATAGCAGCAGCGGCAGGCCTACACCCACGATCGTTTCCATGCCGCGCGACAGTTTGAAGTGGAGCAGGAGCGGGGCGAGGGTTTTGAAAAACAGGTTGACGCACAGCCCGATGCCGGTAATCCAGAGCGTCGTTTTACCATTCAGCCTTTTGGAAAACAATGCCCAAAGCGGCGGAGCGAGCAATGGGCCGCCGGAAATGGCCGAGATACTGAGCACCACCTCCACAATGCCTCCCGCAGCGGGTACGAGCAATGCAATGCCGATCATACCTAACCCGAAGAACCACGACGAGCCGCGTGCCACCCGGATAAGCTGCTTGTTGGAAGCCGCGGGGTTGACCATCCCTTTGTAAATGTCATTGGTGAAAACGGCCGACACCACGTTCAATGCCGTGTTGGCGCTGGCGGAGGTGGAGAAATACATGCCGGTGAGCATCAGTCCGAGCAAGCCGGGAGGTAACACCAGCTTGCAGATCATCAGATAGGCATTTTCAGTGTCGAGGCCGGCCAACGCGGGGTTAATAGCCTTATAAATCATCGGCGGAAACATCCATATTACAGGGCTGATGAGGTACAAACCCGCAAAAAGGAATGCTACCTTTTTGGCCGACTTCTCGCTATCGACGCTCGTGTAGCGCTGCACCATGGTCCAGTTGCCGCCGATGTAGCAAATGTGGTAAATCACGAATGCGGCCACGAAGCCGAGGGTATATTCACCATTGAGCAGGTTGAAAAAATCATCGGGAATGTTGTTGGTAAACCCTTCCCAGCCGCCGACTTTGTTGAATGAAAGCGGCAGCAGAATGAATACCGCGGCAGACAATACGACAAATTGCAGGATGTCGGTCACCATCACCGCCCAGAGCCCGCCGACAGCCGTGTAGGCGATCATGAATAGCCCCAGGCCCACAGTACAAGGCACCAGCGGCAAGTCCAGCGAGGCACTCACGAGCTTCGCCACCGGATACAGCACCGAACCTTTGATAAATACCGAGACCAGCGTAAAAATGAAGATGTAGGTCTTCTGGACTGTTGGCCCGAGCCGCTCACGGATGAACTCGGCGGCGGTCAGTGCACCGGTGCGTTTCCAGCGCGGGGCAAGGTAAACGGCGGTAATGAGTGCGCCGATGCACATCGTCCATTGAATGGTAATGGCCACCCAGCCATGCTTGTAGGCAATGGAGCCCCAGGCCACGAAAGTACCGGCCGAAAAAAAGCTCATGAACAGCGAGAGCCCGCCGATAAACCAGGGCACAGCCTCGCCGCCCGCAAAAAACGATTTAAGGTTCCGCCCCGTTCGGGCAAAAAGCATTCCAATGCCCATCACGAATGCGGAGAATACGAGAATGACAATGGTGTCGGTGGTGTTGTTCATAAAATGCTATATGCTATAAGCTGTAAGCTTTTTGCTTGGTTATTTTGTGTGGTTGCTTAAAGCTTATAGCCTACGGCTTATAGCTTATAGCCAATGTTCTACTTCCGAATGCGGGCAGTTTGATATTGGTAATGGCCGCTTTTTGGTCCGTTTCGGCCCATTTCATGGTTGCCACATTGTTTTCGGACACTTTGGTGTTGTCGATTTTCAGGTTGAAGGCCGTCGGCTGCGGGCTGTTGTTCAGCAGCGTCACGTAGTAAGTCTTTTTGGTGGTGGATTTTGAAATAATAGGGTCTATGGACGGGCTGTCGGCCACAACAAAACCTTCCTTGATAATCAGGTTAGCCTTGTCTCCAAAAACATCGCCCGGTGCGAAACCGTAAGTCTGGTGCGGCCCCACTTTCGGCGTTACAAAACCGCGGGGGAAAGTGACTTTGCCGTTGGAGCGCAGCGCGGCTTCCGAAAGCAGGTAGTCGGTGATCCAGCCGATCTGCCACCAGGCGTGGTGCGGGTATGGCCCGGCGCCGCGGTTCATGGCATTCCAGTAATAGGAAGCAACGCTCGTTTTGCTGTCTACAAATGCATCGCGGCCAATAGCTGCCGCGCGCGCCATATCCGCAAAAAGCTGCTCGCCGGTAAGCTGATAAATGCGGATGAACATCCCTGCGTGACTCGCCAGCTGAATCGGCCCGTGCCGTGTGGCCGAACCGAAAATGCCGCCATGCTCGAAGCTGAGGCCGGTTTGGCTGATCTCCCAATCTTCACGGGCGGTGCCGTTCACAGTTTTGGGTTTGTGGTCGGCAATAGGGTGTGTGTAAATGGATGAGGTGTAGATTTTCGCGCAGGTGACGGCGGCTTCCTGGTACTTTTTGTTTTGGGTTAAATCAAACAAATCCAGTAATGCCTGCGCCGATTGGCCCGTGGCGAAGTCGGGTGCGTAACGCGCGTCCCCGCATACACCCAGGAAGGCACCTGTTTCCACAGCGTTTTTAAGAAACCAATCGGCTCCTTTTTCGGCGGCTTTCAGATATTTCTTGTCTTTAAGAATGCGATACGCGACAATCAGGCCGTAGAATGTAGGCCGCACGTCCTGGATATCCTTAAAAATCTCCTGCTCGGTTTTGCGGTCGTAAGCTACGGCAAAGCTGCCGTCTTTGCGTTGCCAGCTCAGCAGCTTTTCTGCGCCGATGCGCAGACGTTCTTTCAGTTCCGCATTATCCGGTTCGAAAAGGAGCATATTGCCCACGTCGAGCATCACATAGTAGGTCAATGCGATCGGCTCCACCACCTCGCCCCATTCTTCGACGAACTTCTTCTTTTTGGCTAAATAATACTGGCCTTCAACGGCCCCTTTGAAGAATCCTTCGTCGGTTTGCTGCTGTACCAGTTTAAAGTTTTCAGCCGGCGGCAGCACTTTTTGGGTCAATTCGGGGTCTTTGGTAGCATTGGCGAGCATCCACATGGCGCCGTAATCCGAGTTCTTCATGGCGTCCTTATCCGAACCTACCACACCGCCGAGGTATGACTGCGCGCCGATTTGCTTGCCTTTGAACTCCTCGATGTTCCACAGCGAGGTTTTCGGGTCGGTGAGGTAATGGTGCATCTTTTCAATGCGGTCGGTCAATGCCTGCTTGCTCTGGCGCAGCGCCAGTGTCTCGCGGAATTTGTAAATGTCGATAGCGGCATGTTTCGTCGCCTGGAACCAGTCGCCCGCGATGAGGCTGTAACGGAACGAAAAAGAAACCGACTGCCCCGCCTCCATTTCCGATTTTTCCTCACCCAGCACCGGATAATACAGGGTAGGCGAGAGCTGTGCCTTGCGGTTCATATGTGAAATTCCCAAATGCCAGTCGATTTGCGTGATCTGGTCTTTCGCCCACGGGTCACGCGCGAGGCCGGGCTCGGGAACGACCGACAGCGTAAATCCATCTTTGCTGCTCATCAGCGGGCTCAGCGTGGAAGCGCACCGCTCGCGGTAAACGACCGGGCGGTCGGGGATACCGTGGCCGTAGGCATAGGCCAGCGCAAAGTTCTTTTGCATAAAATTACCTTGGAAATACCCCGGCACCGACACCCAGCTCATCTGCTCTACCGGTAATGCGGCCAGCGTCGGCGTCGCGAGCGAGAAAAAACCTTTCTTCTTGGCACTCAGGGTCATCGTTACCAGGATGTCGTTCGGGAAGCGGGGATCGGTTTTCCAATGCGAAGTAACAGTGGCTACATCGGTTTCAGATTTAAATTCCAATCCCTGATTTTTCGCCTCACCTGTTTGCGGGTAGAAATGAAAGGCCTGCCCGGCCGTGTTGAGCGCCACACCCGTAGTGCTTTCCTTCCATTGGGCTTGCTGGTAATGGTAGGCGTCTTCGGGGAATTTGCCGCCGGTGATTTTCTCGAAGGTCTCGGCTGATTCGGTCGAAGGCTTGGTTTCGGAATACAGCAATGTGTATTCCCCGGAAGGAGGAATGGTCTTCGTCCAGCGGTCGTTTTGCTTTAAAGAAACTTCTTCGAGCTTCAATGCACCGTCGGTTTGACGCCATTGGATACGGATCGCGTTGTTAGCCAATGACTTCACGACGGTCCGCTGGGCGCGGGCCTGAAACACGGTCAGAACGCTGAGTAAAATCGGCAGTAGTAGGGTTATTCGTTTCATTTTTCCTGGATAAATTCTTTGATACCGTCGGTCGCGTAGGACATTAAATGCCCTTCTTCATTGGTGTAAAGCATATACACGTCGATATCTTTCCGGTTTTTCAAAAAGGTTTTGGTCGCTTCGGAGCCCATCACAAAGAAGGCGGTGTCGTAGCCATCGGCGGTGATGGCGTCCTTTGCGAATACGGTCACGCTCAGCAGCGGGGTTTGCTCCATCGAGCCGCTCCGCCGGCCGCCGGAGCGCCGGCCGCCGGAGCGCGGGTCGATAATGTGGTTGTAAGTAATGCCGTTGCGGGTAAAATGGTTATGGTAGTTACCTGCGGTGGTCATGGCGCGGTTGGTGAGGGCTACCGTAGCTGCCAGTGCAGCGGGTCTTAGCGGGTTTTCAATGCCGGTAACCCAGGGGCGGCCGTTGTTTTTGGTACCCGAGCAAATCACTTCCCCACCAATCTCGACCATAAAGCGATGAATGCCGTGGCTTCTCAGAAACGCCCCAACAATGTCCACGGAATAGCCCTGCGCAATGCCATTGAAATCCAGTCGCACGCCCGGTGGGCTGCTCACTTCCTTTTGGTTGAATTCAATGTGTTTAAAACCAACAAATTGCAGCAACGAATCCATGTTCACGTTTTCCGGATCCACATTCTTTTTATTCCCAAAACCATAAGCCTCCGAAACCGGCATGATTGTAGGGTCGAAAGCCCCGCCCGTAGCCGCATGGATTTCGTTTGATTTAACCAAAACCTCGTAAAACCACGCTGACCGGAAAGTATGCCGCGAAGTACGATTGAATGCGGAAAGCTCGGAATCGGAGCGATAGAGTGACAGGCATTTGTCGAATTCAGTCAGAACCGAGTCGATGGAATGCTTGAAATTGCGGTTTTGCGGATCGAAATAGCGGATGTGGTACGTGGTCCCCTGCGCCTCTCCCTGGATGGAGATCATAGCAGTATCCTTCACCGGAGCTGCCATTGTTACCAACGGCAGCGTCAGGAGAAGTGTGGATATTACTCCGGCAATATGTATCACAAGGTTATTCAATGTAAAATCAGGGTTGCGGGGCTAGTGTCTCGCCTTTGAGAATGCCGGTTAGTTCGGGCAAATGGTCTTTGTATACGCCGCGCGGACTGGTTTTATACTTGGCCGCGATGTAGGAAGCAAACCCCACGACTTCGCCCATCATCCCGCACGTACGCATCACGCGGGTACTCCCGAACGCCACGTGCGTAGTACTGATGTTGCGGCCCGCCATGAAGAGGTTTTGGATGTTTTTGGAATAAAGGCAGCGGTAGGGAATCGTGTAGGGCGCCACTTTGATGTGCTTGGTACCCGCGAAAAACTCCTGGCCTTCGAAATACTTGCTGTTTTTGGCATCAGGGAAATGCAGGTCGATCGTCCAGGTAGCGGTTACCGAGCCGTCGGGGTAGAATTTCCCTTCCTGGATATCCATTTGATTTAAAACATAATCACCGATAATGCGGCGCGATTCGCGTTTGCCGCCGATGTACGCCACCCAAGCCAGCTCTTTCTTACCGTATTTAGCCCCTTTGTTCTTTTTCAAATACGACCAGTTGCCGTAAATGGCGCGGAGGTTATGGTCGCGGATCTGTTCGGCCTGGGTAATGGTATTGAAATTGCCGAAGCCGGTTTCCCATTGCCAGTCTGACTTCGGCTCATCGATATGGTATTCATCCGAAAACTGCATCGCCCAGGGCGTTTCGGGGAACGACGATACGGTGTCGCGATCGACGGAAGCCCACAGATTGGAGGTGCCCAATGTAAAATCATCGCTCTTGTCCGCCGCCAGCGACTCGCCGGTTTCGGCTTTGCTCTCACGGCCCATGCGGAACTCCGCGCCGGCGAGGAACCCTACCGTGCCATCGCCCGTGCAATCCGAGAAAAACGAGCCGGAAAAGCGGCGCTCCTGGTTGGTGGCAATGTCGCGACCGACTACCGCCGTGATGATGTCATGCTCTTTTTCTACTTTAAAAACGTGGGTGTTCAGAAATAGCGAAATGTTCTTTTCAGCTTTTACAATTGAGATTTTGCGTGCATCGCCGTATTCTTTCGCGTCCGGGTTACCGTTGCCGGGGTCGCCGTTGTCCATTTCGCGTACAATGCGGCCGAGTTTGGGATAATGGTTTTTGTCCACATCGCCCATCAAATGAACCCGCACTTCCGAACTGTTGTTGCCGCCAAGCACGGGGCGGTCCTGGATCAATGCCACGGTAAGGCCCATCCGGGCCGCGGAAATAGCCGCACAGGTACCCGCAATGCCGCCACCTACCACCACAAGGTCGTACCGGCCGGCTTCCTGGGGCTTATCAGTCAGGTTCAGGAGTTTCCTGCGGAAGGAAGTTAACGCTTCCAGTTCGTTAGGTGGGGTGAATTTCAAGTCGTCGGTAAAAAGCAATGCATCGCAACGGCCGTTGAAGCCGGTAAGGTCCTTCAATGCCAGCTTAGTGGTTGCATTCTGAATGTCGATCACCCCGCCGTCATACCATTTCCAGGTATCCGAGCCGCTCTCGCCGAAAGTCCCGCCGACGGATTTGCCATCCACCAACACCTGGAACTTGCCCGGTCCTTTCGGAAAAGGTGCCCAGTCTTTGGTGCGAACCCACAAATGGTACTTCCCCGTTTTGGGAAACTTAACGGTCGTGGCGGCATCCTTGACGGGCCGGCCCATTCCGTGAGCCATGATATAGGAAGAGTTCATGACGACGAAAGATTGCTGGTCGATTACCCAGCCGCCCTTGTCTTCAAAAGATTCTGTTTCCACAAAAACATGATTTTGGGCCAAAACAGGAAACATCAAAAACATCAAAACAAAAATTCCCAACAACTTCCTGATTTTTAAAAATATGGTCATGGTTTCTGTAAGATTTTTTGGATTAGTAGAGTTTGTTCTTCATTGGCATTGGGTAAGCTGGATTGCAGGCTTGATGCCAAAGCGTTGGAGATTTTTGTTGTGCTTTTTATGAGCTTTTTCAATATGGCTATCTGCATCGCATAACCCGTTTTCTGATAGGTTTCCCAAAGCCAGTTTTGCCTTTGCTCCGTTTTGAAAAAATCATTTCCCACATGTTGTAAGGCATATTTGGCGATAAAGCCATTCTTTCCGGCGATAATCGTTTCAATATCCTTTTCGAAAGGCTTCTTAACGGCACCGCTTGCATCCATCACTTTCGCCATCGCCCAGTATTGATAATGGTGATTTTTGCTTCCCAGAAACCGGTGGAGCAATGCGTCGCTCGAATAGGTTTCGATGATTTTCTGCATTTCGGGCACCGCTTTGCCATAAGCAATGTGCCATAGTGTGTAGCAGGTATAAACCGCTCCGTCGATCACCTGGTTTTTAATGGTTTTCAAAGTCGCGCCGGCCTTTGCGTCGACGGAATCCGTGAGGTTATCGGTGCCTTTTGCGATGAGATCTTCCATTTTAAGATCTGCGAAAATGGAGTTGTTCTGGGCAAGGATATCCTGTAATTTCTGGTAATCCTCCTCTTTGAATTCGTCATGATCAACCTTCGTGAGTACTTTACCTTCCGGCAGGTCGTAGCGTTCGTAGTTGCCGAGCAGATCCCAATAGAAGTTGATGTACACCGGCTTGCATTCGTTGGTGTAGCAAACCGGTGTAAAAATGTTCCTGAAAAAGTATTGCGGCTGGCCCTTTTCATCAAGTGCCAGTTTCAGGGTGTAGCTGAGCGTATCGTTTTCGGTGATTTTGTATTCACGAATGCTGCCTTCCCGGTTGGGGGAAGTGCAGCATAGTGAAAACAGAAGCATTAGCTGAATCATCGTTTTATATTCCTTGTGCTGTCCGAAGGAAGCCCCGGCCGGGGCTTCCCTATTCACCCTCCACTATTTCCAGTCGGGATTCTGTTCCAGCTTCGCATTGGCATTGATCTCGTCGAGCGGGATCGGGAAATATTTGTTTTTGGCCGTCACGTTGCGGGTCGGGTACACTTCGTTCACCGCTTTCGGGATCACGGTCAGGAACTTGCCTGTGCGAGTGAGGTCGTACCAGCGGTCGCCTTCCGCGAAAAATTCCCAGGCACGTTCCTGCAAAATCGCTTCGATCAATGCGTCTTTGGTCAGACCCGTTTTCAGATCGGCCAGGCCCGCGCGTTTTCTAATCGGGTTGACGAAGTCATAAGCAGCGGCAGTAGCCCCGTTCAGACGTGCCTCCGCCTCGGCCGCGATGAGGTACACGTCGGGCAGGCGGAAGATCGGGATGTTGGGGATCAGGCCTACGGTCGATACCGGATCCTGGTATTTCTTAATCAACACGCCTTTCGTGGTAATTGGCGTAATGCCTTTTTGAGGCACCACTTTGCCGTTTTTGTCGATGTAGTTGGTGTCCAGCAAAGTGCGGCGCTTGTCGGCCGGGTCGAATGAATCAAAGAATGCCTGGTAGGCGAACATCGATCCGTAGGAAGTACGGGCATATTCGGGCCCGGCGCTTCCCGGAGGGCCGCAGAGGCCTGTCAGCTGGTGGCCAAGGCCCGGAGAAACGGGATCCACCTCGAATGCCCACATGTTCTCGATACGCGCAGCATCCTCCTTATCATATTTGTACACATCGCGTACGTCGCTCATGAGCGCATATTTGCCCGAGTTGATCACGATTTTAGCCTGTTCCAGCGCTTTGGCCCAGTCTTCGTTGTATAAAGCGGCTTTTGCATACAATGCATTTACAACCTCCTTTGCTACGCGGCCCTTCTCAACGTTGGGATAGGAAACCAGCCCGGCATTGAGCGCCTGGTCGAGGTCGGCGTAGATCTGCTTATAAACATCGGCCTTGGGGCTTTTCGCGGTAAGGGCATCCGTTTCCGAGTAGCTTGGAGAAATTTTAACCGGAATATCCCCGAAGTTTTTACTTAAAAACCAATGGTAGAATGCCCGAAGGAAGTATGCTTCACCCACAATTTGCTTCTTGCGCGTTTCGTCCATCATGGCGTCGGGTACTTTGGCGATCACCCAGTTGGCCTTTTCGATACCGGCGTAGCAGGATGTCCAGATTTGCTGCGGTGATTCATTGAGGCGGGAGTTGCTGCGTTGCGTGGTGTAATTGACGTCGTAGGTAAATTGAGTCAGAGTATTGCGGCCCACTACGCCGCGGGGGTAGGTCTGGTCGTCGCTGAAATCCGCGACAAGTGTCATGGCCGGGCCGCCACCAAGGCTCCCTAATGCGCCGTAAACGGAGATCAACCCTTTTTCGGCGTCGGCTGCGGTTTTGTAAAATGCGTCGGTGTAAATAGACGAATAGATCGTCTCGTCGAGCTGGCAGGAGGGAGCGATGAGCGCCGTACCGGCCATGCCCAGGTATGTGGTTAATTTCAGTAGCTTTTTCATATCATTTTTAGCCCTGTTCAGGCAAGAGGATTCAGGAATGGTTAGAAAGTAACCTGGATTCCGCCCAGGAACGATTTCGCTTGCGGGTACACGAGGTTGTCGATACCAATAGCGGTGTTTGAGCCCGCATAGGTGTTGACCTCCGGATCAAATCCGCTGTAATTCGTGATCGTAAACAGGTTGTTTGCGCTCACATACACGCGAATGCCCTGCACACCCTTGAAGCGCGGGATTGTGTAGCCGAGCGTGATGTTCTTGCAGCGCAGGTAGGAACCGTCTTCGACTACATAATTGGTGATCGGCAGACGACCGCCCTGGAATCCGCTCACGTACTGGTTGCTGGCGTTCGTTGGCGACCATCGGTCTACCACGCCTGCCAGCAGGTTGCGTTGGCCGAGCGGGTTTTCGAAAGATAAACGGCTTGCATTGTAAATGTCGTTACCCTGTGATCCCGACAGGAATGCCGCCAGGTCGAAACCTTTGTAAGAGAGGTTAGTCGAGAAGCCGTAAATGAATTTGGGGTTCGGGTTTCCGGTGATAACCTGGTCGGCCGAGGTGATTTGTCCATCGCCGTTGATGTCCTTCACCTTATGGCCGCCGAGGCGTCCGTCATAACCGGGTAGAATCGTCTCGCCAGTCTGGTTGATGCCGTCGAAAACGTACGTTTTGAATACGCCCAGCGGTTCTCCCACTTTCAAAAGCGTGTAAGTGGTGATGAAGCGTTCGCTGGTCACACCGCCATCGAGGCCGAGTACTTTGTTGCGGTTGATCGTCGTGTTGGCCGAAACATCCCATTTTAACGGACCATCCAGGATGCGCGCATTCACGGCTAGTTCCAGACCTTTGTTCTGAAGTCCGGCGTAATTACCGGTAATGGTTCCGTAACCCGAGCTCAGCGGAAGCGTTTTTACGTACAGCAGGTCGTCGGTTTTCTTGTGGTAAACGTCGGCGATGACACTGATGCGGTTATTGAGCAAGCTCAGGTCGATCCCGAAATTGCTCTGCTTCGAACGTTCCCAACGGAGGTCCGGGTTGGCAATGCGGGTAGGGTCGATACCTGTTACATAACCGTGGTTGATCATGTAGTTGCTTCCATTAGCGGCCACCGTCGCGAGGGACTGGTAGGGGTCAATACCACCCGCATTACCAGTGATACCAAAGCTACCACGGATTTTCAAGTCGGAAATCCAGGTAATATCTTTCATAAACGGTTCCTCGATCAGACGATAGGCCGCCGAAATCGCCGGGAACATTCCGTATTTGTGGTTCGCTCCGAACTTGCTCGACCCGTCGACGCGCGCCGTCAAATCCAGGAAGAATTTGTCCTTGAAACCGTAGTTGACGCGGGCGAGGTAGGAGTCAAGTCGCTGGCTGCTTCTGAAACTGCTCACTGTGCGTGTCAGGGCCAGTTGCATGGCCTCGTTCTGAGTAGCGTCGTTCGGGAAGCCGGACGCACTCATTAGGTTTTCGTTGTATTGGTCTAATTGTGTCCCGAATACCGCCGTAGCCTTGAAAGTATGGTTTTTGCCGAAATTGGTGGCGTAGGTAAGGATGCTTTCGTGGAGCAATGCGAGGCCATTGACATTCTGCTTTGTACCGCTGCCGGAGGCGTCGGTCAGGTCGCTTTTGTTCACGATCGAGCGAGGCGAATAGAAATCATAGAGCTCGCCTTTCATATCGATATTGAAGGAAGCACGATAAGTTAGGCCCTTCAATAATTTGAAATCTCCATACACATTGGCGAGTGTACGTTTGATCGCTCTTTTGTTGAGGATTTCAGTAAAGTTGAGTGGGTTGACTACCTCGCGGTACTGGCCGCCGGCCTGTTCGCCGAATGGGAACAAAGTACCATCGGCACGATATGGCTGCAAAGTTGGAGGAGCGCCTATGGCCGCACCAAGCACGGAGGTCGTCACCACGCCCGCGTTACCAATGTCGGTGCTGCCGGTCTGGATACCGTCGGCAATGGAGTAGCTGCTGAGAATGCTGGTACCCACTTTGATATTCTTGCTGATCTGGTGGTCGAGGTTGAGACGGAATGAATAGCGTGTAAAAGCGGAACCGCGTAATGTTCCTTCCTGGTCGAAATAGTTGAGCGACAATGCAAGCTGGGTCTTTTCATTACCTCCATTGATCGACAATTGGTGGTTCTGGATCGGTGCTTTTCGGAATATCACCTTCTGCCAGTTTACGCCCTCGCCGAGCGAAGCGGGGTTAGGATAATAGTTATTCTTAAATACTTCATTTTCAAGTTGTGCAAACTCCGAAGCATTCAGGGTTTTCAACATTTTGTTAACTTTCTGAGAACCGTAGTAGCCATCGTAGGTAACCCGTGTGTTGCCGCTTTTACCACGTTTGGTGGTGATCAGAATCACGCCATTGGCCGCGCGGGCGCCGTAAATGGCCGAGGCGGAAGCGTCTTTCAATACTTCAACAGACTCAATATCATTAGGGTTAATGGTCGAAAGCGGGCTCACGTCGTTGATGCCGCCACCATTGGAAATCTGGATACCGTCCACTACGTAAAGCGGTTCTGAAGAGCCGTTGATGGAGTTGGTACCCCGTATGCGCACGCTCACATTTCCCCCGGGAGAGCCGGTGTTCTGGTTGATCTGCACCCCTGCAACACGTGATTGAAGGCCCTGGGCAACGTTCGCTACGGGCGTTTGCACGAGGTCGGCTGCTTTTACGGACGCAATGGAACCAGTCGTTTCGATCTTGCGCTGGGTTCCGTAACCTACCACCACTACTTCTTCCAGGGCCTTGGTATCGGTTTTCAGCGAGACATCGATGGTCGAGCGGTTCAATACGGCCACTTCTTCTTTCAGATATCCAAGGAATGAAAATACGAGCGTCGCATTACCTGCCACATCGATGTTGTACACACCTTCGGCGTCTGTCAGTGTCCCTTGTTGAGAACCCTTTACCGTCACGCTGGCACCGGGAATCATTTCGCCCTTTTCGTCGGTCACTTTGCCTTTCACTGTCACGTTTTGTGCGAGCAGCGACTGCGCAATGCTCAGGCAGACGAGGCTGAGCAGGAACAAGTCACGTATTTTTTTCTTCATGTAGTTAATAATTAGGGTTTGATTCAAAATGATAAAATTGAAATAGTACAATTTTCTTGCTTTGGAACAGCCTAGGTGACGGCTAGCTGAACTTTTGAATAACCGGGCTGAATTGCGGTTTTTACCTAAATATAGCTCCGTGAAGAGGCGATAGTCATGTGGTTTTAGGGCATAAATTTCCGGGAATTGAACAAAAAGTATCGGTAACGTTTGCGGAAACGATACCGATATATGGTTTTGCTGATGAATAATAGGAGATTTTTATATTTTTGTGGTACGGGTTGGATGGAAGGCGTGTATGGATGTTTGAAGAGGGTAATATTTAAAAAGTACAAGGTTTATGATTCAGTGTGTGAAGTGTGCGCAGGTGGATGGCATTATGAAGGCAGGCTACGTGAGAGGTAAGCAGCGGTACCTGTGCAAATGGTGTAACTACTATTTCACGCATTCGGAAAAGGATGATTCGATTGAATCGCTCGTCAAGCGCAAACGGCACCAGACGACCATTATAGACATTGCGAAATCGCTGGGCGTGTCCAACTCGACTGTCTCGCGGGCATTACACGGCCACGCGGACATCAGCCCGGAGACGCGCCAGGCCGTACTCGACAAAGCCGCTCAGCTCGATTATCAGCCTAACCAGCTGGCATACAGCTTGGTGAAGAGCCGGACGAATACAATTGGAATGATCGTTCCGGAATTTCAGAACCAGTTTTTTCCGAATGTGATCATCGGAGCCCATGAGGTGCTGACCGAAGCCGGGTATAACCTGACCATCATGCAGAGTAATGAATCGTATCAGGTTGAGATATCGAATACCAAGGCAATGCTGGCGAACCGGATCGACGGGCTGCTCATTTCGCTCACACAGGAAACCAACAACTTCGACCACCTAAGCCTGTTCGCCAAGCGCGGGATCCCGCTCATCCAGTTCAACCGCGTATGTGATCAGATCGACGTACCGAAAGTGGTTGTAAACGATTTTGAGGCGTCATTTAAAGCAGTAGAGCACCTTATCCTGAATGGCTACGAGCGCATCGCCCACCTCGGCGGACCGCTGACATTGCAGGTTAGCCAGGAGCGCTTGCGCGGTTACCGGGCGGCGATGGAGAAATACGGCAAGCCCATTCAGGATCATATGATCATTCAGGGAATGCTCACGCAGCAGAAAGCCCGCATTTACGGCCAGTACCTCCTCGACCTCGCCGACCGGCCCGACGCGATTTTCGCGGTCAACGATTCTTCGGCCATCGAAATCATGCTGATGGCCATGGAAAAAGGTATTTCGATTCCAGATGAACTCGGAGTAGTGGGTTTCAGTGACAATGCCGAATCCGCTTACATCGGCCCTGGCCTCACCACCGTTCGCCAACCCACGATGCAGATCGGCCGTACCACCGCAGAATGGATTTTGCAACTGGTGGACGCGGAAGAAATTATCGTCAATGAGAAGCGGGTTTTGAGTACGGAGCTGGTGGTTAGAGGGTCGTCGAGGCGGTGTAGTTAGTTTTCATGCCGAGGCAGCTGCGGATCGTGATGGCGCGCATAGGTTTGGAAATAATCCGGACAAACCTTAATTTTAAATCAGGTTTTATCTATACACACTCAAATAGGAACGAAATGAAACTCGCTCTCCCATTGAAAAAGCGGCAGTCTATTCTCAATCTCTTCAAATTTCTGAACCGCCACCATGCTTCGAATGCGGACCAGGAAATGGATGCTACTGCCTACCTCATGAAAAGCCCGGCTAACCGCGCCCGTTTGCTGAAAGCGATGAATGACATCGAAGCCGGAAATAACATTTTTCCCCGCGACCTGGCTGACCTGTGATGCTCTCCTGGCATCCTGACGCGTGGGAGGATTATGTCGAATGGCAACGGGTTGACCGGAACATTGCAAAACGAATCAACGAATTGATCAAGGAATGTTTGCGAACCCCGTTCGAAGGGAAGGGAAAACCGGAATTGCTGCGCTCGAATTATTACGGTTACTGGTCTCGGAGGATCACCGAGGAACATCGGCTCGTGTACAAGGTTGGGGATGGATGCATTGTGATTGCGCAATGCAAATACCATTATTGAATTCAATAACTACCGCACCGGCATTAAAAACAAAAAGTGCCGCCCCAGAGAAGCTGCACTTTATTAACTACAGAATATAATTATGAAAATCTTGAAAAGGCTAACTCAGCGCCTCTCTTAATACTTTCAGGCTTTTGGGCACCGCTGTGGCCGGATCTTCTTTTCCTTCCATTTCCAGCGATACGTAACCTTTGAAATTCGCTTTCCTCAAAATGCCGGCGATCCGTTTGTAATCCAGATCGAGGTCGTAATAGTGGCCTCCGCCGTAATAGGTCTTGGCCTGGACGATCGTCGCGTAGGGCGCCAGTCGTTCGAACTGTGGGTAGGGATCGCCTACGAAATTACCTGTGTCGACATTCATGCCCATCGCAGGCGACGACGCCAACGGCTTGTAAATTTCGAGCAGGTAATCGATGTTCGACGACAGTCCCCAGTGGTTTTCGATCGCCAGAACAACTCCCGCTTTCTCGGCAGCCACCAGGCATTCCTGCATCGACTCGATACACCATTTAATAGCGTCCTGATCGGTGAAACCCTGGATCGGCGGCTCTTTGCCATCCTTGTAATAGTTGGCATCGCGTTTCACCGTCCGCCAGCTCCCCGTGTTCATCCGGATCGCCGGAATCCCCATTTGGGTCGCAAGGTTAATACATTTTAAGGTATGTTCAATGTCCTTTTTTCGATCTTCCGGCTTCGGCTGCACAAAGCTCTGATGGATAGAGAGAAGCGGAAGCGCCAATCCGTTGTCGAATGCGAGCCTTTTCAGCTTGTTCATGTAGGGGACAGTCTCATTATCCATTTGCCGGTGGAGGATTTCCACGCCATCGAAGCCAAGCCTGGCCGCGTCTTCGATCACTTTGTCGATCGGGTACTTCTGCTCCTGGAAATGCCAGTAGGAGTAGGTTGAGACGGCAATGGGAATTCTGCGTGCCGAGGGTGCGGGGGCTGTTTCCGCTTGTGCCACGTGGCCGGTCATAGCCGCCGCGCCACCGAGTGCGATGGTTTTGAGCCAATCGCGCCGTGAAGTATTATCCTGTTCGTGAGGTATCATTGAATGATAATTTTGGATAATAATATTAAAAATTTGTCACATTTATGGATTTTGCTTCAAAACGTTTGCCCCCATGATGTCTATCTGTGCCTGAGGGATGGGGAAATACTCGCTTTTGCCCTTTACGAAAGTGGCGCCCGCGAGGTAAGTACGTTTCTTGCTTTCCTTGGCCAGGTATGCGTTCAGCACGACGTCGGCATTGCCCCAGCGTACGAGGTCGAAGTGCCGGTGACCTTCCATGGCGAGTTCCAGGCGACGCTCGAAACGTACCGCTTTTCGCGCATATTCCTGGTTGGCGAATGCAGGATAGGGTTTCACAAGGTAGTTCGCGGCAGGTTTGTTCGCGGCATCGAGTACCACCACGTTGGCGGCACGGGTGCGTACCTGGTTCACGAGTTTCAATGCGGTGGCGAGGTCATTATCTTCCACGGCTACTTCGGCGCGCATCAGCAGGACGTCGGCCAGGCGGATGGCGCGGTAGTTGTTCGCATTGGCGCGGGGCGATTCGGCACCGGCATTTTCACCACTGTAAGCGAAAAACTTTTTGAAAGTATAAGGTCCGCCGAAGCTCTGGTCACGGATCCAGTTTTTACCCGGGTGAACGCCCCAGTTCAGGAACGGTAATCCGCGACGGCCCACAGTCCAGTCCAGGCGCGGGTCCAGGGTGCCTTCGTAGGGTGTAAATGCATCGGTAGAGGAAAGTCCTTCGTCACTCTTCACATCCGTATCATTAAAAGTGTCCAGCAATGGGAGCCCGCTGGCGTCTGTCTTGAATGCATTCACGAGGTTTTGGGTAGGCTGGAAGAACCCGCAGCAACCGCCGGGGGCCGAGCCGTAAGGGAAATTGTAGTTATCTCCCCAACTTCCATTCTGGCCTGCGCCGCCGTCTGCAACAGACATTTGCACTTCGAAAATGGATTCCGAGTTATTTTCCGTGGCAATGCGGAAGTTGTCGTGAAAGCTGTTCACGAGCGAGAACGGTCCATTGTTGATCACGTCGTCGAGCAATGGCTTGGCGGCCTGGTAGTCCTGCTGATACATATGCACTTTGGCCAGGAATGCCTTGGCCGTCCATTTGCTCGCGCGGCCAACCTGCGCTTTGTTCGCCGACACGTTGTCGATCGCGAATTGGATATCCGCTTCGATGTTCGGCCAGATATCCTTGTCGTTGGGCAGGTTGATGTAGTCCGTGACCGTCTCATCCACATAAGGCACCATATTCCAGAGTTTTTTCGCTTCGAAATGGTACCAGGCACGCAGGAAGCGGGCTTCACCCAGGGCCTGCGCTTTTTCGGCGGCGGTCATATCGGTAGCCTTGGCGATGAGGTTAATCACGTTGTTGGAACGCGAAACGCCGTCGTAAACAGCCACCCATTTGTCGTTGTAGGCTCCAATGTCGGCCTGGGCAATGTATCGTTCGATGGTCGTGATCTGCGCCTGGTCGCCCACGTCGCTGCCTTTGTATGCGTCATCGGATGCGACGGAGCCATAAATCCAGTTGCTAACCGACGACGTATTTACCGGCCCGGCACCTACGCCGTCGAGCAGGCTGTATGCGCCGATCAATACCGCGTTGACGCCGGTTTTATTCGCAAGCATGGCCTCGTTGCCCACGCCCAGCGGCGTGGTTTCGAGAAAACTGTCCCCGCAGGAAGTGAGTACCCCCACGCAGACCATTGCTGTTAATGCTAATACGCTCTTTTTCATATTGATAATGAGAATGATGCCGTGTTAATGATTTTTATTAAACCAAACTAGAATCCGAAGTTGATACCGATCTGGTACATTTTGGAATTGGGATAATTCCCCTGATCCACACCCAGAACCGTGCTGCCCGGCGTCGAGCCTACCGAGGTTACCTCCGGATCGATGCCGCTGTATTTGGTGATCGTGAAGAGGTTTTGCGCCTGCAAATACACGCGTGCGCTCTCGAAACCGATTTTAGACAGAACGCCGGCAGGTAATTTGTAGCCCAGCGTAAGGTTTTTCATACGGAGGTAAGAACCGTCCTCGATGAAATAGCTCGAAGGTTGTTGGCTGCGGCTGTCATTCGCATCGAGGATTGGCAATACGGCATCCGGGTTTTCGGGAGTCCAGGAGTCGTTGAGCATGCGGAGGCTGCGGTTACCGGCCTGGTTGTTGAAATCAACCCAGCGTTTCACCATATTAATGATCTGGTTGCCCTTTACACCCTGGAAGAATGCCGAGAGGTCGAAGTTCTTGTAACCCACATTCAGGTTAATACCGTACGTGAAATCCGGGTGCGGATTGCCCAGGAACTTGCGGTCGCTGTCGGTAATAGTGCCGCTTCCATCGGTATCGTGGTATTTGTATTTGCCCACAGCTGCATAACCCGGATATTTCGGTCCGTTGTCCACTTCGCCCTGGTTTTGATAAATACCGTCGATTTGCAGGCCGTAGAATGAATAGAGCGGCATGCCGGCCACCGAGCGCGTCCAGGTGTAGCTGCGGATCGAAGGCCCGAGGAGCACAGCGGTAGCGCTGTTGTTCAGCTTTTTGACTTCATTTTTATAGGTAGAGAAATT
Organism: Dyadobacter fermentans; assembly: GCF_019924045.1. Taxonomy (GTDB): domain Bacteria; phylum Bacteroidota; class Bacteroidia; order Cytophagales; family Spirosomataceae; genus Dyadobacter; species Dyadobacter fermentans_A. Next base: position 330,592 of record NZ_JAHXBN010000011.1, on the reverse strand, counting down.
GACACCCACGGAGTAAGTAAGATCGCCGTTCAACGCTTTGTTGTGAAAGTCGATGCCGAGGTCGATACCCTTGTTGTTCATTTCGCCCACATTCACGAAAGGAATGGTGGCCACGCCCTGTGTTGCCGGCAATGCAACCTGGTACAGCATGTCGGAAGTAGTACGGTTGTACAAATCGAGGTTCAGGCCGAACATCCCTTTCAGGAAAGTAGCATCGATACCCACGTTAGTCTGGGTGGTAGTTTCCCATTTCGCATTCTGGTTACCGAACGCCTCAGTGTCGAAGCCCGGCTGCACAGCATTGTTTGATCCGTCGATCGCATAAGACGACTGGCTCAGGCTTGAACGGTAAGTGCTGAAACCATTGTAGTTCCCAATTTCCTGGTTACCGGTCTGTCCCCAGCCTGCGCGGAGTTTCAGGTCGTCCAGCCACGAAATGCTTTTCATGAAGCCCTCCTCCGACAAGCGCCATCCCGCGCTGAACGCCGGGAATGTACCGTAGCGGTTGTTTTGTCCGAAGCGTGAAGAGCCATCGCGGCGTACAGTAGCTTCCAGCAGGTAACGGTCTTTGAATGCGTAGTTAACCTTTCCGAAAATCGAGAACAAAGCCCACTCGTAACCCGCGCCGGTGTTGGCAATGCCCGCGGTTCCGGAGTTGAGGTACATATATAAGGGATCTTCGGAGAAGAAGGTTGTGCGCGTACCGGAGAAATCGCGGCCGGTACCTTTAATAGCCTCGGTACCCGCCAGTACGCTGATTTTGTGCGAGGTGCCCAGGTTTTTGGTATAATTCAATGTATTCGACCATGTCCAGTTGACGTCGTACGCGTTGCCATTGGTCATCGCGTTGGCTGCTTCGATTTCCGCTTCTTCGAGGTCGAGCAAGGTATAGCTCACGCGGTTGGCATTGATAAAGTCAATACCAATGCTCGATTTGGCGGTGAGGTCTTTCAGGATGTCCACTTCGAGGTATGCATTACCGAATGCGCGCAATGTGTTGGTCTGGTTGTTGCGGCTTCTCCATAGCTGGGCAACGGGGTTGGTGGCAGGCCCCAGTCCGGCAGCGCGCGTAGCAGCGAAATTGCCCATAATGTCATACACCGGAATGATCGAGGGAATGCGGTACCCATTACCGATCGGGTTGCCGTCCTGGTTGTTGGTACTGCTGGCTGTGCCGTTCGCGTTGTAATAGCCTTTGTTTTCGGTATAGCTCAATTCGAGGTTTTCCCCGAGGCGAATACGCTTTTTGAAAGTGAACTCGGTATTTGAGCGAATCGAGTAGCGATCGAATGAGGTGTGGATCAATACACCATCCTGTTTGAAATAGTTGAGCGCAATGGCGTAGCGACCATTTTCAGTACCGCCATTGGCGCCGATATTGTATTCCTGAATGGCAGCGGGGCGCAGGATTTCCTTGTGCCAGTCGGTACCTTCTTTGTTAGCCTTTACGATCTGGTAAAATCCGGTGCGGTTGTAGTTATAAAGCGAAGGGTCTGTCTTGGGATCACCCTCAAAAAGGCCGTAGCTGGAACCTGCCAGAATGTAGTCGGGGACTACCGCGGTGGGACCATTGCCGTATTGCTGGTGCGATGGGTTGCCGTTGGTCAATACGCCGGCATTCTTCCGCTGCGTCCACAACAGGTCGCCGAATTGCTGCGGGTCTTTGATCAGGCCAAGGTCCACTTTGCCGGTCTGGAAACCTGCCCGGGAGTTGAATGTAAATCTGGGAGCACCTACTTTTCCCTTTTTGGTAGTAATGATAATCACCCCGTTGGCAGCACGTGAGCCGTAAATCGAAGCGGAAGAAGCATCTTTCAATACCTGCATCGACTCGATATTGTTCGGGTTAATGCTGTTCAGGCCGCCTTTGGTAGGCACGCCGTCGATGACATAAAGCGGATCGTTATTGTTGATCGTACCGAAGCCGCGGATACGGACGGTCGCTTCGCCACCCGGCGTGTTGTTGGAAGTAACGGTCACACCCGCCACGCGTCCCTGTAATTGTTGCGCCACGTTCGGAGCCGCTACTTTGGTGAGTTCGGTAGCGTCAACGGTCGACACCGCGCCGGTAATATCGCGTTTTGATTGAGACGAATAACCCGTTACCACCACCTCGCTCAGCGATTTGATGTCGGATTGAAGCGTAACTTCCACCATTGTTTTATTAGCAATATCAATCTCTTGCGTGAGGAAGCCGATGGACGAAACCACCAGCGTGGTGCTGCCGTCGGGAACGGTCAGGGAAAATCCGCCGTCGGCATCGGTAGTGGTACCTACGGACGAGCTGCCTTTGAGGACGATCGTGGCGCCGGGAATGGTGCCGCCCGTCGCGTCTTTTACGGTACCCTTAACCTGAAAATCAATGGACTGGATCGTTTTGACGGACGTCCCCGCACCTTCGGGCAAGTTGGAGGCCGGTTTGGAAGGTGTTCTTTTCAACAAAATCTGCTTACCCGAAACTTCATAGGAAACCTGCAAGGGTGTCAGGAAGTTATCGAGAATGGATTCCAGCTTCTCCTCGCGGGCGCTGAAAGTGACCTTGCGCTGCGAGCGGATGAGCTCCGGACTGTACATGAAATGGACGCCTGAGAGCTTGCCGATCTGTTCCAGTGCCGCACCGATTTTCTGCTCGCGGATGTTGATCGTCAGGCGACGGTTGAGTACCTCCTGCCCGAAGCCGTCGAATGCTACGGCGAACTCGGAGAACCCGATGATGATGAACAATTGTATGAGGCTGATTCTCATAATTTTGAGCAGGTAACTCTGCCGGTAAAAGGTTTTTTTCATACTTTTGTCTGTTTTGTAGGTTTAAAAAATCGGCAAAATAATTCCCGTGTCCCCACAAAGGGACCTTCTTAGCGCCAGCACAGAAAGAGGGGATTTCATCCAGGTGAATGATGTTGGTAGCATCGTTCACCTTTTGTTGTTTTTATCCAAATAGTCGGGTTTTGAAGTGAATAATCAGTTGCATGGGTTTCCTGTAATGGTGATACTGTCTTCGGTAATGGTGTATTTTGCTTCGAGGATGGTACAGAGCCATTTCAGCTTGTTTTCAAGCGGCTCGTCGCCGAGCGTCGCCGTAATGCTGCAATGCGCCAGACTGTTCCGGTCGAATACCATGTTCACGCCATAGGCTTTCGCAAGTGCGTCGAAAACTGCTGTCGCTGGTGCTTCTGAATAAGTAAATTCTTGATTTTCAATAGGGATGTTCAGCAAGACAGGGCTTTTAAGCGCCGATCGGACGAACTTCGCTTGCGAGCGCTCGAACGTGGCCTGCTGATTACAGGTGAGCAGGAGAGTGGGGGAGGCCCGCTCGCTGAAAACGGATACCTTACCGGTTTTGACGGCAACGGTAATCTCCTTTTCATCGGCAATGGCCTTGATACTGAAACTGGTGCCATGGACTTTGGCGACCAGTTCTTCTGCGTAAACAAAAAACGGTTGTTCAGGATTCTTGGTTACTTCAAAAAACGCCTCGCCCGTCAGGTACACTTCGCGTTTTTGACCCGTGAATGCCCGGGGGTATTTGAGGGTGCTGTTGCGGTGCAGCACCACGGAGGTGCCATCGGGAAGCTGCACATATTTGAACGGTCGTTCCGTATTGGCTACTTCTTTCAATGCATTTGCGGGCGGGCTGGTCTGTGCCACCTTCGCGGCCGGATGCGCATGATGGTAAATACGGAACAATGCAAAGCCAAGCCCGGCAACGATCAGCAGGCTCGCCGCGACGTTCCATCCCGAGAGGAAGACAGGAAAAAAGGATTCCTTTTTCCGGTTGTTGTCCATTTGCTCCTGCCGTTTCGCGGCTTGCAGTGCGTCACTGACTTTGTGCTGGATGTATTCCTCTGTCAGATGTTCGTCGCGTACAGGTACGGCACGTACAATCTCCACGGCTTGGCGGAGAATGGTCTGCCCGTCTTCATGCTCCGTCGCCCATTTCTGCCACACGGGTCCGTCTTCGGCACATCTGCCTTCTGCCCAGCATCTGAATGCTGGATTTTCGAGCAGGGATTGTAGTAAATGGCCGGAATGGTCTTGAAGCATGGAATAATGCGCTTTTTATACATTATCCATTCATTCTGCTGGAATACTCGGTTGGGGCTGAAAATTTTTCAGACTAAATCATAGCCAGGAGGAAATTTGGCAAAATGAGCAAAGGATGACCGAAATGGAAGGAGGCGTGTGCCATAGCCCGCGCAGATTGGATAATGCCCGCTGGATGATGTTGCTTACCGACTGTGCATTGATTGCCAGGAGCCCGGCAATTTCCTCGGGCATGAGGTTTTGAAAAAAACGCAGGTAAATGACTTCCTGCTGCCGCGCCGGTAATTGGTGGATCGCCGTATGGACTTGTCTTTTCAACGCCAGATCGTGTTCGCGGCCAATCCAGTGCTCTTCGCTCGAAAATTCGGACAGCAGGTGATCGCATTCTTCGGTCAGTCCGGTTTCTTCGGATAGCGGTTTCATGGTTTTCAGCATCCGGTGGCGGAAAGCCTTGATAAGGTAAAATTTCACCGAAGGAGTCTCATTAATAGTGGCACGATGCAGCCACAAATGTACCAGTAGGTCCTGGATCACATCTTCGATCAACTGCATATTATGCGTGAACCGCTGGCCATACTGGAAAAGGGTCCGGTAATAGCGCTTAGCAAGCTCCGTATATGCGTGCTCGTCCCCACCACGGAACGAATTCCAAAGCACGGCATCGTCGGTATGTTTGCCAAATGCAGTCAAGGAGCTTAGCCAGGTTAATGGGGGATTTAATCAAAAGTAGGAGATGTGAACTATATATAAAATAGTGTTTTGTATATTATTAGAATAACCAAATTTTATTATTCTATTTTACTAAACGCCGGTAATGAGGTTTTTGGGGCCGGCGATTTGTGGAGGATCTTTCAAGTAGAGAACCTCTCAGGGGCTCCTTCTACTCAAAAAATCGAAACTCTTTATGAAAAGTATGTACACGACGGCGCTGGTTTTGCTCGGCATGGCCCGTTTCGACCCCGCCGCATCCCAGTCTGCCACGCCCGACTACAAATCGCGCCGCGGACAAATTCTCTACAACATCGAAGGCGTATTTTACGAATCGTCGACGGGCCTTTTTGTGGAAACAAATGGCAAGAATGAAAAGCCGCATTCCTATCTGTGGCCGCTTTGTGCATTGCTCCAGGCCGCGACCGAATCGGAGGCAGTAAGTCCGGGCAAGCAATACATGAAGCCGGTTTTGGGCGCCATTAAGCAATACTATAATACGAGCGCACCCGCTCCCGGTTACCAGGCGTATGTGACAAGCGAGCAAAAGGACTCGCGTTTTTACGACGATAACCAATGGATCGCGATTGCGTGTCTGGATGCGTACAACCGCACGGGCGAGAAGGATTACCTGAGCATCGCCGAGGAAATTTACCGGTTCATGATGACGGGCTACGACGACAAGGCGGGCGGAGGTCTCTACTGGAAAGAGGACGAGAAGAATACGAAAAACACCTGCTCGAATGGCCCCGGAATACTCGTTGCGTTGCAATTATACCAGATCAAAAAAGAACCGGAATACCTCAAAACGGCGATCGGCCTTTACGATTGGACCAAAAAGAACCTCCGCGCAAGCGATGACACTTATTATGATGCAATTAAAGTGCCGTCGTTGAAAATTGATTCAGCCAAATACTCTTATAATACCGGTACCATGCTGCAATCGGCCGTTTTGCTACACAATATTACCGGCAAAAAGGAATATCTCGACGAGGCAAAGGCGCTGGCCGAAGGCTCCAAAAAGTATTTTTACAAGAATAACAGGCTACCGGATAACTATTGGTTCAATGTAGTGCTGTTGCGCGGTTTTGAAGAGCTGCACAAAATCGACCCGCAAGCCGGCGACTATCAAATCTTCATCGCCGATGCCGAGCGGATTTGGAAAGATGAGCGCGACGGCAAAAACCTGCTGGGTCGCAAACCGGTAAAAACGCTCATCGACCAGGGGGCAATGCTGGAAATGTACGCACGGTTGGAGCGGCTTTCGAAGGAGTGATATGAGATTTAAATGCAAGAAGGGCCGGAACTTAATAGTTTCGGCCCTTCTTGCATTGGTTTTGGTTGCTATTCAGTATCCTTATAAACCCCGAACTCGCTAATCGCGATGCTGACAGGCGATTTGGTGATACGAAGACGCACTTTGTTGGAAGTGATAGGCACATCGAGTTTGGCGATGCGCTTTGCGCCTACACTGGTTCCTTTGTACACTTCCTTCCATTCGTTTCCGATCCAGGCATCAACGGCGAATTCTTCGATACGCTGGCCCAGTTTGATGTACTCCTGCAAACTGATGATGTCAAACACGATCGGCTGGTTCATTTCGATCATCACTTCCGGCGTTTTGAAATCGTCGTCCGTTGCCCAGTATGTGTCGGGTTTGCCGTCGAGGAGATTTTTGGCGCTGTAAACGGAGTTGTAACCGCGTACATTCACCGCTTTCGAAGACGCACGACCGATGAGGTTTGTCGCGAAAGTGTTTTTAACGTGGTCGCCGAAGGTTTTGAGCGCCACAACGTCGTCGTTATGCAGCTGACCGCGGGTGTCGGGGGCAAGACCAAGGTCGAGGGCTGCGCCGCGTCCTACACTTTTCAGATAGAGATCAAACAGCTTCTCGGGTGTTTTAGGCTTTTCGTTGGCGTGGTAGAACCAGCCTTTGCGCAATGGCACATCGCATTCCGCCGGGATCCAGAATTTCCCGCCGCGGGTTCCGCCGGGGTTTTCGGTCGCATTCGCCTGGCCTGGTACCGCCACGTTCTGGCCTTCGGATGGCTTCGGCGTCAATGTTGCCCATGAAGTGGGGTTCACGCTGCCGTCCTCGTTACCCGCCCAGCGCACGTCCCAGCCGATATCGCTGAAAATGTTCGCGTTCGGTTGCAGTTTGCGGGTGTAGTTGGTCCAGGTAGAATCCCACTGGTAGTAAGTAGTGTTATCGATCGAACGCTTCTCTCTCGCGCCGCCATAGTAGCCGTCGCCGCCGTTCGCGCCGTCGTGCCACGACATAAACAGGTCACCGTAATTGGTGTACAACTCACGGAGCTGCTCGCGGTAAATCTTAATGTATTCCGGCGTACCGTATTTGGCATTATTGCGGTCCCAGGGCGAGCAATACACCCCGAATTTCAACCCATGTTTGCGCGCTGCATCCGCCACCTCACGTACGAGGTCGCCTTTGCCGCCGCGGAACGGGCTTTTGGTAATATTATAGTCGGTCGTTTTGGTCGGCCAGAGACAGAAGCCGTCGTGGTGTTTCGCCACAAGGACAATACCGCGGAGCCCGCCGGCTTTGGCGGCTTGCACGATCTGGTCGGCATTGAAATCGCTTGGATTGAAAGTTTTGGGATCTGCATCGCCATAGCCCCATTCCTTGTTTTCGAAGGTGGTAGGCGTGAAGTGCATGATACCGTAAACTTCGGTTTCGTGCCATGCGATCTGACGCGCTGCCGGCAATGCGCCGTAAGGTTTTGGAGGAGTTTGTGCAAAAGCGATCGACGCCGTCAGGCAGAGGAGACCAGATATTTTTTTGATCATTTGAAAAGGTGTTTCTGATGATACAGATAGGGGTGATGCAAATCGAGAGTGAAGATCGTTTTTTTTGAGCGAGTTCACCAAATCTATTGCCGTTTTCCTATCGGATCTTAATTAATCACAAATAAATAAGCAGGCTGCGTACCTACTTCTGCCACGGTTTTAGCCGGCAGCTCAATCGCACCATTCTTCACTTTCAATGTCTTTTTATTCCCTGCAAATGTGATTTTCGCTTTCGCAGGAATGTCCAACCCTTCTGGCTTCAGGCTCGCCGGCAGCTTTTCGCCTGCTTCGGCGAGGTAAAATGCATACGTGGTGCTTCCTTTTTTGGTATAAGCCCATTTGCCGGCGCGGTAGGGAGCCAGCGGCTTGGTTTCGTAGATACCCATACCATTTACATTCATCCATTTCCCCATTTCTTCGAGTCGCGTGTAGGCTTCTTCGTGCCATTCGCCGTCAGGGCCGGGAGCAACGTTGAGGAGGAGGTTGCCGCCTTTTGCAACGATATCAACGAGCGTGTGAACCAGTTTCTGGGTCGACTTGAAATTTTCTTTCGGGATATAAGACCACGAATCGCCCATCGTCATGCAGGACTCCCATGGAATGGACATATAATGATCAGGGATCGATTGCTCGGGTGTTACGTAGTTTTCGAATTCGCCGGTAACAGTGCGGTCCACTACGAGCAGGCCGGGCTGGTGCGAGCGGGCCATTTTAGCGATGCGCGCCATATCGATGTCCTGGTCGTAAGGAATCGTTTTCTGCCAGCTGATGGTCGTATCGATGCTGCTGAACGGGCGTACCCAGCCGCCGTCGAGCCACAGGATGTCCACCGAGCCGTAGTCCGACATCAGCTCTTCGATCTGGTTGTAGGTGAAGTCTTTGAACTTGTTCCAGATTTCGGGCCGCTTCTTCGGGTCGTAGGATACATTTCGGTCCTTGGGCGGAAAATAAGGCCACCAGTAGGAGTCGGTATGCCAGTCGGGTTTTGAGAAATAGGTACCCGTCATGAAGCCCTCGTTGCGGAATGCGGCCAGTACTTCCTTGGTAACGTTCGCCTTTGGGTTGGTTTTGAATGGCGTGTTGGTGATTTTGTAATCGGTGTATTTCGAATCGAACATCGAAAAGCCGTCGTGATGCTTGGTCGTGAACACCACATATTTCATACCGGCACCTTTGGCTGCCTTCGCCCAGCGGTCGGGATTGAACTTCACGGGGTTGAAGGTTTTAGCGATGTCCTCGTAAGCCTTCTTATATTCGAACCAATCGTGCGAATGCGGCCCGCGGCGCTCGCACCAGCCTTCGTCTTCCGGACAAAGCGACCATGATTCTACAATGCCCCACTGGCTGTATGTTCCCCAGTGCATCAGCAGTCCGAATTTGATATCCTGCCATTTGGAAAGCTTCTGCTGCACGAGCGGGTCGGTAGGTGCAACGTATTTGGAGTGATTTTGCTCCGAATGCTGCTGGGCATAGGATCCGGATGCCAATAGCAGCCCTGCCAGGAGCGCCGCTGTCGATTTAAGGTTCATTGTAATGGTTAAGTGTTTGGTAAATATTTCTATGTGAGGGTTTACGAGAGATAGCTTTTGGAGGCAACGACTTTGCCTTTGCCGTCGCCGGTAGTAATGGTGTAGGCAAATCCGGGCTGGACGGAATAGGCCCCGACCTCTCCCTGCTTGTTGATGGCCAGAAAGCCTACCTGGAAAGTCTTTGCGCGCTCGGGATCCCGTTTTACGATCCTTTCGACTGCCTTTTTACAAGCTTCTTCCGGTGAGGAGCCATTGCGCATGAACTCCACCACCAAATGGGTACCGGCTACGCGGATCACTTCCTCGCCTTGTCCCGACGAGGTAGCCGCGCCGATTTCATTGTCGACAAAAAGACCGGCGCCGATAACGGGGGAATCGCCCACACGGCCGCGCATTTTGAAGCCCATACCGCTGGTGGTGCACATACCGGAGAGGTTACCTTGCGCGTCCAACGCGAGGGTACCCATGGTATCGTGGTTGAAATCACCGTTATCCAGCCGCGCCGGTGCGAATGGGCCGTGGCCTTTCGATTGCTTATGTTCTATATTAATAACGGGCTTGTACTCCGCCTTTTTGAGCCATTTCTTGTATTCCTTGGCTGCGTCGGGTGAAAGTTTACCGGATTCCAGTTTGAAACCGTTCGCCAATGCAAACTGCTGCGCGCCCGCGCCTACCAAAAACACGTGTGGGGTCGTTTCCATGAGCTTGCGCGCCACGGATACCGGGTGTTTGATCCTTTCGAGGAATGCCACCGCGCCGCAGTTCGACTTTTCATCCATAATGCACGCATCCAGTGTCACATGCCCGTCGCGGTCGGGGTTGCCGCCCAGGCCTACGCAGCAATTGATGTCGTTTTCAATGGCAATAGCGGCTTGCTCTACGGCATCGAGGGCACGACCGCCCTTTTCGAGCACCGGCCATGCCGCTGCATTTGAAATTTGCCCGCTATCCCAGGTGGAAATGACTACCGGGCCAGCCGCCGCAGCTCTGGTCGCCGGTGCGCCGGTCGCCGGCGTTTTGGCAAACAACTGATTGACGCGTGTAAAAGGCAATGCGAAGGCCGACAAGCGGAGGAAAGAGCGGCGGTTGGTGTCCATGGGTGTCCGGGTTTGTGGGATGGTATGAGTAGTTTTGTAAAATTTTAAAAATGAATCCGCGGATTAATTAAAATTTTTTCAAATATACATGCCGCGAAATTTGTGATCAATGAAAATATGAAATTTCATATGATCTGTTGGTCGAAGTATCTTATTTTGAAATATTTGTAAGGAGACGATTGAGAAGAGACCGGGAAAGCGGCTTCGATACACTTACTAATTTTTTCAAACGAAAAACAGGTGATTTCTGATTAAATGGCAACCTTTGGCTACTTGTTTAGGAAAAAAGAAAGACATACACGATGATGAACTCTCCAAAAGCATGTGTGGATGTGGCGATCAACGCCTACGGTAAGCCGTATCAGACGGCCGTTACACTGCTGACGCTCATGAAGCATTCGCATCAATGGATCAATAAAATCTATTTTGTAGAAGAAGCCAAGCAGCCGGAGCCACCGAATTTCAAATTCATTTTTGATCATTTCGGTGATAAGATCGTCTATTATAAGCCGAATGTCTGGCTTTGGACTAAAAACGTAAAGTTCGATTTTTTGTTGAATTTCAAGCGTTACCGGCATGCGGTGCGCTACCAGTATGCGTGGGAGAAGTCGGACCAGAAATACCTGCTGGTGATCCATAATGATGTTTATTTCAAAAGCGACCTGGTAGGAGAATATGTAAATGGTATTGGCGATGCGTCGGGCATCGGTAGTATCGGGCAGTGCTGGGTGTGCCCTGCGCGGGAAGCGGGGCTCTGTGATTCTGAAAGATATACGGAATATAAGCCTGACTATCAGGAGCTGATGCAACTGGCAGCCAAGCACCCGCAGGCTCGTACAGGGGAGTACAAGCTCGTAGTCGACCGCGCTGCGCCATGGCCGTTACCCGAATGCCGGCTGAACGAATATGTGGCGATGATCGATCTGGAAAAAACGCGCAACGATACGATGCCGGTTGGCAAAGGCGCCGCATTCGGAGCTTACGACCGCTTGGATGTGGGAGTGAAATGGTTTGCAGATATGAACAATGCAGGCCATCGTTTCAAACATTTCAATTACGACCAGTACGCGACGCACAGCTGGATCAGCTTGCAGAACGCAGGCCACAATGCGCTTTTCGATAAAGACCTTTACCGCCACGAAGAATCGGTAGCATTGCAGGTGCTGAAAGACGAGTTTAATATAGTTCCTTAATATAACGGCCATTCCGCGATATGATATTGGAAATCAGTCAGCTGACGCAGCGGTATGGCGAGCGCGAAATCCTTTCGATCCCGTCTTTTGCAATTGAAAAGGGTATTTACTGGATACAGGGAGAGAACGGCGCGGGGAAATCGACACTTTTCCGGACGCTGGCGGGCATGTTGCCATTCGAAGGGAGTGTGAGGCTTGATAACCAGTATGATCTGAAAAAACACCCGGTAGCATACCGTCTGCGTCTAAACCTAGGTGAGGCGGAGCCGCTTTATCCCTCTTTCTTAACACCTGCCGATCTCATTGCCTTCGTTGCCGAAGCGCAGCGGGCGCCCCGCGAACAAAGCGACAAGCTTATTGAAGCATTCGGGATTAATTACCTTCAAAACCAGTTTGGAAGCTGTTCTAGCGGCATGGTTAAAAAAGTATCCCTGCTGCTTGCATTCCTGGGCGACCCTTCGCTCATTATCCTCGACGAGCCACTCATTACCATAGACCGGGAGGCGCGGGAAGTGCTTTTCGAGCTGATCAAAGAATACCATCGCAATGGGGTTACGTTTCTGCTGTCGTCGCACCAGCTGTTCGAGCAGGAAGGGCTGCACGTTTCCCAGAGTTTCCGGTTGAAAAATAAGACGCTCATCGCTACGGATGTGCTATGAAAATGCTGCTTCTTTCTACGGTTTCGGCGTTTTTCAGGCAGCGGGCCGGGACGTTTCTCGTATTGCTCGGTGTGCTTTTCGGTTTTTTGAGTGCCAATGAACACCACGCATTCGCAATATTTTTTCTAACGGGTACTTACGGAATGTTCAGTCTTTTTGCGATTTGGCTGGTTTATACGTTGTTATGTGTTCAGTTTCTGATCAATACCTGGAAGTCGCCGGAATATACCTTCATTTATCACGCTCGTACATGGCCAGCGCTCACGCGTACACAAAGGTTTTCAATGCAAGCATTGGGTTTTCTGCAACCCATCCTTTATTATGGTGTTTACCTGCTGATCATCTCTATTCAGGACAAACTGCTGGCGCGTCTGTGGCCGGTCATTCCTTTTTACATTGTATTGGTGCTCATGCTTGCCCTGGCCGCCGAATGGCGTATCAGGAAGCCGGTTTTATATGTTCCAGTCAAAAGTCGAAGCTTCTTTAAATGGCCCTTTGCGCGTCCGTCGTCATGGCTTTACTGGTCGATGGAATGGTTGGTGCGGGAGCGCGGAATTACCTTATTAGTTGGAAAACTGGGTGCAATGCTGGCAGCGGCGGGAACAATGCTCTATTACAGCACTGGTGAATATGACATTCGCATGCCGGCTGTGGGCATGTCGCTGGCTTATCTGCTCAATCTGGGCCTATCGCTGGAGTTGTACCGATGGGAAGCGGAAATCTGGCTTTGGGGAAGGTCGCTGCCGGTGCAGGTCTGGAAGCGTTGGGGTAGGGTAGTTGTGTTGCATTTAATGCTGATCGTCCCGGAAACGGCGGTCGTACTTCGCAGTGGCGCCCTCGGCTTGGCAGAGGTGGCACAGTTATACTTGCTGGGCTTAACGATCCTCATAGTCTCCTACCTCTATTTTTATAAAAGATCGGGGCTACCTGAAAATGCAATGCAAGTCTTCCTGTTTGGGTTTGTAGGACTAACCTTATTGATTTTATACAAAATACCACTTCTTCTGCTGGCGGCTGTTGGGCTGCTGTTTTCGCTTTACGCATCTTGGCCCAAGGGCGGAAGTAGTTGGAAGTAGTCAGGTATGGTCATTGGTGGTCAGGAATTGTCAAGTGTGGTCAAGAGTTGTCATTGGTGGTCAGGTGTTGTCAGGTGTAGTCAGGAATTGTCATTGGTAGTCAGGCATGGTCATTGGTGGTCAGGAATTGTCATTGGTAGTCAGGGGTTGTCATTGGTGGTCAGGTGTTGTCATTGGTAGTCAGGGGTTGTCATTGGTGGTCAGGTGTTGTCATTGGTAGTCAGGTATGGTCATTGGTGGTCAGGTATTGTCATTGGTGGTCAGGAGTTGTCATTGGTGGTCAGGAGTTGTCATTGGTGGTCAGGTGTTGTCATTGGTAGTCAGGAGTTGTCGTTGGTGGTCGGGAGTTGTCATTGGTAGTTCTGACTACACCTGACTACACTTGACTACACCTGACAATACCTGACTATTCTTGACCACACCTGACCAAAAATTGTCCAAACGGACCTTATTTCGGCGTAGTGGGCCGCACCTCGATTTTGCTCGGCAGCGTTCGTGCCGGCATTTTGATGAGGTCGGATACGATCTGGCCGATATCTTCCGGCTGGATTTTCCAGGCATCCTTATCCGATGGCTCGTGGTTGTTGAACTCGGTGGCGACAGAGCCTGGCATGATGGTCGTCACTTTCACGCCCGCGTTACGCACGTCGAGCATCATGGCCTGTGAGAAGCCAACCAAACCGAACTTGCTGGCATTGTAAGCAGTACCATTCGCAAAGAAGTTGGTACCCGCGAGGCTCGCGATGTTGATAAAATACCCTTTCGACTCCGTCAATGCTGCGATAGATGCTTTCGCGCTGAAAAATACGCCGGTGAGGTTGATATCGATAGTTTCCTGCCATAACTCTGCGCTCAGCTCCTGGATCGGGGCGAAATGACCGACGCCGGCATTGGCGATAAAATAGTCGAGTCGGCCCCATTGGCTGAGCACGGTCTGTACTGCTTTTTCCTGCGATGCCAAGTTCCGCACATCCGATTCGATAGCCAATGCGTAGCCTTCCCGGATTTTGTTCAACGCATTGGCCGCTTCGTCGGCATTCTGCTGCGACCGGCTTGTAATTGCGACACGGATGCCGTCGCGGATGAGCGCTTCGGCAATACCATATCCTATTCCTTTGGAACCGCCTGTGATCAGGGCTGTTTTCGTTATTTCTGCCATTACCTGAGTTAGTTTCAAAAATTGATACGTAACGGCTTAACAGCATCAATGATCAGAAGGTTTGGAAAATGAGCTACCGGTTTCGAAAATCTGCGAATCACGGGTGTTCTTCTGAACTGCAATAGCGCCGAAGATGCCCAGCAGGAAGGCGAATGCGTAGAAGCCTTTTTCACTCGGCAGCAATGTCGCATTCCACAGACCTACCACGAGCAGCACGATGGCGAGGATGGTCGAAAACCAGGCGATGCCATAGTAAATGCCCGTCACCGGAACACCTTCCAGGCGGTCGCGAACGCTCTTCTGGACCGACACGGCGGCGAAAAGGCCGTACATTAATACCGTAAAATAATATCCCTTTTCGCTCAGCAGCATTTCCGAGCGCCAGAGGCCGATGATGAAGCCGGCCATGCCCACGCCCAATGCGATCCACGACGCGGCAATGAAGGCTCCTGATGTTTTCTGGACATTTGTAGTGTTCATGTTAGTGTAAGTTAAATTGTTGGAGAAGGTTTTTTGCCTGAATATTACATCATTTTGTAATAAAGTACCATAGGTCGTTTATTTGCCGGTCTCTCCCCAATATCCTATTTTTGCCGGCAGTATACATTTTGACAGATTTCAATCCTATTTATGAAGTTAGTAGCAAATAAAGTTGCATTGGTAACAGGGGCTTCGCGGGGTATCGGACGTTCGATCGCGCTGCGCCTGGCTCAGGAAGGTGCTGATGTCGCATTTACATATCTGTCCAGCGTCGAAAAAGGCGAGGCTTTGGCGAAAGAACTCGAAGCGTTCGGTGTGAAAGCGAAAGGCTATCGCTCGGATGCATCCGACTTCCAGGCGGCAGACCAGCTCGTAACCGATGTGATCGCCGATTTTGGCAAGCTCGACGTGCTTATCAACAATGCAGGCGTTACCCGCGACGGGCTCCTGATGCGTATGAGCGAAGAGCAATGGGACACGGTGGTGAATATCAACCTGAAATCGGTTTTTAACCTTACCAAAGCCGCTACGAAATCCATGATCCGTGCGAAAAGCGGGTCGATCATCAATATCACATCGGTAGTTGGTATACGCGGTAATGCAGGGCAGTCGAACTACGCTGCTTCGAAGGCCGGTATCATCGGTTTTACCAAGTCTATCGCATTGGAGTTGGGTTCCAGAAACATCCGCTCGAATGCAGTGGCACCAGGCTTTATCGAAACTGAAATGACCGACGCGGTAGATGCGAAAGCGGTAGAAGACTGGAAACAGTCGATCCCGATGAAACGTGGAGGCCAGCCCGAAGAAGTTGCTGACGCCTGCGTGTTCCTGGCTTCGGATATGTCGCGCTATATCACCGGCCAGGTAATCCAGGTCGACGGTGGTATGTTAACATAGAGTCTTTCTTCGTTAGTAAATAGCTGGCGGTTTCGTTGTATATTGTAACGTCGCCAGCTATTGTATCCCAATCCATGCGGTCAGAGCTCATATTCCAAACCCCTTACTGGTTCATCATTTTCTGCGTGCTCGCGGGCCTGGCCTATGCCTGGCTGCTGTATCAGCCGCAACCGGCCTGGGGTAAGAAACTGAACTATGCGCTGGCAGCTGTGCGTGGAATTGCGGTGGCATTGATCTGTTTTCTGCTACTGAGCCCGCTGGTGCGGCGCACGCAAACTTCGGTCGACAAGGTCAAGATCGTTTTCGCGATCGACAACTCAGAATCTGTTGGCAAGTACGGCCAGACTGCGATGGAGCAGGTGAAAGCCGCTGCCCGCGAACTGAACGACGCAGGCTTTGAGGTAAGCATCGAGTCACTCGGCGGCACCGAAAACAATGCGGATTCACTCGAATTCAATCAAAACAAAACCAATCTGGCGGAACTGCTGCAAACGGTCCGCACGAATTTCGAAGGCCGTAACCTGACTGACGTGGTGTTGCTTTCGGATGGGATCGTGAACCAGGGTGTATCGCCGACCTATAATCGTTATCCGTTCAGAGTCAATGCGCTGGCCGTAGGGGACTCGATACCGAAGCTGGATATCCGCGTGAAGGATGTGGTGAGCAACCGCATTGCATACCTCGGTAACGAGTTTCCGGTGCGGGCGGAGGTCGCCGCGAACGGTTTACAAGGCAAGAGCACGACGGTGACTTTGAAGCAAAATGGCCGCGTGATCCAGAGCCAGCCGGTGGTGATCGATCGTGCGGATTATTTCAAGGCATTTGATTTCAAAACATCCTCCGCACAAAAGGGCGTTCAACATTATACCATCGAGCTGGGCGCGGTTTCTGGGGAAACTTCGGGGAAGAACAACCGGAAGGATGTTTATATCGACATTATCGACGGCCGGCAAAAGATACTGCTCATGGCGCTTGCGCCGCATCCCGATATCAAAAGTATCCGGAGTGTGATCGAGGCGAATGACAACTATGAGCTGGATATCAATATTCTGTCCATTGCCAACAATCCACCGGCAACTACAAAGCCTTACGACCTCGTGATCCTGCACCAGATCCCGAACGTGCTCGGGCTGGGTAATGCGCAGGTCCGCAAGTTTCTGGATGCGAAAATGCCGCTGTTTTTCATTCTGGGAAATCAATCGGCGGTACCGCTGGCCAGCTCGCTGAACCGGTCGCTGTTTATCAATGCTTCCGCGAATAACCAGATTGACAAGGTCACGGCACGGTTTAACCCTTCGTTTTCGCAGCTGAACCTGGATGCCGAGAGCCTGAAATTACTGGAACGCCTTCCGCCACTTTCGGTTCCTTTTGGAGAATACAATGTGTCATCGGGTACCGAAACGATATTGTATCAGAAAGTAGGAACGCTCAATACGAGCAAGCCGCTCCTGGTTTTAAATACCAATGGCGATCAGAAAACAGCTGTGTTGGCAGGGGAGGGAATCTGGCAATGGCGGCAGGAAGAATTTGCCCAAACCAGCAAGCAGGAAGTGGTGGATAACCTCTTCCAGAAGCTGATCCAGGTGCTTTCGGTGAAGGAAGACCGCCGGAAATTCCGCGTGTATCCGATCAGCAACGAGTTCGAAGCGGGCGAACAGGTGGCATTTCAGACCGAGGTTTACAACGACATTTACGAGCCGATATTCGGTCAGGAGGTGAAACTGGAATTGGTGGATGAAAAAGGCAAGAGTAAGCAATTCACCTACACACACGCGAAGGAGACACCGCGGTTCAACGTCAGCGGGCTGGCGGACGGCGTTTACCGGTATGCGGCTTCCACTACTTTGAAAGGAAAACAGGAAAATGTTTCAGGCCAGTTTGTGATCCGCAATGCCGATCTCGAACTGAGCAATACGACGGCAGATTTCGGCATGCTTCGTGATCTGGCGCGGCGGTCGGGCGGCACGTTTATGACGCCGGCATCGTTGCAACAATTTATTCAAAAACTAAAAACTGACCGCCCGGCCGACAGGCTGGACAGTTCCGAAGATATGGTTGAGCTGATCTACCTGAAATGGCTGTTCTTCCTGCTTGTAGTGCTGCTGGGCGCGGAATGGGGGTTGAGAAAATACCATGGCGGTTATTAAGCCCTGCCCCCGATATGATCGAATGCGTTTTATTCTTCATTGCTTACTAATTTGCCTGCTGACAGAAACGCTGTCTCCCGTGTACGCGCAGGTACCCGTGCCGGCACCTGATACGCTTGTCCGGGACGCGCTGGTTCGCGATACGCTTGTCCGCGACTCGGTGCCGGAAGCGCGGCCTAATTACAAACTACTCCGCGGCATTTTTGCGGCCCAATCTGCGATTTATCTGGGAACGCTTTACGGCCTCAGCAAATCATGGTACAAAAACCCGTTGACGAAGTTTACCATCGAAGACGATAGCCGCGAGTGGTTACAAATGGACAAAATGGGGCACCTTTACACATCGTACCAGATTGCCCGGCATACGGCGGCATTGTACAAAAAGACAGGCATTTCAAAAAGGCAGATGCTGGTTTACGGCGCCATTTCCGGCGTGATTTTCCAGACGCCGATTGAAATCCTGGATGGCTTCTCGCCCGATTATGGCTTTTCTCCCGGCGATATGATCGCGAACCTGACGGGCTCAGTGCTGTATCTCGGGCAGGTGGCATTATGGGACGAGGTGCGTATTCAACCCAAGTTCTCATTTCATTATACTTCATTGGCGCACGTGCGGCCGCAGCTGCTCGGCAACAGCTGGTCGGAGCGCTGGCTGAAAGATTATAATGGACAGACTTATTGGTTCTCGGCGAGCCCGAAATCATTTTTTAAGGGTTCCAACTGGCCTGCCTGGCTTTGTTTTTCAGTAGGTTATGGTATTCAAAACATGGTTTCTGCTGAGACCGGCAAAAGTATCGAAATGGGTTACCGCCCTTACCGCCAATATTATTTGTCGCTGGATATCGACCTCACGAAGATCAAAACCCGAAGCAAGTTTGTTAAGACACTGGGTTTTCTGGCCAACTCGATTAAAATTCCGGCGCCCGCATTGGAGTTCAGCCGCAAGGGCGTCGGTTTCAAGCCATTTTATTTTTAAAAGTATTGTTTGAACTGAAAACCGGTTCAAATGATCGGAAAGTAACATTTAACATGAATATCGGAGATAAAGTACGATTGGTCCACGGCAGGGAAGAAGGTGTTATTTACGCTTTTTTACCCGGTAATGTCGTCGAAATAGAGATTGAGGACGGATTTCGAATCCCCGTCCTGAGAAACGAAATCGTGACGATTTCGCCTGTGGAATCGCAGCGAATGGTGAAACCCGAAGAAACAAAAGCGGTGGCTGCCCGCGGGGATGTGATCGTCCCACGCAATGCGCCATTTGCTGAAAAAGGTATTTACCTGGCATTCATTTCCGTGAACGACCGCACGTTAACGGTACATGTCATCAACAACACCGACTGGATATTGCCATTCACCGCGGTAGCCGCTTCCGAATCGGTGAGCAGGGGGTTAGCTGCCGGCGTGCTGCAACCACGAACTTCGCAAAAGGTGACCGAAGTGGAAATGAAGGAATTTGAGTCCTGGCCGGTGTTTGACATTCACGCATTGTATTTTCGGGAGGGGAATCACCAATTGCCCATTGCATTGAACAAGCGTATCCGTTGCCGCGCGCAGTCGTTTTATAAAAACAAAGGCAAGGTACCTGTGCTGGGGAAAGAAGGGTTTGTATATCAACTGGATGAGGAGAGCCTGAAACGTGAAGCTCCCGGCATTTCGGAGGATGTTGCGGGCGAAATCAAGGCGAGAATGCTGGGGCAGGCCGCTCCCGAGCAGAACAGCCTTCCCAAACCGGAGCAGGTGGTTGATCTGCACATCGAAAAGTTGGTAAACAATCATAAAAGTTTGTCCAGCGATGCGATCCTGAAAAAGCAGCTGGATGTTTTCGAGAGTAATCTGGAATCCGCCATTGCCAATGGAATGGAGGAAATTACGTTTATACATGGCGCGGGCAGCGGCGCTCTCAAAAACGAGTTGCACCGCAGGCTGGGCAAGAACCAGCATGTGCAATTTTTTAAAGATGCATTAAAAGAGAAATTCGGATACGGTGCAACCCTCGTCAAAATCAAATAATGTATACGTCAGGCGCGGTTATTTTCTGGTAATCGTGTTGGCAGCTGTTGTTTTTTGGAGCTGCGGTTCTAAGAAAACCTCCCCTAAGGCCCCTATGGAAGAATACAAATATTCGGATAAGGAGATCCAGAACGAGAAACATTTGTCGGTACTGAATGTGCCGGTCGAGATCCCGGTAGCGGAAATCGAGAAGCAGATCAACAACCAGATCAAAGGGTTGATCTACGATGATAACAGTTATGAGGATGAAGGTAACGACAACCTGAAAGCGAAGGTCTGGAAGATCAGTCCGATCAAAGTTGTGGCTATTGACTCGTCGTTCCTTTTTGAAGTTCCGCTGAAAATCTGGGTAAGCGCCGGATATAAAGTAAGCCCGCTGGGCATGACGATGTCGGGTTACAAGGATACGGAGTTCTCGATCCGCATCCGGCTGATCTCTAAAATAGGCATTATGCCGTCGTGGCAGATCAAATCGGAAACTTATGTAGATAGTTACGATTGGATTAGTGAGCCGAACATCCGCGTGGCGGGCATTAATATTCCCATAAAAGGCATGGTGAGCCGGATGCTCAACAAGAATTTCGAGAAGATCACCGACGCGATCGACGAACAGGTGGCTTCGAATCTCGAGCTCAAAAAGAATGCGGAGCTAGCCTGGAACATCGCGCGCCAGCCTGTGATGCTTGCGAAGGATTATGATACCTGGCTGGTGATCAGGCCTACCGGCGTGGAAATGACGCCATTGTTGGCAAAAAACAATATTCTCCGCTCGGTCATTGGTATTAAAGGTTATACCCAAACTATTACGTCGGCTGTGAAACCCGCTGTGGCCCCTGTGCAGAAGTTGCCCGATCTGCGGATCGTGGACAAGGTTCAGGACGACTTCAAAATCGGGTTGATCAGCCTTGTGTCGTACGAGGACGCAGCCAGGCTTGCTACCAAGCAGTTTTCCGGGGAGAAATTTTCGTTTCTAGGGGGGAAGTATCACGTGGAGGTAACCTCCATCGAAATGTACGGGCAGAACGACCGGCTGGTGATTAAGGCTGGATTGAAAGGCAGCATTAATGGCGATATTTATTTAAAGGGAATCCCTTACTATGATCCCGCCACGCAGCAACTGTCGCTCAAAGGCCTTGACTATGATCTCGATACCAGAAATTCGATCGTCCGGACGGCAGGATGGCTCCTGCAAGGGCAATTCAGCAGGATGATGGAAAAGCGGATGGTATTTCCGGTAGGGGGGCAGATCGCCGATGCTAAAAACGCGGTTCAGAAAACACTTGACAACTATAAAGTCACCGAAGGTGTAGTTGTAAAGGGAATACTTTCCGATATTGTACCCGATAAGGTTTACCTCACTCCGAAACATCTTTATTCTGTTGTATTTGCGACCGGGAAAGTGAATTTGAAAGTCGATGGATTGAAAGGAATCTGATCAAAAATTTGTACAATATTCAGCGTAAGTGCCATAATTTTTTACTTTTTATGGTATATTGACTGCTGATCGAAAGAAAGTATTTCTTAGCTTTGTGGTCAGAGGAAAGGTCTAAGCTGTCCTGCCGCTGCGGTTTTTTAACCGGGGAGGAAAGTCCGGGCAGCACAGAGTGCCGTACTTCCTAACGGGAAGGCAACGTACTGGTGACGGTTCGTTGACAGCAAGTGCCACAGAAAAGATACCGCCCTGGCATATTTTTTGTATGCCTCGGTAAGGGTGAAAAGGTGGAGTAAGAGCCCACCGGTTTCCTGGTAACAGGGAATGCATGGTAAACCTTACGGGCTGAAAGATCAAATAGGTGTTGGTTAACGGGGCTACTCGTCCCTGCTCTTCGGGGCGCCGACACGGGTAGATCGTTAGAGGTTTCGGGTGACCGGAATCCTGGATAAATGGCAGGAGCGGAGATCGGGCAACCGATCGAAGTCACAGAACCCGGCTTACAGGCTTGGCTTTTTTTCTGAATTTTGAATTAATGTATAATGCTATATTTGAATTGAATCACATAACGCGTGTTTCCCATGAAGAAAAAGAATCTTTACGTTGCTTTACTTTGTTCTACCCTCCTGAGCTACAATACGAAAGCTCAAAACCGCACTTATGAAGGACCAAATAAAATGAATACTTGGTCAATCACAGGTTACGGAGGTATTACAAAATTCTTCGGAGATTTGACCCAGTACAATGGCTTCAAGCGTGGAGACCGGGAAGAATTGACAGGTGCATGGGGGCTTTCATTGAACAAGCAACTCACTCCTCTGTTCGGTATCCAGCTGACTGGCTACAACGGTCGTCTTCAGGGAGCCAAAGACAATCATTACAGCTCATTGAGCGGTGATACTTACAGCGCCACTTTCAACAGCCCTTCGTTTGTTCAGCTGACTTTGGACGGAACATTGAACGTGAACCGTTTGTTGCTCGGCTATAATAAGCTTCGCCGTTGGAAAGTAGATGCACACCTTGGGGGTGGTATTATCTACTACCACACGGATGTTGAATACACCAACGTTACCAAAGCCACTGTTGGTAGCTTTTCTACCAACACAGATGCCAGTTCGAAAACAGCCGGTAAATGGGAACGTAACGGATCTACTTACACGCGTGAATGGGTAGTTCCGGTTGGTCTTTCAGTTCATTACGAACTGAGTTCACGTTTCGACCTTGGACTGGATTATACCCACAACTTTGTGAATACAGAAAAACTGGATGCGACTGTGGGTGGATTGAGTGACTATGTTACTCAACAAGGAATCTGGACATTCGCAAAAGGTGATTCAAGAAATGACGCCTACGGAATGGTGTCACTCGCGCTTACTTACAAATTGGGTAAGAATGCAGTAAGAGCGAAAGACGGTAAATATGATCCGGCTGCCGGACGTTACCACCTGCGTTGGGCTAACCCGCAGCAGCTGATTCCGGTACCTTACAATCCGACGATGAACGATGCGGATTCAATCGCGAAAGCTAACATGCCTAAGCCGGTTGACCCACGTCTTTATACTGACTCCGATGGTGATGGCGTAGCCGACCTGTTTGACAAAGAAGCTAACACACCTGCCGGTAGCATCGTATCAGGTGGTGGTGTAGCATTGGATATCGATAAGATCATCCGTGACGCTATCAAAAACAACTTGCCGAAAGACGAATGTGAGGCGTTGTTCAGCAATATCGAATTCGATACCGACAAAGCTATTATCCGCAATGCTTCGAAAGAAACACTCAGCAAAGTGGTAGAGCTCCTGAACATGCGCACCAACTGCCGCATCGTACTCGTAGGTCACACGGATGCCCGTGCTTCGGATAGCTACAACGTATCCCTGTCACGTCGTCGTGTAGATGCAGCGAAACGCTTCCTGGTTCGTGCAGGTTTGACAGATCCTAGCCGTATCATCACTGAGTATTACGGTGAATATCGCCCGATCGCAGAAAACACAACTGTGGAAGGTCTTCAATCTAACCGCCGTGTTGAGATCAAGATCCTGCCTAACAATACAATCCGCTCTACTTACCCGGCTGGTTTCCGCCGCTAGTAGTTGAAGGCAATGCATTGAGAAGGGAGACAAGAAATTGTCTCCCTTTTTTGTTTGGCTATATCAAGAAACAGGAAAGTTTTACGTACCTTTGCACCCTGTTTAATTACGGGACGAGTTCCCAAAATTCAAATTCACAAATGGCAGTTAAAATCAGATTAGCGCGTCGGGGACGCAAAAAGAAAGCGATCTATGATATCGTAGTCGCAGATGCCAGAGCACCACGTGATGGTCGCTTCATCGAAAAATTGGGTATCTACAATCCAGGTACCAACCCTGCTTCCATCGTTTTGGAGTCAGACAAAGCAGTTGACTGGCTTTTGAAAGGTGCTCAGCCAACTGACACAGCCCGTTCAATCTTGCAACACGAAGGTGTATTGCTTCGCAAGCACTTGCAAGTAGGTGTTTTGAAGGGTGCTATCTCGCAAGAAGTTGCGGATTCACGTTTCGAAGAGTGGAAAGGTTCGAAAACAGACCGTAAAGCTACTGCTGCCGATTCTTTGGCACAGCAGAAAGAGGCTGACAAGAAAGCGAAACTTGACGCTGAACGTAAAGTTAATGAAGCTCGTGCTGAGGCTATCGCTAAGAAAAATGCTCCTGTTGTCGAAGAGGCTGTAACTGAGGAAGTGGCTGACGAAGCCGCTGACGCAACAGCAGATGCTCCTGAAGCAGATGCTCCTGAAGCAGATGCTCCGGCAGAAGAGTCAGCAGAATAATTTAATGTACATACATTGCGCTATGGGTCTGTCGGTATTCCGCACAGACTCATATTGTTTTATACAGAACCAAAATTTGAAATCCCGCAAATGACACAGGACAACTGTTATTTATTGGGCTATATCGTGCGGACCCACGGCACCGCCGGAAATGTGGTAATTTATCTGGATGTGGATTATCCGGATGATTATGAAGACCTGGAAACGGTTTATGTCGAGATTAAAGGCGAGCTCGTGCCTTACTTCATTGAAGATATCAACCTCCAAAAGCAAAGCAATGCGATCGTGACTTTCGAGGATGTCGATACCATTGTGAAGGCACAAGCACTCGTAGGAAGCTCGCTTTATTTGCCTTTGGAAGAACTAAGTGAACTTGGCGAGGACGAGTTTTACTACCACGAAATCAAAGGTTTCAAGGTAGTGGACAAAACGCTTGGAGAGTTGGGCATTGTGCGCGAAGTATATTCGCTCAATGGCCAGGATCTGATCGCGATGGACTACCAGGGCTCGGAAGTACTCATCCCAACGGCTAACGATATAGTGATCAAAGCGGATAAGGAAGCTAAATCTCTGCTCGTAAACCTGCCGGAAGGCTTGTTGGAAGTGTATCTCGATAATTCATCAGAAAGTATTCCCGATGATGCGGATTGATATATTAAGCTGCGTTCCCAGTCTGCTCGATAGTTTTTTCGCGCATTCGATATTGAAGCGGGCGCAGCAGGCCAATCACGTGGAAGTGGTGATTCACGACATCCGCGATTATTCCACTAATAAACATCGTACGATCGACGACTACGCGTTCGGTGGTGGTGCGGGAATGGTATTGCAGATCGAGCCGATCGCACGCTGTATTCGCGCGTTGCAAGCCGAGCGGGCGTACGACGAGATCATTTACCTCACACCCGACGGTGAGCAAATGCAGCAGCGGATGGTGAACCAGCTTTCGCTGAAAGGTAACCTGATGATGCTCTGCGGGCATTATAAGGGTGTGGACCAGCGTGTGCGTGATATGTTCGTGACGAAGGAAATCAGCATTGGAGACTACGTGTTATCGGGTGGTGAGCTGGCAGCTGCCGTACTTGCTGACGCGATTATCCGCCTTATTCCGGGCGTTTTGAACGATGAAACCTCTGCATTGACAGACTCATTTCAGGATAATCTGCTGGCACCGCCGGTATATTCCCGCCCGGCCGAATTTGAAGGTCATAAAGTGCCCGAAATCCTGATGTCGGGGCATGAAGCCAAAATTGAAGAGTGGCGTTATGAGCAATCGCTCAAACGTACCAAAGAAAGAAGGCCGGACCTGTTGCAATGACAACAGGCCCGGCTTCCATCTATAAGTAGCTGTAATGCTTAGAAATCGAGGTTACAGTTGATCCATTCATTATCGAAATTGGTGCCGTATTTGCGGTAGAAATTGACCGCCGATGTATTCCAATCGAGGACCTGCCACATCATTCCCGTACAACCCACTTGTTTCGCAGCGGTTACCGTAGCGTCGAAGAGAATTTTGCCAATCCCGTTGCCGCGCATCGATTCGGTGACGATGATATCTTCCATATAAAGCCGTTTCCCCTTCCAGGTGGAGTAACGGTAATAGTAAAGACAAAGCCCAATGATCTTCGAATCCACTTCGGCAACGAAAAAGTCGAAAAGCTTTTCGTTGTAATCACGGGTCATTTTGTCGACATTATTGGTTACCTGGTTCAGCGCCCGTTCATAGATCGCAAGCTCCTTCACCAATTCAAAAATTGCGGGTATGTCCTCTGCTGTCCCCTGCCTGGTCGAAATATTCATGTTAGTGGTTTATTGATTAGAAAGGTTAAGAATCCAGAATATACTATTTCCTACTGAGAGTTTACATAGTTTTCCCACTTTTCGAGGATTGCCTGAAAATTCTCGGGCAAATCCGTGTCAAATTGGATCCACTGGCGCGTAGTAGGATGGATGAATCCCAGCGATTTGGCATGCAGCGCCTGCCCGGGAATGAGGCTGAAACCGTTCTCCACCATCGCTTTATAACTGCCGCTCGAGACACCCCGCAGGATCTTGTCGCCCCCGTACATCGGGTCATTGAAGATCGGGTGGCCAATATGCTTCATGTGTGCGCGGATCTGGTGCGTGCGGCCGGTTTCAAGATTACATTTAATCATCGAAACATAGCGAAGCGGTTTGATTACTTCGTAATGCGTCACCGCGTGTTTGCCCTGGCTGCCATCCACGTATACGTCCATTACACGCCTGTCGCGCGCGCTGCGCCCGATGTGGCCGGTAACAGTACCTTTTTCGATTTTCGGCTCGCCCCATATCAATGCGTGATAGGTTCGTTCGATCGAGTGATCGGCGAACTGGCTGGCGAGGAAAGTCATCGCGAATTCGGTTTTAGCGATCACGAGCAAGCCGGAAGTGTCCTTGTCGATGCGATGCACCAATCCTGGCCGGCCTTCGCCGTTTCTGCCGGTAGGGAGTTGCTGGAAGTGATACACCAATCCGTTGATCAATGTGCCTGTCCAGTTGCCATAAGCCGGATGAACGACCATTCCTGCCGGTTTGTTGATAATCATCAGCACGTCGTCCTCGTACACGATATTCAGCGGAATATTTTCCGGGATGATCTCGGTATCCCGCGGTGGTTCTGGAAGCGACAGCGTGATTACATCCAGTGGCTTAACCTTGTAACTGGCCTTTGTAGGCTGACCATTTACCTTTACGGCCTCCGCTTCGATCCCGTTTTGTATTTTTGTCCTGGAAGCGTTGGCTACGTGAAGATTCAGAAATTTATCGAGCCGCATGAGGCTTTGGCCTTTGTCAGCGACAATGCGGTAATGTTCAAATAAATCGTCCTCTTCGGAGGCATTGTCAACTAGTTCTACGGACATTCTTTTCTCATTTACTATCAGCAAAATTATCAAAATAAGTGGATTTACTAAGTTCGTCGGCACCTACGCCCCTGCAACGGCTTGTCAATGCCGCGACGGAGAAGGCAGAAGTGCAGCTGTACATCAAACGTGATGACCTCATTCACCCGACGGTTTCAGGGAATAAATGGAGGAAGCTTAAATACAACTTACTCGATGCGCAGGCGAGCGGGAAGGGGACGGTATTGACCTTCGGGGGGGCGTATTCCAATCATTTGTACGCTACGGCAGCTGCGGGGAATGCGTCGGGTTTGAAAACCATCGGTATTGTCCGCGGCCTGGAACTGGAAGGAAAGGAGAACGGCACCCTTCAATTTTGCCGGGAGCAGGGCATGCAGCTGCATTTCGTATCACGAGAGGAATACCGGCAGCGGCATTTCGAAGAATATCTGGATGAGATTGCCGCGCGTTTTAGAAACCCTTACCTCATTCCCGAAGGCGGTACTACCGGGCATGCATTGAAAGGAGTGGCTGAAATGACGCTCGAAATAGAAGAGCAGCTAGGCACAATGCCCGATTTTGTCGCAACAGCCGCGGGTACAGGCGGTACGGCTGCGGGAATCCTTTCGGCAGGTGCGAACGTACTGGCATTCTCGGCATTGAAAGGAGGTGATTTTCTCAAAGAGGACATTCACCGCCTTTTGAACGAATGCAAACAACCGGGAAATCTTACTTTGCTTACAGACTACCATTTCGGCGGATATGCGAAGTGGAACCGCGAACTGCTGTTTTTTATGCAAGGTTTCCAGGCTGAATTTGACGTTCAGTTGGAGCAGGTTTATACTGCGAAAATGTTCTATGGTCTGTTTGACCTCATCCACAACGGCTTTTTCAAAGTAGGAACGAAGATCGTAGCAGTACATACCGGTGGTTTGCAGGGCCTGATCAAGGCGTAGCCACCTCGACTTCCTCTTCATTATTGGCCGGTTTGGCGGCGATGAACTCCTTGATCAATTCACGGTCGCCGGCAATCCAAAGCACGTCCTGGTTTTCGATGACCATCGACGAATCCGGATTGAGAATACGTTCGCCGTTTCTTTCGAGGCCGACGATCATCCCATGTGTCATTTCGCGAATCTGGCTTTCACGGATCGTCTTTCCACGGATATTGTACTGCGTTTTCACTTCAACGCGTTCCAGCACCACATTATCCTCGTGTGCCATGTACACGTCACCGTTTGTACTCACCTCGATGTGGCTTCTGAAAACATCCAGTTGATCGTCTGTACCGATTACCTCAATGCGGTCGCAGGGGTAGAGAACTTCCGTTGGCCTTGGTAAATGAATGGTTTTGCTTCCCCGCTCTATCAGCACGACATTGATACCGAATGTTTCCCGGATTTTAAGTTCCTGCAAACTTTTGCCGATCAGATTCGAGTCGGGGCTCACTTCGAGGAATGCAAAGTGTGCATCCCACGGCAGGAGAATTCTTTTCGATTTACCACTTCCTTCCAGCTGCCGTGCATTGAGATTTTGCAGGAAGCGGTCTTCGATTTTGTGGTAAAACTGTTGAAGTCTCTGGTAAAAAATCGCGAAACCGAGCACCATAATTCCTCCCGCTACGATAAATGCAGTTTTGGTCGAAAAGAAGGAATTGAGCAGGAAGGCCATCAACAGAATCGCAATAACCACTCTCGAAAGTTCAAGCACCAGCAATGGCCCGCGACTGTATTTCCGGCTGAGCCAGATCGCCGAATAGGCCTTTCGGTTTCCTCTTTTGAAGACCAATGCCCAGAGAAATGGTGATATTAAGAGGAATGTAATGGCAAAAAGCACCGAGTTGGTCAGGAACGTCTCAGGCAGGCGCGCATGGAGCTGGTGCGCGAGTTGGCGAGAGGACGCGAGGATAATGCCGATCACCACCACCGAGTTCAAAATCACCGTCTGCGCATAGGA
The DNA here is from genome assembly GCF_019924045.1 of Dyadobacter fermentans. GTDB lineage: Bacteria > Bacteroidota > Bacteroidia > Cytophagales > Spirosomataceae > Dyadobacter > Dyadobacter fermentans_A. Next base: position 301,730 of record NZ_JAHXBN010000011.1, on the reverse strand, counting down.
TTTCAGGATTTCGTTCCATTGTGTGGTTTGCGCTATGGTTTCGGTGCTGGTGCTATACCTGTTCAGATAGAGCCGCCACTTTTCCGGCAGGCGCTTGTCGAGCCATTCATACAGCGGCTCGGAGGCCTTCATCATATAAGGTGTCGCAAACGTCGTGATTACCGAAACTCCTACTGCAATAGGATAAAGAAATCCGCTCGTTACTTTCAATGAAAGGCCGAGATTGGCGATAATGAATGAAAATTCCCCGATTTGGGATAAACTCATACCCGATTGCAGCGACTTTTTGAGCGGCTGGCCGGATATGACCGCTCCCAGTGTGACGAAAGTGGTTTTGCCCAGCATGACCACGAGCACGAGAATCGCAGTAGGGACCGCATATTCGAGCAATAATCCCGGATTGATCAGCATTCCCACGGAGATGAAGAATACCGCCCCGAACAGGTCCTTAACCGGTTTGAGCAAATGCTCGATCTTTTCCGCGTGAGTCGTTTCCGCCAGGATAGAACCCATGATAAATGCTCCTAACGCTGCCGAAAAGCCTGCTTTCGTAACCAGGAATACCATTCCGAAGCACAGCGCGACGGAAGTGATCAGTACGCTCTCGTCGTTCATCAAATGCCGGTAACGCCTAAGCAGGGTAGGGAATACAAAAATGCCGCCGAGAAACCAGATTGTGAGGAAAAAGAAGAGTTTTAAACTCGATTGAATTAATTCAAATCCTGCGAACTGCTGGCTGAGCGACAAGGTCGAAAGTAACACCATCAATAACACGGCAGTAAGATCCTCGATGACGAGAATGCCCATTACCACACGGGTGAATTTTTGGGTTTTAAGGCCCAGTTCATCGAATGCGCGGAAAATGATGGTGGTGGAGGAAATGGCAATGATACCTCCGAGAAAAAGGCTGTCGGTTTTGCTCCAACCGAGCAGCTGGCCGGTGATGAAACCCGTTACGAGCATCATGAATACCTCAAAAAGCCCGGTAATTGCAGCGGTGTTCCCGACTTTAACCAGCTTTTTAAAACTAAATTCCAAACCGAGGTTGAAAAGCAGGAAGATAACCCCGATCTCCGCCCAGATTTCGATGGTTTTGATATCGGTAATGGTAGGAAACAGGTGGAAATTAGGTCCGACAAGTAACCCGGCCAAAATGTAGCCCAGCACGATTGGCTGCTTCAATTTCTTGAAGATTACGGTAATAATACCGGCCATCGTGAGAATGAGCGACAGGTCTATGATTAGTTGTGGAACGTGAGTCATGAAGGGTGGATCGTTGATGGAAAAAATTACTAAGATCAATAAAATACAAAAAGCCTTCGACGAATCAAAGGCTTTCTGTGTTTTATCTTATCGGGATTTTTAACCTACGCTTCCTTCCAGGCTGATTTCCAGGAGTTTTTGCGCTTCAACGGCAAATTCCATTGGAAGCTGGTTTAATACTTCTTTAGCATAGCCATTCACGATCAATGCAACCGCTTGTTCCGTTGGAATACCGCGTTGGTTGCAGTAGAAAAGAATGTCCTCACCGATCTTCGAAGTAGTCGCTTCGTGCTCTACGGTCGCCGACGGGTTGCTCACTTCAATATAAGGGAAAGTGTGCGCGCCGCATTTGTCACCGAGCAACAAGGAATCGCATTGCGAGAAGTTACGTGCCTTTTCAGCCTTTTTAAATACCTGCACCAATCCACGGTAGGAGTTTTGGCTCTTTCCGGCCGAAATACCTTTCGAAACGATCCGGCTCTTGGTGTTTTTACCAATGTGGATCATTTTCGTACCGGTATCGGCCTGCTGCATGTTGTTGGTCACGGCTACCGAGTAAAACTCTCCGATGGAGTTATCGCCTTTCAGGATCACCGAAGGATATTTCCAGGTAATCGCTGAACCGGTTTCAACCTGCGTCCAGGAGATTTTCGAATTAGGACCGTCGCAAAGGCCGCGTTTCGTTACGAAGTTGTAAATACCGCCTTTTCCGTCCTTATCGCCTGGGTACCAGTTCTGTACGGTCGAGTATTTTACATTCGCATTGTCGTGTGCGAAGATTTCAACTACCGCTGCGTGCAGCTGGTTTTCGTCACGCATAGGAGCTGTACAGCCTTCGAGGTAACTCACATGGCTATCCTCGTCGCCAATGATCAGCGTTCTTTCGAACTGGCCTGTTCCTGCTGCATTGATACGGAAATAGGTCGAAAGCTCCATCGGGCAACGAACGCCTTTCGGAATATACACAAATGATCCATCAGAGAATACTGCCGAGTTCAGGGCTGCATAGTAGTTATCCTTGGGTGGTACCACCGAGCCCAGGTATTTTTTCACAAGCTCCGGGTGCTCACGGATCGCCTCGCTGATCGAGCAGAAAATAATGCCTTTTTCTTTGAGCGTATCTTTGAATGTCGTGAAAACCGATTCGGAGTCCATTACCGCGTCGACCGCGATGCCGGAAATCCTTTTTTGCTCATTCAAAGAGATACCCAGTCTTTCGAAGGTATTACGCAATTCGGGATCGATGTCGTCGATGCTCTCGACAGCCTTCTTTTTCTTCGGCGCCGAATAATATTTGATAGCCTGGAATTCGATGGGCGGGTAATGCACGTTCGGCCACTTGGGCTCCTCCATGGTCAGCCACAAATGGTACGCTTTCAGGCGCCATTGCAGCATCCATTCGGGTTCATTTTTTTTGGCCGAGATGAATCTGATAATATCGTCATTAAGGCCCGCGGGAGCCTCATCTGCTTCAATATCAGTCACAAAGCCGTATTTGTATTCCGAACTGGTGATTTCCTCCAACAATTCTTCTTCTTTGCTCATAGTCGTAATAATGTCACACTCTGGTTGGTATTATGCTAACACAGAGAAGTGGGATTGAGTTTATTCAGAGGGTCAAAAATACGCAAAATTGTGGAGATTCCGGCAGCAGCCGGTGGAAATAGCTTCGGGCAGGTAAAACAGAAAAGACCCGCCGGGGCAGGTCTTTTCAAAGTTTTGATCAACAGGATGGCCTACAAATAGGCTGTCGACGAGAGATAATTCTTCACATAATCATCAATTCCCTCTTCCAGCGTGCTGAACGGACGGGTATATCCGATGGAGCGGAGCTTGCTCATGTTGGCCTGCGTGAAATACTGGTATTTGTCGCGGATATCCGCCGGGGTGTCGACGTATGAAATGTCCGGCGTCTTGCCCATGGCCAGGAATGTGTTGGTAACCAGGTCTTTGAATGTCCTTGCGCGACCGCTTCCGAGATTGTATATGCCCGAATTTTTGCGGTGGTGCATGAAGAAAATGCAAACGTCGATCAGGTCTTTCACGTAGATGAAATCGCGCATCTGCTCGCCGTCCTTGAAATCGGGGTTGTGCGAGCGGAACAGCTTCATTTTCTCCGTAGCCTTGATCTGGTTATAAGCATGGAAAATCACCGATGCCATGCGGCCTTTGTGGTATTCGTTGGGGCCGTAAACGTTGAAGAATTTGAGGCCAGCCCAGAAAAATGGCTTTTTCTCTTGCGCCAATGCCCATTTGTCGAACTCGTTTTTGGAATCACCGTAGGGATTAAGCGGTTTCAGTTGGCCGATCGTCGATTCGTTATCGTCGTACCCGTGCTCGCCTAGCCCGTACGTAGCTGCGGACGACGCGTACACGAGAGGAATTTGGTAAGCCACGCATTTCTCCCAAATGCCTTTGGAATAATTTACATTCAGTTCATCAAAAATCTCCTTGTCAAACTCTGTGGTGTCGGTACGCGCGCCGATGTGGAAAATGAATTCTACGTCGCGGCTGTTCGCATCCAGCCATTCGAAAAGTGCATTCCTTTCTACTTTTTCCTTAATAATCTTTCCTTCGAGGTTCTCAGCTTTCTCGATTTTGGAAAAATCATCCACTGCAATAATGTTTTTAAAGCCGTCTTGATTGAGGCGGCTGATAAGCCCGCTGCCAATAAAGCCGGCTGCTCCTGTTACGATAATCATCGCGATTATATGTTTAACGGTAAAAAGAATGCCAGATAAGAGTACGGAACCGCGCCGATCTACTCTTAAATTTTAAGGGCGAAATAGGATTTTTTTTAGTTATCCTCTTGTTAACAAACAAAACTACGGATACATGGTGTAATTTTGCGCCAGAATTATCAAGTGGCAGGAAGTTTTATGATTTACGTAACAAGGAAAGAGCATTTCAATGCGGCCCACCGGCTTTACAACCCGGCGTGGAGTGATGAGAAAAACCAGGAAGTATTTGGCCCTTGCGCCAACAACAACTGGCATGGGCATAATTTTGAGCTGATTGTTACGGTAAAAGGCAAGCCCGACCCCGATACAGGTTTTGTAATCGATCTGAAAGTACTGGGGGATATTATAAAGGATGAGATCGTGGACAAGGTAGATCACAAGAATCTCAACCTCGATGTCGATTTCATGCAAGGCAAAATGGCCTCCTGCGAGATATTTGTGATGGAAATCTGGAACATCCTCGAACCGGCCATTGCACAGGCAGCGCCTAATGCGAAACTGCACTATATCAAGCTGATAGAAACGCCGAAGAATTTTGTCGAATACTATGGGGAATGAGCTGATTACTGACCGCCGACCATTGACCGCCGACCGCCGACCATTGACCATTGGCCGCTCGGTGGTCAGCAGCCGATAGCTTATGAAGTACTACCTAATCGCCGGCGAGCGCTCGGGGGATTTGCATGGCTCCAATTTGATCAAGGGCATTCGGGCGAATGATCCCGATGCGGAATTCCGCGGCTGGGGCGGGGATATGATGGTCGCCGAAGGGATGGAGCTCGTGACCCATTATAAGGATACGGCTTTCATGGGCTTTCTGGAAGTGGTGATGAATCTCCGCACGATCACTGGTTTTCTCAAAAAATGCAAAGCGGATATTATCGAATACCAACCGGATGCATTGATTCTGATTGATTATCCGGGTTTCAACCTGCGCATTGCTTCGTTCGCGAAATCGAAGGGGCTGAAAGTATTCTACTACATTTCCCCAAAAGTCTGGGCGTGGAACCAGAAACGTGCCTGGAAAATCAAGGCGAATGTGGATCACATGTTCGTGATCTTCCCATTTGAAGTTGATTTCTACAAAAAATACGAGTACAAAGTCGACTACGTGGGCAACCCGCTCATGGATGCCATAGCAGCATTCCGCCCCGATCCCGATTTTCGCAGGAAACACGGCCTCGACGACCGGCCTGTTATCGCATTGCTTCCGGGCAGCCGCAAGCAGGAGATTATCGGCATGTTGGATACCATGCTGACCACGCAAAGGCATTTCCCGGGCTACCAATATGTGATTGCCGGGGTGAAGAACCTGCCTTCTACGTTGTACGATCAGTACTTATCCAGCGGCAAAGCGACTATCGTGTATGAAAGTACTTATGACCTGCTTTCAGTAGCTGATGCAGCGTTGGTTACTTCGGGTACCGCTACATTGGAGACTGCATTGCTCAAAGTTCCGGAGGTAGTATGCTACCGAACGAGCGCTATTTCTTATGCATTAGCCAAACGGCTCATCCGCATTCCGTTTATTTCTCTGGTGAATCTCATTTTAGAGAAAGAGGCCGTCCGGGAGCTGATTCAAGATGAGTTAAATGAAGGGAATCTCGTGGCTGAGTTGAAACGCATTCTGCCCGGTGGCAGCAAGCACGAGCACCAAATGCGGGACTATGAGCGGCTTGGCGAACTGGTTGGCGGCCCGGGTGCTTCTGAGCGGACGGGGGGATTGATAGTTAAGTATCTTCAATAGGTTTACCAAAGTCGCTTTTGGCTGCTGATCGACAGGTACTTATCGAATTTGTCGTCGCAACTGAGCAAATCCAGATTTTCGTAAACAGCTTGCGCCACGATCATCCGGTCGAATGGATCTTTGTGGTGGAATGGTAGCTGACTTACGAATTCTGCGTGCTCAAACTTGATTGGAAGCAAATGAATTTCAAGTTTGACCAGTTCATCCCATAAAACGCCAAAAGGGGTGGGGTTGGGAAGTTTTTTGATAGATGTTTTAATGGCAATCTCCCATAGGCTAACAATGCTGATATGGATCTCATTGCCATTATTTTCAATTAGGGTTCGTGCCGTGTTGCCTAAGAGTGGATTGCCCTCGATGAACCAGATAAAAGTGTGTGTATCTAATAAATATCTCATTTACATGTATGGTTCGAAACCTTCTATTGGTTCGTCAAAATCGATATCAAAGTTGTACTTACCTTTATGAAGCCCGAATTGGCGTGGCGGTAGCTTTCCTCCATGTTTCTCCAAAAGTCGCTGGCGCGCCTCGCGTTTTAATGAAGCGATATACTCCGATGCTTTTTCCTGCAAATCCTCCGGAAGCGCCATAAAATCGGACATTACCATTGCTGTGCTCATAGCTTTTTCGTTTTACTCAAATTTACCGAAAACAAAAATTCCCTCAAAACAGCTATACCGTTTGCTAATTACGTAGTAAGCTACGTATATTTAAACCTAAATTTGAAAGCACCCCAGCATGAACATTTTCAACGAAGTAGGAGCCCTGGCGATTTCGACTCGTCTGCAGCGCCTGAGCGACCAGTTCCGGAAGGACGGCGTGCTCATTTACCAACATAATGGCATCAGCTTCGAGCCCAAATGGTTCCCGGTCATTTATGCGCTGCATAAAAAGGAGTCGCTCGGGATTATGGAGCTGTCCGATGAAATCGGTTATGCGCATCCTTCGACGATCAGCCTTTTGAAGGAACTGGAAAAAGAAGGACTTGTGGAATCATTCAAGGACCAACGCGACGAGCGAAAGCGGATGGTGCGGCTCTCAGAGAAGGCGCGCGCATTGGTAACGCAAATGCAACCGGTTTGGGAGAAAATCCGGAAAACAGCCGAACAAATTATCGATAATGCAAATAATCTGTTACAAGCCATGGACGAGACAGAATATCAATTAAAAAAAGAAGGATTTTTTGAGCGCTACAAACGAATGGAAAACGAGGAAACCAATGCCGCTATTAGTATTGTGGATTATAAACCCGAACATGCCAAGGCTTTCTATGACCTGAACTATGCATGGATTTCGGAGACTTATGAAGTGGAGCCGGAAGACGAAAAGACGTTGTCAGACCCGGAAACTTATTACCTCAAAGACGGCGGAGCGATCCTGATTGCTTTGCATGGTGGAGAGCCGGTGGGGACATGCGCGTTGAAACGTAATGGAAATGTACTTGAAATGAGTAAAATGACCGTTTCAAAGAGCATGAGGGGAAAGAAGATTGGTGATTTGCTGGGTAATGCAGTGATTGAAAAGGCGCGGGAGCTCAGAGCCAGCAAAGTGATTTTATACTCGAACCGCAAAGGCTCAGCGGCTGGTATCAATCTGTACAAAAAGCTGGGTTTTGAAGAAGTGCCGCTGACCGGGCATAACTTTAAGCGTGCGGATATTAAGATGGAGTTGGCGTTGAACTAGTTGAATATCTTATCCAAATCTATTTTCAAATCGGGAAATATAGCGGATTGCAGCGCCTTTACAGCAGGTGGCAATCCGACATATCTTCCGGTTTCATTCAATACATAGGATAAAACGGCATTACGATCCGAATCTACCAACCAATATTCGCGAACGCCGCACTCCTGATACAGCAGAAACTTGTTATACATTTCTTTTTGCGAATTTCCAGGTGAAAGAATTTCAATAACGAGGTCGGGAGCGCCAAGGCAGCCTTTTTCGTCGAGTTTTGTACCGTCGCAAATGACGCATAAGTCAGGCTGGACTACGGTATAAATATCGCGGTTTGCCAAAGCAGACTTTTTGCTATCAAACAGCCTTACATCAAATGGTGCGCTGAATAATCTGCAGGGTTGGTCTTTTAGATAAATAAAAAGATTGCCCTGTAAATTCGTCGAAATGACTTGATGCCGGGTATTGGGCGCCGGCGACATTTTGAAAATTTTTCCTTTAATCAGTTCGAGTCGTTCCTCAAATTGCCACAGCAAATAATCGGCATAGGTATAGGTGCCGTTCAAATCCAGGTCGTTGATGTCGGTGACGATTGCAGGCATAGCGTGATCCTTTTTGAGTAAATCTAGCCAAAATTCCGCCGGAAGTCAACAACGCATGAGCAAGCGCGTGTTTTGAATAATCAAGTCTTCCGCTTCTTCTTCCGCGCGGAAGGAAACAGTACATTGTTTAAAATCAATCGGTAACCCGGCGAGTTGGGGTAGAGGTTGAGATCGGTGGGCATGCGCCTGCCCCCACCGCCGCGGCCTTCGGGGTCGTGGCCGCCGTAGAAAGTCCACTGGCCGCGACCGAGCTCGCCGTAAATGTAACGGTCGGAGTTGCTACTGGTGCCCATGATGAGTGTGCTGGGTTTGACGGTGTATTTGGAAAATGCTGTGGTTTGCCCGAAAAATTCGCGGATCAAATGCTCATGGTTTTGCACGAGCATGGCAGGAATGACGTCCCATTTGGCCGAAAAGTCGAAAAGAGAGAAATAGGCGTCGTTTTCGCCCCATCCACGGTAACGGCCGGAGGCCGAGTTGATGTCCGAGAAGTTCATCCCATCGTATTCGTCGAGCTGGAGTTTGAAATTGTAGAATGCGAATGTCTTGTCAAAATCGAGTTTAGACTGGGCGTCGGGGTCGATGCCGTCGCCGTCGAGGTTATCTACAATGTCGACGCCTTCCGCAGCCAGTGCAATGTCGAAAGTCTCGGCACCGGAGCACATTGCAAACAGAAACCCACCGCCGGCACAGAATTCCTTAATAGTCTTGGCGACGGCGAGCTTCATTTTAGGTACTTTGGAAAAACCATAGCGACTGGCAATGGCCTCCTGGGCTTTGATATCGGCCTCGCTCGTACGGCGCAGGTTTTTGCCAAACTGCCCCGTGAAATCCTCGTGATGCAAATGCAGCCAGTCGTATTTGGGCAGGTCACCACGCAGGATTTCTTCATCATAAATGACTTCGAACGGAATTTCGGCATATTTGAGCACGAGCAATACGGCGTCAGTGTTTTCAAATTCGGCGGGGCTGATTTTAATAGGAGAGTACACCGCAATTTTGGCCGCTTTAAACAGCTTCACCACATCCATATTCACGTTCGGATTGCTGATCTCGTTCACAATCTGCGCACTGGCGGCTTCGGAAAGTACTTCATAGGAAACCGCCCTCAGTTTGCATTCGTTTTCGATGGATTTGCTATACTGAACCTTAAAGCTGCCCCCGCGGTAGTTGAGCAGCCAATCCACTTCAATATCCCCTTTGAGCAGAATATAAGCAAGACCGTACGCTTTCAAGTGGTTGGTCTGCGTATGGTCCATCGGGATCAGGATCTGGTTTGCGAGGCAGATGTGCGACAGGAAAACCAACACGAGCGGTAGAATCTTTCTCAGCATGGCAAGAAATGTTTGAAGTCCGAAGCTGCATCGTCAGGGGAGGTGTATCAAATTTAACTAAATATCGAGATTTTAGGTAGCTGGTTATGAGGTTTTTGTGCCGCCGCTGCCTATTTTTGGAATATACCTCTACTCATCTGCTTCTCTCATGACCGAAACACAAATTCTGAACTACGCGCTCAACCAGTTCGCGGGGATCGATGCCGCAGCGTTTGAGCTGTCGGCGCCTTACTGGCAAAGGAAAACCTACGGAAAGGGGGAGTTTTACAATGAATACAAAAATGTTTGCAAATACCTGGGTTTCATCCTCGACGGCGTGTTCAGGACCTACTATATCGACGACGAATCGGCCGAGGAAAAGAATGTCTTTTTCTTCTCTAAAAATCAGGTGGTAGTGGCTTACAAGAGCTTTGTGACCCAAACACCTTGCAGTTATTACACCGAATCGATGACCGAGTCGACTATTTTATACATACATATCAATCACCTCACCGAGTTGTACGGAAAGTCACACCATTGGGAACGCTTCGGGCGGCTGGTTGCGGAAACCGCATTTAACCTGGCCATGAACCGCGCCGAGGAGTTTATGTTCCGTACGCCAGAGCAGCGCTATCTCGAACTGATCCAGAACCATCCGGATATTTTTAACAACGTCCCATTGTATCATATTGCCTCTTATCTGGGCATTCAGGCGCCTTCACTGAGCCGAATCAGAAAAAGAATGGTGGGTAAATGACGATCTTAACTTGGGTTAAGAATATAGTCGGTTAACGTGCTGAATTTTGTCATGTCCAAAGCGGAACACAAAACAAAAAATCAACTTTTAACCGATAGAAATCATGAAAGCCAATAACACCAAAACCGTCGTATTTGTAACAGGTGCATTTGTAAGCCACAATGGCTGGGATCAATGGAAATCCTATTTTGAAAGCAAAGGTTACACCACTTATGCACCAGCTTGGCCATACAAAGACGCACCCGCAGCTGAACTGAGAGACAGACAACCCAATGACACCGCCCTGGCTGGTCTCACATTTAATGAACTTGTTGACCACTACGCTAATTTTGTAAAATCTTTACCTGAAAAACCAATCATCATCGGCCACTCACTGGGCGGATTGATTACCCAGATTCTGATTAACCGCGACCTTGGTGTTGCCGGAGCTGCTATTCACCCTGTACCACCGCAAGGTGTGATTCCTTATGAATTCTCATTCCTGAAAGCAGGTTATAAAGTATTCGGATTGTTTACTTCTCTGAAAAAAACTTACCTGATGTCGCTCGCCGACTGGCAATATGCCTTCACCAACGGTATGACGCTGGAAGAGCAAATGAAAACCTGGGAAGAAAACGTGATTCCCGAATCCAAAACCGTTGCCCGCGGCGGTATCACTTCCGCAGCAAGAGTGGATTTCAAAAAAGCACACGCTCCGCTGCTGATCACTTCCGGTGAATTCGACAACATCATTCCGGCTTCTTTGAACCTCCGCAACTTCAAAGCTTACAAACAAAATGGCTCTGTGACGGACTACAAAGAGTTCCCCGGCCGTAACCACTTCGTTCTAGGTCAGCCTACCTGGAAAGAGGATGCCGACTACATCCTCGACTGGATCAGCAGACATTAGAAGCGCTTCCCGTTATGAGGACTGCCGACCGCCGACCATAGACCGCCGACCGCCGATCGCCGACCATAGACCATTGACCATTGACCATAGACCATGTTTTCGTTCATGGTCTATGGTCGGCGGTCTATGGTCAAAAAACATAACGGAACTAAAAGGCGTAATAAGTGTCACGAAAAGCGGATTACATGCTTGAAGGGAGTAAAACCGGTGAGAAAAACAGTGGGTGCTTCCATGGCCGGTAGGGCTCCCCGTAATGCGATATTCTTGTGCAATGCCAGTCCCGGGCCGAAACTGATCGTATCTCCTCCCAATTCGTAAGAGCCAATTGCGTCTTTCAGTAACCACGAATCTTTGGTGTTTTCAATTTTGGAAACACCTTTGAGCGTTCCGCCCGGCCTGAAAATCAATTCCAATGCAGTCGGCACGCGCTCGGTACCATTGCTTACCACTTCAATTTCCATCCCGCCGGAAGTTTCGCGGATGATCACTTTCGTTTCCAGTATCTGTACTTCGCTCTGTGGCCTGAAATTCCGGGGCATTTTCTCCCAATCGCCGTCCGGCGCAATGGACTCTTTGGGATAAGGTTGAAAATACGGACCGTCGAGCTTCTGAGTGAGTATCCATTCATTACCATTTTCACTGATTTTCTCGGATTGAAACTGGCCCTTTCCAAAGAACGAAGACGCAAATCGCACGCCTTGCAGCACGGCATTGCCTTTCATGAAAGTAAACCATACCGGGTTGTTGGCGATCAGCGTACTGTCACGCCGGTCCCTGCGAATGCGTACGAGGCCGGAATTCGGGAAAGTTTTGACGTAATTGACCGGCACCGGTTTCTCTGCCGGAAGTTCAGCCCAAAGCGAAGGGTCGGTCAGGAAGTAATCCACAAATCCGGTGGTTTTCAGGCTGGCGGTTTGTTCTATCAGCCGGCACATGGCCGCATATTGCGCATTCCCATCCTTAATCGCGAAGTAACGGTACGGGTAATAGTAGTTTTCAAGTGTACCGACAATGGCCTTATCCTGCCTTCCGGAAGCGTCGGTCACGATCTCGCCATTGGGATGGACGTAGTACATTGTCATGTCGAGGTTTTTGCGGACGGCGTCGAAAAGCTCGGGTTTTTTGAGGCCCTTGCCGATGGTAATGAGCAGGCGATCGGTGAGGGACGAGTAAATGAATGTGCTCTTTTCATTGTATTGGCCGTCACGGTCGATGTCGATGTGCTCGGCCAGCCATTGCTCGGCCCGCGCCACATATTTCGGATTAGGCCACAGCTCGTTCAGTTTGGTCAGCGCGGCCGCTACTACCCAGCGGTGATTGGGCGTGTGTATACCTCCCACGCTCAGCGCGTTGCCCCCGCGTATGAGAAAGGTTTTCAGGTTCGCGAGCATTTTGCCGGATCCCTCTGTACCCGATTGATCGATCATTTTATAAGCCATTGCCAGCCGCTTTACCAGAAAGCCGGTGTCGGGCGTCGAATGAAAGTTGGTCGAAAGAAGATCGATGGTACCGTCGCTATGCTGGGTTTTGATCAGGTACAATGCAGCACGGTCCATAGCGGCGAGCAATTCCTTGGATTGATAGAATTTGGAAGTCGGGGCGAAGAGGCCGCTGGCGCCGTACTGGATCAATGCAGAGGTACTATGCGGATTGAGCAGATCGAAGCCATCGCGTAAGCCTCCGAAGTCGGGGCTTTGAGGATCTTTCACCTGGTAAGTCAGCAATGATTCGATGCTTTTATCGGCCTGCTTTACCAGCGTCTGAAGCCATTCGGGCATTGTGTCGGCCCGAATGCGGCCAATTGTCGGTAATGCGGGTAACGCGCAGAATGCCAGCGTACTGTTTTTTACGAATTGTCTTCTGTCCATGAAAGCCGGGTTAGGTATTTCCGCAGAAAAGATGCAAAATGCCTCGGGTTACTCGCGATTTCGGGCAATACGAGAGGGTAAATAGCGTTCCGGTTGCGAAGTCGATAGCGTTACAACTTCCTATTTTTGGTATATTTAATATTAAAATGATAAGCATATTGCAACGGTTACAAATGGGAGGTTGTCACTCTTTGATGACAAGATATTTCCAGTATTTTTGTCGGATTTTTTTGAAAAACACGTTGGGGCCAACCCATTGAATGCCGGTTACTGAATGAAAACAACTGTACTTCGCAATTTGAGTCTGGGTTATTTGCTGTTACCAAACCTGATTTTTTCCATCAGCTGGTTCAGAATGCCCATTTCGGTGTGTTTGGTCGTGGGCCTTGTAGCGATGTATCTCCTCAGCTACCGTCGTGAAAAGACATTGAAAACCGACCTCGCAACCCGTCACATGGTCGAGATTGCATTCATTTCGCTTGCGATCATCGCTTTTTCGGGAATAGGCGGCTTTTGCTTCCAGGCGTTCGATTTCTGGGCACATAATTCAAAATACTACACGCTGTATAACCAGTCGTGGCCGGTTACTTTCAAGGAAAACGGCCGCTATGCCTGCCATTACTTCGGCTTCTTCCTCGTCCCCGCATTGATTTCGAAAGGGTTAGGGGAGCCATCCGGTATTGCATTGTACCTGTGGGCGTCGATAGGCCTTTTTATCGGCATTTGCTGGATCCTCATTTTCACTCAAAGAAGCTATTTGTCGCTCGTGTTTTTTCTTTCGTTGGGCGGGGTGGGCCATGTTACCAAAGTCCTTTTTCTGCACGCGATAGGCCTTAACTACCATGTGCCGCCCTTTTTTACGGAGATATGGCCGGTACTGTACCAAACCCAGTGGGCGCCTAATCAACTCATTCCGATTATCATCGTCTCGTGCATTCTTTTCCATGATTATGTGTACGATAAAAAGCCGGAAAAAAGCTTTCTCGCAGTCATTTCCATTTTTATCTGGGGAATTTTCCCGTCGATCGTCTTCGTGATCATCTTCGGAATGCTGATCGTGCTGCGCTATTACAAGGAGCCGCAGTATTTTCTCAAACCCAGGCCGATGCTCGATCTTTTTCTGCCGGGCCTGCTGTTTATCCCTACATTCTTCTTCTTCTTGCAAGGGAAAAGTTCAGTCGTTTCCGGATTTATCTGGCAATTCAACCCGCGGAATGAGATCGCATTCCATTATTTTTTCGGTGTGGTGATTGACCTTGCCGTGCTGTATGGGATAGTACTGATCTTGAAACTTCATAAAAGCCATTATGCCAACGTTATCCATGGCTTGTTCCTGCTCCTGATCGCGATATCCCTCTTCCGGATGGGTAAATGGAACGACTGGTTCCTGCGCGGGAGCACACCGGTGCTCACGCTATTATCGCTTTTTATCCTTCACCGGTTTGCCGAATGGGTGAAAGAATATCCCGGCTGGTACAAAATGCGCATCGCTTACCCAATCATTATTTTCCTCGTGCTGGGGCTGGTTGTACCGCTGTCGCACATCAAGCGCGCATTGACCGAGAACGTAGTCACACAATCGCTTTTTCCCGACAAAGTGAAATTCACGCCTTATCCATATAATCAGTATGAGGATTTCTACCAATTGGGAAAGGCGATCTACTCACAACAGGAAGCAAACCAGTTCCTTGGCCAGAAAGGGTCGTTTTACGAGATGTATCTGGCACGTTGATGGGCCTTCGGCCCCGACAATAGACCGCCGACCGCTGACGGCCGACCGCTGACTACCGAATGCGTTATTATTCCAACAATGAACAATTCCTGACTATATTGACTATTCCTGACCACAACTGACAACAGAAAGTCAAGTACTCGGCGGTCGGCCGTCAACGGTCAGCCGTCAAGCCGCAGGCTTCTCAGGTACCCCGGCGCGACGCGGTTATGCGATACCTGCTCGTATGCGTACGCGATGCGGATCAGTTCCGGTTCCTGGTAGGCTTTCGCCAGAAATGAAATTCCGACCGGCAGGCCGCTGAGCATGCCCATTGGTAAGGTGATCGACGGAAAGCCCGACAATGCGGCCGGGCCGTAGGAACCGTATCCGGTCCAGAAGTCGCCGTTGACGAGGTCGGTGCACCAGGCTGCTCCGGTGGAGGGGCCGCATAGTGCGTCCAGCTTGTGCTTGTCGAGGAGGTCGGTCAGCGCGTCGGCTACACCATTGATTTTTTCAAGCGCTTCCTTGTATTCTTTGGTATTCAAATCGCCCTTGGCCTGCGACGATTCGAAAAGTTCCTGACCGAAATAGGGCATCGTCTTCGCCTTATTCGCTTTATTGAATTCGATCAGGCCTTCGAGCGACTTGATTTTCGCATTTGAGGCAGACAAATACCGGTTAATGCCGTCTTTAAATTCATATTGCAGTACCAGCGATTCTGCTCCCGGAAGTTTCTGCAACTTCATATATTCCACTTCCACGATTTCGGCACCGGCCTCTTTGAGCTGTTCCAATGCCTTGCCAAGCAAGCTGTCGATCCCCTCGTGCATTTTCAACATCGATTGCTCTATCCCGATACGCTTTCCTCTGAGTCCGTTAGGGTCGAGGTAAGCGCTGTAATCCGTAGGTAGCTTTTGCTGAGGTTTATGCTGAGTGACATCCTTCGGGTCCTGCCCGGCCATGGCGCCGAGCAATGCAGCCGCATCGGCTACGGTTCGTCCGAATGGGCCGGCTGTGTCCTGCGTTTGCGAAATAGGGATCACGCCGTTTCTGCTCACCAGGCCGACGGTCGGTTTGATTCCTACCACGCCGTTCATCGATGCCGGGCAGGCGATTGAGCCATTCGTTTCGGTGCCGACAGCCACCGCGCAGAGGTTCGCTGCCACTGCCACCGCAGAGCCCGAGCTCGATCCGCAAGGAGAACGGTCGAGTACATACGGATTGTGCGTCTGCCCTCCGCGACTGCTCCAACCACTGGACGATCGCGTCGATCGGAAGTTGGCCCATTCGCTCAAATTGGTTTTGCCGAGGATTACCGCGCCGGCTTCGCGCAGCCGGGCCACCAGGAATGCGTCCTGAGAAGCTACGTTGTCGAGCAGCGCCAGCGAGCCGGCGGTGGTTTTCATCCGGTCCGCGGTGTCGATATTGTCTTTCAGCAGAACCGGGATACCGTGCAGCGGTCCGCGGGTTCGGCCGGATTTCCGTTCCTTATCCAGCGCTGCTGCAATCCGGGCCGCATCGGGGTTTACTTCGATGACCGATGCGAGTTTGGGGCCCGCTTTATCTATACGGGTTATTTCATCGAGGTAATGGCGCGTCAGGGCTAACGACGTCAACCTGCCTGCCTGCATCCGTTTCTGCATTTCCGCGATCGTCATTTCGGTGAATTCTCCGGGGGCGATCGTACGCGCCGGCCTGGCGAATGCGGGCATTATGGTAAACAATCCGGCTGCGGAGCCAAGCCGTAGGAAGTTTCTTCTTTTCATTGGGGAGTGCGTCGTCAGGTTCTGTTTACCTGCAATATAAAAACTTCTGTTTTTACTGACGAGGCGGCTTGTCGCTGAGTTTTTTCCAAATCCACATGACCAGCAGGAACGGCGACATGATAATTGTCGTGAGTACCGTAGCTGTACCGAGGATTGCGGCAAAAATGATCCTGAAAAAAGAAGAGAAAAAATTATTCATGAATGCAGGAGGTCCGTTGTGTGAAATGAATTTTACAATCGATTACGCGTAGTGGAAAATGTTTCTATGTTTTGTAGAACAGATGCTACTAACTAATTTCTTTAATGTAGTTAAATGACTATAAATCACTAAATTAACTGCCAAAATAAGTATATTTTATTGGACTGGCACAGTTATTTTTTGTAACTTTATTAATGAAAATTATTATTAAATAATTGCAATAGCATGAACTTCTTATCGAACGTGGTTGGGTATTCCGGGAAGTTATTTTTTGCAACTATTATGTTTTTCGCAATGATTATTTCGACTGTTGTTTCCCTGCCGTTTATTGGTGCAGGAATGATTAAAGATGCTATTAATGCACATCATCATCACCAGGCTGAGGAAAGCAATCTGATAGACGAGTATAGCGAGTACTGATATATGACTACCGGAAGCGGAAGGGGTACGGACGGGATGTCCGTACCCCTTCTGTCGTTACAGGGTTTATCACGATTATGCCCTGGCGGCTGCCTGAGGTTTGCCTGAAATGAAGTAGTTTTGCCCCGCGATTACCCTTACTTATTCCGATGACCTCATTTTCAAAGCTATTCCTGCCCCTGTTTTTTGCCTGTCTGATTACCTCTCTGTCGCCCCTGCGCGCGCAGGAGCAGCGTTACACTTTCGAAAAGGGATTGATGGGGTCGCCTTTCAAACTCGTTTTCTATACTTCCAATGATTCGATAGCCAAACTAGCTGCTGACCGCGCCTTTAAAAGGGTGGAGGAATTGAATGAAATCATGAGCGATTACCGCGACGGCAGTGAGATCAACCGCCTCTCCGCGACTTCGGGAAGTGGAAAATGGGTGCCGGTAAGCAAGGACCTTTTTGATATTCTGGCCGTTTCGCAGGATGTCAGCAGCAAAACCGGCGGCGTTTTCGACGCAACGCTTGGGCCTGTCGTACAGATGTGGCGGCACGCAACGCGTAAGGGCATATTCCCGCCTGAGGAGGAGATCCGTGACGCGCTCGCGCGTACGGGCTATTCCAAATTGAAAATGGATAAGAAAACGCGGAGCATTATGCTCACTCAGAAAGGCATGCGGCTAGATATCGGAGGCCTGGGTAAAGGTTATGCGGCCGAGGAAGCTATTAAAGAACTCAAAAAACTAGGCATTACTTCCGCTATGATGGATGCGGGAGGGAAAATCGTACTCACTAACCCGCCTCCGGGTACCAAAGGGTGGAATATCAATGTATCCAACGGCAGTGATTCGTTAAAGGCTATGCAGCTTTCCAATGTCGCGCTCGCAACTTCCGGCCCGACGTACCGCTATATGGAATACAAAGGCGTGCGCTATTCGCATATTGTGGACCCGAAAACGGGTATAGGCCTGCTCTTCCACGTGCGCACGACGGTCATTTCGCCGGATGGCACGGTGGCGGATGCGTTGGCGACGGCATTCAGTGTAGCGGGTATCCAAAAGAGCAAAAAGTACCTCAAACGTTTCAAAGGCAGCAAGGTATGGCTCGTCGAAAAGCAGGGCGACCGCATTGCCGAGTGGAATATGCTTGAATAGAAGCAGGGGCGGGTCTGGTTTGTTTTTTGCAGATATACAGGAAACGAACTGACACCCTTATGGAAATCCTTACGCAACTTTTCGGAGAGGGCGAAAACCAGACAACTCTGCAGATGTCGGCCCGGGCCGTGGTGATATTTATCATCACGCTCATTCTCCTTCGCATTGCCGGAAGACGCTCTTTCGGTATGAAATCCCCATTTGATAACATCATCGTGATCCTGCTCGGGGCGATTTTGAGCAGGGCGGTGGTGGGCGCTTCGGAATTTGTGCCTACCATTGCCTCTGCCACCGTCATTGCCGTGCTGCATCGCCTCGGTGCGTGGCTGGGCGCTCTGAACCTCCGTTTTGGTGCTTTGATCAAGGGCCAAAAGATCGTGCTTTTTGAAAAAGGAGAACTGAAACACGATAATATGCGCCGCGCACTGGTCAGTGAGTCAGACCTTTATGCGAGTTTGCGCAACGATATGCATTTGGAGAGTTTTGAGCGGATTGAAAGCGCATATATGGAAAACAATGGCCAGATCAGTTTCGTGAGAAAAGCAGAAGAATAGGACAAAATCGACAAATATTAGTTTCAAACGAATATTTTAAATGATTGTTTAAAATTTATATTTGAAACATTTGGCATTGTTATTTCAATTGCACAACTTTGATCCGTTGATTCAATAAGCGGCTGCAATCATAAACAACAACCTAACACACCCAAATCGTGAAGTGCGTTACAGAAAAAAGTGAGGACAAGATAAGAGAGGCGGCAAAGCGTGTTTTTCTGAAAAAGGGTTTTGACGGCACTACCTCGCGTGACATTGCGAAGGAGGCCGATATGAATATTGCATTGACCAACTACTATTTCAGAAGCAAGGAGAAGTTGTTTCTTGAAATCTTCAAAGATGTGCTGGAAGAGTACTTTCAGAACATGCTCACGATCCTGAACAAGGACATTGATATAAAATCCAAAATCTCGGAGATCATCGATAACGATTTTGCGATGATGAAAAAGGAGCCCGATCTGGTGATCTTC
This sequence comes from Dyadobacter fermentans, assembly GCF_019924045.1. Lineage (GTDB taxonomy): Bacteria > Bacteroidota > Bacteroidia > Cytophagales > Spirosomataceae > Dyadobacter > Dyadobacter fermentans_A. Next base: position 282,614 of record NZ_JAHXBN010000011.1, on the reverse strand, counting down.
ATCATGAACGAGATCCACAAATCACCGCAAAGGCTCTTCCCGGATATGTCGATTTTCAGGCAGGTGCGGGAAACCTATCTCAAAAAGCAGTTGGAAGAAGGGGCGGCGAACGGGACATTGCGGCCGATGCAGCTCGAAAACATTCTTCCGCTGATCAAATGCGGCGTAGAGTTCATTTTCATGGGGAAGGAAATTCATAAGGAGCTTTTCATGATGACCGATGAGGATTTCGAGAAATACGCCGAAGAACAAAAAGAGCACATTAAGGCGATGGTGTGCAACTATCTGGTGATCGGGTAGCCCATTTTTTTTGCCACTTCATTAAACAAACATTTAAAATAAACATTTGTACTAGCCATGAAACACCTGTTCCATGTCACGGGAATGCTATGCCTGATGCTTTTCCAGCGAACGCAGGCGCAGCAGTACGACCTCAACCAATTGCTGGATCTGGCCATGAAAAACGATTTCAGTGTGCAGGCTGCGCGGCTCGATGAGGCAAAGACGAATGCGAAGATCGACGAGGTCCGGTCGGCGTTGCTGCCCAGCCTGAACGTGTCCGGGGATTACAAGCGGTATTTCAAAATCCCGGGCCAAGTAGTGCCTGCGAGTGCGTTCGGCGGGCCGGAGGGACAGTTCACGACGCTGTCGTTTGGATTGCCTTACAACCTCTCAACCACGGCACAAGTGACTCAGGCACTGTATAATCCATCGGTGAAATACGCATTGAAGGCGGCGAACCTGAACCGCGAGCTGACATCGCTCAGCACGACGAAAACGAAGGAAGATGTGGCCTACAATGTGACGGACGCCTATTACAACCTGGTTACCGTTGTTCAGCAGATGGCTTTTCTCGACAGCAACCTCATTTCGCTCGACCGGCTTTACAAGGTCTCGGATTTGTTATACCAGAATAAACTTGGGCAACGGGTGGACGTGGACAGGATCCTGATCAACAAGACTGCGACAGAAACGCAGCAGGCGACACTGAAAGATAATTATAATCAGCTGGTTAACCTTTTGAAATACTACACGGGCATCCCGCAGAGCGATTCGGTACGTATACTTGTGAGCGTTCGTGATGTAGCGTTGCCGGCTTATGCAGATTGGGATAAAACGAGGCGCACGGACGTGGCTTTGCTGCAAAAGCAAAAGGATATTAACGAATTACAGGACAAGAATATACGTTCCGGCTTGATTCCCACTGTGAATGCTTACGGCGTAGCCAATATGGCGTTCTATGCGCAAGGCGGAGAGAACTCGACTTTCCAGGATGTGCCCGGTTACTGGGCCGGTTTGCAGCTCAACTGGAATGTGTTCGACGGGATGGCGCGGAAGGCCAAGCGCAGCCAGAACCAGATCGATCGCGAGAAGCTGGATGTGCAGCTGAAACAAGTACGCGAGGCTATTCAAATGGAGGAGAACAACGCCCGGAGCAAGTTCGGTGTAGAGCAGAAAAATATCAATGCCAAGAAAGACCAGGTAGCGCTGGCGGAGAAAGTGTACAAGCAAATCCAGCTGCAGTTCAAGGAAGGTACGGTGTCGCTTACCGACGTAATCCAGGCCGAAAACAGCCTTCTGGATGCCCAGAACAACTACCTTACCTCGCTCGTACAGCTTCTGAAAGCCGAGCTGGAATGGAAAAAAGCAACGGGGCAACTCGTACAGAAATAACATTATACTTCATCAATCTTGCCGTATTCATCAACAAACGAGCACTTCATCAACGACTAAAAGTAATCATCAACAGCTAAAACCAAGTAAGTCAGGTATGGTCAAGTGTAGTCATTTGTAGTCAGGTATTGTCATGAATGGTCAAGAAAAATCAGGAATGATCAAGAGTTGTTAGGTATGGTCAGGTATGGCCATTTGAAGTCGGGTGAAGTTTTCTCTCCTGATATTGACAATAACATAACAACGACTGACAACACTTGACTACAAATGACAACAAATGACAACACTTGACATTACTTGACCATCAATGACCACTCGTGACCATTTCCGACAACACTTTTCAACACCATACCAATATGAAACGTCTATTCATCTTCCTGGGAATCATAGCCGTGCTGGGGCTTACGGCGGCGAAGTTGCTGAGCAACAAGGAAAAAACGGAGCAGAAAGTATACATCCCCGACCCCGATCCGAAAGTAGGGGTGAAGGTAGCCGTCGCTGAATTGCGCGATTTATCACAAGAGTCCGGTTTTTTGGGATCATTCGCCCCGAACCGGAAAGTTGAAATCCGTCCGCAGGCAAGCGGGGAGATCGTGAAACTGAATGTAGAAGTGGGCCAGCATGTGGCTGCCGGGCAGCTTATTGCGAAGATCGACGATGAGCAACTGCATTACCAGGTGGAAGCATTGCAGGTAACTTTGGAAGGTTATCAAAACGATTTGAAACGTTACGAAGCATTGGTAAAGGGCGACGCGACGCCGGCAGTGAATGTCGAGCGCACGCAGCTGAGCATCCGCAGCACGCAGGCGCAGATCAAGCAATTGAATAAGCAGATTAAAAATACCAGCATTATCGCGCCATTCGGCGGTATTATCACGGCCAAAATGGTAGAAAAAGGCTCGGTAGTGAGCCAGGGAACACCGATAGCGGAGATTACCGATATTTCGTCGCTGAAACTGGTGGTGAATATCCCTGAGAAATCGGTGAATGAGTTTAAAACCGGTAGGGGTATTCCCGTACGCACGGATGTGTATCCGCATGCGAATTTCAATGGCCGTGTAACGATGGTAGCTGCCCAGGGCGACGAGGCGCATAACTACCCGGTGGAAATTACGGTGCAAAACTCAGCCGCCCATCCATTGAAAGCCGGCATGTACGGCTCTATTGCGAGCGATTCAAAAGTGAAAGGTGAAGCATTGGCCGTTCCACGCCAGGCCATTATGGGCTCGGCGAAGCAGCCGCAGCTGTACGTGGTTGAAAATGGCAAGGCGACCTTGCGCGACGTGAGCGTAGGTGCAACGACGAACGAATATTACGAGATCACCAAAGGCCTGAAAGCCGGTGACCGCGTAGTGACCAGCGGGCAGATCAACCTGCAAAACGGAACATCGGTGATAGCACAATAACAACACTTCATCAACAAGCTCATGAAATTCATTGAAACCATCTTGAAGCGCCCTTCGATGATCATCGTGTTGTTCGCGATTTTGTTTATCGGCGGGCTGGCTTCTTACACCCAGCTCAGCTATGTGCTGCTGCCGGAGTTTTCTGTTCCAACTATTACGATTACCACCTTATATCCAGGCGCGGCGCCGACGGAGGTAGAGGCCGAGGTCAGCAAGAAGATTGAGGATGCGGTGTCCGGCCTGGATAATATTGAAGACGTGACTTCCAAATCCATGGAAAGCGCGTCGCTTGTGATTGTGCAGTTCAAAGCGGGTACCGACATTGACAAGGCATTGGAAGATGCGCAGCGCGATGTGAACAACATGCTCAGCGACCTGCCCGATGACGCGGAAACGCCCTCATTGTCCAAAATCTCGCCGAGCGACCAGCCTATTATGCAGCTCCTGGCGACTTCCAGCCTGCCTAATGAAGTCTTTTACCAGCAGGTAGAAGACAAATACCTGCCGATGTTGCAGCAGATCGAGGGTGTGGCCGAGATTACCATGACCGGCGGCGACCAGCGCGAGATCCGCATTAATGTCAATAATGATAAACTGCGCTTCTACGGATTGTCGCTTTTGCAGGTAACGCAAGCCATTAACCAGGCTAACCTCGACTTCCCGACCGGGAAGGTGAAAAGTACTTCGGAGAATATGACGTTGAGATTAGCGGGGAAATTTGCGTCGTTGGACGACATCCGTAACCTCGTCATCACCTCGCCGGTCAACAACAGCCCGATCCGCGTAGGCGACGTGGCTGACATTACCGATGGACTCACCGACGCTGAAAGTATCAGCCGGTACAATGGCGTGAATGGTATTGGTTTGTTTATCAAGAAACAGTCCGATGCAAATGCGGTCGAGATCAGTAAATCGGTGCAGGCGAAGCTGGCCTCCATTGAGAAGGCTAATGCAAAGGACAAAATCAAATTCGCGATCGCGTACGACAGTTCGATATTCACACTGGAATCTGTGGAGGCGGTAACGCACGATTTGGTGATTGCGGTGATTCTCGTGGCGGTGGTTATGCTTCTGTTCCTGCACAGCTTCCGGAATGCATTCATCGTAATGGTTTCAGTACCGGCGTCGCTCATTGCCGCATTCCTTTTTATGTATGTGATGGGCTATTCGCTGAATTTGATGACGCTCCTCGCGCTCTCGCTCGTGATCGGTATCCTGGTCGACGACTCCATTGTGATCCTCGAAAACATCCAGCGGCATTTGGAAATGGGTAAAAACCGATGGGATGCGACGGTGGAAGGTGTAACGGAAATCGGTTTTGCGGCATTGGCTATCACGCTCGTGATCGTGGTCGTTTTCGTGCCGATTACCATGGTGAATTCGGTGATTGCGGACTTGCTGAGGCAGTTTTCGCTCACGGTAGCATTTGCCACGATGGTCAGCTTGCTGGTGAGTTTTACATTAACTCCATGGATGACGTCCAAAATGGCGAAGGTCGAACGTCTTAACCCCAAAAATCCGGCGCAGGCTTTCCTGATCTGGTTTGAAAAAGGTTTGACAGCATTGACAAAATGGTACCACGGCTCCCTGGAATGGGTGCTGGGCCAAAAACTGGCTTTCTCGGGAATATTGGTGGCGATCGTGGTGATGACCGGCTGGGTTATGAGCCTGGGCATTATCGGCTCGGAATTTGTGGCCGAGGGCGACCAAGGGAAATTCCTGCTCACCATGAAGCTCGACAAAAGTGCCTCATTGCAACAGAATAACCTCACCGCGCGAAGCATTGAAGACTATTTGCGCAAGAAACCGGAAGTGAAAACGATTTTCGCGAACGTCGGTGGCGCGAGTACCGGCCTGAACAGCTCGGGTCGCGGTGAAACGAACCGCACCGAGTTGACAGTGGAACTGATCCCGGTGGCGGAGAGAAAGAATGCACAACCGACAGAGGACTATATGCTCTCGGTGCGCAAAGAATTGGAGCAAAAATTCGCAGGAGTGGAATTCAATTCGGCCGCCATAGGGATGGTGAACTCGGGTACCGCGCCTATTGAGGTGTTCCTCAGCGGCGATGATCTGGATAAAATCCTGGCTGCGGCCAACGACCTCGCGAATCGGCTCCGCAAAACACCCGGAGCGAACGACGTGAACGTCTCGGTAGAAGCGGGTAACCCCGAGGTACGCGTGGACATCGACCGCGAAAAAATGGCGAAACTGGGCCTGGACATTCAAACCGTCGGTGCGACCATGCAGAATGCATTTGCCGGTAACGACGATTCCAAGTTCCGCGATGGTGGCGAGGATTACGACATTCGCATTATGCTCGATGCATTCGACCGCAAAAACCCGGAAGATGTGAAGGCGATTACATTTTACAGCCCGGTGGCTAAGCAGTCCGTACAGCTTGCACAGTTTGCGGATGTGACGCTGAGTACTGGTCCGAGTATTGTAGAGCGCAAAAACCGTCGCTCATCAGTTACAGTCACCGCCAATACATTAGGGATTGGATCGGGAACTTTGGTAAGTAATATTCAGGCCGGTTTAAAGGAAAATCCGCTCCCGGACGACATCATACTTACCTGGGGCGGCGACGCGAAGAACCAGAGCGAAGGTTTCGGTTCGTTGGGGCTGGCCATGCTGGCGGGGCTAATGCTCGTGTATTTTATCATGGTGCTGCTCTACGACAGTTTTGTGTACCCGTTCGTGGTGCTATTCTCGATACCGGTAGCGGTGATCGGGGCGCTGCTGGCACTGGCATTATCGTCGTCGAACATTGGGATTTTTGCAATGCTCGGAATGCTGATGCTGATCGGTCTTGTGGTGAAGAATGCGATTCTGATTGTCGACTTCGCCAACCAGCAAAAGGCGGAAGGCATACCATTTAGGAAGGCCATTTTGATTGCGGGCGAGGAACGCCTCCGGCCGATTTTGATGACTACCATCGCGATGGTGATCGGGATGGTGCCGATCGCTACGGCAACAGGTGCCGGGGCCGAATGGAAGAACTCGCTGGCGTGGGTGTTGATCGGCGGTTTGACGAGCTCGATGCTGCTCACCATTTACCTCGTGCCAATGGCATACTATCTGGTAGACAGGCTGGGTGAAAAGTGGAATACATGGAGAGCAAAGTCGGCCAGGGTGCAGGAAAGCGTTGTAGTGGAAGAAATTTAAGGAAACTGAGTCTGGTAACATGAAAAAATTAATGTTTTGTCCGGTAACTTTAGATTCTTCCTGCAAACGCAAAGTCGGTCAGAGCTTGGCGGTTACAGGTCCGGGCACGGAAACGGGGCAAAACATTTTTTTTCTTTTTACCCGAAAAATACAAAATGAACGGGTATTTTAATGAACTAGTCGGCCCGGTATGGGGTTTACCTCTTAACCCGAATTATTGCCGAATCAAAATAGGAGTTTCTTAACGGTAGAAATTAGTTATTCAAAGGCAATCGATGACGGGTCAACAAGCGAAAAAATCAATATCCAGACTCACGATCTAACTGTACGTAACATGGGAAATAAAAGCTACAATACCAACTGACTTGCCTGATGTCTCTATCAGGCCGCAGCCTGATGCCGGTAGGCACCCCACTAAAACAAGCTGTTGATTCTGACACAATTTATCTATGGGTAAAATCTTAAATAATCGCATCGCCGAATTCAAAGACCCGGCGATCGCAAGAGCCAAAGGTGTATATCCTTTTTTCAGACCGATCGAGTCCGGACAGGACACAGAGGTTATTATTAACGGGAAGCCGGTCCTGATGTTCGGGTCCAACTCCTACCTGGGTTTAACATCCCACCCCTACATCATCGAAGCCTCGCAAAAGGCGGCTCAGAAGTACGGAACAGGTTGCGCGGGTTCGCGCTTCCTCAACGGAACGCTCGACATCCACGAGGAGCTGGAACGCCGCCTGGCCAAATATGTAGGAAAAGAAGGTGCAGTGCTGTTCAGTACAGGTTACCAGGCCAATTTGGGCGCATTGTCATGCCTCACCGGCCGTAACGACTACCTGATCCTCGATGAAAGCGACCACGCTTCCATTATCGACGGAAGCCGCCTGTCGTTCTCGAAAGTGATTAAGTACAAGCACAACGACATGGAGGACCTGCGTAAAAAGCTCGCTCTCCTGCCGGAGGAAGCTGTAAAACTGATTGCGACGGACGGTATTTTCAGTATGGAAGGCGATATCGTCAGACTTCCTGAATTGAATGCGATCGCTCAGGAATTCGACGCCACCGTGCTCGTCGACGACGCGCACAGCCTTGGGGTAATCGGTGATAAAGGGGCGGGAACCGCTTCCTATTTCGGATTAACTGAAACGACCGACCTCATTATGGGAACATTCAGCAAGTCGCTGGCTTCCCTGGGTGGTTTCATCGCCGGTGACGCCGCTACGATCGATTACCTGAAACACCGCGCGCGCTCGCTCATGTTCAGCGCGAGCATGACGCCCGCATCCGTGGGAAGCACGTTGGCTGCTTTGGATATTATTGAAACGGAGCCGCACCACATGGAGCGTCTTTGGGCCAATACAAGATACGCGAAAGAGTTGCTGCTCGTGAATGGTTTCGACCTGGGCGCAACCGAAAGCCCGATCCTGCCGCTGTACATCCGCGACAACGAGAAGACTTTCATCATGACACGCAGATTGCAGGACGAGGGGATTTTTGTGAACCCGGTGGTTTCGCCAGGGGTACGCCCGGAACAATCGCTGATCCGTTTCTCGCTGATGGCCACGCATACATTCGGCCAGATCGAGGAGGCAGTGGATAAAATGTCCCGCATTTACCGTGAAGTTTGCCCTGACGCTATTATCGAAAGACAAAGACTATGACCCGCATAGCCCCCGTAAACTCTCCGAAGGAATTAGGCAAGTTCATTGATTTTCCGCATGATCTGTATCAGCACGATCCGAATTATGTACCGGAACTGTTCATTGCACAAAAAGATATGCTCACACCGGGTAAGCACCCGTTCCATGAGCATTCGGAGGTGAAACTATTTCTCTCCTACGACGGAGACAAAGTGAACGGAAGGATAGCGGCGATTTATAATACGAACCACAATGCATTTACGAATCGGAAGGACGGTTTTTTCGGCTTTTTCGATACGATAAATGATCAGAAGGTGGTGGACGGACTCTTGAGGGAAGCCACCGCCTGGGTAAAGCAAAAAGGGGCTGACACGCTCGTAGGGCCGGTAAATTTATCAACCAACGAAACCTGCGGTCTGCTGATCGAGGGTTACGACCGGCCGCCGATGGCGATGATGCCTTACAATGCGCCTTATTATCTGCCATTGCTGGAAAAGGCCGGTTTGACGAAGAAAACCGATTTGCTGGCCTACGAAATCAATGTGGCAGATTCGAACGACAAGTCGGTGCGGATGATCGATGCGTTGGAGGAGAGGCTCAAAAGAAGCGGTATCACGATCCGGCAGGTGAATCTGAAAGACTTCAAAAACGAAGTCGTGAAGATCCGGGAAGTGTACAACAAGGCCTGGGACAAGAACCTGGGTTTTGTACCGACCACCGAGGCAGAATTTGATTACCTGGCCAAGGACCTGAAAATGATCCTTGATCCGAAGTTTTGTCTGGTGGCTGAAAAAGGAGATGAACTGGTAGGATTTATACTCGGTATTCCGGATATCAACCAGATTCTGATCAAAATCAAGCGTGGACGTTTGTTGCCGACCGGGATATTCAAATTACTGTTTGGTAAGAAAAACATCACGCGCATCCGCGTACTCACGCTCGGGGTGATCGATGGCTACCGCAAAATGGGTATTGAAGCCTGTTTGTACGGCCGCATTATCAAAAACACATACGGCACCAAAGTGACGGGCGGCGAATGCTCATGGATGCTGGAAGAGAATTATCTCATGAACCACGCCATCGAGCAGATCAACGGGAAGCTGTACAAACGGTACAGGTTGTTTGAGAAACCGATATGAAAGAAAAGCTATTCATAACAGGGGCCAGCGGATTTATAGGTTACCATTTGGTGGCAGCGGCACTCGAAGCGGGCATGGAAGTCCATGCGGCGGTGAGGCCGAGCAGCAACCTGAGTTTCCTCAAAAAGCTGAATGCAGATCCGAAGGACCTGGTATATGTGAATGCTGATTTCAGTTCTAAAGATAATTTGACGAAGCTGCTGGAAGATGGAGGGTATACCTACATCATCCACGCAGCGGGAGTAACAAAAGCTAAAACCGCTGCTGCCTATAACCTGGTCAATGCGGAATATTCGCTGAATCTGGCGCAGGCTGCCGTGTCTGCGGATATTCCGTTGAAGCGGTTTGTGTTTTTGAGCAGCCTCGCGGCGTTAGGCCCCGCGGCTTACAATGCGGCCCAGCCGATTACGGAAGAAACTTTGCCTGTTCCGGTGACGGATTACGGAAGGAGCAAGTTGCTGGCCGAACAATACCTGAAAGAAGTGAATGGCCTGCCGCTGAGCATTATCCGCCCGACAGCAGTGTACGGCCCCGGCGAAAAGGACTTGTTCGTCCTTTTTAAAACACTCAGCAAAGGTCTGGACGCTTACATTGGCAAGGGTCCGCAAAGGTTGAGTTTCGTGTATGTAACAGACCTTGTGACGGCTACCATGGCCGCATTGAGGGAAACGGAAAAGGAAATTACGGTTTACAATATCTCGGACGGACAGGCATATGACCGTTACGCATTGGCAGACCAGTTCAGGGCTATCAGCGGGAAGCAGATTTTCCGCGCGCACCTGCCGCTGCTGCTCGTCGAAACGATCGCCCGGTTCCTGGATCTTGTTTATGCAAATTCATCAACAACACCGGTTTTAAACCAAGAAAAACTAAAAGAACTCACAGCCCCTAACTGGATCTGTAGCATAGATGCAGCCCGAAGTCGCCTGCACTACCAACCGCAATACAATCTGCACCGAGGCCTCGCAGAGACATTGACCTGGTATAAGGAGAATAAGTGGCTATAACTATCGAACCCGCTTGATCATGAGCTGAGACCGGTAAATCTGCCGGCAGGTATGCAGCGTACATGATTTTCAAACAAGCAGAGGGCAGCCAAAACACGTGACGAACGTTCCAACATGAAAGCAATCAGTAAGTCGATATGGCTATATACACTCTTGGTGATCAGCGTTTTGCAGATCGGCTCGGGAATGGCCATCGCACAGTCGACGACAACTATAAAAGGTACCGTTACAGACGCCAAGACAGGGGAAACCCTGCCGTTCGTGTCGATCCTGATCCCGGGAACAACCATGGGGACCGCCTCCGATGCCGACGGCCGTTACGCAATGACCTTGCGTGAAGACCATTCGACGATCAAATTCACTTATGTAGGTTATATGGCCGTTGAAAAGCCGATTAAGCCTGGCGTGAGCCAGACAATCGACGTGAAAATGGCTGTGGATGCTTCCATGCTGAAAGAGGTGACCGTTAAAACCAAAGCCCGGTACCGGAACAAGGATAATCCGGCAGTGCAGCTCATCCGCGAAGTGATCGCGCACAAGGACGAGAACCGGCCGTCGAGCAACAACTTTTTGGAATACGAACAGTACGAAAAGATTTCGCTCGCATTGAGCAACCTGTCCGACGATTTCAAGGACAAACGCATTTTCAGGAATTACCAGTTTTTGTTCAAAAGCCAGGATTCCACGGCAATGGGCGGCAAGAATATGCTCCCTGCCTACATTCAAGAGAAACTTTCGAAAGTTTACTTCCGCAAAAGCCCCTACAACAGGAAACAATACGTGCTGGCGAACCGCCGCGCCGAATTCGATGCGAAGTTTGTGGATAACGACGGTTTGAGCGCCTATTTCAACCGTTTGTATGAAGATATCAACATTTACGACAACGATATCTCCATCGCCACCAACCTGCTGCTGAGCCCGATCGCGAACTCCGCACCGACTTTCTATAAGTTCTTTATCCGCGATACCATCAAAACCGCCGATCCGCAACTGATCGAGTTGGGTTTTGTACCGCGGAACAAGACGGATATGCTTTTTGAAGGGAAACTATATGTGACCCTCGATGGCAAATACGGTGTACAGAATGCCTACCTGACCGTCAACAAGGACATCAACCTCAACTTCATGCGCGACCTCGAAGCGCGCCTGGAATTTGAAAAAGGTGCCGACGGCCGCTATTTCATGAACAAATCGACGCTCGCGATGGAATTTGCATTGGGCGAGAAGAACGGCGGCTTGTATGGTCAGCGTACGGTCAACTTTAAAGACTATACCATTAACCAGTCACGGCCAGACAGCATTTACCGCGGGCCTGGTGAGGAAATTGTGTACGATCCGGAGATCAAAACCACCGAGTCATTCTGGGCGAGCAAGCGTCACATCCCGCTGGAACGCACCGAGTTGGATATTTACAAGAATATCGATACGCTGCAAACCATCCCCTCATTTAAGAGGACAATGGACATTGCCACGCTGTTCCTTTCGGGCTATAAATCTTTTGGCGCTGTGGAGGTTGGTCCGGTGAACACATTTTACAGCTTCAACCCGGTGGAAGGTTTCCGTCTCCGCTTCGGTGGCCGTACCACGACGGACATGAGCAAGCGCGTGTATTTCGAAACTTACGCGGCTTATGGCTTCAAAGACCGCAAATGGAAGTACTTTTTGAGTGGTACCTATTCGTTCAACAACAAGTCGGTATACCACTTCCCGCTGCATTACATCCGGGCGAGTTTCCAGCGCGATACCAAAATTCCTGGCCAGGAGTTGCAGTTTGTGCAGGAGGACAACTTCCTCTTGTCGTTCAAGCGCGGGGATAATAACCGGTGGCTGTACAATGATATTTACAAATTGGAATACGTGCGTGAGTTCGAAAGCCGCTTTTCTTACAAAATCGGTTTTACCCAATGGAAACAAACTCCTGCGGGCGTGCTGCGCTATGAGCATTTGAATGAAGGCGGGGAGCTGGAAAACGCGATGTCGCTGAATAATACCGAAGCGAACGTGGAATTCCGTTACGCGCCGCACGAGCAATACTATCAGGGCAAGTTGTACCGCACGCCCATCATCAACAAATACCCGATTTTCACGTTGCGCTACAATGCGGGTTTGAAAGGGGTTTTTGAAGGAGAAAACAATTACCACAATGTGGCATTGAACATCCAGAAACGCTTCTATCTGTCGCAGTTCGGTTTCGCGGACATTACGGCGGAGGGTGGTTATATTTTTGGTAAACAAATCCAGTTTCCGCTGCTGACGATCCACCGCGCCAACCAGACTTACGCGTACCAGCTGAATTCGTACAACCTGATGAACTTCCTGGAATTCGCGAGCGACCATTATGCGAGCCTGGATGTGCAGTATTACCTGAACGGCTTTTTGTTCAACAAAATACCGTTGCTGAAACGATTGAAACTGCGTGAGGTAGTGAGCTTTAAAGGTTTAATGGGAGGTTTGCGGGATGAGAACAACCCGGCGTTCAATCCGTCGCTGTACCGCTTTGCTACCGACGACCAGGGCCGGCCGATTACTTACACATTGGCACGTGAGCCTTACATCGAGGGTAGCGTAGGTATTGCCAACATTTTCAAGCTATTGCGCGTAGACCTGGTAAAACGTTTCACGTACCTCGACAATCCGAATGTATCGGAATGGGGTATCCGGGCGCGTTTCAGGCTTGATTTTTAAGGCATTGATTTTAAAAGAGACATTTATATGAATTACGCAATCATAGCAGCAGGAGAAGGGTCACGGTTGGCGAAGGAAGGTTTTACACTTCCGAAACCGATGGTGAGCCTGCATGGCGAAATGCTAATCGACCGGCTGATCGGGATTTTCATGCGGAACAATGCAGAGAAAATTCTGGTGATCATCAATGAAGAATCGCCGCTGTTGGAAATGCATTTGATGGGGCTGGCGGAAAACCTGCCTATTCAAATTGTAAAGAAAACCACTCCGAGCTCGCTGCATAGCGTGTATGAGCTGTTCAAAAGCGAGCCGGAGCTGAGCGAAGTTTGCCTGACGACAACTGACACTGTTTTTCGCGAAGAAGAATTCAGCGCATTCATTACCGAGTTTGCCGATAATAAGGATCTGGAAGGCCAAATGGCAGTGACTGCGTTCATCGACGACGAAAGCCCTCTCTATGTGGCAGTGGACGACGACGACCGCATTACCGCTTTCACCGATGATAACAGTACCGATACCCCGTTTGTTTCAGGCGGGATTTATTGTCTCAGAAGGAAAGCGATCGAAACTGTGAATGTGGCGGTAGAAAACGGCGTGAGCCGGATGCGGAACTTCCAGCGGAAGCTCGTGACGGACGGCCTGCATTTGAAAGCATGCCCATTTACCAAGATCGTGGATGTGGACCATGTGAGCGACATCCAGACGGCCGAGCTATTCCTGAGTGGCGAAATGGCATTTTAGAATAACACAATAACACACTGATCTGACACCAATTTATTACTAACAGACCGGGGCGTTTTGCCGGTCAACACCATAAATGAACGAATTAGAAATTCTGGGCGTGCACCGTAACAAGAAGTTTTCGCCCAACCATATCGGGAACGACGATGCGATTTTCTCCCAAACGGCCAAAGAGCTTGAAAAACTGGGATGCCGCATTACTATCTGTTGCGAAGATGAGTTCCTGGCGATGGAAACAGTGAATTACAGTAAAATTTTCACCATGGCGCGCCAAAAGCAGGTGGTGGCGAAATTGCAGGAACTGGAAAAAAACGGTACGCAGGTGCTCAACTCCGCATTCGGGATTGAAAACTGCTTCCGCACCAACCTGACCAACGCATTGAACAATGCCAATATCCCGGTGGCGGATAGCTACATCGTACCGACCGACTACCAGGGAGATGAGGTTTTTGATAAAATAAAAGGAAAAGGGTACTGGATCAAAAGGGGCGATTTCCACGCCATCCATAAGGAAGATGTGTCGTTTGCCGCATCGCGCGGGGAAGCCAAGGAGATTTTGCGGGAATACGCATTGCGCGAAATTCCCGACGCGGTGATCTCCCAGCATTTGGTGGGCGACCTGGTGAAATTTTATGGGGTTAGAGGCACGGATTTCTTTTTCTGGTTCTACCCGTACGACGCCAACCATCATAAATATGCGGAGTACCAGCAGATCAATGGCAATTCGGTGTATTACCCGTTCAGCGCCGAAGGGTTGCAGAATACCGCCAATGAAGCGGCAGGGGTAGTGGGGATCGATATTTACGGGGGCGATGCCATTATCGGGAAGGACGGCGATTACCGCATCATCGACCTGAACGACTGGCCGAGTTTCGCACCCTGCCGTGACCAGGCCGCCGGGCATATTGCCGGCCGGCTTTACCAAAGATTTTTGAACAACAATTAATGGAGACAACTACCACACCCCGCCCACTGGCAGAAGAACCTGAAAAAACCTCGGCATTCGAAAATTCATTGAAATCGAATGATACCGAGGAGAAGATCGATATCTGGTTTTACCGGCCGATCGGCTACCAAATCGCATTGTTTTGCGCCAAGGTTGGCCTGCGTCCGAACCCGGTGACGATCATCAGCATTTTCTTCGGGGTAGCGGCAGGGATATTGTTTTACCCGCAGCAGTTGTGGATCAACGTGATCGGGATGCTGTCGCTGATGTTTGCCAACTCGCTCGACAGTGCGGATGGCCAGCTCGCGCGGATGACGAACGACAAAAGCCGCCTGGGACGGATCCTGGATGGTGCGGCGGGTGATTTCTGGTTCATTGCGATTCACATTGCGATCTGTTTGCGGAGTATGGAAGAGGGCTGGACGGCGTGGATCTGGGTACCGGGTGTGGTTGCGGGCGTGTCGCATATGATCCAATCGGCGATGGCGGATTACTACCGCAATGTGCATTTGTTCTTCATCAAAGGCACCAACGGGAGCGAGCTCGACAACAGCCGTGACCTGCAAAAGGAATATGACGAAATGAGCTGGTCGCGTGATTTCGGGATGAAACTAGTAGCCAGGCTGTATTTGAATTATACCAAAGAGCAGGAGTTTTTCTCGCCGAAGCTGCAAAAGCTGCTGAGCGTGGTGAAACAGAAATACCAGAATGGCCTGCCTGCGAAACTCATTACCGATTTCCGCGCGCAGAACAAACCGTTGATGAAGTATACTAATATAGTTCAGTTCAACACCCGGGTGATATTCCTTTTCCTCTGGCTGTTCCTGGATCAATCTTGGGTCTATTTCTTTTTTGACATTTTCGTTCTCAACCCGATCCTGATCTACATGATCGTGAAGCAGGAGCAGGTGAGCAATCATTTTTATAAGGAGATAACCTCCGGCAAATACAATGGGTAGCAAGCTGTACAAAGCCCTTTTCATGGCAATCGGCATTTTCTCGCTGGGCTATATGATTTATGGCACCGGGTTGCTCGTGATTTGGGAAAACATCAACAGGACGGGCATCTGGTTCCTGCCGGTAATCGGCAGCTGGCTGGTGATCTACATCCTGAATGCCCTCGCATTCCGCGCGATCATCCGCGAGCCGCAACTGCCGGAAACGGACATGTCGTTTTGGTCGGTGCTGCGGCTGACGATCTCGGGCTATGCGATCAACTACATTACCCCGTTTGTGGCGCTCGGCGGTGAGCCTTATCGCATTATGGAGCTGAAACCGACGTTGGGCATTCAGAAAGCCACTTCCTCGGTGCTGTTGTACAGTTTGATGCACATGTTTTCGCACGTGCTGTTCTGGCTGGCGTCTATTGTGCTGATAGTAGCGGTAGTTCCATTGAGCGATGTTATGCTGGCTGGGTGCGGGATACTGTTGGTCGTAGGGCTGGTGTTAGGGTATTGGTTTATTAATGTATATAAAAAAGGGTTTACTGTAAGCACATTCCGCTTGCTGGAAAAGGTGCCTTTTGTAAAAAACAAAGCCCGGGAATTCGCTACCAGGAATGCGGAGACGCTTTATGAAGTGGACGAGCAGATCCGCGTCCTGTACTCCGACCGTCGGAACGCATTTTACGCTTCGCTGTTTTATGAATTTGCAGGAAGGGTAATCGGCTGTCTGGAAATTTATTTCACTGCCCATGCTATTGGCATGGAAATGACACTGGCGCAGTCGCTGATTGTCAGCTCCGGTTCATCGCTGTTTGCGAATCTGATCTTCTTCTTCCCGATGCAACTCGGTACCCGTGAAGGAGGATTGGCATTGGCATTAAGAAGTGTGGGATTACCTGCCGCGCAAGGGATATTTATCGGGGTTGTTTTGAGAATTAGGGAAATAGTCTGGATTATCATCGGATTAGCCCTCATTAATAGAAAAACTAAAAAGGGCAAACTGGACAGCCCAGAACTTGAACCAGTGCCCATTAGCTCTAATTAATCTCTGATAAAGAGCAAGCTAGTAAAAAAATAGTGCTTGATATAGAGAGCTAGTTATTGAAAATGTAGCTCTTTATCAAGCAGATAGTTGAGAAATAAAAATCTATTACAGTTGTCTTTAGACAACTGACCAGAAGCAAGCTATAAGCAAAAAAGCTAGTGTCATCAGCAAAGCTGGCAGAGCGATTTTGAATAAGAATTGATATAAAATCTATAACCAGGGATTTCAATCCCTGGAGACTGGAAACTAAAGTATGATTAAAGGAATTTTATTTGATTATGGCGGTACGATTGATACGAACGGCTTGCATTGGGCCAATGTTTTGTGGGATGCGTATCGGCATAATCATGTAAAGGTTGACAACGAAGCATTTGCGAGTGCATACAAGTTTGGCGAGAGGGCATTGGCTATCCATCCGATCATCCAGCCGCATCATGTGTTTTATGATGTGCTGTTTCTCAAAGTAGAGCAGCAATTTGGCTACCTGAAAGAAAACGGATACGAGCTGGACAGCCAGGCCATCGAGGCCATCGCCCGCGAATGTGACCGCGTCGCACGCACTAGTGTTGAAAAGGCAGCGCCCGTTCTCGAAAAGCTGGCCGCCCAATACCCTCTCGTGATGGTTTCCAATTTTTATGGCAACCTGAATAGCGTATTAAAGGAATTTGGCATTGCGTATTATTTCCAGTCTGTCGTCGAATCGGCAGTGGTCGGCGTCCGGAAGCCCGACCCCGCGATATGGCAGTTGGGCGTGGAAGCGCAGGGCTTTCTTCCGCATGAATGCGTGGCGGTAGGCGATTCGTATTCCAAAGACATTTTGCCTGCAAAGGCAACCGGCGCGAAGGCGATCTGGCTGAATGTGGCGGGATTCGAAGAAGATACCAAAATGCAGGCATCGGTCGCCGATGCCGAAATTACAGATTTTGCCCAGGTGGCCGACACCATTGATAGCCTGGGCTAGTTATCACCTATAACCCAAGCCTTAAGGCTCGGGTTGAGACACCAGTACCATGTACGACATTTGTACCATCGGGCATATCACTTTGGATAAAGTAGTTACTGCCCAGTCTGTCAAGTATATGCCCGGGGGCACTTCGTTCTATTTTTCGAAGGCGCTCCGGCAGTTCGACGTCCGCTATATGCTCGTAACGGCATTGGCCGAGAAGGAAAGCCATATCGTTGCAGGCCTGCGTGAGGAGAACATCGAAGTTTTTTCCCAGAACAGCCCCTACACCGTTTATTTCGAAAACATTTACAGCGCCAATCAGGATCACCGCGAGCAGAACGTGCTGCATAAGGCTGCACCGTTCACCGTGTCGCAAATGCCGGCCATCGAAGCTAAGTACTTCCATTTAGGACCATTGCTTTCGGACGATATTACTGTGGATCTCATCAAAATGCTGGCCGCGAAAGGCAAAGTTTCACTCGATATCCAGGGTTACCTGCGCTACGTGAAGGACCAGAAGGTATTCTATACCGATTGGGAAGCCAAAAAGGAAGCATTGCCCTACATCCACATTCTCAAAGCCAATGAGTTCGAAATGGAAGTGGTAGCAGGCACGAGCGACGTGATCGAAGGTGCGAAATATCTCGCCAATCTGGGGGTAAAAGAAGTCATCATTACCTTGGGCAGCAAAGGGTCGTTGATTTACAAAGACGACCATTTTTACCAAATCCCTGCTTACAAACCGACCGACGTCGTGGACGCGACCGGCTGTGGCGATACCTATATGGCCGGCTACCTGAGCCAGCGCGTGAAGGGCGCAGGAGTGCAGGAGGCAGGCGAATTCGGGGCGGCGATGGCGACACTGAAAATCCAGTCGTCGGGCCCTTTTTCCGGAAACGCGGAAGATGTGCAGGAAGTGTTACAATACGGCGAATGCGACCGTGAAATCATCGCACAAGCCATTTTTTGAATGTAGTTTTCGATTGAAGTCATGAAATACGTACTCAACATTCTGATGGCGCTCAGCCTGACGCTTGTTTCGTATGCAGGAGGGTTATCCGACAAAAAAGCCGGCACAACGGCCACGGACCCGGACGAGTTTCCGGTTCCGAACAACGTTCCCGGATTGCTTTTTTACATTCAGCGAGACCCTAATACGAATACAATCTGTTACCAGCTTAACGTCGACAAACAAGGAAAAATCAGCGAAAAGAACCCCGTCAATACATTCTGGATCCGTTATCCGGAGGGTGGGGTGCGCAAGGAGCTCAATTATTTGCAGCGGAAATTTGCATACGGTATCAATTCAAAGGCGATCGGCAATGCTACTTATGAACTCCGTTCGGTAGCGTATTCGAAACTGCCGCTTTACCTGCGGAGGGATACCCGGAATGAATACCACGTTTATACCAGCATCGATAAAAAGGAATGCATCCTGAGCAGGGTATTCATCCGGATCGACGGCGGTACATTCTGGTCGCCGAATGTGCTCTACATCGAGCTCAAAGGCACCGAGATTGCCACCGGTAAAACCATTATTCAGCGAATAAAACCATCCTGACATGCCTAAAAACTATGTCTCCAACTCAACGGAATCTTCCAGGATGTTTAAAAGCGACTTTCTGGAAGCATTCTCGAAGGTACATTATTCAGTGCCCCTTTTCATTTTCATACCGGTGATCAGCTACTTTTCCTGGAAAGCGTTGGGTCCGGGGGAGATGCTTTGGTACAATTTTGTAGGTACGGTATTCGGAGGACTGTTCTTCTGGACTTTCACCGAATACTTTATGCACCGGTTCGTGTTTCATTTCACACCCCGCGGCAAGTTCATGGAGCGCATCCATTTCATTTTTCATGGTGTGCATCATGATTACCCCAATGACGCCAAGCGATTGGTGATGCCGCCTTCGGTGAGCATTCCGCTGGCGACGGGCTTCTACTTCCTGTTCACGCTTTTTTTAAGTGAATATTATGTAGCCGCCTTCTATGCGGGGTTTATGGCCGGGTATCTGTTTTATGATATGAGCCATTATGCGTTGCATCATGCTAATTTCAAATCCGGTTTCTGGAAGAAATTAAAAAAGCATCATATGCAACATCACTATTCAGATGCAAGTAAAGGTTACGGTGTAAGTTCAGATATTTGGGACAGGGTTTTCGACTCCAACGAAAAGCGTGCCTCAAAATCTAACTCAATCTAACTCTGTAACTTTAACTTATGAAGAACCTTGGAAGTGAGAATTTAGACCAGGTCTTCAGAGATGAAATCACGAAGGTCTCGGACTTCAAGTTCGGGACTACAGTGGTGAATGTCTTTGACGACATGGTGAGCAGGTCAGTACCCTATTACAACGAGATGCAGCGAATGCTCGCCGAGATCGCTGCCGACCATGTGAAAGAAGGAACATTTGTGTACGACCTGGGGTGCTCTACCGGCACCACGCTGATTGGTCTGGACCAACTCATTCCCTCGGACATCCGGTTTGTCGGGATCGACGAGTCGCAGGAAATGCTCGACAAATGCGATTTGAAGCTGAAAGAAGCGGGTTTTGTAAGACCATACGACCTCGTCGCAGGGGATTTGCACCAGCAGCTTCCCATTTCCAACGGTTCTGTCGTGATACTCTGCCTTACGTTGCAATTTGTGAGGCCGTTGTACCGCGAAAGACTTCTGAGAAACATTTATGAAGGATTGAACCCCGGCGGTGTATTGCTGTTGGTGGAGAAAGTGCTCGCGGAGAGCAGCGTGTTTAATCGTGATTTTATTAAATACTATTACAACTATAAGCGGCGCAACCATTACAGCGAGCTCGAAATATCCCAGAAACGGGAAGCGCTCGAAAATGTGCTGATCCCTTACAAGTTGTCTGAAAACATGCTTCTGCTGAAAGAGGCCGGTTTCGCCGACTGCGAAATTTTCTTCAAGTGGTACAATTTTTCAGGAATGATAGCTTATAAAAAATCATGATCGCGATCGGTAATTTCTTTTTCAAGTACAGAAATAACCTGTTTATCATCCTGTACCTGCTGCTGTTTTTGCCGTCGCCGCCGATCTTTTCACGTGAGCAATTCGGTCCTGGTTATTACCTGTACCCGGTGATCCTCGGATTACTGGTGACGTTTTCAGGAGAGCTCATCCGGGGTATCACCATCGGCCTCGCGTACATTATCCGCGGCGGCCGCGACAAAAAGGTGTATGCCGAGAAGCTGGTGACCGAAGGTATTTTCCGGCATTGCCGTAACCCGCTGTATGTGGGTAATATACTGATGTTGCTGGGCGTGGGTATTTTGGCTAACTCGCTGATCTACGTCGGAATCGTAATGCCGCTGTTTTTGTTTATCTATCAGGCGATTGTACTGGCGGAGGAGAACTTTCTGAGAAATAAATTCGGTACGCAGTTCGATGCGTATTGCAGCCGGGTGAACCGCTGGCTGATCAATCCGGCAGGTATTTTGGATACATTCAAAGACATGCGTTTCAATTACAAGCGCTGGCTTTTGAAAGAATACAACACATTGCTGGTTTGGCTGATAGGCATTGTGGCCCTATTGATTTTCAAATACCCGGAAATCGTGCCGGAACCGGATAAAAGAATCACCCTTTTTGCGGTGATTGTGCTGATCCTCGGTGCATTGTATGGTTATGTAAGGTATCTGAAGAAATCCGGAAAGATGACAGACAGCATGGCCTGAAATAAAAGGGATGGCGTTTTACTGTAAAACGCCATCCGAAAGTAATGCATTGGCACACTATTGGTTAAGCCTCCTGAACCTACCGAAGCATCACACATTTCATTAACCCCCTAATAAATTAAGCACCATGAATATTGTAATCGTAGGAGGAGGATTTGCCGGTGTCAACCTGGCGCTGGACCTTGCAAAGAGTGAGAAATTTGAGGTAACCCTGGTAGACAAGAACAACTACAACTTCTTTCCGCCGCTGATATACCAGGTCGCGACGGCCTTCCTGGAACCATCGAGCATCAGTTACCCGTTCCGAAAGCTCTTTTCAGGAAAAGAGAACCTTCACTTCCGGCTAGGGGAGTTACAGAGGGTGGTGCCGGGGGAGAACAAGATCATCCTGCATAACGGTGAGCTGGCCTATGATATCCTCGTGTTCGCAACCGGTGCGGAAACGAATTTTTTCGGGATGGAGAATGTGAAGCGGAATGCGACGCCGATGAAAACGCTCGAAGATGCGATCAGTATGCGGAACAAGCTGCTGATGCAGATGGAGCAGGCGACACTCAGTACCGATCCGGCGGAGATCAAAAAACTGCTGACGGTCGTGATCGCGGGAGGTGGACCTACGGGCGTGGAAATCTCCGGGATGTTTGCCGAAATGCGTAACGGCATCCTTCGCAAGGAATATCCCGAGCTGGCCGGGAAAGGCAGCGAAATATACCTGGTCGACGGTAGTGAGGCATTGCTTTCACCCATGAGCAAGGCTTCGCAGGAAGATACCTACAAAGACCTGAGCAAGCTCGGCGTGAAAATCCGCCTCAATACCCACGTGTCCGACTTCGTCGACGACAAAGTGTATTTCTCCGAAGGCGACAGTATTGATGCCAAAACGCTCATCTGGGCGGCAGGGGTTACGGGCAGGGTGTTCGAAGGTATCCCCGCGGAAGCTTACGGACGCGGGCGGAGGCTGCTCGTGGATGCGTACAACAAGGTGAACAGTACCTATAATATCTATGCGATCGGCGACTGCTGCCTGCAAACCACCGACGAAGGCTTCCCGAACGGGCACCCGCAGGTAGCGCAGGTAGCGATCCAGCAAGGCAAGAATCTCGCGCGTAACTTCGAGCTGATCGCCGAGCATCAGCCGCTGCACGCATTTAAATACAATGACAAAGGCTCGATGGCCATTATCGGCCGTGCCAAAGCCGTGGTAGACCTGCCCTCGCCGAAAGTTCATTTCAAAGGCGTGATCGCGTGGTTGGCGTGGCTTTTCATACACCTCATTTCACTGATCAACCACCGTAATCGTATGAAAACGCTTTACAACTGGATGATCGCCTATTTCACCAAAGATCAGTCCCTGCGAATGATCATTAAGCCTTCGGTAACGCAGGAAAAGGTCGAATCGGTTTAATGGAACCGTAATTCAACGTTTATCGTTGGCAGTTTGACAAAAAACACTGAATTTTAGTAACCGAAAGCCATCAGAGCATTCATTCAGTGTGCAAAAAACCAAATAATGGAACCGATCACGATTGATGTAACTCAAAACACACCATACGGTCTCCAGAAACTTGACTCATCCATTTCTTTCCGGAGCTTCATCAGCTTTCTGGAAAGTAAAATCGATCAGGAAGAAACGGTCAAAAAGACATTTTTCTCGCTGGTTCTTGATAAACTGAAAGCCAATCCGGCTTTCAGTCAGGATATTCCGCTCGCGGAAGTTACCAACTATAAAGAGGAACTGAGTTTGATCTATGGCATGCTCATGCCACCTATCGCCAACGAAAAGGAAGTTTTCTGGGCGTTGAGTGCTCCCGTCAGCCCTATTGTTTTTTACGGCACGTCGGGCTTTTACAGCCTGCTTTTTCAGCAGGATGGCAACATACGGTGCGACCTTATCGAAGACCGCGGGGTCAACTACAGGCAGAAAATGCAGATGCTCTATTCCTTCATTCTGGAAAAGCTCTACCATTTTCCCCCGCTGCACCATCCGGATATGATCATTACTTTGAAGGACGACGATTCGGGCCTGCAGAAGTTTTACAGGGTACATATCGATAACAGTTTTTGTGAAGTATACGCCAAAGGCAGCCTCCCCGAGCTCGACCTCGATACGCTGCGCTCGGATTTGCAGGAGAATTTCGATTTGAATGTATTTTCCACCCTATTGCCACACAGCCTCTTTCATTTCGAGGGCTTCTCGGTGATTACACTCAACGACGTTACTGCCGAGCACGCCGTCGAAAACATCAAGAATACCATCCTCGACCGCGCTTCCTATGATCCCAAAACGTATTTCAACTACGTGGCGGGCGCATTGAAAATGCTGGTTGAAAACGCTGGGGTCGATTTCGGACTCATGGCAGTCTTGCGCGTGAACAACAAACTCGTTTTCGACCGGAGCTCTATCCTGTTTAGCAAGCTCATGAGCGCGGCTACCGAGAACGACATGGCCGAGCAGACGTACCTCGACATGGCTACCCAGTATTTTGAGGCGCCGAAAACGCTGCTTTTGCGTAACCTCGGTGCGGAAGACCCCAAAAAGCAGGACTTTATCCGCATTCTGCAAAATGACGGTGTGGAAGCGTACGCACTGCTGCCCGTTTACCACGACAACAAGGTAGTGGGCGTGCTGGAAGTGTATTCCAAAGAGCAGAAATCGATCGATGAACGTTTGCTCGCGAAGCTGGACATCGCTTTGCCGTGGATCGCGCAGATGATGACCAACTACATCGATGAGTTCAATTTGCAGATCGACAATGTGATCCGCGACAAGTTTACCTCGCTGCAACCCGCCGTACAATGGCGCTTCCGCGAAACCGCTTGGCATTATATCCGCGACAAGGCCCTCAACCCGCAGAGCGCGGAGATAGAAGGCATTCAGTTCCGGAACGTGTTCCCGCTGTACGGCGCGATCGACATCCGGAATTCCACGCTCGAAAGAAATGCAGCACTTCGGGAAGATCTTCGTCTTCAATTCAATGTATTGATAGAAACCTTTACTGTTCTTAAACAAAAACTCGGGTTCGGGCTGGCCGACGAGATGATCTTCAAATGCAGGAAGTGGATAGCGGAAATCACCGACGAAAGCACCGATAACGACGAAATGAAGATTCGCGACTTCCTGGAAAATGAAGCCCATCCGTTCTTGGAGCATTTCAAGGAAGAAAGCCTGAAAATGTTCGGCTCGGGTGCCATGGACCCCGGCGAGCTGGTGCTGCGCAACCGCATCGACCAGTATTTTGAAATGATTGACGAGGACCATGGCTCGGCATTTGCCAACCGTCGCGAGCTGGAAGCTTCTATGCAGGCAATTAACTCCTCCGTCAACCTTTACCTCGATCTGTTCAGAAACGAAATCCAGGAATCGTACCCCTGCTATTTCGAAAAATTCAGGACGGACGGGATCGAGTACGACATTTACATTGGCCAGTCCATTGAACCGGAAAAGCGTTTCAGCGAACTTTACCTGAAAAACATTCGCCTGTGGCAACTGACTACCATGGCAGCCATTGCCCGGATCACACATTCGCTGATCCCGCAACTGGAAAAGCCGCTCGAAACCACCCAGCTGATTTTCATCAACTCGGGCAGTATCGACATCAGTTTCCGGGACGACGAGCGACGGTTCGACGTCGAAGGCGCCTACAATATCCGGTACCAGGTGATCAAGAAACGGATCGACAAGGTGCATGTGAAAGGTACAGGTGAGCGGCTTACCCAGCCGGGCAAGATCGCACTCGTGTATTTCAACAGCAAGTCGGCCGAAGAATATGTCGGATATATCCGGTATTTGCAGGAAAAAAATACTTTATTGGATGACCTGGAATTCTTCGATCTCGAAGACTTGCAGGGAGTTACGGGACTCAAAGCGCTCCGCGTGGGCGTGAACCTGGAATCGGACTGGAATTAACGAAGCATCATAACTGAACGTTCTATGAATTATAACCATCGGCTCGACAAGGTTAAGCATCACGTCCACCATTTTTTTGGTACCAAGGCGCTGGCACAGCTTAGCTACCATAATCTCGTTCATACGGAGTCGGTGGTGGGCAATGCCGTCAAGATCGCCAACCATTACCGGTTGGAGGATAAGGAGACATTTATCGTCGTAACGGCCGCCTGGTTTCATGATACGGGGTACAGTACCGGCGAGGCGGCCGGGCACGAGAAACGGGGCGCTGCAATGGCGGCGGAATTTCTTCGGTCGGAAGAGGTGGAAGAGGAGGTAATCGCCGAAGTGGAGGGGTGTATCCTGGCGACGGTTTGGCCGCAAAAGCCGGCTAATTTTCTCCAGCAGGTTGTTTGCGATGCCGATTTGTACCATTTGGGCACGCCTGAGTTCGGCGATTGGAACAAGCTCGTGCGAAAAGAAGCCGAGCAGCGCCTCGGAAGAAAAATCGACAAAGCCGAATGGCGTAAAAGCACCATTAAGTTGCTCGAAAACCATGACTACCAGACCGATTACTGCCGCGATCTTCTGGATAAACAAAAGAAAAAGAACCTCGAAAAGTTAAAGCAAAAGCTGCTGGAAGAAACTTTGGAAGAGGCCGCAGCACAGGAATCGCAGGCACGGGCGGCGGAGACTCCGGCACCCAGCCCGGCTACGGTGACTGCCGCAGACCTACCGGTGATCAAGCAGCAAAAGGAGCCATTCATTCCCGAAATAGCGGAAGGTAAAAAGAAAAAGGACGACCGGCCGGACAAGGGTATTGAAACGATGTTCCGGATCAGTTCCAACAACCACCAGCGCCTGAGCGATATGGCCGACAACAAGGCGCATATCATGATCACCACCACGTCGATCATCATCTCCGTGCTGCTGAGCGTACTCGTTCGCAAGCTGGAAGACAATGCATACCTCATTATTCCGACGATGATGCTGCTCACGGTGTGTATGGTTACGATGGTGTTCTCGATCCTGTCCACCCGCCCGACGATCCCGCGCGGTACGTTCACGCAGGATGATATCGATGCCAAAAGCGTGAACCTGCTGTTTTTCGGGAATTTCTACCGGATGTCGTTCAATGAGTATTCCAAAGGCATGCAGACGATGATGAACGACCGGGATTTTCTGTATGGTAGCCTCACGAAAGATGTTTATTCACAAGGAGTTGTGTTGGGTAGAAAATACCGGCTGCTGCGCGTGGCTTATAATGTATTCATGTTTGGCATCGTCATTTCCGTGGTCGCATTTGTGATCGCCTCCATTTTCTTCGAACACTGATCCGCCGCCTTATGGAAGCGTTCCGCTATTTCAACCGGGATATCAGCTGGCTTTCCTTCAATGAAAGGGTATTGATGGAAGCCGCGAACGAGTCCGTCCCGCTCATGGAACGGATCCGGTTTCTGTCGATCTATTCGTCCAACCTCGATGAATTTTACCGGGTACGGATGCCATACCTGCAAAAGAATGCGATGCAGGATGCGGACAACAATGCCTTTCTGGAAGCAGAGGCAACCGTAAACCGGCAGCTGGAAGAATTTGGCCGCATTCTCGGGAAGTCGGTTATTCCGGCGCTGGCGAGGCTGGGGTTTCATTTTTTGTATAAAGAACCCATCTCCGAACAGATTGCCGCTTTCGCACGCCACTATTTTTATACGCAAATAGCGGGCTTTTTGCAGCCGGTCTATTTGAACGATAAGACTTCCTTTTTTCCTGAAAACAACCAGATATACATTGTCGTGGTGCTGGAATTACCCGGCGACAAGGAGAAAATAGCACTGGTGAATATCCCTGTGCCCCAGCTCGACCGGTTTGTGAAAATAAAACAGCCCGATGGGGAATACATTATTTTCCTGGAAGACCTCATTCGCTGTAATCTGCCGATCCTATTCCCGGATGCGCTGGATATCAAAGCATTCAATATCAAAGTTACCCGCGACGCGGAGCTGGATTTGCTCGACGAAGACGGTGAGGACATGGCCGAACAGGTGGAGAAGCAGTTGAGCAAACGCGACTTTGGCCTGGCCACGCGGTTGCTGTACGAGCCGGGCTTGTCGTTGCGACATTTGCAATACATCGTGAATGTATTTGATCTGAAAAAAGCATCGCTTGTGGAAGGCGGGCGCTATCATAACCTGAAAGACCTGTCGGCGCTGCCGGTGGCCTCACCGGCGATTTCCTATCCCGCCTGGCCCGCTGCGCAGCATCTGCAAGGTTTTGAGGAGCCCGAGACATTGTTCGAAGCCCTTACCCGCCGCGATCTGATGGTCCATGCGCCCTACCAGACTTACGATACAATTCTCCGGTTTTTTAATGAAGCCGCGATAGACCGCTCTGTGCAGGAAATCTACACGACCATGTACCGGGTTGCACATGATTCCAAAATTGCCCACGCGCTCATTACCGCGGCCAAAAACGGGAAGAAGGTAACGGTACTCGTCGAGCTGAAAGCGCGGTTTGATGA
The DNA here is from genome assembly GCF_019924045.1 of Dyadobacter fermentans. Classification (GTDB taxonomy): domain Bacteria; phylum Bacteroidota; class Bacteroidia; order Cytophagales; family Spirosomataceae; genus Dyadobacter; species Dyadobacter fermentans_A. Next base: position 255,176 of record NZ_JAHXBN010000011.1, on the reverse strand, counting down.
AGCGAACAATATCCGGTGGGCGAAGAAAATGAAATCGGCGGGCGTGAAGATCATTCACAGCGTGACTGCATTAAAGGTGCATGCGAAACTGGCATTGGTAAAGCGGAAACACGAAACGCATTCCCATCTTGGCCTGCTTGCCACGGGTAACCTCAACGAAGGCACCGCCCGCTTTTATACCGACCATATCCTGCTCACGGCCCATCCGGCCATGCTCAAAGAAGCCGAGCTATTGTTTGGTTTTTTAAGTAAAAAGAAAAAGCCGGAGAAGATCGACGCCATGCGTTTCGAGCATTTGCTGGTAGCGCAGTTTAACCTGCAAAGCCGGTTTGTCGAGCTCATCGACAGGGAGATTGGGAATGCCAAAGACGGCCTTCCCGCAGGTATTACCATTAAACTGAACAACCTGGAAGAGGAAGTGCTGATCAATAAACTGTACGAGGCTTCCAATGCAGGTATTGCCGTGAACCTGATCGTGCGCAGCATTTGCAGGCTCGTGCCGGGCGTTCCGGGGCAGAGCGAAAACATCCGTATCAAGCGCATTGTAGACCGCTACCTCGAACACGGCCGCGTGTTCATTTTCCATAACAATGGCCACCCCGAGGTATTCATGGGTTCCGCCGACTGGATGAACCGCAACATTTACCGCCGGATTGAGGTCTGCTTCCCGATCTATCACGAAGATTTGAAAAAGCAGCTCATCGATATTCTGGCCCTGCAATGGGACGATACGGTGCAAGCCGTGTGGATCGACGAGAAACTGCATAATGCGCCCGTTACGACGCTTCCCGGGGGCGTGCGCTCGCAGGAGGCCATTTACCAGTACCTGACGGGGGCTGTCAAGAATTTAAAAAAGACATTCTGATGAAAAAACAATACGGATCGGTATTGGCGGCGGTTGCATTGCTGGGCTTGCTCGCAGTCGGCTGCAATTCGACGCAAAAGGAGACGGAAATTTTCCGTGCATATGATTTGAATAAACCCGAGAAGTTCAATTTGCCTGAAAGCTTGTTCGAGGTTTCGGGCATTGCATTCGACAAGGGACAAAGCGATACGATCTACGCAATCCAGGACGAGGACGGCAAGCTTTTCAGGCTGGCGTGGGACGTGCCGAAGCAATTGCACGCGAAGTTTGGTAAAAAAGGTGACTACGAAGATGTTTCAATCATCAACGACCGCGCCTACATTCTGAAAAGCAATGGTACTATTTACACATTCCCGATGGCCGAGGCAGTCTATGAGGAGCCGGAAGGCGTATCGGAAGTGAAAGGTATTTTACCCAAAGGCGAATATGAAGGAATGTATGGCGACGAAGGTACCGGCGAGCTGTTCGTCATTTGCAAGAATTGCGCGGGTGATGATTCCAAGAATAGTGTTTCGGGCTATATCCTGAAAACCGGGCCGGATTCGGTGATTGCGGAATCGGGCAAATTTGCGATTAACGTGGATGAAATTAAAGCGATTACCGGCAAGGTATCGCGCGGTTTCAGGCCGTCGGGCATTGCGCGGAATCCCATCACCAGGGAGTGGTACATTATTTCGGCGGTGAATAAGCTGGTGGTCGTGGCCGACCGGCAATGGCGGGTGAAAGATGCCCACCATCTCAACAGCAATATGTTCATCCAGCCGGAAGGCATCGCGTTCGACAATGCGGGCAATCTTTATATTTCCAATGAGGGCGACGACCTTTTCAGCGGAAATGTGCTCAAATTCAGAAAATCGGGCCAATAGGGCCTTTCCTGACATCCTATGAATAGATATTTACTCCGTTTACTTGCATTGGGGACAGTTCTGGCAGGCGTATCGTCCTGTGCGAGCTATAAAACCCGTTTTTCGAAGGAAGGTGCGCAATGGCAGTCGGCTTCGCCCGATCCTGCATTGGAACTGAAACATACCATGTACCTCGTGGGCGACGCAGGTAACGATTCGCCCGGCAACCGTGCGCCGGTTTTGGAATACCTCAAAACGAAACTCGGTACCGAATCGAAAAACAGCTCCATATTGTTTCTCGGCGATAATATCTACGAATCGGGCATGCCGCCTTCGGAGGATTCGGCTGCACGTAAGTTGGCCGAATTTCGCATTGACTCACAGCTCGAAACCCTCGAAAACTTCAAGGGACATCCCATTTTTCTGCCCGGTAACCACGACTGGCGCGGCTGGGGTGTGAAGGGGTTGAAACGGCAGGAGAAATACGTTCAGAAGCACATCAACGAAGCACGCGGAAAGAAGGACAAGGAAGAGTACGAAGACTATTTCCTCCCATTGAACGGCTGTTCGGGCCCGGAAGTAGTGGAACTGAATGATAATGTCGTCATCATCGTCGCGGACTCGCAATGGTGGCTCACCGACTGGGACCGCGATCAGAAGATTAACGACGGCTGCGAGATCAGGAACCGCGAGCAGTTCCGGTTTGTGTGGGAGAACGTGGTTCGTAAATACCGGAACAAGCACGTCGTGATCGCAATGCACCACCCGCCTTACACCTATGGTCCGCATGGGGGAAGATTCACCATCAAGCAGCACATTTTCCCGCTTACCGAACTGAATCCAAAGCTGTACATTCCGCTACCGGTACTCGGTAGCCTCAGCGCATTGTTCCGCGCGACGATCGGTTCCCGGCAGGACGTTGCCAATAAGCATTATAAGGAGCTTCGCACGGCGGTGCTCGCAGGCGCGAAGAAGAACGGCAAGTTCATTTTTGCGAGCGGGCATGAGCATGCATTGGAGTTTATCGAGAATGACGGGCAGGAGTTTATCGTGAGCGGAAGCGGCTCGAAAGTCAGTCCGGTGAGCCTAGGCAAAGGATCGATGTTTTCTTCTTCCAAACTCGGTTTCTCGACATTGAGCTTCTGCGCGGGCGGCGAAACCTGGGCCAAATTCTGGGAAGTAACACCGGACGGCAAGGATGCCAGACTGGTTTTTCAGCACAAAGTGAAGGATAAGCAGCTGACCGAAATTCCGGATTCTACCATCGCTTTTACCGAGTACAACCAGCATGCCGACTCGACTACGAAATTCATTGTCAGCAACGAGGTAAAACCGATTGGCAAGATCCACAAGGTCATGCTAGGAGAGCATTACCGGCCATTATACCTCCAACAGTACCGCTTTCCGGTGCTGGATATGGCTACCTACAAAGGCGGCGTGATCCCCATCAAGCAAGGTGGGGGTAACCAGACTAACTCGCTGCGCCTCCGCGACGGCGAGGGCCGGGAATATGCCATGCGCGGCCTCACTAAGGACGTGAGCCGGTTCCTGCCATTTCCGTTCAATCAGATGATTGCCGCGCAGTACCTGGTAGAAGATAACTTCCTTTCAACGAACCCGTTTGCGCCCTTGAATATGCCTGCATTGGCGGGGGCGATCAATGTGTATCATACCAATCCGAGAATGTACTATGTGCCGGCTCAGCCCGGGCTGGGAACATTCAACAGCATTTTTGGCGGAACAATGAACCTTGTGGAGGAACGGGCCGACGGTAAGAAATGGAAGAATGCCGATTTCTTCGGGAATCCCGATAAAATCGTGAGCACGCCGGAACTGGTGGAAGCATTGCTGGAAAACAGTAAAAACAAAGTCGACGAATCATGGGCGATCCGCACGCGTTTGCTCGATTTCGTGGTAGGCGACTGGGACCGCCACGACGACCAGTGGGCCTGGGCTTCGACCAAACAGAAAGACGGTACCATCATTTACCGTCCCATTCCCCGCGACCGCGACCAGGCATTTTCGCGCTACGATGGTTTCCTGACCAACATTGCCCGGCAAACGCTGCCTTTCCTGCGGCAATTGCAAACCTACGGCCCCGAGATCCAGAGTATGAAATGGACCACTTGGAGTGCCCGCCTTTTCGACCGCACGTTCCTGAACGAGCTAAGCTGGGAGCAGTGGGAAGAGCAGGTGAAGTATATTCAGAAAAACCTCACCGATGAGGCCATCCAGGCGTCTTTCAACGACTGGCCACCGAAAGCGCGCGAAATGGTATCCGCCAAAATGATAGAAGGCCTGAAAGCACGCCGGGCTCATTTGATGGAGATCGCACGCACGCATTATGAATTTGTGAGCAAGGAAGTGAATGTGATCGGCACCGAAGAGAAGGAACGCTTCCTGATCGAGCGGGTAGACGACGCGCACACGCGTGTGACCGTGTACGAGACGGGTAAGGAAGGCCGGATCAAGCACCAGAATTACCAGCGCGTTTTCGAAAATACGGTGACGCACGCCATCAATATTTATGGAAATGGCGACGACGATGAGTTTATCGTAAAAGGCGACGTCCGTAAAGGCGTTAAGCTGCGGCTCATCGGCGGCCTGGGTAAGGACGTTTTCGCGGATAGCGCGCGCGTGAGCGGAGGCAGGAAGAAAACACTCGTTTATGACGATTTGAAAAACAATACCGTTATCCCGGGCCCTGACACGAAGGATAAGCGCACCAGCCTGTACCGTTTTAATGTGTACGACCGCAGGAGTGCCGACAGCAACTATGATATCACATTGCCGCTGCCATTGCTCGGTGCGAACCCCGACGACGGTTTCTTCCTCGGCGGGGCGGTGAATATCACCAAATACGGTTTTAAGAAAGAGCCGTATGCCTCGGTGCAGAGCATTGGCGGGAGTTTTGCGGTGAGAACGCAGGGTTTCAAAGTCAATTACACCGGCGATTTTATCAATGCATTCAAGAAATTCGATTTTTACCTCGATAGTTATTACCGCGGCCCGCGCTATGCATTCAACTATGCGGGGTTAGGCAATGAAACCGAGCGGCCTGTCGACGATGCCAATTTCTATCGCGTACGTCAGAGTGCATTTTACGTGTATCCTGCGCTTAAAAAGCGTTTCGGTGGCCATAATGGCTTTGTTACGTTAGGTCCGGTATTTGAAGTGAACGACATCCAGGCAACCGGCGGCAGGTACATTACCAGCAGCGAGAATGGCTTGCCGGATGATATTTTCAAAACCAAATATTACAGCGGCGCCAAGTTTACCTTCAATTTCAGCAGTGTCGATAACATCTTCTCGCCGCACACCGGTATCCGTTTCAACGCTGCATTGAACTGGACGGCCGATCTGAAAAGCGACAAAAATTTTACCGGCCTCCGTGCTCAATTTGCCTGGTATACCGCGCTCGATCAGAAAGAAAACCTCATCCTCGCCACACAGGCAGGCACGGGCGTAAACTTCGGGAGCGGGTTCCAGTTCTTCCAAATGCCGAACATTGGCGGCAAGCTGGGGCTACGGGGTTACCGTACCGAACGTTTTTACGGAAAAAGCTCGTTCTGGCACGATACCGACCTTCGTTTGCGCCTCGGCAGCAGCTACAATCCCACATTACCGCTTACCTACGGCATTTTCGGGGGCTTTGATTACGGCCGCGTATGGCTGGAAGGAGAATCGTCGGACAAATGGCACTACAATTATGGTGGCGGTATCTGGCTCTCACCGGTCGATGCACTGACCATCGCGGTAGGCGCATTCATTCCGAAAGAGAAGAATGAAGAGAAGCCGCGGATTGCTTTGCAACTCGGGTTCTGGTTTTGAAGGCGGGAGGGCCGCCGGCCGCCGGCCGACCATGGACCGCCGACCGCCGACCATGGACCGCCGACCACGGTCTGGTCGTGAAAAAACAAGAGTAATAGGACGGTCTATGGTCCATGGTCTATGGTCCGTTGTCGGCGGTCGGCGGTCAGCAGTCAGCGGTCGTGGTCGCTAGACCGCCGGACCGCTATTCCAGCGAGTCGCGCAAGGCTTTGGCGCGTTCTTCGAACTGTCTCACTACGGGCAGGCGATCGGCCGCCCATTGCTTCAACTCGGTGTCCTTGCCGGAGGTTCCTTCGATCTCCATCAGCCGTACCACGCGTTCCTGAATCGCTACCATCTGGTTGAGATACAGGGTGTCGAGGCTCACCCCGGTTTGCATGGAAAGGCTGTCGAGCTGCTGTTGGCGCTCATCGGAAAGCGTGGTGGGAAGTTGCACTTTCCTGGCTGCGGCGAGCGTCTGTAATTCTTTTCCGGCCTGGGTATGGCTGGTCGTCATTTCTTCGCCGTATTCCTGAATGCTGTCCCGCGTCGTGCGTGACGCGGCTACTTGTCCGGCATTGACCTGGAACAAGGCATCGTCGGCTGCTTCCAGGATAAACTGTTTATCGAGTTCGCCGATCACAGACGGGTCGGTTTTATCACTGTTTTCGCAGCCCGTGAGGGTGAAGAAAAAGAATGATAGTGTTAGAAATATGTATCCGCGCATAAACTTCCTGGTTGTTTTGCAACCCGAAGGATAATTATTATGCCAGCGAGATATAAATTTGTAATATTAAATCTACATGACACCTATTCCCGTGAGGGGTTGAATGAATGAGTACAGCGCGGCAGGAAGAGTTTGAAGACAGGACGCCAGTGGCTTCTGAGATCATGTACCACGATTTGTTTGAGCTTAACCCGCAGCCCATGTGGGTTTATGACGTGGAAACTTACGGTATACTGGACGTTAACCAGGCTGCGGTGCGGCACTATGGGTTCACCAGGGAGGAGTTCTTAGGGATGACCATCCTGGCTCTGAGGCCTGAAACGGAAATCCCGGTGATGCTGGAAGCCGTAAGCATCGTGCGGAAACACGAGCAGCTTTTCTCATCGGGCATCTACAAGCACCGCAAAAAGAGCGGTGCGCTTATTGATGTCCTCATTCAGGGCAATATCGTTTATGTCAATGGCAGAAAGGCCGAACTGGTACTTGCCACGGACATTACGTCCTGGATCGCCTCGGAGCAGGAGCGCACGATGTCGGAGGAAAAGTTTAAAGCGATTTTCGACCATACTACGGACGCGATCGTACTTTGCGACGACAATGGCTGCTGCACCGACCTTAATGATGCGAGCCGCCGTATGCTCGGATATGAAACGGATGAGCTGCGAGGGGTATGTATTAAGGACTTTATGCACTTGCCCGACGAAATAGGCTTCGATGGGGTATGGAAGAACTTCCTCAATGGTGAAATTCTCAACGGTTTGATGCAAATCAGGAGGAAGGACGGCACGCTGATAACCGGCAGTTTCAATTCCAAGTCCAATATTTTACCTGGCTTGCACATGTGTGTGATCACAGATGTGACCGAGCGCATGGAAAAGAAGCGCGAACTCATGGCGAGCGAGCGGCGGTTTAAAGCATTGGTCCAGGAGGGCGCAGACCTCATTGCGATCCTGGACGAACAGGGGAATTACCAGTTTGTAAGCGAAAGCTGCTATCCCATACTTGGTATCGAGCCCAGCCATTTGGTAGGTAAAAATGCATTCGACTGGATCCACCCCGATGACCGCGAGACTGTACTGGCATTGTTTTTAAAAATCAGGGAACACCGGCAGATCAGGACGGAGCCTTTTCGATTTAAGGACGGGTTCGGGGAATATCGGTGGATCGTGACCATCGCAACCAATATGACCGACGATCCGGCGGTTGGCGGTGTGGTGGCAAATTCCCGGGACATTACCGATGCCGTAGAGAAGGCGAGGGATCTCGAGATTAGCAACGAGCGGTACCGGCAACAGAATGAGCAGCTGAGGGAAATCGCGTGGACGCAGTCGCATGTGGTGCGCGCCCCGCTCACGCGCCTGATGGGCCTGGTGCAACTCCTTCAATCCGGTGACACCGCGGGTATGCCGGTCGAAATGGCGCTGGAACTGATCAAATCTTCGGCGGATGAGCTGGACGAAGTGATCCGGAAAATTGTAAGCAAGGCAGATAAAGTTCAGAACGATGACGAATGACGGGCTTAAAATCCTTTTGGTAGACGACGACAAGATCATGTTGTTTCTTCACGATACCTTTCTCAAAAGAAGCGGGGTATTGTGCGATACCGTGCTTTGCTATAATGGGCAGGAGGCGCTGGATTACCTGGATAGCAACCAGGCGATGGAAACGACGTTTCTGGTGCTGCTCGATATCAATATGCCTGTCATGAATGGCTGGGAATTTCTGGGGGCTATCCGCGACAGGCCCTATTTGTCGAAGGTGCTGATCGTCATGGTAAGCTCTGCAACCGAGGAGAGCGAGAAGTCCCGCGCGTTGACGTTCGGGCAGGTGATTGATTACCAGCAAAAACCGCTCACCGTTGAAACCTGCCGCCGGATCATTGGCTCGGAAAAATTGAGACGGTTTTTTGATAACGTCATACTGGAATAGCCGCATTTGATCCGCAGGGTAATAAAAACCCGTACTTACGCCTTAAAATGCGCTGTCTTTAATATTTTTAAGGGTAATTTTGGGTTTAAACGTTCAAAAAAGCTCCTATTTGAAAGATATCTACTATTCCGAATCTTTTGAGCAGCTTTGGCAGGAAGAGACGGAAATCAAGACCCGGGTTCAAAACCGGCTGTTCTGCCTGACGTTCCTGGTTTGCAACCCATTGTCGGCGATTGCCTTTTACCTCTCCGGCGACCCTTTTTTTTATACATTGTTGCCGACCCACCTGCTGTCCGATTCCATCATTCTCGGATACATGTTCCTGAATTATAAAAAGGTGATTTCGGGGCAGCAGATGAGCTTCTATACCTTTGCGACACTGGTTTGCTTTTACGCTTTTCTTCTTTCCAGGCCACATTTTTCATATGTGCAATCCTGTATTAACCTTACGCTCGCGGTCATATTTGCAGGGCTGGTCCTGCGTTGGCCGCTGCGTTACGGCGTGGTCATTTCTGTAATGGCCCTCGTGCTCTATCCGGCGTCGATCTATTTTGTGAGCAATACTTCCCTGTCCGATTTTGTCGAGCAGGGAGCCATTTTCGTGATGGTGGCTCATGTGGTGTTCCCTTTTGTGGTCAAACTGAATTACAATAAAGACAGACGCGAATTCTATTTCCGCTATACCCTGCAACAGCAGAACGACGCTCTGGAACGACAAAAAACCATTGCCGAGCAGGCTACCCGTGCCAAAACCGACTTCCTGTCGATGATGAGCCACGAAATCCGTACGCCATTGAACGGGATCGTAGGCATGGTGCATTTGATGATGCAGGAAGAGAGCAGCGAAAAACCCAATGATTTACTTAAAACCCTGAAATTCTCGGCCGATCACCTGATGGCGGTGGTGAACGACGTGCTGGATTTTAACAAGATCAACTCCAACCACGTAGTGCTCGATCCACAGCCCTTCAATCCGTTCGATTTTTTTGATACACTCAAAAAGACCTTCGATCCGAAAGCCAATGAGAAGGGCATTTCCCTGGTGTTCTCCGTTGATCCCGGATTACCCGTGCAGCTCGTTGCCGATCGCCTTCGTTTAAGCCAGGTGATTACCAATCTGGTGCATAATGCGATCAAATTTACCCCAAACGGATCCGTCACGCTCGACGTAAAACAGGTGGCCCGCACACCCGAGGCCGTGACCCTCGATTTCGCAGTGACTGACACGGGCATCGGTATCCCGAAGTCGGAGCAGCCTGGTATTTTTGAAATTTTTACCCAGGTCAGGGCCAGGACACACTCCGACAGTGTGAGCGGAACAGGACTTGGTCTGGCCATTTCCAGGGAGCTCATGCGTTTGTTCGGCAGCGAAATCCACCTGGAAAGCGAGGAGGGGAAGGGATCGCGGTTTACCTTTCGGCTATCGATGCCCTATTCGGAGCAGCCGATGGTAGTGAACCAGCCATCGCCCGCGATGGTTGCCGGCGACATGCCGGAAGTGCGGGTGTTGGTCGCCGACGACAATAAAACCAACCTGGTACTGGCCACGCAGTTGCTCAAACGCAGGAATATCCTCCACGACACAGCATCGAACGGGCAGGAAGCGTATGAAATGTTTAGCAGGAACCGGTACGATCTCGTGCTAATGGACCTTCGGATGCCTATTATGGATGGTTTCGAAAGCACCGCGCTCATTCGCCAGCTCGATCCCGTCGTGCCCATTATCGCGCTCACGGCTTCGGCTTTCGAAAACGAGAAGGAGCGGGCCATGGCGAATGGTTTCTCAGGGTATTTTATCAAGCCTTTTATTCCTCAGGACTTCTACGATTATATCTTTCCTTTTCTGGGAATCGCTGTAAAATAATATTTATTAGGTTTATAGTGATATAAATATAACTTTGGCCCCCAGCTTATGCAGCCCAGCTTGTGCAGGCCAGCTTGTGCAGTCGTCCCCGGGATCTGCCTGCATAACCCAGCAAAGAAAACGTCCGATCATGCATGACTAGCGGTGAAAATTCCTCTCAATCCAGGGATACCCGGCTCTGGCAAGAGTTGGTGGAAGGCAGTGACCAGGCTTTGGGACAGCTGATGCATTTCCATTTCAAAGCCCTGCTCAATTATGGCTTCAAGTTTGTCAAAGACGAAGCCTTCGTCAAAGATTGTATTCAGGAAGTATTTATTGATCTCTGGCGCAGCCGCGGGAGGGTGGCCCAACCAACGCACGTCAGAGCTTATCTGCTGGTTTCCCTTCGCCGTAAAATAGCCCGTAACCGCCGCACCATGCGCCTGGGTGACGATTCGCTCCATGACGAATATGCCTTTTCCATTGAATTTTCTCCCGAATGGTGGATGATCAAAGACGAAACCCTGACCCGGAAAGCGCAGGTGGTTTCCGAAATGCTCGCAGCCTTGCCTGTACGGCAGCGGGAGGTGATCTACCTCAAATATTACCAGGAGCTTAGTCGCGAGGAGATTTCGGCTATGCTCAACATAACCCCGCAAACGGTTTCCAATCTGCTCCAAATGGCCTACGGCCAGCTTCGCAAACGCTTCAGTCCATCAGCAATCAGTGCATTCTTCGTATTGCTATTTGTTTGATTTTGAGGTGTTTGTTGATATTTAAATAAAAATATTCCGAAAAAATCTATAAATCATGGTATCTGGAAGGTGCCATTTGTATCTCTTTATCAGAAGCGTTCCCCATCATGAATTATCGACATTATACGGCTACCGATTTTGTTACGGACCCGTTTTTCAGATCCTGGATACTGGAACAGGATTCATCGGCGGCGGCTTTTTGGGAAAACTGGATGAAAGAAAACCCGGATCGTCGGGAAGAGCTGGACGAGGCGCGTGCATTGTTGTATGTTTTGGCTGAAAAAGAGTTGCACATTGAAACGGAAGAGCTGGACGGGCGTGTGACGGACTTGCTCGCACACATAAGCGGGCACGTACAACGTACGGAAATGCGTACGAGGCCTGCATTCTACCGGTATTGGGGTATTGCTGCTTCGATATGCGCCGTGGCAGGACTCGGCTGGCTCGGATACCGTTCGATGGAAGTAAAGCCGGGTAGGGCGGATGAGTCAGCAACTATGACTGAAAATGTGGCAGGGCATATCGTGCGTTTCAACCAGACTACCAAGCCCGTTACGATCCTGCTGGAAGACAGCAGCGTGGTAACGCTGGAACCGCAAAGTGAGTTGACATTTCCGGAGAAATTCGCTCCGGAAAGACGGGAGGTATATTTGAAGGGAGAGGCATTTTTTCAGATCAGCCACAATCCTGAAAAGCCTTTTCTGGTGAGAACAAAAGAGCTGGTAACCCGCGTACTCGGGACGAGTTTCACGGTAAGGTCGTTTGAAAAAGATCGGAATGCCTCGGTTTCCGTCAAAACGGGCCGGGTGTCGGTCTATTCGAAGAAAGATGAGCCCGATGCAGGATCGCCGGAAAAAGTCATGGGCGTGGTGCTGAAACCCAATCAGCGGGTGCTGTTCGACAAGCAGGAATCCCGGTTGGTGAAGGTAATCGTGGACGTGCCGCTGAGAGTGCGTGAAATACCGGCGGCATCGCTGGTATTCGACGAGGCGCCGGTTAAAAATGTATTCAAAACACTCGAAAAAGAGTACGGGATCGAGCTGTTTTTCAATGAAGAATTGCTGTCGGACTGCCAGCTGACGGCGAACCTTTCGGGATTGCCGATGTATGAACAGCTGGATCTGATATGCCGGATCATCCACGCGAAATACGAGGTAGTGGACGGACAGGTCATCATACATGGCGAAGGCTGCAAAGCCGATTGAAATAACGTTCCGAACTGTTAAATGCCCTCCGCCCCATGCGGATGGGATGGGAAAATATTGCCTTGTTTTTTTCAATACGGAATCAAATCGAAACTGAATATGCCCGGAAATCTACATTTCAAAACCCGTGTGTGGGATATTATGAAACTGTCCTTATTACAATTATGCATAATCGTCGTTTTTTCGAATGTGACGTTTAGTCATTACCGTTTACTTGGGCAGGATCTGCTGGAAAGAAGAATAACGCTCAAAATGGAGGATAAAAGTCTCAAAAGTGTACTTCTGTCTATCGAACGGAACTCCGAAGTGAAATTTATTTATAACCCGGCTGAGATACGATCGTCGACGCGGGTCACGTTCCAGGCATCGAACGAACCGTTGGCGGAAGCGCTGGTGAGGCTGCTCAGGCCGCTTTCCATTCGCTATGAGGTGGCGGGAAAGCAGGTAATGCTTTTCAGGGCCGAAAAGAGCTCGTCGGCGCCGTTGCCCGAAGCGGAACCGAACGAGAATAGCAGCGAAGTACTGGCTTCGATCAAAGGAAAAGTGACTGACGAGAAAGGCGAGGGCCTGCCGGGTGTAAGTGTGGTGGTGAAAGGGACTTCGCGAGGCACCACCACTAACTCGGCGGGGCAATATGAGCTGGAACTGGGGCAAGGGGAGAACACGCTGATATTCTCTTTTGTGGGGTATCTGTCGCAGGAAATCCAGGCAGGCGCACGGTCGGAACTGAACGTAGCGATGAAAGTGGATACCAAGGCGTTGGATGAGGTAGTGGTGGTGGGTTACGGCGAAATGAAGCGGGCCGATCTGACGACCGCCCAAACTTCCGTTTCGTCCAAAGACATTGCGCGGACCACCAACACGACCTTGGAGCAGGCGATCCAGGGTCGTGCGGCGGGGGTGTACATTACGCAGAACTCCGGCCAGCCGGGAGGAGGCATTTCGGTGAATATCCGCGGGATTAATTCGATCAGCGGCAGTAATGAGCCTCTGTACGTGGTGGATGGCGTGCAAATCCAGGGACAATCGGTGTCGTTCGGGGCGCAAAGCTCTTCCAACCCCCTGGCCGGCCTTAACCCCGCCGATATTGAATCGGTGGAGGTGCTGCAAGGACCGTCCGCTACGGCTATTTACGGCTCGCGCGCGACGAACGGAGTGCTGCTGATCACGACCAAAAGGGGCAAGTCGGGCGATACGAAAATTGCGTATGGTTATCAATTCAGCCTCCAAACACCTCCCAAACCGCTGAAAGTAATGGATTTGCAGCAGTATGCACAAATGGTGGGCGAATACCACCAGCTGGCAGGAGGCGAAACGCCGGAGGAATTCCTCGACCCTTCCCTGCTCGGGAAAGGCACCGACTGGCAAAAGGAGCTTTTCAAAAATGCGCCTATGCATAAGCACCAGCTAAGCCTCAGCGGCGGTAACGACCGCACCACCTATTATTTGTCCGGTGAATACCTGAAACAGGACGGCGTAGCGTTGGGCTCTGGATTTAACCGCTATGCGTTCCGGCTCAACCTGGATAATAAACCACGCGAATGGGCGAGCATCGGGGCGAATCTCAGCTTTAACCAAACCAACGACAACCTGACCACGAGCCAGGAAAACATCATCTCGAATGCATTGCAGCTAACGCCCCAGGTGCCTGTGAAGAATGTTGACGGCAGCTGGGGTGGCGGTGATGAAAACAACGGAGCGAATATTTTCGCACCGGTCAACCCCATTGCCATTGCCAACCTGGCGACCAACAAGCTGGTCAGGAGGCAATTGTTGGGTGGGCTTAACATCGGTGTGCGGATTGCAAAAGGCCTTCAATTCAGAACTTCATTCAACACTAACCTGGGTTTTTCAAATTCATCCTATTACATCCCGACGTACAAAATAGGCTGGGCGCAGAATGTGACGGCTTCGTACACCAATGGCTCGGGCGTGAATACTTACTGGAACTGGAACCAGCTGTTGGAGTACAACAGGCAGTTTGGCAGGCATAATGTGAATGTCATGCTAAGCCACGAAGCGCAGGAATCGACCTGGAAGAACCTGGGCGGAGGACGTACCGGCTTTCTTACCAACGATATTATCGACCTTGCGGCGGGCGATGCGCTTACAGCCAGCAATTCGGGCGGATCGGGTGAATGGGCGATGGAATCGTACCTCGGGAGGCTGAACTACAATTTCGCCGACCGGTACATTATTATGGGGACTATCCGGCGCGATGGTTCGGCCAATTTTGGTGCCGACAACAAATGGGGCTTCTTTCCATCGGTATCCGCGGCGTGGCGCGTTTCGCAAGAGCCCTTCTTTCATGTGCCGGCTATCAGCGAGCTGAAATTGCGCTTCGAAACGGGTATTACCGGCAACCAGGGCAGCGGCGGCATTTATTCGCCTATGGGCACGGGCACAACGCCTACTACCACCGGCTTCCTGCCTACGAAATATGCCAACGACGGCCTGAAATGGGAAGAAACCAAAACGAACAACTTCGGAATTAATCTGGCATTGTTTCAAAACCGCATTCAGTTTGAATTCGATTATTATATCAAAAATACAGACAACCTCCTGATGGAAAAACCGTTGCCGTGGTATATGGGTACCAACGGTGTAGGTGCAGTGGGATCTCCGACGGTTAATATCGGTGCATTGCAGAATAAAGGTTGGGGACTTACGATCAATACGGTCAATGTCAACCGTGGCGGGTTTAAATGGGAATCCAACCTGAATATATCGGGCTTTAAAACGAAGATCAAGTCGTTCTATTCCGATGCGGCGTTTGTGGACCGGACATCGTGGTGGCTGGCCGACTGGACGCAACGCTCGGAAGTGGGCAAGGCGCCATGGCTGTTCCGCGGCTACATCGAGGAAGGATTGTTCCAGTCGGTGGAAGAAATCGAAAAGAGCGCATTACCGGTGGACAATAACGGCGTGAAGCTGCCTCTCAACGAAAACAATATCTGGGTGGGGGATGTGAAGTTCAAGGATGTCAACGGCGACGGCATTATCAACGAGAACGACCAGACGGTGATCGGTAATCCGTGGCCCAAGCTGTTTGCGGGCTTTACCAACACATTTTCCTATAAAGGATTCGACCTGAGTATTTTGCTGACCAGCACCTACGGCAATGATGTGTACAACTTCCTGGGCAAGCTGAACACCAACGCGAGCAATATCAACCTGAGTCGTAACCTGCTCGTACATGCGATGGATTATGCCAAACCGCTCAAAAACGCCGACGGAACCGTCACGCTCTCGAACCCGGGCACCGACGTGGCCCGCATTTCGAACGGCCCGAATGGCAATTTCGCACGGCATACCGACAAATGGGTGGAAGACGGGTCGTTTATCCGGCTGAAAAACATTTCGCTCACCTACAATCTGCCGGTATCACTGGTATCCCGCCAGAAAATCATCCGGGGTGCGAGGGTATCGGTAGGCGCCCAGAACGTCGCCACACTGACCGGTTATTCGGGTTTTGACCCGGAAGTGGGCGCCTATGTTTCGAGGGATGCCAGTGCAACGAACCAGGCGGTAGGTCTCGACTACGGCCGTTATCCTCTGACGCCCGTTTACACATTCAGTTTAGGATTGGATTTCTAAAACAGCCGGAAAATGAAATACGTGAAAAACATTTACACGAAACTGATTGCGCTGCTTTTATTTGCATTGCTCGCGGCGTGTTCGGAAGATTTTCTCGAACGCCCGCCCAAAGACGCCATTGTGGATGCCGGTTTTTACCAGACCGACGATCAGGTGCTGGCCAGTACGTCATTGCTATACAGCAAGGTATGGTTCGATTATAATGATAAGGCGTCATATAACCTTGGTGATTTTCGCGCAGGTACCGCGTTTTCGGCATGGAACGACAGGGGAAATGTGCTTTTCAATACCACAGGGAACACGCCGGAAAATGGTTCGGCGTGGCGGTCGTTTTTCATCGTAGTAGGGCAGTCGAACCTGGCTATTCAGAACATTCAGAAATATGCGGGGGCATCGGTGTCGGAGGCTGTCAAAAAGCACGCTATTGCCGAAGCGCGGTTTATGCGGGCATTGGCCTATCGGTTCCTGGTGATGAACTGGGGCGCGGTGCCGTTGATCGAGAATAACCTCACGCTGCTTTCGGACACGACCGTACAGCGCAACACGCCCAAGAGTGTGTGGAAATTCATTACAACCGAAATGCGGCAGATTGCAGAGGATCTGCCCGAAAAGCCGGTGCGGGTCGGGAGGCTTACCAGATGGTCGGCGGAAGGGATGCTGGCCCGGTTTTACCTCACACGTGCGGGCGTGGAAGCGAATGCGTCGGGCCAGCGCAACCAGGTATTCCTGGACAGCGCGAAGTATTACGCCGATCGCGTGATAACCCTTAGCGGGGCGTCGTTGCTGCCGAAATACGAGAACCTGTTCCGGTATCCTTATGATAACAATGCAGAATCGCTGTTTTCGTTGCAATGGGTCTATTCGCCGGGCGCGTGGGGCACACAAAACTCCACACCGGCCTACCTGGCTTACGGCCCTGATATTGCCAATGGCGATGGCTGGGGAGGCGATAAAGGTGCCACCTGGTGGGTGATGCAGCAGTATGAGGGTATAAAAACGGTTTCGGAAACGGTACTGCAAGGCCGGACGGTCGACCAACGGCTGAAAGCAACGTTCATGCTGCCGGGTGCGAGCTATCCGGAGATCACGCAAACGATACCCGGCGGAAGCCAGAAACTGGTTTTTCCGTTCGTGGGAACCGACAATAATTTTATTGCCATCAAAAAATACATCACTGGTAAAGCCGTGGATGTGGGCGGGAAGGCTGCGCAGCAAAATTATGGGCATGACACCTACATGATGCGCCTTGCCGAGATGTATCTGACTTACGCGGAGGCGGTATTGGGCAATGGTACTTCCACCACCGACGGCAAGGCATTGCAATATTTTAATCAGGTGCATACCCGCGCCGGACTCTCGCCGGTTACCGGGGCGCTTACATTTGATCAGATCTTTAAAGAGCGGATCGTCGAGTTTGCCATGGAAGGAATGGCGTGGTATGACCTCGTGAGCCTGCATTATTACAATCCTACCAAGGCATATGCGATCCTGAATGCGCAGGACCGGGGATTTTTCTTTACCAAACCCGACCGCTTTCCCGATCCTACTTCATGGACTTTCACAAAAACGGCCTGGGCCACGGCGGAGCGGAAAATCGATGCGAACAGCGGCAATTTCCTGTTGCCTATCCCGTCGGCAGAGCTCAGCCAGGCGCCTAATCTTCAAAAACCGGCGGTCGATTATCAACGTAAATGATTTTGTCAGGCATTTTTATGAATAGACTATTTTATCTAAGAAACCTTGTGCTAATGGCCGCGTTGGCGCTCATTGGGGCATTCAGTATTTCCTGCCAGGAGGACGATCTTCCGAACAACGGGGAGCCTGTAATCAATTTTATCCGCGTGACCGACCCCGAGGATGCCGATTCGCTGCTTACCGGGGCAGGGCAGGGCGATCTGATCGCTATTGTGGGAGAAAATTTGCAGGATGCGAAGGAAATATGGTTCAATGACCAGCGCGCGAGCCTGACGCCCACGTACATTACGAACACGACGATCCTGGTGTCGGTGCCGACGCAGATTCCGGACGAGATCAGTAACAAAATGCGGATCATCTTCTCCAATGGTAAAATCCTGGAACATAGCTTTGAAGTGAAGATCAGCGAGCCGCTGATATCGGCGATGCTGAGCGAATATGTCCCGGCCGGAGGGTTGGCGACGATCCGTGGTGATTTCTTTTACCAGCCGCTTACCGTGACATTTGCGGGCGGGAAACAGGGCACGCTGGTGAATGTGAAAGATCAGGAAATACAGGTGACAGTGCCGGAGGGTGCACAGCCGGGACCTGTGACGATCAAAACCAAATTTGGGGAAACGAAGTCGGACCTGTGGTTCCGCGATAACCGCAACATTTTCCTGAGCAGCGATCCGTTTACCGGCTGGTGGAACGCTGCATTTGTGGTATCGAAGCCCGGCGCAGGGGACCCGCCGTCAATTAACGGGAATTACATTCGTGTCAAAAAGGCGATAGGTGGCTGGCAATGGACTGAGGTAGCCGGTGGCCCGCCGGAGGCAATGGGGGCTATCAGCAGGAACATCCCCGACTCGGCAATCCTGAAACCCGCCAATTATTTCCTGAAATTTGAGGTGAATACCATGAAGCCTTACAACAATAATGTACTGAAAATTACGGCGGGCCTGGCCAGCGGCTTCAACGATAGCCAATATACCTGGCTGCCGCCCTACGATACCAAAGGGCAATGGCAGACAGTGGTGATACCGTTCGACGAGATCGCCGCGAGCTATGAAAGCGCAGGTTCGAAACTCGCAGTTAGTGCCAAAGGCTACTACACACGCCTGCTTTTCCACGGCGGCGGCGACCTCGATTGCGATATAGCTTTTGATAATTTCAGGATCGTGCCGAAAGGGGGGAAGTGACGACCGTTGGCGGCTGGCCGCTGACGGCCGACAGCTGACGGCCGACCGCCGACTGCCGACCGCCGACTGCTGACCGCCGACTGCCGACCATGGACCATAGACCATAGACCATAGACCATGGTCTGCGGTCGATGGTCGTCTCCTCAACGGGACCTGCTTGCGATCTGCAATCGGCGGTCAGCCGTTGGTGGTCGGCGGTCGAATACTCCACATTCTGTATCTTGCGTTTCAAGCTAAACCTGAACCCATGAAACGCAGAAAAGTTATTCAAAGCCTTACCACATTGCCATTAATCGGCTCCCTACCGGTTTCCGGAGAGCGGGTTGAACATGTTTCCCGGAAGAAAAAGCGGGATGTGATTGCCGAGCTCGGTATCCGTTCGTTCATCAATGCGGCGGGAACGCTCACTTATATGTCGGGATGCATTATGCATGATGAGGTCGTGGAAACGATCGAAAATACTTCCCGGCATTTTTGTATGATCGATGAAGTGCAGGACAAGGTAGGAGAGAAAATCGCCAAATTGGTACATTCGGAAGCGGCGATGGTGACGTGCGGTGCTTTTTCGGCCATGACACTCGGCCTGGCGGGTGTGCTCACGGGCCTGGATGTACGCAAGGTGGAACAGCTGCCGCATCTGGAAGGAACCGGTATGAAGTCGGAGGTGATCTGCCAGAAATCCCACAACGAGCGTTACAACCACGCTTTTTTGAACACAGGCTGTACTGTGGTGGAGGTGGAAACGGTAGAAGACGTGGAAAGGGCGATCAGTGAAAAAACAGCATTGCTCCACTTCCTGAACATTACCGCCAATGCGGGGCAGATCAAACACGAGGAATGGCTTGCACTAGGAAAAAAACACAATATTCCTACCTCCATCGATATTGCCGCCGATGTGCCGCCTGTTTCCAATCTCTGGAAATTCAATGACTTGGGTTTCGATTTGGTGTTCATTTCCGGTGGCAAAGCCATGCGCGGTCCGCAAAGCGCCGGGATATTGATGGGGCGCAAGGACATCGTCGCGGCTGCGCGCCTGAATGCACCCCCGCGCGGGTTCACGGTTGCACGCGGGCACAAGGTTAATAAGGAAGAAATACTGGGCATGTATGTGGCACTCGAGAAGTTCATTTCCGGCGATCACGACCGCGAATGGAAAGATTGGGAAGCACAAATTACACGTATCGAAAATGCGGTGAAGGGTTTGCCCGGCATTACAACCAAAGTGACGATCCCCGAACTGGGGAACATCACGCCGACGCTGACAATCAGCTGGGATGACACGATCGTAAAACTGACGGGCCGCGGGCTGCGCGATAAACTGCGGTTCGGTTCACCATCCATCGAGGCGGGTTTTTCCGGATTGCCGCTGTATTACTACCAGGCAGGCTCCGATTCCATTGACCCCGCCACGGAAGATTCGCTGAAAGGGGCCAACCTCATCCGCATCACAGCGTGGATGTTGCAGCCCGGCGAGGACAAGGTAGTGGCGCGGAGGTTAAGGGAGGAGTTGATGGCAGCTGGCCTTCGGCCGACCGCCGACGGCTGACCACCGACGGCCGACTATGATCTGTATTCAGCGGTCGGCTGTCAGCCGAAGGCCTACTCCCTCAGCGCACTCACCTTTTGATAAAGCTCGATAACCGTATTGACGCCGAGCTTTTCGAAGACCCTCAGCTTGTAGGTACTTACCGAGCTGCCGGTGATGTTCAGAAGTGTGGCGATCTCTTTCGTCCACTTACCTTCCAGCAGCAGGTCCATTACTTCGATTTCACGTTGCGAAAGTGCGGTGAGCGGATTGCTTTGCCGCATTTCAGGCGTGTTACCATGAAGAAGGAGCTGCTGCACCATTTCGCTCACGTACCGGCCGGTCGTGAGTATGGCCGCGACAGCGGTGCGGATCTCCTTTGTGGATGAATTTTTGGAAAGAAAACCATTTGCGCCCGCTTTGAGGTAATGCATGGCATACAGCTCCTCGTCGATGTCCGAGAACACGATGATGGTAACTTCGGGTTGCAACTGGCGGATTTTCGCAATCATTTGAAAACCTTCTCCATCGGATGTGTTGATGTCGAGAAAGATGAGGTCGAGGCGCCGGGTAGAAACAATGTGAAGAGCATCCGGAAAGTTATCGGCTTCCCAGGAAGTAACCTCAGGTACCACATCGCGTATAATGAAAAGGGTTGCGAGCCTTACGATGGAATGATTTTCAATAAGCAGTATGTGTTTCATTTACGAAACGGGTCAAAAAGTGTTTCCCAACGGAATCCGAATACCGTTCCCGTGCGGTAAATTTAAGTGACCGATCGGTTTGTCTGTGTAGCGTTGAAGCAAGTGTCGAATAGAATATTTTCTGTCGCCATTTAATAAAAGCTACACGTAATGCATTGTTAATCAATTAATTGTATATGAAAATAGAATTAATTTCAAAGCATACAATAATTGTTTAATTTAATTGGAGTTACTTGTGTAGTAGTTTTAATACTACGTTTGTTTACAAAATTTCTGCATTTATATTTGTTCAATATATTTTTTACGAAATAGTTCGGGAGGTAAAAGTCCGCAACCCGCCGGCTATCCAGACAAGGTTTCCTTTTTCGGTTTTCTGTGAATAGGCTAGTTCTTCCTCTGACTCTTTTCTGCGTATTTCTCTGTTTGGAAAATGCCTTTTCCCAGAAGGGGTACACCCTCAGGCATTTTACAGACGACAACGGCATGCCGCAGAATAGCGTACGCAGTCTTGCCGCGGATGCAGAAGGCTTTGTCTGGATCGCAACCGAGAATGGCCTGGCGCGTTTTGACGGCCAACGGTTTAATGTATTCGATAAATCGTTTGTGGGCACGACCAGCAACCGCTTTTACATGCTGTCGCCGTCGATGAACCCCACGAGAGCCGGTCGGCCGGGGCAACAGAAGCCAGGGCGCGAGATTTATGCGGCAGCGGACTACAATCAGTTTGTGAAGATCGAGCACGGTATCGCGAAGGTCGATTCCCTTTATTATAAAAGTAAAATTCTGACGCTTCCGCATTTCGATAACGGAAGCCCACAAACGCTTATTTCGGCAGGTATTCCGACCTACCTCCGCTATGTCGCCCGTCCGAGCTACTACATCATTCCCGACAGCTACGGAGAAGGGAAGTATTATGTGATTGACAGCGCTTCGGTACAGCTGTACCATGGCGGTCGCAAATTGTATCAAACCGCATTTGTGACGGACTCGTTGCCGTTGTGGTGGAATTACTTTATGCTGGGCGATCAATTGTATTATGCCGGTGAAAGCGGCAAGGTGTTGGGTATCAATGCACACGGCGTGCGTTCTGTGCATATCGCCGGTGATATCCTTCGTGATAACCAATACGATGGTCAGTTCGGGGGGATGAAGGTTTTTTGGAACATTACGTCCGATCAACTCTTTTTTTACCATCGCAAGAAGCTGTACGTCGTCAGCGAAGAGCGGAAACGCGGGCTTACGACGCGGCTGGTGCTGGACGGGTACGACCTGGATGAGCAGGTGATCCAGTCGGTATACCGCGATCCCGCCACGGAAACGATATTTCTCGGTAGCCCATCCAAGGGCCTCTTTGTATTGACGAAGCATACATTCGAGGCATTGACATCTACCGAGCCAGATATTGCGAACGTTTATTATGCAACGGTACCCATTGGCGACCGGAGCATCCTCACGCCGATGGGGGTAGTGCTGAGCAAAGATCCGGTCTCAGGCCAGATCACAACCAGGAAAGTGCCGGTCCTGGAAGCGTTGTATATGGGCGACAAACGCAGCTTGTTTTATGATAGGCACGGTTTGCTGTGGGTCAAAATGGGTGATTTCCTCTACCAGGTTGATTTGCAAGCCAACCGCGTGTTGCACACATGGAACTTCCATACGGAAATCAAGCATATTTATCCCGACCAGGACGGGAAAGTCTGGATCGCGACAGGTACGAAGGGAATTTACACGTTGGACCCATCCGAAAAGGACCCGCAGCCGAAGTTGATCAGGGATGTCATTAAAGGAACCTATTTGCAGACTTTCGGAGACGATATGCTCGTGGGCACGACCACAGGGTTGTATGTGTTCAACCGGCATTCGGGTGAAGCGAATCTGATCAAAAGTACGGAGGGAATTTACATCAAAAGCCTCTATGTGGATAAGGTCAACCGGATCTGGATGACTGCCAACGGTGAGGGGTTGCTGATGTACGAGAAGAACAAACTGACTCGTTTCCCGCTGGATAGGAACCGCTATCTGGGAAGTCCGCATTGCATTGTGGACGATGGTCGCGGGTTTTTCTGGATACCCACGGATAAAGGACTGTTCCAGATCGCTGTGCAGGACCTGCTTGACCACGTGCGGGCGCCATTCGACCTGTTTTACCTTTACCATGCCAAAGAGGAGGGTTTCCTGACCAACGAATTCAATGGCGGATGCCAGCCTTGTGCTTCGACGCTGAAAGACGGTACTATTTCGCTGCCGTCGCTCAATGGGTTGATCTGGTTCCGGCCCGATAAGGTAATCAGGAAGGTGCCTTCGGCGGGTATTGTGCTGGACCGCATCCTGGTGAACAGGCAATGGCTCATGAGCCTGGGCGATACGCTGGTGCTACCCGCTAACCCGGTGCAGGCCAGGTTTTTCTTTTCGACACCCTATTACGGCGACGCCTATAACCTGAATCTTTCCTATGCGCTTCTGGATGAAGGCGAGCCGGTGCAGGCTTCGGACTGGATCCCGATCCAAAGCAACGATTTCAGCATCGTGTTTTCCAACCTGGATCACGGCAGGCACACGTTGCTGGTGCGTAAGGTGAATGGCTTCGGAAAAGATAATCACACGATCCGGAAGATCTGCGTGATCGTACCGCCGCTCTGGTACCAGACCTGGTGGGCAAAAATACTGCTCGCAATCGCGCTCGCGGGGGGTTTTTACTTATACAACAGTTTCCGGCTGCGTAAAATATCGAAGGAAAAGGCGCGGCTCGAAGAAATCGTTGCGAAACGTACCGAAAGCCTGAACCTCGCGCTGCGCGACGTGGAGGAGTCGAAGAACGAAATGAGCCGGCAATTGCACATGTTGTCGAGGTTGCTCGCTTCGATGACGCACGATATTCAATCGCCGCTGAATTACATTATGCTCACTTCGGGTTCCATCCCGGCTATGATCGACAAGGGTGAGCTGGGGGTGGTCTCGGAAATCGGGCAGGTGATTTCCAATTCCTCACGCCGCATGAGCGATCTGCTGCGTGGTTTACTCGATTATATCAAAGTGCATGTCTACGGCAACAGCATTCAGTTCGAAAATGTGGCGCTCAGGCAGCTGGTTGAAAATAAATATGAGCTGTTTAAAACTGCCAGCGAGCAAAAAGGGAATGTTTTTGAAAACGAGGTGCCTGCTGATCTGACGGTCCGTTCCGACGCCCAGATGCTCGCTATTATGGTCCATAACCTGCTCGACAATGCGGTTAAGTTTACGCATAACGGCACGATCAGGGTCACCGCAGCCGGGGACACCGGTTCAGGTGTTTTCATGCACATTTCCAATCCGGGTGCGGGCATTCCGCTCCATGTGATCGACATCGTCAACACACCTGACCGCGGCGAAGATACCGACGAGGAAATGCGGCCGCTCGGGCGGAAAACCGGCCTTGGGTTGCTGATTGTCAAGGAGGTGGCGGTTCTGATAGGCGTGAGGCTGCACGTGAGCAGCGAAGCAGAGCAAACGTGCTTTACCCTGCAATTCAATGCGGCTAGAACTGTTTAAGCAATGAAACCTTTTTAGAAAGTTCGATGGAATCGACCACATCCAGCTTGTTGAAAATACGACGTTTGTAAGTGCTTACCGTATTTTCTTTCACATTCATGATCGCCGCTATCTCCTTGGTCCATTTACCTTCGGTCAGTAGCTGCATTACGCGCATTTCGTTCGGTGAGAGGCTGGTAATAGGGTTCATCACCTTACCGAAATTGTTGTCTTTGATTGTGTTGAGCAGGATTTGTTGCACCTGGTAACTCACATATTTACCTTTACTCATCACCGCCTTCAGTGCCGTTTTGAACTCGTCGTGCGAAGCTTGTTTGGAAAGAAATCCGTTGGCGCCCGCCTTGATGTAGGGTAACGCGTACACCTGCTCGTCGTACCCAGAATGTATCAGGATGATGATATCCGGCTGTTTGCCACGGATCATGTTCATCATTTTGATATTCTCGCCGCCCGGGATGTCGATGTCCAGGATCAGGAGGTCAAACCGCTCCCGATCGAGTAAAGTGAGGCCTTCGGGGAATGTATCGCATTGGGTAACAGTGGCTTTTGAATCAGATTCGGAAATGAGAAGTTTCAGCCCCATCCGGATTAGGGGATGGTCTTCAACGATCAATATCTTCATAAACAGTTGATCAAAGGATACGGACATTAGTGGTTAACTCACAAATCTAAAAATTTATTGATGCTTCGAGTTGTAGAAATGTATCTACGCCTGCAACGTTTTAACTCTATAAATGCACTGTTGTATACTTAGTAAATTTGTGCATTAATTAACGTTGAGTATCATAAATATCCTTCCGGCACTGTCGGAGGGCTATTTTATTTTAGGGGAAAGTGAGGCCGGGAGCGACAATCGATTACCATTATACGACAGACACTTTTACGTTCAGAACGGGCCATTTAAATTTACCCTTATGAACGACCAGCAAAAACAATTCGTCCTTTCCTTTATGGCATATGCCGCCCAGCGTGATCTTCCGCTGGAAAAACTCTGCCGTCTTTCGGGTATCGGACTGGAAGCGCTTACGCCCGGCAAGGCTTTCGAAATAGGCCCGAAACAGCTCAATGATCTTTGGCTGAATGCCTGCCACCTGAGTAACGATCCGCTGTTTGGACTGCATCTGGGCGAATCGCTGCAACTGGCCGCATTGGGCATGGTGGGCGAAATTATCAAAAGCAGCACTACGGTCGGGCAGGGAGTGGAGCACGCTGTGGCCCTCACGCCGCTAATCACCGATTTGTTTGGAATGACAGTCGGGCATGATGCGCATACATTCACACTTCGCCTGCATCCGAACGAAAGCCACCGTGCGGCTTCACCCTTTGCATTTGGGCAAATGGTCAGCTTTTTCCTCGTTTTCGCCGTGCACGAGCTGGACGGGCTCATCTTCGCACGCATATGCCCGGAGCACGTTAGCATGCCTTTTGCCGATGCTGAGGCCCCGGAGCTGGAACGGGTCCTGCGCTGCACCCCGACCCGCTCGGAAGATGAGTATGCAATTTCTTTTGACCGTAAATATTGGGATATGCCCATCATAACGGCCAATTACGCTTTGCAGGAAAGCCTTTTGCAGAAAGTGGGCACAGCGATGTCCGGCAGGACAGGGACTGATTCGTGGCAAAACAAGGTGCAGCAATATTTGTTAAAAAACGCCTATCTGGGTACCGTTTCGCTGGAAGAAATGGCAGCCAATTTCAATGTAAGCCCCCGCAGCCTGCAACGAAAACTGAAAGATGAGCAGGTTACTTATCAGGAACTGGCCGATGACGTGCGCAAATCGCTGGCGCTGCATTACCTGGAAAGCGGAGGGTATTATGTGAAGGAAATATCCTACATGTTGGGATACAATGAGTTGAGTGCTTTCTCGCGGGCGTTCAAGCGGTGGACGGGTGTGACGCCGGCGGGATATCAGAAGAATTTTGAATGACTGAATGAGTGAATGACTGAATGAGTGAATGACTGAATGAGTGAATGACCGAATGACTGAATGAGTGAGTGAATGAATTGTTAACCGTTTCGAAATCCGCTAGGGATGCAACAACACCGCATCGGCATTATCTATGATGCTCTGTTGTTACATGCCCAAGGGCATTTTCGAAACGGTTTGTTGTCGGTTTGCTACCAACATTACATGCCTAACGGCATTTCCCCAGCGCCTTTTTTGATCATTCAATCATTCGGTCATTCAATCATTCAATCATTCATTTACTCCCCACTCCTTATTCGGCAGCGGGCCCATTTCCAGTTCCAGCGTCCCGCCGTTCACCAGTTGTTCATGCGTGAATGTGGGTATGTTCAGCACTTTACCGTTCATTTTGGCACTTTGAATGTATTTGTTGACCACCGAGCAGTTTTTGGCAATCACTTTAAATTCCTTCCCATTGGGCAAATCGATTGTCACTTTCTCGAAAACAGGGCTGCCGATTGTGTAAACCGGTAAACCAGGTGTGATCGGGTAGAAGCCCATCGAGGAAAACACGACGAATGCCGTCATACCGCCCCCGTCTTCATCGCCGGGTATACCGAAGATATTGTCTTTAAACCAGACGTCGAGGAGGAAGCGAATGCGTTTCTGCGTTTTCCAGGGCGCGTCGGTGAAATTATAGAGGTAGGGAATGTGGAAACTCGGCTCATTACCCATCGAATACTGTCCCACCAGGCCCGTCGCGTCCGGGAATTTGGCCCAGAATTCGTACTTGCTGCGTCCCAATCCTTCGCGGTAAAGCTGATCGAGGCTGCTTTCGAATGTCTTTTTGCCGCCCATCAAACCAATAAGTCCATTTATATCGTGCTGTACCTGCCATTTGTAAGTCCAGCCGTTATTTTCATCATAAAAATCGCGGCCGCCCATTCCGCCGTCGAATTTCGGATCGATAGGAATCCATTTGCCCCGGCTGTCTTTGGGGATGAACATTTGCTTTTCTTCATTCCAAAGATTTTTGTAGTTGGTTGCGCGGGCATTGAATTTCTGGAAATCAGCATTTTTGCCGAGATCTTTGGCCAGTTGTCCCACAGCCCAGTCGTCGTAACTACCGCCCAGGGTAACCGCTACTGCCTGACGTTTTTCAAATCCATCGACCAGTTTCACGGTCTCTTTTTCGCCGGGAGTAAGTGCCGGGAAGAAGCCTTTGGAATGATAAATGTCATCGAGTTCGCATTTAGGGCCATTTCGCCACGGAAGCATGGTGGCCTGCTCGGCATTCTTCTTCATGCCCTCGTAGGCTTTGGCAATATCGAAGTTCTTAAGGCCTTTGCGGTAACCGTCCAGTAAGGTGACGGAGGAGTGAAAGCCATTCATACACGCGTGATCGCCGAAAAGCACCGGAAATGTAGGCATCCAGCCGCTTTGCTCATACATATGCACAAATGATTGCAGCATATCTTCCTCCTGCGCGGGGTTCAGGATCACACGCAGCGGGTGATGCGCCAGGTAAGTGTCCCAGGTCCAGTCGTCTACATAAAACGGCCGGTTGCTGGTGTGTACCTTTTTGTCATAACCGCTGTAATACTGATTGTCTTCCGAAATATTCACCATGCGCTCGTAGGTGCGGTAAAGCGACGAATAGAAGCTCCGTTTCTGCGCCTCGGTCCCGCCTTCCACGCGGATCTGGCCGATTGTTTTTGTCCAAACCTGTTCACCCGCTTTTTTAAGGTCCTCTAATCCGGTGTTTTTTACTTCGGTTTCAAAGTTTTTCTTGGCCTGTTCGGCGTTTACGAACGAAATCGCATAACGGAATTCGATAGCGGTAGCATTATCCGGGAATGTAATGTAGGCTTTGGCCCTTTTTCCTTTTGCTTCGTCGCCGGATATTACATTTTCACCCTTGAGCGAACCTGTTTTACCCGCCTCGCTGAATGTGCCATACAGATAAACAGGGATATCGTCGTGGTAAATCTCGCGGGCGACGATTTCTTTCCCGTCCGTGAATTTCCAACTGACTTCCCCATTGTTGTACTGGTCGAAAAGAATGCTTTTCTGACCATTCTTCGGAAATTCAAAGCGATAAATGCCGGCCTTTTTGCCAGGCACAAATTCTACTTTTACTTCGTCGTCAATCAGATAAGTAGAGTAATAATAGGGCCGGAGCACTTCGAGGTCGTGATCGTAAGCCATTTTGTGCTTCCAGGATGCAGCGATTACCGGCTTAATACTGGGCCGCAACGCAAATGCCTGGCCAAGCCGGTGCGATACGATGATAGCCGGAAAGCTCGAAATCTGATCGTCGAGGTAATCCTGGCGGACGGGGAACATCCGCATCATCTGGTTAGGCAGCTGCACGGT
Source organism: Dyadobacter fermentans (assembly GCF_019924045.1). Classification (GTDB taxonomy): domain Bacteria; phylum Bacteroidota; class Bacteroidia; order Cytophagales; family Spirosomataceae; genus Dyadobacter; species Dyadobacter fermentans_A. The sequence continues at coordinate 226,684 of NZ_JAHXBN010000011.1, read as the reverse complement.
GGGCCGGGTGGGTTCCAGGAGCTGGCCTACGTTACCAACGCGCAGGTCGACATATTGCAGGTTATCTTTTTCAGGACTTTTTTGTGCGGGACTGGTTAAAGAATGCAGGCAGAAAGCGAGTATGAACGAGGAATTAGTCAGTTTTTTAAAGGGTTGAATCATGCTTAATCAAATTTTAATAACAGTTTCGGTGCTTCTGTTTTGGTTGGTTATGGTTTTAAAAAGGATAGATAGCTGGTTGTTCGGGGCTTTCCTGAAAAACCGGCCCTGTTTGGCGGGTTATTAAAAACCCTGGTTATTGTTTAACTTTAAATTGATATCGTGCAAGTGTAGTTTTGGGAAACGAACACGAATTAAACGCGCGTTACTTAAGAAAAGCTTAACAATCGATTAACAGAACCCTTAAATGCATTGCCAGGTGAAAACTTTTTATGGTTTTCCCGCCAACCCGCTCTTATGAAATTCAGGTCTATTCTCTTTTATTTTTGGTTAATTGTATTGTCGGGCATCGTTTTTCAGGCGAGGGGCCAGTCGTACGGGCTTGGTTTCGAGAGTTTTGAAGCAGTGCAGGACAAACGCACGGGACTCGACCTGAGCCCGGACGGACCGATTTGCCTGGACGACGACTTCGAGCTCACATTTGAACTATCCTTTTTGAGAAATAAAAAGACCTATTTTGGCTACATCGTCCGCGTCATAGGTGACGACCAGCAGAATATCGACCTGATTTATGACAATAGCTCCGTCAATCAGGACCATTTTAAACTTATCATCGGCGAGCAATTTTCACCTACCGCATTCGATTTTCACGGAGATGACCTGTTCGCCAAATGGAACCGTATCACCCTGCGTTTTCAAAAGCAGAAACAACAGATTACCGTCGTATACGGAAACCGAAGTTTTTCACAACCCGTGAAATATGTAACGAAGGGTTGTTATAAGATCCTTTTCGGTGCCAATCAGTACAAGGAGTTTCGGACGACCGATGTGCCGCCGATGAAGGTCCGGAACGTGGAACTGCGCGAAGGCGGACGCGCGGTCTATCACTGGCCTTTGGATGAAACGGATGGTGTGAAAGCCACAGAGGAAATCAGGCAAAAAACCGCGGTAGCCGCCCACCCGATCTGGATTAAAAAGCTGCATTATGAATGGAAACTCCTGCAAACGGTGACGCTGAAAGGCTATGTGCGGGTCGGGTTCGATGAAAATAGCAGCAACGTATTTGTGGTGGGGCAGGACTCGCTTGTGCGGTTCAGCCTGGCCGGTAACCGAATGGTAACGATGCCTTACCGAAGCGGAAAACAGCCTGTTTATGTCGATAACCAGATGCTGTTTGATCCCGGCAGGAACCGTTTGTATAACATTTTTCTGAACGAAAAGCAGGTGACAGCCTTTGATACGGCGACGCGCAGCTGGGATAAGAACGACATTCCCGCCCAGGCTAAAACCTACTATCTCCACGCTAATAAATTCCTTTCGCCGGCCGATTCTTCCATTTACATGCTCGGAGGTTACGGGCATCTCGCTTACAAAAAGGAAGTGCAACGTTACCACCTGCCATCGGGAACGTGGCAGCAGGTTGCCCTGGACGATTCCGTTTTCACGCCCCGGTACCTGGCTGCACTGGGCGCTACTCAGGGAGGCGCATATGTGATAGGCGGGTATGGCAGCTCGACCGGCCAGCAAATGCTCAACCCGCGGAATTGGTACGACCTGCAGTATTTCGATCGCGCGAAGCGGAAATTCAGGAAGATTTATGAAATGAAAGTGCCGAAAGAGGATTTTGTTTTTGGTAACTCAATGATTATCAATGAACAGGATAGCTCCTACTATGCATTGATATTCCCTAAGCATCAGTTCAGCTCAGAGCTGCAACTGATCAAAGGTTCGCTCAACCGCCCGGAGTTCACCCCGGTAGGTTCGAAGGTTCCTTACCAATTTATTGATATTGAGTCTTTTGCCGATCTTTTTTATGATAAGGCAAATGGGCGCTTCGTTGCGGTGACGCTGTACCGGGACGCGAATTTGCAGACCAGGGTGGCGATTTACTCGCTTTATGCCCCGCCGCTCGAAACCGTGGCCCCGCAAACAGCTGCTGCGGGCGATTCTTCGGGGCGCAGTTTGTGGATCATCGGTGCGATTTTCGCAGCCGCATTGCTGGTGTATTGGCTCTATCGTTACATGCCGGGGCAATTGGGTAAGCAAAAGGCGACGAAGGCGCCCGTAGTCGGGCCGGTGGCGGAGCCGGAAGTACTGCCCGGGGCAGAACAGCCGGTGATGGAAGAAGAGATTGTCGGAACGGTGCTGCCTTACAAAAGCTGCATTCTGTTGTTCGGTAATTTACAGTTGTATGATGAGGACGGAAATGAGATCACCAAGCAGTTCAGCCCGTTGGTGAAGGAGCTGTTTTTGGTGATATTGCTTTATTCTATCCGTTGGGACGGGATCAGCTCGGAGAAATTGAAGGAATTGCTCTGGTTTGATAAGCCATCGGAAAGCGCGCGGAACAATCGGTCGGTGAATATCGCGAAGCTGAAAGCGATACTCGATAAGATGAAGCATTGCCAGGTATCGAAAGAGACTGGTTACTGGAAGATCAAAATCGATTTTGAGAAGATCGAAGTCGATTACATGCATTACCTCACATTGCTCGGAAACCGTAAGCTGCTTACGAAGCAGAGCATCATTGAGCTTGCCAGTATCACCAAGCGGGGCAACTTCCTTTCGAATGTGGAATATGAATGGCTGGACAGCTTCAAATCCGAGATTTCGAATGAGATCGTCGATGCCTACCTGCGTTATGCGGCATCCATCAAAATCGCCGATGATCCCGAATTTCTCGTGAAGCTGGCCAACTACGTGTTCTATTTCGATCCGGTGAATGAGGAGGCAATGATCCTCAAATGCAAGGCATTAGCGCATTTGGGTAAGCACTCGCTCGCGAAAACTACTTTTGAAAACTTTGCCCGAGAGTATAACCGTATTTACGGGGAAGATTTCAGGAAGGATATGCCCGAAGTGCTGCATTCATGACAGGACGGAGTTCGTGAACGGCGTTTTCGGGCAAGCGGTTTAGGGTATTTTTGTGGTAAGTCTCTTATTCGTAAGTTATTATGACGGAACCTCTACTCAATCTTTGCCGTGAAACGACGGGAATGTCCGGTGAAGAACTGGTCATTGTGGAACGGTATCTGAAAACCATCAGACTGAAAAGGAAGCAATTCCTGATCAGGGAAGGCGGGCAATACGACTTCATCGGGTTTGTCTGCAAGGGTGCTATCCGCCATTTCACCTGGCGCGATGGCGTGGAAAAAACGTGCAATGTCAACTTCGAAAACCAATTCTTCACTGATTTTGAGAGCTTCTACCGGGGCACGCCTACAACCAATAATTCGGTGGCAATAGAAGATTCTGTCGTCCTGATCCTTTCCAGGGTGGACCGGGATCTTTTGCTGGCAGAATGTCCTGCTTTCGAGCGCTTTTCGAGGGTGATCAGCGAGCGGGCAGTGCAGGAGGCCGCCGAACGTGCCTCGCGACTCAGCTGGGATCGTCCGGAAGATCGTTACCTGCATTTGCTGGAACATCAGCCTGACTTTGCACGGCGCGTTCCGCTGAAATACCTGGCCGATATGCTGGGTGTTAGTGCCGAAAGTTTGAGCCGTATACGAAAACGGATTGCAAGCTCCGTGTTTTCTTGACGATCGTCAAGTATTTGCCCGTTGCCCGGGAAATACCTTTGTGTTGTCGCAAGGGAGTTCCTGCGACGTTTGCACAAAAAACTATTCAGCCATATCAATGAAAAATGAAATGATTCTTCCGGCGGAGGCGCAGGTGCTCCCTCTCCGCGACACTGCCCTGTTGTTGAAAACATGGGTCCGTAACCACATTTACGCCAATGCCTTAGGCCTGGCCATTCTGCACCCGTTTCTGGCGCATTATTTTACCGGGCCACACGATAAGGCTCTCACTGCCCCGCAGCTGGTAATGCATAATGTCTCGCTCGTGACTTTTATCATGCTGCTCGTTGTATGGCAAAACCGGGCGCTTCAAATCCGTTTTTCTATCGGTACATTCAGGGGATTGGGTTACTTTCTGTTGCTGGTACCTGCCGCTTTCTGGCTCGGGTACTATACATTATATATTCCGTTCGATATCATTTTCATGTACGCGACGATCGGTATCATCAATGCCCGTTTGGTAGGCTCGCTATTGCCTAAACCCCGGCGATGGGCCTGGCAATGCATATTGTTTTTTCTGTTGGCCGGAGTAGCCGGTGCCGCTTGCGGCATCGCAGCATATTTCGCGGGGCTCAAAGACGCCGGTGGCTTCGCGAAGGATTATGGTATGTGGTCGTTGATCAGCATTACCGCGGCAATCACCTACGGTTCACTAACCCGCAGGGCCTTGGAGCGGCAGTTAAACGAAACATCCGAGGGATAATCTGAAAACAAAACAGAGACTGCCGAACCGGCGGTCTCTGTATGAATCACCCTTAACCCTCATAAAAAATGTAGTGTAGTCCTATTTAGCTATGGTTGTATTTTGCAGTACAGCGTTTTTGTTGGCACCAGCCAACATTTTCAGCTGATTTACTTCGTTTCTTAATTCTGCGATTTCTGCCGTTTGATTCTTTAATTCCCGGACTGATTCGATCAGGTGGGGGATAAGGCCCACGTAATTCACCGTTTTAAATCCCTTCTCGTTTTGTTGGACGAGTTCGGGGAAGTACTTTTCAACTTCTTGGGCTATCACACCTGTTTGCAGTTCTGTTCCTCTCTTCGGGTCGATCCAATGATAATGATAACCGCGCAACCGGGTGACGGCATCGATGCTGCCTTTCAATGGAGTAATATCCCGTTTCAACCGTTCATCGGAACTGAAAACTTGAAGTACCCCCAAGGGTGTGGAAGCGTTTCCGTTTTCATCAATCCAAAACCGCCATGCACCATTGAGGTAGAAGCCGATCTGCTTATCGGTTTTCATTCCCATGAAGCCCTCCGGGTTATTTTGAGAGTTATCGAGGTAAAGTCCCGAAGTTGCGTTGTCGTGGCGGATTCTCATGCGTGATCCTACGTCAAGGATAAACTGAGGACTGACGGCTTTTCCACCAATGCCGATATTTCCGTTCCGCAGGATTGTTAATGCATTTGAACGATTATTGATGTCCAGGCCATTACCGATCTGAAACAGCCTGTCTGTTAAACTTCCATTGGGTTGGTCGAATGAATTATTAAAAAGCCCCAGGGCGACGCCAAAATTCGCTTTGGCTATTGTGTGATGTCCAAATGCCATGGCGTAATCACCCATGGCCGTAGCGCTGGAACCTATGGCTATGGAAAATGAATTGAGTGCTTGCGACGTGTGTCCGAGTGCGATTGAATGGTCTTGATGGGCCTCGTTTGAATACCCCAATGCGATCGCTGATTTTCCTTTGGCACTGCTGACAAAGCCGCCCGATATAGAAAACTCGCCGGTGGAGGAGGAGCGATCACCAAATGCCGTGGAAAAGTCTCCGGAAGCTTCTGTGTTGAATCCTGAGGCGAAGGTGAAGCGACCTATCCCCTGATCCTCCCATTTATCGAAATTTGCTCCTGCACGGAAAGCAGCCTTGCCCGGATACCATATCATTCTCGCTCCCGCGCCAATTGGAGGAAGACTTTGTCCATTTTTCAGATCTCCCCTTTGAACAACCGGGTCTGTATTCCGCCACTTTCCGGATTCATTTGCATATAGCGAATAGGGAACGCTTAGAAGTTGGGTCATTCCAATGAAATGGAATTTCCCGTTGTTTTCATTATCGACCTCCGCCTTGAGAAAGAAAATATCGTTCGCCCATTCTACCTGGGAGAGATCGCCACCGCCTGCTCCGACAACTACTGTGAACATGCCGTTTGAGCCGGTTTGAGCAGGTTGAGTTTCTTCGAAAACAACAGGGCCAAGAACCTGACTTTTTATGATACTTATCTTGACAGTTATCGAAGCATTCTGAAGCGGTTGAGCCATATCATCGACGGCCACTCCCTGGAAGGTGAATTTGTAAGGCGCCTGGGCGAGCACAGTCCGGAAAGTTAGTGCCAGGCAAAAAAGAAAATGCAGGAGAATTCTTCGTTTCATAATTGAGGTTGGATTAGCGATTATCGTAAACTGTTCCGAAAATCGCCGAGCGTGTGTGCTAAATACAAAAGCGTTTAGTGGCAGGCGTCTGCGGGATTTTAAATGGTCAAACAAAACAGAGACCACCAACATGGCGGCCTCTGTATAAACCCCAGTTAACCCTCAGTGAAAAATCAGCTTTGTTGTTTTGCTTCCTACTGGTGTGTCGATTTGAAGCATGAATGATCCGGGATGCGGTAATGTGATAATATGGTTTGTGGCAGGGGTTTCGAATTGCCCGAGTTTATTGCCTAGCTGATCGAACAGCAGCAGTCTTCGCGTGCGCTCGGGCAGTTGCACCCGCACCTTACTCTCACGTGACGGATTAGGATAAACGTAGAACCTGTCGAGGCTTTCTTTTTCCGGAATAACGCGAATGATCCTGCTGTACGTGTAGGAATCGTCGGTATCGACTTGCCTGAGCCGGTAATAGCTGGTTGTCACAAACTCCTGATCGACGTACTGGTAACTTTTTTCCGTGGTGGAATTAATAGCCCCGTCTACCCATCCCAGTAACTCCCAGTTTTTACCATCGAGCGACTTCTGTATCTCGAACCCCACGTTGTTTGTTTCCTCGGCAGTTTTCCAATGCAACTCGGCAAGGCCGGCAGCGTTCAGCCGTCCCTCGAAGCTGATCAGCCTCACAGGAAGCACGGATAAATCTGAAAACGTATTGAGACTGCCCAAGACCCAGCTGACGCTCACGCCATTGGCCGATCCGGAGCCACTGGCGGCGTAAAGTGCCCCGGGTGAAATTTGCTGTGCCCGTGTATGATATGCGCATAAGGTGATGGCGGTAATGGTTAGAAGTCTTTTCATTTGCTGGTTTGGGTTGAGGTGGCTGTTTTTCCTGCCAACAGCTCTTTGACGCTGGCTTCCAATGCGCTGAGTTTTTTATTCATTTCCTGAACCGATGCCAGCTCTTTTTTCAGGGCGGCGATTTCCTCTGTCTTTTTATCGAGTTCTTTGACGGCTTCGATCAGGTGAGGGATGAGGCCGGTGTAGTTGACGGCTTTGTAGCCGTCTTCTTTGGTGCTCACCAGATTCGGAAAATATACTTCGACTTCCTGTGCAACAAGCCCGGTTTGCAGGCTTTTGTCATTCTTTTTGTCTTTCCAGTGATAGTTGTAGCCATTGAGCATTTTCAATTTGGAAAGACTGTTGCCTATTCTTTTTAAATCGGATTTTAGGTTTTTGTCGGAGGTGGTGAAGAATTCGTTGGCATAAACTGTACCGCTTTTGTTGACGACGAAACGCCAAGCGCCTCCTATGAAAAAGCCTACTTCGTTATCGTTAATCATTCCCACAAATCCCTCAGGAACATTTTGCGAATTGTTGAAATGAATGCCGGCGGTGGCGCCGTTGTGACGGACACGCATTCTGCCGCCTAAATCAAGGAGATACTCGGGCTGAATGACATTGTTGCCAATACCGAAGTTCCCATTTCTTAAAATTGTTACAGCATTTGACCTATTAGCAGAGGTTCCATTTCCGAGTTGAAAGATTCGATCGGTTAGCGATGGTGCTCCCTCGCTATCTGTATCATTATTATAAAGCCCCATGACAACGCTACCTCTTGATTTAGCATAGAGACCTCGGCCAATTGCAATTGAACTTTCTCCAGTTGCGGATACATTTGTGCCTGCACCAAAGGAGTTATCTCCCATCTGAGCATCTTCTAGCAACGAGGTTTCTGTAAATTGTCCAGTTCGGAAAGCGGCTTTTCGGGGATACCAAATTAAGTTTGCGCCAGCTGTACCTTGAGAAAGGATTGGACCTGAATTAATTACGCCAGTTTGAACAATCGGAATATTGTTCACCCATTGGCGAGAAGCAAGTGCATAAGGAACGCTCTTCAGCTGAGTTGACCCTATATCGACGAAATTAGCACCACCTGTTAGGTCTATTTCAGTTTGAATAAAACAATTGTCCGAAGCCCAGTTAACATTACCCAAACCTCCGACTAAGCCCCCGATTACTAGATCGAATATTCCCGAGGAGCTTGTTGTAACAACTTGTGTCTCTGAAAATACTACCTCACCATTCGGACCATCTTTGTGAATTTTCACTCGTACACTCACCGGAGTGTTTGTAACTATCTTCCCAGTCGCATCCCTCGCCACCCCTTGAAAACTAAACTGCTGCGGCGCCTGCGCGTTGGCGGACTGGGGCTTGAACAACAGCAGCAGGCTAACCGACAGCAGAATGACGAATATGACTTTGGGTCTACGAGGAAATGCTTTCGAACTCAGCGGCATCGGGGTAGTGGCGGTTTTGAAATAGCCCGATAAATGAGTGACTAACTGTTTCATGTGTGTCATTGTTTTGTGTGATTCCCTTAATTCCGGTGGGAATATCGCTGGGTTTCCGGCAAAACGTTGCGCGCGATGAATGATCGGCTTCCGATTAAATAGCCTGCGGCGAAAATCCGGTTTCGATAAAGAAATAAGTGTAGAGCAAGTAATGGGGAGAAAAGTCGATTACTCATCGCTTTCTGCCGGGTGGTAAATAGATTTCTGCGTGTCGCCGGGGATGTCGAAAATTTGGCGAAAGGATATATACGTCCGGCCAAAATCTTAAACGCCAATTTATGACACAGCGCGTGAAATCACCTGTTTGGGCTGTCGTGCTACTATTGATTTGTCTGATTTTACGATTCTGTGACTCCTGGCTGTTCGGGGAAGAAAATAGCAAAAGGAATTTTCCTCAGTATCAGCGCTTCCGGCCTTCGTACTACCGGAGGGTGGAGATAAATGTTGACAGCAAGCATTTCGAGAAGATGATCAAGGCGCCTGATTCGCTGAGACGGGCATCCTACTTCTTCCGGTAGGCGGCAATCTTCGCATACAGCTCCGCGGGTGAGAACGGCTTGCTGATGTAATCGTTCATTCCCACCGTAAACGCAATATCCTTAATATCCATCATGGCAGAGGCGGTCAACGCGATGATGGGCAGGCGCTGATACTTTTCGCCGGGTAGCTGGCGAATGTGGCGTGTGGCTTCGTAGCCATCCATTTCAGGCATTTGCAGATCCATGAGCACGAGGTCATAATCGTTGGCCTGCACCTTTTCGAGGGCAATCAGGCCGTTTTCGGCGAGGTCGTATTTGACATCCCATTGTCTCATAAAGTTCTTCATCAGCAGGACGTTGATATTATTGTCCTCGACAATGAGTAACCTCATGCCGTTGAGGTTGAAATGGTTGACCGGGGCTCCATTAGATTGCCCGGTAAGGTGTTTTTCGCTGATCGGGAACGACAGGCTGAAATAGAATGCCGACCCATTGCCCGGCTCGCTTTCGACGTGGATCTGGCTGTTTTGCAGTTCCAGAAGCCGTTTGGTGATCGTCAGGCCAAGACCCGAGCCCCCGTATTTGCGGGTCGTGTCGGAGGAGGCCTGCGTGAAGCTGTCGAAGATGTTACCGAGTTTTTCCGGCGGTATGCCGATACCGGTATCTTCAACGCGAAAGTCGATGGTGACCCGGTCATCCCGTTGCTCCGCAATGGTCGCAGAAATGGTCACTTTGCCGCTCTCGGTGAATTTTACGGCGTTGCTGACGAGGTTGGTCAGTATCTGACCCAGACGCGTAGGATCGCCTACGACCGTAATATTGAGGTCGTTGCTGACTTTTAGTTTCAGCAAGATGCCTTTTTCGTTGGCTTTTTGAAGAATCCCCGACCGGATATTTTCCAGCAATAGAAGGACGTTGAAATCCACCTCTTCGAATTCGATCTTTCCGGCTTCTATCTTGCTGAAATCCAGAATGTCGTTAATCAGTACCAGCAGGTTTTCGGCCGAAAATTTGAGGATGTTGAGATACTCCATCTGCTCCGGCTTCGGGTTCTGTTGCAGCAGCAAATGCGTGAACCCGATCACTGCGTTCATAGGTGTCCGTATCTCGTGACTCATAGTCGAAAGAAACTGCGATTTGGCGATTCCCGCCATTTCGGCCTGTTCCTTGGCTTTGATCAATTCCTGTTCTGCTTTCTTCTGTTCGTCGATGTCCATAATCGCGCCGTAGAGTTTCGTTACCCTGCCGGTTGCATCGGTAAATGGTTTTCCGATGGCGTGAATGAATTTCACCCGACCATCCGGCAGGACAATGCGGAGGTCGAAGCTCGCCGGCGCCAGGTGGTTGATCGCATCGCGGATATGCGACTTATACAGCGGCATATCGTCGGGGTGGATCATATTTGAAAACAGCTCGGTGTCTGGGCCGGTGCTGCCCGGTTCGAGGCCAAAAATGCGGAATGCCTCGTCCGACCAGTAGTTCTGGCCGGTGATAAGGTCGGCTTCCCAGCTTCCGCTGTGCGTGAGCTGCTGCGATTCGGCGAGCATGGCCTCGTTGCGACGGATCAGTTCTTCGGCCTGTTTGCGGTGGGTAATGTCGTGCCACACGACCAGCAGTACCTTTTTGTTGCTGATCAGCACGGGATTGAGCGTAACTTCCACCGGGAATTCTTCGCCATCCATTCGCCGGTGGATCCATTCGAAGCGGTTGTACCCGTTTTCATAGGCCAGCCGGTCCATTTCCACAGACTTTTCGGAGGAGCGCCGGCCGTCGGGCTGGAACTCGGGTGAAAACCTGGCAGGGTGAATCGACAGCAGTTCGCTTTTGTTTTTGCATCTCAGCATTTTCACTGCCGCCTCGTTGCAATCCATGATCCCGTTTTCATCCAGCAGCAAATGGGCGTCGGTAGAATACTGAAATATAACGCTCAGCTTTTCTTCGACGATCTTTCGCTGCGTGAGATCCTGCAAAACACCATCCAGCTTGCCCGGCTGTTCCTGCTGCATGATGTCATCGTGAATATCGCTCACCGAGCCCACCATCCTTTCGGGCTTGCCGTCCTCAAACCGTACCGTGCCGCGGCATTCGAAATAACGGTAGCCGTTATGTTTCGTTTTGAGTCTTACATGAACCAGGTAGGGAACATTGTTTTCAAACTGTTCGCGGATAGCGTTGGCAACGATCTGCTTGTCGTCGGGGTGGACGAGTATTTCGGTAAATTCCTTATAACCAGCCGGTACCTCGCCCGGCTGGTAACCGAGTAGTTCGAAAAAGCGGTCCGACCAAACCTGTTTATCCGTTGCAAAAACCCAGTCCCATATCCCTGCATTGATACCGGCGATGACCATATCGAGCGATTCAGGGGTGAACTTGGATTGCATATTGGATGTATAGAATTAATTCGTATAAAATTAAGACATTTTCCGAATCTCAAAACCTTTAAAAGAACTTTGCTTACTCTTTTACAAAATCCTTTGTGCTGAAAACTTTTTAAGCGGTAAGAATGGATATGTTGGTATTTTGCCGTTGCACGCGTAAATTGGTGGGCATTGAAATGGCGAAAACCTGTATATGAACGCAGAAACGGATGCGTTGAGAAAACGCATTGAGGAACTCGAGGCGGAATTGGACAAGGCCCGGCTGGGTCAAACCGGCGGGGGCGACACACTCGCATATATACAGGAAATGGAGGGTCGCTTTCGCGCCATTGCGGATACTGCACCGGTGCTCATCTGGCTCTCCGCTCCGGACAAGCTTTGCTACTTCTTTAATAAAGGCTGGCTCGATTTCACGGGCCGCACCATGGAGCAGGAGCTCGGGAATGGTTGGGCTGAGGGCGTCCACCCCGAAGACCTGGAAAGATGCCTCGCTATCTACATTTCACATTTCGACGCGCGCGAGGAGTTCAGTATGGATTACCGCTTGCGCCGGCATGACGGACAGTACCGATGGATTTCCGATAAGGGCGTTCCCCGCTACACTTCCACCGGCACTTTTATCGGGTATGTCGGCGGCTGTATGGATATTCATGACCAGATCATGTTTTCGGAGCAGATGGAAACGCAGGTCGAGGAACGCACGCGGCAGTTGAAACACTCGGAGCAATTTCTGCAATCCATCCTGAACACGGCCGGGAACAGCATTGCCTCCTATAAGCCTGTACGCAACCCGGATGGCCGGATCATGGATTTCCGCATTGTGTATTCCAACGAGGGTCGGTTTGTAAAAGATACGGCGGAGGATTGGCGCATTGCAGGAAAAACGTGCCGGGAGGTGTACCCTGGTATTTTCAGGAATGGGGTGTTTGAAAAGCTGGTGAAATGTCTTGAAACAGGTCAGCCGGATCACTATCAGATCGATTTGAGGAAGGATGGCGATATTATCTGGTACGAGGCTTCGGTTGAAAAACTCAACGACAGCGTGACCGTAACCACGAGAAATATATCCGAAGAGCTCAAATCCGATCTGCAACTCAAAGATCTGAACCGGCAGCTGGCGATACAGAACTCGATTTTTAAACATTCGGAAGAAAATGCCAACATCGGCAGTTACGCCTGGAATGTGGCAACGAATGAACTGGAATGTTCCGATAATTTATACAGGCTGATCGGCTACCAGCCGCAGGAATTTATTCCTTCTTTCGAACAGTTTCTGTCGTTTCTCCATCCCGAAGATCGCCACCAGGCGATCCGTGACGGAATCCGCGCTTATGAAACGAAAGTAATCGTGCAGAATATCTATCGGGTTATCGCTAAAAACGGTGATATCAAGCATTTCCGGCTGAGCGGAAACTTCATCCGGGAAGGGGAGAACCATCTGATGATCGGCGCATTGCAGGATGTGACCAAGGACAGCGAGCTCAGCGATGCGCTGCACAAAAAGAATATGGAACTGCGCCGGAACAATGAAGAACTGGCGTCGTTCAGTTACGTGGCCTCGCACGACTTGCAGGAGCCGTTGCGTAAAATCCGCGCATTCAGCAGTCGGATTATGGAAAAGGAGTCCCAATATTTTTCCGACAGCACGAAGGACTACTTTGCACGCATTATCGCGGCGTCGGTACGGATGCAAAAGCTGATCGAGGCTTTGCTGAGCTATTCCGGAACCAGCGGGGTTAATTTCAAATTCGTAGAAACCGACCTGAACAGCATTGTGGACGAGGTAAAAAGTGACCTGGAAGAACTGATTACCGAAAAAGATGCGGTGGTGGAAGTGCTGCGGCTGCCGGTGTTGCCGGTAATCCCGGTCCAGTTTCACCAGCTTTTGCAGAACCTCATCGGCAACGGCATCAAATACAGCAGCCCGGACCGCAGGCCCGTCGTACGCGTAGGGTATAATATGGTAGAGGACAAGGACGGGCAGGGGACTTTCTGCCGGATCAGCGTCACCGACAATGGTATTGGGTTCGATCAGCGGTACGAAAACCGGATATTCGACCTCTTCCAGCGACTGCATGGAAGGAACGAGTATGAAGGTACGGGTATCGGTCTGGCTATCTGCAAGAAAATCGCGCAGAACCACCACGGTTACATTACCGCCGAAGGTACACCCGGCGTGGGCTCGGTTTTTTACGTTTACATCCCGACAAACGTGTTGGAGCAGTGATGATACGTCGAAAAATTGCATAAGCCGGTGTTTGAATTGTAAAAATCTGATAATCTGATAATAAATACAGCTTCCTTCAAAGTTTCTCCTTCAAAACCCTTGCGTTTTAATTCTCAATAAGTTTACTTTGTCTATCATATTTATAGACTATATAAAATGACTTTGCCTGATTAACCACCAGTCCGGCAAAACATTTATTCAAACTTCGTATCGTACCTATGAAAGCGAAAGATGTACTTCTTATCCAATCTTCGGAGCTATCCGTGCCTGTAAGGCCGGCTTTCGAGCGGATGGTGGTTTCTTATTGTCCCCGTTTCACAGCTCCGTGCTGTTCCTGTTGTTGACCCCCTGACGACTTTCTGAATATTCAGTAATCCGCTGATCCGCATACGAGGCATATGCAGATCATGAACTTCCCGTGTATCCGTACCATTCAGGCATAGCCTGCCTGTTCCTGCGTATATGCATGAAGGTAAGCCCTCTTGTGTCTCGAGTATCCATTTTATTCACCACAAATAATGATCAAACATCTATTCCGCCTGTTCTTGCTGACGGGCTTGGTATTCACAGGTTTTTACCGTGCCGCGGCGCAGGACGCCATTACGGGCGTGGTAAAAGACGAGTCGGGGCAGGGATTGCCCGGTGCAACGGTGGTCGAGAAGGGTTCCGCCAAATATGCCTTGACGGATATCGACGGGAAGTTCAGCATCCCGCCGGCCAAAGAGTTTCCGTTTACATTGCAAATCAGCATTACCGGTTTCCAGCAGCAGGAAATCGAAATTTATGAACAGCCCACTGAGGCCGTAGAAGTCGTTCTGAAAACCGCTAACCTGCTCGACGAGGTCGTGGTAGTGGGTTATGGCGAGCAGAAACGGAAGGATATCACCGGCTCGGTCGCATCCGTTCCTATCGAGATCAAAAGCCAGCCTGTCGCTTCTGTCGAACGCCTTTTGCAGGGCTCGGTCGCGGGAGCGGTGGTGACGCAGACGTCCGGGCAGCCAGGTGGGGGCGTGAGCGTGCAGATACGGGGGAACAACTCCATTACCGCCGGTAGCGATCCTTTGTACGTAATCGACGGTTTCCCGATCAACAACGACTACGGCCTCACCGACGCCGGGGTAACCGATGGCTCGAAAATTAACCCGCTTTCTTCCATTAACACGGCAGATATCGAGAATATCGACGTTTTGAAAGATGCATCTGCCACAGCCATTTACGGTTCACGCGGTGCGAACGGCGTGGTTATTATCACCACCAAAAGCGGTGCGAAGAATAAATCATCCGTCAATTACGATGCCTATTACGGCTCGCAGAAAGTGCTCCGCACGATTCCTTTGCTGAACGCCGCGCAATGGTGGCAACTGAGAAAAGATGCAGCCGCCAACTCGGGCAAAACGGCTTCCATCCCAACTATTTCAGGCTATTCGCTGGATACAACCGGCGCAGGTACCGACTGGCAGGACGCCGCATTCCGCAGCGCTTCCATTCAGAGCCACAACCTTTCCATTCTTTCGGGATCCGATAAAACGAAGCTTGCGATTTCGGGTAACTATTTCAAACAGAATGGGATCCTGCAAAACACCGACTTTCGTCGTTTCTCGGCGCGCATTAACCTGGACCACCAGTACAACGACCGGTTTCGCATTTTCACCAGCCTCAATGCAAGCAACACCAAAGCGAATGTAGCACCCACGGCGATCGTAGGTAACTTGCTGCTCACGCCTCCCGCATTGCCTATTTATCAGGACAACGGCACATTTGTGGTCAACAGCCCGTTCGAATCGGCATTGCAGAACCCTATTAACTCGCTGTACAACCAGCTGAACGAAACCATTACCAACCGTTTCCTCGGAAATGTTTCGGGTGAATACACCATTGCGGATGGTTTGAAAGCCAAGGTGCTCATCGGTGCCGACGTGGTGGGCAACAAGCAGAACCGTTACCTGCCAAGCACTACATCGGAAGGAGCGGCATTGAGCGGCGACGCTATCGTGGGTTCGGTATTCACGACCAACTGGCTGAACGAGAACACGATCAGCTACGATAAGGAGTTTAATGAAAAGAACAAAATCAATGCAGTAGCGGGTTTTACGGCACAGGTTTCGCAAAGCAAAGGCGCTATCGCCGAAGCAGCGGGTTTTGCAACGGATGCTTTTGAATATAACAACCTGGCGACTGGTATCACTAACATTGCCCCGCGTTCATTGGCTAATAAATGGTCGCTGGCTTCCTATCTGGGCCGTATCAACTATATTTTCGACGAGCGTTACCTGTTTACAGTGACATTCCGCGCGGATGGTTCTTCCAAATTCGGTAGCGGCAACAAATGGGGGTACTTCCCGTCGGCGGCGATCGGCTGGAATGTGAATGAAGAGAAATTCTTCCAGCGTTTCAAAAAAATCAGCCTGTTGAAACTGCGTCTGAGCGCCGGACAGACGGGTAACCAGAACATCCCTTCTTACCAATCGCTTTCGCAGCTGGCCTATTTCCGCTACAACTTCTCGAACACGACCGTTTCCGGTTTCGCGCCGAACACCGTGCCTAACCCGAACCTTGGCTGGGAGAAAACATTTCAGACCGACTTTGGTATCGACCTTGGTTTGTTCAAAAACCGCATTAACATTATCGCAGACTACTACTATAAGAAAACCACTGATCTGCTCCTGACGCGCACGGTACCAGGCACCTCAGGTCTGTCGGATTCCTACAATGGCCAGGCTTCGGTAGTTTATCAAAATATCGGTGCAGTTTCCAACCAGGGTGTCGAGTTGTATATCAATTCAAGAAACACGGAAGGCGCTTTCAAATGGAACACGATTTTCATTGTTTCTAAAAACACCAACAAAATCCTGAGCCTCGGCGACGGCGTGGATCAGATCATTCCGGTGATTTCCAACCCGTCTATTGCCAAAGTAGGATATCCGCTTGGATCGTTCATTGTCTATAAAACCGACGGTGTCATCCAGGAAGGCGATGCGCCACTGACTCCGCAACAAAACAAAAGCCCCGGCGGGCAGAAGTACAAGGATATCAATGGTGACGGCGTAATCACACAAGCAGGCGACCGCGTGGTGATCAAGAACCAACCGGCGTTGACAGGCGGTATTACCAACACATTTAATTACAAAGGTTTTGACCTGACGATTTTCTTCCAGGCGTCGCTCGGCGGTAAATTGTACAATGCCAACCGCGCCAACCTTGAACTGGGAACAGGTTATGTGAATGGCTCGACGGTACTGCTCGACCGCTGGACGCCGACCAACACCAATACCGACGTGAAAGCCGCTTATCAAGACCCCGCTATCACAATCTCGGACCGCTTTATCGAAGATGCGACCTACTACCGTTTGAAAAACCTCTCATTCGGCTACACATTCCCGAAAGAGCTGCTTTCGAAACTGCGTATCGAAAACCTGCGCGTATATGTGTCGGCGCAGAACCCGAAAACCTGGACGAAATACACCGGCTTCGATCCCGAAGTGAGCTTGAACGGCCAGTCGCTGATCAACAAGGGCGTAGACCAGGGTGTGTATCCTAACAACAAATCTTACCAGGTGGGTCTGTCCCTCACTTTCTGATAACCACCATTCCAAAATTGATTGAAATGAAAGCATTTAAATATATTCTGTTGGGTTTCACGGCATTTGCGTCACTCTCGTGCGAGGAATTCCTGAAAGAAGAACCCGAAGCATTTTTGTCGGAAGACCAGTATTACAAAACGCAGGCCGATGCAGTGAATGCCGTGAATGCGGTGTATTTCTTCCTGAATTCGGGTGGTTCGTCGATCCAGACGCCTTATAACACGCTCTTTAATACGGGTATGAATATGGCCGGTGACGACGAAGATCCGGGACCAGGCGCGACCAACCCCGATGTGCGGTCGCTTTCGGTACTCGCGCATTCGTCGACCAACCTGCGTATTTACGAGCTCTGGCAGCAGCATTATGCCGCCATCAAAAAAGCCAATGTGGTTTTGGAGAAAGTACCTGCAATCCAGTTTGACGAGGCATTGAAAACGCGTTTGCTGGGCGAGACCAAGTTCCTGCGCGCATTGTATTACTTCAACCTCGTGCGTTTGTATGGTGACGTCCCGCTGATCCTCGAATACCAGAAATACGTAAATGCGGCAGATTATGCAGTCGCGAAATCACCTTCGGCGGACATTTATGCTCAGATCGAGAAAGACCTTACGGAAGCCGCATCGGTGCTCCCGGCCACTTATGCGTCGCCTAACGTAGGACGCGCGACGGCGGGGGCGGCCAAAGCATTGCTGGCGAAAGTGTACCTCACACAAGCTTCGCTACCGTTGAAAGTGAGTGCGAAATACCAGAGTGCGGTGACCAAGGCCGAGGAAGTATTGTCGGCAGCTGACGGCGGAACGGGCAACTACGGCTACGACCTGGTTACCAATTATGCCGAGGTTTTTCTGCCTGCATTCAAAAACAACAAGGAGCACATTTTCTCGGCGCAATTCAAATCCAACTCACTTGCGCAGGGTAATAACGAGTGGCCGCGCTCGATCCTGTCGGGTGTGCCGGGCCTGAGTGGCAACTATGCGCATATGGTGCGCTACTACACGCAGGGGAATGACAAGTTTTTCAGCATTTACAAGTTGTTCAAACCAGGCGACAAGCGCCGCGATGTGACGTTCGTGAGAAGTTTCACCAGCCCTTCCAATGGCCGCAAATATGCATTGCCGATCGCAAATGCGGCGGTACCGAACGATTCGACGCCATTCTGGAACAAATGGGCCGACCCTGCTTCGACGGCGGTGACCAACCAGTCAGCAGCCAATGTGCCCATTATCCGCTATGCCGAATTGCTGTTGATCCATGCGGAAGCAGAAAACGAAGCGAACGGACCGACTGTAAAGGCTTACAAATCATTGAATCGGGTCCGCAAGCGGGCTGGATTGCCCGATCTGACAGCTGGCCTCACCAAGGATCAGTTCCGCGACTCGGTATACCTCGATCGCCGCCTTGAACTGACCTACGAATACCAGCGCTGGTTTGACCTGATCCGTCAGCGCGATGCGAACTACAACAGCACATTTGTGGCTAACGAGCAGAAAGTGGGTAAAACCAATGCAGCACCGAAGCACGTCTTTTTCCCGATCCCGCAATCGGAAATCGATAACAACGCACTGTTGAAGCAAAACCCGCTTTGGGAGTAGCACCGGGTTTGTAATCTGTTGGACTTGAATATTGAATGAATAAAAATACTTCCTTTTGGATTCGTCTGGTCTGGGCATTGGCTGCCATTTCGCCGATGTCCGGATTGGCGCAGAAGCAGTCCGGGAAACCCAACATTGTGCTGATTCTGGCCGATGATATGGGTTTCTCGGACCTGGGAAGCTTTGGCTCCGAAATTAATACCCCTAACCTGGATAAGCTCGCACAGGAAGGCTTGCGCATTACGCAATTTTATAACAGTGGTCGGTGCTGCCCCTCACGCGCAGCCCTGCTCACGGGCTTGTACCCGCATCAGGCAGGCGTGGGCGACATGGTGCAGGACAAAGGCACGCCTGCATACCAGGGATATTTGAGTAGAAACAGCGCTACCATTGGCCAGCTGCTCAAAACGGCGGGCTATAACACCATTGCTTCGGGGAAATGGCATGTAGGGCTGGTACCGTCGGCCTGGGCAGTGAACCGCGGGTTCGATCAGTCGTTTACCATGCAAAACAATGGCAGCAGTTATTTCAACTCCGAGCCGCTTTACAATGACGGACGGACGGTTACTTTTCAATTGAACGGCCGCGAAATACAGCGGTACGACACTTCACGCTATCTCACACAAGCCATTACAGACTTCGCGGTCGAGGCGATTGACCGCGTAAAGGATCAGCCTGATCCATTCTTTTTATACCTGGCCTACAATGCGCCGCACTGGCCGATCCAGGCTTTGCCGGAGGACATTGCCCGCTACAAAGGGAAGTACTTGCAAGGTTGGGATGCATTACGCGAAGCCCGCTATCGGAAGTTGGTTTCTTTGGGTATTATTCAAAAAGAATGGAAACTCTCGCCGCGGTACGAGAAGGCACCCGGATGGAATTCGGACTGGAATGCACTATCCGTTGCCGAAAAAGATAAATGGGATACCCGTATGGCCATTTACGCCGCGATGATTGACCGGATGGACCAATGCATCGGGCAGGTTCTCGACAAAGTGAAAGCCATCGGCCGGGAACGGAATACCCTCGTGATTTTTCTGTCCGACAATGGAGGCAGCGGTGATACCGTCCGGGAATGGAGTTATGTAACCCAGAAAACCGGTGAGCCTGGCTCGGTGCATTCGATCGACAGCTACGACCCGCCCTGGGGCAATGCGAGCAACACGCCATTCAGGCTTTTTAAAAAGAATACTCACGAAGGGGGCATTGCGTCGCCGTTCATCGCCTGGTATCCGGGGAAGATAAGGGCGAATACACTAAGCACGCAGGTAAGCCACATTACCGATGTAATGCCCACGCTGCTGGAATTGGCGGGGATCCGGTATCCCGAAACACTGGCGAATGAAAAACTCACTCCGCTTGCGGGCAGCTCTCTGACGCCCTTATTTCAACAACCTCAGGCCACACAGCCCAAAACCATTTTCTGGGAGCACGAAGGCAGTCGGGCCATTCGCAAGGCCGATTGGAAACTTGTAGCGGAAATCAACCAGCCGTGGGAATTGTACGATCTCAAAACCGACCGGAGTGAAACTCACAACCTCGCCGGTCGCTATCCTCAGAAAGTGAAGGAGTTGGAAAAGGAATATCTCGAATGGGCCGCCAAAGTGGGAGTAGTGGATTGGAATACGATCAAATAGGAGTTGGATATGGATTTAAAATACATTCAAAAACAGTTTGTGATGAAGAAAATATATCGTCCGTGGAATCAATTATCGCTCGGTGCGCTGGCTGTGCTGGCGGCCAGCGGTGTGAATGCACAATATGCGCCGACGCCCGCTTACCAGGGTAAAATCGGGAAGACAGTAGCCGAAACGCAGCAGTCGTGGCCGGAGAAAAAGAAAGCCACAAAAGGCTCGCCCAATGTGGTTTGGATTTTACTGGACGACATCGGTTATGGTGCCATCAGTACTTTCGGCGGGTTGATCAATACGCCCACGCTGGACAGCCTGGCGAATAATGGTTTGCGGTATACCAATTTCCACACGACCGCCATTTGCGCACCCACGCGTGCATCCCTGCTCACGGGCCGTAACCAGCATTCGGCGCATATGGGGCTTTTCCCCGAAACCGCCATTGGCACACCGGGTTACGACGCGCTCATCCCGTTTGAGAAAGGTACCATTGCCGAAATCCTGAAAGACAATGGCTACAACACATTTGCATTGGGAAAATGGCACATTACCCCGCTGGCTGATCTCACGCCGGCCGGTCCGTTCAACCGCTGGCCGACGGGGCGCGGTTTTGAGCAGTTCTACGGATTTCCATCGCGCGGCAGCATCGACCAGTGGCACCCTGAGCTCTGGGAAGGCACGCACCGCGAGGCAGACCGGCAGGATGGCAAACATTTTAACGAGTTGATCGCGGATCGGGCCATTAGTTACCTCGCCAGCCAGAAGTCGGGGAATCCGGACAAACCGTTTTTCCTGTATGTAGCAACGGGTGCGGGCCACGCGCCGCATCAGGTAGCCAGGCAATGGTCGGATAAATACAAAGGCAAGTTCGATGCCGGCTGGGATGCTTACCGCGAGCAGGTGTTGGCAAATCAGATCAAGCTCGGTGTGGTTCCTAAAAATGCGAAAGTACCGCCGCGGAATCCCGGAGTAAAAGACTGGAATTCGCTTGGCGCTGAGGAGAAGAAGCTCTATGCACGGTTTATGGAAACCTATGCGGGCTTTTTGGAATACACTGACTATGAAATCGGCCGGGTGATTAACCATATCCGCGAAACCGGCGAGCTGGATAACACCATCGTGATCGTGTCGGTAGGCGACAATGGCGCGAGCAAAGAAGGGACATTTGTAGGGACCGTCAACAACTTTGGAACGGGCATTACGGAAGAGGAGCGGTTGAAAAAGAATATTGAGCAGATCGACCTGATTGGGACCGAGTTTTCAAAAGTAAACTATCCGCTGGGTTGGGCCGCGGCCACCAATGTACCGTTCCGTCACTGGAAACAGGATGCCAATTCGGAAGGCGGCACGCACAACCCGCTCATCGTTTTTTATCCCAAAGGCATCAAGGAAAAAGGAGGTATTCGCAACCAGTACGGCCACGTTTCGGATATTTTACCTACTACATTGGAACTGCTGAATATCAAGGCGCCGGCTGTACTGAACGGTATCAAGCAAGATCCGATAGAAGGCACGAGCCTGGCATACAGCCTCAACGATGCGGGCGCGAAAAGCCGTCATACGGTTCAATACTACGAAATCCGCGGCTCACGCTCTATTTATAAGGATGGCTGGAAAGCCGGTTCCCTGCATGTGAAAGGTCAGGATTTTGAAAAAGACCAATGGGAACTCTATAACCTCAACGACGATTTCAATGAAACCAACGACCTGGCCGCTTCCAATCCGGCGAAGTTGAAGGAGCTGAAAGCACTGTTTGATAGTGAGGCTTTGAAATACAATGTATACCCGTTGAAGGATGGTACCGAGCCATTTACATTACCTACTGCGTATAATAATGTAGATAAGGTGGTGCTTTATCCGGGACAGTCGACAATCATCGATGTGGCGAGCCCGTTCGCGTTAAAACGCTCGTTTTCGATCGTGGCAGATGCGGTACTGTCGGGTGTTGGAACGGAAGGCGTATTGCTATCGAGAGGCGGAGCCGCCGGCGGCTTGAGCTTTTTTATCCAAAACCAGAAACTGCAATTTGTCTATGCAGTGGGTGATGGTAACAAATATGTAGTAAGCTCAGCAAATGCCACATTGCCCGCCGGCAAAGTGGAATTGAAAGCCAGCGTGCAATACGATTCGAATGGTGGCGGTGCGGTGAGTTTGTATGTCAATAATACGAAGGTAGGAGAGGGAGCACTCGCTAAAACTTCGGATGCATTGTACCTGCACGAAGGCGTGAACGTAGGTTTCGACGACCTCACACCGGTAGGGGATACTTATAAAGTGCCTTTTGCATTCACAGGCAAAATCAATAAGGTCACCATCGACCTCGCACCGACGCAGCAGGCGGTTTTGGGCGCGAAATAAGGGTTTTGATTGGTTGTTACATGCCTGACGGCATTTGCGAAATGGCGTGTAACACATTCATTGCTACCAATATTACATGCCTAGCGGCATTTGATATGACTAAGTCGCGTAGCGACGTAACATTGGTAGAAAATAGAACAATGCCAATGTTTTCGAAAAATCGCGTAGCGATGTAACATCAATGCAAATGCGCAAATTAGCCCATAAACTCCTTCTGGCGATATTAACCATCGCATTCCACCCGGCCGTAAGGGCGCAGGACCGTCCGAACATCCTCTGGATCGTGAGCGAGGACAATACCATTCTGTTAGGCAGTTATGGCGACCAATTCGCGACGACGCCCAACCTGGACCAATTCGCAACGGAGAGCATTCGTTACAAAAATGCATTCTCGACGGCTCCTGTGTGTGCGCCCTCGCGTAACACGCTTATTACCGGCATGTACCCGCCTTCGCTCGGGACGGAGCATATGCGGAGTACGTACCCGTCGCCCGCGTTCGTGCAATTTTTCCCGAAATACCTGCGCGAGGCAGGCTACTACACGACAAACAACGCCAAAAAGGACTACAACACGCCGGATCAGCCGGACGCTTGGGACGAATCGAGCAACAAGGCTACTTACAAGAACCGGAAGCCGGGGCAGCCGTTTTTTGCCGTTTTTAACCTGAATGTTTCACATGAGAGCTCGCTGCACGAGCCGCTGCCTGCACTGAAACACGATCCGGAAAAGGTGCCGCTGCCGCCTTACCACCCCGCAACGCCCGAACTGAAACATGACTGGGCGCAGTACTACGATAAGTTGGAGGAAATGGACCGGCAGTTTGGCAAGCTGTTGCAGGAGTTGAAAGACGAAGGCCTGGCCGAAAACACCATTGTATTTTATTATGCTGATAATGGCGGTGTGCTGGCCCGCAGCAAGCGGTTTATGTACGAATCGGGCTTGCATGTGCCGTTGATCGTCCATTTGCCGCCGAAGTATGCGCATTTGGCCACTCAGAAGCAGGGTAGCGTATCCGACAGACTGGTTACTTTCCTGGATTTTGCACCGACGGTACTTAGTCTGGCGGATATTAAAGTCCCTGATTATATGCAGGGAGGAGCATTTTTGGGTAAGCAACAGAAGCCGGAGCCGTCGTATGCATATGGTTTCAGGGGAAGGATGGATGAGCGGATCGATATGTCGCGGTCGGTGCGGGACAAGAAGTTTCGGTACATCCGGAATTATCTGCCTAATAAAATCTACGGACAGTACCTGGAATATCTCTGGCGGGCACCTTCTGTTAAATCCTGGGAGGATCTTTACAAGGCAGGTAAGCTCAATGCCGTTCAATCTAAATTCTGGGAGCCAAAGCCTGCCGAGGAACTGTTTGACGTCGACGCCGACCCGCATAACATCCATAACCTTGCAGGTGATCCGAAATACAAGAACGAGCTGACGAGGTTACGGAATGCCAACGAACAGTGGGTTAAAAGCTACAAGGACGTCGGTTTTATTCCGGAAGCGATTATTTATGACATAGCCAAAACGACGCCCCTGTATGATTATGCTCGAAGCGGCAAGTATGATCTGAATAAGATTGCAGCCACCGCTGACCTGGCTTCCTCGCGGAATCCCGGTAATACACAGGCGTTGATCAAGGCGCTGGGCGATGCTGACGCATCCGTACGCTACTGGGGCGCGACGGGCCTTACGGTACTAAAAGCCGCATCAGGTAAAGTTGCATTGCAAAAAGCATTGAAAGATCCGGAAGTGGCGGTGCGCATTGCCGCCGCGGAGGCGCTTTACGTAACGGGCACGGACAAACCGGGGGCCATTGCCGCATTAACCGACGCGTTGAAAAGCGATAATCCTTATGCCCGTTTGCAAGCCCTGAATGTCCTGGACCTGACCGGAAAGGATGCTGCGCCTGCCCTTCCCGAGACGGAGAAGATTTCGGAACAGAAGGCGGAAATGTTCGATTATGACATCCGTGCAGCGAAGGTGCTGCTCCAAAACTACAAAAGTTCAAAATAGAAAGTCGATAGCCGAGGCCAACCACCGAAAGCAGTAAATCACTTTTAAACCCAATTTCAATGAAAACTTTCAGAACATTGTTCGCATTGGTATGGTTGCTTCTTGCCCATACCGCATTGCATGCGCAAACTGCGCCCAAGCGGGACCTCGTTTCATTCGAGGAATTTGAGGCACGGCTAGCCAAAGCGGGCAAAAATGCCCAGATTCTCGACGCCCGCTTGCCCGAGGAATACGCGCAGAACCACCTCGAAGGCGCTACGAGTTTCAGCGTCGCCAACGAAACCGATTTTTCGAAGGCCATCGCCAAGCTCGATAAAAGCAAACCGACCTTCATTTACTCCATCGCTAATGGCCGTAGCGGCAAGCTCGCCAAAGATCTCCGTGATAATGGGTTCAGCGACGTTACCGAACTCCCGGGCGGACTGAGCAAATGGATAGGCTTGGGCAAGCCGGTCGTATCCACCGTAGGCCCCGGCCTTTCGTTGAGCGACTACCAGGTGTCCCTGAAATCCGACAAGCTTGTGCTCGTCGATTTCGGCTCACGCTATTGCGGTTCCTGCAAAAAACTGGCTCCCATTGTGCATTCCATCAAACACGAGCAGGCCAGTTCCGTAAAAGTGATTAACATCGAGGCTTATGAAAACAAGGCGTTAACCAAAGAGTTGGGTGTGACCGCATTACCCACTTTGATCCTTTACCGGGGAAACCAGGTAGTTTGGAAAAAGAGCGGCGTTACGCCGAAAGGGGAGATTGAAAGGGTGTTGGCGGAGGCAAATTTGTGATGATATTACTGAGTTCAGCCACCTGTTTAGGATAGCAGGTGGCTGATTTATTTCGGGAAACTATATTTAGTCTTTTTTCTGAGCATAATGATCATCCCAGGGGAAAGGTGGTTTGAGCTTTGATAACATTTCGGCCGCTTCGCGGTTTCTTCGTTGAAGACCAGGAGAGTTTTTGATAGCGGCGATGATTCTTTCCTTGTCTTTAAGCAGTTCTTCCATCCAGGCTTCACTCTCCATTTCCTTGTGCTTTTCCATGTGCGTGTTCGTTGGTTAATTTGATTAAAGTTAGATATTTATTTGATTTTGACCAATATCTGGTCGTATTGGTTGCCAACAACATATTTTTCAAAATTCCCTGCCTTGCCACCCCAGAAAGTGAACTCAACTGAAAGCTCTGGCCAATTCGAGTTGATTCCTCTCTGATAAAGTACATTGCGGTGATTCTTGCCATGCAAGACCGACTTTTGATCAATGTATCCCTGGAATGACAGAGCACAATCAGGGTGTTTCCTAAGAAATTCCATAGCAATTCTTGCGACCGTTGCTATGACCTTGGGCATATCGCCGTTGCCACTTCTAACCGAATCATCGAGAGTCCATTCCTCATCATGTCCGACAACATCGCCAAATCCGAGGTTAAATAATGGATTGAAATGTTTTTCCGGATGATAGGGTAACGGGCTAATCAGCACTGCTTTCAGAACTTTTCCGCGAATGCCCTCACTGACAAATGCGTAGATAAAATCTCCCTCAAGGTTAAGAAACGGATAAGTGTCTTTGTTCATGTCAATAGCGTGCGTAAACAAACCCAAAGCACACTACTACAAATCGTCTATCCTTAATTCAAGCGCCACTTATCCTCCGGCATAAAAAACGCCCATCCGGTTTACCGAATGGGCGAAATGCATTAAAATGAATGCAAAAACTCAGAATATAAACTTCGTACTCAAAAAGTTAGAAGTATCCTCGTGCACGATTTCGTTGATCAGCTGCTTGTTTGCGGCGTTCATTTTGAAAGCTACAAGGGAGCGGATCGAGAAGGCACGGATCGCATCAGGGACGGATAGAGTACCTTCGGCGCTGTCTTTACGACCAGTGAAAGGGAACACATCCGGGCCGCGCTGGCATTGGGTGTTGATGTTCACGCGGCTTACCTGGTTAACCAGCGGGTCGATGAGTGAGGCCACTTCGTCGGCATTGTTGCTGAAAATACTTACCTGCTGTCCGTGGGTGGAATCGATGAGGAACTCGATGGTTTCTTCGAGGTCGTCGAATGGAACCACCGGCACGATCGGGCCGAATTGCTCTTCATGGTACAACTTCATTTTGCTGTTTACCGGGTAAACAACAGCCGGATAGAAGAATGAGCCTTCCGATTTGCCGCCGTTTTCGTTAACCACTCTTGCTCCGTGCGTTTCCGCGTCGGAAATGCAGTCGTTGAGGTATTCGATTTTATTGGTCTCAGGCAGCGGGGTGAGCGCGACGCCTTTTTCCCACGGCATGCCGAATTTAAGCTCTCCAACCGCTGCGCTGAATTTTTCGAGAAACGCATCGGCAACGGTGCGGTGTACCCAGATGATTTTCAAAGCCGTACAACGCTGACCGTTAAACGACAACGATCCGGTGATGATTTCTTTCACGGCAAGGTCGAGATCGGCCTCAGGCGTGACGATCGCCGCATTTTTCGCATCCAGACCCAATACTGCGCGGAGGCGGTTCACTTTCGGGTGCGATTTTTTCAATTCATTGGCCACTTTGCTGGAACCGATCAATGTCAGGACGTTGATCTTGCCGGATTGCATCAATCCCGGAACAATGGCATTACCGCGGCCGTAAATCACATTGACAACCCCTTTCGGGAAACAATCCCGGAAAGCTTCCTGCAATGGGTAATGCAGCAGCGTACCGAATTTCGGCGGTTTAAAGAGCAATGTATTACCCATGATCAATGCGGGGATCAGGGTGGTAAATGTTTCGTTGAGCGGGTAGTTGAATGGCCCCATGCAAAGCACCACGCCCAGCGGGGAGCGCCTTACCTGTGCTGCAATGCCGTCGACGATATCGAAACCGGATGAGTCTCGATCCAGGTTTTTGAGGGAATCGATGGTGGCGTATATGTATTCAACGGTGCGATCGAATTCTTTCACGGAATCAGCGAATGACTTACCGATTTCCCACATGATGAGCTTGACGATAATGTCTTTTTTCTCTATCATCCGGCCGGTAAACTGTTCTACGCAATGAATGCGTTCGGCTACGCCCATCGTAGGCCATTCGCCGCGGCCGCTGTTATAGGCGGTTACGGCTGCTTCCAATGCTTCCGATGCTTCGGTAGCGGTACACAACGGGTAGCTGCCGATCAGTTTGCGTTCGAGGCCATTGGCTGTTTGCACGGCAATCGGTGAGAAAACTTCATGGAAAGGACCGTCCCAGGCCTTCATTTCGCCATTGCAGAGGTACTCGCGCTGGTGAATCAGGGATGGGAGGCTGTACTCCGCAGGAATGTCCTTTTCTTCTACAAAGATGTTCCTTAACGTGGAATTGAAATCCATTGAATCAGATTTTTGTGGATAAGAATTGATTTAAAAAAATGCGCACTTGGATATGACGAAGTTTCGCATTTATATCCTTATCAACAAGTCGGATTTTGACGAAGTTTTATCTAAACCTGATTTCTTCTTGTCATTTTAAAAAAGCGCGTCATCAGGAAAATCGATGCCATCGTCAGACCGAGAATCAGCCCCAGCCACATGCCCGAAGCACCCATCCCGAAATGGAATGCAAGTGTGTAGCCAACCGGGATACCAATCACCCAATAAGCGATCCCGATCAGAATCGTGGGCGTTTTTACATCCTTAATGCCCCGCAGCAAACCGGCCCCGATGGCTTGGGTACTATCCGAAATCTGGAAAACGGCCGCGAAAAGGAGCAGCAATGCCGCTAGCGTCACCACCTCGGCATTATCGTTGAATGCCATCGGTAGGTGATTCCGTAAGAGGCCGAACGTGATCGCGCAGAATGTGCCGTAGATCAACGCGGTGACGAGCGTGCTTTTGCCGATTACAAAAATCTTCGCCCAATCGCTGCGCCCGAGCGCATTGCTTACGCGTATGGAGCCCGCCTGTGCGAGGCCCATGGATACCATAAATGTGAACGACGCGCTGCTCAGAGCGATCTGATGTGCAGCCTGTGCCACCGCTCCCAGGGTTCCGATGATAATTCCCGATACCGCGAATGCCCCCGCTTCCATGCCGATCTGCAAGCTGCTCGGTACGCCGATATGCAGTAGCTCCCGCCAGGTTTGCCATTTGAAATACCATTGATTACGACCTACGGCAATGTATTTTTCAAAAGTTTTGTGTCTTAAAATCACAAAGAGCAATGCCAGGAACATCATGCTGCGGGTAATGAGCGTCGCCCAGCCAGCGCCTTCGAGTTCCAGGCGCGGGAAGCCCCAGTTACCGTAAATGAGCAGCCAGTTGAGCAGGATGTTGACAGGCATGCCGGCCAGGGAAAAGATCATCGCCGTGCGGGTATGTTCCAATCCGTCGGCAAATTGCTTCAAAGTCATAAAAAGCAGCATCGGGATAATGGAAAGGCCCATGAGGCGCATAAACGGAATGGCGAGTTCTACCACCTCGGGATCCTGGCCGAGGTTATGCAGGTAATCTTTTCCAAAAAGTAATGTGATGGAAATAGCCAGGGCGGTGAGCGTGCAAAGGCAGAAACCATTGAACAAATAATGCGAAACCTGCTGTGCGTCGCGGCGGCCGTTGGCGAGCGATACCATTTGCGAAACGGAGATCGTCATCCCGATCCCGATCACGAACGGAATGTTCATCGCATTGATGACCAGCGCGGCTGCGGCCAGTTGTTTGTAGCTGATAGCGCCAACCATGGCGCTGTCGATGAGGTGAAGCGCCATTTGGGCCAGTTCACCGATGATAATAGGGAATGCTAATCTTAAAGTTTGTGATGCTTCGTTCTTCATGGCTTTGTGTGGATCTGCAAAAAGACTGCAAAGGTACAAAAATCCGATGGAGGCTCAGAATCTTCATTTTAATATATCATTACGGTAGAGTAAAACGGGAAGGTAAACCGGTTTGTATGGGTAGCAATTTTTAAAAGCATTTGAGAAAATACTACAAGGGAATAATGGCTATTAAAAGCAGTTTGAAGAAGGGATTTCGCCAGCGGAATTCGCGTGGTTTTGTGGGGTTTGCATTGGTTCTCGGCATGTTGGGAATGACGCCCGCCCTGGCGCAGAATAGTGGGAAATTGAAGGTTACAGGCAAGATTGTCGACGGCGGGAGCAATGCGCCGCTAGGCTATGCGAGCATCCGGCTCTTCAAAACGACCGACAGTTCGTTCGTCTCCGGTGCAATCACCGACGAGACGGGCGGATTCATCGTGGATATTTCCGCGGGTACCTATTATGCTTTGTCGGAATTCATCGGTTATAAACCCCATTACACTACTAATATAAAAGTGAGTGGAGCCAATTCCCCACTGGACCTTGGCTCGATTAAAGTGGCGGCTTCGGCCAAGACGCTCGACGAGGTGACAGTCCAGGCCGAGAAGAGTTCGATGGAGTTGTCGCTCGATAAAAAGATATTCAACGTAGGTAAAGACCTGGCGAATGCGGGTGGCACTGCGGTGGACATCCTGACGAACGTCCCTTCCGTAGCCGTGGACGTGGAAGGGAACGTCAGCCTGAGGGGGAGCGGCAATGTACGTATTCTCATCGACGGCAAGCCTTCCGGGTTGGTGAGTATTAAGGGCGCGAGCGGACTGGCGCAGTTGCAGGGCAGCATGATTGAGCGTGTGGAAATCATCACCAACCCATCGGCACGTTACGAAGCGGAAGGTATGGGCGGTGTGATCAATATTGTTTTGAAAAAAGAGCGTAAGGAGGGCATTAATGGCTCGTTCGACATTATCACGGGGCACCCTACCAATTTTGGTGGTGCCGCGAACGTCAATTACCGGCGGAAAAACCTCAATTTTTTTATTAACTATACCATGTCGTACCGGAATACGCCCGGTAAAAACTATGTGTACCAGGAGGTGTACCGCAACGATTCAACCTTCATCATGGAGCGCGATATGAAAAGCAATCTGAAAGGGATGGCCAACAGCGCGCGCGGCGGCATCGACTATTATTTCAATTCAAAAAACGTCCTCACAGGCGCATACACCTGGCGCACGAGCAAGGGTAAGCGGTTTTCGACGCTCAATTACCGCGATTACGTGTCGAACCTCAGCAATATGACGAGTTACACACGCCGGACCCAGGATGAAACCGAGACGGAGCCGAACTCGGAGTACGCATTGACCTACAAGCGGACGTTCAACCGCAAAGGGCAGGAGTTTACAGCCGACGTACGATACCTCGACAACTGGGAGGATTCGGACCAGTATTACCATGAGAATGTATACAAGCCGGATGGTAGCCCAT
This sequence comes from Dyadobacter fermentans, assembly GCF_019924045.1. Lineage (GTDB taxonomy): Bacteria > Bacteroidota > Bacteroidia > Cytophagales > Spirosomataceae > Dyadobacter > Dyadobacter fermentans_A. The sequence continues at coordinate 195,719 of NZ_JAHXBN010000011.1, read as the reverse complement.
CGGGTATTCCCCCGCTGTTGCAGCGCGCCGTGAACTATGAAACAGAGAAACAACTGCTTTTTCAGGCCGATTATGTGCACCCCTTCGGAAAAGATGGCAAGATCGAGGCAGGTGGAAGGAGCAGCTCGCGGGACATGACCAACGATTACACCGTGACGCAGCAGACCAGCGATGGTGGCTGGGTTACATTGCCCGGGCTTACCAATGATTTTCTTTATGAAGAGAATATCAATGCATTGTATGGTATGGTCGGTAACAAAACCGGCAAGTTTTCCTACCAGGGAGGTGTACGGGCCGAATGGACGGGCGTTACCACCACATTGAGAACGACCAGCGAGGTAAATGCCCGTAAATATGCGAACCTGTTCCCGAGCGTGCATGTCACTTATGATTTTGCCAAGCAGAATGCATTTCAGCTGAGTTATAGCCGCCGCGTCCGCAGGCCGCAATACAACGACCTCACGCCGTTTGCGACTTACAGCGATAACCGCAATTATTGGAGCGGTAATCCCGACCTGAACCCGGAGTTTACCAACGCATTTGAATTCGGCCATATCAAATACCTGAACAAGGGCTCGCTGACGTCGTCGATCTATTACCGCCACACCAACGGCAAGATCATCAGCATCCGTACCGTGCAGGATGATGGAAGCTCCTACACGCGCCCTGAAAACCTTGGAACCGAGGATGCCTACGGTGCCGAATTTGCCGGCTCGTTTAACCCATACCCATGGTGGAAACTGGACGGTAGCGCCAACTTCTTCCGTGCGATTACCGACGGAACCGGCGTAGATGAGGACTTTAAAAGCGATACTTACAGCTGGTTTATCCGCACGATGTCACGGTTTACGCTCTGGAAAAATACGGATGTGCAGCTGAGAGGAAACTACGAAGCACCGCAGCAAACCCCGCAAGGCCGCAGAAAAGCATTGGCAACGCTCGACCTCGCTGCAACGAGAGATATCCTGAGAGGAAATGGTACGCTGACGCTGACGGTGGTCGACGTTTTCAATTCGAGGAAATACAGGTCGATCACCGAAGGAGCCAACTTCTACGCCCGCAACACTTCACAAGGGCGCTTGAGGCAGATCAACCTTACCTTAAATTATCGTTTGCACCAGGCGAAGAAGAAGCCAAAAGAGAGTCTGGAAGGGGAGTTTTAATGTAAATTAAATTTATTATACGGTTTTTATTCCCTACCTTGTATATCCTTACAACGGAATTGACTGCCACCGTACCTCGTTTAGGTTGAATGTATGAGCAACGTGTATGTTATTTCATGAATACTTAAATTCAGGTTATGAGCACAAAACCCAATAAATCTATTTTCCTGGCCGACGACGATGAGGATGATTGCCTGCTGTTTGAGGACGCGCTCAGGGAAGTGAGCACTTCGACCGAGCTGTTGACAGCGAGCGACGGGGTGGAGCTGATCGACCTGATGGAGAAAACGGTGCCGCCTCCGCCGGACGTTATTTTCCTGGATTTGAATATGCCCCGGAAGAATGGTTTCGAATGCCTGGATCTGATCCGGCAGACCAAAGCCTGGGAGCACATACCGGTAGTGATCTTTTCGACCACCGGCCAGGAGGAAATGGTACGGAAGGTGCATGAAAAAGGCGCTAATTTCTTCATTCGCAAACCGGGGTCGTTTCCGAAGCTGAAACAGGCTATCAAACAAATCCTGGATATCGACTGGACCAAGCACAGCTGGACACCGGCACCGGAAAACTTCTATTATCAATATTGACTTCTCACGACTTGTCCACTTATTTTTGAAGTATATTCTCTGTAAAGCAGGTGGACAAGTCGAAACAACTCAATCAGCATATTTCTGAAAATGGCGAAGATCACCCTCAGCAGGTGAATCTGGCGTCGTTTGCCGGTGAAAGCAAGTTCTGGAACACCGTGAAGCAGGCTCCCGTGGGAATGGTCATCCTGCGGGGGGAAGATTTTGTGGTGGAAATGGCTAATGATACCTATTTGAGCATTGTCGACCGCACGGAAGAGGAGCTCGTTGGGAAATCCCTTTTTACCGGGCTGCCGGAAGTGCGCGATTATGTGGAGCCTATCCTGCTCCGTGTTTTACGAACGGGCATCGCCTACCACGGCAACGAGTTCGAAGTGACGATCCGCCGTTTCGGGCAGCCCGAGCTCTGCTATTTCAACTTTGTATACCAGCCGCTTTTTGAAGAGGACCCGGAGCAAGTATCCGGCATTATCGTCGTGGCCACAGAGGTTACCCAGCAGGTTTTGTCCAAGCATGCCTTGCAGCGCAGCGAAAATCAGTTCCGGAACCTGGTTACACAATCACAGTTTGCAAAAGCTATTCTCAAAGGCCCCGAACTGGTGATCAGCATTGCCAATGAAAGTATGCTCAATATCTGGCGGCGCAGGCTCGATGAGGTCGAGGGGAAAAGGCTCGTCGATGTTTTTCCCGAATTGGAAGGCCAGAAATTCCTGGCTCTTTTGGACGAAGTATATCATAGTGCTCAAATCTACCGGGAAAATGAGGCGATCGCTTATGTCGATGGCCCCGGCGGCCTGAAAAAGCACTACCTCGATTTTCAGTACGCGCCCATATTTGAAATCGACGGCAGCGTGTCCGGTATTATGGCCTCGGTGAACGACGTGACGGACAAGGTGACGCTGCGTCAGCAATTTGCCGAAACTGCCGACCGGCTTTCGCTTGCTACCGACGGTACGCGCCTCGGTACCTGGGACCTGAACATCCAGACGAAAGAAATCATCTATTCGGGAAGAATGGCGGTAATTCTGGGATATGATGAGGATGCTGTCCTCACTCACAGTGAAATGAGGGATATGATTCATCCCGAAGACCGGCATACCATTGTGGAGAAGGCTTTTAGTACAGCGCTCGAAACAGGCGTTTATTATTACGAGGCGCGCGTTATCCACCGCGATCAGTCGGTGCATTGGGTGCGGACGCAAGGGAAGGTGTTTTTTGGTGAAGGGCATGTGCCGCTACGGATGCTCGGTACTATGATGGACATTACCGACCGTAAGGAGTCGGAACTCGCGCTGAAAACCAGTGAGGGAAAATTCAGGACGCTCGCGGATTCCATGCCGCAGTTCGTATGGACGGCCGATTCACAGGGATATATTACGTACTTCAACCGGTCGCTGCTTGACTACTCCGGTTTTTCGGCAGAAGAAATAGAAAGGGAGGGTTGGCTGCCACTTGTGCATCCCGACGACCTGGCTGAAAGTGTAAGGCTGTGGATCGAATCGATCACGGAGGGCACCGAATATCTCTTTGAGCACCGGCTTAAACGTGCCGATGGGGAATACCGGTGGTACCAATGCCGGGCCATTCCGCAGCGCCGCGCCGACGGCACAATTGAAATGTGGGTGGGGACGAGCCTGGATATTCATGATAGCCGTCTGTTTATCGACCAACTCGAAACAAAAGTACAGGAGCGGACTCAGCAACTGCTGGTGGCGAACAGCGAGCTCGTGCGTACGAATATGGAACTCGCGCAGTTCGCGTACGTGGCGAGCCACGACTTGCAGGAGCCGCTCCGGAAAATCCAGACATTTGCCACCCGTATTCTCGAAACCGAGCGGGACAATCTTTCCGAGCGCGGCAAGGATTATTTCAACCGGATGCAGGCTTCGTCCACGCGTATGCAGCAACTGATCGTCGACTTGCTGGCTTTTTCCCGGGCCAACGTCGCGGAAAAGCATCTCGAAAACATCGATCTGAATCTGGTATTGCAAAATGTGAAGGAACAGCTGGGCGATGTCATTCAGGCCGGGAATGCCGTTATTAAAAGTGATGTTCTGCCGGTAAGGGAAGTGATTACCTACCAGTTTGAGCAGTTGTTTATGAACCTGATCACGAATGCGCTCAAATTTACAGGCCCGGACAGGACACCGGTCATAGAGATCCGTTCGGGAGAGGTGCCCGGCGGCGCTATTCCGTTGGCCGAAGCCGATGCCACCCGCTTATATCAGTACATTTCTTTTACCGACAACGGCATCGGGTTTGATCCTCAGTACAAAGACCGTATTTTTCAGGTATTCCAAAGATTGCATAACCGCTCGGCTTATGAAGGTACCGGCATTGGGCTGGCGATTTGTAAAAAGATCGTGGAAAACCATAAAGGGCTGATCGACGCCGTCGGAAAGCCGGGCGTTGGGGCGACGTTCATTATCTATTTGCCCGTCGGGTCCTGACCCGGTTTTTTACGGCCGGTGTAGGTAATGGCAATGCCGATAAGGATAACGACACCGCCGCCGATCATTTGCGCGGTTATTTTTTCTCCAATAAAAACCCACGCAAAAATTCCTGTAACAATTGCCTGGCTCAAAAGGCTGAGTGAAACGCTTTTGGCATCCATTTGCTTCATAGCGGCGTTGATCGTCAGCCAGCCGATGAGCTGGCAAACCAACCCTTGCACGACAAAAACACCCCAGATCAACGGTTCGAAATGCCAGATGGGCTGGTCGAAAATGAGGCATATGACAAAAAGGTAAATGCTCGATATCGCCATACTGACGGTCATAAAGCTGACAATATCGATTTTGTTTAAAACCGTTTTGCTGATCAGCATATAAGATGCGTAAAGCACTCCCGAAAGCATCGCCAGGGCAAATCCCAGGTCGAATTTCATGGTCATAAATGTTTCGACGCCTATGAGAATGACCATTCCAATAAGTGCTATCAACGTGCCAAGCCAAAAGCGGGGAGCGGGTTTATCGGGCAGGAACAGGAACGTACCCACGCCCACCCATACGGGCGAGAGGTTGGTCAATAAAGTGGCCTGTGTAGCATTGGAATAATGAATGGAAAGATTCCAAACTGCAATGTCACTCGCAAATATGATTCCGCATAGTACGATCGGGATCCAGAGCGCGCCGCTGGGGAGTGTAAATTTCCTGCGAAAAAACATGTATGGCAGCAAAAACAGCAGCCCGAGCAGCATTCTGTAAAAGGCGGAAGTAACCCCCGACACCGGAGCCCATTTCACCAGTACCGGGAAAATGCTGATACTGATGATCCCGATAATCAGGTTAATGCGGGGATTTGACATAAATCGGGGCTAATCTTCGGTTTCAATAATTTTTACTCTTCCGATTTCACCGGACTCCAATCGAACTTTAATGCCGTGCGTGTGTACGGGCGCTTTTGTAAGAATGTCTTTCACAATGCCCTCTGTCAGTTTACCGCTTCGTTGGTCTTTTTTGAGCACGATGGAGACGGCGAGCCCGGGGGCGATATTTTTTCTTTCGGTTCCTGATAATGACGACATGCTATGCAGCTTTCGCGGTTTTAATTTTTTGTAGGATCTTGATTTCGTCGATCGAAATGGTGCTGATGAGCTCAAACAGGCCGTTGATCGTTTTTAAGTCGGACAACATTTTGCGTACAGGAGACTGATCGGCCTTTTCGATGCCCAGTTCTTTAATTTGCTTTTTACGGTCGGCAAGTAATGCTAGCAGACGCTGGTTTTGTGGTAAAGATTCCCGCACAATTTCAAGGCTGTTGCCGGTTTTCCCGTCGATAATGTCCATCGCGGCCTGCAACTGGCGGTCGATCTGCCGCGTCATCATTTCAAATTCAACCGAAAATTCCAGGTATTCCAACGTTTGCGCGTAGGTCGAAAGCGAGGCGATGTAGGAAGTAAGCATATGGCTCGTCGCGACGAACTGGTGGTACTCTTCCATGTTCAGTTGCTGGCGCTTGGGTTCGGAAAGCATTTTTTGAAAGTTATCCGAAAGGTTGGCCATCGCGATGATCGCATTCTTTCGTAGTAGTTTCAATTCATTGATATCGAGTTGTTTTCCAGTGAACTTGGCCGCCACAATATCAAAATATTTCCGGTTCGCATCCAGCGCTTCTTTCATATATTGCTTGATCTGCGAATGCTCCCACACCGGCAGGACATAGGAGGAAATCATGTAGGCAATCAGCGAGCCGATCACGGTATCCACCACACGGTCCTGCAACACATTGGTTACATGCTGGGGATTAAGGAAATGAAACGACAGGATTACATATAACGTAATGCTTGTGGATGCGACGAAGTAATTGATTTTCAGAAAGCTGTATGCCAGTATCATCGCAACCATCATCAGGATGAACAGCGGCGTGCTTTCCTGGATCAGATAGAGTAGCAGAAACCCTATGATTACGCCCAGGATGGTCCCGCCAATTCGGTGGATATTACGCTGCTTGGTAATGCTGAATGCCGGTTTCAGGATCACGGCGATCGTCAGCAAGATCCAGTAACCGTGTCCCACATCGAAAAAGAGCGACGCAATGTACCCTGCCAGCAACCCGAGCGTTACCCGTACCGCGTGCCGGAAATGGCTCGATTTAAGTGAAAGGTTATCGAGCAGAATGCGCGGGTGGTAGTCCTGCTTCGGCGTGAAATCTTCCGCTTCGACGGTCAGTTTATAATCGTTGCTCACGTCGGCTTCATACTTTGTGGCGCGGTGCAGTTTTTTCACGCGCTCGGTGACGTCCTGCAAGCTATTGAGAATTTGCCGGAGCATGATGAAATCCTCCATATTATCATGGTTCATCTTGTGCTCGCGCATGCGCTCGAATGCGCGCTGGCATTTGTTGAATGCCTCGTCGAGGTCGTGCCGCGGGTGGGACGCGTACCCGCTTTGCACGGCCAGCCCGATTTGCTGTATTTCAGCCGCCAGCCAGGTAATGTAGGTGCCAAATAGCCGCAGCACTTTTGTATGGTCGAATGCGCGGTGGAGGTTGGCGTAATTTTGCTGTGAATTGAGTATCCTTTCAAAAAGATCGATGCTATCGAGGAACATCAGCATCAGTATCCGGCTCTTGGTCGTTGATTCCGTTACGATTTCCCGTGTTTTGAAGAGAATCTCGCGCAGATTTTCATGGTTTTCACGGAGGATTACCTGTTGGTGCACCATCCGGTTGAAGAGCTCGTCGTAATCCGGATTGGCGAAATAGTAATCCGCTTTGATGGACAGTAGTTTGCCCAGTTCTACAAAGTTTTCTCCCAAAAGCTGCTGGATGAGCTTGTAAGGAAGCAGTTTTTGTAAAACCATAAACAATACAAAATACCAGATCCCGCCGGCCGAGAATATTGCTGCAGTGCGGAACACCATGTCGCCGCTGAGGTGGTCATCAATATTAAATACAAAAACGAGCAGCGAAATGAGCCCGATGCTGTTCACGCGGTTGCCATATACGCCCACCAGCGAGAAAAACATCCCGAATACGATGATTTCGAGAAATATAATGAAATGGAAATGCCGCAGGTAGCCTGTAACGCAGGCCACAATAAAGCACGTTACAATGGCGACGAGCAGGGCATTGCGCCGTCTGTGGTACGGGCCCGGGTTGTCGGTACCGCCGATCAGCAGCGTGCCGAGCGGAAAGGCGATCCACTCGCTTAATATGCCGTAATGATGAAAAATAAGGCTAGGGATGATCGTCCCGAGGGTTAGGCGTACACCGGTCGACAGGTAATGGCTGGAAATAAACTTTTTGAACTCGTCGAGGTAATTCATGGAATCAAATCACGGTGTGTTATTGCAATACTACCATTTTAAATTTCGCAACCCAACAAAAGGCGTACCAAAATTTAATGGTTGCCCGAAGGCGCTTATCCGTCCGGCTTGGGTCGTTTTTTGTATATTTGGAAGGGATTAGGAGAAGGGAACAGGAGAAAATTTGGGATCCTCCCGTAATTTACGAACCATCGCGATCCTGTTATAGTTCTATTTCCAATGCTACTTCCACCAAAAGTTTCCATATTTTGAGAAAAAGGATCAAACGTAACGCAAGGCTAGTCCGTTACGTCGTCTACAAAGAGACACTGATTGACTTCAAAGACCATTTCTGGACTTTCCTCGGCTCATTCCTGGGCATCGGCCTTATTGGCCTGCTCAACGACAAGCAATTTACCGACTCCGATTCCTTATTCCTGATCGGCTCCTTCGGGGCATCTTCGGTGCTCATTTACGGCATCGTGAACAGCCCGCTCGCGCAGCCGCGCAACCTCATAGGCGGGCACGTATTATGCGCGCTCGTGGGTGTGACGGTGCATAAAATCATCCCTGATCAGATCTGGCTGTCGTCGGCATTCGCGGTTTCTGTATCCATTGTATTAATGCAGGTAACCAAAACGTTGCATCCTCCCGGCGGTGCCACGGCGCTGATCGCCAATATCGGGTCGGAGAAGGTCAAGGCGCTTGGCTATATGTACGTGCTGAGCCCGGTGCTTAGCGGGGTGCTTATATTGCTTTTTGTAGCCGTTATGGTGAACCGGTTTGCGGCGCACCGCAAATATCCGGCCAACCGAAATTGGTACAAAGTGTGGGAAAGGAAGTATTTCACACGGGTTTAAAACAAAAATAGCTGCTCTTTCGGGCAGCTATTTTTGCAGATAAGAAATGGGTATTATTCTTCGGAACCGATTTTGCCGATCGCCTTGTCGATCACATACAAACCTGTTCCGTCTTCACCAATTACATCGAAAAGCTCGATCGCGCGGCGTGCATTGTCTTCTTCTTCGATCTGCTCGCTCACGAACCATTGCAGGAAGTTCTCCGTAGCGTAATCTTCTTCTTTGCGCGCTGCGGTAACGATGCGGTTGATCGACTGCGTTACGGCGATTTCGCTTTGAAGTGCTGTTTCGAATACGCTCTTGAAAGTTGGGTATTCCTGTTTCACACCTGAAATCTCAGGAGAGATCGCTGTGCCGCCTACTGTCATCAGGTAGTTGAAGATTTTCAGCATGTGGGTGCGTTCTTCGTCGGATTGGTGCATGAAATACTTGGCGCTGTGTTTGAAACCATTGCGGTCGCACCACGAAGCCATGGCTAGGTATTTAGCGGAAGCTTCTGCTTCCATCTTCACCTGGTTGTTCAAAAGTATCTCTATTTCCTCTTTGAGGGAAGTACGTGCTCTGAGTAAGTCTTTCATGATTTTGCCTGTTTATTCGTGTCTTAACAAGTGCAAATATCATGCGAAAGTTCAGGATTCCAAATCGTTTTAGAAATTTGGAAACGGTCTAATATAGTCTGAATGAGTAATTTAGACTAATTCTTGCTCTGAAAAAAGGACTTCGTGGAGCATGGAATTGAGCTCGATCGCGAAATGAGTTCCGTTTACGAGTTCGCGCAGCTGGATCACTTCGCAGAGGGTCATTCTGTGGCCCATGTTAAGGCGGGGCACTTCAACGAACTCATAGTCAGATTCGTCCGACAGGTCGAAAAGTTTGCTGTGGATATCGATGCTGTTGATAAACCGGCGGAAATTCAAAAAATCCAGGATTTTAAAAGGAGCTTTGATATCGCCAAAGTGAAGGATAATACGGGAAGTTAAATCACACTGTACGCTGTAACCTTTAGCGGTACTGAACAATTCATTCTGGGTATTCACTGACAGCAAGGATTTGAATCGTGGAAATTGTTGCACAAAGATAAATTCAAACTTCTTGCCAAGCAAGTTTATTTGTAAGCAATCTAATTAAATGATTTTAAATCAATCAATCAATCAATCAATCAATCAATCAATCAATCAATCAATCAATCAATCACCGTCGACTTAAGTCGACGGCAAGGAGATTAATTCTGGAGATGAGTTTGACAAGATTGAAATGCAGAATCTTAATCCTTAGCCGTCGACTTAAGTCGACGGGAAGAGAGTTAGTTGCCAGCCTTCGCCCAGTTATCGCGCAATGTTGATGTCCGGTTGAAAATCAGCTTGTCGGCAGTGCTGTCCGGGTCTTTGGCAAAGTATCCTTTTCTGAGGAACTGGAACGATTCGCCTTCCTGCGCTTCCAGTAATGCAGGCTCTGCGTAGCCGGTGATCACGTGCAGCGAATCCGGATTCAGATAATCTTTGAAATCACCTTCTTCGGCCGACGGATCTTCGACGGAGAACAGGCGGTCGTACAACCGTACCTCAATTTCAGCCGCATGCGCAGCGGAAACCCAATGCAAAGTTCCTTTTACGTTAATACCGGTTGTATCTTGCCCGCTTTTGCTGTTTTCAATGTAAGTACAGCGTACCTCGGTGATGTCGCCGTTTTCATCTTTTACAAAATCATCGCACTGGATAATATATGCGCCTTTCAAGCGTACCATCTTGCCTGGTGCGAGACGGAAGTATTTTTTCGATGGCACTTCCATAAAATCTTCCTTTTCGATGAAAATTTCGCGAGAGAATGGAATTTCCCGGTTGCCGGTCGAAATATCTTCCGGGTTGTTTTCGCTGTGGCACATTTCGGTGACGCCTTCCGGGAAGTTGGTAATCACCACTTTTAATGGATCGAGTACCACCATCCGGCGTAATGCCTGCTTGTTCAAATCCTCGCGAACGCAGAATTCCAGCAAGCCTACGTCCACCATATTCTCCCGTTTCGCAACACCGATGCGGTCGCAGAAATCGCGGATGGCGAATGCCGTGTAGCCTCTCCGGCGCATCCCGCTGATGGTTGGCATACGCGGGTCATCCCAGCCGCTTACGTGTCCTTCTTGTACCAATTGCAGCAGTTTGCGCTTGCTGGTAACGGTATAATTGAGGTTACGACGAGCGAATTCGTATTGGTGCGAAGTATAAATGCCAAGTTTTTCGATCAGCCAGTCGTATAGCTCACGGTGCGGAGCAAATTCGAGCGTACAGATCGAATGCGTGACCGTTTCGATGGCGTCGCTTTGCCCGTGCGCGAAGTCGTACATCGGGTAAATGCACCATTTGTTGCCCGTGCGGTGGTGGTGCGCATGCTTAATCCGGTACAAAATCGGGTCGCGCATCAGCATATTGATGTGCGCCATGTCAATTTTGGCACGTAGCGTGCGGCTTCCGTCGGAGAAATCGCCGTTTTTCATTTGTTCGAAAAGTGCAAGGTTTTCCTCCACACTGCGGTTGCGGTAGGGGCTGTCCTTGCCGGGCTCGGTAGGCGTTCCTTTCAGCGTCGCAATTTCTTCCGACGTTGAGTCATCCACATAGGCCAGGCCTTCGTTGATCAGCTTGATCGCATAGCCGTAAAGGGTATCGAAATAATCGGAAGCATAGTTCTCGTTCTCCCATTCAAAACCCAGCCAGCGGATGTCATTCTTGATATTTTCAACGTATTCGGTGTCTTCGGTCACCGGATTCGTATCGTCAAATCGCAGATTGGTATAACCCGGAAATTTCTTGGTCAGCCCGAAATTCAGGCAAATGCTTGTAGCATGCCCAATGTGCAGGTAGCCATTGGGTTCGGGGGGAAAGCGTGTAATAATCCGGGTATATTTTCCTGATTGCAGGTCAGCGTCAATAATCTCCTCGATAAAATTCAGGCTTTTCTCTTCTTTTTTGTCTTCCGTAATCATACTAAAATGAAATTTTCCAATTTTCAAAGTTAACCTTCTTCCTGCAAATTCCGCAACCAGCCCGTCGAAATCGTAAATCCGGAGGTTTGGCTTAATTTTGCAAAATGCGCTATTTCCTAGAATTCAGCTATCGCGGCACGGCCTACAATGGCTGGCAGAAACAGAACAATGCATTAGGCATCCAGCAGGTGCTCGAAGAAGCTCTCGCCAAAGTGCTGCGAATGCCTGTCGAACTTACCGGCAGCAGTCGCACCGACGCCGGTGTTCATGCAGAACAACAATTTGCCCATTTTGATTTGCCCGAGCCGGTTTCTGACGCTGATCTGCTGGTCTACAAACTGAATGCATTGATTCCGAAAGATATTGCGGTCCAGCGTATGATTCCTGTCGGCGATGAGGTGCATTCCAGGTTTGCGGCAACGCACCGAAAGTATGAATACCGCTTTACTTATCAGAAAAATCCCTTCCTCACCGATTTGGCGACGCAAATGCGCCGGAACCTGGACGTTACACGCATGAACGAAGCAGCTGCATTGCTGCTGATCCATCATGATTTCGAAAGTTTTAGCAAGATCCACACGAACGTAAACAACTTTCGCTGTACCATCACCGAATCGCGCTGGGTGGAATCGGATGAGATGCTCGTATTTCACGTAAAAGCGAATCGCTTCCTGCGCGGAATGGTGCGGGCGCTGGTAGGTACAATGCTGGAAGTTGGGCGCCAAAAGATCACCGTGGCCGATTTTGAGCAAGTGATCCTTTCGCGTAACAGAAAAAATGCCGGAGCGCAGGCCCCGGCAGAAGGTTTGTTTCTCGTGGAAGTCGGTTACCCGGACTCGCTGTTTAATTAATGGCTTCTTTGGTCAGGACGTTGTCGACAAGCCGGGAAATGCGCAGCGGATTGCTGTTTTTCAATTCATCGGGTAAAAGGGCGTCCGGCCAGTTCTGAAACGATTGCGGCCGTACAAATCGTAAGATCGAATGCCTTCCTACTGATGTGAACTTGGAATCCGCCGTTGCCGGGAACGGGCCGCCGTGGTGAATGGATGGACAAACTTCCACACCGGTAGGCACGCCGTTCATGATAAACCGGCCGGATATTTTGGCCAGCTGCCGTACGATTTTTGGGTAATGCGTTACCTCCGTCTCCTCGGCGATCAATGTGGCTGTCAGCTGGCCTTTCAAATGCGCTACTGCATTGTACAGTTCGTCGGTATCCTCGCAAACAATCAGCAGCGAGAACGGTCCGAAAACTTCTTCATGCAGTTTCGGATTGGCAATGAAATTTTGACCGGAGACCAACGCAATGGAAGCCTCTGCCTGGTTTTGTCCTTCCGAATGTACATCGGAAATAGCCAATGCCGAAACTTCCGGCTGCTTTAATGCCTCTTCCCGCAACTTGTAATAGGTTTTGCAAATCCCCGCCGTCAGCATCGTGGCCGAAGGAGTGTGGAGGATTTCGGTCTTGTAGGATTTCTGAAATGCATCAAGGCCTTCTGTTTTTGTAACAAATACTAACCCCGGATTGGTACAAAACTGCCCGGCGCCAAGGCTTACCGAGCTCGCGAGCGTCTTTCCGAGCTGAACAGCATTGTTTTTCAAATACTCAGGCAACACCACGATCGGGTTTACGCTACCCATTTCCGCAAATACCGGGATAGGCTCCTCGCGCTCCTGCGCCAACCGGAAAAGCGCCATTCCGCCCCGGTAAGAGCCGGTAAATCCGACAGCCTTGCTGGCCGGATGCTTCACCAGTGCCGTCCCGACTTCAAAACCATCATCGTAAAGCATTGAGAACGTTCCGTCGGGCATGCCTGTGCGCTCGGCTGCACGCACGATCGCCTGTGCCGTGAGGTCGCTCACGCCCGGGTGTGCGGGATGCGCTTTGACGATCACGGGGTTCCCTGCTGCCAATGCAGGGCCGGAGTCCACGCCGGCCACCGAATAGGCAAACGGAAAATTGCTTGAACCGAACACGATTACCGGTCCGATCGGCACGAGCATTTTACGAATATCGGGTTTCGGAACGGGCGCGCGGTCGGGTAAGGCGGTGTCGATGGAAGCCTCCACCCAGGAGCCCTCGCGCAGAAGTTCCGCGAATTGGGTGAGCTGGTTGATCGTACGGGCACGCTCGCCTTGTAGCCGGGCAATAGGTAACCCCGTTTCAAGGCTTGCGCGTTCGAGCAGCTGATCGCCCAATGCAAGTATTTCCTCGGTAATGGCAATCAGAAAGGCCGCGCGCTCGGCCGCCGGTACTTGCGAATAGCTATCGAATACCTTTTCAGCGAGCTCCATTGTTTTATTTACTTCCTCAATCGTCGCACACTGAAAAGTTTCCGGAAGGTAACTGTCGCTCGCTGGCGCGTAAGCTTTGAATTGCTTTTCGCCCTCGGACGATAGCGCATACCCTATGAAGTTTTTGCCTTGAATGGTTGTCATTGTGATGATGTGGAATAATTGGTTTGGGCTAAAAAACAAAAGTTTGTGCCATCCGCGAACGACACAAACTAATAATGTTGAAATAGTAAATCCTTACTGGTTTTAAAGCAGTCTTCCGATAATATCGTCGACGGAAATACCTTCCGCCTCGGCTTTGAAGTTGCGGATAATGCGGTGGCGTAGCACCGGCAATGCAACCGCTTGCACATCCTCGATATCCGGCGAATATTTGCCTGAAAGTAACGCATTGCATTTCGCAGCCAGGATCAGCGATTGCGACGCCCGCGGACCTGCTCCCCATTCGAGGTAGTCGTTGGTGTCCTTGATGGCCAGACTGCCTTTCGGACGCGTTTTGTGTACCAGTTTTACCGCATATTCGATCACGTGGTCGGTTACGGGTACGCGGCGTACGAGGTGCTGGAAATCGGTAATTTCTTCCGCACTGATCACTTTTTTAACCTGGTAACGGTTATCGCTGGTCGTGTTCTTAACGATATTCACCTCCTCGGCATACGAAGGATAGTCGAGCTGGATCATGAACATGAAGCGGTCGAGTTGCGCTTCGGGCAGGGGGTAGGTACCTTCCTGTTCGATCGGGTTTTGCGTAGCTAGTACGAAAAACGGCCTGTCGAGCGGGTGTTTGGCACCGGCAATGGTGACCGAATATTCCTGCATCGCTTCCAGCAACGCCGATTGCGTTTTTGGCGGCGTCCGGTTGATTTCGTCGGCCAGGATAATGTTCGCGAAAATCGGTCCTTTGATGAATTTGAAATTTCGGTTCTGGTCGAGCGTTTCCGAGCCGAGAATATCGGAAGGCATCAAATCGGGCGTAAACTGGATCCGGTTGAAGTTCAGGTCGAGCGAAGAAGCGATGGTTTGGATGAGAAGCGTTTTTGCAAGCCCCGGAACGCCTACCAGCAAACAATGTCCCTGACAAAAAATGGCGGTAAGCAATCTTTTAACAACTTCATCCTGTCCGATAATCACATTCCCGATTTCACTCCGGATTTTATCATAAGCTACTTTCATAGCTTCGGCAGCTTCTACGTCCGATGAATACTTCACGTTATGTTTGGTTAGATTTTCACTCGTTAAAAGCAATGATTACCGCCGTTTTACCGCTATAAATCGTCGGCGTTGGCGGCCAGCCCAAGTACTTTGCAATTTCTGTATTCGGGTTCGATGCTGATGTAAACGTCGCCCTGGGCTTTTTTGAACCACTCTTCCAGCGCGTTGTTACGCTTGTTGCTCAGTACGATCTGCGCCATTTTTTCGTAGTCGTCGTGCAGGTTAGCGGTATGCGGTTCCGATTTGCTTTTATACCAAAGGATACGCATTGCGCTGCTGCCGTCCTCCAGACGATACGAAACAGGCATGCTCAGATCACCTACTTTCATGGTGTCGATCGCGAAATACAATGCGGGGTCCATGGAGGCGTCGAGTGTAAGTTTAGATTGTCCTGTGCTTCTGTCCTGGATCAATCCGCCCGATTCTGCGGTCTCTTTATCATCGGAGTTATCCAACGCCGCTTTCGCGAATTTCAATGTATCGCTTTTGATGAGCGTGCGGAGGCTGTCGAGCGCACGGGTAGCCGAGGTCATGTCCGTGCCCTTGTTGTAATCGGGACGGAGCAGGATGTGTCTTGCATGGAATTCAGCACCTCTTGTTTCGAGGAGCTTAATGAGGTGGAAACCGTATTGCGATTCGACGATGCCCGACATTTCCCCTGGTTTGAGCGCCAGAGCTGCGCCTTCAAATTCGGGAACCATCGCACCGCGTTTTTGAAAGCCCAAGTCGCCGCCAACTTTGGCAGAACCCAAGTCTTCGGAATAGATCTGCGCCAGCATGGCAAAGTCTTCTCCTTTTTCCGCCCGAGCTTTCAGGTCGAGCAATTGCTGTTTCAGTTTCTCTTTCTGCTCGCGCGTAACGGTACCTTTCTTCACAATATGGCCCACTTCCACTTCCGAGGGGATGTAAGGCAAGCTGTCTTTGGGAATGGAGTTGAAGAATTTGCGTACTTCCGCTGGTGTGATTTTCACGTTGCCGGAGATTGTACGCTGCATTTTTTCGACGATTTTCTGTTCTTTCACCTGTTGGCGAAGCTCGTTTTTGAGGTTTTCGACGCTTTTGCCATAGGCTTCAACGATGTTTTTCTCCGAACCGAAGCGCTGGATCATGTAGTTCATTTTCGCATTCAGCTCACCGTCGACATCCTTATCTTCTACCGTCACCGAATCGATTTCCGCTTTGGCAAGGAGCATTTTGTTGATGATCAGGGATTCCAGCAGCTGGCACTTTTCAGGAGCCTGGCGTCCTTCGGCTTTGTACTGGTTATACATCTCTTCCAGCTCCGAATTCAGGATGTAGTGATTATCGACCCTGGCGATGATCTTGTCAAGACTCACTCCCTGCTGACCTTGTCCGTAGCTTATCACGCTGATCAACAGCATGAAAGCGGCTATCAAATGAGCCCCGATCCATTTATTTACTTTCATATTTTTCCTTGTATGCTGATTTGGATTATTGCGGGTTTTATTGAATTAAACTCCTAAAAATGGAACAGATTCGATTTATAAATGCTAAAATACGGCTAACGCTTAATTTTTTCTAATTCCTGCGCATTGACTTTGACGGGATATTTCTCCTGCAACTTCGCCTGCCATTGTTTTTCCAGTTCTTTCTGGTAATCGTTGATCACCGTTCCACGTGCTTCCAAGAATGTTTTGGGGCGCGGCGGATCGATCTTCACCACATTCGTCCACAAAAAATTGCCGTCGCTGGTAATAGTCTGTTCGCCGGTTTGCCATTTGAAACCAGCGAACAGCGGATCAGCTTTCGGGAAATAGCCTTCACGGATGGTGACCAAGCCGGGGGCGTCCGCATTGTAAACCTTTTCCACATCACTTTTCGACTGGCTGTAAAACTGGAATGCCACTCTGCGATTACGTTCCTGCTCGGCCGTTTGCCGGAAAGAACCGTAGTCTTTTTCTATGATACGCAGAATAGGGATGTTTCGTGCATTTAAATATTTAACAACATTGCGGGCGCGGGTTGAAGAAATGATTTCCGGCTCGTCGGCAGAGCGATATCCTGCGATTTCAACCACATAATCCGCATTTTTTTCCATGATAATATAGAGGTCATTCAGCGCTTCCAGCTGCTGATTGCCTATTTCAGCGGAATTGACGGGGAACAGCAGTTCTTTCGATTTTCTCTCCAGCTTGTAGGGGCTGGTAGCCAAAGTTTTTTTCACGCTGTTCAAAGTTTGCGTGTCTTTGGCAGTTACGATGGTCGCGAACGCGCGTTCCGGATAGTTGTAGCGTGCCTTGTTCTTCTCGTAAAAACTACGCTGCCCGGTAGAGTCCGAAAGTGAGCGTTGCCACACCTGCTCCTCCATAATTTGTGAAAGCAGTACGCCCTCGCGGATTTCATTCATCAGACTGCGGAACTCCGGATTACTCTCTTCCAAATGTTCTTTTTCGTACTCGACGAGGGATTCAGTGAGGTAATCGTTGTAGTAGCGCCGGAAAACGACAGCAGGAGACGCGTCTTTGGGGCGGGGCTGTTGCTTGCGTTTTACGTAATCCAGGAACGATAGTGCATCATAAGGCCGCTGTTCGATCCGGAAAAGAGTAACGGTAGACCAATCGGCTGAAACGGCGCGCTGGTAATCCCATTTGCCGGTCCGCAATGTGCTGTCGGCCAATGCGGCAACCTGCTGCCATTGGTCAGCCGCTTCCTGTACGGCATATTTCTCGCGCAGACGCTTTGCGTTAGCCTGCTCGATCACTTTACCACGCGAATCGGTCACGACTTTTTTACGGAGCGACGGCGCCATGTTGGCCAGTGTTTCGATCGGACGTTTCTCGACCAGGCGGATAATGTGCCAGCCATACATCGTCAGCACAGGTTTCGAGTACGATTGCACACGAGTCAATGCAAATGCAGCCTCCTCGATCTCCGGTACCATCTGGCCGGTGCCAAACAGCGGTAACAGCCCGCCATTTTTTCTGGATTCACGGTCGTCGGAATACTTGTCGACCACCATATTCCATTCCGCACCATTTTGCAATTGCGTATACGCTTCATCGATCCGTGCTTTGGCCGATTCTTTTTGGGCGCTTGTGCCTGCGGTGTCCACCTTTACCATGATGTGCGCCACACGCACCATGCCGCGGTTAGGCCGGCGGTCGTTGACTTTAATGAGGTGGTAACCGGCCTTCGTCCGGACAGGCTGCGAGATTTTGCCCACGGGCAATGTGTAAGCCGCGGTTTCGATGGGGTAGAGCGTCTGGAATGCGGTAAAATAGCCCAGGTCGCCCTTGGTACTCTTTGCGGCAGGGTCTTTGGAGAAGCGGGCTGCCATATCGGCGAAATCCGAGCCTTCTTCGAGGCGTCCGCGGAGGGCAATCGCCGCACGGTAGGCTTCGAGTGTATCTGCGGGCGAGGCATCCTCGGAAACACCGACCAGGATATGCGACGCCCGTACTTCCTGTTTCAAGCGATTATAAGCCTCGTTGGTCAACTTTTCGACCAGTTCTTTATCTACAAGATGGTTTTTTGCCAGCTGGTCACGATAAGAGGCTATTTCTTCGCGGTAATCGAGTGTAGTATCCTTCCCGTCTGATTTTGCTTGCAGTACTTTGATTTTCAGATCGGTATAGAGCGGAAGGTATTCCTCCGGAGTTAATGCTTTGGTTGAATCGGATGCGTACTTGTTTTTATTGTAAGAATCCTGGTAATCGTCGAGGGAGAACTGCTCTTTTCCGATTTCGAGGAGCGGCTGTGTTTCGGCTACCGGTTGCTTTGGCGGGGCGGTAGTCTTACATGCGCTTACAAGTGAAATCGTAATGAGACCAATATGAAATTTAATTTTAGACATATTCAGAATTTGTATTAGGCTTTCGCTGCTCAATAAAAACCGCGATAGCGCTCAAATATTGTAAAGCCAGCAAAGTTAGCGGCTTTCTGGTCAGGACAAAAAAATGCAGTTGGGTATGTGGTTTGCACAGTCCACATTTCCCCATCTCACGGGCCACAGTTATGGCAAAATTTGCCCACAAAATAGCGCTAATTTTGTACCCGATATTTTGAAAAAAGTTTATTAATTAGTTTTTATGACTTAAAAGAGAATTACTATTTAAATACCCATAGAGCTGTATATTAAGGCGGGCTCAGGTACAATTTTTTAAGAACTTCTTCTACACAGCTTTAACTTTTAGAGCACATGGAGGAGAGCAAAGGCAAAGAGTTCATTCAGATGATCAGGGCATTATGGAATGAACAGAAGAAGAGGGAAGTTTTGTATCTGGAAGCATTGAAGATGGACGGTATGGGGCCGTTCAGGCGGATGCTAAGCCAGGGGCATCTCAGCGCCGTTTTGTTTCAGAAAGAAATTCGTGCTGTTTACGATTATTTCAAATGTTTTCTCAACGATAAGGAACTGGCCGACCAAAATCAGATCACTTCTCATACTTCTCTGCAATTGCTTGAGAATGCAAAAGGAAGGGAGGAAGTGGCTTCTTGCCTTAAAAAAATTGAAGCGGCTACTATTCAGCTCTACAAATCGCTCCGGTATTATCTCGACCGCGAACCTGAGGCGCAACGCCTGATGGACGAGCACCTCACCCGCACTTCGGAGTTTTACGATATGCTCTGCAAACTTGAATCAGGCAACCAACGCAGCTACGGCCTCACGGCAGCTGCCTGATCCTGTTCTCATTCTTTAAACTTCATACAACTCGATGGGCAGATCGTCGGGATCTGAGAAGAAGGTGAATTTCTTTCCTGTGAACTCGTCAATGCGGACAGGTTCCGGGAAAATCTCTTTTGCATTCAATTCGGCGATGGCTTCTTCCAAGTTTTCCACCTGGAAAGCAATGTGCCTGAGGCCGCAAGCTTCCGGGCGCGATACGCGTGCGGGCGGCGCGGGGAATGAAAATAGCTCGATAATGTACTGTCCATTCAGCGAAAGATCGAGTTTATACGAGTCTCTTGCCTCGCGGAAAACCTCCCGGTCGATGGTAAATCCAAGAACCTCGGTGTAAAACTGTTTCGACTTAGGATAGTCGGAGCAAATGATTGCGATATGGTGTACTGCTTGAAGTTTCAGCATGGGAAAAATTGTTGAGAATAATCCCAAAGATAGGGGCGCGACTCAGATCTTGATGAAAATCTTCTTTTTGTACATCCACCGGAGGATCAGCCACTCGGTAAACAGGATCAATGCGCCGCTCACGAGCGAAGCATAACCTTCCCCGAAGACTGCATCATAATGCTGTCCCAAATGGATTTTGAACGATCCGCGGATGAAACTGCCGAAACCGTCTGCAATGACGTAAGCTGCGATGGAGTTGGTGCCGATGACGATCAGCGGGTAGAACCAGGATTTCAGATCTTTGACATCTACCACGAAATAGAATGCGGAGAGGAGCAGAAATGCACAGCCGCCGCTGAATAACGTCCAGGCGGGAGTCCAGATGCGCTTCACGATAGGGTTAAGGCCGGTGAAATGGAGCGCCAATGCGAGTCCCAACAGCACCGCCGCAGTCGTTAGGAAGCGCTTCAATAACAAAGTTGACGATGTCGCCGATTTCAGCCATTTGCCGGCGATCAAACCCAATGTCATGGTTCCTAACGTGGGGATGAAGCTCAGCGTGCTATAACCGCCGCCATTGAACTCGAACGGTTTTTCGCGTGGGAAGAGGTTCAGGAACCAGCGGTCGAATGCCCAGGCCGCATTAGTATTTTTGTTCCAATGGGCAGCGAAGCCTTTCAGGTTATGCTCCCAGTCGGCCGTAGTACCGGTTTGCGACCAGTCAAAATCCGCTCCGGGGAGCGGGTATAGTGCAAAGAAAGCGGCATAACCTACTAAAATCACCGCTAATGCCCCCCAGACTACCGCGTCCCGCTGAATTTTTTCCGAAGCGAATCCCAGGGCAAAAAGGATCGGGTACCCCATCCCTATTTGCGTCAGTGTATCTTCAAATGTGAAGTTGGTCTGCTCCGAATGCATCGAACGCAGGAAGATCCCCAGCAGTATCAGGATCAGCGATCGCCGAAGCGTGTGCACCCACATCATCGTCACCGATTGGTTCTTGCTTGCACGGCTGGCCATCGAATAGGGGAGCGCCACTCCGACGAGGAATGAGAACGAAGGCTGGATCAGATCGTGCAGCGAGCATCCTACCCAGGGAACGTGGCTTTGATGGAAATCCAGAAATGCCCAGAAAGCACTTTCCGGAAATGCCTCAGCCACTCTGCCGAGCCGCAGCACCTCGGCCATCATGAGGAACATTACAAATCCACGATAGGCGTCGACAGACGAAACACGTTGAGGCGGCAGGGTAGTAGTCTCTTTCAAAACAAGGTGGTTTAGGGAACGGTTACAGGCAATACTGACAAATAGCCGGAAAGGGTTACACCGAAAAAGAAAAAACCTCACAGGATTTACCTGCGAGGTTTTAACGTGATACGGATCGGGATCCGTTATATGTTCATTTTTTTGAGCTCCTTCACAGCATGGTCGGCTGCGCGCGCGGTCATCGCCATGTAAGTCAGCGACGGGTTCACGCAGGATGCCGAGGTCATGAACGATCCGTCAGTAACATATACGTTCTCAGCGCCCCAAACCTGGTTGTGCTTGTTCAGAACAGAAGTTTTAGGGTCGTTGCCCATACGTGCCGTACCCATTTCGTGGATACCGATACCCGGGTGTTTTGATTCGTCGTTGTAAGGCGTTACATTTTTCAGACCGGCCGCTTCGAGCATTTCAGCTGCGTCGTTCATCATATCCTGACGCATTTTCTTCTCGTTCTCGCCATAAGCCGCGTCGAAAACGACTACCGGGAGACCCCATTTGTCTTTTTCAGTAGCGTGCAATGTGAAGCGGTTTTTCTCGTCGGGGATCATTTCACCGAAACCACCGATGTTCATCGTCCATCCGCCTGGTTGCGAGATTTCCTTTTTGAAATCAGCACCGAAACCATCGGTTCCGACGCCACGGCCCCAGCTTTCGCGGCTTGCACCACCCTGGTAACCGAACCCGCGCACGTAGTCGCGCTTGTCGTTGCCCCAGTTACGGTAGCGTGGAATGTAGATACCGTTCGCACGGCGTCCGAAATAGTATTTGTCTTCAAAACCGTCCACATCACCTCTTGCGCCTACTGCCAGGTGGTGGTCCATGATGTTACGGCCCAGCTGGTCGCTGTCGTTACCCAATCCGTTCGGGAAGCGTTTCGATTTCGAGTTCATCATGATCGATGAAGAAGCGATAGCCGATGCATTCAGGAAGATGATTTTGGCAAAATATTCCTTGGTTTCAAGGGTATTCTGATTGATCACGCGCACACCAGTCGCTTTGTTCAGCTTATCATCGAAAATAACTTCAGAAACGATCGAATCCGGGAGCAATGTGAGGTTACCGGTTTTCTGTGCTGCAGGCAATGTCGCCGCCTGTGTGCTGAAATAACCGCCGTACGGACATCCGCGCATACACATGTTACGGAACTGGCACGCTGCACGGCCGAGCTCGGTATGGAACGCCTGCGGCTGAGTAAGGTGCGCGGCGCGGCCCATGATAATGTGGCGGCCAGCAAATTTCTTCTCCACTTCGCCTTTGACGTGCTTTTCAACGCAGTTCATTTGCATTGGAGGCAGGTAATGCCCGTCGGGGAGCACGTCGAGGCCGTCTTTGGCGCCGCTGATACCTGCGAATTTCTCTACGTAGTCGTACCAGGGAGCGATGTCTGCATAGCGGATCGGCCAGTCTACACCAATACCTTCTTTACCGTTTGCTTCAAAATCGACCGGGTTAAGGCGGTAGCTTTGGCGGCCCCACAACAGGGATCGGCCACCTACGTGGTATGCACGGATCCAGTCGAATTTACGGGTTTCCAGATAAGGATTTTCTTTATCGTTTTCGAAGAGATAGCGGTGTTCTTCGTTGGCCGTATAGCCTGTGCGAATACCTGCCCAGTATTCTTCTTTCGCCACGGTAGTAACCCTGCCGCGGTGTTCAAGCTCCCACGGTGCGAGGGTAGCGGTTTTATAATCTACAATGTGTTTGATATCCCGGCCCCTTTCGAGCATCAGTACTTTCAAACCCTTTTCGGTCAACTCCTTGGCGGCCCATCCGCCGCTTATACCCGAACCCACCACAATCGCGTCGTAAGTGGCTTGTTTTGTTGCTTTTATGTTCAGATTCATGATGAATATGCTTCAAAAAATTTTAAAATATGGCCGTAGCGGCCCTTACTTGGTTGTTTGGGGATTACATTGCCCAGTTTTTCTGGCCTGGTTTCAGGTCGATGCAGCCGTCGTAACGCCCCGGAACGGCAACGTATTCGAGCGCCTGGGTAGCACCCGGTTCGGATGTAAAGTAGCCCAGCAGGGTCAATTCTTTCATCAGGCGGAAGAACGGCACACCGGCGTCGGTGTATTCTTTGCCGGCTTCGGTATATTTTTTCTTTTCCTCACCTGCCTTAGCCAGCTCATCTTTGGCATTGGCTTCCATCTCTTTCAGAATCTTGGTTTGTTCTTCCGGTTTTGCTTTCAGAAAATCCTTCTTCTCCAACTCTGCCAGGCCCTTGTTAAAGCTTTCCTGATCTTTCGCCGCGTAGCAGTCTTTCAGCATCATTTCAATAAACTCACCCACTTTGGCGTCTTTTGCTCCCGGGGTATCTGTTTTTGGAATGATAATTTCAGCCACCTCCGACACAAGTGCCTTGCGGTCCGTGGAAAACGGAAAAGTCATTGCTGAGGCAGTCTCCGTGGAGGACTTACAGCCTTCCAGAAAAGCCAGCATGGTGGGCGCGGAGAGTGTGCCACCCATTAATAGTGCCACACGACCAAGGGCATCACGTCTTTTCATCTGATATACTTAATATAGGTTAACAATCCAAAGTGAAATTTCGCATTTGATAAATGCAATTTTGAACAGCCTGCTAATTTATGAAATATTCTGACTCATATGTTGGTTAGAATGATTCTATATAGGTGTCTGAGCTCTATCAGGCTATTTCAGAGGGTACTCGGAGGGATTAAATTTATATTAAAATGTAACCGGGCGGTTATGCGCAGCACGGTCATTCTAACGATTCAGAGAACCATTAAATTGCAGCCGCGGATATCCGAATTGTCGAAGCGGCCCATGACATAGAAGGTCCCGGGTTTTTCTCCGAACCGCCCAAGGTCCTGGGTTTCGATGAATGAGCAGCTATCGAGGTTGGCCAGGTCGATGACGTTGATGCCGCCGGTTTTGGACGAGCCCAGGTTGTGGTCGCTGACGGCAAATGGATCGTTGATATCGCGCAATAAAACGCGCATCGAATACCCGGGAACGAACAGGCCCTCGCCATGTGAGTAACCTTGCGAGAGAAGCTCAGTCATCCCGTACTCGGAATGGATCGCCGGTATACCGAAGCTCGCCGTAAGAATATCATGAACCTCTTCTCTGAGAAGCTCTTTCCGCCGGCCCTTCATCCCGCCTGTATCCATCACCGTGAAATGTTTGATGTTTTGTAGAAAGGATAGGTCAAAACTGCTTTCGGCCAGGTCCAGCAATGCGAACGTAACACCCAGAAGCAGAATGCCTTTGCCATCGGGATTATCGGCGAGGTGGCGCAGGCGATGCAGCATTTCACCCGCATTATTAAGGTAGAAGCCCGAATATTCTGATTCGCTCTCCTCAATAAAATGCTGCATCATATACACGAGCGAAGAGTTGTTTCGTTCAAGGTATGACGGTAGCAGGGCCAGGATATGATAGCGGTTCAGATCGCCATAGTTGTGCTGGAAAATACGATATGAAACGGCTTTGTAAAGCGGTTCGTCGTAAAGGTGATGATGGCTGGTAGTCTGGCCGGTTGTCCCGCTGCTCTGGAAAATAACTGACGCGTCGGAAGAGTGCCCCGTAGCGACGCGATGATTCTTAAAAAACTGGATTGGTAGGAAGGGAATTTGGGTCAAATCGGTGATGTGTGCCGGATCGACGCCCAGGTGCCGGATATAATCCCTGTAAACGGGATTATACTCAGCCTGAAAGCGGAAGACCCTGAGTGCAAGCGACTCAAAATCGGCCGGTTCGAAGGTCACGATCTGCTCCCGGAGCCCTGCCCGTATTTCGGCAATGGATTTATTGTTTTGAAGTTCCAATCCTCTTACTTTCGTAGATACTAAAAGCAAAGTTAAAAATAGAACTCATATGAAGCTGCAAGTTTCCTTGTTCATACTATTGGCGGTTGCATCGGCGAGTTGTGTCGATATTCCCGATTTCAATGATACGCCCGCGATTTACTATAACGGGGTCTCGCAGGATACGCAAATCGATAGTGTTGACGGATCGCCGACGGGGGAAACAGAGGTTGTTACAATCACAGTTGATTTTGAGGACGGCGATGGTGACCTGGGCGCTACCAATGCGGAGGTACAGGACAGGGATGTTTTTACCAAAAAATATATGGATGCGCCTGGCTGGAACCTGGAAGCAAATTACAGGCTGGTGACAATGATCAAGCAAAAGAACGGCACCTGGTCTGAAAGGATCATGAGCGGTGATTCATTCAAATTTTTCCCAAGGTTGAAACTGGATGGGAAAGCCGGGCCGATCAAGGGTAAACTGGATTTGAATGCACGTTTCTTTAAATCACGCAGTGCGGTTCCAACGACGGTGAAATTCAAAGCCAGCATTATCGACCGTGCATTCAGGGTCAGCAATGAAATCATGACGGATACCGTTGTAGTTCCGCTTCTGCCGTAGTCTCTTAAGATTCTTCTATAATGTCGGCATTCAGGATGATCCTGAATGTCGTTCCTTTTCCTACCTCCGAGGTTTTCACGAATAGCTTGCCTGCGTGGTAGTTCTCGATAATCCTTTTGGCGAGTGTCAATCCCAAGCCCCAGCCGCGTTTCTTGGTACTGAAACCAGGATTGAAGATTTTGCTTGCCTGTGCTTTGCTCATCCCTTTCCCGGTATCGGCAATATCGATCCAGATTTCCTTCGCGCGGGGGGGAGCCTGTAGCGTGACATGAATTTCGCCTACACCGCTCATCGCATCCACCGCATTCTTGCATATATTTTCAATCACCCACTCAAACAGGTTTTTGTTCAATAGGGTAGTTTGCTCTTCAGCAAGCTGGTTATGGACTTCGAATTTTACTTTGGAAGAAACCCGTTTTTCGAGGTAATTGATAAAATGGGTTACAATATCCGCGATGGGTTCCTGCCGGAGGGTCGGAACAGACCCGATGTTCGAAAAGCGGGTCGTGATCATTTCAAGCCGTATTACGTCCTTTTCAATCTCCTCGGCGATGGACGGATCTATCGTCGGATCGCTGCGGAAGTATTCCACCCAGGCCATGAGCGAGGATAGCGGCGTGCCCAGCTGGTGGGCGGTTTCTTTGGCTAAACCGACCCAAACCCGGTTCTGCTCGGCCTTCCTCGCCGAACTGAATGCGAGATAGGCCAGATAGCCGATTAGAAGCATCACCGAAAGCTGTAAAAACGGGTAGTAACGTAGCTGTGTAAGCAAAAACGAGTTGCTGTAATAGATTTTCCCTGCCCGGCCTTTGCCGAGCTCCACCGGAATGGGTGGGTGTTCGAGCTTCATCTCTTCCAGCTTTTCCTGGATAATGCGTTCGCGTTCCTGCCGGCTCACTTTGGCAGGGAATTTAATGTTCTTGTTAGGATTGGGGATGTTGTTTTCATCCACGTAAATGGCCGGAATCTGGTAGAAATTCACAGCATCCTCAATGACCTGGTAAATCACCGTGAAATTCTCGTCCAGCGGGCTATTCACGACATATCGCAAACCTTCTGCATAGAGCTGGACCTCCCTTTCCTCACGTTCTTCAAGTTCCTCTACCAGCTTGTCGGTATAAAACAACGAACCGATACTGAGGATGAGCAGGATAATCCCGATCACATATTTGTAAAAGCTTTTTTGATCATATGTATCCATCAGTGACCGGCGCAGGCGCTGGCTGTTCAAAATGGCTACGGGGTGCAGCTTGAAACGTGGTTTTTCTTTTGGGGTTTCGCTGATCATTATGGGTCGGGCACAATAAGCCCGATGTTAATGTTATAGTCTACAAATAACGTAAATAATTTAAGCTTAGTGGCTTCATGACCGTTTTTCATGGCCCTCACGGGTCAGTTCAAAATATGACGAGGATCATGTTTTCCGACCTTTTCGGGGATGAAATTTGTATGACTTATGGCAGTTTTATTTAAATGCTTTCTAAATAAGTGAACGGTCATAGTTCCACATTCATATTATGATTTTTGTACAGTATTTTTGTGAATCGAATTAGACCAAGTGATGTATAACC
This sequence comes from Dyadobacter fermentans, assembly GCF_019924045.1. GTDB lineage: Bacteria > Bacteroidota > Bacteroidia > Cytophagales > Spirosomataceae > Dyadobacter > Dyadobacter fermentans_A. The sequence goes on along the minus strand of NZ_JAHXBN010000011.1, from coordinate 168,620 downwards.
AGTTCAAATCAGTCAGTTTATCACATCGGAATGCTCCTCTTGCTATCAGGGAACAGCTTGCATTGAATGAGGCGGAAGCAAAGAGCATGATGCTTCGTCTTAAAGATTTTTTCGATATCGCCGACGTTCTTGCCGTCTCTACCTGCAACCGCACCGAAATATACTATTCCTCCGCTACCGATCTTAACGAAGACATTATCAAGCTTTTGCTGATCGAAAAAGGGGTTGAGGACGTAGAAAGCTTCAAAGCGTATTTCGAGCAATTTTCGGAAGGCGACGCAGCGGTGCAGCACCTGTTCCATGTAGCTACCGGCTTGCAGTCGCAAGTGGTAGGGGATATGCAAATCCCGAACCAGATCAAACATGCATACCAATGGTCGGCAGACCTCAATATGGCCGGGCCGTTTCTGCACCGACTGCTTCACACCATTTTTTTTGCAAACAAACGCGTAGCGCAGGAGACATTCTTCCGCGATGGCGCTGCCTCCGTTTCCTACGCAGCCGTCGAATTGCTCGAAGGGCTGATGCCAAATCCTAAAATCCTCGTGGTGGGGTTGGGTGAGATCGGAACGGACGTGTGCCGCAACCTTTCGCAGAATACCAATGCGGAGGTGACACTCGTAAACAGGACCCGCAGCAAAGCCGAGGCACTTGGCGCTGAGCTGGGTTTCCGGGTTGCGGATTTTGCAGATATCGAATCCGAAATTTCCAATGCCGACATTATTGTATCGTCCATTCAGCGCGAAGAGCCATTCTTCACGAAGGAAATGATGGTGCGCCTCCGCGGCATGTCTTTCAAATATTTTATCGATCTCTCGGTGCCGCGCAGCGTGTCGCCAGAAGTGGAGGAAGTGCCAGGGGTAATGCTCTACACGATCGATTCTATCCGGTCCAAAGCGGACGAAGCATTGCAACGCCGCCTGGATTCTGTTCCGCATGTGGAAGAGATCATCAGCGAAGCGGTAGTGGAATTCAACGACTGGTCGCGCGAAATGATCGTTTCACCGACGATCCAGAAGCTGAAAGGCGCACTGGAACAGATCCGCAAAGAAGAGCTGGGGCGGTTTACGAAAAACCTCACCGAATCGGAGCTGGAAAAAGTGGAACGCATTACTACCAGCATGATGCAGAAAATCCTCAAACTGCCGGTACTTCAATTGAAAGCCGCTTGTAAAAGAGGGGAAGCCGAAACGCTGATCGACGTATTGAACGACCTGTTCAATCTGGAAAAAGAGAAAGAAAGCCATTAATATCACATAGACCTCTTCCAATATCATTCTCCCGGACCGCTCCGGGAGTTTTTTATGCATAAAAAGAGAGGGTGACACCCGCCACCCTCTCTATGTATTACCTTACCCTCCACAATAATTAAATTGTATCTTAAAATCCAGCCGCTCATGGCATGCAACACCCGGCGGTTTTGGATTAGTAGTTCGTCATCACGAAACGACATACGACAGAGGGATCTCTTTAGATCAGCGATCCGAAAAAATATTTAAAACTTTTTTCAATTCTGGTCGCGGCTCATGGTTTCGAGCATCTTTCCTAGGTTCAGGCTTCGGGCCGAAGCATTGAAAATTTGCCTGTAAACGCCGTTTTGCTCATATAAATCCTCATGCTTGCCGGACTCTACGATTTGTCCTTTTTTCATGACATAAATCTGATCCGAATCCAGAATTTGTGCGAGGCTATGCGAAATGATCACGACCGTCCGGTTTTTCTTGATCGCATCGAGGCTGTTTTTGATTTGCTCGGTGGCAATGGCGTCGAGACTGGCCGTAGGCTCGTCGAGGAAAATGATGGGTGGATTTTTGAGGAAAAGACGTGCGATGGCAATGCGTTGCTGCTGGCCTCCCGAAAGCAGTTGTGCGTCCGTTTCGTATGCGTCGGGCAGTTCCATAATCTGCTCGTGCAAATAGGCGCTTTTGGAAGCATCTACGAGTTCGTCCCAGGTGGCATCGGGCTTGCCGTACCAGATGTTTTCCGCAATGGAGCCTTTGAAAATGTGGTTCTTCTGAAGTACCATGCCAATCGCATTCCGCAATGAGGACAGGTCGTAAGATTTTAGCGGTTTTCCATCCAATAGTATCTCGCCAGTATCCTGCGCGTAAAAGCCCACGAGCAGGTTGATCAAAGTGCTTTTGCCCGCGCCCGAGAGTCCTACCAATGCGGTAGTTTGCCCGGATTTGATATCCATATTAATCCCCGATAATGCTTTCGTACCATTGGGATAAGCAAATGACACATCCCGAAGCTGGTAGTCGCCGCGGAAATGCGGTTTCACGGTTTCGCCGCTGGTTTCCAAGGAGCTACTGGCGTCGAGAATATCGAAAAAGCCTTCGGAGTACGTCAATGCGTCGTTCATCTCGTCGTAAATGCGGTGCAGCTGGCGGATAGGGGCGGAGACGTTGTTGAATAGCAGAATGTGGAACATAATCGCTCCGATAGACATCTGCTGGTCGAGTACGAGGTAGGCCGTCAGAATGATGATCAGTACCACGCCGATTTGCTCGATAAAACTCTTGATACCGTCGTAGGTGAAGTTGGTTTTTCGCGTTTTAAGTTGCGAATCCATCAGCTCCATTTGCAGCCGGTATTGTTTTTCGCCTTCCAGCTTCTCGCGCACGAAGGATTTGATCACAATCACCGACTCGATCAGGTTGATGAGCCCGTTGCTTTTGTTCTCGCGCTGCCGTTTCAATTTGCGGCGTACGCCCTGCAACTGACCGGCTTGCTTATAGCTCACCCAGAAATAGACCGGCAGAATGGCCAATGCGATGCAGCCGACGTAGAAATTGGCCGAAAACATAATGCCTAGCGCGACAACCGCATTGGCAAACAATGGCAGAATATCGATGAAGAAGTTCTGGATCAGTTTTGTAAGACTCTCCGAGCCCCGGTCAATGCGGGTTTGCAGCTTGCCTTTCTGGTTTTCGTTATCGCTGAAAAACGCCAGATTGTAAGTCAGGATGCGATTGACGGCATTCTGTGCCAGGTCGCTGGAAACTTTGATACGGATTTTTTCACCAAAATACCGCTGCCCGAAAACGATGAACGTGTTCACGATCTCTTTCACGAACAGTATCGCTGTGATTTGCAGCAGCAGCTCCTTGCCTTGAACGATACCCCAGTGCTTGTCGAGCATCGATTGTACCGTATCGACCGTATAGCGAAGCACCCACGGGTTCACTTGCGCTGTAATGGCTCCCAGTAAGGTAAGGAATAATGCAAATGCGATTTGCCGGTGGTACGGCTGTACGAAGGGACGTAATCTTTGAAAGATTTGCCAGATATTCATGCAGGGTCAACACGAAATCTGGCAAAATGATTTGAATATCTAAGGCTTAACCGTTTCTCTTGGGCTTGTTGCCGGAGCGTTTGATCGGTCGCCCGTATTTGGCCATTTTCTCCTTCGCATGATCGCGCCGAATATTAACCTTCTGATTTTTAGCCTTCTTTTCATGAAATGCCGGGCCTACGTCCTCGCGTTTGGGGCGTTTCAGCTCGATGTTCTTCATGAAAACTTTCGGCTCTTCATCCGGCGTCAGAATTTCCGAAACCTTCAAGCCTTCGGGCAGTGGAAGAATGGGTATTTCAAAATCCATCAACTCTTCGATCTGTTCCTGAAATGGCTTCTCGCGTTCTGTAATGAAGGAAATGGCAATACCTTTCTGGTCGGCCCGGCCGGTGCGGCCTATGCGGTGAATATAGTTTTCAGGGACTTCGGGAATATCAAAGTTGAATACGTGCGACACCTCCGCTACGTCGAGACCACGGGCGATAATGTCGGTGGCGATCAGGATGCGGTAATTGCCGGCATGGAACTGCCTGATCGTGTTGAAACGGTGATTCTGGTCCTTGTTGGAATGGATAACCCCGATTTTATTCATATAGCCGAGTTCCAACTGGCCGTAAAGCTGGTCGGCGAGCTTTTTGGTAGCCACAAAAATGAGCACCTTGTCCATTTCCTCGTGCCGGTCGAGCAGGAGGTCAAGCAAGTTTACTTTTGTATAAAAATTGGGGACATTATAAGCTTGTTGTTCAATATTATCCAAGGGCGTTCCTACCGGCGCTGCTTCGATACGTACCGGATCATTGAAATACGTTTTCATCAAAGCCTCGACCTCCTGGGTAATGGTGGCGGAGAAAAGCAGGTTCTGGCGACGCTGCGGAAGCAAATCGAGGATGTTTTTCAGCTGTGGGCGGAACCCGAGGTTCAGCATTTCGTCCACCTCGTCGATCACCAGCTTTTTGATGTTTTTACTCTTTAAGGAGCCATTCAATGCAAGGTCATACAAGCGGCCGGGTGTGGCTACCACCACGTCGGCGCCCTCATGCAGCTCCGCCATTTGCACCTTGATATTCCCTCCGCCGTACACGCCTACGGCTTGCAATGTAGTGTAAGCTGCCAATTTGCGTACTTCTTCCAGCACCTGCACCACGAGCTCGCGCGTAGGTACGAGGATCAGCAATTGCGGCAGGCGATCTTTGGCATACTCAATTTGCCGGAGCGTGGGTAGCAAATAGGCGAATGTCTTGCCGGTACCGGTTTGGGCAATACCGCAAACATCTTTCCCGGACATCATGACCGAAAAGACCTTGTGCTGGATAGTAGTGGGAGTTGTATATCCCGCTACTGAAAGCGCTTTCAGAAGCGGTTTGGTGAGATTTAGATCTTCAAAAGTCATAATGCAGTTCGTCAAAGACCACAAAGGTACGGCTAATCCCTCTGAACGCATGATACAAGCCGGTTTATCTATCTGCGCCTGCGTTGTTCAGTACATTGAAATAGCTATGTGGTGATAGGCAGGGTATTTTTTAGTATTCATTTACAGCTTGATCAATACCTTGGATTGTACATAGGAAGCCCTGGTATTCGGATCCAGAAAACGGAAGTCGAGAATTCTCCTGGGGTATTCTTCACAGCTCCCGAGAATTTGCATATCGGGGCGGATGGCCTTGAATTCCCCGACGAAGTTTTGGTGAGTGTAAACCAGGCAGTTTTTCATACCAACAAGTTTTCCGAAGTCATCCAGCTCGGTAACCTGTGTGCCCGAGTAGAAGCGAAGGCTGTAAGGCGCCCCGGCCTGGTAACTGAACAGCCGCTCCTGAGAGGCCCCATTTGCCCTGGCGATGATACCGAGCTTGGCGGGAGCCTGGTACTCGTAAATATTGGGATAAAAATAGGTGGTAAGTACGATGTTAGCCCCGATAGCGAACACCACGCAGCCGACAATGAGCTTGTTACGGACTGACGAGAAAAAGATCAGCCAGGTAAGAACGCTGAGGAGCGCCATGAAATGGACCAGGCCGTAATAGTTGTCGGCCGGGAACGTGAACCACACCAGGCAAAACAGCAGCGCGAGCGCCGCATATGCGGCTACCGCATGTACATATGCGAGCAGGCCCGAGAATGTCTCCGGAGTACTCTGGAGGCGGCGGATCATATAGGTTGCCGTAACGACCGCGGCTACCGGGTAGGCCATGTATACGTCAAAAGTAGCCCTGAACGGGTTGAGATAACTGAAAATAAAAGGCATGATGATCGAGAGCAGGCAAATCAGTTCATGCTTCTGCCCTTTGACCAGATCAGGAAAAATAATCCGCTGAACGAGATCGATCATCGCCAGGATGAAAAAGATCGTCCACGGAGAGAATGTTACCAGCAACGTCAGTAAAGGGTCCACGGGCCACTGGTTGGCGCTGTCGGGGAAAGTGTTTTTAACGAATATCAAACCGGCGATGCCGAGGAGGGAAAGCAGGAGGCTGATTACTTTCCGGCTTTCGATGTAGGCATTGATTTGCCACAATGCAAAAATGAAGCATGCCGCCAGATAACTGGAATCGCCCAGCTCATTGTTGACAAGGAATGTCGCTTGCGAGGTAGCCAATATCAATACGGACAGAATAGCCGACTCCGCACCCGCGAGGGCACGCGTGAGGCGGTAAGTGCAAAACAGGCTGAAAAGTATAGCCAGGAAGCCGGGAATGTGCAGCGACAGCTGATTGATCCCGAAAAGCCGCATGGCACCCACGGAGAATGAAATAATAGGCGGAGAAATGCCCGTTTGCTCATTGAAACGACCATTCTTTACCGCTTCGGCGGAGATAGCGGCTATTTGGGCAGACAAGTCTTCGGGAATCAGCATCAGCCATCCGACCATCCAGATCAGCACGGCGGTTCCCAGGCCCCATTTGGTAATTTTCAACAAATCCTTTTGAAGCATAGGCAGTGTGCGTTAAGACCTACCGGTAGCAAAAGTAAAGAAGGGCACTCAAATCTGGATGCCCTTCTCATCATGGATTATAGTGTGTCAGCGCGTACGTAGTCTTCCGGTGTGCTTGTTGTAAGTGCCGAGCGGGAAGCTCAGCCCCACATTGATACCCCAGTTGTTGTTTCTGATCTTCGAGTTGTCGAGCCTTGTCACATCGAGCAATCCGACGCCGTACCGTACATCGAAATTCAGCCATATCTTTTCTTGCAGGCGATAGTTCAATCCACCACCGAAGGTAAGGCCGAGGTCGAATGGAGCGTAAACCCGGTTGTTCGAGTCGCCATTGATGTTGTTGCCGTTCTTATCCCTCGCGCCAACCAGGAAGTTGAGGTTGGGACCAAGGAAAATTTTAGGACGTACACGATCACCATAGCGTCCGAAAAAGAAGGTAGCCAGCAACGGGGCCTGGATGTAGTTTAGGTTAATCTCATTGGTTTTGTTGTTGATTTGCGCGCCGAGCTGCGTAAAAAGCAACTGTCCGCTGAAACCGAAGCCCGATTCGGAGCTGTAATTGTAAAAACCGCCAATGGTTAACCCTGGTTTCCAATCGGTGTTCGAGACATCGCCGCGGAAATTGGCAATTGATAACCCTACCAGCGGGCCGATGGAAACGTTTTCCTGAGCTTGTGCCCGCGAGCTACAAAATACGACTGCGAGCAACAAAAAAATGCAATTTTTCATCTAAATGTGAGTTTGGGTGCGTCAATCCCGCTAAACACAAATTATATGCCACTGGTGCATTTTGTACGTGATTTCGCTTAACCAGCTAAACACTAGCATCGTGTGCGGCCATATTTATAAAATCACATTTAAATGAATGTTGAATATCGTGGAAAAACATCTACGCATTGTATACGTTTCCCGCAAAAAACGGCTGTTTTGAGCTATTCATCGGAATCATCCTCCGGCTGATCGGGGATCTGGAAGGGTTTGAGATAGGCTTTGAGCTGTGATGGCACGAGCCAGTGTTTGTACACTTTCCTGATATTCTTGATCTCGGTCTTCAACTCGTTGATATTGGTATTGAATTTCGCAATAACAGTAACCTGGGAATTGGCGTGCTGATAAGGCAGGCCGCAAATGGCCGATATCTTTTGCTGTATCGCGATTTTTTGCTGGTCCAGCTCTTCTACCTGCTGCCTCAGGATCTTGTTGTAATAGCTAAGCTGGTTTTTATTGAGATTTTCAAGCCCGCCGAGGTCGGTCTGTTCGAGTTCCATTTGCAGTTTCAGCAGGTCGAGCAGGTTGTTGGCCTGGTACGCCTTCGTAATTCGCTGCATGGTTTCGGTTTTGCGCAGTTTTTCGGTCTCATCGGTTTCGCGGTCGGGGTGGAAGGTCTTTACAAGCTCCATGTAAACGCTCCGCACCGATTTCGTGGTCTTTGCCTGCTGCGCTTCCCGTGTGCGTTGGTCCATGCGCTGTTCCCGTCTTTGCGCTTTAATGCGCTGCTGCTCTTCTTCCGGGAGTTCGTGAAACGATATTTCCGGGTCTGCCTCATATTCGCTTTCAAGCAAAAAAGCAGGGTTTTTAATACGCGAAGTCTCTTTCAGCCGCTCCTCTTCCAGCAGCACATCGATGTCCACCGGGCTATATTTGTTAAAAACTGGTTTCAGCTCGTCCAGCGCGTGATTTTTAATGAGGTCGTAGGCATTCTCGGTGATCAGGAAGGCCAATTTAGTTTGATAGGCTTTCCGGAAATGATCTGCCTCGTAGGCCCTGTCCCAGAGGTTGACGATGTCAGCCCGGCAGCCCTGGTATTCCCGAACGAGCGGGTCCAGGTCGGATGGCATTCGCCGCAGCATTTCGTCATGAGCCTGTTGAAGATCGGCGATCTGGCGGTCGAGCGCCTCGATCGTGTGGGAAAGCAGGTTAAACTCCTTTTGTTTTTTGTTGAGCGGTTTGTCTTGCTCCGGAATATGCAGGATGGCGGTGTCGGTCATGGTCAGTAAACAGCGCTCGCGGGATCACAGGTTCAGTTCCTGGTAGGAAATCAGTACAATTGCGGCTACCGCCAGCACAAGTCCCCATTTATTCAGCGTATTGAGGCGTTCTTTGTATAATGCCCAGGCCGCGAGAGCCGAAACGAGCATGGTCAGGATATTATAGATCGGGAAAACATATGCCGCGCTATTTCCGAATGCAGCAAGTGCGAGCAATAGGAAATAGAGCGATAAAAAGTTGGGTATGCCCAGCACCAACCCGCCGACGACGCTTCGGAGTTTCAGCGAATGGCCATGCGCAATAATGCGGTAAATGAGAATCGAAGTGCCGATCACCACAGCGCCAAAGCACGCGATGATCATGAAAACGGTGATCTGCCCGGCAGGATAGTACTTCGAGGACAAGAAGTTGATCAACGTATTGTTCGTGCCCGTGGCAAAGAATGTCAGTATGGGCAAAATCCATAATGCCTGCTTCGCGGCTTGCCCCGTACTTGCCGCATCGGACGACTTCGGCGAACGCTGGATCGCCCCTAACGCCAGTGCCACCAGCGCAAGCACGAGCCCGAGGTAGTTGAGCGGGGTAAAGTCCTTATTGTTATTCCTGAAAACAAACAGGCCGAACAGCACCGGGATCACCAATGACATATTTCCAGCCAGCGACGTGGCTGTCACACTCACTTTTTGCGCAGTAAGCCCGATGAGCATAAATGCCGTGACAAACATCGCTCCAAGTGCCATAGTAAGGATCGTTCCCTCCGATGTCCACTGCACTTGCGTGAACAGGCCGAGATCGGGCGTCAGAACGAGGCCGGTAAGCACACAGGAGTAATAGTTGAACACCACCGCATGGAACGAATCCACCTGATAGCGCGGGTAAGCGCGCATGATCAGGTAGAGCATTACCGTGAAAACAACCGCTAGCAGGAAGAATAGCATGGCGCAGCTTACCTTCCAGTAAGGATTTCGTCGATCACGCGCGGGTAATGCGCGTATTCCAGTGCGTGCACCTTGCGTGCAACGTCGTCGGGCGTATCACCAGGTGCGACCTCGCATTTAGCCTGGAAAATGATGTCGCCTTCGTCGTAATGCTCGTTCACATAATGGATCGTGATGCCCGATTCAGTTTCTCCCGCATTCACAACCGCTTCATGCACAAAATGCCCATACATGCCCTTTCCCCCATATTTAGGCAGCAATGCCGGGTGGATGTTGATCATCTTGTTGGGGAATGCTTCCACCAGCACCGGTGGCACGAGCATCATAAAGCCCGCGAGTACCACGAGGTCGATCCCTTCGTTTTGGAGAATCTGAGGGATTTTTCCGGTGTGGTAGAAGGTTTTCCGGTCAAAGAACACAACCGGAACCTGCAATTTGAGCGCCCTTTTGATCACTCCGGCCATGGGGTTGTTAGTGAAAATCAGCGACACATCCACGTCGTCGCGGCCCGCGAAATGCTCGCAGATCTTTTCGGCATTGGACCCCGAACCGGAGGCAAAAATGGCAATTCTCTTCATTATTAAGCGTAGTTGATATATGATAGATAAGGAGTATCGGTGAAAAAATACCCGGACAAAGCTATAAAAAGAACGGCTTGCCGACGAACCGGAAGCCGTTCTTTAGGGAAATGTTAATATTGAGTTGCCTGATATCAATAGATTTTGGACAGTTCACTATATCCCATCAGTTTCCCTTTGCGGTATGTCTCGGTTTTCAGGTCCCATACCACGCCGGGAGCGCGGTATGAAACGCTCTGCATTTCCATTTTAACCGGAAAGCCCATGACCATTTCCATGTTCATGTCCGAATTGATTTTGTAAACGTCATAAGTGCCCGCGGCGATGGTGAGCTTTTCCTGGCCTGCCACCGTCCGGTTTTTGATAAACATATTAAAAACCACCGGCATCGGCCCCGACTTCCCTTCGCCTTTGACAGCCGCGTCTTTCAACTTGTCACCAACCGAAAGTTTGGACGGGATTTCGATATTGTCGTAGGTAAATTTCATTTCCATGTTCTGAAACGATTTCAGCTGCTCCTGGTTAATGAGCGAGGCCGCATCAAGTGTCAGCATATTTCCGTCGCATTTCATCTGGTAAGTGTTTTTGAGCTCGGATTTACCTTTCGTGTTGAAAGATTCCATATCAATCGTTACCACGGTGTTGCTGCCTTCCTTGGCTACTTTGGCGATTTTATAGGTGAGCTTGCCAAGCGCCTTGCCTTTGCCGTCGTAGTTGTTCATCTCAAATCCTCCTCCTTCTTTAAAGGCAAAACCTGCGCATTCCTGGGCATAGGCCCTCAGACTGAGCATCATCAGACAGACGATGCTCCATAGAAGTAACTTTTTCATAACAGTAACAGCGATTTAGTTTTGGGGTGATCAAATATAACTTTTCAACCGGTTAATTAAACGGCGTGAAGTGTTAAATTAATCGGTGCCTCAGGCCCAGATCATGGTGATCAGGCCAAGCAGCATGATGATCTTACAAAGACTGCTGATATCCTTGAAATCACGACGGGTGTCGGCCTGGTACAGACGCAGCACAAGTAATGCGATCGGGATCAGGAGCAGCAGGAAAAGGAGGGTGAGCAGGTTGTTCTGCAATGCACGCGCCATGACGAACAGCGTGAGTACAAAAATGATAATAACCGAATACAGGAATGTTTTGGTCCGGCGGATGCCCCATATGATCGGAAGCGTGCGGCAGCCGTGCGCTTCGTCGCCGCGAATATCCTCCATGTCTTTCACCACCTCGCGGATCAGTGAAATGAAAAACGAAAATACTGCGTAAATGAACACCAAATGCCTGTTGGCGGGATAATGCACGGTGAGTATAAGCAAGGTAAGTCCTGTAAGCAGTGAAACGATGAAGTTTCCGATGAATGGCAGCCTCTTGTAGCGCTCGGAGTAGAACCAGAGCGACGTGATCGAGAATACGTTGATAATAAATACGTACGGACTGACCACCAACCCCAGTATCGCGCCGACGACATTCAAAACCTGGTGCGCGCCCATGGCCCAGCGGCGTTTCAGGTAACGGCCTACCACTACCCGTTCAGGCTTGTTGACGATGTCGATCTTGACGTCGAAATAGTCGTTGATAATGTAACCGGCGGCGGCAATACAGACTGTCGAGAGCGATAATACGAACATATCGATGTCCGTCACGATCGCTTTCCATTCATGGCGTGGGCCGATGAGCAGGATGCGTGTAAGGTACTGTGTCAGGGCCACAATGACGAGGTTGGTCATGCGCACAAGACGCGCACTCCCGGTGACATAATCCCACGTTTTGATCTTAGGTCTGGCCGACACATTCATGAAATTTGACGCTGGAAAAAGAAGGTTTAGGCAATAAAATTATTCATTTTATCCCATTAACGACAATTCTTCACTTCTTTATCCATTTGTGGGATAAAAAACCTGCATTTGTTGTTAGCTATTTCGAGCCGTTATCCGGACGGCTGTTGATTCCGGACATTCAACCATTTGCTGACCTATTATGAAAATTGGTATCGTATGCTATCCTACCTTCGGAGGAAGCGGTGTGGTAGCTACCGAGCTTGGAAAAGCGCTTGCGAAAGCCGGCCACCAGGTTCATTTCATTACCTATTCCCAGCCTCAACGACTGGACTTTTTTAATGAGAACCTCTATTATCATGAAGTAAATATACCTGCCTATCCGCTGTTCCAGTACCCGCCTTATGAGTCGGCGCTGTCGAGCGAAATGGTGCATGTAGCGGCCAATGCGGGCCTGGACTTACTTCACGTACATTATGCGATCCCCCACGCGTCGTCGGCGTACCTCGCAAAGCAGATCCTCGCCGCGCAGGGCATTCACATTCCGGTGATTACCACCTTGCACGGCACCGATATCACCCTGGTTGGAAAAGATCCTTCCTATGAGCCGGTGGTGACATTCAGTATCAACCAGTCGGACGGTATTACAGCAGTTTCCGACTCACTCAGAAAAGACACCTACGATCATTTCAAGATCACCAAGGATATTGAGGTAATTCCCAACTTCATCGACCTCGACCGTTTCAACAGGCAGAAAAAGGACCATTTCAAACTAGCCATTTGCCCTAATAACGAGAAACTCATCGTCCACACCTCCAATTTCCGGAAGGTCAAAAGGATCGACGATGTGATCATGATCTTCGAAAAACTGCGCAAGTTGCTGCCGAGTAAGCTGCTCCTCGTAGGCGACGGCCCCGACCGGATGCGCATCGAACGCCTGTGTAAAGATTTGGATATGCTTTCAGACGTTCGTTTCCTGGGTAAACTGGATGCGATCGAAGAAGTGCTCTCCGTGGCCGACCTCTTCCTGATGCCTTCCGAATCCGAAAGCTTCGGACTTGCTGCACTGGAAGCGCTGGCTTGCGAGGTGCCTATCATTACGTCCAATGCAGGCGGCTTGCCCGAATTGAATGTGCATGGTGTAACCGGCTTCCTGAGCGACGTAGGTGATGTTGAAGACATGGTGAAGCACGCTGCGTATATCCTGAACGACGCCAACCTGCCTACCTTCAAAGCGAATGCACTGGCCCGGGCCCGCGAATTCGATGTGGCGAAGATCCTGCCGCATTACGAAGCCTACTATGAGCGTGTGGTGGAGAACAGCAAGGCGGTCGATCTGGCATAAACAACCGCTGGTAAACGGATAGCACCGCTCAGTTCCCGGTTTCGTCTTTCATGCGGTTTTCCTTATATTCGTGTGCTAATTATGTTAGGTTTACGTTATTGATTGAGGTAAAAAACATTGTTGAAAGATGAAAGTGCTATTTAATATATTATTCATATTCCTGCTCCTGATTGCATTCGTGCCGTTTTTTCGGCGCTTCCTTTTCCACCTGCTGGTGGGCAGGCAGCTGATCAAGCAACAGGAGAAAGCATACCGTGCGCAGCAGCAAGCCGAGCGCGCCCGTACGAAACCGGGAGGTATCCGGGTCGACAGCGCTCCGCAGAACAACAGCGAGTCATCGAGGTTCAAAGGTGGCGAGTATGTGGATTATGAAGAAGTGAAATAAGAGATTGAGCCATAGATTTAACGCAAGAAGCCCGGAGAAATCCGGGCTTCTTGCGTTTGGCAGGAATGCATTTTACTGCTTGATCACCTTGAATGCGGCGTTTTTGCCTTTGGAGGTGATATGGAGCAGGTAAATGCCGCTCGGAAGGTTACGGATATCCAGGCGCTCTTCGTGCAGGCGGGTTTTAAGGGTACGGACTACCGCGCCGCTTTGGGAGATCAGCTGTATCGTTTTATTATCGCCATTTCCCGATTTTACCGTAAGAATATCTTGAACAGGGTTAGGTGCGACGACAACCTCAAATCCGGGCGCATTCGGCTCCGTTCCCGTTACGATTTCCACTTTCACAGTCGAAGGAGACTCGATAATCCCGTTACCGCAGCCATTGGAAACGCTGAACAGGCGATAGTACTGGCTGGGGGATGCCTGGAAAAGCTCGATAACGTCGGTTGGTCTGGACGACTGACGGTTTATTACATTCGCATCCGTCCCAAAACGATAATACCAGGGCCCGCCGCCTTCAAGTAGTACTGTAATCTTGGGATTGTTGATACCATCGAAGATCACGCTTTCGGATGCGAAACGGGCTTTGGCTTTTTGCATTGCTACAACAGGCGTTGCGTATGCACCGCTGCCGGTGCTCGGGTCGGAGGCGGCCAGGCGAATGCGGTATTGCGAATTCGGGGTCAGATCGACGGGTAATATGGCCTGGATTTTGGAGCCTGCGATCGTTGGTATGTTGCGGAAATTCCTGCCGGTACTGTCCGAAATCTGCGCGGTGAATATGTTGCCGGCGGAAAAACTGCCCGCGGTTTTGTATTCAATCGTGATAGTATCGCCTGTACACATGCTGAAACCGGACTTCGAGGTGAGCGCTGTGACCGTTACGCTGCGTTCGGAAGGCGGATTGACTTCGACCGTCGCCGAGCCAGTGGTGATTCCGTTCCCACACGCGTTGGTAATGGAGGCAATGGTGTAGGTGGTTGTTTTGCCGGGGGAAACTTTGATGTAATTAAGTGCCCCGACGCCGGTATAAATATTCCCCTTGGTGCCGTCCGATAATGTAAAATTGGGAACATCTGCATTGTACTTGTTAGAGCGTATCACCAGCTGCGTGCTTTCGCCGCTATTGATGGTGGTGCTGCCGAAAAGCGTTACGTTGGGCTTGGTAGTGACACTTACACTCAGATTGGATGTAAGATTATATTTTGGAACCGAACAGACAATCGTGTAGTAGCTTCCGGGCAGTGTATTGGGCAGCCTCAGCGTGATATTACCTTTAAGTGTACGGGTGGAATCGAGCCGGATCGTGTTGTTATTACTTTGATCCATGATCGAAAAGCGAATGTATCCATCCGCGAGATCCACGTCCCCCATCAACTCGTAGTTAACGACGATCGAACCGCCCTCACACACACTCCACGATGCGGTATTGGCTGTAAGTTTCGGATTGACAGCTACATCCACCTTGCCCGTTGCCGTGCCGTAGCCGCATACATTACTGACCGAAAGAATGCTGTATTGCTGGCTTTTGGTAGGATAGACGTACCAGCTTTGTTCGCCGCTAGACAACTCCTGGCGGGTATTGTTACTGTAAATGGCAATAATCGGCGCCACGCCTTCTGCACGGACGCGCAATGCGACGCCTTGTCCGGCGTCCACCTTTACCGGGGTTCCCTGCGAATTTTCTGCCGTGAGTGTGGTGGTCGCCGGTGTGGAAATTTGAATGCCCAGCGGGTCGGATATCGAGCCGTCCGACGACACGATGCGCAAGCTGTAATAGCCGGTTGAAAGCTCGCGAGGAATTGTCGTGCTGAATTGCTTGCCTTTTTGCCCGGTTACCAGAGTTTTGAAGTCGACGGTATTTGCGGGAGCGATTTCGAGTGAATAGGTGGCATCAGGGGTTTCAAAGCCGGAAGTGATGTCGAAAGAAACGGCCAGCGGCGACCCGGTGCAATATACCTGCGATTGTAACGATGAAAATTGGATAAAGCCCGGCATAGCCCGAATGTAGGTCGTTTTGTCGACAGGGAAAGTGCCGCATGCGTTCGTAGCCGATTTTACCACGTAGGTCGTTACCTCGCCGGGTTTCGGAGTGATGTAAACTGTGTTGGAATACTGATCGAAAACGGCATTCTTTTCCACGCCGTTCTCCGTGTAGCTCATACTTTGGATCGGGGAATTGGCCGATAGATAGACCTGTGCGCCACTCGGGCTGATAACATAGCGCTGAGGTTCTTCCGGTCGTGTCTGCGGCGAAAGGGAGAATTCGGTGAGAGGAGTGTTCAGCCTGATGCGCTCGGAGTTGCTGAACAGTACCGGGTTTGACGACGCGATGCGAAACTCGATTTCGGATGAATAGTACTCTGAAACCGCCACTTTTACCTTGTACTTGCCGCCTTGCTCGACCACACTTAGCGCTTTGAAATCGCAGCACGGCTGGTTGGATTGAATGCTGAATTTGTTTCCCGAGCCAAACTGTCCTAAAGTGCCAAATATGATTTCCAGGCTATCGTTGTTACAGATGGCATTTCTGAGGGGTTCAAGGTAAATGGTCGGCTCAGTGGTAGGTTGGTATTTCAATGTCAGGGTCGGCGGGTTGCTATTCTTAAAACAACCGTTCGATACCGATTTGATCTTGTACTCAGTGGTTTGCTTCACAAACAATTGCTTCGCGTCGAAGCTTCCCCAATCTGATGTCCTGATCGTACCGTCGGATTCTTCCACGGTATAAGGCCCTCCGCCATCCAGAATATAGCCGATCGTCATGCGCGTCGGCACATTGAATGTTGTCGAGCCTGAATATGTGCTGTACCGAATGGCCGGCATACTCTGAATCACCAAATTTGAAGAAAACTGCGATTGGAGACTTGGATTGGTCGTAACGATCTGGTACTGGGCATAATAGAAAGTACCGTGCGTTGGCGGCAATGAGAATTCGAGGTAATCGCCCGACCGTTTGGCGTCGACATAGTAATGAGGATTACTACCTGAGCTGACTCCGATTTTGAACTGGGTGGCGTCGGTAAGCGCTGCACTGCTCACAAACTTGACGCGCATAATCGGCGCTGCACAAATCGTTTGCGTGCCGTCGGCAAACCGGATTCCCGGCCTCACTTTGATCTGCACGACCTCGGGATCATTCACATTCACTGTACCGCAGCCCGAAGTGACTGTCTTAATACTGTAGTTCTTGTCGCCGGTCGGGGATAGCTGAAAAGATACATCACCATAGGAGGAAGTCGCTTTGCTGCCGTCGGTCAGTTCTACGGAAAACGGCGGTACTCCATATGTTTTTACATACAGGGATATAGTTGAGTTGATGTCCACCGTTTGGCTGGCCGTGCTGAAAGTAGCGCCGGTTTTGGGATAAATGCTCAAAGAAGTGGGCGCCACGGACGAAACCGTGGAAGGATTGTCCGTGATTACCTGCACGCTGAATTGCACACTGTTGGATAATTTGAGGCGATCGGGGAATTTGCCGACGAGAAGATCGCCCTGCAAGGCGGCGGGAACTTCGACTACCCTGGGTGCGCCTGCGGGATAGGTTTCCCTGAAACGTAACCGGTAGCGGGTTTGAGCGGTGAACGCAGTTCCGAGCGTTGAGAATGTCACTTTTACGTCGCTGTTCTCACAAATTTGCGTAGGCGAAACGGAAACGGCCTTAATGGCTGTCGTGTTGATGACAGGCTGGTAGCGGCCGCTGATCTGCATGGCGCCGCAATTGTTTTCTGCGTGTGCGATGGTGTAAACTGAAACGGTCCCCGGAATAATGAGTGATTGAGTTGCAAAAAAACCGACTTGATTGGCGTAAAAGCTGAACCTGCTACTGTCGTTCAATGTCACCCGAATTTCGCCCAGACCTATACCTGAAAAATTGATGGGCACCGTGTCGAACGTATTGATCGTGTCGCGGGTATTGCCCGGATTTAGGGTGATGCGCCCTTTGGTGAGCACGTTAATACTATACGACCAGTCACTCTGTGCTTTTGGTGACGATGCCACTGCCCGGAGCTGAATAGTGGCGTTGCCATAGGCGAGAGAATCATTGAGTACGAATTCCAGTTTGCCGTTGTTCAGCGTCGCCGGTACTTCTTTGAGCACGGTGGAAGTTTCGGCCTTGCGGATCTGCACCGAATACTTGTTGTCGGCGTTGAATGTCCCCGAAATGTTAATGCCAAGCCGGAAGGTCGAGTAAAGGCAAGCTGAACCGAAATCGTTGTAATTGAGAGAGAGAGTTGGTATCTGTGCAAATGCGGTTGATAGAAGACAAAGCCACATTGCAAGAACGCAAGCGTAAAATTTAAACATGTAGGGGAGTGGTTACAATATTTTCCCGAAAATAGCACATAATGTAGAATATGTTAGGAGAATGTGACCACTATTTTATTCCTGTTTACACATGCATTTAAATGCAAAAAGCCCCGGATTTCTCCGAGGCTTTGCGTATTACTAATTGCTATTCTTAACGGCTCAGGTAAAGATTCCTTTCACCATAGATTTTCTGGAAGAATTCGTCTTCCAAATCCTTAATGAAGTAGATCGCTTCACCTGTCGATTTCATTTCAGGGCCGAGTTCCTTGTTCACATTCGGGAATTTGCTGAATGAGAATACCGGGATCTTGATCGCCCAGCCGTTTTTCACAGGTTTGAAATCGAAATCCTTCACCTTCTTGTCGCCCAGCATCAGCTTGGTAGCGTAGTTCACGTAGGGCTCCTGGTAAGCCTTGCAAATGAACGGTACGGTACGCGAAGCACGCGGGTTCGCCTCGATCACATACACGACGCCGTCTTTCACCGCGAATTGTACGTTGATCAACCCTTTCACGTTCATCGCCAGCGCGATTTTGCGGGTATGTTCTTCAATCTGACGTATTTCGTCGGCTGTGAGGTCGAACGGCGGCAATGCAGCGTGCGAGTCGCCGGAGTGGATACCCGCAGGCTCGATGTGCTCCATGACACCGATGATGTAAGCGTCTTCGCCGTCGCAGATCGCATCGGCTTCTGCTTCCAATGCACCTTCGAGGAAGTGGTCGAGGAGAATGTTGTTGTCCGGAATATCATGCAGGATTTTCACCACGTGCTGTTCCAGCTCCTTCTCGTTGATCACGATTTTCATGCTCTGTCCACCCAGAACGTAGCTCGGACGAACCAGCAACGGGAAGCCCAGCGTGCGTGAAAGTTCTACCGCAGCATCGGAGGTTCTTACAGTACCGAATTTCGGATAAGGAATGCCGAGCTCTTCGAGCAGCGACGAGAACCGTCCGCGATCTTCTGCCCAGTCGAGTGAGTGGAAGTCCGTACCGATGATTTTGACACCATATTTTTCCAGTTTCTCAGCCATTTTAAGAGCAGTCTGACCACCCAGCTGAACGATCACGCCCTCAGGCTTCTCGTGCTCGATGATGTCGAACACATGCTCCCAGAAAACGGGTTCGAAGTACAGTTTGTCGGAGATATCCGGGTCGGTCGAAACGGTTTCAGGGTTACAGTTAATCATGATCGTTTCGTAACCAGCCTCTTTCGCCGCCAATACACCGTGTACGCAAGAGTAGTCGAATTCGATACCTTGGCCGATACGGTTTGGTCCTGAGCCCAGCACGACCACTTTCTTACGATTACTCACAACAGACTCGTTGTCAGGGAATTCCTGCGAGGTGTTGAAAGTAGAGTAGTAGTAGGGTGTTTTTGCTTCGAATTCAGCCGCGCAGGTGTCAACGCATTTGTATACGCGATTGATACCCAGTGCTTTGCGGCGATCGTACACCTTACTTTCTTTGGTGCCGAGCAAATGCGCGATCTGGCGGTCGGCGTAGCCTTTTTGTTTCGCTGTCAAAAGGAGGTCTTTCGGCAGGTCTTCCAGGTCAAATTTCTCGATCTGGTGTTCCAGCTCGATCAGCTCTTCGATCTGCTTAAGGAACCACGCATCTATTTTAGTCAGGTTCTGGATCGTTTTGAACGACAGACCTATTTTGAATGCATCATAAATGTGGAACAGACGGTCCCAGCTAGGATGTGCCAGGCTGTGCTTGATCGCTTCCTGGTCGCGGAGCTCGCGGCCGTCGGCACCAAGGCCGTTGCGGCGGATTTCCAGCGACTGACAAGCTTTTTGCAATGCTTCCTGGAAGTTCCGTCCGATACCCATCGCTTCACCTACCGACTTCATCTGAAGACCCAATGAGCGATCTGCGCCTTTGAACTTATCGAAGTTCCAGCGCGGAACTTTCACGATCACGTAGTCGATTGAAGGTTCGAAGAATGCCGAAGTGCTGCCGGTGATCGGGTTGATGAGCTCGTCGAGGTCGTAACCGATCGCCATTTTCGCAGCGATTTTCGCGATAGGATAACCGGTTGCTTTCGAAGCCAACGCCGATGAACGCGACACGCGCGGGTTGATTTCGATCGCGATGATCTTGTCGTCCGCAGGGTTTACCGAGAACTGTACGTTACAGCCACCCGCAAACTTGCCGATACCATTCATCATTTTGATCGAAAGGTCGCGCATTTGCTGGTACAACGTATCCGGAAGCGTCATAGCAGGCGCCACTGTGATACTATCGCCGGTATGCACACCCATTGGATCGAAGTTCTCGATCGAACAGATAATGATGAAGTTACCTTTGCTGTCGCGGAGCAATTCAAGCTCGTATTCTTTCCAGCCCATTACACTTTGCTCCACCAGTACTTCATGTACAGGCGAAGCGTGCAAGCCGTAGTTCAGCGCTTTGTCGAAATCTTCTTCTTTTTCCACAAATCCACCTCCTGTACCGCCAAGAGTAAATGAAGGACGGATTACCAGCGGGAAGCCGATTTCCTGTGCGATCTCTTTTCCTTCGAGGAAAGAGCGGGCTGTCCGACCCTGGCACACGTTTACGCCTAGTTCGAGCATTTTCAGACGGAATTTCTCCCGGTCTTCGGTCGTTTCAATCGCTTTGATATCCACACCGATAATATCCACCTCGTACTTTTTCCAGATACCTGCCTTATCGCAATCGATAGCCAGGTTCAGCGCCGTTTGGCCTCCCATGGTAGGAAGTACCGCGTCGATGGGCCTGCCCATCGCCTTGTGTTTTTCCAGAATCTCAACGATGTACTTCTTTTCGAGTGGCAACAGGTACACATGATCTGCACTGATAGGGTCAGTCATGATGGTTGCAGGATTGGAGTTGATCAGAACTACCTCAATCCCCTCTTCGCGTAGTGAACGGGCTGCCTGAGAGCCAGAATAGTCAAACTCGCACGCCTGACCGATGACGATGGGGCCTGAACCGATAATCAGAACGGATTTGATACTCGTATTTTTGGGCACAGTAAATGGTAATTTGTAGAAATGAAGGAAATACTTGAACAACTTTTGGCAGTTGCCTGACGATTTTGAGCAGGGGTACGTCCAAAAATTCCACAAAGTTAATTCTCATATCTGAAAAAGGACAGGTTGTGGCTCGAAATAACTGTAAAATTTTGAAACTAGGTCATTAAATGTCAGGAAGTCAGGTGGTTGTGAAAGTGATTTGTTCGCTACTGAAACGGCGCAATGGCCGGTGCGGAGATGTCGAAGTCGCGCAGGCGCAGCGGAACGTTGCCCGAAGCGGCGAAACGGGTGGGCGAGGAGAGCTCAGGGATATTGACATAATATCCGAAGCGTACTTGCAGGGTATTGAAGGTGAGATTTTCGTTTCGGAGCCGTAAGCCCAGCCCGTAACCCTGGTACAACGGGCTCTTCCAGAGGTGCGGCACGCCATTCACAAGGCCCAGATCCGCGAACACGAAATAGGCGATACGGAAACCTAAAAGGCTCTTGTCGGAGAAGAATACGGTCTCTGTTCCGATAGTCAGTTTTTTGGTGCCGATGAGCCGGTCGTTGTTGATGCCTCTGATGCCCTGGTTCCCGCTGATGTTGAGATAATCCAGCGGGTCCCTGTTAATACCTTTAGCAAATCTGATATTGACAAACTGCCGGAAAAAGCTGTATCGGAAAGGGATCAAATTACTGATGTAAGTGACTTCTCCGTTGATAACCCCCTGTTGCGCCACACCTTTTTTGGAATAGGTACCCAAATTGGCCAGCCCGTAGAAATAGCCGAGGTTATGCGGCAGGTATTTGCCCGTCGCGAATTGAAGTCCGCCGTAGCCACGCGCGCCATACTCGGTATTCTCGCGTCCGATCGTGAGCGCGAAAAGGCTGCCGACCGGCACGTCCTCCGTCCGCCCGAAGCCGTAGATCAAGACGTCCCGCTTGTAGTTCCGGTTGGAAAATCCGAGGCTGATCAGCGTCGCGGTGCGGTTCCAGTAGTTCTTGTTGAGGTTCGGTGCTACTTCCGGGCGTTCGTCGTAATTGTATTTATTATGCCTGAATGCCGTTACGATCCGGGAGTTCTGGGCCAGTTTACTATCGGGGAACGGAAACTTGAATGCGCGCCCGATCCAGAAATCGTAGTACTTGTAATCGGTCAGAAGGAGTGTTAGAGAATCTTTCGATTGCAGCTCCCGCTTGACTTGCCTTGTATTATAATGACCCACCTCCAAAGCACCGGCATACTTCGTCTCGGTGGTGATAAACCTTCGGTTGAAACGAATGGATTGCTCTTTCAGGTCGCGCTCGAAGATCAGGCTGGCCTGGGCGGTAATGAAGGTTTTGCCAATATAAGGAACCGTGTAAATGGCCCGGAACTGAAACTTTCGCACGGAATCCTTCGAGTCCCAGCGAATGGCCGTTCGCTGGGAATGCGTGGTCCCGCGCACGTTGATGTTTTCAAGCCCCAGACCGAATTTATTGAAGGAGCTGAAACTTCCCGAGAAATTAAGCGACCAGGAATCCTGTATGAGTACCATTACATCGGCCATCCAGGTGACGTCTTTTCTGGGGATGACAATGATCCGCGCATCGACAAACATCCGGTTGGAACGCAAAAGGCGTTCGGTATCTTTCAGGACATGCGCCTGGATATCGTCGCCTTCTGAAAACAGCAGGAATGATTTCCGGATAATGCCTTCCCGCGTGTTGGTATGCACACTTTTACTTAAAAACCTTTCGAGCTGATTACCTTTCCGGGTGGTGTCATAAACCGATTCGCCGAGGATATTCAGTTGGCGGATGTAGATTTTCCGGATCACCATGCCCTCATAGGGCGTAAACGGGTTGGTTTCGATCTCCTTAACCTCCGTCACCTTGCCCTGGTTGTATACGTCCCGGAACAGCAGCCGGTAAACCGCCCGCGAGAACTTGGTTTTCGACATCCGGGCTTTGAGGTTGGTGTACCGGATACTGTCGCGGCTGTGCACTTCCAGGCTGTCGGGGTTTTGTGCCGACGCGCAGAAGGAAAGCATCAGAAACAACAGCAAATATTTGCACATGGGCTATCCGGATTCCAAATCAACTGTTTCTTAACGCAAACGCAGCAATGCGAGGTATAAAACTACTGGCTGTTAACCTCGATCAGCGCCTTGGCCGTCTTTTCTGTTTCGCTTGGAGCCGGGGCATTTTTGGTTGCAAACTTGCCGTTTGGCCGGATAATGGAAAATGTTGCGAAGTCCAGCGGGTTAAGGCGGAACAGCAAGTCCATCGCCTGGTTATCGTTTACTGACATGTGAATGCCTTTTAATCTGTGGCGTACGATGTATTGGCGCAGCAGGGCATCCGAAACAGTGTAATTTTCGGTTGAAAAATGCACGAACAGAAATACGATGTTGTCCGGAAGCCGGGCTTGCAACGCGGGGATGAAATCCAGTTCCTCGCGGCTTTTGGCATCCTCGATATTCCACTTCACGAGGTAAATGGTTTTCCCCTTCAAGCCATCCACAATGCCGTTAAACCAC
The DNA here is from genome assembly GCF_019924045.1 of Dyadobacter fermentans. Lineage (GTDB taxonomy): Bacteria > Bacteroidota > Bacteroidia > Cytophagales > Spirosomataceae > Dyadobacter > Dyadobacter fermentans_A. Next base: position 145,561 of record NZ_JAHXBN010000011.1, on the reverse strand, counting down.
GGAGTGCCCCGATCGTTCGAAGCGCTGAGGTAATAACCGGGCAATGCCTCGACGGGTGCCGTACGCACATTCTTGAAATCGACCAGCTTACGGATGTTTGCGCTGTCTTTCACTTCCAGCTGGATCAGCTCGTCAAGCGATTGTTTGAATTGCGGAATGCCCGTGCGGGACTTAATGTGGTCATTGAGCAGCAATTGCTGCGGATAGGTGTATTTGTAGAGGTTTTTGGCCAGGTAGCGCACTCTTAGAAACTCGGTGGCGGTGCTATCGTACAAGTCCCCGTAAATGCGGCTTTCGCGCTCGTAGTTGAAAAGCAGGTTCAGGACCATTTCATTACGGGCAAAAAGCTTGTTCATGAAATCCAGCTCGCCTTTTTCGGCCAGGCCGTTCGCTGCGATCTGGTTCAGATGCTGGCGGTCGTCCGCAGAAAGGTTTTTGGCATTGTCGCGGATGAGCGCGGCCATCAGTTTCACGGGCAGGGAGTTGGTCCTGCTGGGGTTATCGAATTTTTTCCCTTCCACCATCTGATCGGCGTAGTTGCCGAACCGGTTTGCCCAGATTACCCGCTGTCCGGTCAAAGGAGCCCGGTCCAGACGTTTCAGGCTGTCGAGCAGCGCCTTGCTGATCTGGTACTGATTGCTCAATGCATGTTCATACAAAATCTGCAACTGTTCTTCATCGGTAACCGATTTTACCCAATTGTATAATACAGGAGACGCTACTGTGTTTTGTGTCGCCGCTTTTACCGATCCAAGGCGCAGCTCACCGCGACTTTCTGCGATAAAGCGGGCGTCGGACGGGCTTTTCTCCCAAAATGTTTTGAAAAAATCGGTGCCTAATGTCCTGCTGCCGTTCAACCGCTGGTTTTCTGCGGCCAGGTAGGATGGATACTGATTATTGGCGTCCGCATTGGCGCCGGCGAAATAAAATAGCTTTTTAGCCCTTCCAATGGAATCGCCGTTGAAGGTAATTTCGACGGTGCCGGGCGATCCGAGAAAAGTAGTGAACGCCTTCCCGCCATAATCCATGTAAATTTCTTCCTGCGGAAAAAGCATCGGAAGCGACACACGGAACGTCCCGTCGGCCTGCAAATCAGCCTGTTTGCTCAGTTCGGATTGCGGTTGCAGGATATTGTTCCGTGAAAAAGTAATGAACGGGGCCTGGCGGTAAAGCCGTCCGTTGAGGTTATTGATCCGACCCTTGATAATAAGTGAGTCGGTGACTGCGAATGCCGGGTGCAAAAAGCCGAGAAAGAGGGCCGTCAGTATGATGAAGCGCATGCGGGTGATCATTAAAATTTAGTAACGAAAAATAACGAGGCTTTTTCATGCTACCAAATATGAGTGATTATTTGCCCGAATGCACGGAAAACATATGCTATGCCCTGTCCGGATTGGTGGAAGGTTCCAGCTCCTTGCCATCTTCGTACCGGACATAAATGCCATGGTACCTTTCCTGCGCATCGTAGTCCTTGCGGAGGGGGTGACCTTCCCAGTCTTCGGGAAGCAATATCCGCCGGAGATCGGGGTGTCCTTCGAAAGTAATACCCATCAGGTCAAATGCTTCACGCTCGTGCCAGTCGGCGGTACGCCAGATGTGGCTCACAGTTGGCACGGATGGTAGCACAGTCTCGGCCGTATTTCTCGGGAAAACGGTTTTCAGGGTCAGATTCAGGCCATAAGGAATCGAGGTGAGGTTGTAGATGAGCTCCATTGTATCGGCAGCGGTGCCGTTGTCGATGGCCGTAATGCAGGCGAGGTAGTCGAAATACAGCCTTTCGTCCTCATGTAAAAAACGGCAGACGAAAGCAATGCCTTGCGCGGGCACGACGAGCGCGGGTTGCGGGTTTTTGGTTTCGGCCGTAATGGCGTACTCCGGGAACTGGCCCGCAATAATATCGGTGATTTCCTGAAAAGTCATACGTAGGATTAGGATAAAACGGCTTGCGCTCCTGCGGCTTCCATTTCCAGGAACAGACCAGGGACTGGCTCTTGCTTGCCGCGGATTTTTTCCTGCAATTTCATAAAGCCACCAATCAGCGCCTCGGGGCGGGGCGGGCATCCGGGTACATATACATCCACGGGGATAATGCGGTCGACGCCCTTTACGACGTGGTATCCATGCTCCCAGTAGGGGCCGCCGCAATTGGAACAGCTGCCCATCGAGATCACGTAGCGAGGTTCCGGCATTTGCTCGTACAAGCGCCGGATACGGTCGGCCATTTTGAAAGTGACGGTCCCGGCCACGATCATCACATCCGACTGCCTGGGGGAAGGCCGGGGCATAATACCGAAACGTTCGAGGTCGTAATTGGCCGCGTAGGTAGCCATCATTTCAATCGCGCAGCACGCCAAACCGAAGCCCATAGGCCATAGCGACGACAGGCGGGCCCAGTTCATCAGGTCTTCCGCATTGGTCAGGATAATACCTCCGTCGCCGGTTTTGATTCGTTCACTCATGAATATTTGAAGATGCCGTATTTTGGTACGGATATTGCTTGAAAATACATGATCCGTCTGCAAAACTAACCATATTTGGCAAGAAACTGTTTCAGGCGGCGTTACAAAACAAACACAAACCATCAACTATATGAAACGAAAATTACTCATCTGTTTCCTGCTTTCGGCCTTTTGCAGCAGCGCAGCGTCGGCCCAGTCGGATTCTACCGTCAGGATATTCAAAACCGGGATGGCCGTTTATGCGGAGCTCGGCATGCTTCCCAACAATAAAACCCTGCGTGACCAGCTTGCGCGTTTACAGGTGAAACCATTCACATCTTTTATGGGTAATCTCGTACTCGCTCGCCGCACCGAATCGGAGAGATGGTTCTCCGAAGCCAGGATTATCATTATGAACAGCACCAACTACACCTCCGACCGCGATACGCGCAAGGCCTACCTCAACGGGTTAGGCATCGGCACCGACGGCGGCCCTAAGCTCGTGAATACCGCACGCTGGAATGTAACGGTACCATTGGGTGCCGATTTTATGTTATACAGGCTGAATATCAAGAACAATGCGTCCGTATCTGCCCAGCAACTGCTGAACAACCCTTCGGCTTACCAGGCAGTGAAGCTGTACACCGCCAACATCAATCTGCACGGAGGCATCGGGGTGGATTACAAAATGGATTTCCTGCCTAAAATTCACGAAAAAGTGTACCTGAGCGGCAAGCTGACCTACCATCAGCCCGTTCTGGGAAGACGCAAATGGAAAGGCGACAACGTGACCGTCGATGATCTCTCCCGTTTAAAGGTGAACCAGCTCTACGTGCAACTTGGATTTGTATTTTTCCCGCGCCCGCACATGAAAAAATGGGGCGGAATGCATTAGATCAGGCGTCTTTTTTCTCAGCGAGTAACGTGCGCAGCTGGTTTTCGAGGATTTTAATATAAGTATCCTTGTCCATGTCGCTCAGCGATTCGGGCGAAAACTGCCCAAGCGGGACGTCGCGAACGATTTGCTGCACAGGACGGTCGGTGATCAGCTCCGGCACGGTACTGTTGAGGACTTGGGAGAGTTGTCTAAGTATGTCAACCGAAGGAGCTACGTGCCCGTTTTCCAACTCGTTATATTGTTCTTCGCTGATTTGGAGCGATGATGCCATATGAGCGACGGAAAATCCTTTTCGTTCACGCCCGGCGCGCAAGTTCTTTGTGAAAGCCTCCATAGTATTTTGTTGATGATGAAAGAATCGGTAACAAGCCCGAAAAGTCGGTAATTTTTAAGTAACTGTCAATATAATTCGATAAAACAAACAGTCCATTTGATAATTTATGGAGTTGTTTATCAGAAAGTTATATATGTTACTTCTTGTACCGTTCATTCACCTTCGCATACAAATCAGCCGGAACGGGTGATTTGACTTCCGGAATCTGCGGCTTGGGAAGCACCCAGTCGAGGTAGCCTTTGGCCCAGGCGTAGGCGAGGCCGAAGATGAGGATACCGATGAACACGGTCATTTCTGCCATGGCAAACCAGCCCCATTGGCCGTTCGTTTGCGCGATGAGCTCTTCACTTCCGAATACTACCGACCAGGGAAAAAGAAAGAGCAATTCCACCTCAAACAATACGAAAATCAATGCGACGACGTAGAAGCGGACATTGAACTGGATGTTGGCATTACCCAGCGGCTCTTCACCGGATTCGTAGGTGGCCAGCTTTTCTTCATTGGGATTATGCGGCCGGAGAAATTTCGCAATGGAGAGCATCACACCGAGTAATATCAGCGCGGCGATAATAAAGAGCAGGATATAACCGAAATCGGTGAGCATGGTAATGTGCCTGTTTTGTGCAAAACTAGGCAAAATGCGCCGGAAATCGTGAAAACAGGACTATTAAATGCTGAGCAGGATGGTGCGGATGCTCAGGCCGATTACCAGTGTACCAACGATCAGCATCAATGGCTTGCGCTTGATCTTTCCGACAAGCATGGCGCCGAAAGGGGCGGCCATCATACCACCGACGATCAATCCCAGTACGACTTTCCAGCTATCCACTCCCGTAAAAAGCATGAAAGTAATACCGCTCGCGAATGCCACGGCAAATTCAGCAGCGTTTACCGATCCGATCGTGTAACGCGGATCGCGGCCTTGTCCGAGCAGGGTAGAAGTGACAATAGGTCCCCAGCCGCCCCCGCCGATCGAATCCAGGAAACCTCCTGTTGCTGCGAGAATGCTGATGCGTTTGGTTTTGTTTTTGACAAATGTCTTTTGCAGCGCCTTACGGATGATGATCACACCCAATACCAGCATGTAAAATGCAATGAACGGTTTGATAGCATTGCCATCAATAATGTCAGAGAGTAGGTATGCACCCGTAATGGAGCCTAATACGCCGGGTATAAGCAGGCTTTTGAACAGCTTTTTGTTGATATTCTTAAAACGGAAATGCGAGATCGCCGAAGCACCGGTGGTAAACATTTCGGCGAAATGCACGCTGGCGCTGCTCACTGCGGGTGTAACGCCCAGGCTCAACAAAAACGAGTTGGAAGTAACACCGTAAGCCATTCCCAATGCACCGTCCACAAGCTGTGCTGCCAATCCTACCAGTACATACAATGCAAAATCGCCCGTCAGGAAACCAGTTACCTCTTCGGTGCTGATCGCAATGACGCCGTTTGTCACCAGAAGGCCGAATAGCAAAAGAATAGCCGCAGCCGGAACGATATACCACGTCGGTGACGAGGGCAATTTGAGCGAGAGCACTTTGGCAAGCATTACCGTGAATTTTAGAATTTTGGAATATGGAGTTACAAAAATAGCAAAACTATTTAATCTACGTAATTGATAGATTATTAAATTTTGCTTAAACTCGAAATTGCCGGTAAGCGCTCCTGGCTCGTTTGTCCTCCAAATGACCAAATTCTGAGGCTCAATTCCGCTAAATTCATTGAATGCATTCAACCAATTTAGGTTTTACAACCAAATCACCCTTTGCTCCGAAACGTGTCCCCGCCCGATAATATCCCGGTACAATTCCGGTCGGCGGGCCTGGATGTAGCGGTGGCCGCCGGCTTGTTGGAGCTTTTCGGGGGTGAGTGTGGCGATGGTAAAGTCGTTGTCAAGTTTGCGGCATTCGGCGAGAATGTCGCCGAAGGGGTCGAGGATCATGGAGCAGCCGTTTTTTAGCTGGTCGTCGTCCATGCCGATGGGGTTGGAGAATATGGCGTAAATGGCGTTGTCGTAGGCGCGTGCGGGGAGCCACTTCATGAGCCAGGCGCGTCCTTTGAGCCCATCGAACTCCTGGCGGAGGGAGGTAGGGTCGGCTTCGCGGTTGTGCCAGAAGGCTGGGTCGACAAATCCTGCACCCGGGCGTGTGGAAGGCGTGCACATGGTGACGTGCGGCATGAAAATGATGTCGGCGCCCAGTAGTTTGGTAGCCCTGACATTCTCGATGACGTTATTGTCGTAGCAAATGAGTATCCCGCATTTCCAACCCAACAAATCAAAAGTCACATATTGATCGCCCGGAGTAAGGTTCGGATTGATGAAAGGGTGCAGCTTGCGGTACTTGGCAATGAGGCCGCTCTGATCTACGCATACATAGGCCTTGTACATTTTTTCGTCCGCATCTTTCTCGAACAGTCCGGCCAGGACTACAATGCTGTGCTCTGCCGCGATGTCCTGCAATGTGCGAATGCTTGGACCATCGGGGATCGGTTCGGCGATTTCCAGCAGTTGTTCCCGAGATAAATTTCGTGCAAAAGTGTAGCCGGTAACAGCGCATTCGTGGAATGCGATGACCTGCGCACCTGCTTTTGACGCGTCTCCGGCAAGTTGGCGGATTACCCCGAGGTTGTAATCTTTGTCGCCGCTTTTGTTTTCAAATTGGGCTGTTGCGATTTTGATCGGTTGCATAGCTGACGTTTTTATTCAAAAGTACATGCACTGAAAGCACATGTATTGTACAAACCCGACAAGCAGCAAAAACTAATGAACGAGCCGGATCAGATTGGCAGCAAGGACGTTTTGCGGGCTGAGGTATTGCCCGGGCGTAAGTCCCGACAGGTTCTTCATTTCGCGGATAAGGTGTGCCTGGTCGAAGAAACCTGATTCGCAGGCAACTCCGGCCAATGATAAATGGGCGGACTTTGTTCGCAGCATTCTCAATGCATATTGCATGCGGGTAATGCCCGTATAGCGTTTCGGTGAAATGCCGATCTGTTCTTCAAATTTGCGTTGGAGCTGGCGTTCTGTGGCGCCGGTCATTGTAGTGAGTTCCGCAACGGAAATCACGCCGTTTTGGGAATGGATAATATTAATGGCCTGGGTTACCAGTGTGTTATATTGCGGCGGATTCTGTAAATGGGTCAGTAAAAAGTGCTCTGCTGCCCGTATTTTGTCATGAATCGCCGGCGAGGAGGCAATTTGGTCATTCACCGATTCGACATGGGCTCCAAAAAAATCTCCGCACCCGATAATCTGGTTTCTAAGTTCCGACGCGGGTATTTTAAACAATGCTGCCGCCCCGAACGGATGCAGAACTGCGATGAGCAAGCGGATTCTCCCCTGTATCCACACATTCCTGTACGTATCGAGTTGGCCATACAAAAAGCTGGCGGGAAGAGGCGCAGGACCCGAATGCATTTCATTTTGATAAAAAAGCGGGTCGCCGTAGTTGAACACCACTCCCGTATTGCCATCCGAAAAAATCCGCATGGTCGACTGCGCGTCACTTTCTATGAGCAGAAAATGCCGCACAATGCCGGAAAGGAGGGGTGTCGGTTTGACCTGCATAATCAATTACCAATGCTGCGCCCAGAAACTCTGTCCTTCGTAGCCGCTTTGAGTGAGTAGTTTCGCTGCCTGTAAGCTTCGTTTGCCGCTATTGCAGTAAAAGACTACTTTTTTACCCGAAGGAAATGTTTCGATACTTTCGGGGATTTCTGAGAGCGGAATGTTCTCGCCGCCGAAGTTATCTGCCTCAAATTCATAATATTCGCGAACATCCACAAGCAAGACCTGTTCGGGATCTGTTTCCCGCAAAGCCTCGAATTCGTCGTAGGACATTTCGCGCGCACTTTCCCCGGCAGGTTGTTGGGGAGCTGGTTCCGGAGTTTTTGCAGGAATCGCAGCGGCCGATCTCGAAAACTCGAAAACGGATTGAGTATTTGAAAGTGTATTGACGACCAGTAGTTTACCGGACAGCGGTTCGCCGATGCCGGCAATGATTTTAATGGCCTCATTGGCCATGTAGGTGCCGATAATACCGGGCAAAACGCCCATCACACCCGCTTCCGCACAATTATCGCCTTCCTCCGCATCCGGGAAAAGGCAGCGGTAGGTAGGCCCGCCCTGGTAGTTGAAAACCGAAACCTGTCCTTCGAAGCGCAGAATGGAGCCGAATACGAAAGGTTTATCCAGTTTCACGCAAAAATCGTTGACGAGGTAGCGCGTTTCAAAATTGTCGGACCCGTCGATGATCAGGTCGTAGCCATGGAGCAAATCCGCCGCGTTTTCGGCAGTCAGGCGGTCGGGATAGGCGGTGAGGCGCACAAATGGGTTAAGTACCGAGAGCTTTTCGACCGCCGTAATGGCCTTGTTTTTACCCGTATCATCGGCAGAATATAGTATTTGCCGGTGTAAGTTGGTAAGGTCAACCGTGTCGTCGTCGATAATGCCGATCTCCCCCACGCCCGCAGCCACCAGGTATTGCAGGATCGGGCAGCCGAGCCCTCCTGCGCCCACGACGGCCACTTTACCGGCTCGCAGTTTTTCCTGGCCTGCCAGCCCCATTTCCGGCATGATGATCTGCCTCGCGTATCGTTTTCGTTCTATCGGTGTAAACATAATGATTGAATGACCGAATGATTGACCGGGTCGCCGGTGCGATGACCGGATGACCGAATTTGTCTATTCAATCATCGCACCGGCGACCCGGTCAATCATTCAAAATTAAAGAAGCGTCCCAATCCTTCCAAACCGGCTCGTAACCTGCTTCCCGAATCATTTGAGCGATCTCGGCGGGGCTTCGCTCGTCCGAAATCTCAAATTGTTCGAGCGATTCCGGTTCGACCGCATAGCCACCCGGGTTGGTTTTGGAGCCGGCGCTGATGGATGTTACACCCAATTGAATGCAATGGTTCCTGAATTTCTCGGATTCACGCGTGGAGAGCGACAGTTCAACCTCCTCGTTGAAAATCCGGTAGGCACAAATGAGTTGGACCAATTCTCTGTCGTTCATTTCCACCTTCGGTTCCAGGCCGCCCGAGAACGGGCGCAGGCGCGGGAAGGAGAGGCTGTAACGCGTCTGCCAATAGGTTTTTTCCAGGTAATTTAAATGCAGGGCGGTGAAGAAACTGTCGGTGCGCCAATCTTCCAATCCTATTAATACACCCAATCCCATCTTATGAATACCCGCCTGGCCGAGCCGGTCGGGTGTTTCGAGGCGGTAGTTGAAATTCGCTTTTTTGCCTTTGGGATGGTGCTTCCGGTAATCGTCCTGGTGATAGGTTTCCTGGTAAACCAGCACCGAATGCAGGCCGAGCGGGATCAGCTCTTCGTATTCGTCGCGGTCGAGCGGCTGCACTTCCATCGAAACCTGCGCGAAATGCGGGCGGATCCGTTCCAGCACCCTCTTGAAATATTCCACATGTACCGTCTGGTTCGCTTCGCCGGTCACCAGCAGAACGTGTTCGTAACCCATGCTTTTGATCACGTCTACCTCTTGCAGGATTTCACTGTCGGTCAGAGTACGGCGGCGCACTTTGTTATCCAGGCTGAACCCGCAGTAGGTACATATATTAGTACATTCATTGGACAAATACAGCGGCACGTACATTTGAATGGTGTTGCCAAAGCGCTTCCGGGTCAGCTGGCGGCTCAGCTTTGCCATCGGTTCCAGGTATCCCGCCGCGGCGGGCGAGACCAACGCCATGAAATCGTCCAGCGTCCTTTTTGGAGCGGTCAATGCCCGTTCCACATCGGCGGAGGTTTTGGCATAAATGGCTTCCTTCACCGTGTCCCAGGAGTACCGCGCAAATTCTTCTTTAAAGCTCATCCAAAAATGCGGTTAGCGGGCTGCTGGCCACTGCCAGGTTTCCTTTCGATCCTATTCTGGCTTCGTAGGCCATTCTTCCCGATTGTACGGCGAGTTTGAAAGCTTCGGCCATTGCCACGGGATTCCCCGCCACTGCTATGGCCGTGTTGACCAGTACCGCATCGGCGCCGATCTCCATCGCTTTGGCAGCATCCGACGGCGCGCCGATACCTGCGTCTACCACCACCGGCACCTTACTCTGCTCGATGATAATTTCAAGAAAATCAATGGTTTTTAATCCCTTATTACTGCCAATAGGCGAGCCGAGCGGCATTACCGCCGATGCACCTGCTTCTTCCAGCCTTTTGCAAAGCACGGGATCGGCGTGAATGTAGGGCAGTATCACGAAACCCAGCTTGGCGAGTTCCTCGGTAGCCTTCAGAGTCTCGATGGGGTCGGGCATGAGGTACTTCGGATCGGGATGGATTTCGAGTTTCAGCCAGTTGGTTTCCAATGCCTCGCGCGCGAGTTGGGCAGCGAAAACCGCCTCCTTGGCCGTGCGCACGCCCGAAGTATTGGGTAACAAATGGATGTGACCGTGGGTCAGGTGGCTCAGGATATCGTCGTCCGCGTCGTGGACATCCACGCGGCGCAAGGCTACCGTCACCAGTTCGGAACCGGAGGCCAGCAATGCCTCCTCCATCACCGCCGCCGAACTGAACTTGCCGGTACCGGTGAAAAGCCTGGATTGAAATGTTTTATCTGCAATAGTCAGCATAATGCTTGTTGGATTTGGTAAAATGTTTTTTGCGGATCAGCCGCACCGATCAATGCACCCGACATGGCCACGCCATGAAGTCCTGCCTCACGAAGCTCGCCTATGTCGTCGGGCGTAATGCCACCGATCGCGATAATGGGCGTAGAATGCCCCGCTTCCTGCATTTTGAGTACTAATGTGCGATAACCGCCGATGCCGAGAATAGGGCTCAGGTTTTGCTTGGTATTCGTAAACCGGAACGGCCCGAGGCCGATGTAATCTGCCCCTTCACCGATGCGCCGGGTGATATCCTCCCAGGTATTGGCTGTGCCGCCGATCACCATTTTCCCGCCCACGAGCGCGTGCGCCTCTGGTACGGGCATGTCTGTGAGGCCCAGGTGCAGGCCAAAAGCCTGCACCGCGAGTGCAACACGTGGAAAATCATTGATAATAAGCCTTGCCCCATACCCATCACACAGGCGCGTGGCTTCCCAGGCAATGGGCAGCACTTCTTCCTCCGGCCGGTTTTTAACCCGCAATTGAATCCACCGGCAACCTGCTTTCAGAGCCAGTCGGATGCTATCAATATGCGACATGGTGCCTGTTTCATTGGAAATAAAATGCAATCTGTCTACAAAATCAGCTTCATCCTTTTTTCCCGGATCGCCGGGTTGAAACCCGGGGCAATGGACTGCTTTTGCTTTGGAGTTAATTTGCTTTTCTGCAAATGCATGCATTTTCAATGCCAAATCTATTGCCCCGGGTTTTAACCCGGGGATGCAAGATGATTGCTGAAATGATGATTGCTGAGATGATTTTTGCAATGATCTTAGCTGTTCAAATTGGGCAATAGCATTGTCAGGATTTTGCCAAATGCTGCCCAATACTGCAGTTCCATCAAAACCCATTTCTATTGCAGATTTTAAATTTTCTGCATGAATGCCTCCTAATGCAATGACTTTGCCAGGAAAACTATGGTTCTCCAATTTGAAATTGCCTGGGAACTTGGAGGAATAGCCTTCTTTTGAAATGCTATCAAAAACCGGCCCCAGGAATGCATAATCAAAATGATGTGAAAGCCTTTCCAGCGCTTCCGGATCATGTGTGGAAGTGCTGATTGTGAACCCATTGTTTTTTAATGCTTCCAATAATCCTTCACTTTGCGCTAGCCTGTTTGCTTCCGTAAAATGCAGGCCGGTAATGCCAAAGTCATTTGCCAGTTCATGATGCTGATGCAATGCAATGCGCCCGCGGAAGTGTGGCTCGATTTGTTCCAGCAATGTGCGAAACTCCGCCTCCGTAGCACCGGGCTTACGCACCTGCAGGCGCGCAAGCCCATGCACGAAGAGCTGGTTGATAATAGCCGCTTCACCGGGCAACATTTCGGGCCGTGTGATGACGATCAGTTCCATTACAGATAAATTTCGCTGCCTTTCTCTGTAAACTCACGTGCCTTTTGCTGCATACCTTCCGCCACGGCTTCTTCGGTAGCCAGCCCATTCTCTTCCGCATAATCCCGGACATCCTGCGTGATTTTCATCGAGCAGAAGTTCGGGCCGCACATCGAGCAGAAGTGCGCTACTTTGGCACCTTCGGCAGGAAGCGTTTCGTCGTGGAACTCGCGGGCGGTATCCGGGTCGAGGGAGAGGTTGAACTGGTCTTCCCAGCGGAACTCGAAGCGGGCTTTGCTCAATGCATTGTCGCGGTACTGCGCGCCGGGATGGCCTTTGGCGAGGTCGGCGGCGTGGGCGGCAATCTTGTAGGTGATTACACCGTCTTTGACATCCTTTTTATTGGGCAATCCCAAATGCTCCTTCGGGGTTACGTAGCAAAGCATGGCGGTACCAAACCAGCCGATCATCGCCGCACCGATGGCTGACGTAATGTGGTCGTAACCCGGTGCAATGTCGGTGGTCAAGGGGCCTAGCGTGTAGAATGGCGCTTCGTGGCAGTGTTTCAGCTGCTTCTCCATATTCTCCTTGATCAAATGCATGGGCACGTGTCCGGGCCCTTCGATGATGGTTTGCACATCGTGCTTCCACGCGATTTTGGTGAGTTCGCCCAGCGTTTCCAGCTCTGCGAATTGGGCAGCGTCGTTGGCGTCGGCAATGCTGCCCGGCCGGAGGCCGTCGCCGAGCGAGAACGCGACGTCGTAAGCCTTCATGATCTCGCAGATTTCTTCAAAATGGGTGTACAGGAAGTTCTCTTTATGATGTGCCAGGCACCATTTCGCCATGATAGACCCGCCGCGTGAAACAATGCCGGTAATGCGTTTGGCAGTCAGCGGAATGTACCGCAGCAGTACGCCTGCGTGGATGGTGAAGTAATCAACACCTTGCTCCGCCTGTTCTATCAATGTATCGCGGAAAAGCTCCCAGGTCAGGTCTTCGGCTTTGCCATTCACTTTTTCCAATGCCTGGTAAATAGGCACGGTACCGATCGGCACGGGGGTGTTGCGGATGATCCACTCACGGGTTTCATGGATGTTCTTGCCGGTAGAAAGATCCATAATCGTATCCGCACCCCAGCGGCATGCCCATACGGCCTTTTCCACCTCTTCCTCGATGCTCGACGATACCGCAGAGTTACCGATATTGGCATTGATCTTCACCAGAAAGTTCCGCCCGATGATCATTGGCTCGCTTTCCGGGTGGTTGATATTCGAAGGGATTACTGCCCTCCCTGCTGCCACTTCTGCTCTCACAAATTCAGCGGTAATGTGGCTTTTCGGTGTGTTTGCGCCGAAGCTATGCCCGGCGTGCTGGTGTGCCAATGCCCCTGCCTTGCCGTTCAATGACGTCAAATGCGCGTCGATGCGCTGGTTTTCGCGGATCGCAATGTACTCCATTTCAGGCGTGATGATGCCCTTTTTGGCATAATGCAGCTGCGACACGTTCTGTCCGGCTTTGGCGCGCAACGGCTTCGCATTGTGTGCGAACCGCAAATGATCGAGCTTCGCGTCGGCGAGGCGCATCCGGCCGTATTCGGAAGAGATCGTTTCCAGTTCCTCCACGTCCCCGCGCGAGCGTACCCATTCCGCACGCAATGCGGGAAGGCCTTTTTTGACGTCTATTTCAATGTTAGGATCGGTGTAGGGGCCGCTGGTGTCGTACACGGTGACCGGTTCATTAGGCTCGCTCGTACCTGGCTTTCCCGGACGCGGGCCGCCGTGAATGCGGGTATCATTCAGCGAGATCTCACGCATCGCTACCGAAATGTCGTGGATTTGCCCTTTTACATATATTTTTTTCGAGTTGGGGAACGGGTCGCGGGTGATGGTTTCCGGCGTTTTTTCTGTTTTCATGATGTTCTTTTCTGGTGAAATGGTGGGACAAAAGGGCACTAGCCGCCTTGCGTGGCGGTAATGAGCGTGATCTGGTCGTTGGGGGAAAGCTGGCGTGTGGGCCACTCGGATTTCGGGACTACCGATTGGTTGATGGCTACGGCGATGCCTTTGCCGGACGGAAACAGCTCGGATACGAGTTGCCCTACCGTGTAAGTGACGGCTATTTGCTTTGCCTGACCGTTTAGGATGATTTTCATTCCTGATTCAGTTTTAAATACAAAAAACCTTAGGAATGGACCTATGAAGAAAAGAATAGACGGAGCTACGTGCACGGTAACTCCTGCTTTTCCCTTCGGCAGTACTAGCTGCATCAGGTTCAAAGGGTATGATCTCAGTCCGCATGTCGGGACACCCCTAAAGTTGAGGCAAAGCTATTCGAAATTCAGGATTTTCAAAAGAATTAGAAAAAAACGTAATGCGGATTGGGGATTAGGCGTGAAATTTTTTAAAATAATAAGGTATTTTTGGCTTCAATATTAAACCTGTATAACGACCTGCTTTATTTTGATGGATTTGATCATCAGAAGTGCTGCTCCTAAGGATCTGCCTTCGCTGTTGGAAATAATCAACCACGCTATTCTGAACACCACGGCTATTTATGATTACGAAGCCCGGACCTTAGAGCAACAAAAGGCCTGGTTTGAACAGATGTTCTATGACGGTATGCCGGTGATTGTGGCAGAGTTGGAAGGCGAAGTGATCGGTTATGGGTCCTACAATATTTTCCGTCCGAAAATCGGATACAAATTCAGTGTGGAGCATTCCATTTACCTCGACGAAAAGTCGCGTGGGATGGGTGTGGGTGGTAAATTGCTTGGTAGCCTTATCCAGCGCGCCAAGGAATCAGGCCTGCATACAATGATCGGCTGCATTGATGCGTCGAACCGCGCGAGTATTGAATTTCACAAGAAATATGGGTTTGTGGAGAAGGGTTACCTCAAAGAAGTAGCTTATAAATTCGACCAGTGGCTGGATTTGGTTTATATGCAGCTTTTGTTGGAAGAGGATTGATATTTTTGGGAGGAAGGACGAAGGAGGAAGGGGAGGAAGTCAAGAGGCGCGAGTCAGGAATAGTCAAGAGTAGTCAGGAATGGTCAAGGGGGGGCAGGATTAGTTAAAAGAATTTTCCGACAAAACTGAAAATACCTGACAAAACATGACAATACATGACAATACTTGACCACACCTGACAAAGTCTGACAATACTCGACAACACCTGACAATATAAAAACGAGGCGCAGCTAATAACTGCGCCTCGTTCATTTTAATGGGCTCTGCCCGTTTCCACATAAGTATCTTCGTCACCAGTGGGCTTGCCTTGCCACCAGGAGGCGAGGATGGAGCCCGTGATGTTCATCAATGGTCCGAAAATCGCCGGTGCGAGGCCCACGGTGGCCATTTTACCCATTTCCTTGGCGATGCCGGATGCCAGACCACCATTTTGCATTCCAACTTCAATGGCTATCGTGCGGCAGTCGCGTTCGCTCATGCGGAACAGACGCCCCGACCAGTAACCGAGTGTGTAACCGGATAGGTTGTGGATCAGTACGAGGAGGAGCAATGCCGGCCCGATCGACAACAGGCTGTCGCGGCCTGCTGCGGTGATGATCACGATGATGAATGCGATGCCCCCCATCGATACCAGCGGCATTGCCGCGTCGAGCCATTTTACTTTTCCGCTGAACAGCTTATTGAAGATCAAACCGGCGCCGATTGGAATAATCACCATTTTGATAATGTCCCACATCATATGCAACGTGTCGATTTTCACGAATGCGCCCGCGAGCATGCTCATAAGCACCGGCGTTACGATCGGTGCGAGCATGGTGGAAATGGCGGTGATGGTAATCGACAATGCCAGGTTTGCTTTCGCCAGGTAGGAGATTACATTGGAAGCCATACCGTTCGGTGAGCAGCCGATGAGGATGATACCCGCCGCGATTTCTGGTGGAAAACCGCTGATGTTGGCGAGGGTATAGCCGATGGTCGGCATGATGATAAAGTGGCTCACCACGCCGATGAGCACGCCTTTGGGCATTTTAACCACACCCACAAAATCACCGAAACTCATGGAAGTACCCATCCCGAACATGATGATCTGGATGAGCGGAGTGATCAAAGTTGAAAGTTTAAAGTCACCCACTGTGAGGAAATGCTGCGGATAGTATAATGCTGTGGTTACCGCCGCGAAAATCACGGTGGTGTAGGTGAAGCCTTTTAATTTTTCATATCCTCTGAAACTGATGGCTAGCGACAGGAAGAAAGCAATAAAGAAGGGGCCGGCCGAGGGGAGGCTTCCCGTGAATGCGAGGTAAAGCGCTATCAGCAGGCAAACCGCGGCGACGACGGACATGAGCTTGTAAATATTCATATAAATGTATTTAAAATGCAATTTTGAAAAAGCGAAAGAAAATTCCTGTCTGTTTCACCAAACAGGAAATGCTGAAAACCCGGCGGGATTACTCGCTTACCAGGTTCTTTTTTTCATGTATTCGTCTAGCTCCGAACGTTTCATAGGGATTTCGTTCGGGTTTTTGTCGAGCCATTTCAGGAAGTCTGTTTTCAGGGCGTCGGTCCATTGGCTGTCGATCTGGCCCGGGGTATATTTGCCTTCTTTCAGCATCTGAATGCCGAATTTGTCACGCAATGCAATGAATTCGGCCGTTTGCACCACTTTCTCGACCATATGCGAGGGGATAAAGATCACCCCTTCTTTTTTACCTAAAACCAAGTCGCCCGGAAGCACCACAGCGCGGCCGATGCGGATAGGGGTGTTGATGCCGGTTACTACCGCGTCTTTCAAGTAGGAAGGATCAAAATCGCGGACGAATGCATTGAAACCGGGGATTTTAGAAAGGCCGTCGAGGTCGCGCACGGAGGCGTCGAACACTACACCATTGCCTGTTTTGGCATAAATAGAGTTGGCAAGGTTATCGCCGATCAGCGTTCCTTCCACGATTTTGCCCATGCCGTCGGCTACATAGACGTCGCCCTTGCCGAGCATGTCGATCGGCCAGGAGTTGGTGTTGCCAATTCGGCCCTGCTTAGCACCGCGGTCTTTGATATTCTTCTCGATATCCGGGCGTGATGGCATGAACTGCGCCGTCAATGCGCGCCCGGCAATCACCACGTCGGGGTGTACGATTTTCCAGTTGCCTTCAAACTGGCAGTTGTAGCCTTCGTTTTTGAGTACTACCCACGCTTCTTCGATATTGATGTCCTTTGCGCGGCGGACGAGGTCGTCGGAGATTTTCGGGCGGCCGTCGGCGAAGCGCTCACCTTTCCATTCGGAGGTCAGGAAAATCAGCTCTTCTTTCGGCATGGTCTGCGCCTTGGCGGTTTGCAGGGATCCGAAGGTTAGGGTCAGGATGGTCGTTAAAGAGAGAATCGGTAGTTTCATAAGACAAGAAAGTGTACGGCAGGGATATTGAGTAGGTAAAATTAGGCAAAATATAAATGGAAGCCCTTTCGGATGCGGCCGCAAGGAACTTCCATATGAGATTGTTATCTTCTTGAAACGACGATCGGGTTCGTCAGACCGTTGAGGTCGTAAACCACTTTGCCTGCGCGGATGGTTACCTCCGCTTCGAGTTTCTGCTTACCCTGCACTTTCGCGCCGGTATAGTCGAAGAAACCGAATGTACCGGTGTCGTTCATCTGGAACTTGCCGTCGAGCACACGGAGCACGGATACGTCCGCACGCGAGCCTGCGGAAAGGTTACCCAGCTCTTCGCGGTGAATGGCTTGTGCGGGAGCCCAGGTGCTGGCTTTGATCACGGCCGGAAGGTCCATGCCCATGGCGAGGAATTTGGACATGACATTGAGCATATCCTTCATCGCATTGTTCATGCTGCCGGTGTGGATATCGGTACTGATGGTATTGGGGTAAAAGCCGGTTTTGATGGCCGGGATCGCCTGTGAGAATGCGAAGCTGATACCGCCGTAACCCACGTCGAAAATAATGCCTTTCTTGCGTGCTTCATACACGAATGGCTTCACTTTACCCGCTTTTACGTCCACGATCGGTTCGCGGCTGGCCAGCTGGCCGAAGCAGTGCGTGAAAATGTCGCCCGGGCGGAGGTGTTTCATGAAAAGCTCTTCAATGGGCAATACCGGCTGGCTGCCGCCGAAATCGATCATGACCGGGATATTGGCCAGCTTGCCGGCTTCCACGGCGCGGTCGGTAGGCGTCCAGTTGTAACCATTGAAGTGGGCGAGTTTGATCCCCACAATATATTCGGGATATTCTTTCGCGACTTTGGCGGTAGCGGCAGCATCCATGTCCTCGACATTCTGCTCGTACGTGCCGCCGCGCATACCTTCGCCTACGATGTTCAGGAACGAGAGCACGCGGGTGCGGGAAGCGTCGATGGTCTGTTTCTTGAAATCAGGGAAGGACTTCCAGCCGGCACACCCTGCATCCACAACGGTAGTAACACCGGTGCGGAATGTGAAGCCGTCGGGTGGGAGGGCGTTAGGACCGTTGCTGTAAGTCTGGTCCATTTTGGTGCCGAAGAAATTGTGCGAATGCATGTCGATCAGGCCCGGCGTCACGAAAAGGCCTTTCGCATTCACCACCTGCACACCTTCCTTGGCGTCGATGTTTTTGGCAACGAGCATTACCGTGTCGCCTTTCAGCGCGACGTCCATGATGCTGTTGATATTGTTTTTGGGGTCAATCACATGACCGCCTTTGATGACGATCGAATACTTCTGAGCCTGGGCGGCAAAACCAGCAGAACAGAAGAGGGCGGCGGCAATGAATACTTTTTTGATCATGGGTTTTGGTTTAGGAAAGAACTATTATGGTTAAGACAAAAAAACGCATTGTATTACCTCATTCACGGATCGAAAAATTTCAGGCTTAAAAAGCGATACGGACTGCCGATTTTGGTCGGCAATCCGTATCGGTCATTTATTTTATAAACAGGCAGTGCATATGCTCCGCTTATTTATCCCACCAAACTACACTCGAAAATGTGTTGGTACCGCCCTGGCGAGAACGCGCTTCGAGGAAATTCACATTGTTATACTGCTCTTCGGAGTCAGGGATTACGAAACGGGTTGGTATTTTGCCGCCTGTAATGTTCCCGGGATAATTGGTGGGCGTCAGCTTGGGATAGCCGGTGCGGCGCCAGTTCGAGAAGATTTCGTATTCGTCTTCCAGGAAGAGCGCCACCCATTTTTGCGTCGAGATCTGCTCGATTTGCTGTGCTACCGTGCCGCTTGCGTTGTATGGGTTGTTGGCGACATAAGCATTGATTTTAGCATCGGAGATCATACCTGCTGCACCGAAAAGTGCCCATTGACGAAGCCCGGCCTTTACAGCAGCTTCATAAGTAGCTTTTGCCGTGTTGCCAGTGTACCATCCACGCACAGCTGCCTCAGCCAGCAACAGGTTGGTTTCTGCATTTCCAAACACGATCAATGGGGATGCGTAGCGCAAAATGGTAGCCGGATTAGGTTCGGAGAACGTGTTGAATTCCGCAGGACGGCTGTTGAAAGCCGCATTAGGCATTCCCTGTTGCAAAACGGTTGAAGTATCGGCTACATACGTGTCCTTGGCTATTTCCCGCCACACGATCGAGACTACATTCAGACGTGGATCTTTGGTTGTTTTCAAATAGTCGATAAATGTTTTGGCAAATTTTCCGCCTTCCACGTTGTCGCCGCCCGGAGTGGTATAATCTGTGTTCATCAATCCGTTAGCGATGAAGTTGCGGCTCAAAGTTTGCGAGCCATCCACGTAGCCGATAATCGCGCGATCATTATCTTCCAGGATCACACCGCCTGCGATGGCTTTTTGTACCCAGGTTTTAGCCATGGCATTGTCGACCTCCGTCAAGCGCATGCCCAGGCGAAGCATGAGCGAGTACGCGAATTTTTTCCATTGGTCGATTTTACCTCCGTACATCAGGTCGGCGCTCGCAAAGTTGGGCTTGCTTGCGTCGAAGGCCGCGATAGACTCGTCCAGCTCTTTCAGCATGTCTGCGTAAATCGCTTGCTGGGTATCGTATTTGGGGCCGTAGTTTTTGTCGGATAATGCCTTGCCTGCATCGAAATAAGGAATGTCGCCGTAGACATCAGTGAGGCGATGGAAAATATACGCCCTCCATATCCTGGCTGCCGACAGCTTGTTCACAGCCAAAGGGTCATTTTTCACCGCGTCGATAACCTGGTTGATTGAAATGACCGAGCCCTGGCCTTGTGCGGTGCCGGCATAGGCATTCCAGCTTCCTTGCGAATAGGTGAAATTGAAGTACTTGTCACCCGCGGCCGGCACCTCTTTGTAGGTGGCAAAATGCTGCATAGATTGGCCGATCGTCAGGTAAGCGGCGCCGGTGAAGTTCGTGGACACGCCGTCGAGCTGCGCCCGGGTGAACATAAATTCGGGAACCACCTTTGAATATTTATTGGGGTCGACGTTCATTTCCTCGAACCCTTTATCGCAGGAAGTAATCATCATGGCCAATGGGGCCGCATATATGAGTTTTTGAAATAAGCTTTTCATCGTACAGTTCAAGTTTAGAATTTCACCATCAGGTTCACGCCCATACTGCGGGTTCTTGGTACACCAAATGCTTCCAGACCCTGTGCATTGGTGCTGGTGTAGCTCGATTCCGGATCGAAGTACTGTTGTTTCTTGTCTTTGAAAAGGATGGCCAGGTTACGCGCTACGAATGACACGGAAGCCGATTGCAGTTTCAGGAACGCGAGCTTGTTGACCGGGATGTTGTAGCTCAGCACGACCTGACGAAGCTTGATGAAGTCGTTGTTGAACATAAACATCGCTGTGTAGTTCTTGTCGTTGTCGTAGTAAGTGTCCACTTCCTTTTTCTCCCAGGTTTTGGTGTAGGGGGCACCTTCTGCTGTTACACCCTGTACGGTTACGCCCGTTTCACGTCCTGGCAGTGTTTCAACCGGCAAACCGAAGCGGTAGGCATACTGATAAAGGTTTGAGTACACGATGCTTCCGAATTTACCATCCACCAATACATTCAGAGAGAAGTTTTTGTACCGGAAATTGTTCGTGATACCCATTGTCAGAGGAGGCGTACCTTGTCCGATCTCTTCCAGGTCGCCGCGCACAGCGTAACCGCTCGACGGGTTGTACACGATATTGCCTGATGCATCGGTTTTTTTGCGGAAACCCCATACCGTGCCGTAAGGTCTGTTGATAGCGTTACGGATAATACCACCACCTACACCGGTGCCAATGTCTACCTGGTTGATCCCGTCGGCCAAACGCTCGATTTTGCTTTTGTTGTAAGCCATATTGTAGCTCACATCCCAGCTGAAATTCGTTTTCTGAACCGGAGTACCTGTGATCAAAAGTTCAATCCCTTTGTTGCTCAGCTCACCGACGTTCAACAATGCCGAGGTATAACCCGAAGACAACGCGATATTGGTGGTAACGATGTCGTCAGTAGTTTTTCTGTTGTACAAAGTAACATCCAATCCGAGGCGGTTGTGCAGGAATTTAGCTTCCAAACCACCTTCGTAGGTAGTTGATGTCAAAGGCTTCAGATCAGGGTTAGGTACCTGCGAAGAAGCAAGGCCTTGTACCGGCTGACCATTGTGGCCGCCTTGCTGCATATTGTAGTACTGATAAATCTGGAATGCATTTACCGTAGCACCACCCACTTGCGCCCACGAACCGCGCAATTTGGCAAAGCTGATTGCCGAAGGCAGGTTAATGGCTTCCGAGAGGATCACCGAACCACCGATCGACGGGTAGAAAATGTGGTTGCTCTTAGGATTCAAGACCGAGAACCAGTCCTGACGGCCCGAAACGGTCAGATACGCCAGGCCTTTGTATCCGAAGTCAACCGAGCCGAATAGCGAGTTGATCGCGCTTTTCAGGTAAGTAGGCGTGGTCGTCATTGCAGCCAGGTTGGTGTAGCTGTAAAAATAAGGGATGGTGAATTCGCTACCTGCGATTACAGTCTGATCGAAAACGCTGCGCTGTGCATTGGCACCGGCCATGGCTGAGAAGCTCACGTTTTCGAACTCTTTGTTATAGTTCACCGTCAGCATACCGTTGGTTTCGGAAGAAGTGGTTTTTCTTCCTTCATAGGTACCACGGGGGAAGAATGCGTTGTTGGTCGGCTGCACGTATTCAGAAGTGAAACTGTAAAAATCCTGGCTCACGCTACCTTTTACGTACAGGTTTTCCAGAATGTCGTAACGAAGGCTTCCCTGGCTCAAAAAGCGGTGCTTGGTATCATCGTTTTTGAATTTGTTAACCACAAAATAAGGGTTTGGCGCGGCGGGTACCGGGTTCCATTCCATCTCTTTGCCGGTTACAGCGTCATATCCGGGCGCTAAGCTGCGGATGTCTACCACGTTGGCAACCAGGTAAGTAGCCCAGTGTGGGTTCATATCGGCATAACCTACTTTCGGACGGTTGGTGCCTTGTTCGAGGTTGTATTGGAAAACTGTTTCGAGGCTCAGTTTTTTACCCAGAAATGCATTCAGGTTCAGGTTCGCAATACGGCGTACGAATGAAGAATTCGGTACTACGCTTTTCGATTTGGTGTTGTTCAAGCCCAGACGGAAGTTGATAGCCTGGCTGCCGCCGGTCAACGCCATCGAGTTGATGTAGTTGGTACCTGTGTTATAGAAATTTTTCAGGTTATTCTTCTGCGGTGAATAGGGGTGCATTTGTCCATCGACCTGGATTGTCGGCTGACCATCCATTTTAGCGCCGTAAGACAGACGTCCTGTGCTTTTGGCCTGATCCAGTGAGGTCGGTTTTACACCATCCACGCCCTGGCCGTATTCATATTGCCATTTCGGGATTACTGCGAGGCTTTCAAATGTGGTGTTGCTATTGATCTCCACGCCGATGCCTTTCTGAGCACGTCCTTTTTTCGTGGTAATCAAAATCACACCATTCGAAGCGCGGGCACCGTAAAGTGCGGCTGCCGGGCCACCTTTCAAAACGCTGATCGACTCGATATCGTCGGGGTTAATACCACCGATACCGTCACCGCGGTCAACGTTCATACCGTTGCCATCGGCAGCGGTTCCACCAGGCGTGGTGTTGTCCATCGGCATACCATTGATCACGTACAAAGGTTGGTTGTTGCCGTTCAATGAACCGTTACCGCGAATAACGATACGGCTCGATCCACCAGGGCCTGTTGCCATACCTGTCGCGTTCACACCGGCGATTTTACCTGTCAATGCATTACCGATATTGTTTTCGCGGGCTTGTGTAAACTCAGCCCCTTTTACTTCCGTTACGGCGTACGCCAATGCTTTTTTCTCTTTGGCAATACCCAAAGCCGTTACTACTACCTCATTCAATGCTTTTGCTTCGGGAGCCAGTTGTACGTTCACGGCAGTCTGATTTCCGACGGGTACTTCTTGTGAAGTATAACCTACAAAGCTGAAAATCAGGACAGCTGTTTCCACTTCACCGTCGGGGATTTCCAGCGAGAAGTTTCCATCCCCATCCGACGAAGTACCACGCTGGGTACCTTTTACGAGCACGCTTACGCCGGGCAGACCAACGCCTGTCTCGTCTTTAACGTTTCCCGTTACGTTGCGTTTTGGGGCGGTTTTGGATGCATTCTCTTCAATGGGTGCCTGCTCGCGGCGCAGGATAATGCGGTCCTGTACCACTTCGTAAGTAACTTTATGCGGGGTCAGAATTTTACTGAGAACTTCGGATAACGATTCGTCCTGAAATTTATAGGATGCTTTCTGATTGTTGAAGATCTGAGGATTGTACATGAACTTAACCTTCGTCACATTCTCGATCTTCTCCAATGCCTTGTCAATCTCGGAATTGGCTAAACGCAAAGTCACTTTTTGTTCCAGCACACGTTGTCCGCGCACGTCGTTCGCATGAACGAAAGTGCTGAACGCGATGGAGAGCAGGGCTTGATACAGAGTAATGCGCATGATTTTCTGTAAAGCATGGTGAAATTGTACTCTTTTTGACATAATTTTGATTTTTGTCGGGTTAAAATTCGGCATAATGATTCCCACAGCAGCCTCGTTCAGATGCTGTTAAGCGTACACAAGCATGGGGATGAATCGGGTCGGTGGTGTTGCAGCATCATCGACCTTTTTGTGGAATAGTAATTAGTAGTGGTTTTGGGTCATAGGCATGGGTGAATTTGTCATAAAGTATTGAGAGAAAGGTATTTTCATTAACATCCTTTACTGTTGATGATGATGCTGGCATCGAGCTGTTCATACTGTGCACCGATCGTCTTGCAAATCAGGCTGATCTTCTCGAACAGCGGTTCGTCGGAGAGCGAGGCGGTGAGGTAGCAGTTCTGCATTACTTCCGCATCGAATACGATCTTCACACCGTATGATTTTTCCAATGCGGCAAACACTTCGGTGATTGGCGTTCCCTTGAATTCGAATGACTGTCTCTGTATGGGTAATTCCAGCAGTTTAGGGTCTGGAATAAGGCTTCTGGTGAGTCGTAACTCATTGGGTGCGAATGTAATCTGCTGGTTGGGGGTCAGTACCATTCCGCCGAGTTTGTCATCTGCATGCTGGCTCGCAATCGCTTCCTTCGTCATCGGGAATACGGACACTTTACCCGTTTTTACGACCACTTTCACCTCCTGGTCGTCGAATGCACTCACTTTGAAACTCGTACCCAGTACTTTTGTTGCAAGCGTATGGGCATACACGTAGAACGGTTTGTCGGGATTTTTGGCCACTTCAAAGAATGCTTCTCCTCTCAGGAACACCTCCCGTTTGCGGCCCTCGAACCGGCGAGGATAGGTAATGCGGCTGTCGGGTTGCAAGAGCACCGAGCTGCCGTCTTCCAGAATTACCAGCTTGGCCTCTTTTCCGGAGTTCACAGCTTCGATCAGCGGCTCCTTGATCTGGCTAAGTATCACTTTATATTGATCCGATTGTTTCTGAGAAAGGGTCTGTTTGTTGTACCACCATCCCGCAAACATCAGGATCAGCACCGAAGCCGCCATATGGTACCAGTTGGGCCTGAAATGCAGCCAAATGGATGATTTTTTTGCGTTGTTTTCCCCAATGGCGTGCGATAGCCTGTATATTTCATTAGCCACTTCCTCATCCGAAATACGGTTGAATGCCGCTTCCGTCGTCGCCAGGAAGTTCCGGGCGCTATTGACGAGGTCCTGTTTGTCCGGATTCTGTTCCAACCACTCGGCCCACAGGGCTTCATCGGCAGGGTTGTTGAACAACACCCAGCGTCTGAAAGATGGATCGGCGGCCAGTTCCTCCGGAAGAAAATTGCGGTAATGGAGCATATCAGGCAAATAATAATACGGCTAATTTTAATAAGGATGCGAGAACATTACGCCGATACTCTCTTTTCGGAAATTAATTTTTGGGAAATTTGAGGGCGGTGTACTAAACGTGAATAGGGAGCTGTCGGCAAGTTTTGGTGATTTTTGATAATCTATCCTGTTCACTTGAGCATTGGTAGCGTTTATCATTGCTCATGTCACTTCGGATTTTGTAAATTTGATAGTGTTTAATATAAAATGCTAACCAAAATCTTGAAGCAATGAAACTGACAGTCGTGATCTCACAGGGAGAGGAAATGCTGATCGGCCAGGTCCGGGAAGTGCCAGGGGTTGTGACGCAGGGCGCGAGTGTTGACGAGGTAATGGAGAACATTCAGGATGCACTTGAAATTTACTTTCAGGATATAGATGCAGGGGAAACAGCTATAAACTCAGAACTCAACTTGAAGGATGTAATCTTGACGAAGGAATTGGAGTTTGCCTGATGTCTGTCAAAAGAAAAGAATTTTTGAAATACCTTGAAAGCCATGGATGTTTTCTCAAAAGACATGGCGGGAAGCATGACGTCTATTGGAGAGACCATGGGCGTTATCGTAGCACAGTTCCGAGGCATCCTTCATTGGAACGGTCGCTCTGCAATGAAATTTGCAAGCAACTGGGAATTGATAAATATTAATTTATTCAGAGATACTGTTTGAGCAGTTTACTTTTTCGAAAGAGAATAGCTACTACCCAGCCTCCCGCGAGCGCTGACACAAAGGTAATCAGAAACTTACCGAACGCAGAAAGCGGTGCGTCAAGCAATGCATACTGTGTCCAGAGCACAAACGGGTAGTGCAGCAGGTAGATGAGATAGGCATGTTCGGAAAGGGAATCCCAGGCTCTGTGATGCCTTTTGACCAACGCGCGGAATGCAGCCATGAAGGCAATGCAGCTGAATGTGCAGGACAAAACGTAAATCGTGAAATAAATGAAGTATCCCTGGAATTCAGTCAATACTCCGGTTTTGACGAGTGTGGTCAGGTATGGCGATGCGATGGTGAGTAACGTATAGACTAGTCCGCACGCGACAAGCCAGAGCGGCCAGCGACGGACGAGCGGAGCAGAAGAGCCGAATATCGTTTCGTTGAAATTCACATTCCCGAGCCAGGTTCCCAGCAGAAAGTAGCCGAAATACAAAGCAGCGCGGCTCACTTGGAAATCGAACGGTCCGAGGCCGGTCCATTTGTAAGGCCCCAGCCAGAATGCGAATGGGACGTACAATGCAAATGTGAGCAAGAACGCACAAAGGACCAAGGTGGCTGGTTGGTAGTTTCGCGGTTTCGTGTTTTTGGTGACTTCGAATTTTGACCTGCAAGCCAGGTAAATGAATGCAAATGCGATGTTGAACACAAACAGTACCCATATAAACCACGGTGGCCCGACAGGCCATTGCTCGACGATGAAGAAATCTTTCACATATGCGAGTAGGCCCAAGCGCCCGTGAGCGAGCACGTAGGAAGGGTAATGAGCGATAAGGTTCAGAATGGTACCACCGATCAGGAATGGAATAAACAACCGGTGGAACCTGTCGCGGACAAATGCGCCGGGGCCTTTACGCTGAATGCTCTTGATGACGAATAATCCCGCGATGAGAAACATCAGCGACATGAAGAACACATCGTTGAAGTTCTCAAAAATGTCCAGGCCGATCCAGCGCTGTGTGTCGACCACAGGGTGAGTAGACCGGATGTATGCAGCCTTGTCAAAGCTCGCAAAGGTGGTATAGGCGAGAGAGGAGTGATGGGCAACCACCAGGACGGTCAGAAATGAACGGAGGTAATCAATCCAAAGGGTTCTACTAAGGGTTTGTTGCATGGGCTAGGGCTGGTTGCCAAAAAGATGCATTAAATGAAAGCCCGGTTGCATGGAGCCGCAACATCGTGGAAAAATTTTGTAAAGGCTTCGGGAGTAGCGAAGGAGATTCGGCTAGAATTGCAGTGCGAAGCAAAGGAGCAGCAGATTACTGATCGGATGAATGTGCTGTTTGAGTGCGGTGATCGCTTTAAAAAGAAGGTTAGCGACCGATTGCCGATTTACCTGCATGAGGTCGGCGATCTGCTCGTTGTCCATTCCTTCGAAGTATTTGAGGAACACGGCCTCCTTTTGGCGGCGGGGGAGTTCTTCGATGGCACACCGTACTTTGACCTGATTTTCACTCATCAGTTCGTTCCGCTCAATTTCGGTTTCGACTGTCTGGTAATCGGAAATCTGGCGAGCTTCGTCGATGTCGATGAATGGGTGTGAGCCGTTGTTGCGGCGGAATTCCTGCATGAGCTGGTTGCGCAAAGCACGCAGGAAGTAGATAGTGACAAACTGTATTTGAATATTCTGACGCCTTTCCCAGATGTGAATCATCAGGTCCTGAATGGCGTCTTTGATGAACTCTCTGTCTGTGGTAAAATTGCAAGCGTAGTTGAAAAGCGTGCGGTACTGTTTGTCGGCTAGCTGGCAAAATGCCAGACTGTCCCCTGCCTGGCTTTGGTGCCAGAGATTTAAAAGAATTTCATTCTCCTCAGCGATGCGTTGTTTCTTGTTCAATTCTTATCGGGTCAGTTAAACAAATTAACCGTTAAATCGCCATAATCTAAAATATAAGTCCGACTTTATTTTTTGTGAGCGAATTTAATCCTGATTAATTGCATTATTCCGAAATAAAAGTTCGTCGAAAAAGCCGTAAGTGGTTGATGGGAGTGAAATAGTTACTTTTGAAAGTAGGAGAAAAGGAGGAAAGGGAGAAAAGGAGGAAAGGAGGATGAAGGGAAGAAAATAAGACGATGACTGTCTCCCTTTCCTCCTTTCTCCCTCCTCCCCATTCTAGACGTAAGCGATACAGTCGATCTCAACGAGGGAGTCGCCTGGAACGCCGCCGTATACTGCTACGGTGGTGCGGCATGGTGGTTTGCTACCGAAACGACCTTTGTAAGCTTCGTTCATAGCTTTGTAGTCGTTCAGGTCATGGAGAAATACGGAGCATTTCAGTACTTTTTCCATCGAAGAGCCTGCTTTGATCAGCTCTTTTTCCAGCTCGTCAAGTACGTGCTTGGTGTGAGCGGTAATGTCGCCGTCGAAGTGTGCACCCTTACCGGCTACGAAAACCAGGTTATTGAATTTGGTATGGCCTGAGAAAAGAGGTACATCCTGATACATTTCCACGTCGCCCACTTCTTTTTCAGGTGCTGGCGCTGGTATTGCTGCCTGCACTTTTGATGCAGCGCCGATGCCCGCGATGCCGGCAACCGATGCAAAAAGCTTTTTGATAAGAGATCTTCTTTCAGATTTCATAACAGATTAATTAGAGTTATATGTAGAACGAGATGTATTACGAAGTTTTCTTTTTGGCTTTTTTCGCCAGTTTGTCGTTGGCAGGCAGTGTTATCTTCCAAAGGCTTCCACCGGCCTTGTTACCTCCTTGCTTGCCTCCGTACTCGATGACATACAGCGTGTTACCAATTAGCAGAGCATCGGTAGGGGCCGTGAAGTTGTTGATAATGCTGGTGGTTTTGGTTTTGTAATTGTCTGTCTTTTTGTCGTAAACCATTTCCAGGTGCAGCAGGTCCTTACCGTACCGGCGCAATGGGTTCGGGTTGACGACGCCGTTGCGCGGGCCACCTGTGTAGCGGATTACGAAGCCGTCGCCGGTAAACTCTTTACCCAACGCATTGTGCGTATCAAAGAAAAGACCGAGTGGCGAGGAGTGCGCATTGAACGTACCCACAGTAACACCGGTGGTGTCGCCGTCCATGACCACGCCGGTTTTACGGTCGCGGTACTCGTTCGCGTCCGGGCCCATGTTCTGCACAGAAGGCGAGAACTTCACGCCGGCAGGACGTTTAGGGAAGTCGGGGTCGTTGTGGAAGTACTTCATGAGGAATGCGAATGCGAACTTGCTCAGGAAAGGGTCCTTTTCCGGATCCGGATTGAAGTCCGGGAACTGCTGAGGGTTTTCGATGCCACCCATTACCCAGGGGAATCCATAGTGATGGCCCTTCCGCACCCAGAACATGTCCTCCGGGTGATCGTAGTCGCCGGAGTTGGAAACGGCAAAAAGATTGCCTTTTGCATCGAAAGCCATGTCGTAGGCGTTACGGATGCCTTCGGCGAAGATGTAGCCGTCGGCTTTCAGCTTGGCGAGATCCGTGGACAGCAACAGATCTTTGGAGTTGATCGGAAAACGGAAAATATTCGCAGTGAGCGCGTTGTCACGCGCATTGGGATATTCGCCACCATTGTCCTGTACCTCGCCGTGGTCGGTGCGGGCGCCGGTATTGACGTAAATGTATTTGCCATCCGGACTGATTTCCAGGGCGTTCCAGCCATGGTCGAAGGTGGTTTTGTTGGCGCCGTATTCAACGGTATTGAATACGACCGTCATTGCCGGTTTATCGACACCCTTCGTCATTTCGTAGCGGACCATCCGGCCTTTGTTACCTTTGTTGTTGTTGACGCTGACATTCCCTGCGAGGAAGAGGGTATTGCCATGAAATGCGGCACCTTGCAGGCGCGGAATACCGTGGTCTTCGACGGATAGCAGCTTTTTACTCACAGGCTTGCCATCCTCGATAACGATTTTTACCACATCACCGAAAAACGTCGTGTAGTACATTTCACCGGTAATCGGGTGCTGGATCAGGCGCACCGCTTCCGGTTCTACTTTCATGTACTCTTCAATGGTAATGTCGTCGCGAAGTGCTTTGGGGACGGACGTAGTGACCTCCCGTTGTTGTCCGAAAACATGGAACGTCATGCCCAAGGCGAGCGCCGACGTGAATCCGGATTTGATAATGCGGCTGTAATGTAACATAGTGGTTTTTTATGGGGTTTAGGGGACTTTGACTTGGCTGTCGGCAGTCGGCTGTCGGCTTTTTTAAGTTTGATAGCCGATTGCCGAAGTACTAATATCACTCTTGTTTGCCCAAGTGCCGGATGTACGCTACAAGCTGCCAGCGTTGCTCGGCCGTGAACACATCCTGGAACGGCGGCATGTTACCGCGCCCGTTGGACATTTTCCAAAACAGCGAGCCGTCGCTTTGGGCTTTTACCAGCGTGTCGTGGAAATTGGCCGGTTTCTGGCCTAGCGCACCGCCTGCGGCACCGTCGCCATAGCCGCCTTCTCCATGGCAGGAAGAGCAGTATAAGGTAAATAGTTCTTCGCCTTGCGCGAGCGTTAGTGGTTCTTCGTGGTAGGGGCTTTTCAGCGTATCAGCCCAGGCGGGCGCCTTCCAGGGCTCCTGGGCATTGTGTGTGAAAATATGCTTTTCGGAAGAAAACCCCGCGAGGCCTATTCCGGAAAGCATGATAAAGCTTGCGGCTATAATGTTGTTTTTCAACATGAATATACAGAAATGGTGAATTAGTTACTTTTGCCATTCTTCCCCCAACCCCTTCAAAGGAACACTCAATTGCCGGAGAGTAATATCCGCTTAAACGGGGTTGGAAGATGAATGGCGTAATATCTCTTTACTTGATCGACGCCCGTACTTTGGCCACTTCTTCGGTTGTGACCGGGCTTGCATTGTTTCCGAAATTGCTCCGGATGTGGGTCAATACCTCTGAAATTTCTTCGTCTTTCAGGAAGCTGTGCTGCGGCATTACGTTGTTGTAGGCTTGTCCTTTTACCTCAATCGGCCCTTCTAATCCATTCAACAATACCTTAATCAGCCGTTCCTTATCGCCTGTAACCCATTCGGCACCTCCCAGCGGGGGGAAGCGTTGCGAGTCGCCCATACCGTTGCGTTGGTGACATGCAGTGCAATATACACTGTAAACCTTTCCGCCTGCTACCGGCTTGTCTTTGTCCAGGTTATCGTTCACAAAATCGGGTGTGCGGATGTGTGTCATCGTTTTGCGCTGCTCCATTTTTGCCAACGCCGTTTTCGTGAATTTCTTCTTGTTGCCTTTGTACGTCACTTTCCAGATCTTGCCCTTCTCAGTCTCGGCAAGGTAGATCGAGCCGTCTGGGCCCATGGCAATACCCATTGGGCGGTAAACTGCGTCGCTTACGTTCACGATGGGGTCGAGACCTGCGAAACCATCTGCAAAAACCTCATATTCGCCGGCTACCTGGCCATTTTTAAAAGGCACAAAACCGATGAAATAGCTCGACTGCGGATATGGAGCCCGGTTGGTAGAGCCGTGGAATGCGATGAATGATCCATTTTTATAATGCTCGGGAAACTGATTGCCCTGATAGAAAAGGATGTCATTAGGTGCCCAGTGGCCAGGGAAACCGATCAAAGGTTTCTCGTACTGGTCGCATTGACCTACAATTTTACCATCACCGCCATACTCGGGGTTCAGGACTTTCTTGGCCTGCATCTGGTCCCAGTAGCAGTAGGGCCAGCCTGCGTGGGTGCCTTCTTTAATCCTTAAAAACTCTTCGGACGGCAGCATAGCACTCTGCCAGCCATTATAGAGCTGCGGCCAAAGGCGCAAAAGGTCATCGCGGCCGTGTTGCACTGCATATAAATTGTTGTCCTGGAAATTCCAGTCCAATGCGACTACGCTGCGGAGACCGGTTGCAAATTTGGTCCCGTCTTTCTGGAACTGCCCGGTCTTGTTCGCATCGAATTTCCAGATACCACCGTGGTCTTCCAGGATCGGGCACGGGTCCATGCCTTTCGAGCCGGGTGTACGGTTTTGTTCCTGGCAGGCATTGGAATTCGCACCGAAAGGCACATACATAAAGCCCTTGTCGTCAAATGTGATTGGCTTTGCAATGTGCTCGTGCATGCCGTGCGCGTGATCGTCGGTCAATATCACTTCTTCCGGGCTTTCCGGAACGAGCTTGCCGGGAGTGAGTTTGTAGCGATATACAACCAGTTCGGAGCTGAAATACAGGTAACCCTTGTAAATGCGCATGGCCGTTCCGTAGGCGCGCTCTTTGGCAGCTCCGCCGAAACGCTTGATAATATCGGCCCGTCCGTCGTTGTTGGTATCGCGAAGCGCGATAACGGACTCACCCTTGTCCGCAAACCGTGCTTTCACATAAATATCGCCATTGTCATTCACCGCAATATGCCGTGCGCGGCCCGGGAGGCTGTCGACTACCACGGTAGCTTCAAACCCATCCGGCAGGAACAAGCCACCATTTTTGGTATTAAACACCGGTAAATCCCGGTCGGAATGCTGCGTAAACCCGAGCGCAAGCAGCATCAGGAGGGAAGCAGACAGTTTTAAACGTTTCTTAAACATAGGTCAATTAAAGAGGGGTTTAGGGGATTTGGGGCTATAAGCTTTAGGCTATAAGCTGTAAGCTATAAGCAACAGGCTTTATTTTAAAGCTTAGGGCTTAAAGCTTATTGCTTATAGCTTAAAGCTTATTGCTTAAAGCTCATTGCTTAAAGCTCATTGCTTATCGCCTACTTCAAATATATCGGCGTCGTAATGCCGTTCAAGTCATAAACTATTTTTCCGCCCATTACGGTGAGTTCGCATTCCAGTTTTTCTGTGCCGGTTACCTTATAACCGGTTTTATCGTAAAAGCCGAAGTTGCCTTTTCGCATTGAAAAAACGGCCACGTCGGCAATGGCGCCTTCGGAAATGTGGCCAAGCTGCTCCCGGTGGATCACTTTTGCAGGCTCCCAGGTGCTGGCTTTGATGATCGACGGCAGGTCCATACCCATATTATAGAATTTCGACATAATGCTCAGCATGTCCTTCATCGAGCCATTCATGCTACCGGTATGAAGGTCGGTGCTGATGGTTGTCGGGTAAAAACCGGCTTTCATCGCCGGGATTGCCTGTGAATAGTTGAAGCTCGCGCCGCCGTAACCCACGTCAAAAACAATCCCTCTCTTACGTGCCTCGATCGCGAAAGGTTTTACTTTTTGTGTGGCTTCATCCACAATGGTTTCTCTGATATTGCCTTCGAGCAATGTGTATGCGTGTGTATAAATGTCGCCCGGGCGAAGGTGTTTCATGAAAAGCTCTTCGAGGGGAAGGGGAGGAGTGCTGCCTCCGAAATCCACCATGACGGGCATATTGGCTAATTTGCCGGCTCTCACTGCATTATCCACCGGTTTCCAATCCTTACCCTGGAAATGTGCTACTTTGAAACCGACCACATCGTTGCGGTTCTTGATGGCGACGCCTGCGGCAAGGTTAGGGTCCATATCGGCCGTATCCTGTTCCCAGTTTCCGCCGCGCATGCCTTGTCCTACGATGTTGAGGAACGAGAGTACGCGGGTTTTGGAATTGAAAATCACATTGTTTTTAAACTCTGAAAACGAATCCCAGCCGGCACCGCCCGCGTCGACGATCGTTGTCACGCCAACGCGGAAGGTGAAGCCGTCGGGTGGTAACGCCACCAAACCATTACTGAGGTAATGGTTTGGCTCGGTACCAAAAAACACGTGTCCATGAATATCGATCAATCCGGGTGTAACATACATCCCTTTGGCATCTACCACCTGGCGAGCCTCCTTCGGATCGATATCCTTCGCCACTTTTTTAATCTTCCCTTCGAAAATACCGACATCCATCACCTGATTGATATTGTTCTTCGGGTCGATCACCGTGCCGCCCTTGATCAGGACGCTGTACGTTTGGCCATGGGAAGCCACACCGAGCAGACATGCCAGAAAAATGAAAAGGATGGACTTGTGTTGCATTTTACTTCTTGAAAAAGGTTTGGGTTTAGGAAGAGTTAAATGGTACTGTACATATTTAAACAACTGCTTTCGACAGTTCTTCTTTCAATCTGGACGCCACGATTTTCTCCTCGCCCGGTTTGAGCATCCAGGTAGTAATGGTCAGCGAATTGTTCTCGCCGGGCATTACCTCAATCGACGGGTTGCCTTTCCGCAGGCTTTCCTGTAATGCTTTCACAGGCAGGCTCACTTTGGCGGCATCCCACGATACTTTCAATGTGGGGGTGTGGTTACCCAATTCAGGAACGGTTACCTCGGTTGCGACCCCTTTCACGCTTTTTACGGCATTCTCGATCGTCGCTACGCGGTCCTCCCATATTTTCCACTCTTTTTTGTGATCCATCTTCACGAAGTTGTCGAGAGCGACATACATGCCGAGGATCTCTTCTTTATTCACTTTCATACCGCGGCCGATCGTCGAGCCACGCGGCGGCATGCTGAGGCGGGCTGCATCGATATACTGCTTTTTACCCATGAGGATACCGGCGCTTTGCGGTCCGCGCATCGCCTTCCCGCCTGATACGCACACGAGGTCGAAGCCCAGGTCGTTGAAACGCCAGAGGTTTTCAACCGGCGGCACGTCGGCAGCCATATCGATCATCGTAGGAATACCGTTCTTTTTGGCGATTTCGATCCACTGTTCGTGCTTGATCAGCCCTTTGTCCGACTGGATATGGAGAAACCACATCAATGCGGTCTTTTCATTGATAGCCTTTTGCAATTCTTCCACTGTTTCAACCTGCACGATTTTGCAGCCTGTGTTGGTCAAAGCGTGTGAATAGCCGATGTTGTGGCCTTTCTGAATGATCACTTCCGATTTCATACCGGTGCCTTCCAAATGCGGCAATGCCTCTACCTTCTTCTGGTCCATGCCTGTGAGTACCCCAGCAAGGCCGAGCGTCAGTGCCGAGAAGCATCCGGCAGTCACTACCGCGGATTCGGCGTGGGTAATCGCGGCAATTTTCTCGCCTACCTTAGTCTGGACTTCATCGAGCATCATAAACTCCTTTGCCGCGCCCTGGATCGTCGCCACCACATCGTCCTGCATGAGGGAACCGGTCATCATAGTGTAGGTACCCGCTGCATTGATAAAAGTACGAATGCCCAGTTCTTTGGCGAGGTTACGCACGGGGGCCTTGCCCAGCAGGCCGGCAGCCTCGGCGGTGCCATTGCCCAGGAATCCGCCCAGGAGGGGAACTGTGGACAGATGCTTGATTAAATCTCTACGGTTTATCATAATGGTTAAGGACTGAATAGATTGGTTAAAGGCTTTACAAAAGAGGTTCAGACAGTATGCAGAGGAAGGATGCGTTGTATGGGGCCCGATACTCTGTTTTGTAGGATTATTTTTTTAATAATCAAAAAAATAAAAAATAAACTTTGGTCAATACCTGTTTCGAAGCCTTTTTATTCCGATCGGGTGGTTTCTGAAAGTGCCTTCCGATGAAAATATTCCGGAAGGCACTCGTTTTCCATCAGAATTGCTAGTTTTTGTCCCACCAGAGCGGAGTCGCCGCATTGTCGGGCCCGCCGAGCAATTTAGTCGCCGCCTCTACCGCAGCTCCGTTGTTTTGTTTCTCCTGCAACAGGAATGGGATCCGCCTTACTACCGCGGTGGTAGGAACGTCGGTGTTGACCGAGTTGACCACCGGATAGAGCTTAGGCATTCTTGTGCGGCGGAATTCCGCCCATGCTTCGATACCGTCGGGGTACAGTGCCAGCCATTTCTGCGTAGCGATCTGCTCTCTCTGGATAGCCTCTGTGGCGCCCCATTTTACCGGAATGTTGGAAAGTGCTGCGGATTGTTGCTGGTCGCCGGGGGCCACAGGTGTTTTGGTGCTGTTAATATAAGTAGTAACTGCCGCTCCGGTAATGCCCCAACCTTCCATCGAAGCCTGGATACCTTTTTCGTAAAATGACTGAGCGGTTCCGCTACCTACATTCCAGCCATTCAATGCCGCTTCCGCTAGCAGGAAGTAGGCCTCGGCAGTATGCATTACATCTTGCTTTACAGCCAGCTGGCGGTCCCACGCCGAGCCGCCGCCGGTGTTGCGGATCCAGCGCTCGCCAATGTTGGAATTGTTGTCGTTGCTGTTCGCGGCAACGGCAAGTTCTGTGGGACCCAGCCCATTACGTATACCTTCGTAGGTTTTGGTAAGAAATGCAGGCTGAAAGTAGATGCCGATGCGAGGGTCGTCATAACCTTTCAGTACTGACTCCATAGCCGCGCTCATCCGGAACTCGCCCCATCCGGAGATGGTCGCAAGGCCATTATTGTCACCACCAAGCAAGCTTTTCGCCATGTAGGCGTTGTCTGCAACGTCGGTCAGGAGACCTCCCGCTATTGCGGCTTCTGCTTCTGTCTTTGCTTTGGCAGGATTTACTTTCGAGATGCGAAGTGCCAGACGCAGGCGTAAGGTATTCGCGAATTTGATCCATTTATTCACATCACCACCATAGACGATATCGTAGGTGCCGTAGGGCTTGTCGGTTGTTTTGCCTTTGAGCAATGCAGTTGCCTCGGTCAAGCGTTTGAAAAAATCGTTGTAGATTTCTTCCTGCGAATCATATTTGATCGGCGTAGCGTCCTTGCCGGCTTCCGAATAGGGGATAGGGCCATAGTAGTCGGTTACCCTGTGAAATGCAAACACCCACCAGATGTTGGCCAGCGCATATTGCGATGTGGATTTATCCAGTTTTTCGAACAGGATTTGCAGCTGCGGTACCACCTGGGTATAAACCGGGTTCCAGTGGTTGTCGATCCAGGTCGGGTGCATGAAGTAGCGGTCCGACTGGAAGTTCGGTGTGGTAGTTGCAAAATATTGCGCGTACAAATCCGCGAACAGGTTCTGAGCCGTCTGGTATGTACCTGCGGAATAAGACGACTGCTGCTGTGCCCGGGAGAACAGGTAAGGAATTTCCGCATCGGTGATGGCGGTGAGCGCTGTGCGGCTGGTATTCAGTTCGTCGAAGTCGCCCGTACAGCCGGCCACGACCATCGCTGAGCCGGTGAGTACGCTCAATGTGGTTGCTCTGATATATTTATTCAATGCTAATTTCATGTTACAGTATTTTAAGAGGCTGTTTAATTAGAATCCAACTTTCAAATTCAAACCAACAGTACGTGTTGAAGGGAGGGCTCCGTATTCTGATCCCTGAAAGTTACCTGCGCCCAGGTTTACATCCGGATCGAATGGAAGTTTACGTTTTGCAAGGCCCGGAATATCCATTTTGGCATAACCACGATAGATGAAGAACAGGTTGCGAGCGGTAAGCGAAAGACGCAGTGACTTGATGAACATGCCCGGAGGGGTTGGGATGTTGTAGCCAAGCGTAGCTTCTCTCAGGCGGAAGTTTGTGGTAGAGTAGGTAAAGAACTCTCCCCATGTGTAGCGGCCTTGCGAAACGGTTTGCCAGAAAGTCTGTGCGTCGATTGCCACATTGTTCTGCTCGCCGGTTTCGGTTACCGCTGGCAATACCCATCCACCCTGACGGTGCGCTTCGGTATAATCCGCAGTACCGTCGTATGCCAGGTTGCCATCGGTTCCGGAAGTCATTACACCACCCACACGGCCGTCTACCAGGAAGCTGAATACAAAGTTTTTGTAAGAGAAAGAGTTGTTAAGGCCAATGGTAAATTTAGGGTTGAAGTTACCCACGATATTATCGAACGCGGTAGCTACCGGAAGCCCTTTCGCATTCACGATGTAGTTGCCGTTTGCATCTTTTTTCCAGCCGAATGCCTGCAAATCGCCATATGAGCCGCCTTCACGCACAATGGCCGTGGTGGTACGGGTGTTTCCGCCCAGGTTGGCTGTTTTGATCGTCTCGTGAAGCTTCACGATCTTGTTCACGTTGCGGGCGAAGTTCAGCGTCGCGTCCCAGGTCAATGCCTTGCCTTTCAATGGAGAAGCAGTCAAAGAAATCTCGAAACCTTTATTATTGATCTTACCCGCATTGATAAACTGGTTCTGGAAGCCGGTTGGTGTTGCTTGCGGCAATGTGAGCAACTGGTTCACGGTGTTTGTATTGTAATAAGTAAAATCCAATCCCAATTTTCCGGAGAACAGGCGCAAATCAAGACCTAACTCTGTCGAAGACGAAATCTCCGGTTTCAGATTCGCAGCGGGACGTGTCGTGTTGCGGCTGATGTAGCCACCGCCATTACCACCTTGCGCGAATGTGTAGGTTTGCAGCAACCGGTAAGGATCGGTATCGTTACCTACTTGTGCCCACGACCCGCGTAGTTTCGCGAAGCTGATCACTTCCGGTAACTTCAACGCTTCGGAAAGGATTACGTTACCGCCAAAAGAAAAGTAAGCGTAAGAGTAAGGTTTAGGCAATGTCGAAGACCAGTCGTTGCGGACAGAACCGTCGATGGTAATGAAGTCGCGGTATGACAATGACGCTGTTCCGAATACATATTGCAATTCTTTCTGACTGAATGCAGTTACCTGGGTCAATGCGGCAGCAAACGACAAGTCGAAGAAGTTAGGAACTGTAAGGCCCGTTGTCGTTCCGCCTATCTGGGAGTATTTCTGGTAAGTCTGGCCGGCACCGAAGTTATAGGTTAAATGCAGGTCTTTACCCAAATTGTTGTTACCCGAAACGATCACGTCCATGTTGCGTTCGGTAGTTTCGGCTGTCCAGTCGGCATACGAACCACCCGATCCTGCAAAAAGCAACGTGTTGTTGTAGAATCCACGATTTACGCGATCAGCATACCAGTCATAGCTGATACGGCCCTGGACATTCAGCCAGTCCGTCAGTTCATATTTGACCGAGCCTAATGAAATCACGCGATTACGTTTTTCCGAATCAAACGTCCGGTTGATCGTCCAGTAAGGGTTCATATAAATACCAGAACTTGCCCAATAGGTAGGCTTGCCCGCCGCATCCTCGAAAGTTTTGTATTGGTTCAAATCCACGCTGCGCGGGACTTTGTACAAGTTCATAGTTACAGAGCTCTCTTCACCCGAACGTGGTTTGTTCTGGATATCGGAGTTGATATAAGTGATTTTGGCATCGGCTGAGAGACGCTTGGTAATCTGCGTATTCAGGCGGAGGTTGAAGGTATGCCGCATGAGCTTGTTGTTCGGCAGGATACCCTGGTTATAATTGTTGGTGTACGAAAGATATGTCTGGATTTTTTCAGAACCAGCCGAAACGCCGATCGAGTTGTTGGTTGAAACTGCTTTGCGATAGAAGTCCTTGATATTATCCGGAAACGTCTGCATTGCAGGTCCCCAGCTCTGGCTCGAATTGTTACTTTCCTTGCCGCCGCTTCCTTGTCCGTAAGTATTTTGAAGTTTAGGAAGCAGAAATGGGGATTCTACTACAACACCCGAATTGATATCGGCCGATACCTTACCCGCCTTTCCTTTTTTAGTAGTGATCATAATAACCCCGTTGGCCGCACGGCTTCCATACAGCGCGGAAGCTGCCGCACCTTTCAGGACATTCATAGACTCGATGTCATCCGGGTTAATGTTGGCCGCGCCATCGCTGCCGTTGATACCCCCGAAATCGCTCGTTACCTGGCTGCGAGCCGTGTTATCGATGGGTACACCGTCCACAACGAACAATGCATTGTTGTTACCGGCAATAGAGCGGTTACCGCGAAGTACGACGCGTGTTGCCGAACCCGGACCTGACGAACCTTGCGTAATGACCGCACCGGCCACTTTCCCCGAAAGCGTGTTCACAAAGTTTGCGTCACGCACGTCCGTGAGCTTT
Source organism: Dyadobacter fermentans (assembly GCF_019924045.1). GTDB lineage: Bacteria > Bacteroidota > Bacteroidia > Cytophagales > Spirosomataceae > Dyadobacter > Dyadobacter fermentans_A. The sequence goes on along the minus strand of NZ_JAHXBN010000011.1, from coordinate 106,291 downwards.
TTACCGTCGATCTGCTGAGTCGCGTACGTGAGCGTCTTCGCATTGCGCTCGATACCCAATGCGGTTACCACTACTTCGCCGAGTTGTTTCACGTCTTCCACCAACGTTACGTCAATAGTCGTTTTGCTGCCCACCGCGATTTCCTGCGATACATAACCAATTGATGAAAACACCAGCACGGCGTTTTCGTCGGGTACGTTAATGGTGTAAGTACCGTCGGCACCCGTCGTGGTGCCCTGAGTGGTCCCTTTCACAAGGATATTTGTGCCCGGAATACCGGCGCCAGCATTGTCTTTTACGGTTCCATTAATTTCCTTGGCCAGATTCACAGCTGCCGCAGGTTGGATGATCTGGCTCGCCGCCTTTTCCTGTCTGGTGCTGATCACGATGTTGTTGTCTACCTGCGTGTAACCCAGTCCGGTACCGTTCAAAATGATTTCCAGTACTTCCTTTACCGGCTTCTTCTCGGCATGAATAGAAATCTTCCGTTTCTTATCGATACGTTCGATGCTTGTGATGAACTTGAAATCACTCTTTTTTTCGATCGCAATAAAGGCACTTTGAAGTGTCACATCTTTCAGATCGAGTGAGATTTTTACTTCTTCGATGCCTTGAATGGATCGCATGGTAGAAGCAAAGAGCGGTTGTACGAACATCAAACATGCCATCATCAAGGCCAAGCCTCGCCTGAGTGCCGTTCCTGTGTTCAGGTGGGTGTCGGGTAACTTTTTTCGCATACTGTTTTGAGTAGATTGAGGTTAAATGGATTTGAGGGATTCAATTATTATTTCAACTTCATAATAATTCATAGTCAAAACACCCTGCGTGCAGCGGTGCGCGGCTGCAAGGATTCTGTTAGGGATGCTCAAAAGTAGGATGGGGCGGTGGCGCCTAGCGGCATGTGCCTCCTGTGATGGTCACAACGTCTCTACCGATCACATAATCAAAAGAATTGGACATACTCAGCAATTTTAGCACATCATTTAATGACGCATTGGAATTGAAACTGGCCATTACACGGCATTTGCCAATGCTGCTTTTAAATACAATCTTCTTTCCGAAGCGCTCACGCAGTGCCTGCATCACTTCATCGTAAGTATTGTCCCTGAAAACAAGCTGGCCAAGGTGCCACGGTGCAATGTTTGCGACGCTAACGATATTAATATACGTTTCGTCTTTTTCTGTATTAATCACGAGTTCCTGCTCGGGCGTCAGTTGCGTAATCCGGACGGGCTCGCCTTCCTCGATTTCCTTGCTAACCTCCACTTTTCCGGTCGCAACCGACACCGATGCAGTCTCGTCCCCATTATAGGCTTTTACATCGAATGACGTCCCCAAAACCCGGGTCGAAATCTTCTCGCTCTTCACGATAAACGGTTTCTCCGGGTTGGGCACAACCTCGAAAAACGCTTCTCCCTGCAGGTAAACCTGCCTTTCGTCCCCGTCGAATGCCTTAGGATATTCGAGTTTGCTGTTTTTATTAAGCCATACCTGCGTCCCGTCAGGCAATTCTACACTCACAATGTCTTTGGCGCCGCTGGTGCGGGTTTCCATCGGCACGCGGGCGATGCTCCGTGAATCATGCTGCCTGCTTACCAGGAAATACCCCAGCCCTGTTGCCAGCAAAACCGCAGCGGCGGCCATCCATGAGCTGAGCTTGAAATACCGGGGTCGCTCCTGAATTTCTTCTTCGGTCCGGCTTTCCTGCTCTGCCATCTTGGCGTGCAACTTCGAAAGCCCGCTGTCCAGGCTGAATGCCGGATCGTTTTCCGGTTCTTTTTCCTGCTTCCAGGCTGCTTCTATCTGCCGGAATAACAACAGATTATCATATTCTTCAAGCCACCATTCCATAGCCAGTTTTTCTTCCGGGCTGCATTCGCCAGCCAAATACTTGGCGATAAGGGGCCATGGTGTGTGATCGGACATCAAATTCAGAGCTTTCTAATGTTAGGACAAAGAAAAAATGGGCATACCCCCATCCTTCCAGAATTTTTTTTAAATCTGATAAGTTTTTTGCAGAAGTTTTAGCTGCTTAATGGCTTTACCCATTTGGTTTTCTACTGTTTTGGCAGAAAGGGAGAGGATTTCGGCGATTTCATTGTAGGTAAATCCTTCGAAGCGGTTGAGCTGGAAGATCGCCTTTCTTTTTTGCGGGAGATAATTGATGAGATCGGTAATGCGGGTTTCGAGCTCGTGATACATCAGTTCATCGTCCGGACCGGGCGTTTCTTCGATAATATCGTCGCTGAGCTCTTCCATAATGTGTTTTTCCTGCTTCATGTAGTTAATGCAGGTGTGCCGCGTGGCCGTGAAGAGGTACGAGCGGACATTCTTTTCGACCGTCAGACTGTCGCGTTTTTCCCAGATCCTGAAAAAAACATCGGCTACAATTTCTTCTGCGAGGTCCTTACGGTTGTTGAGGTAAGTGGCAAAACGGCATAGTGCGTAATAGTATTTCCGGAAAAGGCAGTCCAGCGCCCGGTTATCTCCTTGCTTGATCAGGGAAATAAGAAGCAAATCATCCTGGCCGTTCATCATAAACTGTGGCTAAATTGGGTATCAGGTAATTCCAAAACTTTATTCAATGACCTTGTCGGGGCGTCCGGAGTGATCGGCTAATATTAGCTTATTTAGAATCTGTACAAGTCAATTTTTGTGCCAGACATCAAAATAATAATATTTTATTTGGTGTATTTTAAATAATAACGAAGAATAGCATTAGGATTTCTAAAATTAAAAAAGTTGATACAAAATAAGCGCCAATCGCTGAAAAATTTATTCAATATTGTTTTTTCAGCCACTGGCGCCCATTTCTCAAGGAGGCGGTATCGGGTATTGAACTAGTTGAGGAACAGTTGCTTCACGCACACTGGCGTAGGCGCGCTGATTTCTTTCCCGGTATAAGTCAATTGGCCTGTCGCAGCGTCGCGCTTGAAAAACACCGCATTGTCGTTGTCGCGGTTGGTCACGATCGCGAATTCACCCTTCGCGTCGATCAGGAAATTGCGGGGGTGCTTGCCGTGCGTATCTGCATGCCCTGCCACCGTCAGCTTGCCGGTTTTGGCATCTACCGCGTAAATAGCGAGGCTTTCATGGCCGCGGTTGGATGCATAGAGAAACTTGCCGTCGGGCGAGAAATGAATATCCGCAGCGTAGCTTTTACTCGTGAAATCCGAAGGCAGCATGGTCACGCGCTCGAAGGGCACCAATGCACCGCTACCCTTCACGATCTTAAAAGAATTCACGACGGAAGCCAGCTCGCAGGCCGAATAACCAAAGTTGCCGTTGGGGTGAATTGCGAAGTGCCGGGGGCCGTCGCCCGCTTTCACCTCCGCATAAGGAACGGCACCGGGAGTGAGTTTACCGGTCTTTGGATCAACGGCATACACCATGATCTTGTCGATGCCCAGGTCGGAGGCGTAAATGTATTTGCCATCCGCCGAAGGGATAATCGAGTGCATATGCGGTTTCTGATCGGGACGGCCCTTGTCCTGGATGGTGTCTGCCAATGCGCCGATACTGCCGTCCTGGTTCAGTTTGTACACGGCCAGATCGCCGCTTCCGTAGTTCGATAAATAAATGAAACGACCCTTTGGATCAACGCTGACGTGGCACGGACCGCGGCCTTGCGCGGGCTGGGTATTCAATGCGGTGAGTTTGCCGGAAGTCTGGTCGATAGCATAGGCCGAAACCGTGCTGTTTCCCTCATTGGCGGCGTAGAGGTACTTTTTGTTGGGATGAAATTCAAGGAATGAGGGGCTGGTTTTACTCGTCAGCACCTGCAACTCCTTGAAGGAATAATCGCTGCGGTCGAATTCATACACATAAATACCCTCGCCCTTCTGCGTATAGGTACCGAGGTACAGTATTTCCTTTTTGGGTTTCTGCGCAAAAGCTGTCATAGCCGACAATAAAAGGATGAATGAAAGAATGGTTCGTTTCATGATTCAGGAAAAGATTGAGATAGATTATAATGCTGTTATTCAAACACTAACGTGCCGAATTTATTGAATTCGTGGAAGCTGCCGCCGGTTTTTTGCCAGGAGTAATAGGCTGTTTCGCTGTCGTAATCGATGCGGTAGAAATTGCCGCGCCATTTTTCGCCCGGTTTAGGGGCTGTATTCGCAATAGGATTCATCAATGCGAATGGAATAAAAAATTCGGCTTTCCAGCCATCTACGGCCGCCATACTCTTTTTCTGTCCGCCTTGTGCGCTGGTTTCGTGCTGCACGCGGTTGCGCTCGTTGTAATGCCATGGTTTCCAGCCCTGTGCGCGTCCTTTGATGTTCGGTACGAGGATGGCGAGCTCGTAATTCAACGGTGAAACTTCATATTCGAGGTAAATCGGTACCGAAGTGTCGGGCCAGAGAAATACTTCCACGACATCCTCTTTGAACAAAGCACCGAAATCTTCCATGATCGTTGAAGTCAGTTTTTGGTCGGTACAATCGAAGAGGAAATACATGCCCTTGTCGGAGTAGAGGATTTTGACCCGGGTAGGGAACTGCTTGCCGGGAGCGGGTTGGTTGGGGCCTTTCTGGACGGTGAGGTTAAACCACTGCGCAGCCGACCAGTTGGAGGCGGTACCTTCGCCGTTTACTTGGAAGTCGGTCGTTTTCTTAACCGTCAGAGAGGAGTCGGGAACGGGGCTGGCAGCGTGTCCCCGGTACATGAGGCCGCACGCGAGCAGTCCCATGAGAACAATTTTTTTCAACATTCAATAAAAAGGGTTAGGATTGGGAAAACTCGTTCAGGTATGGTCAAGTGTGTTCATTTGCAGTCAGATGGACCGATAATTATCCGGCGATGCAGGCATTCCGGCGTAACAGGCGACGATTTTTTTTCTTGTTGGCAATTTCAAGAGGTTTTTACATTTTACCAAATCATTATTTTTGTAGTGTCAATTATTGATGAAATCTTTCGACAGGAAAGAGAATAGGGTAGCGGAATATTTTAATAATTTAGGTCGTACGTTTAAAATTGAAACCATTTAACAACAGAACACTGTCATGATACGCGAAAGTGGAGAACTGGCCTTTGCTGACATCAGCGAGGCGATTTTAGAACCAGCTGTTTTCCCTGACTACCAAGGGAGCACAAAAAAGACCCGTCCGGTAGCGCAAGATCCTTACGGAGATGATGACGACGAAGATGAGGACTTTGATGAGGATATCGACGATGAAAAAGTCATCGACGAGTATGATGAAGATATAGAAGATCGCGAAGTAGTTATCGAGGACGGTGACGAACTCCTTAGAAGACTGGACGACTTCGATGATGACGACGACGATTTCTGATAATCGTTTGAAAATTAAGACCTGCCTCTGGATCATTTCCAGGGGCTTTTTTATGCATGGGTTATGAGTATTGAAATGAAGGTTGTGCCTTATTCACCTAAATTGTTTAATTCCTCACCTTTCCTAAACCCATGCGTTCAACCGAATCCAATGTTACCCAAAGCATTACACAGGTAATCGCTGCTTCTTCATTAGGTACTTTAATTGAGTGGTATGACTTCTACATTTTCGGGAGCCTGGCGGTCATCATCGGTCAGCAGCTTTTTCCAAGCGACGCCGGTGCCTCGGCACTGATCAACACGCTGGCGATCTTCGCCGCAGGATTTATTGTACGCCCCTTTGGCGCATTAGTGTTCGGTCGCTTGGGCGACTTAATTGGACGTAAATACACGTTCCTCCTGACACTCGTACTGATGGGCGGTTCCACGTTTCTCATTGGCCTTATTCCTTCCTATTCGAGCATCGGTTATGCGGCGCCTATCCTCGTGCTGATCCTCCGTCTCGTGCAGGGGCTCGCACTCGGAGGCGAGTACGGCGGCGCGGCTACATACGTGGCCGAGCATGCGCCGGTGGGTAGACGCGGCTTTTTTACAAGCTGGATTCAGACCACTGCTACATTAGGGCTATTTCTTTCCCTGGGTGTAATCGTTTTGACCAAAAATATCCTCGGTGCTAAAAACTTCGCCGACTGGGGCTGGCGCATTCCCTTCCTGGTATCGATTCTGCTAGTGGTGGTATCGATCTACATCCGGATGAAAATGCATGAGTCGCCGGTATTCTCGAAACTCAAAGCCGAAGGAAAAGTCTCCGCTAACCCGTTGAAAGAAAGTTTTCAGAAGAAAGCGAATTTCAAGATGGTTCTTGTCGCATTATTTGGGGCTACGATGGGGCAGGGGGTAGTGTGGTACACCGGGCAGTTCTATGCGCAATCTTTTTTGGAAAACACCTGCAAGCTCGACTTCAACGAATCGCGGTATATCCTGCTGTGGGCCATCGTGTTCGCGACGCCGTTTTTTGTGATTTTCGGTTCGTGGAGTGATAAAGTGGGACGCAAATGGATCATGCTCGCCGGTATGCTGCTGGGTGTGATTTGCTACCGTCCCATTTACCAGTATTTCCTCGATGCCACGAATGTGAAGGAAATGCAAAAAACCATGCTCCTGAGCCAATCCGAGCCGGTTGTGGAGCGCGGGCTGGTGCCGGGCAAAGCCGACTCCCTGATCACGACTACCGTCACCAAGACGCTGACAAACGGCATGACTTTCAAGGAGTCGAAGGTGGAGGTGATCACGGAAGACGTATTGGCCGAGGTGCCTGCCGTGGAGACGGTGATTAAGGACGTAACCTTGTCGCAGAGTTCTTATGTCGTCATCATCTTGCTGGTATTCTTCCAGGTGGTGCTCGTAACGATGGTGTATGGCCCCATTGCGGCATTCCTCGTGGAGCTGTTCCCGACGCAGATCCGATACACATCTATGTCGCTGCCTTACCACATCGGAAATGGCGTTTTCGGTGGGCTGGTACCATTTATTGCAACGCTCATCGCCTCATTTCAGGGATCTACGCCGCTTTCCGGGCTTTGGTACCCCATTGGCATAGCCGCATTGTCATTTATCATCGGGGCAGTTTACATCGACAACCGGCGCGATGACAATGTGATGGATTAAGTATCGGACAACAGCATTTGACATTTAAATAACCAATAGAAAATGAGTGGTTTAAAAAAAATATTAGGTCTCCTCTGGATCGCACTCGGTCCGGTTATTATCATATTTCTTTTCATGCAGGCAGCCGACAAAATAGGTGCCGCAGCGGAAGGTATCGCTCGCACGAACACAACCCTGCAATGGGCGATCATCATCCTGATTTTCATCCCTATCTGCACAGGGCTGGTGATCTTTGGTTATTATGCCTGGAAGGGCGAGTACGATCATTTACCGGAGAGTTCGGAAGAGCTTTGAGAGCGGGTGAATGAGTGAATAAATCAGGCGAAAATCGCGTAGCGATGTAATATTGGTAGTACGACGGGGTTATTTGGTAATCTAAAATCCCGTCAGGGATGAAACAACACAAATTTGGCAAGAGTCTTTCGCGGTTGTTGCATGCCCAGGGGCATTTGCGAACTTTTGGACTGTGACCGACGCTACCAATATTACATGCCTGACGGCATTTGATTCGGATTAAGCCATTATTTGTAACTTGCCAAGCTGGTCATTCCAAGTTTCAACAGGGCTATTTCAAAATTCATCATGCAAACTGACGTTTTTATCCTTTCCGCTACCCGCACGCCGATCGGCAGCTTTGGCGGTAGCCTATCTTCTGTCCATGCTTCGAAACTTGGCGCTACCGCCATTCAGGGGGCGCTGGCGAAAGCCGGAACCGAGCCGGCTTTGGTCGATGAGGTACTGATGGGCAATGTCGTTTCCGCCAACCTCGGGCAGGCGCCGGCCAGGCAAGCTGCTATTTACGCCGGACTACCGGTTTCGGTTATTTGCACGACAGTCAACAAAGTATGTGCTTCCGGTATGAAAGCGACGGCGCTCGGTGCGCAGGCTATTCAGCTGGGTGACGCGAGCATTGTGGTGGCCGGTGGAATGGAGAATATGTCTCAAATCCCCTATTATTTACCCAAAGGCCGGAATGGCTATGGTTACGGTCATGGTGAAGTTATCGACGGGCTCCTGAAAGACGGGCTGACCGACGTGTACGACCAGATCGGAATGGGTGTTTGCGGCGATAAAACCGCATTGAAATACAACATTTCGCGGGAAGCACAGGACGAGTTCGCGATCCGTTCCTACCAGCGCTCGGCGGAGGCAACGGCTAATGGGTCGTTCGCGGATGAAATCGTGCCGGTTGAAACCCTATCCGCAAAAGGCGACGCAACCATTGTAAGCGAGGACGAAGAGTATAAGCGCGTCAAATTCGATAAGATTCCTACTTTAAAGCCGGTGTTTTCCAAAGACGGGACCGTAACTGCTGCCAATGCTTCGACGATCAACGACGGCGGAGCCGCATTGGTATTGGCCGGAAGCAGCGCCGTGAACGCGGAGAATCTCAAACCCATTGCCCGTATCGTCGCTTACGCCGATGCGGAACAGGAACCGGCCTGGTTTACAACCACGCCTGTGTTGGCAACCGAAAAAGTATTGAAAAAAGCCGGCTTGAAAATCTCGGATATCGACTATTTCGAAGTAAACGAGGCATTTGCCGTGGTAGCACTGGCTTATATTCAGGCATTGCACCTCGATATTGAGAAGGTGAATGTCTTCGGAGGAGCAGTGTCGCTCGGGCATCCGTTGGGCGCGTCGGGCGCGCGCATCGTCACCACATTGCTGTCTGTTTTGGCGAAAAATAATGGCAAATATGGTCTCGCCGCGATTTGTAACGGCGGGGGAGGGGCCTCTGCTATGATCGTGGAACGATTGTAACGATTAGCGGATCAGTACTTTCAGGCGGTTGTAAAAGCCGGTGCTTTTGAAAGTGAAGGTTTTGTGCAGAATGTAGTTGCTTACAAAGCTGAAACCCATCCCGATCACGTAGCAAACCATTTCGGTCACATTCACTTCTTTTTTAGCGAAGGAAAACTTCACTTTGTAGACCTCCATACCGAAGTAATCGACGAGCAATTTCGACGAACCGATGGTAAATGCCCAGGTAATGAACAGCGAAACGCCCGACACCATGAGGAATTTCACCATTTCACGACGTGTCTGGTTGCTTTTGCGTGCGTCGAAAGCGAAGAGTTTGGTGAGTGTAAAGCCCCAGAAAAACCCGATAATGTAAGAAGGAACAATGGAATCGCTCCAAGAGATGTTGAACCAATCCTGAATGAGACTGCTGGAAACTAACTGGATCAATGCACCGGTACCCGCGACAAGAAAATAGGCAATGATATCTTTGGGATTGAAGATCTTGTTCTGCTTGATTTGGGTCACTGGTGTGTTAGTTTGTTTGGAACGGCGAACCTGAATGAGGCCCCAATATTAGAAAGAAAATGGTCTGGAAACAAAACAGGGCCTTCGATTTTGAGTAAATGGGTGAGCAGGGCCTATGCGCCCATTTTATACAGAGAGCGGCGCTAACCTTGAATTTATTCCCAAATTCTTTTACTTTAATCCCCGTCTCAGCTTCTGTCTGAGGCATAACTTTTAACAGGATTGTCGGTGAAAAAACTTTGCATATGGTCTGTAATGGCAGTATTTGCCGTACTGACCTTCTCTTGTTCAGCCGCATTGCAGCGTCGCTACGACCAGCGCCACGGCATTTCATCTTCTTCATCTGGGTCTTCAACCGATCGCTCTTCACGCGAGCCGGACAATAGCAGGAGTACAGAAACCTCCAACGGGACTTACCGGAAGGATTACGACCGGGTGGCCGATAATGGGAGTAATGCGGGAACCATAACATCGCCAGCAAGCGGCAATGCCGATTACAACCAGCGGTTGCTCAATCAATACGCCGATATGGACAAGCTGGCGGAAGTGGTTTTGTATGAATTGGATAACCTCGAAAACCGATACAACAACCTGCTCAACGAATATAAGAATGCAAAGTCGTCGTCCCGACAGGTCATGGCTATGGAGCTCGACAAAATCAGCGACGACCGCCTGGCGCTTTATAAAGCCTACACCAACATTTACCGCAACGGTAAATCCGATTGGGCGAATGTAAAACGCGACGTCGATAATACGCTTCGCGAGTATCGAAAGAAGAACTGATTACCAGCCTGCGCCTTTCGTATTGGTTTTGATGCGGCAAACGTAACCGTCGACGGTCATATATAATGTAGAGCCATCGTTGCCCCAGGCGCAATTGGAGGTGAGCTCACCCATTTCAATGCGACCCAGCAGCTTCCCTGCCGGGCTGATAATGAGCATTCCGCCGGGCCCGGAGGACCACAGGTTGCCGTCTTTGTCGATTTTAAGGCCGTCGGGCAGCCCCTGCATGCCGCGTTTGCCCATGGGCGTAGCGTCGTAAATGAGTTTGCCTTTGCCTGCATTGCCATTGGCATCGAGTGGATAAGCCATCCAGATCGACTTTTCCGGGTCCGATTGCGCGACATATAATGTCTTGCCATCCGGAGAGAATGCAAGGCCGTTTGGACGGCTGAGGTCGCTTACCTGCATGGTCACCTTACCGTCTTTATGAATGCGGTATACGCCAAACTGCGGGATTTCGCGGGTCGGGTCTTCGTGTTTTTTCATCAGGCCGTAGGGCGGATCGGTGAAGTAGTAATCGCCATTGCTGTGTTGTACCACGTCATTTGGGCTGTTGAAGCGTTTGCCTTCGAAGTTGTCGGCCAGTGTAATTTTCCCGCCAACATTCAATGGCATGGCAGAAATACGCCGGTCGCCATGCTCGCAGGAAACGAGGCGTCCTTTGTTGTCAATAATGAGACCGTTGCTACCCGGTTCATCACTGTAAACGCCGCGTCCGGTGTAGCCCGACGGTTCCAGGAATACCGAAAGTCCTTCTTTTTCATCCCACTTGTAAACCTTATTCTTCGGCACATCCGAAAACAGCAGGTAGCCGCCCTCTTTCACCCAAACCGGCCCTTCCGACCAATCGAATCCCGATGCCAGTACTTCAATTTTAGCGTCTTTGGATAGCAGTTTTTCAAATGCGGGATCTTCATAAACAATCTTGCCCATGGTAGGGTAGGACTTTTGCGCCATAGCAATACAGGTCAGAAGGACGATCAGACAGGTGGAAATAATACCGGATTTCATAGGGAATGCATTAGCAGTACCGACATCGATTTAGCAATAAAGAACCGGTATGGTGCTTACCTACTGCTTTGCGGCAGGTTGCGCATTCCGCGCCGGGGCCAGGATAATGCTCGCATGCGGCGACAAGCGGTTTGTAGTCAATGCACTGTCATGCAATGGGTCCGTCGAAAACAGCACTTCCGTAAACAGCGATTTGTCCTCCGGCAGCTGAAATTCCCGCTCGTCATCTCCAAGATTATGAATAACAATGAGCGATCGGTCGACGTGTGGGCGGAAATAACCGAGCAACTGCTCGTCGCCGAGGCGCACAGGTTGCAGGTTAGGCGCGAGGATCTGGTTCAGTGCGGGCTCGGTCTTGCGGAGGTGTATGAGGTTTTTGTAATGGTTAAAGACAGAATTTGTGTCGCCGGTCTGTTCCGAAAGGGGCGCCACTGTTTTCAGGGTTGTAAATTCGGGCGTAATCCAGCGGGTGTGCTGCGGATCGTCGGGATCGGTCGTCCAGAGGAACGGCTCGCGGATGTAAGGATCGGGTTTCAGGCCCAGCATTCCGATTTCTTCACCATAATATAAATACGGCTGGCCGGGCAATGTGAGCAGAATGCTGGCTGCGAGTTTGATCTTTTCAATCTTGCCGCCCACGACACTCCCGATCCGTTCCTGGTCGTGGTTTGTAAGCATGATCGCATTCACAAACAGCGGGTTATATTTTTGGAACAGGTTGAAGCTGGCGAGCAACTTATCGATGATTTGCTCGTCGCGCCCGGCTATGAGCATACGTTGCAATGCAAAGCTGAGGTCAAAATGAAAGGTCGCATTCAGGTTGCGGAAATAGGGGGCTACTTCCTCCGTATCGGCCCATACCTCACCCACTGTAAACGTGCTTGGCTTGGCCTCGCCGACGATTTTGGAAAAAAACTCCCAGAAAGTGACGCTTTCCGCAATGTCCCAGGTGGGATAAATGTGCCGCGCCGCATCGAGACGGAACCCGTCGACACCGACATCGTTCAGCCAGAAACGGACAATTTTGGCCATTTCTTCCCGTAATGCCTCCGAATGGAAATTGAGATCGGGCATGCCTTTATAAAACAGGCCATAATACTTTTCGTCGTCGCCGGGGTTTTCATGCCACGGGTATACCACTTGTGAATCATCGGAAGTTTCCCGCTCGGAAATCCCGAGACGGTCGATCTGGTCTTCGGTCATCCACCAGTAAAATTGCCGGTAGGGGTTGTCCTTGCTCTTTCGTGCCTCTACAAACCACGGATGCAGGGTACTGGTGTGGTTGATAATCAGGTCGAGGTAAACGGCGATCCCGCGCTCATGCGCTCCCGCGAGCAGGCGCTTGAAGTCGCCCATTGTCCCATACTCGGGTTCGATGGCGTAGTAATCGGTGACGTCGTATTTATGGTAGCTAGGCGAAGGATGGATAGGCGTGAGCCAAATCGCCTCGATGCCGAGGTCGGCCAGGTAATCGAGTTTGGAGATAATGCCGTTCAAATCGCCGATGCCGTCGCCATTGGAGTCGCAGAAAGAACGGACGAATATCTCATAACAAACTTTCGGGATACTGGCTGACTTGTCTGCGAACATAGCGGGGCATTATTGAAAATGCGGTTTCAACAACCGGTAAACGACCTGGACCGGCAAGCCCATGATCGTGTAGAACGACCCCTCGATTTTCTCTATCCCGACCATCCCGATCCATTCCTGAATGCCATAGGAGCCGGCCTTATCGAAGGGTTTGTATTGCTCAATATAGTGGTTGATTTCCCAATCTTCCAAGTCGCGGAAGTAAACTTCTGCTACGTCGGATATAGTTTCGATGATGCCGTCCGATAACAAACTCACCGCTGTCACGACCTTATGGCTTCTGCCTGAGAGGATTTTGATCATCCGGAATGCATCGGCGGCATCGGTCGGCTTGCCTAAAATGTGGTGATCGGCGATTACCACCGTGTCGGCAGTCAGTACAAGTGAATCGGGGCGGATGCCACGGAACTGCTCGGCCTTCTCCCGTGAAATGTAACCGGCTACCTCCTCCGCAGGGAGGTCGGCAGGGTAACTTTCATCGGTTGGGAGCACTTCGACAGTGAATGCGAAGCCTGCATCGTGGAGTAATTGTTTTCTTCTGGGCGAGTTGGAGGCGAGGATTAGGGATTTTTTGAGGTCGATCATGTTGGGTGGTTATCAATCTTCGAGTGTGGTCAGGTGATGGTCATTGATTGTCAGATGTGGTCAAGTTTCGGTCATTAATTGTCGGCTGTTGTTATTTTTGTGGAATATAATTGTCTTATAATCAGTTGTTTGTGGTTGTTTTGAGTGGGCTGCTGAAATTTTTTTAAAATATTTTTCCTCTCACTGAACTATTTCTTCGCTAATAGATGTTTCTACATTAAATGTATATACATCATTATTGCATTTAACGCGATTAGTTATGTCTATTGAAACTGATATAAAGCAGAAAAAATTTCGGAGCCCCTTCCAGAAGTTGGCATTAAACTTGATGTATACCACCAAGTGGCTCGAATATAAGCAGCTTGAGTCTTTCAAGGAATACGACATTACGCCGCAGCAATACAATGTGCTAAGGATTCTGAGGGGACAGCAAGGCAACCCGATCAAGGTGAGCGATATTACCGAGCGTATGCTCGACAAGAGTTCCAACACATCCCGGCTCGTGGACAAGCTGCTGGCGAAGAACCTCGCAAAGCGGACCTCCTGTGAAAGCGACCGCCGCGCTGTGGATGTCGTGATTACCGAAGACGGTCTCGCGTTGCTTCAAGTGCTCGATCCATTTATTGAGGATTGGGAAAACCGGTTCAATATTATTTCCGAAGAAGAGGCCGAGCAGATCAGTGCATTGCTGGACAAGCTGCGGGAAAATGAAAATCAAGCTTAAAACACAATTAACACAAATCAATAAATCAATTTAATTTTTAATCAAAACTACAATGAAATCAGTTAAATTTTTTGTCGCATCTCTTGCAGTAGCATTGTTTGTATCTTCTTCTGTTTCAGCAGACAATGGTAAAAAAGCTACTAACCTGAAAGTGAATCCTGCTAAAAGCGAGCTGACCTGGCTGGGTAAAAAAGTTACCGGCGAGCACACAGGTAAAATCACTTTGAAAGAAGGAACAATCGTTTTGGACGGCGCTAAACTGACTGGTGGTAAATTCGTTGCCGACCTGAACAGCATCACTTGTACTGACCTTACCGACAAAGAATACAACGGCAAACTGATCGGTCACTTGAAATCAGACGATTTCTTCGGCGTTGAAAAACATCCTACTGCAACTTTCGTGGTAACCAAAGCTACTCCAAAAGCAACCGGCGTTTACGATGTGACTGGCGACCTGACTATCAAAGGCATTACCAAACCTGTTACTTTTCCCGTAACTGTGAAAACTACTGCCGCTGGTGCGGAAGCTACTGGTAAACTGGTTGTTGACCGTTCGAAATATGATATCAAATATAACTCGAAGTCATTCTTCGATAACCTGGGCGATAAAATGATCCACGACGATTTCTCTATCGATGTGAAATTGGTCGCTGCAAAATAATTACCGCAGGCGGTTGCCTGGTATCAGCCGCTCTGCATTTGTATGACCTGAATGTTAAAAGAACCTGTCTTTTTTAGGCAGGTTTTTTTTTGTGGTTATGAATTGAAATCGCGGTACTTGGGGAAATCGTCCATGAAGTGGATCTGCCCGTTCACGGCCTGGAAGCAATAGTGCGCCATGCCGTTGGTAACTGCCAGATATTGAGGTTGTAATGTGAAATTATAGCGGCTTATCTGCGCGAAAGTAGCGTCATTTACGCTTACGAACGGTGCTTTGCATTCGACGAGGAGGAACGGCAGCGCATTGTTGGAAAGCACCATGATATCGGTGCGTTTGGAAAGCGTATTGTATTGTAAACCAGTCTCTACTGCGAACAACGATTTCGGATAACCATAATGCGTAATGAGCAAGTGGATGAAATGCTGGCGCACCCATTCTTCGGGTGTGAGCGTGACGAATTTCCTGCGGATAATGTCGAAAATATGCGGTTTCCCGTTTACCTGTTTAACTTTATGGGCAAAACCGGGAAGGTTCAATGATTCCATGAACGAAGATAATGAACCCCGGGTTGTCCCGCCAACAAACCTGCTGAATTCATGACCACCAAAGAACAGATCGTCGAAAACTGGCTGCCGCGCTATACGGGTACGCCTGTGGAGGAGTTTGGAAGCTACATTCTCCTGACCAACTTCGGAAACTATGTGACCATGTTTGCCGAGAAGTTCGGGGTGGAAGTACGGGGCCAGGGCCGCGCCATGCAAACCGCTACTGCGAAGGACATTACCATCATTAATTTCGGGATGGGGAGCCCCATGGCCGCCACTGTAATGGATTTATTATCAGCCATTAATCCCAAAGCCGTATTGTTTTTGGGTAAATGCGGTGGTTTGAAAAAGACACAAGTAGGTGACCTCATTCTCCCGATCGCCGCTATCCGGGGCGAAGGTACAAGCGACGACTATATGCCGCCTGAAATTCCTGCATTGCCGTCGTTCCGTTTGCAAAGCACCGTTTCGGCCGCTATCAAAAAACACAAGCTTGACTACTGGACCGGTACCGTTTACACTACCAACCGCCGCATCTGGGAGCACGATGCCAGCTTCAAGGAATACTTGCAGGCGGTTCGCGCCATGGCTATTGACATGGAAACTGCTACGATATTCATAGTAGGTTTCGCGAACTCTATTCCGCATGGCGCATTGCTGCTTGTTTCGGATAACCCGCTAGTGCCGGAGGGCGTAAAAACCGAGGAAAGTGACAAAAAAGTGACGGCGAGCTATGTAAAACAACACCTGGATATTGGTATCGAAGCATTGACAGAACTCGCGCGCTCGGGCGAGTCCGTAAAGCATTTGCGTTTCGAGAACTGATAACTGTCATAATCGTGGCGGGAACCTGTTGATGCTCGTTGGGAGTTTATTCTCCGGCGGCCAGACAGTTTTCCGCCAGGTATTTTTATGGAACATCAGACCTTATACGAGCGCATCGGTGGAGACGCCGCGCTCCGGCAACTCACCGATAAATTTTACGACCTCGTCTTCAACCACGAGCTTATTTCGAGGCTTTTCAAAACCGATAAAGACCTCATAAAGGAAAAGCAGCGTCTTTTCCTGACCCAGTTTCTCGGCGGCCCGCAACTCTATTCGGAAGTCTACGGGCATCCCATGATGCGCGCCCGGCACATGCCTCACACCATCACCGAAGACGACGCGGTAGCGTGGCTGCAATGCATGGCTTCCGCTGTTGAGTCACTTTCCTTACCCGAAGAACTGAAAAACGAGTTGTTCGATAGGTTTCCCCGGACGGCGTTTTTTATGGTGAATACCTAGGAAAAGTCTATTCTACAACGCGTTACCTTTTTGATATTCTGACGTCTAAATAGTGTTTCCTCCGGCGGAACATTGTATTTTAGTAAATAGAATATTCATGAGGGTTTTCGTGAAAGGCACACTACGAGAGTTTTGCGAAAAATATCCTGATTCAGAGGAGTATCTTATGAACTGGTATGAGGTTGCAGTGAGAGCTGAATGGCGATCGCCAGCTGAGGTAAAGCAAGTTTATTGTCACGCAAGTGTATTGAAAGACAGTCGCATGGTGTTTAACATTAAGGGTAACACTTATCGATTGGTTGTCAAATTCAACTTTGAAAAGCAACGCATTTTTATCCGGTTTGTCGGAAGGCATCAGGAATATGATAAAATCGATGCAAATCTTATTTAACTATGTTGAAAGTCATTAAAACGAAAAAGGAGTTCGATGAGGCATTGGAGAGATTTAACGAAGTCTTCAATGCACCCATTGGTACACCGGAAAGTGATGAAGCAGATCTGCTTGCTGATCTTATCGAAGCCTATGACGACGAGCATTACCCGATAGAGATTCCTGAGAGGCTTGAGGCGGTTAAGATTGGAGCTGAAAAAGGCTGATGCATTCGCTCTGCTTCATGTCGACCAAGAATTCCCTACCTTTGCGGCATGAATTTTAAAGAGCAGTTGACACCATACCCCGTTCTGGAAAAAGTTGCCGGCGCCGCGAAGGAGCTGGGTGTGGAAGCATATATAATCGGTGGGTTCGTCAGGGACCTGATACTCAAAAGGAATAGCAAGGATATCGATATTGTCTCCATCGGCAGCGGCATTGAGCTCGCCGAGATGGTGGCGAGCAGACTGGGGCCGGATGTGTTTGTGAGCGTTTTCAAGAATTTTGGAACTGCGCAAATCCGCCAGGGCGAGCTCGAGATAGAATTTGTGGGCGCCCGGAAAGAATCCTACCGCTCCGAATCCCGCAAACCGGCGGTAGAGGACGGTACTCTAGCCGACGACCAGAATCGCCGCGATTTTACCATCAATGCCATGGGTATCAGCCTCAATGCAGGCACATTCGGCGAGCTTGTCGACCCGTTCGAGGGGATGAGCGACCTCCGTAAAAAGATTATCCGTACCCCGCTGGATCCCGAGATTACTTTCTCCGATGACCCTTTGCGTATGATGCGCGCGATCCGGTTTGCAAGCCAGCTCAACTTCGATATCGAGCCCGATACTTTCGATGCGATCGTGAAAATGAAGGAGCGCATCAGCATTGTATCGATGGAACGGATTTCCGATGAACTGAACAAGATCATTCTTTCCAAAACCCCTTCCTATGGTTTCAAGCTCCTTTACCATGCCGGGCTGCTAGCCATTATTTTCCCTGAATTGGTGGAGTTGCAGGGCGTGGAGCATATCGAAGGCAAAGGCCACAAGGATAACTTTTACCATACTTTACAGGTGCTCGACAACGTCTGCCAGGTCTCCGATGATCTCTGGCTACGCTGGGCGGCTATCCTGCACGATATTGCCAAGCCAGCCACCAAGAAGTTCGACAAGCGCCACGGCTGGTCGTTCCACAACCACGAGGAAGTGGGCGCACGGATGGTACCGGTGATTTTCCGGCGCATGAAACTGCCGTTGAATGAGAAAATGCGGTTTGTGAAAAAGCTCGTCAGGTTGCACTTGCGGCCTATTGTGCTGTCCAAAGATGAAATTACCGATTCGGCGATGCGGCGTTTGCTCGTTGAAGCGGGCGAGGACATTGAGGCGCTGATGAATCTGTGCCGGGCGGATATTACTTCCAAAAACCCGGAAAAGGTGCGGCGTTTCATCAGCAATTTCGACCTCGTGGAACAAAAACTCAAAGACCTCGAAGAACGCGATAAGCTCCGCAATTTCCAGCCGGTGATCACCGGCGAGATGATCATGGAGGCGTTCGGGTTGAAGCCGGCGAAGGAGGTAGGGGTTATCAAAGAAGCGGTGCGCGAGGCAATCCTGGAAGGTATTGTGCCCAATGAGTACGAGCCTGCTTTCGCATTCATGATTGCGGAAGGCGAAAAAATGGGCCTCACCCGCGTGTAAGGCACATTTTTTATACTAACCACACCAATGCCAGCGCATATTTGATATTTTTGCGAACTTTTTAATCTCCTCATAGACACATTTCATGGAAAACGCTCAGTTCAAACGTTTTTTCGGCTCTTTGCTCACTATTCTGGGTATTGCGGTATTGCTATTCGCATGCGTCGCGTTCTTGTCAGACAAACCCGTGCTGGGTCTCACAGTTTCCAAATGGGAGTCGATCGTTCCGTTTCTGGTAGGTACCGTATTTCTTTTGACGGGTGTAAACCTGGTGAAAGGCTGAGCGCCCCTGGCTAGGTGCCCCCGGCTAGGCGTCCCTTACGAGTGCTGCGCCCACCATGCATTCCAGGCATTGTTTTGGCGTGCAATAGTGGTTAAACCATTCGATCAATGCCTGCGAATCTGCTGCGGTTTTTACGCGCATACCCAGGGATGCCCATTCGCGTGTGATCCGGTTATCTTCCGCGGGGATTTCCGAAAGCCAGTAAATAGCCTTATCGAGTAGTTCTGGCTCCTGCCTGTGCTTCGAATAGGCGACCAGCAGCGGCACGGCTGCATTGACGATCAGCAAATGGGCGGCATCGGCACCCAGCACCGGCACCCGGGCCCTCGCTTTTTTCCCTAGTAGGTAGTGCTCGCGCCAGTATGTAGATTGTTCGATTCTGAATAGCTCCCGTATTTCATCAAAATGCTCAGAAACAATAAGCCGGTGCAGAATACTGCCGGTATTGCACAATAGCCGGGCGAACTGTGCCAGCCGGACTGTGGGAAATCCCGCGGGACGGAGCCGGGCATATTTCCACTCGTGCGCCTGCATTGTTTCGTTCTGTAACCTGTATTTGGCACCGAGAAAGCGGAATTCCTGTTGAAGCTGGCGTACATATATTTCCTCCGAATTTTCTGAAATCAGCCCGGAGCAGCCAAATAGCAACGCTTCGACCTGAATAAGGCGGTCGGTGTGTTTGCGAACGATTTTCCAGGGGGCAATACCGGTGAGCCGCTGAAATGGGGCGTCATTGAGTTTAAACCCGAAATGTCGTCCCAGCCACTGATATGCCGTTTGCTCCCAATCCTGCTGGTTCACTTCAAGCAGGTTTTGAATTTCCGATGCTTTACGTTCCAGTCTTTCCAGCAGTACTCTGTCCAGCATGGCGTATTTGCGGATCTGCTCCACATCTCCGAACTGGCGATTACAAGGTACACCATCTCTTTCGTCGAGCAGACAACGGTACCTTTCAATAACGGAGGCTTTTACGAGGCCATTCAGCGACAATGTCGGGACCATTGTGCCGTCGCGTCGTATGGCCGGCTGATCGTTCTCCCATACCACATGCAGAATCACGCAGTCGTATGCGCCGTTCAACTGGTGCTGATGGAGGTACCAGTCGGAGGCTTTGACATGGATTTCGATGCTCCCAACCCAAAGCACCCTGTTGATGGTAACGCGGGCTTCGGAGAAATCCGGTCCGGCGTCGGTGTTCCTTTGGCCGGGGCGAATAATGGAAAGCGGCAAATGCTCGTCGGTTGCCAGCCCTTTCTTTTCGAAATACTGGAAGCGCCAGATAAAATTCAGTAAATCCTCATTCATATACAGCGTGTTTAAAAATTTGGCGATTAAGGCGCATATTTCTTTGCCTAAACCTGATTAGTTTCTGTTCTTTGTACGCTGTTTTTGTTACTTGGTTTCTGTTTGTAGAAGTAAAAAAGTTTTATGCTCCGCCGTCTGCAATTTATTGCGCTCAAAGTCTTCCTTGCTTTTCTCGTGCTTTCAGTGGTTTGGGTGATTATCCTGAGGTTTTTGCCCGTTTGGGTAACGCCCTACATGATCTCCCGGAAGATCGACGCATTCAGGGCGGACGAGGATACCGAGATTTATCACGATTGGGAGCCTTACGAGAATATTTCCAAAGAAGTGGCCCTGGCAGTAGTGGCTTCCGAAGACCAGAACTTTCCCAACCACTGGGGTTTTGATTTCGACCAGATCTACAATGCAATGACCGAGGACCGCAAGCGGGCCCGGGGTGCCAGTACCATCTCTCAGCAGGTTGCCAAGAATGTATTCCTCTGGCATGGACGGAGTTTCGTTCGGAAAGGCCTCGAAGCTTATTTTACCGTATTGATAGAAGTGCTGTGGAGCAAGGAACGTATTCTGGAAGTGTATTTGAATGTAGCTGAAATGGGTAAAATGACTTTTGGGGTAGAAGCGGCTTCACTGCGTTACTATAACAAGTCGGCTAAGCGCCTCACCCGCTACGAGGCCGCGCGCATCGCAGCGGTACTACCGAACCCGATCCGGTTTTCGATCCAGAATCCGTCTGCGTATGTGAACAAGCGTACCAACCAGATCGTCCGCCAGATGCGCTACCTTGGCGGACAGAAGTATCTGGCGGATCTTTAACTAAACTTATTTGTCCCGAGGCTAAGGCCGATCTGTCTCTCTTGACGAACGCGGCGAACTCTGCTGGCGACCCGATGGTGCCGGCGAAGTGCGTGGTGTTTCCTGACGAGGTGCTGGCACCGGCCGCGCGCTTGGTGTTTGCCGTGTCGGCCGTTCAATGTTCGGGCGCGATGTTTCCGGACGAGGCGTTGGTGCAGGCCGCGTAACTTCCGGCCTGGGCGACGGCGTTGGGCGCGTTACCTCGGGTCGTGGCGTAGGTCGGGACACATCCGGGTTTCCTGGACGTGTCGGCCGCTCGATGTCCGGCCTCGATACACCTGGATTAGGGTTAGAAGGCCGCGAGGTACCCGGGCGCGTTACTTCGGGGCGACCGGTACCTGGTCTGCTTGTGCCCGGGCGGCCACTATTGCCGCTTCCCGGCCTTTCAATGGAAGGACGCGTGTTGCCGCCGTTTCCGGGTCGGGTAGTGCCCGGCCGGCCGGTCGATGGGCGGGTAATCACAGGGCGACCTGTCTTATCGAAGCTTGGAAGCCTTTCTCTTGTCGTGGGGGCTTTTGGGTATCTTTTTACAAACAATGCAGACCCCTCCCGTGCAGAAGATGGTCGCGAGTAGGTAGCGCGGTAGTCGCCCCGCGTATAGCGCGTATGCACAATCACCGAGCGCGAACGGAAGTTACCGCCATAGTAATGCGTATGCCATACCGGATTGCGGTAGCTGGGCCAGCGACGGAAATGCCCGTTGTAATAGTAATGCCAGTGGTAATGGTAGCCGTAGTAATAATGCCAGTATCGCGGCCTCCACGGACGCCAGTAGGACGGATAGTAGTGCCACCGCCACGGCGACCGCCAGATCACGTATCTTGGTACAAAAATAAATTGAATGACAGGCCAACTGGACACATATGCGACATTCTGCTGAATCGCAGCAGGCTCAACCTCCCTGTTGCCGCTATACCCGGGATTAGGCGTTTCGGTGACCGTTCCTGACTGCGAATTGGGTTCGATGATGTAATCCTTGCCATAAAGATCCTCATCACCTACGAGCTGTATCCATATCTCGCCGTCGTCCTTTTTTTCGACGTAAAACACCGCCACATCCTGATCTTCTCTTTCGCTGACTGCCACTTTCAGGCTGATCGTATGAAGATTCCCTTCCACATTGTCCTCTACGCGGATGTAATCGGTTTGATTATCGCCATCGAGGTCAAGGTTGTTGATCTCTGAATCTTCTTCATTGAGTTTCCGCTCAAAACCTTCGAGCGTTTCCGACTCCTGGAAAAGTTTTAAAACCGCATAGAGATTGAGATTGTCACCCGGAAGGTCTAGTTTTTCTTCTTCGGCCTGGGCGAAACTTTGGTTGCTTGTCCAAAACATCAATGCGCTCAGGACGATCAGAAGGAGATTTTTCATAGTGATGTAGTTTCCAAGCAATGTAACGATTCCTGCTTATTTAACCCAAACCCCATTGAGCATAACCCTGTTAACGTTCCGGGTGGCGGATATGTTCTTCAATGGATCGCCTTTTATCAGGATGAGATCGGCCTGTTTTCCCGTCTCAATGCTCCCTAACCGATCGTCAATGCGAAAAAAACGAGCATTTTGCAGTGTGGCAGCCGTAATTACCTCCGCCGGACGGAGCCCACTCTCGACCAGCAACTCCATTTCCCGCTGGAATGCCCAGCCAGTTTCGGCGTAAGGTATCATTGAATGCGATCCCACCACTACTTTGGCGCCAGCGTGGTGCAGCTTTCCGGTAATCTTTTTCATTTTTCCAAATCCTTCCAAACGGGCAGTATCCAACGGCTGGCCGGCGGCGGCCTGGTATTCGAATGCGCCGAGCGTTGGACTTACAAACGTGCCTTTGTTTTTCAGGAAAACACCCAGTGAATCAGTGACAGGACTATCCGGGTCAATGTTTTTCCAAACCTCGTACCTTCCCTGCTTTCGCGCGTTGTTGTCGGCCAGCACCATTTGCCGGTATTTTTCGCCTTCTCTTTGCGGCACAAGTGTGAGGCCGAAGGAGGTAATATGCTCGATCCCGTCCAATCCGGCATCGATGGCTTCTTTGGCTTCGGTCGTTTCGAGGTGCCCGGTGACGGGAATGCCGCGCGCGTGAGCAGCTTTGCACACCGCGGCGATAATGGCCGGCGGCAGGCGAAAATAGACTTTGATCACCGACGCACCCTGATCGATCAGATGATTGACCTCGCGTACGGCCTCGTCTGCGTCCCTCACCACATACGCATCGCGCGGGTAGGCGGGAGGAAACATATCAATATGCGGGCCGGCCAGGAAAAGCCGCGGGACAGGTATGCCGCTTTTTCGTTCTTCATCATAGGCTTCGATCCAGGCACCGGGATCGCGCAATGATGTTATGCCGTTTTGAAGAAATTGCGCAGGAAGGCCGTGAACGCCGTCCAAGTGGAAGTGGGAATCGATGAAACCGGGTAACAAGGTGAGGCCGTCGGCATTCATGACCTGTGCGTTTGCGGGTATTTTAATATCCGCTTTGCCGCCCACGGCGCTGATGACCCCATCCGTGACGACGACACATCCGTTTTGAATCGGGGTCCCGCCAGTTCCGTCGATAATGGTTGCGCCGGTAATGGCAATGGTCGCTTTTTGTGAAGTGATTTCCTTTTGATTGATCTCCCTGATCGGCGCCATTTTTCCGGTCGGACTACCGGGATTTTTGCTGCAACTGCAAAAGGCTGCAATCAATGCAAGTTGGCAGGTTAGGAGTCGAAGGATGCTTGTTCGCATTGTTTTAGGGATTCTGATAATGAATCAAATCTACATCAACACCTTTCCGCAGTGTATTATGAATTTCCGCGACCTGGTCCGTGTGCCTGACCAGGTCTTCGATCTCTGCTTTTGAAGCATTTGATGCAACCCGAACCTCGTACCGAAAATTGCCCCCCGGCTCTCCGGGACTTCCAAAATTTGCGAACGACGTAACTTCCACGCTTTCAACGTTAATATTGCGCTTGGCAGCCTCGCGGTAAATGTCATTGCAATAGCAGGTAGCGAGGGCCAACAGCAGCATTTCCCCGCCGTTGACGGACGAGCCGTAGCCCGTTTCCCGGGGGGCGATTTGCAATTGCTTTTCCGCGCCATTGGTCGCAACCGTCACGGAATGGCTGTTCAAACTGTTCTGAATGCTTGCGGATATCTCCATTTGTGTCGGCTATGGTTTTAACGAAGATTAGAATAGCGCATGGTCATTTTCGAGAGCCGGATGGCGTGCTTTTGGCAAGTGCCTTATTCTTTTCGCTCAAAAAACGATAGTTCCGGTGATGCGCCAAAGTATGGTCCAGCTTTTCGAACAATCCCCTGTCCTTCAATGCGAACCAGTTGACTTTCAGCAAATATAAACTGACATACGACCTGGGGTGATTGGTGATAAAACCAGCCGTCGCATCCCATAGTATCTCACGCTCCGCTGCCTGTTCGCTCACCCAGTAGCGAGCGCTATCGGACAGGTTATGCTTTTTCGCACGTGCTTCCGCAAGTATGTACGCATTCAGCCGCTGATCCGAAGGGCTCTGAACGAGTGTTTGATACTTCCGCCATTCTTCATTGCTTTTGGAATGGCTCACCGTCGATTTAGCAAGATTGGAAGTATCCAGCCGTATTTCAGTACCCGGGTCAAAGAAGAATGTCAATGCCCCTTTTTTCTGCGAAACCTGAAATTGATACAAATCCGGGAGCAAATCCGAATCCATCATCAGGTGCGTCGTATCAAACCCCAGCCTGATGGAATGCACCACCGCCGCGAAGCCTTTCTCCCGCGTGAGCAAAAGCGCTTTCCTGTCATTCCAGGCTTTCGGGGCAACGATTTTGATTTTGACGCTCTGCGTCGACGTCAATGCGAGACATGCTAATACGCAAATGATCAGGAGGTTCGTACGACTTATCACAGGATAGATGCTTGGGAAAGATGCCCTCAATTTAGTATTTATCTTTGCATTACACATGCACTATGATCAATATGAAATAACACCCGGCGATACGGCCATGGTTTACGAGTTTGTAAGCCAGGGGCCAAAGGGTGATGTGAAGAAAGTTGTGATATACAGTCCAACTAACGTGCCGAATTTTTTTAACTTAGGGTTCGGGGACAAGAATGAATTAACCGGGCAGCTTGATGACAAAGTAGTCACCAATAATGGAGACAGTATCAAAGTAATGGCAACGGTGGCATCGACACTGCTGTCTTTCACGGAAGAATTTCCCGGTGCGATGATATTTGCAGCTGGTAGCACAGAATCCCGGACCAGGTTGTACAGAATGGGAATTTCAAACAATCTTGAAACTATAAGGCCTGATTTTCAGGTTTATGGTTTTGTAAACGACGGTTGGGAAGAGTTTGTACCCAACACTGAGTATGGAGCATTTCTTGTTATTAGAAAAAAGCGATTGTAAAAATGGAGAAAGAACTCGAACGCCTGCGAAAACCTGTCTTGAAAAAGGCTGATAAGAGCCTTGATGAGCTTCTGAATAAGGGTTATTTCAAAGAAAAAATAGAGTTGGCTGAGCATATCGTAAAAACTTACGGCTTGCCAAAATTTGACAAGGAATAACAACAGCCGACTTTTGATGATCAGGCACAAACTAAATCCCCAAAAGCCGGCTGCCGAAGTTCGAAGCCGAAGTCTATTTTATTTAATCTCCACCTTCACCAACACCGGCTGGTGATCAGACGGATAGCGCTGCTCTTTGGAGTCAGTCAATACGCCGTATTTCAGGACATCTACATTCTTACTCACAAAAATGTAATCGATCCGGGTCTTCATTTCAGCGTCAAATTTGAAGCTGTTAAAGGTGCCTTCCGGGCCGTACGGAGCTTCTTTGGTTACGTCGTGGGTGTCGTTGAGCACGCTGGATATCGTTTTGATCTGCTCGGTGTCCGGTGACGAGTTGAAGTCGCCCGTGAGGATTGCGGTGTTGTTTCCTGCGATTTCCTTAATTTTTTTCACCATCAAATGCCCCGATTGCCGACGCGCCTCAACGCCCTGGTGATCGAAATGCACATTGAAGAAATAGAATTTCTTTTTGGTATTCACGTCCTCGAATTGCGCCCATGAACAAATGCGGTTGCAGCATTTGGCATCCCAGCCGAGGCCTGGTTTATCGGGTGTTTCACTCAGCCAGAAATCGCCCGATTTGAGCAGTTTGAAACGGTCTTTTTTGTAGAAAATGGCGGAGTGCTCTCCTCCTTCTTTGCCATCGTCGCGGCCTTTGCCATAGTAGGCAAACTCAGGCAGTTCGGCAACATCTTTCAGCTGGCCTACCAGTGCTTCCTGCACACCGAAAATGTCGAATTCATGGAAACGGATGAGGCCTTTCACATTCTCCTTGCGGTTGGGCCAGGCATTTACGCCGTCGTTGGGGGTGTTGTAGCGGAGGTTGTAGGATGCTACATTAATAGTTGCGGTTTTCTGCGCATACGACGCGCTTGCAAGCGCGACGAATGCCAGTAGGTAAAGGGCAATTTTTTTCATTGGGTATAGAGATGATTAATTAACTATAAAACAAAAGACCCCGAAGGGTCTCCTGTTGTGATGCCAAAAATATGCCATTAATGTTAACTCATGATGAAAATTCACATTGTAGATGCATTACCAGCCCGGCGTCTGCTTATAGGCGCCATTACTGCGTGAAATCTCATCGGGGTTCATCGGCCACGCCATGTGCTTGCCTGGATCGAAATTGCGGGCCGGCCAGATTACCTGGATTTTGTAGGGCGAAGCGGGATCGGTCTTGTTGTCGTGGATGCGCCCGTGGAGCGGCATGTTGATCTTGTCGTAATCGCCCCAGCGTTTCAGATCGGCCAGGCGGTCGGTCCATTCGCAGGCAAGCTCTACGCGCCGTTCATGTTTGAGGTCTGCCAATGTCGGCGTTGCAATCGGAGCGAGTCCTACGCGGGCACGGATTTCGTTCAATGGCGCGGCCGCTTCCGCATTTTTACCTTGTTTGATCAATGCCTCCGCTTTGAAAAGCAGTATCTCTGCATAGCGCATCAGCGGCAGGTTCAGGCGTGTTGAAGGCCCATCACCGCTTTGATTGATCATCGTGTTGCTACCTGCATTTTCATTGGTTCCGTAGCTGTAAGGCTCCATGTATTTGCGAATCTGGAAGCCCGAGAGGCTGTTGGTTGAGAAGTAAGAGCGCTCTTTGCCAAAGTAGGTGAATTTGTCCCCGAATTTCAGGATAGTCACCTCGCGGCGCGGGTCTTTGGCCTCATATTCTTCATAAAGTTCTTCGGTAGGCTGGAAATAGCCCCAGCCATTGAAAATCCCCCAGCCTTTGTTTTCCAAGGCCACCCCCGGGAATATAGAACCACCCTGTACGCCGGAGTTCACGGACCAGATATATTCGCTCGTCCAGTTGTTTTCAATGGTGAAAACAGCCTGATAATTAGCAGCCGGGCTACCCTTACCGGTAATGAGGGCACGGGCACCTTCATTCTTGATTTTATCAGCCAGTTCGGGGATCAGCGTCCATTTGGAAGCATCATATTGCGCCCAGTAGGCGTAGGTTTTTACCATGTAACCCCACGCCGCAGCCTTATGTGCGCGTCCCTGGTCGCCTGCACCATAGGTTTGGAATAATGGAAGCAAGTCGGCGGCTTTTTGCAAATCGCTGATGATCTGGGCATAGTTGTCGGTTACCGAAGGGAGCTGCGGCGGAATGCGCTTGCCGAACTCTGCATTCTCAGGGCCGTCGAAAGGTACGCCCAGGTCTTTATGGCCCCACGAATAGGCCAGCCAGAAATGCGCAAACCCACGGATGAAATAGGCCTCCCCCAACGCACGGTTTTTCACGGCATCGGATACGCCAGTCGCCGTGGAAATGCCCTGGATCACCTGATTGGCCTTGTTCAGCATCCAGTACACGTCGTTCCAGCAGTTGGAGATGGAGCCTTCGCGACCGGTAATGTTGAAGTTTTTGATGTTATCACTTTCTGCTCGAACGCGGCCCGTCACGATGTCGTCGGAGGCGTTCTGCATCCAGAAGAGGTTGCGGCCCCAGGTATTTTCGTAGCCCATCGGCGCGTACATCGCAGCCACGGCCTTGTTCAGATCTTCGTCGCTTTTCCAGAAGAATGCAGTGGTGGGGGAGCCGTTGGGTTTGGTATCTACCCAGCTTTCGGTACATGCGGATGCACTCACGGCCATTACAATGGCAAGACCCGCATTTTTAATGATATGTTTCATGAGTCAAAGTCTTTGTTTGGTCGAATTGGGTATTAGAATTTGAGCTTCACACCGGCTGAATACACGCGTGCTACCGGGTACTGACCGCCGTCAAGGCCTGGTGCGGTGTAGCGGCCATCGATAAGCTGACTACCGATCTCGGGGTCCATACCCGAATATTTGGTAAATGTCAGCAGGTTGTCGCCGCTCACGTACACGCGCAGGCTAGGCTTACCCGGCTTGCTTTTGAATGTGTAACCGATGATCAGGTTTTTCAGACGCAGGTAATTGCCGTTTTCAAGATACCAGTCGGAGTTGGTCGAGAAGTTCTTGTTCGGATCGTTGGCGCGAATTTTAGGGATATCGGAGCCTGTATTGGTTTCCGACCATGCGTCCAGGATTTTGTCCCAACGGTTGTAGCCCTGTTCCGCACCGTTCAATGTCGATTGCTTGAATGCGTTGAACAGTTTCACACCGCCTACACCCTGGAAGAAAATGCTGAAATCGAAGTTTTTCCAGTTCGCATTGGCGGTGATACCGTAAGTGATTTTCGGGAATGCGTTACCCATGTACACGCGGTCCAAATCGTCGATTTTGCCGTCGCCATTTTCATCTACAAATTTCAGGTCACCGGCCTTCGCATTAGGCTGGATACGATCTCCCTTTGGACCCACGTAGGCCGCAGCGGCTTCGTCGGATTGGAAAATACCCGCATTTTTGATCAGCCAGTAAGAGAAATAAGGCTGGCCGACCGTCGAGCGGAATGGCACCAGAATGCTTCTCCAAGCGTCGCTATGCGTCCATACCGAGTTCGGGTTTTCATCGATATAGTCGACGCGGTTTTTAAGGGTAGCAAAGTTACCGCCAATCTCATAGCTGAACTCGCCGACCTGGTCGCGCCAGTTGGCGGCAAATTCAAAACCTGTATTCCGGATCTTGCCCTGGTTAATGAAGGGAGCGCCGTAACCGTTGGTGTTCGTCCATTCGGTATCCTGCTGTTTGATCAGGTCGTAGGTCAGCTTGTTAAAGTAATCTGCGGTGATGGTCAGTTTTTCTTTCAACAGACTGATATCCAGGCCGAAGTCTGTCTGCTGCGAAGTTTCCCACGATAGTTCAGGGTTAAATCTTGAACTCACATATAAACCATTGCTGATAGGGGCACCATTACCAACCTGATAAGTATTGTTAGGGGTCAGGTTAGGATAACCATAATACCTTCCGATAGAACCGATGTTACCAATGCGTCCCCAGCTGGCGCGGAGTTTCAGCAGATCGAGGCCTTTTACATTAAAGAATGGTTCGGAGCTAAGCTTCCAGGCACCTGTGAAACCCGGGTAACCTTTCGCCCGGAAACCTTCTGCGAGGCGTCCGGCGATATCGTAACGATAGCTGGCAGTCACGAAATAGCGGTCGGCCCAGCTGTATGACAAACGACCTACATAGGAAGCATTACGGTCTTTCCATTCGTCGTCGCCTGGCCTGTTTTGGTCAAAAATGGATGCATTGACGAAGAATTGCGCCCAGTCGGCTTCATTTTCAAAGCCTTTCGCCGCAATGTTGAAATTGCGGTTTCCATTTTCCTGCGCCGTCATGGAAGCCATCGCACCTACGTTGTGGCGACCAAATACACGGGAATAGTTGGCCGTATTTTCCCAAATCCAGTGGTAGCCACGGTTGGTAGAGTAGGAGAGCGTATTCTGGTTATTCGGCTTGCCCGGCTCTGTCCTTTTAGGATCAAAGCTTTTCCATAACGAGCTGTTCTGGCGGTAGCTGAAACGGGTAAGGAAGCTCAGACCCGGTATAATGTCGGAATAGCCGAGCTCGGTAACCGACTGCATATCGTTGCTCTTATTGTAAGGTCTGTTGCGTTGCAATGTGCCTACGGGGCTGATCGCATCGCCGTGGATACCCAGATATTGCGAATCACGGGGGCCTACACCGCCGAATGTGCCGTCATCATAATAAGCCACGGCCGAGCGCGGCATGTAAATGGCCGAAAGCACGGTTCCACTGTAACCGCTCGTCGTTTCAGTCCCGCGGTTGTCATTGTTATTGTAAAAAAGCTCCTGACGGAGTTTAATCTTATCCGTGAACTTGTACATCGCATTGAAGCGTACAGACAAATTCTGCGCGTAAGTGTTGATGAGCGTGCCTTCGTCGCGTTCGTAGCGGCCTTGCAAAAGGGTCGAGAACTTATCGGTACCGGCATTGAAACTGATATTGTGGCGCTGAATGAGGCCCGTGCGGAAGATTTCGTCGATCCAGTCGGTGCGGGTCACTTGTGCGTACGGATTTTTGGTGGCGTCCCAGCCGTCGAGCGGGGCGAGGCCGGCATTGGTATAAGCCAGGTTGGACACTTTGGCTTCATCGGCCGCGGTTAGCGATTGCGGTAATTTCCAGGCCTGTTTCATCCCCATAAAACCACTGTACTCAATGCTGGGTTTGCCCTGCGCAGCCTGGCGCGTAGTGATGAGGATAACCCCCGCCGAACCGGAGAATGCACCGTAAATAGCTGCCGAGGCTGCATCTTTCAAAACGGTAATGGATTCGATATCAGCCGGGTTGTAAGGCGCATTGGGTACGCCATCGACCACGTACAGTACACTTTCGCCCCCGCGTGAGCCAGTCCCGCGGATGGTGATATTGGGTGTCTGGTTGGGGTGACCGCCGTTGCTGATTGCCGTTACACCCGCTACTTTACCCTGGATCATGCTGCCCACGTTGAGCACCGGCCGGTTTTTGATCTGTTCCATATCGGGTACCGTCGCAACCGAAGCCGACAAATCGCCCTTCTTAACCGTTCCGTAACCGATGACTACCACTTCCTGCAACGATTTCGTATCCGAAAGGAGCGTTACATCCAGCTCCGACTGGTTTCCCACGTTCACTTCCTGCGCGAGGTAGCCAACAAAACTGAAAATCAGCTGTGCATCGCCGTTGGGGACCTCTATTTCGAATGTTCCGTTCACTTCCGTGGAAGTACCGCGCTGGGTGCCTTTTACCACCACGCTTACGCCCGGCAGTGGCTCCTTGGTATCGGAGGCGATAACTTTCCCGCGGACCACGCGATCGACGATATCATCGTCTTCGGAGATTTCGAGCAAGCTGGTGTCGTTCGAACCAGCCGTTTTGGTGGGCTTGCGGTTGAGGATAATGTAATCTCTGGAAACCGAATAGCGGATGTTAAGCGGCGAGAGCAGCTGGTCCAGGACGACGGAGAGCCGCTGGTTTTCGGCCGTAACGCTCACTTTCTGGTTCCGCACGAGCGAGGGCACATACGAGAAGCGCACGCCCGTGGATTTTTCGAGGTTGGTGAGCACCTGGCGCAGTTCCTGGCGCTCGGCTTTCAGGGTTACATTGCGTTGCAGCAGCTCCTGCGCAAGGCCGTTACTGGCGAGCGACAGGCTGCTGAACAGCAGGGTCAGTATGAATGGTATGCATGCAATTTTCATCACAGTCACCAGGTACGTTAGTGGTCGACTACTTTTTTTCATAAATTCGAATGGTTTTGATGAATTCTGGACAAAGCCCTCCCGTGCTCCGATTTTGGCGGAACTGTCCTTCTGTTGAAATGAACCGGGAGAATCAGGCCGGTAATGCTGCAATCATTGCCGGCTTTTTAATGAATCTGGGTCAAGA
The DNA here is from genome assembly GCF_019924045.1 of Dyadobacter fermentans. Classification (GTDB taxonomy): domain Bacteria; phylum Bacteroidota; class Bacteroidia; order Cytophagales; family Spirosomataceae; genus Dyadobacter; species Dyadobacter fermentans_A. The sequence goes on along the minus strand of NZ_JAHXBN010000011.1, from coordinate 74,576 downwards.
TTTTGCCATAAGGTAGAAGGGTTGTTTTGGTTGAAAGGAAAACTTGGTTTATTCGCAGCCTTGCCCCGTGATAACGACCTGTCCGTCGGTTACCTGGTAGCTTGCTTCGATCGTTGAGCAGATGATTCCTAACTTGTCAAAGAATGGCTCGTCGCGCAGCGCCACGCGCAGGTAGCAGTTTTCGAGCCTCGTGGAATCGTATAAAATGGGTATTCCGTAAGTTTCCTGCAACAATTTGAATGCCTCTCCAACCGGCTGATTGTCAAATGTGAAATCCGGCTTTACGACCGGGCGGGCGATGGCTATCGGGTTTTCGGCGATGCTACGTGCCAGTAGCGGCTGTTCGGGCGTAAATACTACCTGCTGATTAGGTGTTAGCAGCATTTCGATGCCTGGCTTATCCTCGTTCAGGTCCTTGGCTTTCATAACCGCCACTTTCCCCGTGCGGACGATCACCTCCACGCGTTCCGAAGAAGATTTGATGGTAAAACTCGTACCTACTACCCGCGTAACGAGGTCATTGGCATACACGAAAAATGGATTGGCTTTGTCTTTTTGCACTTCGAAAAACGCTTCTCCCGAGAGAAATACCTCTCTTTTATGGTTTTGAACAAAAACCGGGGCGTAGCTGACAGCGGCATCGGGCATGAGTTGTATTTTACTGCCATCCGGCAAGCTAACCTTCATTGGTGTTTTGCCCTTGTTGATGACCTCTTTCAGCGGAACGGGAGATACCGCAACGTAGCGCTTATACGTGTACTGGCTTTTTGGGAACGCCTGTTCGCCGGAAACCAGCCAGCCTATTCCTACCAGAACGAGCACTGCGGCGGCGGCATACCACCAGCGTAGCCGAACGACATTTGCTTTCCGGGAGGCCACCGTGCGCACCACCGAGTCGTTCAGGATCCGGTTCACCTCATGATCGAGCTCCTCGTGGGTAAGGTCGCTGGGTTGTTTTTCCCAGGTAAGGATCAGCTCGGCCGCCTGGTCCATCAGCGGTGCTTTTTCGGGATACTCCGAGCGGAGCTTGGCCCAGAAAAAGTCGTTGCGTGGCTGGCCGTTTTTTACCCATCCCCTGAAATCGTCGTCAGTCAGAAAGTCTTCCAGGTTGTAGTGGTAAAATGGATGCATCGGCTTATCGGGAATGTGTTCTAAAAGTATAATCCGCCGCGACCGCCGGGATCATGGAAGAATCAGGAAAAATTTTAAAAATTTTTAGATTAATAGCCCCGCACGAGGAATAACAGAAGCAGGCCCGCTAGCAGAAGCCACTTCTGACGGAACATTTTCAAGCTCTCGTACAGGAGGTTAGCCGTGGCCGGGCGTGAAATATTCAGGATTTCGGCGATGCGGTCGTTGGGAAGATCCTGGTAGAATTTCAAGTGGATAATTTCCTGCTGCCGTGGGGTGAGCGACTGGATAATATGCTGGATGCGCGAATGCTTCTCCGCAGCGAACTCGGTCAGGATCAGTTCGCTTTCGATAGAGTTGGCTGTTTCGTGAAAATCTTCGGGAGTATGTTCCAATGCCAGGAAAATTTCCGGACGGGCTTCCAGGCGGTTGCTATTCCTGAAAATGCGGTTGCGGAGGCTCGTAAGCAGGTAGGGTTTGATCTGGTCGGTCTTGCCGAGGGATTCCCTGCGTTCCCATAGGTAGAGGAAAAGATCGTGCACGAGATCTTTCAGCACATCGCGGTCGCTGACGAAACGCCTTCCGTAATCGAATAGCGGCCGGTAATAATTGCGCAGCAGTTGCTCGAAGGCAAGCGGGTCGCCTTCCCTGAACTTTTGCCAAAGTACCGAATCCTGTTCCACGAAAAATGGGTTACGTCAAAGGCAAATGTACCATTTTTCTTTATTGCCCAAAATCCGGTGCGAGCGGCGGCGATTATTTAATGTTGGGTTAATATGTTAAGTAACCGGAAGACTAAAAAAAACGGCAGCAAACCGGTGGATCTGCTGCCGTAGGGCAGTACTATTTGTTTTTCTTCGGGATCAGGAACTTGCCTACAAGCTCGCCGTCGTCGCGGATCATTTTCAGGTCCAGTTGCTTACGCGTAGCGTGGAGCTTGATGAGCGTCCGCTTGCCTTCCAGCGGCCCGCCACCGATCACGATCGGCCAGTTATGGTCGGTGTCGGGCTCGTGCGTCATGTACCGGTGCGTGTGCCCGGAGATTTGCAGGTCGATTTTGGCTTTGTTCAAAACCGGGCCGAACAGCGCCCGGCAATGCATGGTACCATGCCAGTCGCCCGAGTGGTAGGGCGAAATGTGGATCAGCAGCACGCGGAAATCGGCTTTTTTGAACTCCGGTGATTCGATTTCCTTTTCCAGCCATTTCTTCTGCACCTCGCGGTAACGGTCGAATGCCGACAAGCCGCCGTACTCTACGCTATCGTCGGTTTTGTCCTCGCCCGAATCCAGTACGATGAAATGCACCGGGCCGCGGGTGAACGAGAAGTAGTACTTGTTGTCGGGATAGGCATAATACTCGGGAATGTGCCGCGAGAAGCTGCCCCGGCATTCGTGATTGCCCTGGGTGAGCAGGAATGGGAACTCCGTCGCGAAAATGTCGACCGACGGTTTGATCAAATGGTCGACCATTTGCTGCTCTTCCGTAACCCAGTCGAAGCAATCGCCGTTGAAAACCACGAAATCGTAATCTTTGGTATTACCCGTGTAGCCATGGCGGTACAAAAGCTGCGGGATGATCTGCGGGCGGTCGTGGATGTCGTTGAACACCACTATTTTGAACTCGTCCTCATGCTGTCCCCAGGTTTTGAAACCATAAAGCGGGCTGGCGATCGTTTCCCCGAATTCCACCTTTGAGCCTTTGTAACCCAGCACTTCGGTGGATACGATCTTGTATTTGTGCTCCGTTCCGGGCGTGAGGTTGGTTAATGTAATTTTATTAATACGGTTGTTGGCCTCGATGAGCCCGTTGTTGTAGCCGAACTCGCGCTTGCTCGTATAAGTGCCCGCGCCGTACTCGACCCAGCTGAAACAGTTTTTATGGGTGATCCACATGATCGTCACCTCATTGGTACCCATATTCTGTAAATAGGGCCCGGCTACGAAATGGTTCTTTTCGTCCAAAGCGGATGACGCATTTGCTGCATTCGCGGCCTGGGAGCCTGCCATCGGCAACAAACTCAGCGCCCCGATCCGGGACATTTTCTCCAAAAACGACCTTCTGTCTGAAAGCATAAAATTAAAGGTTAGGAACAGTCGGATAATGCATTATTCCCAGTTAGGGTTTTGCGTCAGGTTGGTGTTCAACAGGCGCTCCTGTTTGGCGATCGGGTACAGGTAATCCCGGTTTTCGATGAATTTCTTGGTAATGTGGCCATTCACGATGATGTTACCGCCCTTGGCTCCGTTTTCGAGGGACACATCGCTGCCCAGTTTCAGGAGCTGTGCGCCTTTGATGTCGGGCTTGGTACCTTCGTAAATCACCACGTCGATGGTACCGCTCTTGTCGAGGTCGTACTGGCCGGGGCCTGGGAAGTACATGCCTTTGAATTGTTTGGTCAAAGCCTGGCCTTCTTTCCAGCGGATAATGTCGTCCCAGCGGAAGTAATTTTCCATCACCAGCTCGATGCGGCGTTCGCGGCGGATTTCGAGGATCACACCGAGGTTTTTGCCGGTAATCTGCGTGTATTGTGCAGCCTGGTAAGGGTCGGGGTTTGCATTGGCCTGGTCCATATTGATGTTCGGCATGCCTACGCGATCGCGGATGAGCTTGGTCGACATGTCCAGGTCGGCCTGTGTCAATGTGCCTTTTTCAGCTTTGGCTTCGGCGTAGTTCAGCAACACCTCGGCGTAGCGGAACACCGGCATGTCGGTAATGTCCTTGTTAAAAGTATCCCATTTCGGCGTCGAAACGAACTTGATCAACTGGTAGCCGGTTACTGTCGCACCGAATTCCGGAACGAGTTTCGCCGTTTCCCCGATCCGCGTGTAGCCGGGGGTGCGGATCGTCTGCGCAAGGCGCGGATCACGGTTTTGTACTTCCTCGAAAAACTGCATGGTTTCGTAGTCTTTCTTATCCGTGAAGCGGGAGCCGTCGGCCATCAGATAGCTGTTCACCAGTTTTTTCTCCAGACCCGGCCGTCCGTAGGATGCGGTCATGGTGTAGTAGTTGAGGTTATGGTAAACCTGCAATTCGTCGCTGAAATCCCTTGCCAGAATGATCTCGTCGGCAATCGCATTATCGGAAGAGAAAAGTTTGAGATAAGCGGTGGCCGGTGTGGCTTTGTAAATGGTGTAGCCGCTGTTCTTTATCAAATCTTCCGAAGCAGAAATACAGGCGTCGAGGAACTTGTCGGCATTGGGCAGGTTATATTCCGGGTGATATTTGCGGAATGTGCCTTCATACAATGCAATGCGTGATTTCAGGGCCAATGCAGTCCATTTGGTAACGGTCGACACCTGGCGGCTGGCGTCGAGGTTGGCGATCGCATAATCGATATCGGCCATTACCGAGTCCATCACGAGTGCGCGCGGGTCGCGGGGTTTTGTGAGCAGCTCCTGGTCTTCAAGCTCGATGGTAGTCGAGTACCAGGGCACGTCGCCGAAGCGCTTCACTTTTTTGAAATAGAAGTAAGCACGAAAAAAACGGGCAAGGCCATTGTATTTGGCGACAGCCTTCTTGTCGGGGCATTTGCCGGAGTTGGCCAGGAAGTAGTTGATGTTCCGCAAATCGGTCCACCGCCATCCGTTGGCGTCGGTTTCGGTGGCTGGTACCACCCGCGTTCCCTGTAACTCGTCGCGCAGGCTGGTTTTCACCACGTTGTCGACATCCTCATTGTACACGTCTTCTGCGCTGGGCAGGGCATTGTAAAAGGAGTTGGTATAAAGCAAAAGGTCGTTTTCGGTATTGAAGAACGTTTCCGGCGAGATTGCGTCCTGCGGAAGCTGTTCCAGGTCACAGGCTGCAAGGCCCATGGTGATGGCTATAATGCTAAGAATTTTTTTCATCGGTAGGAATGCCTTTTAGAATGTGATGTTTAAACCAACGGAAATGGTTTTCGACATAGGATAGGTACGGCCGTTGGTAGCGTCGCCGTCGAATGCCTCCGGATCGATGTATTTCGAACGAAGCGGCGAATAGGTCAGCAGGTTCTCGCCGCTCACATACACGCGGGCCCGCGGAACGCGCACCAGCTTGCTGATTTTCTCCGGCACAGTGTATCCGACCACCAGGTTTTTCAGGCGCAGGTAACCTACGTTTTGAATGTAACGGTCGTTGGCGCTGTTCAGGTCACCGCCGGCATTGAGGGCCGTATAGCCGCGCAACAGCGGGAAATAGGCATTCGGGTTTTCAGGAGTCCAGATGTCGTTGCCGAAATCTTCGGGAATGAACGAGTAGTACGGACGCGAGTAAGGGCCCCAGAACTTGTCGGCGTTGTTGCCCGGATACCAGTTTTTGCGGAGGATACCCTGCGCCAATGCCGAAATGTCGAACCCATTCCAGGAAGCACCCAGGTTGATCCCGTAGCGGTAGCGTGCGCGGTTGTTACCGATCTTTTTCAGGTCGCCGTGGTCGCCCAGTGTGTTCGCGCCCTGGTCGATCTTGCCGTCGTTGTTCAGGTCGGCGAATTTCAGGTCGCCCGCCTGCAACTTGCTCCATTCGCCGGGGGCGCTCAGGCGCTGCTTGTTCACGATCGTCTGGTCAACTTTGTAGGCCTGTGCTTCCTCGTTGCTCCGGAACATCCCGTCGATCTGGTAACCCCACATTTCGCCGATTTCCTGGCCTACGTACGGGTTCGAGAGGGTTTTGTTCGGATTGTCGTACTTGGTAACCTTCGAGCGGGAGTCGGACACGACGAACGATACATTGTAAGAGAACGGCTTACCCGCCACTTTGAAACGGTCGGCCCAGCCGAGGGTCAGCTCGAAACCTTTGGTCTGGATATTACCCGCATTCTGGGTAGGCACGGTTGCTCCGTACACCGACGGAAGCACCTGGCCCGGAACGAGAATGCCTTTGGTATTGCGGACGTAGCCGTCGAATGAAATATTCAGGCGGTTTTTTAGCAATGTCGCATCGAGACCGATGTTCGAAGTTGTAGCCGATTCCCAGGTAAGTCCTGCTGAAATAGGGGCCGGGCTGCTTACATATTGCAGTTTTTGGCCATTGGTAATCCAGGTCGACTGCGCGGTAGGCATCATCGGAACATAAGGATAGAAACTCGCCGAGCTAGGATTGTCGTTGAATTTCGGAGGCAGCTGGTTGCCCAATGTTCCGTAAGAAGCACGGATTTTGAGGTTATTAACCGCATTGCGTGCCGATTCGAAGAAATTTTCTTCGCTGATACGCCATCCCGCCGACACCGAAGGGAAGAAACCATTGCGGCGACCGCTGCCGAAGCGCGACGTTCCGTCCAGACGGCCATTTGCTTCGAAGAGATATTTACCCTGGTAATCGTAATTCGCCCGGAAGAATGCACCGAAAAGTTCGTATTCGTAGGCGCCGCCATTCACGAGCTGCTCGCCGGTTCCGAGGTTCAGGTCGTTGAGGCTTTCGGAAAGAAGGTTCTTGCGTGATCCCCCCAATACCTGGTGCTTGCGCGTTTCGTAGTTGATACCCGCCGTAGCACTCACATAATGCTTACCGAAAGTATGGTTGTAGGATGAAAACACGTTCACCACGTTCTGCGGATCGAACCAGAATGTTTTCTTCAACTGGTCGGTATTATAGTTCGGTACAGTAGCCAAAATGCCCGGCTGAACCGAATAGGTCGCCACGGCGGAGCGGTACCAGTCGTCGGTGATGTAGAACGAGTAGGAATGGTTGGCGGTGAGGTTCCAGTTCTTGGCAAGACTCAGTTCAACGGTGTTAATGGTCGTCAGCTCATGCACTTTCTGCTCGCCGCCCGCAACGCCTTTGAGCAGGTTGGCAAATAAACCGTCGCCGATCGAATAGTTGTTTTTCAAGGTGTTGTACGTAGGCGTGCCGTCCGGGTTACGCGGCGCGTAAATAGGCAACGCATGCACGGTAATGGCCACAAAGTTGGAGTTGGCCCCGCCTTCGAGGCCCGGATATTTATACCGTGAATCGAAGTACTGGGTGTTGTTGCTCACTTTCAGCCATGGCGTAAGCTGAGCGTTGATCTTGCTGCGCAGTGTGTACGACTTGAAGTTGTCGGTATTGATACGCATGATGCCATCCTTAGAGAACAACGAGCCCGACAGGAAGTAGTTGATCTTGTCCGTTCCGCCCGAAAGGTTGAGGTTGTGTTGCTGTGACGGCTGCTTCATATCGAAGATCGTATTCCACCAGTCGTAATTACCGTAGTAATTGTAAATGTCCTTGCCGTTCACATTCTTCACAACCACCCATGGCCGCGCCGGGTTTTCGGTCTTGTCATAGCGGCGTGCCTCTATTTCCTTGTAATCTTCTTCCGAATAGCGGGTGTAGCTGTTGCCCGTCGCACGGATAAATGCTTCGTCATTGATTTTAACATAATCATAACCATTGGTCATGAAGTTGGTATGAATGGTAGGTTTCGACCAGCCGAAGTTGTTGCTGTACGAAACCGAGGTCTTTCCATTCTTCGCGGTTTTGGTCGTGACCAAAATTACCCCGAATGCGCCCCTCGCACCGTAGATGGCAGAAGCCGCAGCATCTTTCAGTACCGAAACCGACTCCACGTCCCCGGGGTTGATGCGGTTGATATCGCCCGGAATACCGTCGATCAACACCAACGGCGGCGCGCTGCCGCTGATGGAAGTTTCTCCGCGCACGTTCAAAGCCCCTCCCTTACCCGGCTGCCCGGTGCTGAATGTAATGTTCAGGTTGGGCACCATCCCTTGCAGGATTTGCGTCATGTTGTTCAACGGGCGGTTTTCAAGGTCTTTGGATTGCACCTGCGACACGGCGCCGGTCAGGTTCACGCGTTTCTGCGTTCCGTAACCCACCACCACGAGTTCCGACAATGCCTTGTTATCTGCCTGCAAAGTCACATTGATTTCGTTGCGATTGCCCACCACGATTTCCTGCGAAACATAACCTACAAAACTGAAAACCAATGCCGATTCCACATTCGGCACGGTGATTTCGAACTTTCCGTTGACGTCGCTGGTGGTGCCCTGCGAGGTTCCCTTCACGACGATGCTTACGCCCGGTAGCGTACCCTGGCCGTCCGATGAGCTCACGGTCCCGCGCACCTGGATTTCGGTGGGCAGTACATATTGATGCAATTTTTCTTCCAGTTCGGGGATCACCGATTCCTCACGGCTGACGCGCGTCTTCGCGAGCACGATCTGGTTGTTGATCACCTTGTAATTGATCCCACGAGGGGCCAGCAGCTGGTCCAGGATCCTGGAAAGCTTCTGGTTCTTCACGTCGATCGTTACGTTTTCTTTCACGGACACCCGGCTGCTGTACACAAAGCGGGTATTGGTACGGGCCTGGATCTCATTCAGGGCCTGTTTGAGCGAAACATTGCGGAGTGTGAGCGTCACGTCCTTGCTCAGCACAGACTGGGCCGCGGTTTCCTTCGCATAACTGCCGGCTGCGAGCGAGACGGCAAGAATCCATTGAAGCAGTCCAATGCGCATAATTTTTCGCCAGTCGACCGGCTTGTTACGTACTGTTTTTTGCATAATTTTGATTGTCTGATGGTTAGGCACTATTGGATAAAACATCCTTTTGAAACGGTGGTACGAAGAAAAAGGATGGCATTTGGGGCCGGGTAGTGGTGGTACACTTCCGGCCTTTTTCACGGTGGTACGGATGGGTTCATAAGATCATGGGTAGCTTTGGGTATTATTCACATGGTTCTCCATTAATGGTGATATTATTGCCTGATATAGTGTAGGTTACTTCAAGTGAAGTGCAAAGGATTTCGAGGATGCCGGGAAAGGTCTGCGACTCCAGATTGGCCGTCAGGCCGCATTTGGCAAGGCCGGGGTTCGCGAGTGAGATCGATACATTGAAGCGTTTTTCCAGCTGCTCGATCACCTTGTTCAGCGGTGTTTCCTCAAATACAATGGTAACCGGTTCGTAGATCTCCTTTTTGGTTTGCAGTGGTGACGTTTTCGAGATCAGCCGCTTCGAATCCAGTTCGAACAATGCCTGTTGCTGCGGTTTCAGGATTACCTGCTGAGACTGGTTTGTTTCGGCATACGTGCGCACTTCCACCGTGCCCGTCACGACGTCTACCTGGAAAATCTTGCGGTTCTGCGGCGCCTTTACATTGAAACTGGTACCGAGTACTTTGATCACCATTTCGCCGCTCTGGATGTAAAATGGCCGCTTTTTATCTTTTTGTATATCAAAAAAACCTTCCCCTGAAAACGTCACCAGCCGCTGGTCGGCGTCGAAAGCGGCGGGGTAGGTAACCACGGCGTGCGGATGCATTGCAATAGAGCTGTTGTCGGGCAGGCGGTGTGTAACGATCCGTTCCTGGTTATTTTCAAAACGTACCAATTCGGAAGGTTGCCGGCTGTCAAGCTGCTGTGAAATGGTCGTGGCCGGTGTTTTTCTGATTTGTGTGACAAGGTACACGCCCAGCACGATCGCGATGGATGCGGCAATGCCCGTGAGCCAGCGCCATGGAAATGTGCGCACCGGCGCCTGGTCGGCCATGTTCAGTTCCCGCCTGATATTCCCGAATGCCTCGTTCCGTATTTCGTCCTGTTCGGTATCCGGCAAATGATCCAGATAGCGCGGCTCGCCTTGCAGCGATGCATACCAGGCTTCGACGAGTTCTTTTTCTGCGTCGGTGCATTCACCGGACAGGTATTTTTCGAGTAATGCAGGCGGAATACCGTTTGGCTTCATGAGATCGGGGATGTTGTCAACCCAGAAGTCGCGCGCCGGAAAGCGAACCCTTAGTAGTTTTTGAAATTTTTTTTAAAAAGTGGCAAAAAGGATCACAGCGCAGATCATATGCTCCTTCAAATGCTCTTTGAGGATGCGCAATGCCTTGGTAATGTGCTGCTCCACGGTCTTTTCGGAAATATTGAGCTGCTCGCCGATCTGTTTATTGGAAAAACCCTGGCGGCTCAAAGTGAAAACTTCGTGGCATTTCGGGGAAAGTAAATGCAGGCCTTCCTCGTAGCGGTGTTGGAGGTCGGAGGCGAGGGTAGGCTGGTCGGCAAACTCGGAGGTGTCGCTGCGGTGGATCTCCCATTGGCCGTAATGGTGCTGGCGGGTATATTCTTTCCGGTAGAACGATATGATGAGGCGCTTGGCCATCGTAAACAGGAATGACCGGCCGCATTGCACCTGGTTATGGCGGCGTTGCTGCCAGAGACTGACAAAAAGCTCCTGTACGATTTCCTGCGCAGTGAACCGGTCGTTGACCTTCGAGTAAGCGTAATTGAACAGCGTTTTGAAGTAACGGTCGTAAAGTTCCGCAAAGGCCAGCTCATCGTCCTGCTCACTGATCAGCGCAAGGATATTTTCATCGGAACAGGTGGCGTAAAAGTTGTTCATCATGAAGATAGCCTTTTAATAATCTGATTATTTTCGCTGAGAAGCGGTACAAAATTCGTACTTAAATTTGTGACTTAACTCTTTAAACAGATTAAGTATTCTCGTACTTTTTTTTACTTTCTTAACATAAACTTAACATTTTCCGGGATTCCCCGTGAAAATATTTTGTAACTAGTAGTTGAGTTAGTGCCTTGAATGACAATACTTATACGACACCGTATTAGATGAATAACTATCCCCAGGCCTCCCGCATTCTCGTGGCCATCGACTGTATTATTTTCGGATTTGACGGAAAGGATATCAAGCTGCTGTTGATCAAAAGGAATTTCGAACCCGAAAAAGGAAAATGGTCGCTGATGGGTGGCTTTTTGAATGCGGAAGAAGACCTCGCCGACGGGGCAGTCCGTATTCTGTACAATCTGACTGGCCTCAAAGATATTTACGTCGAGCAGCTGGAAACTTTTGGTAAAGCGGATCGAGACCCTGGTGAGCGCACGGTTTCTGTCGTGTTTTTTGCGTTGATTAAAATCGACGACCACGATTCGGAAGCCGTGAAAAGCCATAATGCTTCCTGGATCACCCTCGATGCCCGGCCGAAACTGATTTTTGACCACGAAAAAATGGTAACCCGGGCGATCGAGCACCTCAAATACAATGCGGCCTTGCATCCGATCGGCTTTGAATTGCTGCCCGAGCGTTTCACGATCCCGCAATTGCAGAAGCTCTACGAAGCCATCTATAACATTCCCATCGACCGACGGAATTTCAGCCGGAAGCTGCTCTCCACCGGTCTGCTCATCGACACCGGCCAGAAGAACAACAATAGTGCTACGAAAAAAGCCACCCTTTACAAGCTGGATGCTGAGCGGTACAAGACGAAATTCCACTCGTTCTGGAATTTTATGCCGGATTCGATGAAGAGTCAATAGGGGAGGAAGGGGAGGATGGAGGAAAGGGAGGAAGGGGAGGATGGGGGAAAGGGAGGAAGGGGAGAATTGAAGCAAATGTCGTTAGGCATGCAATATTGGTAGCCAATGTTGTTGTGTGTATTTATTAAATGCCGTTAGGCATGTAACAACTCTACTTAGGCAAATCGCCTTCCTATTTCCGTTGTTACATCCCTGACGGGATTTCCCGATCATACATCAATTTACCTGACTACCAATATTGCATCGCTACGCGATTCGACCTCTCCCTTTCTTCCCGTTCCATCCTCCCTTTCCTCCCCCTATCAAAATTTAAATTGTGTCAATACTACACTAAAAACAAATTTATTTATATTTGTTAGGTGATTAGTTAAATAAATGCGTCAAATTGGTCTGAGAACATCCTAAACCGATATTTATGAAGGAGAATTACGTCATTGGTATTGATTTTGGTACCGACTCTGTGAGGGCATTGGTAGTGAATGCAGACACGGGAGAGCAGGTTGGAACCGCTGTACAGGAATATCCCCGTTGGAAGCAAGGCAGATATTGTGATGCGGGCGTTTCGCAGTTCCGGCAGCATCCGCTGGATTATCTCGAAAGTCTGGAAAACGCCGTCCACAGCGCACTGGACCAGGCTTCGCCGGCCGTAAGGCAAAATGTGCGGGGAATTTCGGTGGATACGACAGGTTCGACGCCTGTGGCAGTAGACAGGAACGGCACGCCGCTGGCGTTGCTTCCGGAATTTGCAGAAAATCCCAATGGGATGTTCATCCTTTGGAAAGACCATACCGCCAATGCAGAGGCGGAGGAGATCAACCGGCTGGCTCACAGTTATGATATTGATTTTACCAAGTATGTAGGCGGTATCTATTCTTCCGAATGGTTTTGGGCTAAAATTCTTCGCACGTTGCGCGTGGACGAGGCTGTACGCGCGCATGCATTTTCCTGGGTGGAGCACTGCGACTGGATTTCGGCCGAGCTGACCGGTATTACTGATCCGCTTCTCTTGAAACGATCCCGCTGCGCGGCTGGGCATAAGGCGCTCTGGCACCAGGATTTTGATGGCCTTCCGTCCAATGCATTCTTCCATGAACTCGATCCTTTGCTCGACGGCCTGCGCGACCGCCTTTTCGCCGATACTGCCACCTCCGACCAGTCGATGGGCACTATTTCCCAAGAATGGGCTGCGAAATTGGGTCTTCCCGCTGACGTAGTCATAGGTGTGGGCGCATTCGACGCGCACATGGGCGCGGTAGGCGCGCTGATAGAGCCATATTCATTATGTAAAGTAATCGGTACTTCCACCTGTGATATGCTCGTGGCACCGAATGAAGAGGTGGGTCATTTGCTGATCAAAGGCATTTGCGGGCAGGTCGACGGCTCCATTGTGCCCGGTATGCTGGGTATGGAGGCGGGGCAATCGGCATTCGGGGATATTTATGCATGGTTTTCCAAACTTATAACGGAGCCCGTTCGCGCATTGATGGGTGAGGAGGAAGCGGCGAAACTCTCGCAGAAGCTAATCCCGCATCTAGCAGAACAAGCAGCGAAATTACCCGTAACCGAAAAGGACATTATCGCCATCGACTGGCTGAACGGCAGGCGCACACCCGACGCAAAACACACGCTCAAAGGCGGTTTGCTCGGCCTGAACCTGGCGAGCGACAGTGCACGCATATTTAAAGCATTGGTGGAAGCTACCGCATATGGATCCAAGGCGATTGTCGAACGTTTCCAGAATGAAGGCGTACCTATTCACCAGGTTATTGCGATTGGCGGCGTGGCGAAGAAATCTGCATTCGTGATGCAAACGCTGGCCGATGTGCTCAACATGCCTATTAAAGTAGCGGCTTCCGAGCAAGCTTGTGCATTGGGCGCGGCGATGTTCGCGTCGGTGGCTGCGGGCGTGCATGCCAATTTGCAGGAGGCGCAGGAGGCGATGAGTTCGGGCTTTGATGCCGTGTATCAACCGCGCGAGGGGCAGTCGGCGGTGTATCAGCAGCTTTACCAGAAGTACCTGCAAGCCGGGGCTTATATCGAAAACCAATTTTTACAAAAAGGATATTTACAACTCAGCTGATGCTTGATTTAAAACAGTTTGAAATCTGGTTTGTCACCGGAAGTCAGCATTTGTACGGCGAGGAAACGCTCCGCCAGGTCGATGAACATTCACAGATCATCGCCCGCTATCTCGACCAAGCCCCTCAGGTACCTGTGCGGGTGATTTTTAAGCCGGTCGTCAAATCGCCGGATGAAATCTACAACATCATCCAGGAAGCCAACAACGCTATCCATTGCATTGGTATCGTAGCCTGGATGCATACTTTTTCCCCCGCCAAAATGTGGATCCGAGGGTTGCAGATCCTGCAAAAGCCGCTTTTGCATTTGCACACCCAATATAACCGTGATATCCCCTGGGCCGACATCGATATGGATTTCATGAATCTGAACCAGTCGGCGCATGGCGACCGCGAATTCGGATTCATGATGACGCGCATGCGACTGAACCGGAAGGTGATCGTCGGGCATTGGCAGCAGGAACATGTGCTCGAAGGTCTCGGGCAATGGGCACGGGTAGCAGCCGGCCGCCACGACCTGAAAGGGGCAAAATTCGTTCGTTTCGGCGACAATATGCGCGAAGTGGCGGTAACCGACGGCGATAAGGTCGCTGCCGAAATGACTTTTGGTTTCTCAGTCAATACTTATGCAGTGGGAGACCTGGTAGCGGTGATCAACCAGGTGTCGGATGCCGAAATTTCTGCATTGACCGAGGAGTATGCCGATGCTTACCAACTCGCTTCCGGCCTGGAAAACGGCGGGCAGCGTCACGAGGCTTTGCGCGAAGCCGCGAAAATAGAGCTGGGTTTGAAATATTTTCTCAGAGACGGAAATTTCAAAGGCTATACCAATACGTTCGAAGACCTGCACGGCATGAAACAGCTGCCCGGCATCGGCTCGCAACGCATGATGGCGGCTGGTTACGGCTACGCCGGCGAGGGCGACTGGAAGACGTCCGCGATGGTGCGTGCTTTGAAAGTAATGGCCAGTGGCCTTCCGGGCGGTAACTCGTTTATGGAGGATTATACCTATCATTTTAATCCCAATAATAACCTCGTGCTCGGCTCGCATATGCTCGAAATCTGTCCCAGCATTGCGAAAGGTAAGCCGTCGGTGGAGGTGCATGCATTGGGAATAGGAGGCAAGGAGGACCCCGTGCGGCTCGTGTTTAATGCACCTGCTGGTCCTGCATTGAACGTCTCGCTTGTGGATATGGGTAACCGTTTCCGCCTGCTCGTGAATGAAGTGGAGGCCGTTGAAGCAACCGAACAATTGCCGAAACTGCCGGTGGCACGCGTGCTCTGGAAACCGCAACCCGACATGCAGACGGGCTGCGCGGCCTGGATTTACGCCGGCGGCGCACACCATACCGCATTCAGCCAGAATCTTACGACGGAACATATTGAAACCTTCGCCGAAATGGTTGGGGTTGAACTCGTTGTGATTGATAAAAATACCACGCTGCGCCAGCTGAAAAACGAGTTGCGGTGGAGTGAAGCTTATTACAGATAATCCGAAATGTCGAAATATCAATATCTCAAAGAACAGGTTTACGAAGCCAATATGGAAATCCCACGGGAGGAACTGGCGATTGTGACGTTTGGTAATGTAAGCGGTATCGACCGGGCCGAAGGCGTGGTGGCGATCAAGCCCAGCGGCGTGCCGTACCACCGGTTGAAAGTACAAGACATTGTAATTGTAGACCTGGATAATGTGCTGGTGGAGGGAAATATGCGGCCATCTTCCGATACCAAAACACACACCTTGCTTTATAAAAGTTTCCCCACCATCGGGGGCGTGTGTCATACTCATTCTACGTACGCGGTGGCGTGGGCGCAGGCGATCCGGCCCATCCCAAACCTCGGAACCACACACGCCGACCATTTAACGTGTTCTATTCCGGTGACGGAAGTCATGTCCGACGAAATGATCCAGCGCGATTACGAGCACGAAACCGGTAACCAGATCCTCGACCTTTTTGGCAAGGAAAAGCTAAGTTATGAAGAAGTGGAAATGGTGCTGGTAGCTTGCCATGGGCCATTTACCTGGGGAAAAGACCCGGCCAAGGCTATTTACAACTCAATTGTACTGGAAGAGATCGCGAAAATGGCCTACCTGACGTTGCAGATCAATCCATCCGCAGCGGCGATCAAGCAAAGCCTGTGCGACAAGCATTATTTCAGGAAGCACGGCAAGGACGCCTATTACGGGCAGGGCTGCTAGTTTTTCTTGGTTGAGCTACCGTTCCCCGACCGGCGGCTGGCGATGTTGCGCATTTGCTGCAATGCTTCCTGGCGAGTCATCGCTTTTTCGTTGGATTTGGCTTCTTCGATCGCCTCTTTGGAGAAACGTCCTTTCAGCAGTTTGAAAATCGTGAAAATCATATTCTTTAAGCTAGTAGGGCCAGGTAACCCATTATCTACCCAAACTTAACAAAGAACGTGCTATAAAAAAAGAGCTGCCGGTGTTCCCATTCACCGGCAGCCTCAGTCATAAAACGTTGAGTATAATGAGTGCTTGTTTGCTATTCAGGACAGAGCCTCTTTGCGTAATTTTTTTCCGGGATGAAATTCGTCCTGGATCCAGCGTACAAAATTGTGGGAGTTAGTTTTGTAAATCTCCATGGATAGGGGCTTGATGCCACTGAACTCAACCTCTTTAACGTACTGTGCGTGCAATTTCAAAATCTCGGCCAGGGTTTTGCTATCAGTTTTCATTAAACATTGTGTTAAAGTTTGCACTGGTTGTCGGACACTACGCAATAAGAACGTACCCAACCCTTCGTAAAATCTTTTAATATTTGAAAAATCATATTGTTGATTCGAAAGCTTATAGTATGGTTTAGGAAATAGCTTTCCTGCGACACATTGTTTCGGGCAACGGTCGTACCGATTGTTACATTATAGGACAATTTGTGGAGGTGTGCTGGATTTTGTAAGTCAGCTTATTGGCTTGACAATCAACGTATAGGAGGGCGGTTTGATGTTTTGTTCTTTACAGATGTGCACAAAGGGCCTTTTAGAGTCACACACGATGGCAATGGCAGATAAGGATGCTGGTAGTCCTGTCTACTTAATTTAATGTCCTAAAAAAATTATACTACAAGAATCTTAGATTGCCAGCTTCTTTTTCAGGAAAGGAATTTCCAATGGTTTCGGCAGCAAGTCGATAATATGCTGGCTGGCTTTGGCTTTCTCAATGTCGCGCGTATCGATGGTCGAGGAGAGCATGAAAATCCTGATTTTTTGCCGGAGTGCTTCGGGCAGCTGATCGAATTCATCGATGAACTCGAAGCCGTTCATGTCGGGCATCTGGAGATCGAGCAGAATAATGGTATCCGGCAGGCTTTCTGCCTGGGCAATGAGGTGTTTGAGGGCGTCGCGCGCCGAATTGAAGGTTTTGACTGAATTTGTAATCCCGCTTTTGATCAGTAACTTTTCGTAGATAAACAGGTCGAATGCGCTGTCATCTATCAAAAAGAAGTTAAGCAGTGGCTCCATGTCGGGTTATTTGTTAATAGAAGGAATGTTGATCTCAAAAATACTACCCTGTCCGATTTTTGAAGTTACGCTGATTTCCCCTCCCAGTTTCGCTATTGCCTCATGTACGATGTAAAGTCCTATCCCTGAGCCACTGTTGGTAGCACCTGCGCGGTAAAACATTTTAAAAATTTTATCCTGATCCGACTCCTTAATGCCCGTTCCGTTGTCCTCCACGATGATTTGTGCGTCGGAATCGGTGGATTTTACGGTCAGATGAACAAATGGGTTGGATTTGTTCTTATCCTGAAATTTGATGGCGTTGTTGATGAGGTTATTGAAAATGATGCGCAGCTTCATCACATCCGAATGAAATATGCCGTCCTGCTGAATATCCGTCGTCATTTTCAGGTTGCCGTATTCGGGCAGGTACTGGATCGTGGCCTGCACCTCGGTAACCAGCTCCTCGAAGCTGATGTCCGTCACGACAGGTACGCCGCGTGCATTTTTGTAATAATCGATGATGTTGATGATGAAAGTATCGAGCTTCTTCACCGACTGCCGGATCAGTTCCAGGTATTCATTCTGCGATTTAACGTCCTCTTCCAGCAATGCCAGGTTCACAATGCCGAGTACCGACATGAGTGGCGCACGCAGATCGTGTGAGGCGCTGTACACGAACTTGTCGAGCTCCTCGTTGGCCTTTTGCAGTTCGATGTTCCGCTGTTTCAGGTCCTCGCGGGTTTTGTAAATGTCGTATGCATTGGAAATCGCATTTTCGACATACTTGTAATCCCAGGGCTTGTCGATAAACCTGAACACTTCCCCTTTGTTGATCGCGTCGATCGCCGCGCCGATATCGGTATGCCCGGTAATGAGGATGCGTATCGGTTTCGGGAACTTGGTCCTGATCTTTTCAAAGAATTGTACGCCTGTCAGCCCCGGCATTCGCTGGTCGGCCAGAATGATGCAGAAATCCTTTTCGTCGAGCATTTGCTCCGCTTCCACTACCGAGGAGGTAATCGTGATATCGTACTGCTTGCGGAACGAAGCCTTGAACGAATGCAGGTTGTGCTCCTCGTCGTCAATGTACAGAATGGTTATGGCTTTTTCGCTCATTGAAAATCAGGGATTGGGCGTGCTTTTCTTTTAACTGGCAGTGTGATCAAAAATTCTGTTCCTTGTCCTACTTCGGTATTTACTTGGATGTTACCGCTGTGAACTTCGATAATTTTAAAGACAATTGAAAGTCCCAACCCGGTGCCGTCGCCCACCTGCTTGGTGGTGAAGAACGGCTCGAATATCTTGGCACGGACCTCCGGCGTCATACCCGGGCCGTTGTCGCGCATCGATATTGCCACTGTCTCAGGATCTTTCAGCCATGATTTTACCCAGATAGTCGGAGTTTTGCCTTCTTGCTTTTCCTTTTGCAATGCGTAGATCGAGTTGGTCAGGATATTCATAAACACCTGATTGAGCTTGCCTGCATAGCATTCGATGCTCGGGATATTGCCCAGTTCTTTCACCAGCGTAATCGAATTCCCCATCTGGTAATTGAGGATAATGAGTGTGGACTCGATTCCCTCATTGACATTCACCAGGTTGAGGTCAGTTTCGTCTACGCGGGAGAATATTTTCAAACCTTTCACGATCTCGACGGTCCGGTGGGCACCGTCCTCCATTCCTTTCAGCAAGGTACCCAGCTCGGTCTTGAGATAGTCGAGGTCGAGGTCCTCTTTGAGGCGTTCGATTTCCTTCACTTTTCCCTGAAGTCCTTCTATGGAATCGATCTCCCTGATGCCATCGTAAGAGTCGAGGATTTCCAATACATCGTCGATGTCTCTTCGCAGCGGACGGATATTGGAGCTGACGAAGTTGATCGGGTTGTTGATTTCGTGTGCGATCCCCGCAGTGAGCTGACCGAGCGATGCCATTTTCTCGGAGTCGATCAGTTGTGTTTGCGCGTCTTTAAGCTTGGTGAGCGTCAGATTAAGCTCTGTGTTGGCAAACTGCAATTCGGCAGTGCGCTCGTTGACGCTCTTTTCGAGGAAGGCGTTCTGTTCGAGGATAATTTTCTCGTTTTCCATCGAAATCCGCAGTGCCTGCGCCTGGGATATTTCCTTCTCCTTCTTGAAAATGTTGATCTTGTCGGCCAGGGCGAACGATAGTAATATCACCTCGATGGCCGTGCCGGCCTGCATCGTGTAGTTGGTGAAGCTATTGTAAGGCAGGATGTTAAGGTTTCGCAGCGAATAAAGTACGATCCCGATCAGGAATATCGACCATGCTACCAGGAAGAATTTTGCCGGACGGTAACCTTCGAGGGATAGCATCAGCGCCACTACGAGCGCAAAAAGCGCGGCCGAAGGTGCGAGCAGATCGATAATGCGGTAGCTGACCATATTCAGCCCCAGCAGGTTGAATACCACCGCTACGCCATAAGTGACGATGATCGCGATGATGATCCGGTAATTGGTGGCGGACCGCTCGCGGATATGCAGGAAGTTCTGGAAGAACATCAATGCAAAACTTCCGGCCAGCGCCGGGAACAGGATAATCGAATATTCGTTGAACGCCGGCGTTTCGGGCCAGAGAAATTTAAACGTGTATCCCGTAATGGTCGTCTGGGTAAGCCCGATGAAGAGGATATACAAGACGTAATATAAATAGCTCTTTTCGCGGATCGAGAAGTACACGAAGAAGTTGTAGAGCATCATCACGAAGAGCACGCCGATGTGAATACCGGAGATGATTTCGTTGGTGAGGGCAAACTGGAAAAAGCCCATCTCACTGCGGACGATAAGCGGAACCACAATCTGCTCGCTGCCGTGGATTCGCAGGTAATAGGTTTGGGCCGTTTGCCGCGGAATATCGAGTTTAAAAACGATATTCTGGTGTTTGACATGCCGCTTGTCGAAGGCCTCGTTCCAGGAAATGGTTTCCTCTTTGGCTTTGCCTCGTTCGGTCGAATACAATGTTACTGATTCAATGCGGGGATAGGCGAGTTCAAGAAACAAATTATCTTCGTCGCTGTCGTTTTTGATATTCAGACGTACCCAGAAAGCGGAAGCACTCACGCCGAAATTCGGCGTATCTTCGAAGCTGGGCGTAAATTTTCCGTGGGCTTTTACATCGTCGATCGTCAATGCGGCCGAAGTATCTTCCAGTATTTCCACCTGCCTCCCGATCGTCACATCGCTGCCCTTGAACACGACTTCGCCTGCATGAGCGTACGTAAGCAAGCTCATGAGCAGCAGAAGGGTTCCAATAATCCTGCGGTAGAACTTTACATCCATGTATTAATATCGTAAACTATGGTTAAGTCCCCGCGACGACCGGTTTCAACGACGGTTTGCGTGGGGTTTGCCCTCAGGCTGAATATCTTTTCACGTTCCTCATCAGTGGCAAAAGGCAGGTTGATCAGGTCCCTCGCGATCAGCGATGTGGCGATCAATCCTTCTTTGGGATAATAAAATGTCCCGTTGTTACCCAGGTCCGTCAATACCTCGAACCCGATACGCTGGCTGATAACCAAGGTGATAGGCGAGCAAAGGCCCATCAGGTATTGAATCCCGACCTTCGATGCGATGGCCATGGCCGTTCTCCCCAGGTATACGCTACCGATGCCATAACCGGCTACCTCTTTCGAATTGAAAAGCCCGCAAAATTCCGCCACGTTATAGTCGCCGATCTTGTCGACATAACCGTAAATGCTCTTGTCGATCTTCGCGATCGCATCCTCCATCGGCATTTTGAGGTTTTCCGAGCGGACCTGCACCCGTGTACCTCCATAAATGTCCCTGCCATCTTCCGATTGCACGATGATCACATAAGTATTCGGGTCCTCCAACCAGGTGTGATTGGCCGATGTCACCTGCTTCACGCCGTATGCTTCGAGTACCTTGCGGTGCCCTTCGACGTATCTCAGGCTCGTTTCCACATCATCCGGTGCACGGTATGCTTTTATATGTGCTACCATGTACTGTTATGGGTTTACAATAAATAGTGTTTCGCTTAACGGCAATCGGTAACTTTTGATCCCGGGCTTTTCCGCTTTTGCAATCTTAAACAAGAACACCTCCGCCACATCCTCGCCAAACGGGACAAGTTCCATGAATCTCTTTCTTAAGGTATGTAATCTGGCTGCTTCGGCTTCGTCCAGGCCTGCATTGTTGCCCTTTGTAATGCGCGGAAACAAATAAAACGGGGAAATTAATGGATGGATCGCAAATTGCAATTGTTCTGCCTGAAGCCAGAGCCGCTGCATGGCCATTCCGCCCAGGAAAAAATCCTTATAACTGTACTTCGGCATGGTGATCATGCCCAATGCAGAGGCTGTACTGACGGATCTGAGCGCGGCGTCTACCAATGCTCCACCTCCTTGAACGCCTTTTAATGTCTGAGAAATTTCACGGTCGCGGATGATCGAGAGCGCGGCTATCTGCGCATTATTGAGCCCGAGTGTGCGTACGTCGATCCCGTCTCTGGATAATTCCGCTTCGGTGGGCGACCACTTCATTTCGCGATTCACGAAATCGTAGTGCCCTTCGGGGTTGAGCAGGCGCACACGGTCGCATTCGCCGATAATCTCGCCGATGGCCATAATGTCCTGCTTCTCAGGAAAGTAATGGAATTCCGCCCCGCTAACGCTTTCGGCGGCGTTTTTCAATTGCTGAACAACAGCTTCTGAAATTTCTACGGGCGTCGACGGGTTGCGGTTTGTACAACGTTCGTAGATCACACCGACGGCCTCGGGGGCAAACACAGGCTCGGCACCATTTGAATCACCGCGCTGAAAATCGATCGCTGCGATGAGCGGTGAATCTTCGCCCAGCGGAAAAGTTTCGGCTTTTACACCGAGCCCGGCCTCGCGGGCCTTTAACAATATATTTTCGTAGGAAGCTCCGAAAGAAATGTTGGAAGCGATCTGGTCGAAATCTCCAAAAGAGAAGGAACGGAAACGGTCGTGGAAAAGGAACAGTCTTCCGTGGTGGTAAAGCCATTTCCAGGGCTGGTCGTTCCCGGTTGAAGGAGCCTGGCAAGCGGCATTTACGATGTCGGCCAGTATATTTTCGGGAATAGTTTCAGCCTGTTTTTGAGGTAACGAATCAGCTATACGAACAGCTTCGATGAAGTCGAAAGGGGCGTGCGGGTTATGTCTGAAAGCCCCCTGTGGTTTCTCAGATTTATCGCCCACGAGTTCTTCGAGGTCAATGTAATACCTGCCCGATTCGTGAAACTGGTTAAGCAGAATGCGCCGGCATACATCCGTCACAACCCCGCCCCCGAGCGTCACCGCACTGGCCAACTGCGGCCAGGTACCAATGCTCTGCCCGATTTCGACGAGCGATACTTTCCCTCTTTTGGAGCCGTTGATCGCATTTACGATCCGGAGCACGAGCGGAAGCCTGTCTTCTTCGGAAATATGTTCGAATTTGTCGAGTGGGAGGCCTTGTAAATAACCATGGAAAATAGGCCGTTCGGGTTCGGTGTCGAACCGTTCGACGTCGAGCATGCCTCGGTCGCTGGTTTCCATCACCACCGGAATGCCGAGCTGCGCCGCACGCACTCGTGCGCTTATTTTCAGGGCAATATCATCACATTCGTCGACGAGAATATTGAGTTTTCCACCGTCGAGCAGGAAACCGTCCAGGTTTTCCTTGGTAATACCGTCGGGAAAGCATTCGATATCCAGGAAAGGATCGATCTCCGCAATCTCGCGCGCCGTCACAATGCATTTGTTGACACCGATGTTGTGGAGTCCGGTGCGTATACGGTTAAGGTTACTGAGTTCAATTGTATCAAAATCAGCTAGTTTCAGTTTGCCGCACACCCGTTCGGTGGCAATGCTGAGGGCGACGGAATGGCCTACGGATAGCCCGATAATGCCGATTGAGCGTCTGGAAAGGTGTAGCTGCTCATCGGGCGTGATTTTATATTGGTTGCGGCTGGTCCGGAGTTCAACAAATTCGGCTTTGTCGACCAGGTGCAAAAGCCGGTCCGACCATGGATAATATACCCATACACCCTCGGCATTGATATCTTTGCCTTCGGCCCATTCGCGGTACTTTTGTTCTGTTTCCGCAGCACTGAGTCGTTTTTTGGGATGTCGGATCCGAATGAGTTCTTGTTTCTGGGAAGCAAACAAATCCAGGATGGTTTTGCCGCGATAGTCTTCAATGAAGGAGAGGAAACTTGTTTTATCTGCGTGGCGCTCTTTGGAGATGAAAACCGGTTTGTAGATATAGTTGATCTCTGTGTTATGGTGCATTTTAGAATAATTGTGAAGCCTGTCCTTCAATGGGCCGTGGCCGGATTTAACAAATCACAAAATTGTGCCGATCTTCGTATTAAATTCACCGGACCGGCTATCGCATACCCTGAATCTCGTATATTCACGCATTTTTACTCGCTTCAATAATTACACAAATTGCTGAATTTATTTTTGTAAAACTAACCTCTGGTTCAATGGGGGACAAAATATTTGGACACAAGTCCGTAAAATTCCCTTATTAGCAGAAGCTTGCACCTATGCCTCGTGTAAAAAAAATGTCGAAAGTGCTGTGGCTGTTGATGCGAATATAGAATTAATATTATAATATTATCAATTAGTTCGGGACAGATCGGCCTCTTGTCCCGCCAAGCACCAAGTATTCAGAATGGAAAAAGGAAAAATAAGCGTACTGTATGTAGATGATGAAATCAACAACCTCAACTCATTCAAGGCTGCTTTCAGACGAGACTTTAACATATTAATTGCGACTTCGGGAAGGGAAGGTCTCGAACTTTTGAAACACAACGTCGTGCATGTGATCATCACCGATCAGCGCATGCCGGAAATGACGGGTGTGGACTTTCTGATCGAAGTGTTAAAGGATTACTCCGATCCGGTACGTATCCTCCTCACAGGCTATACCGATATCACTGCGGTGATCGACGCTGTGAATAAGGGACATATCTATTATTACCTCAACAAGCCCTGGGACGAGCAGCAGCTCCGCATTATCATCAAAAATGCCTACGAAATCTTCCACTTGCGGGAGGAAAACAAGGAGCTGATTGAAAAGCTGATCGATGTCAATGGCCAGCTTGAATTCCTGCTCCGGCAAAACCTGCTGTCGTAAGCGCTAGCGCGATGTATGTTTTTTCCTGACAAAACTTTTGATCCCGGCTACCGATGGCCGGGTGCCGCGAAACATGTATGTCAATACAGAAAACGCGGATGAAAATGCGACCGCCAGCAGGAGTATCGCTGCGAAAAGAAGGTTGCCGATTGCTTTGAGAAAGATGATAATATCCATGACTTCATATAGTGGGTGACTGCCGGTACCTTGTAAAAACCGTACCAGGAGCATCGCAACGCTTCGATCGTCGGATGGGGCTGGTATCTTTTTTGTAAATGACCCGTCTTTGAAATCGACAAACTAAACGGGTATCAATCATGAAAAAGAGCATAACCATTGGTATCATCACCGGGATCGCCCTGTTCCTGTTCGTGATCTCGTGCGGGAAGCGCATGCAGGCGCACAACACGGAACAGGAAGGTGTGGCCAAAAAGAACAAAACCGAGGGGTATTTTTACCACCAGGCAGAACAGGACACCAGCAAGGATTCGAGTACGATCAGAAAAAACGTAAATAATTGAGTAGATCGCGCGGGGAGTGGGCACATTTGAAGCGAAAACAGCGTATTTTCGTGTACGGATTGCCCGGATGGCACAAAGACGGCCGGTATTCATTGCCCGGCCGTCTTTCTGTTACCACGAACCGTATCAGAATTTATAGCCCTACAAATGTTGAAACAACTTTACTGGACGTATGGTCTGGTTATATTGATCGGGATGATTGCAAGCTGCCGTTACCCGGCCTCGGATCCGGGACCGATAGATGGCGGGAATGACACGACGGTACCTAACAAACCCGATACCGTGATTGTCGACACGATCCCGGCCAAGAATCCCGATTCTTCCCTCGCCAATACAGCCCGCTTCGGCGCGGATAAAATTTTTGCCGACATCAATCTCAAAACAAGCGAAGGCGTTTTTGATACCGCGACTGATTACCGCGGAAAGGCCACACCATTGAAATTCAAGTTCGTCGCTCCCAATAACGACACCCTGCAGTACCGGCCTTTTGTGTTGATGGTGCATGAAGGTGCATTCATTTTTGGGGATTTGGACAACGAAATGGGGATGGCCCGCGGCCTCGCACAGCGAGGCTATGCAGCGGCTTCGATCAACTATCGCCTGGGCTTTAATGGGGCGAGCCAAACTTTCGCCTGCGGGGGCAGTAGCCAGGATGCGGTACGGGCCGTGTACCGCGCAGTACAGGATACCTATGCGGCGATCCATTACTTCGTGGATCGTGCGGAGGAGTTTGGCATCGATACGCGGCAGATCATGCTGGCAGGGAGCAGTGCCGGAGCTATCACGGTTACTGCATTGGTCTATATGAATGAAGCCGATTTTGAAGCGCTGGCGCCGGGTATTACCAAGGCATTAGGCCGCCTCGATCCCCAGGCAGACGACAGCCCTTTCCGCGTGCGGGCGCTGCTCACGCAGATGGGTTACGGGATATTCAGAAGTGAATATATTAATGCCTCGAATGCCATGCCGACGGTCTTTTTCCAGCGGATAGGGGATAATGTGCTGCCGTATTATGGTGGTACCTTCCTTTCATGCCCGACTTATCCGGGAATGGTGGGCGCAAAAGTCGCTTCGGATCAGTTGAAAAAGTTCAAGATCCCGCTTGAACTGAACTTTGAAAACCTGGAAGGGCATCACCTCAGCTATCCGGAGGAGTATGTCGTAGGACGTTATGCCGGTTTTATGAAGCGGCTTTGGTCACAGAACCCGCGGCAGATCACCAACAACGGCTATAAAACCGTAGAAGATGTAAGACTCCGTTAAGCCTAGCTATCGGCGTGCTCTTTTACGGGCAGCTTCTTGCTTTCGCGAAGCCATCGGCTTAGATAGGAGGTCAGTTTTACCTCAATGTATTCGTAGGAAAGGTGAGCGCCGATGAGTGTAAGGGCCAGTGACAACAGGAACATCGCCGTACCTTCGCTGTAAACCGGAAAGCCCAGCTTGCGGAACAGAAAACCCAGCCCGACGACGATGGGAACGTGCAAGAGGTAAATGGAGAACGACATGTCTCCCAAACGGACCAGCCACGACGGAAACTTCTGAATGCGTTCCTGATAATGGAATACAAACGCCGCAAAAACGAGGGTAGACCCCAAGCCCCATTCCAGTGGCCCGAACCCGCCCAGGAAACCGGAAAGAAATTGCCATATGGCAAGGCAGAGTAGAGTGGGCGCTACCATGTTGATGGAAAGAAATGTGCGGATCCGCTCATGCAGGGCGTCGTGGTAATAGGCCAGCCCGAGGAACACCCCACAAACAAAGTTCCAGATGATCGGGTTAGTGATCATATTGAGGTAAGGAGCGCCCAAATCCTGCATTTTATCCGCTTTAAGTGTGAAAGCTCCGTAATAGGTCGGAATGCCCACCAGCGTAACCGCGATCATCAGGAAGAATGCGTACCAGCGGAGACGCGAAAAAAACATCGAAATGGCGATTAAAAGATAGAAGTAGATCTCATAATTGAGACTCCATCCTACATTGAGCGTGGCATAGCCGTAAAAAGGCGCTGGTGTGGTAGATAAAGGGATGAAGAGCAGGCTTCGCAGAAGTTCGGACGGCCATTCCGGATTGGGCGACATGCGGCTGTGGAGCAGGCAATACGCCAGGGTAATGATTGCGTACGCAGGCCAGATGCGGATCAGTCGCTTGGCAGTGAAGCGAAAAATGCTTCGTACGGATGGTACCGTGTTGCGGGTGATGTACACCATGATGAAACCGCTGATCACGAAAAAGAGGCTTACCCCCGCCGGACCGGATCCCGCAATGAAGTTAATTTCATTCCGGAAAGGGGCGCCACCCGGGATCACGTCTTTTAAATGATAAATCGTGACATACAATGCAGCAATGCCCCTCAAAACCTGAATGCTGTCTAATTTGGATTCACGAATGACGCGGCCCGGGCCTTGTTCTTGTCCCATTCCGATGAGAATTGATAAGTTATTTGTTCGTTATTGAATACTCTGACACTGAAATCGGTCAAACCGTGTCAGCGGGAAAGATAGCAAAAAGTGTTTTTCCTTCACAATAAGTAAATATCAGCACTTCTGATACGGCACAGTTTTTTGGCTAACCCGGGAAAAGAACGCTAAATATCATTTTATGGCACAGGAGCTTACCGTCAGCAAGAAAATTACCATCGAAGCACCTGTGGCGAAGGTGTGGGAAGTGTTGATAGCCCCCAAATATATCCGGCAGTGGGACGATCTGCCGAACGACTTCGAGGACTACTATCTCGAATACGGGAAAGTGATCGATTGGTCGGGGATGACGCGGCTCACCGTCACCGGGTACGAGCCGAACAAGCTGCTCGTTTTCTCGTTGTACGTATCGAAATGGGAGCAATCGCCTTCGCATTACGACATCGGCTACCGCTACCGGCTGGCAGAGGAAGGCGATAGGACGGTTCTGGAACTGGAAATAGGCGATTTCTCGGTGTTGCCGGATGGGAAGGATTATTATGCCTCTTCGGAAGAATTTGCCGAGACTGCCCTCGAAAAAATCAAAAATTTGTCAGAAAACCGGGTTTAACAGCGGGTACGATTATCTTTGTAATAACCGCTTTGAACCTATGGAACCCAATACCAAATTATACTACGATACCAACGAAGTTGCTGAAATGGTAGGCTGCGAACCTTCCGCCCTACGCTTCTGGGAAAAGAAATTCCCGCAACTCAACCCCAAACGTGACTCCCGCAACCGCAGGCGTTACACCGAGCGCGACATAGAGATTATCCGCAAGATCATGCACCAGCGCGACAAGCAGGGGCGCACGATCAAGGGCACGCGCGAGCAGCTGCGCCGCAAGGAAGAGGCTCAGTTACTGATTCAGCGCCTTATGCGGGTAAGGAAATTTTTGACGGATATTAACGAAGTGCTGTAGGGGCGCCAGGCGCCTGAGCATGGACGCTGCGCGTCGACCGCCGACCATGGACCGCCGACCGCCGATGCGGCAGTGAAATGATGGTCTGCGTTCATGGTCAATCCCAACGATTCAGAAATGTAATCGACCGCCGACCATGGACCGCCGACCGCCGATGCGGCAGTGAAATGATGGTCTGCGTTCATGGTCAATCCCAACGATTCAGAAATGTAATCGACCGCCGACCATGGACCACCGACCGCCGATGTGCAATAGAATTATGGTCTATGGTCTGCGGTCCATGGTTAATCCCAACGATTCAGAAATGTGATCGGCGGTCGGCGGTCGGTCGTCGGCCGTCAACATCAACCATAACAAATACCACACAAATGCAACACCTTCTCTCAATTTTGCTTGCGTTCACGTGCGCTTCGCATACTTTCGGGCAGCGGTTTCAGACCGCGCCGATCCGTAAACATATCGAATACCTTGCTTCCGACGACCTCGAAGGACGCGGGACCGCCAGTCTGGGCGAAGTGCGTGCGGCCAATTACATTGCTGCGGCTTTCAGGGAAATAGGTTTGAAACCCGCCGGAACCAAAGGGTATTTCCAGCCATTTGAAGTTTCAATGGGCATCGATGGCGAGGCCCACGACCTGACCGGCCGGAATGTGGTAGGTTTTCTGGACAATGGTGCTGCTGAAACCATTGTGATTGGCGCCCATTACGACCATTTGGGCAAAGGCTTTCAGGGGAGCTCACTTTCACCGGATAGCAAGAACAAGATCCACAACGGGGCCGACGATAATGCGTCGGGCACAGCCGGTGTGCTGGAACTGGCGCGGTATTTCGCCGGGAATAATGTGAAAGAGAAGCATAACTACCTGTTTATCACATTTTCGGGGGAGGAGCTGGGGTTGCTGGGTTCCAAGCATTATGTCGAAAAGCCGACGCTTCCGCTGAATACCGTTTCGGCCATGATTAATATGGACATGATCGGCCGGCTCGATCCGCAGAAGGGCATCATCGTATCGGGATGGGGCACCAGTAAAGTTTGGGGCAAACTGATCCCGGACCTGGCCAAACGCCAGAACCTGAAATACACGGTGGATTCATCGGGGGTAGGGGCGTCGGACCATACTTCATTCTACCTGAAAAACATCCCGGTGGTGCAGTTCTTCACCGGCGGTCACGGAGATTACCACAAAATATCCGACGATCCCGATAAGATTAATTATGAAGGCGAAGCCGGGATACTCACATTGATTTCGGAGTTGCTGGAGGCGCTGGATAAGGAAACCGCCGAACCGGAGTTCCTCACCGCAGGTAACCCGCATTCCGGAAACACTACCAGTAATTTCAAGGTGACACTCGGCGTCATGCCGGATTACAGCTATACCGGCAAGGGTTTGAAGATCGACGGCGTATCCAAAGCACGCCCGGCCGAAAAAGCGGGAATATTAGCCGGCGACATTATCACCAAACTGGGTGGCGAGCCGATCGGCACCATTTACGATTACATGGAAATCCTCGGGAAACATGAAAAGGGGCAGACGGTAGAGGCGGAATTGCTGCGCGGAGCGGAGAAGAAGGTGGTTAAGGTGACGTTTTGAGTGATGTTGTCATTTGTGGTCATGTGTGGTCATGTATTGTCATGCTATTGTCAAGTGTGGTCATGTGTTGTCAAGTGTTGTCATGCTATTGTCAACTGTGGTCAATTTTGATTAGAGCTAACTTGTGACCATTCCTGACCACTTCCTGACTAGACATGACCATTCCTGACTACACCTGACCACTTCTAACCGTTTCTGACTGCTCCCGACTACACCATCGCCCCCCGCTTGCCCAGTTCAATCGCCTCCATCTGACTGATCAGCCCTTCATGGAGGTTGAAACGGAGCAGTGTGCGAAACTTGTGAAATCCTTCACGCCCGGCAGCACCAGGGTTGATATACAGCATATTATTCAAAGACTTGTCGCGGATTACCCGGAGAATGTGAGAATGGCCGCAGACAAAAATGTCGGGCGTATTCGACTTCAACGTCGGCATTACCTGCGGATTATAGCGCGGAGGCGCCCCGCCGATGTGCGTGATCCATACTCGGAAGCCTTCCACTTCGAAATGCAGGTTCTCATCGGTGACTGCGCGCACCTGAGGGGTATCGATATTTCCAAAAACAATACGGGTTGGCTTAAACGCCTGTAACTGGCTCACGATCTCCGTCGAGCCGATATCGCCTGCATGCCATATTTCGTCACAATTGGCAAAATGATCAAAAACGCGTTCATCCAGGTAGCCGTGCGTGTCTGATAATACTCCGATACTTTTCATTTCAACACTAAAACAATAACAACTAGAGGGCAAATATGGTCAATGAAATCCAGCCGGGAATAATTTAACAAAAAAATTATCGAATTAAAGTAACTTATATATACCAAAAAGAGTACTTTCACGGTTGTTATTCTTAATAAAAGTTAAATAATTCTCGTTTCGGTGTAAAATCATGTTTTAACTATATTTTTAGTTGTAAACTTGATTAGCATTCTCTATAATTGCAAAAATGTAATACCTCAGTTACAACCTCTACTCACATAACCACCAAAAATCTAGCCTTGAAAAAAATCCTACTTCTGTTATGGTTATGCCTTCCCATGCTCGCTGCGCACGCGCAGACCGGAGGGCGATTTACGTTAAAAGGCGTCGTGGCCGACACCGCGGGAGCCGGCCTTCCCGAAGCTACCGTCATGCTGCTTACCCCCAAAGATTCCACGCTCGTCAATTTCGGACGGACTACCAAGCAAGGCGCATTTGAATTCAAAGGGTTGAAAAGGGGTAATTATCTGTTGAAAATCACCTATGTAGGTTATTTGCCTTACCAAAGCACTGTGAATCCCAACGATGGCGATGTGACTGACATGGGGAATATTAAAATGACTTTTATGGACCAGAATCTGTATGAGGTGGTGGTAAAAGCGTTCCGGGCGCCGCTCAGTATCCGCGGCGATACGATAGAGTATGATCCGAAAGCCTTCAAAGTGCCGCCCGGTGCGAACGTTGAGGATCTTATAAGGCGCTTACCCGGTATGCAGGTAGACCAGGACGGGAGCATTAAAGCGCAGGGGGAAACCGTTAAACGTGTAACGGTAGACGGTAAGCGGTTTTTCGGTGATGATACGAAGGCCGCCACCAAGAACCTTCCGGCAGAAGCCATTTCAAAAGTGCAGGTATTTAATGAAAAAACAGAGCAGGCGCGGTTGACGGGTGTCGACGACGGCAAGCATGAAAAGACCCTGAACCTGCAATTGAAAGACAGCCATAAGAAAGGCGGTTTTGGCAAGGTCGCTGCCGGGATTGGTACTGAAAAGCGGTTGGAAGGGAAAGTGAATTACAACCGCTTTAATGAAAAAAACCAGTTCTCTTTTATCGGGCTGGGTAATAACACCAACCAGGGTGGCATGTCGTGGGACGATTACCAGGACTTCAAAGGAAGTCAGTCGTTCAACTGGGGCGACGACGGCGATTTCGGGTTTAATGGGGGAATGCGTTACATTTCATTTGGAGGTGACGACGAGAGCCTTACCATTCAGGCCGGTAGCGGTGCGCAGAACCGTGGTTTTAATAAAAACTGGGCGGGCGGGGCGAACTATAACTTCGATACGAAGAAAACGAAGTTCAACACCAGCTACTATTATAATAAGAATACGCAGGACCTGGACGCTACTTCGAGGCAGACCAATTTTCTTACGAACTCGGCATTTACCAAACTGGATACGAACGGCCGGTTGAACTCAAACCAGAATCACCGCGGAAGCGTCCGTTTTGAGAAATCACTTGATTCTAACAACACGCTCGTGGTGCTGTCGAACTTCCGTTTCGGTAACGGAACGGCCGATTACCGGAGCCATCAGGAGTTTTTCCGTGGCGTGCAGGATTCGACGCAGCTTTCGAACATGAGTGACATTACCAACTTTTCGGATTTTAACTCGTTCGCCATTGCCAATACTGCCATTTACAGGCTTAAATTCAAGAAGAAGGGCCGGAACTTTGCATTAAGCGCTGGTTATAACGTCAACAATTCGGAGGGAGATGTGCGACAGAGATCGACGAATCAGTTTTTCCGTTCTTCGCAGACCGAACCCGACAGCGTGCTGAACATCAATCAGACCAATCATACCAAAAGTTTACGTAACCAATTGAAAAGTAGTGCGTTGTTTACCGAGCCATTGTCCAAGAAATTTGTGCTCGAAACGTTCTATAATTTCAGTCTGAAAAGCGACGAGGTGGATCGTGATGTATTCGACAACAACGAAGGCGGTCCGGTAAGAAACCTGAATCTCAGCCGCTATTACACCAACAATACCACTTTCCACCGCGGGGGAACGTCGCTTCGCTATTCCTATAATGGATTGAACCTCCTCGGCGGTATCGGCTTGCAGCAGATTCATATGGACGGGAAGTTTGCCGTGAACCAGGATGATCCCACCCGCACGCGGGTCGACCGCCGGTTTACCAACTGGGTACCGAATGTTTCATTGAACTACAACCTGAAAAACAACCGCTACCTGTATGGCGGCTACAATTTCTCTGTACAGGAGCCTAATATTCGCGATTTGCAGCCGATCGTCGACAACAGCAACCCGCTTTACATCACCATGGGTAATCCCAATCTATCGCCGACGAAGAGCCACTCGTTCAATATCGGGTATAACCATTTCAATGCGACGAAGTTTACACAAATGTTTTTTGGAGCCTATTTCAACAAATACAAGGACCAGATTATTTACAGCCAAACCGTTGACGAGAACCTGGTGACCCGCACCATGCCTACCAACATCAGCGGCGGCCGGAACTTTAACATTTACGGACACTACGGTTTCCCGATCGTGAAAACGAAAAGTAACCTGAGTTTGAATGTCGGCTATAACAACGGCAAGAACCTTACGTTCATCAACGGCGAGTTGAATGATACGAAGAGCAATGGTTACAATGGTGGCTTGCGGCTCGATTTGACGCCAAGTGACAAATTCACGATCTACGCGAATGCCAACTGGAACGTCTCCGACACGCGTTACTCGCTCAGTAGCGCCCAAAATCAGAAAATCGTGAACTCTTTCTACGGTGCCGAAATGAATATCAAACTGCCTAAGGATATTTACTTCAACAGCCGTTTCAATTACAACCGTTACGTGAACGACCGCTTCGGGTTTAACCAGGATATGCCGATCCTGAACCTTTCGATCTACAAAACCATGTTGAAAAGTAAAAAGGGCGAGATCCGTCTCTCAGCATTTGACCTTTTCAATAAGAACCGGGGGATTTCACAGTCGGCTTACCAGAACTTCGTCTCGCAGGAGCAGGTGCGTACACTTGCGAGGTACTTTATGCTGAGCTTCGCGTATAACATGCGCGGGATGTCGCATTCGGTGCGCCGGAAGGGAGGAGGATTTTAATTTACAGTGATCGAAACTTATAAAGGATATATGAAAAAGCTTTGGATGATATGTTTACTGCTGAGCGGCTTGCCGGCATTTGCGCAGCAGGAAGGTGTGGTTGTTACCTATGAAAAGGAACACTTCTGGTCGAAGATCTATGACAGGCTTACGTTTCTTTCGGAAGAAGAGCGGAGCCGGATCAAGAATACTGTGAAGAACTGGGACCAGGGGTATAAAACCAAAGGGCAGTTGTTCGCGACCGCTGCCGAAAGCAAATACAACGACATGGAGCCCGAAGCCGACGGCGGATGGCGCGGCCGTATGAGCGAGTTTATGGTTTATCGTAATCTGGATACCGAACGCAAAACGGAGATTGAAGAGTTTGCCGGCAAAACGCTCGTCATTGATGATTCGCTGAAAGCCCCCTCCTGGAAAGTATTGAACAAAATCAAGGAGATCAATGGCTACTTGTGTATGATGGCAGAGGCGGAGGACACCGTCCGTAATGCCAAACTGACCGCCTGGTTCGCCAACGACCTTGCATTTAACGCCGGTCCGGAACGTTACTTCGGTTTGCCGGGGCTGATCATGGAGCTGAATGTAAACGATGGGGAGGTGGTGTTTACGGCCGTTAAAGTGGAGAAAAAGCCGCTGAATGACGAAGCAAAGCTGCCCAAGAAAATAAAGGGCAAGAAGATTACGACCGCGGACTACGATAAGATGCTGAAATCTTACATTAATGACAGCATGAAGTCGCATAGAAACCCGTACTGGAACATCCGGTACTAAAACTTGTTAATATTCAACAGAAAAAGGGAAAGTGTCGCTACGACATTCTTCCCTTTTTTTGTACTTTTGCGTTTTGAAAGCACCCCGGGCGGCGACTTTTAGTGTCTGTGGCTCGATTATTGATAGCGATCAGTGTAGTTACCAAATGTTTTACTTAACAGTGTTTATCTATTTTTAACAACCCTAGACGATTATGAAACAAACGCTTTTAGCCGTTGCTATGCTCTTTGTACTGGGCTCATGTGCCAGCAAGAAAAAATTGCTTTCCGCACAGAAGCAAGCCAATGAGATCCAAATCCAACTGGACAAAGCAAGAGCCGACCTGAATGATTGTGACAGCAGAACTGCTAGCTTGAATAATGATTTGAAGGCAAAAAATGACGAACTGACCAGCAAAAATGCAAAAATGAAAGAGCTGGAAGAACAGGTTGAATTCCTTAAAAAGAACAACAACAACCTTCTTGACCGTATGTCCGATCTTTCGGTAATCTCGAAAGAAGGTTCGGAAAGCATCAAGAAGTCACTCGCGATGATGGACCAGCAAGGTGCCCAGATCCGCGACCTGAACAAGAGCATCCAGCACAAAGATTCTTTGAACATGGCGCTGGTACTGAACCTGAAACGTTCATTGGCTGATGTAAGCGATGAGGACGTTCAGATCGAAGTGAAAAAAGGTGTGGTTTACGTTTCTCTTTCCGACAAGATGCTTTTCCGTTCGGGAAGCTCTGTTATCAACTCCGCAGCTGATAACGTGTTGGGCAAAGTGGCGAAAATCCTGAACGACTACAAAGAAATCGAAATCCTGATCGAAGGTCACACGGATAATGTACCTATCTCAACCGATAAAGTAGCTGATAACTGGGATCTTTCAGTGTTGCGCGCAACTGCTGTTGCACGTACGCTGCAAAAGAAATACGGTGTTGAGCCGGTACGTATGATCGCCGGTGGCCGTGGAGAATATCTCCCCAAAGTGGCTAACGATTCAGCGCCTAACCGCAGCCTGAACCGTCGTACGGAAATCATCATTACGCCGAAATTGGATCAGTTCTTCAACCTTTACACACCAAATGCTGGTAAATAAGGTAAACTGAGAAATTTTTCAAATGAGGGTCCGTCGGTAGCAAGACGGGCCCTTTTTCTTTTTATTGCAGGAACAATTTTCATAATATACACGGATATGACAGTAAAGGTACCCACGAGAGCAACCATTGAGGCGGCGCACGCACTCGTCAAACCCTATATTCATCACACACCTGTTTTCACTTCCCAATTCCTGAATGAGCTGTCGGGCGCAGAGCTGTATTTCAAATGCGAAAATCTGCAAAAGATCGGTGCGTTCAAGGCGAGAGGAGGGTTGAATGCGGTGTTGTCGCTGTCGGCTGAGCAGCTGGCCAACGGGGTCGTTACGCATTCGTCGGGTAACCACGCACAGGCGATGGCATTCTCGGCGCAGAAGGTAGGGGCTAAGTGTTACATCGTCATGCCCGACAATTCCCCGAAAGTAAAGATAGCCGCCGTGGAAGGTTACGGAGCCAACATTACTTTTTGTAAAAACACCCCCGAAGACCGGCAGCGGACTGTCGATGAGATCGTTGCACGGACGGGAGCCACTTTTATACACCCATTCAATAACTACGAGGTGATCACCGGCCAGGCTACCGCCGCCAAGGAGTTGATCGAAGATGTAGCCGTAACGCTGGATGCGATTATCGCGCCGGTGGGAGGAGGGGGCCTGCTGAGCGGAACCGCGCTGTCGGCCAAATATTTTTCCCCGCGCACGAAGGTATACGCGGGCGAGCCCGAAGGCGCAGCGGATGCTGTGCTTTCTTTCAGAAGCGACAAAATCGAAAAGGCGCCCTACGTGAATACCATTGCGGATGGCCTGCTTACGTGCCTGGGCGACAAAACTTTCCCGATCATCAAGGAAGAGGTGACGGATATTTTGACGGTTTCCGACGAGGGGATCGTACAGGCAATGCGGTATTTGTGGGAACGTATGAAAATCGTGGTGGAACCCTCCGGGGCTGTATCTACTGCCGCTGTTTTGAAAAACAAGGCCGTTTTTGCAGGTAAAAAGGTGGGTATCATTATTTCCGGCGGTAATGTCGACCTGGGCAAGCTGCCGTTTTGAAATGAATAAATAATTGCCCTGATATGCGTATCCCGGGGCAGTGCCGTTATAGTAGGAAATTTAGGATGCGTGTTTATATTTGAAAATTGTTTACTCTTAAAATTGAAGTATGAAAAAGCTGATTTTTTGCTGTCTGGTACTACTAATGGGCGCTTGTAAGGACGACAAGAAAGACCCTGAACCGGAAACGGATTATGCAACAAGCTTTGTAGGAGTTTATGAAACCACCACCGTGGAGGGAGGGATCACCAGCAATTATAAATGGGACATCACCACCGAAGCGAAAAACCAGTTGAACATCAAATACACGAAAGCGACGAAGGTAACAGTATCGGGTACGACCATCACGCTCACGCAGGACTACCCGCTGGTAGCGGTGAAAACCACTGCGCAGGATAACTTCGAGGTGAATGAGAAAGTAAATGTGACCCAAAGCACCGGTGAGGCTCTGAGCGTTCGGCTGAGCGGTCTCGGCAGCCGGATCGTGAATGGGAGCGGGGTATCGCAGATCAACATTACCCTGAAATCGTCGGAGGCCAGCAGCGGTGCGCCCAACGAGGAAGTTTACCTGGAATTCAAAAAGAAATAGTGCATTTACAATGCAGCAAAAAGGCGGATGAGATCACTCATCCGCCTTTATTTTTTGAGAGGCATTTCGATTTGGTATTATAGGGATACTTCTTTGAAGTGCATTTGAAACTTGTCGAACAAGACAATCACCGGGAATGTAATGCCTGCGACGAGGCACGTGATGACAAAGGCCATTAGCCAGACGATGAAGAGGGTCAATTTTGCTATAACGATCATACCGTAAACGATTTTTTTAGAAAAGATCGCTTTGTTCCGGCAATGGTTGTAAGGCTTCGCGGGTATTTTTCAAGCGGCAAACTACCGTCCGCAAATGCCCGTGAAGTCGCAAAATTTGCAGGTCGTGAGGTCGTCGGTTTTGCGGAACGGGACGTCAGGATCGAGCATTACATTCAGGATATCCGTCAATATCACCTCCGATTTTTCGATGAATTCCTGTGGTGCCAGCTGCTCGGTGATTTCCAGCGGATTGGCAATGAGGTTTTTCGGATCACGGAATGAATAGAAGCCGGATTTAACGGCATATTCACCGAAATTGTAGGTGGTACCACGCAGTTTCAGACCGTTTTCTTCTTTCATCCGACGGTACATCAGGTATTCATAAATCCACAGCTGGCGCACGTACCCCATTTTGCGGTCGGGATCGACGCGGATCACTTCTTCGCGGCCTACCGGATCGGCGAATTTTTGCTTGCCCGTCAGTTCCACGCTGCCGGTTTTGTAGTCCATCACATACAATGTACCGTCTTCCGCAAGCTCAATGCGGTCGATCTTACCACCCACGCGCACGGGCGTGTACGCGCCTTGCAGCACGAGCTGGATGCGCGTGTGCAGCGGTTGCTCGGCTGCGAGGATTTTCCTCCTGGGCTTTTCCGCCATATGATGGCGAAGGAATGTCAGGATCTGTTGCTCACCGATTTGATAGTAAATGCGGTTGAGGCCGAGGTCGGTTACGTAGCCTTTAAAAAGCCGGTCGAATTCCTCACGCAGCACGGTCGTGATCTGCTCTTCCGAGGGATCGTTGTCGAGCAGGAAAAATTCATGGTCGAGGCGTTCGAGTGAGGCGTGCAGCCAGGTGCCGATTTTGTCCATACCGAGCTCTTCTTCGACCTCCTCTTTCTCTTTTACCCCGGCGATATGTTTGAGATAAAACTGCATCGGGCAGCGGATAAACTCATTGAGGTGCGTCGGGTAAATGCCTTTGCCGTCGAGGTATGCGCGGATAGCGGCTACTAGCGCGTCGTCTTTATGCACAACTTCTTCGAGTTCCTGTTGCTGCTGAGCTTCGAAAACGACGGTCTTGTTTTCAATGCGGATCAGCGGGTTGTATTCTGCCAGTTCGTATTCGATTTGTCTTAGAAAGCGGCTTTTTTCACCTCCGCCCGGTGCGTCGTTGGTGCTCGTGTACAGAATATGTACTTCCGAAGCGCGTTGCAGTAACCGGTAGAAATGGTAAGACATCACAGCCTCCTGATGCTGGTGTGTCGGCAGCCCCACGGCCTGCGCCGCGTCGAACGGGATCAGCGAGTTCTGCCGCTTCGCCTGGGGAATAATACCTTCATTGACGGACAATATAATGATCCGCTCGAAGTCCAGCGCGCGGGTTTCGAGCATCCCCATGATTTGCAGGTTGCTGATCGGCTCGCCGCTGAAAGGAATGCGCGTTTGCCGGATCAGCTCGAACATAAACGATTTGAGCGTTCGCAGCGTGATCAGCTCCGCCCGTTCTTCGATCGTTTGCTCGAATTGTTTGAGTAGTGTGTAAAAAAGATAGAGATATTCGGTTTCCAGCGCATTTTTGTAATCCTTGTAAACCTCGCGCAAGAGCTCAATGAGCTGGTAAAAGGAGCGGATGACCTGCTGTGCATTGTTTTTCTGCCAATGCGTGAAAAGGATTTGGAATAATGGATGACGATCTCCCAATGCGACCAGTTCTTCCGAGCTGAGGAACACCTGGTTGGTTTCGGTGATCTCACGGAGCGTTCGCTGGATGATCGTCTGCCCGTCTTCGAGCGGTGTGAGCGCTACGTGCTCATAATGCCGTATGAAGGGGTGGTTCAGGATTTTATCGACTGATTTGTGCCCGAATTTCGGGATACGGATCATTTTACCACTCTTGGTCCGAAACTCCACCACATTTTGCTGTAACTCAAAAATGCCGTCCACCAATGTGTAAAGCAGTGAATTACGCATGGAAAGGCCCATGGTCACGTTCAGGTCACGAACGTCCTGGTCCAGCGAATACAGCATCGGCAGGAGCAGGTTTTCGTCGGCGAGGACAATGGCGGTCGGGATGGGAGCGTCGTCCGGGTCGAAGCGCTTCATCTGCTGGTAAAGCTCTCCCGCGACTTTCGTTTGCAGGGTCGCATTCGGCACGCCGTAAATGGTAATGTGCTTTTCGGTTGAAAGTAAGTCGTCGCCGGTCCAGTTCCATTCGCCGAATTCCTTGCTTCGCTGGTACTCCCGAAGGCTCTTGCCGGCTTCTACCACAGTATTCTCCGACATATAGTAGCGGTCCGAATCCCACAGCACCTCGGCCTTTTTAGCCTTGATCAATGCAGTAACAATAGTCCGTTCCGAGGTGGTGAATGCGTTGAAACCCGCAAAATAGATCCGTTCGTCTTCCGGGCGTGCTTCCGTGAGGCTTTCAATGTCCTCGGCTAGTTCGCGGTAAGCCATTCCGCGGTACGCCTTGCCTTTAGCGATCAGCCGCTGCCGGAACGACCGGTATACCTTATTGATATTCTCGAAAAGAGAGAAGTATTGTTTAGAACCGCCTTCTCCTTGCAGCGATTTGCCTTCCGGCAGGCTTTCCTGCCAGCGCGCGAGCGCGTGCGCTTCCGAAAGGTATTCAAAAAGGAAATCTGTTTTGACGAGGTACTGGTCAATTTTGTCGAGATCGCTCAGCAATACCGAAGCCCAGCCCATAAAGCGGTCGAACTGCACATCCGGGTCTATTTCCCGGAATGTTTCGTACAAATCGAAGAGCAGGTGTACCGGGTCCTCGATTTCCAGGCTGCAAATGCTTTCCACAAAGTCGTCGATGGCCATAATGCCTGGGCTCATCATTGCC
The DNA here is from genome assembly GCF_019924045.1 of Dyadobacter fermentans. Lineage (GTDB taxonomy): Bacteria > Bacteroidota > Bacteroidia > Cytophagales > Spirosomataceae > Dyadobacter > Dyadobacter fermentans_A. The sequence continues at coordinate 34,649 of NZ_JAHXBN010000011.1, read as the reverse complement.
TCGCTGGTTTCGCTTGCCAGTTCTTGCATGAGGAAAAACGCGGCCCGCCGCGTCGGGACCACTATTTGCACGTGGTCGAGCGAGGTATGGTTGGCCAGGATCCGTTTGGCGACGAGGTTCAGGAATGATGGCATCGGGAATGCGGATGAAAATGTCAGTGAATGCGGTCGCCGCGAGGTGACAGCGATAGCATGATCTCGGCTTCGGCGTGCAGGAATTCTTTCCAGCGCGCCCGTACCTTCTCTGCCGGGACGTAAGTTTCGGCGAGTTCAAGAAACGTACGGTAATGCCCGGCTTCGGAAATCATCAGTTCGCGGTAGAACTTTTGCAGTGATTCGTCTTCGATATTTTCCGAAAGCAGCTTAAAACGCTCGCAGCTCCGTGCCTCGATCAGTCCGCAAATGAGCAGTCTGTCGAGGAACATTTTGTTAGCGTCGCCTTTGGTGATAAGTTGCATGAGCTGGTTCACGTACTCGTCCTTGCGTTGCCGGCCGAGCGGGATATGTCTTTTCTTCAACTCCTTTAAAACCCTCTGGAAATGTCCCCATTCTTCGGCTACGATAGGTGTAAGGGTTTCCACGAGCAGCGCTTTGTCGGGATAATGCACGATGAGTGAAATGCAGCTGGAAGCAGCTTTTTGCTCACAATAGGCGTGATCTATTAAAACATCGCCGATCTGCATGGAAGCAATGTCGGTCCAGCGGGGATCGGTCGGAAGTTCCAGCCCGAGCGTTGTAAGTGATGTAGCCATATTGGTCAAAAGTTTGTTCAGCTAGTCGAACATCGGCCAATTGATCCCGAAAGAGAATGACCTTGCAAGGCCCAGGTAATTGGGGGTTACGTAATACCCTTTCGGAAAAAGACCGAAGTTGCCGCCCTGGTTAAGATAAGACATTTTAAAGAATAACCTTACCCGTTTGATCCGCACATTGGCAAAGCCGTCGACCACCGCATTGCCGGCTAGTCGCGTACTGTCTTGTAAATGAAATTGTTGTGTGACAGGCATGTAGGCATCGGCCATGTAAGACGAGCGGTAACGCGCCGCTAGGCCGAGTTGGATGAAAAGCACTTTGGCATACACAAAGTCAAAGGTGACCTCGCCGCTCGCGAAGAACGTAGGGATGCGCATCACATCCTTATTGTCGTTCAACGTGAGGTAACCCATGGTCGTGAAATTCCAGCGGTTGAGGTGAATACCCGAATTGAAACCCAGGCGCAGTAACCTGAAACCTGCGTTAAGCTGCCGGGGCACCGCCGCTGTATCGTAATAAATGTAGTCGTTGATCTGATGTATCTGTGCTTCCGGCACGAACTCGATCTTCTTCGTCTTCAATACGAGCGATGCGAAAATAGTCTGGACCTTGGTAGGGTCAAAGTTGTTACGCCAGTCGAAATGGTTGTTCAGATAGCGCTGTACCAGCAGGTCGGGAGCGGTTTGAATGCTCTGGAACCCGGCTTTTCCCCAGCGGGTATTCAGCTCGCCTTTCAAGCGGTATTCCACGTTTTTGGCCAGGTTGAGATCGGCCTCGGCCGTCAGGTATTGCACCGAATCTTTCAGGTAATAACCCAGCCATGCGCCGATAATATTGTCGAATTTAAGGCCCGTGCGGTAGGTCGCGTAGGGATCGCCCGTTTCGTTCTTCGACTGCGCCCCGCCACGCATTCCGTAAAACCGCTGCCGGACGTAGGCGCGGTAGTTGAAGCCTTCGTAAAAACCTTTGATCCCGACTTTGTTGTCCAACAGTTTGTAATAAATATCCTGACGGGTCTGTTCGGTACTGAATTTAGCGTCGGGGTAAATGCCTTTTTCAAGTCCCCGGTCTATTTGCAGGTCGGTATAATGGTCGATAGTACTCTGAAAATCGGCCTGCTGGAAAACCTGGAACCCATTGAGCAGCCGGTACTGCTGGTACACATGGAAAACATGGCGCCGCTCCCAGGAGTTGGCATTATCACTGATTTTGGCCGCACCGTCGTAAGAATATTTGTCAACCACACCCGCCTCGTCCACATTCGGTATCACACCACCCTGTTCCGCCACTTTCATGTTTAGATGCCGGTAATGCGCGAGGATGAGGTACTTTTTGTTTTTGGAAAAGAAACTGGTGTGCGCCAGAAAAGTCCAGTTCTTGCCGAGCAATGCCGCCGAGGAAATGGAATTGGCAAATCCGTATATTTTGTTGGAAGTCAGGCGTGTAGCCCGTATCCCGAAGTTGAACCGCGAATGCACGTTTTGGGTGTAGGCGAACGTTCCGAGCGAGGTCTTCTTGGGCCCCGACATAAAATCCAGCTCGGTATGCTGCGATTTGGTATCCACATAAGCCACGTCTTCCTGCTTGATCGCATAAGCGTCGTACACACGAAGGCCCAGCTGCGCACCGATGTCCTCGCGAGGCTGGAAAAACAGGCTGCGTGTGGCCGTCACGTTGTTACCAAGGTCGACGAGCTTGCCCCAGGCCTTATCCATCGGCATCCACCGGTGGAAATTGGTCATACCCGTATCCACGCGGTACCGGACCGAATCGCGGTTGTTGAGAATGTCGTGTTCGTAAAAATGCAGGGTCGAATGCGGGCCGTAGACGTTTTTGGTACTATCGTCGAGAATGGATTGTCCTCCGCCCCCGCGCGAACCGCCACCTCCTCCGCCACCGCTCGGCATCCGGATATTGCCCGGAAGCTTCACCTGGCCGCTGGCTGTCGGGATGGTTAGAATGAAGCTGCATAAAACACACAGGAAGCTATATAAAACAATTCTCATAGAGGGAAACTCGTTCTGCCGTTTTTTAAAACCGGTCGGTGGTCCGTGATGTGACCCATTGTGCGAAAGCCTGTTCGTCGTCCCCGAAATCCACGGAAACCGGAACGTACGCAAAGCTTGCTGCGCAGCCTTTTGCGACTACCAAAGGTTTTAATTTGACCATATCTTTTTCAGTCGTGACCACAAAAGTATCGTTTTTTAGGTTCTTAATCAGGTCTTCGACGTCACTTGGCGTGTAATTGTGATGATCCGGAAAAACCTTTTGATCTGTAACGCTGAACCGGGTGGTCAAATATGCGGCGAATGGCTGCGGATTTGCGATTCCGGCCGCCATTTTAACATTCTTTAACGCAACGGGCCCACCTTCGTACGACTGTGGGACATCGTAGCGGGTGGTAGCAAAGAAAACCGGCACATCGGCGCGGGTATAGCGGCGGATATGTTCCATAATATGCTCTTTTTCCGAAACCGGGAGGTTTGCGGGGCATTTGGTGACGATCACGGCATCTGCGCGCCGTGCACCATGCCGCCGTTCGCGCAGCCGTCCGGCAGGGAAGGGGTGGTCCTCGTAAAAGGGCCGGTTGTAGTCGTTGAGCAGGATATTGACGTCCCGTTGAATGGCACGGTGCTGAAATGCGTCGTCTAGCAGCAGCAGCTTGTTTTTGGGATAAAAGTTAAGAATCCTTTCTGCCCCCTCGACCCGTTTTTCACAAACAGCCACAACCACCTCATTTTGAAACTTGCTGTAAAACTGAAATGGCTCGTCTCCGATTGTATCAGCGGAAGAGGAGCTGTCTGCGAGGTTGAAACCTTTGGTTAGCCTGCCGTACCCGCGGCTCAATATGGCAGTGGGAATTTTTGGAGCAAAGTGCCGTGCAAGGTATTCAATGACTGGCGTTTTACCTGTTCCGCCGACAGTAAGATTACCTACCACGATGACTTTTTGTAGTACTTTTTCGGAGCGCAGAATCCCCTTGTCGAACAGAAAGTTACGTACATCTGTGACGGCGCCGTAGATCCACGAGAGGGGCAGCAGTGCATTTTTTATCCAGGGCAGCTCTTTCATCCTGGTGCATAATTACGTAAATTTTGTCTAATATTGTGCCCCTTTTAAAATCTGACACCGCAAAATCATGCCGTTAAAAATTGTGTATAAGCCACATACGCTTCATTTTCGCAAGGAAGCGGGCACCTCTCGCGGGGTACTTACACAAAAGACATCCTGGATCGTCATTGTTACCGACTCTGAAAAACCCGGGGTGGCCGGTTATGGCGAATGCGGACCGTTGCCCGGCCTGAGTGTCGACGATATCCCGGACTTTGAAGCGCAGCTTGCGGACGTATGCAGCATTTTCAATGAGCTCGACCTCGATGTGTTTCCATTCAACCTGGGCATTATTCTCGAACAACTGATTCCCGAAAACCTACCCTCCATTCGTGCGGGTATTGAAATGGCCCTGCTGGACATTATGAACGGCGGGCAGCGGATGTTGTTCAAGAATGGTTTTTCCGGAAACAGCGAAGGCATTCTGATGAACGGGCTGATCTGGATGGGTTCGTATGAAAACATGCTCGCGCAGGTCGAGGAGAAGCTCTCGCAGGGTTTCACTACGCTTAAAATGAAAGTGGGCGCGATTGACTTCGAGCAGGAATGCCGGATTCTGGAAGCTGTTCGCCAACGATTTGATAAAAACACGATTACGCTGCGCGTCGATGCGAATGGGGCATTTACAGCGGAGAATGCCAAAGAGCGACTTGAAAGACTGAGCGCATTCGACCTGCATTCGATCGAGCAGCCTGTGAAGGCAGGACAGCACGAGCTGATGGCCGACCTTTGCGCGTCGTCGCCGGTGCCGGTTGCGTTGGACGAAGAGCTGATCGGCGTTCCCAACTACCGCGACAAGTTTGCGCTGCTGAAAAAGCTGGTGCCGCCTTTTATTATCCTCAAACCTACACTGCTCGGCGGCTTTACGGCCACCAGCGAATGGATCGAAATTGCCAACCGGCTGCATATTGGCTGGTGGGTCACCTCCGCATTGGAATCCAACATTGGCCTTAATGCCATTGCGCAATACACCGCGTCATTCAACAATCCGCTACCGCAGGGATTGGGCACCGGCCAGCTCTATACCAACAACTTCGATTCCCCGCTGACGGTCGAAAACGGTCATTTGTATTATCGCAAAGCGGTAGCCTGGGAATTACCAGGCCACGCCCTTGCGGAGCCAGTTTAAGGTTTCCGCTTCCGCAGTTCCAGGCTCCGGTATGAAATTGTATTCCCAATTGGCCTGAGGCGGTAAGCTCATCAGAATAGATTCCGTACGGCCATTGGTTTCCAGCCCGAACTTCGTACCACGGTCCCACACCAGGTTGAACTCCACGTAACGCCCGCGGCGTAGGTACTGCCACTGTTTTTGTTCTTCGGTAAATGGCTTGTCCGCATATTTCTGCATTAATGCAGTGTAAATAGGAGCGAAGTTTTCACCTACTTCTTTAACAAACTCAAAAAGCTCTGTTTTGGACAAGCTCTGGCCGTTCCCCGGTTCATCGGGTTTGAGGTAATCGAAGAAAATGCCTCCTACGCCGCGTGTTTCGTTGCGGTGCTGAATGAAGAAATAGTCGTCGGCCCAGGTTTTGAACTTGGGGTAAAATGCCTCGTGATGCTTGTCACAGGCAGCTTTCAAAGTCTGGTGAAATGCGCGGGCGTCTTCTTCCACCACATAATGCGGTGTGAGATCGATGCCGCCACCGAACCAGCACGTGCCATTATCGAGTTCGAAATAGCGCACGTTCATGTGTATGATGGGCACGTGCGGGTTGCGCGGGTGCATCACGATGGACACGCCTGTGGCCGTGAACTGCGGACTCGCATCTTCGGGCAGGTTCATCTGCGCGCGCAGCCTGGGGTGTACCTCGCCTCTTACGCTCGAAAAATTAACCCCGCCCTTTTCGATTACCGCGCCGTTCTGGATCAGTCGCGTGCGGCCGCCACCTCCGGAATGGTGCTGCCACAGGTCTTCATGAAATTGTGCGCCACCATCCGTCGCTGCGATGGCCTTGCAAATGCGGTCTTGTAAATCCTTGAAGAACGATTCTATATCTTCCACTTTCATAGTAGGTAGTCAATGCTGCGAGCGGCAAAAATACGATAAATAGTGCTGCCAGGGCATAAAAAAAGCAGGGCAACTCGCCCTGCATTTAGAATTCAATATACATCTATCTAGTCATCGATGCGGAGGAAAGTACCTGCAAGGTTGAATACCAGTTCTTTGTTGTCAGACAGGCGCACTTCCTGATCCGTGCGGTCTTTTTCCCAATCGGTAATAAAGGCATCGGGATAATGCTGCTTCACGTATTCAAGTATTTTCAAAGGAATTACCGTATCAGGTAACTTCTCCGTCCGGCGGCTTTCGATGCTGTAACAATCCCCTTTTTTATCAAATTCGAGCTTGACCTGATTATCCAGAATCACATCGTAGGAAGTTTCGAGATCGTCGCGGTCACGCACCACCTGTGTGATACGTGCGTTCGGGAAATGGGCTTCGATGTAATCCTGAGCATTGACCGGCAGCTTGGTTTCGTCCACCACTTTTTCGTTATCGCAGGCCGTCGCCACAAAGAGCAGAATGGCCAGAAAAAAAGCCAGTTTTTTCATCATTGTTGTCAGTTAAATTGAGTGTTCGTTTGGTTTCTGACAACCCAGTAGCCGGTTTCCCCCATGCGGGGCATTATTTTTTTGCGCTTTGCGGAGCTTCCTTCGGATTGAACCGGCCCACACGCAGAATTATAACACGATTATTGACACGTTCATCGTATGTTTTGTCAAAGTGGTCGTTAGTGGCTAGTTCTAGTTGATATTTATAACCTTTTCCTATTAATCCTGCGCCCACTAGCCTGTATAACTCGTACTCAGCGATGTCCGTGTTCTTGTATTTATTTAGGTACGAATTGGGCACATGTCTGCCATTTAGCCATATACCGAATATTTTCGGCCGCTTCCAGTTTTCAAACATTTCAACAGTGGGTGCTTTTTTGACCGGAATATCCATTCTGAACATGGTGATTTCTTTGGCCTTTACGAGTTGCTTTTGAGCCTCGCTCATTTTCTCATACACCTCGTACAACCGGTTTTCGATTTTGGGTGACATATCGACTCGCGGATCTGTGCGCCCTTTTCCATTTTTGACGTATGTCGTATGTTTCTCTATAGTATCAAAGAAGTCCTGCATTTCGGCATCCGAAACAGTTTCGGCATTGCGCTCAGGCTCAATTTTTCGTTCCGCCGTAGATGCCTTTTTCGATGGTGACTGCTGCGAATAAGTCTTTTCCACCAGCGCCAATGCGAGTATGGGCAGCAGCAATGCAACAAAAGCCTTTTTAGCAAACTGAATGCGGTGGTTAATGTTCGTAGTCATCATGGCTAATCGTTTTTTGGTGACAGGATAATTAAAGGAACTTGCAAGAACAGTCGTGCGCTGGGCGAGAAGGGAATCGAGTAGCATGAGTTGATATTCTTTCACGCCGGTTGCCCCGGCCAGGACGGCGGCGTCGGCCAGGTACTCGTGGTTCAGCCGGATCGCGCGGCGGTAGAGGAGCAGCAGCGGGTTGAACCACCATAATGCGATCAGTAATTCCGTGAAGAGGATATCCAGCGAATGCATTTGTCTTGCATGGGCAAGCTCGTGCGTGAGGATTTCTTTTGGAATTGACTGGTTCTCAAATGCTTTTTGAGGTATGAAAATGAATTTGAAAAAGCTATAAACAGGCATATAGCCCGGCGTGAGCACGAGCTGCGCGTTTTCAAAAGGAACGATCCGTCGCCCCGATTTTGATCTGAAAATAACCAGCATTTGGAAACCCGTTCGCAGGAGTAATGCTGCCACGACCAACCCGTAAAGCAGCCAGGGAAGGTAAGCGGGCAGCTCGGTGTGCTCTTGCGCAGTAACTTCCTGCCCCGCATGATCCGCCGCCGTGCTCACAATGCTCTGGCTTACCGGGTTATCCGTAAATGCCTGCGCGGCAGTTTGCGAAGGGATTTCAATGGCCACCAGCGGAACTAACAGTGAAAATACCATCGCTGCGAGCAGGTAAAACCGGTTGAATCGCAGCATTTTCTCCCTTTCCAGCATGAAATGGTACACCGCGAATAAGAGCCCGGAGCAAATGATGGATTTGATGAGATAGCTAACCATTTTGCTTGCGTTTGATTTCTTCGTCGATGATGTTCCTCAATTCTTCGAGCTCCTGCGTGCTCATGCTCGTGTCGCGCGCGAAAAAAGAACCGAACTGCGCCACCGAGTCGTTGAAGAAGTTTTTGATCATGCCGCTCATTTGCTTGGAGAAATAATCCTTCTTCTCAACCAGGGGATAGTACTCGCGGGAGTTGCCATATAGGGTGTAGGCCACAAAACCTTTGTCCTGCATTCTTTTAAGCAGCGTCGCGACGGTCGTCGTGGCCGGTTTTGGATCGGGGAAGCATTCGATCAGTTCCTTCATAAAGACTTTTTCTTTTTGCCAGATGTACTCCATGAGTTGTTCTTCGGCTTTGGTGAGTGACATGACGAGCGTGCTTTGTTCTACGAGAATATATGTTACTCTACAAATGTAGAATTAAAATCGAAAAATAAAAATACCCGGTGTAACGATTCGCTTTATTTTTGTAACTGATAGTTTTGAATATTAACGTACCCCTATGACCCGTACTATTTTACTGCTCCTTCTTTCCGTCAATTTGGTGTTTGCCCAGGAATTTACGTCTGTCGTACGCGGAAGCGTGAAGGACGCCGACACCGGCCTACCGCTGGCGCGAGCGACCGTGCAGCTCGATGATAAAGGTGGTATAACCGACGAAGCAGGGCAGTTCCGTTTTGAGGGAGCAAGGGTGGGACGGCACATTCTGACTATATCGTTTGTAGGTTACCAGACTCTCGTTATCCAGGAGATATTGCTCGAATCGGGTAAGGAAAACGTGCAGGACGTGCGGCTCAGTGCCACGGGGCGGCAGTTACAGGAGGCGACCGTATCGGGTAGCAGACCACCGGCATACAACAGTGTGCAGGCCATTACCGTCGAGCAGACCCTCCGCTATGCTGCCACCTACCTCGATCCCGCGCGCGTGGCGACCTCCTTCGCCGGCGTAGCCGCTGCCAACGACCAGGCCAACGGGCTGGTCGTACGGGGCAACTCGCCGAACAGCATGCAATGGCGCCTGCAAGGAGTGGAAATTGTGAACCCGAACCATTTGTCGAATGCGGGGACGTTTAGCGACAGGCCGACTTCGACGGGCGGTGGAGTAAATATTTTGAGTACCCAACTCATGGGAACATCCTATTTTATGAGTGGCCCTTTTCCCGCGCAGTATGGCAATGCGATGGCGGCTATTCTGGATATGTCGTTACGGAAAGGGAATAATGAAAAGCGCGAATTTACAGCGCAGGCGGGTTTGATCGGCTTGGATATTGCTGCGGAAGGTCCGCTATCGAAGCGTAATAAAGGATCCTATCTGGTTAACTACCGGTATTCATTTACCGGTTTGCTGGGCGCGATGGGTGTCAATTTCGGTGGTGAAGACATTCGTTTCCAGGATTTGTCATTCAACGTTGAGATCCCTACGAAAGGCAACGGCAGTTTTACACTTTTTGGACTGGGCGGCGTCAGCAGCAACGATTTTGCAGCCGACAAGGATTCTTTGCAGTGGGAAACCGATAAAGACAGCTACAACATCAAATACAAAAACAAAATGGGTGCATTGGGCACCACGCTCACGCAGCCCATCGGCACCCGCGGAACCTATCATGCTGCATTCGCCATTTCGGGGCTGCACACCACGCGGTTAGCGACGCCATTGTACCAGCGGTGGCAGCCTTATGGCGACATTGAAGGGGGCAGCAGGCTGACCAACAACAAGATCTCGGCCAACACCTCATACGCCCACCGCATGAATCCAAATCACAGGCTGACGCTCGGCACATTCTTGCTGTTCCAGGAAGCCGAGCGGCCGACGCTGACGAATGAATCCCTGCACGTGTGGACGGTGCAGCCGTATGTAAACTGGGGTTGGAAAATCAGCGAATCACTGTCGGCGGAAGTAGGCTTGCATTCGATGATCAGCAAGGTGCGGTCGGACCGGGCCGACGTGCATGCTTCCGTGGAACCGCGCCTGGCACTTCGCTGGCAATCTTCGGCCGACACGCGGTGGAGCCTTTCGTATGGTATGCACAGCCAGCTGCAAAGCGCGGATTTGTATACCGCCTATTATGGTGTGAGCGATAATTACAAAAATCTCCAGCTGGGACCGTCGAAAGGACATTATTTTACCCTGGGCTACCAGCGTAATTTCTCCAATGCCAGTCTGTTAAAAATTGAGGCTTACCTGCAAAACCATTACGGGATTGCCGTTGGAACGAGTCTGGAAAGGACATATTCGGCTGTTAATCTCGTGGAGCAAGTCCCCAATATTTATTATGAAAACAAAGGCAAAGCCCGGAATTACGGCATTGAGGTAACTTATCAGAAACTCCTTACCAACCAGTTTTACCTCCTCGCTACCGGCTCGCTATATAAAGCCACCTACGCCACCGCGGCTGGGCTGTGGAGCGACGCACGGTTCGATGGTCGCCATACGCTAAGCCTAACAGGCGGAAAAGAGACTAAAAGCGGTGCACGCAACATCTGGGGTTTCAATGCCAAAATCCTCTGGATCGGCGGCTTCAAAGAGCGCCCTATCGACGAAGAATATTCCAGAAAGCTCAATTACACCATTGAAAGCGGCGACAGTTACTCCGTCAAACTCCGCGACTACTTCCGCCCTGACCTGCGCATTTACTGGAAAAAAAGCCACCGCAGCTACAACCGCACGCTGGCGCTGGATTTGCAGAACGTCTCGGGCACACAAAATGAGGCTTACCATCGCTACGATGCGTTTCAAAAGAAAGTGGTGGTGCAGAGGCAACTGGGGTTGATCCCGGTACTAAGTTACCGCTGGGAGTTTTAGTTTTGAATGAATGAGCGAATGTGGCGTTGCGAATGCTTTGGCACTGAGTGCGTTAAGTATTTATTTCAAATTTTTGCCATTTTCGCTGAACTTTTGGCGGCTTGAAAATGTAAAATTATTCACTGACAAACTTTGGCTTGGCCTTGTCGAAGGCCTTGGACCGAAGCCTTACCAAATGGGGGTGACCGGTTTTGACAGCGGGCTGAGGGCTTGTGTGTAAGCATGTCGGGAGTTGAGAGTACCTCCCGTAAATAATATTCTCAAACAATAACTGGCGAATCTACTTACGCCATGGCTGCTTAATCCGGAGGATTAACCAAATGCCATCATCTCTCCACCTAACGTGCTGCCGGGTGGATCCAGAGGTGTCGAACCGCAGCGCTGGTTGGTATATTGATGCGTAAAACCAACGAGACCCTAGCATCTAAGGCTATGACGCAGGTCCGCCGGGAACCTTGTCAGGCTCGAAAACCGAATCACGGATAAGCATGTAGAAGGCGCAGGTTTTCCCTGTTCTGGACGAGGGTTCGACTCCCTCCATCTCCACCAAAAGCAATTGTAATAGCTATCAAAAGTCTGTAAATCGTTGATTTGCAGACTTTTTTTTCATTATTCAGCCGTGCCAAAATTTTCAAAAATTCTCAAAGTCTGGGTGAGCGTTTTGGTGAGCAAATCCGACGTTAACAATTTGCTCACCAAAACTGGGTGTAGCGATCTGATTTGTACCCTGTTGGTTTCGTGAACATCTATCAACATATGCAGATACCCTGGTGGCGAGTGGGCTCATTGGCATTATGACGCGAGGCGCCCCTTCCTTCAGCGTAACAACACGGAAAGCTGCGTGCCCGATTTGGGCGGCGCTCCTTGTCGTTTCGGATTCTATCCCAGTTAAGAAATGTTTTCTGGCTGATCATACCGCAATCATATCCTATACTTGGGGTTACTTAATCTTTGGATTCATCTCCCCAAAGGGCGGTTTTATCTGCTGAAAAGGACGATTTATCAGTTTTACGTATTTTCGAATAATTCAAAAGCGAATTTTGAGCCTTCACCATCATCACAGCTCTTGAATCATGTTAATCAGCTCTTTCAATAATGTTAGGCCTTTCCGTTCTTTCCATCAAGGACTTGTATTCTTTCTTTCCCTGCTGACGCTCATGACGGCTGCGCAGGTGCCGTCTACGCCAGATAAAAGTTCGGTTCATCTAGTGCCTGGTTCTGACACTGCTATGAACGCTGCGGCGCAATGGTATCAAAAGGAAACCATCTTTTTGGTGGGGGGAAACACATACGTTAAGAATGGCAAGTCATTCACAGGTAGAAAAATGCTAGTGAAAGAATTTTTGATATCTCCCTCAGGTATGAATTTATACGTTCGCTCGCGCCGGATAAGAAACTTTACATTGACCTTATCATTGGCCAGTGCAGTTGGTACCATCTTTACGACCACATCAAACAATCGCGATAACCTAAGAGGACTTATGTGGACATCTATCGGTGTCGGCATAGTATCGTCGTGGGGAAACGCATATGCCAACAGCGTTCGTGACCGCGCATTTTGGGTCAGAAATCACGACGCCATGTTGAAAATGAATGAGATGGATTAACACGATTGCAGGCAATGTGATTGCTCCGTGCGACTAATGGATTGATTGTAGTCAATTGCCGTTACGTGAGTTGCCGAAGATCATTAGTTCATTTAAAGATCTTAATCTCATTCACAATACAAATGATATCGAATATTTGCGATATATCAATATGAAAAGAAAGTTATCTGGTGAAGTTTTCTTTATTGTTTGCATAATGCTCACCCCAACTCATGAGCGCATCATAAACCGGCAGAAGTGAGTGACCCAGAGAAGTTAACTGATATTCGACTCGTGGCGGCATTTCCGGATAAACTACGCGAGTAATAATGCCATCCTGCTCCATTTCGCGAGGCTGGGCAGTAGGTGTCTTTTCCGAAATACCACTTAGCAGATTGTTGATATCACAGTAACGTGTCGATTCACGTTCCATACCATGAAAGGAAGACATTTGCAAATAACAATAGAAAGTACATGATGTTACCGAGCTTGATGTCAAATAACTCCCACAACAACCGCAAAACAATAAAATAAATGGCGGCAAATAGAAAGGAAAAAGACCATTTTGCTGCTCTAATCGCTCTTCAATGCTCGGCCTGACCTTCTTCCAGGCACTTATCTAAGAGATTCTTGTAAGGCTTATATGACTTTGCAGACAGCTCATCTTTCAAAGCCATCTTCACATTACCTGGTGAGTGAATTAACGACAAGGTACTTACATCGGCCCAATTGGGCGAATTGCTTGTTGTAACTTTAAATGTCAGGCTTTCAGTGTTGGCATTTTCTTAGTTGTATTCCAATACTATACGATACTGGCGAAGTTGGCCGCGCTCGGTCACATGTAAAAGATGGTGGCCCGGCTTAAATTGATCATTGACTTTCACCTCTAACAAGCCCTCCTGAATCCGTCTAGTCTGGATGGGTATATCGCGACCGTTTGCATCATAAAATTCTAAAACGGCAGTTTCCGGCTCATCCAGCCTCAGTTGAAAAGTTGTGCCCGATGTTGGATTTGGGAAAACTGCATATTCACGATTTAACCTCACGGATCGCCAAGGATAGATAGTGGCACTACCATCTAGATCGATCTGTTTCAATCGGTAGTAACTCGTTCCATGGAATGGAATTTCGTCGACGAATTGATAGGTATGGGTAGAGGAAGGTTGTTCATCCGGTGCGATGCGAGTTACTAAATGAATGTCTTTTAGATTTTTACTTTTCTGAACTTCAAAATATCCGTTGTCTATTTCGTTGGCCGTAACCCAGTTTAGCTTGATAGATGTGTTATCCTTCGGTTGAGCTGTGAAACTAATAAGTGTCACGGGTAGGGCTGGATCAGCATCTAGCTTCACTACCCATATATCCGTTGAGCCGTGGTTGCCCGACACATCTCCATCGTTTGAGTAGGTAGGGCCTGAGAAAATCATGCTGGCGTCCGGATTTACGAGTAACGTGCTCGTGCTCTCGCCACCAATTCCTCCAAGGATCTTTTCCCAAATCACATTGCCACTCGGACTGATCTTCATCGTTAGAAAATTGCTAGCAGCTCTCACAACACCATCAGGAGCGTTTCGCTCTGTGGCCCCCCCGACGATGAAACCGCCGTCGATCATAGGCGTGATCACAGAAGGAACATCCTGGCCGACACCGCCGTAATATTTCTCCCAGAGTATATTCCCATCATTATCATAGCGGACAAGCCAAATATCGGCCCAATCATTGATATACTTGGAGCCTGCCACTATTATACCATCAATGGTAGTTGCCACAGCATTTCCCCCAGCATCGCCCTTAGTTCCCGGAGGAGAATACCTGTCCCATATAATGCTGCCGGCCGCACTGATTTTTACAGTCCAAGCTCCCCAAAGGGCCGAAGGGTTGCCGGTGACGTCCCCGTTGGACGACAAGGTCGAACCGGTCAATACGATTCCTCCGTCTGCTGAAAAACCGATCCCGTATGCGAAGTCGCTTCCAGTTCCTCCAAAGCAATTCTGCAAAACAATCGCCCCTGTCTGGTTAATCCGCAGAAACCAGAAATCTGAACCGCCATGATTGCCCAAGACATCTCCATCGTTTGAATCGGTAAATCCCGCGATAAGAAGATCGCCATCAGGATGTAGCTTCGCATCTCTAACCTGGTCATAGCCTGTTCCACCATATGTTTTTTGCCATACAATTGTTCCTAGTGCATCAACCTTGAGCACCCAAGCGTCGTAAGCACCATGATTGCCGGATACGTCGCCATCGTTCGAAGATGTCAATCCAATAATATAATACCCACCGTCAGGTGCTTGAATTACATTTTGGGCGAAGTCGGAGCCGGAACCGCCGTATACCTTTTGCCAACCGATATTGCCGGAGGCGTCGAGTTTCACCAGCCATGCGTCCGCCCCTCCGTGATTACCGGTTACATCGCCATTGTTCGACTCAGCGAAACCAGCTATTAAATAGCCACCATCGTGCGTTTCAATCATATGTTCGGACTGCTCAATCGATATACCTCCCAATGTTTTTTTCCATAGAAGATTCGGAGGTTGAGCCTGAGTAAACAATGGAAGGCATAGAAGAAACAGGGAAATCTGCCGCCTGTAAAGAAACTGGAAAGAAGTTTCCCAGCAAATTTCGACGCTCAGTATTGGTGAAAGTGAAGATGAGTGATTCATAAGATTAAGGAATATGAAATTATCTCAAACGAATTAGCTGCATGCCGGTTTAGTACAAGTTGAAAGAAGACGAAAAATACTTCCATTATACGAACTAATTGAAAATCAATCACCCTCCTTTACCGCCGTTCATTATAATTCTTAACCAAAGAGCGTAATGTGTTAGCAGCGGAGTGGCCTTCGAATTTATTTGTTATGTACCTGGCGTCATACTAGCTATTAACATAATGTAATTTTATCGAAATTCAGGAACAGGTTGTTGTAGCTGATCTGATTCCAGTCACCATAAGCGTCGGCTGGCTGCGTACTCGCCTACCATCGCCCGATGAGCTTTTGGGAAATGCCCCAGCTGAAATAGATCAAAGCCGCATTGGCCCGTAGACACTATCCCGACTGCTGTAACGCCAGCCAAAGGCAATCTGATCGAGCATGTGGCGCTGCCGGCGGGGAAACCCAAAGTCATTTCCGAGAAAGCGGAAGAAGTGCGGCTGAAACGATATTTGAGAACGAGCGGGACTACATGATCCAGGTATTGGCCAAATGCAATGCCTGCATCCGGGGTGAAGACGGCGCTGCGGCTATATTGAAAATTCCGCCGACCACCCTCGGCTCCAAAATGAAGAAGTTGGGGATCAAGCGGAATTTTAGTGCCTGACAAGCAGATTTCAAATTACAATGTGGCCATGCCGCCGTCGATGATCAGCTCGGTGCCAAGCAGAAAGCGAGACTCGTCGGAAGCGAAGTACACGGCGGCGCTGGCGATTTCCTCGGGCGCCCCGAACCTCCCTGCGGGGATTTGCGCCACAATGCTCTCGCCGATCTGTTTGAAGTCTTCTTCGGGGATACCGAATTTTTCCGGCGTATGGAGCGGGGTTGCTACCGGGCCCGGACTAATGGCGTTCACCCGGATTTTGCGGGAAACCAGCTCGGCACTAAGGTTTTTCGCCAGCGTGAGCAGCGCCGCCTTCGATGCCGCATAAACGCTGGCCCCGGGCATACCCACATGCGCATTAATCGAGGTATTCAGGATGATTGACCCGCCATCGCTGATCAGCGGCAGCAATGCCTGGATCGTGAAATAGGCTCCTTTGAAATTGACATCCAGGATTTTATCGAAGAAATCCTCACTGACTTCGTCCACCGGCGCGAACTGCGCGATGCCTGCATTGATGAACAAAATATCCACTTTCGGTGTAATCGCTTCTACCTGGACTTTGAGCGATTGGATGTCTTCCCATTTCCCTGCGTCGGAGACGATGCCGTGCGCGCGGGCCCCAAGTGTTTCCTCGGCTTGCTGGTTGGCGCCGGCATTCCGGCCGGTGAATATTACTTCCGCGCCTTCGCCGATGAATGCCTGAACGGTTGCCAGCCCGATTCCACTGTTGCCACCTGTAACTACTGCTGTTTTATGTGCTAATCTGGACATGATCGTGTTTGTTTATATATTTTGTAATGATCGATACAAAACTACGCAGAGTTTTTGTAATGATCACTATAAAACTAAAAATAAATTTTAAATGGCTGAGAGAATCACGTCTAAGGCCTTGTGCAAGTGCTTCTTATCATTGTTGGTAGCGGCTATCACGCGGATGCCCATAAAGTTGATAAACAGGAAGCTCGCCAGAATGTCGGCGTCTTTACCGGCATCAATTTCCCCCGCAGCCTGGCCTTTCCGAATGAGGTCGGCCAGGATCGAGCGGACCTGGTGTTCGTTGTCGGCGGCGATCGTGAACACCTGAGTATCCTGATTGGCCATTTCCGTGACCGTGTTGACCATAAAACAGCCGCGGCGTTCGGGGTCGGCAAGGGTATCGTCTACCAGCGATGCCAACAGGAACCGGATGATGTCCTTTACAGGCTTGTTTTCAGCCACCGCCTGTCGCATCCAGGTGTGCTGCGCTTGCATATACGCTTGCAGGGCCGACACAAACAACCTGTGCTTATCCCCGTAGGTCGCATACAGGCTGGGCGCATTGATGTCCATGCTCGCCGTCAGATCGGAAATGGAGGTGCCTGCGTACCCTTTTTTCCAAAACACGTTCAGGGCTTTCTGCAATCCTGCTGCATCGTCGAATTTTTTGGGTCGTGCCATAGCTATTTTGTATCGTTCATTACAGTAACAGTATGCGTTGAGTTTGGTTCCCTCAACGACTCGGTCATTCCCGCTCCTGGGAATGCGCCATGAAGGTACAATCAGCTATTCATTCATCATAAATAGTTAAGTCCTGAATGTATGTCGCGTTGAGGGATACATCATAAGTCCATTCTGGCACACTTCCCATACAAGCTCGTTCCCTGCGATTAGCCAATGTGATCCCACGAACTGGTCAATATAGATTAGGAACTAACATTCATCATTTTCACTTTTATTTTTACAGTTGTAAATTTACAAAAGGTAAAAATGAACCCAAAGTTTAATCAAAGTTGCTCAAACTGTCTAATCGTTTGTATTTTAGATAATTAAAATCAAGAGGCATTTCCACCCCAAAATTGCCGGCAAGCAATAAGTGTTTTGCTATTTAGCGTATGAAAAAAATATTTCAATGGACATACTTGGCACCCTTCGCTTCCTGGTGCTTATATCTTTTCTTACCAATAGGGAGCAATATATTTATGAACCTCCTTGCCGTCAGTGCTTTGATTGCTGGTGTTTTGTCGGCAGTCCATCATGCAGAGGTAGTGGCACATAAAGTGGGGGAGCCTTACGGTACTATCATTTTAGCTGTGGCGGTAACGTTACTCGAGGCATCGATTATCGTGTCGCTGATGTTAACTGGCGGGGCGGGTACGGAAACTTACGCAAGGGATACACTTTTTGCTGCGGTTATGCTCATACTGAACGGAATTTTAGGTATCAGTATGCTCGTCGGCGCGACCAAATACAAGGAGCAAAATTTCGAAACAAAAAGTGTCACAATCGCCTTGGTCAGTCTGGTATCCATCCTGGTACTAACATTGGTCTTACCTAATTTTACCACGAGCATCAACGGCCCGTCATACACAGTACCACAACTTATAGCCACCGGCATTTCCTGCCTGGTCATCTACGCTTCCTTCATATTCACACAAACCGTCAGACACCGGAAATATTTCCTGGCGGAAGTATCCGGGGAAGAAAAATTCGTGGGTAAACCCGAGGCATTTATCAGCCTTGTATTCTTATTTATCTGCCTGGGAGTTGTTATTCTTCTGGCGAAGGCCATATCACCCGTGATAGAAGACGGGATTGTCGCCGCAGGTTTGCCAACAGCACTTGTCGGTGTGGCCATTGCCGCCGTAATCCTATTGCCGGAGGGCATAGCGGCTATCCGTGCCGCCAAGCGCAATCAGTACCAAACGAGCATTAATCTTGCATTGGGTTCAGCACTTGCCAGCATTGGGCTGAGTATACCGACAGTAGTGGTAGTTTGTACCCTGATGGATTTACCGCTTGTACTTGGTTTGGATTCCAAATCAATGGTTTTGCTTGGTCTCTCCGTGTTCACAGTGATGCTATCGCTCAATAAGGGCCGGACAAACGGATTGTACGCTATGGTACTGTTGGTTAACCTGACTATGTACATTTTCACGATTATATTCGCGTAGGGGTATAACGCACAAAAATTGAGGAGGCGACAGTATTTACATCAGGAAGGGGCAGCACTAGCCTGGGTCAAATGATCCCGAAAAGCATTGTAATGCCTGCTTTTGTGGTATAGTTTTTAGATTTCCTGACTGATGGATTGAATAGCTATTTTACCGCAGAAGGCTATTTGTTTTAATACAATTACCCGCCCGCCAAATCATTTTACCGCAAAGCTGGAATCTGTGGATTTATTGTTTTTACAGCATGTATAGGTAAATTTATTAAATTTACCATAACGAAAAACAGTTTTACAGCATAGAGTATGGCTATCACAGCAGCCGGAGCATTGTGGCTTCGGGATTATTTTAATCTCCGGGAGCATCAGATCACCCACAAGTCATATATCGGAAGCCGGGAGCATATTGAATTGGCAGCTAATGGCGATGTCATCCAAACCTTTGGCCCCAAATACGCCCCCGAAGCAGATTCGCCAATGGCGCATCTTGAATTTGCCCTTAAGTACGACGATCTGAGCCTGGACTTTTACCACGCTGTATTCGAGAAAATTGACGCTAGCCAGTTAGTGGCCTTCATCCATTCCCGACCATCAGGGAAATATACCCGAAAGATCGGCTTTCTATACGAATGGCTGACAAACAGGGACGTGGAACTATCTTTGCCGGCTTCGGGAAATTATGTCGATCTTCTCGAAGAGGGAAAATACATAACTGGGAAGGTCATCAAAAATGCAAGATGGCGGATCAATGACAATTTGTTGGGCGACCGGGATTTTTGCCCGATAATCAGGAAAACAACAGCGTTGCAACAAGCGCTGAACCTGGACCTGACAGCTGAAATCGAACGGTTGAAAACAGAGTATTCTGCCCAGATATTTCACCGTGCAGCACAATACCTGTACCGAAAGGAGACAAAATCTTCCTACGAAATAGAGCGGGAAAGTCCGCCAACCGACAGAATGGATCGCTTTATCACTCTTCTGGGCAAGGCAGGAACAGTCCCGGCAGATCAAACCCTGAGTGAAGCGTATTTGACAGTTTTGCAAAATGCGATAGTGGATGAGCGCTTTGCAGTCCCAAAGTACAGGGATTTTCAGAACTACATAGGGCAGACGACTTTACAGTACGGCGAGATCTACCATTATATCTGCCCGCCACCTGATCTGGTAACGTCGATGATGTCAGGTCTGAGGGAAACCGAAAGGAAATCGGAAGGAAATCATGCGATTCTCAGGGCAGCGATGATTGCATTTGGATTTGTATTTATTCATCCATTCGAAGATGGAAACGGTAGGCTCCACCGCTTTCTGATTCATGATATACTGGCAAGGGACGGTGTTGTCCAGAAAGGACTGATCATACCGGTGTCCGCCCGGATGATCCATCGGATACAGGACTACGATGCCGCGCTCGAGACTTATTCAAAACCTTTAATGAGACGGGTGCGCTATCAGTCCTCCTCAGACGGACAGGTCAGTATCACCAATACATCCGAGGTAGAAGCATACTTCCGGTATCCGGATCTGACTTATCAATGTGTCTATTTGTCAAAGGTGATTAGTGAAGCAATTTCTTTGGATATGTCTGACGAGCTCAGCTTCCTTCAGAAATATGATGAGCTAAAAGCAACGATTCAAAACAGGATCGATATGCCCGACAGGTACCTGAATCAACTTATTATTTTTTTGCATCAGAACAGGGGAGTGTTTCCCAACCGCCGAAAAAGCAGCTTCCCAAAACTGTATGAGGAAGAATTCTCCCTGATCGAACAGATCTACAAAGAGATTTTTCTACCACAAAGCTAGTTAAGGCGGACTCTTCTACTCGGTTCGTTCTGATCCATTGCTACTCAGGAACGTCCGACCCGCCTCGGTTCGCTGCGAGGTTCCGCGCGTTACAACAAGTCACTGAAAAATATTGATTTCCCTTATACTACCTGTTTTTTTCTATTGCTTCTAATGCCTTAATTCCACTCTCGTTATTTGGATTAAGTTTGAGCGACTTTCGGTACATAGCTGCTGCTTCGTCCGTTCTACCGACGGTCAAAAGTGCTTCTCCCAGACTGTCGTAGGTATTCCAGCTTGAAGGAAACATTTCAGCATTCAGTTTAAATGTCTCTAACGCCTCTTGATATCTGTGTGATTCAGGCAAATGGTACGGGTTGTCTTTTCCGAGAAAATCGTACCCCAACTGGTTTAACTCTTCTTCATCTAAATAATAATTCAGGGTGTCTTTTCTAAGCTTATCAAACAGTGTTTTAGCGGCATTAACGCCATGTTTTGAAATCGCCTGTCCATAAACGCGTGCAATGCTTGTCTTGGGTGGTTCTACCGACTGGCCATTCAAGATTCCCAGTACTTTTGTCCCAATGGCGTGGGCATTGGTGTGGGTATTATCGAAGACAATAACCGTTTGATGCCTGGTTATATTTCTCATTATCACGCAGCTCAGACCGACAGCCGCCCCGCTATGGTAGATTGTTTTTCCCAGGATGGTGTCTTTTTCAATTTCCCAACCCAGGCCAAATAAGTCGGGATGGAGCTTGCCGTTTGTCAGGGTAACTGGTTCGAAGGCTTCGTGTAATGTTTCGGGTTTCAGCAGTTGGTCACTGTACAGCGCTTCATCGTATTTCAGCAGATCGCCAACTGTACTTACGTAGTCTCCAAACCCCCAAAGGGCGAATGTTTTCCAATAGCTTTGAACATAGGGAATCGTATTACATTTTGCAGGAGTTTCATCATATAAATGAAGATACAGATGCGGATAAGAGAAATGACTCAGCGTGTCAGTATTAAACTGTTGGGAAAGAGGTAGAAAAGTGGTGTGTTTCATTCCCGCGGGGTCTAGTATTTTACGCTGTATATAGTCAGCATAAGTCATACCGGAAAGGCGTTCAATGAGCAGGGCCAGAATGATGTAATTGACATTGTCGTAATTGCCCCTTTCACCAGGTTCATAAATTAATGAGATTTTGCCCGCTGCCATCGCCGGCAGAACATCCACGTTAGTAAATATTTTGTCCGGCTCTTTTTCCTTGATGGGATTTAAATAGGCGTTATAGGGCGGCAGCCCCGAACAATGAGAGAGCAGATGTTGGATGGTAATTTGTGGGTAGGGAAAACCGGGTAAGTATTTTTTTACAGGGTCGGAAACTTTTAGTTTGCCTTGTTCAGCAAGTTGAAGAATGCCCGTTGCTGTGAAGGTTTTAGAAATAGAGGCTATTGGGAAAGATATCCGCTTTGTATTGGGTGTGCGAGTCGGAAAGTCGGCATAGCCAAAGGATTCTTCATACACCACTTTACCTTTGTCTGCTACTAATATATTGCCGCTAAATTTTTGATTACCAGCTAGCCGGGTAAAAAAAAGATCCAGTTTACGATTAACGTCCTGTGCTTTTACATTTGCTATCAATAACAGCTGAAATAAGACTGCATTAATGGTTTTCTTTGAGATTTGCATCGTTGGAATGATTACATTCTGATATAAAAGCGGAGCTAAGGTTGATATTAAGTCCCTTTGCTGCGTCTGTTTTAAAACTCGAACTGGTAACTCCATTTTTAAGCCAAGGTTACAAGAAAACACAAATATTTCAGGGATTGCCAGCCCGGGCAGCTTTCTCCATACCTCTGTTTCGGGTTAAGTGTCGTCACAGTGCTACAACCGTCATTTTCGAAACTGACGGCCGTCATGATCGCCTGGATTTTTAAGAGCCAATTTTACAGGCATATTCCACCCGAAATACCAAGTATTATGCTACCTCAAACCATGAAAGCAGCGGTCGTTCGCGCGTTTGGCAAGCCGCTCCGTATCGAAGAAGTTGCTGTGCGACGCCCTGGCCCCAACCAGGTTTTAGTTAAAATCGCCGCCAGCGGTGTTTGTCACACCGACCTCCATGCCACTGACGGGGACTGGCCTGTGAAGCCGAAACTACCACTCATTCCGGGTCATGAAGGAATAGGTTATGTTGCCGCGGTGGGGCCGGAAGTAACCGGCATTCGGGAAGGCGATATTGTAGGAGTGCCCTGGCTGTACAGCGCCTGCGGTTGCTGTGAATATTGCATTACCGGCTGGGAAACGCTTTGTGATACCCAGCAGAACGGTGGTTACAGCGTAGATGGCAGCTATGCCGAATATGTCGTTGCCGACGCGCGCTACGTGGCGCATCTGCCGGCAGACACGGATATGACCGGCATGGCGCCCATTCTGTGTGCGGGCGTGACCGTCTATAAGGGCTTAAAAGAAACCGATACCAAAGCAGGCGAATGGGTGGCAATTTCGGGCATTGGCGGCCTGGGGCACCTGGCTGTACAATATGCCAAAGCGATGGGCATGCATGTGGCGGCCATCGATGTGAGCGACGACAAGCTGGAACTGGCGAAACGCCTCGGGGCCGATCTGACCGTAAATGCTACGCAGAACGATCCTGGCAGCTTTTTGAAGAAAGAAACAGGAGGTATGCATGGTGTGCTGATCACCGCTGTTTCTCCCATCGCTTTCCAGCAAGGGATAGCGGCACTTCGTAAAAAAGGCACCATGGCATTGACCGGCTTGCCTCCGGGTAATTTTGAGCTGCCTATTTTTCAAACTGTTCTCAACCGCCATACTATCCGCGGCTCGATCGTCGGCACACGTAAGGATATGCAGGAAGCCGTCGGCTTTGCCCTGGAAGGGAAAGTGAAAGCGACAGTTCACACGGCTCGTCTCGACGATATCAACAGCATATTTGACCAAATGAAGGCAGGCCGCATTGAAGGACGGGTTGTAATGACCATGTAATAATATGCTGTCGGCTGACTCTATCTCACAGACAACGTCTGGTGAGCCGTCGCTTGCGGAACTGTTGACGTATCTGCTGCCCATCTGCTCTGAGCAAAATCATGTTTTGCGGTGCGACCTGTCATGATCATTTCAACGGTGGGTAACTAATTTAGAACCAGCGTATAACCGATATGGATACGTAGTTTTTTAGTTAAATCCCAAGCTTATGAAACGAATACTTGTTCCCTGTGATTTCTCGGCGGCGGCTAAACATGCCTTTCAGTTTGCCGTTGAAATGGCCGCTGCAACGGGTGGCCGTGTTTTCGTACTGAAAATAATGCAGGTCCCTACGGTTTTCGGAAACGGAATGCCTGGTCAGCCACTCGAAGCCACAGACCCCTTGGCGATGATAGATGAATGGATTGCGTACAGCGAAAAGGAGTTTGAGAAATTGAAAAGCAAAACGGCCCGCGGTTCCGCCCGTGCTGAGTTGCTGCTGGAAACCGGTTATGTCAACGACGTGATCCGCGATGTAATCACAAGGGAAAAGATTGATTTGGTAATTATGGGTACGGATGGTGCGTCGGGGCTGAAAGAGTTCTTTATAGGCTCGCACACCGAAAAGATCGTCCGTGCTTCCCCGGTGCCAGTGATGGCGATTCACGGCCCGTTTCATTTGGATTGGGTCAAGAATATCGTGTTCCCGACGACGATGGAGCTTGACCAGAAACGATTGGTGGAACAAATTAAAGCGCTTCAAACATTGTTCGGAGCCGTGATTCACTTGCTCTACGTCAACGGGTTTCCGTTTAGCCTGGAATCCGAGGAAGAGGCCGAAAGTAAATTGGAAGACTACGCCCTGTTTTATGGATTAAAAGACTATACCGTTCATGTGAGCCGGGGGCTTAATGTCCAGGAGGGAATTCTTAAATACGCCCGCCGTATTCCCAATTCTATCATCGCCATGGGAACGCACGGCCACAAAGGCCTTGCACATATCACCGAAGGCAGCGTTGCGGAAGATGTGGTCAACCATTTGACGGAGCCTGTGTGGACGTATGTAATGCAATGAATTGTGATCCTGCCGATTAACCTGATATAAAATCTTACTACCATGACCTACCAAGCAGAACAGGAAAAAGTCACGTTTGTACTGCCTTTGTATTTTGTAAAAGCCGAAGTGACCTTTACCAGGCAGTCGGCGGAGGATGATCTGACGATACCACTTACCCCCGCCAATGGCCCGCGGGTAAGCATTTCGACCCGCCGGTTCGCGAAGGGTTTCTGGCTCGCTCAGCTGACCTGGTCTGTCGGACGCGAACGGTTTTGTAGTGAAGGCTGGTTTGAGATCGCCTAGCTGGAATGTACAGGGAAAGGGCTGCGCTGGGTGTCCGTCATTACGTAATATCTCTAACCAACTTTGAGGGATCTATGCGGACGGAGCTGGCAGAGTTTATTCATCTGATTTATTTTTGAGGAACATCAGCAGGGAGTAAGCTCCCTTTGTGACACAACGCGTGTACGGGAGATTGGCGGGGCTCAGGATTTCGGTTACACCGTTTTCACTATTGCCCGTCTGAACGGCCGTCATGGTAAATCCCTCCTTTCCGGGGATGAATATGTATTCTTTTCCTTCAAAACTGACGATGGCGTCATCGGGCAGGACGGTCGCTTGGCGGGATTCCAGTGCAAGTTCGGCATTCATGAATGTGCCCGGCAAAAGGTCGGGTTCATATTTCTGAAAATGGCAATGGACTTCGGCGGTGCGCTCGGGCGACAGGTCTTTGCTAACCAGTATTACTTCACAAGCCAGCTTGCGGTCCGGCCGGGAATTGGTAAAGGCAAGTACCTGCTGGCCCTTGCGGATCTTATCAAGGTCTTTTTCAAACACTTTCAGGGCCAGGTGGATATCCGACGGGTTGATCAGCTCAAAAAGCACCTCGGTGGGAGCCAGGTATTTGCCGATGTTGACATTGACCCGCGATACATAACCGCAGATCGGCGAATAAACATTGATACTGCGCGAGATCCGGTCGGTGCTGATCAGGTGCGGATTGATCCCCGCAAGCCGGAGTTTTTCAGCCAAAGCACTCACGGTCACCTCCTGGGCCCGGAAGTCGGCTTCCGCCTGCTGATAAGTTTTATCGCTCACCGACTTGGAGGTGTTAAGGGCCTTTTGCCGCTCATATTCGGTCTGAAGGTACTTCATGCGGGCACTGCCGGCCAGGTAATCCTGTTGCAGCTGAATGTACTGCTGGTCTTCCAGCACGGCGAGCACCTGTCCTTTTTGAACGGGCATCCCCGGTAACAGGTTGGTTGATTTCAGATATCCGCCCAGCGGTGCGCTGACCGATACCATATTTTGCGGCGGCACGTCGATTCTCCCGCTCAGACGCAGTACGGATGAAATTTGCGTCATTTTCGGAAATTCCATGGCGATTCCCGCATTGCGCATCTGTTCGGGTGTCAGCTTTGCGACGTTCTCTGGTGCCGGCGAGCCGACCGTAGATTCCTGGTCGGCCGTTTTTGCTGTGCAGGAGCCAACTAGGACACCCAGTGTAGTGTAGAGCAGAAATTTAATATTCATCATTCGCTTATTGGCTAAGGAAATAGTCCAGTTCTATGGCATTTTGGTTCAGATTGGCGATCGTATCAAGATATTCGCTCCTGATCGATGTGGCCTGAGCGATCAGCTGGCTCCATTCCAGGTAGTTGATAGCACCTTCCCGAAGCTGGCGGGAGGCCGTCAGGATAACGAGTTCGGCATTGGGGACGGCGGAATCCCGGTAATAGCCTACGCGTTCGAGCAATTGGCGGTAACCTGTCAGTGTTGCCATATAGCGGGATGCAAACTGCTGGTACTGTCCGTGATATTGCGCGCTGATGGCCTCGCGGGCGAGCTCAGCTGCACGGATACGCGCTTTTTGTGCGCCTGCGAAAATAGGAATGCCTACTCCGATCTGTGCAGCCTGGAAGCGTGGTCGGCCACTATACAGTTTATTGTCTGCGCCGGTGCCTCGCATGCTCATGTTGTTGTAGGCCAGGCTCAATTCGGGCAAGAGCCGTGCTTTCTCGACAGCAATAGCCGCGGCGGCGATGTCCTGCTGCCGGCCGGCCAACTGTACAAAGGGGTGGGATCGCAGTTTGGCCGTGTCGGCACCCGTGCGTGAAGGGAAAATAAGCGCGCCGTCATGCGGTTCGTATTGTTCGGATCCGTTCAACAGCAAGTTGAATGTGATCAGCGCCAGTTTGTAATCGGTGTCCAGTTGCCTGCGTTGCTGTCTGATCTGCCCCAGCTGCATTTCAGCGCTAGTCTTTTCCAGGACGTTGGTTTCGCCCCGGGCGAGGCGTTCGGCGGCGCGCGTAACGACGGTGGTATACAGGCTATCCAGTGAGCCGAGAAGCATTGCTTTTTGTCTGAGGTACAGTAGTATATAAAACTCTTGCGTAACCTTTCGCTGCAGATCGAGCGCCGTGGCCGACGCTTGCAGGGCGCCTGCCTCAAACTCCTGTTCCAGAAGCGAACGCTGCCGCCGGTAAACTACCGGAAACAGCACCGATTGGGATAATGCGAGCCGCGTATCGGTATAGGCGCTATTGATCTGCCCCGCCTCCAAACTCACGTTGGTTTGCGGTAGGCTGACGGCAGTTTTTATAAGTGCCCGGCGGTATTCCGCCTGTAACTTTTCGCTTTTTAACTGACTATTGTCTTTCAGCGCGAGGTTGATAGCCGTTTCCAGACTGATCTCCTTCTGGGCCCGGGTCTGACCGGGTGCGAGCAAGCAAGCGGAGATCACCAGGACACCTGCCCCTGCTTTGAGATGGAACCGGTTTTCGAAGACCATATACAGAACCGGTAAAACGAACAATGTCAACGCCGTCGCGATCAACAGACCGCCGATCACCACCGTGGCCAGCGGCCGCTGTACTTCCGCTCCGGCACCATTGCTCACCGCCATCGGCAAAAAGCCCAGGGAGGCGACAAAGGCGGTCATCAGAACAGGGCGAAGCCGGTGGCTGGACCCTTCGAGAATAGCCTTCTGAATAGTGCTTTCACCGGCTTTGCGAATCCGGTTGAATTCGGCTACGAGCACAATTCCATTCAGTACCGCTACACCGAATAGTGCGATAAAGCCGATTCCGGCACTGATACTGAACGGCATTCCACGCAGGGCAAGCAAGAAAATCCCGCCTATGGCCGATAGCGGGATCGCTGAGTAAATCAGCAGGCCGTCGCGCACTGAGTTGAATGCGAAATAAAGCAGTACAAAGATCAGCACGAGCGACACGGGAACGGCGATCATCAGGCGCGCTTTGGCAGCATTCAGATTTTCGAACGCTCCGCCGTAGGTGACGTAGTAGCCAGTCGGCAGTTGCAGGTTACGGCCAACTTTGGTTTGTAGTTCGCTTACAATGCTCTGCACATCGCGCCCCGCTACGTTAAAGCCTACCACGATGCGGCGCTTGGCATCCTCCCGCTGGATTTGGTTGGGGCCGGTGACGATGCGGATGTCGGCCAGCTGCGAAAGCGGGACCTGATTCCCGTTAGGGGTAGGCACCAGCAGGTCGCGGATCTGGGCTACATTCCTTTTTTGAGCCGGATCGAGCCGGACAACCAGGTCAAAGCGTTTTTCTCCTTCGAAAACCATCCCGGTACTTTGGCCGGCCAGTCCGGTATTTACGATGCGGTTCACGGCCCCGATAGTAAGGCCGAACTGCGCGATTGTATTTCGGTTGTACCGTATCACGATCTGCGGCAAACCCGATACCGCTTCGATGTACAGGTTCCGGGCGCCATCGACCCGATTGACAAGTTTCCCCAGCCTGGCCGCATACAATGCCAGCGTATCCAGGTTTTCTCCGAATATTTTGCAAACCACATCCTGCCGTGCACCCGTCATGAGCTCGTTGAAGCGCATTTGCACCGGAAATTGAAACCCGGCCGTCACTCCTGGCACTTCCTGCAATGCACGGCCCATTTTCTCCGAAAGCTCCGGGAACGTGCTTGCCGAAGTCCATTCACTTTTGTCTTTCAGGATCACCATCATATCGCTCGCTTCCATGGGCATCGGATCGGTAGGTACCTCGCCGCTGCCGATCTTGGTAACCACCTTTTCCACCTCGGGAAACCGGGTCTTGAGAATGTGTGCCGCTTTGGTCGTATTGGCGATCGTGGTGGAGAGGCTGCTGCCCGTGAGCACACGCGTGTCGACCGCAAAATCCCCTTCTTCC
The DNA here is from genome assembly GCF_019924045.1 of Dyadobacter fermentans. Lineage (GTDB taxonomy): Bacteria > Bacteroidota > Bacteroidia > Cytophagales > Spirosomataceae > Dyadobacter > Dyadobacter fermentans_A. Next base: position 6,077 of record NZ_JAHXBN010000011.1, on the reverse strand, counting down.
AATGCGGGTATGAACTCGCCTCCCAGCGTTGTAAGCGTAAATATTGCTGCGCAGAAAAGGAGTAGCACGGATAGCATGACGAACCTTGGAAAACCCAGCAGTTTTTTCAGAGCGATCAGGTAACCGGCTGTAATTTTGCTCATGACGCGGTCCGACCAATTGGGCTCGTGGTTCACTTTTTTACTCAAAAACACCGCGCTCATCATGGGAATGTAGGTTACCGAGAGCAGGAAGGCGCCGAACAAGGCAAATGCCACGGTTTGCGCCATCGGCTTAAACATTTTCCCTTCGATACCTTGCAGGGTGAATATGGGCAGGTACACGATCAAGATAATCATCTGCCCGAATACAGCGCTGTTCATCATGCGGTCGGCCGACTCGTTGACCTGCTCGTCCATTTGTGTTTGTGTGAGCCGGTCCGCGCCTGAAAATCGGGTGCTCCGGGCGATCTGGTGCATTACCGTCTCGACAATGATCACAGCGCCGTCGACAATTAGTCCGAAATCCAGTGCGCCAAGGCTCATCAGGTTGCCGCTGACGCCGAAGGTGTTCATCATGATGACGGCAAAAAGCATGGCCAATGGAATCACCGATGCCACCAGCAGGCCTGCCCTGAGATTTCCCAGAAAGAGGACCAATACAAAAACGACGATCAATGCCCCTTCCAGCAGGTTTTTCTCCACGGTTCCGATAGCATTGTTGACCATCTTGGTACGGTCCAGAAATGGTTCTATCACCACCCCCTCCGGCAGCGTCTTCTGGATTTGCGCCACGCGTTGCTTTACCGCGCTGATCACCTCGCTACTGTTAGCCCCTTTGAGCATCATTACCACGGCCCCGGAGACTTCCCCCTGGTCGTTGTAGCACATAGCCCCGTAACGGGTGGCGAATCCGGTCTTAACCTCGGCAACGTCGCGAATAAAAACAGGCTGTCCGTCAGGCAGATTCCTGACAGCGATGCTGCCGATATCTTCCAGGCTCTCCACAAGCCCCTCGCTGCGGATGTAGAGTACCGACGGCCCCTTTTCGATGTATGCTCCCCCGGTATTGGCGTTGTTTTCCTGTAGAGCTGTGAATAGGTCATTGATATTCAATCCCATGGAGAGCAGTTTCGCAGGATCTACCTCGATGGAGTATTGTTTGAGCTTACCACCGAAACTACTCACTTCCGCAACACCTTTCACGCCAAGTAATTGCCTCCTGACGATCCAATCCTGAATTGTGCGCAGCTCGGTTTCATCGTAACGGTGCCGGTATCCTTCCCGGGCGCGTACCACATACTGGTAAATCTCGCCAAGCCCTGTACTGATGGGCCCCAGCTCGGGCGTACCGATGCCCTGGGGGATTTGCGACTGCACTTTTGCAAGCCGCTCGGAAACCTGCTGCCGTGCCCAGTACACATCCACATCGTCCTCAAAAACGATCGTGACGAGGGAAAGGCCGAAGCGCGAGAAACTGCGTATCTCTTTGAGCCCCGAAATATTGTTGTTGGCCTGTTCAATGGGAAACGTAACCAGTCTTTCGATGTCGGTCGCGCCGAAAGATGGGGCGATGGTGATTACCTGCACCTGGTTGTTGGTGATGTCAGGCACGGCGTCGATGGGCAGGCGGGTGAGCTCATAGCTGCCATAACCTATCAGCGCAAGGACGAGCAGCCCTACTATAAGCTTGTTTTTGACCGAAAAGGCAATGATTTTGTTCAGCATTGAGTCGCTACGGGTTTTTCTTCCCTGTGAGGACGAACTTGTTTTTGACTGAAATGGACTCGGCGATTTTGGCAAGCACCAGGGTAGGGACCTGGATATTGTGATCGGAAAGTCTCACGCCGAATTCGCAGTCCAGTGTGCATTGCCCGTGGTCGACTACCAGCTGACCTTTCAACACCCGTTTTTGCTTCACGCCGTGGATATCGAGAACGCCTTCTGCGCTCACCGGGTAAGTACCGTCCCTGCCGTAATCAATAGGCTCGCTGATCTTTCCCGTAAAGCTGGCCGCCGGGTATTTCTCGGTTTCCATATAGTTTTCATTGTAATGCTCCTGCATGAGCTTGTTTGGGAAACTGAACGCCCTGTGCTGCATACGAACCGCGATTTCTCCGTTGGCGCTGTTGAGCAGCACCGCTACGTGCTGGTTTACAGCCGAGATGTTTTCCAGGGGTGTTTCTGAGAAAAAACTCGTCTGCCCGGTTTTGGTCATGTAAATCTGCCCACTGGCGCAGATAGCCAGCAGCTGACTGGCCATCAGTAGAAATGCCAACCTGAAAAGCTTAATATCCATTGCTGTTGCTCCGTTTTTTGCTTTTATCGAAACTGAATGTCCTGGCGACATTGAAACCGTAGAAGATATCCCCGTTGCTCCATTTGCCGGTCGTCTGGCCGAGGAACTGCTTCTCGATCATGCCGCGCGAGTTGGTCAGGTGAAGCTGGAAAACGTGTCCGCCGGTCTCGATGTCGAAGCCCAGGGAGAGCGTGTTGGTGTATTGCGGATCCCGCTGGGTGGTGTTTCCGATGCGCTTGGGCGTATACCAATACTCGGCATTGAACGAGGTCCGCTTCGTAAGCTTGTAGCGCCCGCCCATGCCCAGCGCATACACATTGTTCGCATCCAGTGGCTTTTCTGCGAGGTTACGGTGCATCACGGTCGGTGTGAGTTGCAGCGAGAGCTTTTCATTGAATTTCCGGGCAACCAGCGCCTGGAAGGTGTAGGTCTGGCGCTGGGTAATGGTGTAAAAAGGAAGATCGGGCGTGGAGGTACTCGCATTGTGCGCGTCGCTCGCGAAGAGCGTAACGGACACCGGTACATTGCGTAGGCCGCTTGACTGGCGAAGCAAACGGTATTTTACAAAAATGTCGATCGTTTTTTGATAGCTGCTGCGGCCGATACCTACCATCAGCCGGTCGGTGAGGCCATATTCCAGCGCGAGCCTGATCTGGGATTCGTCCAAACCGAAAAAATTGCCTGCTCCGGAATTGATCGCCCCGAAACGGTGCGAAATAATGAAGTCCATGTTGTTTTTTCCGACCGTTTCGATTGAATGCCCGTTGATAATGCGGGTGCCTTTGAAAGTCGCCGCAGCATAATGTACGGTCGAATCATCGGCTTGTTCCAATTCCTTCATCAGGTCTGTTTGGGCCATTGCCACGGAAGCTATCAGGCTGAAAAAGAGTACAGATGTCGTTTTGAGCATGGCTTAGGCGGTTATTGTCAGAATTTGGCCGGTAAGTGAGGTCGTGTAAACGGCTATTCCTTTCCTGCCTTCACTATTGAGGCCTTTGCCGGTATTGTCGTATTGGGCGCCGTGTGCCGTGCAATAAAAATGGTCGGTTTGGTAGATTACCTCGTTACGGCCTTCATGGCTGCACGTACGGGTAGCCGCTATGTAAGAGCCCGTATTGCTTCGGGCGATGACGACGCCATCCTTTACGACGTATCCGCCATTGGATTTCAGCGCCGCGTAAGCAGGGTCGTTCAAATCGAGGGTCATATTGGTAGGCGCGGGATTGACGCGGTCGTTGGTACATGATTGCAGGTGACTGCCAAAATAGAATGCGGCAAGTGCCGTTCCGCCAAAGCCTAGCTTGCGCAGAAAGGCATGGCGGCTCAGGTTTTCAGCGCGTTTGTTGAAGTTCATGGACGATTAGCAGGATTAACTTTGATCAGTTTCTATCTGAATCAAAGGTATCCCTGCCTTTCTTAAGGGATTCTCAAGGGATTCTTAAGATTGACTTAAGATTGGAAATGAGAGCGTAACTTGGGTGCCTTTGCCTAGCTGGCTATGGATGTCGAAATCCACTCCAAGTATTTCGCACATGCGGCTGACGATCGAGAGGCCCAGGCCGCTTCCCTTCACCTCGGGATGTGACAGGGGTGCCGAACGGTAGAATGCATCGCGTATGCGGTTGATGTCACCGGCGTCGATGCCGATTCCCTGGTCGGTTACTGAGTACTGCGTCCTTTCGCCAGAAGTGACGACCCTGATGGTAATGCCAGCAGGGCCGGTCGAATATTTCACCGCATTGGAAATAATGTTGTCTAAAATGATCTCCGTCATGTACGGATCACTATATACGACATGCTTTCCGTCCGTTTCCAAATCGACGGAGAGCTTCTTTTCGACGATTTGCTGCTGGTAGCGTACCAGAACGGTGCCGGTGAGTTCGGAAAGGTCTATGGCTCTCATGTCCATCGCCTTTTGCTGGCTTTCGAACCGGGTTAGAAGCAGAAGTTGATCAACCAGGTGGTTAATGCGGTCCATTTCTGCGATGCAGAACGAGATTTTGGAGATGTATTCATCCGCCGACCTTGGCTTTCGTATCAACACTTCCAGCGTACCCTTAATCACGGCCAGTGGCGTACGGAGCTCATGCGAGGCGTCGGCCGTAAACCGTTTTTCCCGCTCGATGGCATTTTCAACGCGGGTCATCAACTCGTTCAGGGTGGTGACCAGCAGGTGTAGTTCGTCCCGGACGGCCGGTACCGGGATGCGGCTGCCCATATTGTCGTTGGAAATCTTGCTGGCTGTGTCTATTACCGTCAGCACGGGTTGTATACTCCTGCCGGCAGTGTACCGCGTGAAAACGAACAGGATTGCCAGCACCGCAGGAAATGCGACTAAAAGCACCACTTTGAGATTAAAAAGCACTCTCTCCGATTCGTCGATGGGCATCGCTACGACGATATAGCCAGCCGGCCGGTTATTTTCCTTAATGGCTAGCTGTATCTGCTCGATTGCCTGCCCCTGCAAACTGGTTTTGAACACAGCTCGATCCACTGTAGAGAAATGGAGTTTCAGGGAATCATTTTTCAGATTAGGTGATTTATCGATCACGTTTCCCGAAAGGTTCGTCAGTACAACAAATACCGGATTGATTTCCAGTTCACTGTGCTCGCGTTCCAGCCATTCGGCCTTGTCGGCGAAGTAGGGGCGCCCTTCCCGGACGCCCACTTCATAGAAATGCTTTTCCAACTCGTAGCCGAGGTCTTTTTCCAGACGGTTGAAAACCGTGGCGCTGACAATGTAATAGATCAGCAAAAAAATCAGGGCCACCAGTAGCGCGGTACCGAGGGTAAAATTGAGGGCGATCCGGTTTCGATAGGAGGAGGTCATCGGCGCATTATTCATACTTCCTTTGCAATGTAACCCACGCCACGGATGGTCTGGATGTAGTCTTCTTCTTTGGTGAGTCCAAGCTTTTTGCGCAGCGAATTAATGTACACGTCGATCACACCGGTGTTATACTCGAAATGAATGTCCCAAACGCTTTCGATGATCCGGGTCCGGCGACAAACCTTTCCTTTGTTGCGGAGCAGAAATTCCAGCAGGCCGAATTCTTTCTGTGTGAGCTTAATTTCCTGTGAATCCCTGAAAACCTGGTGGGATTGGGTATCGACCAGAATCGGACCCAGCCGAAATTCAACCTGTTCGCCCGAATGCGGTCGCAATTGTACTTTGATCCGTTCCAGAAGCTCCTCAAAACTGAACGGCTTTTTGATGTAATCGTTGGCGCCGGCCTGCAAACCGAACACCGTATCCTGCACTGTATCGCGTGCGGTTAGGAAGATGATGGGCGTTCTGATGCCTTCCTTTCTGATTTCCCGACAGACTTCGACTCCACTTTTACCGGGCAGCATCCAATCGAGCAGTATCACATCGTACGCTTCCGCGAGTGCCATTTCAAGCCCATCGAGGCCATTCGTGGCCGTATCGACTGAATAAGATTCTTCTGCAAGCCCCTGTCTAAGGAAGTTCAGGATACCAGTCTCGTCTTCGATGATCAGGATTCGCATGATACTTATTGGTTGAATTACGGGGACTTTCATGCTAAATAAGGAAGAAGGCAGCAAATAGCAACTACAAGTAATCTTAAGATGTCCTTAAAACATTTTCGAAGACGTTGATGTGTTGTTTTTGACTTCATTTGAGGGGCACATGAACGGTGTCGAGTCTATGGTATGTGGCATATTGTGGAGAGTGTTCAAAAAAGTGTGTCAAGTTAGATTTAGTAACTTGATGAACAAATGAAAGAAAAACAGGAGAAAAAAGCGTTCGATTACGAGTCTTTCCGCCAGCAGGCTAT
>NZ_JAHXBN010000102.1 GCF_019924045.1 Dyadobacter fermentans | reverse complement strand
AACGATGCGCTGTTGTTGCATGCCTGACGGCATTTTCTGAAATACCATCGGAATCTGCTACCTATATTATATCGCTACGCGATTTTGGCGACAAGATATTTACGTCGATACATTGTCTAGCCTCTTGCTTTTGGATAACCCTTGACGATGCCTGCCTACCCTTGATAATTCCTGACCACTCTTGACGACGGGTTGTCAGGAATTGTCAGATGTGGTCAGGTGTGGTTAAACCTGGTCAGGGTTGGTCATGTGGCGGTAGTTATAATTAAGTATGGTTGGTTTTTACTGATGGGGAAACAAATGCCGTCAGGCATGTAATATTGGTAGAAACGCAAATGGGC
>NZ_JAHXBN010000101.1 GCF_019924045.1 Dyadobacter fermentans | reverse complement strand
GTGCTAGGCAGCGAATTTTGGCCAATCGAATTAGATCAAAAAATTGGTATATCTTCTAATGTTAAGGACGGCATCGTGCCAATAAACGGATTACGACATGTACCGGAAGCGGACACAACGGGTTGGTATATCTGGGCGGGAGAAGAAATGGACACAAGCGACGACTTTTTCCTGCCTCTCCATGTCAAACACTTAGATGTCTGGAATTCCGAAATCCTGAAATTTTTAGCTCTACCCCCTGGATGGCGTTTTCTTAAAGCCGGAGACTATGAAGATGTATGGTTCGATGGCTCGCTACTGACTGGTGAGGCAAGCAGAAAAGATCAGAAATAATAACCTAAAAACTGTCTGAAAAACGGGGCACATACAAAATGGTGTCTTAGTGTATGACGGGGCAATCAAACATGCCTGACCGATTACGATCGCCAATCAGCTCATTTGCCTGTAACCAAACACGTCAGCTGAACTCTAAAACTATACAGTCCCGCCGATGAAATTTATTCTGCATATCCTCAAGGTGGGCCATTCTTACTTACAAGAAAAAGATCGACCCCGAGATTCTATCTGGTGCATTGACTGCACTATTGCACTAAGAATACTCCACCAAAAGCTGGAATATGGCGAAGGGGTGAAGCTGGAAGTTGGCAAAATATTTATTACACTTAGCAAAAACGATTGCTTCATTACAGCTTCGAGTTTGAACATGTTTTTTGAGAATCGGCGTCGAATAGAAGATAGATCAGATCAATACAAAACTTTCTGAGATAGGATGATTACCGTGCAGATGATTCCAATACTATATTTTCTATTTAACATAAGAAAAGTTATAGAAATTAGTTCGTCGTAAAGTTGTTGACAGGTGAACCTTCCAGCACCGATGGGAACATACGGGTATGAGGTTGTCCCGTCAACCGCTCGTTCCAGAGTTCGACTCGTAGGCATGTATCCTCTCTAGCGAGGTATGTGGCGATCTGTCTCAGGAAAGGAGGGTTGGATATTCCTCTCCAAAGTACGCCACGATTCCTCCGAAAGTACGCCATTTATTCCTGGGCAAAGTACGCCACTAAGCTGGCGGTAAAGTAGCGGATTTTGGCGTGCTTA
>NZ_JAHXBN010000100.1 GCF_019924045.1 Dyadobacter fermentans | reverse complement strand
CGGTCCCCACCTACTCAGGATACTCACTCAGTTAAACTCGCTGCCTGTACGGGATTCTCACCCTCTACGATTGGCCTTCCCATGCCATTCCAGTTCGCTATTTAACCACTTGGTGAGTCCTACAACCCCAACCTGGCCGTAACCAGATTGGTTTGGGCTGGTCCGTGTTCGCTCGCCACTACTTACGGAATCACTATTGTTTTCTTCTCCTGCGGGTACTTAGATGTTTCAGTTCCCCGCGTTTGCCCCCCGTAGGGTAATCAGGCTTCAC
>NZ_JAHXBN010000099.1 GCF_019924045.1 Dyadobacter fermentans | reverse complement strand
GACATTGAAGCAAATGATCGGCATCACCGCGCAATGGCTGCTCGAAGGCGGCAAGACGATCAATAAGCCCACGCATTTCCAGGAGCGGAAGGGGCAGTTTTAATCGGGGAGGAAAGGGGGGAAGGAGGAAGAGGACGAAAGGGACGAGCAAGGAAAGGGGGGATGGAGGAAGGGGACGAGGGAGGAAAGGGAGGATGGAGGAGTGGGAGGAGGGAAGTTAGGGGAAGGTAGTTGTTTTTTAATGTTGTTAATGAATAGGTTATGTTGAGAGAAGATATCAAAAAGCTGCTTTTCGAAGGGACGGTGATTCCGGCGCATCCGCTGGCGTTGACGGGTG
>NZ_JAHXBN010000098.1 GCF_019924045.1 Dyadobacter fermentans | reverse complement strand
GCCGCCTTCGAGCAGCCATTGCGCGGTGATGCCGATCATTTGCTTCAATGTCGTGCGCGGATAGCCGAACAGCCGGAACGATTCGGCCGCATTGCTTAAAAGCGCGGTAGGTTGCTCCTCGCCGATAAACCGCGGTTCGATGTTGAATATACGTCCGAACTCCCCGGCCAGCCAGCGTAGCGAAACCGTCTCGGGGCCGGTAATGTTCAGGATCTTCGAAGGCGAGTCGCAATGCAGCAGCGAGCGGATCGCCATTTCATTGGCATCGCCCTGCCAGATCACGTTCACATGCCCCATCGTTACGTCCAGCGGCTTGCCGTTCAGCACCGATTTGGCCACTTCCAGCAGTACGCCATATTTGAAATCGATCGCGTAATTCAGCCGGTAAAG
>NZ_JAHXBN010000097.1 GCF_019924045.1 Dyadobacter fermentans | reverse complement strand
CTTAGCGGTCTTCATATCTACTTGGAAGAAAAGAACCTTCCTCCTTTCGAATACAAAGATCAAAAATTAGAGTCTAAGGGCTTTCTACCTGAAATTTACATTCAGGACTTTCCCATTCGTAATCAAAAAGTTACACTCTGCATTAAGCGTCGGCGCTGGGAAGTCAAAGATACCGGCGACATTGTTAGCAGGGATTGGAATGTGGTACAGCAAGGAACGCGAATGACAAAGGAATTTGCGGATTTTTTAAAAGGACTGTATAGATAATAACCCCGTCAGTT
>NZ_JAHXBN010000096.1 GCF_019924045.1 Dyadobacter fermentans | reverse complement strand
TTTTCACCGCCCCCCAAGTTTTCGGAATGAGCCTGCAAAACAACTACTTTTTTCACCGCCCCCCAAGTTTTCGGACTGAGCCCAAGTATCATCGGCGGAGCCGGGCATCCAGGCCCAAACGCAAAAAAGCCTCACATTACTGCGAGGCTTTTTTTGTTTAATAATTGTGGCGGCTACCTACTTTACCGGGTTTGAACCAAGTATCATCGGCGGATCCGGGCTTAACTTCTCTGTTCGGGATGGGAAGAGGTGAACACCAGACC
>NZ_JAHXBN010000010.1 GCF_019924045.1 Dyadobacter fermentans | reverse complement strand
AGTATTTCAATGATGACAATTTCATCAAAGTGGTGCTGATGCCGGAGAAGAAGTGACCGATTCCTGATAAACAAAGCGCCCGGTTCCGCTTCGGAACCGGGCGCTTTGTTTATGCGACTTTTCGCAAACCCTGGATCAGAGACTCCAACCCGTTCATCTTGATTTCCAGCATCGTTCCCAGCAACATACCGAGTTTGCCGGATGGAAACCCCTCACGGTAAAACCACTCGAGGTAAGAAACAGGGAGGTCGGCAATAATCCAATCCTTGTATTTGCCGAAAGGCATTTTGTAGTTAATCAGATCTTTGAGGATCTCGCTGTTCGGATGTGTTAACTCTTGCATACTCATGTTTTCACGCCTGATTACCTGCGCGAAGTTTAAAAATCAGGTTCGTTTTTAAATCAAATAATTCCTTTTCAAGCCCTACCGGGTAGGTGTGCGGGTTTACAAAGCGTTTAATTCCCTTATAAAAATGTGCCAGCTGCTGTTGCAAACGTTTTCGTGTATCGTGCACGGACGGCAATTTGTAGATCAACTGACCTTGTGCGAAAACGGGGACGAGCAAATCTTCGTAATGCACTGACTCGTCGAATGACCTATTTTTTGTAAAATCATACGGGTCCACCATCGTAGCCTTTCCGATCAGCGGAGTTTCAATGTCAAAAATCATATCCGAAACAAAACCACTCGCATCTCTGAAACGTCTCACCTGCTGGATACCCGGCGTCGACACCTTGATCGCCTGCTCCGACAGTTTCAGTTTGTAATCCCATTCCCCCGAACCCGTCCGGATCGCCGCGAGCTTGAAAACCCCGCCCAATGCAGGCTGATCAAATGCTGTGACAAGTTTTGTCCCTATTCCCCATACATTTATTTTTGCTCCCTGGATTTTCAGGCTGTCCATAATGTACTCATCGAGGTCGTTGCTGGCTACAATGCTGGTCTTTTCGAAGCCTGCATCGTCCAGGATTTTCCTGGCTTCGATACTCAGGTAGGCAAGGTCGCCCGAATCGAGCCGGATGCCTGCGAGATCGTGCCCCTGTGCGCGCAACTGTTTCCCCACCTCTACCGCATGCCGGACGCCGTTCAGCGAGTCGTAGGTATCCACCAGCAAAGTCACATTGTTGGGCATATGCTTCGCATAAGTTTCAAAAGCTTCCAGTTCGCTGTCGAACGACATCACCCAACTGTGCGCGTGGGTACCTTTCACAGGAATATCGTACAATTTCCCAGCAAGCACATTGGAAGTAGCATCGAACCCGCCAATATATGCCGCCCGGCTTGCTGTTACCCCGCCGTCAGGGCCTTGTGCACGGCGCAAGCCGAATTCGAGCAATGCATCGTCTTTGGCGACCAGCCGCATTCTGGCTGCTTTGGTAGCCACCAGCGATTGAAAATTGATCAGGTTCAAAAGCGGTGTTTCGAGCAGTTGGCATTGGAGGATCGGTCCTTGAATACGGAGTAACGGCTCGTTCGGAAATACCACCGTACCTTCCGGAATGGCGTCGATACTACATTGCAGCTCCATTTGGCGGAGGTAATCGATAAACCCGTCATCGAAAAGCTTGTTGCCATCGCTGCCGGTCAATGAAGCGATATAGGCCAGGTCCTCTTCATTGAAACGGTACTCCTGCAAATACTCGATGACGCTGCTCAGCCCGCACGCGACGGTAAATCCGCCCTGAAAAGGATGCTTTCTGAAATAGAGATTAAAAACGGCCTCCTGCTCTGCCTTACCCGATTTCCAGTAGCCATAAGCCATGGTGAGCTGGTACAGGTCGGTCAGAAGGCTCATTGAAGTATCGTAAAGCTGGTTGATCATTTCACTTCGGATTGGTGTCTTAAAACCGCCTAGTTACTAAATAATCGCCATTATAGCTACCAATAGTGAGTTTGCTGCACACCCATTGACCGAATGGCTGGCCACAAAAACAAAAAGCGGAGCTGCTCCGAAAGCAACCCCGCCGGCATTATTGCTTTAAATCAGATCAGATTGCTTCGAGAATACGCTCGATCGCTACCTGATAGCCGATTTTTTCTTTCAATTCGCTAATGTGGACGCGCTCCTGCTCCATCGAATCGCGGTGACGGATGGTAACGGTTTCGTCCTCCATGGTCTGGTAATCCACCACGATACAGAACGGCGTTCCGATCAGGTCCTGACGGGTGTAACGCTTACCGATCGCCGCATTGTCGTCGTAAACTGTACGGAACGACGATTTCAGTGAGTTGGCCAGCGCCTGCGCTTTTTCTGCCAGACCATCTTTCTTCACCAATGGCAACACCGCCGCTTTGAATGGCGCCAATGCCGGGTGGAGTTTCAGGAAGGTACGTTCCTTCGCGCTGTCGCCCTCGCCTACTGATTCCACGGTGTAAGCATTACAGAACGTCGCAAGGAAAAGACGGTCAGCACCAACGGATGTTTCCACTACGTAAGGAATGTAGTTACCGTACGGCTTGCCGTTTTCGTCCAGGTCAGCGTCGAAGTACTGTTGTTTTTTCTTCGAAAGCTCCTGGTGGTTACGCAAATCGAAATCGGACCGCGAGTGGATACCTTCGATTTCGCGGAAGCCGAATGGGAATTCGAATTCGATATCAACAGCCGCTTTCGCGTAATGCGCCAGCTTTTCGTGGTCGTGGTATTTCAATTTTTCAGCCGGCAGACCGATCGCCTTGTGGAATTTCAGCCGCGCCTCTTTCCATTTGTTATACCACTCTTCTTCCGTGCCAGGGCGCACGAAGAATTGCATTTCCATTTGTTCGAACTCGCGCATGCGGAAGATGAACTGGCGCGCTACGATTTCGTTACGGAATGCCTTACCGATCTGTGCAATACCGAAAGGCACCTTCATACGACCGCTTTTCTGCACATTCAGGAAGTTCACGAAAATCCCCTGCGCTGTCTCCGGACGGAGGTAAATCATATTGGCGTCCTCAGCCACAGATCCTACCTGCGTACTGAACATCAGGTTGAACTGGCGAACTTCCGTCCAGTTGCTGGTACCCGACACCTGGCATTTAATACCTTCCGCGATGATCAGATCACGAACGCCGTTCAGGTCTTCGGCGCTGAGCAAACGGCCCATTTCAGCGAGCAATGCTTTGGCTTTTTCGGGCTCGCCGTCTTTTTCATATTGTTCTGCCTTGCCTTCCAGCAGCTGGTCGGCGCGGTAACGCTTTTTCGAATCCTTATTGTCGATCATCGGATCGTTGAAGCCGTCGACGTGGCCGGATGCTTTCCAGGTAAGCGGGTGCATGAAGATCGCCGCGTCGATACCCACGATGTTGTCGTGAAGCTGCGTCATAGCCTTCCACCAGGCCGCTTTCAGGTTATTTTTCAATTCAACACCGTTCTGACCATAATCGTAAACGGCTTGTAATCCATCATATATTTCGGAAGACGGGAATACAAAACCGTATTCCTTCGCGTGCCCAACAATGTCTTGCAGAGAGGTAGCAGGTGCCTGGCTCATTCTATTCGTTTAAAATCAATAAGAAAAAAGACTATTAAATCCATCAAAATCATGAATTTGGCAAAATTAGGGATTTTGACGGCATTGCGCATTCTTCGCCTGAGGGAAATCCCGCGTTAATTTTTCACTACCACGCGTGCGCCGCTGAACAGGAATGTCCGCTAGTGAACAACCCAAGCGCCATTTCTTATCATAAAACACTAATAATCAATCAGAAATACCATTGGCATATAATTTATTGGTTTAGGGTGACTGACTAACAAACCTTGACTTATGCTATTCAACTACCTCAAAATATCGATCAGGAACTTCCGCAAACAGCGGTTGTTCAGCGGGCTGAATATACTTGGGCTCGGGATCGGCATAGCCGCCGTGTGGCTCATGGTGCTTTATGTGGCTGACGAACTGAGCTACGACCGCTTCCACGCCAAAGCCGACCGCATTTACCGCGTGACGCAGGATGCTGAATGGGCAACCGGCAGTTTCAAACTCGCGCCTACTTCCGCACCATTCGCGCAGGCATTGCAAAATGAATATCCTGAAATTGAAAAGACGGTGCGTATCAGCGCCGAAGGTGGCGGCAAAATCCGGTTCGGTGAGAAGCAGGTAGATGCGCCCGATGTGTTTTTTGCAGACGGGTCCGTTTTCGATATATTCTCTTATTCATTCGTGTACGGTAATCCGGCAACGGCCTTGCGCGAGCCCCAAAGAATTGTATTGACGAACGCCCTGGCAACACGTATATTCGGCGACGCTTCGAAGGCCGTGGGGCAAACCATTTTCTTTTCCAATAATTATCCCAATGTCGTCACAGGCGTCATCGAGGACGTCCCAGCCAATTCTCACTTGAATTTCAGCGCATTGCGATCGCTTCCGGCGGGCTATACCGGCGGATGGCAGGAAGGGGACGTCTATACTTACCTTCTTTTAAAGGAAGGGGCCGATGCGAAGAAGCTCGAAGCCAAGTTTCCCGCTTTTTATACCAAATACCTGCAAAAAGAAATGGGCAATGCGGATTACCACCTGAAACTGCAACCACTGACCTCCATTCACCTGCATTCGGACCTGGAATTTGAAATCGGAGCCAAAGGGAATATCAAAACAGTTTATATCTTCTCCGCCATCGCATTGCTGATCCTCGTGATCGCCTGCATTAACTACATGAACCTCTACACCGCCCGCTCGCTCAAACGCGTGCGTGAGGTGGGCGTGCGCAAGGCCATCGGGTCACAGCGTTTCCAGCTGATCGCGCAGTTTCTGACGGAGTCGTTCCTGATGACTATCCTCGCCGGTTTTGTAGGTTTCTTGTTGGCCAAGGCTGCATTACCGTTTTTCAACCGACTTGCCGAGAAATCACTGAGTCTGGATTTTCATGACAATAGCATTATCACAATGGCTATCGGCGGCGCATTCCTGCTGCTGATCGGCTTGCTCAGCGGATTGTACCCGGCGTTGATGCTCTCGGGTTACCGGCCGGTTATCTCATTGAAAGGCCAGCTGGGCAGCCAAACAGGCGGAGCGGGCTTCCGGCAGTCATTGGTAGTATTTCAATTCGCTGCCACGGTAGTGATGATCGCCTGCTCGGGCATTGTGTACCGGCAGATCCGGTATGTGAATCACAAGGATTTAGGTTTCAATAAAGACCAGGTCTTGACATTTCATATTGATAAAAACGAAGTAAGAACGCAGGTAGGTTCTTTGAAAGAGAAACTGGAACAGAACCCGGTGATCGAAAGCGCCGCCGCAGCCAGTAACCCTATCGGCAACAATACCATCGGATCGGCTGCATTGTTTGTTGAAACCAATCATGGCGATATCCCTTCCACAACCCAAATGACGCAGCGCTTCATGGCCGACGCCGATTACCTGCGCACTATGGAGATTAAGCTTTTGCAAGGCCGCGATTTCATTAAAAATTCACCCGCCGACCTGGCCGGTTCAGTTTTGGTGAACAAAGCATTAGTCCAAAAACAGGGCTGGGCCAACCCGGTCGGAAAGAGACTGCGTTACCCTGCGGATAAGGATGGCCGTGTAAAAGAACTGACGGTCGTCGGCGTAACCAACGATTTCCATATCTATTCGCTGCAACACAAAATCGAGCCGCTGGTGATCCAGCTAGCGCCGCCTCAGGAGCAGGACAACATGTATGTGCGCATCAACGCCGCCAAAACACCCGAGGCGCTCGCCTACATCAGCCAGGTCTACAAAACCTTCGACGCCGATGCCCGCCCGGAATTCCAGTTTCTAGACGAGAATTTCGCCAAACAATACCAGGCGGAACAGCGCCAGGGTAATGTGTTGCTGGCATTTGCAATACTGGCCATTGTGATCGCCTGTCTGGGTTTGTTCGGGCTCGCCGCATTTGCAGCCGAAGCGCGTACCAAAGAGATCGGCGTCCGCAAAGTGCTTGGCGCGAGCGTGCAGGATGTAGTACTGATGCTGTCGAGAGATTTTGTCAAACTCGTGCTCGTCGCCATTGCAATAGGCACGCCCGTGGCCGTTTACGCGATGAGCAAATGGCTGCAGAACTTCGAATACCGCGAAACACTGTCCTGGTGGGTCTTCGCCCTGGCCGGCATTATCGCAATCGTGATCGCACTGGCAACCGTCAGTTCGCAGGCATTGAAATCGGCGCTTACTAATCCTGTTAAGGCGTTGAGAGCGGAATAAAGGGGGATGAAAGGGACGAAGGGAGGAAAGGTGATTTTTCATATCCCTTTCCTCCCCTTCCTCCCCTTCATCCCCTTCATCCCCTTCATCCCCTTCATCCCAAACAAAAAAAACTATGTTAAAAAGCTACCTCAAAATCGCCATCCGCAACCTCTGGAAGCACAAGTTGTTCTCTTTCATCAACATTACCGGCCTGGGCCTGGCGATGGCTTTCTGCTTTATGCAGCTCATACAGGTGCAAAGCAGTTTTGAAAAGGATTCCTTCCACCCCTATCCGGAGCGCACGTTCCGCGTTCTCACCGACGCTACCGATAATGTCGGCGAAAAGCATTCGCTCGCTTCGACGCCGTTTCCCCTGGGCCAAAAGCTGGCCGATGGGCAGAGTGTAATCGAAAAGACCGTGCGCATTAACCGCTCGTTCGGTTCGAATCTCAGCAACGGCATCAAAACGCTCCGCACCTATGGGCTTTACGTGGAACCGGCTTACTTTGAAATCTTCGGATTCCCGTTGGAAAAAGGAAAACCAGCCACCGAACCCTGGACGGCCGTGCTCACGCACGACATGGCCGAACGTTATTTCGGCGATGCCAACCCGATTGGCAAGACACTCACGAACAGCGAAATAGGCACATTCACCATTACCGGCGTTTTTAAACCCATTAAAAAATTCAGGACGCATCTGGATGCCGACATTGTGATATCGATGGCGACCCTGCCCTTGGTGAACAAGGATATGAAGGCCGATGACTGGCTGAGTTACAATACGTATACATTCGCATTGATCACCAAAGGCTCGTCCCGCGCCGACCTCGACCAGGCGTTGGCGCGAGTTTCCACCGAAAATCAAAAGACGGTCCGCTTCAAGGATATTAAAACGCATTCATTCCGCAGCCAGGCGTTGTCGGAAATTTCTCCGGACTGGGAAGGGCTACTAGACAATCCAGGTGTGGAACCGATTTGGAAAATGGGCGTCAGCCTGCTCATCCCACTGGTGATTATCGTATTGGCGGGTTTCAACTACATTAACCTCACACTCACGCGATCGCTCAGCCGCGCACGTGAAGTGGGTGTACGCAAGGTAGCGGGCGCGAAAAAGTTTCAGCTGGTGAGCCAGTTCTTGGTCGAAACCATCGTGATCGCATTGCTCGCATTCGGGCTGGGGTATCTTGGACTCCTGCTTTTGCAGGCGTACATCCATGTGGGCTGGCTCACCTGGGAGGTGAGTGACACACGCTTACTCTGGGCGATCTTTATCGGCTTTACATTATTTACGGGCTTCCTGGCAGGTATTTTGCCCGCGCGGATACTGTCGTCCTACCAGCCCGTGCAAATACTGAAAGGTGAAATGACGCCTACCGGACTCGGCAAGTTCGGGTTCAGGAAGACGCTCACTATTATTCAATTCGTGGTCGCACTGGTGTTTATGACCGGTACTGGTATTATGAACAGCCAGTTTGAATTCATGGCGAACGATAACCAGAATTTCAACCGGAGAAACATCCTGAACGTCCCACTGGCACCTGACAGCGATTTCAAACTTCTGGCCAATGAAATGAGCCGGGAAGCCGGTGTTAAACGCGTGGGGCTCACCTCGGCTACGCTGAACGAAAACGCAGGAAAGGCCAAACTGGCACCATTGTCGCGGCGCGACCCTGCCAATGCGGTGGAAACCTTCATTTACGCTACCGACCGAAATTTTATCGAGAATATGCGGCTGCAATTCATAGCAGGCGAAAATGTACCCGCTACCATCGACACGACAGTCCATTTCGTGGTCCTGAATCAGAAAGCGGCAAAATGGCTTGGTTGGAAAAATCCCAAAGAAGCTGTTGGACAAACCATTCTGCTGAATGAAACGCAGGTGATCGTGTCGGGGATTGTGAAAAACTTCTGCTTTATGCGTTACGAACTGCCAGTAGCACCCCTGGTGCTTGCATTCGATCCGCGGGAAATCAGGGGGCTTTCGCTGGAAGTAGCCGCCGGAACCGACCATGAACGCCTCACTGCGGCATTAGGCAAGACCTGGAAACGATATCATCCGCACGAATCGTTTGTGTACTCCTGGTATGAAGACCAGCTTTACGAGGATTACATGGAAAATGAGGATCAAAAGATTACCGATTTGCTGGTGTTCGTCGTGTTCACGATCGCAGCGATGGGGTTGCTCGGAATGGTCACCTATTCAACCGCCAAGCGTGTAAAAGAAGTAGGTGTAAGAAAAGTAATGGGCGCGAGTACAGCCCAGATTATGCGATTGCTTTCCGGCTCATTTGTAAAACTGATCCTGATCGCGGCCATCATCGCGATGCCGATCGGCTATGGCCTCGGAGCGCTGTTTCTCAACATTTTTACCTATCATCCCAGTCTAGGCCCCGGCGTGTTCCTTACCTGCATCGGTAGCCTGGGGCTCATCGGCCTGTTGACCATCGGCTTACAGACTTACAAAGCCGCGACGACCAACCCAGCCGAGACATTGCGGAATGATTAATCAGGAAGAAGGAGGAAAGGGAAGAAGGAGGAAAGGGAAGAGGGAGGAAAGGGAGGCTTAGTCAGGTTTGGTCAGGTGTTGTGTGATACCAGGCAATTATACACAATGCCTGACCATATTTGACTAAACCTGACTAATTGTTCATTCTCCCTTTCCTCCTTCTTCCCCTTTTTCCCCTTCTTCCCTTTATTCCTTTCTGTTAAAAATAGTTAAACAACTCAATACTGATAATCAACACTTTGAGAAACCATTAGTTTTGAAGCATGCTGAAAAACTACTTCAAAACTGCATGGCGGAACCTTTTGAAACGCCGGTTTTATTCGCTTGTTACAATACTTGGCCTGGCCGTCGGGATGACGTTCTCGTTCCTGATGATGAGCTACGTCTGGGGTGAATGGCAGGTCAACCGCCATTTGGCCAATGCCCGGAACCAGTACATCATCCGTAGTAAATGGTCCGATCCGGGTATGGGTCTGGACCTGACCACGCTGGGGCCGCTGGGGAAAGCGTTGAAAACAAATTATCCCAATCTGGTTGCCAACTACTATCGCTACGACGCCATTACCGTGGCGGTATCGCACGGGGATAAACATTTCAGGGAGGATGTGCAGACGGGCGACTCTACCCTGCTGGCCATGTATGGCTTCCCGCTCCTGCACGGGCATGCAGAAACCGCATTGAATGCACCCAATTCGATCGTCATCACAGAAAACAAGGCGATGAAGTACTTCGGCCGGACAGATGTGGTAGGCGAGTCACTTACGCTGCACAATTTCGTGGGAGGCAAGCAGGAGTACCAGATCACCGCGGTCATGAAAAAGCCGCCCTTCAATTCCGTGACGCATTTGCTGACGAGCGAGGCGGAGATTTTCTTCCCGTTCAGCAGCCTCGAAGGCCGCAAAGGCTCGGAGGACAACTGGGGCTTTGCTTTTATGGTTAACTACATCGAGCTGAAAAACGGCGTTACCCCCGCCGACCTGGCCAAACCGATAGCCCGGGAACTAGCAACACACGCGCCGGCAGCTATCAATTCCAGCCTCAAAGTATACCTCACCCCTCTCAGCGCGTATTACCGCGAAGCCAATAATGGCGTCGTCAACAAAATGATCCTGACCCTGTCGGGCATTACGCTGTTCATTTTGCTGATGGCGATTGTCAATTTTGTCAACATCTCCATGGGCAGCTCCTCATCGCGTTTGAAAGAAATAGGCGTGCGAAAAGTGCTGGGCAGCCAGAAGCGCCAGCTGATCGGCCAGTTTCTGGCAGAATCCGTTCTCCTCGCATTTCTGGCAATGTTCATTTCGCTCGGATTGTATCAGTTGCTACGGCCTGTTTTCAGTGATATGCTGGGCAAAGAGTTAGCCTCTTTGTGGTCGCTGATGCCTTACACGCTAATCGCCCCGATTTTGGTTTCGCTGCTCGTGGGAATGCTGGCGGGATTGTACCCGGCCCTGGTACTCTCGCGGGTGCCATCGGTGGAATCGATGAAGGGCAAACTCAAATCGGTCGGAGGTAATATTGTATTCAGGCGATCGCTCATCGCTGTGCAATTCATCATCGCGTTGTTCGTTTTCGCCGGGGCCGGTATTGTAGCACGGCAGGTCGACTATTTTTTCAATAAAAACCTCGGGTATAATAAAGAATCACTGGTCACACTCGGCGCCCCCCGCGACTGGACACCCGAGGGACTGACCAAAATGGAGCAGGTACGTGACGGTCTTGGTAGGCTCAGCCAGGTTAAAAACATTTCCCTTTCTTACGAAATCCCGAATGGGAATGGCGGCTATTTTGGTTTCTACAAACCTGGCCAGGATTCCACCGAAGCCGTTTGGGCCACCTTGCTGCGTACCGACGTATCCTATGCTGAAACCTACGGTGTCAAGCTCCTGGCGGGCGAATTCCTTCAACGCTCCAACACTAGCTACCAGCCCGACCGCATTGTTATGAATGAAACGGCGATCAAGTCGCTCGGGTACACCAGTCCGCAGGAAGCGTTGGGGCAGCAGGTAAGGGTACACTTTTATCCGAACCCATTGACCATCGTTGGTGTTGCACGGGATTTCCATTTTGAGTCAATGCATGAGACTATCAAACCGCTGGTATTTGCCGACGTCCGGGGCACCAACACCTACCGATACCTGAGCATTCGCCTGAACCCGGGCAATATCGGCAACGCAATGGCAGTCGTTCAGCAAAAATGGTGCGAGCTTATGCCGGACGCCCCGTTCGAATACACATTCATGGACGAAACACTGCAAAAACTATATCAGTCGGAAATACAGCTCAAAAAAGCCTCCCGTGTCGCTACGTTTCTCTCCGTCGTCATTGTGCTGTTGGGTATTTTAGGCATGGTTTCGCTCAACGTTGCCCGCCGCACGCGCGAGGTCGGCATCCGAAAGGTCCTAGGTGCTACCAGTATGGACGTCGTAATGCTATTTCTAAAAGAGTTTTTGATAATCCTGGCCGGGGCGATATCCATTGCATTTCCACTGGCTGTACTGCTGGGAAATCAATGGCTTAAAACTTACTCCTACCGTGTGGAAATTGGCTGGGAATTGTTTGCAGGGGTTACAATGTCATTCGGAATGATGATCACCCTGCTCGTCTCCACTCAAACCTATAAGGCGGCGATAACGGATCCTGTGAAGAGTTTGAAGAGTGATTGATCAGGGTTTAAAGATTTCGTAGATATCGAAATCGTCACCAATAATAAATTCTCTGATCATTTGAACCTTATCGGTAAGCAGTTCTGACAGGACTCTGGTAGAACAATTTCCTGCTCTGATCCAGACAATTTTAGGAGGTTGTGAAAACTGATTGATAAGCTTGATGAAGTCTTCGTCCGCTGTAATCACCGCCTGATAACCGTTGTCGCGGGCAAACATAAAAATCTCGTAATCATCTGCGTCTGTAAGACCCAACTGCCGTACATGGTTCAAAGTATCAAACTGATGTGCCAGCAATGGCAAAATCCGTTGTGAGATATTCTGATCAATCAGAACCTTCATGCAGCGACGTCATAAAGCGTCCTCTTCAGTTGGTCCGCGGAAAATTCTAAAGCAGCAGTAATATCTTCTCTGGTCAACTCAGGAAAATCCTCTAAAATATCATCAAATGACATCCCCGAAGCCAACCAGCGCAAAATATCTTCGACTGTAATACGCATGCCTCTGATACAGGGCTTACCACTTCTTTTCCCAGGTTCCAGCGTTACGATATTTTTGTAGATGTACATACGAAGTGATCTGTCTGATACTTAACAAAAATAACGATTTACCACCGCATAAACCAAAGTACTCGCTAACTCAGCTTAACCGAAAACAAATCCTTCGAACGCAGGTACACCCATGTGACGACAACGAGCGTCAGCATGCCTCCCATCATGACGGACGGAACGGTGCCGAATGCCTTGGCCATCACCCCGGATTCGAACGCGCCAAGTTCGTTCGAGGAGCTGACAAATATGCCGTTGACGGCCGCCACACGGCCGCGCATTTCGTCGGGAGGATAGATTTGCAGGATCGTCTGACGGATGATCACACTGACGCTATCGAACACGCCGGTCGCGAAGAGCGCGCCGCAGGAAAGCATGAAGTTGGTAGAAGCCGCAAACACCAGTGTGAATATGCCAAAGCCCGCTACTGCTACAAGCATGTTGCGCCACGCATTATGCGTAGGCGGGAAATAAGCCATCGCGAACATCGTCAGCATGGACCCAATGGAAGGCGCTGCGCGTAACAAGCCCAATCCCTCCGGCCCGACTTTCAGGATATCCTCTGCGAAAATGGGAAGCAAGGCTATTACACCACCGAAAAGCACCGAGAACAAATCCAACGTCATGGCATACAGTACAATGCGCGTTTTGAACACGAATTTGAAACCCTCTTTCAGGCTTTCCATGATCGGCGTCACGATCTTCGGAAACTCCGGGCGGGTTTTGATCATCCCCAGCAACACCCAGCATATCAGGAAGTTAACGATCACAATCAGCAAGGTATGCGTCAGCCCCATATAGGCATACAGGAAACCCGCAGCGGCCGGACCGATAATCGCTCCGGCCTGTGAGAAGGAGCTGCTCCAAGTGGATGAGTTATGGTAAATCGCACGTGGTACCAGAAAGGGTTTGAGCGAACTTGCCGCGGGGGAATAGAATCCTTTTGCAAAACCAATTAACCCAAATACCGCATAAATGACCGCCAGATGCTGCCACTCCGCCAACCGGTTGTAAACCCCTGGCTGGAAAGCAGTATACAATATCCCCGAACCCAGCAAAATCACCACCAGACTAATGTGCATGATCGTAATCTTGTTCTTCTGATCGGCCACATAGCCTCCAAACAACGACGTAACAATAAATGGAATCGCCTCGGCCAACCCTACCAGCCCCAATGCAAGCGGGTCATGCGTGGTTTTGTAAAGTTCATAACCGACAATCACTTCCTGAACGCGGATCGTGGCAGAGAAAAGAAAGGAATTGGATACAAAAAACCGGAAATCAGAATAGCGGAGTGCTGCGTACGGATCGTTGGTTGCTACTGTTTTCAAGTGAGTGTTTGGGTGTTATAAAAAACTAACACCGGCCGTCGAGCATAATGTTCGGCTTTAACCAAAAATTAATGCCATTTACTATCCCAATACTATAAAAAGCCGTTAAAGTCCCAAACTCAATGTTTTACATTTCGTTTACAATGTTTTACAGGCATTTCTTCGCGTGGTTTTCGGGTGTAGCTACTTTTGGATCAAGCAGTCACATTCATCCAAAACACATTCGGACATGAACTTCAAAGCAACCAAAATCATCCCGGCAATCCTCCTGTTGTTTGCCCTGCAAGCATCGGTGGCGCTGCCAAAATCAGCCGATACACCCGACGAAAATTCTTTGCTCATCAACGGCCGTGTGGTCACAACGGAACAGTTTGCATATGTTACCAGGGGCATTCTCACAATCGCAAAAAGCAACCCCGTTTCCCATCAAAACACGACTGTACCTTTCCTGATTTACCTGAAACGCGGCGGCAGGATCGTGAATCCCGAATCCCATGCTCATAACTTTGCGGTATGGAGCTCGGACGTTCACGATATGCTGGAGTACGCCGAAGCCGGTGACCAGCTCATTATCGATCCCGTCAAACCCTACAATACCGCCGCGAGGAAAGTTATCACCATCAAAAAAACGCAAATCGTCCCGCGATTCCATTGGTTTTATGTTTTAAAGCAAAAAAAGGACAATTGCTGAAATTCGTTAAATTTGATCATTGGTTCGAGGCTTTATGATGCG
Source organism: Dyadobacter fermentans (assembly GCF_019924045.1). Lineage (GTDB taxonomy): Bacteria > Bacteroidota > Bacteroidia > Cytophagales > Spirosomataceae > Dyadobacter > Dyadobacter fermentans_A. Next base: position 1,092,513 of record NZ_JAHXBN010000010.1, on the reverse strand, counting down.
GTATTTCAAAGCGATTTTCAGAGGGTTCCTGCTCGTCGCATGCGTATGTGCGGCAGGTTCGGTCATGGCCAATAGCGACGCCGTGCGCTTCTCCGAAAATGTCAACCTGTCGCTCCGGCGAACGGTCGATCTGCTGCTGCGGACCAATGGCGATTCGCTCTCGCAGATCCCGCCGGTTAAGCAGATAGACGCCAACACATTTTCGGTGCAAATGGCGCATATGTTCGACTACGACAAACTGCCCGAAACATTACAGCGCTCGTTCGACTCCTATCATATCGACCGGCCATACAGCGTCGCGGTGCTGAATTGCGAAACCGGCGAGGTAAGTCTCGGTTACCAGTTCTTCGACCTGAACCAACCCGGCGGGGTACCGTGCCGGGGGCGCTCGCGTGAGGCGGGCTGCTATACGCTGCAGGTACGCTTCACTCCGGAGGCCGCCAAACCCCAGGCTGCCGGTAACAACTGGCTATTGATTACGGTGGGCGGTACGTTGGCAGGTTTGGGGTTTATCGCCTGGACGCGGTCGCGGCACAAAAAAAGGCCCGAAACCGAACCACAGGAAGCTCTGCATTCGCGCATTGCATTTGGTAATTCCTGGCTGGATACCGCCAATCAGGCACTCTACAACAGCCAATCTACTCAGACACTGACATTCCGTGAAGCGAAGTTGCTCGCCTTGTTCGTCCGAAACATCAACCAGGTCCTGGAACGCGACGCGATCCTGAAATCGGTTTGGGAGGATGAGGGCGTCACCGTCGGACGAAGCGTGGACGTGTTCGTATCGCGCCTCAGAAAAATGCTGGCGGCCGACCCGCAAATCAAAATCACCGCCATTCACGGCGTAGGCTACAAAATGGAAGTTCATTCCTAAAAATCCATGTTCAAAACCTTTCTAAAAATAGCAGCGCGTCAGCTCTGGCAGGGACGCCTGTATGCCGCGATCAACGTCATCGGCTTGTCAATTGGCACTGCCTGTATGCTTTTCGCGGCGATCTACGCGAGCGACGAACGCAGTTTCGACGGCTTTCATCGCCACAATCCCCAGCTTTATCGCATTACCAGCTCCTATCGCGAGCGCGGCGAGCTCATCTCGTCCGGCGGCACAGGACAGGTACAAGGTCCCGCCTTTCAAGCACGCATGCCCGAAATCATGCATTATGCGCGGGTAATGGGCGGGGACATCTACGGCGACGTGCGACATGAGCATCATGCATTCAAATTGCAGTTGCTTTTTGTGGATGATTCTTTTTTTGACGTGTTCACATTCCCGCTGCTGCATGGGGACGCCCGTACCGCATTGCAAAATGTCAATTCGGTGGTGATTACCAGGCGTACCGCGATGAAATTCTTTAACCGCACAGATGTATTGGGTGAGTTGTTGCAAATGGACGCCGATCCGTCGGCGATGCGGATCGGGAAACCGCTTGTCGTTATGGGCGTCGTGGAAGATCCTCCTGCCAACTCTTCCATTCAATTTGATATTCTCTTCCCTTTCGAATTCATGAAGGTCTCGTTCGACGATACGAGCTGGCTCAATGCGTATCTGGGAACGTTCGTCGTGCTCCGTCCCGATGCCCGGCCAGACCAGGTAATACGGAAATTCAATCGCATTGCCGGCGCATTATCCCAAACACAGCGGAAAGACCATCCCGAAGCCACCACCATTACTTATGGCCTGCAAAAAATGACCGACATTCACCTGAACACGCAGTCAATCCCTAACCAGAATGGCGAGTCCGGCATTGTGAATACCAGCAGACCTGTCTACTCCTATATTTTCATTGGCATGGCCGCATTTATTTTATTGATGGCGAGCATCAATTTCGTCAACATCCATATTGCGTCCTCGATGAAACGCGCAAAGGAAGTGGGGATACGCAAGTCTACCGGCAGCGGCAGAGGCCCTATTATCGTACAATTTCTCGGTGAATCGGCGATTTTGGTAGGCATTTCAATGGTGATTGCGGTGCTAGTCGTGGTTTTGTTAATGCCTTCATTTAATCATCTGTCTCAAAAACAAATAGCCGTTAACCAGCTTTGGAGCGCTATATCAATAGGCTGGCTGTCAGCCATTTTCGCCATAAACATCGTTTGCGCCGCACTCTACCCTGCATGGCTCATTTCCAGACTGACTCCCATTGAAACACTCTATTCCAAAACCCGGCTTGCGGGCAGGAACCCGGCAGGGAATGTGCTGACGATCTTTCAGTTTGCGATGGCTGTGCTACTGGGCATTGCGAGCGTGGTATTTTACAGGCAAATGCATTTTATCAGGTCCAAAAACCTGGGTTACAACCCTGACCAGATCGTCAAAATAAGCACTCAGGGTGTGCGGGACGTTCGTCAGGTCCATACCCGCTTTCAAAACGAGCTCGGGGGCGATCCTGTGTTCGGGGCGATCTCGCTTGCGGGCGAATTTGGCAACCGTGATGTAGTGGTGAAGGGGCAAAAATTCCTTGCAAATGTACGCACGGTCGATACCGATTATCTCCCGATGCTGGAAATGAAACTGCTCCAAGGCCGTAATTTCTCCCACGCCTTTTCTTCGGACGAAAAGTTCGGTGTTCTGGTCAATGAAGCCTTCGTCAAAAAAGCAGGCATAACCGAGCCTGTCGGTAAAACATTGGTCCCCGACGACCATTTCGGTAAACAGGGCCTGACGATCCTCGGCGTAGTCGGTGACTTCCATTTCAATTCCCTCAAGGAGCGCATCGGACCTATGATCATGCCCATGAGCACGCATTACGGAGGCGGGGATTTATGGATTAAAATTGCCCAAAACCGGGAGTCATATGCCATTAGCAAGCTTGAAACCACGTTCAGAAAGGTCCTACCCGATGCCGTTTTTGAATACACCTTCCTGCACGACGCCAATGCCCACGCCTACGCGACGGAACTGCGCTGGCAAAAGATCATCACGCTGGCGACCATCGTGGCGGTCATCATTTGCAGCCTCGGGCTGTTCGGCCTGGCACATCTTGCCATCGCGCAACGCCGGCGCGAGACCGGCATACGGGTTGTGCTGGGCGCTACCGGCTATGATATTGCCCTGGGTTTTTCCAAAAACTTCATCCGCATCATTTTCACAGCCATTCTCATGGCTTCCATATCGGGACATTACCTGATGCACTCATGGCTTGGGCAGTTTGCCTACCACGCGGGTCTGCCGTGGTGGGTTTATGCCTGCTCGGGGGCCGTGGCACTGGCACTCGCATTGTTTACGGTATTCGCTCAGGCGTTGAGGGCCGCCGCCGTCAATCCGGTGAAGGTTTTAAGGACCGAATAGCCTCCATTTCGCACGGCAGCAACCGTGTCCGGAAGGCGTCCGATTGCGTACACATTTTGTACGGTATCGGACGCACACCTGTTACGTTCATTTTAAAATGATATGAAAATCAACTATTTACACTTTTGGCAAGGCTTTTTAAAATAGGACTGGCATAAGAGACGCGGATGTAAGCATTTGTTTTTAAAACAGGTTGTCCGTAATTACATACCAAATCTCAAACTCCAATTTTTTATGATCCAGTTAGAAAAGATATCCAAATATTACCCGGCAGGTTTTGGCAAAACATACGTGTTGCGCCACATTGATTTGAACATTAAAGAAGGTGAATTTGTGTCGATTATGGGCCCGTCCGGCTCAGGCAAATCCACCCTGTTACATATACTTGGTTTGCTGGAAGAGCCTTCCGAAGGGGAATACCTCTTCCTCGACGAGCCGGTTCAGAAACTCTCCGAAAAGAAGCGTACCGAATTGCACCGCCACCACATCGGTTTTGTGTTCCAGGCCTATCATCTGATCGACGAACTGACGGTTTACGAAAACATCGAGACCCCGCTTTTGTACAAAGGCACGTCGTCGTCGGAGCGCAAGAGCCGCGTAGCAGAATTGCTCGACCGCTTCAATATGGTTGCGAAAAAAGACTTGTTCCCACATCAGCTTTCAGGCGGCCAGCAACAGCTCGTAGGCGTTGCCCGGGCGATCGTACATAACCCGAAAGTGATTTTCGCCGATGAGCCCACCGGCAACCTGCATTCGGAACAGGCAATCGAGATCATGGAATTATTTCAGAAACTTAACCAGGAAGATAAAGTCACCATCGTTCAGGTAACCCACTCGGAAACCAATGCAGGTTACGGCAACCGGATCGTCCGGTTGAAGGACGGATGGCTGGCGTGACCTAACTCAATCTATTAGCCATGAAACGTTTTATTTTACTTTTCTGCCTCCTGCCATTATTAGGGCAGGCGCAGTCCAAGCTGAGCCTCGCCGACTGCGTGGACCTGCTGGCCAAAAACAATCTCATTTACCAGCAGGGCACATTGCAAGCGGAAGCGGCGCAGGCACAGCTGCGGCAGACCAAGTCACAAATCCTTCCACAGATATACATTTCGGCCGACCAGAGTCTTAACCTCGGCCGCAGTATCGATCAGTACACCAACACGTATATAGACCAGCTTTACAGCTACAACTCAATCAGTACAGGGTTCCAAATGCCCGTTTTCCAAGCCGGAAAATTGCAAAACCAAACGCGCCAGGGCACATTGCTGAAAGAGTCGGCGATGGAAAACCGCACCGCAGTACTGAATGCGCAAACCATTCTGCTCATGCAAGGCTACGTGAATGTGCTCGCTACGAAAGCATTGCTCGAAGCCGCCAACGAACAAGTAGCTTCGTCGCAGCAGCAGGTAGATAAGGTACAGAAGCAGGTAAACGCCGGGACAGCCGGGAACAACCTCCTTGCCGAGATCAAGGCCCAGCTTTCGAATGACAAATATTTGCAGGTAACGGCTCTCAGTAATTACCGTACGGCACGCCTTGCATTGTTTCAGCGAATGAATATCACGCCGGACGATAATGTGGAATTCGAGCCGCTACTGCCGAAAGAAAGCATCACGCCTGCGGCTGCCAACGCCATGGAGCTGTACGAAAATGCATCCAAGTCTTTCCCGGAAATCCGCAGCGCTGAGCTTAACCGCCAGAGCTACAAGTATCTGGTGAAGTCGATCAAGGCATTGAACTATCCTTCGCTGAACCTCAGCACCAATGTGCGGGCATTCTACGCGTCGACGAATGACAACCTCGATTATTTCAAACAGCTGAATGCAACGCGCAACGGCTACGTCAACCTCGGCCTGAACATCCCCATCATGGGTCGTTGGGTGACCCGCCCGCGCGTAGAGCTGGCGAAAGTGCAGGAGCGCCAGGCGCAGAATACATTGGACATTACCAACCAGCAGCTCCGCCAGGCGATTGAAACCGCTGTGCTGAACCTGAATGCGATGGCCGACAAACACGCGGCAGCGGAAGGCCAGGTAGAATCACTCGGAGCAGCCTTCGCGGTGGTAGAGAGCAAGTTCAATGCAGGGGTATCGAGCATTTTCGAATACACCCTTTCCAAAGCGAAACTCGCACAGGCACAGGGCATAGCCATTCAGGCAAAATATGATTACCTGATGCAACAAAGATTATTGCAATACTACCGTCAGGGCAACTGGCAAGGGGTGTTTTAGGTGATATGCTGCAAGCTTTAGGCTCTAAGCTGTAAGCTCGAAGCATTAAGACATAAAAGGGAATCAGCTTATAGCCTAAGGCTTACAGCTTAAAGCCCTAATACATTATTAAGGGTTCCAGCTTATAGCCTAAGGCTTGCAGCTTAAAGCCCCAAAGACTGTTAGGTTAAATTTGGTATCGGTAATTCTTAGAGGCAGCCAGGCGCATTGGCTGCCTCTTTTTGTTAAATAAACCTAAATTATTAGGTGGTTACATTATGGTGATTATATTGGTGCTGCAAACTAAATTTATTATCCATGAAAAAACTTTTCCTATTGTTACTGCCGGGAATGATGTTGCTGGCAGGCGAGGCCAACGCACAGTTCCAGAAAGGGACGGCGCACTGGGGTGCAACGGTAAGCGCGGAAGGGACCCTGACCGACTTTGAAACCTATGAATCCAACCGCTTAAAAACGGGCTTGCACACGATCACACCGTCCGTTCAATTCGGCAAATTTTTCAAGGACAACTCGCTGTTTGGTGTAAAACTTTCGCCATCCTTCAATTATTACAAAAGCGATTTGAAGGGGCCGAACAGCGACAACGAATACAAAAGCAACAACACCAACATTTCCCTCATCCTATTTGCAAGACGCTACAAATTCCTCAGCGAGAAGTGGGCGATTTTTCTGGAACCAGGTGTTAATCTGTCCTACTATCATGGAAAAAATACAGCCAGTGATGACGAAACCAGCAATGGTTACGGCGGCGGGATTTACATTCGTCCGGGTATCGTTTACCGCGTTTCTCCCCGTTTTGCCATCGAATCCGACCTGAATGTGCTCTCGCTCAATCTTCAATATTACCATATGAAAGACTGGGACACTTTCCATTTCAATGCGGGCGCTACTTCCGGCATCCAGAGCTATTTCGGCCTGCGGGCGTCATGGTACCTAACCAAATCCAACTAAATCGAATATGAAAAAGATCATTCTACTTTCGTGGCTCTTCACTGCATGTTCGATCACCATTGGTTTCGCACAGCTTGAAGGCAAAAAATTTGTGAGCGCTACCGTAGGCCTCAATTTTGACAATAACAACCAGGACGACTATCCCACTGCCACCAACTACGGTTACAACATCGATGCGAGTTTCGGCAAATTCAAAACTGCCAACAAAGCATCCGGCTTCAACATCGGCACTTCGTTGTACGGCCAAAAAGCAACCGTATACACGGACGGAACACGGGAAAAATTCGAAGGGATTACGGGTTTCGGGGTGAATACAGGGTACTTCTGGCAGCGTTATAAGCACTTTTCCGATAAATTCGGAATATTCGGCGGACCGCACGTGAATGTGTTTTATAGCTATTCCAAATTACTGCCAAACCAATCCAGCGACAACTTGCTTCACCGTCAACATCACATTTCTCCACAATTCGGTGTCTCGGCAGGTGCCTACTACGCGCTGAATGAAAGGTGGTGGCTCACGGCGTCACTGGGCTTCGTGAACCTGCTTTACGTATCCTATACGATCGATAAGGGAGAACCCTGGAGAACCGGCAATACCACCAAATCCAAAACTTTCGACTACAAGCTAAGTCCCAACCTCACGCTGCCGAGCGTCTCGCTGGGACTTCGGTACTTTTTCAAAGACTAGCAGCATTGCTGGAACCGAAAAATTCACCATTGTTGCATTAAAAACCCCATGGATATGGCTTTTAAGGCCATATCCATTTTTTTAGTAATGAAAAAACACTTTCTGATTGTTCTTTTCGCTGCATTCAGCGCCTGTCATAAACCACAAACAAACAACCTCGCCGGCCCGTGGGAGCCCGATTACGATGTGACCCGCTCGGAAGGTGCTATTAAGGAATTCGAGAGAAAAGATGCGGAGCACATGCCGGCGCCAGGCGGAATAGTTTTCACAGGCAGCTCTTCATTTACCAAATGGCCCAACGCTTACAAGGATTTGGCGCCGCTGCCGATCATCAACCGCGGCTTCGGAGGCTCTACCTTGCCGGAAGTAATCCATTATTCCGATCGCACGATCACCAAATACAAACCGAAGACGGTCGTGATCTATTGCGAGAACGATATGTTCGGTAAAAAGCCGAAGTCGCCCGAGCAGGTGCGCGATGCATACGTGGCGCTCGTGAAAAAACTTCGCGCGCAACAGCCGGATGTGCAGTTGTATGGCGTATCGCTGAAACCGTCACCGTCGCGCTGGGCCAAGCGTGAGGATGTGATCAAGGCGAACAAGCTCATTCAGGATTACATTAAGAAAGACAAGAATCACCACTACATTGATGTGTGGCCGGTCATGCTCAAAAACGGACGACCGGATGGCGCTATCTTCGTGAGCGACAGCCTGCATATGAATGAAGAAGGTTACAAAAGATGGACGAAAGTGTTCCGCCCGATACTGGAAAAATCAGTCTGAAAGTATCCTGCACTTTACGGTTTTTTACAAAGATTTTAAAAGAACAGATAAGGGTATTGGTTTTAACGTAAAGTCACTATATTGACCGAAAAAATACATTTCCGGGTAAAAAAGTGATATTCCAGTAATGAAAGTAACAGCGGTTTTTGATATTGGCAGGACCAATAAGAAGTATATACTTTTCAACGAGAAGTATGATATCGTTCATGAGTTTTCAGAATCCCTCCCAGAAACAGTTGACGAAGACGGCTTCCCTACCGAAGATTGTGAATTGTTGACCAAATGGGTGCAGGACCGCTGGGCCGAATTACTGGCCAATCCGGAATTTGATATCAAGGCTGTGAATGTGGCCGGCTACGGAGCCAGCCTGGTGCACCTCGATGCCGCCAACCGTCCGCTTACGCCGCTGTATTCTTACCTCAAACCGTTCCCGGAAGATCTATTAAAGCAGTTTTACAGCACCTACGGCGATCCTACCCGCATTTCCCTTCAAACCGGCTCGCCGGCAATGGGTATGCTCAACTCGGGTATGCAGCTGTACTGGCTCAAACACACCAAACCGGAGATTTACAGCCAGATCGCTACGACTTTACATTTACCACAATATATCCTGTACCTGCTCACGGGCCGCAAAGTGAGCGATTACACCTCTTTGGGCTGCCATACAGCGTTATGGAGCTTCGAAATGTGGGATTATCACGAGTGGGTGAAGCAGGAAGCAATTCACAAGAAACTTGCACCGGTACTCGCTTCGTCGTCATTCATTTACCGCCATGGCGACAAGGGCATTCAGTCGGGTTTCGGGTTGCATGACAGCTCGTCGGCGTTGATACCTTACCGCATGGCTGTCAAAAAGCCATTCGTATTGCTTTCTACCGGAACCTGGTGTATCAACTTCAACTCTTTCGCATCGAAACCACTGACTTCCTATCAGCTCGAACGCGACTGTATGAATTACCTCACACCCGAGGGTAGCGGCGTTACCGCATCACGCCTGTTCATGGGCCGTGAGCACGATTACCAGGTGGCGCGCATCGTGGAGTACTTTAAGGTGGCGCCTGACTTTTACAAAAAGGTAGTGTTCGATGAAGAGATATTAAAACAGGACACCCCGAAATTCTACACTGCCTGCATGACCGGCAACGGTCCGTTCCCGGAGCCCAATACCCAGGAATGGCAGATCAGCGCATTTGCTTCGGCAGAGGCCGCATACCATCATTTAATAAAAGGATTGACTGAGCTGCTCTTCGTTTCACTGGATCTGGTGAATATCAACGACGTGCACGCTATTTACGTCGACGGCGGATTTGCCCGGAACGAAATATTTACAAGGCTCCTGGCGCGGCATTATCCAAACCACAAAGTTTACGTATCGGATCTGCCTTACGCAACGTCGCTGGGTGCTGCATTGCACGTGACTCGCCCGCAGACGTATGAGTTTGCCAACGAAATCCGTGAAATAAAACCTTGATTAGCTGATCCGGCTCCAGTTGGTTTCTTCCTTACGCAGATTTTCGAGATGGTTGCGTATGGGATGATGAACCGGCTGGAGCAGATCGGGATCGGCCGTCAGGATTTCTTCTGCCGACGCCCGCGCGGCTTTCAATATTTCCCCGTCCTGGGCCAGATTCGCCACCAATAAATCCACCAAACCACTTTGCTGCGTTCCCGAAATATCGCCGGGGCCGCGTAATTGCAAATCCACTTCCGCTATTTCAAAACCGTCGTTGGTGTTGCACATAGTATCAATGCGCAGCTTGGTGTCCTTGCTGAGCTTATAATCCGTCATTAAAATGCAATACGACTGCTCGGCACCGCGCCCTACCCTGCCCCGCAGCTGGTGCAGCTGTGACAGCCCAAACCGCTCCGCATTTTCGATCACCATTACCGATGCATTCGGCACATTCACGCCCACTTCGATCACCGTTGTCGCAACCATTATTTTCGTCTCCCCCCGCACAAAGCGTGCCATTTCAAAATCCTTGTCCTGCGAGCGCATCTTGCCATGCACAATGCTCAGCGGCACGTCCGGGAATGCCCGCGCAACGCTTTCATACCCGTCCATCAGATCCTTCAAATCCATTTTTTCGGATTCTTCGATCAGTGGGTACACCATATATACCTGCCGCCCTTTTGCGATTTCCTCTTTCAAAAACCCAAATACCGACAAGCGGTGCTTATCGAACCGGTGGACCGTTTTAATGGGCTTCCGACCGGCGGGCAACTCGTTTATGGCCGAAATATCCAGGTCGCCGTACAGCGTCATCGCGAGCGTGCGCGGAATGGGTGTGGCCGTCATCACGAGCATATGCGGGTTAACGCGCGAGTTTTTGGCCCAAAGTTTGGCGCGCTGAGCTACGCCGAAGCGATGCTGCTCATCGATAATGCAAAGACCAAGATTTTTGAACTGAACCGCGTCTTCGATCAATGCATGTGTACCGACGATAATATGCAGGGTACCATTCAGTAATTCGCGGTGGATGACTTCCCTTTCCTTTTTCTTGGTAGAACCAGTGAGTTTGGCAATGTTGACGCCAAGCAAGTCCGCGAATTTTTTGAGGCCTTGGTAATGCTGGTCGGTGAGAATCTCGGTGGGCGCCATGAGGCAGGCCTGCGCATCATTATCGAGTGCAAAAAGCATGGTAATGAATGCCACGATCGTCTTTCCCGAACCCACATCGCCTTGCAGCAGGCGGTTCATCTGCTTGCCGGTTTTGAGGTCCTCGTGAATTTCGTGCAGCACGCGTATCTGCGCGCCCGTGAGTTTGAAAGGCAAATGCTGCTCATAAAACTCCTTTACCAGCATTGTTTTGTCAAAAATCAATCCCGGGTACTCGGTCTTATGCAAAAGCTTGTTCTTGATCAATCTGAACTGGTTATAGAACAGTTCCTCGAATTTCAGCCGCCGCTGTGCCTGGTGAAGCGTACGGGCATCCTGCGGTAAATGGAAATGCCATAGGGCTTGCGCTTTCGAAACCAGCCTGTATTTTTCCACCAACGGGGCAGGCAATGTTTCGCGTATATGCGGGTGCGCGATTTCGAGCAGGCTCCGCATCATTTTACTTAAAGCCTTACTATCGAGAAATTTCTTGCGCAGCTTTTCGGTAAGCGGATAAATGGGTTGCCAGTAGCCGGCGGCGGCATTTTCCTGGGTTAGTACTTCTATTTCAGGATGGGTAATACTCCATTTGCCTCCAAAAGCTACCGGGCTTCCGTAAACAATATATTCTCCGCCGGGCCTCAGCCACTTTTCATACCAGGAAATACTTTGAAACCACACCAGTTCCAGGTAGCCCGTTCCATCCTGAAATGTCCCTACTAATCTCTTCTTACTTCCCTCTCCTATTATGGCAAAATCACGTAACCGCCCTTTCACCTGCGCCGCAGGCATTTGTTCGTTCAGTTGACTGAGCTTGTGGAAAACGCTGCGATCCTCGTGCCGGAAAGGATAATGCTGGATAAGGTCGCCAAAGGTAAAGATATTCAGCTCCTGGTTCAGCAATGCGGCCTTTTGTGGCCCTACGCCTTTCAGGAATTCGATCTTGGTATCGAAAAAACGGGTTCTAACAGATGGGTTTGTTTCAGAAGTCATTATTCAAATATAAACCGAAATACCCGAAAAGCCGGCTTTGACGGTCCAAATGTTAATCTCTGTTAACGGAGTAGCTAATCCGCCGATTTTGGCTACAAGCCGCTTGATTCGGAACTGCCGAATGCCTTACTTGCTGCTTCGTAGTTCTTAGACCACCAATCATTTATCAAAATTCAAACGACTTATGAAAACCACTTTGTTGTCGCTTTTCCTTACCCTGATCGCATTTACCTGGGCCTCCGCGCAAGAAAAGAAGGCAAGCCCGCACATTACCACCGACGGTACGAATATGAGCATCAAATACGGTCAGCCGTCCAAAAAGGGCCGTGTATTATTTGGCAAAGCCGGAAGCGGCAGTCTCGAACCGTATGGTAAGCCCTGGCGCATCGGAGCTGACGAGGCCACGGAGATCACCTTCAAGAAAGATGCCACGTTCGCCGGCAAACCCGTGAAAGCAGGAACTTATACATTGGTAGCCGTTCCCAACGAAAAAGAATGGACACTAATCCTGAATAGCCAGCTCGGCCAATGGGGCGCTTACGACTACGAAAAGCACAAGTCTAAAAACGTACTCGAAGTAAAAGTTCCTAACAAAAACTACCCTGCTTCCGAGGAAAAACTGACTTTCCATGTGAAAGACACCTCCTTGGATTTCCAATGGGACAAGGTAGGCTTCTCCGTTCCTGTGAAGTTTTAAAATCAGATTGTAATAAAAGGAACGGGGTGCCACCAAAAGTGACACCCCGTTCCTTTTTTCCTTCCTCCCTACTCCCTTTCCTCCTAAACTATAAATTCTGCTTGATCATATTCTCCAAAACCTGCAAGTGCTCCGTAAAAGCCTTGTGCCCATCTTCGGTGGCTTTGTAGGTAGTGAGCGGTTTACGCCCGTTGAATTGCTTCTGGAATTCGATGTATTTGATTTCTTCCAATGCCTTTAAATGTGAGGCGAGATTGCCGTCGGTAAGCTGCAACAGTTCTTTCAATTCATTAAAACTCAGGGAATCGTTGACCACGAGCACGGACATAAGCCCAAGCCTGATCTTGCTTTCAAATACCTTATTAAACTTTTCTAACCACTCCATTACAAGTTCCTGTTACTGGGACCATCGGCGAAAACGACCGCCGACGGCTGACCGCTGACAGCCGATTGTCGTTTAACCATCGCCGGACCGCGCCCCGGCATTTATTGATTGGCTTCCAGAAACAGCATGGCGTCCCGGTTGCGGACCCAAACTGCCTGGTCGCGTTGATTATTGGCGGCCATGGTAAATCCCGAGCCCACCAGACCCGTACCGACCGATATCCAAAAAAAGGTCTTCAAATGATCGCGGTTTCCCGAGAGCAGTGATATCACCGAACCAGCCGACCCGGCCAGTGAGATAACCAACCCGATGCTGCGAGTTCTCCTGGATTTCAGATAGAGGCCGAGGCCTTCCGGCGAAACCATAAATTCGTTCCGCAATGCCTTTTGTCCGGCGTAAACGACATTGTTTTTGACAAAACTATTCCCATTTCTTAAATAAATAGTCTCCTTATCATACCATTTTCGTGCTTTTGATGCCGTACTATCCGATGACATCCGCACCTGCGCGGAGCAAACCGAGCCCGAGGTGAGTATTAAAAGCACCATGGCAAGGCCCGATTTCCCGCGGGATTGCCGGCCGCCCGGCAGCTGACTACCGGGCAACTTCTCCCTTTCGTACCGGTTATACATGGTGAGTCCGTAAACAATGTGCAAAACACCAAAGCCTATTGCCCAGAATATCAGCGAATAGCCCGTCAGGAACAATGCGATGCAACCTATCCCGATTTCGGAAATACCCATGTAGAACACTTCCGGGTAAGTAAAACGGCTCGCATTCACCAGCGCCAGTCCATAAAATAACAGCGTTACCGGGAATACCAGCCAGATGAAGCCGTAATGCAACATCGCCAGAGCGAAGATACCACCTGTTGCCAGCGGAATAAGCATTGCGATCAACAACCGCTTTGAACTGCCGTTCCAAACCGTGAGGCCCTTTTTCCGCCCTCTGCGTACTGTGAGAATAATCCCCACCGCAAGCGACGACACGAGCACGCAAAGGCCGTCGACAAACAAAAAATCGATCACATCTTCGCGTGAATGCCCCTGGTAGCTACCCAGTGGAGCCAAAATATCGGTCAGCCAGTCGGTTTTAAAGCGAACATACGCCGCCCCAGCGCCGATCAGCGCGAATATGCCGGCAAAAACCCCGCTCAAACCACTGAGGGATAAAAACTTGGACGAGCGCTCCATCAGGTCGCGGATCTCGTTCAAAGTATGCAGAGAATCCTGATTCGGGTTCATAAGCGTATCAAAATGTAAAAATAGCGGTCAGTGATTGTCAGAAATAGTCAAGTTTGGTCAAGTGTGGTCAGGTATGGTCAGGCCTGGTATTGAAATAGCAGCAGGATTTTTGGAATAAATACAATTCCTCCGACAATGACCGCCGAAATCGCCAGCAGCAACACGCCGGCGGCCGCCGTATCTTTCACCACTTTAATGACCGGATGGTAGTCGGCCGACACGAGATCGGCCAGTTTTTCGATTGCCGTATTGAATGCCTCCGCCGCCCACACAAGCCCGATCTGGATCACGATCAGGCACCATTCGGTAGATGATATTTTGAAAAACACGCCTGCAATAGCCACTACTACGCACGCAATCAGGTGAATGCGCGCATTATTTTCATAGCGGAACAGGCTGTAAATCCCAGCACCTGCGTAACGGAAGCTTCGGACGGCTTTAAGAATATCGATGGGTCCGTTCATGTTGTTTCAGTTCGGCAAAAATATGGAACGCAAAGTACAACAACATGAGCACGAACGAAAACGTAATGGTGTGTTTGATCGCCAGCGGGTCCCTTAAACTATGGTAAATGCCCTTCGCGAGCGCGCCCGGCTGCGTGACGATGTCCCAACTGTTCCAGCGGCCATAACGCCCCAGAAAGATCCCGAAACCACTCAAAATCATCGAATTCAGGATGGCGAACCACGCCAAACGCTCGTTCCAGCGGTGAGTAATAATGCGGTGAACAATTCGGATGCTGTAAAGACCGGTCATAAAACCTGCCAGCGAGAATGTGAAAATCATCAAGGCATCGTACCAAAGCATGTTTTCGGGTACGAAACGGAGGTGTTTTAAATCGGTGATGATGTAGGGAGCATTCGGAAAAAACAGCAGCCAAACCGCCAGATAGATCATCAAAATTCCAAACGGCGCCGACTTGCGCTTCTCCATTTCCCACACCCATTTAATGAAAAGCAATGGTATCCAGGCAAGAAACAGGTTCCAGGCGAGAAAAATGAAATCCCAGTTTTGCAAGGCAATCCTGACAGTCAATAATGCCATCGCAGCGGCGGAAACAAATGCAAGGAGCGCCACTTTCAAATTGCCCTCCAAATAGTTGACCAGATTTTTAAGCATCGTTCAAGTTTTTTTTAAAGTACTTTGAAATACAAAGTTAATATAAAACACTTTATAACTCCAAGCCCACTGGCCGGATTTAATACAGAATAGGTTACTTTGATTAAACGGTTACTTTTTGTTGCTGGCAGCGAAAGCTTTCATCATCGCCCACTCACGGCCCGCGGTTTTAGCCTTGAAAGTTTCCAGGCAGCCCCTGTCCTGCAAGGTGATGTAGCATGTTTTTCCATTTTTGCCCCCGAAACAGATGTTCGAAACCTTCTTTCCAATTGTATGAATGGTATGAATTACTTTTCCTTCCGGAGAGAGCACCGCTACTTCTCCTTTCCCGTGGCGGGTAATATAGAGGTTGCCATCCGCATCGCAACGCATCCCGTCCATGCCCCCGTCTTCGAAATGGTGCAGCAGTTTCTTGTTGGATAACGTACCATCTGCCGCCAGGTCAAACACCCACACATTCCGCTGCACGCTTTCGTTAACGTACAGTTTCTTCTCGTCAGGGCTGACATCGATGCCGTTGGTAGTTCCCATATTGCCAAAGGCGAGATTCACTTTTCCTTCGGGTGTGATGTGCCAGATTTGCCCCGTCCCGTCTTTCCAGTTCGGATCGGAAGCGAAAACGTGGCCGGAAGCAGTTACAGCGAGATCATTCGGCTGGTTCATTTTAGGTTCGTTCGCAAAAACGGAAACGTCCTTTGTGATCATATCCACTTTCAGAATATTGTGCCCGGTGAAATCGGCCACATAGAAAGTATTTTTGTCCACAAACCGGATTCCGTTGCCCGTGCTGCCTTTCGGCAGGGTCACGAAAAAGCTTGCATTGCCCTTTTTACTGAGCTGCGCGATCGTACCGTCACGGGCGAAATTCACGGCGTAGACGTTGCCGTCTTCGTCCACGGCCGGGCCTTCGCAGTTGGCAGTAAATTCCCCTTCGTTGGAGAATTTTTTACTTTTTGTCTGAGCCAGACTAATTCCCGACGACAACAGTGCGGCGGTAAGGAGGATTGCTGAAATTCTGGTCATGGGGTAATATCTTCAAAATCACTGATTTTTCCACTTGATGGCGCAGCCAACCGGCTTTGTAACGGTGGTTACCACCGGTTTACCGCCCACAAGGTTGGTCACCGCCTCGTCCACGTACAGTTTCGTGACGCCGGCGGCGTCCTGGGGGTTATCGTCGATCATCCCCATGTACCGCACCGCGAACTGCGCGCCGTTTTTCTGCAACACGAATACCTGCGGTGTACGACCGGCTCCGAATTTGCGGGCCACCTGCTGCATATCGTCAACAAGATAAGGATAACCATAATGCTTGGCCGCAGACCGTTCCTTCATTTTTTCGAAAGTGTCGTCCTGGTGCGTTCCCGGGTCGCTCGGATTAATGGCGATGACCGGGTAACCCTGCCCAGCGAATTTGTTGTTGAGGGAGATAATACGGTCTTCATAAGCCTTCGCGAACGGGCAATGGTTACTTGTAAAAACCACGATTGCACCTTTCGAACTGGCAAAATCCGAAAGCGATACCATGCTTCCGTCCGTATTTTTCAAACGGAAATTCGATACCACGTCGCCCACCTGGTAACCACCCTGGCCCTGCGCCTGAGCAATTCGCCCAAGCGATGCAAGAAACAGGACCATCAAAACCCACCGACTGACTTTTATCTTCATGTTTTCTAAATCTACTGTCTCTATGACCCCAATAATAGGTAAAAGTAAAAGCGTGACCTGTTAAATTTTGTTAAGGCACCCCTTGACGCTCCATGTCTAAACGCGGGAGTTTCCCTGAACCATATAAAGGTAACTTTTTGCGCATTTTTAACTACATCGGCCATTTATAATTCAAACACAGGCAAACCCCACTGATGACAATCGAATCGCATCTTACCCTAATTGCCGGCCGGGTTCCTGCGAGATATTAAAAAAACCGGAATATTCCGCTTAATACATTGTAATTCTGTCACTCTCTTTTTATCTTTGCACCTCAAATTTTGAATCCAGTTTAATATAATTATTAACATGTACGCAATCGTAGAAATCGCAGGTCAGCAATTTAAAGTTGAAAAGGGTCGCGAAATCTTCACGCATAGGCTTGAAGGTGACGTGAACGCTGCACTTGTATTTGACAAAGTCCTTCTCGTTGATAACGGAGGCACAGTACAGGTAGGTCTTCCGACAGTAGCAGGTGCTTCTGTAAAAGCAACTGTTCTCGAACACCTGAAAGGTGAGAAAGTGATCGTTTTCAAAAAGAAACGCCGCAAAGGATACCGTGTTAAAAACGGTCACCGTCAGTATCTGACTAAAATCAGCATCGACGAAATCGTTGCCTAATCATTGGGCGGAAGCCTGAAACAGTTCAAAACAGGAAACTACAATTTAAGTATAAGATATCATGGCACATAAGAAAGGTGTAGGTAGCTCGAAAAACGGACGTGAATCGGAAAGTAAACGTCTTGGTGTAAAATTATTCGGTGGCCAGTTGGCAAAAGCAGGTAACATCCTGGTTCGTCAGCGTGGAACCAAGCACAACCCAGGTAAGAACGTAGGTATCGGCCGCGACCACACATTGTTCGCATTGGTTGATGGCAACGTAGTGTTCCGTAAGACCCGTGAAAACAGATCTTACGTTCACATCGAACCGATCGCGGTTGAAGCTGCTGCGGAAGCGTAATCAACGAACCGTCAGTACTTCCAAAGAAGTTAAAAGAACCCGTCAGGCATTCGTTTGACGGGTTTTTTATTGGCTAATGCGCCCGCCGCCAAACCAAAAGGCCGCATTCCGTGTTGTCTAAACCGGAAAGTTGTTTTACCCTATCATTATCGACCATCCCCATGTTGTCACGACCTATTTTTGTATATACCGAATTGAGCCCCAACCCCAACTCGATGAAGTTCGTCCTGAATTTCGAGCTGGTACCCGATGGCCTTTCGTTCGATTATCCTTCACTGGAAGCTGCGCTGGAAGAAGGCAAGTCATCGCCGCTGGCGGCCGATCTTTTCCAGTTCCCGCACGTGAAGCGTGTGTTCATCGCGAGCAACTTCATTACCATTACCAAGGGCGATGATATCGCCTGGGAAGAAGTATTGCGCGATACGAAACAGTTCATCAAGATCTATTTCGAAGAAAATCACCCGGTATTCGAGCAAAAAACGATCGATAGTAACACGCTGATCGTCGATGCGAGGGATTCCGACACGGTGCAGAAAATCAAGGCGGCATTGGATCAATATGTACGCCCGGCGGTTGAGTCCGACGGTGGCGCAATCAACTTCCATTCTTTCGATGAAGATTCGGGCGTGGTGAAAGTACTTTTGCAAGGTTCTTGCAGTGGCTGCCCGTCTTCGACGCTCACATTGAAAGCCGGTATCGAAAACCTGCTCACCCGCATGGTGCCCGATGTGAAAGAAGTAGTAGCAGAAGGCGTTTAATGCCTCATACATATACATTGAAAACCCTGTCGCAACCCGGCAGGGTTTCTTTTTTTGAGGCGTTTTGTTAGCTTCGGCGCATGAAGCCACCGCTGGAAAAGTTTATCGACCGCATTGAGGCATTACAATCGACCGGTAATGCATTATTCCCCAAAGGCATTTTCCCGGCGCAGCGATCCAACTCCATACTCGGTTACCGGCGGCCGGATACGACGATGTTCTTTTCGGCGATCACCGCTTTTACGCTACAATCCATTCGCAAATATTGCAGTCCCGAAAGTCAGGCGCAGATTGATGCTATCCGCAGCCGGGTAACCGCGAATTATCCCGATTTTCAGAACAAGGACGGTTTAAAGACCTATAATTTCTGGAAAACCAAACCTTCCCGGCATTTCCCGAACGGTCGCTGGTTTCACCGTTTCGAGCATTTCCGCATTCCTGACGATATTGATGATACTGCATTTGCTTATTTAACCACGGATCCTTCACAAGAAGAACTATTTTGGTTAAAAGAAAAACTGACCCTCCACGCCAATGGTGCCAAGCTCTGGATCAAAAACACGTATCCCGAATACCAGAAGTTGCCAGCATACTCCACCTGGTTTGGCAAGAATATGTATGTGGAGTTTGATGTAAGCGTGCTGAGCAATATGCTGTATTGCATTTTGCACTACGAACTGCCGCTGAATGTCCATGACGAAGCCAGTTTTGAATACATCCGCTCGGTCATTCAAACGCGCCGGTACATCACTGCGCCCTTTCGTTGCGCGCACCAGTACCCGCGCACACCGCTGATCATTTACCATGTCTCGCGGCTCATGGCGGCATTCAAACCCGACGCATTGCTACCGGTCTGGGACCTGCTGGCAAACGACGCGGAAAACCTTTTGAAAACCACCCGCAACCGCATGGACCGGGTCCTGCTTGCAACTTCGCTTATGCGGCTCGGCCGCGCTACGGAACGCATCCCGGTAGAAGATTATTCGGCGAAGGATTTCAATGGCTTTTACTTTTTTATAGCCGGCCTGCTTACTGCCTATGAAAACCCGGTGCTTTACAGGCTGTCGGTGAATCCGCTCGTGCACATGCATTGGACGTGCGAGGCGCATTGCTGGACGCTTCTGGCAGAATATGAGGCACTTTGGAACCAGCAGCGGCCCGAGGGTGCTTTATCATTATCCAATCGCAATTAGGCCCATGGCAGACCACACCCTATCATTAAGGCTCCGGGAGATCGTCCGCGAAACCGACGACGCCAAAACCTTCATTTTCGAAACACTCGACGGAAGCACTTTAACCTACAAAGCGGGGCAGTTCCTCACCTTCCTCATCGACATGCATGGCCACGAGGTGCGCCGCTCCTATTCGATGAGTTCGGCACCGGGCGTAGACGCATTTCCTGCCATAACCGTCAAAAGAGTGCCAAACGGGGAGATTTCACGGTTCTGGATCGACACGGTGAAAACCGGGGATACTTTCAAAGTACTGGCGCCTTCGGGGAGGTTTGTACTGGAAAAGGAAGATACGGGGGCGAGGGACATTGTCCTGATCGGCGCGGGAAGCGGCATTACTCCGCTTTTCTCCCTTTTAAAACAAACACTTACGCAAGATCCCGAGAGCCAGGTCACGCTGATTTACGCGAGCCGAAACGTACGCAACACACTTTTCTGGAACAATATCATCGAATGGCAGGAGCGCTTTCCCGAGCGGCTGCGCGTGATCCACATACATAGCCAACCCACTGAGGATTGGGGCGGCATCCAGGGGCGCATTAACAACACCCGGCTGGAACAGCTGGTGAGTAAATCCATCCGTTTCAAGCACGAAGACGCCCGCTTCTTCATTTGCGGACCATTTGAACTGATGCGTTCTGCGGGTATTACCCTGCATTTCATGGGCTTCCGGAGCGAGCAGATCCGCAAGGAGAACTTTGTGATCCCCTCTCCGCCTCCGCCACCGCCCGTTTCGCACCCGCATCGCATTATGCTCGATTTCCGCGGCGCTACCTACGATCTGCTCGTTCCGGCGCATTCGACCGTGCTGGATGCGGCGCTGGCCGAGGGAATCCAGCTCCCTTACAGCTGCAAAGGCGGGCGCTGCGCGTCGTGCGCGGCCGTGTGTACGAGTGGAAAAGTGCATATGAGCGTGAACGAGGTCCTCACCGATCGCGACCTCGCAGAAGGCTGGATTTTAACCTGTTCTTCTTACGTCGACAGCGACGACGTAGCGATCGAATTCAGGCAGGAATAAAAACAAAGAAGCGTACAGACGATGCCGTACGCTTCATTTAGGTTTAGGATTAGAGGAATTTCAATGAATGAATTCCTGAAAAGGTTAAGTGTTAGGAATATTAAAGAATAAAATTTTCTTTCTTATCTTATTTACAAAATTACTTGCCAAATTGGTTTTTCCTAGCAAAATTTAAAAAAGTGTTCGAGCACGCATTAAAAAAAGCACATTGGGCTCGTGCACGCATAGAATCATTAATAGTGGTTTTTAGTCAGGTAAAACTAATGTGCGCCGCCAATAATCTCAAATTTATCATAAAAAAAATTTGAAAAATTTTGTTCAGCATAGTTGCCTTTGACTAGAAACACGCTATTTAACCCATCTTCATAATTACTTGTTAGATTTGCTGAACGGAACCGAAAAATCCCTGAATAATAGTCGAGTGTGAAAAAGAAAATTGTCAGAATCAAAGATATAGCCGAAAGGGCACAAACCTCCAAAGGCACCGTGGACCGCGTGTTGCACAACCGCGGCAGAGTGGCAGACGATGTACGGGAGCGTATCCTGGCCATCATTAAAGAGTTGAACTACGAGCCAAACCTGATCGCCCAATCCCTGAAATCGCAGCGGGCTTTCAACCTCGCGGCCCTTATCCCCGACCCAAACCTCGACTCCTACTGGGAAGCACCCCACAACGGTCTTGAAAAGGCAGAGAAAGAACTCCGGCAGTACGGGGTACGCATTACCAAGTTCATATTCAACTCGCATTCCGACACTTCTTTTATTGCCAAAGCCAAAGAAGTGGGCCGCGAACATCCCGACGGCTTGTTGATCGCGCCGATATTCTATAAGGAAGCATTACCGTTCTTCAAGGAATGGGCAGAAATGGGTATTCCTTACGTCCTTTTTAACACGCAGATCGAGCATGTGAACCCGCTGTGCTACATCGGGCAGGATTCGTACCGGAGCGGCTCGCTGGCGGCGAAAATATTGCGTTTCGGGCTGCATTCACCCGGTACCGTACTGGTGGCGCACGTGAATGAGGACATTTCCAACTCGGCGCATTTGATTACCAAGGAAGAAGGCTTCCGCGACTATTTCAAAAGCGAGCAGCTGGAAGATACATTTAAGGTGATCAGCAAAGAAATCAACTTCCCGGACGAGGAAGGGCCCGACAAGCAGCTCGACGAGCTACGCAAGCAATACCCCGACCTAAGTGCGATATACGTTACCAACTCAAAGGCATTTGAAGTAGCAGCATATCTTGAAAAGAACGCATTGAAGGATATCAAACTGATCGGCTACGACCTTATCGGCCGTAACCAGCAATACCTCAACAAAGGCATTATCGACTTCCTGATCAATCAAAATCCGCTGGGACAGGGTTACTGGGGCATTCACCAGCTTGCCAACCATTTGATTTTCAAAAAGGAGATCCCGGCGATCAAATTCCTACCGCTCGATATTATTACCAAAGAGAATCTGGATTACTATCTCGATCCGCAGTGATGCGACGACGGTGCTGGATTGTCAGATGTGGTCAGGTATTGTCATTTGTGGTCAAGTATGGTTAGAATTATACTCTATGATGAAGGAAAATGCAGCGTATAAATCGCGTAGCGATGAAATGTAGGTAACAATCGGACCGCGTGCTATATTTCGAAAAATGCCGTCAGGCATGCAACAACAGCGCATTGTTGTTACATGCCTGACGGCATTTTTAACATAATCCATCGGATTGCGTTTCCTACCAATGTTGCATGCCTGACGGCATTTTTGACATAATCCATCGGGCTACGTTTCCTACCGATGTTACATGCCTAACGGCATTCGGCTCCTGTTCAATTTAAAAACGAAACGCACCCTACAACCCTTGACCACCACCTGACCACAAATAACTACACTTAATTACAAATGACCACACCTAACAACCTCTCCTCCAAGTTGCATTACGCATAAAGGTTACAGATCCCCAAACTGGCTGTACATTTCTTTCAGCTTCGGCTCGGTTTCTTTGGCGCGGATGTCTTTCCTGAGCGCGGTTACGCCCTGAATGTCGGTGAGCAATCCCAGCGCCTGAAATGCCCCGAAACGTACGAAATACGAAGAATTGTCCCGCGCGAGGCCTTCCAGGATCGGAATGCTTTTGCGCTGGATGTCCTGCTTCGATTTGATGAGGTACTTACCGAACACTTGCAGGAAGTTGTATTTCTCCGTCGGCTTCATCGCATTCATCTTCGTGAGGAACCAGTCGAAGCGCTCGGGCTGAGCCAAGCCGGCGTAATAATTACCTACCGACGTAATGATGGCGTCGTTAGGCGAATTTTCGAATTGCGCCGCCACCTCCGCCGCGTCGTTGGGCTGGCTCATGAGGTATTTCTCAATGGCTACCGACGCTACGAGATAAGAGCTGTCGGTCAATGCTGCTTTGAAAATCGGATCGCTGTTATTGTCGCCAAATGAAGCCAGCGTAATAATCGCCTCCGAGCGGACTTGCGGATGCGGGTCCTTTTGTGCGCGGTTCTGGATCACTTTTTCAATGTCAGCGAACCCTTCACCGGCATATTCCGCGAAATTACTGATCGCCATCTGGCGCAGCTTCCAGAAAGGATCGTCCATGGCTTTCACCAGGATTTTGCGTGCGGTAGTATCGGCCAGCGCTCCTTCGAGTGAGGATAATGCTTCGTATTTATGCAGGAACCGGTCGGAATTGATATATTGAAACTCCATTTCGGGCCTGTTCTTATCATGCTCAACAACCGCCAGCAGGTTCGCATCGGCATCGAATATCACGAGGTCGGGCTTTTTCGCCGCCGGAAATTCGAGCGTCTGGTTTACTTTATCTACCACTACATCGTACCGGCTTCTTTTGCCCGAAACCCACACGTCCACTTTCGTAGGCAGGCGATAAACGGTCGTAGCCAGCGTATCCTGTGTTTGTTTTATTTTTAAAACCACCTTTGACTGAGCCGGCACAAATTGCTGGTCGATCTTCAACGATGGGTGTCCAGGCCTATGGAACCACTGATCGAAGAACCAGTTCAAATCCTGACCTGTCACTTTCTCGAACGAAATACGCAGTTCGTCAATTTCGGCTGTTCCAAATGCATGCGATTTGAGATACAGCTGCAATGCCGCGAAGAATGCATCATCCCCTACCAGCGACCGCAGCATATGCAGAATGCGACCTCCCTTGGCATAAGAATGCGCGTCGAACATATTCTCGCGGTCCTTATAAAAGTAGCGGATCATCGGCACCTGCTTGGTTTCCGACTCTGCCAGGTATTCTTTCGTTTCCTGCAAATTTCCCCAGTCGGCCTCGAAGCGGCCATCGTTATACTCGCTCCAAAGGTATTCGGCGTAGTTGGCGAACGACTCGTTCAAAGGCAATTGCCCCCATTCCTCAGCCGTCACATAATCGCCGAACCAGTGATGTGCGAGCTCGTGAGCAATCACCGCGTCGGAATTTCCGTCGACAAGCGAGCGGGCATCATTTTGCACACCTTCCTCATGCACCGTCGCCGTGGTATTCTCCATAGCGCCCGCCACGAAATCACGCACGGCAATCTGCGCATATTTCTCCCACGGATACTCTACACCGAAGATATTGGTAAAGAAACCCATCATTTCCGGCGTCCGGCCGAAGATGGCGTGCGCGTCGGCACCATATTTCGGCTCCACATAATAGCTCAATTCCAGGCCATTCGGCATCATATCCTTCGCTACCGCAAAATCACCGACGGCGATCATCGCAAGGTAAGGAGCGTGTGGGCGGGTTTGTTTCCAGTGATCGGTACGCAAGCCTTTTTTGCCTTCCTCCTGCCCTACGAGTAAGCCGTTGGAAAGGGTTTTATAGGTACTGTCGACAGTAATGTAAATGTCCTGGGTAAACTTCTGGTTCGGCGCGTCGATCGTCGGGAACCAGCAGGAGCTACCCTCTGTCTCTCCCTGCGTCCATACCTGCCGCGGTTTGCCTTCATCAAGGCCGTCGGCATTAATAAAGTACAACCCCTTATCCGATGCGCTGTCATCCTCCTTTCCTCTTGGCACATCGTTTGGCTTCGCGACGTAATCGATTTTGACGAAAAGCGTATCCTTACGGGTATATTCCTGACCGAGCTTAATGGTGAGCTTACGCTTGTCGTAGGTGAATTCGAGCTTCCTTTTGACTTTCCCCGCAATTTCCTCGCCGGTTAGGTCGCCATATTCACCAGCAGCATCCAGCATGGAAATACCTTTTATTTCAAACCCTTTCGCATCCAGTTCGAGCGTATTCTGCGGATAAAAATGGGGCTTGAACTTCAAAATCGCGGATGCGGGCACTTGTTGTTTTACCCAATCCAGCTGCACATCCAACCGGGTATATAAAATATCGCTTTTGCGGGCTCTTTCGGGCCGGTAAGGTCCCTGCTTGGTTACCGTACCCGGGTTTCTTCTGTAAAGTGTGTCAGCATCGACGCCAGCCAGGGCCGGAGCGCTGAATGAAAGAGAAAGTATGCCAAAAACTGTAAAGATCAATCGGTTCAAAGAAGGCCTTTTAATATCACCGGTCATATCCGCTTTCTGATTGATTGCTAGGAAGTAAGTCAATGTAAATAAGTTAATAAACGATTTTCTGGTGTTTTCAAGCCATTGCTACATCCGCAGCAGCGCACCCGCCTCTGCGGCCCTTCTGGCCGGGACGTACGAAACAACCATAGTTATCATAACGACAATTACGCCCGTGTAGAGTATGTCTTCCCAAATTAATTTAACGGGATAGGCATCCACCAGCGAAGTGGTCATACCCATCGAAACAAGGCCGTACCGCATTTGCAGCCAGCAAATCACAACACCGCCCAAAAGCCCCGCGATGGCACCCGAAAATGCTACAATCGCCCCTTCGGCCAAAAAGATCCTCCGGACCAGCGCCTGCGTTGCACCCATCGCGAAGAGCATCGCAACATCCTTCTTTTTCTCGATCGCTAACATACTGAGCGAGAAAAAGATATTGATTGCGGCTACTAAAATAATCAGCGAAAGGGTGACTGCCACAAAAAGCTTTTCCAATTTTATTGCCCGGAGCAAATCCGCATTCAGCGAATCCCGGTCTTTCACTACAAAAGTCTTGCCCAGCTTCGCCCCGATTTCCTCACTCACGTCCTTCTCGGTATAGCCTGGCGCAATGTAAATTTCCAGCGCCGTGAGCTCTCCGTTATACCCCATCAGGCTTTCAACCTGCTTCAAAGGGGCAATGATATAATCGTCGTAACGGGATTCGATAGAAAACACACCACCAGGGCGCAGGTTCAATTGATTGAATGCCTCAGGGGAGGTCAGATTAAGCGTCTTCGTCCCGGTTCGCGGGTACAGCAATTCGAGTGGCGTGAATATGTCTTCGAGAGAGATGGACAATGCATTCCGGATACCTTCCGCAATGATTGCATAGGGTGAGCCATTTTCCCCGACGAGCTTCACCGAGCCTTCAATAATGGCGGTGTCGAGCTGTTTCTGCTGTTCGAATGTACTATCGACGCCTTTCAAACGGATAATGGTTTGCTGACTTCCATAGCGTGCCAATGCATTATCTTCGATCACCTTCGTGACCAACTTGACGCCCTTTACCGCTTTCAGTTCATGCATCAATGCAGGCGTCATTTTGAACCGCTTACCTTCCGCGGGCACAATGCGTACATCCGAATCGAAAGTTTGGAAGATTTTACGGTTGAGGTCCTCCATGCCGTTGAACACCGACAATACCACCACCATAGCCATCGTCCCGACCGCCACACCGGCCATGGCAATGCGCGCGATCAGACTGATGAAACTCCTTTTGTTACGCGAAAAAAAATAGCGAACGGCAATCCGGTAGGAAATGTCCATGGGCTCGAACTTGAAATCAGTAGCTATCTTCCTCCTCGTCGGGCTGTGCCGGCGGGATCACCAGATCCGCGAACAACTGATCCATTTTAGCTGCGTATTCGGCAGTGTCGTCGATATAGAATTGCAGGTGCGGAACGATCCTTAGCTGGTGGCGGACACGCTCGGCGAGTTTCTGGCGGATGAAACGGGTATTTTCCCGGATCGTTTCCAGCAGCATGGTTTTGTTTTTATCGGGCAGGAAACTCAGGTACGCGCGCGCAATGCTCAGGTCGGGCGTTACCCGCACGGCCGTGATCGTTACAAAAGCACCACTTGTTAAATGCTGGGCATCCTTCTGGAAAATCTCGCCCAGGTCTTTTTGTATTTGTCTGCCTACTTTTTGTTGTCTTTTCGATTCCATGTCTTAAATGTTAAACGGAGGGGTTTAGCCGGTCCTGACCGCACATCCTGGTTCACCAGTTAGGATGATGTAAACCAACATCTCCTAAATCATTCCCTCTCTCCTTTCAATAAGTACAAATATCCATACTTATTTTGTTTTTGTAGAACCCGGCATTGTAATTTCGTGAAACTTATTCCCATAAGATACCTAATCCACCAGCCGCTTGCTTAGTTTTTTTCGCGTAAATGCACGGTACCAGACCATCAGTTTAGTAGTATTCTTCCTGCTGCTCCGTCTCCCTTTTTTCCTGGGTGGGGCGCCGTTGCTGATACCCGAGCTGAGCTGGATGCTCGTGGGTGAGCAAATGGGACGCGGGTTTATGCTCTACCGCGATGTGTGGGACAACGTAAGCCCGTTCTCGGGCCTTACTTACTGGCTCATCGACAGCCTCTTCGGCAGGGCACAATGGGTTTATCAGCTCGCAGCCATGGGCGTTTCGCTTGTGCAGATATTGTATTTCAACTACGTTATCCACTCCCGCGACGTTTTCCCTGAGCGCACGTTCCTGCCTGGTGCATTGTACGCACTGTTTCTGAATATTTCTTTCGATATGGGCACATTGTCGCCTATGTTGTTGGCCAATACTTTCCTGCTGTTCGCATTCGGCTCCATTGTGAAGATGCTGGTCAGGAGGGAGGTAACCACGCAGGTTTTCGAACTGGGGCTTTACATTGGTATCGCTACACTGTTTTACCTGCCCGCGTCGCTTTTCATGGTCTGGGCATTTTTAGCATTGCTGTTCTATACGGGTTCCACTTTCCGCCACCATTTGCTGGGCCTCTTCGGTTCGATATTTCCGCTGCTGATGGTCGTGTTGTTTTTCTACCTGAACAACGGCATGGAGAGCCTGAACCGGAACCTGCTCACCTCGGTATTTCAGGTAAAGCAATATAACCTCAACGACTTTTCATCCCTGCTTGCATCGCTGCTGCTGCCGCTAGGATTCGGGATCATGGGTTTTATGCGAATTTTCACGACGCTCCGGTTCGTGAACTACCAGACGCGCATTCAGCAGGTAATGGCGCTGTGGTTTATCGCCGCGGTATTTACGATCCCGTTGATGCAATTCCTGGCGCCTATGCAATTCGTGATTTTCATTCCGCCGGCGGCATTCTTCGCCACGCACTACTTCCAGAGTTTCAAAAAGAACAGCTGGGCAGATGAATTACAGTTCACGCTCATGGGCGCGATGATCATTTTGATACAATATCAGGGTCTTAGGGGCGTGTTGCCCGGCATTTCAATGGGTAAGCTGGAAAACCTGCGGGCCAAGCCGGCCAGTTTGCCGGAGCAGATCCAGAACAAGCGCATTCTGGTTTTAGGACAAAATTCAGGGGAGTACATCAATAATCTCACGGCCACCCCCTACCTCAACTGGGAACTGGCGAGCTACGATTTGCAGAACCTCGATAATTTCGACAGCGTGATCCACGTCTATGACAATTTCCGCAAAGATCCGCCCGAATATGTGATCGACAAGGTGAATATCATGCCGAAACTCCTGAACCGGGTTCCGGCATTGAAAAAGCAATATATCCTAAGCCCCTGGAAAGGTATTTACCAAAGAGCTTACTAGCACGAAATCTTGTCGACGCGCGTCTGGTGACGGCCTCCTTCGAATTCAGTACTTAAAAATGCTGCCAGGCTGGCCAGAGCCGTTTCCAGCTCAATAAACCGCACGGGAAAACAAATCACATTCGCATCATTATGCTGGCGGGCCAAAGGCGCAAGCGGCAAATCCCACACGAGCGCAGCGCGCACGCCCTGGTGCTTGTTCGCGGTAATGCACACGCCCTGTCCGCTTCCACAAAGCAACACGCCCTTTTCGAACTCCTTGCTTTCCACACCGCTGGCCACCGGATGCGCGAAATCCGCGTAATCCGCCGAGTCTGCACTGTATGTTCCGAAATCCTTTACTTCGAAACCATTGGTGGTAAGCCAGTCGATAACCGGCTGCTTGTAGGGGAAACCTGCGTGATCGGAGCCGATAGCAATTTTTCTCATTACTTTTTTGTTAATTACAGTCCACCGTTCGTTAGCGAAAGCGGACAGAGTGAAAAGTTTTTTATTATTGGGTTAATGGTACAAAGTTACCATTATACTGATCAACAACTCAATTGAATGCTAAATATGAGTGAAGAAGTAAAACCTACCAACGGAGAATTAGTGGATGTTTCTCTCCTCAATCCGGCGGTCCCGGAAGATGAGAAAAGGATCAAGGAGGCGTTTGAAGACCGCAACTGGAACGAAATCAAGAGTGCCGACTCATGGGTTGTATTCAAAGTAATGGCCGAATTCGTGGAAGGATTTGACAAACTGGCTAAAATCGGCCCGTGCGTCTCCATTTTCGGTTCCGCCCGTACATTGCCCGACAACCCCCATTATAAAACCGCGGAAGAAATTGCGGCGAAACTCGTTCGTCACGGCTACGGTGTAATCACCGGCGGCGGGCCCGGTATTATGGAGGCCGGTAACAAAGGTGCATTCGAGCAGGGTGGTAAGTCTGTCGGGCTGAACATCAAACTGCCATTCGAGCAGCACAGCAACCTGTACATTGATCACGACAAGAGCATCAACTTCGATTTCTTCTTCGTGCGGAAAGTCATGTTCGTCAAGTACTCGCAAGGCTTCATCGTCATGCCGGGGGGCTTCGGTACACTCGACGAACTTTTCGAGGCGATGACGTTAATCCAGACCAAAAAAATCGGCCGTTTCCCCATTGTGCTTGTGGGCACTGCCTATTGGTCGGGTCTGATCGAATGGATCAAAGGAACCATGCTGACCGAGCATAATATCAATCCGGAAGATTTGAAATTGATCAGTCTGGTAGACACCCCTGACGAGGCCGTGAAAGTGATCGATACATTCTATTCGAAATACCTCCTGAAACCCAACTTCTAACAACAGATATTCTCCTAACCGGGTTCTCCAAACGGGGCCATACCATAAGAACGACAGGTATGGCCCGGCTTTTTGTATCATCCCCTGATCCAGCACTTTTACATTCCGCAACTCTTCCAGCGAACGGAACGGCCCGTGCTGTGTACGATAGTTGATCAACACCTGCATTTGCTTTCTGTTCCTCAGGTAGGGATGCCGCCCAAGTTCCTCCACGGTAGCAGTATTAATGTTGATCTTTTTAACCGCGCTACCCACCTTCGCGAAGCGCTTCAACTCGGATAAGGCAAGAGAATCCAGCCCGTAAACCTCGCTGAACTGCTCGGTAGAATGGAAACCACCCAGCCCGTCACGGAACTTCACAATTCGCAGCGCCAGCTTGCTGCCGATCCCTTTCAGACGGATCAGCTCGGTCGTATCGGATTGGTTAATGTCGAATACCTGAATGCTGTTTTTTACCTCATATCTACCGCTCGTGCGCGGGAATTGTTTTGAAGAACTTTGCTGCGTTGTCCCAAACCTCGGTTTCTGGTCGCTAATCACGATATATTGCTCCAGGCGCTCATACAGGTCCGGCGGGAAATCGTAGATCTTCATCAGATCTTCCTTCCGGTTGAAGCGCCCGCCCTTAGTTCTGAACCTTTCAATCCGCCCCGCCAGAAACCCGGAAATACCCACCCCCATCAGCTGACGTACCGAGGCAGAGTTCGGGTCAAACCTGACGAGTTTTATTTGTTCGGGCTTCAATGCAGCAGGCTCCTTGGCAGCAGGACGATTGCGAGGCTTGATCTTTGTTGCCTGCTGCTTTTCCAGAAGCAATGCAATACTATCCAGCACCCTCCGCTCAGGAGGCGGGCTACCGGCCGGCACGAAAGGCAAAATCCAGCGTCGGAAAATGAAAGGCGTCCAGATGATCACCGCGCAGCATACCATCATTACCAGGGCACCACGCGCTTCCTTCCGGGATATTCCGAAAAAGTCTACTAAACCATTTAAAATTCTCTGATACATACGTCGTCGGGATTGTTTTCTCCTTTTGACGCAGCACCGGCATTTTGGTAACGGGTTTTAAAACACAAATGAGCAGACGGTAAGCCGCCTGCCCATTTTGCGAACCTTAATTGTATGTAGCTATTGATTTACGTAAACACCACCCGCGCTGGCCGACAATGTTACCGGAACTCCTCCCCCATTCATTTTACCCTGAACACGGTCTTTTTCCGCCGAGCCATCGAAGTTTTTAAGCGGAATAGCCACTCTGTTACCTCTCAGGTTCAGGTCGACACCTTTATCCAGCGGCATTGTGACGCGCACGCTGCCCGCGGATGTTGAAAGGTCAACATATTTACCCAGCGATTTCAGTTCCAGCTCGATGCTGCCGGCGCTGGTATTGGCGCGCACGCTGCCCGAAACATCGGCCAATCGCACCGAGCCTCCCGAGGTACCGGCATCGAGTGAACCGTCAACGCCCTCACCACGAATGCTTCCGCCGCTGGTATGCGCCAGGATGTCTCCATTCAATTTGTTCAGTTCGATACTACCGCCGGAAGTTTTCAGCTCGATTTTGCCTTTCAATTCGTTGGCTTTAATGCTTCCGCCGCTGGTATGCAGGTTAATTTCCTTGCTGCAATGCGCCACATCAATGCTGCCGCCCGAAGTACGGCCGTGAATTACACCGTCGAGGTCGTCGATTTTCAGACTACCGCCGCTTGTCTGGAAGTTTTGAGCCCCGGTCAGCGAAGCAATTTTAATACTTCCGCCACTGGTTTTAAGGTTAGTAGCCACATTGCGCGGGGCTGTCACTTTGAATGCGATGGAAATGCTCCGTTTCTCATTCCATTGCAAGTTGCTTTTTCTTTTCGCGGTGGCAACCACTTTGCTGCCTTCGGTACCGATCAGTATGTCGTAGTCTTCGAGGCGGTCTTCGATCTCCTCTTTACTCAATTGCTTATTACCGTTCCAGCCATTGCTGCGTATGTACATCTCTACTTTGAAACCGTCCGATTGACCACCCAATACCGAAATGGAGCCACCGGAGGTTTCAACCTGCAGTTCTTTCAGGGACGAGCCGTTGAAGTTTTTTGTAACGTAAGGTTTGTCATCATCGCCCTGGGCACACGCACTTACATAACATAGCGCAGACAAGACGAAAGTTAGTAATTGTTTAATTTTCATGGGATTCTGTGATTTGTTTGATCAATGATGTAAAAGCCGGCGCCCAGGTTGCACAAGGTATCTTCAAAAGTTAGAACCCGGTACAATTTTTGCTACCTTGGAATCAAAACCAGGTAAAACCATGAAAACATATCGCGTAAAAGCCGTCCGTGACACCGAGGAAGCACTGGTATTCGAAATCCTCCAAAACCTCCAACGAAAAGGCACGATTGTGTTCGAAGAAGAACACATGGAACCAAAGCCTAAAGCAACTACACCTGCCACGGAAGAGCAGGTGCAGGAGATTATTGATGAAGCGGAGTTGATGCCTTATTATTCCGAACAGGAGGCGAAGAAAATCCTCCATTTGTAAGGATTATTTTTTATGGATTTCGACGACTTTGATTTCGTCATACGTTGCTGTGCGGCCCCAACCGCATTGTACAGTGCCCTTTGAGCCTGTCAGCGTGTATTTCAAATGGACCGGAGTGAAGCTGTAATAGTCTTCGATCTTACCCAGTTCCTTCTCTATTTTCGCCCGGGACGCTTCATTTGGCAGCACCGAATAGGTCGAATCCTTGGAGGCGATCGAGAAGTGCCATGAACAACCGTCGGTAGCAAGCATATTCGTCCAGGTTGCATCTGCTTCGTAAACCTGTTCGTTGATGTCGCCACTTTCATCATGGCAGCCTATCCAGGCCAGCAAACCGAATAAAACAATCAGTACTTTCATGGTTAAAGGGGTTTAATATGCCGGTTAGACACACCCTTTTTCGAATTAGTTGGAAGCGAAGTTACTTTTCTGACTTTTTAAGAAATCCGGCAAACCATTTCCCCGATTCCTTCACTGTACGCTCCTGTGTTTTAAAGTCTACAAATACCAGACCAAAGCGGGCTGAATAACCGTGTGCCCACTCGAAATTATCCAGCAACGTCCATGCAAAGTAACCGGTAATATTAACCCCCTCGTTCTTCGCCTTTCTCACGGCATCGAGGTATTCTTGGTAGTAACCCGTACGCTCAGGGTCATCCACTTTACCATTCTGCGGCTTGTCTTTAAATGCCGCCCCGTTTTCAGTAATCACCAATTCGCGAACACCCTGGTATCGCTGAAACTGCTTTAAGATCTCGTACATCCCCGTCGGGCTGATCTCCCAGCCTAAGCCGGTCGTAGGAACGTTCCTGAGCGTAGCCGGCACTTCTTTCAACCACATTACGGGCGCCAGGTACGAATGCTGCACCACTACACTGAAATAGTTTTGCAGGCCCCAGAAGTCAAAATCAAATTTTAATCGTTCGCGGTCACCCTCGCGCATGAACCGTTTGATATTGGATAAAAAAGGAAATGCGTCCTTCGGATAACCCAGCCCCAATGCCGGCTCAATAAAAAGCCGGTTCATGAGCGCATCCGCCCGGCGTGCCGCACGAACATCTGCCGCACTCTGACTATTAGGAACCACATAAGAGCAGGAAATCGCATTGCCAATGCGTGCCTCGGGCAACAGCCGCCGCAACACCCGGCCACCTTCCGCCTGACTGAGCGCCAGGTGATGCACCACGGGCAGGAAATTATGGATCCCCTTGTTCCCGGGGGCGTGCTCGCCGGTGGTATAGCCAAGCCCGGCTACGGCCATAGGCTCATTCAGTACGATCCAGTGCCGCACGCGGTCGCCAAATGCATGGGCGCACACGGCGGTGTACTCTGCAAACCATTCCACAATGCGCCGGTTCTTCCAACCGCCGGATTTCTCCAGCACTTGCGGCAAATCCCAATGATACAGCGTGATCCACGGCTCGATACCCAGCGTAATGCACCGATCGATCAGCCGGTTATAATAATCGATCCCCGCCTGGTTTACGCGCCCGTGCCCGTCGGGCAATATGCGCGACCACGAAATTGAAAACCGGAACTGTTCAAACCCCAGCTCCTTCACCAGTTCCAGGTCCTGCTCGTAACGGTGGTAGAAATCACAGGCATGCCGTGCATGATCACCATTCCGGATTTTGCCTTTCTTTCTCGCAAAAACATCCCAGACACAATCACTCCGGCCATCGTCATGTACGGCGCCCTCGATCTGGTATGCCGCCGTTGCCACACCCCATTTGAAAGCACTTCCAAAATCCTCCCGCACCAAAGGGCTTGCCGTCGACGGCCTGTACCCCGATTGCTTCGTGTGTTGATTAATAACTGTTGTCAAGTCTGTGTACCGGTTACTTTCAGATACGAAAGTTAAAACTAATATGTAAACAAAAGCCCTTCGTCCGGAAACTGCGAACGAAGGGCTTTCAGGAATACCGATCCGGAGCTCGGAGAGCTTACCTTACGACCAGGATTTTGCGCATCAACGGGCCATTGTTGATTTTCACATAGTAGGTTCCCTGCGCCAGTTTTGTCAGGTCTACTTCGTTCGCCGAATCCGGTGTAGTGCTCAACACCAATGCACCTGTCTGAGCGTAAACCTTCACATTGGTGACCTGCTGGTTGCTGCTCACTTTGATACGGTCTGCGGTTGGGTTAGGATAAACATTCAGCTGCTCCTGGCCGTCGAAGTTCAGGCTCTTAATGGCGCTGTAAGCGAATGTTTCGTCCAAATCCACCATTTTCAACCGGTAAAGGTTCACGGCAAATGGATTAGTGTGGGTATAGGTGTAGGTTTTGAGTTCCTTGCTTTCGCCTTTTGCCTCCACTTGTGCAAGTGCAGTCCAGTTTTTACCATCCTGGCTATGTTGCACTTCGAAGTAAGCCGAATTGGTTTCAGCGGTAGTAGCCCATGCGAGCTGTGCAACCGAACCTTCTTTTTTCGCAGAGAATGCAGACAATGTTACCGGCAATGGAGGACCTGAGAATGTAAGACATGCATTGTCGGCGAGCAGATCGTTTCCGTTAGACGAGAGCAGCACGCGTACATATTTGCTACCCGACGGAACCGTTCCTGCCAGTGTATATTTTTCAAGCCCCCATGTTCCGCTGGTAAGCGCTTTGGTAACGTCCTTCGTGATCTGACCGAGCTCTGCCTGCGCTTCGCTGAGGAATACCAGCTGAATTTTCTGGCTATTGGAAGTGCTGTATGCCGCGTAGATATTCAGTGTAACCTGGTTTCCGGTGGTGGTCTGCAATTCTACATCCTGCCAGAATTTACCCGCGCCGCTCAATTTCGCGCCGTTCACACCGCATACCGCGTAGGTTGGCTCGACCGTCAACGTACCGGTTACGTTCCAGTTGTTGGTACCGTTTTCGAAGCTTGGGTTTTGCAATGTATTGCCGTTACATTCCTGGCAGGTAGCCGGCTGTGTGATGTTCGTACAGATTGCATCTACTTTGAAATAATCCCCTGATGAAACAAGCGAGAAGCGAACTTTCGTAGCTCCTGCCGGTGCGGTGGCTGAAATCGAGAATTGTTTTAGTTTGCTGTCTACCACCTGGTAGTTCATGTCCACAACCGCTTCACCTGAATTGATTTTGTTTCCGGCACCGTCGTAGAAAGTAAGCTTGAACTGGTGGGTTGCACCTGTATTGTGCGTACCGCCGTAGGCAGTGACATCCACCTTCGCACCTGCTACTACATTAATATCCTGCCAGATAGATCCCGCGCCGGTGATCAAACCGTTGTAGTTACCACACATTTTATAAGAACCATCGATACCGAAGTTCGTACCGCTCGACTTTGACCAGTCTGCAGTTCCGTTTTCGAAACTTGCATTTTTAATATATTGGTTGGAGTTCACACAGTCACAGTCAACCGGGGTTGCAGGAGGGGCGATCTTCATACATGCCGCATCCACTTTGAAATAGTTACCGCTTGAATACAGCAGGAAACGAACTTTTGCAGTATTCGCAGGTGCCGTTGCCGACATGCTGTAAAGTTGCAACTGATTTCCACTGCCTACTTCAAAGTTCATCGACTTCACAACGGCATCACCGATCTGGCTCCCGCCCGATGTCAGGAAGATCAGTTTGAACTCGTGCACTTTGCTATTATCGTGCGTACCACCATATACGCTCAGGTTGACTGTGCTTCCGGCCACAACGTTGTTAACGTCCTGCCAGACAGATCCCGAACCGGAGATCAAACCATTCTTGTCACCACACATGTTGTACGCGTCGTCCGTACCGAAGTTCGTGTTGGTTGATTTCGACCAGCCGGTAGTTCCGTTTTCAAAGCTAGCGTTGGTCAGAACGTTGTTGTCACAACCACAACTGGTTGTGGCATTGGCCTGGAAGGCGAAGCCCAGGTTCAATAGTAAAAGGGTAAAGAGAAACGTAAAGTTTTTCATAACGTATTTGATTTGTAATTGATTAGCTGCACTGGCCTGTCAACAAAATGTACGCTACAAAGGTATAGATTAGATTCTCTCAAAATAGCACTTTTTTTATATGACAAGTGCGTAAAAATTATGTTTATGTCGATTTTTCAATTATTTCTATAAAATTTTCTGGAAATATTTCTACAAAAAAATACGCATTTATTTGCCATTTTTACCTGTTTTGCAGTAAAACAATTCTATCACCATTACCAACTGGTTACATATTGATTTAAAATTAATAATAGTACTTTTTTAATAAAGCAAAGCAATCACTCACCTATCTGCCTTACTCATTGGTTACATGAAAACAGAAGAAAATTTTGTCTGATCCCAGGTCATAAAGGCTTTCCATCTGAGCACACCGATACCTTATTCGTTTACTTCGAAATCATCTCATAGTCACAATAGTGACGGCCGCGCAAGTAAAACTTCTACACTTCTAGATGGCATATGGGCCGTTTTTGGAGATAAAATGCCTGTTTTGATTAACCAATGGCACCTATGAAAAATGATCGGAAATGTGGATATCAATGAATTTTCACTGAAGAATTTCGACAAAACTTTTTTTCACCCAAGCCCCGGGTTCTACAAGATTTCTATTGACTACGAACAAAATGCAGCTAATTCATGACTGTATCACAGCTATTTAGCTACGTTTTCTTCGGATTTACCCATCCCAACATCCAAATAAACTCAGACTAGATATGAGTTATGCGATAGAAAATACTGCATCCATTACATTTCGGCAAAACAAACGATGATCTAACTGGTCCGTAAGCCAAATAACTCTCGAGTTATTTTTACAAAAGGAATCGAATCTGAAATAGGATTTAAGGCCATATATGATGAGATTTTGGGCGCAAAACATGCCGGAATCAGAAAACAAGGTTCCCCTTGAGCCTCTATTTCGCCGTATTGGGGCGGGTTTCCGAATAACCTGCGTATTTTAAGTCCGAATTGCCGCACAAGGCCTCAATCCATGTTGTTATGTTCAAACGATACCTTACCATACTAACACTTGCAATGCTAGCGGGCTCGTGCAGCACACGCGAGAAAGCGGTTAATCATAGCGACCGCCTGGATAGCATCGCCCGCGAGTACGTCAGGCTCGGTCTGGCGATAGGCCAGTACGACGGCGATTTTGTGGATGCCTATTATGGCCCGGACTCGCTGCGACCGGTAAAAACAGACACCTCACAATTCCCGAAAGAAACGTTCCTGCAAAGGGCCCGCTCCTCAAAAAAGGTATTAGCTGCATTTAGGAACACTCAAAACGACACCCTCACACGCCGCGCTGCCTGGCTGACGGCCCAGCTAACGGCATTTGAAAGACGCATACACCTGTTTTCAGGCACATTCGTGCCCTTCGATACCGAGTCCAAAGACCTGTTCGACGCCGTGGCACCGGTATATGACGAGAAACATTTCCAGGACCTCATTACAAAGCTGGACCGGCTGCTACCGGGCCAGGGACCTATTCCCGCACGCTACCAGAAGCTCGCCGATCACTTCCTGATACCCGCCGAAAAGATCGATACCGTATTCAGGACAGCCATCGCAGAGGCACGCAGGCGCACGCTGGCACATTACGCGCTACCTGCTGGCGAGGATTTCAAACTCGAATATGTGCGCAACAAACCGTGGTCGGGGTACAACTGGTACAAAGGCAACTACAAAAGTGTGATCCAGATCAACGTAAGCCAGCCCATTTACGTCGAACGGGCCATAGACCTGGCCTGCCACGAGGGATATCCAGGGCATCATGTGTACAATGCATTGCTGGAAAAGAACCTTTACCGCGACAAAGACTGGACGGAGATCTCGCTCTATCCGTTGTTCAGCCCGCAGTCGCTGATCGCCGAAGGAAGCGCTAACTACGGCATTTCCATGGCTTTCCCGGGTAATGAACAACGGGAGTTCTGTAAAACCGTGCTGATTCCGCTCGCGGGCCTCGACACTACGATGGCCAATGCCTACTTCGAAGCCCTGGCGGTCCGCTCGGCATTGAATTACGCCCGCAACGAAGTAGCCCGGGGCCTGCTCGACCACGGCATGAGCGAGCAAGAGGCCAAGCGTTGGCTTACCGACTATTGCCTGCTGCCTGAAAAAGGCGCATCGGATTACCTGCGGTTCATCCGCAAGTACCGGAGCTACGTCATCAACTACAATTACGGGCAGGACATTATCCGGAAGCACATGGAAGCGCGAGGAGGCACCGCCGCCGCTCCCGATAAGCGATGGAAGATTTTTGAAACATTATTAAGCAACGAAAACAAAGCGGGCGACCTGCTCACGCCGTGAAAAAACAAGGGTAAAGTAATGACTGAACCAATGTCGCCAAAACTGGCGATTTCGCTTCAAATGTGGGTAAAATGGCCTATATTCAGCATTTTGAACTACTCCCTTTTACCGATCTTGAAAATTTCTAATTTACTCACTAAAAAGAACAGCCCAACCATTTTCCAGACCGGTGCCACGCTGACACTGGCGGCCCTCATGACCGCCGGCGCCGGGGCGCAAACACCGCCTTCTCCCAAAACCTACACTTGTTTCCGCGCCGAAAAGCACGTTACCATCGACGGCCGTATGAACGAGCAATCATGGAAGAAAGCTGCCTGGACTTCCTCGTTCGTGGACATTGAAGGGGACAAAAAACCGCTGCCGCTGCAAGAGACCCGCGTGAAGATGCTTTGGGACGACCAATACCTCTACATTGCCGCGCAAATCGAGGAAGAGCATATTTGGGCATATCAGGACAAAAAGGACCAGATTGTGTACCTGGAAAACGATTTTGAGGTATTCATCGACCCGGACGGCGATACCGAGAACTACTATGAACTCGAAATCAATGCCATTAATAACACTTTCGACCTCTTTTTACCCAAACCCTACCGCAAAGGCGGTAAAGCACAACTTAAATGGGATATCAAGGGCTTGAAATCGGCAGTATCAGTGATTGGCACCGTCAATAATGCAAAGGACAAAGACAAGCATTGGATTCTGGAAATCGCTGTTCCTTTCGAATCATTGTCTACTGAAAATGTAAAACCGGTAATCCCTACCGATGGCTCGGAGTGGCGCATCAACTTCTCGCGCGTGAACTGGCAGCACGAGATCGGCGAGGACGGCCGCTACAAACGAAAGCGCAACTCTGAAACCGGAAAGATTATCCCCGAATACAATTGGGTATGGTCGCCGCAAGGCATTATCAATATGCATTACCCCGAATACTGGGGAAAACTGGTTTTCAGTGGCGCGAAGGCCGGGAAAATCAAAGAAGCAACCACCGCTCAAAACTGATAAGCTATGACAAGGTCCGCCATTTTTCTTTTCCTCACGCTGTTGACCGGGGCATTGTCCGCTCAACCACACACAACCGGCAAAACGGTGGTCGACCAAAAACTGACAGCCCAGCTCGAAGCCGCGCTCGCGGGCTTTCACGGGCGGGTGGGCGTTTATGTGCGCAACTTGAAAACCAACCGCATTGCCGTTGTCAATGCCGATTCGCTTTACCCAACGGCCAGCATGGTAAAGGTGCCGATCATGTGCGGCATTTTTGACAAGATAGAAAAAGGGGAAATCGCATTCAATCAGGAACTCGTTTACCGCGATTCACTGAAATACGACAATGGAATCGTGGGCTCGTTCCGCGACAGTACGAAAATCGCCCTGCCGAAAGTCGTCCATTTGATGATCTCCCAAAGCGACAACACCGGCAGCTTGTGGTTACAGGCAATGGCTGGCGGCGGCGCGGCGATTAACCAATGGCTGGATGGAAACGGGTTCGCGAACACGCGTGTGAACTCGCGTACACCCGGGCGCAAGGAGTTTCAGGCACGTTACGGCTGGGGCGTCACTACGCCACGCGAAATGGCCGAGTTGGTGGCGATGATCCGAAACGGGAAGGCCGTCAGCCCGGCGGCGAGCGACAGGATGTACCGCTACCTGGGCATGCAATTCTGGGACGGCGAGGCTATTTCCCAGTTACCTTCGAATGTAAAAATAGCCGCCAAAAGCGGGGCTGTGAACCAGGCCAAATCGGAGGTACTGGTGGTACATGCGCCGCACGGCGACTACGTGTTCTGCATTGCGACGAAAGACCAGGAGGATCAGCGGTGGCAGAAGGACAACGAGGGCTACGCGTTGATCCGCAAGGTATCGGCCATCATCTGGAAACATTTTGAGCCGAAAAACGAATGGAAACCGGTAGAGGGCTCCGAAAAATTCTGGTTCTGAGAAATCCCGGCAAGCGCAAAACTCGCCGGGATTTTTTGTCAGTGCCCTTCGCTGGACTCGAAGCCCAGGATAGCCAGTCTGTAAGGCGTAGCGGAGACCTTCACCCTATTGATTTTGGACAAATTCGCTGCATTTACCACGAGCAATTCACCTGTCTTAGGCTGGGTAATATATATGTAGCGCGAGGTAGCTTCCAGTTGCGGCTTCTGCGTTTCGTCCTTGGCAATAGCACCTGTTACCGCGCCGCTTATTTTCAAAGTATTGGTTTTCAAATCGTAGATACGGAGCTCGCCGCTGTGCAGCAATGTCACCACATTGTTCCCCGCGTAGTCCACCTTCGCCTGCATAATGTCGGTACTCGCGAGCACGGGTGTCACCGATTTAGCAGCAACATCAATGATGTAAACCCCTTTTGCAGCGGTGTAACCCAGGAATTTGCCTGCCCCTTTCGCTTCCAGGATCGACCCGAACCACGCCTCGCCAAAGTCGGCGGGATGCGGGATAAGCTGCTGATTACCGGTAGGCTCCACCGCCAGAATACCGCTGGAAGAGCCAAACAGCGAAACGCTGCCGTTCGTCGCATTGCCGTGAATGCCTTTGGTTTGAATGGTCGAGGCGAACAGCGTTTTACCCGAAACGTCGATGATCTTCACTCGCTCCGGCAATGTTCCGGCCGCTGATCCATCTTTCTCGGTAATAGCATAGGTACCGTTGTCGAATTTCGTCATCGCGCCGTGGTGCGCTACATTCCCGGCATTGATATGCGTCATTTTCTTGCCGGCAGTATGAAAATCCGCTTCTTTGGCAATGCTCAGGGTACCGTCGCCATCGTTGAAAGTGATAATCTCATCCCCTTTGCTTTTGAAATGCGTGGGCTTGTTACCGTCGCCCGTCAGTGCACCGAACTTCGGCGTTCCTTTTACGTCCACATGGTCGCCGTGACCTTCAAAACCGGTATCAAAAAGTTGTACAAAGTTGTTGGCCCCATTCAAAATAGCCCCAAAACGCCCACCCTGCGTGCCATACAATGTCGATTTGGCAAATTGCGCTTCAAACTTCTCTGCAGTAAGTTTCACCGGATCCACCAGCGAAAGCTCCTTCGAAACTTCGTCATTCACCATCACGCGGATGAACTTGTACTCGGTGTCCTCTACCGGTATTACGTCGTCTTTCTCCTTATCGTCGCAAGCCAGGAGCAATGCGCCGAATGCCATCGATAGTACTACTTTGAATAAATGCTTTTTCATAAAAAAATCTTTACATGCAACAATGATGCAAATGTAGTTTTAGAAAAACCACAAATGCAACAATGTTGCACATAAAGATTAAAAAAGAATTAAAGAGCCCCCTGAATCCCCTATCAGGCTATGGCCTCTCGTAACAGGTTCCTGCTCTCTTTTTTGACAAATGTGATGGGCACAAACTCGTCATTAGGTGCGCCGATATAATAGACGGTCCATTCCGGATCGTGATGCGCCAGCATTTCGCTGATACAATCGGCACGGTGCGCTACCGGATTGGTACAATCTTCCCAGTAAAACAGCTCGACCCTGTAAAACAGGTTCTGCTTGATTCCGTTGATCGTTACCTCAACTTTGATCTCCTGCTTACCTTGAAGCGGCGGGATAGGGATTGCAATGTGGCTCATGGTATTATCTGGTTAAAATTCAAATCATTGGTGCTCTTTTTATGGGGAGGAAGGAGGATGGAGGAAGGAGAAAGGGAAGGGCATGACAACCAAACTCCCTCCTCCCTTTCCTCCATCCTCCCATTCTTCCGTTATTCCGCTCTAAGACTTTTAACAGGATTCATCAACGCCGCCTTGATACTCTGAAAGCTGATCGTGAACAATGCGACAAGCACTGCCAGCGCGCCTGCCAGCAGGAACATCCACCATTCGATATCGATGCGGTAGGCAAAGTCATTCAGCCAGGTTCGCACGGCCCACCAGGCGACCGGCGTAGCGATCAGGATGGCTACGAGCACGAGTTTGAGAAAATCCCTTGACAACAATGCAACGATGCGCGCTACCGACGCACCCATTACTTTTCTCACCCCTATTTCCTTGATCCGCCTTTCCGCCGAATAAGAAGCCAGCCCGAACAGCCCAAGGCAGGATATAAAAATTGCCAGCCCGGCCAGTATGCCCACGATCTCGCTCACCTGGCTGTCGGCACGGTACATCTCGTTGAAATGCTCGTCGAGGAATGAGTAGGTAAATGGCTCTTCGGGGAGTATTTTGTTCCATGCCGCTTGCATCGCTGCCACAGCCTGCTGCACATCCTTACCCTTTACACGCACCGATATTTCGGAATAATTCCAGTCTTTCTGGTTGAAAATGCACAAGGGCTCGATCTTGTGATGAAGTGAATTGAAGTTAAAGTCCTCCACGACACCCACAATACGCGAGAGGGAGTCCATCCCATAGAAACCAAACTGTTTCCCGATCAAGGATTCCAGGGTCAGACGCGGTTCATTTTTGAGGAGTTCCTGCGCCAGCGCTTTATTGATGATATAGGTTTTTGCATTATCGGCCGGGCTATCGGTAAAATCACGGCCTGCGATCAGTTTAATTTTATACAAACTCAAAAAGTCGGGATCGACAATGATTTGCGACGACGTAAGCTCTCTTTTGGGACCCGTTCCCTGAAAATGAATAGCCGTTTGATGGAGGTTGTTACCCAATCGCTGCTGCGAACCCGTGACGCCATGAATGAACGCACTGCGGAGCATTTCTCCTTTCAAAGCGTCATATTTGGTATCCGATCGCGAATCCAGCGGAATAATTACCACCTGTTCCTTGTCGAATCCCGGATCCTTGTTAACCATGTAATTCAGTTGCCGCGCGGCGAAAGCAGTAGCAACGATCAGAAAAACGGCACTGGA
This sequence comes from Dyadobacter fermentans, assembly GCF_019924045.1. Taxonomy (GTDB): domain Bacteria; phylum Bacteroidota; class Bacteroidia; order Cytophagales; family Spirosomataceae; genus Dyadobacter; species Dyadobacter fermentans_A. The sequence continues at coordinate 1,049,096 of NZ_JAHXBN010000010.1, read as the reverse complement.
AAATTGCGCTACAACCAGTGCATTCCTGAAACGGCTTTTACCGGAACGCACGACGCCTTTGAGCACTTTCACAGGTTCGAACGCTGAAAGGAAGAAGGCAGGGTAAATACCGGAGATCACACCGATCAAAACCGTACCGGCCAATAGTAACGGCAACAACCCTGGAGTTTCGAGAAAAGAGAAATGGAGGGGCCGCTGGCTAAAATTCGCCACTGCCGGCATCAGCAGCCATACCATCCCGAGCGCGAGCACCAATGCAAGCAACGCCAGCAGCACCGATTCTCCGATAAACTGCCTGGCAAGTTCTGCACGCCTCGCTCCGATCGATTTACGGATTCCGACTTCTTTGGCACGCGCTGCCGAACGGGCGGTCGAGAGGTTCATAAAATTCACACACGCGATGACCAGGACAATCGCGGCTATGATCGAAAAAACATAGGTATACCTGATATCGAACTTCTGAAAATTGACGTAGTCATGGGTAATATCCGTCGAACCCGCATGGATGTCGGTCAGCGGCTGCAAGAAAAGCTCGAAATGCTTCCAATGCTCATCTTTCATGTGTCTTTTCAGGTAGGCCGGAAATTTCTTCTCCAGAGCGGCCACGTCGGTCCGGTCGGCTAGCCGGAGATAGGTATTGAGCCAGTTACTTCCCCAATTCTCCATAAAATCGGGTTTGGCAATCGTATTAAACGACACCAATGCGTCAAATTGCAAATGCGAGTTGCCCGGCACGTCGGCCATGATCCCGGTTACTTTGAGGGTCAGTGTATCATTGGCGTATACATGGATACTCCGCCCCATGGGAGCTTCGTTGCCAAAAAGGTTCGTGGCGGTCTTGCGCGTGAGTACTACTGAGTTGGGATCGGCGAGCGCATGGTTGCGGTCGCCTTGTTCGAGTGGAAAATCGAACATAGTGAAAAAATCCGGGTCTGTCAGGAAAGACTGCGCGAGCTCCACCCTTTTGCCTTTATAGAACATTGGAATCTTGCCCGTTCCATTAATTCGCACAAAGCTTTTGACTTCAGAAAATTCTTGTTTTAACGTCGGCCCCATTGGGTACATGGAAAGCGCCACATTCTGCGATGTCATGCCATCGAATGTCTGTACTTCATTCAGCCGGTAGATATTTCCGGAATGCATCCGGTCAAAACTACGTTCGTAAAACACGAACAGCATGATCACAATGCAGGCTGCCATTCCAACGGCCAAACCCACGATATTAATAGCCGAAAAAACCTTGTTCTTCCAGATGTTCCGGAGGGCGATTTTGAGGTAATTTTTGAGCATGCCGCTGTTCTGAATAGGGTTAAAAACACCCGGCAACAAATTTATGCCAGAGCAACTAACATTTTAACAATCAATACATTAGTATACAAAAACAAAGAAAGATTGTCCGAATTCGGACAATCTTGTTCACCGATGGACAATGCGGAAAAATACCTTCTGGAAGCCGCTACCAGCTCTTACGGATACCGATGTAGCCACCGGTCCTTCTGGTAAAAACATCGCCCTGATCCGTAGCCACCCGGACGATAATGCTGGTGTTTTGTAAACCCGGAACCGCATATTGTGCTCCCAACACCGATGAAAACTGCCCCCTCGGCGGATCGAAGTCGGCACCCGGTGTTCCGAAATTTTTGCTGTAAGAGAATTTCAAGGTAAGTGCCAGCGAACGGCCTACCCTCCCCTGTGCACCCAGGTAATATACATTCACCCGGTTGTTGGGGAAATACCGGTAATTCCCGAGCTTCGACTGATCCATATCCTTGCCGGGAATAATAAACGGCGTACCCACCGTCCGGCCCTGGTACGACCATCCTTCCGAATACTGGGTATGGTTGAAATAATTGTCGGCCCCCTGGTATTTGCTTCCGGGAATGTAAAATGCCGAGCCGGATTGGTCTTTGGTAGTGAGGAATTCCAGTGTCAGATGCGTAAGCGCCACATCATTTCCCGGGCCCGGCAGCAGTTTCAGGTTAACGCCATAAAGCCCGTCGGGGATGTTCTTGAAAAGCATGCTCGAAACATCCTCGAAAGGATGCTGGTGGTATACAAAAAGCCGGTAACGATCGATTTTCGTCTCAAAAGCGACGTCGTAACTGCCCAGGTGGTTCCCAACCCGATAGCTGTCGAATGCGCCATACCCATTTTTTTCAAACCAGTTTTTGGAAGTAAATGCCAGCACTACATTCGGGTAAATAGACCACGACGACGGCAGCTCGCCATTCACCGCCAGCTCGGGGTGAAGTTTCAGATAGTCCGAATGCCCCGCCCACATGACATTGTGATTCAGGCCTAGGTAAAACTTGCTTTGGTGTTTACCCAGCCTCAGATACAAAAACTTCTGATGCAACCGCACACCCTGGATGTAGTCTGTATTAAACCACCCATGTGCAAACCCCGCATGGACAGCCACGAAGTTCCCGGTGAATTTCAGCGGCGAAAAGCCTACCGTCCCGATCTGCACTTTGGGCACAGGAAGTGAATTCCCCGACATCGCGTAAAAGCCCGACGACAGCGTGGTATCCCCCAGCCCCATTACCTCACGCCTGCGCCCTGCCCACAGCTCTACGCGCTTGAACCGCACGCTTGCATGCGCCTCAGGAAGCACGAATTCAAACTTGTTTGCTTTATTATACACCCATACTGTGCTTACGCCGGCACTCCAATCGAATTTTCGCGGCCGATTGGTAAGGCTGTCGTAGAAAACATAATTCCTTCGTGCAGTCGCCTGCAACACACCGGCCGTAGCGCGGTCGGGAACGGCGCCGAATTGATTGGTCCGAAGCCAGAACGGCGTTTCACCATTGGAAGACAGATATGCCCCCGCCTCCGCACTCGCTTCGAGATTGGACACAACGCTATTTTTCTGGGCAAAAAGCTGCCCTGAAATGATGGCAAACGCGGCAACAACACTAAGAGTAAAGGTTCTGCGCAAGTGATTCGGATCGATAAAAGTTTCCTACCGCAAGATAGGGACGTGCAGAGGAATATTTGTTACCGAAGAATGAATTGTTGGGGAGGCATACCGACCGCCGACCGCTGACGGCCGACCATCGACGATAGACCATCGACCATGATCTTAGAAAAAATTATGGTCGATGGTCTATGGTCTATGGTCGGCAGTCGGCAGTCAGCAGTCGGCCGTCGGCCGTCAGCGGTCCCCTCCCCCCTCACTCCGCCCTAAGACTCCTGACCGGATTGATCAGCGCGGCGCGGATGGCCTGGAAACTGACGGTTAGCAATGTAATCAGGAGCGCTCCGAAACCCGTACCCGCGAAAATCCACCAGGATAGCCCGGTGCGGTAATAGTAATTTTGTAGCCACCCACTCATGAAATACCAGGCGATGGGCCCCGAAATGACGCACGCTAACATAACCAGCATGATGAAATCAGTGGAGAGCAACTGCCACAGGTTGGCGATGGACGCGCCGAGCACCTTTCTAATCCCTATTTCCTTCGTACGCTGCTCTGCCACAAACGATGCCAGTCCGAAAAGCCCCAGGCAGGAAATAAATATGGCCAGCAACGTAAAGAAGGAAGCCAGCTTCCCGATCCGTTCTTCATCGGCAAACTTTTTCGAAAACCGCTCGTCGACGAACTGATAGGTGAATGGGCTGCCGGGGTCATATTTACGGAAAACAGCGCCCACTTTTTCCAGTGCATCGCTTACCCCGACCGAAGGAGCGAGCCGGATATTGATCACATTCGTATTCTTATAATTAACCACAAAAAACGCAGGGCTATTCTGATTGAACGGCGAGTCGCGCACCATATCCTTCACAACGCCGATCACTCTGAACTCCTTTCCGCCCCAATTCAGGATCGATTCCAGCGGCTTTTCCAGGCCCATCAGCTTCAATGCCGATTCATTGATAATCATCGCCGTAGAATCCGTCGGGTAAGCGCGGGAAAAGTCCCTACCCTGAGTTAACTGCCATCCGGCCGTCTTACCATAATCGTGTGAAATGTTGTTGGACATCAGCAGCGGCACCGCATCGGGCGCCTTGCCTGGCCAGGACAAATTGGTTATCCCGCCAGCCTGTGTCGTCATCGAACCCGATGATTGTGAATAGCCACTCACAACACCGGTATTCATCAGATCGTTCTTCAGTGCATCATAATGCCCATAGAGTGCCGGAGTGGTCATAGCCACCTCTATCAGCCCCTGCCGGTCGTAACCTACCGGACGGTTTTTAGCATGCTGTATTTGCCTGAAAACAACCACCGTGCCGATGATTAGCGTCACCGACACTGTAAACTGCATCACCACCAGCACTTTCCGGGGCAATGCGGCGAACCTGCCCGCTTTGAATGTGCCTTTCAGCACTTTTAAGGGTTGGAAAGAGGAAAGGTACAATGCAGGATAGCTTCCGGCTATGAATGCTGTGAGTAAGCTAAAAACGATCCCGGCAACCCAGAACAGCGGGTTAGCCAGCGGTAAAGTGATCTTTTTCTCCGCTACTTCATTAAAGGCAGGCAGCGCAAGTCCGACCAAAACCAGCGACAACACAAATGCGACGATCACCACCAACACCGATTCGCTGAAAAACTGGCTCACCAGCTGCGCCCGCACCGAGCCGATCGCTTTGCGGATACCCACCTCTTTGGCACGTTTTTCGGACCGGGCCGTGCTCAGATTCATGAAATTGATACAGGCCAGCAGGAGCACAAAAGCACCGATCGTTCCGAACAGCCATACAAACGTGACCAGCCCACCCGTATTTACCCCGTTCTGAAAATCCGAATACAAGTGCCATTTATCCATCGGATGCAGGAAAAACTCCGGCTTATACCCCGGCGGATTTTCCCGTTTCATGCGCGAGTCTTTGATTTTAGCAGAAACCCTCGCAAAATCGGCTCCCTCGCGAAGCTGCACAAATATCTGGTAAGAGTTTTCGTCCCAATTCTTTTCCGCTCCCTTCACCGACGGATCGGTGGCAGCATAAAGGCCCCACGGCGCCAGTATCTTCGTATCCCTGAATGTGCTGTTATTGGGAATTTCTTCAAATACCCCTGCCACCTTCACATTACGAGTGCTGTTGAGCTTTACAATGCGGTTAACCGGATTAGCATTGCCAAAAAGCGACCGGGCAAAGGATTCCGAAAGCAGGATCGAGTTCACATCCCGCAGGTTATCGCTGCCGGCCAGGATCCGGATCGACATCATTTTCGTAAATGAAGGCTCCACATACTGCCCCGATTTGGAAAACATCTTGTCTCCATTGGAAATGATGATATCGCGGTAAACCGATTTACTGATCTCCTCAAAGTCGGGATACTTCTCCCGCATATCGGCCGCCAGCGGTAGTGGTACCACATTATACGACGACTTCTCCGGCCCGAATTGTACAAACTGCCACACCTGCCCGATGCGCCCATGATTCCGGTGATAATGATCGAACGACACCTCGTCATAAATCCAGAGGCCGATCAGCACTGCCACGGCCATCCCTACCGAAAGCCCGCCAATATTAATGGCGGAATACCCCTTGCTTTTCAGCAAGTTCCTTAATGCGATTTTGAAGTAGTTGCGTATCATGTGCGTTGCTTTTTTTGACCGCCGACCATAGACCGCCGACCGCCGATTTCTTTTTGTAAATCCATCATCCAGGAGACACATGGTCGATGGTCCATCGTCCATGGTCAGCGACAGCCCCCACCCATCGGCGGTCGACCGTCAGCCGTCGACGGTCAAATCACTCCGTCCGTAAGCTTTTAACGGGATTCATCAATGCTGCCTTAATACTCTGAAAACTGATCGTTGCGAGTGTCACGAGCACCGCGGCTACGCCTGCGCCAACGAACACGAACGGACTGATGCTGATATGGTAATTGTATTTAGCAAGCCAGTTTTGGAGGAAATAGTAGGCCAAAGGCGACGCGATCACGCAACTGATCAGCACCAGGAACACAAAATCGCGCGAAAGCAGGAGCCAGAGCTGCGGTATCGAAGCCCCGAGTACTTTGCGCACGCCGATCTCTTTCGTCCGCCGCTCGGCCATAAATGAAGCCAATCCGAAAAGTCCGAGGCAGCTGATCAGGATGGCCAGCCCGGCGAAAATCCCCGCCAGTTGGCCGATCTGGTCCTCGCCACGGAATTTCCGATCATACTCGTCATCCACAAAACGATATTCGAACGGGTAAGACGGGTTATACTTCTCGATGACCGGTTGAATGGCTGCGAGCGCTTTCCTTACATCAGCCCCGCTCTTGAAGCGGATCAGCCCCTGAAAAGTGAAATAGGGGCGCATAAGCATGACTGCGGGCTGCACTTCTTCGTACGGATTTTGCTGGATCACGTTTTTGGTTACCCCTATTACCGTCATATCGTCATCGCCGAACTTCACATGGCTACCGACCGGGTTCTTGAAACCCATTAATTTCACCGATGCTTCATTCAAAACGATCGCATTGCTGTCAGACAACACTTTTTCCTCGAAAAACCTGCCTTCTTTGAGTTTGAGGCCGGCGGCTTTGAAATAAGCGGGATCGACCATCAATGCCGAAAACAAAGGCTGGCTCTGCGGGTCCTTTCCGGGCCACGAAAACCCTTCCCATTGATTGTAAACGCCCGTCATCGGACTCGACGTTTTACTCACGGCTTCCACATATCCGCTTCCCAGCAATTCGGTTTTCATCGGTAAGAAGTTCTTCTGAAGGTCGCTGGAAAGGCTCAGCCAGATCAACTTGTCGGGATTGTAGCCCATCGGCCGGCTTTTCGCGTGCTGGATTTGCTGGAAAACGATCACCGTTCCTATAATGAGGGCGATCGAGAAGGTGAACTGGGTAACGACCAGTATTTTTCGTGGTAAATTGGCTGCTGTGCCCACCTGGAAAGTCCCTTTCAGTACTTTCACCGGCACAAATCCCGACAGGTACAATGCAGGATAGCTTCCCGCCAGCAAGCCCGTGATAATGCAGCCCGCGAATGCGACGGCCATCAACGGAATATCATTCAAACTAAATGTAATATTCTCAAAGCCGACATCTTTCAAAAAAGGCAACGCTAACTTGACAATCAACAGCGCGATCGCGAAGCCCAGGAATGCCGTAAGCATCGACTCCGTGAGGAACTGTGCGACGAGCTGCTTCCGTTGCGAACCGACCGCCTTGCGAATTCCCACTTCCCGCGCCCGCTTCTCCGAACGCGCGGTGCTGAGATTCATAAAGTTAATGCAGGCAATGAGCAGCACAAGTGCGCCTATCACCGCAAAAAGCCGTACATACTCGATCGCGCCGCCGGTATTCACCCAATCTTTGAACTCGCCGAACAAGTGCCATTTCGGCATCGAATGTACAAAGAGCAGGCTTTCCTCCTTATCATTCATTTTTGTCCGCACGAGGTTGGCAATGCGGGCTGAAAATGCCTCCGGCGTAACGCCTTCGTTCAGTTGCACAAAAGTTTGCAGAAAATTGTTGCCCCACTGATCCTGCGCTCCGCGTACGAAGTCGGAAGTAGCGATATTCAATTCATAAGGCATGAGATAGTCGAATTCCAAAGACGAGTTTTTCGGAATATCTTTTAATACGCCCGTTACCATCACTTCAAACTGGTTATCGACCCGGATTACCTTACCTATCGGTTCCGTATTCCCGAACATCGCATGCGCGAGCGACTCCGTGAGGACAATGGAGTAAGGATTCTTCAAAACCTGCTCCGCATTGCCTTTCACGAGCGGAAATGTGAACATTTTCAGGAAGTCAGGATCGGCATAATGGCCCGGCCTGCTCAATTTCTGGTCACCGGCTACCAGGCTATGCTTATCGCCCCAATCGAGCCTCGTGACATACTTTACTTCAGTAAAATTCGTACGGAGCTCCGTCGCCAATGGGAGCATGATACCGTCCCCGGTGCCCTTCTGGCCATTGAAAAAGGTCTTTTTCTTTATCTTGGCGATGCTCGCCCGGTTTTCATGAAAGCTATCAAAGCTCCATTCGTACCGCACCCAAAGGCCGATCAACAGCGCCACCGCCATTCCCATCGCCAATCCCAGAATGTTGATCGAAGCATACCCCTTGTTTTTCACAAGGTTTCGCATGGCTATTTTGATGTAGTTTTTTAGCATTGTTTTGTTTGTTTTAGGAGGAAAGGGATTAAGGAGAAAGGGGAGGAAGGAGGAAAGGGAGGAAGGAAAAAGCAAGGAGTAGTCCCTTTCTCCATCCTCCCTTTCCTCCCTAATCCCTCCTCAAAGATTTAACAGGATTCATTAACGCAGTTCGCACGGATTGGAAACTGACTGTGAACAAGGCAATCAGCAACGACAGTCCCGACGCCGAGAGGAATATCCAGGCACTTATTTCGACTTTGTAAGGGTAGTTTTCAAGCCATTTTTGCATGGCATAATAGGCAGCCGGGAATGATAGGACAAATGATAGAGCCACGAGTTTGACAAAATCCGTGGACAACAATGCCACAATACCTGCAATGGATGCTCCAAGCACTTTACGGATGCCGATTTCCTTCGTGCGTCGCTCCGCTGCGAGCGTAGCCAGGCCAAATAGCCCGATGCTCGAAATAAAGATCGTCAGCACCGCACCGAAAAGCATGATCTGCTTCCATTTCGCTTCGGACTCGTAGCTTTTGGCGTTGGCTTCGTCAACAAACTGATAGCTGTAAGGCACCAGCGGGAAAAGTTTACGGAATGTCTTTCCAATGTGGGCCAGGCTGGCCGATTGCATTCCCGGCTTGACGCGGATAAATACTTTCCCGAACGGATTGCCCGGTTTCATGGTAAAAAGTTGCGGGCGTATGCTCGTCGTCAGCGATTGGAAATGATAGTCTTTCACAACACCCACCACGGTATATTTTTCACCGGGGGTATACCAAAAATCAACCTCCTGCCCCAGCGGTTTCTTCCAGCCTGCCTTTTTTACAAATGCCTCATTAACCAGCACGGCTTTCATAGAATCCGAAGCCAGCTCTCCCGAAAATGTCCTGCCCTCTACTAAAGGTATTTGTAACACCGAGAGGTAATCGGAGCCCACCGTTTCATATGAAAACTCCATATCCGCGCCCGCATTGACCCTGGCTATTGTCCCCCATTGCCCGCCGTTTTTGGGCGTAACCGCCGTAATCGACCGGCTTTTCAGCAGTTCGTCGGTCAGTAGCCTGGCCTCCGGGCGCGTGAGGTTTTGTTTTTCAATACTAATCAGGTTTTGATCGTCGTAACCCAGTTCCATGTTGGTAAGGAAATTGAATTGCGAACGCATGGTCAGCGTGACGATGATCAGGAATGAAGCGAGTGCGAACTGGACTACTACCAGCGTTTTTTGGAGATAATTCCTGCCCGAAAAGTTAAACCTGCTGTAAAGCGTTTTCACCGGATCGTAACCCGAAAGCACAACGGCCGGGTAAAAGCCCGCCAGCAACGCCGTGAGGACAAACAACGCAATATAACCGATAATCAGTTGCCAGTCGAACAGGTAGGAAAGCGCCAGGGCTTTGTTAGCGAGCTGGTTAAATGTTGGCAAAACGGATTCCACCAGCAGGATTGCCAGTATGAACGCCGCAAAACACAGCACAAAGGACTCGCCCAGGAACTGTGCCGCAAGCTGGTGCCGCCCGCCGCCAACCACTTTCCGCACCCCGATTTCCTTGGCACGTTTCAGCGAACGCGCGACGGTCAGGTTCACGAAATTGATACATGCGATCAGTAAAATAAACAGCGCAATACCCGAAAGAACGTAGGAGAACAAAGGTTTACTGCCATTCATCAATCCATTTTCAGCATTTAATTGCGAATCGAGGTGAATGGCCGTAAATGGCTGCAATCCGTAATACCGGTTGTTGATCAGGCCATACTTCTTAGCAACGGCCTTCATCGCGTCGCGGGCATCGGACTGGTAAATGCGGTTCATCGTCGCGCTCACTGCCTGGGGATTTGCCCCAGGAGTCAGTTTTACAAATGTGTTGAGCGAGCTGTTGAACCACGCCTCTCCCTGCATTTGCGATTCGGGAACGGGCAATGGCTGCAAAAAATCGAACTGGATCGATGAATTCTGAGGGCATCTGGCCGCCACGCCCGTCACCACGAAGGGTTCAAAAGCGGCATGTTCGTCAAACGAATCCTTGAAAAGCATTGTCTTCCCAAGTGCATTGACGGTACCGAAATGCTTCTCCGCCATCGCCTCGGAAATAACCATCGAACGCGGCTGCGCGAGGGCGGTGAGCGGGTTACCGCTGAGCAGTGGAAAAGAGAATATCCTGAAAAAGTCGCGATCGGCCTGATACACTTCCTGGCTAACCACCTGGTCGCCCAGCTTCACATCGTTCCGATGCTGCCGGTACCGGGTAAATGCCTCGATTTCGGGGGTACCGGTTGAAAACTTCGGTCCCGGCAAAAAGCCGGTAATGCCACTGGTATTTTCCAGCACGCCGGCCGGGGTCACCGACTTGAACGTAATCCGGTAAATATTCGGGTTGTTGGCATGGAAGCCGTCATAGCTGACCTCATCCTTGGTATACAGCATGATCAGCATCGCTGCCGCCAGTCCGATGCTCAGCCCGGTGATGTTGATCACCGAATAGACCTTGCTCTGCGCAAGTGTCCGCAATGCAATTTTCAGGTAGTTTTTTAACATGGCTTATTTGTTTTTGAGAGGAAGGGGAGGATGGAGGAAAGGGAGAATGAACAATTAGTCACGTTTAGTCAAACATGGTCAGGCATTGTGTATTATAATTGCCTGGTATCACACAACACCTGACCAAGCCTGGCTATACCTCCCCTATTTCCATTTCCTCCTTTCCTCCCTTCATTGTAATTTGATCAACATCTCTTTTGCATCGTTATATAACCCGTCCTTCGCCGTCACATATTCCTTATAGCGCACGAGCCGTTCGAGCATGGCCTTGGCTATGGCGGGATTCCGGGTTATTTGGTACTTTGCCACTTTCATCATCGCATCCAACTTGTAGGACTGCTCTTTGAAATCGTCACCTGCGGCCAATGCATTGTAAAATTCCATAGCCTCTTCTGTTTCATCACTCTTTTCCAGTATCAATCCGGCGTAAAAGGATTTCGCGGGATGTACTTTGCCTGTTCGGGCAAAAACAGCAACCATTTTTTTACCAAAATCCAGTACCGCTTTATCATCCGATTCCGCTATGAACTCGAACGCGGCCGCAGCCTGCCAGAGCGAGTGAACCGGGTATTTTCGGATCAGCATTTTCAACAGATCAATACTTTTCGCCGCGTTACCCCGGATAGTTTTGCCCGAATACGAGAGACTCATCACCGCTCCAAAAGCTTCATGCATCCAAACATCGGCCACATCCCTCGCTCTCCGTTTTTCCAAGCTTGCTTCAATGCGCTCCGGGTCTCCCTCGAAATCAATGGATTCCGATGCATTTAAAAGGTAATTCCGAACAAACGAAGCTACGACAGGCGACGTCAGCGGATTGCCGAAGCCCAGGAGTGCTGCCGCAGAATGCGCATTGGCAGGTGACAGCAATATCAACGACAAGTTCCGTTGCGGCACGCGAAGCAGCAACGCCGAACAGTTGTCGCCATAGCCGTACGACCAATGAAGGTCCACACCCGCCACAGGATACGTAAACCAGCCCATTCCCTGCGGGCTGCCGGGGTAAAACGGTGTCGTGATCTTGCGGTATCGATCGGCCGACAGAATGCGTCCCTCACCTATCGCCGCCGAGTAACGTACCAGATCGCGCATACTGCTCATCATTCCGAAGCCCGGCCCGCTCTGCATTCCTGCCGGGTTCACAGGCCTCGGTACATATTGATTGGCTGCTGCATCCCAACTATATTTTACAGCTATCCATTTCCTCAAACTCCCGTGCTCGCGCTCCGAGAAGCGCGTGAGCGTATGGGTCATTTGAAGCGGATTTAGGATACCATTTTCAATCTGTATCGTAAACGGACGCGTCATTTCTTCGGTGGAATCCATCGGATTGATGGCCGTAAACGCATTGAAAACGATGTTGTATCTGCTCCCGTTGTACACAAACGCCGATCCAGGCGGCGTACTTTCCGAAGTATGACTCAGGAGGTGCGCCAGGGTAGTCTGGGCATTCCAGCGCTCTTTCGTAAAATAGCGGTTCGGGAACTTATCGACCGAGTCGTTCAGCGAAAGCTTCCCGGCTTGCTCCAGTTGTTGTAATGCAATGGAGGTAAGCGATTTTGTAATAGAAGCTATTTCAAAAATATGGTCTTGGGTAATAGGCACCTTACCCGCCGAATCTGCATATCCCGCGCTCTTGAAAAACACCAGCTTATCACCCTCCGCTACACCCAGCGCATACGCCGGTAGGTCGATAATGTGCGCGTAATGCTCGACGTCCTTCTCAAAACTACCCTTGGCCTGCGACCAGGATCTTTGAAAAGAGCATAGAAAACAAAGAAGCATCAGAATATATCTCATAGCCTTTGGGTAGTAGGACGGAAGGAGGAAAGGGAAGAAGGAGGAAGGGGAAGAAGGGACTCCCCACTTCCTCCTTTCCTCCCTTTCCTCCATCCTCCCTATTCCGTTTTCAACGATTTCACCGGATCCATCAAAGCCGCTTTCACACTCTGGAAACCGACGGTTAACAATGCCACAAGTATTGCGAGAACTCCCGTGAGCGGGAAAATCCACCATTGTATGCCTACCTGGTAGGCAAATCCCTGCAACCACTCCCGCATGCCCCACCACGCAACAGGCGTGGCGATCACGAGCGCGATGCATACGAGCGTGAGAAACTCACCCGAAAGCATACCCACAATGCTGCCTACCGACGCTCCCAGCACCTTTCGGACGCCTATTTCCTTCGTGCGCCGCTCTCCCGAAAATGCCGCCAGCCCGAACAAGCCCAGACAGGCAATAACCACCGCAATGCAAGTGAAGTACAGCACGATGCTACCCGTTAGGCGCTCTTTTTCGTAATTCTTCTGAAAATCCTGATCGAGGAATGAATAGGTGAATGGGATATCAGGGTTCAGCTTCTTCCAGGCAGCTTCCACCGATGCCACTACATGGGCATAATCTTTGGTTTTTACATTGGCGATGAAATACTGGTATTTATCGGTAATGCTGGTAGTAAGCGCATAAGGTTTAATCCCTTCATGCAGGCTGCGGAAGTTGAAATCCTTCACCACACCCACTACCTGCAAACTCCGGCGCTTACCCGCCAGCTCGAAAAACACATTTTTACCGATTACCGATGCCGTGTCGTAACCCAGCTCCCGGACGGCCGTTTCGTTCAGGATAATGCTGCTGGAATCGCCGCTGAATGCTTTGGTAAACGAACGTCCGGCAGCTATTTTCAGGCCCAGGGCTTCAACGTAATCGTCGCCGACGGTTGCGAAATGAATGTCGACGGCGTCATGAACTGTCTTATTTTCTGCATAGAAAAGCAGGTCTTCAATATTCTCGATGCCCGGATACACCGATCCGCTCGTTACACGCTCTACCCCGGGAATGCGCAGCACTTCCTCCCTGAATGAACTATAATGGGTCGCAGCTTTCGCATTTCTGAACGGCACTACCAGTTTTTGTTCCTTATCGAAACCCAGGTTCTGGTTTTGCAGATATGATAATTGCTGTCCGATCACGATCGCCCCCAGAATCAGGATAATGGATACTGTAAACTGGAACACGACCAGTCCTTTTCGAAGCAATACGGCCGAGGTGATGTTCACCAGCCGACCTTTGAGCACACTCACCGGCCTGAACGACGACAGGTAGAAGGCTGGATAAAGCCCCGCCACAAGCCCGGTAAACAGCGTAATTCCTACCATCCAGTACAGAAACGCCGGTTGCACAAACATATCCAGGTTCTTGCCCGTCAGGTTGTTGAAGTACGGTATAAGCAGCTGCACCACGAGCACGGCGATCGCTAGCGCCACGACGGCCAGCATCATTGATTCACCCAGAAATTGGTACACCAGCGAATTCCTGACAGCCCCCAGTACTTTCCGCACGCCAACTTCCTTTGCGCGCTTTTCGGAGCGTGCCGTGCTGAGGTTCATGAAATTGATGCAGGCAATGAGCAGCAGAAACACCGCAATGGAACCAAAAATATACAGGTAGGTCATGCTGCCATTCGGGGCGATCTCGTTACCGATGTTGGATTTCAGGTAAATGTCGGTCACCGGCTGCATGAACAGCTCCTTGGAAATGCCCAGCGCTTTCAGATCCGCTGCGCCGTGCCGGTTCAGGAATGGGGTCAGTTTGGATTCAAATACAGCAGGATCGGCACCTTCGCGGAGTTTCACGTAGGTATGAAAAATGTTGTTTATCGCCCAGCTGTTCTGGCTCGCAACCCAGCCGCCCATATCGCCATTTTGCATGGATAACAAGAAGCGGGCATCCATGTGCGACTTTTGATTGTTCCGGTAAACGCCCGTGACGGTATAGTCAAAATCACCGAACGTCAGCCCGACGCGGATGACCTTACCCACCGGGTCGGCGCTTCCGAACAACTTCTCGGCTACCTGCTCGGAAAGTATCAGGGTATTAGGCCGGCTGAGCGCCTGGCGGGCATTCCCATATTTAAAATCGTAGGTTAATACGTCAAACAGCGTAGAATCGGCATAGTAGCCGTTGTTTTCATAGAAACGCGTGGTTTGCCGCCCATTGCGGTTTTCGAGCAGCATACGGTCCATGCCTGAAAATTTCAGTACCCGCGCGACCGATTCCACGTCAGGAAAATCGGATTGGAGGCCAGCCGCCAACGGCCCGGGCGTCCCCGCCCATTTTTCATTCCGGGCCTCCATGGCAATGCGGAAAAGCCGGTCCGCCGACCGATGGTGTTTATCAAAACGCAACTCATCGGAAATATACAGCACAATCAACAGGCAAGTCGCCAGCCCCAGCCCCAGTCCGAACACATTAATGGCAGTATACCCCTTGTTGTTCAAGAGATTCCGAAAGGCGATTTTCAGGTAGTTTTTTAGCATTGTTTTTTTTAATTGGGAGGATGGAGAAAAGGGAGGAAGGAAAGAGTGAAAACAAGCTCATCCCTTCCTCCATCTTCCCTTTCCTCCCATTTTCCTCATTCTGACCTTAACGATTTAACAGGATCCAGCAGCGCGGCTCTGATTGCCTGGTAACTTACCGTTGCCAGTGTGACCAGCAATGCACCGCCCCCCGCTGCCGCGAAAATCCACCATGGGATTTCGGTTCGGTACTCATATTTTTGAAGCCAGCCGTTCAGGAAATACCATGCCGTAGGCGTTGAAATCAGGAGTGAGATGATAACCAGCAGTACAAATTCACGGGATAGCAATGCCCAAAGATTGGATACGGAAGCGCCCAGCACTTTCCGCACACCAATTTCCTTCGTCCGCTGCTCTGCGGTGAACGATGCGAGGCCGAACAATCCGAGGCAGCTGATAAAGATCGCCAGCCCGGCAAACACCGTTGCCAGCGTGGCAATGCGCTCTTCGGCCGCGAATTTCCGTGCATATTCTTCATCGGTGAATTTGTAATCGAATGGTGCACCGGGGTTTACCTCCCGGAAAACTGCCGCCACCTTCGCCAGCGATTGCCTCAGCGGAAGCCCCGGTTTAAGTTTGATGCTAATGAAGTTTGCCCATCCATAATTAACCATAAATAATGTCGGACGTACCGGACTGAACGGAGAGCCCATCACCATATCACGGATCACGCCCACTACTTTGTAAGGGGTATCACCCCATTTCACCGTTTGGTCCACAATATCCGACGGTTGCCGGAAACCCATATACTTCATCGCAGATTCATTCATCACCATCCCCAAAGAATCGGTGGAGAATTGGCGGGAGAAATCGCGGCCACCGATGAATTGCCAGCCTACGGCTTTACCAAAATCATGGGAGACACCGATCGTACCAAAGTTATCGTGCAGGTTAGGATCTTTGCCCGGCCAGGTGAAACCGCCATTATTAGAACCCAGGAATGTGGATGGCGACGAAGACGTAGCCATTTCCTCCACTGCACCGGTTTCCTGCAATGCTCCGCGAATCCGGTTATACTGGCTGTACAGCTCGGGTGTATTCATTTCGACGATAATGAGCCCATTCCGGTCGTAGCCAACCGGTCGGTTTTTGGCATATTGGATCTGTTTGTAAACAATAGCCGTGCCAATGATGAGCGTCACAGATACCGTAAACTGCAACACGACCAACACCTTACGAGGCACTGCTGCAAACCGGCCTGCATTGAATGTCCCTTTCAAAACCTTGACCGGCTGAAACGATGACAAGTATAATGCCGGGTAACTACCCGATAAGAGCCCGGTCAGGAAACAGAATGCAAATCCGGCCAGCCAGAAGTAGCCATTTGTCCACGGGAACCCGATCCGTTTGTCTGCAATTTCATTGAACGACGGCAGTGCGAGCACCACAATCAGGATCGCGAGCACAAATGCCAGAAACACCACCATGAACGACTCGCTGAAAAACTGATTGATCAGCTGTCCTCTAATCGAGCCGATTGCCTTTCGGATACCGACCTCTTTCGCCCGTTTTTCGGAACGTGCCGTGCTGAGATTCATAAAATTGATCGACGCCAGCAGCAACACAAATGCCCCGATAATAGAAAAAAGCCACACATAGCGAATCCGCCCGTCCGCTTGACCGGCATCATCCCAGGTGCCGTACAAATGCCATTTCGACATCGGCAGCAGGTAGTTTTGTGGTTTCAAAAACCGTGCTTCCGGCGTGTGTTCCATTTTGATATTCCTGATTTTCTCAGTAACGCCTTCGAAAGTGGAGCTGGGACGGATTTGTGTCAGCAGCTGCCAGGAATTGTTGTTCCATTGCTCCTTATCCCTCGCGTCACGCACCCAGTTCTGCGACGCGACGTACAAATCCCAAGGCGCGACGAAAGTCAATTCGCGGAATTCCGTATTGTAAGGCAGGTCCTCATAAACACCCGTCACTTTCATATCAAACTGGTTATCCAGCTTCACGATCTTGTCCATCGGGTTTTCCTTGCCGAACAATGCTTCTGCGACCGATTCCGAGATCAATATCGAGTTCCGCTCTTTGAGGCCTTCACGCGAGCCCCTACGCATTTGCAGCGAGAACAAATGCGGCGCCCCCGCGCTCATGTACGCGCCAGTTTTGGTAAACTTGTTGTCCTTGTACGCTAAAATGTGCTCATCCGTCCAGGACGACTGAACCACATATTCGAAATCGTCCTTGTGATGCTCTTGAAGATATTGTCCCAACGGATACGAGGTATGCTCACCGCCGTCATAGGTTTTCCCCTCAAAAACACCCCGTTCTACCACCTTCGCAATGCGGTCGTAGTTTGCATGATAGCGGTTAAATGCAAATTCATCGTAAACCCAAAGGCCTATCAATATGGCCACAGCCATTCCCACAGCCAACCCACCGATGTTAATAGCCGAGTAGCCCTTGCTTTTGACAAGGTTACGGAATGCGATTTTTAGATAGTTTTTAAACATGATCGTGTTTTTTTGGGGAGGAAAGGAGGATGGAGGAAGGGGAGGATGGAAGTGGGAGAAGTTTACAAACCGCTTCCTCCCCTTCCTCCCTTTCCTCCATCATTCCATTTTCAAACTCGTTACAGGATTCACCAACGCCGCCTTCACCGCCTGGAAACCCACTGTCGCGAGCGTGACGAGTGCAAGACCTGCGGCAGCGATTAGGAAAATTCCTGCATCGAGGTCAATACGGAATGCGAAATTGGCTAGCCATTGGTACATTACCCAGCCTACCAGCGGGAATGCAATGAGTAATGCGATCACGAGGAGTTTGACGAAATCCATGGAAAGCATCAACACCACGTTGCTCACCGAGGCGCCCACCACCTTGCGGATACCAATCTCTTTCTGCCTGCGTTGGGCCGTAAATGCAGCCAATCCGAAAAGCCCGAGACAGGAAATCACAATCGCCAGCCCGGCAAAATAGCGTGAAAGCACCCCTACCCGCCGCTCCGAGGCGTACAGAGCCTTATAATTCTCATCCAAAAACTGGTAATCGAAAACCAGCCCCTTGTGATGATCCTGGAAAAGCCTTCGCAGACGGGCAATCGTTTGCTCCTCGGCTCCGCTCTGAATTTTCACCATCACATTAGGCATAATGGGGTACATCTGGAAAAAGCAGGGTTTCACGGGTTCATACAGCGATTCGAAATTGAAATCTTTCACCACACCTACGATCTGCCGCTCCATACCCCAGAATTTCACCGTCTTGCCTACGGGGTCCTTGAGCCCCATGCTTTTAATGGCTGACTCATTGAATATGATTTCGTTCCGCGCATTCTGATTCTGGGAGAAAAACCGGCCCTCGCGCAGCGTCATACCCACTGTTTCCATGAAATTATAACCCACTTCCAGGTTCGAGAACTCAATATCCGTCCCGGCAAGCTTACCCGGCCATTCGAAACCGGAGATTGCGCCGTGCCTGCCGGTGAGGTTGTGGTAATAGCTCGACGCATTCAACACACCGGGAGTATTTTTCACTTCCCCCAGAAATCCCTCTGCCGCTTTCAATTTCAGCGAGTCCATTTCAAGTGGTATTTCAAAGTGAATCAGATGGTCGCGGTTGTAGCCCAGGTTCCGGTTCTGGATAAACTGGATTTGCCGGTACACGACGATCACCGAAACGATGAAGATCACCGACACGGCAAACTGGAACACGACCAGCCCCCGTCGTACCAGCAATTCTCCGGCGGTATTTTTCAATTTCCCCTTCAAAACGGAAACGGGGTCGAAACCCGACAGGTACAATGCGGGATAGCTCCCCGCCAGTAAGCCGGTGATAAGCGTAATGGACAATGCGGCTAAAATCAGCGTCGGATCGGGGGAAAGGGTGATCTTCTTACCGGTAATGCTGTTGAACTCCGGCAGCAGGAGCATTACCATGCCCACGGCGGCAAACAGCGACACCAATGTGAGCATTAGCGATTCGCTCAAATGCTGCATCACCAGCGAGCTTCGCAGCGCACCCAGCACTTTTTTGATGCCTACTTCCTTCATTCGGCCCGAAGCCTTGGCCGTCGAAAGGTTCATGAAATTAATGCAGGCAATCACCAGAATGAACACGGCGATCACCGAGAACAGCCTCACATACGTAATACGACCGCCCGTTTGCACGCCATTTTCGAATTGTCCATGGAGGTACTTGTCAGAATAGCGAATCGCGAAAAGCTGAAAATCGTTGTCCTTATTCTTGGTTTTCAGAAAATGCCGGATCTTCTCATTGAACGACGCCAGGTCTGCTCCGTTTTTAAGGATTACAAATGTATTCGGATCGCTGTTGCCCCAGTTTTCCATACCCGGCCGCCGCGCCTTGAACTGCTCGAAATTGAAGAGAATATCGAACTGGTTGCTCGCATTGCTTGGATTGCTTTTGAATACACCCCCCACGCGGTAAAGCCCGCTGAACTGCCCCTCGTCCCATTTCACAGTCTTTCCAACGACATTCTGCCCGGCACCAAAAAGCTTTTCGGCCATTTCCTCCGACAGCGCAAGCGTGTTCTTGTCGCCTGTCAGAGCGCTGGCATCACCCTGTGTGAATGGACAGGTGAAAACATCGAAATAATCGCGACTTACAAACTGTCCCCCGGCCTTCAATTGGGTTTCTCCGACCGACACCACGCCATTGTTCGAAAACCACTCCGCCGGCACCACCGTCGTCGCGAACTCCACTTCCGGCATCTCGGCTTTCAATGCATCCGCCAGCAAGCCCGGAGTGTGTTCGCCGGTCTTGATACCATCCTCCTGCGGCTGGTTCACCATAACCTGGAACAAATGCGCATCCTTGGCATTGTGCTTGTCAACGCGTAATTCGTCGGTCACCCAGAGGTAGATCAGCAACGTACAAGCCAGCCCGGTGGAAAGGCCCAGCAGATTGAGCAGCGTAAATTGCCGATCCTTGATCAGGCTCCGCCATGCGATTTTTAAGTAACTCTTGATCATATTGGTATCGTGGTTTTGTGGGAGGAAAGGGAGGATGGAGGAAGGGGAGGATGGAATTGTTAGTAGAATTTCAAATACCTCTTCCCTTTCCTCCTTCTTCCCTTTCCTCCTTCCTCCCTTTCCTCACTCACTTCTCAAACTCCGTACAGGATCTGTCAATGCCGCCCTGACACTCTGGAAACCGACCGTCAGCAAAGCGATACCGGCCGCCAGGAAACCTGCCCAGGCGAAAATGCCCCAATGGATGTCGATCCGGTAGGCGAAATCCTGCAACCACCGATGCATGAAATACCATGCAACCGGGCTGGCGAGCACGATTGCGACGAACACCAGTTTCAGGAAATCCATCGACAGCATAGCGGTAATGCCTGCTACCGTCGCCCCGAGCACTTTCCGCACGCCTATTTCCTTGGTCCGCTGCTCGATGGCGAAAATGGCCAGTCCGAACAACCCGAGGCACGACAGGCTCACCGATAGCAATGCAAAAGTGGTCGTCAGGCGGGTTGCGAGTTCTTCACGTTGGTAAAACTTCGCTATCTCCTCGTCATAGAAGCTGTATTCAAATACATTTTCGGGAAACTGTTTCTGCCAAACTGCACCGATCCGGCTGATGGTCGATGCATTCACCCGGCTCAACTTCACCCCGGCCCTACGGTAGCGCGCCTGATCAGCAAACACGATCGTTGGCTCGATACCCGTATAAAGATCGCCGTTGTTGAAATCGGACAATACCCCCACAATGGTACCGGTTTTGCCCGCGTCACCCACGTGCAGCTGGCGGTCCAATGCCGCTTCGGGCGATTTCAATCCTAATGCCCGCACCAGTTTTCGGTTGATCAGCAACTCACTAAGCGTATCCGAATGCACCGGAACACGGCCCGCGACGAGTTTCAGCCCATAGGTTTTTACAAAATGGTCATCCGCGGCCCTCGATCGGGCTACGAATTTCTCCCAGTCGCGGTTCTCGAATTTGATCGTTCCGCCTCCGCTGGTCTGAACCGACGGAGCACTTCTGAAAAACGACAGGTCGGTCACTTCGGGTAATGCCGATAGTTCATTACGTAGGGCCGTCAGATTGCCGGTTTCAGTTTCGGGCAAATTCAGATGCAGGATCAAATCCTTATCCATCCCGAGGTCTTTGTTTTTCAGAAATTCGGATTGCAGGATGATCAGCGTCGACACTGCGATCAAGACGAATGAAATGCTGAATTGTGTCACTACCAGCCCTTTTCTGACTGAGAAAAAACTCCGGCTATTTTCTTTCAACAAGCCCTTCATGGCCTTTACCGGGTTGAACCTGGAAATCACGAATGCGGGATAAACGCCGGCCAGCACGACCACGAACAGCAGCAATGCTATGCAGAAGGCCAGCAACTGAGGATCGCCGATAATGTCAATACCCACATTTAAACCCAGCCATTGGCTGAGCATCGGTGCAAAACCCCATGCGAGCGCGAGGGAAATGGCGCCTGCGCCAAAGGTTAACACTGCCGTTTCTTGTATAAAAAGCCAGAAAACCTGCGCCTGCGAAACACCCAGCACTTTTCTCACTCCTACTTCTTTACTTCGCTTGAATGCCTGTGCCGTCGAAAGGTTAATGAAGTTGAAACAGGCAATGAGAATGAGCAATATACCCACCGTCGCCAACACAACGATGGTGTTGTACTTAATCTTCCCGCCGTAGGCTATATTGAAATGCACATCGGACAACTCCTGTAAATGGTAATGAAAAACCTTGCCGTCGGCGCCGTAATATTTATGGGCGAATGCCGGCATTTGAGCTTCAAATGCAGCCTTATCCTCCGGTGAACGAAGTGTTATGAAAGTTTCGCGACCGCTGTCGATCCAGCCCCAGTCCTCGTAGCCATATTCCGGGACAATCTTTCTTAGAGTAGGCAGCGAAATGAAAATATCCTGTTTAAAATCGGTTTGATCAGGATAATCGGCCACAATGCCTGCGATCACAAGGTTTTCACGGTTATTGGCGCGGATTACTTTCCCCATCGCATTTCCGTTTCCGAAATATTTCCGGGCATACCGTTCCGTCACGACAGCCTGGTTGGGCGCGGCCATCGCCGAAGCACTACCGCCAATCCACTTATAGTCAAATATTTTAAAGAAATCCGGGTTCGTGAAAACCAGGTGGTCTTTTTCCATGAACTTGCGAGAAGTCCCTCCGTGATCGACCCGGATAGTCAGCTCCTTGCGCGCGAGATAAGCGGCGTCCCGGACATAGCTGAATTCCTTTTTCAGTG
The DNA here is from genome assembly GCF_019924045.1 of Dyadobacter fermentans. GTDB lineage: Bacteria > Bacteroidota > Bacteroidia > Cytophagales > Spirosomataceae > Dyadobacter > Dyadobacter fermentans_A. The sequence goes on along the minus strand of NZ_JAHXBN010000010.1, from coordinate 1,026,964 downwards.
TTTCATGCAAAACATAAGCCGAGCCCCGCTCCTGTTCCACCGAGCCGTCTTCCAGATGCAGGTCCACCACCACACGATAGGTCCTGTCGGCATTGGCATGGTAGCTGTCCACGCTAAGATGGTACTTCACCAGCTGAAACAGCACAATCGCGCCGGCCATCCCCACAGCCAGGCCAATGAGGTTGATACCTGCATAAACCTTATGTTTTACCAGGCTTCGAAATGTGAATTTTAAATAGGTATTGCTCATAGTCTATTTTTTTGGGAGGAAGGAGGAAGGGGAGGAATGCTTATCGATTTTCCTTCCTCCTTCCTCCCCTTCTTCCCTTTCCTCCTTTCTCGTCTATTCCCTTTTCAAACTCGTTACAGGATTTGTCAACGCCGCTTTAATCGCATGATAACTGACCGTCGCGAGCGTGAGTACGAGCGCCCCTGCGCCCGCGAGGGCAAATATGCCCCAACTGATTTCGGTGCGGTACTGGTAGTTTTGCAGCCATGCGCTCATGGAATACCAGGCCAGCGGAACGGCAATAACGCTCGCAACCGCCACCAGCGAAACAAAATCTTTGGAAAGCATGCCCCACAATGCCGCTACCGACGCACCCAGCACTTTGCGGATGCCTATTTCCTTGGTACGCTGCTCGGCCGTGAATGAGGCCAGCCCGAACAATCCGAGGCAGCTGATCAGGACTGCCAGCGCAGCAAAAAATCCGGCGAGCTTGCCGATCCGCTCTTCGGTCCGGAATTTGGCGTCGTACTCCTGGCTGGCAAACTTGTATTCGAACGGCGCCGCCGGTACCAGTTTCCTGAACACGTTTTCAATAGCTGGCAAAGCCGCTGCTGAGCTTACCTTCGTGCTCAGTTTGATATTGATCCAGTTGGGAGAACCGAACAGGAAGAAAACGGTCGGTTTCACGGGTGCGAACGGCGATTCCATCACCATATCCTTCACGACTCCGAGGACGGTAAACTGCTTGCGGATGTTGTCGGTCATCCATTGGCTTTTCCACGAGACGACCATTCCTACCGGGTCGGCAACGCCCAGCAAACGCGCCGCCGATTCATTAATGACAAAGCCCGACGAATCGGAAGCTAATTCCTTGGAAAAATTGCGCCCGCTTACAAACTGCAAGCCGGCTGTTTGAGCGTATTCCGGGGAGACCGTAAGCGTGGCAAATGTTTCTACAAAACCCTCCGGCATTCCTTTCCAGGAGAAACCTTCATTGGACGACCACACGCCGGTAATGGGGCTTTGCGACTCGGCTACTTCTTCTACCATGCCGGTATTCTTTAATTCTGTGCGTATAATGTCGGTTTTCCCATAAAAATCATTCGTTTTCATCGGTACCATCAGCAACCCGTCGCGCGAGTAGCCTACCGACCGTTCCTTGGCGAATTTGATTTGCCGGTAAACCATGCTGGTGCAGATGATCAATGTGACGGAAATAGTGAATTGCAACACCACCAGCACCTGCCGCGGCGTGTAGGCAACGCCTCCAAAATGTGTACGCGATGAGCCTGTGGAGCCTTTGAGCACCTTCACCGGCTGGAAAGATGTAAGGTAAATGGCTGGATAGCCCCCCGCAAGCACCGACGTGAGAAGCACAAAACCCAGGCTGCAAACCCAGAAATAGGCATTAGTCCAAGGAATAACCATCTGCTTCGCAGCCAGATTATTGAACCACGGGAGCGACACTGCCACGCCAGCAAACGCCACCACAAACGATAACAACACCACCAGGAGCGATTCACTGAAAAACTGCCCGATCAACTGCATACGCATTGAACCAATCGCTTTGCGTACACCCACTTCCCGTGCACGCTTCTCCGACCGCGCGGTGCTCAGGTTTACGAAATTGATGCATGCCAGCAGCAACACAAAAAAGCCGATCAGACCAACCATCCAGACGTATTTGACGGGTCCGTCGCCCACGGCGCCATTTCTGAAATCGGAGTAGAGGTGCCAGTCTTTCATCGGATGCACCCACATTTCGGGCCGGGTGGCAATTTCTTCCCGCATATCATCCATTTTGCGGATCGCATTCAGTTCGGAAAGGCGAATCGCCTCGCTGACTGTTTTGAAATCAGTATTGTCGGCCAGTTCGGTGTATACCCAAATGGCGTGGTTATCCCACTTCTTGTTGCGCATGTAGCGGTTTTTTTCGAGGAAATAGTCCCACGAGCCCATAAACTGGACGTCGCTAAACTTTGTGTTTTGCGGAAAGTCCTCATAAATGCCCGTCACTTTCAAGTCGAGATCGGTATCTACTTTTACAATCTGGTTCATCGGATCGGCATCGCCGAACAACGCCCTGACCGTCGATTGCGAGAGGATGATACCCTGGCGGTCTTCGAGCGCCGACCACGAGCCGCGAAGCATGCGGAGCGAGAACATTTCGGGTGCTTCCGCATCGACAAACTGGCCATTGCGCGACAGTTTCGTATTTCCGGCCGTGAGAATGTTTTCGCCTGTCTGCGTGGAAGCGATAATGCGCTTGAAATGATCGCCATAATGCGTTTTCAGCTCCTCAATGAAGGGTACCGGCAAAGCAAACCAGGTTTTCTTTTCACCATTCTCCACCCTGTTTTGCAGGATTTGCCCTATCCGGTCATAATTTTTGAAATAGCGGTTGTACGAAAGTTCATCATAAATCCACAGGCCGATCAGCATAGCCACTCCCATACCGATCGCCAGCCCGCCAACGTTGATCGCCGAATACCCCTTATTTTTCCAAAGGTTGCGGAATATGATTTTGAGATAGTTTTTGAGCATGATGTATTTATTTGGGGAGGAAAGGGGGAAGGAGGAAGGGGGATGAAAGGGATTCTCATACATTCTCCATTCTCCCCTTTCTTCCATTCTCCCCTTCCTCCATTACTCCCTTTTCAAACTCTTGACCGGATTCACCAAGGCAGCCTTGATACTCTGAAAACTAACCGTCAGCAAAGCCACGCTCACAGCCAGCACACCCGCAAGCAGGAATACCCACCATTCGATACTGACTTTATAGGCAAAGTCCGACAGCCAATGGCTCATGCCATACCACGCCAGCGGTGAAGCTATGACGATGGCAATCCCCACGAGTTTTACAAAATCTTTGGAAAGCAGTGAGACGATACTCAATACCGAAGCGCCCAGTACTTTACGCACCCCTATTTCCTTGGTCCGCTGGATCGTCGTGAAAGCTGCCAGCCCGAAAAGCCCCAGGCAGGCGATCACGACCGCGAGCCCAGCAAAAATCCCGAACAGCTTTCCTACCCGCTGCTCCGATTCGTACATATTGTTGAAACGCTGATCCAGAAACGAATAGGCAAACGGATTATCCGTCGTTGCTTTCCAGGTCTTTTCCAATGTTTTGAGCACGCCGGGAATATCGTTCGTTTTGATCTTGACAGCCATTTGGTACTGGTCGCCTCCGTAGAACATCACCAGCGGGGCAATGCGCTCGTGCATGGAGCGGAAGTGAAAATCTTTGGTAACACCTACCACGGTGTAAAACCGCTTGCTTTCCGGTGTGCCGTTGCCAATGGTCCTGATGCGTTTTCCGATCGGGTCTTTCCAGCCAAATTGCTTCACAGCCGCCTCATTGATCAGCACGGAAGCGCTGTCGCTGCCAAAGGTTTTCGAAAAATTCCGGCCTGTAACCAGGCCGATCCCCAGCGTTTTCAGGTAATCTTCGTCCACCTGGTAAGTCGTGAAACGATAGGGCGTAATGTCGTTGTCGGCGCTTTCGGGCAGAAAACCATCCGTACCGTTGTTGGAATTTCCCGCAGGCAGATAACCGGCCAGCGTCACGCTACTCACCGCGGAGAGACCTCCCAGCTGCTCTTTGAAAGCCTTTGCTTTATCTCCCAGCAAATAGGTGTCATGCAGGATCAGCACCTGTTCTTTATCAAATCCCAAATTTTTATTCTGGATAAAACGAAGTTGCTGGTAAACGACCATCGTGCCGATGATCATCACGATGGAAACCACAAACTGAATGGTAACCAACGCATTCCGAAGCCATCCGCTTTTTACGCCCGCCTGAATACTCCCTTTCAGCACGGCCACCGGCCTGAAAGCCGAGAGGAAAAAGGCGGGATAGCTGCCCGCAAGCACTCCCACGACCAGGCACCCTGCCAGGGCATAGCCGATCGTCCGTGCATTCAGAATGGATTGCAGATCGAACCGCTTGCCCGCCAGGTCGTTGAAACCCGGCAAAAGCAATGCTACGAGCACTAATGCCACCAGAAGCGCAAAAAATGTCACTAAAACCGATTCGGTAAGGAACTGCACCATAAGCTGCTGCCGCACGGAACCCATCACTTTCCGGACGCCCACCTCCTTCGCCCGCCCGGCCGAGCCAGCGGTCGACAGGTTCATAAAATTGATGCAGGCGATCAGAAGAATGAATGCTGCAATGGCTGTGAATATGTAGATGTATTTGATGTTACTGTTCCCTTCCAGCTCATTTTCGAGATTGGAGGTGAGGTGTATGTCGGTCAATGGCTGTAAACCGAAACCAAACTTATCCCCTTTGCGCAGGTATTCGTCATAGCTCATGCCCAGGAACTCCTGGATTTCGGGACCGATGTATTTCCGCACCATTTGCGGCATCTGGGCCGAAAGTTTTTCAACCGGATAGTCTTTTCGCAACAACACATAGGTATGCGCACCACTCGACAGCCATTTGTCCCCCAGCGTGACCGATTTCATCGATCCGAAAAAATCATAATGGAAATGCGAATTGGAGGGCACATCCTCGCAGACGCCCGTCACACGGAACGCACCGCTATTACCCATTTCGAGGCTCTTCCCGATCGGATCCTGATTTCCGAAGTATTTCAAAGCCATAGATCGGGTCAGAACGACCGTCTTCGGCTCTTTCAGTACGCTGTTGGCATCGCCCTTCAAAAGGGGTATGGAAAAGAAATGGAAAAAGTTGGAATCGGTGAAAATGACACGCTCTTCCAGGAAACGCTTTTCTCCGTTTTTAACAAGAAATGTACCCTGGGTGCTAAGCCTCGTGTACGCTTCCACGCCTGGGTAATCGTGCATCAGTGCGGGTCCCGCGGGAGCGGACGCACCCGCGATGTTGATATCATTCCCTCCGATCCGGCCATGCAAAGTAACTCTGAATATGCGGTCAGCATTGACGTTGAAGCGATCGTAACTCAGTTCGTGTTGCACGAACAAGAGGATCAGCATGCAAGTCGCTAACCCGATTGCCAGTCCGAAAATATTGATGGAGGCAAAAGCCTTCTTGTTCCAAAGGCTCCTGAGAGCGATTTTCAGATAGCTGGATATCATAACTGCGCCGGTTACGAGGTTGAAGGATGGATTTCCCATTCCGACAGTCAAATTATGCACCAGTCAGCAACAATATCACAACTACCTGAAAATCAATTTTTTATATTTTACTAAAACAAATCAGCGGTGTTCACTATCGGACACGCCCCGTTCGATTTGGAACGGGGCGTGGAGCACAGCCTATTCACTGCGCAAGCTCTTCACCGGGTTCATGACAGCCGCCCTGATGCTCTGGAAACTGACTGTCGCGAAAGCGATGGCCGTAGATAATGCCGCGGCAACCACGAACACCCACCAGTAAATATCGGTGCGGTAGGCGAAGTTCTCCAACCAGCGGTCCATCCCGAAATACGCAATCGGCGAGGCCACGACAAATGCAATAATCACCAGTTTAAGAAAATCCATAGAAAGCAGGCCCACAATGCTGCCGATGGACGCGCCCATGACCTTTCTCACACCTATTTCTTTCGTGCGCTGCATGGTGCTGTAAGATGCCAGCCCTAGCAAACCAAGGCAGGAAATGAATATCGCCAGGATTGCAAAATTGAAAAACAACTTCTCAAAACGCTCTTCGCTGCGATATTGCCGGTCGAAGAATTCGTCCATAAAATAGTAAGAGAACGGCCTGCCCGGAATCGCTTCTTTCCACTTCTGCTCCACAGCCGCAACTGTTTCCTTTAAGCGGTTGCCCTCAATCTGGACTGAAATAAGGCTTGCCCCTCCTGGTTCAATGCGCATGGTAAGCGGCCTGATATTTTCCTGCAAAGAACGGAAATGGAAGTCTTTGATCACCCCGACAATCTTACCCTCGCGCCCCCATTGCTTGAAGCGGCGCCCCAATGCATCTTCGGGTTTGGCGTAGCCCAGCAGCTTCACAGCCGCTTCATTGATGACCATGGCCTGGGTGGTATCCGTACCGAACTCCCGCGAAAACGGCCGGCCAGCCGCCATTTTCAGGCCAAATTGCCGGATATAGTCGAAATCGACGAAATAGAGGTCAAGGTTGGCCACCTGTAATTCACCGCTTCTGTTTTCGATTTCGGAATATGCTCCGGGATTGGAACTCCCCGGAACACTCGACGATGCCGCAGTGGATTTCACACCCGTAAGCCCGCGCAACGATTCTTTGAATGCCTCCCGCTTGGGATCGCCCTCGGTATTGATCACCAGCATTTGATCCTTGCTGAACCCGAGATCGCGGTTGCGCATGTAGTTCATCTGGATATACACGATCATCGTAGCGATAATGAGCGCTATCGAAATCGAAAACTGAACGGTAACGAGCCCTTTTCGGAGCAAAATACCTTTGAAGCTGGTCGAAAAACGTCCTTTCAAAACGGTGACGGGCTCAAACGACGATAATACCAAAGCCGGATAAATGCCGGCCAGAATGCCGATAAGGATCGCTGCCAACAACATGTATACTAAAAATGACGGATCGGCAAATAGGTTGGAAACGATCACTTTGCCGGCCAGGTTATTGAACAATGGCAGCAGCGCGGCGGAAAGTACGAGGGAAAGCGCGAATGCGATCATACAAAGTAAAATCGACTCACTCACAAACTGCCTTGCCAACAGCCCCTTGCCAGCGCCCACCACCTTACGAATGCCCACTTCCTTGGCCCGCTCCGCGGAACGCGCCGTAGTGAGATTCACGAAGTTGATGCAGGCAATCAGCAAGATAAATGCCGCTATAACCGAGAACACATATACGTTACTCATGCTGCCTTTTTCATCCACATCCCGCTCCGACTTCAAATGCACATCCAGCAACGGTTCAAGGAACAGCTTATACGACATTTTCGACTCACGCATGAGCTTGCCCGCGCGGCGTTCGAGGTATTCGGGGAGCTTCTTTTCCAATGCTTTACTGTCGGCGTCCGGTTTCAGGAGCAGGTAGGTCTTCGCACCGAAATTACCCCACTGTTCGTCGATATCACGATTCAGGCGCTGTGTCATGGTCGTCATCGAAACGAACATATCGCCTTTGATCTGGGAGTTCTCAGGTAGGTCTTTCATCACGCCGGTTACTTTGGCCGGAAGCCCCTCTCCCGACAACAGCAGCGTCTGCCCCATCGGGTCGGCGTCGCCAAAATATTTTTTGGCTGCTTTCTCTGTAAAAACAATGCTCATCGGCTCTTTAAGCGCCGTTTTGGGATCGCCCTGGATTAATGGGAAGTCGAACACGCGGAAAAGCGACGAATCGGCAAATACGGTAGACTCTTCCTGAAATTTGATATCTCCTTTCCGGACAAGGAAACTTCCTCCATTGACCCGCGTGTAAGCTTCCACCTCGGGAAAGTCCTGTTTGATGGTCGGCCCGAAGGCCCAGGACGTAATGCCTGCGTTGATCGTTTCGGAAGGCGTAATCACGTCGGTCACCAGCCGGTAAATACGATCCGATTTGGTGTGAAAAGCATCATAAGTCAGCTCGAAATTGACGTACATGGAAATCAGCAAACAGGCCGACATCCCGACGGTCAGACCCATAATGTTGATAAATGAAAATACCTTGTGCTTCCACAAATTCCGGAAGGCGATTTTGAAATAGTTTTTTAACATGGCAGTCAGGTATGATATACTTTCAATGTCCTCATCCATTAAATGCATACCAGAAACCAAATTAATTGATAATCAAATACATAATACACTAAAATAAAAGCCCGGCTGTCCGAAAACGAACAGCCGGGCTTTACACCTGTACGGCAGATCAAAGATTGGTAAAATGCAGCGTCTGCGCGTATACCACCGTTCCGTTGTTCAAAATGGCATAGGCACGGTAGTAATTATTGCTTGTACAAATCTGTGGCCCCACCTTGGTTTTTATCCCTGTTGAGAACGGCATGTCAAAGATAACCTTCGAATGGGTTCCAACCACCGGGGTATCGGTGAAAGGCCCATCTCCCCCACCCACCGCACTGAACACAACGCCGTATTCGGTAACTGGAATGGTGCCAATATTGAGCACCTCCAACTCCGTCGTAAACGAACATTTGCCATGAAGCGAATCGTAGAACAACTCGTGTGTACTCAACAAGGGAGGCTCATCCGGAACCTGGTGATCCTGACATGAATAGCTGAACAAAAACAGCGACAACAATACCACTCCTAAAACAGACAGACGTTTTTTCATAGTGATGGGTGGCTAAGGATGGAGGAAAGCTAAACACTACAAATTTTACAAAATATTCTCCGCTTTGTAAAATAATCCTATTTAGCGTGACTACCTAGTCATTCCTTAATGACGCCGCCGGGTTAACCATCGCTGCATGGACGGCTTTGAGGCCCACCGTCAGAAGCGTGACGAGTAACATCATCGTGATCGTCAGGAAGTGCACCCACCATGGAACGCTGATCCGATAGGCAAAATCTTCCAACCAATGCGACATGAAGTACCAAGCGACCGGCATGGCAATTACGCCTGAAATGAGCACCAGCACCACAAATTCCCGTGAAAGCATGCCGACAATACCCGCAGCGGAAGCACCCAGAATTTTGCGTATACCGATTTCCTTCGTTCGGGTTTCGGTGGTAAAGGTGATGAGCCCGAAAAGCCCCATGCAGGCAATGAAAATAGCCAGTACGGTAAATATCGAAAACATGCCCGAGAGCCGCATTTCGTTTTTGAATGTTTCATTGAATGCGTCGTCGAGAAAGTAGTATTCAAAGGGAGTTTCGAGATCGTATTTCTTGAAAAGGTGGCCAATCGCTTTCACATTGGCTTGAATGTCGACGCCCTTGTTGAGCCTTGCATACAAAACTCCCCTGGATACTCCGGGCGAGCGCAGCATGTTCGTGCTATCGGCGGCTACCGCCAACGTCATGGCCTTGGGACCATTTTGGACATCCGAAAAGTCGAAATTTTCGACGACGCCCTCGACCTTTATCCCTTGAAGCAGCTCCTGACCAACCGGATCCTTTTTTAAACCCAGTACGGCGATCGCCTGCTCGTTCACCAAAGCAAAATGAAAACGCGGGCCGACCTCCGGCGTTTTCCATTTGATTCCCATGGTTTTAATAAAATGATCGTCAACAACCAGTTGCACTACACCCACATCTTTTTTGGTGATTTTGTTCGGGGCAGTAAACATATTATACCCTTTAAAGAGGCCTACGTCTGCGAATGTGGCGTCGGAAACACCTGCCTGCTGCCGAACCGCATTACGGAAAGGAATGTAGTTGGCCGCCATCGACGGGCCGAGCGGAATGCTCAGTACCTGGTCCTTATTGAGCCCCAGCTCTTTCCGCTGCATGAAAACCAGCTGCTCGCGTACGATGAGGCTTCCTACGATCAACGCCATGGAAACAGCAAACTGAAATACGATAAAAACGCGCCTCACCCCTACCCCGCCGATATTACCCGTAAAACGGCCTTTAATCACTTCCAAAGGAGCAAAGCCGGACAATACAAATGCCGGATAACTTCCCGCCACCAATGCGGTTATGGCAAGCAAACCCGCCAAAAACGACAAAAAGAAAGGGGATATCACAAAGGAGGTATCGATTTTCAGCCCCAGCAAAGTATAAAATGGCTGACTCAGGTAAAAAACCATCAGCAATCCCAAACAGAACGCCAGGGCACACACCAGTGCCGATTCCATATAAAACTGGCTGCCCAGCCCCGCGCGTGTCGCACCCACGACCTTCCGCACGCCCACCTCACGTGCGCGTTGCGTCGCCCGGGCGGTGGTGAGGCTCATGTAGTTGAATAAGGCCAGCATCAGCACCGCGATTGCGGCAACCGCAAAAATGGGGATCAGCCTGCTGGTGCCCGAGTCTGTGAATGCCCCGCCGAGGTGCATCTCATCAAGGCTTTCGAGTATGTACTGTGGTTTGAGTTCACCCGTGACCGCCTTCAAAGAGCCCAGTTGGTTGATTCCCTGCTCGGCCTTTGCCTTCGACGCGCCGGCATCCAGAAGCAGGTAGGCGTTGAAAATACCTGCCCCCGCTTCCCAGTTCTTCGTGTTCGCCTCGCTAAGCTTCGGATAGGTGGCACTTGAAATTACAAAATCAAAATCCAGCGAAGAATTGGACGGTGCATTCCGGGCGACGCCGCTAATCTGCACGAGGTGCTTGCCTTCATACAACAGCGCTTTTCCTATCACATCGGTGTTGCCAAAATATTTCTCGGCCGCACGCTCGGAAATCACCATCGAGAAAGGTTTTTGTAATGCGTCCTCAGGATTCCCTTTTTCCAATGGAAAACTAAATACACTGAAAAACGACGGATCGGCAAACAGAATACTCTTTTCCAGGATTGCCTCGTCTTTCCGCGCCGGATGCGCCATGGCAGCATTTCTGTACGACGGTAAAACCCTGACGTAGTCCGCTACCCTCGGCACGCCTTCCCGCAGCGCCGGTGCGAATGTCGCGGCAAAACTATTCATCTGGAATTCGTTGTCGCCCATTTTCACTTTGCCCAGCACGCGGTAAATATCGCTGTGCCGGCTATGGAACCTGTCGAAGCTATGCTCATGTACCACAAACATCAGGATGAGCGTAGAAACGCATATCCCGGCGGCAAGCCCCAGGATGTTGATCAGTGAATACGTTTTGTGCCGAAAAAGGCTTCGGATCGCGATTTTGAGGTAGTTTTTAAGCATAGGTAGCGTAGAAAGGCTGCAATTGCTGATTCATCTCAATTAGACAACAAAGTCGTACCAACAATTCAAAATACTCAATATCAAACCCTTAATCCAAACGAAGTGTCCAAAACCGGACACATCTTATCATGCACGCTACCATCAAACAAAAGTGTATATTAATAATGGAAACTTTTGTTTGATATCAAAATACAATATCGTATTTTTGAATTGGTAGACTAAACAATGATCTTAAAAAGCACCATAGCGAGCGTCGCGGAGGCGCAAAAGGCCAACCTTTCCGTCCTTGAACTGGGACTGGCGAGAACCGCATTGGATAAGTTGCCGGATATCGCCTCGCACGCACTCATCGTTTCCGGCGTAAGACGTTGCGGTAAAAGCACGCTGCTGCATCAATTGCTGCGCGAAAAACATCCGGATGCTTTTTACCTTAACTTCGAAGACACCCGGCTATACGATTTCGAACCCTCAGATTTCCTCCGCCTTGACAGCCTCGTGACGGAAATGGGGCAAACCGTGCTGTTCTTTGACGAAATTCAGATCGTCGACCGGTGGGAAACATACGTGCGGCAGAAGCTCGATGAAGGCTGCAAGATCGTAATTACCGGTTCCAACGCCTCGCTCCTGAGCCGCGAACTGGGTACAAAACTCACCGGCCGCCAGATCACCAAGGAGCTCTTCCCGTTTTCGTATACTGAGTTCTGCACATACAGAAACGCACCGCCTTCTGCCGAAACCACTCGTGACTACATGGCAACGGGTGGTTTTCCCGAATATGTAAAATCGGGATTAGAAGAGATCATGCACCATTTGTTCGAGGATATTCTGATACGCGACATTGCCGTGCGTTACGGCGTGCGCGACGTCCGGACTTTGCAGCGGCTCGCATTGTACCTGGTTTCGAATGTAGGAAGGCTTATCACCGGCAACAGGCTGAAAACGATGTTCGAGGCAGGTTCCACAAGTACGATGATGGACTATCTCTCGTATTTTGAATATACCTATCTGTTTCATTTCGTTCCAAAATTCAGCTATTCCCTGCGCAAGCAGCTCATCAACCCGCGCAAGGTTTACGCGATCGACACGGGGGTGGTGAATGCTAATTCAGGATCGTTTACAGATGATTTCGGGGCCGTATTCGAGAACCTCGTTTTCCTGCATTTAAGAAGAAACTATAAGGAAATCTATTATTTCTCGGAGAAGAGCGAGTGTGACTTCGTGGTGTCGGAAAGAGGCACCGTGCGCCAGGTCGTGCAGGTTTGCTATGACCTCAATCACGATAATATAGACCGCGAATTGAAGGGTCTATTCGAGGCGATCGCGCATTTCGGGTTAAAGGAAGGGACGCTGGTGACGTTCAATCAAACCGACGAATTCGAACGAAACGGTGTGAAAGCCCGTGTCGTTTCCGCTCACCAATACCTGGCAGAATGACAAACGCCGGGCTTTCGGGCCCGGCGCTGCTTATCAGTTTCCTCCATTCTGCACGTCGTCGTTGCGAATGCCCCGTTTGTTCTTTTTGATACCGTCTTTCAGCTTTCCGAATTTGTAGTTCAGACTGAAATTAAACGAGCGGAAATAACTCCAGCGGTCGGAGAACTGGTCGAAATCCGGGCCGAAAGTCGAGTTGTGGAATCTCCTGAATTTGGTAAAAGGATTACTAACGGCGGCGGAAAGCGACAGCTTATCCTTCACCACATCCTTATTCACACTGAACGACGTACTTTGAATTGAATTGGTAGTGCCTTGCAGGTTCACACCCGGCCCGTTAGCATTCAGGTTGGCATTCACGCGCCAATCCTTCGGCAGTTTGTAACCCGTTGAAAGTGAAAACTGGTACATTACCCCGCTGTTGGTCGTTTCGATTCCATTCACCATGCCGGTCACCTTGCCATGCGCAATACGGAGGTTGGTGCTGAAATTCCATTTTTTCGTGATCGGGTAATTTGCATTCAGGTTACCGCTGATGAGTCGCGCGCGGCCGGTATTACCGTAGGATGTGCGTGTAATCTGCGTCTCGGGATTGTAGACGGCGATCTGGAAAATCAGATCTTTAAAGTGCGTATAACCCACGCCGAAGTTGATATTACCTTTTTTAGCCTTGTTGTAGCTCAGTTGCAGATCATTCACATAGGCTGGCCGCAAGTCGGGGTTACCGGTGCGCTCAAAGCTTGGGTTCGACCGGTCGACGAACGGGTTGAGTTGCCAGATACCCGGCCGTTGAATACGCTGCGAATATCCGAAGTTGATCCCCGCATTGTTTTTGAGCTTCCGGTTGACCGATACCGACGGAATGAGGTTGAAGTAATTTTGCTTCACTTTGGAATCAGTAGAGATAAAATCTGCGTCGATGATCGTCTGCTCCACACGTACGCCCGCCTTCACGCCCCAGTTTTTGAAATTGTACGAATAAGTGTTGTAAGCGCCAAATACCTTTTGCGTGTTGTTGTATTTGTTGCTCATCGCCGGATCCAGTGTATAAGAGTTGGTTTCCGAATCGAAGACCAAATATTGGAAATCACTCTTATTGTCACGCATAATCCCCTTCAAACCGGCTTCGATATTCAGCTTCTTGACAGGGTACACCAGGTCCACCTGGAATGTCTGCTCTGAAAAGCTCTGGTCGTTGATCTGTCGGTAGTCAGGGCGTGTGTAATTGATCCGGTCGGAGATCCCGATGTTCCCGTTTTGCTTGTTGTCGTAGCCATAGTAGCGATAAGAGAACGTCAGCAGGCGATTTTTATCCGCTTTGAATCCCTTCTGATAGTTCACTGCCGCATCCCGGCCATTACCACGGTCGGAGCTGTTACTGGTGACGTTGTAGCGTTCCAGGATTTCTTTATCGGCATTCAGGAGCGATGACTGATAACCATTTTGACTATTCCGGCCACCGTTGACATTCAGTTGCGCGCTCAGCAAGTTAAGCGTGTCCACTTCATAGGTGATTTCGTAGCCGATGTAGCCATTCTTGTTATTAATCTCAGTCCACCCGCGCTGATCGAGCTCGGTAGGATTGGTACCCGTGGTCGTGCGGTTCGTGATCGATTGTGTAGCCGGGTTTTTATACTGGTTCAAACCCGCATTCAGCGACATTCCAATCTTCCCGAGCTGGGCCGAGAGCGAGCCACCGACTCCCGGTCCTCCCGTCGGGAAGCGTTCACTGACATTGAGCGTTCCATTATAGCCGTTATCGATTTTTTTGTTGGTAATGATGTTGATAATCCCCGCCAGGCCTTCTGCGTCATACTTCGCAGGCGGCGTCGTGATCACCTCTATCCGCACGATGGACGACGCCGGCATGCTCCTCAGCACATCCTTGTAACTCCGCTCAACCATGCTCGACGGTTTGCCGTTGATCAGGATCTTGAAATCGGTATTGCCTTTGAGAGAAATATTATCCTCAGCGTCCAGCGACAGGTACGGCACCTTGCGCATCATTTCGAGCACGCTGTAAACCTTACTTTCAGGATCGGCTTCAAGGTCATAGCTGATCCGGTCGACCTCCTGTTTAACAATCGGTTTCAATGCGGTAACGGTCACCTCTTTGAGTCCGACAGCCTGCTGGCTGATCGTGATATTTCCCAAATCGACGTGCCGGCGTGTGCTATCGGTTAAATCCACATCGATCGTCTTGTTTTTGTACCCTACCCCAACCAGCACCAACGCATATTTCATCGGTTTCAGGTTTTGAAATGCAAATGAACCGTCGGTCTTCGAAAAATCGGCCTTGACCGCGGTGCTTTTATCTTTCATCAGATTGACCGTAATGAAATCCAGCACCTTACCGGTTGCCGAATCGGCTACAATACCTTTGATACTCCCCCCCGCAGATACTATTGCGACAGGCGTACCTGCGGCAGGCGATCCTGCGGCAGGCGATCCTGCGGCGGGAGCCACTTGTGCAAGTGAATACTGGCAGCAAACCAATCCCGGGATCAGGATGGACATGAGTAGTTGGAATAATGTTTTCATGGAGAAAAATTTCATGGCTAATAAATTCTGGAACGGGCATAGGAATTCCGATAAGAGATTTTCGGCTCTTTCAGACAGTGATCAGTGCATCAATCAATTACATTTCAGTATTCAATTGACACACCAATACAGACTAACCTAAATTTGACATTACAAATGTATTGGAAGGTACTTTGCGATGCAAGGTACTAGGTCTGATTTTTCGAATTAAGTGATGAGCGGCGGAATAGGATAGTTGACTGGCGAGCGTTGTACGCTACTCGCTAATTCTGGATTTGTTCAAACTTCTTTCGATCAGGAAATTGAGGATCAGACTCAGCCCTCCGAAGAGGAATACCATAGCGAGATAGGCAACGCCTTTACTGAAATCGTATGTTTTGTCCAACCAGTTACCCAGCAAAATACCGAGTGCAATACCCACGAAGAGCATTCCGAACTTCAATGTAGGATAATATACCTGGTTCTTATCCGTAAAAATGGATGCATCGGCGCCCTTCTCGATCAGCGCTATACGTTCACGATGTCGTGTCATCAGGAACACATAAACGATCCCGAAAACGCCCAGAAAAGCTGCAACAGAAACAAGTACGGCATTCATGACTAAAAGATGGTTAAATTTCGAATGTTACCTATTGGACGGTACTACGGCGGGGGCGGTTACAGTTTTTCTCAAAAAAATTTTCACAAAAATAATTTACCGAAAATTGTAACCGGTACGCTTTCCGCACGGTCATATAGGCACGCGAGCCATGAAATGCATGAAAAACCAAGACGACCGGGTCCATATTGAAAACGTAAAGCAAGGTAATCTGGCCTCCTATACTCATCTGGTCGAGAAGTATAAGAACATGGCATTTACCATAGCGAAGAAAATCCTGCCCAATGCCCAGGACGCCGAGGATGCGGCGCAGGAGAGCTTTGTGAAGGCCTACATGCAAATCGGAAGCTTCGAAGGGAAATCCAAATTCTCGACGTGGCTATACACCATCGTCTATCGAACGGCAGTATCGAAATTGCAGCAGCCACGGCTCGCGCTGCAAAGCATCGACGACGATTTGGAAGAAAATTACCATTACACATACAGCCCGCCCCCATTCGAGGCATTACAGGCACGCGAGCGCGAGCAATTTGTGAAAGATGCGATCAGCCGGCTCCCAAAAATTGAGGCATTGGTGATCACCTTGTATTATTTGAACGACAGCACGATTGAAGAGATCGCGGAAATAACCGGATTAACGGGCAGCAACGTAAAAATCAAGCTGTTCAGGGCCCGAAAGGTTTTGGGCAAAGAGTTGCAGTTTTTGTTATAATGCAGGAATTATGGAGCAGCAAGACGATAATCAGGAAGCGCATTTCAAAAAACTGATCGGCGAAACAGGCACCGACACTCCTTCCGATGCATTTACACGGGAGGTGATGGGGCGTGTCCACGAGGAAGCCGCATTCCGTACCCTGATGCAAACGAATGTTGCAGACGCCCCTTCCCCGGCGTTCAGTACCGCCATAATCGCGCAAATTCAGGCTATTCAGCCAACTGTCGCGCCAAAGCCGGTCATTTCCCGGCAAGTATGGTACTGGATCGCCGCTGCCTGGGCGGCATTGATTGTCGCCTCTTTCTTCATTCCCGGAAATGACCAACCGGCATTTTGGGGCCAAGTGAATGGCATGATGGTGTCGAATCCGGTTTTCAACCAGAAATTCTCTGCCATTCCGCAGCCTGTTACACTTACGATTATCGGGTTATCTTGCCTTGTGCTGCTCGATTATTTTCTGCGCAACAAATGGATGCTGCTCAATAAAACGGCCAGATCCTGAGACCTGGCCGCTCGTTCATGGCTATTTTTTCAATTGTTATCCTCTGCGGTTGTAACGGTTATCAAATCGGTGCTGATAAGCGAACAAACGTTGGCGTTGCGCGGGTGTGAGCACGTCCAGGATCTCTTTTTGCTTCTCTTCTTCCAGTCTTTTCATACCCTGGTAGGTATGGTATCTCTGGTTTCTACCGGTCAGGCGATCATATTTGTTTTCGATCTTTTTGATCTGGTTCTCCTGCTTGCGGGTCAGCTTCACGATCTCGTCCAGCTTATTGATTTTAAATTCTTCGGCAGCATTGTCGGCGCGGGCGTCGATCACGGCTGGATTGGGTCTGTTATATCGCTGAGCGAAAGTATTTCCAGCTGTGAAAGTAACTATTGCGGCGATGGCGAAAATGATCTTTTTCATGGTTTCCAGTATTTAAATTGTTTGTTTATGTCTTTTAGAGGCACATTTCCCTCCCAAGTTTAACGCACTGGAAACACAATCGGCGAAATGTCACTGCCAGTAGATGACGGCAGGTTTTTGATCGACGAATTGACTACCGTCTGCTGGATAGAATTGCTAAAATTTTCTTTTGTTTTTAAATTTGAATAAGGTCTAAACTGGGAAATTATGCAGACGACGGTCAAGGGAATTTATGAAAACGGAAAGGTGACGCTGACGGGAACGCCACCCGTCCAATCACGCACTGAGGTAGTCGTTACCTTTCCCGACAAGGGCACTAAACCCATCAAAAAGCGCAAAGCTGGAATATTGAAGGAAAAAATCTGGATGGCCGACGATTTCGATGAACCGCTCGATGATTTAAAAGAATATATGTAAATGAAAATATTATTGGACACACACACTCTGATTTGGTTTCTTGAAGATAATCCCAAATTGCCTCTGTATTCCAATGCACAATTAATCTGGTAAAGAGGCGTACCTCACTCACTCCGCAACGACTTCACCGGATTCATCAGCGCTGCTTTAATCGCCTGAAAACTGACGGTAAGCAGCGTGATAGCGACCGCCAGCAGCGCCGCTACGACAAATACAACCCAGCTCAGCTGAATATGGTATTCATATTTATCCAGCCAATCGTGCAGAAAATAGAGCGCGATAGGCGATGCTATGACGCAGGAGATCACCACCAGATATACAAATTCCTTCGAAAGCATCGCCCACATCTGCGCGACGCTCGCTCCCAACGCCTTACGAATACCGATTTCTTTGGTGCGCTGCTCCGCGGTATAGGCTGCCAGTCCGAACAACCCGAGGCAAGATATAAACACGGCCAGTACAGCGAACACCCGCGATAGCTTCCCTATCCGCTCCTCCGCACGGAATTTGGCATCATACTCTTCGTCGGCAAACTTGAATTCAAATGGCGAGTCGGGATCGTGCTTGCGGAAAACAGCCTCCACTTTCTTCAAGGCTTTATCGACCGGTGCTCCGGGGGTAAGTTTGACGTTGATCAGGTTCGCCCAATCGTATTTCAGCATAAAAATCGTCGGCACCGCCGGCTCGTAAGGCGATTGCATGACCATATCCTTGATCACACCGACCACATGTTGCTCCTTACCATTGTAACGGATCGTTTTGCCTACGATATTTTTGAGGCCCGTCAGCTTGACGGCCGATTCGTTGAGAATGAATCCGGAGCTGTCGGTAGAAAACTCCCGCGAAAAATCACGGCCATCGATAATCTTCCATCCGATCGTTTTACCAAAATCGTGGGTACAGGCGATCGTTCCGAACAATGGCACAGAGCCGGGTTCCAAGCCCTCCCATTCGAAACCTATTTGATTGGAGTAGATACCAGTGGTAGGGCTCGATGATTCACTCATTTCGTACACGCTTCCGGTTTTCAGAAGATCGTTACGCAATGGGTCATATTTACCCCACAAATTAGGGGAGATATTGATCTGCAAAAGCCCCTGACGATCATAACCAACCGGCCTATCTTTCGCATGCTGAATCTGCTGTAACACGATTATCGTCCCGATAATCAGCGTGATCGACACCGTGAATTGCAACACGACCATCACTTTACGCGGCACGCCCGAGTATTTCCCCACTTTGAATGTGCCCTTCAACACCGATAGCGGGTTGAATGAAGACAGGTAGAAAGCCGGGTAACTTCCTGCGACCAGCCCGGTGAACAGCGCAAAAAAGATCAGCAGCAACCAGAACTGCCAGTAGAAGAACGGGAACTTCACGTGCTTGCCCGCGAGGTCGTTAAAGGCTGGGAGTGAAACGAGCACAATGAGGATCGCGAGTACCAATGCAAACATCACGACCAGAAACGACTCGCTCAGAAACTGGAATACCAGCTGGCTTTTCAGCGAACCGATCGATTTACGGATCCCTACCTCCTTCGCCCGTTTCTCCGACCGTGCCGTACTCAGGTTCATAAAATTGATACAAGCCAGAAGCAACACAAACGCGCCGATAATCCCGAATAGCCACACAAACTGAATGCGCCCGCCGATATTCTGGCCATCCTTAAAGTCGGAGTAAAGGTGCCAGCGGCTCATCGGATGGAGCATGTATTGCGGCTTGTCGGTCTTGGAGAATGCGTGCGGCATTTCCACGTCCCTGATTTTGCGCGAAACCGTCGCAATATCAGCATGGTCCGCAACCTGCGCGAACCATTGGAAAGAGTGGTTGCCCCATTGCGTCTGTGCATCCTTTATCCAGCCTTCGGCTTGCAGATAATCGTTCCAGGGGAGGATCAGGTACAGCTCATTGAAACTCGAATTGAAAGGAATGTCCTCATAAACGCCCGTCACCTTCACATCCTTCTTGATATCCAGTTTGAGTGCTTTGTTCAGCGGATCCGCGTTCCCGAAAAGCGCCTTCGCCAGCGATTCACAGATCACGATCGACCCCGGGTTTTTCAAGGCGTCGTAATCACCCCGGATCATTTTCAATCCCAGCATTTCCGGAAGCGAGGGTTGGGCCCACATTCCCGTTTTATTGATTTTCTTATCGCCGTTGGCCAGCAAATGCCCGAAATTCCAGGAAGCGAGCGCGGTATGCTTGAAATCCGCGGAATACTTGGTCGCCATTTCAGTCACCGACGGAATCGAAACCGCGGTACCAGTCCCGGTTTGACCGTTGAAAGTCTGGCTGATCCACGCCTGCACGACGCGGTCGTAGTTTTTGTGGTATTTGTTGAAGGACAATTCGTCCCAGACCCACAGCCCGATCAGCATCGTGACGGCGATTCCCACCGCCAGCCCGACGATGTTGATCAGGGAATAAACTTTGTTTTTAAGCAGGTTACGGAGTGCGATTACCAGATAATTCTTGATCATGGCCAGGATAGATATAATGGGAGTTTAGAACGCATTTCGCGAAAGATGTAAAAACCACTGCGCTGGTTGCATCTGTAAACCCCTGATTATTCACTCCTTAATGCCTTTACCGGATTCGTCATCGCAGCCTTAACGCTCTGAAAGCTGATGGTTACCAGTGCAATCAGTACCGCAGCGATGCCCGCCACAGCAAAAAGCCACCAGCTGATGCTCACTTTGTAGCTGAAATCCTGCAACCATTCATTCATAAAATACCAGGCGATAGGCGACGCAATCACCAGTGCAATGACCACCAGCTTGATAAAATCGACTGAAAACAGCCCGAAAATGTTCATTGCCGAAGCTCCTATGGCTTTTCGGATGCCCATTTCCTTCGTACGCGATTCGGCCATGAATGCGACCACACCATACAAACCCAGGCAACCGATGAAGATCGCGATGAAGCTCAGTATCTTGAAGAGTGAGAAAAACTTGGCCTCCTTCTCATAGAAACTGTCGAGCGTTTGATCGTAGAACGTGTATTTGAACAAATAGTCCGGGAAAGCGGCCGTCCAAAGCTTCTCGATGCGGTTAATCTGTTCCAGCCCGGCGTTTTTGTCCAGTTTTACACTTAATGTCTGATAATTGTTGCGCATGGAGGTCATCACGCACGGGATAATCTCCTGGTGAAGGGTGTAGGTATTGAAGTTTTTCACTACGCCCACAACCGGCAGTTTCGAACTTCCCCCACCGATCGTCAGCCGCTTACCAATAATGCCTTCGGGATTTTTGAAACCCAGCTTTTTGGCAAATGCTTCGTTCACGACGTATTCGCGGATGGTATCGGCGGGCAAGTACATTCGCCCGGCTGCCATTTTAAGTCCGTAAGTATTGAAATAGGCCGTATCGGCAGGACGCATTACCACGGTAAAATCAAGATCCTCCGCATCATTTTCATACCTAAATCCGGTTTGCCAGTTACTTCTCGACATCGGGGTGAATGCGCTGTAAGCGACAGACTTCACGCCGGGTATCGACCGCACCTCGTCCCGCAATGCTTCCAGCTTACCTTCCGGCTGATCGGGAATGCCAATGGTCACGATCTCGTCCTTTTCAAAACCCAGGTCGAGCGTGCTGAAATACCGCATCTGGCTGTAAGCGATCAGCGTCCCTATCAGGATCACCTGCGAAATCGAAAATTGAAGTACGATAAGCCCTTTGCGCAGATTGGACTGACCACTGCCAGCCGTGCGCATTTTTCCCTTCAATGCTAAAATAGGCTGGTACCCCGACACAACCAATGCAGGATAAAAACCCGCCAGGAAAGTGGTAGCGACCGTCAATATGATACAGCAAAGCAAAATCGACGGGTCCTGAAAAAACACCACGTCGCGGGTCTGGATATTGAGAATATTGGCTATGTAAGGCAGCAACAACTGCGCCGAAACCAATGCCAGGAGTACCGAAAACACGATTATGATCCCCGTTTCAGAGAAGTACTGCCGCAACAATTGCCCGCGGGTACTGCCCAGCACCTTCCGCACGCCCACCTCGCGTGAGCGGCGCAGCGCCTGCGCCGTGGCGAGGTTCACAAAATTCACGCAGGCCGTAATGAGTATAAAAATCCCAACCAGCGACATAGCCCAGATCATCCCCTTGCTGATCGACCGGCTGGCGTAATTACCTGTTTTTGTCGCAAAATGGATATCCTTAACCGGTTGCAGGACAAATTTCACCCGCTTATCCTCCTTCGGCTCCCTGTATTTTTTATTGAATGCCAGTAGCTGCTGCTCAAACTGCGCTTCGCTCACTTTTTCGGGCAACATCAGGTATACCTGGCCCCCGCCATAGGTTGAAACCCAGTCGTCCCAGTTGGTAAACGCGCCGAATTCCTTCAATGACGCAAAGGAAAGCATGGTGGTAAATGGCAGGTTGGTAGTAGCTGGCGGGTCGGCAACAACGCCTGTCACTACAAAATCCATCTGATTCCTTACCCGGATACTCTTGCCCATCGGATCGGCATTCCCGAAATACCGCAGGGCCTGCCCCTCAGTCAGCACCACCGAACCAGGATTTTTGAGCGCTTGCGAAGGCGAGCCTTTCAGCCATTTATAATCGAACATCCCGAAATATTCGGGCTCGATGAATGCAATATTGTAGCCCGGATCCGAAAACTTCTTTTTCTCCGACCCCTGGGTCACCGTAATCAATGTCTCGCGGAGGCCATAGGTACACGTCACCTGATCGCGGATCTCGGGGTAATCGTTGCGTAATGCCGCCAGTGCCGGAAGCTGAATACCTGCATTGAAACCCTTTTCCCCATCTTCCAAGCTATGATTGAGCAGGCGGTAGAGCCGGTCGGCATGCTTGTGATGGCTGTCAAAACTGAGCTCATACCGCACCGTAAAGAAGATAAGCAGGCAGCAAGCCAAGCTCAAAGTGAGGCCCGTAATATTAATCAGCGTAAAATTCCAGTTGCGGCGAAGGTTTCTGAATGAGGTCGTTAGATAGTTTTTGATCATGGCACGTTATTTCCTATTTTTGAATACAATCAAAATGATATCGCTATGTTGACATCCATTAGCGGAGTTTACGAAAACGGGAAAATTACATTGGATGAAACTCCCGCAATAAAAAAGAGATCAAAGATTGTCGTCACGTTCCTGGAAGAGATGGAAGAGCCAATTCACCCAAAGCGCCGCCTGGGCAGCCTGAAGGGGAAGATCGGTACTCCCGATGACTTTAATGCTCCATTGGACGATCTAGACGACTATATGCTTTGATGAAATACCTCTTAGACACTCAAATCGCGATCTGGTCTCTGGAAGACCATCCAAATCTCACGACGCCCACACGAGCAATTCTCGAAAACCCGCTTAACACATTGCTTGTTAGCCCGATCAGCCTTATTGAAATATCGATCAAGTTTAAACTTGGGAAACTTCCCGATTTTGTGGTAAGCATCGAGAACGTTACCCATCAGCTCCTAAACGACGGATTCGAATTACTGCCCATCGGACTGGGTCAAATTTATTCCTACCAGTCTATTCCACTTTTCGAAGATCACCGGGATCCATTCGACCGGATGTTACTTGCTATCGCATTATACGAGCAAATCCCGATCATTTCCTCGGATGAAAAATTCGAACGATACAAATCACTTATCCCAGTACTCTTAAACTGAGCTTCTATTCACTCCGCAGCGACTTCACCGGGTTCATCAACGCGGCTTTGATGCTTTGGAAACTGACGGTGGCTACGGCAACGAGTACTGCGGCAAGGCCTACGGCTACAAATACGAGCGGACTGATTTCAATGCGGTAAGGATAATTATCCAGCCAGAGCTGCATGAAATACCAGGCCGCCGGCGTGGCAATCAGGATGGCAATGAGTACCAGTTTTACAAAATCTTTGGACAATACGAACACCAGGCTCACAATGCTGGCGCCTAGCACCTTACGCACGCCGATTTCCTTCGTGCGTTGCTCCATGACGATCAGCGCGACGGCAAATAGTCCGAGGCATGACAATATCACTGCAACGGCGGACGCCAGACTAAAAATCTGCGAAAGCCGCTCCTCTTCCTTGTACCAGTTGTTGGTATTTTCGTCCAGAAACGAGCCGATAAACTCCGATTCCGGTGTGATCTCCTTCCAAACGTTTTTCAGTTTCTCCATCGACGATGCCAGGCCCTGAGGCGTCACACGGACAAAAATGTATCCGATGCCGTCGGTATGGGAGAGGTACATCGTGACGGGCTTTTTCTCGGCTTTGGACGAGTAAAGGTTAAAGTCAGGGACTACACCGATGATCTGATGTTTGACACCGGCTGTATCGGTCTGGAAGAATTTGCCGACCGGGTACTTTTCGCCGATAGCTTTCGCCATGCTTTCGGTGATGATCACCCTGCCCATCGAATCAGTCGGATAGGCAGGATTGAACTCACGTCCGTCGATCAGTTTGATATTGAGTGTTTTGAGGTAATCATAACTAATGTGCAGCCAATCTGTCTCTACCTCGCGTTCTTTGAATGTAAAACCAATAGAACTGCGGGAGCTGCTGCGATCGAGGCCCATGCCCAGGTTCACGCCGGAACCTGTAATACCCACTATATGAGGATCGTTGGCCAGGCGATTGCGCATTCGGCGCAGCGCTGTCTGGCCATTGACCTTATTCCCAACCGGAATACTGATCACCTCTTCTTTCTGAAAACCCAGAGGCTGCTTCCTAAGATGATCGACCTGCTGCACGGCGATGATCGTGCAGCAAATCAACAAACTGGAAAGCGCAAACTGAGCCACAATTAGTGAATTGCGCAATATGCCCGGCTTTTTGAGCGACACCTTTCCTTTCAAAACTTCCACTGCATTGAACTTCGACATTTGCAGCGCAGGATAACCGCCTGCGACGAGGGTAACAAACAAAAACAACCCAACCAGCACGGCAATTTTATCGGGTTCGAAGATGTATCCGAGCGTGAGTTTGGATCTGAACGTGGCATTAAATAGCGGCAAAAGCGATATGGCGAGTACTACGCCCAGCAGGAAGCCCAGGAAACAAACAACGCCTGCTTCACCCCAGATCTGGAAGAAAAGCTGCTGCTTCAATGCCCCGAGCGACTTACGTACACCTACCTCACGTGCGCGGATAAACGAGCGTGCGACATTCAGGTTAATGAAGTTAATGCAGGCGATCAGCAGAATAAACATACCGATACCCATCAATGCATAAATCAGTGAACCCTCCTTTCCGCCGGAAAGCTCCCGGTTGAAGTGTATATCTTCCAGTTTTTGAAGACGGAGCGCATAGAGGTCACCTCGTTCGTCGGGCTTGGCTCCTTTCTTTTTGAGCTTCGTGATCGTCTCTGCAAAATACTTGGCCGTAAATGGTTTCAGTTTCTTTTCAAATGCCAGCTTATCCACTCCTGGCTTTAATTTCAGGAAAATATTGTGGGAAAATGCGTCCCATTGATCTTTTTGGTGCTGATAACCACCCACATTCTCGCTCCGCACAAAAGCGTCGAATTGCAGGGAAGAATTTTCCGGAAAATCCGCGAGCACCCCGCTTACGACGTACTCCTTCTTGCTTTCATCCAACCCTACCTGAATGCGCTTACCCATCGGATTTTCAGTACCGAAAACGGCCTTGGCCATATGATCGGTAACAACGATGCTGCTCAGGTCGTTCAAAGCGGTTTGGGCACTACCCTGGGTAAAGGGAAATGAGAATATCCTGAAAAAATCAGGCTCTGTGAATTTGATATTTTTATCCAGATACTTTCCCTTGTATTCCACCACATCCGAGCCGTTCACAACCCTCGCAATAGCCTCGATGTCGGGAAACTCAGCCTTTAATGCGGGGGTGATCGGAAAGGGCATGGAGGCCGTACGATCCACACGCTCGGGATCATTGGCAAAGAAATAGGGCTCGAAAATCCTGTCCTTATCGGCATGGAAATCATCGTACGACAATGCGAAATAGGCTGTCAGAAACAAAAAAACGCTTACGCAAAAAGCCACCGACAGCCCTACGATATTGATAAAAGCGTAACCCTTGCTCTTCCAAAGGTTACGCAATGCGATTTTGATATAGTTCTTGAACATAAGAAGGTGTTTTTAGGAAGTAAAGGAGGATGGAGGAAAGGGAGAATGAAGGAAGGAGGAAGAGTATCCGTAGTCCCATGTCTCTATCCTCCCTTTCCTCCATCTTCCCTTTTCTCCTTTACTCCGTCTTCAACGATTTCACTGGATTCGTTATGGCTGCTTTGATGGCCTGGGTACTCACGGTGAGCAATGCGATGATTACCGCCAGCGCCCCAGCCCCGGCAAACATCCACCATTGCAGGCTGATCTTATAGGCAAAATCATCCAGCCAGCGGTTCATGAGGTACCAGGTAAGCGGGGTGGCTATCACAATGGAAACTACTACGAGTTTCACAAAATCACCCGAAAGCAGCCCTACAATGTTTGTCACCGAAGCACCCAGCACTTTCCGCACACCTATTTCCTTGATGCGCTGTTGGGCGGCAAATGCGGCCAAACCGAACAGTCCCAGGCAGGAAATCAGGATCGAAATGATGGTAAAAGCATTCACCAGCCTCGAAGTACGGGTGTCGGCTGCGTAGTTTTTCTGAAAATCCTCATCAAGGAATGTGTACGCGAAAGGCTCGTCGGGCACGAGCGATTTCCATTTGCTTTCTATAAATGGAAGTGCTGATGCCGCATCCTTGCCTGCGATATGAGCGATCAGGTAATTATAGCTTGGGTCCATATTCAGGAAAAAGGCATATGGCTCAATAACCTTGTGCAAATCCTGAAAATGAAAGTCTTTGACCACACCAACCACCTCCACCGAGCCCGGTGTATCTCCGCCGTTATTGAACAGGAACTTCTGCCCTACGGCTTTGTTCAACGGCACATTGAATTTGCGGAGCGTGGCCTCATTGACCACTATTTTATAATTCGTATCCGCCGGGAACTCCTTCGAAAACATCCGGCCCACGACCGGTTTGAAACCCATCGTTTCCATGAAATCCGGCGCTACCCAGTTCGTTTTGATCAGATTGTCATCATTCACGGTTTGCCCCGGCAAGTAAACCGACATATCACTGGGATTGAGAATACCCGGATAATAGGCAGTTCCGGAGGCGGCCGTAATCCTGCTGTCCTGCAAAAGTTCATTTTTCAATGCCGTGTAAGCCTGCCTCGCTTCCTGGCTCCGGAACGGGATCACAATCTGCTGGTCCTTGTTGAAACCGAGCGGCTGATCCTTCATGAACCGGATCTGCCCCTGAATAACGATCGTAGCCACTACCAGCCCGATCGAAATCACAAACTGGAACACCACCAGCCCCCGGCGCAGCGTAGTGGCCGATACCGAGTTCACAAACCGCCCTTTAATCACATCCAGCGGGTTAAATACCGACAAATAGAATGCCGGATAGCTTCCCGCCATCAAACCGGTAATCAATGCGAGCAGTACAAATCCGCCGACAATTTTTGGTTGCAAGAGTTCATGCAAGTCCAGCGATTTGTCGGCAAGCTGGTTGAAGAATGGCAGTAGCAACACCACGAGCGCCATGGCAACCACCAGGCCAAGGAACGTCAGCACCATCGACTCGCCCAGGAACTGGCCAACGAGGCTGCCCTTGTTCGCGCCCATCACTTTGCGCATACCTACCTCCGCCGCCCGCTTCGCAGAGCGCGCCGTGGCCAGGTTCATGAAGTTGATACAGGCGATCAGCAATGTAAATACCGCGATACTTGCCAGCACGTACAGATAAGTTGAACTCGTGGTGGAAGATACAATGCGGTCGATCTGGCTGAAAAGGTGTATATCCCGGACGGGTAACAGCGCCAGTTTTTTATCATATCCCGCAATTTTGAGGTCTTTCCGCGCATATTTCTCGATGAATGCAGGCAATTTCGCCTCGAACGCTGCACCATCGGTACCTGGCCGGAGGCGCAGGTAATGGTAAAACATGTTGTTGTTTGTGAAATTGAGGTCAGGCTGCCGCAGGTAATCGCCTACCCAGCCCACTTTGAATGACACAAAATAATGCGCATCGATATGGGAGCGGGCGCTCTCGTCGCGGAACACGCCCGTTACTTTGAAATTCTCGTTATGGCCCGTCTTGCCGCCCACTTTCACGGTACGGTTCAACGCGGGTTCATTACCGAAAAGCTTTTGTGCAAGAACATCGGAAAGTACAATGGAATGCGGGTCAACCAGCGCCGTACGCTGATCTCCTTCCAGGAATTGGTATGTAAAAACATCAAAAAACGTCGAATCGACGTGTGTTCCTTTGGTTTCGTAGAATGAGAGCGGGCCTCTTCCCGGCTGGTCTACCGTCAGCAATGCCTTATCTTCGAGGAAATTCTGCCATAGGCGCGTCACCTGTACTACTTCCGGATATTCGGCTTTCAGCGCCTGCGCGTAAGGTGCCGGTGCGCGGGGGTTGTCCATTTTCTCTCCGTTCGGCTGCACATTCTCGGAACGAACCAGGTACAAATCGTTGACATGCTCCTGATGCTTATCGAACGAAACCTCGCTCAGAATATACAGCAGCAGGAGCATGCAACAGGTCATCCCGACCGACAGGCCGAAGACATTGATAACGGAGAACATCTTGTTTTTCAAGACGTTCCTCCAAGCAATTTTCAAATAATTTTGGATCATGGCTAGGTCGTTGGATTGCATTCCGGTTCTTTTGGAATGAAGAATTGTGCCAGCCATTCAACAAGCACGTAATCACCTAAAAACCAATCAATTATAATGCAAAATATCGAACAACAGTGTCCGAAACTGGACACTGTTGTTCGATATTGTCAAATAAACTTAATTCAGTGGCAATAGCCGGATCCTCGATTTCTGGTCAAATAGCGTTATCAAACATCCCGAATTTAAAAAGCCTGCATAGTCGTGAAAGCATTTCAGTACCGTTGGACCAATGGCCTCAGGCAGTAAATTCTGGCTCCGAATCTGAAAAACACTGGGGGCCTTCGCATTCGTCGCAGCAAGAATAGCACCAAAATCAAGATCGTGGGTGAATACAACAAAGCCATTTTGTTTAGCGTATTCGAAAATTACTTTGTCAGGGTCATTAGCCTTACCGATTTCAGACCAATGTTTCGACACAAATGCGTTTTCAGCAAAGTACTGCACCCAAACAGGTGAAAGATTCATGTCGATCAGTATCTTCATGCAGCCTGGAAAGGGACTTCAATTTCGTCGGCCCGCCAGGCAGCATAGGCCAGTGCTTCGCTGATATCTTCTGTCTCAAGATATGGATAGAAAGCCAGTACTTCTTCGAAACTTCTGCCGGACGCAATAAGTCCTACAATCGTTCCAACCGTTACTCTCATTCCTCTGATGCAGGGCTTCCCTCCCATGACATTAGGATCAAAAGTGATTCTATTCAGTTCCATAAGCCATTTTTTCTTAAAGTTAAGGAATATCATAAAACCAGGTATCTCCAATTCACTATTCACTCCGCAGACTCTTTACCGGATCTGCCAGTGCGGCCTTGATACCCTGAAATCCAACCGTCAGAACGGTGAGGAGCAACGCCGCCAGGGCGACAAGTACAAAAATATACCAGGGCAGGTCGACATGGTATTCAAAACTCGCCAGGTATTTGATCACAAAAGTGTAGGCCAGGGGTAATCCTACCAGCATGGCAATAACCAGCAGAATGATGAAATCACGGGAAAGCAGCATGGCAATCCCCTGAACGCTCGCTCCGAGCACTTTGCGGATTCCAATCTCCTTGGTGCGCTTGCTGGCAGCGAGTGATATGAGTCCGAAAATACCTGCCAGGGCAATGACAATAGCCAGTAGCGTCACAAAGTTGACCATTTTCCAGATCCCGTCGAGGTCGTTGTACTGGCGCCCGAGTTCTTCCTGCATGTAGAAAAATTTGAACGGTCGTTTAGACGGAATTTTCTTCATATCCGTTTCGAGCCCGGCCAGAACGCCTTTTGCTTGTGAAATGTCGGTGAACTTCAATGAAAGGTAGCTATTCAGGCTGGGAGGGCCATCGTACCAATGCAGCAATGGCTCGATCCGCTCTTTCAACGGGCCATAATTGAAGTCTTTCATCACGCCTATCACCGTATAAACCTCTGCATTGTTACCCTGGCGGAGCCGTTTCCCTAATGCCGTCGTCCAGCCGAAAGCCTTGCGTGCCGCCTCGTTGATCACCACGGGATGCTGTTCGCCGTTTCTATCGAGTTGTTCCGAAAAATCTCTTCCTTCTACCATCCGGATATCATAGGTAGCGGTGTAGTTGGTACTCGTACCCACGTGGCGCAGCCGGATGTTTTTCCTGTCCTCGCCCTCGGGCGTATATACGTTATAGTTGTTCCAGTAGCGCGTTGGTACAATGCCCGAAACAGCTATACTTTCGATCTTGGAATTTTGTTTCAGTCCATTCAGAATCGGCACAAACTGCTGCACCGCCGCATTCTCATCCTTGTATTGCAGGTCCGACGACACCACGACCACCTTTTCTCCCCTGAAACCAGTATCGGCCTGTCGCATGAAATTGATCTGCCGCCGGACGGCAATCGCTCCTACTACCAGCACAATAGCAATCACCAATTGCACCACAATCAGCGCTCCCTGCATCCGGTTTTTCGATCCGGGCTTGCCCGACAGTTTCCCCTTCAATGTGTCGCGCAAATCGAGCTTATTGAGGTAAGTCGCGGGGATCGTTCCGGCTACGAATGCAATGAGGCCGATAATCCCGATCAAAGTGAGGAAAGTGCCCGAGTCCTGCTGCCAGTTTACCACGAGCTGCATTCTACCCTCCCTGAATTCATTGAATTGCGGGACGAGATATAATATGCCAAACACTACGGCAATCAGCAACGAGCCTGCCAGTACCAATCCCGACTCGGTCCAGAACTGTCCCAGCATCTGCCCGAGCGTAGAACCTGTGACCTTTCGCACCGCTACCTCTTTTGCCCTCGTGAACGACATGGCGGTGTTGAGGTTCACCATATTAATACTGATAATCAGCACGATAAATACAGCAATGGTAATGGCGCCGTAAATCATCCATCGGAAACCGGGGTTTTGATAATGAATGTATTCTTCCAACGGCGCTATGTGGATTTTCCGCTTCTGCCCGTCCGCATGAAAATGGGTTTTCGCAAACGCCGGGAACTTCGCTTCGAGCTTACGGCGATCAGTACCTTTCCGTAATTTGAGGTAAACAGTGGCGAAGGTGTTGTACCAATCCGCATTCGACGCAAAACCCTTATTGTCTTCGAGATTTGAAACAGGAAGCAACACTTCAAACTGAATAGACGAATTAGCCGGAACCGGTTCGAGCACGCCCGTTATCGTGAAAGTCATGGTATCCTCCACCGTCACGGTTTCGCCCACCGGATTAACTTCCCCGAACAATGCCTCCGCAGCCTGGTCGCTCAGCACAATGGACTGTTTCCGCTTCAATGCGGTCGTTGCATGACCGTATTTCAGTTTGAAGGAGAAAACATCAAAAAAAGTACTATCAACATACTTCGTTTGCCGTTGCAGGTCCTTACCCTGGTGGTTCAGCCACACGTCGTTCCAGCCCTGCACATGCGTACCTGTTTCGATTTCCGGGAAGGTCTTGACCATCTGTTCCAGAATCGGGTACACCGTCTGATTATACCGCCCCGAAACGTCGGCAGTTTGCACAAAATAGATCTGGTCGTTGTCCTTGTGGAAGGTGTCGAAAGTAATGCCCCTCTGAATAAAAAGAAGCAGCACGCCTGCGCTCGCCAGCCCCAACGAAAGCCCCAGCACATTGATCGCCGTAAACAGCCGGTTCTTCCACAGCGAGCGAAATGCGATTTTGAAGTAGTTTTTTAGCATGGTCGAAAAAGAGAAAGGGAGGAAGGGAAGGAAGGGGAGGAAAGGGAGGAAAGGAGGAAGGGAGAGAAAAGGAAAAATCCATCCTCCCCTTCCTCCCCTTCTTCCATCCTCCTTACTCCGTTCTTAAGGACTTAACAGGATTCAACATGGCCGCCCGGATGCTCTGGTAACTTACTGTCAGAACGGCAATAGCAATTGCCAGCACCGCGGCCCAGGCAAAATAGGTCCACGACATCGCGATGCGGTAAGGAAAATCCTGTAACCACAAATTCGCACCATAATACGAAATCGGAAGCGCGACGACGATGGAGATGACCACGAGTTTCACAAAATCCATTGAGAGCAGCGCCGTAATGCTCGCTACCGACGCGCCCAGGACCTTACGGATGCCGATTTCCTTCACGCGTGTCTCGGCATTGAAAGTCGCGAGCCCGAACAGGCCGATACAGGAAACAAAAATCGACAACACGGCTGCGAACGTGATCATTTGCTTCCATTTAGCCTCGGATTCGTAGCGTTTCAGATTTGCCTCATCTTCGAATTTGTATTCAAAAGGCAGGTTCTTGATATGGCTTCTGAAAATTTTCTCGATCGCCTTGATCGTCGCCGGAGTATCCTTACTATCCAATTTCGCGATAATGGTCCCGATGCGGTAGTTCGGATCCTGGGTTAATACCAATGGCGCGATGGTGTCTTTCAACGATGCATAATGGTAATCGCGGATCACGCCGATGATCTTCATCTTTTTGTTCTTCCATTCGAAGTTCACCTCCTGCCCCACCGGATTTTTAAGCCCCGCACGCTTCACAAATGCCTCATTGACCACAATCGCTTCCTCCGGATCGGTAGAAAAGCTTCTCGAGAAGTTCCGGCCTTTCAGCACGGGTATCTGTAATGTACTCAGGAAATCGTCGCTCACACCAATGTATCCGAATCCGATCTCCCGATTATCTATTTTAGCAATTGTTCCATTATAACTTCCATTAAATGCGGCCACCGACGCAATGCCTGAGGTGCCTTTCAATTCATTCTGAACAACCTCCATTACTTCCTTGCCCGGCCCCCCACGACCCAGGCTGAAACTCACCAGATTCTCATCGTTGTAACCCAGGTCTTTGTTGGTCAGGTATTTGAATTGAGAATAAATCACGATAGTGCCGATAACGAGACACACCGACAAGGCAAATTGAAAAACAACGAGCCCTTTGGTCAGGTAATTTTTCTGTGTCAGCCTGGTGCGATTGTAAAGCGTCTGCACCGGGCTGAAACCGGAAAGTACCAATGCAGGATACATGCCCGCAACCAGGCCGGTTATGAAAAACAATGCTACGTAACCCGATACGAGCCCGGTATCCAGCAAATACGAAAGTGCAAGCTGCTTGTTGGCTAACTCGTTGAAAACGGGCAACACAATTTGGGTGAGCGCAATAGCCAGCGTAAATGCGAGAAAAGAAAGCAAAAACGATTCGCCGAGAAACTGATATACCAACTGTTTCCGTAACCCGCCCACCACTTTCCGTACCCCGATCTCCTTCGCGCGGTTGAGCGAACGTGCCACGGTGAGGTTCACAAAATTGATACAGGCGATCAGCAGAATGAACATCGCGATACCCGACAAAATATATGAATAAATGGGGCTACTGCCATGATCGAGGCCGTTGCGCAGATCGCCGCTACCGCTCTGTAAATGCATATCCAGGAAGGGCATCAGACCGAAGGTAAACTGATTCCTGATCTCCCTGCCCTGACCTGCCTCCGCGGTGACTTTGCTCTTCGAGACCTGATTCATTTTGCGCACTACCGCATGGTAATCAGCCCTTTCATGCAGCAAAACAAATGTATTCATATAAAACCCCATCCATTCGTTGTCGGTCCAGCCTTTTGCTTCCTGATATGCAAAAGGCAGCACGGCATCAAACTGGATCGATGAGTTCTCCGGACAGCGCTTCGCCACACCGGACACGATGAAGGGTTCAAACTCGTCCCCGACTTTCAGCTGCATCGTTTGCCCCACCGCATTTTTTGTCCCAAAATACTTCTCAGCCAGGTCTTCGCTCAAAACGATAGAATGAATGTCCGACAGCACCTTTTGGGGATCTCCGGAAAGCAGCGGCATCGAAAATACCGAGAAGAACGGGGCGTCGGCAAACAACACGTCCTCTTTCAATACCTCATTACCCTTTTTAATCACAAAAGAATTGGTCTGCGCCCGGATGATCTCTTTTACATCGGGAATATCCTGCTTGAAAGTAGGCCCGTGGATGGCATTAGTACTCCCGAATGTGCGGGTTTCATGTTCGTCCTTGCTCGTAACCATCACACGGTACAAGTGATCCTTGTTCGCCTGAAAGCGATCAAAACTCACTTCGTCCTTCGTGTAGAGCACAATGAGCATGCAGCAGGTAAGCCCAAGCGACAGGCCTGCGATGTTGATCACCGAGAAAATCTTGTTCCTCGTGAGATTTCGGATGGCGATTTTGAGATAGTTTTTTAACATGGCTGTTTTGTGAGGAATAAAGGGAGGAAAGGGAGGAAGGAGGAAAGGGAAGAAAGGAGGAAGGGAATGAAGAAAAATTATCAGGAAGATTACATCCTCCCTTTCATCCATCCTCCTTCCTCCCTTTCCCTTTCATTCAGATTTCAACGACTTCACCGGGTTCATCAGCGCTGCTTTAATCGCCTGGAAACTGACGGTAAACAGCGCGATCATCAATGCGGCCACACCTGCCACGGCAAAATACCACCATTCCATCTCGATGCGGAAGGCGTACTTTTCAAGCCAGCCCGTCAGAAAATACCAGGCGACAGGGAATGCGATCACTGCTGCAATGCCCACCAATTTCAGGAAGTCGGCCGACAGCATTCCTACCAGATTGGAAACACTGGCGCCCAGCACTTTCCGCACCCCGATTTCCTTCGTTCGCTGCTCCGCAGTAAATGCGGCCAGACCGAACAAGCCCAGGCACGATATAAAAATGGCCAGGAATGCAAAGTAGTTGGAGAGTTTGCCGACGACCATTTCGGCTTTATAGAGATTGCCAAATTCCTCGTCCGCGAAATGGTATTTGAAGGGTGTACCCGAGTTATATCGCCTGAAAACCCTTTCCAGGCTTTCGATGGCCTGCTTCGTCTTGCCTGCCTCCGCACGCACCATGCCTACGCCCCAGGCTTCCTTCTTGGGCTGAAGGCTAATGATCAGGGGCTCGATCGCCACGTGTAGTGATCCGATATGAAAGTCCTTCATCAATCCGATAATCGTGCCCTTTTTACCCCACATCGTTAATTCCTTGCCCACCGGATCTTTATAACCGATCTTCTTCGCGGCCGCCTCATTGATCAGGTAATTGGAAGTGTCTGTCCCAAATGCGGGGCTGAAATCGCGCCCGTCCAGGAGCTTGATCCCCATTGTTTCTATAAAATTAAAACCAACCGGATTGACATTGAAAAGCAATTGCTTGGTAGTATCCTTACCGGGCCATTGAACCCCCATTGTAGAGCTGCCATACGCCAGCGGACTCGCCTGCGACCGCGCCACCGACTTGATGCCGGGCTCTGCTTCGAGTGCTTGTTTGAATGCATCGAAGTTGGTACTCATCGTATTTTCAATATCGGGAATGTAAAGGAGGTTTTCTTGACTAAAACCGAGGTTTTTATGCTGTATAAAATCGATCTGCCGGTAGATGACGATCATCGAGAGGATCAGCAGGATCGATAATCCGAACTGAAACACGACCAGTCCCTGCCGGAAATAGGTAGCATTAGGCTTGAACTTCAATGCGCCTTTCAAAATCGTAACCGGGTTGAGCGACGACATAAACAATGCCGGGTAACTGCCGGCGACCAGGCCGGTAATTAATGTCAGCGCCAATAGCAGGAGCAGGAAAGCCGGATCCAGAAAATCGAGGGAAAGCTGCTTTTCGGTCAGTGAATTGAATCCCGGCATCAATGCCAGCACAATCGCTATCGCAACCACCAGTGCAAGCAGCGTAATAAGGATCGACTCACCCATAAACTGCCCGATCAGGCTTGTTTTATAAGCGCCTACCACTTTCCGTAAACCGACTTCTTTCGCGCGCTTCACCGAGCGCGCGGTAGCGAGGTTCATGAAGTTGATGCAGGCGATGATCAGGATAAATATCGCCACCACGGTAAACATCCGCACGTAGTCGATGCGCCCGCCGTTCTGCTTGCCTGCTTCCCAGTTTGAATAGAGGTATGATTTCCCGTAATTGATCAGGAAAAGATCGACGTTACTGTCCTTGTTTTTCGTCTTGACATAATCCTTGATTTTCGCATTGACCTTGTCGATATCCGCATTTTTGGCCAGCAACACCGCACAGCGAGGGCCATTGTTGCCCCATTCCTTCGACCATGGTGCACCTTTTTGCCACCGGTCGTAGCTCATCATGAAATCGAATTTCATAGACGAATAGCGCGGGATTTCTTCCAGCACGCCGGTAACCACCACATCGTCCTTGTTATCGACGCGCATGGCCTTTCCGATCGGATCCTGCCCTTTGAAATACTTGTCGGCCAGTTTTTGAGAAATTACAATACCATCGGGACGCTTCAGCGCCGTGCGGGCATCGCCTTGTTTCAGTTTAAATGAGAACATTGTCAGGAAATCTCCCTGTACATAGCGGCCTTTTTCATTGTCATACACATTGCCAACCTTCAAAACCGGCGATTGCTCCCAGAGCACCTGACTGGCCTTTTCGATCTCGGGAATGTCCTTCACGATATTCTCCGCCAGAATCCCCGGCGTAGCAGCGAAAGTGTTGATCTCCCCGGAATAATGCTGATTTTCCATGACCGAATAAAGCCGTGCATCATGCTCATGAAAGCGATCCATTTTCACTTCGTCCTGCACCCACAACATGATCAGCAAACTACAAGCCATCCCCAGCGCCAACCCAAGGATGTTAATCGAACTGAACATCTTGTTTTTCAACAAATTCCGCCAGGCTATTTTGAGATAATTTTTAAACATACCGTTTGTTCATTGGTGATGGAATAAATAGGATGTGCAATATGTTATTGGATATATTTGATTGTCTGTAAAAGCTAATGCTATGGAACCAGTCAGAAAAATTATCGTCCCGACGAGTACGACCTTCACTTTGACTGTTCCCAAAGAGATGGTCGGAAAGGAGATTGAAGTTGTTGCTTGCGAGGTAAAAGCGCCCCGCGTATTAACCGAACTTGAAAAGCAAAAACGTATGGAGGCCATCGAGGCTATTTTCAAGGATAGTCGTGTGGACCTCAGTAATTTCAAATTTGATCGCAACGAAGCGAATAATTATGACGACTAATACTGCGCTTGACACCAATGTTTTACTGTATCTCTACGATGCAAACGATCATACTAAAAGACGTGTCAGTGAAAGTATTGTCGCTTCCAATCCAATTATCAGCACACAGGTGGTCTCCGAATTCATTAATGTTACGAAACGGGCGCTAAAACTTCCAAAACAGGAAGTTCTGTATAAATGCAATCTCATTTTTGACCGCTGTCAGATCATTTCTGTTGATCAGGATATTCTCGATCATTCCTACTATATTCTGAAAAAATATGATTTTCAGATTTTCGACAGCATCATCATATCTTCTACACTCGCGGCCGGTTGCAATACACTGTATTCCGAGGACCTACAACACCACCAAATCATCGAAGGAAAACTCATAATCATCAACCCCTTCCTCGAATTTCAGTAACCTACTCGGACTTCAACGACTTCACCGGGTTCATCAGCGCGGCTTTGATACTTTGGAAACTGACCGTAAGCAATGCGATCACGATGGCCAGCAATCCGGCGGCAGCGAACATCCACCAGGCCAGATCAACGTGGTAGGCGAAATCACTTAACCAATGATTCATACCAAACCAGGCGATCGGACTGCCGATCAGTATGGCTATCACAATCAGCTTAATAAATTCCTTGGATAGCAGGGCCACGATGTTGACCACACTCGCGCCAAGTACTTTACGGACACCAATCTCTTTTGTGCGGCGCTCTGCCGTGAATGCTGACAGACCGAACAATCCAAGGCACCCAATAATGATGGAAATAGTAGCGAATGTGATAAATATCTCCCCTACCCGCTGTTCGCTGCGATAAACGTTGTCGAAATCCTGGTCCATAAATTTGTAGTTGAAAGGCTGCCCGGGGGCCATTTTCTTCCAAAGCGCCTCCACCTGCTCTACAGTGCGGGGAGCGTCGCCACCTTTCATGCGAAACACCACCGACCCCGAACTTTTATAGAGAATCAAACTCAATGCACCAATGTTTCTCCTGAGCGATTCGAAGTGGAAGTTTTTCACCACGCCGATGATCATGTAGTCGACGCGTTTCGTTAATGCCGCATCTTCATAACCGAATATCTTCTTGCCAACCGGATCCGCATAGCCCAATACTTTCGCCGCGGCTTCGTTGATGACAATACCCGTAGAATCGGACGGGAATGCTTCTTCGAAAGCACGTCCACTTGCCATTTGAAGCTCCATCGTTTTCACAAAATCATAATCCACGGCCCATTTCTGCATATTAATGCCTTTATCCTGCTGCATTTCCCCAACCGGAAAAAAAGTATGGTCGGTACGGGAAGAAGGTGTAGGCAGGAAGCTCGTAACCGTTGCGCTTTCGACGTTTGGAAGCTGCAAAACCTGCTCTTTGAACGCTTTCACCTGGTTGTTCAACGCATATGCGTCGTTCACGATCAGCATCTGATCCTTATTAAAGCCCAGTTTCTTGGTTTGAATGTAGTTAAGCTGCCGGTAAATGACACCCGTGCCGACAATCAGCATTACCGAAATCACAAATTGGAATACCACCAACGCATTGCGAAGGTAACCACTTCCTCTGCCTTCCAGCTCAATTGTGTTTTTGAGGACTTTCAATGGTTGAAATGCCGACAGGAAGAATGCCGGGTAACTTCCGGCCAACACGCCGACAATGCCGCCCGTCAGCAGCAGCACCGACCAAAACCATACATTCGTGATGGGAAACTCGATTTGCTTGCTTGCCAGATTGTTGAACAGCGGCAATGCGAGATAAGCGATCAGAATCGCGAGTACCAGCGACAGTAAGCTCAGCATCACCGACTCGGTCAGGAACTGGCTCACCAGTGACGACCGTTCCGACCCCAATGCTTTGCGTACTCCAACCTCCTTCGCCCGATTTGCCGAACGCGCCGTGGCGAGGTTCATGAAGTTGACGCAGGCAATGGAGAGCAGGAAAATCGCTACGACTCCAAAAATATACACATACTGGATATTGCCATTGGCATTAATCTCCGCCGTACGGTCCGAATGCAAATGGATATCTCTAAGTGGTATTAATGTATAAACCAGGTAATTGCCCGTTTTCCGAACCTCATCCAGCGTCGATCCCAGAAAACTCTTGATCCATTTGGAAGTATATTTCTGCAAAACAGTTTCAAAATTCGCTTCAAACTGCTTCGCGTCGACGCCTTTACGAAAAAGGATGTAGGTATTAAAATTATGGCTGCCCCAGGCATTTTGCCTGCTTTCCTCCGTCGAACTCATAGAAAGCAGCATGTTCACGTCTCGCATGTGCGACTGCGTAGGAATGTCGCGCATGACACCGGTAACCGTATACGTTGTATTGTTATCCACCATCAACGCCTTACCCATCGGATTGGCGTCTCCGAAGTATTTCCGGGCATCCGTTTCCGAGATCACTACCGTTTGCGGATTACGCAATGCGGTATTCGGGTCGCCTTGCAGCATCGGAACCGGGAATACTTTGAAGAATGTCGAATCGGCGTAAAAAACATGATCTTCTTTCAAATTATCGGTTGCATCGGCACGACGCACAAGCTGGCTGCCATTTTCCCGTAGCCGCAACACCTGCTCAATCTGTGGGTAATCCTTTTTTAATGTAAATGCCAAAGGATCGGGCGCTACTGCAAGCGCCATGTCGGCACCGCCGAAACGGATATCTGCATTGATCCGGTAAATACGGTCCGCGTTCGCGAATGTGCTGTCGTAACTCAACTCGTCCACCACATAAAGCGTAATGAGCAGGCAACTTGCCAGCCCAAGCGACAAACCGAATATGTTCAGAAACGTGTAAAACTTGTGTTTACGCAGATTCCGCCAGGCAATTTTCAGATAGTTTTTCAGCATTACTTCAAGCTTTTACATTTCCATGCCGTTTCCCGGCAGGCCCATTTCACTTTCAAAATTTTGAATGATCCGCTGCCGTTCCTTCTCCGATTTCTCGGCGGCATTCACGGTCTTTTCGTAGATATACTCGTCGCCATCCTTCATAAACCGGTATTTGATAAACATTTCACCGGTTTCCGAATTGTAGCGCACGTGTTTGGAGAAGTCTTTCGGATATTTCGAAGCTGGTTCTTTGATAAATCCTTTCCCTGACGACACCATTTCGGCATTCACCTCATTGGAAGAGAATGCCATTGTCTCAGGCTCATCTGCGGGTATTTCAGGAGCGGGAGCAACCGGCGGTACCGGCGGCTTGGGTTTCCGCTGACGCGCTGCCACGGCCACCGATTCCTTGCAAATGCCTTTCGGGGCAGGCAATTCCAGATTTCCCTCGGCTATCGAAGACAATACCTTATCGCGCAGCGCCTCGCGATCCTCCTGGCTCATACCCTCCACATCAAACGTCTTGTTGACATCAACTTCTTTGCCGTCCAGCGTTCCGGATACTTTAATCGACAGCTTTTTGCCGTCGTCGTCAATGCTTCTGCTTAGGTACGCCCTCTTCTGGGCAATGGCCAGCGTACTTACGCCGGCCAACAGGATGGTTAGGATTTTTTTCATGGTTAGATTTGGCATATTGTTCAAACTAGCTTTGGCACCACGCGGGGGCCCCACACTGCATTCCAGGAGGCGCTCGCCCCCGCATCAAATGTTCCTGCTATAAAGCCGCGCTAGTCGTCAATAGCCGGAGGATTTCTAAACATGTATCTTCTCAGTCACGATCTTACCGTCGAACAGGTTCACTACACGGTGTGCGAAACCGGCATCGTAAGGCGAGTGCGTTACCATCAGGATCGTCGTTCCGGCGCCATTCAATTGGCTTAGCAGGTTCATTACCTCTTCACCGTTCTTGGAATCGAGGTTACCCGTCGGCTCATCGGCTAGGATTGTTTTCGGAGTGGCTACTACGGCACGGGCGATAGCGGTACGCTGCTGCTGACCACCCGATAGCTGCTGCGGGAAGTGGTTGCGGCGGTGCATCATATTCATGCGGGTAAGTGCGGCCTCCACTTTCTCCTTGCGTTCTGCCGGAGGGGTTTTGAGGTACAGCAATGGCAGCTCCACGTTTTCATATACAGTCAGTTCGTCGATCAGGTTAAAGCTCTGGAACACGAAACCGATATTCCCTTTGCGGATCTGCGCGCGCTGGCGTTCCGACATTTTTGCTACCTCTGTGCCGTAAAATTCGTACGACCCCTCGCTCGGGTTATCGAGCAATCCCAGAATGTTCAGCAAGGTCGATTTCCCGCAACCGGAAGGCCCCATGATGGCTACGAACTCACCGTCCTTAATTTCCAGGTCGATGCCGTTGAGGGCAGTTGTCTCTACTTCTTCCGTAGAAAACACCTTGTGCATGTTGTTAATCTTGATCATTTTGTTTCAAAGGCTTGGAGGAAAGGGAGGAAGGAGGAAGGGGAAAATGGTTATTATTGCCCTTGTCTTTCATCAATCCTACTAGTTATGTCAAAAGTTGAAAAATTTGAAGATTTAAAGGTTTGGCAGGATGGGATTAACTTATCCATCCATGTTTATCAAACGCTTGGCGCCTGCCGTGATTTTAGTCTCAAAGACCAGATGTGCCGCGCTGCAGTGTCGGTTCCATCTAACATTGCTGAGGGTTTCGAGCGTCATTCTAACAAAGAGTTTATACGTTTCTTAAGAATTGCAAAAGGATCATCCGGTGAACTGAGAACCCAAATTTACATCGCCATGGGAGCGGGCCTGATAACCGAGGAAAAAGGAACAGAACTAATCTCCAAAAGCCGCCTCTTATCTGCGATGATCCAAAACCTGATCAAAACAAGAGAAACAAACTTCTAACCTCACCTACTATTCACTCACCGTTCCTCCCGTTCCTCCCCTTCCTCCATCCTCCCATTCCTCCCTAACTAAAATTCCAACACCTCATTATCTCCAAAGTTCTCATATGAGCTCGTGATTACTTTCTCGCCCGGCTGCAAGCCTTCAAGAACTTCGAAATATTCAGGATTTTTGCGGCCTAATGTGATCTTGCGTTTCGCGGCGCGTTTGCCACCATCAGCCACCACATACACCCAGTTTCCGCCTGTTTCGGAGAAGAAACCACCCACCGGCAGCAATGTGGCCTGCGAAGGCTGACCCAGTTGCAGACGGATCGGGGCCGACTGGCCTCTTTTAACCAGGTCGGGAGCGCCATTGTCGAACTTCATATCTACTTCGAAACGTCCGCTCAGGATTTCCGGGTATATCTTAATGATCTTCAAGCCGTAGTCTTTTCCGTTGAACTCCATGGAGCCACTCAGCCCGACAAAAATCCGCGACAAATAGTGCTCATCAACGCTGACCCGCATTTTAAAACCGTTCAAATCGTCGATCTGACCAATATTTTGGCCCTGGCTGATGTTGGAGCCAACTTCGATGTTCATGGACGACAACAGACCCGATACCGGTGCCTTCACCACGAGGTTGTCGAGCGTCTGGCGCCACAGGCTTACGTTTTTCTGCGTGCTCGCCAAGGTTCCTTCTAATTGCGTGATCTGCATTTTGGCGTTTTCTTCCTGGTATTTCTGTGATTCGATCTCGATTTCGCGCTGTCTTACCAGTTTTTCGTAATCGCGTTTCGTTTTCAGGTAATCGGCCTCGGGAATCACTTTGTCTTTATAAAGCTTCACATTACGCTCATGCGCGTCTTTCGCCTGGTCGAGCTGGAAATCGAGGTCACTCAATGTCTTTTGGAGTGTAAAACGTGCTACTTTCAAGTTCTGGCGGGTATTCTGGAGATCGTTTACCAATCGGCTCGCCTCTGTTTCCGATTGAAGGAAACTCAGTTTCAGGTTCTGGTTTTCCAGGCGAAGCAGGACGTCGCCCTGTTTCACCATATTCCCGCCTTCAATGAGTTTTTCTGTCACATAACCACCTACGATCGCATCGAGCTGGATGGTTTTAAGGGGTTGAACCACCCCGGTCACGACGATGAACTCGTCGAATTTTCCTTTTTGGACCGTCGATATCGTCAGCTTGTCCTGCTCCACATTTAGCTTGCTTCTCTTGTCGGCAAAAATGAATTGGTAAATCAGGAACGCTGCCAGTAATACGCTACCGCCAATAATGCTGATACGTTTGGTATTCCAGAATTTCTTGGGTTTTACTCGGTCCATTGTTGATCCTCCGGAAAATCCGTTACTGGTGCTTGTCGAGTTAGGTGTCTTAACTTCCATTATATGCTAGTGATTGAGTTCGCTTTTGTATTTGGCTTTACTAATCCAATCACTATGCCAAAGAAGGCTGCGCTATCTAACGCACTGAAAATCAATATAATTTAAATTCATAACTTGGTTAATATTGTTCGTTATCGGACAAATTTGTTCGGGCGCGGACAAGCCTTTCAAGCTGCCTTTTTAAGGTAAAATAGTGACATTTTAGCTTGTTAGGAAATAATATTTCAAATTGCGTCCTTA
Source organism: Dyadobacter fermentans (assembly GCF_019924045.1). Classification (GTDB taxonomy): domain Bacteria; phylum Bacteroidota; class Bacteroidia; order Cytophagales; family Spirosomataceae; genus Dyadobacter; species Dyadobacter fermentans_A. The sequence continues at coordinate 983,948 of NZ_JAHXBN010000010.1, read as the reverse complement.
TCTTGACAAACAATTCCGTTAAGTCCCTATCCGGCAGTGTAACCCGCCCTGCGCACCACAAGAAATAACAGCCATGCTACTATCAGAAGCCAAAATCCTGATTATCGACGACGACGTTGATGTCCTCAGCGCCGCCAAGCTTTTACTGAAACGACACGCCAAAGCGGTCGACATTGAGAAGAATCCCCAAAAACTACCATTCCTAGTTACCAACGGCGATTATAACCTGATCCTGCTCGACATGAACTTCACCCGCGATGTGAACAGCGGACGCGAAGGTTTCCATTGGCTCGACCGCATTCTCGACATCAATCCCGCCGCGAAAGTGATCATGATCACCGCTTACGGCGACATTGAAATGGCAATCCGCGCGATCAAATCCGGTGCAATTGATTTTGTCTTGAAACCGTGGGAAAACGATAAACTCCTGGCGACAATCAGCACTGCGCTCGAAGCCGGCAAGGATAAAGTGGTGCCGGTAGTAGAAGAAAAGAGTAAAGACGACAATAAGAAGAACAATAAAGCTACAACGGACACCATCGTTGCCACCAGCGATAGCATGCGGCAGGTGCTGGTTACGGCCGAGCGCGTGGCTTCGACCGATGCCAATGTGATCATCCTCGGCGAAAATGGCACGGGTAAAACGCAGCTCGCCAAACACGTCCACCAGCATTCCAAACGTGCCGACAAGCCATTCGTAGCTGTCGATCTGGGGGCGATCAGCGAAACACTTTTCGAAAGTGAGCTGTTCGGCCACGTGAAGGGCGCATTTACGGATGCCAAAGAAGACCGCGCCGGTCGTTTTGAAGAAGCAAAAGGCGGTACCATTTTCCTGGACGAGATCGGTAACCTCACATTACCATTGCAAGCCAAGCTGCTTACCGTCATTCAGGAACGCAAAGTAACCCGCGTCGGCTCGAACAAGCCCATCGCACTCGACGTCCGCCTCATTTGCGCGACCAATATGAATATCGAAAAGATGGTGACGGAGAAAACCTTCCGCCAGGATTTGCTCTACCGGATCAATACCATCGAACTCGAACTGCCGCCTTTGCGCGACAGGCCCGAGGATATCAGCGCACTGGCCGACTATTATCTCAAACAATACGCCAAAAAGTATAACCGCCCCGTCAACGACATCAGTAATGCATTGGTGAAGAAAATGCAGCAGTACAACTGGCCGGGGAACATCCGCGAGCTGCAACATGCCGTAGAGCGAGCCGTAATCCTTTCGCAGGAAAAAACCTTGCAACCTGATGACCTTTTCCTCAAAAGTTCGGCCGGGCAGCCTGCTACTGCCACTGGTTTCGACCTTGAAGACATGGAAAAAACGATGATCATCAAAGCATTGAAACGCTTCAACGGAAACATCACCGACGCCGCCCGTGAACTGGGACTCAGCCGCGCAGCACTTTATCGGAGGATGGAAAAATACGGTTTGTAATCCGTTTCAAACCGTACGGAAGGACAATTTTGGCATGTTTTTTGGGTTTAAATTCTATACAAAGCTCAACTGCGTTCCAATTTTGTACTTCCGATGACGAAATCACTTTCCATATTCACCCTCGTTCTTCTCTCCCATTTCCTATTTGCACAAACCGGCAGCATTAAGCCGGTGCCGCTGAAAAACGTTAAAACTACAACCGGATTCTGGCATGATCGCGTCGAGCTCGCTCGGGCAGTGACGGTGCCTCACGCATTGCATGAATGTGAAGAAAGTGGCCGGTTCGATAACTTTGCGGTGGCCGGCGGCTTAAAAAAGGGAACGTTCAAGGGCGCCCGTTTCGATGATTCCGATGTTTTCAAAGTCGTAGAAGGCGCTTCTTATGTACTTCAAAATCAATACGATCCTAAACTGGATCATTACCTCGACTCGCTGATCACCCTTTTCGCCGCCGCGCAGGAACCCGACGGCTATTTGTACACGATCCGCACCATTAACAGAGACACCACCGGCTCCTACGACTGGATCGCCGGACCTTACCGGTATTCGTTCGAGAATGGCAGCCATGAGTTGTATAACGTCGGCCATTTGTACGAAGCCGCCGTAGCCCATTATGAAGCCACCGGCAAAAAGACTTTGCTGAATGTAGCCATCAAGAACGCCGACCATTTGGTTAAAACCATTGGTCCTAAACCCGGACAAATGGTGGTGGTACCGGGGCACGAGGAAACCGAACTCGCATTGATACGCCTTTACCGCGTCACCGGCAAAAAGGAATACCTCGATCTTTCCAAATTCTTCATCGACATGCGCGGCCGCTCCGACAAGCGCACGCTCTTCCTCGACGAGCACAAGCTCGGCCCCGCGTATTTCCAGGACCAGGTACCCTTCGTACGCCAGCGCGAGGCGGTCGGGCACGCCGTGCGCGCGCAATACCTGTACACGGGCGTGGCCGACCTGCTCACCCTCCGCCACGATCCCAAAGACGAAACGGCCTTGAACGCGATCTGGAATGACGCAACATACCAAAAACAATATATTACCGGCGGAATGGGCGCCCGGGAAGACGGTGAGGCATTCGACAAACCTTACATCTTGCCCAACGACAACGCATACGCCGAAACCTGCGCCGCCATCGCAAATATGCTATGGAACCACAAAATGTACCTGCTCACCGGCGAAGCCAAATATATGGACGTCTTCGAGCGTGTGCTTTACAATGGCTTCCTGGGTGGAATGGGTGTGAAAGGCAGTACGTTCTTTTACGTAAATCCAATGTCGTCCGACGGCAAAAACGATTTCAACAAAGGCTCCGGCGCCGTGCGGCACGAATGGTTCGGCACCGCGTGCTGTCCCACGAACGTCTCGCGCTTCCTGCCTTCCATGCCCGCGTACATGTACGCCACACAAGGCAATACATTAGTTATCAACCTATTTGGTGATACAAAAGCAAATATTGGACTGCCCAACACGCAGGTTCAGGTTACGCAACAGACACAATATCCGTGGCAAGGCAATATCCGCATTCAGGTCGATCCCGAGAAAAGCGCGGCATTCCCATTGCATATCCGCATTCCCGGCTGGGTGAACGGCCAGGCAATCCCAGGCGACTTGTATAGTTATGAGGACAAACTGGCTAAACCGATAAGCCTCACAATTAATGGCAAAAAAGCAGAAACTGCGATTGAGAACGGGTATTTGAAGTTAAACCGGACCTGGAAAAAAGGCGACGTCATCGAACTCATGCTGGATATGCCGGTGCGCAAGGTAATTGCCAATGAAAAACTGAAATCTAACCAGGGAAAAGTCGCTATCGAACGTGGGCCGGTGCTTTACTGCGCGGAAGGACACGATAATGGAGGAAAAGCGCTGGCGATCAAAATATCCGGGACACAGGAATTTACCCCGGTTTACCAGAAGGAAATGCTGGGCGGCATTAACGTACTGAAATCCAAAGAACAAAACATCACGCTAATCCCCTACTACGCCTGGGCCAACCGCGGCACGAATGAAATGACGATCTGGTTTGGGAGGGAGTGATTTGACGGCTGACGGCCGACCACGGACGACCGACCACGGACCATAGACCATGGACCATAGACCACAGACCATGGACCATAGATCAATAGCTATTTATTTAACAAGTAGCCTATTTTCCAAAAACCCCATGGTCGATGGTCCATCGTCGGGCCAACAGGCCCCCATGGTCGATGGTCCATCGTCGGGCCGACAGGCCCCATGGTCGATGGTCCATGGTCGGGCCGACAGGCCCCATGGTCGGCGGTCGGCCGTCAGCCGTCAGCCGTCAAACTACTTCCTTCCCATGTTCTTTTGAAACGCCTCCACATCCTTCAACTCGCCATCCATCACCAAATTGATATCGCTATTATTCAGCACCTCGCTTTCGGATTTGATTTTGCTTTTGAAATAGAATGTAAAAGGTAACTCCTTCCCTTTTCCGATGATCTGCGCTCCTGCTTTGATTACTTTCCCCAAACTTACTTCAAGCGGGATTTCATAAATATCCTTACTTTTCGCTTTCACTTTGGTAATGCCCGTTACAGCACCTTCCGCGAAGCGTTTCTGCTTGCCTAAATCCATGGCATATTTCGGGTTCTGGAATTCCAGCGAGAACGGGTTCAGGTTGGTAACCTCCACTTTCACCACAATATCCGACTCTTTCAAGCCGAGCTTTTTGAAATCATAACCCGCCATTTTAATCATCGGCAGCCGGTAGAGCGGCAATCGCTTGTCCATTTCGAGCACGAGGGAGTCTTTTCCCAAAAATGATTTTTCAAAATGCAGGATCGTTTTGAAATGGTAATCGGCGCTGTCGTTGCCTTTCGCAGCTTCCTCGTCGCCTTCCACACGTAGGTTTCGGATTTTCACCTTGGCGGGTAATGTGAGCAACGAGCTGTCGGCTGCCTTCACTTGGAGCGGCTTGTTATAATGGTCCTCGACGATCGTCCTGCCATTCATTTTCACCACATAATTGATGTTTTTCAAATGCATACCCACCGGCAGCGGGTTATGGACGAGCGTTTTGAGTTCCATTTTAATGGTACTTTCGGTGACGTCGCTGATACGCGCGATGCTCATTTCCACGTGTGGTTTAAGGCCTGTAACGGCATCGGGTTTGCTCTTTTTGAAAAAATACCAAACAGCGAATGCGACGCCGGCGAGCAGGAGAATGACAATGAGCAATTTAAATGGCTTCCGTTTTTTCATGGTGTCGGTTGATGGATGCTCTTCTATTTCAAAAAGCATTCCTGCTGCTTTTGCGCCCGCGCCACACGTATATGTGTAGGAATCTCTTCAAGCACAACTTAAAACTTTCAGCTAAGCGGGATTTTGGTTTTGGTATGGATTTTTAAAAACGATGCGACAAATCGGCGATCATCGCCATGAATCTCAACAATACCACGACCATTAAAACTTAATAATCATGAAAGCGACAAAAGGCAAAACAGCGAGCAAACAAATCACCGAAACGGACAGCGCAAAATTAAAAGAACTGTTTGTAGATGGGCTTAAAGACATTTACTGGGCTGAAAAGAACCTCGCAAAGGCATTAACAAAAATGTCGAAAAACGCGACTTCAGAAGAACTGAAAGCTGCTTTCGAACAACATACCACCGAAACCGAAGAGCACGCCAAAGTGGTAGAGCAGGTATTCGAAATGATCGGCGAAAAAGCGCAGGCCAAAAAATGCGCTGCCATGGAAGGGCTCATCGAAGAAGCGAACGAAATCATCGAAAGCACCGACAAAGGTACCATGGTACGCGACTGCGGGCTCATTATGGCCGCTCAGAAAGTGGAACATTACGAAATCGCTTCGTACGGTACGCTACGTAATATTGCACGCACGCTGGGCCACAGCGACGTCGCAGATCTATTGCAACAAACGCTTGACCAGGAAGGTGAAACCGACCATAAGCTCACCGAACTGGCAGAGGCCTATGTGAACGAGGAAGCAAGTGTAGAGTAGAGGCTTTTGCCTTTTATAAAACAGAGAGGCGATCGGGAATCCCGACCGCCTCTTTTGCATTCAATATATACATCTACACCAGATTCAATTTCCCGTGATCGCCACCCTCGGGCGTGGTGCCGGTAATCACCGCTTTCAGCATCGAGAAGAATACGACCATTTTAGAAGAAGTACTATCCCAATAGGCGGCTTCCTGTGTGGTGACCCTCAGCACCGCCAGGTCCGGATCATCTTTCCCACCCGGAAACCAGGCTTTCGACATCAGGTTCCACAGTTCCTCCTTGCGGTGCTCGCTTTCCACGATCGACGCCGTGCCGGATACACTCAGGTAAGTATTGTTTTTAGGGTCTGAATAAATCAATGTCACGCTATCCCCACGCCGCGCATCCCTCACCAGCTCGGTGTGGCGGCTTGTGAAAAACCACACATTACCTTCCGCGTCTATATCGAGCGTCGTCATCGGGCGCGACACGATTTTACCATCTTCGATGGTCGTGTACATGCAGAACCGGATGTCCTCCGCGAGCGATTTCAGTTTTTTAATAGCCTGATTATCTTCAAAATCCTTTTCCATAACGATTGTTTTTAGATCTGTTGAAATTTTGGTTCGAATCCAAATCTTTAAAACAACCGTTCCAAGGATAGACTGTGAAAGCGGGGAGTTCCGACCGCCGACGGCTGATCACCGACCATAGTCCTTAGTCCAAGTTGTCATGTGTAGTCAGGAGTAGTCATGTGTAGTCAGGAATAGTCATTGAAATACAATACTTGACCAAGCATGACAACAACTGACCATACTTGACCACTACCGTAGCAAAAATGCAATCGGCGGTCGCAACCACCAGGCGTCCCCGCCGCCCCAGCATTAAAATTCCAGGCGGTAGTTCAGGATCGGCAGCATACCTGTCTGGGTAATCAGCTTCACCCGGTCTTCCTTCTTGTTATAATAGTGATCGAACGCATTCAACCGGTTGGTCACATTCTGAATATCGAGCGAGATCGTCGACGTCGTGCGTTTTTTGTTTTTTGTATAGCTCACCCGTAGGTCGGTGCGGAAGTAGGCAGGCAATTGTTCCGAATAGCTCCGCGACCAATCCCGTTCCGTGCGGCCTTTCTCTCTCGATTTTTCGAGGTCAACCGGCGTGGAACGGTTGCCGCCCGCTGCAAGAAGCTTGATATTCGCTGCGAAAATATTGGTTTTGTTCTTTCCGACCCGCCATTCCTTGCCAGCGAGGAGATTCTGTACATATTTGCCATTGAAGCGGCTGTCTCGTTCGATACCGTCGCGGCCGGTGTATTTGGATTCGTACAACGATGTCGTGCTCATCAGGTAAATGCCGGCGGTCAGTGATTTCTCGACAGTAAGTTCCAAACCATAGCTGCGTCCCTTGCCATCGCTCGTCAGCGAATCGCTCACAAAACCGCTGATTTCATTCAGCTGAGAATTATGGAGCAAATAGGGGGTAGTCGTGTTCGGCGGACCGATCGGAATGTTGTAATGATGCTGGTAATACGTTTCGGCAAGCACCCGCCAGCTCGCCGACGGCCTGAACTCATAACCCGCCACCAAATGCGCTGACTTAGTCAGTTTCAGGTTCTTATTCAGCAGGTCGGTTTTATCCTCCGACACTTTTACCTGGGCAAAATAGGTCGAAATGGACTCGGTTTTGCTATGTAGCCCGGCACCAAAACTCACAGTCGAGCGCGGCGCGACCGCCCACCTTACTCCCACACGAGGCTCGATCGAGTATCGGTTGTTCAGTCCCAGCAACATCCCGTGCAAACCTGCATTCAATGTAACGGTGGGCGTTAAACGCGACTTCCATTGCGCATAGGCCTGGAACAGCTGGGTATTCCCTTTTCGGTCCACATTGATTTCATACGGGCCGTCTTCATTGTCCTTGTCATACAGGTTGAAATCCAGGTGATTGATGATCACACCGAGCCGCACCGTGTTTCGGGCATTGAGTTTGTAATTATATAAAGAGGACAGTCTAAGTGCCTGGTTTACAAATTTCTGCTGGTAGGTAGCATCGATATTTTTGTCGTAAAAATCTCCTGTCTGGCTCGTAGCCGAATAGGAAACGATGTTTTCCATGTAAGATTTACTGTTGATATAGCGGAGATAATTCACGCCGACCATCCCTCGGTTCGACTTAAAAGTTTCCTTCATGTCGTCGTCGTCGACTTTGGAGGTGCTCATGCCCCCCAGCCCCCACACGCTTACCACCACCTTGTCGTCGTAAGGAATATATACTTTAAAAGCGCCGTCCTGAAAATCAATCGAAGCATCGCCGTTAAGGTTAACGCCGATCTTATTAAGAACGGAAAGAGTAGAATAGCGGTAATTGGCCAGATAAGAAGCGCCGCCCTTCGCGCCAATGGGGCCCTCGGCAGCGAAATCGAGTCCGAGAATACCGGCCTGCATTGCATATTCGCGTTTTTCATTGTTCCCTTTTCTGAGTTTGAGGTCAAAAACACCGGATGTTGCATTACCATATTCTGCGGGGAAGGCGCCGGTGAGAAAGTCGGAGTTGCCAAGTACGTTGGCGCTCAATGCGCTGATCCCCCCTCCGCTCGCACCTTCCTGCGCGAAGTGGTTCGGATTGGGTATTTCGACGCCTTCCATGCGCCACAACATTCCTTTCGGGCTATTCCCTCTGATAATAAGCTGGTTACTACCGTCATCCGTCGCTGCCACGCCTGCAAACGACATCGCCATCCGCGCCGGGTCATTCACCGAGGCAGCAAAACGCTTTGTTTGGTCCACGGTAAATGACCGGCCACTCACGCTTACCATATCGTTCAAAGGTGCTCCATTCTCCTTCTGTGCCTTCACAACCACTTCATTCAGAGCGCGAAACGACTCCGTAAGTTTGATATTCAATTCAACTTCCTTCCCGGAGCCTACATTGATTTCCTGCACGAAAGCATCGTCATAACCCATGCTGGTAATTTTAAACGAATGACGGCCGACCGGTACTTTCTCGATGCGGAAATTCCCTTCGGTATCGGTCACCCCACCGATAATGGGGGTTACGGAAGTCACGATCACATTCGCACCGATCACTGGTTGCTGCGATTCCGTGTCAACGACGCGTCCTTTGACCGTCTGGGCAGGCTGGGCGAAGGCCAGGGCGCTCATGGCCCCGGCCATTAAGGTCAAGATAAATTTTTTCATGGCTGGTTGTTTTGTAATTCTGACAACTCAGCCGTTTGGTACCCTAAAAATTGTTGGGAAATTTTTGAACGAGGGAATTTTGACCGCTGACCGCTGACCGCCGACCGCCGACCATGGACCGCCGAATGGTCGACTATATCTGAACGGGCGCTGATGCCGATTTGGGCTTTACCACCTCCGTTAAGCAAATCGCCATCAGCGGTCAGCGGTCAGCGGTCGATGGTCCGTGGTCCATGGTCCATGGTCAATCGTCGCCCCCCCAAGCCGCTACACGCCCCACGCTTCCAACCGATAAGCACTATCCCAGAACACATATTCCAGCTTCGAAGCCGTCAGATAAGCCTCTATCATTTTCGCGCGGGTAGCATCCGAAGCATTCTCGGCCAGCCGATCGCAAATGTCCAGTGCCTTCTGTACGGAATGTGCGAAATCTTCACCTGCGTAAGCATTAATCCAGTTTTGATAGGGATTCGGTGTCGCCTGGTTAGCGTAAATGTAGTCGCCGATTTGCTTGTAAATCCAGAAACAGGGCAGTAATGCGGCGACGGCCACTTCGTAGGATTCGAATGCGCTGGTGGCCATCAGGTAATTGGTATAGGCAAAACAGCCCGGTGCTTTGCCCGATTGATAATCAATTACATATTCTTTGAAATACCCTAAATGCAATGCGCGCTCCACGAGGATGGCGTTTTGGGCAAACTGCAGAAAATCAAGGAGTTCGTGGCTGTTGCCTGCTTTGGTACCGGCAACAGCCAATGCACGGGCGAAATCGGCGAGGTAAAGGGAATCCTGGTAAATGTAGAATTTGAACTTTTCGAGCGATAATGTGCCCTCTTTCAGTTCCTGATTGAACGGATGTTGTTGTATTTGTTCAAATATCGGCAGCGCCTCGGCCCAGAGCAGGTCGGTAAATTTCATGATAAAATTTGCATCGAAAGTGGTGAAAATGAATGGTTCAGCGGGCCGGGTCCATGACCGGTAACGACGTCTTTGCCCTCCCGGATCGCGCCGGCGATGTATTCCTTCGCAAAAATGATCGATTCCGTCAGCGAGTTACCCTTGGCGAGGTATGTAGCAATGGACGACGACAATGTACAGCCCGTTCCGTGGACATTCCGGCTCTCAATATAGTCCGATTCGAGGATCAACGGCTCCTGCCCTCTTTGCGCCAGCACATCATAAATCGTGGGCGCTACCAGGTGGCCGCCTTTGAGCAGCACCGCCTTGCAGCCCTTTTCAACCATTTGAATGGCCGCCCCTTTCATCGTTGCCGCCGTGCGAATCTGTCCACCGATCAGTATTTCCGCTTCGTCGAGATTCGGTGTAATGAGGTCTGCGCGTGGGAAAAGCTCTCTCCAAAGTACGGCAACTGTCTCGTCCTGGATCAGTTTGGAGCCGCTCGTAGAAACCATTACCGGGTCAAAAACCACGAACGACGGTTTAAACCGGTCGAGCGCCTCCGCAATAACGTGCGCCACCTCCGCGGTATTCACCATCCCGATTTTAACGGCATCTACGGTAATGTCCTCGAAAACAGCCTCCAACTGTTCCAGCAAAAAAGCCGGCGGCACAGGATGAATGGCCCGCACGCCCTGTGTATTCTGCGCAGTAAGCGCGGTGATGGCCGAAGTTCCGTAGGCACCCAGCGCGGCAATCGTTTTGAGGTCGGCCTGGATGCCCGCGCCACCTCCGCTATCGGATCCGGCAATGGTAAGTACGGTTGGGTAACGGTTCATAGGAATGTGGTTGGTGGTGTTGGTCGGGTGTGGTCAGGTGTAAACAGGTATTTTCAGAGGTAGTCAGGTATGGCCAAGAGTTGTCACGTGTTGTTTGAGGTCGGCCAGAGAATAGCGTCCTGAATGGCTTTTTTGAGCTCCCTCGCAGCTTTGCGGGGTGACGGAGCGCTGCAAATAGCCGATACGACCGCAATACCGTTCGCACCGTTCAGGATGGCCTCGTGTGCATTGCCCGTATGAAGCCCGCCGATCACCACCAGCGGATGCCGGCTTTGCTGCCGTGCCCATTGCAGCCCGTCAAGTTCCCAGGGTTGCTCGGTGTCAGTTTTAGTAGGAGTCGCAAAAAGCGGGCTCACAGCAAGGTACGACAGGTTCCAGTGCTCCGCTTCGATAATGTCGGATTGTTTTTCGGCCGACAATCCGATGATTTTCCCTTCGCCAAGCAACCGGTGGGCCGTTTGGAAAGGCATATCACTCTGCCCGATATGCACGCCGTCCGCGTCGACAGCCAATGCTACATCCACACGATCATTAATGATCAAAGGGACATTATAAGATTCCAAAAGGTGCTTCAAACGCTTCGCTCTATCGACAAATGCGCGGGTCGAAAGCGATTTCTCCCGCAATTGCACCATCGTTACGCCGCCCTTCACAGCCTCTTCCACAACCCAGAAAAAATCGCGGCCCAGGCATGCAGCTTCGTCGGTGACTAAATACAGTTCGAGATTCAACATCTTACATTCATTTAAATGCCGTCAGGCATATAATATTGGTAGCATATTATGTTGCATTCAATTTTCAAAAATGCCCTGGGCATGTAATAACAATGTCAATTTGTTCTGTTGTTACATCCCTGACGGGATTTTTAAACATACGATTACAATCTGTCACTACCAATGTTTCATCGCTCCGCGATCCGTTACCCTTCAAATCTAATTTTACTTACTTCGGCCAAATGCGCTGCGCTCACTTCCGCTAATTTATCCAAAAACGCGATCTGGAACGAACCGGGCAGCTTGGCATTCCGGTAGGCCAATTCCCCGCAAACACCCATCGTGGCAGCCGCCGAAACCGCCGCTTCGAACGGATCGCTACAAATGGCTGCAAATGCGCCTGCGATAGCAGATGCCGAGCAGCCCATACCCGTCACTTTGGTCATTAGCGGCACGCCGTTGGAAACCCAGCCGCTACGGCCACCATGCACAATCACATCCACGGCACCGCTCACACTCACCACCGAGCCGAAGCGCGCGCTCAATGCGTGTGCGGCACCGATGCTGTCCATCGAGTCGGCGGTGCTGTCCACACCCTTTGTCCGGATGCTGGTGCCGGCCAATGCGAGTATTTCGGAGCCATTGCCGCGGATAATGGTCGGCGGGGCTGCTTCGAGCAGCTCGGTCAGCACCTTGTTGCGGTAGGGCGTCGCGCCGGCCCCTACCGGATCAAGAACGATCGGTTTCCCGAGTTCGGCGGCCTTTTTCATGGCCAGCTTCATCGCTTCCACCCAATGTGCCGAAAGCGTACCGATGTTGATCACCAATGCCCCGGCGATCGAGACCATATCCTCCACTTCTTCCACCGCATGTGCCATCACCGGCGAGGCGCCCACCGCCAGCAATGCATTGGCGGTGAAGTTCATCACTACGAAATTGGTAATATTATGTACCAAAGGTGCCGAAGCACGCAGTTTTTCGAGGTTTGTTTCGAGTTGAATTACCATTGGGTTGATTTTATACCGTCTTGAAGGGAAAAAGGAGGAAAGGGAAGAGGGAGGAAAGGGAAAAGGTGAATTGAAAATAGCCCTTCCTTTCTTTCCTCCATTCTCCCATTCTTCCCATTTAACCGATACTCCTTCCAGGTCACGAGCGAATGTAGTAGTTTTGGGTGGTTATCAAAAATCCCCACACTCACCTGATCATGATCAAAGCAGCAATTTTCGACATGGACGGCCTGCTCATCGACTCCGAACCGATGTGGACGGAGGCAGCGCGTTCTGTCATGCAAAAAGTCAATTTTGAAATCACCGACGCAATTCGCATTCAAAGTACCGGGTTATCTATCAAGCTATTTCTCGATTTATGCCACCAGATCCAACCCTGGAACACGCCTTCATTCGAAGAGCTTGAAACAGAAATACTGGAAAAAGCCCATCACGATATTCTGGCCAGTGCCGAGGCTATGCCGGGCGCCATTACGCTGGTCAGGGAATTAAAAAAACAAGGACTGAAACTCGCAGTCGCATCGGCCTCCCATATGGAGCTTATTGAAGGAGTATTGAAAAGACTGGATATTATTGACTATTTTGACACCTGGCATTCCGGCGAGTTGGAAAAACACACCAAGCCCCACCCGGCGGTGTACCTCACTACCGCCCAAAAACTCGGAGTTTTGCCCGAAGAATGCATTGCCTTCGAAGATTCGCATGCGGGCCTGCGCGCCGCACACGCAGCGGGGATGATCACGATTTCGGTACCTGCCGCGGAAGTTTTTGAAGATAAAAAATTTGATATGGCACATTACAAGATCCCTTCGCTCGAAAAATACATTCTAGGCGAAATGTCGGGTGTGCCGCAAAGTGTGATCGAAAACTAAACCTCGACCCTATCCCGCTTACCCCGCATGATCGGACTCCGGCATTTCAGTATTATGATTATGATCAGGATAGCAGTGATCGTCCTGAGCGTCATTGCCCTCGCCTGGCTGGCGTCCAAGCATACCAATGAAACGCTGGTGTACATCCTCGGCACCATATTCATATTCATCCAGGGATCGCTGCTGTACCAGTACGTCACGAATGTCAACCGCAAACTGACCTACTTCCTCGAATCCGTGCGGTATTCGGATTTTACCATCAACTTCCGGTCGGACAACAAAATGGGCCGGACGTTCAAAGAACTCAACCAGCAGTTCAACGAAGTACTGCTTGCCTTCAGACAGGCACGGGCGGAGAAAGAGGCCAACTTGCAATACCTCAACACCATCGTTCAGCATATCGGAACGGGGCTCATTACATTTGACGCCAACGGGCAGGTAAACCTCATCAACAATGCCGCGCTGCGCATGCTGGGCATTTACCGCCTGCACCAGCTCATCGAGCTCAAAGAAAAGCACCCGCGCCTTTACGAACTGCTTTCCGACCTCGATACGGGCGTCCGCGACCTTTACCGCACGCCCAACGACCAGCCACTTGCATTGCAGGCTGCAGCGATTCAGTTACGCGGGATGTGGGTTAAAATTGTTGTATTACAAAACATCCAGACCGAGTTGCAGCAGCAGGAGGTCGAATCCTGGCAAAACCTCACCCGTGTACTGCGGCACGAGATCATGAACTCTATGACGCCCATCGTATCGCTCGTTGGCACCATGCGCCTGATCGTGAACGAGGATATCGAGAAATCCACAAATGATCAGGAAGCGGTAAACGATTTGAAAGAAGCGTTATCGACACTCGAAAAACGCAGCAAAGGCATGATGCAGTTCGTGAATGCCTACCGCGATTTCACGACGTTGCCCAAGCCGGTATTCGCCAGCCTGGAAGTGGCGGAACTTTTGCAGGAAGTACTACAATTGCTTCAAACCGATCTGACCCAATCCGGCGTACTCTGGAAGCTGTCGGTGAAGCCGGAAACCCTCACCGTAAAAGCAGATGCCAGCCAGATCCAGCAGGTATTGATCAACCTCATCAAAAACGCCTCCGAGGCATTCTCGCACCAAACCAACCGGCTCATTACGCTCTCGGCCTACCAGGTCGACGGCACCGTGATGATCGAAGTCGCCGACAATGGCGACGGCATCGAGCCCGAGGCATTGGAAAACATCTTCATTCCGTTCTATACTACCAAAAAAACCGGCTCCGGCATCGGGCTAAGCCTCTCCCGCCAGATTTTGCAGCAACATAACGGCCAGCTAAACGTTGAGTCGCAGGTGGGTAAGGGAACGGTGTTTACGCTGGTGTTTTAGGGCATTCGGTCCTATCGGCGACCATGGACCGCCGACCATGGACCACCGACCGCTGACCGCCGACGGCCGATTTCATGTTATTGTGTTTTAATGCATCATTAAAACGATCTGAAAACTTCAAATATCATTTATTTACAAACCAAAAATCGGCGGTCAGCGGTCGGCGGTCAGCGGTCGGCAGTCAAAATCCCCCACATTACAACCATTCCCCACCGCACAGCGTCTTTCCAGCAAACCTAAATGAGAACCCAATGAAAAAGTATATTTTCGTGCTTTTTGCCGCTATGGCGGTGGCCTGTAAGAGCACTGGTGTGGACAAGAAAGGTGAGGGCATCCAATACAAGGAAACCGTTGTTTTGAATGATGTTCCGACGGCTACGCTGACGTTTTATGATGTGGAAGACGGCCGCTGCCCCGAAGGCGTGACTTGTATTTGGGGAGGCCGTGCGGCGGTTGATCTGCTGCTATCGGGGGTTACTACCGAGGGAGGCATTAAAGAGCACGTCAAAATGTGCATCGGTGAATGCGATGCTTCGACCGGCTCAGATTCGGTGGAAAAGACATTTGCAGGAGAAAAATACAGGTTTGTACTCAGCGCGGTCAATCCCTACCCCAAGTTTGGCGACTCTACGCGGACCAAGGAGAAGTATTCGATACAGCTGAAAATCGAGAAAAAATAGCCTGCTAAAAGGCAAAGCGAGAGAGGGAGGCCGGAAACAGCTTCCCTATTTTTGTGCCAGTTTGCTCTGTTTGTATCCGTAGCTGAAATAGATAACGAGACCAATCGCCAGCCAGATGACGAAAATCAGCCAGTTGGAAGCACCAAGTTCGGTCATCAGATAAAGGTTTGTCAGGATTCCGGCCACCGGAAGCGCGGAGAAGTTATGCTGGTAGCTCAAAATAGAAAGCGTGCACCAGGTGATCCAGAAAATGATGGTCAGCAGCTTGTGCTCCATGATTTCAGCAAAGCTGAGCATCCGCCATTCGACAATGACGCTTTTTCCGTAAGTGAGCAAGCCCACGATCGCGACGGCGAACAGGATTCCCACCAGGTATTTACCATTGATATAGGGCACGCGAAATTTGGAACGGGCCGAAATCCCTTTGTGATCGAGGTAAAGTACGCCGCCGCACACGAGGATGAATGCAAAGAAGGTTCCGACGCTCGTGAGATCGACGAAGAAATCCATCTTGAAAAACAATGCGGGAATACCTACCACAAAGCCCGTCACGATCGTCGCGAAGGACGGAGTCTGGTATTTGGGGTGGATTTTAGCAAAACGTTTCCAGAGCAGGCCGTCGCGGCTCATCGTCATCCAGATCCTCGGCTGACCCAATTGGTAAACGAGCAATGCGCTTGTAATCGCGATAACCGAGCTGACTGAAATAACGCCCGCCATAAAATCCAGGCCATTCTTTTGGAATACAAATGCCAGCGGATCGCTTACTTTCAGCTCAGTGTAATTCACCATTCCGGTGAGTACGAGCGTGATCAACACATATAATACCGTGCAAATGACTAGGCAGTAAATCATCGCCTTCGGCATGTCCTGCTGCGGGTTGCGACACTCTTCGGCAGTGGTGGAAATGGAGTCGAAACCAATGAATGCGAAGAATACCGCCGCTACCCCGCTGAGCACGCCCTTTACACCATTTGGGGCAAATGGAGACCAGTTTTCGGGTTTTACATAAAATGCGCCTGCGAGTATCACGAGCAATACGACACCCACTTTGAGCACCACCATAATATTACTGGCCGTCCTCGACTCGCGGATCCCGATGTAAACCAATGCTGTAATGAGCAAGGTGACAAGTCCCGCCGGCAGATTGAGCAGAATATGAAAGTCCCCGATCGTAGGTGCCGATTCGTATGCCGATGCCGCAAAGCGCTCATAATCCGACAGCTGGGCCGCCCCCACACTCTGTAATTTCTGAAATGCCTCCCGCGCCGATTCCCCGTTGATCGTGAGCCAGCCGGGCAGGGTAATACCAAATCCTTTGAGCATACTCACAAAGTATTCCGACCACGAAATGGCCACTACCATGTTGGAAACGGCATATTCGAGGATAAGTGCCCAGCCGATGATCCACGCAAACAGCTCACCGAATGCTACGTATGCATACGTGTATGCGCTCCCCGACACCGGCACCGTACTCGCGAACTGCGCGTACGAGAGCGCCGTGAATACACAGGCCACAGCCGTGAATACAAAGAGCAGTGATACCGCCGGGCCGCCATTGTAGCTGGCCAGACCGATAGTACTGAATATCCCCGCACCCACAATGGCCGCAATACCAAGCGACACCAGGTCGCGGACACCCAGTACTTTGGCTAAGCCTCCCTCACCTCCCGAATGGGCATCTTTCAGAATCTGGTCGACGGATTTTTTTCGGAATAGAGGAGAATTCTGGCTCATGCAGGCGCTATTTATCAGGTATCAGTTTGTAATAAGCAGGGCTAAAAATAATGATATTCTAAAATGATCGCGGCATTGGCTGAAAATTTGTTCCTTTTATCCCAAAAAATCCGTAGAAAATTCTTCACAAGGGAAATCAAACAGGTTATGATTGCGTTATCGAACTAATCCCCGTTACTCCGTTCCACGAATTTGCCATGAGAAAAATCGCTACCTGTTTCATCAGCGTCGTCCTGTCTATTCAATTCATTGCGGCCCAAAGCGTTAAGTCCTATTCTACCGCTCAGGCCCATTCGCACAATGATTATGAACGGGCACGCCCGTTTGAGGATGCTTACGAACAGCAGTTCGGTTCGATAGAGGCTGATATTTTCCTGGTCAACGATTCGCTTTTTGTAGCCCATAACCTGAAAGATATTCGTCCCAACCGGACTTTTGCTGCATTATACCTGCTTCCGATCCTTCAAAAAGTGGAACAAAACGGCGGCCGCATTTACACCCAGGATAATGTACCGCTCCAATTGCTGATCGACCTCAAAACGGAAGGCGAACCGACACTGGCGGCGCTGATCAAGCTGCTCGAACCGCATAAGCATATTTTTGCGCCGACCGGCAGCGTCAAAGTCGTGGTTAGCGGTGATGTACCCGACCCGTCCCGCTTCGAGCAATATCCGAACTTCATCTATTTCGATGGCCGTCCGGAAAAAGTATACACACCCGCACAACTCGCGCATGTGGGGCTGATCAGCCAGGCATTTCAGCAATATTCCAAATGGAACGGGGAAGGGCCTCTTCTGGAAAAAGATAAAAAGAAGATCCAGAAGATGATCAACGACGTGCACGACCTCGGCAAAAAAGTGCGGATATGGGCCACACCCGACAATATTAATTCCTGGAAAACCATGATGGCGCTGAGCGTCGATTACCTCAATACCGACAAAGTGCGCGAGCTCGGTGACTACTTACGTACTGCACCACGGTAGTTTTGCAAAACAAAATACGGCCTGCGATTTTTTTTCAGTAGTATCAAATGGCTTTGGAAGAGTTATAGACTATATTGTACTGTCATCAATTAGTCAAACCTGTCCTTCATGTCTGCTGAACAAACCGCTGCGCTCAAAAAAGTCCTCAAACCGATCCACCTCTGGGCCATTGCCGTCGGGCTGGTCATTTCCGGCGAATATTTCGGCTGGAATTATGGCTGGGGCGTATCGGGTACCATCGGCTTTCTGATCGCGACGCTCGTGGTGACGGTCATGTATGTGACATTCATTTTCAGCTTTACCGAGCTCACAACCTCCATTCCACAAGCCGGCGGGCCGTTTTCTTACGCCTACCGCGCATTCGGCTGGTGGGGCGGGCTCGTAGCGGGCTATGCTACGCTGGTAGAATTTCTGGTGACACCTCCCGCCATTGCCTTCGCGCTTGGGAGTTACACTCACTTCCTCTACCCCAACTTGCAAGTCCTGGAAGTCGCATTTGCCTGCTACGCCATTTTTATTGTCATTAATTTATTAGGGATCAAAGAATCAGCCACTTTTTCACTCGTTGTCACATTGCTCGCCGTGGTGGAGCTGCTGATTTACATCGGTATCGTCGCCCCGCATTTCTCCTATGACACATTCGTTTCTGAACCGATGCCTTTCGGATGGGCCGGTGTATTTGCCGCGCTGCCGTTCGCGATCTGGTTCTACCTAGCCATCGAGGGTGTAGCCATGGTGGCCGAAGAAGTGGAAGACCCCAAAAGGACCATTTCGCGAGGCTACATTTACGGTATCCTTACACTGGTGGTACTGGCATTGGCGGTGATGATTTTTACCGGCGGCATTGCACCATGGCAGCAGCTAAGCGGCATCGACTACCCCCTGCCCGCAGCATTGGGCATTGTGCTCGGGCGTGACAGCGGGCTTACGCAATTGTTTGCCAGCTTGGGACTATTCGGCCTTATCGCGTCCTTTCACGGCACCGTGATCGGTTACTCCAGGCAAATTTTCGCCCTCGCACGAGAAGGGTATCTTCCTTCATTCCTCGGTAAGGTAAATGCCCGTTTTCAAACACCGCACTGGGCGCTGGTGGCTGGCGGGATCGCGGGTTGCCTTGCATTATCCCTCGGCACAACCGACCAGGTCATTATCCTCGCCGCATTGGGTGCCGTAGTAATGTACATTATCAGTATGGTGGCACTTTTTGCACTAAGAAGCAAAGAGCCGCACCTCGAAAGACCCTTCATCGTACCTGCATTCCCCTATTTCCCGGCCATTGCACTGGCGATTTCCGTGCTATGCCTGATCGCTATCGTGTATTATAACTGGAAGCTCAGCCTCTGGTTCTTTGGTGGGCTGGCGGTGGTAGCCGTTATTTTCAGCCTGACGGGCCGCCACAAAAAACTGGAAGTTTTTCAGCACTCAGAAGAAGAAGAGCGTCACGCCTAATTGGACGAAAAACGGTGCGCCCGGTGTGAATGGATTTCCTCCACTGATTCGGCTTCCCATTTAGCCGGTTTTCCGTCGCGAACTGTGTTTCTTTCCAATATTAGGCGGCTGCATTCTCCCATTTTAAGAAATGGTTTGAAAATTACCCGTAAATCGGAACGACATGCTCCGGGAAAATTTCCTTGCCCTCTCGCGGTACCACCACGGGGGTATCATTCGAATGAAAGCCTTTTCCGGTGTTTAGTTAGAGTTGCAGGTTTGAGTTAAATGTATAGTAAGGGTTGAGTTCGGGCGACACTATGGCATCGCTTGCATGCTTTTATTCACGCTAGCGACCTCGATGGCGCCCGATAATAGTTCTTTAAACTTGCATGAGGCGAGCCGCCTGGCGAAGAAGACGTCAGCAGAAGCAACTATGGATGAAAGTCAAGTGCCGTGTTAACAACCATACGGACTTGTATACGCCACCTACACGATGCCTGGATGTACCAAAGGTAAAAAACTAAGGCGATGAAAATAGTTGCGTATAATTATGCGAATATTAAATTAAATAAATCAAATTTAAAAGATTCGGATGCACCGGGCGCTGCGGGGTAAAACTATTGCTACAATATGGCAACCGCTTGTGCGATAGCACATTTTGCCGTTATTTTAACGTGAGGTTACTTCGAAAGCTTTTTATGAAAGATAATTCGACAAATTCCATCAATCTCACTTTGCAATTAATTCGTATATTATCCTATTATTTGTATACCGGCTGTGCACTTCACCACGGCGGCTTCCGAACATAACCCATTTTATAATCTCTTTCAAGACGGGCAAAAGCTGACTACTTATACCAAAGATGAATATTCTAATCGTTGAGGACGACTTTATCATCGCGAAACATCTCCAATTTTTGCTGAATGGTTTCGGTTACGACGCAAACGATATCGCTACCGATTATACGACTGCTACTGAGCTGCTTCATAGCAAGGTTTTTCACCTCGCTGTGCTGGATATCAACCTGAACGGCTATCAAACGGGAATCGACCTGGCGCATTATATCAGAGAGAATTTCAAGATTCCCTTTCTCTTCCTGTCGGCCCATGAGGATATAGCGGTGGTGAACGCCGCGTTGCAGGCCGCGCCCCACGCGTTTTTGCAAAAGCCCTTTCAGAAAATCACCGTTTATACAGCCGTTAAACTGGCGCTTAAAAATTATCGTCTGGCGGCACTGGCGGGTGAAACTACTTCGGAGGAGAAGGAGGACACGACGGTGATCAAGGATGCCCTTTTCATCAAGGAAAAACACATGTTTACCAAGATCATGCTGACCGATATTCTATACATCCGGAGTGACGACAACTACCTTGAACTACACACTACCCGGAAGAAATACACCATCCGCGAGACACTGAAAAACATGCTTCAGCAGTTGCCCACCAACTACTTCTTCAGGGTACATAAGTCCTTCATTATCAATCTGAATGCCATCACGGCGATCGACTACGTGCACGTGATGATCAACGACATCGAGATCCCGATCACGAACGACAACCGGACCGAGCTGCTAAGCCGGATCAGGACCTTCTCCTGATAACTAGTACAGCTAGTCAGAAAAACGGTTACTTACGGTTTCTCCGGCTACACCCCATAAAAGCTATACTTCACCACTTTGATTTGTTGAGGACTTACGTGCGAAGTAATTTTATAGCACGTAAACACCCTCTTCTATTATTTATATATACTTTACCCCGACAGAAGGCCTGGGCTTCAATAAATTTTTAAAATTTTTCTGAGGTCCAGGCATCTGTTTCACTCCAAAAAACGTAACTACGGTCGATTGAGCATATTTGGCATGATACTGAACATTATGCACACATTTGTTTCTCAAACGCACACCATATTTACCATACCAAACCTAAACTAAATCGCTATCAGTTTTAATTAAATATCGTTGAGAATAATTGAACATCCCCGGGAATTTTCCCTGGGATGTTTTGTTTTAATGCTCTGATAATAAAGCGACTACATCATAGTCAGGTATTGTCAGATATTGTCAGGTATGGTCAGGTATTGACCGTGGCCGTCAGGGGTAGATCAGATATTTCTTCCGCATATTTTTGTATTGCCCTAGGCCGGGTTCCCAGCTTTTACGTATCTCCTCCTCCGACACCCCGGCGATGATCTGTTTTTTCAGATTTTCAGTCCCTGCCAACTTGTCGAAGTTCCCCATTTGCTTGCTTTGGCTCATATCGAAGAACTTCTCCTTGTCCGGATAGTCTTTGTAGAGCTCGATGAGCCATTTCAGATGAAGCTTGCCGCTTTTGCGGATATCTTTCAGGTCATATTTGCGTAAATCGAGGCCGTAGCATTCCTTGTCCTGATGCAGCGGCGTTTCGCTCATGCCTTTAATGCTGTGCGGAGTGAACGTGAAGTCGTACTTCCCTTTGAGTAGCGGTGCCCCCAACACCGTGAAAGGCATATAGGTACCGCGTCCCTGGCTCAGAATGGTGCCCTCGAACATGCAGATGTGCGGGTAAAGCATGACCGATTGCTGCGTATTGAGGTTCGGCGAAGGCATTACGGGTAGCACGTAAGGCGTGTCGTGCGCGTAATTGGCCACTTTGATGATCTTCAACTTACACTGCATTTTGTTCGGCAACCAGCCTTCACCATTGATCATCTGGGCTAATTCCGCTATCGTGAGGCCGTGCGAAACAGGGATTTTGTACATCCCGATTCCTGAATGCAGATGGTCTTCCAGAATGGGGCCGTCCACGAGGAAGCCATTCGGATTGGGACGGTCGAGGATGAGCATTTCCTTGTTGTTTTCCGCGCATGCTTCCATCACATGCCCGAGCGTGTTGATGTAAGTGTAAAAGCGTGCACCCACGTCCTGAATGTCGAATACCATCAAGTCAATAGCTGCCATTTGCTCCTTGGTGGGCTTTTTGAGCTTTCCATAGAGCGAAATGGCGGGAATACCGGTTTTCGGGTCGACGCTGTCGTTCACCTTATCGCCGTTACTGGCCGTACCGCGGAAGCCGTGCTCCGGGCCGAAAATCGTGACAATATTGACACCTAATGCTACCAGACTGTCGACAATCGGCTTGGTGCCGATGATGGAAGTTTGGTTGACCACAATGCCTACCTTTTTCCCTTTCAGGTAATCGAGATATTGAGAAACCTGGTCTGCACCAGTGGTCGGGCCTTTGGCTTGCGTGAGGTCTTCGGGTGCTGCGGAGAGCGAATCCGCCATGGCCGGGCTTTTTTGAGATGTAGAATTTACGCAGTTGCTATTGACGGCTAATGCGGCTGTGAGGCCTACGGCTAATGCTATTGTTTTCATGGGTTTGGGTTGGAAGTGTTTTATTTGCCACGAAGACACGAATTAGCACGAATTCGTGGATATTCGTGCCTTCGTGGCATAAAAAATCTAGAAAAGCTTCATCTGCCCCGCCCGCATAAACTGCGAAGTGTCCAAAGGCGGCAACTCCCGACCTGCAAGGTATTTCCTGCACGAATGGTCGTGCAACTGCCGGATATGCTCCGCAAAATTACCCTCTCCCACCATCCGGATTCCAAACCGTGAGTCATTCACCACACCTCCGTGGCATTCTTTGATCTGGTTTAAAACCTTTGCGGCCCGGTCGGGAAAGTGATGATGGATCCATTCGTCAAATAGCGTGGAAATGGCCCCATTCAGTCGCACCACCGTGTAATGCGACCATAATGCCCCATTTTCGGCAATCGCCTGGATCAGCGAAGGAATCTCCTGATCGTTAAGCCCCGGGATAATCGGCGCCGTCATCACGCCCATTGGAATACCCGCCTCACTTAATGTTTTCAGCACCTGCAAGCGTCTTTTGCCGGTAACCGTCCGCGGCTCCAATGCACTGCGCAGCTCCTCGTTGAGTGAAGTGATAGAAAGTGCCGCATGCACGAGGTTCAATTTGGCCATTTTTTCCAGGATGTCGATATCCCGGAGAATCAGGGCATTCTTGGTAAGTATGCTCACCGGATTACGATACCGCAAGCAAATTTCCAGCAACTGCCGGGTAAGCCGGTACTTCTTTTCGCCCGGCTGGTAGCAATCGGTATTACCTGAAATATGAATCTGATGCGGCACCCATTTTCTGGAATTGAACAGCTTTTCCAGCAATTGCGGTGCATTCTTTTTCACCACAATCTTGGTTTCAAAATCGAGCCCAGCAGAAAAACCCCAATACTCATGCGAATTCCGCGCATAGCAGTAAATGCAACCATGTTCACAGCCGCGGTAAGGGTTGATCGAATGAAAATTGGGCAAATCAGGACTGTCCGAAACGCTCATCAGCGTCTTGGACTCCTCTTCGATGAATTGTGTTTTGGGATTCACCTCCGGGTCTTCCCACTGCTGCCAGTCCTCGGAGGTGTATTCGATCTCGTGTTTGAAGAATTTGTTGGGCGTGTTGATAGCAGCCCCGCGCCCGCGTGCCCGGTTATCCATTGTTTTCCAGTAAGTTGATGAAGTTATGAAGTATGCTAACGAAAGGTGTGTGTAGTTGGCGGGGCTGAAATTAGCAGCCCCGCCAAGGCATTACTTAATGTACCGGAAATCCTCGTCTCCTTTCAGCGAAAGCAGCACGTCGTACATCAGTTGTATTACATTCTGCACATCCTCTTTGGAAACCATTTCCACCGTGGTGTGCATGTATTTCAATGGTAATGAGATCAATGCGGACGCGATGCCTTCCGTGGAATAGGCAAATGAGTCCGTATCGGTGCCGGTCGAGCGGCTTACTGCCTGACGCTGGAACGGGATCTTCTTCTCTTCGGCCACACGAATCAGCAGGTCGCGGACATTGTTTTGTACCGCCGGGCCGTAACAGATTACCGGTCCGCTGCCGCACTTCAGGTCGCCTTGCTCCTTTTTATTATACATCGGCGACTGCGTGTCGTGCGTAACATCCGTGCAGATCGCCAAATCCGGCTTCAAACGGCGCGAGATCATTTCAGCACCGCGCAGACCGATTTCTTCCTGCACCGCATTCACCACATACAATGTAAACGGCAGCTTAACATTATTCTCGTGCAGCATACGCGCCACTTCCGCGATCATGTAGCCGCCCATGCGGTTGTCGAGCGCGCGGCCGAGGTAGTATTTGTCGTTCAGTTCATCGAGGCCGTCGGCGAATGTCACCACGGTACCTACATGAATGCCCATTTCAAGCACTTCATCTTTCTTGGCAGCGCCCACATCGATGAAAAGCTCATGCACTTTGGGCACCTGGTCTTTGACGACGTCGCGCACGTGGATCGCCGGCCAGCCGAAAACGCCTTTTACTACGCCTTTGGCCGTATGCAAGTTGACCCGCATCGAAGGTGCAATGGCCGCATCCGAACCGCCGTTACGGCGCACGTGAATGTAGCCGTCCTCCGAGATGTAGTTCACAAACCACGAAATCTCGTCGGAATGCGCTTCGATCACCACTTTGTAATCCTGGCCCGGGCCGATAACACCCACCGCCGTGCCGTATACATCGATAATCTGTTCTTCAATATATGGCTTGATATAGTCGAGCCATATCTGCTGACCGGTCGATTCGAAGCCGGTTGGCGAAGCATTGTTCAGGTACTTATAAAGAAACTCTATGCTCTGATCTGACATACTTTTTATTTAAATAACGACTAAAACTGCATTCTTAAAGATACTTCCACCAGGCACAAAAACGCCGCTTCCGCAGATAACCGAAGTCGTGCTCGTGGGTGTAAGCTTCCTTTTCAAACGAAATATGAAGATAGGCTAAATAATGGTTCCTGAATTGTACAAATCGGATTAAATATTCTATCAAATACCACACATAGAAGATAACGAGCCCCATTTCAAGCTGTTGCTTCAAATGAATGCGCTCGTGATTGAGAAAGACCTCGGATGGGGCCTTCCGCTTCGACAAAATGAATGGAAACAGCGCCATTCCGTCGACACGAAGCGATGGCACATTGAGGAGGAAGCCTTTGATACGCATAGATGTGTGGAGTGTTTTGATGTCTGACCGCCGACCACTGACCGCCGACGGCCGATCACACGGATACTTCATAATATGCAATCGGCGGTCGGTCGTCAGCCGTCGGCGGTCACTACAAATCTCCACAAAAAAGTTGGGTTGCGAAATGATGTACACTCCGCAACCCAAACTGTTGTATATGAAAACGATTACTCCCCGCTGAAACGGCTGATATCGAGCACTTCAAACTCCATCATACCGGCAGGAACCTTGATTTCTGTCGTTTCACCCACTTTTTTACCCAAAAGCCCCTTGCCGATCGGCGAGCCTACGGAAATTTTGCCGGCTTTCAAATCGGCCTCTTCTTCCGACACCAGCGTGTAGGTAACTTCCATTCCATTCTTACGGTTTTTGATCTTCACCTTCGAAAGGACCGAAACCTGTGAGGTATCCATCGTCGACTCGTCGATCACGCGTGCATTGGACAGGATTTCTTCCAGTTTGGCGATTTTCATTTCGTGCATGCCCTGCGCGTCCTTGGCCGCGTCGTATTCTGCATTTTCACTTAAATCACCTTTGTCCCGCGCTTCTGCAATTTGTCGTGCAATCTCCGTGCGGCCTTTGGTTTTCATCTCATTCAGCTCGTTCCTCAGCTTGGTAAGTCCTTCTTCCGTATAGTATGAAATTTTAGCCATGACCTTTATTTTGTTTATAAGTCTTTTAATTTTTGAAATTCTGCATAAAAAAAAAGAACGGCTCAAAGACCGCTCTACAGAGTTAACGAAACTCTCGTAGAAGGCTAGAAGACCTTTTCTTTTCGGTTGATATATGATTTTGTGTTCACCATAATTTTCTGTTAAGAACGACAAAATTAACAATATTTGTGAATGGTAGCACCATTTTTATCCAAAAGCGCCATCCGATATGTCAAATCCGCTGAGAATTATTTTTATGGGGACGCCCGAATTTGCCGTCCCGAGTTTACAAAGTCTGGTCGAAAACAATTCTAATGTTGTGGCCGTTGTTACCGTTCCCGATAAGCCAGCGGGCAGGGGGCAAAAGCAAATGGCTTCGCCTGTCAAAATATACGCAGAATCGCAGGGTATCCCCGTTTTGCAGCCCGAAAAATTGAAAAGCCCAACCTTCCTCGAAGAGCTGAAATCCTACGACGCCGATTTGCAGGTGGTAGTGGCGTTCCGGATGCTGCCCGAAGTCGTGTGGAGTATGCCCTCGAAAGGTACATTCAACCTGCACAGCTCGCTTCTACCCCAGTACCGCGGGGCAGCACCTATCAACTGGGCTATCATTAACGGCGAAACGGAAAGCGGCGTCACCACATTCTTCATCGAAAAGGACATCGACACCGGAAAGATCATCTTCCAGGACAAGGAGCCCATTTCTCCGGACGACAATGCGGGTACATTATATGAGCGCCTCATGCGCAAGGGCGCGAACCTGGTCGTGAAAACCGTACGCGCGATCGAAGACGGCAACTACCCACAGGAACCGCAATCGGAACCCGAGAACATCAAAGCCGCCCCGAAAATCTTCCGCGAAACCTGCGAAATTGAGTGGAACAGGCCTGCCATCGAAATCCACAACTTTGTAAGGGGCCTCTCGCCGTACCCAGCCGCATGGACAACCCTGAATGGGCTTTCTTGTAAGGTATTTAAAACAAAAGTTACCGAATCGGCGGATGACGCCCGGCCCGGCGAATACCGGTCCGATAGCAAGTCCTACCTGCATTTCAAAACCGGCGATGGTTGGCTGGCCATCGAGGAGTTGCAGATTGAAGGGAAGAAACGGATGGCGATTGGAGATTTTTTGAGAGGGTATAAATTGTAAATATACCCGGCATTTCATTTGCACACTTTTACACACAACTATATCATGGCTAACACTTATTCGCAGGTTCACCTGCATTTCATTTTTGCGCCGAAATTCCGGCAAGCGCTGATTAGCAATAGCTGGGAAACCTCTTTGCATAAATACATTACGGGTATCGTTGAAGCCCGTCAACACAAAATGATCGCGATTAATGGGATGAGTGATCATGTGCACATGCTGATAGGCTTTCGTACCACCCAGTCTATCGCCGATTTAATGCAGGACGTCAAGGCGGATTCGTCGCAGTGGATCAATGCTAATCGGTTTTGCGGGACCCGGTTTGAGTGGCAGGCAGGGTACGGGGTGTTTTCCTATTCCAAATCGCAGGTGCCGGATGTGATTCGTTACATTCAAACGCAAAAGGAGCATCATCGAAGATCGACGTTCCAGGAAGAGTACCTGTCGTTTTTGAAGAAATTTGAAATCGAGTATGATGAACGCTACATTTTCAAATCGCCGCAATAAATCGCGTCAGCGATGTAACATTGGTAGAAGCAGAATGTCATGGCGATCGCCAAATCCCGGCAGGGATGCAACAGCAAAGCAAAAGCCAATGCGTTGTCGTTACATGCCCAGGGGCATTGCCCGAATGTCCTGTCCTACTGGTTTGCTACCGATATTACATGCCTGACGGCATTGATTGTCGGGGCATTATTGTCATCGTGCCAAGAAACCGCAAAATCGCGTTGGCGATGTAACATTGGTAGCAACATCAACCATAGCGTTTTCCAAATCCCGGCAGGGATGCAACAGCAAAGCAAAAGCCAATGCGCTGTCGTCACATGCCCAGGGGCATTGCCCGGACGTCCTGTCCCACTGGTTTGCTACTGATATTACATGCCTGACGGCATTGATTGTCGGCGCATTATTGTCATCGTGCCAAGAAACCGCAATAAATCGCGTTAGCGATGAAACATTGGTAGAAGCAGAATGTCATGGCGATCGCCAAATCCCGTCAGGGATGCAACAACAGGGCCAAAGCAATGCATTGTCGTTACATGCCCAGGGGCATTGCCCGGACGTCCTGTCCCACTGGTTTGCTACCGATATTACATGCCTGACGGCATTGATTGTCGGGGCATTATTGTCATCGTGGCAACAAACCGCAAAATCGCGTTAGCGATGTAACATTGGTAGCAATATCAATCATAGCGTTTTCCAAATCCCGTCAGGGATGCGACAGCAAGCAAAAGCCAATGCGCTCTCGTTACATGCCCAAGGGCATTGCCCGAATGTCCTGTCCTACTGGTTTGCCACCAATATTACATGCCTGACGGCATTGATTGTCGGGGCATTATTGTCATCGTCGCAAGAAACCGCAAAATCGCGGCAGCGATGTAACATTGGTAGCAATATCAACCATAGCGTTTTCCAAATCCCGTAAGGGATGCGACAGCAAAGCAAAAGCCAATGCGCTGTCGTTACATGCCCAAGGGCATTGCCCGAATGCCCTGTCCTACTGGTTTGCTACCGATATTACATGCCTGACGGCATTGATTGTCGGGGCATTATTGTCATCGTGCCAAGAAACCGCAAAATCGCGTTAGCGATGTAACATTGGTAGCAATATCAACCATAGCGTTTTCCAAATCCCGTCAGAGGTGCAACAGCAAAGCAAAAGCCAATGCGCTGTCGTTACATGCCCAAGGGCATTTCCCGAATGTCCTGTCCCACTGGTTTGCTACTGATATTACATGCCTGACGGCATTGATTGTCGGGGGCATTATTGTCATCGTGGCAAGAAACCGCAAAATCGCGTTAGCGATGTAACATTGGTAGAAGCAGAATGCCGGTGGCGATCGCCAAATCCCGTCAGGGATGCAACAACAGTGCCAACGCAATGCTTGATCGTTACATGCCCAAGGGCATTTCCCGAATGCCCACATTTATTGTTTACTACCAATATTACATGCCTGGCGGCATTGGTTGTTCACATTTCAACCATCTTTGCAAAAACATCTACTACCTGCATGAAAATTTCAATCATAGTAGCCGCTGCTGAAAACGGTGCGATCGGGAAGGATAATCAGCTCCTCTGGCGGTTACCGGACGACCTGAAACGGTTTAAACAACTTACATTAGGACATCCGATGATCATGGGCCGGAAGACCTTCGAGTCGATCGGAAAACCGCTGCCGGGGCGGACCTCGATCGTGATCACCAGGAGTGCCGATTTCGCATTTGAAGGAGTAATCGTTGTACACTCCCTGGAAGAAGCACTAAAAAAAGCAAAAGAAATTGACGAAAAGGAAGCCTGCATTGTGGGCGGCGGCGAGATTTACCGGCAGTCACAAGCCCTTGCTACCCACGTTTACCTCACCAGGGTGCATACTGAAATCGAAGGCGACACTTTTTTCGAACTTGAAAACCCCGACGCCTGGACCGAGACCGAAAGAGTCCTCCACGAGCCTGACGAACGTCATTTTTTTCCATTTGAATTCATTAATTACATTAAAAAAAGCTGATAAATAAGTACTTTTGTAGCCCTCGTAACCCATAGTGACTCAATGAAAGTACAAGAGTAGAATGCAAGTAGAAGTTGACACCCTTACCATTGAACTAAGCACAGTACCTTTCGATAATCGTCCGGTCTTCATCACAGGCAATTTTTGCAAGTGGCTTCCCGATCTGGAAGAGTACCGCATGACAATTGTAAGTCCGGGTAACTACCGTTTTCAATTCCCCGAGGACGCTGAGTTACCCGATCCGATCGAATATAAATATACCCGCGGCGGTTGGAACCAAGTGGAGCTCGACCGTGCCGGTCGACCTTACGGCAACCGGTTCATCAAAGCCGGCGAGATGCTTGTCAAAGACAATGTAATCCGCTGGCAATCTGACATTTCGGCAAAAAAAGACCTTTCTCCACTTGTTGAAACGGTTTCGGAAGTATTCGAAATCACGCAGTTCAGCCGCACCCGCCGCGTGCGCGTGCTACTCCCGCACGATTATTACGAAAATCCCGACCAGCACTACCCGGTCCTTTACATGACCGACGGCCAGAACCTGTTTGGTGAAGGTTCGGAATATGGCAATTGGGAAATAGACAAAAGCCTCGCGAAGCTTGCGAAAGACCATAAAGCCGGTGTGATCATCGTCGCCATCGACCACGGCGAAGAGGATCGCGTACAGGAACTTTCGCCTTACGACAATGCAAAACTGGGCAAGGGCTACGGTGCCAAGTTCCTTCAATTTATAGCCGGACCGCTAAAAAAACACATCGACGAAACGTACCGTACAAAGTCTGACAGGCTGAATACCGGTATCGGCGGAAGTTCGGTCGGTGGATTATTAAGCGCTTATGCGGCGCTGATGTTCCCACAGACATTCGGCAAGTTTCTGGTATTTTCTCCGGCATTGTGGATCTCCGAGAAGATTTATTTCGACGCCGTG
This sequence comes from Dyadobacter fermentans, assembly GCF_019924045.1. GTDB lineage: Bacteria > Bacteroidota > Bacteroidia > Cytophagales > Spirosomataceae > Dyadobacter > Dyadobacter fermentans_A. Next base: position 953,538 of record NZ_JAHXBN010000010.1, on the reverse strand, counting down.
CATTTCTTCGAGCCGTTTGAAACGCGCATTTACCTTTATGCCGGCGGCAAGGAAGGCGCCCATATGATCCCGAACGTCACGAAACTTCAGGAAACGCTCGAAACACAAAGCTTCGGTTACAGCCGGGTGAAAATCAAATCCTCAGTAGACGCCAAAGGCGAACACGCCGAAAAACAATGGAGCCAGGAGTTTCCTAAGGCTTTTGAGTGGTTGTTTTATTAGAAGGGAGGAAAGGGAAGAAAGGGAGGAAGGAGGAAAGGGACAATGGAAGTACTATTCTCCATCCTCCCCTTCCTCCATCCTCCTTTTCCTCCTATCAGAGGATATACTGACTAAGATCCCGATTCTTCACAAGCGCTGACAACCTTTCCTGCACCATTTCGGCGGTAATGGAGATTTGCGAGCCATCGCCGATGACATCCGGAATGTCGAACATGAAATCGTTCAGGAGCGAGCTCATGACGGTCTGGAGACGACGGGCGCCGATATTTTCGACTTCGCTGTTTACTTCAAATGCAATGCGGGCGATTTCCCGTAATGCACCGTCTTCGAATTCTAGCTCTACACCTTCGGATTCCATCATCGCAGCGTACTGCTTCGTCAATGCATTCTTCGGCGCTTTCAGGATTTGGTAAAAATCGCTTTCGGTGAGGCTGTTGAGCTCCACGCGGATCGGAAAGCGGCCTTGTAGCTCTGGAATGAGATCGGACGGCTTGGAGACGTGGAAGGCACCGGCGGCGATGAAGAGAATATGGTCCGTCTGGATCACGCCATGCTTGGTATTTACAGCACTTCCCTCCACAATGGGCAGCAAGTCGCGCTGCACACCTTCTCGGCTTACGTCGGGGCCGCTGCCGCCGGAGCGGCTGGATGCTACTTTGTCGATCTCATCGATAAATATGATTCCGAGGTTTTCAGCCTTCTTAATGGCTTCGAGCTTCACCTCGTCCATATCGATCAGCTTCGACGCTTCCTCGTCCAAAAGCAGCTTGCGTGCTTCCTCGACGGTTACTTTGCGTTTTTTACCCCGGCGCGGCATCATATTGCCAATCATTTCCTGGATATTCATCATCGAAACGTCATCCACCGCTCCGCCTATCATGCCCACATTGGGCACCTGGTTTTGCTGCACTTCAATTTCGATTTTCCGGCTATCGAGCTCACCATTACGGATTTTCTCGCGGAAACGCTCGCGGGTGCGCTGGTTGAGTTCGGCATCGCTCTGGGGCATTTCCTCAGAACCATTGTCAGTGACAGGCTTTACCGCCCCCGAACCGTGAACCGGCGGGATCAATGCATCGAGGATAATGTCTTCCACGGCCTGCTCAGCCTTGATTTTCACTTCTTCCTTCTTCTGCATCCGCACCATGCCTACCGCCTGCTCCACGAGGTCACGGACCATGCTTTCGACGTCGCGGCCCACGTAGCCGACTTCCGTAAACTTGGAAGCCTCCACTTTCACAAATGGCGCATCAGCGATCTTGGCCAGCCGGCGGGCGATTTCGGTTTTGCCCACCCCGGTAGCTCCTATCATTAATATGTTGTTCGGGATAATCTCCCGCTGAATGTCCTCCGGACTGTTCATGCGCCTCCACCGGTTCCGCAATGCGATCGCCACATTGCGTTTTGCGTCATTTTGTCCGATGATATATTGGTCGAGCTCGAAAACGATCTGACGCGGTGTAAGGCGGTTAAGGTGTTCTGTCATGTTGATTGCTATGGATTCAAAACCTAACGTTAAAAAGAATTATGCCGGTACAAAATGGCAGAAAACCTGCCGTTGGTAAATCTTTGGCCCCATTACTTTTTGTTCTCTGCCCTTCGATTACTTTTGTCCCTGCATTTATAAAATCCGAAACCAATATAAAAAAGAATTATCCCCAACATGAAAAAACTCCTGTCCTGCCTTTTTACCGTTATTGCCTCGCTGCAATTATCCTACGGGCAAGGTACCGCCAATCTGGTCGACTATGTGAACCCGCTGATGGGTACGCAGTCGAAATTCAGTTTATCGGCTGGTAACACTTATCCGGCGATTGCCCTGCCCTGGGGAATGAACTTCTGGATGCCACAAACCGGCAAAATGGGCGACGGATGGGCTTACATGTACGACGCCGAGAAGATTCGCGGTTTCAAGCAAACCCACCAGCCGAGCCCCTGGATCAACGACTACGGCCAGTTCGCGATCATGCCCATTACCGGTAAGCTGAAAATCGACGAGGAAAGCCGCGCCAGTTGGTTCTCCCACAAAGCGGAAACCGCGAAACCCCATTATTATAAGGTATACCTGGCTGACTATGACGTCACCACCGAAATCGCTCCGACCGAGCGTGCCGCGCAGTTCCGCATTACCTTCCCGAAGGCCGACACCTCCTACGTACTGTTGGACGCATTCGACAGGGGTTCTTATGTAAAAGTCCTTCCTAAGGAACGCAAAATCATTGGTTATACTACCAAAAACAGTGGCGGCGTGCCGGCCAACTTCAAGAACTACTTTGTTTTGGTTTTTGATAAACCATTCACATTCTCCTCCGCATTTCACGGTAAAACGCTTGCAAAGGATACGCTGGAACTTAGCGCCGCGCACGTAGGTGCAGTAGTTGGATTTAAAACCAAAAGAGGCGAGCAGGTAAGTATCAAAGTGGCATCCTCTTTTATCAGCCCCGAGCAAGCCGAGCTGAACCTGCAACGCGAACTGGGCAATGATTCCTTCGACGCTACCAAAGCGAAAGGCGAACAGGCGTGGAATACTGAACTTTCCCGCATTAAAGTGGAAGGCGACAATATCGACCAGATCCGCACATTCTATTCATGTCTCTACCGCGTGCTGCTGTTCCCCCGGAAGTTTTACGAAATGGACAAGGCCAACAAAGTGGTGCATTATAGCCCTTACAATGGCGAAGTGCGCCCGGGTTATATGTTCACCGACAATGGTTTCTGGGATACTTTCCGCGCGGTGTTCCCCTTCTTCACGCTGATGTACCCGACTTTGAACTCGCACATCATGGAGGGCCTAGCCAATGCATATGACGAAAGCGGCTTCCTGCCCGAATGGGCTAGCCCCGGCCACCGCGATTGTATGATCGGATCGAACTCCGCTTCACTCATCGCCGATTCGTATATTAAGGGTATCCGCGGCTATGATATCAACAAATTATATGAGGCTATTCTGAAAAACACGCAGAATGCGGGCCCGGTAAGCTCGGTAGGCCGGTTCGGACATGAGTATTACAATGAACTCGGCTATGTTCCTTACGATGTTAAAATCAATGAAAATGCGGCCCGTACGCTGGAATACGCCTATGCTGATTTTTGCATTGCCCAATTGGCGAAAGAGCTGAAAAAGCCGCAATCGGAAGTGGATTTGTATTTAAAGAGAAGTCAGAACTACAAAAACCTGTTCGACCCCGAGACAAAATGGATGCGCGGTAAGAACAAAGATGGCAAGTTCCAGTCGCCATTCAATCCATTCAAATGGGGCGATGCATTCACGGAGGGGAACAGCATTCACTACACCTGGTCGGTGTTCCAGGATGTGAAGGGACTGATCAACCTCGTGGGCGGTCGTGAGGCATTTGTACAAAAACTCGATACCGTTTTCACATTACCTCCCGTATTCGACGATAGCTACTATGGTTTCCCGATCCACGAAATCCGCGAAATGCAGATCATGAACATGGGCAACTACGCGCACGGCAACCAGCCGATCCAACACATGATTTACCTGTACAACTACGCAGGAGCCCCCGACAAAGCACAATACTGGACACGTCAGGTAATGAAGCGCCTTTACCAGGCAACGCCGGACGGCTACTGCGGCGACGAAGACAACGGCCAGACTTCCGCGTGGTACGTATTCTCTTCGCTGGGCTTCTACCCGGTTACGCCAGGTACGACGCAATACGTAATCGGGTCACCGCTGTTCAAAAAAGCGACGCTGACGATGGAAGATGGCAAGAAATTCACGATCGAAGCACCGGCGAGCAGCGAAAGCAACCTCTACATCCAGGGCGCGAAGCTGAATGGCAAGGCATACGAGAAGACTTACCTCGAACACGCAGATATTCAGAAAGGCGGAAGCGTACAATTCGACCTCACTGGCAAGCCTTCGAAAAGCTGGGGTACGAAACCGGAAGCGGTGCCTTTCTCGCTCACGAAGTAATGTAGTGAACGGTGTGAAGCAGGAGCTTGACACTATCTCAACCAAACATCACCATGAAACTATTACTAACACTACTCTCTACCGCCATTTTCTGCGCCGCGATTCCGCGCACGCAGGACGACGAACTTGCAAAAAGCATCGAACGCGGTAAAATGGTTTACTCCGAAAACTGCATTTCCTGCCATATGGGTACGGGCGAGGGCATTACCGCCACTTTCCCGCCGCTCGCCAAATCGGATTACCTGATGAAGACACCCGAGAATGCGATCCAGGCGATCAAGTTCGGGCTGATCGGGAAAGTGACGGTGAATGGCGTGTCCTACGACAACATGATGCCCGAACCCGGCCTGGCCAACGAGCAGATCGCCGATGTGATGAATTACATTATGAACTCCTGGGGCAATTCATCGGATAAAAAGATGATCACCGTAAAAATGGTGGAAGCCGTAAAACCGGCGGAAGAGAAATAGCAGCAACATCTCAAATCGCATGAAGCCGCATTGTCCGTTGAAACAATGCGGCTTTTTTATGGCTAAAACCATTATGTAACAAGTCGTTAACTACTATTTTAAATAAATCTAAATAAAATCTTGTCTCATAAAAATTCCCGACTGATATTTGCGGCTCGTTAACTATTTAGTCCAATTTTTAGATCAATGAAAAGATTTTATATTTTCTTCCTATTCCTGCTGATAAGCGTCTCCGCATTTGCGCAAAACGGCAGAATATCAGGACAGATACTCAGCTCGGATGGGCAACCGGCCGAGCAAGTTTCAGTCGGGATAAAAGGATCTGCCCGCGGTGCCGTCTCGGATAATCAAGGAAAATTCACAATTGAACGAGTCAAACCCGGAAGCTATACATTGCTGGTGAGCTTCGTAGGACTTGCCACTCAGGAAAAGGATGTGGAAGTAGCGGCTGGCGAAACTGTAAGCGTTGCTTTTACCCTTTCTGAAAGCGCCAACGAATTGCAGGAGGTGATTGTCAAGAGCGGTACTACCTACAAATCGGACCAGTTTTCATCCAGTATGAAGCTCCTCACTCCGATCCTGGAAACACCTCAGAACGTGCAGGTTGTTACATCAAAAGTACTGGCCGACCAACAGGTGATCAGCATGAGCGACGGCCTGATCCGCAACGTCAGCGGTGCGGTGCGTCTGGAACACTGGGGTGATATGTATGCCAATATCAGTATGCGCGGCTCGCAAATTCAGGCATTCCGTAATGGCTTCAATGTGGTGAACTCCTACTGGGGCCCACTGACAGAGGATATGAGCTTCGTCGATCACATCGAATTTGTAAAAGGCCCGGCTGGCTTTATGCTTGCGAACGGCGATCCTAGCGGTTTGTACAATGTGGTTACCAAAAAACCTACCGGTCAGACCAAAGGCGAAGTCGGTTTCAATGTGGGCAGCTTCGGCCTCTACCGCGCCACCCTCGACCTCGACGGCAAATTGAGCAATGATAGCAAGTTCCTGTACCGTCTCAATGTAGCTGCACAAAATAAAGGTTCGTTCCGTCCCTATGAATATAACAACCGTTACAGCATTGCTCCGGTCATTTCTTACCAAATCGACGAGAAGACGAAGCTGACGGCTGAATACACGCTCCAATATGCCAAAATGTCGAACGTAGGATCGTTCTATGTGTTCTCACCCGATGGCTACGCCACTTTGCCGCGCAATTTCACGACTATGGCTCCGGGCATTGCCCCTACCAGGATCAACGACCAGAGCGTGTTCATAAATTTGCAGCACCAGCTCAACACCGACTGGAAACTGACCGCACAGGTTGGCTATTTCAATTACAACCAGAAAGGCAGCAGCATGTGGCCCAACGCGGTAAACCCTGATGGTACTTTGATCCGGGCCGTGGGCCTATGGGATGCCAAGAGCGAAATGACACTCGGACAGGTGTTCGTCAATGGCGACGTGACGACCGGCGCGGTAAGACACCGCATCCTGGGCGGTATTGATATTGGTAGCAAGCATTACTTCGCCGACTGGTCGCAATCCATCCCGCTCGACTCCGCCGGTGCTGAATTTGATCCTAAAAATCCCTACTATGGCACACCTGTATTGGGTTACCCCCAATTCGATCGTTCCATGCCTCTTGAATCCCGGGCGGCAGCAGGTGGAGGTTTGCAGGATCAGAATTACACAGGCCTTTACTTGCAAGACGAACTGGGCTTCCTCGATAACCGGATCCGTCTGACATTGGCTGGCCGTTACACTTATGTGAAGCAATCGGCCTACGGCGGCGCTGACCAGGAGGCGAAGCACTTCACTCCGCGCGTGGGCCTGAGCCTCTCGCTCACGAAGAATACTTCATTGTATGCATTGTACGACCAGGCATTCATCCCGCAAGCAGGCCGGTTGATCGGCGGCGGCAAGGTGAAACCGGTTACGGGAAACAATACCGAGATAGGTGTGAAACGCGACTGGGCGGAAGGCCGCTGGAATACCACTCTTGCATTCTACCGAATTTTGAAAAACAACGAGCTAACCGGCGATCCCACCAATCCAAACTCCGGACTGAGCATGGTATTGGGTCAAAAGAGAGCTCAGGGTGTTGAATTCGACCTTCGCGGTACGATCATCAACGGGCTTAACCTGACCGCTAACTATGCTTACACGATTTCCGAAGTAACGAAAGTGGCCGAGGGTGTAACAGATATGAAGGTAGGCGACCTGATCCCGGGTTATGCCAAACATACCGTAAACGGGTGGTTGAGCTACAAAGTACAGACTGGTTCATTGAAAGGTGCCGGTATTTCAGGGGGCTTCACCTACCTGGCGGGCCGTGCCACTACCAACTGGTCGACTACCAATACCAGCCTCAACCAGCCGGATTATTTTAAACTGGATGGCGGTCTGTTCTGGGAGAAAAACAACATCCGCCTGACTGCAAACGTGTTCAATATCCTGGACAAGTACCTGTACAGCGGCGGTTATTACGATTGGCTGAAAGCCTACTACTGGCAAGCCGACCCTCCAAGAAATTATCGTTTGAGCGTTACTTACAAGTTTTAATAGGATAGTTAGATCAAGGCAAAGAGGCTTCCCATCGGGAGGCCTTTTTTGTTGACTATACCGCGTGGGCCATCATTAATTTGGCCCCTTTGCTGAACTTTCCGCCGAGGGCATCATATTGTTCATGCGTGTTTTTGTGCGCGGCGAACTCCTTCCCTACCTGTGTAAATGCCGTCAGCTCCGAAAAATCGCTGACAACCCCGAGCGCCTTCAATCCCATCATAGCGGCCCCTACTGCACCTGTTTCGACGGTCTCATTCAGTTTTACCGTTTTCCCAAAAACATCGGAAAGCATTTGTACCCAGGTAGCACTGCGCGCAAAGCCGCCATTGGCATAAATCGTATCGATTTCCTGCATTTCCATCAGTATTTTGCCAATGCCGTAGAGGTTCAGCAAAATCCCTTCCATGACCGCCCGCGCGAAATGCGCACGTGTATGCGTGATGTCGAGGCCTGAGAAGCCTCCCCGGACGGAAGAACTCCAGAGCGGCGCACGCTCGCCGAGCAAATAGGGATAGAATAGCAGTCCCTCCGACCCGGGCTTAATGCCTTCGGCTTCTTTGAAAACCGCCTCATATTCATCCGTTGGGAAGAAGGTATTCATAAGCCATTCAAAAATGACCGCTCCGTTATTCGACGGTCCGCCGACGATGTAGGTCTTTTCATCTAATACGTAACAGAAGGTCTGCATCAGCGGATCGGAGAATGGCTTGCCGGAGCATATGCGCACGGCCGCGCTGGTACCGATCGTGACGGCCATCGAGCCCGTCCTGATCGCCCCGCTGCCGAGGTTGGCCAGGCAGCCGTCGCTCGCGCCCATGATCAGCGGCGTCCCCTCCCGTAATTTGGCAGGATTGCCTTTCGGGAGCTTTACGATGTGATACGGCGATACCGCCGTGGGCAGCTTTTCAACTTTCAGCCCCAATTTTTTCAATGTATAGGCATCCCATTGCAGCTCGCGGATATTGAACATACCGGTGGCGGAGGCAATGGAGTAATCTACCAGGAACTCACCGGTGAGCCTGTATACGATGTACTCTTTCACGCCGATGAACTTACTCGTCTTACGATAAATCTCCGGCTCGTTTTTCCTCATCCACAACAACTTGCACACGGGGGCCATGGCATGAATAGGCGTACCGTTATGGTTGTAGATCTTCCTGCCAACCTGTGATCCCCGCAGCTTGATCGCGACGTCGGCGCTGCGGTTATCGGCCCAGATAATGAGGTTGGTGAGTTGCCTGCCGTCTTTGTCGAGTGCCAGTACCGCATGCATCGCGGCGCTGAAACTGATCCCGACCGGATCGCCGTGGTGCCTGCATTTCTCGGTGACCTTTTTCAAAGTCTTGCAGGCAGCCTGGAAAATTTCTTCCGGATCCTGCTCGCTCCAATCGGGCCGCGGGTGCTGCATTTCATAACTTTCACTGTGCGAAGCGAGGATTGTTCCCGAAATGGTATCAAAGGCGACCGATTTGACATTTGTTGTGCCGATATCACAACCGATAATATAGGGCATTGGCAATTGTTTTAGAGGCAAGACCCGCATTCCCGAACGCGGGAAAGACGGCAACTGATTACTAAAACAAAAGTATGGATTTTGGAATAACGAACAACCTACAGGGCAGTAGCCATACGCTGTGTTCTCGTCGCCACTACGAAGGTCTGCACAAACTTCTCATTGCCGTCCGTCAATTCGAAAGTGTATTTGCCATCTTTCATCACCGACAAGTCGAAATTCTTATGGTAGCGCTTATAAACAAGCGTCTTCTCGACAAAAATAACGTTCTGCTCTTCATCCTTAATCCGCACGAGCACGCGGTCGGTTTTAGGGTATTTGTAACTCAGCTCGAATTGCATCGGCTTGACCTGCATCACATAAAAATCGGCAAAGTAGGCATCAGGTTCGGCATTCGTTACCGTTTGGGCGCGGGCAGCAAAGGCGCTGCATAGAAAAACGAGCACGAAGGTGTAAAAGATTTTCATAGGAGTGAGGTGCTAGGTTCATTAAAATATTTCTATTTCATTAAATCCTCGATTTGCAGAACATAATTCCGAAAATCAACACCTCAAAAATACTTTATACCAAAATATCATTCAACTACCAAATATAGAGACACTTGAAAGTTATTTAAATAGCCATTTCCAATCTTAGCAGGATACCACGAAAATACCCAACACTATGCACTTTGTTCAAATAATACAATTAACCACTGATAACCAGCAAAATGCAGCCAAATCCCGAAATCTGCACTACCGCCGCGTAGTAACACAGATTGCTGAAACAGGACTAAAAAATATAGGTGAATGCGAGAAACTTAACCCCGATTTATTATTTTCGCAGCATAGAAAGCTATTAATACATTCCGAATATGTCTGAAACATCACATACCGAATCTACTTCGCTGCCAACCTTCGCTTACATCGCAGCGTTTATTATCCTTTTCATCATCCTGGCAGTATTTGGCGACCTGTTCGTATTCATCCTCGGAACCATCGGTCTGGTTGTGACTTTCGCAGCATTTTACAAAGACCACAGCCACGACGATCATCATTGACACCACGCCCGCAAGGGCATGATCATATTCAACGGACGGCCAGCTCGGGAAGGACATTAACCACCTCCCATTCGAGTTGGCCGTCCGCTTTGTTTACAGTCCAACTCTCTTCCATCACGCAGGTGTCTTCCAGGTCGCGGTACTCGGCAACGAGCTTCTCATTCCGCAGTAGCAACCGCACAAACCCATTATATCCCAGCGCACGGCCCTTGATTTCCTTCCTCACCCGTGTGTCGTAGTAGTCAATTTTATACAGTTCTCCCGCATCGGGCGGACTGATTTCTACCGGAAGGCCGCCATGCCCGATACAGCGCCCGTATGCCTGCGGCCCCTTGCCATTCCGGTCGAAGCGGTAGGCCACCATCCGGTGATCGTGCCCCCAGATCCAGACAACCGGCCGCTGCGCATCGCCCATGAGCTTCTGCAACTGCTCGCCCGGACGGATATATTCTTCGCGGAATGCCGATATGTAAGGATGGTGGCTCAGAATCACGATGCCCCGCGTATCCAGCGGGTTCCCGAGCTTTACCACATCGCGCAACCATGCTACCTGCTCTTTCCGCAAATGGCAATCGGGTGGAGAGAGTATTTCAAAAAAAGGCCTGCCTACCGAAGTATAGCCCGTATCGATGCCGATAATGCGCCAATGCTCATTTTCCAGACAGAAGAAGCCGGCCTGCTGCGTCCTGCGCACATCGCCCACCTGCGCGTACATCGCGGGAAGCAGGTGCTGAAAGAATGCATTGCCGTTGGAATACATTTCATGATTTCCCGAAAGCGCCAGACTGCCCGAAGCACCATAATACCAGGAAGCATAGGGGGCCGTAAAGTTCTCTTCCACTTCTTTGGGCGTTCCCACAAAATAAATGTCCCCCATGTGCACGGTGTAATCCGGTGCATGGCGTGCTACCAGATTCGCTACCGCATCGGATTCGGCCGTATCACTGGCCCAATCCGAAAGCAATGCAATGCTGATTTCATCCCTCGAAGCGATGGAAAACTGCAAGGGGTAAATGCCCGTATCGTCGTTACGAGGGTAGGCCTGGTAGGGATGCCTTGCCCCAAACCGGCTGCGCAGGTAATGCCAGGCAAAGCCGATCAGGTTGGTTTTGAAAAACTCGGAGATGACATTGGTTACCGAGGACGTCTGCTGCACCCGCTTTTCATAGAGTTCGAGTTGGGTTTTCGCGTGGTTCTCTGCCTCGCTGTGGCCAAGATTGAGGTATTTCTGCGCACGTTCTTCGGAAGTTCCGGGCATAGCGGTCCTTTGCGTAAATGGGTGTGGATAGTAAATAAAATAATAACCCGCCTAACCTCCACGATTACGGTACGATTTTCTTGAAACTCAGCCCCAGCCAGATGTCACTCACCGGCACATTACCATTGCTTAAATATTTGATTCCCATGTTGACAATCGCATTCCTTACCGTTACCTTTCGCGAAAATTTATCAACCACCAAACACAAAAATCGAATGAAAAAAATCGCTATTATCTGCATGCTTCTGCTGGCGGGCAAAGTGGCATCCGCACAAACTATGACGGCCAAATACATTAAAGATTGGGAAAGGGCAAAAGAATACACCAAAGAATACCTGGATGCGATGCCCGAAGATGGTTATGCATTGAAACCTACCCCTGAAATCCGTTCGTTTGCAGCGCAAATGGACCACCTCGGGGATGCCAACTACCTATTCGTTTCGTCCGCGACCGGCAAGGCAAAACCGGAGGGTTCTCTTGAAAAAAGAGCCGATCAGTCGAAAGCTGCCGTAACCAAAGGTGTGATGGAAAGCTACGATTTCGTGATCGCCGCATTGAAAGGCATGACCGACGCCGATCTTGCGAAGGATGTAAAAGTATTCGGGATGGATATGACAGCCGGAACTGCATTTGAAAAGGCCTTCGAACACCAGACTCACCACCGCGGCCAAACCACCCCTTACATTCGCATGAAGGGTGCTACGCCTCCGAAAGAGAAGTTGTTCTAAAACAAAAAGGGCCGGTTCGAACCGGCCCTTTTTGCTGCTATCAACCCTAGCCCGACAGCTTGCTTTTCAGGTTATAGAGATTCAGCGCGAAGAAGCTGTATACCTTCATAAAAAATGGCGGAATGATGAAATCACGGATCACCTCCTTCTTCCGCTCCGGCGATGGGTCGGCCATTGAAAGGTATTTCATCGCATATTTCACGCGCGGCCAGTAAGTATCGCCATATTCTCTCGAAAACAGCATTTTATAGTAGTACGTCGCGATATTCTTCGTGAGCCGGTCGTGGTACTTGTACTTCAATTCCTTATCGATATTGGAATACATTTCAATGCGATTGAAAAGAAAATCCTTCCCGTAATGGTTATCCGCGAAACTCGCGCCACCGCGTTGTTTCCGGTACACCGACATTACCTCGTCAATATAACCGATCGGCCCGCGCGTTGCGAGCATAATGTTACGGGGAATATCACCGCTGGTGGACAGGTTCGTCCATTCAGGATCCGGATTTTTGGCGAAATCGTCGGTCCGGAACATCAGGCTCGACGTCGCGATAAAGCAAAGCTCGTCCTCGCCGATGAGGTCGTCCACCGTAAATTCTCTTTTATTAATCCAGTTGACCAGGTGCGGGGGGGCCGCATTGTCATCATAAATCACCCTTGCATTATGAAAACAAGCCGAGTAATGCGGATTCGCATCCATCATTTCCACCTGCTTTTGCAACTTGTCCGGGACCAGTAGATAATCGTCACCGTCAAACTGGGCGATGTATTCGCCCCTGGCAGCGGCAAAGGTCGCCAGTGCATTGAACTTCCCGTTCAGGCCAAGGTTTTTCGGGTGCAACAATAGCCTTATCTTATCGGGGAAACGCTGCTGGTATTCGGTTAATATCGCCCGGGTGTTGTCTTTGGAAAAATCATCTCCTACAATAATCTCGAAATCAAATGTAGTTTGCTGCATCAGGATCGAATCCAGCATTTTTGCTACAAATTTTTCGTGGTTGTAGGTGACTACACACACGCTCACTTTTATCATAGTCACTGTTTCATTGAATAAGCGGAGTCGCTCGGCACAAATTTAGCTGAATTCTACGCAAAATCTGAACCCCGCTAGTTTACGGTTCTTTTACGGGGAACTTCCGGGCACATAACGGCAACGCGTCAAAATAAATTCAGCCCGAAATGAATCCGGCGGCGCGATCGTTTAATTTTGGTACCATTTTCCATCAATTCCAGAAGAATGCTCGCTTCCCCCACGACCGACAAACAACCCATATTCCGTAAACCACAGATATTTAGCCAGTTCCCCGAATTGGTTGCCGCGGAAAGTACGCGCCATGGCGGCGTAAGCACCGGCCACTACGCGTCGCTGAACCTCGGCGGCTCGCAGGATACGCCCGAAAATATCATGCAAAACAACCTGATCTTCTTTGGAGCACTTGGCATACCGTTCGAAACCGTCGCAAAAGCGCATCAGGTGCATGGTACCGATATTGTAACGGTTACCTCTCCGGCGCGTTTTGAGGGATTCGACGCCCTTGTAACCAATGTAATCGGCATTCAGCTCGCGGTCACCGTCGCCGATTGCACGCCGATCCTGATTTACGACCCCATAACAGGTGCTGTGGCGGCCGTTCACGCGGGATGGCGCGGTACCGTTGGCGGCATCGTAGAAAAGACCGTCGCTACTATGCAGAAAAATTACGGCACGAGGGCCGAAGATTGTTTCGGATATGTTGGCACCTGCATTGACGAATGCAGCTTTGAAGTGGGTGAGGATGTGGCACAGCATTTCACCCCGACCTATAAACGCTGGGATGAAGGCGCCGGCAAGTTTTTCGTGGACTTGAAATCCTCCAACCGCGACCAGCTGATCCGCAGCGGCATAAGGCCCGAGCATGTGGAAGTATCACCTTATTCGACCGTGCTTCACAACCAGGATTATTTCTCCCACCGCGCCGAAAAAGGCCTGACCGGCCGGTTACTCGTGACAATAGGCCGCACGAGCTAACTGAAAAGCAAAAACGACCAGCAACGGGATTCCGTTACTGGTCGTTTTCAGGCATTTACAGCCTCATTATGCTTTCTCAGGAGCCGGCGCAGGCGCGTCGGCTTTCGGAGCTGCTGCCGGTTTTGCGGCAGGCTTGGCAGGTGCAGCTTTCGGAGCGGCTGGTTTTGCAGCCGGTTTCGGAGCGCTCGCTTCTTTACCTACCGTTGGCTTCGCAGGGGCAGCCACAGGTGCTTTGGACGACGCAGCCGCTACCAGCGCTGCTACTTTTTCTTTCTTCTGTGCCTTGCTCTTTTTGCCTTCCTTCTTATCTTTTACTTTCTTCTCCGCATTCTTGGCTTCTTTGGCTTTTTTCTTGAGAGTTTCCTTTTCAAACTTGGCTACCTTCTTAGCCAATTTCGCGGCCGCTTTCTCGATGGATTTCTTTATTTTTTTCGAACCGGCAGTGACTGCTTCGATCTTTCCGGCAAGGGTTTCAGCAATCTCTGTCGATAACTTTTTGGTAGCGGATTTCATAAATCTGATATTAAGAATTTCATAAATAATACATGTAGCCCGGCTCCGCAGAGGAGCTATACCAGGTCAAAATTGCCGCCAGGCAATAACCTACAAATACCCATTATTAATTTATAAATAGCAAATTTTCGGTATTATTTTTATGTTATATTTCTCTTTACAAAATCCCACAACACGATTCCCGCCGATACCGATACGTTGAAAGAATGCTTCGTCCCGAACTGCGGAATTTCCAGACAGCCGTCGGATTCCGCAATGGCAGCATCGCTCACCCCTTCAACCTCATTACCAAATACAAAGGCATGAGGCACTCCCCTGTCCGGGCCGAAATTTTGCAATAGCACACTCCCCTCCGCCTGTTCCACGCACCAGACCTTATATCCTTCCGATTTCAATATTTTAACCGCCTCGGCCGCGCTTGGGCACTTTTCCCACGCCACCGACATTTCGGCTCCGAGGGCACTGCGCGTGATCTCGCGATGCGGTGGCGCCTGCGTATAGCCGCAGAGGACTATTTTCTCTGCCCGCAATGCATCCGCAGTCCGGAAAAACGAGCCGATATTGTTCAGGCTCCTGATGTTGTCCAGCACGATCACAAACGGGAATTTTTCCGACTCCCTAAACTCTTCGACCGACATCCGGTCCATTTCATCTACACTCAGCTTACGCATGAATTTCACTCGATTGATTTCACAAAAAAAAGGTTTCTGCACCTGGTACAGAAACCTTTTTCGGTATGATAAGAATAAATTACTTAATCTTGGTAATCAGCTCTACGATGTTCTTAACGCCCAGCTTTTCGAAAATACGGGCCTTGTAAGTACTAACGGTAGATAGCTGCAAGTTCAGCTTTTCTGCAATTTTTGCGGTTCCTAATCCTTCCTTCAAAAGGTTCATCACGTCGGTTTCACGCGGCGAAAGGCTCACGATCGGATCCGGCATGTATTCCTTCGGATTGATGAGACGATTGATATTCATTTGCTGCATATCTTCGCTCATGTACTTCTTATTGTTCAGGACGCTCATAACGGCGGTTTTGAACTCTTCCTCCGGTGCATCCTTCGACAGGTATCCATCTGCACCCGCTTGAAGGTACATCAGACCGTAAAGTTGTTCGTCGTAGCTCGAAAACATAAGAATTCTGACGCCCGGCGATTTCGCACGGATGGTTTCCACCATTTTGGTAGTATTACCGCCCGGAATATTGATATCCAGAATCAGGAGGTCATAAGCTTTCGTCTCAAGTTCCTGAAGAATTTTATCAAAATCGTCAACGTCCGAAATTGTTGAATCCGGAATTAGTGATTTGAGGAGGTGTTTGGTACCGATTCTTACCACAGCATGGTCTTCGGCGATCAGTATGTGTTTCATGGATGGGTTGGGTCCAATGGATGTAAAAAACTACTGGTGTCAAATTAATCCGGACAATCAATTTCCAGCCTGATGATTGCCCTTGAACTGAAAATCCTGATTACCAACCAGTACAATTTTGTACATCCTGGTTGAACTGATTTGATGAATTAACAAAAATAGTAATCAGCATTGTATTAAACATAAAAAATATCAAATTAGTATATCAATAATTTATCAAAATCCTTGATCTGAGCACATTTAACACACATACTATAACTTTTGGGCCCGATAAGTAATAGTTTTACACGCACTTCTCTCCGCTCCTGGACCAATGACGACAGCGTCGTGGATGTATTTCCAATGCAGGAAGCCCCTTTTCCCACAACCGTTCCATGGCTTTTTTTCAGGAAGCAACAACTGGCTGTTCAGACTTCTGACCTAATTTATTCATTTATTCTTAGTTCCAAAGAATCGGGTCACATTTTGGCCGTATTTCACTGCCAGCCAGGCACTCATGGATGGACTTCACCGCCATTGGCCCCGTTCGGCGGCATTATGCCGGTAGCGCATTGCCCGGAATGCCGGCTGATATTCCTGCTTTCCTGCATTCGCGAGTGGGCAACCCGCATGGGAGGCAAAACACTTACCATAAAAACCGCGCCTGCATGTTACCACCCACTAACCCATGAAATTTGCCATCGCAGCTACCTCGCTGCCGGTTTTTCACCCAATCATACCTATTCTAATCATTATATTCCTATTAGTGACCAGCATTTTGACCGGATTATTGAGCCAGCGGAGCGGCGGCGATTAGCCAAAGGCAAAAACAGCGGTTTACGCATTGATCTAAAAACCGGAATTTGTGACGAAGCAACAGAAACCCTGCTTCATGAATGCGACCGCGCGCACGGTCGGTATAGGCGGGTAGCGCCGGGACAAATAGCCCGGATCATCCATGCAGCACCCGAAAGCTACATCAGTATGACGGTCAGAAGCGGGCCGCAAACCATCGCCGCAGCGTTACTGGTACGGGCAAGTGACCATGTTCTATACCATTTTTTGTCCGGCTTTCTTCCTGAATTCCGCACAATCAGCCCTTCACTTATGCTTTTCGAAGCAGCCTATCAATATTGCAGGAACAGCGGGATAGAAATCCTGGACCTCGGTATTTCTCTCGACCACTTCGGTTACGAAAAACCGTCGCTGGCCAGTTTCAAACGGCGCATAGGAGGCCGGGAATGCCCCAAAATTATTTACGAGGCCATGATCTGACTTTTTCTAATCCGGAAATCGTGGCTCCTTTCCGGATGTTGGAAAAATTACTGATCTTACTGTCTCATTCATATACATTTGGTTACTAGCTAAACTATGAGCCTTGTTCGTAGGGTTGTCATTCTTCTCTCTATCATTTACCTTCATTCAGTTGCATTTGCCCAAGTCGATCTCGAACGAGGACTGATTGGCTGCTACCCGTTTTCAGGAACTGCGCAAGATTTCAGTCCGATCGCAAATCACGGAACCGTATCAGGTGCCCAACTTGCCGCCGATCGCTTCGGCAACGCCAATTCCGCCTATCAGTTCGATGGTTATGACGATAGAATCGAGATCGGCCCGGGCGACTTGCAGCTTGACAATTTCACTTATTCGGTGTGGGCCTATCCCGACGACGCTCCCTCACCCACCACTGCGATGTTCCTGTTTTCAGTTGGGAGCGACTACGGCGACCAGCACATTCTCTTCGGCGACCATTATTCCAACGACCGGCATACGGGGTTTTCACACGGGTCTTACCTGGGTGTTGCCGACAATATCCTGTGCTCGGGGCCATCGGTAGAGCCGATAAAGCAATGGTACCATCTTGTGCTGGTAAGGGATAACGACGACTACTATTTCTATGTCAATGGTCAGATGGTTTGCTCCAACAGCGCGAACAAGAAGAAGGCTTTCTACGGAATTAATACAGTCCGTGCGATGATTGGCGCGCGCAATAATTACGGGCAGGCCTTCTTTGGACGCCTGGACGACATCCATCTCTATAACCGGCCTTTGAACAAGGAGGAGATCGATGCATTGTACAATGGCCCTAATATCCCTGCGGCCCCTGTAAACGCTCAGTTAACCGTGGATAAGAACCCGATTTGCGGCGGCGAACCGGTATCCCTGAAAGTTATTTCCGATAAACCGGGCTCTGTTTTTAAATGGCAAGTCGATGATGCGGCACAATCAGAGTCGTCATCGGTACTGCTGTTAAAAACGGAGAAAAAGACATCGGACTATCCAATACAGGTGAACGTGACGGTCGCATTCGATCCTACGTGTTTCAGCCAACCTGCTCCGTTTGAATTAAACCAAATGCTGCAAGTCAAAAACTGCGGGGACCTACCGGAAGAAAGGTCCGCTCTACTGGTTCCCGACATTTTTACGCCTAACCGCGACGGTAAAAACGATACCTGGAAAATTTATAATGCCGAGGGAGTGGAAGAATTGCGCATTTACATTTTCAACCGGTGGGGCGAAGTAATTTATTATTCACAAGGCTATGCCACGGAATGGGATGGAAAGTACCGGGATAAGCTGGTGCCATCCGGCAGCTATGCATTCCGAATTTTATCCGGTGAAAAACTGGTAAAACAGGGCAGCCTTATGATAGTTTACTAAATGCAGCTATTTCGGGAGCTAACCGGGAACGTTTTGCTTACAGGGCGCAAATAGCTACATTAGCAACCAAAATTTTCCCGGCCTGGTACAAAACCTCGAACAGCCTAATGAAGTTAAAGACGATCAAGACCATACTGAGTCACCCTTTAAATCAGAACAACAAACTCCCGGCCTTGATGACGTTCTTCAAAAGAGGGATTGTCATTCGTTTGCACCATCACCCGATGGTCTATCCTTTTCTCGAAAATACTTCGCTGGTTGTTGAAAAAGGAATGTCCAGTGCTGAACTTCAGATTTACACGGGACTCTACGACCTCCACGAAATGCTGTTCCTTACGCATTACCTGCGCCCAGGCGACACGTTTGTGGACATAGGCGCCAATGTGGGGGTATACACGATCCTGGCTGCGGGCGTAGCCGGCGCCAATGCCATCGCATTTGAACCGATCCCGTCGACATTCTCGAAATTAAAAAGAAATGTAACCTACAATCAGCTGGAAGGCCTGGTTGATCTGCGGAACCTGGGAGTCGGTGATAAGGAGGAAAAACTGGTTTTCACCAACAATCTCGACGCCACTAACCACGTAATCAGTAACAGCCAGGAGCAGGCAGGCGCCACGATTCAGGTCCCGGTTGACACGCTGGACCACCTGCTGGCAGATAAAACGGCGAACTTTTTAAAGATCGATGTGGAAGGCTTCGAGGCCAACGTCATCAACGGCGCCCCCGACACCCTGGCCAATCCCAATTTGAGGGTGATCATTATGGAAACGAATGGCCTTTCAGATCAATACGAATTCGGGCAAAATTACCTGCATAACAAGCTGCTCGACCTGGGATTTGTGCCACACAGCTATGATCCGTTTAAAAGAATCCTGCAAAAATTGGAAACTACCGGCTCACACGACACGATCTATCTGCGGGACTTGGAATTTGTGCAGGAACGCATTAAAAGCGCCAGGAGAATCCGGTTCCGGAAAATGGATATTTAAACAACTCCTGCGCTCGGGATTACTTACCATTCACATAAGGCAGCCGCTTTTTGGCAGTTTCAAAAAGTGCTCTTATCTCCGGCGAAACATCCAGTTTAAGGATCAATATGGCGAAAGCCACACACAAAAACGCCGACCGGAGCACGATGGCGAGCATAGCCGACAATTTGGAAACGGTATATTCCGGTTCAAGGAATGTGGATAAGTACAACACAGCCAGCACCAATATTACTTTCACCGTTCCCTGCGAAAAAGGCTGAATGCCAAATTTGCGCCAGACCAGAAACAGCCTGGACATGGAATAAAGGAATGTGGTGATCATGGTAGCCAATGCCGCCCCGATAAAGCCGTACATGGGTATGAACAAAACGTTCAATAAAAAGCCCAAAATGGCCGACCCCAGAATGAGATACGTTGCATACTTATAAAACCTCGAATACAGGATTATTTCCGTATTGAGCCCCGTTCCCGTATCGAATACTTTTACCAATGCCAGGAAAAGCACTACGAGTTTGCCTTCCCGGTAGGTTTCGCCTTTGGGAATGAGCAGGAAAATATCATCAATACTGCTCCATATTAATAGGAAGAACAGTCCCCCGGCTATCAATTGATTCAATGCCGATTTGACGTTGATCTGACGGACAAATTCGTAATCTTCTTTGCCCAAAGAAGTGGACAATAAAGGAATGGATATTTGCGAAATGGCCTTCTTGGGTATTTCAATTACCCCGGCGATATACGCGGCTATAATAAATATCCCTGTTTGAATAAGCCCCCGCTCTCCCGCGAGCATAGAACGGTCGATAAAAAGCATCAGGTTTACGCCTATGCCCCCGAGAATCGAGAAGCTTCCATAAGCCAGCATGTTCCTGAATAACGGTCCGGTGAGTATCTGCGGATTGGGTTTAAACCAATACCATTTTCCCAGCTTGTGAATATAAAATATCAGCGAGATCAGGGCCAGGCCATAGGATGCGATCAGTAGCCAGAGCATTAACTGAAAACTGACCCATCCGAATCCGAACATGAGAATGACCATTATGTTGGCCAGCCGGAGGAAAACTTCACGTATAAAATTGGGAACGGCTATACGTGAATTATTCCGGCAATACGATTCCAAAACCGCCA
Source organism: Dyadobacter fermentans (assembly GCF_019924045.1). Taxonomy (GTDB): domain Bacteria; phylum Bacteroidota; class Bacteroidia; order Cytophagales; family Spirosomataceae; genus Dyadobacter; species Dyadobacter fermentans_A. The sequence goes on along the minus strand of NZ_JAHXBN010000010.1, from coordinate 933,151 downwards.
GGTAAAGCCAGAACAAGGTTAAAGGGATTACCAGAATATGATATTTGATCAGCAACGGCGAGTTTTCGGAATAGTACTCTTGTATCCATCCCGAGCATAGCAGGTAAAGAATCGTGAACAACAAACCTCCCACAAATGGCAACCCCAAAAGGAGCGGCAATATGCCATTATGCCCGGAATCGTCATCCCTGAATTTTGCGAAAAATTTATCTGCAATAAGCGGCGTGCCCAAATGCGCAAAAGCGGCAAAAAGTAAACTGTTTTCGAAAAGCAACCGGGTCAACGCCAATTCTTCTACCGAAAGGAATTTGGTAGAAACATACATTTGATTAATAATCCCGATCCCAACCCCGATATAAGAGCCCAGCCCTGCCTTTAAGCTTTGTCGTACAACAATTCCCACGTCAATCTATTTTAAATACTTCTTTTGAATTATTTGCACAATGCGGTCCGACGCGAGGCCATCCCACAGTGCAGGCAAAGATGTCTGGTTCTTCTCCTCTTTTAAAACTTCGGTTATAATGCAGAGTGCGTGAGCAACGTCCAGATCACCTACAAGCCGGTTCGTTCCCTCCCCGATTGTCGACGGGCGTTCCGTAGATTTCCTGAAAGTCACACAGGGCACGTTCAGAAATGTCGTTTCCTCCTGCACGCCGCCGGAATCGGTGATGACGAGGGCAGCATGGGAAATCAGGTTGATAAATTCCAGATAACCCTGAGGCGGCAGCAAATGCAATCCACTGCAATTTTCAAGCTGCCCCCAGATCCCATGGCTGATCAGACTCGATTTCGTCCTGGGATGGACCGGAAAAACGACCGGCCTGATTTTGCCCAAGGCTTGTATCAAATCCGCAAGCAACGTCAGTTCCGCAGGCGAATCCACATTCGATGGCCGATGCATCGTCAATACCACATACTCCCCCTTTTTCAACCCCAAGTCATTCAGCAAAGGCAGTTCCATTGCTTTTTCGCGGCCATAAACCAGCGAATCGATCATTACATTACCCACAAAATGGATCTTCCCCGACGATATACCCTCGTTTTGCAGGTTTCTGACGGCAGCTTCCTCTGAAACAAAAAGCTCGTCGGCCATATGATCGATCAAAACACGGTTGATTTCCTCGGGCATACTTTTGTCGCCGCTCCGCAATCCGGCCTCCACGTGCGCCAGCTTAACCCCCTCTTTGGCCGCCACCAATGCACATGCCAAACTCGAATTGACGTCGCCGACAACCACCACGAGGTCCGGGGATTCGCTCGAAAGCACTTTTTCAAAAGCCAGCATGATTTGGGCGGTCTGTCCGGTGTGGGAGCCGCCGTGAATACACAATGAAAAATCCGGTTCAGGGAGGCCCAGTTGCGTCAGAAATACCTTGTACATGGCATCGTCGTGATGCTGGCCGGTATGAACCAGGCAGACGGAAAACTCCGGATACTTTGAGAAGGCTCTGTACAAGGCCGCTACCTTCACAAAATTGGGCCGCGCCCCCATCACGCATATTATTTTCAACGACTTCGATGACGGTTTCCCTGCAAAGGTAGTACAGTTTGGGCACCAAAACTCGCCGCCCTGACTTTTTACTACTTTCGCATTTGTTGTGATTTAGAAACGATTCGGCCTACTTTTGCAACAATAACCGACAAATGAGCTCATGCGCGCCCATGCCCCTATCGTTCTTTTTTGCTATAACCGTCCCTGGCATTTGCAGCAGACTGTCAAAAGCCTGCAAATGAATACGCTCGCTTCCAAAAGCGAGTTGTATATCTATTCCGACGGGCCGAAGCACGCGCAGGAGGCGGAAGCTGTGAATGAGGTGCGCGCGTACATTTCAGGCATTACAGGTTTCAAAAATGTGACGATCTTTGAATCTCCGCGAAACAAAGGTCTGGCGGCTTCTGTGATAGAGGGTGTCAGTTTTGTTCTTTCCAGGTATCCGAAAGTAATTGTGTTGGAGGACGACATGCTTAGTACCACCGATTTCCTGTCATTTATGAACAATGCGTTGGATACGTATGCGGAGCGAGACGACATTTACTCGGTTACCGGCTACACGCCGCCTATCGGCGTCCCTGAAAATTACCCGCATGAGCTGTACCTCGTACCACGGGCGAGCTCCTGGGGCTGGGGAACCTGGGCACGTAAATGGGTGAAGGCCGATTGGCAGGTACGCGATTTCCCAAACCTGAAAAAAGACGACAAACGGCGAAATGCGTTTAACCAGGGTGGTGACGACCTGTGGCCAATGCTAGCCAAGCAACAAAAAGGTGTGATCGATTCGTGGGCTATCCGCTGGACTTATTCGCAGTTCGCCAATGGTGCATATGGACTGTATCCTGTCCATTCCAAAATCAAAAATATCGGCACCGACGGCAGCGGCACTAATTTCACTTTCAAATCGGGGGAATATGGAGAAGAAATGGCGGAAGGACATGTGACTATGCCCGCCGATTTGAAGCCTGATGCTGATGTGATCCGTGCTTTCCAGCAATATTACCGGTTATCTTTTCTTTTAAAAATTAAAAACCGGGTCAAATACGGCATTTGACCTACTACACTTATGTACTGGCTCCGCTACCTGCTTAAAGAACCCTATCATGCCCTCGGATCGGCCCGGAACCGGGAATTTATGGCGTTGCTGCTCAAATACGGCAACCGCGCCCGCTACAAGCTGACCGACGTGACATTCGGCGGGTTCAAACTGAAAGTCCCCGACACCATGTCGTTTCTTTGGCAGCATAAGGAAATCTTTGCAGACGAGTTCTACTACTTTGAAAGTGAGCAGTCCCAACCTGTGATTTTCGACTGTGGCGCGAATATTGGAATGAGCGTTCTGTATTTCAAAAAACTGTTCCCCAAGGCCAGATTACTTGCATTCGAAGCCGAGCCTACAATAGCTTCGTTGCTACGCCGGAACCTCGAAGGCAATGGCGTGAACGATGTCGAAATTATAGACAAAGCTGTGTGGATTAATGAGGAAGGCATTTGGTTCGGAAGCGAATCGGCGGACTCTTCCTCAATTTATTCAACGGCGCAGAAACGAAAAATCGATTCCATTCGCCTGAAAGACTTTCTGGAAAAGGAAAGCCGGATTGATTTCCTGAAAATGGATATTGAAGGTGCGGAGATCGATGTTCTTCATGATTGCCGGGGTTCGATGGCAAGGGTGCAGAACCTTTTTGTGGAATTTCACTCGTACATCGGCAATGCGCAGGGCCTGGCAGATGTAGTGAAAGTTTTTGAAGAAAACGGTTTTCGTTATTATGTGGATACCAACCAGCACCGGATCCGGCCATTTGTAAACCATCGCTATCGCGGTAATGATGTGATGGATTTGCAATTGAATATCTTCGGCTGGCGAGAATAACCGGCTGTCAGAGCCTGGAATCGACCATATCCTGCGGCAGCACCGATTTCAAATCAAATATCACCGAATCCGCTGCGGTGAACTCGCCGAATGCCATTGCCTTGAATTCCTGATGCGCCACGGCCAGGACGACTGCTTCGTACGTGCCTGCGGGTTTATCCAGCGTTGCAATATTGTATTCACTCAACACCTGCTCTGCCGAAGCCCAGGGATCGTACACTTCTACTTGCATGCCAAAGTCGGTAAGTTCTCGGTAAACATCTATTACCCGCGTGTTGCGGATGTCGGGGCAATTCTCCTTGAACGCAATGCCGAGGATCAGCACACGGCTGCCTTCTATCTTGTGCCCTTTGCGAATCATGAGCTTGACGAGCTTATTGGCCACAAATACACCCATCATATCATTTACCCTACGGCCGGAAAGGATTACCTGCGGATAATAGCCCAACGACTCCGCCTTATAGGCCAGATAATATGGATCGACCCCAATGCAATGCCCGCCGACTAGCCCCGGTTTGTATTTCAGGAAATTCCATTTCGTGGCAGCGGCTTCGAGCACTTCCGTGGTATCGATGTTCATCCGGTCGAAAATCAGCGCCAGCTCATTGACAAACGAGATATTTACGTCCCGCTGCGCATTTTCAATCGCTTTTGACGCTTCCGCAACCTTTATGCTAGACGCCAGATGCGTGCCCGCATCGATCACCGATGCGTACAGGCTATCGACAAAATGAGCCGTCTCCGGCGTGGAGCCTGATGTTACTTTTTTGATTTTTGTGAACGTGTTGATCTTGTCCCCCGGATTGATACGTTCCGGCGAATAGCCGCAGAAAAACCCTTCATTAAATTTCAAGCCGCTTTCACGTTCGAGTACCGGCACGCAATCGTCTTCGGTACAGCCAGGATAAACCGTGGATTCGTAGATGACCACATCGCCTTTTTTCAGCATTTGCCCAATCATCCCGCTGGCTTTGAGCAAATGGGTAAGGTTCGGCTTTTTGTAATGATCTACGGGCGTGGGGACGGTTACGATAAACACATTGCACTCCTTCAATGCCGCCTCATCCCACGAAAACGTCAGGTTAGTAGCCTCGCGCAGGTCCTGACGCGATATTTCCTTGGTCGTGTCATAAGCATCTTTCAGCTCCTGAATGCGCCTCTTGTTGATATCGAAGCCGGTTACGGGGTACTTTTTGCTAAAAGCCACGGCCAGCGGCAGACCGACATAACCAAGTCCGATAACGGCAATTCTAACATCTGATCCAGCTAACATGGAAGGTACTTTGTTGAATGTTCGGCCATAAAACTAGGCATATTTCAGCCTACCAAAAAATTATCGACGAACGTGTGACCAAAGTGAAATGCGGGCGTATTTGAATAAAGTGGTCATAACTATTCTTGGTAATCTTTATGGAATTAATGGTTATTCAAAACAAAGTTCACACGCTTCGCGGATGCAAAATCATGTTGGACTTTGATCTCGCAGAATTGTATGAAATTGAAACAAAAGTCCTAAAACAAGCCGTTAGGAGAAACATCGAGCGGTTTCCCGACGATTTTATGTTCGAGCTAACACGAGAGGAGTACCTTTCTCTAAGGTCACAATTTGTGACCTTAGAGAAAGGTAAAGGACGTCACGCGAAGTATCTGCCATTTGCCTTTACCGAACAGGGAGTAGCCATGTTATCGAGCGTTTTGAACAGCTATAAAGCGATACAAGTGAACATTACGATCATGCGTGCATTTGTAAGCATCAGGCAGCATTATATTGACTCAAAGGAACTTAGAGAGCGAATTAACAAGCTGGAAGATGAAATGCAGGTAAAATTCAACGACATCCACCAAGCACTCAGTTACCTTTTGAAACCGCCACAGAAGGAAAGAAGGCAGGTCGGTTTCAGGCAGCAGTCAGCAAAATAAAAGGCGCACGAGCACCGGTTCAATCTCTAAGATCACAAATTGTGATCTTAGAGAAATCAGTGCGCCGCTACATCAACCTCAATGTGCGTAGGGATTCGGCGGGAAAATATGCACTTGGAAGCCGTCCTGTTGCATCGCTTTCATGACTTGCTCAGAAGGCAGCCTCTTGAAAATAACGGCACACAAAACCTGTGAAGGCACTAAAGAAGCTTTTACAAGGAAATTATGGAATGCAAGCTTACGCTTGATTTTACGGAAGGCCGGTGAGGAATCATCCGCCTTTTCGCGTCCATAAGACGGATGATAGTAGTTGTTGTTAATACCCTTAAAAGCGACCGCCGGTAGGCCGATCCCATTCGCGAGCTTATCCATTTCCCGCTCCGAAAGCTTGAAAACGTAGTTCCCCACCGTTTCGAAAGAATACCTGTTTTTCCAGTACTTCTGCAAGGCCTTGGTATCGAAGCGATCGAAAATATTTCTTAATGCGAGCAAAAAAGGCATTTTCGAGATCGGGTCGTGTGGCTCGACGAGGATCACGGCCTCGCGCGCTACCCGCAACATCTCGTATACGCCCAGGTATGGGCGCGGGAAATGATGATAAGCTTCCTTGCAAAAAACGTAATCGAAGCTATTGTCGGCGAACGTAAGATGCTCCACGTTTTCGACGGCATACTTTTCAATGAATCCTCTTTCCTTCGATAAGGGCAAAAACGTACCGGCAATGTCGCTGGCAGTCGAATCCAGTCCTTTCTTAAAAAAGTGATTCGCATCGAACCCGTAACCGTCCCCTACCGTCAGCCATGATTTCTTCTCATTCACAAACGGATCGGTCAGGTCGAGCATACGTTTGTGAATCCAGTGATTAATCGTATGATGCGCATTGTCGTACTCCCACAATTCGATGACTTTGTTTTTCGCCTCCTGAGTTCCAAACTGCAACTCATACCATTCCGAATGCGCCTCGTGGCTTCGTTTTTCGCTTGACATCTTTCCGGTTTACTGATTTAGCGATAAAGATAGTTTCATCGAATAAAAAAGTATTTAAAGGCAGAACTATTAATTTTACCCACATGGAATGCCGCCGGGGACATTCATCCGGCCAAAACACGAATTATCGATTGCGATCAAATGGTGCTTCAACTAAGTACTTTTCATTGGGAAGGAGGCGCCGGGGTCGCTGCCGCAAGGTTACACCAGGCATTACTCAATGCGCAGGTCGATTCGCACCTGATGGTTTCGGAGATTTCGCACCCCGGCCCGCAAACCGCAGCTTGGGCGGATAGTCTCTGGAAATCCAGAAAGGCCTGGGCAAATTTCGTCATGGAAAGGCTCAGTTTTCTTCCTTATGAGAAAGACAAGTCGGTCCGTTTTGCCTTTTCTCCCGCAGCGATCGGAGCCGACATTGCCGATCACCCGCTCGTCAGGCAAGCGAGTATCATTCATTTGCATTGGATCAATTTCGGGTTTCTTTCACTCCAATCGCTCGAAAAGCTGTTTGCACTGGGGAAACCGATCGTATGGACGTTACACGATATGTGGGCATTTACCGGCGGCTGCCATTACAACCGTGGCTGCGAGCGCTATCTTTCGCATTGCTGCTATTGCCCCTATCTCAAAAAACCAGGCGAATATGATATTGCATTTGCCCAATTCGAGAAGAAACATCGTCTTTTTCAAGGAGCATCAGTAACATTCGTCTCTCCCAGCCGATGGTTGGATAGCCTCGTTCAAAATGCCGCATTGACCAGCGGAATGCCGTCGCGGGCAATCCCGAATTGCATCGACACCGATTTTTTCAAACCCGGCAACCAGGACGATGCGCGGAAAGCATTCGGACTCCCTACGGATAAGAAGCTGCTCCTTTTCGCGGGAGCCAACACGCAAGACCCGCGCAAGGGGTTTATATACTTTCAGGAAGCAATGCACCATGCCAAGCTCGCCAACGTTGAAGTGATGATCCTTGGAAAAGGAAAGGCAGATGATTTCAAGGATATGCCGGTAAAGGCGCATTTTCTGGGTAAAATATCGGATGTAAGCCAAATGGTGCAAGCCTATCGTGCAGCCGACATGCTCATAGTCCCTTCGCTGGAAGACAACCTGCCCAATACGATTATGGAAGCCATGGCATGCGGCACGCCAGCGGTGGGCTTCGACACGGGAGGAATTCCGGAAATGATAGAACATTTGGAAAACGGCTTCGTCGCCACACCCAAATCTGCGTCTTCGCTTTCAGAGGGTGTTCAATGGGTATTGAAACACAATACTGATGGCAGCGTTTCGGCGAATGCACGCAGGAAGGTCCTGGATCATTATTCGGAAGCAGTTGTCGCAAGGCAGTATTCCCAACTTTACGACTCCCTGCTTCATGGATAATAACCCGCTGCTAACGATCATTACCGTTACTTTCCAAGCCGAAAAATACCTGGCGCGCACGCTCGACAGTGTTGAAAGCGCTCTGTCCGATGTGGACCATCCGGCACGGTTGGAATACCTGATTATAGATGGCGGTTCCAGAGATCAGACACTCGCTATTGCGGGGAAGTATCGCTTCATCTCGAAAATCATCTCCGAGAAAGACAAAGGGCTCTACGACGCCATGAACAAGGGTTTGCGGCTTGCCTCAGGGAAATACATCTGGTTTTTGAATGCGGGAGATGAGGTTTTCGATAGCCAGACTTTGCAAGACCTTTTATCCTCTCTTGAAACCGGGGCTGCCGTATATTACAGCGACGCCATGATGGTCCGCGAAGACGGTACCGAGGTTGGCCTGCGGAGCCATTTTACGCCCCACACTTTGCCTGAAAACCTTCGCTGGCAGGATTTTGCATTGGGTATGAAAGTATGCCATCAGGCATTCATAGCGAGGAAAGACATTGCGCCGTTCTACGAACACGAAAATCTGAGCGCCGATATCGATTGGGAAATTGAATGCCTGAAACGGGCAGAATCCGTGCAATTTCTGCCGTTCACGCTTTGCCGGTACTTGTTGGGAGGCCTGTCAGTCAAAAACCATCGCCGATCGCTCACCGACCGGTACAAAGTGCTCAGAAAACATTTCGGCCTTGTACCAACCCTGTTCAATCACCTGCGTATATTCTGGCGGGGATATTCGTTTGCACGGAAAAACGGTAAATACTGGTAGGCAAACCCTGCTATTCCCAGGTAATCCACGACTTTGCATCTTTCGCGCTTACCATATCGTACGTTTCATCCGACGTTTGGATCAGATAAAAGCCGCTTGGATCGTAAAGTAACTTGGCTGATTCGGCCGCCGCACCCGCCGCGGGGATCGTACCATAAGTACCTGCCGGCGAAAATATTGCTCGTCCATCGCTCGTAAATGTCGGCGGAGCCGGAGCATGCCCATAATCGAGGAAGATGCTCTTGCCATCATAAAAAATAGGCGCAAACAAGTCGTTCCGGGCACTGACTCCCGGCTGATAGACGTAAAACGCGAATATCGACTCGTCCGATTTCAGGTCAGCTACTTTGAATGCATCGTCCACTCCGTTGACATGGAACCCGGTCGCCGACCGCCAGTCTCCCCCTGACTCAATCGGCGTCTGCCACCATCTTTTAGACGCAGCCAAATCCACCGATATCGGTTTGATCGCACTGACGACAGTTCCTGTTGCTCCCCCGCCCGAGAACCCCAGCTGGGTTGTATTGGCATTCCACGTAATATTCCCGAAACCTGTGATCGTCTGTGAGCCATTCACGAGCGGGGACACAAACGCAACACCAGCGGGTGTGAGGTAGTAGCTCGTTGTGAAGGTCTTCGGTGTACTTCCGTTCAGCCAGGTAAGTTTCACAGTTCTGGCATTTTGATTCACCGTGATTTCGTAGGTATTCGCTCCCAATGTAACACGCTTGAAGTAAGGTACGTATTTGGCAATGTTATTAAACAGCAAGGCCTTGGCCAAATCACCATTCGTGTAGGCGGTCGCCTGCGCCTGCGTGGCTTTTGTGAGCACCAGACGGCTCTGGTTTTTGCGGCCAACGAACGCCATCCGGTCCGCCGTCAGGGAATCGCCATAAATGCTGAATTCGAAATCTGATTTAAGGCCTTCTCCGCGCACTCCGTCGTTGACTTCCTCATCGGGATCAGCCAGGACGTGCAGGTAAGAATAGGTATCGAAGATCAACGCCGGCGTTTGCAGGGCTGCCAATCTGTAACTGCTTTCTTTGGATTTCGCGGCTGAGGCATCCGAAAAATCGGAGAACATGGTCACCCGGTTTTTATCATCGAATTTAAAATAGAAACCATAGCTTCCTCCACCACCCGGGTATATCACCGCATTCCAGCCATATGGCGCTTCTACAAGCTGTTTTTCGTAAGAAGCCAGCGCTGCATTCAGACGCACGTCCGCCGATTCTTCAAACACCGTATCGTCTTTGTTTTCGCAGGAGAAGAAAACGGTAGTCAGGAACAACAGGTATAAAAATGATCTCTTCATCTGCCATTAAAAAAGTTTATTCATCGAAGTCCGCACTCTCTTTTGCAGACTGTAAAAATCAATTTTCCAGGTGTTTTTATAATAGGCTACAATAATAGCCTCTTTTTGCCGCAATGCGGCTTGTGCCTGTGCCTTTGTTACACCGTGAGGGCTGGTCCCCTCGGGAATGGAGCTAACCAATTTATCAAAACCGACCTTTCCTTCCGTAAGCATCATCGCGATCATCTCCACAAAATCTTCATCAAATGCAGAAGAACTGTAAGCAGTGATAAAGCCATCGCGACGCGCATCCGAATCGCTCCAGTTGATCCAGTTTCCTCCCTGGTAATACGACTTGGAAATGTTCTTATACTCTACCGGATACAGCACTGTCTGATGCAAAATATGGCCAAATTCGTGGTGGATCGTGTGCAGGAACCAGTCTTTCACAAAAGATGAATCTCTCCCGGGGTCGTATCCCGCCATTCCTTTAATCTTAAAAAGGTTTACACCGTACAGGATCACTTTCCGGCCACCTTCCGCCGTTCCGAGTGTGATCGATCCTTCCGAGTTGTACTCATTGCTACCGGAAAGGATAAAAGATTTGGGAGAATACTTATTGTAAAATACTTTTCCCGCTTCCTCAACATACGGATTCGTCCATGCCTTCCTGATCGTACTCAGGAGAGGGATCACCTGGGCTTCGTCAGGCGGCACCAGATTTTTGGTGATATTACCGAACTCAAACTGATTCCATTTGTATTGAGCCGATATATTATAGGGAACCACCAGACTGTCATGAATCCAACGATCTACCGGGCCTTCCACCCAGGTAGGGCCGCCAATGCCCGGGATATCGTCCACCTCACCGATCGAGTCTTCTTTACAGGATGTCAATGTTGTGCTGCACAAAATGGCGGCAACAAAATAATATGCAAAATGTCTGAATATCGTTTTCATGGTTAAATGGCTTTCTTATCTCGGATTCTGGGCTATTCCTGAAAGTGCGGCTGTTTGGGGGATCTGCAATACCCTGCGGTTATCGCCTGCAGGAACCGTTATGACTGACCCACTTTTGGTGGTGTGGCTAACCGGGACATTGTAGCGCTGAAGATCAAACCAGCGCATGCCTTCCTGTAAAAACTCAATACGCTTGAAAGCCAGCACCGTGTTGACAATGTTGTTTCTGAGATTGCTGGATCCGTAATAACTCGACATGCTGCCAGCCGTAACCTTATGAGAGGCAGCGTTATAGTTAGAGACGCGCTTGCTGATATAAGTGTTGAGGTCCGTCAGACATGCCGCTGTATTGTTGAGAAACGCATTAGCCTCAATACGGTTAAAAAGCACTTCCTCCACCGTAAACAACGGCAACATTACATAGGGAAGTCCAATCTCCGCATTCACCGATTCCCGAACAAAATACTCGGTCAGTTTTGGAATGAAATAGTTGTTATCCCCCCGATAGTATAGCGGGAATACCCAGCTCGCATTGCCTGTGATAATTTGCTCGCTTTGTGAAATCTCCTGCCATTTAGCGTACGTCATTCCATACCGGTAATTGGCCACGTAGCGCCCAAAATTTGATCCCGTCTCAGCAAGCAGCAAATTGGCGTTCTGCGTCGCACGTGAATAAGTGTTGAACAACTCCGCGGGCGACATGCTGGAATAAGTCGTGTTCCAAGGGCGCAAATTTTCGCCGAAGTTGTTGCTCGGAAAAGCCGCATTGGCATATTCCACTACCTTCTGATAGTCTTTTTTCACCAGATAGAACCGGCTGGCAAATGCATTCGCAGCCGCCAGGTTGAAGTGGTACTTGGGTACGGTGTAAGTTCCGTCGCTGATCAGCGGCAGCCCTTCGAGCAAGTCCTTTTCGATCATCTGGTACACACCTCCGACTGTTCCGCGCTCGTATTGCTTGATCACCACATCCTCAGGCACCGTCACATAAGGAATACCAGGGCTATCGTTGGCTTGTTGCGCATCAAAAAACTTACAGTAATAATTAACCAGCATAAAGTGGGCGTAAGCCCGCGCCACCAATGCCTCCCCTTTCTGCGCACTGTAATTTTCGGGATCGGCGACCTTGCTGATAATGTCCAGCGCCTCATTGGCCACCGAAATTGCGCGATAGCATTCCGCCCAGTAATTATCAGGGGAGTCCTGTTCATCCACCGTCGCTTCGACTACTTCGAAAAGAAACGAACCACGATTTGTCTTATCGTCCTGGCCTACACCTTTGTCGGCCACATTGTCGCTCATCGTTTCTCCAAACACAACATAACTACCCTGCGGGTACGCAGTAGTGAGCAGTTGGGAGACCTGCTTCGGCGTGTTAATAGTTGCGCGGGTACTGTCCGGCTCCTTCGAAAGGAAATCCTCACAACCGGCAAGCGCCAGTAGCGGGAGGATCAGCACAACTGTTTTCAATTTTTTGATGGTAACCATATTTTCAAAATGAATCATCCTCAAACCTTTACAATGTCAGTTTCAATGCAACCGTAAACTGCTTCTGAATCGGCTGTGCCACACCGCCCGAATTGAAAAATTCCGGATCCTGGCCTTTCAGCTTTTTATCTGAATAGATCAGCCACGGATTAATCGACGACACCTGGATGCTCGCCGCTTTGAAACCATAGCGTGTAATCACCTGCAATGGCAGCTTGTAAGCCAGCGAAACCGACTTCAACCGCACGAAATCACCTTTCGCAACGCGCTCGGTAGAATAGTTGTAGATGTTGTATGGATAGGTGCCTTGCAAGTATTGCTGCTCCAATTGATCCGCGATGGAAGGAGTAGCTCCCAGCTTCTCGTCTCCCGGCAACACCCAACGATCCAGAAATTCTTTCGGCATAGCGTCTAGGTCACTGAATGAGCTCTTGTACAGTGGGTTGAGCCGTATTTTATTACCTGCCTGATAAGTAAAGAACACGTTCAGGGTAAGCCCTTTGTAGCTTAGAGTATTGTTGAAACCGCCGGTAAATGGTGGATCAACCGGGCCTTCGTATTTGAGGTATTGAATATTCTGATCCTGCAAATACACATCCGAGCTCACTTCTCCATTCTCGTTCAGGAAGATCGGCACACCGGTTTTGGGATTCAAAGCACGGTAGTCAATCGAGAAAAGGCTGCGTACCGGCTTACCTTGTACATTGGCGCCTTCGGCTTTCACGAGATCAAATATGCCCGGGCTGTTATCCACATTGGTAATGAGTGTGTGCGAATACCCGAATGTAATACGTGAGCGAAAGTCCCAATCACGATTTTTAAATAACACCCCATCCACCGAAAAGTCGGCACCGTACGATTCCATGTCGGCATAGTTGGCAATTTTATAAATCTGTCCGCCGATGCCGGATGTTTTGATCTGGTCAATCAGGTCGAAGCTGTTACGAATGTAAGCGTCCAGCGTAAAGTTGATGCGGTTGGCAAACAAACCTACATCGAGGCCAACATTACCACTATACAGCTTTTCCCAGGTCAGCTCGGTGTTTTGCAGCGATGCCAGTTGAATGGCCGATTCTTTTTCATCCGCATAAGGCCTGCGCGTGATGATGCTCTGGAGGAGCACCGCAGCGTTGGTAGCCGGCCCCGTGTCTGCCGAAAGCCCATAGCTCAAACGCAAACGGCCCATACTCAGCCATTTCAAGTTCTTGAAAAACTCCTCACGATCGAAATTCCAGGAACCCGCAACGGTGTATGTGGGCAACCAGCGCGCAATGGCCGATTTTCCGAAGCGGTTAGAACCGTCGTACCGAACATAACCCGTTAGGTTGTACTTGCTGTCCAAAGTATAGCCCAAACTTCCATAGAATGCCGCGAAGCGCTCATAGTCCATCTGCATTCCGTAATACTGGAAATTGGTTTCGATCGTCTGCTTCAAAATGCGGTAATCCACGAAAGGCGTTCCACCCTGATCGTACTGGAAACCATAGCCTGTATTATTGGAATTCTGTCGATTGGTAAATTTCACTTCCTGCCCTACCAGCGCATTCACCTCATGGCGCTCTCCAAACTTCTGGTTGTAGCGAAGGTTATTCCGAACATTGTAAAACAACATCTGGTCCTCATTACGGTTGTAAAAACCTCCGCTAGGCAATACCACCACCGGGTATGCATTCGGCACATCAGGATCGGTGTAGAGGTATTTATTAGCCAATGCGATGGTGGAGTTATCAGCGGCACGATAGGCATTCGCCATGTTGCTATGCTCGGTAATCATATGCTCCCGACCCGTTTGTATGTAGCGCAATGCACCCAGAAAATCGTAGCTGAGGTTATCCGTGATTTTATACGAAAGGTTTCCCTGTAACTTGATATCGGCCAGCGTCAGGTTGATCTTGTTATTGGCTAGCTCCGAAATGATATTGAAAGGGGCGAAGTTTCTTCGGAAGAATTCAAGATTCCCATTCTGATCGTAAGCCGTCAGCGTCCGGCTCGTATTCAAGGCATAACTGAATGGGTTAATATCAAAATCGCGGTCGTATTTACCTTCCACCGGGTTGCTCCGCCTGCTCAATGAGCCAGGCGCTTGCTGCCTTCTCACCGACGCCAGAGTGGTGAGTCCGATGCTAAGACGGTCGGAAAGCTGGTAGTTGTTATTGAAATTCAATGTATACCTCTTCACCTTATCTGCGATCGTCCAGCCATTATCATCCAGGTAACTCACGGATGCATAAGAATTCGATTTTTCAGTCCCAAACGAGACACTCAGCGAGTGTTCATGGATAAAGTTTTGCTTGAAGAGCACATCGAACCAGTCGGTATTGGCCCTGGCGTAACCCATCAGGAAATTCCGCTTCGCTTCAGTGGAGTTTTCCAATGGGAAATTTCCCTGGTCGTCGCCTGTCATCAGGTTGTACATTTTACCATACACGCCATAATCCGGCTTCGAGAGTATTCCGGTATTTAAATAGCCTTTTCTTTCCAACTCACCCAACACCGACATTTGCTGCGCCGAGTTCATGATATTGAAATTGCGATAGGAAGGCACGAGCTGCGTACTGAAATTTCCCGAATACGTAATCACCGGCTTGCCGCTCTTGCCTTTCTTTGTTGTAATCACAATCACCCCGTTCATTGCACGGGCGCCGTACAATGCAGCAGCGGCGGCGTCTTTCAATATGTCGAAAGTCTCGATGTCGTTCGGGTTAAGCCCTGCCACAGCGGAGCCGAGCAATGTTGTTGGGTCGCCGCTGGAAAGCTGGTCGTTGGAGATATTTACAATGTCTTCCTGCACAACGCCGTCGATGACCCAAAGGGGTTTGTTGGCGCCATTCAGCGAGGTAGCACCGCGGATACGGATCTTGGGCGCTGCCCCGAAAGTACCGGATACGTTCTGGATCGAAACACCCGCAGCACGGCCTTCCAGCATCCGGCTAACGTCCGGCAGACCGTCAATTTTTACATCATCGGTTTTAAGTGTTACTGCCGACCCGGTGAATTTGTCCTTATTGATTTGCTGAAAACCGGTTACGACCACATCCTGCAAGCCTACTGCATCTTCTACAAGTTCGATCGTCAGGCTTCTGGCCGCCTTCACTTCCTTGGGCAGGAAGCCGATCATAGTGATTACAAGCGTTGCATTGTCGGAAACGCCCTGCAACAGGAACTCCCCCTTTTCGTTGGTGACGGTACCTTTCTGTAAGCCTTTCACCCGCACGGTCGACCCAATAAGCGGCTCACCGGTGCTGCTTTTTACGACACCTTTGACGTCGATATCTGCGGCAAATGCAAACGAAGAAAACGGAGATGCGAAAACGGACAGAAAGAAGATACCCAGGAGCAACGCAATAAGCCGACTCAGGCCACTGATCCGATAGAAAAGATTCATATAAATAAGTATAAGTCTAACCCCAAATAACTGTCCTTCCGCCCGAAGCGGGTTTAAAAATTAATAGATTCAATAATACGGATTATCGCACGAAAAGCGAAAACATTCCACCACCGGCGGTGACAAAAATTAAAGCAATGCTATTTGTGCAAAAACAAAAGAATATACTCAATACGCACAAAATCCCGATACCGTTGAAGCGCGTAGCGTTATTTTGACAAATAATCTCTCTAAAAACATTACAAAATCACATTTTATTGTCTGGAAATTGCGATTTAGCAGTTTCAGGAGGCATCTTTTTTCTTTTCTGTCAAAACCGAAGTAATGCGGTTCAATTCGTCGACCTTTGAGGCAAAATCACCTTTCAGCATATCGCGGACCGCTTTGAGTTGCTCCATCGCCGTTTCGAGGTTATCCGGCAACGCTTCACCAAGGACTTCTTTGAGCCGTTTGGCAAATGTGGGTGACATTCCGTTGGTGGAAATGGCCACTTTGAGATTGCCTTTTCTGACAACCGAGGAGAGGTAGAAATCGCAAATGTCAGGTGTGTCGGCCACGTTAGCGAGTATATGTCGGGCTCGGGCAACTTCCCAGATCCGTTTATTCTCCGGTTTGTCATTCGTTGCTACGATTACCAGGTCTTTTTCCACGAGATCGTCGTCCTCGAACTTCCGGGCAATTAGATTTATTCGGGAATTGGCCGCTGCAACCTCTCTTATTTCCTCGCGGATTTCAGGTGCGACGAGCGTCACACGTGCGAGCGGAGAGTTATCAAGAACGGCAGTAATTTTTTCCAAACCCACGTAGCCGCCGCCCACAATGAGCGTGTGCAGGTTTTCGAGTTTGAGGAATATCGGGAATAGATTGTTCATTGACCAAATTTACATAAATAACCCGTTCATAACGACACCGCAACTGCCTTTATAACTATTCCAACATCGCGCTTTTTCTATCTCCTTCTTTCCCCGTACCTTTGCACCATGATCGCGATTACGAACCTCAGCTATTTCCTGGGCGACCGTGCATTGTACGACGGCGCCTCACTACATATAAAGCCCAAACAAAAGATCGGACTTATCGGACTGAACGGTACCGGCAAGTCTACCCTCTTGCGCATGATCAACGGGGAATTCCAGCCCGACGGTGGCTCGATCTCCAAAGCCGGTGATTGTACGATCGGCTTCCTCAACCAGGATCTGCTTTCATACCAAACCGAAGATTCGATCCTTTCGGTGGCGATGCAGGCCTTTGAAAGACAGAATGTTCTTCAAGTGCAAATGGATAAAATCCTGCACGATATGGAGCATAACTATACCGACGACCTCGTGGATAAGCTCGCCCGCGTGCAGGAAGAGTTTGAAGCATTGGACGGGTATTCGGTGCAGTCCAAGGCGGAAGCGATTCTGGAAGGCCTGGGTTTCTCCACAGCTGACTTGAACCTGCCGCTTCGCCAGTTCTCCGGAGGATGGCGGATGCGCGTAATGCTTGCGAAATTGCTTTTGCAAAAACCGTCGCTCCTCATGCTCGATGAGCCAACCAACCACTTGGACCTTCCGTCTATCCAATGGGTGGAAAAATATACGCAGAACTACGAAGGCGCTGTGATCGTCGTTTCCCACGACCGCCAGTTTCTCGATAATACCATTGATACGACCGTGGAGGTTTCAGGCGGAAAACTCAACTACTACGCCGGGAACTATTCTTACTACCTGGAAGAAAAAGCGCTCCGCAATGATATTCAGCGCGGTGCCTATGAAAATCAACAGGCCAAAATCCGCCAGACGGAGCGCTTCATCGAGCGTTTCAAAGCCAAAGCTACCAAATCGCGCCAGGTACAAAGCCGCGTGAAGGCATTGGACAGAATGGAAATCGTAGATGAAGTAATGGACGAAAATGCAAAAGTGCATTTCCGTTTCCAGTTTACCACTCAGCCGGGCCGCCATGTGTTTCAACTGGAAGATGCTTCCAAAGCTTACGGCGACAAAGTGATTCTCGACGCTACCAACATTAGCATGGAGCGCGGTGACAAGATCGCGCTGATCGGCGCAAATGGTCGTGGTAAATCTACAGTGCTCCGCATTGTGGCCGGTACCGAACCTATCGAAGGCAAAAGAAGATTGGGACACAATGTATCGTTTACATTCTACGCCCAGCACCAGCTCGAATCCCTCAACGTGGCGCATAACCTCATCGAGGAGTTGAAATATGCCAACCCAACCAAGACCGAAACTGAATTGCGGACCGTGCTGGGTTGTTTCCTTTTTACAGGGGATGATGTTTTCAAGAAGATTAAGGTGCTTTCCGGAGGTGAGAAATCGCGGGTTGCATTGGCTAAGGTATTGCTTTCGCAGGCCAACTTCCTCCTGCTCGATGAGCCTACGAACCACCTGGATATGCAATCGGTCAACATCCTGATCCAGGCGTTGCAGCAATATGAAGGCAGCTACATTGTCGTTTCCCACGACCGCTATTTCGTGGAGAATATTGCGAACAAGATCTGGTACATCGAAGACCATCAGATCAAAGAATACCCTGGTACTTACGAGGAATATGAGATTTGGGTGGAAGAACGCGGATTACAATCGGCGGTGAGTGAAAAAGTGCAGGTAAGTAGCGCCCCGCCGCAAAAAAACCAGCCTGCGCCAGCTCAGAATAAGAACAATGGCAAGCCTCAGTCGAATGAAGATGCTCAGAAGCTGAAAAAGGCCAGAAAGCAGATCGAGGAACTAGAAGATACCATTAACAATCTGGAAGTAAGAAAAGCGGAAACCGAAGGCAAATTAGCCGATCCTAAGATTTATAATGATTCTGTCGCATTAGCTGAACTGAACCGGTTTTATGCGGATATCAAGCAAAAGCTGGAACAAAGTACCGAGGATTGGGAAAATCTGATGCTGGAAGTGGAAGAGCTTTCGGGAAAATAGAATGAATGTGAATGGGGAGCTAAATGGCTCCCCATTTTACTATAATAAATCTATGGTCTGCTCGTAGATCGTCGACATCTTCAATGTTAGGCCGATGTGGCCGATTTCAATGCTGCTGTTAATATCATAGGCTATCGACGAGATCAACCATGCCCCCTCATCATTTTTGCGAAAAACCCGTGCACCTATTTCCTGAGAATCGATCAGAATATATTCTCTAAGTGATTTCAGACTTTGATACAAGGAAAACTTCTTTCCCTGATCGTAGCTGCTCGTGCTTGGTGACAACACTTCGATAATGACCGAAGCATTTAGAAGCGTATCCATATGGTCATCCTGGAACTCTGGTTCCCCGCATACTATCAGAATGTCGGGATAGGTGTATAAAGTATTTTCCGGAATATGTACACGCATATCACTGGAAAGACTACTGCAAGGCTTACCTTTTAGAAAAAGGCCTATCTCCAGAGCTGTATTCTCCTTAATGCGATTGTGATTAAACCTCGCACCCGACATCGCAAAAATCTCCCCGCGATAGTACTCGCTCTTGTACTCGGCGGCGCGTTCCAGTTCAAGATATTCTTCTTGTGTGTACATTTTGATCGCTACTGCTGTCATGGTTTCTAATCAAAAATAGTTAATAATGTTCAAATCACCTTTTACAAACTATATGTACCTTACCGTAAAAAGTATCGTTACTCATTTAAAAATCCCGAGATGCGTTTAGTATTGCTGATAGCTCTTTTTCTCTTTTGCACACACGCTTACGCGCAGCCACAGGGGCTTCGCCTGGAAGATTTTATTTATCAGGACAAGATCAAAACAGTACTGCTGTACCCGGCCCTGGACGATCCTGAAAACCCTACCCGTCTGCTCACACCCCCCATTACACCGCTGGGTAATCCGGCCCCGCTGGTACTCGAATTCGATGACATGACCGGCCAGCCTGAGGGTTACCGGGCCAAAATCATTCATTGCAACGCTGATTGGACTAAATCGAACCTGAACGATATTGAATTTACATTCGAGTTCAATGAATACCCGGTAAATACCTATGACCAGTCGTTCAGCACGAAGGTGCCTTACACGCATTATCGTTTTGAATTGCCCAAATTGAAGCTGCCGGGCAATTATGTAATCTATGTGTTTTCCGACCGTGATAGGAAACTAATGTTCAGCCGGCGGTTTATGCATTATCAACCGCGCGTGAATGTTACCGCGAAGGCGCGCTTTTCGCAGGGCATCGAGCAGCAGTTCTCGGATCAGCAGATTGATTTTTCGGTCGATTACAAAGGTTACCAGCTCAATGCTCCGCAAACAGATCTGAAAGTGGTGATCCGGAAAAACTTCCGTTGGGACCAGGCAAAGACAAACTACAAACCGACCAACGTTCGTCCATTTGATCAGCTACTTGAATACACATTTTTCGACCTTGAAAACACTTTCCAGGGAGGAAATGAATTCCGGTATTTTGATAGCCGTTCACTCACCGGACGGGGTTATGGAGTCAACGAAATCGAGCGAACAGATGATTTCACTAAACTCTTCCTCTTCCCCGACAAGCCTCGCGCCCACGTGCCTTATATACAAATCGATGATTTCAATGGCCAATACATTGTAGATCAACGGGAATCAGGTCGCGGAAGCGTTGAAGCTGACTACACGCCGGTTGTGTTTACATTGAAAACAGAGGAAGATCCTGGTGCGACATTTTACGTAAATGGTGCTTTCAACCTTTGGCAACTTACCGATCACAACAAAATGACTTATGATGCCACTGCGCAGGCATACCAGGTAGAAATGATGGTAAAACAGGGGGTAATTAACTACAATTACACCATGGTTAAAGGCAATCAGAAGCCTGACGAATCTTATATTGAAGGGAATTTTGCAGCTACCGAGAATGATTATGACATATTGATCTATCACCGTCCGCCTGCCAGCCGTGCCGATTTACTCGTCGGCTACCGCACCGTAGAATGGAACCGGCGGCGTTAAACTACTTAACGTTATGAAATCATCAGCAAACAGCGTGTACCTCACATCCAATCTCTCGATTACGAACGACGAGAATTACATTGTCGACTGCCTGGTTGATCATGATGAAATGCCCGCCAATTTCGAGACGAACCACGTGATCAGTTTCTACGTGCAGACCGATCTTTACCTGGTCCTCTATTTTCAGCAGCTAGACGACCGCGGTTTTCAGATGTACATCGTGGAGGACTTTTCACAGAATATCGATGATTTGGTGTTTTTGCGCGAGATGTTCATGCAACTGATCAACGAAGGACATAATCCTGAAATCTTTAAGAAAGCGCATTACAAAGTCGATACGATCCTGCATATGGCCAAAACGCTTCGTGCCGTGATCCACAAAGACGCACCCGATTATTACGAGGATTGATAAAACAAAAGAGCGGCACATGGCCGCTCTTTTCATATCTAATGGATCAGTCAGAAACTACACATTGAAACGGAAGTGCATGATATCGCCGTCTGCAACAATATATTCTTTGCCCTCTACGGCCATTTTACCGGCTTCTTTCACGGCAGGTTCCGTTTTATAATGCTCATAATCCGCGATTTTGATTACCTCAGCGCGGATGAACCCTTTTTCGAAATCGCTGTGGATCACACCGGCAGCTTGCGGTGCCTTCCAACCCTTCACGATTGTCCATGCACGCACCTCTTTAACACCAGCAGTGAAATAGGTGATGAGGTTCAAAAGCGCGTAGGAAGCTTTGATCAACTTGCTCAAACCCGATTCCGCCAACCCATATTCACTCAGGAACATTTCGTGCTCTTCCGGATCTTCGATTTCCGAGATTTGAGATTCGATAGCCGCACAAAGTACGATCACATCCGCTCCTTCGTGTTTTACAGCTTCCCTCAGTTTTTCAGAATACTCATTGCCAGTCAGCATGGAGCCTTCGTCCACGTTCGCTACGTAAAGCACCGGTTTCGCTGTCAGCAATTGCAGGTCGCCGATCACCGATTCTCTCGTTTCCGCATCGATTTCAACGGCTCTGGCATTCTTCCCTTCTTCGAGCGTTGTTTTATATTTTTTCAGCCATTCCAATTCGGCTTTCGCTTTGGCATCGCCAGCGCGGGCACCTTTCTCCGTACGCTGAATTTTCTTCTCGATTGATTCCAGGTCTTTGAGCTGCAACTCGGCGTCGATGATCTCCTTATCGAATACCGGGTCAACGCGGCCTTCCACGTGCACGACATTGTCGTCGGAAAAGCAGCGTACCACGTGCACGATCGCATCCACCTCACGGATGTTGGCCAAAAACTTGTTACCCAATCCCGCTCCCTGGCTGGCACCTTTTACAAGGCCTGCAATGTCCACGAATTCGATGATCGTAGGGATCACCTTTTGAGGGTTCACCAGTTTAGTAAGGGTATCCAGCCGTTCGTCAGGAACGGTCACAACGCCCACATTGGGTTCTATGGTACAAAAAGGATAATTGGCAGCTTCGGCTTTGCCGGTAGAAATGGCATTAAAAAGGGTGGATTTTCCAACGTTCGGCAATCCGACAATCCCACATTGAAGACTCATATATGAATGGTAAGCAGTGAATGGCGGCCGCATGCCCGACTTGTAATGCAAAGCATGCCCGCCTGCTGAATAATAATTTTCGCAAAATTACTATTTAGCAGGTACAAAAACCAAAAGCCTTCGTAATCAATTGCGAAGGCTTCTACTTAATATCTAAATTTCCTAATCCCACTTAAGGTCCGACTCCCCTACTACGTCTACCTCGTCTCCTTTGGATTCGAATTGCGAGAAGTCAACCTCTGGCATCAATTCTGTCTTCACGTGATCCACCGCTTCTTTCAATGCCTCCACGAACTTGTCGAAGTCCTCCTTGTACAAAAACATCTTGTGCTTTTCGTACGTAAATCCGTCTCCCTGAGGGTGGCGGCGGCTTTCTGTGATGGTAAGATAGTAATCGTTAGATCGCGTTGAGCGAACATCGAAGAAGTAAGTCCTTTTTCCCGCCCTGACCCTTTTGGAGTAGATTTGCTCTCTGTCTTCCACTATGTTTAGTTTTAAATAGGTTTCCAAACGCTAAAATATAAAGTTTATTGCTGCTTCCAAAAAAACCGGAACATATTAGCATTTTGTTAGTTGGGAGTTACAAGCACCGTCGACCACCGCGTTGAAATTAACTGCAATTTTTGCTGGTTTGTTTAGATCTTTTCACTAGTTTTGAAATTCGTGGGTTTTAAAATTGACCTGAAACACCAAAGGAAGATATGAGATAAGGGACTTTTACCTTATTATGTTTCACTTAAATCCAGAAAAATGACTTATCGTCGGATTCTGATTCTCACCATGTTAGCGTTTGTCGCGCTGTTACCGGAAGCCATGGCTCAGGTAAAACTCGGCAAAACGGAAACCGGGGCCGCCTCCTACTACTCGGCGCGCTTCCACGGCAGGAAAACCTCATTCGGGGAAGTACACAAAAGCAGTGAACTGCTGGCCGCCCATCGGAGCTATCCGCTCAATACCATGCTCGAAGTGACGAATCTGGATAATGATGAAAAAGTGATTGTGAGAGTCAACGACCGTGGTCCGTTTTCAAGACACCGTGTGATTGACCTCAGCAAAGAAGCAGCGCGTCTGCTGGGCATCCTCGCCAAAGGCGTCGCCAATGTTTCGGTAAGGGTTGTTGGAATGGAAGGAATGGTACTTTTATCCCCCAACGAAGAAATCGACCCGAAATCGGGCAAAGTCATTTCGATGAGAAGTAAGTAAGCCCTGATGCTAACATGAGTGTCCGCCAACTGGATCTGGCCAAAGTCAGAGAATTCGGGAATCTGGAATTTCTTGCAAAACAGTTGGTAGAAGGTTTCATCACCGGTCTTCACAAATCCCCTTTTCACGGCTTCTCAGTCGAGTTTGCCGAACATCAGCTTTACAATACAGGCGAATCCACACGGAATATCGATTGGAAGGTTTTTGCCAAAACCGACCGGCTATATGTCAAACGCTACGAGGAAGAAACTAACCTCCGATGCCATATTCTGCTGGATACGTCGTCTTCGATGTATTATCCGGAGGACAATTTCGGCAAAATGACGTTCAGCGTCATGGCTGCGGCGAGCCTTACCTATTTGCTGCAACGGCAAAAAGACGCCGTGAGCCTGTGCACTTTCTCGGAACAAATTGAAGTACAAACCGCTGTAAAGTCTACGCCCTCGCATGTACACAAGATCATGCTCGAACTGGAACAGCAGCTACAAGCTAATCGTCCGCTGCTGAAAACTTCGGTGGCCGACGTGCTGCATCAGATCGCCGAAAAGATCCATAAGCGCTCGCTGGTGGTTATTTTCAGTGATATGTTCGATAATATCGAGGAAGCGGACAAAATTTTCTCAGCATTGCAGCATTTACGGCATAACCTGCACGAAGTACTGCTCTTCCACGTCACCGACCGTAAAACCGAAGAGAATTTCGCATTCGAAAACCGGCCTTACGAATTTGTAGACCTCGAAACCGGTGAAAAGATCAAAGTACAGCCCGAGCAGGTGCGCGAATCGTACCAGCAATTTGTCGGCGATTTTTATCAAAAGTTGAAGCTGAAATGCGGGCAATACAAGATCGACTTCATCGAAGCGGATATTGCCAAGGGTTTCGACCCCGTACTGCTCGCTTATTTAGTGAAGCATTCCAAAATGCGTTAATGCATTTTAGCCACCATTAATAGCTGTAAACCAGGCTATTGATTCAAAAAAAGCGACATAAAAAGCTCATCCAAATGCGCTACCGGAATCACTTCGATCTTCCCTCGTTTTAAATCCAGTCCTTTACTGTTGTATTTTGAGATATAAATTTTCTTGAAGCCGAGTTTTTCCGCTTCGGAAACACGGCTCTCAATGCGATTCACCGCGCGTACTTCGCCACCCAAACCCACTTCCGCTGCAAAACATACCGATGGCGGAATGAATTTATCCTCATAAGAAGACACCAGCGAAGCTATCACCGCGAGGTCAATCGCGGGGTCCTCGACTTTTAAGCCGCCGGCGACATTCAAAAACACATCCTGCACGCCAAGCCTGAAACCGCCCCGTTTTTCGAGCACGGCCAGCAGCATCTGCAACCGCTTCGCATCGAACCCTGTGCTGCTCCGCTGTGGCGTGCCATAGGTTGCCACACTTACCAGCGACTGGATTTCCACAAGCAACGGGCGATTTCCCTCCATCATCGAGCCAATCGCGATACCGCTGACCGGCTCATCGCGCTGCGAAATAAGGATTTCCGAGGGGTTGCTCACCTGCCGGAGGCCGCTTCCCTGCATTTCGTAAATGCCCAGTTCAGAAGTGCTTCCGAAACGGTTCTTCATCGTCCGCAATATGCGGTATGTATTGTGGCGGTCCCCTTCGAATTGCAGGACGGTATCCACCATATGTTCCAGCACTTTGGGCCCTGCAAGCGAACCGTCTTTCGTAATGTGCCCGATCAGGAACACCGGGACGCCCATTTCCTTGGCATACTTCATAAATTCCGCCGTACACTCGCGCACCTGCGACACGCTACCCGCGCCCGACTCGATATAAGTCGATTGCATCGTCTGTATCGAGTCAACAATCAGGATCTCCGGCTGAAAGTCCTCTATTTGCCTGAAAATATTCTGCGTTTGAGTGTCTGTAAGAATAAAGCAGTTATCACTTTGGGCCGTCATCCGCTCCGCCCGCATCTTGATTTGCGCTTCGGACTCCTCGCCAGAAACATATAACACTTTTTTATTGGAAAGTGTCAATGCGATTTGCAGCATTAATGTCGACTTCCCGATTCCCGGTTCGCCGCCGATCAGCACCAGCGAGCCCGGTACGATACCTCCGCCAAGTACGCGGTTTAGCTCCTCGTCGAATGTGCGGATGCGTGGTTCATTTTCGTAGACAATTTCAGCAATCGCCCGAGGACGGCTGGCCAGGTTCACCGATTTCCAGGAAACCGCTGTTTTTTTGTCCTCCTTTTCAATAACTTCCTGAACGAAAGTATTCCATTCACCGCACGACGGACATCGGCCCACCCATTTTGGCGAATTATACCCACATTCCTGACAAAAATATGCCGTCTTGGCTTTGGCCATAATAGAATAGTCTAATTTATATCCCCTTGGTGACTAACGTAATTCCGACGATATTAATCCAATTTTTGCATGTTTTGGCCATAAAATCAAAAAAAATGTAGGATAGGTATAGTTTTTTGCAAATTGGCGTTATTAACCTGTTTTACTTAAAAAATCATATTATCCATGAACATCCTGACAAAAATGGCCTGTGCCTGTTTGCTCTGCATTTTCGCATTCTCAAATGTGCAGGCCCAGAAGAAAGGTTTTGCGTTTGGTATCAAAGGAGGGGTGAACTTGTCGCGGCTTACGATGGGCGACGTTTTCACAACACGTTACGATGATAATGGAAATCCATATCTCGGATATGACGGTAAAGAGGTTCGGGATAACCTGAAAGAAAGTTTCAACACAAGGACCGGTGCCGTAGGTGGGATCTGGATGCGCTTCGGCAAAACGATATTCATCCAGCCCGAAGTACTCGTCTCGACGAAGGGAGGTTCGTTCAAAATAATCCAGAATGATCAGGAAACACCGGTTGAAAAAACGATCAATGTAAAATACAGCAATATCGACGTGCCATTGTTGATCGGTTTGAAGGGCGGTCCATTCCGCATTCTCGCGGGGCCGGTTACTTCCTTTCGGATCGGCGACAACCAGCGCCTGCGCGACGCATTCAAATATTACACATCTGATTTGAACAATGCTATGTCCGAAGCCACGTTCGGCTACCAACTTGGAGCAGGCCTGGATTTGGGCAATTTTAGTCTGGACGTAAGAAAAGAAGGTTCTTTCACTAACCTGGCCTCATTTCAGGTGAGCGGCCAACCTGTTAACGGCGGCGCCTCGTTGAAACAGAAGGTAAGCTCGTGGCAGGTGACGCTCGGGTTGAAGTTATTCTAATTTTGAATGACTGAATGATTGAATGACCGAATAATTGTCATTGAGTCGAAGTGGTCATGAATTGCCAGAAAAACAACATCTGACCTTAGACTATACCTGACTTTTATTCTTCAATCAATCATTCATTTAATCATTCAAAATTCGGTTTCGCCGCCCCTAAACAAAACGAGCAGCCTTCGATCGAGCGATGGCTGCTGTTTTTATGAATAACCCACTAATTTAATTCACCAAAATGTCTTTATGCGCTAATGCGAATGAGGTTGGTGTGATCCAGAAGACCAGATACCTCTTTGATTTTCCGGCGCGATACGACTACCTCTTTACCGCATGAGAGTTTCAGCATACGATCGTCTTCGAGACGCTCTACGACGTAGTCGGCATTTACAAGATATGATTTGTGAACGCGAAGGAACTTAGCGCTCAACTGCTCTGCAAGAGATTTCAAAGTCTTCGAAACCAGATATTTCTTCCCGTTGTTCGTATATATAAATGTGTAGTTTCCTTCACCCTCCAGGAAGGTGATTACGTCGGGCGTCAAAAAGATCGTTCTACCCATCGATTGAACCGAAATATAAGAGCGGCTGTCGTTGTAAGATCTGTCTGACAGGTTGGGGCGAGTAAAGCTGGGAAAATTTTTCATGGTAACTACGCTAATATTGTTGTGATTTCTTGTTTCAAAATTAGCACATCGCGTAGTGTTCAGAAAATACGTAAAAGTACGCATCACAATTCAAATTATTGATAATCAATCATTTAATAATTAGGTAATATGTAAAATGACGTAAGCAAACTTAGTTAAATGCGTAATTTTACGTAGTCTCAAAAACATGGATTTTTCCAATAAACCAACCCAATAAACGTAACTACGTCATTTCACTTCCGCCTGCGAGCTAACTTTCGTTATCTTTGCAGGAATTTCGGGGCCCTCAAAAAGAGCCTCGTGCCGCAATAGACGCGGTGTAAGTCACCAATAACAACAAGCTTTTATGATTACCGAGCGGGTAAAAGAGTTAGTTTCTGAAATTGAACAGGCAACAGTGAGCACCAAAGAGCAGCTGGAAGCTTTCAGGTTGAAATATATCAGTAAAAAAGGAGCGGTAACCGAGCTTTTTGATAACCTTAAAAATATTCCGCAGGAAGACCGCCGGGCTGTCGGGCAGGAATTGAATACGCTCAAAAACCTGGCCCAAACACGTTTTCAGGATTTTCAGACGGCGCTGGAAAATTCGGCAGACAGCAATCCTGAAATGCTGATCGACCTGACCTTGCCCGTAACACCCAATCTGCAGGGAAGCCTCCACCCGCTAACTATCGTTCGCCGGCGGATCATCGAGATTTTCGAACGCATGGGCTTCAATGTCTCGTACGGGCCGGAAATCGAGAAGGATTGGTACAACTTCAGCGCATTGAACTTTGCCGATAACCACCCGGCACGTGAAATGCAGGATACCTTCTTTATTTCCAAAAGCGAAGGCGATGTGAAGGACGACGTTCTCCTGCGTACGCACACATCCAATGTACAGATACGCCTGATGGAACGTCAGAAGCCACCGATCCGCTCCATTATGCCGGGCCGCGTATTCCGGAACGAGGCTATCTCGGCCCGTGCGCATTGCGTTTTCCACCAGGTAGAAGGTCTCTATGTGGATAAAAATGTGAGCTTCAAAGACCTGAAAGATACATTATACCACTTCGCCAAGGAGATGTTCGGTAAGGATTCTACAATCCGCCTGCGCCCTTCCTACTTCCCATTCACGGAACCAAGCGCGGAAATTGATGTTTCCTGCTTTATATGTAAGGGAAAAGGCTGCAATGTTTGCAAGCATACCGGCTGGGTTGAAATCGCGGGATCAGGGATGGTGGACCCGAACGTTTTGGAAAACTGCGGGATCGACAGCGAGGAATATACAGGGTTTGCATTCGGAATGGGTATTGAAAGGATTACCATGCTCCGGTACGGCATCAACGACCTTCGTTTGTTTACAGAAAACGATGTAAGGTTCCTCCGCCAGTTCGAAGGAGCTTAATCAATAATATTTAAAGAAAAAGCGAAAGCCCTGGAATGTAATCATTCCAGGGCTTTCGCTTTTTAAACAGTATCAAAATCTCGTTTCGAGGTAATAAGGCAGCATTTTCTTCCAGGCCCACCATTCATGGGGAATGTCGCTTCCCCAAATATCCAGTTCGTGCGGCACATTCTTTGCCGCCAGAATGGACGAAATATGCCTCGAATAATCCGGCACCTCGTACGCGCCCGAACCCGTGACGAAGTGAATATGGCGGCTGTCGCGGTACATTTGCAGGTGCCACTCGGCTTTCAGATTCTGCAGGTAATGTACCGGCGAGTTGAAATACACATTATCATCATAATAGCCGTCGGTATACACGCTCAGGTCGTAACAGCCGCTCATCGCAATCACCCCGTGAATGTAATCGGGGTGTTTGAAAAACAGGTTGGCTGCGTGCAATGCTCCAAACGAAGCGCCGGCGGCAATGATTTCATTCGTCGGGCTGGAATCTTCCTTAATAAACGGCACCACTTCCTTGATCACATAATCGTTGAATGCCTGATGCCGCACTGCCTTGTCGTAGCCATGCATATAGGGATTCAGCCAGCTTTCCGCATTGATGCTGTTGATACAATAAACTTTCACCTTCCCGGAATAGATATAAGGCTCAATAGCGTCGATCAGCCCGCTCCGTTCGTATTCCAGGTAATCGGATGCCGCGGTGGGGATCATCAGAAGAGCAACTCCGTAATGTCCGTAAACGGCAATTTCCATTTCTTTGTTAAGCGCCGGACTGAACCATCCGGTTATATGGCGTTGCATTGTTGAATCATTTAAGTTACTGACTATTCTAATTCAGGCAGTTCAAACAAGGTTTATCTAAAAACACATAAACCGTTATCATGAACAGACTGCCAGTAACTGTTAATGATAACTTAATACAATACCCAGGTGTCTTTTCCGCCACCACCCTGCGACGAGTTCACCACAAGCGATCCTTTGCGCAATGCCACGCGGGTGAGCCCGCCGGGAATTACGTTAATATCGTCGCCATATAATATGTAAGGCCGGAGGTCAACGTGTCGTCCTTCGGCGTGTCCATCAACCATACAAGGCACTCTTGATAGTGAAATCGTTGGTTGGGCAATATAATTCCGCGGATTGTCCTTTATTTTCTGGCGAAAGAGCTCGTGCTCTTCTTCCGTGGCCTTAGGCCCGATGAGCATTCCGTAACCACCAGCCTCATTAGCTTCTTTTACAACCAATTGTGAGATATTCTCAAGAACATAGTTCATATCATCCTCTTCGCCGCAGATGTAGGTCTTCACATTGGGAATGATCGCTTCTTCGCCGAGATAGTACTTGATAATGCGCGGCACATAGGCATACACCACCTTGTCATCGGCTACGCCCGTTCCCGGCGCATTGGCCAATGCCACACGTCCCTTTTTATATACCTCAAATATGCCTGGAATGCCGATCAGCGAGTCCTCGCGGAATGATTCCGGGTCCATAAAGGTGTCGTCGATCCGGCGGTAGATCACGTCGACGATCTGCAAACCATTGGTTGTCCGCATTTTGACATAACCATCCGAAACCACTAGGTCGCGCGCATCCACGAGCTCAACGCCCATTTGCTGCGCCAGATACGAGTGCTCGAAATAGGCCGAGTTGTAAATACCGGGGGTAAGCACGGCCACAGTCGGATTAGGACGGTCGGCCAGGTGCTGCAGCATTTGCAGCAGGCGCGTCGGGTAGTCGGATACGGGCCGCACACCGGTGCGAGCGAGCACGTCCGGGAATATCTGTTTCGACAACTCCCTGTTTTCCAGCATATAAGAAACTCCGGACGGGCAACGCAAGTTATCTTCCAGCACCATAAATGTGCCGTCGTCACCTTTAATAAGGTCGGTACCGGTAATGTGGCACCAGATCCCTTTCGGTGGTTTCAAGCCGATGCAGGGTTTGAGAAAGCATTTGCTCGATTCGATCAGTTCACGGGGAACTACACCATCGTTCAATATATTCTGCTCATTGTAAACGTCATCAATGAACATGTTCAATGCCTTGATGCGTTGTTTCAGCCCTTTTTCCAGCCACTCCCATTCCGCATTCGAAAGTACGCGGGGAATAATGTCGATCGGCATGATGCGTTCGGTACCCTCGCCTTCGGAATACACATTAAATGTAATGCCCATCGACAGCAGCGCACGTTCGGTGGCAAGCTGGCGGTTGGTAAGGTCCTCGTGCGTCAGGTTTTCAAATTTATTCTTTAAATGTTCATAGCCCTGACGTATTTCGCCCTCCGGAGTAAACATCTCATCGAAGAAATTTTCTATTTGATAATTAGAAAATGAAAAATTCATACAATTCAAAATTTGAATAAGTCAATACCGATAGTTCACAGAACAATATATGGTCAATGTATGAATTAACAAAACAAATACCAACAAGCATCGACACCTTACCACTTCTTCAAATTCCCGGAAAAAGCCAAAAGCAATCTAAACCTCTGACGGTGACAAGTTACCACAGGGCAACCGTTTGCGCATTTCCTTCGTATTAAAATCATGCCGCCCAACGTTATGGAATATTCTTTACCCATTCAGTAAACATTGTTGCATGTCAATGCCGTTAGCGTTTTCTTTGTAACCAGATTAAATGTCGGCTACCCCACCGAATCACGTTCCCTATGCAAAGAAGTTGGTTATCCATATTAGGACTGGTCTGCGGATTAACCATCAACGCCCAAGCCCAGCATTTGCCTGGCACCGCCATGAGCAATTTTGCCGGAACGAACGCATTGTATCACAATCCGGCATTTGTGGCCGACAGTCGTTACAGCTTGTATGTAAACCTGGTGGGCACGCAGTTTTATACCGCCAACAACCACGTCAAATACGAGGCCCCCTATTCGTTCCTGAGCCTGCTCACCGGGACGGTACCTGCCAAATACTATAATGAAAGAGGCATGCTGCTGTTTCCCCGCTCCTACCTGGGCGAAAAACTGAATGGCAACAAGAAATACCTGAACGCCGGTGGCGATACTCGTCTGCCGTCGATTATGTTCAATATGTTCAAAGGCCGCGTCGGTGTAGGAATTTCATCGCGGGCCCGATATATCCTCAACACCACGCAGGTAACAGAGCCGCTGGCACGGCTGATCAGCAAAACCACGCAGTTCAAGGATTTGCAGGACCAGGTGTATGAGCACCAGTCGGGCCAGTTGCATTTGAACGGACTTGGCGAGATTGCGCTTACGCTGGGCGGCACCGTTTTCGACGACGAAACGGATTATCTGAAAGTAGGTTTCACGGTCAAAAGGCTGGTAGGCCTTTACAATGCCCACGCCATTATCGAGAACTCATCCTACGATATTCAGCCTGATCCCGCCTGGGAAAATAAGCGGCAGTATATCAGTGTCAATGAAATTAACGTACGCTATGCACTTACGCGCGACGAGGGTTTTCAGAATGTCAAGCCATCGCCTGCCTGGCTCTTTGGCGGCGCTCCTCCGGGAAGCGGCTGGGGCTTCGACCTCGGGGCTGTTTACGAGTACCGCCCCGACGTTCACAAGGCAACCTACCGCGAACGAGGCGAACGCAAACGGGACGCATCCAAAAACAAATACCTGTACCGCATCGCCGTCTCGCTGACGGACATCGGCCGAGTTCATTTCAAAAACCCGGCTTATATCCTGCAACAGGAAACCCATACGACAAACAAGGAATTCAGGTACGATACTTTCCAGAAGCTCAAAGGCTCCGAAGGCATTTTCAATGCGATCAACTCTTCCCTGGATGGCGGGCAACTCATTGCTCCGAACTTCAAATCGATATTACCCATGGCATTTCAGGCAAGCGTGGATTATAATGTAAAGCCGAATGTATATGTCAATGGCCTCTGGGTGCAGAACCTGGTTCCGCAGGGTGCATTTGGCATGAAAGCAGAGTCCTATATAGGTGTTACGCCCCGCTATGAGCATAAGTGGTACGAAATATCGGTACCCTTGTCGCTGATGAACCGCTATCGTTCGCCAGCGATCGGGCTTGCAGGGCGCATTGGCCCGCTTTGGATCGGCACCGACCACCTTACCGGGCTGCTTAATATCGGTAACCCGCGGGCATTCAACTTGTATTTCGGCATTTCCGGTGGCCTTTTCCGCCGACCGCCCGAATCCCAAAACCAGTGCTGGCCTCCTCAGGATTCATGGCTTCGCCGCATTTTTTCTAAACGATAAATTCCGCTTCAACGTTATCAAGGGATATGGTACGATTTTTCTGACCATTCCTAAAAAACAAATCCATGAGAGAAGTACAAAAGACCAGGGAAGAATGGCAGCAGGAGCTTACCGGACAGCAATGCTTTGTTCTGTTCGACAAGGGTACTGAGCGGCCGTTTTCGCATCCTTACAACGACAATAAAGAAGAAGGTACCTACGTATGCGCAGCATGCGGGACACCGCTTTTCAGTTCCGAAGCGAAATACGATTCAGGGTCGGGATGGCCAAGCTTTTTTATGCCGGTTGCAAAAGAAAACGTAGAAGAAATTGTGGATAAAAGCCATGGCATGATCCGCACGGAGGTGGTTTGCAGGACCTGCGGCGGGCACCTCGGACACGTTTTCAACGATGGCCCCAAACCAACCGGACTTCGTTACTGCATGAACGGAGCCGCATTGAAATTTCACAAAGCAGAATAGAATAAATCTTAGAAAAAGCCGGATTGAATCATATCTATCCGGCTTTTCTTATCTTTGACACATTACGAACCAAAACGTTTGATGGAAGTTATCCGATCGTTTTTTAACACAATCAGAACGCTGTTCCGGACACTCCGGTCACGTCTCGCCACACTCATCAACAGGATTGCATATAGAATCACATCGCTTGTAACCGGCAAACCCAAAGCCGACGAGCTCTTTCATTCCTACCGGCAGAATAAGAAGTCGGTGCGCAACTGGTGGGAGGATAATGTGGACGTTAATTCGAGATATTACCGCCCCATTGTAACAGTCTGGAAAACGATCGTTTACGGTATCGTTGCATTTGCATTGTACATCTTTTGCGTTGAAACGAACTTCCTCTGGCTAATGGGAAGAATGCCGAGCGTGGAAGACCTGCAAAACCCGAAAGTAGCGCAATCATCCGAAATTTACACCGCCGACGGCATCATGATCGGCAAATTCTACACCGAAAACCGGACGCCCGTTCCTTACAAACAAATTTCTCCCAACCTCGTCAAAGCATTGATAGCCACTGAGGATGCGCGTTTCTACCGGCATTCGGGTATCGATTACAAAGCCATGGCTAGCGTAGCCTGGGGGATCATTACCGGCGCTACCGATCGCGGGGGCGGTAGTACCATTACCCAACAGCTCGCCAAAAAGCTTTTTAAAACACGTAAATCGGGGGCTCGCGGAATACTGGGTTATGTTCCCGGCCTGGGCACATTAATTTACAAAACCAAGGAATGGCTCACGGCCATTAAGCTGGAAAGGAATTTCACCAAAGAGGAGATTCTGACCATGTATTTCAACACGGTCGATTACGGGAATAATACTTACGGTATCAACACGGCTGCCAAGTCTTATTTCAGCAAATCGCCCGACAGCCTGAACGTACAGGAGTCGGCGGTACTGGTAGGCTTGCAGAAAGCGACCACGACTTACAACCCGATCCGCAACATGAAACGCTCGCTCGAACGCCGCAATGTGGTGATCGACCAGATGCGTAAATACGGGTACCTGAGTGCCAAACAAGCCGACTCTATCAGCGCGCTGCCGATTGAGCTAAAAACCAAATTTGAAACGCCTTACGACGGCAATGCTAACTATTTCAAGAATGCGGTAGTTGATTTTGTTAAAAAATGGGGAGATGAGAATGGTTATGACCTGTACACCGATGGCTTGAAGATCTACACCACCATCGACTCGCGCATGCAGGAAGATGCGGAAGAGGCCATGACCCAGAAAATGAAGCAGCTGCAACGCGTCTTCGAGGATCACTGGCGCAACCAGAACCCATGGCGCGATGAAGATGGCAACGAAATCACCGACTTCCTTCCGACCGTCGTAAAGCGTACAAGCAAGTATCGCGCGTTAGCCGCCAAATTTCCGAACAACCCCGACAGCGTGAACTATTACCTTAACAAAAAGGACACGATGGCCGTCTACGACTGGAAAAATAGCGGGGAAATGAAGAAGTACTGGAGTTCGATGGACTCGCTCGACTACTACAAACGCATTCTGCGCGCCGGTATGATGGCCATGAACCCGCAAACAGGCCAGATCAAGGCTTGGGTAGGTGGTTTGGATTACAACTATTTCAAATACGACGCGGTGAAGCAGGGTAAAAGGCAACCCGGCTCGACATTCAAGCCTTTTGTTTACACGACTGCGATCGACGATTCGTCATTTAATATGAACCCTTGCGACGAAATCGTCGACAAGCCATTTGAAAAAACTTATGAAGAAGACGGTGAGGAGAAAGTCTGGAAACCCAGAAACGCGACCGGAACTTACACCTACGCCCCTATGACGCTCCGCCGGGCGTTGGCACAATCCATTAACTCGGTTACCGCAGAACTTACCGACCAGGTAGGTCCTGCAAATGTGGTCCGGTATGCTAAAAAAATGGGCATTACCACGCCGTTGAAAGCGGTTCCATCGATCGGTCTGGGGCCGTTTGACGTCTCACTTTATGATATGGTGGCGGCCTACGGCGTTTTCGCAAACAATGGAACTTACACCCAGCCTATTCTCGTAACCAAAATCGAGGATAGCAATGGAAAGGTCATCGAAGAATTCCAGCCCGAGCACCGTCAGGCGATCAGCGAGGAATCGGCGTTCCTGATGCTGCAAATGCTGCGCGCAGGTGTGGAAGAAGGTGGTGGTACTTCGGGAAGTATCCGTTGGAGGTTTAATGTGACGTTGAACGGCAATCAACTGGGCGGGAAAACCGGAACAACCTCGAACAACTCGGACGGCTGGTTCATGTGCGTGACGCGCGACCTCGTGGTGGGCGCCTGGGTAGGCGGCGACGACCGCAGCATCCACTTCCGGACTACCAACCTCGGCGAGGGTGCCAAAACTGCATTGCCGATCGTGGGCGCATTCCTGGAAAAGGTTTATAAGGACAAATCCATCGAACCCGGACCGTTCCCGAAACCGAGCTTTAAAATATCGAAAACCTACAACTGCCCTACGCAATGGGCACCGGCTGCAAGTGACTCGCTCGGAATCGAAGGCGACAGCACACCAGCCAAACGGAATGAAGAAGACGAATTCCTGATCGGCCCGCCGCCGATACCCTTAGATACCAGTAAGAAGAATTAAATTATAAATGCCACGAAGGCACGAATTATCACGAATACGCTTCGTGTTTAATTAGTGCCTTCGTGGCATTTATAAAGTCTACAAGCTTCCGATCTTATGCACTTCCTTGTACTGTATCCGGTACAAATTCGCATAAGCACCATCTTTTTCGAGTAATTGCTCGTGGTTACCTTCTTCCACGATCCGCCCTTTATCCACCACAATAATCTTGTCCGCCTCCTGGATCGTCGATAACCGGTGCGCGATTACAATGGCGGTACGGCCGTGCATTAAGTTTTCGATCGCATGCTGGATCAATTCTTCCGTTTCGCTATCGACAGACGACGTAGCTTCATCGAGCACGATGATTTTCGGCTCGTGCACCATCGCACGCACAAAGGAAATGAGTTGACGCTGTCCTACCGAAAGCGTCGCGCCGCGCTCCATTACATTATAGGTATAGCCGCCCGGCAAGCGCTCGATGAAATCGTGTACACCCACAAGCTTCGCAGCTTCGACGATTTTTTCATGGGTAATGCTTTCGTCACCGAGCCGGATATTGTTCTCAATCGTATCCGAAAAAAGGAAAACATCCTGCAACACCACGCCGATATGTTTACGCAATGCATTCAGTTCATAAGCATGCACCTCAATGCCGTCCACGTAGATATTCCCTTTGTTAATGTCATAAAAACGCGTGAGCAGGTTGATGATCGAAGATTTCCCGGCCCCTGTGGCACCCACAAAGGCAATGGTCTCCCCTTCTTTTACTTTAAAATTAATATCCCTTAAAACGTATTCTTCGTCATTATAAGCAAACCAGACATCCTTGAATTCGACATTACCTTTAATGGACTCCGGCGCAAATGTGCCTTCATTGGCGGTGTATTCGTCGCTATCGAGCAGTTTCAGAATGCGGTCCGTGCTGACGATCCCCATTTGCAGCGTATTGAAACGATCGGCGAGCTGGCGGATCGGACGGAAGAAAAGGTTGATGAACATTACAAATGCCGTAACTGTACCAAACGTGATTTCAGCGTTCAGAATTTGTTTTGAACCATACCATACCACCAAACCGGTACCTGCTGCAGCAATCACATCCGCTACCGGATAATACACCGAGTAATAGAGGATAGACCGGATGTTCGCATTACGATGCACCTTGTTGATCTCCCTGAACTTCTTGTATTCAATGTCCTCGCTACTAAAAATCTGTACGATACCCATCCCGGTAATGTGCTCTTGCACAAATGCATTCAAATTTGAAACGGCAGCCCGCACTTCATTGAAAGAATCCTTGATCTTCTCTTTGAAAACATAGGTACAGAAAAGCATCAGCGGGATCATCGAAAGGCTGATAATCGAAAGCTTCCAGTCCGTGTAAAACATCACAGCGATGATGAGCACCAGTTGCAGAATATCCCCGGCAATGGCAGCCATACCGTCGCTGAACACGTTGGAGAGCGTTTCCACGTCGGAGATCGTGCGGGTCACCAGCCGGCCGATGGGTGTGTTATCAAAGAATTTGAGCCTTAAACCGATGATCTTCTGGTAGAGCTGCACGCGGATGTCGCGAATAATGTACTGCCCCAGCCAGCCCGACATGTATGTGTTCCAGAATTGGGCCAATCCCTGGGCCAATGTTACCACCAGCATGACGATCAGCATCATGGTCAGCTGCGAATAATCGCCATTCGCGATCGGTGTATCGATGGTATACCGGATCAGTAGGGGCGTCAGCGGCGCGAGTACCGCATTAAGCAATATGATGGCAATAAGCAGGTAAAACTGCTTCTGATAAGGTCGAACGAATGTGTATAGACGCCTTAGGGTGGGAAGATCGAATATCTGGCCGCTTTTGGTTTCCTGGTTCACCGGGTAGCTATTAGGTAATACAGTGGTTGTCTTGGATCAACAATGCAAAGGTAGAAAATGTCACAAAGGCGATAAAAAAACTACCAATCGGCGCATATCTTTTTCAAATACACTACATTAACGTTTCAATGCCTCGAACTAATCAAAATGGAGCTGTTTCTGAGTTTATGCCTGGGAATCGGCCTCAGCGCGAGCTGCGGTTTCAGGATATTCCTGCCCATGCTGGTCGCGAATATTGCCGCCATGAACGGCTGGATCACACCGGGAGAACAATTTGGGTGGCTGAGCACCTGGACTGCCTTCTTTGCGCTGGGCACCGCGACAATACTTGAAATAGCCGGGTATTACATTCCTTTTGTGGATAATCTGCTCGACACCGTTGCTACGCCCGCGGCCGTAGTTGCCGGCACATTACTCACCACTTCTTTCATCGAAATCGACAACCCGATGCTGCATTGGGGGCTCGGACTCATCCTCGGAGGCGGCACGGCCGGATTGGTACAGGCGGGTACGGGTATTTTACGGCTTCTTTCGTCCAAAACCACGGCTGGCCTTGGCAACCCGGTGGTTTCTACCGCCGAGAATGTCGCATCTTTCGGCTTGTCGGGCCTGGCGGTATTTCTGCCTGTCATCGCGTTGGTACTGGTAGTTTTGCTGGCTGTGTGGCTTTTGAAACGGTTAATGAATTTGAAAAAGTCTTGATGCATGGTTTTCGTGTCTGATGCAATCCCGGTCCATTCGCTCCCCAAAACGCCCAGCCAGGTACCCGCATTAAAGATTTTCAGGTTTAAGAACAGTACTGATATTCAGCACGAGGGGACTATCCAGTCCGGTCCTGTATCCCTGCCCATTACCCCGCTCCCGACCGACGCACCGCACCGGCATACCTATTATGAAATCCTGTTTATCGAAGAAGGGCAAGGCTTTCACGAGATCGACTTTCATTCTTATAATATTCAAGGTGCGGGACTGCATTTCCTGACGCCGGGCCAGGTACATTTGCTTACCTTTTCGAGTTCTTTCCAGGGCTATATCGTCGCGTTTTCGGAGGATTTTTATACATTTTATAATCCGATGAACCCGTCGCTTTCGCAGCTGCCATTCTTTCAGCCGGCACGCAGGCAGCCGATCATCACATTGTCGGGAAGCGACAAGCATTACTTCCACAACATCCTCGAAAACATGGTCGCCGACCATTTGAGCGCCGAAACAGACCAGGCGCTTATCGGACGCTACCTGGGATTGTTACTACAAAAATGCGCTTTCCTAACCCAGCACAACGCGCAACCCGCCGAATCCTCCGCCCTTTCAGTACCCGAGCTCGCAGGACGCTTTCAGGAGCTGGTGGAAAAGAATTTCAGGCAAATGCATGAAGTGCAGCAATATGCCAGCCAGCTATCGGTCACACCCGATTATCTGAGTAAAATCATCAAAAAACACCTCGGCATTTCCTGCCAGGAATACATTCTCGACAAGCTGCTGCTCGAAGCCAAACGGCTCCTGGTTTTCTCCAATCTGAGCAGCAAGGAAATCGCCTATCACATCCACATGGACGACCCGTCCTATTTCAGCCGCATCTTTAAAAAGAAAACCGGTCTTACCCCGAACGAGTACCGCGAGCATGTTCGGAAAAGTACCATTTAATAGCAGATTTGTACCTTGCTATCGCTTTTCGCTGCAAATATCTTTGTATTATCCAAAATTAAAATGGCTAAATAATACTATTGATATAAGTTATGCAGATAAAAAACGAACTGACTGCCGCTTCGCTCCAATCCAAACTCGACCGTTTCTGGGAGGTTTCCGGAGAAAAAATCAAGCTCATTAATAAGGAGTACGACAATTCAAAAGGAACGCCTGTTTTCACCGTAAATGGCAAATACACCCTTCGCGGCTGGACCGAATGGACGCAGGGCTTCCAGTATGGTGCCGAGGTATTGCAATTTGACGCGACCCGCGACGAAAGCTACCTCACAAGCGCCCGCAAGAGCACGGTAGACTTCATGGCTTCGCACGTAGGACATTTCGGTGTGCACGACCATGGGTTCAACAACGTGAGCACATACGGCAACCTGCTGCGCCTGATGAACGAAGGGGTGATCGTGGAAAACGAATGGGAGCGCAACTTTTACGAGATCGCGCTGAAAGTATCCGGGGCCGTACAGGCACGGCGCTGGACGAACATTAAGAACGGCCAGGGCTTTATTCACTCATTCAACGGGCCGCACTCGTTGTTTGTGGATACGATCCGCTCGGTAAGAGCTCTGATGGTTTCGCATTTGCTCGGCCACAGCTACATGGGCGAGAATGATCTGAAAACGAGCCTGCTGGAACGCGGAACATTGCATTCCATTGCTACGGCCAATTATTCGGTTTACTACGGTGAGGGCCGCGACAGCTACGACCTTTGGGGACGTACCGCTCACGAAAGCGTATTTAACACCAACGACGGCAACTACCGCTGCCCTAACTCACAGCAAGGCTTCTCCGGCTTTACCACCTGGACGCGCGGCCTCGCATGGGCGATGGTCGGCTTCGCAGAACAGCTCGAATCCCTGACCAGCTTCTCTGACGAAGAACTGGCACCGCTTGGCGGCCGTGCTGAAATCGAGCGCATTTACCTCAAAGCTGCACAGGCGACCTGCGATTTTTACATTGAAAACACGGCGTCCGATGGTATTCCTTACTGGGATACAGGCGCTCCGCAGATCCATCAACTGGGCGATTACACTTCCCGCGTTTCCGATCCTTACAACGAATTCGAACCCATCGACAGCTCGGCGGCGGCGATCGGCGCGCAAGGGCTACTCCGCTTGGGTAAATATTTGAATGACAAAGGACAAACTGATGCCGGCAACCGCTACTGGCAGGCCGGGCTCACTGCTGTGGATTCACTTTTCGCCGAGCCTTATCTCTCAACCGATCCTACGCACCAGGGCTTGATCCTCCATTCGATTTATCACAGGCCGAACGGCTGGGATAATATTCCTGCGGGCCAGAAGATCCCATGCGGCGAGTCGAGCATGTGGGGTGACTACCATGCGAGGGAAGTGGCGCTTTACCTGCACCGGATCAATAAAGGGCTGCCCTATTATACCTACCTCGGCGCGGTGAAGTAGCACTACTGCTTCGTATTTAATAAGACATATTAAACCCATAACCATTTCTCCGAATTGGAAAACATAACACTCGACCGGTGCTGTATCCACACCATTACTACCAAGCCCTGGGGGCTTTCGGAGGCGGTGGAAAACTATGCTGCTGCCGGAGTAAAAGGCATTAGCGTCTGGCAGAATGCCACGGAAGGGATCGGGCCGCACCGTGCGGGCGAGATCATCCGCGCCGCCGGGCTGGAAATTGTCTCTTACGTCCGCGGCGGTTTTTTCCCGCATACAAGCAGCGCAGGGCGTGCACAGGCGATCGATCACAACCGCAAGCTCCTCGAAGAAGCCGCAGCTTTGGGAGCGCCCATGATCGTGCTGGTATGTGGCGCTTCGCCCGACCAGTCGCTGGCAACCTCCCGTGACCAGATTCGCGAGGGCATTGCAGCCATTTTGCCATTGGCTGAAAAACTTGGTGTAAAACTCGCCATCGAGCCGTTGCATCCGATGTACGCCGCCGATCGCTCGGCCATTAATACCATGGCGCAGGCCAATGACATGG
Source organism: Dyadobacter fermentans (assembly GCF_019924045.1). Classification (GTDB taxonomy): domain Bacteria; phylum Bacteroidota; class Bacteroidia; order Cytophagales; family Spirosomataceae; genus Dyadobacter; species Dyadobacter fermentans_A. Next base: position 891,824 of record NZ_JAHXBN010000010.1, on the reverse strand, counting down.
CCGAGTATTTCAAATCGCCTTTCGTAGGTGTGGCCGTGGATGTGTACCACTTGTGGTGGGATAGCGATCTGGAAAAAGAGATCGCCCGCTGCGGAGCGAATGGTAACCTGCTCGCTTACCACGTCTGCGATTGGAAAGTGAATACGATCGACCTTTTGAACGACCGCGGCCTCATGGGCGAAGGGTGCATTGACCTGAAAAAGATCAGAGGCTGGGTGGAAGCTACGGGCTTCAACGGCTTCTGCGAGGTGGAGATCTTCTCGAATATCCATTGGGCCAAAGACCAGCATTTGTTCCTCAGCGAAATTACCGAAGCGTTTGTAAGAACGGTGTAATCGTGCAAACTATTCGCAGGCCTCTGGCCGGCGTCAGTTAGCGTAACGTAAATCAAGTCGGCCGGAGGCCTCCGAAATAGCGGGCACGAAGCACAGCTTCGCGCCAGGAAACGGAAACTTCGCGCCATTAATTAAAAAAACAAAACCACAATGACAACACATACCATTGGCATTATCATGAACGGCGTAACCGGCCGTATGGGTACCAACCAGCATTTGCTCCGCTCTATCAAAGCCATTATCGAGCAAGGTGGCGTTAAAATCTCATCCGATGAGGTGATTATGCCGGACCCGATCCTCGTAGGTCGTAACGAAGCAAAACTACAAGCACTTTGCAAACAGTCGGGCGTGCAGAAATACACGACAGACCTGGATTCAGTAATGTCCGATCCGCATTACCAGATCTACTTCGACGCGCAGGTGACCGGTCTCCGTGCGGCAGCTGTGAAGAAGGCTATCGAAGCTGGAAAACATATTTACTGCGAAAAACCAACCGGTACTACCACGGAGGAGGCATTGGAGCTTTATGAACTGGCTACGAAAGCAGGCCTGAAAAATGGTGTCGTACAGGACAAGCTCTGGCTGCCAGGTATGGTAAAACTGAAGAGGCTGATGGAAGCCGGCTTCTTCGGCAAAATCCTTTCGGTACGCGGCGAGTTCGGCTACTGGGTTTTCGAAGGAACAAGCATTCCCGCACAACGTCCTTCATGGAACTACCGCAAGGAAGACGATGGCGGTATCATCGTGGATATGCTCTGCCACTGGCGCTATGTACTCGATAACCTTTTCGGAAATGTGAAAGCGGTGTCCTGCCTGGGCGCAACGCACATCCCCGAGCGCGTGGACGAGAATGGCAATACCTATAAATGTACTGCCGACGATGCTTGCTACGCGACATTTGAACTGGAAGGTGACGTAATCGCGCATTTCAATTCATCGTGGACGGTACGCGTACGCCGCGACGACCTGCTCACGCTGCAAGTGGACGGCACGCACGGCTCGGCCGTTGCCGGTCTGCGCGACTGCTACATCCAGCATTACGGCAACACGCCCAAGCCGGTATGGAATCCCGACATTCCTCAACCGATCCCATTCTTCGACGGCTGGTCGAAAGTGCCGGAGCAGGAGATTTACGACAATGCATTCAAGGCACAATGGGAGCTCTTCCTGAAACACATTGTAAAAGACGAGCCATTCCCATGGGACCTGAAAGCCGGTGCGCGCGGCGTGCAGCTCGCCGAAAAAGGACTTGAAAGCTGGGAGAAGCGCCAATGGGTTGACGTGCAGGAACTATGAAAAAGACCGCATTAATTACCGGCGGAAGTCGCGGCATCGGCTTTGGTATTGCCAAAGCCCTTGCCAAAGAAGGATATAACCTGGCCATCAACGGCGTCCGCGACGAAGCGGGCGCTGCTGATGCGCTTAACGAACTGCGCGAGCTGGGTGCAGAAGTGGCCTATTGCCAGGGAAGCATCGCCAGCGCGACCGATCGCGAGGCGATTATCGAAAAGGCCTATTCCGTTTTCGGGCAGATCAACCTGCTCGTCAACAATGCCGGCATAGCACCTCGCGTGCGGCTCGACATCCTGGAAACGACCATCGAGAATTACCAGGAAGTGATGACGACCAACCTGGAAGGCCCGTTCTTTTTCACCCAGGCCATAGGAAAGCGCATGGCGGCGGCGAAGCAGGATAACCATGCGTTTGAAGCGGCGATCATTTTCGTAACGTCCATTTCCGCTACGGTAGCGTCCATTAACCGCGGGGAGTATTGTATCTCGAAAGCCGGTCTTGCCATGACCAACCTGCTTTTCGCTGTTAGAATGGCTGAGTATAATATTCCGGTTTACGAAATCCGTCCGGGTATTATTTCCACCGACATGACTTCCAAGGTACAGGAGAAATACGACAACCTGTTCCAGAGCGGCATCGCATTGCAGGCCCGCTGGGGCACGCCCGAGGACGTTGGCAAGGCGGTTGCGTCGTTAACGAGAGGCGATTTCCCCTACTCCACCGGCCAGGTGATCGGTGTGGACGGCGGAATGCTGATCGACAGATTGTGACTTCGGCGGTCAGCCGTCGGCAGTCGGCGGTCAGAAAGAATTGATTGACATTTACATAACAAAGGTCGACGGCCGAAAGCCGAAAGCCGAAGCAACACCTTAACCCTATGTCAACAACAACCAATAATCCTCAACAATCGCTGCTTTCGCAGTTATTGCAAGTGCCTGTAATAGTGGCTGCATTGGGCTACCTGGTCGATATGTACGACCTGTTTTTATTCAGTGTGGTGCGGGTGCCGAGTCTGAAAGCGCTGAACGTCGCCGACGATCAGTTGCTGAATGAAGGCATCAGTTTATTGAATTACCAAATGGCTGGAATGCTGATCGGCGGTGTGTTGTGGGGAGTGATTGCGGATAAAAGGGGTCGGCTTTCCGTTCTTTTCGGATCCATTATTATGTACTCCCTGGCTAACATCGGCAATGGTTTTGTCAACTCGCTTGATCAGTACGCGCTTCTTCGCTTTATTGCGGGCGTTGGGCTGGCCGGTGAGCTGGGAGCCGGGATTACACTCGTTACGGAAGTATTACCCAAGGAAATACGGGGCTATGGTACCACATTGGTGGCTACCCTTGGTGTTTTGGGGGCAATTTTAGCTTACTTCGTAGCCGATTTGTTTGCATGGCGCATCTCTTATTTTGTAGGAGGTGGAATGGGTTTACTGCTTTTGGTATTGCGTTTCAATGTTTTTGAATCGGGCATGTTCAAACATGCCAAGGAGCGCTCGGTCGACCGTGGTAATATTTTCATGATCCTGACTAATGGAAAACGCCTCGGTAAATACCTGATGGCAATCCTCGTAGGGCTTCCAATTTGGTTTGTAGTAGGAATTCTTATTACATTTTCACCCGAATTCGGGGCTGCGAAAGGCATTGAGGGGATCAATGCGGGGAAAGCGGTCATGCTGGCTTTTTCGGGGCAGGTGGGCGGAGATATCGTCAGTGGATTACTTAGCCAGTACATGCGTAGCAGGAAAAAAGTGATCAGGCTGTTTATCATGCTTTCGCTTGCCATGGTGATAGGCTATTTGCTTATTCCGATGCAGGATTTGTTCTCCTTCTACTTGCTTTGTACCTTGCTCGGATTCTGCAATGGTTACTGGACATTATTTATTACCATTGCTGCGGAATTGTTCGGTACAAACCTTCGCGCGACGGTCGCAACAACGGTACCCAATTTCGTGCGCGGCGCGACTATTCCGCTGGCGTCATTGTTTGTGAGTTTCAAACCTGACCTGGGAGTGATCCAGGCCGGGCTGGCAATAGGTATAGCAACGTCCGTAGTGGCGTTGATCGCCTTATATTTCCTGGAAGAGACATTTACAAAGGACATGGACTTTGTAGAAAAAGAATAGTTTCGGTTTTAGTTTTAGTTAAAAGCGGCCCCCACAGATGGAGGGCCGTTTTTTTTTAACAGTTATTAACACTTTTCCAAGCAACACTCCTGCTTCGCCTTACGTCTCTTGGTTACATTTTTGAAAAATAGCCATGAGATACCGTTCAATTGCTTATGCTGGGAATCAACCACTTGTCCCACCCGAAATTCCGCTCGTGTACTTTGATTCAGATCGTACACGAGCCCGCTCTTACCTTTGTCGTGTTCTTGAAATAGAACAAAATTTATAGCCATAAAAATAAAATAGCCATGAAAACATCAGTTAAAACCTTCATCTGCGCATTTGCGCTTGCAGCCGTTTCTTTCACTGCTCAGGCAGGAGACAAAGAAGCCAAAAAAGCCTCCACTTTCGGGACCGGCATTTACGCCACCAAAACCGGTAAAATCAACGTCCTCGTAGACAAGGGCAGCACTGATTCCAAAACAACATTGTTGCTTAAAGACGCGGAGGGGGTCGTGGTATACCGCGAAACAATTTCGAGAGACCACAAGAAATTCGGCCGTACCCTGAACCTCGACGCCATGGAACCTGGCAAATACAAGCTGGACATCATCAGTGGCAACGAAGTTCAAACCAAAACTTTCGAACTGGCCGACCAAAAAGTAGAACGTATTCTGACAGTTAAGTAAGGTTCAAATACATAGTATCCGGGCGGCACCTTCCCATTGCGGAAGGTGCCGCTTTTTTGTACTCCTCCCATTTTTTGACCTGCAAATAATTCTTCCGTTACCTTTTTCAAAACCGACGTATCAAGAGAAAGCCCAAACTAGGAAGTTCACTTTTTAGTAGAACTTTTCTTAAATTGTACTGTCGAGCGATGGTTATAAGACGTAAAAGAATTCTGGAAAAATTAGTATCAAAGAATCAAGGAAATAAACGATTGGCGCAAGCTGTGGATCAGCTAATCGCTGACCTTGAACAAAAATCTTTCGCGACCAGGGACGAACTTCTCGAGGTTAGGAAAGACGCTGACCGAGTTTACGGCGGAGAATTTTACTTCTTCGACTTGCATGTACACCGCACATTGGTATTCATTCAATTCAAAGAAAATCAAGCGACTATTATGTGGGCTGGAACACACAAAGAATATGAGAGGATTTTCAAAAACAACACAAACACAATCGAAAAATGGCTCAGAGAAAGAAGACTGCTGAATTAGCCGAACCGGATATTAGGAAAATACTTGAAGCAGGCCGGATCGAAACCGAACTGGATTTGGAACGGGTTACACTTGCAGAACGGCATTTGATGTTACAAGAGAAACAACACCCCGAGCTACGGGAAACCAGAATAACATTAAGCGATTTGACTATTGAATACGAGAGCCGCAAATGGTCCGACAGGTCACTTATAACAGATACCCAAATCGAAGAAAGCGACGCCGCAGAAATCCAGGCTGAAAGAGAGTATGTGTTCCTATGGAAACGGAATAAACTGATTCTCGCAAAGCTCCAAGAACTTTCATTAAAACAAAAGGACCTCGCGCTGCTACTAAACCACAGCAAATCCTACACTTCCGAACTGCTGAACGGGATCAGGCCATTTTCGACCAATGACTTGAAATTGATTCATTTACTGTTCGAAATCCCGCTTACAGATCTCATTATCACGATTCCATCACAGGAAACATTGGACCGATTGGAAACTGCGATAGGGAAAATTTCTTCCTTAAATCCAAAGGCGAAATTGCTGCGCGAAACGCTCGCGAATCGTCCGGTAGCAAAAGGATTAGTGTCGGATGACTGGTATGAGGATGATCCGCGGGAAGAAACTGAGCCGGAAGATCACGCCGATGAGCTAGCACTTTCAAATAAATGAGTTACAAAATTTCAAGGAGATCAATGGCAAAGCCCACTTTTTGCCTTTTGAATATTCAACTGAAAATCACGCATCAATATGGATACCCGTCGAGATTTCCTGCAAAAACTATCATTGGGCATCGGCGCAACGGCGTTGAGCGACCTCCCCGCTTCGGCTCGTGAGCTGTATTCCGGCCCGAAGGCCGACAAGCAGCTTCGCGTGGCGTTGATGGGCCTGGGCAGCTATGCAACCCGTGTAGCGGAGGCTATGAAGGATTGCAAAATGGCAACGCTCGTCGGGGCGGTTTCAGGTACGCCTTCCAAGTTGGAAACCTGGAAACAGAAGTATAACATCCCGGAGAAAAATACCTACAATTACGAAACGGTCGGTAAAATAAAGGACAATCCGGATATCGACATTGTATACGTCACCACGCCCAATTCGCTACACCACAAGCACGTGCTGCAAATTGCCGCTGCCGGAAAGCACGTGATCTGTGAAAAACCAGTTGCAGACAATGCAAAGCAAACGCGGGAGATGATCGCGGCTTGCAAAAAGGCCGGTGTGAAGTTCTATATCGGCTATCGGATGCATTTCGAGCCGCACACCCGCGAGCTTATCCGTATGCGCGAGGCCGGCGAACTGGGCAAGATCATGCATGTGAACAATTATATGGGTTTCAAATCAGGCGACCCGAACCAGTGGCGGCTGAAAAAAGCCCTCGCAGGCGGCGGCGCAATGATGGACGTAGGCATTTATGCACTCAACGGCGCCCGCTATGCGACTGGCGAAGAGCCGATCTGGGTGACAGCGCAAGAAACCAAGACCGATCCTGTCAAATTCAAAGAAGTCGATGAGACGATTATGTTCCAGCTGGGCTTTCCAAGCGGCATTGTGGCCAGCTGTGGCACTACCTATGCGTTCAATAATTACGAGCGCCTTTATGTCGTCGGAGAAAAGGGATTTGTGGAATTGAGCCCGGCTTTCGGTTATGGCCCTATTAAAGGCCGTACCCACCTTGGCCCGATGAACCAGCCCGTGGTTACGCATCAGACACTTCAAATGGACGGCATTGCCGACATTATCCTTAACAATAAACCGGATCCGAATGTGACCGGCGAGGAGGGCCTTAAAGATATGATCGTGGTAGATGCAGTGTACGAGTCAATTCGCAAAGGCGGGGCTAAGATTATGCTCGCCGGAAAATAATAGCTATGCATCGTCCCAACATTCTGGTCATTTGCGGCAAGAACAAGCGCCGCAGCCGTACGGCCGAATACATTTTCAAAAACGACCAACGCTTCAATATCCGATCAGCCGGATTAAGCCCTCAGAGTAACAGAAAAATCTCCGAAGGTGACCTTAATTGGGCTGACATCACACTGGTTATGGAAAGCGATCACAAATCCAAGATTCGGAAACTCTATGCCCGTTTGGATTTGCCGCCCATTCGAATACTCGATATTCCGGATGAGTACGAGTTCATGGATGAAGAGCTGATCGAAATCCTTACAACCAAAATCAACACTTTGCTGGAAATGCATTTCGAGGTCTGAAAAGACGAAGAATGCATGGCACCAAACCGTCAACCAGTAAAGCCCCCGCCATCCCGACTTTAATACATTGACCCGGTTCGAAACAACGCCAGGCTCGTTTTATATGCAAAAATCCAAAATCATTATCCCCATGCTGGCCGGTTTGGCCTCGCTGTTTACTCCTGTTTTACTATCCGCACAAATCATGGATTCGAAATCAATCGTCGCGCCCGGAGCACAGGTCGAGAAGCTGGGCGATGGGTATAAATTCACCGAAGGACCTGTTCCAGATAAAAATGGTAATGTATTTTTTACCGATCAGCCCAACAACAAAATTATCCGCTGGGATGCCGAAACGGGCGCATTCAGCACGTTTTCCGATAAAGCGGGCCGGGCCAACGGCATGTATTTCGATAAAAAGGGAAACCTGATCGCGTGCTCCGACGAGGAGAACCAGGTTTGGTCATTTGATAAAAAAGGCAACCCGACCGTGCTGGTGAAAGATTACGAAGGTAAGCTCCTCAACGGTCCCAACGACCTCTGGATCGATCCCAAAGGCGGCATTTACCTCACCGACCCGCTCTATAAACGCGATTACTGGAAACGCGACCCGGCTATGCAGCAGGATGGCCAACACGTTTACTACCTTAGCCCCGATCGCAAAAAATTTACCCGGGTGGATGAAAAGCTGAAAAAGCCCAATGGCATTATCGGCACCGCCGACGGTAAGAAACTCTATGTGGCCGACATTGGTGACAGCAAAACCTATGTTTACGATATCCGGAAAGACGGGACATTAGCCAACCGGCAATTGTTTGTTTCCAAAGGCTCCGATGGCATGATCCTCGACGAAGAAGGCAACCTCTATATTACCGGCGACGGCGTGACGGTATTTGACAAAACAGGCACGCAAATCGCTCATTTCCCCGTGCACAAAGGATGGACCGCCAATATATGCTTTGGCGGCAAAAATCGCGATATGCTGTTTATCACTGCCGAAACAGCAGTTTACGGGTTAAAAATGAGGGTTAAGGGCATAAAATAACCTATCAGGCTTTGATGATGGCGGAGTTTCCCGGTTTAGCGGGAAGTTCCGCCATTCTTTTTGTACCGCGTGCAACGGTTTTGATCCGGATATCGTCATGGTCAAATACAACTGCTCCATACTAGATCACCGACCGCCTCGTTACTCAAACTAACCGCAATCTCGTCTATGCGTCTGATTTTTACGGCCTTTCTTCTTCTTTCCCACATCATTTCTATTGCACAGAACCGCGTTACGATCAGCGGCTTTGTGCGGGAAAAAGGCAGCCAGGAACAGCTTCCGGGAGTAAACGTGTACATCGACAATACCCCTTACGGCGCAGTGACGAACACCTACGGCTTTTACTCCCTCACCTTGCCCGCGTCAGATTCCGCCACGGTTTCCTTCTCATTTGTCGGTTATGAGAAACAGCAGAAACGAGTGGCGCTCCGGACGGACACCGAACTGAACATTTTTCTTCCTACCATCACACAACTCGAAGAAGTGGTCGTGTCAGCGCGCAAGCAGGAGGATTATGTCAGCCGCACGGTGCAAATGAGTAAAGTCGAAATCCCGATCCAACAGTTGAAAAAAATACCGGCATTCTTTGGTGAAAAGGATGTATTGCGCGTGCTGCAACTCATGCCGGGCGTGCAAAAAGGGACCGAGGGACAAACGGGCTTATATGTTCGCGGCGGCGGGCCCGATCAAAACCTCATTATCCTGGACGACGCGGTGGTTTATAACGCCAATCACCTTTTCGGTTTCTTCTCAATCTTCAATTCGGATGCGCTCAGGAGTGTGGAGCTGACCAAAGGTGGCTTTCCGGCGCGCTATGGCGGTCGGCTGTCGTCGGTGCTGGAAATGAATATGAAGGAAGGCAGCAAGGAGAAAATGCACGGCGAAGGCGGCATAGGCCTGATTTCCTCGCGGCTAACCCTTGAAGGGCCTATCTCGAAGGGTAAATCCTCGTTCCTGATCTCCGGCCGCCGGACTTATATCGATTTTCTGGCCGCCCCACTGATCGCCCGGGAGCAGCGGGGTGAAGACAGCCAGGTGAAGCCCGGTTATTATTTTTATGATTTGAATGCCAAGATGAACTACGATCTCGGCAGCAAGGACAAACTTTACATCAGTGGATATTTCGGTCGTGACAAGTTTCACGCGAATGAGAAGAGCAGTACTTCGGAAACCCGGGCAGGTCTGGACTGGGGCAATGCGACAGCGACAATGCGTTGGAACCACGTTTTGAACCAGAAACTGTTTGTCAATACTTCCTTCATTTTCAGCAATTTCAAGTTCGGGGTTTCCAGTTATTCCAAAGAACTGAATAGCGATGGCTCTCTCGATGACGAGTTCAGCCTTGAATACGATTCGCGCATCCGCGACCTGGGCGTAAAAACGGATTTTGACTTTTATCCCTCGTCAAAACACGCGGTGAAGTTCGGGGGCCAAGCCACTTTTCACAAATTCGTCCCCTCGGCGCTCGCGATTGCGGGTACATTTACCGATAACCCCATCGAGCGATCGGTCAAACCGGTGTACTCCCTCGAAGCGGGGCTTTACATTGAAGATACCTGGCAGGCATTGGACGCCCTGAAAGTAAATGCCGGGCTGCGGTTAAGCACATTTCAGACCGAGGTTAAGACCTACGTCCGTCCCGAACCGCGCATTTCGGCGGCGTTGCGCCTCGCTGAGAACCTTTCTTTCAAAGCCTCGTACGCGCGCATGAACCAATACGTGCATTTGCTCTCCAATACCGGCCTGGGACTCCCAACCGACCTCTGGGTACCTACCACCGCCCGCGTCGCTCCCCAGCAGTCGGAACAAATAGCCGCGGGCCTCGCCAAAGACTTCGAACGCCCCGCGCTCACCGTTACGCTCGAAGGATATTACAAAAAAATGAACAACATCCTTAACTACAAGGAGGGCTCGTCGTTTCTGAGCATCAATGGCGAGAATGCCAATGAGCTGAGCTGGGAGGATAATGTAACCTCCGGCAAAGGATGGTCGTACGGCGGGGAGTTTCTCGTTCAAAAGAAAACCGGCAGATTCTCCGGCTGGATCGGTTACACATTGTCGTGGACCTATTGGAAATTCCCGGAGCTGAACTTTGGCAAAACATTCTTCCCGCGTTACGACCGCCGCCACGATCTTTCAGTAGTGGGGATATATGAATTGAGCAAAAGAATTACGCTCTCGGCCACCTGGGTGTACGGCACCGGCAATGCATTGACGCTCCCAGTGTCGAGCTACCGGGCGGCAACGGACAACTTTGTGACGCGCATTACAGGAGACGGTAAGCCCGCCATCAACTGGTTTGGCCCGACAGTCAGCGAATACGGGCAGAAAAACAGTTACCGTGCCGAACCGTTTCACCGAATGGACATTGCCATTCAATTCCATAAAAAGAAGAAGCGGCACGAGCGCACGTGGGAGTTTGGGGTTTACAATGCTTACAACCGAAGGAACCCGTTCTTCTACAATATCGACGAGGAAATGGTAATTCTTCCCAACGTCATGCCGGCTACACCGGTGCCGAAATACACGTTGAAACGCTATTCATTGTTCCCGATACTGCCCTATTTCAGCTATAACTTTAAATTCTAAAAGCGGCTATGTTTCCCAGATATATCATTTTCCTGATCGTTACATTGTTCCTGGCGGCATGTGAATCGCTTGTGACGGACGTCGACAAGGGCGATCTTCCACAGGTAGAATCGAAGCTGGTCGTGCAATGCTTTATTTCGCCGCAATCCGCACGCATTAATGTGGTGGTAACAGAGTCGGTACCGCTCTTTGCCGAGCCCGATCTGAAAGGCGGCGTGATCCCGAATGCGGTTGTCAAACTATCCGACGGCACCCGGGAGACTGTGATCCCGTTCGACACCGCCAACCAGCTTTACTCCGCCGACAAATCGGCCCTGGCCATTCTGCCCGGGAAAACCTATTTCCTTTCGGTCGTCAACGGTATCCGGTCGGTCAATGCAACCTGTACCGTGCCGGCGATTGCTGTGGTCCCGGCGACCTACAAAATAGACACCTCTTATTCCGGCAGCATATCAGCCCGGGATACCCTGTTGACCGTAAAATACAATTGGAACGACATCCCCGGACAGACCAACTACTATCGGGTCCGCGCGGCACTGGATCTGGAATACAGCATTCCGGAAGAACTTTCGAACAGCGGTCAATTCAAGGAGAAAAGGGTAAGAAACCGCTTCAATTTCAACTGGGACGATACCATTGGACGAAACGATTTCCGCAGCGACGTGAATCTGGACGGTACCGAGTTCAGTTCGCCGATCGGCCGCGTAAACCTTCCCGATCCGCTTAGCTATACTTCCAATGGTGCTGTATATACTTCTTATCCCAAAAGTAAAATCATATCCATCACGATGGAGGTGTACAATACCGACGAGCATTATTTCAAATACCATCGCTCCGTACAAACGCGGGGCGACTCGGATAATCCATTTGTGGAACCGTCGCTGATCTACACCAATGTAGAGGGTGGCCTCGGATGTTTTGGAGCGTACAATTCGGGACAATTGGTATATCGTCCCAAATAATCCGGTTTAGGTACCATTGCGGTTCTACAAAATCTGGCAAACTGAGGTCAAAGTACCTCAATATGTACATCGCCGGATTGACATTTTCACAGCAAAAACGGCTGTTCAGCAAGGCATACTTTTTTCCCGGATGATGTTCAAAATCGCTATCAGTTGTTGATTCAAGCAGATCATCCATCTTAAAAAATAAACACTATGGACTTGCAAGGAACAGACCAGGATAAGGTTAAGAAACCGCATCCTTCCAACAAAAACATGAGCGAGCCCGATACGCTCATCGAAACGCTTGAAGATTTGCAGGAGCAAGGCTATACCTATGATTTTAATCTTACAGCCCATGCCCTGGAAGTACATAAGGACGATGGCATCTGCCTCACATTATCGCCCGAGGATTTCGATATTGTACAGGTTTACCGTTTCGAAGGCATGACCAACCCTTCCGATATGTCGATTTTGTACGCTATCGAATCGAAGGACGGCCTGAAAGGAACCCTGGTGAGCAGCTACGGCGTGTATGCCGACGCGATGTCCAACGAAATGATCAAAAAACTGGATACGCGCAGCTCGCTGATCGTCCACCCGGAAGACGACGATATGGCGCATTAAAGTGAACTGATATGGAAATAATTGAATTGACCGAAGAACTCATTGAATCAGCCGAGCAACGGTCGGCCGGCCAGCCCTACCCGCTATTTGTCAAAAACCTGAAAGCCATTGGGGTCGACAACTATGAAGTGAAGGTAAAAAATCACAAACGTACCTATACGTCCGTTAACGGCGACAAGCTGATTATAGCCGGTGATTTACCTGAATTTGAATGTGCGGAGACATTCGAACTGGAAGAAGTGAAGGCGGCCATTAAACGTAACCAGGACGGAATCACCGACTACCCGACTTTCCTGCGCGAGATCGGAGCCGCGGGTATACACACCTACGTAGCCGATCTCACAGGCATGAAAGTGATTTATCAGGGCCCCAACTCAGAATATGAATACGAAGAAATGATCCCTGAGGTTTAGAATGTCCGGAGCCTGGTCCTCATGGTGTCCAGCAAATCGTCGGTGAAATCGAGGTGCGTCACAAACCTGACGAGCCCTTTCCCAAATGTGACGGCCAGGATTCCGGCGTCGGCCAGGCGGTTTATATAGTCCTTTTCGGAAAGCCCGTCGTTCAGTCGGATGATGACGATATTCGTATCGACCGGAAATACCTCGGCCACCTCCGCCCTGGCTGCAAACAGCTCCCCTATGGTTCTGGCACGGCGGTGGTCTTCCCTTAGCCGGCCGACGTGGTTATCGAGGGCATAAATACCCGCTGCGGCCAGGAAGCCGGCCTGCCGCCAGCCGCCGCCCATTACTTTCCGGAAACGGCGCGCCTCGCGGATCATCTCGCGGGTACCGAGCAATAACGATCCTACCGGGCAACCAAGCCCTTTGGAAAGGCAAATGCTGATACTGTCGAACACCTGCCCATATTGTGCGGGTGTTTCGCCCGTTTCGGCCAATGCATTAAAAAGCCTTGCACCGTCCAGGTGCAAAGGGATATTACGCTCGCGGCAAACGTCGCGGATCGCCTCAATCTCTTTAAAACCATAGTAACAGCCACCCCCCTTATTCATGGTATTTTCAAGTGAAACCAACCTGGTGACCGTCGAATGCACATCGTTTTCCGGGCTGATTGCTTCGCTTACCTGCTGTGCAGAGAGCCTTCCACGATCGCCATCAAGCAATTTTACCGATGACAACGAGTTGAGCATAATGCCTCCTCCCTCATATAAGTAGATGTGCGAATGCTTGTCGCAGATTACATCGCTGCCAGGGCGCGTATGTACGCGAATCGCCAGCTGGTTGGTCATGGTGCCGGAAGGGCAAAACAGCGCATCTTCCATTCCGAAAAGCCCGGCGGCCTTCTCCTGCAATGCATTCACCGTCGGGTCGTCACCGAAAACATCGTCGCCCACCTCGGCGCTCCACATGGCTTCCTGCATTTCGCGGGTGGGTTTGGTGATGGTGTCGCTTCGGAGATCTATTTTCATTTCAAAAACATTCATCGGTATTCGTTGCGATTTCGCGCCAAATTAATGCTTAAAGCTGATTTCCGGGCAGCTATTGCTTAGTTTAAAAGGTATATTGCAAGCAAATTCAAGCAATATGGAATTCGAAGAATATTTGAAATCGAAAAAAATAGACGCCGGGGCTTTCAAAAAAGGCGATGTTTTGCGCTACCAGGAATGGAACGGCCTTTTTGAAACCATGCATCCCGAAAGCTTCACCGCCCATAAGAAATTCCTGATCAACGAGATCCGCCGGCGTTATCTTCTCAAAGAGGATTAACCCCGCATTTCCTCCATCAGCTTCATCAGTATCCCAACGGTTTTCTCGGTCTGCTCCTTACTTGGCGTAGTATCCCAGTTTCCTACAATACCATTACTACCGATGTAAATACCGTCTTTACGTGCAATGAAGTTCGCACCCTGCGTGTACAACTTGTAGTTCACATCCCCCTGCGGAATAAGGCACGAAAGCTGGCCCGAAACAGGTGTTAGCTCCTGGTCATTGAAAACCGGCTTTGCACCGAGCCCCATGCAGTTCACGACCACCTTTTCGGGTAATGCGTCTATATCTTCCGGCTTCTTGATCTCATGGATTTTCACCTTCCCACCGAACATCGTAAAATCCTGCAACTGATGACGCAGGTAGGTAGGTATATTGAACATGATATTGGTACGCCGCGTCACGTGGTCTGCTTCGAAAGGATGCTCTTTCTTTTCCAATCGCACCCGCTCGGGTAGCAGCCCGTGAATTTCAAAATCTTCGCCGCCGGCTCCCGGCGTATACACCGGTGCTTCCTTAAATACACCGTATTCCTCCGCCCAGCTGGCGATGTCGTTCATGCCCAGCATAAACTGAAACCTACGGAAGGAATAGCGGGTCGCTTCTTCCCATATCGCCTGAAACTCGGGTTTTGCAATCTTCTTATCACACACCCTCGACGCCGGCGACCAGGTTCCGGTAGCCAGGTTGCTTGTCACATTCGGAGGCACATCCTTGGTATAAATGGTTACGTCGCAACCACTTTCCTGCAACAGGCGCGCAGTCGCGATCCCTACCGTTCCGCAGCCCAGTACCGCTATTTTCTTTTCGCCCGTTGCCAGCACATTTTTCCTGGCGATGTTGCCTGTACCCCACGACAACGACCAGCCGCTGCCGCCGTGGCCATAATTATGGACGATCGTTTTGTTGCCCAGTTGCTCCACGTCCAGGCGCGGGCCGGATGCGCGGAAGGGCCGCAAACCGACCGTTTCCTTCACAATGCGGTCCATCGAAAGGCGTAATTTGGGGATCTGATGATACCCCCGGCTGATGTGGAAATGCTTGTCCGGATACCTCAGCTCGGTTCTCGGCGCACAGGACGACGCCACTGCGCCTAACGCGAAGCTTGCCGGAATGGCTTTTTCAAAGAAATTTCTACGGTTCATTGGGTTGGGAGTGAATAGTAATGGAATTGTGGAATTTAGCCACCAACCGTTATGAATGCAAATTTTATATGGCAGTCTTAGAAAATATCAAAACATTCTTTCTTGAAATACAATTTTTACATTCAGAGGCCACTCCCAGGGCATATCAATTTTTAGTCAGAGAAAAAGGCATATCAGCCGCCTGCACGCCCCATTCCTTATTGGGTTTATCTCCCATTTGCAGTACCAGTGAGCCGCCTTTCAACAGCTCGCCGTGAGTAATGTAGGTCCGGGTGAAAGGTTTGCCGTTCAACGTCGCCGATTGAATATACCGGGCATTGTCGGAAACCCCTTTCGCCTTCACGGTAAACTTGTGATTCTTGCCTGTCTCAATGGAAATTTCTTCAAAAACAGGGCTTCCCAGCACATACTGGTCCGTTCCCGGCGCCACGGGGTAAAAACCCATCATACTGAACGCCAGCCAGGCCGACATCTGCCCGCCGTCCTCGTTACCGCTCAGTCCGCCCACACTGGTATCATATTCGCTTCGGATAATGGACCGCGTCCATTGCTGGGTCTTCCACGGCTGCCCCGCGAAGACATAGAGGTAGGCAATCTGGTGATTCGGCTCGTTGCCGTGCCAGTAATGACCCTGATCGAACAATGTGTCGAGTTTCGAGGCGAAGCGGGCCTTCCCGCCCATGATCTTTTGTAACCCCGCCATATCCTGCGGCACAAACCATGTATATTGCGCCGGTGAGCCCTCGGTAATGAAGCTGGCCCGCTTTGCGAAAGGGTCAAAATTGGCAATCCAGCGTCCATCGGAATACCGCCCGCGTGCATAGCCTGTCGACGGGTCGATCACATGCCGGTAATTGAGCGCCCTGCTGCGGAGCTGGTCTGCGTCCTCTTTCTTCCCTAAACCGTTTGCCAGGGTCGACAGGCAAAAGTCGTCGTACGCGTATTCGAGCGTGCGCGACACCTGCTCGCGCTTGTGGAAAGCCTGCCATACACTGTCTTCCAACGGCACATAGCCATATTGCAGATACGATTTCAATGCCCGACGGCCCTGTCCGGCCTCGTAGCTTTTGGCATTGGTATTCACCTCGAAGGCGTTTTTATGCAAAAACTGATACGCGCTGTTCACATCAAAATTCCGCACATTCTTGGCATAGGCATCCGCAATGACGGATAATGCGTGGTCGCCTACCATGGCCGCCGTATAATGGTTCCAGCAAGGAAAAATCGGCATCCAACCACCTTGTTCGGCTTTTTTTACCAGCGACTGCATCATATCCCCGGCCCTTTTGGGTTCGAGCATTATTTCCAGAGGCATAGCCGCGCGGAATGTATCCCACATGCTGAAATCGCAATAGTAATCGAACCCCTCGGCTTTTTGCAGCGGGGTACCGCCTCCAAATGACGGGTAGCTGCCATCTACATCCGAGAAGAGCCTTGGCGAAAGCTTGGTTCTGTACAGGGCACTATAAAAGAGTGTTTTATCATTGTCGCTTCCGGCTACCCTTACCTTGCCCAATGCTTCATTCCACGCCTCACGTGCCGATTTACGGACAACCTCCAATGACTTGGAGCCCAATTCCTTTTCAAGGTTCGCCCTCGCGCCTTCAATACTCGTGAAAGAAGTGCCGATCCGCACGGTAATCACCTGCTTTTCATCCCCAAAACCTACATACGCCCCGAGCTTCTCGCGGTTTCCCTTGCCGGTAAGTATCCTGCCCATCGGCGTAATGGTGTCGCCCAACCACACGCCCGATTGCATGAATTTCTTGTCAAACTTGATCACAAAGTATCCGCTGATCCCCGCCGGCTGTCCCGAACCCTGGTAAATGCGGTGAACAGGATTATAGCCTACGATTTCCCCCCGCTCGCGAAGCACCTCCACGAAACCCTCCCCTTCGTCGCTGTTGGGTTCGATGATGATAAACGATTCCTCTCCGCTCTCGAACTTGAACCGCATGAGGGCCGTCCGGGCGAGGGCAGTGACCTCAGCATTGATCTGATGGTCTTGCAGCCATACGCTGTAATAATCGGGTGTGCTTTGCTCCTTTTCATGACTGAACAGGCTGGCCCGCTTTTCTGGATTGGTCGTGAGCTCTCCCGAGAGCGGCATAACCGTCACCGATCCGTAGTCCTGCACGCACGAGCCATTCAGCCAATGCGTACCTCGGAAGCCCTGAAACTTGTTATCATTATAGTAAAACGGAGCGATGCATTTGGTTTCGGTGGAACGCGTCTGCGGCGTCCACTGTGTCATACCATTCGGGACGCCCACTGCAGGGATGGTCTGGCCTTTCAGCTCGCTGCCTGCTTCGCTGTGTGCTTTGGCACTCTCGGTGGCCGATGGCGCGGTGCCAATCATTGTCGCCACGTAGTCGACGGGCATTTTTTGTGCATAGGATTGATTATCAACAAAAAACGTCGACAACAACAGGAAACTGACTGAGAGGAACGGTACGCGCATGGTTAGGCTTGTTATTAATTCAGGTCGGAAGATCGAAAAAATAATGGTATGTTAGGTCGATAGAATGTTGATATTCCACTGATCAGGACGATTTAAATCCAAATAACCCTATGAAAATCCATATCATCGACACCGGTTTTTTCAAGCTCGATGGCGGGGCCATGTTCGGCGTGGTTCCGAAAGTACTTTGGAACAAACAGAACCCGGCCGATGAAAAGAACCTCTGTTCCTGGGCCATGCGATGCCTGCTTATCGAGGATGGGGCGAAACTAATATTGGTGGATACCGGAATGGGGAACAAGCAGGACGACAAGTTTTTCGGGCATTACGACCTCCACGGCGAGGCTACCCTGCATTCGTCGATCGAAGCAAAAGGTTTCAGTCCCGCCGACATCACCGACGTGTTCCTGACCCACCTGCATTTCGACCACGTCGGAGGTGCCGTGCAGTTCAGCCGCGATGGCTCCCGCCTCGAACCGACTTTTCCCAATGCCACCTACTGGTCTAACGAAGCGCACTGGCAATGGGCCACCCATCCCAATCCGCGAGAGAAGGCCTCTTTTTTGAAGGAAAACATCCTTCCATTGCAGGAATCGGGACAGTTACGGTTTGTTGAGCATGGCCAGTCGCCATTTGAAGGCATCGGCCTCATCCATGTCGACGGCCATACCGAGCAAATGATGCTGCCCGTTATCCAATACAAAAACCAGAAGATCATCTACTGCGCCGACCTTTTCCCTTCTTCCTACCACGTTCCCATTCCCTGGATCATGAGCTACGATATGCGGCCACTGCAAACGATAGAGGAAAAACAGCGCGTCCTCCAACAGGCCGTTGAGGAGCAATGCATATTATTTTTTGAGCATGATCCTGTATATGAGGCGGCATTGGTGGAGCAAACCGAGAAAGGCATCAGGGTTCGGGAGCGGGGGCTGCTAGTAGATTTCCTGGTTGAGTAAATGTAAAAATTTAACTAAATTTGAATATGCACACTCAAAAGGACATACAATTCAATCATCTGATATCCCAGTTAAGAGGTTTGTCAGACGTTCAGCGCAAGAAACTAAAAGCTGAGCTGAATCGCCTTGAAGCAGCCTCTCTCAACAATTCACTCGAAGAATTTTTGCTGTCAGCCCCAACGTTCTCTGAAAATCAAATAAAAACGATTGAAGAAACCAGAAAGGCAATTGACCAATGGCGAAAGAACTAGTGCTTGTTGACACTTCCATTCTCATCGATTTTTTCCGCAAATCCGACAAGGCAAATTCCCGGCTAATGAAATTGGTAACCGGAGATGCTCACTTTTGCATTTCGGCGATTACCGAATTCGAAATTTACACCGGCACTACCAAATCAGATAGATTATTGGGAGGACTTTTTGTTCAGAACCCAGGTCTTGGCATTCGACAAAGAGGTCGCTCGCACGGCTGTCGGCATCAACAAGACCCTCAAGAAGCAAAGCAAATTAATCGGCATGGCAGATCTTTTCATAGCCGCTACGGCAGTTCATTACAGCTTGCCGCTAATAACGTTGAATGTGAAGCATTTCGAACGAGTCGATGAATTAATACTTCTTCCCTAACCATGAAAACAGCACTAATCCTCTCAGGCGGGGGCGCGCGTGGGATCGCACATGTGGGTGTGGCGCAGGCGTTATGGGAGCGTGGCGTGCGACCCGATGTGATCAGCGCGACGAGTTCGGGCGCCTTTGTGGGCGCGCTGCTGGCGCACGGCTACGAGCCGGGCAAGATTCTCAAAATCATCCGCGACACGAGTTTTTACCCATATTTAAGATTCGGAATCGGTGCGAACGGACTGCTGCATATGCGAAAGATGGAGGATGTCTTCCGCAAGTTCATTCCCGAAAACACTTTTGAATCTTTAAAAACGCCGCTGGTAGTGACCGCTACCGACATTGTTTCAGGAGAGGAAGTCCGTTTCAGAAGCGGGGAACTGGCATTACCCGTCCTAGCCTCTTGCTGCATTCCCGGGCTTTTCAGTCCGATGCATTACAGTGGACACGAGTTAGTCGACGGAGGCGTTCTGAATAACCTGCCCGTCGAACCGGTGCTCGACGAGGCAGATTATATTATCGGGAGCCATTGCAATCCGTTCAATCTGGATAAACCGCTTAAACGGACCACGGAGATCATCTACCGCAGCCTCATTCTGGCCATGCATACCAAAACCAAAGCCCGCTTCACGAAATGCAACCTGCTGATCGAACCGCCGGCATTGAGCCGTTTCAGCATTTTCGATTTCAGGAAGGCGGATCAGTTGTTTGAGGTGGGATACACGTTCACGAAGGTTTTGCTCAATCACACCAGGCAATTAACCTAGTAAATCCAAAGTTCAGTTTTGGATTTACTAGGTTAGTATGTAACTTTATCACATGCTAGTAAGGAGAATTCAAGACGTCATCGAAAAAAGGTTAAGCCAGTTTCCAGCGATTGCCATGGAGTTATAGTCATGAGTTTGCTGCATTTTCTTAAACAAGAGTTGCCAAAAATCTAGTTTATCTTCCAAGCTTCCTAACCACCCATTCACCGACTTGCCGGCCTTGCTTTTGACCATTCTCGATCGCATCCATAAAGTGGATACCACCGTAAAAACGTGAAATGCCGGATTCCTCCGAAGCGTGAAGAAAGGACCTGAATGGGCGCGCTTTCAGATTGAAGCGTTCCTCCACAGTGTCGGTATAGGCGAAATTGTCACCGAAATAATGGGTAAGAATAACGGCAGCCGCTGTTGATATCACCGAGTGTCCGCTCAGGTATTCCGGAAATGGCGGCGTCTGGAGAAATGGCTTCCAGCTCGGGTCGATGTATTTGCGGATGGCAGTTTCGGGGCGGATGCGGTTGCTGCGGTACTTCTCGTCCCAGCAGGCCATAAAACCATCCATCAGCCCGATCGCCACCGAGGTATTGATCAGCATGGTTTTGGAGAAATCGGTTTTCGCTTTCCGGCAGGCAATATCGGTAATGCCCATCCAGTGTGCGCCCGGAGAGATTTTCTTCATCCCTACCAATAAATGGCCCTTATTTTCCAATGCAAACGGGTTACAATCCCAGAACGCGGCGATTACCCGGTGCTCTTCCGCTTTTTGATCATCGTCGTAATTGCGCTTCATAAGCTTGAAAAACTCCGAGTCTTTCGATTCCGAGAACGCGACAGGCGGAGCGGGTTTGAACTGCGCTGCCGAGTCTAATGTGAATGGCCGTACGGTTTTAAAATAAGGCTCTACCGGCGGGAAATAGCCGGGGGGCGTCGGGTACCAAGTTCCCGGGCCGCCGTGCGGTTCATAACGCGGGAAGTTGCTGATCTTATTATACCGGTCGGCTTTGGCATATTTGAGGATCTGCTTGCTGATCGCCAGCGCATATTCCTGCGATCCGGCCAGTATCTCTTCGGTAAACCCGATTTTCTTGCAGGAATCGACCAGGCTCTGCTGGTACTTTTTGAGCAGCAAACCACCCGAAGGCTGCATTTTCTTTGCGGTTTCGAGCATCGCCAAAGCTGCCGCCAGTTGATAGGAGTACTCGGCGACCTTCGGCTTTTCGATTTCCGGGAAGTCATTCAGGACCCCGTGCATGGTAGGATACGCTTTGTCGTTTGCAGCTATCACTTCGTAGCCTGCCAGACACGCGTAGGAATAAAACCGCGCCCCCAGCGGCGGGTTAGTGACGTCATGCACCATTACGTCGGTCATTTGCTGCGTCACCTGACCGATCACCGTCGGATCGATTTCCTTTTTTGACTCACTCTTTTTGCAGGCCGCCCACGTGACAACCAGCAGCATTCCCAGAAGGAGGTTACTGAACTTTACCAATTTGATATGCTTTTATTTCCTGTTGATTGATACCGAATAGCAGTTTGTTACCGACCGGCAGCACGCTGCGCACATCGCCTTTCAAGCCAAAACCCGATTTATCCTGATTGACGTATTCAAATTGCCCTTTGCCATTGCCCTGCAAAAGAATACCGTAATTGGCATCGTACTTCCCGAAACGGAGCCGCGCCTTGCTGATATTACCGCAAAGCAAAAGGTCCTTATTGCCATCGCCATTGTAATCGAGCGAGGTAATGGTATAGACTGGCGATACCTGCGTTTGTAAGGGCAATGCCTTTTCAACGAACTTGCCATTCGCAGCCCGCTCGAACAAAGCGGTTTTCAGATAAGTCGCTTTCAATTCCTTCGCTCCTTCCAGCTCTTCTTTGGTAAAAATCTCCTTCACCGTCAGGTCCGCGTAGCTTTTGTAATCCTGATAACGGGTACGCATAATGCTCATTTGATCGAGCATTTCGTCGCGGGTAACATAGGGATAGCTCTTTCCCTGAATGTAAAAGCTCATAATCGGGTCAACGGAGCCATTGTCATCGAAATCCTTGTACACCATTTCCACCGGCTCGCTATCACTGGCTTTGCATTGGGTGTTGGTACCCATGTTACCGATCACGAGGTCCTCCTTCCCGTCTCCGTTCAGGTCTTCCACGAGGATTTTGTTCCACCAGCCGTTGTAGGGTTTGTCAAAGTACTCAGTGGTTTTGTTTTCGAGCTTGCCATTGTTGTTGATCAAAACCGTAACCGGCATCCACTCTCCTACCACTACCAGGTCGGCTCTTTTGTCGCCATTCAGGTCAGTCCAGGCAGCATCGGTCACCAGGCCTATGTTTTCCAGCTCTTTGGAAATGGAAGCTGTCTGATCGGTGAATTTGCCTTTGCCGTCATTAATCAGGACATAGCTGCGGGGTATTTCGGGGTACCGGCCCGGAATGACCCGGCCACCCACAAAAAGATCAGGCTTACCGTCGCCATTGATGTCCGCGGAGCGTACACAGCTCGTGCTCGTGAGCATAGCAGGCAATGCACCAGAGGCTTTGGTAAAATTCCCTTTGCCGTCGTTGATGTACAACCGGCTTTGCAACAACGGATCCTCCGGCATGAAACTCGCGTAACCGCCACTGGCCACGAATATGTCCTGTGCGCCGTCACCATTCGCATCAAAAAACAATGCGTCCGTATCTTCACTTCGCTTATCGACCTCAAAAGCGGGAACGGGCTTGACGGTAAATGCGCCGCCTTTTTGCTGGATATACAACTTAGCCGCTTCTCCCGAAGTACCTCCGATAAACACATCATCGAGGCCGTCCCCGTTTACATCGCCTTTCCGCATGCACGGGTTCGAGAAGGAAATCGGGTTGATCAGCAACGGCTGACGTTTGAAGTCATTCATTTTCACAACCGGGCTTTTGAATGCGATCGGCGAAGCAACCGGCACAAACACGGGCGCAGCCGCTTTTGCAGCCTTCGCTTTTTCTTTGGCATTCGCCTCTGACAGCGCCAGTGTGGTATTTGTTTTAGGATTAACCACCTTTTCCTGCTTGCCATTCAGCCAGGTTACTACCAGCGAATCAACCGCCCCTTCCTTACCCAATCCGAAATGCAGCGTCGGCGACACGCTCGACTGGTATCCGCGGGTCGGCATTTGTTCGAGGTACTGTTGCTGGCCTCTCTGGTAAATAGTCACTTTCGCGCCAAGGCCGAGTGTATTCTGGCCGGACCCGGTCAGTTTTACTTTCAGGTAATTATTTTTCAAATGCTTATCCCCTTCATTCTGGTAAATGAATGCAGGCTTGTTGATATTGTTCACGACCAGGTCCAGGTCGCCGTCGTTATCGAGGTCGGCGTAGGCTGCGCCACCCGAGTTGGATATTTCTCCGAGGCCCCAGCTGTCGGCTACGTTGGTAAATGTCAGGTCTTTTCTGTTTTGGAAAAGATAGTTTTTCATGTTCGAAGACGGCATCTGGTACACCAGTTGGAGCACGTCTTCCCGCTTCACCTGGCCTTCAATGCGTTTCAAATGATCACCCATAAACTTCACAAAATCCATATTGGTGAAGTCCCGAAGGTTGCCATTCGTGATGAAAAGATCTTTCCAGCCGTCGTTATCATAATCCGCGAATAGCGACGCCCAGCTCCAGTCGGTATTGGAAACGCCTGAAAGCTGGCCGATTTCGGAAAATACCGGATGTTTCGTGCCCTTGCCCAAGCCCTCATTCAGTTGCAGCATATTGCGCATATACTGGTGATGGAAGCCCATTTTGACATTAAAATCAAACAACTCGTAATTATCGAGGCCTGTCAGCAACTTCTGGCGGCGGTTGTCCTCGGGAAGCATATCAAGCGTAAAAATGTCCGGTAAGCCGTCATTATTAAAGTCGGCGATGTCGTTACCCATCGAAGAATGCGACGTGTGGCCGATACTGGCATCCAGCACATCGGTGAATGTGCCGTTTCCATTGTTGATATATAAAAAATCCGGTACGGAGTAGTCGTTGGAAATGTACATGTCCTGCCAGCCATCCTGGTTAATATCGGCAATGCCAATGCCCAGGCCGTAGGTCAGTTGCGAGCTATGAATACCCGCTTTTTTAGTGATATCCGTAAAATGCGGGGTGCCACTCTGCGGATCGTTACGGAATAGCCTGACGCCGGTCACAGGGTCTTCCTTTCCAAGAATATCAGCTGTGCTGGCCTCGTCGAGGATCGGCAGGGCTTTGGGATTATGGTTGAGCAGGAACATATCGAGGTCCCCGTCTTTATCGAAATCAAAAAATGCTGCTTGTGTGCTGTTGCTTAATACCCCCAAGCCATATTGCTCGGCCATTTCTTCAAACTGCGGAATTCCCTGCGCATTGTTGCCTTTGTTGATGAACAGCTGGTCTTTGAGGCTCTCGGGCGAAACGGCGCCGGAGTAGCAAACGTAAATATCCAGTTTACCATCCCCATTTACATCGGCCATCGTCACCCCTGTCTTCCACGGGCGCTCACGCCCTCCTACCTGCGCAACGGCCGTAATATCCTCGAATACCATCTTGCCCTTGTTCAGATACAGCTTGTTCGGCACCATGTTGCCGGTGAAGTAAATATCGTCGAGACCGTCGCCATTGAGGTCGCCCACGGCAACCCCTCCCCCATTATAGAAGTATTCATACATCAGCACGTTGGTGTTCAATCCCTCGGTGAGTGTATTGGAGAAATCTACTTTTGTTTGTTCGGGACTCAGGAGTGTAAAAAGCTTCGGGCCGTCGGCACCTTTCTTTTCTTCTTTGGAATCGGAGGATTTGTCACATCCGGAAAGTGCCAGTCCAGCGATCAGAACAATGCTGCCTGCTTTCCAGGGCCATATTTGCTTCATGACAGGAATGAAGAGTTTTGAAGGAGTAAAAAAAGAAACTATGCCTTGTAAGCCAAGGCATAGTTTCAGTAAAATTAGTCAATAAAATATAACTATTTATCGTAACCCGGGTTTTGTACCAGTTTTGCGTTACGGTTGATTTCATCGCGGCTGAACGGACGGAAATACATCTTGTCCACCCATGTACGGTTTTCGTGCGATTTCTCTTCTACCGGAGTATAAGTGTAGTCGTAAACCGTTGGATCGTAGTGATATGGCTCTTTCATCGACTTACCAGGCTTGAACTTACCGATTACGTTGATGTATTGCAAAGAGCGGCCCAATGTAGTAGGCGCAACCATCCAGCGGCGTGCATCGTGGTAACGTTGCTCTTCATAAGCCATTTCAATGCGTTTCTCATGACGGAAAGCCTCTTTCAAAGCAGCGCCGGAAACTTTCAATGCAGGCATACCAGCGCGGAAACGGATCTTGTTCAGCCATTCCAGCGCAACTGCTTCCTCACCTAGCTCTATGCTCGCCTCGATATAATTGAACACGTTTTCAGTTACACGGAAGAACGGCCACGGAATGTTCTGGCGATCCGTGTTGTCGTACAGCGACGGGTTCGGATCGATGAACTTACGCATGTAGTAACCCGTGCGGCTACCGTTCCAGTCTTCGATTGAGCTGCTGCGGGTATCCAGTCCTTTGCGGTTGATCAACGCGCCTTTGTCGTCCAGGAGGTCATATGCACCGGTCTGAATCTGGTTAGCCGGGTCTTTCGCATCCGAAGGACGTGGTTTCCAGTTAGCTCCGTCGTACATGATCGTTGCATAGAAACGTGGGTCTCGGTTTACGTAAGGATTCGCTTTGTGCGTAGGATTAGTCCATGAGAACGGCGTACCATCCATCATTTCATAATCGTCCACCAGCGTTCCGATCGGCGTGTTACCGGCCCAGTTATGATAGCCGTTAGGACCGTTGTTCAAACCGGTTTGGCGTGCACCCTCGTTCTGGCTTGGCGTGAAATAGCGTCCGAAAATGATCTCGTTCGCCGACGCATCCAGGGATTTGTCCGCACTGGCACCAGACATCGCCAATGAGATGTAGTTAAGACGACCTTGTTCCGCAGTTACCGGCGCAGTCAGGTTCAGCTTATAACCATTACCGCTTGCGTCCAAAGCAGCTTTCGCAGCAGCTTGCGCGGCCGTCCAGCGAGCTTTACGGTCACCCGAAGTGTATCCGAGGAATTCAGGATTCGGGAAAGCTGCGATCACTGGTGAGTTCGCCTTAGCAGTCGGAATGTCGTGCAGGTCGCTGGCAGCGTACAGCAATACGCGGGCTTTTAATGCGAGTGCAGCAGTTTTGGTAGCGCGGCCCTTAGCAGGGTTCTTGCCGTCCAACAACAACGCAGCGCTGTCGGCGTCACTTACAATCTGCTTCACACATTCGTCGTAAGTATTGCGGGGAACGGAGTAATCTTCGTTCAAAGCATACACTTTCTTGATAAGGGGTACACCGCCGTAGTAGCGTACGAGCTGCTGATAGTAGTAGGCGCGCATAAAATACGCTTCCCCTTTCAGGCGTGCTTTCAATGTCTCATCTGTAAAAGTGGCAGTCGCCAGTCTAGAGATGGCCAGGTTCGAAGCGCGAATGTATTGGTACATTTGGCTCCAACCGTAGGTAGCATCCACCCAACCGAGGTTGGAGGGGCTCAAACTACCTTCGTTTACGGTGTTAATGTTACGGCCTGTGTGGGTAAATACCGCCTCGTCCGTTAGGGAAGCAAGCATTTGCTCGCTGAAACCGCCCTGCTGCAAACCAGCGTAAATACCTGTCACAAAACTTTCCGACAAGGCACCGTCTCCCCATACCGCGTCGCCCGCGATTTCGGTTGGTGGCGTTACATCGAGGAAATCAGTATCGCATGATGACAAGCCTCCCGTCATCAGTGCAGCAACCAATAAAAACTTATATGTCAATTTCATATTTCTGATTCGTTAAAATGCTAGACGTACACCTGCGCTGACAACTCTTGATTGCGGATAGTACTGACCACTGCCGGTAGTCGCTTCCGGATCCCAAACCTTGATTTTGTCGAAAGTCAACAGGTTTAATCCGTTCACATAGACTCTCAGGTTGCTCAAACCGATTTTCGAACCGATTTCCGATGGCAGGTTATACCCGATTTCGATGTTTTTCAAACGCAGGTAGTTGTTGCTTTTCAGGAAGTAGTTGTTGATACCTGCCTGGCCTGTGTTGGTGTAGTAACGGTTGTTACGGTTGGTCAGACGTGGGTATTTGTCGGTTGGGTTGTCGATTGTCCAACGGTGGTCGAAGTCGTATTTCAGGTAGTTACCGATGTCACCCGACTCGGTCAGACCGATGAGCTGCAAGCCGCCGAGCGTTCCCTGGAACAACATCGCCAAATCGAATTGTTTGTAACCCAGGTTGATCGAAGCACCACCTGTGAACCATGGACGAGACACTTTCTCGGTACGGATACGGTCATCAGCGCTGATTTTGCCATCGCCGTTCACGTCTTTGAACTTCATGTCACCGGGGCGCAGGTTACCTGTGATAGGGCCATAATCGAGTGTTTTAGCATCGATTTCTTCCTGGCTCCTGAATACGCCGTCGAATTGGTATACGAGGAATGATCCGTAAGGCATACCGGTAGAGCGCTGATAAGAAGGAGCTCCCGGAACCTCATCCCAGTATTTGATTTTGTTTTTGGCATAACCACCATTCACGCTTACAGAGTAAGTGAAGTCGCCTGCATTGCCGTCATAGCTCAGCTTGAACTCCCACCCTTTGTTTTGCAGTTTACCCAGGTTTTGAGGAGGAAGCTTGCCGTCGATACCCGCAGTTGAAGGTGTTGAACCTGTTTTCGGGATCAGCGTTTTCGAACGGTTGTTTACGAAATAGTCAAATTCGAAAGAGAGCTTGTCGTTGAACAACGTACCCTCGATACCGAAGTTGGAGTTGTTGGCAACCTCCCAGGTAAAGCTTGGGTTAGCAACACGGGCTTCAAGCAATGTCTTTGCAACCTGATCATTGATAATGTACGTTCCGAAGCCCATTGTCGACAAGTATTGATACTCAGCCAGTACATCGCTTCCGAGGTTGTAAGGCTCTGCACCCATCTGTCCCCACGATCCGCGTAGCTTCACGTTGTTCACGTAACGTGAGATGTTGTTTTTCCAGAATCCTTCTTCTGAAATACGCCATCCTGCCGATACCCCAGGGAAGAAACCGAAACGGCCGTCTTTAGGGAATACGTAAGAACCATCCACACGCCACAGGAATTCAGCAAGATACTTTTCTTTGAAGTTGTAGCCGGCACGACCGAAGTAGCTCAAACGTGCTCTTTTGTACAAATCGAAGTTACCCAGATCCTGCTCAGGCGTACCACCTGCGAAAAGCTGGTCAACAACCGGAGAAATGAAGTAACGACGGAACGCATAGAAACCATCAGCATCCACTTTCTCGCGCTGGATACCACCCATCAGGTTGAAGTTGTGGCCGTCGATTGATTTTTCGTAAGAAACCTGGCCGGTCAACTGAACCGACAGTTCCTGCGAAGCACTTTCTCTCAGACGTGGGTCTTTGAATGTAGAACGTACAGTTCCTGTCAGGAATGGTGTTTTACCGTCGGCTTCGTAAGTTTTCTTATCCCAGAAGTACAATGTCCAGGGAGTTTCGAAGTTTTTCTGACGGCGCAGCTGCTTATCAATAGCAGCCATTGCATTGATTTTCAATCCTGGTACACCTGGCACCTGGATTTCCAGACCACCATTGGTTTGGATGTAGTCTCTCTTGTCGTTGTTATAACCTGTTGTGTTGGTGGTGATAACCGCCGGGTTCTGACCATTCTCGATATCAGGACCTGGACGTCCATCCGGCCAGATTGCGATTTCGGTTGGTTTACCGCGCATCAGCATACGGAAGATTGCGCCTGCGCCGTTACCACCGCTTGGGAAGTGACGGAACTCTTCACGCAAAGTCACACCCAGGTTAGCAGTTACATATTTGTTGATTTTTGTGTCGAGGTTCAAACGCATGTCATATTGCTTGTAACCGGTCGCAGAATTCACGTAGTAACCATCCTGATTGATGTGACCGATCGAAGCAAGGTATTTCACGTTCTCGCTACCTCCTGTCAATTGCAGGTTGTGGCGTTGCTGCGGCGCCCATTTGCGGATTACAGAACCGTACCAGTCCGTGTTAGGGTGCAGCAAAGGATCTGAACCGTCACGGAACTTCTTCATATCGTCCGGAGTAAACACGGCGTTAACCACGTTTCCGTTGTCAGGTCTGGTGTATGAACCATTGGTGTTGAAACCTTGCAACGCACCTTGCCACTGGCCTACCGGCAGGTTATCATAAATCTGCAATTCGTTACGGATCGTAGCATATTCAGCTGCATTCGACATTTCAGGCGTACGCGTAGGTTGCGACACACCCAGGTTCATGTCATAAGAAATTTGTGGCTTGCCCGATTTTCCGCGCTTCGTGGTAATGAGGATAACCCCGTTACCTGCACGTGAACCGTAGATGGCCGCAGCCGCATCTTTCAGTACTGAAATACTCTCGATGTCGGCAGGGTTGATGCGGTCGAGACCACCGGAACGGTTAGGAACACCGTCCACAACGATCAGCGCGTTGCTGTTACCCAATGAGTTGGTACCGCGGATGCGGATCGCGGAGCCGTCATAACCAGGCTCACCGCTTGATTGTACCGCCGAAATACCGGGCAAACGACCGCCCAGTGTGTTGGATAAGTTGGCAGCAGGCGCTTTCTGAAGTTCGGCACCTTTTACAGCAGTAACCGAGCCGGTCAGGGTCGCCTTTTTGGCGGTACCATAACCTACCACGACTACTTCTTCCAATGCTTTTGTATCAGCCAGCAGGATCACATCGAGAATGCTTTTGCCGCCTACGGGGATTTCCTGCGTGAGGTAACCGATGAACGAGAACACGAGCGTGCCGTTTCTCTCGGCATTCACGGTGTAAAGTCCTTCATTGTCGGTTACTGTACCAGCGGTGGTTCCCTTCACGACAACGCTCACGCCAGGCAGCGGCTGTCCCTGTTCATCTTTGATCTTACCCTTGATGGTGTTCTGGGCGAATGCACCCACGACCGTCACCAGGGCCAGACAAAGAGAAAAAACACTTCGTGATACAGCACGAGGCGTCCATCCAGTAGAAAATCTCATAGATTAATAGTTAGATTAAAAAATGTTGTAGTAAGAATGTTTGCTTAACCGTATAAGCACGGAACGTAGCGTCAGACGGTGATTTCCATTTCGAAAATCTGCCGTAGCGAGTCAGAAAAATTGTAGCCAGGAGAATTTTTTACATAGAGTAATTTTAGTGATAAGGGTGAGTACTTTCATCGATCAGAGTTCAGGATATCAAACAGTGTACATCATACACAATCTCATATAGATACTCCTGTTGTTTGTAGGAGAAGTACCATCGGATTTTATATACTCGTTTGATTGTACAAAAAGATATCAATTTTTTAACAAAAAAAAGGTTTCCCGATTAATGAATATGCATTCTTAAAAAATAACAATAAATAGTAGCATCAATCGAACAATTTTTATGAATTAGTTATATATAAGTTACAATAAATCACTCTTTTGTACATTATTATCGCCGAATTCTCATTTCTTGTTATATTCGTAGACGTTTCCAGGTACAAAATCCCAAGTCAATCGAATGAAGTTTCCTTTACTCTCCCTCTTACTTGTTTGCTTCTTATACGGATGTAAAAAAGAGTCTTCGCCTAACGAGTATAATGCAAAAGCAGCCGATCCTCAGCTTTTCCATGAGACCGCGACGCATCTTACGGACGTGATTATTCACGACATATTTAAGCCGCCGGTCGCAAGCCGTATCTATGGTTATTCGTTCCTTGCCGCTTACGAGGCACTATCTCCGGGCAACAAAGAATACCAATCACTTGGAAACCAATTGATTAAGTTCAACACCCCGCCCAGGCCGGATACCACGCTGACTTATTGCTTTCCGCTTGCGAGCATCAAGGCATTTACGGTCGTCGCCAGAACGCTTACCTTCTCGGGCAATATGTGGGATGACTATGAAAAGGGGCTTTTCAAAAAGTTCAAGGAAATGGGCATTCCCGAGGAAGTATATGAACGCTCCATCGCATACGGTGATACGGTAGCGAAGCATGTACTGGCATATTCGGCCAAAGATCACTATAAAGAGATACGCGGATACCGCTATACGGTAACCAATAAGCCCGGCACATGGGTACCTACGCCACCTGCATATGCGGATGCATGCGAACCTATGTGGAATACCGTGAGGACTTTCGCACTTGACTCCGTGACGCAGTTCCGCTGCCCGCCGCCGGCACCGTATGACCTCGCCAAGAGCAGTAAATTCATGCAACTGGCAATGGAAGTTTACAACATCGGGAACAATCTCACTGAAGAGCAGAAAGCGACGGCCTACTTCTGGGATGATAATGCATTTGTGACCAACGTGGTAGGCCACGCCATGTTTGCCAATAAAAAAATGACCCCGGCCGGTCACTGGATGGCGATCGTGCGAACCGTAGCAACAGACAAAAAGCTGGACCTGATGCAATCGGTAGAAGCTTATACGCTGGGAGCGCTTTCTATATATGACGCATTCATTGCGTGCTGGGATGAGAAATACCGCACGGTCCGGATCCGGCCCGAAACGGTGATCAACAGCAACTGGGATCCTAACTGGCGGCCATTCCTGGAAACGCCCGCATTCCCTGAATACGTGAGCGGCCACAGCTCCATTTCAGCTGCCTGCGGCACGGTGCTTACCCATCTGATAGGCGCCAATGTAGCATTCACCGACACCACCGAAAAGAAATACGGACACGGTATCAAGTCCTTCAAGTCATTTGAAGAAGCTTATTGGGATGCGTCCATCAGCCGGGTTTACGGCGGTATCCACTACCGCGACGGCGTTGAGGAAGGTACTCATCTGGGCCAGAAAATTGGAGAAAACGTTTGGCAAAGAGCGGTAACGCGCCGTAGCCGGAACATGCTCGCCCAAGGTTCTAGGCTGTAAGCCTTAGGCTCTAAGCCGTAAGCTCTGAAATTTGAGCTTTAAGCTTTGAACTCTAAGCATGCACATGATCGGCATTGTAATGCAGCCCGATGTTCTCGCGTCGGGCCATTGCCATTTTAATGATCAGGTAAGAAACCGAGATCATGTTCCTCAGCTCGCATATCGCCACCGACACTTTTGATTCGCGGTACAGCTGCTCGTGTTCCTGGTGCAGGAGTTCGAGGCGGTCATAAGCGCGTTTGAGACGGCGATCGGTGCGTACGATACCCACGTAATTGGACATAATGCTGTTGAGCTCGCGGGTCATTTCCGTTACCAACACTTGCTCTTCGGGATGCGTGGTACCGCTATCGTCCCACTCAGGAATGTTTTGCGCGATAATCGCATTCCCGAAATTGGCAATCGTGCTTTCATAGGCACGGTGCCCGAAAACGACGGCTTCCAGCAGGGAGTTGGAAGCGAGACGGTTGGAGCCATGCAGTCCTGTACAGGCGCATTCACCCACCGCGTACAAAAATTCGATATTGGTTTTACCCCACTCATTCACGCGCACGCCCCCGCACATATAATGCTGTGCAGGCACGACGGGAATCATATCCTTTCGCACATCCACCCCTTGCTGCAGGCAGTATTCGGTGATGTTCGGGAAATGTTCGAGAAACTTTTCGTAATCGCAATGCCGGACGTCGAGGTACACGTGGTCGACCCCGTTCTTCTTCATTTCGGAGTCGATAGCGCGGGCAACGATGTCGCGCGGGGCCAACGAAAGCCGTGCATCATAGTTTTCCATGAAAGTACTTCCGTCGGCTCTTTTTAATACACCTCCAAAACCACGAACCGCTTCCGAAATAAGGAATGACGGCTTCTGCCCCGGCTGGTAAAAGCTCGTGGGATGGAACTGGATAAATTCCATGTTATCGCAGATACCCTTTGCGCGGTAGGCCATGGCAATACCGTCGCCGGTGGCGATAGTGGGGTTGGTAGTACTTTGGTAAATATTCCCGATGCCGCCGGTGGCGAGCAACGTCGTTTTGGCCAGAAACTTCTCCACTTCACCTGTCTGGCGGTTGAGCACATAAGCGCCGAAGCATTTGATATCTTCCCTGTAGCGGTACACCGTTTCGCCCAGATGGTGCTGTGTGATCAGTTCCACCGCGTAGTAATGCGTAAAAATCTGAATGCTTTTATGGCGGTTCACTTCTTCCAGCAATGCCCGCTCAATTTCCGCCCCGGTAATGTCCTTGAAATGCAGAATGCGGTGATCGGAATGCCCGCCTTCCTTAGCCAGGTCGTATTCGCCCCCTTTTTCCTTATCGAAACGTGTTCCATAGTCGATCAGCTCCTGGATACGCTCAGGCGCCTCGCGCACAACGATTTCCACGATATTCCTTTTATTGACCTCATCCCCGGCATCCATCGTGTCCTGAATATGCTTTTCAAACGAATCGGACTCCGCCCAGACGACCGCAATGCCTCCCTGGGCATATTTGGTGTTGGTTTCATCGGCCTGAACCTTGGTGATTACGGCGATGGACACTTCCTGTTTCAATTCATCGAAATGACGGGCTAATTTGGCTGCATAGCTAAGTCCGGCAATTCCCGAACCGATAATCAGAAAATCAAATTGGGGCATAATTTCAGGAATAGGGTTTTATATCGGGTGTCAGATGCCTTTGCTCAGTTCCAGCATGCGTGCCACAGAATCATAAGCTTTCAGGCGGATATCCTCGGGAACAAAGATCTCCGGCTGCTCGTACAGGAGCGCATTATAGACCTTTTCAAGGGTATTCATTTTCATATAAGGACATTCGGAGCAAGCGCAGGTATTGTTATCGGACCCGGGAGCCGGAATCAGCTTCTTGTCGGGCACCGACTGCTTCATTTTATGCAAAATACCTGCCTCGGTTGCAACGATAAATTTATCATGGCTCGATTCCTTCACGAATTTCAGAAGACCCGTCGTGGAACTCACGAAATCCGCCTGCTTCAAAATATCTTCCTTGCATTCCGGGTGGGCGATCAGCAATGCGTCCGGGTTTTCAGCGCGCAGCTGCGCTAGTTTCTCCCGTGAAATATCAATGTGTACAATGCAGGCACCATCCCAAAGCACCATATCGCGACCTGTTTTGTGCGCGACATAGCGGCCCAGGTTCGCGTCCGGCGCGAAGATGATTTTCTGGTCTTTCGGCAGGCTTTCTACGATCTGCAATGCATTCGAAGAAGTACAAACGATGTCGGTCAATGCCTTGATCTCCGCGGAGCAGTTGATATAGCTGATCACGATATGGTCGGGGTACTGCGCTTTGAAAGCCGCAAACTTATCGGCCGGCGCTGAATCTGCCAGTGAGCAGCCTGCATTCAGGTCTGGGATCACCACCTTTTTATTCGGACTGAGGATCTTGGCCGTCTCGCCCATGAAGTGCACGCCGCAAAAAACGATCATGTCCGCATCGGTAGCGGCTGCCTGTTGCGAAAGGCCCAGACTGTCGCCTATATAATCGGCCAGGTCCTGGATTTCCCCATCCACATAATAATGCGCGAGAATGACCGCGTTCTTTTCTTTTTTCAGGCGGTTGATCTCCGCTACCAGATCGATATCTTCCGCGATCGCCTCCGTCACATAACCGTAGCGGTTAACCTGCGCTTCAATTGTAGTCATTATGGTGAATAATTGGCTTTTATTTAATACTAAAATCCATGCCGAATTTACGATATTAAACCAATGAAAAGCAAAGAAAGTGCGGCCGCCGCGCTAAAACAAAAGCCGCCGGGAACGGTCCCGGCGGCTTTTTATACCTTTAAAATAGGAACTTTTACAAGATCCAGCGGAAAAATGCGTACAGCGTTCCTGCCAGCAACATGGTTACGGGCAGTGTCAAAACCCACGCAATCACGATGTTACGGATGGTGCCGCCTTGCAGGTTTTTCACCCCTTTGCTGGCCACCATCGAACCCGCGATACCGGAAGAAAGTACGTGTGTGGTACTTACCGGAAGACCCAGATAAGACGACACTCCGATGGTACTCGCGGCCACTAATTCAGCGGAAGCGCCCTGAGCGTAAGTCAAATGCTGCTTTCCGATCTTCTCACCGATCGTCACCACGATCCGCTTCCAGCCTACCATGGTTCCAAGGCCGAGGGAAAGTGAAATCATGAGGATCACCCAGTCAGGAGCATAGTCGGTATATCTTCTGATACCGTGCTCGCTGCCCGATTGCTTTTTCAGGAATGCGAGATCGGTTGCATTCAGGTTCGCGTCTCCGTTATCCAGAATGGTTTTGATATTACGGCTTATCAACAACAACGAACGACGTGCCTCCATACGCTGCTCTTTCGGCAGGCGGTGCTCGGGCAACGGGCTGTTGATCTGCGTCTGCAAATGCGTCAGCTCGGCTTTAATGGTATACAAATGCGCGCGGTCGGAGATCGACAGGCGGGATGAATCAATGCTGTTTACAGCCCGCTCGATACCAACGAGGTCGGTTTTCATTCCAACAGGGTCTTTGGAATTATCCAATGCGAAATGAGCCGGTACGATACCAATCAGAATGAGCATCACGAGCCCTACCCCTTTCTGGCCGTCGTTGGAGCCATGGAAGAAACTTACCAATGTACAGGTCGTGATCAGAATGGCGCGGATCCAGATCGGCGGCGCTTCGTTTTTCTTAGGTTCGCTGAAAACAATCTCACGGAGCGGCTTGGACAACGATCTTCTCAGAATAAACATGATAATGATCGCGAGCGCGAAACCGAAGATCGGCGAGGTCAGCAGCGACATGAACAACTCTTGTGCTTTCGACCAGTTCACACCGGTTCCCTGCGTATTTTCAGGCATCAAGGTAAATGCTAGACCCACGCCGAGGATCGAACCGATGAGCGTGTGCGAGCTGGAACTCGGCAAGCCGAAATACCAGGTACCCAGGTTCCAGATAATGGCGCTAAAAAGTAGCGAAAACACCATCGCGGCACTATGATACACGTTCTGATCGATCAACAACTCTACCGGCAGCAGGTTCACGATACCCATCGCCACGGCAATACCGCCGAAGAATACACCGCAGAAGTTCATAAAACCCGACCATATTACCGCTACATTCGGTTTCAGGGAGTTGGTATAAATCACCGTCGCCACCGCATTGGCGGTATCGTGGAAACCATTAACAAATTCGAATGCGCAGGCCGCTAAAATACTAAACGCGAGGAGGATGAAAATGTCGGTTTCAAGACCAAACATAAAAGAAGTTGATAGGTTGAATTATTGACGCAAAACTACTTATAAACCGCCGACCCAATGTTAAGAAATTGTTAAGTCAGGTTAATCTCAGTTTGTTTCTTTGTTAGCCAGCTGCCCGCAAGCGGCATCGATATCCTTCCCTCTACTCCTTCTCACGTGCACCGAAACCCCTCTGTCTTCCAGGAAAGCGGCAAATTTATCCAAACGATCGGCCTCCGTATTTTTAAAATCAGCCTCGGCGATCGGGTTATATTCAATGATGTTCACACGGGCCGGAACACGCTTGCAGAACTCCCATAGCTCCTTGGCGTCCTGCAAAGTGTCGTTGAAATTATTGAAAACAATGTATTCGAAAGTAATACGGTTGCCCGTCTTCTTATAAAAATAGTTCAAAGCCTCAGCCAGGTTATCGAGCGAGTTCGATTCGTTGATCGGCATGATCTGGTTGCGCTTTTCGTCATTAGCCGCATGCAGCGACAAGGCAAGACGGAACCGCACTTCATCGTCAGCGAGCTTCTTAATCATCTTCGCAATCCCCGCCGTCGAAACGGTAATGCGTTTCGGCGACATATTGAGGCCTTCCGGCGAGGTAATGTACTCGATGGATTGGAGCACGTTGGCGTAGTTGAGCAACGGCTCACCCATTCCCATATATACAATGTTGGTCAATGGCGCGTTGAAGGTGTTCTCGGCCTGCCGTGCAATGGCGACTACCTGATCGTAAATCTCCCCCGCTTCGAGGTTCCGCTTGCGGTCCATATAGCCTGTCGCGCAGAACTTGCACGTGAGGGAGCACCCTACCTGGCTGCTCACGCAGGCGGTCATGCGGTCGGCTGCAGGTATGAGCACGCCTTCCACGAGGTTACCGTCAAAAAGTTTGAATGCGGATTTGATCGTACCGTCGTTGCTGTGCTGTTTTTTGGCAACGTCGAGCGAGTGGATCACGAAATGCTCGTTCATCAGCTGACGCGTGGCGAGCGAAAGGTTAGTCATTTCGTCGAATGAATGGGCCGATTTTTTCCAGATCCATTCATATATCTGTTTTGCCCTGAAAGCCTTCTCTCCGTGTTCGGTCATCCAGGTTTTGATCTGGTCGGCATTGAGTTTACGGATGTCCTGCTTTTGCTGTATCGTGGTCATTTTCTGCTATAATCTGTCAAACACACAGGGCATTCAACTGTAAATTTTCTGCAAAGGTACTGAAAGTCAATAACGAATGCTTAACCGAGACGGAAAATTGAAAGTTCAATCTTCGAGGTAATCGCGTTTCCATTCGCGGATAATGTCGGTGCCTTTGGGCATGAGCGACAGTCCTTTGGTGATCACCGTAGGCGCTACCGGCACTACCAATGGGTACAGATAAGTATCTTCCGTGCGGTGCGCCGGGATTTTCACGCCGATCGCATCCACCAGCCAGAAAAACACGCTGATACCGAATACCCAGGTAAAAACGCCCACCATGGCGCCGGCAAAACTGTCGAAAGTGCCCAGGATAGAGTACCGCAGCGACCGCCGGATGGTGTAGCCGAATTGATTTAGGAGAAAGATAGTTGGAAAGAAAATCGCCGAAAAACCCACATAAGGCAGGATTTTCCGTGCGACGCCCTCGCTGAAATACGGCGTGAGGACCTCCATCCCCAAGCCCAGGAATTTGAAACCCAAAACCATGGCTACCACCATGCCCAGAATCCCGATGATTTCGATCAGCAGGCCTTTGCGGTAACCATGTAATGCGCCCCATAGCAGGGGAAGAAGGATGAGAACATCCAGTAATTTCATGCGAGCAATGCCTTAACCAGCGTAGAAACGACACGCCCGTCGGCCTGGCCGGCGAGCTCTTTGGTGGCAACGCCCATTACTTTACCCATATCCGATGGTCCGGCAGCGCCTACTCTTGCAATAATGTCCTGCAATTTGGCTTTCACCTCGTCTTCGGTTAATTGTTTTGGCAAAAACTGCTCGATCACGGCCAGCTCTGCTTCTTCTTTTTCCAAAAGATCGGCGCGGCCTTGTGCTTTGTAGATATCCGCTGACTCACGGCGTTGCTTTGCAGCCTTGGTCAGCAGTTTCAATTCGTCGTCAGCGCTAAGCTCTCCGCTGGCGCCGCCTTTGGTTTCTTCCAACAAAATCAACGACTTGATCGCGCGCAACGCACGTAATGTATCCTGGTCTTTAGCGCGCATCGCGTCCTTAATGCCGGATTCTACTTGGGATTTTAGTGACATGTTTCTTTAATGTTGAATGACTGAATGATTGAATGACTGAATATTGTGCTCGTCAAACAGTGTCTTTTGTTATTGAATTAGTGTTAAAAATGTCGATTTCGGTGTTTTTCTACACTCGAATGCTAAATTTGTAACAGACCGGCAAAGTTAGTGATTCACTTGAAAACTCATCTCTAATAATCAAAACGCACACTTCGCTCCCGCGACCTGATTGCACAACCATGACCCACTGACCATACCTGACAGCTCTTGACATACTACCTACGCACACATTCAGTCATTCAATCATTCAGTCATTCAATCATTAAAGCATCATGACCCGTCTAAGCGTCAACATCAACAAGATCGCCACCCTTCGCAATTCCCGTGGCGGTGACAATCCCAATGTATTGAAAGTAGCGCTGGACTGCGAGCGGTTCGGGGCACAGGGCATTACGGTGCACCCACGGCCCGATGAGCGGCATATCCGCTACCAGGATGTGTACGACCTCCGCGAGTTCGTTACGACCGAGTTCAACATCGAAGGTAATCCGTCGGAAAAGAAATTCGTGGAGCTGGTGCTGGCCAACAAGCCCGACCAGGTAACATTAGTACCCGACGCATTAGGGGCTATTACTTCCAATGCCGGCTGGGATACAATTACCCACCGCGCACAACTTACCGATCTGGTCGGCACATTCAAATCCGCCGGAATCCGGGTTTCTGTTTTTGTGGATCCCGATGAAGATATGGTGGAAGGAGCCAAAATCTGCGGCGCCGACCGCGTCGAACTTTATACGGAGCCTTTCGCAGCCGGTTATTTCGAAAACCGTCAGAAAGCGGTGCTGCCATTTATCAAAGCTGCTGAGAAGGCGCGCGAAGTTGGACTCGGACTAAATGCGGGCCACGATTTGAGCCTCGATAATCTTCATTTTTTGAAACAAAGCATTCCATGGCTGGATGAAGTTTCCATCGGGCATGCATTGATTTGTGACGCATTATATATAGGACTAGAAAACACGATCCAGATGTATCTGCGGGAGCTGGAGTTGTAGGATTCGTATGGATGTTACATCCCTACGGGATTTAGGTTTGTAGGTTAACATTACCTTTCTACCAATATTACGTACCTAACGGTACTTTGCTGTCGGATGTCCAGTCGCGTCAGCGACGTAACATTGATAGAAAATACATAATAACCGATGATCGCAAATGCCGTAGGCATGCAACAACAATGCAGGATTTGTCGCTGTCACCATCCCGTCCGATAGACCCTTTTCACAAACTGGTTCGCGATATCGAAGTTGGTAATCTTCATACTGGCCCCATCCCACATCAGCCGCTGGCGGCCGGGGAAGTTGAAACCCTTTCCATCCGCCTTCGCTTCGCGGTGCAGGTAGGAGCGCACGGCGAGGTTGCCCATGAGCACAATCTCCGTCAAAGGCCCCGACTGGTCGAATGAAGAGCTCGTATAAGTCCCATATCCTTTTTTACAAGCCTGCACGAACTGTTGCTGATGCCCCTGCCAGCCGCCTTGCACCAATGCACGCGACTTGGTCGCAATCCGCACGTTCGCGAATTTCTTCTCCGGCCATAGCCGCGGGTTTTCACCGAACATCTCCGCGCTGATAATGCCTTTTGTACCTATAAATAAGATTCCACCATCAACGCTACCAAACACGGTTTTGTAATCACAGCCATCCGGCAGCTGCGGACGCATCCCGCCGTCGTACCAGTTGAGGTTGATTTCCTTGCCGG
Source organism: Dyadobacter fermentans (assembly GCF_019924045.1). Classification (GTDB taxonomy): domain Bacteria; phylum Bacteroidota; class Bacteroidia; order Cytophagales; family Spirosomataceae; genus Dyadobacter; species Dyadobacter fermentans_A. Next base: position 851,701 of record NZ_JAHXBN010000010.1, on the reverse strand, counting down.
GTGTTTTCGAAGGGAATTTTAAATGGATGTTCGCCGAAGGCGGCGCTACGTCGTCGAAAAATGCTTGCTGGAAGAAATCGGCGTATACCGAACCGACACTGCATTCTACGGAGGTTGGGTAACCGAGTTTCAAGGCCCGGAAGGGCACGTCAAGGAAATGGCAGCCCATATCGCCTAATGCGCCGGTGCCGAAATCCCAGTAACCACGCCAGCGGAAAGGCATGTAGGCTTCGTGGTAGTCCCGTTTGGGGGCCGTACCGAGCCACAGATCCCAGTCGACACCCGCCGGTACGGGTTGCGACTCGCCCTTGTCTTTCGGTGATTTCACGCCTTGCGGCCACACGGGCCGGTCCGTCCACACCTCGATCGTATGCACATCCCCGATCGCCCCCGACTGTACGAGCGCTTCCGTGTTGCGGGTACCGTCGCTGCTGCTGCCCTGGTTGCCCATTTGGGTTACCACCTTATATTTTTTGGCAGCCTCAGTCAGCATCCGGGCTTCCCAAATATCTTTTGTTAATGGTTTTTCAACATATACATGTTTCCCGAGCTCCATTGCAGCGATCGCAACGGGATAGTGCATATGATCGGGCGTGGTGACGATGACCGCATCGAACGTCTTGGCCTCCTTCTCGAACATTTTGCGAAAATCCTTATAGTAAGGTGCGTTGGGGAACTGCTTGCGGTACTTTTCCGATTGCCGGTCGTCTACATCGCAGAGCGCGACGATGTTTTCCGTACCATTGTTATATGCTTGTTTGATATTGAAGTCGGCCTTGCCGCCGCAGCCTACCGCCGCGATATTGAGCTTGTCGCTCGGAGGGATGAAGCCGCGGCCCAGTACGTGCCGCGGGACGATCATGAAACCGCCGGCGACCAATGCACCGGCCTTGATAAAATCCCTTCTTTTGGTGGTATTTCCGGATGCCTTTCCGTGGTTTTCCATGCCTGTGTGATCGTTTGTTGAAAAACTGATGGTATCCAGAAAAAGGCACCCGGCCTAAAAGCCTACTATCGGCGTCCGAAGGTTTCTGCGATCTTCATCGCCACGCCCATATCGCCGTCTATTTTCAACTTACCGGTCATGAGCGCCATCATCGCGTTCAGGTCGCCATCAATGAGTTTCAATGCATTTTTCACGGAGACTTCGAAGGTACAATCGGCTTCGGCATCGGTGTTGGAAACGCTGTTGGGTACGGATTTACCATCGACAAACAGAACTCCTTCGTCGGTTACAAATTTGGCTGTGGCACCCAGTCCGCTATCGGTCCCCAGGATATTTGCAATGCGTTCAGTCAGAATTTGAAGGCTCATAAGTACTGTTTGTTAGAAAGTTTGAGTTTTTATTGGATTAAAAAACGACAAATGTAGGCCGACGGGAAGAATATTCAAATGCCTTTGGTGTTTTCACCGAAAACGGCAAATTTTACATCCTTCATCAGAAAACCTGCTGATCTGTTACTAACTGAATGAGTGCACCTGTGAATCGCCCCACGTTCCTTACGATTTTGTGTTTTCTTACCTTCATGAGTGCTGTTTCGGGCCTTTGGACCCAATCCGAAAGGCTCTGGAACCCGGGAATTACCGCCGACAGAAACCGCGAAACCTTTGAGGCTGTCCGTGAAAACCTCGAACGCCAGGGTAATACCGCCGAAGCGAAAACAATGGACAAGATGTTTGAAGCTGTGATTGAGCAGACTACCGCGGAGAATGTCAAAACCGGCGCCATTATCATGCTTATTTTCGAATCACTTTCGCTCTATGCAGCCTACCTGATGTGGAACCTCCAAAAGCGGGGATATTTCCTTTATCTGGGCGGGATGGCGGTCGCATTTCTGGCACCTTTACTGATGATCGGTGGCTGGATGGGCGTAATCACCGCCATGGCAGGCATATTTTTCAGCATATTCATGGCCATTCTCTACGCTTTTAACCTGAAACACATGTATTAAAGCCCTGCAACCTTCCTCTTGCTCTCTCCGGCCCGCCGCGCAACGACCGGATGTTACCAATAATTGTAAATACGGATGTAAGCTCTTGCATTCCATCAAGAAAACTTTTTATTTTGCGCACTAATTTGAATCGAGAAAATGGCTTTAATTAACAAAATCAGAGAAAAATCCGGGGTAGCCGTGACGGTTATCGCTATCAGTTTAATTCTTTTTATGGTGGGAGGCGATTTGCTGGGCCCTAATTCTCTACTTGGCGACAGCAAACAGGTCGTGGGAGAAATCGCCGGGAAAGAAATTAATATCAAAGATTTTCAAAGCCGGGTGGACGGGTTCCGTCAGAACTACGAGGCACAGTCGGGCCGCAGCCTGAACGAAGGCGAACTGGCTTCTTTGAGAGATCAGGCGTGGAACCAGTTCGTGGTGGATATTGCTTACAAAAAGCAATACGACAAACTTGGACTGGCGGTAACTGACGAAGAACTGTACGACATGGTACAGGGTAACCACATCAGCCCATCGATTCTGCAAGCATTTTCAGATCCCACTACCGGTCGTTTCGACAAAAACGCGGTGATTAACTACCTGAAAAACCTCAAAACACTTCCTTTGGAACAACAAAAATCCTGGGAGAATTTTGAAAAGAGCCTTCGCGAAGAACGTACCCGTGCGAAATATGAAAACATGCTTCGCCTCTCGACCTACACTCCGAAAGCACAAGCTGAAAAAGAGTACGTAGCGCAAAATACCAAAGCCAACCTGCGCTATTTGTATGTACCGTTTTTCTCGGTTGTAGATACTACCATTAAAGTAACCGACGCGCAGCTGCAAGACTACCTGAGCGCGCACAAAAAAGAATATAAAGGAACCGACACCCGCTCGATCGAGTACGTAACGTTCCCGGTTCAGCCTGCGAAAGACGACAGCGCTGCTCTGTACACCGAAATTAAAGAACTCGCACGTGGTCTTGCCACTGCACAAAGCGACTCTGCATTTGCCGCGATGAACAGCGACATTCCAATGCCGATCAACCAGTCGTACGCTACCATGAGCGACCAGTTGAAAGAAGCTGTGAAGACGTTCGTTCCGGGTGGTGTTTACGGACCTTACCGCGAAGGCAACACGTACTTTATCTACAAATACGGCGGAACCCGTTCCGATACCGTTTCTTCTGCCAAAGCCAGCCACATCCTGATCCGTGCTGAAAACCAGTCGGACTCTGCCAAAGCGGCTGCACGCGTGAAAGCAGAAGGTATCCTGGCGCAGATCAAGGCCGGTGCCAACTTCGAAGCATTGGCTGCTACTTCCAGCGCAGATCCGGGCTCGGCTCAACGCGGTGGTGACCTGGGTTACTTCCAGAACAACGGCGCGATGGTGAAGCCATTTGAAGAGGCTGTGTTCTCGGCAACTGCTCCCGGCCTGATCCCACGTTTGGTAGAAAGCCAGTTCGGTTTCCACATTATTAAAGTGACTGCTCCGAAATCGAATACCCTATACCGCATTGCTACCATTGGTAAGACAATCGCTCCAAGCCAGGCTACCCGCGACGAAGCTTACAGAAGAGCGGATGAATTTGCAAACGCCGTAAAAAGCCGTGAGCAGTTCGAAGAAGCTGTTAAGAAAAACAAAGCCCTGGTTCTGGCTAATGCCAACCGCATTCCTGAATCGGCTACGAATATCAATGCGATCCAGAATGCACGTGACATCGTAAGATGGGCATTCAAAGAAGATACCAAGCCTTCGTCGGTATCACCGGTTTTCGAAACCGAAGAACAATATGTTGTAGCTGTGTTGACAGGCAAATCGGATGCGAAAGATGTGAAAGTAGATGATTTCCGCGACGAACTCACCACAAAAGTGCGTAACCAGATCAAAGCAGAACAAATCACTGCCAAGCTGAAAGGTGCAACCGGATCACTCGAAGACATCGCGAAGAAATATGGTGCAGGTGCCCTGGTTGAATCGGCGAACGACATTTCACTCGCAACCGGCTTCCTGACCAGCGCAGGTTTCGATCCCATTGCGCTTGGAAAAGCATTCGGTTTGAAAGCCGGACAAAAATCAGGTGTATTCACCGGCGAAAACGGGGTGTTCATCATGGAGCTTTCAAGCAAAACGGATGCGCCTAAGATCGCAGACTTTACCCAGTACAAAACACAGCTGACCCAATCACTGGAAAGCCGCATGTCGTATCTGGTGAACGAAGCCATCCGCGAAAACGCGAAAATCGAAGACCACCGCGCGAAGTTCTTCTGATCAGAACCGCATTAATACTTATCCTGAGAGGAGCAGAAATTAAATCTGCTCCTCTTTTTTATTGGTACTGCAAATTTTTCAGAAAAAAGTGATAGTATTGCAGTATGAAATGTCAATTTTACACTTATTAATTAAGTAAGGGAGAAAGGAGGATGGAGTAAAGGGAGGATGTGGTCCTTTCCAGCTGCACCGGACTATCTATTTTAACCATTAGAAAACGATTAACTACATTACAATGAGCATTCTACTCGGAGAACAGGAGTATTTTAAGGGTATCGGAAAGATCTCTTTCGAAGGCCCGGAAACCGACAACCCACTGGCTTACCGCTGGTATGACGAAAACCGCGTTATCGCCGGCAAAACGATGAAAGACCACCTGCGCTTTGCAGTGGCTTACTGGCATACATTCTGTGGTGCTGGTCTGGATCCATTCGGCGGACCTACGCTTTTCTACCCATGGGATAAAAAATCGGATGCCGTAGACCGCGCCAAAGACAAAGCGGATGCAGCATTCGAATTCATTACTAAACTGGGTCTTCCCTACTACTGCTTCCACGATGTAGATGTGGTGGATTACGACGACGACGTGCGTACCAACGAAAAGCGTCTGCAAGCATTGACAGCCTATTTGGGTGAAAAGCAAAAAGCATCCGGCGTGAAGCTTCTCTGGGGTACTGCCAACCTTTTCGGGCACCACCGTTATATGAACGGTGCCTCCACCAACCCTGATTTCGACGTGGTTGCTCACGCAGGCGCGCAGGTGAAGATGGCTTTGGACGCTACTATCGCTCTGGGAGGCGAAAACTACGTGTTCTGGGGTGGTCGCGAAGGTTATATGAGCCTTTTGAACACCGATATGAAGCGTGAGCAGGAGCACTTCGCACAAATGCTGAAAATCTCTGTGGCTTATGCACGTGCAAATGGTTTTAAAGGGAAATTCTTCATCGAGCCGAAACCTTGCGAGCCTACCAAGCACCAATACGACTACGATGCCGCAACGGTGATCGGTTTCCTTCGTCAGCACGACCTGCTGGCCGATTTCAGCCTGAACCTCGAAGTAAACCACGCTACATTGGCTGGCCATACTTTCGAGCACGAATTACAGGTTGCAGCCGACGCAGGCATCCTTGGATCGATTGACGCCAACCGTGGTGACTACCAGAACGGCTGGGATACCGACCAGTTCCCGAACGACATCGCCGAATGGACCCGCGCATTGCTCGTGATCCTGAACGCAGGTGGTCTGCAAGGCGGTGGTATCAACTTCGATGCGAAACGTCGCCGCAACTCAACCGACGTGGATGATGTATTCCATGCACACATCGGCGGTATCGACACCGTAGCCCGCGCATTGGTGATCGCCGACAAGATCATCCAGAACGGAGATTATGACAAGATCCGCAAGAACCGTTACGCGAGCTTCGACAGCGGCAAAGGTGCTGAGTTCGAGAAAGGTGGTTTGAAACTGGAAGACCTGTTCGATCTGGCCGCTGCCAAAGGCGAGCCTGCAACAACTTCCGGCAAGCAGGAATACCTCGAAAACCTGATCAACCGGTTCATCTGAGAATAACACAATGTTACCTCAATATTAATTTTCAAAAGCCATTGATGTATTTCAATGGCTTTTGGCATTCATACAGGGGACGTCGGCGTAACTTGCGTGAAATTAATCCAGCGCTTTCTGCCATGCATACCGGCCGCGCCAAGAAGCATTCACCCTCTCCTATCCTGCCCCGCATGACCCTGCTTGCGGTGTGGATCCTGTCGCTATCCTGCGTATTTATCCAAACGACATTTGGCCAGAAACCGGAACGTAACATTCCCGCAAGTCCGCAAAACTCTGATTCTTTGCTGATAGGCTTGAAAGCGAACTACAATTCGGCTGTCGGTAAAAACAATGATGTGGAAGCCGCAGGCTTTTTACAGCAAATCGGAAGGCTGCTTTTTATTTCGGGACATTACCCGCAGTCGCTCGACTATTTGTTGCAAGCCGAAAAGATATTCCGTAGCAAAGGTCAGCAAAAAATGCTCGCGGTGAACCTGAATATGCTTGGGGAACTCTATTACCGCACCCGCAGACCGCAACTGGCCCGGAAACAGTTCGACGAGGCACTGGCCATTTACCAAAACCTCGGACAGGAATCCGGTAAGGCAGAGATTTACGGGCGCATCGGTCACCTCTACGAAAAGCGCGAGATGTACGACAGCGCGTTCTATTTCCAACGAAAGGCCCTGCAATCCTACCAGCTCGACCGACATCCTGGCGGCGCTGCGAAGATTTACGAAAACATTGGCAGCATTTACGAAGACCTCGAAAAATACGACTCGGCCTATTTCTATTTCAACAAGGCTTACGCACTCAATGCGCAAACGCACAACCCGCGCGCGCAAGTGGAAGTGGTAAACAACCTGGGCGATGTGTTGCGAAAAACCGGGAAGTTCCGCGAAGGGTTGACATACAGTTTCCAGAGCCTGAAACTGGCTCAAACAAGCGGGGAGCGCTACCAGATTTCGAGTGCTTACAATGATATTTCCAAAGCCTACAACCTGCTCGCCCGCAACGATAGTGCATTCCACTACCTCACGCTGAGCCGCAGCCTGCTCAACGACATCTACTCCGAGGAAAGCAACAAGCAGCTTGCATTACTGCAAACGCTATACGAAATCGAGAAAAAGGATAATGAAATTGAGCAGCTGACCCAGGCGCGGCGCATCGATACGCTTATCTCCATTGCAACGGGCATTGTGGTGGTATTGGTTATCGTGGTGGCGGCGTTGATTATTAGCCGGCAGCGCCTCAAAATCCGGAACGAACAAAAACTTCGCGCCCAGCACAAGCAGGTATACGAAGCGCAGAACCAGTTGATGGAGGTCGAGTTGAGAAATAAACAGCTCGAAGAAGAACACCTCAAACAACAGCTCGAAACCAAAACACAGGAACTAAGCAGCTACACCCTGCACGTAATCCGTAAAAACCAGTTGCTGGAAGACCTCCGCGCCAAGCTCGATGAAATGATCAAAGACGACAAGCGCGACCAGCGGAAACAGATTAAAGCGCTGTCGGAACAAATTGGTGAAGGCTTGCAGGACGACCAGCATTGGGAAGAGTTCCGGGGGATATTCGAGCAGGTACACCAGTCGTTTTTCGACCGCCTCCAACAGCAAACCGGCCCACTCACCGCCAACGACCTGCGGCTGATCGCATTGATTAAAATGAATCTTACTTCTACCGACATTGCCACACTCCTCGGCATCTCGCAGGACAGCCTGCGCGTAATCCGCCACCGCCTGCGTAAGAAACTGAACCTGGCAGCAGGCGACAATCTTTCGGCCTATATCCAGTCCATTTAGCCACTTCACAATTTCTTAACAGTGCGGTAATGCAATCATAATGCCATGAACCAGGGATTTAAATCACTGAACAATAACACGTTGCGTTAAAATTTTCACGCTTGTTTCCTTGATGTAACGCTCCGGAATGGCCTGTTGCCCTTTTGTTAACGGGGCTGATTTGGATCACTGAGTTTGTTCTGCACACCTTCGCATCGTCAAGCGAAATGACTGCTGACGACTGACGGCCGACCGCCGAAAGCTATTAACACCTTGATGCGATGATCCGAAACTTTCTACATACCCTCCTGCTACTGTTCACAGTTACCGGCCTGCATGCAGGGACCCTCAAAGGCAAGCTCCTCGACGCGGCCACCGGCGAGCCTGCATTGGGTGTGGTAATCTCTATTGAAGGCACCAACCTGCACGACATTTCGGGGCTCGATGGCTCATTTTCGATTCCTAACCTCCAAAAGGGTTCCTACCGCCTCAACATCCACCACATTTCCTATGCACCCATGCAAAAGGAATTTGCGATCAGCGGGAATGAGGTAGTTCAAATGGACTTTTCGCTGGAAGCCGCAGCCGGCATGAAACTCGAAGAAGTGGCCGTCACCGGCAAACGTGACGGTGCCAGTGACCATACCGCCCGCCTCATGGAGCGCAATGCGGGTCAGGTTATGAATATCGTATCCGGCAAGACCATCCAGATCTCCCCCGACCTCACCGTTGCGAACGTCATCCAGCGCATTTCAGGGATTTCCATCGAACGCAACAGCAATGGCGACGGCCAGTATGCGATCCTGCGCGGCATGGACAAGCGCTACAACTATACCCTCGTGAACGGTGTGAAAATCCCCAGCCCGGATAACAAATACCGCTACGTTCCACTGGACATTTTCCCTTCCGACCTCCTCGACCGCCTCGAAGTGTACAAGGCTCTCACGCCTGCCATGGAAGGCGACGCGATAGGCGGTGCGGTGAATATGGTGATGAAGGACGCACCCGACAGGTTTACCTTCTCAGCCAATGTCTCCACCGGCTATAATGAGCTGTTTATGGAGCGCAAGTTTATGGGCTATGATTTCAGAAGCATTCAGTCCAAGTCCCCCTACGAGCTGAACGGCAACCAGTACAATGCCACCCCGGCCGATTTTTCGAAGGCGGCTGTCAATTATAAACTCAAAACTCCTGCACCCAACCTGCTGGGCAGCATTGCGGCAGGCAACCGCTTCCTGCACGACAAGCTGGGTATTCTGATCGCCGGTAGCTACCAGAACACCCACCGTGGAAGCAACAGCCTCTTCTACGATTCGGAAGCGGTGGACACGCTACGCGGTGAAGCGCTCACGAAAATGAGCGAACGCCAGTATTCGGAACAACAGATCCGCTATGGGCTGCATTCGAAGATAGATTACCGATTCAACGACAAGCACAAAATCCAGTTCTACAATGCGTTCATGAACCTGACCAATGTGCAGGTAAGGGATGTAAAGTCTACCCAATTGACCATCGGCGGTTATGATCCGGTGGCAGGTAATGCGACCCTCAGCTACTCCACGCGCTCGCGGCTGACCAAACAGCAAATCTTCAACAGCACATTGCAAGGCAAGCATCAGTTGCTCGATGCGCTCGCATTGCAATGGTCGGCCGTATATTCCAAAGCCACCAACAAGGTTCCCGACAACATGACTGTGCCGCTGACCGGTATCAGGCAAAATTTCCAGGAAAGAAAAACGACGGTAGGCGATGCGTCACGCCGTTGGGAGCACAATTCCGACCGGGACTTGTCGGGTTACCTCAATCTGATTTACAATACAACCATAGGCTCGACGCAGGTGGAATGGACGACGGGTGGCCTGTTCCGCGACAAATCGCGCTCTAATTTTTACAATAACTACCAGCTCCGTCCCGCTGACCCATTTGCGGAGTATGGCGAGGATTTTACCGACTATACCCAGATCCGCTGGACGATCCAGAATCCCCGCGGCTCGGTAGGGAGTGCATTGACCTACGACGCGATCGAGCAAATCAAAGCCGGCTTTGTACAGTTTAAAGTTGAAACGAAGAATCTGGAAGTGCTCGGCGGCGTACGTGTGGAAAATACCGACCAGGGCTACACCATGCGCTTCGCGATTGGGGAAGACCGGCCTGAAGGCAACCAGAAGTACACCGATATCCTGCCCAGCCTGCACCTCAAATACAAGCCGGAGGAGCATATCAACCTTCGGGCCTCGTACTTCCGTTCGGTCAACCGCCCTGGCTTCTTCGAGATCGTTCCCTACCGCATTGTACAGGAGGAATACCAGGAACGCGGCAATCCCGATCTGAAACGCGCCATTGCCGATAACATCGACTTGCGCTACGAGCTTTTCCCACGCGCCTCGGAGCAATTTATGGTGGGTGTTTTTTATAAAATGATCAAAGACCCTATCGAATACACGCTCCAACGCGACGCTATCCGTGGACAGGACATTTACTATTCGCCTGGCAATTTCGGGAATGCGAAGAACTACGGCCTCGAAATCGACTATATCAAATATGTGAAGCAATTCGGGATCAAAGCCAATTACACCTACACCCATTCGCGCATTACCACGCCCAAGTCCAGGCGTATACGCAACGAGAGCGGCGATCTTGAAACCATCAATGTGCAGCAGACCCGGCCTCTTTACGGACAGTCGGCGCATGTGGCCAACCTGTCGGTTCTTTACAAAAACCAGGAGAAAGGCATCGATGTGCAGCTCGCAGGTGGCTACACGGGCGACCGTATCAACACCGTTTCGCAGTTCCTGGACAACGACCTCTGGCAAAAAGGATTTATTCAAATGGACGCCTCAGTTGAAAAAACCTTCCGCAACGGGCTGGGCGTGTTCCTGAAAGCGAACAACCTCCTCGACACTCCGATGGAAGTTTATATGAAAAACACGAGTCCTTCCAATGCCAATATCCCGAACCAGGACCTGCCAGGGAAAACGCTCATCCGCCGCGACCGCTACCAGCGCTCCTATTTGCTCGGCGTACGCTATAAGTTCTAATCAGTCATCAAAATTTTAAATCTCATGAACAATTCCAAAATGAAACAGCTTTTCATGCTTTCAGCGCTCGCCGCATTCCTGATCACCGGTTGCAGCGACGACAAGTCCGACCCAACGCCCGTGGACCCCAAACCGACCGAGCAATCAGTATCCGGCGAAGTTTCCGGTACCTGGACCAAAGGCAATACCTATAAAGTAACCGGCCACCTCCAGATCCCCGATGGTAAATCACTCACTATTGAAGAAGGCGTAACGGTACTGTTCAGCGACTCGGTGATCAAGCCGGAAGTGGTAGTGAAAGGAAACCTGTACAGCCTCGGTACTGCCGCGGCTCCCGTGAAATTCACGGTACCCGATGCCTGGAAAACAGCGGGCAACCAGTTTGGTAACCTTTGGGGTGGGCTTATTGCCGGCCCTAATGCAGCCGAATTCGTATTGAGCAACACCATACTTGAATACGGCGGTGCGGTGACGACGGAAGAATCACCTTCCGTTAAAGCGAAATTGTACAAAGCCGTTGCCGGTGAGCACGTGCCTGTCATTTATTATCCCAATATCAATGGCAAGCTGGTAGTGGTCAACAGCACGATCCGTAACTTCAATGAGGACGGCTTTTATATCGAAGGCGGAAAAGTGATCATTGCCAACAATACCTTTAACACGACCGGCGTATCGGGTGGCGATGCGATCAATATCAAGTCGGGTGTGCAGGCTGACGTCGCTTTCAACGTAGTTTACAGTCCAAATACCAATGCATTGAAGCTTTCTAACAGCGGCGACCGCTCTCCACAGGCCTACATCGTAGGTTACAACAACACGATCATCAATGCCGGTTGGAGAAGACCTACCACGAAAGGCGGGTCTATCTGGCTCGAAAAGGGTGTTCGTGCAGACCTTTATAATAACCTGCTTGCCAACGACCGTTTCGGGATCAAGAAAGAGAATGTCGATAAATCAGTGGACGACCGTTCGGTTATCGGCAACACATTGTATTATGGTGCTACCGAAGAAGGCGTAAAGCAATTCCAGCCGTCGGTGGAGATCCTGAAAGGTGTTAATGATCTCGTTTCTGCCAAAGTGGGTGACAACGATCCAAAATTTGTGAATTACCCATTGACCACCGACAGCAAAAATGCTGCATTCAATACCGCATGGGATTTCCACCTGCAAGCCGGTTCCCCGGCATTGGGCAAAGGCAAAACTACTTTCACCCGCCTCTACGCGGAAGGCCTTGTGATCAATGGCGTAACTTATAAATCACCCGCACCTGCCGACTACATCGGTGCATTCGGTACCAAGTAACATCTCCTTCATTCCGCTCCCGGCCTGCACTCCCGGCCGGGAGCTTTTTATTCTAACACCAGTGAAAGCATTCATTCTCCCGGCCATTGCGCTGGCTGCATCGTTTGTGGCCTGTCAGTCCGGCAACAACACGCCCATCCATTCCGCCAAGGCCGATACGGTAACCGCGGTCATCGAGCCGGTTTTTATCACCGACACAGTCGCGCACGACACCGACGATCCTGCGATATGGATCAATCCCGCCGATCCTTCCCAAAGCCTCATCATCGGCACCGACAAAGACCAGGACGGCGGCTTGTACGTATTCGACCTGCAAGGCAAATTACAGCGCGATAAAACCGTAACCGGCCTGAAACGCCCGGATAATGTAGACATCGAATACGGTCTCATGCTGGCCGGCAAACCGGTGGATATCGCCGTGACCACCGAGCGTTTCACGCACAAGCTCCGCATTTATAGCGTACCCGACATGAAACCGGTCGACAATGGCGGCATAGAAGTTTTTATGGGAGAAACCGGCGAGAATGTCCGGGATTTGATGGGCATAGCACTTTACAAGAATAAAAACGGCAAAATATACGCGATCGTGGGGCGCAAATCGGGACCTACCGACGGCACTTACCTCTGGCAATACCTGCTGGAAGATAACGGCAAAGGTCAGGCAAAAGCATCACTCGTCCGCAAGTTTGGTCAATACAGCGGTTTGAAGGAGATCGAAGCCATCGCCGTCGACGATCAGCTGGGCTATGTCTACTATTCCGATGAAGGCAAGGGTGTGCGCAAATACTACGCCGATCCTGAAAAAGGGAATGAGGAATTGGCCTTGTTTGCCACTAATGGCTTCACCGAAGACCACGAGGGTATTTCGATTTACCAGCTTAACGATACCACCGGTTATATTCTCGTTTCGGACCAGGGTGCCAACAGCTTCCAGATATTCCCGAGAGAAGGAACATCAGGCAACCCCCACCAACACCCGCTTCTGAGAAAAGTCACCGTTAAAGCAAGCCACAGCGACGGCTCCGACATCGTTTCAGCACCTCTTAATGCCCGTTTCCGCAACGGCCTGTTCGTAGCGATGAGCGATGACAAGACATTTCACCTTTACCGCTGGGAAGATATTGCGGGGAAGCACTTGAAATCTATCCGGTAGCCCGGAATCCGTTATGATGCAAAAAAGCCGCCGGAAAGTCCCGGCGGCTTTTTGATTACTATCTACTATTAAACTGAGTTTAATGGTTAACCTGTTCTGCTAATATCCTTTGTTCTGTTTCAGATTCGTATTGTTACGTATTTCGGGCGTAGGAATAGGGAAAAGCAATTCGCGCTCGGTCAATGTAGGACCATAGGAGAATTTGTGCCCAACATAATTATCAAACTTCTTCGTATTCACGTTATATGCTTTCCGCAAACGTGCCATATCGAACCAGGTGATGTTCTCGAAGCACAGTTCGTGCCAGCGTTCCGCCCACACAGCCTCGCGGAAAGTATCTTTGGTAAGCCCCGCGAGCGCAGGCAGCTGCGCCCGTGTACGGATCGCATTCACTGCCTCGTACGCTTTCGCCGATGGCCCTCCTACCTCGTTGGAAGCCTCCGCGTACATTAGAAGCACGTCGGCATAACGGATTACCGGCCAGTTCAAATCGCTGTTGGCGCTGCTGGTCTGGGCTACATTATCAAAATGCTTGTAGATAAAGTAACCGCCGAGGTCCACCACTTTGTTACGATCGGACTCGTTGGTGAATTTGGTGAAGAAGAATTGTTTCTCCTGCGCACGCAAATCACCCGCCTCGAAAGACTTCACGAAGTCGCCGGTTGCGTAAATACCGCCGGTTTCATCGGAGTAAGCCGAGATGTTTTTGTTGTAGGGAATAATGGAGACCTGCCAGTTCGACGGAATCAGCTGCGTTTTGTACTGGATCATGAAGATGTTCTCTTCGATGTTCTTCTTGGCCGGGTTATGCAGGTCGTCGTAAGTCGTGAAGAGCTTGAATGCCTTCGAATCGATCACTTCTTCTGCCTTTTTAGCGGCCAGCTCGTAGTAGGCAGCGCCTTTTTGCAAAGGATAACCTGCCATGGTGAGATACACTTTCGCGAGCAGCGATTTCACCGCACCGAGCGTCACCTTACCGCTGTTTTCGGTCATGGGGAGGCCGGATGCTTCTGCTGCCTTCAAGTCTTCCACGATCTGGTTGTAAACCGCTTCCGGGGTAGCCGCTGAGGGGCGCAACTGATCGGATTGCAAGTTCACAGGCTGCGTCACGAGCGGGATGTTGCCGAACATCTGCACGAGCTGGAAATAATAGAACGCCCGGAGGAAATAAGCTTCGCCGAGCACCTTCTTCATTTCGGCAGCATCCATCGTAATGCCCGGTATTTTCGCTAGCGAGAGGTTAGCGCCTGCAATGCCCTTGTAATATTGCGTCCAGTAGGTTTGTCCGTAGCCGTTATCAGAAGTATTCCGGAGATCTTTGATAAAATAGCTGTTCACAGCCTGCCCCAGGTCGGTTCCGGCCAGACCGGTCGCGAACTCGGGCATCATCCACGCGCCGCCGCCGAAACCGCTGCTCATCGGTTCACGTAAAGGCGTATAGATCGCATTGACAGAGCTCCTCGCATGCGCGGGCTGCGTGAAATAGTTCTCTTCGGTGAAGTTACTCGGATCCGACTCATCCAGGAAGTCGGAGCAACCTGTTGCCCCAAATAAGCTCAGCATCGCGAGCAAACCGATTTTCTTTGATATGATTGTCATTGTTACTTTCGGTAAGAGTCAATATTGTTATAAACCGATGTTAAGACCGAGCATGAATACTCTTGGCTTCGGATAGTCATACAAACCAAATCCCTGGTCGAACGGCGATCCGGAGTTGGATACCTCGGGGTCATAACCTTTGTATTTGGTTGCTACAAAGAAGTTCTGAACGGACGCATAAGCTCTCAGGCGTTCCAGTTTCATTTTCGAAGCAATGTGCGATGGGAACACATAAGCGAGCAACAGGTTGCGGCCGCGGATAAACGACGCATCGGTTACCTTATGGCTATCATTGTTGGTCGTATAGTAGGCATTGATTGGACGAATCTGTGCGATCGGCGTATTCTGGTTAGTTTCCGTCCAGGCATTCAACACGGTTTTGTAGCTGTTCGCAATACCCTGGCGGTCCTCAGCAGAGTGGATACTTCTGTCGAGCACGTCGTTGCCGTACATATATTGCAAATCCACAGTCAGCGACCACTGTTTGTAGGTAAATGTGTTCAGGAACGTACCGAAGCCGTCAGGAATACCTTTACCGATGATCGTACGGTCGTTATCATTGATGGTACCGTCGTTATTCAAATCCGCGTATTTCACGTCACCGGGCAGCATATTGTATTTTTTAGCCTGTTCCGCTTCCGCTGTCGACCAGGTACCCTGGTGCACACGTCCGAACATGGAACCGACCGGCTCGCCCACACGGATCACCGTTGCACCCGAGAAAATATCGCTACCGCCGGAGAGCGCCAATACTTTGTTTTTGTTAATAGAAATATTGAAGGTAGTGCTCCAAGAGAAATCACCCGCCTTGATATTGGTAGAGTTGATCGCGAACTCGACACCCTTGTTCTCCATGCTGCCGATGTTGGTGAAGATGCTCGTGTAGCCGCTGCTCAATGGAAGTGGCGCATCCAGCAACATTTTGTTTACTTTTCTGCGGTACAGATCCAATTCCAGGTTCACGCGGTTCTGGAATAATCCCAGTTCCACACCGAAATCCACTTGCTGTGTTTTCTCCCATTGCAGATTGGAGTTCGACATCCGGCCTACGCCGATACCTATGTTACGGGTTCCGCCGAAGATCACGTCGCTGCTCGCCAAGCCTGCCAACGCGCGGTATGCCGGGATTTCCGAGTTACCGGTCGCACCGTAGCTGGCGCGGATTTTCAAGTTGGAAATAGTTGGCGAGTTTTTCAGGAACTCCTCTTCATTCACACGCCAGGCAAGCGCTGCCGACGGGAAGAATGCATAACGGTTGGCATCCCCGAATTTAGAAGAGCCATCGATACGACCTGTGAATGTTACCAGGTACTTGTTCATCAGGCTATAATTGATCCGCGCAAAGTAGGAGTTCAAACCATATGCCGTAGCGGCCGAGCTCGGCGCCAATGCCGTTGCACCGGCACCCAGGTTATTGTACTGAAAATAGGTATCTGTGAAGTTCTGGCTGCGGGCAGTGTTATCGAAACGATCCACGTGCTGCCACGACAAACCGAGCATCGCATTGATCGAATGGATCTTGCCGAAGTCTTTAAAATACGTCAGATAATTCTCAAACTGCCATGAGTTGAACCGGCTGCTGCTCACCGACGCATCGCCATTGCTGGAAATGTATTGAAGCCCGGCAGCTGCAAAATAGTCATTGCGCTGGTTGATCACGTTCGCACCCACGGTAGAGCGTAGTTCCAGTCCGTCAGCGAGGCGGATGTTGGCGTACATATTGCCCAGCATGGTTTGTGTTTTGAGGTAATAAAGGCGCTCGGCGGCAACACGGAGCGGGCTGTCGCCTCCTTCCATGCCCGGATAGTCGCGGTTACTCGCCCATTTGCCATCGGGATATTTCACCGGGATGATCGGCAATGCTTCCAGCACCTGACGCATGGTCGTGATGCCGCCGCCGCCGAGCTGGTCGATCTGCTTTTCGTTCTGGTCGGTGTAGCCTAGCGTACCACCTACTTTCAGCCAGCTTTTGATTTGTGAATCAAATACAAAACGGCCTGCGAAACGTTTCTGCCACGAATCCTTGATGATACCATCCTCGTTGCGGTAGTTGAGGAACGCACCGAAGCTGCCCTTTTCATTACCGCCCGTGAAACCCAGCTGATGGTTTTGGGTAAATGCTTTCTGAAAAGTCTCTTTCTGCCAATCGGTATCGTACAATGGATTACCATTCGAATCGAAGAGCAGGGGATTGGTCCGTTTCAGCTTGGGATCGGTGTATTTGGTACCGGTAGCCCAGCCCACGGGGTCATATTTGGCCGCATTGGCATAAATGGTTTCTTCCACCTGCAAAAACTCCTTCGAATTCAGGACCGGCAGTTTCTTGGGTGCTACGCCAATGCTGAAATCGGTGTCGTAAGTAACTTTTCCGCCTCCTGCTGTACCGCGCTTAGTCGTAACGAGAATTACCCCGTTGGCACCACGCGCACCATAAATCGCCGTGGACGACGCATCTTTCAGTACCTCGATGGATGCAATATCGTTCGGGTTAAGATAGTCGATCGGCGTACTACCGTTGGCCAGGTCTACGGCATTCAGGATCACCCCGTCGATCACATAAAGAGGGTTATTAGAAACACTGATAGAGCTGGCTCCGCGGATACGGATGTTGGCGCGGCCACCCGGGCGTCCCGAGTTGGACGATACGTTCACCCCGGTAATGCGGCCCGAAAGCCCCTGGTTCAATGAAGAAGCCGGGCGCTCCTGCAATACGTCTGCTTTAATGGTACCTACGGCACCGGTAAGGTCGGATTTCTTGACGGTACCATAACCCACGACCACCACTTCTTCCAATGCATTCTCGTCAGGCGCCAGATTTACCGTCAGCGCCGATTGGTTTCCCACCGTCACCTCCTGCGATTTGTAGCCTACAAAACTGAAAACAAGCACCGGCTGGCCACCATCCGGAATCTCCAGGCTGAAATCGCCCGCAGCGCCGGTGGAAGTACCGCGCTGGGTACCTTTCAGGACCACGCTCACACCCGGGAGCGACGCCCCTTTTTCGTCGGAAACCGTCCCTTTTATCGTCCTGTCAACGGCTGCCTGGGTTGCCTGTCCCGGTGCGATCAGATTTTCCTGGATCGTCTGCCCCTCCGGCAGGGCCATCGCCTCGTCCTTGCTTTCCTTCACCGGGGTCACTTCCTTTGATTTACCTTCCGTAATGACGAATGTATTTTTTCTGGTCTTCTTATATTTTAATCCGTTCTGCCGCAGCAGCACATCCAGGTTCTTCTCTATGGGCTGGTTGAAATCCAGGTTGCTGGAAGCTACGTTCACCGAGCCTACCAGCCGGTCTTCGAAAATGATTTCTACCCCGTAATGTCTCTGAAGGTCGAGCAAAACATTTTTAAGCTTCATCTCCTGGCCGAGCGAAGTATGCTGCTTGGCCGGCATCGACGCAAAGGCAATGACCTGTGAATGCACGATCCGGGAGGATTGCGTCATCAACACAATCCCGATCGCCACCCATTGCTTGGCTGATAGCGTTAAATTCATAATCAATTGGTTTGGAATAATTAATTGTTCGTTAAAAGGATGCTGGCGCCGTTCTGCTCGACCCTTAGATCAAGCACTTCCGAAATCGTTTTCAAAAGTTCTTCCGCGTTTTTGGTCTTGAAATTGCCGGTTATCGAGCGTTGGGCGATGTTGGAATCGGAGAGGCTTACTTTCTGTCCAAAATTCTCCTCGATCATCGCGAGTATTTCTTTTACGGGCGTCCCGTTGAATACATAGCGCTGCTCGGTCCAGGGAGCGAATGTCTTGACATCCTGCTTTCTTTCGAGCTGCACTGCGCCTTCCTGATCCAGAAAAGCGAGGTCGCCCGGCTCCATCATGACCTCCCTGCGGCGATTATCCTGTGAATAGTCGATGCGCACGCTGCCGGATTTCAATGCCACTTTCGTACCTCTTGGCCGGGCAAATACGGAGAATGTGGTACCGAGCACTTCCACCTGAAACTTCTCGGATGTTTTCACGACAAAGCGCTTATGATCAATCGTATGGCTTACCGAAAACTCGGCCTCTCCTTCCAACGCCACCTCACGCACATCGCCCCAGAAACCCAGCCTCGGCACTTTCAGTTTGGAGTTCGAATTCAATGCTACGCGGCTTCCGTCTTCGAGGTATACGTCGGTGGTCTGGCCGTAAGCCGTCTGGTACGATTTGTATTGCAGCGGCTCGCGAAACCACCAGCCGCAGCCCACGAGTAACGTTACCGACGCGGCTGCCATCCAGAACCGGTTGCTCCGCCTGGCAAACCAGGAAGGGGCCCCACCTTCCTCCTCCCCTTCTTCCTTCCTCCATTCTCCCTCCTCTTCCATCGTCGAATTCAGTCGGAACAGAAGATTTTCGAGCGCAATATCCTGGTTGGGGACAAACTGGGGTGACTGGGTTTCATATTCCAGCAGCCACCGGTGGAATGTTTCCGCGTTCTCTTTGCGCACAATCCATTCTTCCACGAGTTGCCTTTCGAGCGGATTCGCCCGCCCGCTCAGGTACTCGAAAAGTGTGTATTTCGATATAGTTTTTTCCATTTTTGTTCGGTTTACAACGTTGACAAGACCCATCCGGAGGGCCTCCTGACCGACCCTTCAAGCCGGGGTTTCAGAGGATACTCAAAATGGTGAGGCAAAGCGAGATCATCCATTCCCCATGAAGGGCCGAGCGAAGATGTTTCAATGCCTTGGAGATGTGTACTTCTACGGTTTTGGGTGAGATGTGCAGCTCGTCCGCTATCTCATGGTATTTTTTGTTCTCGAAACGACTCAGCAAGAACACCTTCTGGCACTGCATAGGCAGTCGGGCGATCACCTCGTTCACTTTGAGAAACAGGTTGTTATAATGGATTTCAGCGTCAGGCTGCTGGTGGTACGTGGAGATTGAATGCTCCTCGTTCATTTCGAGGGTGTCGGTTCTGCCAAACTCCCTACGCATATACGTATAACATTCGTTACGTACGGAACGGAACAGATAGCTGGTATACGACGTCGTGATGTTCTCATAAGCCTTCGTGCGGTAAAACTGAAAGAACACCTCGCTCACCAGGTCTTCGGCGATTTGTTTGGAATACACAAACCGCACCGCGTGACTGCAAAGCGGGTTATAATACCTTTTAAACAGCAGTTCCAGACCCTTTCCCGGATTTTGCTCGAAAGCCGATTTCAGGAAAGTAGCAGAATCAATCTCACTTACGGGGGCCTTGCCTTCGTGTGCGGGAGACACAAATGGCCCAGGGCGCTTCGTTTCCGGGTTAAGCAAAGGATCGTGCATCGGGTATCTGTTCGTATGTAATAATTAAAAGACTTTCTTGCACTTAAAATCCCTTACCCTTGATTTAAAAAAATTAAAACTTTTTTAAATCATATCTTAACCCAAACTGACCGGATAATAAAAAAACCGCTATCCTTGCGAATAGCGGCCTTTATCAAAAACTAGTTATTTTAGGTTACAAATTCTTCGCCTTCATCTGCTTTACGGCATAATCGGCTGCTCGGGCAGAGAGCGCCATATAAGTAAGCGAAGGGTTTTGTGTCGCGGTAGAAGTCATACATGCACCGTCGGTCACGAAAACGTTTTTGCAATGGTGCAATTGATTCCACTTGTTCAGCAGCGACGTCTTGGGATCTTTACCCATGCGCACACCGCCCATTTCGTGAATGTCGTTACCCGGATTACGGTGGTTATCGTGCGTTTTTACATTGGTGAAGCCCGCTTTGGTAAACATTTCGCTCACCTGTTCCATGTAATCCTTGATCATCTTCTCGTCGTTATCGTCGTAATCGACCGAGATTCTCAGTTTCGGCATGCCGAACGGATCCTTTTCAACCTTGTCGAGTGCCACGTAATTGCTCTCTTTCGGGATTGTTTCGCCCATCATGTGAGAGCCCACGCTCCAATTGCCGTATTTGGTTTCGTGCAACCCGGCTTTCAGCGATTCGCCCAGGCCGTTACGGTCGTTATAAGTGTTGCGGTTGGCTCCAAAGCCGGCAGCATATCCTCTTAAGAAGTCGGTCTCCTGCTTGTAAACATTACGGAAACGTGGGATATAGCCGCTATTGGGGCGTTTCCCGTCGGTTGTCGAATCGAGGAAGCCTTCGTATTCCCCTGAAACCGTTGCCCGGTAGTTATGAAATGCGACGTACTTACCCAGCAAGCCGTTGTCATTACCTAATCCGTTCGGGAAGCGGCTGGATACCGAGTTCAGCAACACCAGATTGGAGTTCAGCGCAGCCGCGTTCAGGAAGATGATATTGGCATAAAACTCAATCATCTGCTTCGTGTTCGCGTCGATCACGCGCACGCCGGAAGCTTTCTGCGTCTTATCGTCATAGATAATCGAATGCACCACCGAATGCGGACGGAGCGTCATATTGCCTGTTTTCATCGCCCACGGAATAGTAGACGCATTGCTGCTGAAATACCCTCCGAACGGGCACCCACGCTCGCACATCACGCGATGCTGGCATTTGGCACGCCCCTGGTCGAGGTGAATCTGCTGCGGATCGGTAATATGCGCCGCGCGACCGATGATAATGTGGCGGTCTTTATATTGTTTCGAAACCTGTTCTTTGAAATACTTTTCGACGCAGTTCAGGTCGTGCGGGGGCAGGAACTCGCCATCGGGCAATGCGTCGATGCCGTCCTTGTTGCCGGTAATACCCGCGAATTTCTCTACATGGCTGTACCAGGGCGCCAGGTCGTCGTAGCCAATCGGCCATTCCACCGCAAATTGATCACGTGCGGGGCCTTCGAAATCGTATTTACTCCAACGCTGCGTTTGCCGCGCCCAAAGCAACGACTTTCCGCCCACCTGATAGCCCCTCAGCCAATCGAAAGGTTTTTCCTGGATGTAGGGGTGCTCGTTATCCTTCGCAAAAAAGTGCATCGACGATTCCTTGAAGTTGTAGCAACGCGCCGCGATCGGATTAGCGTCGGCAATTTCCTTGGTTAGCCGCTCGCGGTGTTCAAACTCCCACGGCATCATGTTCGTCGTAGGGTAATCTTTGATATGCTGCACATCGCGCCCACGTTCAAGCACGAGCGTCTTCAAGCCTTTTTCGGTCAGTTCCTTCGCCGACCATCCGCCGCTGATCCCAGAGCCAATCACAATGGCATCGTAGGTGCGGGCTTTTTTACTATCTATATTAAAATTTGCCATAGTTCGGTTTGATGGAAATAGGGAGGAAGGGGAGGAAAGGGAGAATGGAGGAAGGGGAGAAAAAACAATCAATGACCTAATGACTCAATGACTTAAATTCTAGTCCCTTTCTTCCCTTTCCTTCATCCTCCCTTTCCTCCTTTTATCCTTTTTTAACAGGTACACACCCATGGTAACGGGCGGGGATCATTTCGTAATGGGTAATATTGGTCATCACAAATTCGGACGTCATGTAGCCCTGGATTGTGAGGTTTTTGACCATGCTGAAAAAGCCTTTCTGTGCCGCATCGCTGCCTTTTTCGATATCCGACAGGATTTGCAGGCGCTGCTCCTTGTTGGCATCTACAAACGACTTCCCGAAACGCTGAATACTTTGCTCATCGATATTCGAAACGCCGCTTGCCAAGCTTGCCTGCGCTTTGGAATCGTAACAGTCCTTCACCATTTTCTGTACAAAATCCCCTACTCCCAGCTCTCCCGCTCCCGGCGTGTCGGTCTTAGGGATAATGGTTTCGACGATCATCGTAAGGTTTTTGGATTGGTCTGCCGAAAGCAACCCGCTCTTCGCCACCGCACTCTTGTTCCAACCGGATGCCCAGGAAGGCAAACCCGCCATGGCGCCCATGGCCACCGCCATGCTTTTAAGCGCTACGCGTCTCTCCATTTTCGTTTCTATTTTGTTTGAACGTCTTTACTTGTATTGTTACTTGTCACTCTTTGTCAAGCATTGTCAGGATTTGTCATTGATTGTCATTGATTGTCATTGATTGTCATTGATTGTCATTGTAAAAAATTTCTTTCTCTCTCTGACTATACCTGACCACCATTGACTACACCTGACTATTCTTGACTACACCCGACTATTCTTGACTACACCTGACCATTCTTGACAACACCTGACCATTCCTGACTACTCATGACTACCCTTGACCACACCTGGCCACGCCAGCCAAAGCGTCATTCTTCGAGAAAGTCGAGATCGCGACCATGTGTTTCGGGGATGGTAAGAATGCAGAAGATACCTATTGCAAAACAGATCAGCCCCACGAGCGCACCAGCCTGAATGACCGTGAAAGAATCTTTAAAAATAGCAAATAATGTAGTCATTCCCACTACCGTGCCGCGTACCATGTTGGGTACGGTAGTAGCTGCCGTAGCCCGCAGGTTGGTACCGAATTGCTCTGCCCCAATGGTCACGAACATAGCCCAGTAACCGATCCCGAAGCCCAGCAAAGTGGCGATTGTATAGAAAAGCGAGGCCGATTTAATACCTGCAAAAAGATAAACCAGGCTGAATACCAGTGTAAATAGCATGAGGTAGAAAACTGCCTTCTTGCGCGATTCGAGCCAGTGGCTGATGAACCCGCTGCAAAGGTCGCCTACCGACAGGCCGACATAGCACCACATGATGGAAAGGCCCGGCTTGATAGGCTCTGCAATGCCCAATGCCTTGCCGAATTCGTTGCTGAAGGTAGCCAGTATACCGATCACAAACCATGTAGGAAGCCCGATCCCAATGCACCTGAGATATCTTCCGAGCCTGTCTTTATTGGTAAACAATGCAAAGAAGTTACCCTTCTCGATATGCTCCTTTTCTTTCAAATCCTTGAAAATACCCGATTCGAAAACGCCTATCCGAAGGAGAAGCAACGAAATACCCAGCCCGCCGCCGATGAAATAAGCATAGCGCCAATCGAAAAACTCTACCGTAAAATAGGCAACCACCGCACCCAGCAAACCAATACCCGCCACCAGCGAAGTCCCAATCGCGCGCAAGTGCTTGGGAAGGATTTCGGAAACCAGCGTGATACCCGCGCCCAGCTCACCCGCCAGACCGATACCGGCAATGAAACGGAGCGTTTTGTAAACCGTCACATCCTGCACGAAGCCGCACGCGATGTTGGCGAGGGAGTAAGTGATAATGGAGCCGAATAGTACAGAAAGGCGCCCTTTCTTGTCTCCCAGTACACCCCACAATATCCCGCCGATGAGCAGCCCGGTCATTTGCCAGTTCAGAATACTGGCGCCGGTGACGGAAATGTCCGCTTCGGAGAGGCCCAATGCAGCCAGACTCGGCAGGCGCACGATCCCGAAAAGGAGCAAATCATAAATATCTACGAAGTAACCAAGGGCAGCGACAATTACGGGAGCACTGAAAAGGTAGGAAGCGTCTGAGCGCGTTGCTGTGACGGATGACATTTGATTTTGTATGGGTTTCATCGGAATAACTTGCAATATTATGCAAATAGCCGGACATAAGCCCGGCTATTCGTTGGTAAATTAATAAAATTTAAAGAGAAAGTTTTGTTTTGAAAAATCCGCACCCTCTGTAAGTTTCATATCAGGCAAGTGCTTACAGTTCAAGTTTCTGCTTGTCTTTTAAAAGCTGCTCCTTCAATTTGGCATAATCGATGTCCTGAACGGCCTGTTTACCGTCGATCGCCTGTACCGCAGCAGTAGCCGCGCTTTGGCCCAGGATCATGAACACCGGTTCCATACGAATCGACCCGTAAGCAATATGCGACGCCGACACGCACACCGGCACCAGCAGATTTTCGCATTCCGCTTTTTTAGGAACAATGGAGCCATAGGAAATGCTGTAAGGTGTTTTGGGATGTACGCCGATATCGCCCTCGTTCTGCACGAAACCATCCTCCTTCACATAGCGCTGCGCATTATGCGCATCGAGTGAGTACGAGCCCATGCCTACGGATTGTTCCACCGCTTTCTTGCCCAGCGTCTCATTCTCGGTCATCACGCTTTTCCCTAACATACGACGTGCTTCGCGGACGTAGATCTGGTGCGGCCAGCCGCCATTGTCCTTGAACTCGTCTTTCGGCAAACCCCATTCACTCATCTTGGCTCGCACATCTGCCGGTACCGCCGGGTCATTGGTCAGAAAGTACATCAGGCCTTTCTGATACACTTCATGCTCCTTGATGATCTCCTTGCGGCGCTCATAAGAAGCATCGGGATAATCGTAGTTCTGGCCAATGAAGTCCGTACTGAACGGGCCATGGTTGTTGGTATCCGTCTTACGGTTGGGGATGGGGTCGTATTTGTCGAAGGTTTCGGTCCAGCCCGCCTTATACACGCGGGCGAGGAGCTCATACTTGCCCGGATCGTACCCTTCCGGCTTCGCGAACGGAATGCGGTTGTCGGGGTGCGACGAGAGGCACATGCGAAAGCAATAGGCCTGAATTTTATGATCACCTTCCCCATTCTTACCGATTTTTTCCGCCGTAACGTAAGGCAGCAAGCCGCTTTTAGGATCGCCTTCCACCTTATAAGGACTGATATTCTTGGCGAAATAGTGCCTGTGCTGGAAAACGCCCGCCTGGATTCCGTTCCATTCTTCATTGTAAACGCTGTTGGCCTCACGTCCGACGTGGTACTTTACACCGGCGGCGGCCATCAGGTCACCTTCGTAGGTAGCGTCAATGAACATCTTGCCTTTGAATGTCTTGCCGCTGAGCGTTTTCAAAGAAGTAATCCGGCCTTTGCTTTTCTGCACGCCGCTTTTGCTGCGGTCCAGCCATTCGTCGCGGAAGATTTTGATGTTGTTTTCTTTCACAAAATCCTCAAAAACCTGCTCAGCCACGTGCGGTTCGAATATCCACATCGTGCGCTCGGCGCCATCCATAGCCACGGTGCCCTGGCCTTTGTTGCCGTATTCTTCCTTTTTCTGCCAATGCCAGCCGTCAGGCGTATCGTAATGCTGGTAAACACGGTGGTAAAACTCACGTGCAAGGCCGCCGATCACCGATTTGTTACCGGTATCGGTGAAGCCCAGCCCGCCGGACGAAAGTCCGCCCAAATGCTTGTCGGGCGAGACTACAAGCACCGTTTTCCCGGATTTGATCACCTGCACCGCCGCCGTCACCGCCGCGCAAGTACCGCCGTAAACGATCACATCGGCTTCATAGGACTGCGCGAATGCAGATGGCGATGCGATTTGGGTTATGAGGAATGCGGCTATTAATAGTATTTTTCTCATTAATGTTTGGAGTTGAGATTGATTAGTTGTCGTTAGTGACCATGGACCATCGACCGCTGACCGCCGACTGCTAGGTCTATCGTCTGTGGTCTATGATCGGCCGTCAGCAGTCGCTCAGCGCTCCGCGACCGGCACAAACAGCACCGCGTCGGCCGCCACCGCCCCTGACGCCCCTTCCGCCGAAATGTTTACCGAGGACGCATTGCCTTTGGGTAGGTTGAACTTACCTAGGTGGTACCATTCGCCGGAAGTCTGGCCTTCTACGATAATGTCTTTTTCCAGCACTGAAATGTTTTTGGTTTCGCTGCCCGCCTGCACCGAAAGCTTTATTTCCGAAGCAGGTTTAGCCACTTTGGGGAAATAAACGTAGATCTGGTAGTTGCCGGGAGCTGCGATTTCAGGTGTGAAGGTGACAGTGCCGCCATTCTGGCCGCTTTCGGAAGTTGCCAGGAACGACGGGCCGTATCCTCCTTTTTTGACTGGCTGCCAGTTTCCTTTAATGGAGACATTGTTATCCTCATTATCGACAAGTATTTCGGGCGTTTTGCCGTTTACGAGCGGGTCGGTTTTGAGCTTTGCCTGCAATTTGGCGATATCGATCCGCTGCACGCTTTTTTTCGAATCGATAGCCATTACCGCGGCGACGGCCGACGATTGGGCCAGTACCATAAACACCGGTTCCATGCGGATAGAGCCGTAGGCAATGTGCGTCGCGGAAAGGCAGACAGGTACCAGCAAATTGGTACATTCCTTTTCTTTCGGCACGAGCGAGCCGTAAGCGATCGGGTAAGGCCCGAATCCGCCGATCTCAACATTCCCTTCATTTTTAGCCATGCCATTGATCACAATGCGCTGGATATTGTGCGAGTCCATGGTGTAAGCAGCCATTCCCACACCGTCTTTCACCACCTCCTTGCCTTCACAATTCGCCTGGGTCATGACATAGCTGCCGATCATCCGGCGTGCCTCACGCACATACAGTTGCGGCGACCAGTTGCCGGTTTCCACGTATTCGTCTTTGGGATAGCCCCATTTCAGCATAGCCTCGCGCAGTTCCGCGGGTACCCGGGGGTCGTGCCCGAAGAAGTAGAGCAGGCCCTTGGTGTAGGTTTCGTGGGCCTTGATAATCTCCGCGCGCTTCTTGTAATCGGCATCCGGGTAATCGTAGTTCATGCCAATCATGTCGGTCGAGAAACCGTTGCGGTTATTGATGTCGGTTTTATTGTTCGGCATTTTACTCCAAATGAAGTAATCATTCAGCGCTTTCCGTTCCGGTTGTCTGGCGATCAGGCGTGCGAGGAGCTCGAAATGCGTCGGATCGTAGCCTTCCGGTTTGGTAATGGGTACCATATTGTTCGGATCGGAGGTGAGGCAAATGCGGTAGTTATAAGCCTGCACTTTTTTATCGCCCGTGCCGTTCGGTTCCAGTTTGGCAGCGGAAACGCCCCACAGCAAGCCGCTTTCGGGCTTTCCTTCGATTTTATAGGGATCAATTCCGTCAGGCAACTGGTGTCCTTTCATGAGCTGAACCCCGTTGATCGTCTCGTTGTAATCGCTATTCGCCTCGCGGCCGACAGCATACTTCACGCCGGCTTTGGCCATCAGATCACCTTCGTAGGTACAGTCGAGATACATTTTGGCAATAATGGTCTGGTTCGTTCTTGCCTCCGGTTTGATACTGTTTTCCAAAACAATGGACTTGATCTCCGCACCCGATTTGCTGGCGCTAATGATCCGGTTTTGGTAAATGACCCTGATCCCCGCTTCATCCAGGTACTGCTGCAAATACTTCTTAGCCACGCTTGGCTCAAATGTCCATTGCTCGAACTTGCCATAATGCTTGCCAATGCGACGGTAAAAGTCCCTGGAAAGGCCGGTGATGGCGTATTTATTACCAATGTCGGTATACCCCAGCCCTCCGGAAGTCATGCCGCCCAAGTGCCCGCCGGGTTCGATCAGTACGACGGACTTGCCCATTTTCTTAGCCGTGTAGGCCGCGATCACCCCGGCCGCTGTCGCACCGTAAATACAGACGTCCGCCTGTACCGGAGCGCCGGCTTTCGGCTCCATATGGAACCGAAAGCCGGACAACAGGACTGCAAACAGACAAGCGAACTGCGCTATTGCTATCTTTTTTCTCATTGTATTTGAAATGATTAAAAATGCTTAATAACCCGGATTCTGGTCTTTGGCAGTAATGGCCTTGTTATACAAAATCTCGGAATTCGGGATCGGCCACAGCATATGCTTTTCGGCGACAACAATGTTTTTTACTTCTAAAATGCGTTGTTTAGCTATTCCTAACCGTTTCAGGTCGTTCCAGCGCTTGCCCTCGTACATGGTTTCGTAGCCCCGCTCCTGCACCACTTTGTCGATGTAGGTTTGTAATGTGGCAAAATCAGCGAGTTTAAAATCGACCGTCGAAGTCGCTTCGGCGGGCTTGCCGTAAGCACGGCGATGCACCTTGTTGAGGCTTTCGAGGCCGTCGGCGGTAGGCTTGCCATTTGCACGGGCATCGGCTTCCGCATGGAAAAGGAGCAGGTCGGCGTAGCGGTACCAGGGGTAGTCGTTGCCTGCGCCGCCGGTTGCGAGCGGGTCGCGGTACTTACGGTACAAGAGGGACGTGGAACCCAAGCCTATATCGACATTATAAAACATGTGATTCTTGCGCAAATCCTTGAAATCCCAGTTTTTGATCACCGAATTGGACACCGAATCGGTATACTGCGCGTAAACGCCACCCGGGCCATAGTAATTGTACTGGCCAATCTTGCGGTGCGCATAACTCACCAACCCGAAGCCTTGCTGGCGTGAATATTTGAAATAGAAAATCTCCTCACTCGTATTCACTACTTCCGGACCATATATTTTCTGGAAATCCTCAGAAACACTCACCGGCACCAATGAATACTTCTTCGAATCGATCACCTCCTTTGCTTTCGCACGCGAATCTTCCCATTTTTCGAGGTACATATACACCTCCGACAGCATGGTTTTCGCTGCCCATTTGGTAGGGCGTCCGATTTCCGAAGGGTTGTCGGGAAGGCCGGCTTCGGCCGCCAATGCATCGGCGACAATGAGCTTGTAAACATCCTCCACACTCGACCGTGGAATGTCGGCGACCGTCATGTTCTCTTCCGTACGCAGGGGCACGCCCGCCCAGTTACGCACGAGTGCGAAGTAGATCAGCGCCCGCATGTATTTAGCCTCCGCTACAAACGAAGCTTTTTCCGCATCCGTCATGCTTGTTCCCTTCGGCACATTCGCGATAACGAGGTTCGCATTCCGGATGGATTGGTAAAAGTTGTCCCAAATCGTCGCTACGCGGTTAATGTTCGTGTTGTCAAGCCCCTGGTACAAGCTCACGGGCGTTTGTGTACCTCTTGAATTACCATAATCCGCAAGACCTTCCAGCTGTGCAGGGTAGTTGGTCGAAAGCGCCGGATCGGTACGCATCGGGCCGTAGATCGCATTGACGGCGGCTTTGGCCTCCGCTGCGGTATTATAAAAATTTTCGGAGGCCAGCGACTTGGGTTTCTCTTCCAGGATATCGGAACAACCCATGCAAACCGCCGCGAAAAACAAACTTGTGAATAGCTTTTTCATAATGATGATTTCTCTTTAACCGGTGATTAAACTGACCTTAAAACCCAATTCTGAGGCCTACTGTGGTGGTTTTAGCCACGGGATAAACGTAGTGGTCCACACCCTGCACAATAGAATTACTGCCTCCGTAAGAGTTCACTTCCGGGTCGTACCACGAGTATTTGGTAAAGGTGATCAGGTTCTGGCCGCTCACATACACCTGGCCGTATTTCATCCATTTGATGTGCAATTTGGCAACGGGCAGATTGTAGCTCAGCTGGATGTTCTTAAACCGGAGGTAAGAGCCATCCTCTACGAAACGGTTCGACATCTGGGCCTGGGAAGAAGTTTTGATAACCGGGTACTTCGCATTGGTATTTTGAGGAGTCCAATGGTTGAGATACACCTCCCGTGGCATATTCAGCGCCTGGCCGTAGTCGTAGCCTTGCCCCTGCGCGCTGAGGTTGAAAATGTCGTTACCTTGCGAGCCCTGGATAAAGAATGTCAGTTCGAAATTTTTGAACGACATATTCGAATTCAAACCATAGGTAAATTTAGGATTAGGATTCCCGATGATCTGCTTGTCGCCCGCGTCGCGGCTACCGTTGCCGTTGAAGTCTTCATAGGCGATAAAGCCTTTCTCATCGTAGCCTTTTTCCACATAACCATAGAAAGACCCGAGCGGATAACCTTCGCGGAGGATGTTCACGTTGTCATTCACCGCAGCACCGATTGTCTGCCCCAGAATGTCGTTTCCGCCATAAAGCTTCACGACTTTGTTTTTGTTGATCGACAAATTGGTCGATACATTCCACTTGAATGCACCTTCCAGCACGGCCGCATTAACTCCGAGCTCAAAACCCTTGTTTTGAATTTTTCCGATATTCTGAATGGTAAACGTGTAACCCAGCGACGATGGCAGAGCCACGTTATTCAGCAGATCCCGGGTATTTTTGATGTAATAATCAGCCGTGACATTGACACGGTTGTTCCAAAGCCCGAGGTCAACACCGAAGTCGGTTTGCGCCGTGGTTTCCCATTTCAGCGACCCTGCGAGGCGTGTACCAGGTGCATAGGAAGTCATGAATGCATCTCCAAACACAACTTGTCCCGAGTTCAGCTGGTTCAATGTGTAGTAGGGCTGAATGGACGTGTTACCCGTTTCTCCATAGCCCGCCCGCAGTTTCAGATCGGAAATGAATGGGATATTTTTGATAAATTCTTCCTCGGACAAGCGCCACGCTAATGCACCGGATGGAAAAAAGCCCCATTTCTGCCCTTCGCTATACCGCGACGAACCGTCCGCACGGAAGCTGGCCGTGGCAAGGATCTTGTTATTAAAGGTGTAATTGACACGCGCCAGGTAGGACAGCAACGCCCATTTGGAATAGGACGAGACAGGCACACCCTGCGTAGCCGCAGCGCCGATATCGTGCGTTTCCTGGTTGTCGCTGATGAAACCGCTGCCGCTCGCTTTCAGGTAATTGGAAGTATAATCCTGATAGGTAAATCCAGCCACCGCCGATATGCTGTTCTTGCCAAAATCTTTGATATAGCTGATCGTATTTTCGCTCAGAATGCTCGTAACCCGCTGCGTTTCGATAGTAGCACTGCCTTTCGAGTTCACGAACTTGGTTGTAGTGTACGCATCAGTCCGGTCGTCGGTACTTTCGATACCGGCCAGCGTTTTAATCAGCAATCCTTTGAAAGGTTCGTAGGTAATCGCGCCGTTAGTCAGTATCTTATTTGATTTAATGACGTCCGATTGCTGATACAGAAAATTCAAAGGATTGGTAATCACATTCGAACCCCATGCATAAGCCTCGGCCAGCTTCGAATAGCTGCCGTCGGGAAGTGTGGAAGGAATGGTAGGATAGCCGGAAAGCATGGCCGACATGAGCGTTCCTCCGCGGTTTCCTCTTTCTGAATTTTTGCGGTCGGAATTGATACGGCTCAGCAATGAACTGAGGTCGAATTTGAATTTCTTGCCGATGTCGGAGCTCAGGTTAATGCGCAGCGCGTTCCGCACGTAATTACTGCCGATCACAATGCCATCCTGGTTGAAATTGCTGGCTGCCACCGAGAAGCGCGTCTTTTCATTGCCACCGCTCACCGTCAATGCGTGGTTCTGGACCGGTGCTTTCTGAAATACCAGATCCTGCCAGTCGGTGCCTTTACCGAAACCCGCTATCTGATCCGCCGTGAAATGCGGGGCCAGACCATCATTGGCAGCTTGCTCATTGTAAAAATTGGCATATTCAGTCGCATTCATCAAATCCAGCTTTTTACGGATGGTCTGCACGCCATAGTATCCGTCGTAGTCGACACTCACCCGTCCTGCCTTGCCTTTTTTAGTCGTAATGAGCACCACGCCGTTCGCACCGCGTGACCCGTAGATGGCAGTCGCAGACGCGTCTTTGAGAACTTCAATGGATTCAATGTCAGCATTGTTCAGCAACGTAGGGTTACCTGAATACGGGAATCCATCCACCACATACAATGGCTCGTTACTACCCTGAATGGAGTTAGTACCCCGCACGCGAACGCTGATAGAGCTACCCGGCGCGCCCGTGTTTTGCGATACATACACGCCCGCCGCACGTCCCGCGAGCGATTGCACGAGGTTAGTGGCCGGATACGCATTCAGTTCTGATGATTTAATGGAAGAAACCGCGCCGGTAAGATCGCTTTTCTTGATCTGGCCGTAACCGATTACCACGATTTCCTGCAACGACTTGTCTTCGAGCATCATGCTGACGGTCAGCTCCGTCTGATTACCCAGCACTATTTCCTGCGACTTATAACCTACAAAACTGAAAACCAGCACCGAATTCGGCGCACTTGTTTCGGGGATTTCTAGCTGGAAGTGACCGTCTGGATTGGTGGTCGTACCGGTCTGCGTTCCTTTCAGGACAATGCTGACACCCGGCAGCCCCGTGTTGGACTCGCCATCGAGTACCTTACCCGAAACGGCCCTTTTGGGAGCGTTGGCAGGCAAAGGTTGCCCCGCGGGAGCGTCGGGTGTGGCATGTTCCAGTCTTCGGAGAATGATGATCTTGCCGGACACTTCATAGTCGAGGCCCAGCGGCGTCAGAATATGGTCAAGCGCTTCGTACAATGGCTTGTCTTTTAAGGAAACTGTCACTTTCCGGGCCGATTTAATCAGCTTGGAGCTGAACACGAAGCGCACATCGACCTGTTTTTCCACCTGGCTGAGTACCTTTTTGACTTCACTGCCGTTCGCTGTCACCGAAATTTTCTGGCTGAGAAGGGATTGCGCGCTACCTTCACGTGCGTAACCCGTGACGATAAACACCAAGGCAAGCATGAGTTGAGTAGCTGTCATTCGCATGGTCCACAGTAATACCCTACGGTACTTTAAAGGTTTTTTCATAGATTTGATTGTTTTGTAGAATAGGAAATTTGGCAAAACGATCCCTGCCTCCCGCTGGGGAGGGTAATGGCGACCAACCTGTCAGGGAATTCTCGGAGCCGGTGATGCGGGAACATTGCCGGCTCTTCTTTTTAGGATAAGCTTTCTGTTTTTTTTGTTGGGATTTAAAGGGTTACGTGATTGTTTTGAGTTAATTCCTGCATCCTTTGCTATGGATGATCACCTGGCCGTCGACGATCTCGTAGCTGGATTCTACGGCCTTGCATATGATACTGAGTTTATCGTGAAGTGTCTGGTTATCGAGGCGTGCGGTAAGCGGGCAATCTCTCAATAGTGCCTCGTCATATAAAATATCGATTCCATAGGCTCTGGCGATCGTGTTGAAGACCTCGCTCGCAGGCGTATCCTCAAATTCAAACTGAGGTATTTCGGCTTTTGAAACGACCATTTCGGGCTTCTCCACCAACGTTTTCACCATTTTTACCTCGTTGCGGGCGTAGATGATTTTCTGGTTGGGTGTCAACACAACGCCCTGTAACTGCTTGTCGGCTACCTTTTCTTTCAAATGCGGGTCGGACTGGGCGAACACAGCCACTTTTCCGGTTTTCACTTCCACTGTCACTTCCCTGGAATTGCCGTAAGCTTTAATGCGAAAACTGGTACCCAACACTTTCGTTACCAACCCATTCGCATACACCAGGAACGGGTGTTGGGGATCCTTGGTAATGTCGAAAAACGCTTCTCCTTCCAGGAAAACCTCCCGCCGTTCTCCGTCAAACCGCTCGGGATAGCGAATGCGCCCTTTCGGGGCGAGACTGATTTTACTGCCATCGCTCAACGCAAGTTCGATAGTTTGAGAAGTCGAATTGGTCTTTTCAGTCATCGCGCCGTTGGGCTCAATGACGCTGTCTTGCTGACTAAGTTCCGGCTTTTCTTCCCTTTTGATCATCACTGAATACACGGCCCAGCCCATCAGCATGATCAATGCGACCGCAGCTGCGAATTGCATCCAGGGAATGGAAAATGCCGGCACGAGGCGACGTGGGGCGCGGGCTGAATCCTCATTGGCTTCCGTAATCCGGCCGACCGTCTGCTTCACAACCTGGTTAATCTCCGAATCGTCGATCTCCGGTTCATGCAGGCGAAGGGAAAGTACAATAGCCTTGGCCTGCTCCACTTTTTCGAGCATTTCGGGATTGGCGTCAATCCAGTCGTCCCAAAGCGCGTCGGTTTCAGAGGTGGGCGACAATGTCCATTGGCGAAAGAAATCGTCCCAGACAAAGTCTTCAACAGAAAAATCGTTGTAGCGGTCCATACCAGTTCATTGTGTCTAATTGTGTATAGACAAGACCGGGCGTGGGATACCAATAATTTTTAAATTATTTCTTCAAAAAAGAACAAAAACCAACTGGGCAGTTGACGAAGTGCGGATTAGAACAGAAAATGCAGCAGAAAAAATATAAGGAATTCCGCTTTCCAATGCGTTTTCAAATGCCGGATAGCGATTTGGAGCAGGTTGGAAACCGTCTGCGGCGACACACCCATTACCTCGGCAATCTGCTCCCGGCTGAGTTCCTGGAAAAATTTGAGGTACACCACTTCCTTCTGCCGTCGCGGCAGCGCATTGATCAGCTTTTGTAAATGATGCGTGCGGGAATGGGTCGCTTCGTTGCGGATATAGTCGTCTTCCACCGAAAACTCGATCTCGAAATAATCGTCCTCCTCCTGCAATGCCTCCCCGCCTACCCACGTGCGGGAAGATACCTGCCTGTGCATCAGGCGCCGTAACGAGGCCATCAGATAGGGTTTCACAGCCGCATCGGGATTGAGGTTATCCCTTTTTTCCCACAGCACCAGAAACAGGTCCTGAATGCTGTCCTTTACCAGCTCGCGGTCTTTGGAAAACTTGCTCCCATACCTGAAAAGCAAGCGAAAATTATCGGACATCAGCTTCTCGAACGCCCGCACCTCCCCCGCCAGGAAATCCTGCCAGAGCACGCGATCTTCCGAAAAAGGGGATGTTGAATTCATAACTTGTTGAAAGGGACGACTAAATAAGTCAAACTTAACCGCAAACTCAATTTATTTTACAAGATTAGTTTAATTGAATCAGGCTATCGTCCTATCCATTCAGTTACTCGATCATGACCTTAACTGCCTGTTTCCGACCATCCTGGTTTTGAAATTGTAAAATATAAATACCAGCCGCCGGCGGGCTCAGCGGTTTCAGGCTTAACTTACCCGACGCTTCCGCCACCGTTTTCGATGGCAGCACCCTGCCATTCAAATCGATCAGACGAACCGAAGATGCATTTACCCCTTTTCCAGACAGTGAGATCCGGTCTCTTTTCGCTGGATTCGGCGCCACGATCGCATTATCGGCGACGGGGTTCGGTCTGCCGTCGCCAATGGATATTTCATCGATCAGGATCTTTCCCACCCCGTTGCGGTAGCGCATTTCGAAGTTGGATAGTTTGGTTTTGGAATAAACCGATGCACCCGGATGGGCCTTGGCAGCCCTGGCAACCGGTTCGTCATCTACCCACAGGTCGTATGTACCTGGCGTCGCGGTTTCTTCGGCAGACGTTGTATTCAAGCGATAGGCCAACGGCTCTTTCGAGTTGTTCAGCACCCAGGTGAGGGTAACCAGCTTCTTTTCGGCGTAAGTTCTGCTTACCTGCCTGGTTTCGAGGTCTTTGATATTGAACCCGTCTTCGAGGAAGTTGACCGAGCATTTTGCGAACATTAGCCCATTGCCCGGGAACGAATTGTTGACCGGGTTGAAATCTTCCCCCACATAAAAATACATCGCATTCAAAGCAGGCGCCTGGATAGCCTCCACGCTAAATGTAATGCGTACGACCAGCGTCTCGGGGTTCGGGCTGAATGGGGTGGCGCGCATAGCACGTATAATGCCCCCCGTTGCCGAATCCAGCCGGCTGCGGATCAGCTCCATGTAGCCTTTGTGAAATTTGTGGTAAGAAAGCGCCGGCGCCGTGAGAATGACGTGACTGAACTGCCCGGTATCGGGCTGCGGGTTGATCAGGCCGTTGGTCTGGCTGAAATCCTGGTGGAAGTAGATAGTTTGAGCGCTGCCGGTCAATGATGCCAGCAGCGCTAGTGCGGAGGTGAAGTATTTTTTTAGCATAAACTGAATTGCGGTTTATGCTTTTAGACGTCGGAGGTCTGGAATGGTAACGGATTGTAGTAGTGATTTTTTTGCCACCGCAGCGGCGGCAAAAAATCAATGACTACGCCCAGCCTCCCTTATTTTTTCAAGCTCCGCGGCCATCGCCTTCACCTTCGCCGGATACTTATCCGCTACATTGTTTTTCTCACCAATGTCCTTACTCAAATCATACAACTGAGGCTTGGGATTAGCCCCCGTCTCGATATTGGTAAGCTCGGCAATCGCCTTGCCCTCCCGCGGCTCGATATATTTCCAGTTACCCTGCGTGATCGACAATGCACCTCCTTGCTTGATCAACCAGCTACGACCCGTCTGGCTTTTGCCCAGCATGGCCTCCATCACATTAAAACTATCCACTGCCTCCTCGCTCCCGGTTTTTTGCTGAAAGAAATTCGCGAACGAGGCCATCATATCGATCTGGCAGATCAATGCGTCCGAAACCGTACCCGGCTTGATCGCCTGCGGCCAGCGCGCCAGCCAGGGCACGCGCGTACCGCCCTCGAATGCACTGTACTTCCCTCCGCGCAGCGGGCCGGCGGCACTGTGACCTTTCGCCAGCTCTACAGCGCGATCGGCATAACCGTCGTCGAGTACGGGGCCATTATCGCTTGAAAAGATTACCAGCGTATTTTCCGCGATTTTGAGCTCGTCGAGTTTCTTCAAAATTTCGCCTACCGTCCAGTCCATTTGCAGGATCACGTCGCCACGCAAGCCCATTTTGCTTTTGCCTTTAAATTGTGTGCTCGGCATCCGAGGAACGTGAATGTCGTTCAGCGAAAAATACAGGAAGAATGGGCTCTTGCGGTTATCCTCAATGAATTGCTCGGCTTTGCTCAGGAACACGTGCGCTACTTCCTCGTCGGTCCAGCGGGCCTGCTTGCCGCCAGTCATCCAGCCTATACGGCCGATCCCGTTTACAATCGTATTATTATGCCCGTGATTCGGCGAAGCCGGGAGTTTGAGCAATTCGGGATTTTCGAGCCCTGTCGGTTCGTTGCCTATTTTTTTGGAATAATCCACTTCAATAGGGTCGTTCGGATCGAGGTCCTGCACATCGTGATTTTCTACGAAAACCGTCGGGACACGGTCGGATGTCGCAGGGAAGAAGAATGCATAATCAAAACCAACTTCGTTCGGACCTTTGGTGATGGGTTTATTCCAATTGATTTGCTTATTGGTTTCGCCCAGGCCAAGGTGCCACTTACCTACCGAGCCGGTCTTATAGCCTGCGTCTTGAAAAATAGCAGGTAACGTCAATTGATTCGTCGGGATGATCAGCGACGCATCGCCAGGAAGCACGCCCGTACCCTTTTGCCTCCATGGATATTTACCCGTCATGAGCGCGAAGCGCGAGGGTGTACATGTAGCCGAGCTCGCGTGCGCGTTCGTAAAGCGGATACCTTCCTTCGCCAGCCGGTCAAGGTTGGGCGTACTGATTTTCGTGGCGCCGTAGGCACTCAGGTCGCCATAACCGACGTCGTCGGCGTAAATGAAGATAACATTGGGTTTGGATTGTTTTTTCTGAGCTTTTACCACAAATGGCAAGAGCAGAACCGCCGCGCATAGCCACGACGCTACTAAGGAGTACTTTAATTTCATAAGGTTGGGGTTAAGAATTCCGGCTGTGAAGATATTCATTCAGCCCCACTTTGCCGGTTGAAATGCGAAACTTTACCCTGAGGAGGTTTTTTTAAAAAAAAGTAACCGCCTGATAAACGGATTTGGACAGGGCTGAGTGGAATGCGTAATGTTGTGATATTACACCACTATGTTATGGATCGACCCGCTTACGATGTCAAAGTTCTTGAAGACGGTCAACGTTTTGACTTTTTAAGTATCGGATATACAGCAACTCATAAAGCTATAATTTACCGGGAGACCGAAATCCCTTTCTTGTATTCTCTGACATTAGCAGAAGTCCAGTGGGATGGAAGACTTTCGACGACTATAAACAATAGTAATGCAGACGTGAAGCCTACTATGGCGACTATATCTAAAACAATTGAAACTTTTACGGCTGCTAAC
The DNA here is from genome assembly GCF_019924045.1 of Dyadobacter fermentans. Lineage (GTDB taxonomy): Bacteria > Bacteroidota > Bacteroidia > Cytophagales > Spirosomataceae > Dyadobacter > Dyadobacter fermentans_A. Next base: position 813,727 of record NZ_JAHXBN010000010.1, on the reverse strand, counting down.
CCGAGGGCTGTAATTGGATTTATGGGAAATACCGATGCCAAAACCCGATTATACAGAATTGCGATCTCGCGAGATCTTGACAAGTTTTTGGAAAAATACCTGATATGGGGAGTCAGAAGCGATAACGGCAAGCGCGAGCTTTTTGAACCTAATCAGCCTTATCAATACTTCTTCGTCACCAGTCGATTTTTAACCTAAAAAGGATCAAAATGAAAGCACAAGCAAAGAAAACACATGACTTTAAACCACAGCCACTCAAAGGTATATATAACAACTCAGAAGAACTTGGAAGAGATATGAGCAGGTTTCTTCTGGAGAGTTTGTTGGAATCGGTTTACAATCAAGCAAGAAACAAACAGGTACAATAGGCCAAAACAGCCAGGAATCACTTCCGGGCTGTTTCACGTTTTACATTAAAACCTAGCTGCTCTTCTCGCTAGTCAACTTCTTAATCAAATCTACCTCGGCCTGCTTGTAAGGCGTTCCGTCTTTTCTGAAAATATCATGGAACCACAAATCAGGTTCTTTGGTATAAGTCTTTTTCCAGCTGTCCCAAGGGTAAATGGTTTGCGATTTGCCATCCACGAGGCCCCAGTTGATGGCGCCTACGTTGTATTTCTTGGCAATAGGTAAAGATGTTTCGAAGAAGCTGCCGTTTCCGCGCGACATGTATTCCGTGCAAATCAAAGGGCGACCGTATGGTTCCAGCCATTTAATGCGTTTCTCGAATTCCTGCCCATTTTCGTAGTTGTGGAATGTGATAACATCCGATTGTTCGAGCTGCGCTTTTTCAATGGGTTTCAGCTTCTCAGGTGATGACCAGTCGCCCGCCCATACGCCGGACGACAGTGGCTGTGAAGGATTCACCGAACGTGCCCATTCGAATGATTTTACCATCAGCGGCAATACGTAGTCCACTTTATTGGGAAGTTCGACTTTACCATACGAGCTGTTGTTGGTGTTATCCGGTTCGTTCCAGATATCCCACATCAATACCCGGTCGTCGTTCGCGAATGCGGCAACGGTGCCTTTCACGTATCTTTCCAGACGTGGATATTGCGTGCTATCCTTCAAGGCATCAAAACCCGGGTTTTGTACCCAACCAGAGTTGTGAACACCCGGTTTAGGATCGCGCTGTTTGCCCAGTTTCGGGAACGGATCCCAGCACGAATCGAAAAGTACCAGCACAGGTTTAATATTGTGTTTCTTGGTAATGTTCAGGAACGTGTCGAGACGTTTGATGAACCCCGCGGAATCTTGCTGATAAAGCAAATCGTGCAGGTATACGCGCATGGTGTTCATACCGATGTTCTGCGCCCAACCTAGCTCTTTGTCGATAGTAGCAGTGTCGAACGACTCCGCCTGGAACATTTCGAGCTGGTTGATGGCCGTGCTGGGCAGGAAGTCGGCGCCTACGAGCCAGCCTTGTTTGGCATACCATTCTTTAGCTTGCTCCTTGGTCCATATTTCACGGCCGGCGGCTTGTTGCTGGGTCGTGGCTTCTTCTTTTTTCTCTTCGGCTTTCTTGGCGCAGTTCTGCAACATGAGGCAGGCCGCAACAGCCCAGATCGTCGTTTTTAACAATTTCATCAGGTGTTAGAATTGGTTTTGTTATTTAAAAAGCGGTGCAGGCCGGCTTTCTATGCTTGGCTCTGCGTTGGAAATTTCGGGCCAGCCATTTTTCCAGTTCAATTTATCCAGCATTAACACGCGGCGGTTGGCACCACTGGATACCCTCGGTTCTGCCTTGCTAATCGCGTGGTACACGAGCCAGTCGGCACCCGCGTCGTCGGTGATCCAGCGCGCATTATGCCCCGGCCCGGAGTACACATCATTCCCGTGAAGCAGCATCGTGCCGGTGCCGCGTTCTTTCAAGTCCTTACCCTCCTGATCGACGAACGGCCCGAAAAGGGATTTCGAACGGCCCATTCGCACGTGGTACCTGCTTTTCTCAAACTCGCAGCAACTTTCCTTCGATCCCAGAAAGTAGTAGTAATCCCCTTTCTTCTGGATCATCACGGCCTCGAAATCGCCCGCGGCGACTTTGAATTTCTTTGAAAGATCGGGTACCGATTTACCGTCGGCAGACAATTCCACGCCGTAAGTACCCTGTGTGGGCTTATCACTGAAACTGCCCCAGAATACATATTTTTTACCGTCGGCTTCGAGGTAAAACGGGTCAATTGAATTGGGCACCTCCATGTCGGCGCTATTGAATAGTTTCCCCTGATCCATGAACGGGCCCGCCGGCGATTCGGCAATGGCGAGACCTACCCCCGGATTGACATCGCCCCAGGTCGAGTAGGCGTAATACATATGGTATTTGCCGTTCACTTTCACCACATCGGGCGCCCATATACCACCCTTCTCCTTCCATGCAGGCCTGGCTGTAAATGCTTCTTTGACATAATCCCAATGCACGAGGTCCTTGGAACGAACGATGGGTATCAGCCGCGAACCGTGGCCATCGCCCCAGTCGTCCTGCGTACCGTAGGCATAAAAATATCCGTCGTCGGCCTTTACCACCGTCGGGTCGGCGAGAATGGGTTCGAAAACCGGGTTCTTGTATTCCTTATCGCCCCGTCCGGGACTATCCAGTCCGGGACTATCCAGTCGGGGACACGTTAAAATCAGTGGTAATAGCAGTGATAAGAGCGGTCTGATCATTTCAGGTGTTGTTAATATCGTTATTCGAGCCAGATAATCTGGGTAAATGCGCCATTGGCAGCTACATCCCAGAGTTCAACCCGCAGCCATTTACGGCCTTTGAGGTTTTGAGTAAATTTAAAACTCTTCTGACCGAAAGCCTGTGTGTCGTTCAAATTAATGATGTCGTGAAAAACATTCTTACCATCGCCGGAAATCACCTCGGCGCGGTTGAGCGGGAAAGTCCATTTCGCGTCGAGGTTAATCTCCACATTTCCTTTCGCATCCGGCCGGGCAATTTCGCCCACTACGGCATTATTCACTTTAAATGCCGGGATAAGCACTTCGCCGGTAGTGACGAAAAATTTGCCTTTTCGCATGGCATCCAGTACCGGCTGCCAGCCGTCTTCGAAACGCGGAAGTTGGTCGAGTTGGAGGTAATTGACATTCAAATGCCCGTACAATTCGTAGTTAGGCTCGATACGGAACAGATCCGCCTCGGCTAACACATTCTTTTTGTAGCCCCAATTGGCCATATCGTCCATCAGGTCGAGTACGCGTTTGCCGAGTTTAGGTTGCGACAAATCGGCCGGCATGGCCTTCCAGGCGGCTCCCAGAAAATGGTCGGATTTGTAGAATGTCTCGTCCTTATGCTTGTCGGGAAACCCGGTGGAGCCCTTCGTACGGGCATGCGCGGTCCACGCGAGACCGTTTTCCATTTCCAATAGTTTCAGCATCTCTTCTTTATTACCAACACGATAAACTTTACCGTATTCGGGATGGTCTTCCACAAACGGCTGTTCCTTTTCCCGCGACATCAGCCAGTAAACCGGTTTGGGAAAAATATTCATCCAATGCCCGCCGAAGAAATTGTTAGGTTCCTCACCCGGCAGCAACAAAAAGTTACCATCCGAAAGTCGCGCGCATTCTGCAAACATCATTTTCAGCTCCGGCCAGCGTTTAGCCTCTGGTCCGCGCGGGCTACCCGGACCGTGAAACTCGGCCAGATGCACGATATTCACACCCGTATTCCGGAATGCTTTCACGAAACCCGGCATATCGGGCAGCGGCTTGCGCGTAAGCACATCGTCGACGTGCTCCTGATGGAAGTGGCTCGACATCGTGTAGTACCCCGGAAGAGGCTCATACTTATCCGAATGCGTAAATGCCTTTACGTTCTCCAGCACCTTGCCGTCCTTTTCGCGGCTCAGCAAACAAAAGAAATTGTAGCGCTGCTGCGTTCCCGGAGGCGCATTAAACCACGGCACCCAGCGACGGTCACCAAGCAAATCGTGGCGAATGCCTATTCCAAAACCAGGCAGCAGATTACGGTAATTCTCGCCATACCAGATGTGTTCCAGGTTGTAGCAATTATCCAGCGGATAGAAATACTGGTGCGGCGCGGGGAAGACAGCCAGGTTACCCTCTTTCCCTTGCCCGATGATCGTCCGGTATTTCACGGCCATCATCTCGACGGTATCCATCTTGGTTACCACCACATTGCGCATAAAATCCTCGGTATCGGCCCAGAAAAGCTTCTGCCAGGGCGTTTCGCGTGAAGTAAGGCCCACATCGTAAATCACGGCAAGTGAATCGACGTTCGTCGACATAACTGCCGCTACGTTCATCAGCGGGCTGCCATTGTATAGTGTAAATTGAATGGAGCCCGAAAACGGTCCGCCTTTGGCGCCATTGACGGTAATTTCCGTCCGGGAGCCGTTGCTGGCGACTTTCACATCGGTTTTATCGAGTTTTACCGCGTAGCTCTGGTATTTCAAATAAGCGGTTTTGTCAAAGAAAATATTCCAGCCATTCTGCGAAACGAGGTCGCGCTTACCTACTGTGAGAATAATAGCCGGGTCGAGGTTACGGGCGATGGTGTACTGTTTTTCTTTGGTACCAATGCCCAGGCTGCCAATCAGCGCATTTGTTTTGTTTAAATCAATGGAAACTTTGCCGGTTTCCGCATTACCGGCGGGCCATTCAATGTTCAGCATGGCGTCGCTGACGGTCGCCTGAACGCCGCTTTTCTTGTCAAAACTTTTTAAATCGACAGGTATCTGGGCGTGTAGCCCTGCGGAGATGGTCAACAAGAAAGCAAGCAGGATGTTACGCATTGATGGCAGAGTGTGTTGGAACAAACATTTTTCGGTAGAAGGCGAGTCCTTCTTCGGCGAGCTCGTCGGCGCTGTTCGCCAATGGCCGCCAGATACAGGCCGCGCGGGCCAGTTCTTTGGAGGGTTGTCCGAAGGTTTCGATCACCACCGCGCCGTCGTAACCGATTTCCGTCAGCGCTCCTTGAATGCCCTGCCATTCCAAATGGCCGGTTCCGGGAGTTCCGCGGTCGCTTTCATTACCTTGTACATGACAAAGCAAATCTTTCCCGATTTTCCTGATCGTAGCCGGAATATCTTTTTCCTCGATGTTCGAATGGAAGGTATCCAGCACGATTTTCAGGTGTGGACTTCCCACCTCGTCCAGAATCGACAATGCCTGATCGACCGTGTTGACCATATCCGTTTCAAAACGGTTCAGCGGCTCCAAGCCGAGCGTCACGCCACAATCTCCGGCTATTTGACTTACTTCTCTTAAAATATCCACACACCATTCACGCTCCTGCTTTTTCTGTTCCGCCGAAACAATGCGGGTTTTGCCGACTGCCGAGTACAATGGTCCGCCGAAAACCGGGCTGTCCATTTGCTTGGCGATGCGAATGCAGTCGATAATGTACTGTTTCCCAATCTCGCGGAATGCCGGATCAGTACTCGAAATATCCCGCTCCGGCCCGAATGCACCACTAATGGTGATTTTCAGGTCGAGGTCGCGGGCGGTGTCTTTGATAAGCTTCCAGTCGATGATGCGGGTATCTTCCACGGCTATCTCTATGATGTCGTAGCCCATGTTTTTGACCTTGGTGAGCAGGTCTATATTGGCCGTAGAAAACGGCGACACCCAGATGAATGTGCTGGCTCCGAATAGCATAAGGGTTCAGGTTTAGCAAAAGAGCCAGGTTTTGGGGGGCCTGGCTCTTTTATTAGCATAAATTATTCTTCAAAACTCGGCACATTCACACGAACGCCGCCCTTCATGGCCGACTCATGCGCGCAAATGCCCGCGCAGGTGTAGTTGGCAGCCAAGGCAGCATCCACCGCCGAATCGCGGCCTTCCACGATCGCTGCCACGAACTCCTGTACTAAATGCGGGTGTGAACCCCCATGGCCTGCGCCCTGAAGGAACGATACGTGGTTAGGGTCATCGATCTTCTCGCGTTTGGTGAAATGTTTGATCGGCTCGATCAGCAAATCATCGGTATCAGGCACATTGATGCGTGACGCGTTTTCACCGCCGTCAAATATCACGTGCTCCTCGTCCTGCAATTGCTCCCACTCGAACGACATTTTGGTACCATACACATCGTAGCTCTCGCGGTACTGGCGCACCACATCGAACAATGAGCGGGTCGCTTCCGCTACCACGTCGGTGCCTTTCAATGTAAATGTGGCCGTTTCAACGGCAAATGGCGATCCGTAACGGCTTGCAAGGTCCTCGCTCAACCGGCCGGAGCCGTGGCAAACCACCGTTTCAGCAATGGTATTATTGATTTTCAAAAGCGGGGAAATAGCGTGCGTGCCATTCAGCATCGGCGGATAACCTTTCCAGTATTCGCCCCAGCCTTCCATACTCATATCCTGGATGTGCGAGCCGCGCACGAACTGAATGCGACCTAATTGACCTGTTTGTGCGAGGTTGAGGCCATAGAGGAATTCGCGGGTGTAAAGCGCGGTCTCCATCATCATATACACCTTACCTGAACGGCGTTTAGCTTCTACGATGGCTTTGCAATCCTCCACGGTCATGGCCATTGGGATGGTACAGGCGGTATGCTTATTGGCATTGAGGGATGCCAGGGTCATGCGTGCGTGGTCGGGTACGGGGGTTACCACGTGTATCGCGTCCACGTCGTCGCGCTTAGGAACATCTTCGAAATGCTCGAAAACGAGGTTAGGATCGAGATTGAACTTGGCTGTCAGCTCGTCGCGGGTTTGTTTGCTGCGGGTACAAATCCCTACCGCCTTGATGTTCGGGTGGCTTTGATAAATAGGGATAAACTCTTTCCCGAAACCCATACCCACGATAACTACTGTGATTTGCTTGTCGCTCATTGCTTGTTTGGTTAGTCCCCGGGTTGAAACCCGGGGTTAAGAAATGGATTGATTTGCTTTGTTTTGCGAGCCTACGGCTCTGAGGCGCTGCCTTTTGTAATGCATCGACGGAGAGCCAGAGGCTCGAACATTTTGTCCCCGGATTTTCAATCCGGGGGAATGGGGCCTATTTAGCTGCCCATGTTACGGCGTTGCGTAGCAGGGTTTGATAGGGCTCGATGGTGTGCGACTTAGCATCATGCCCCAATGCTATCCCTACAATTCTCCCCTTAGGATATTTCACAATAAAAATGCTCGGAAACACTTTGTCCGAAGTTTCAGCCTTCGCAGTTGCGAGTACTTCAATGGGCGTTCCGGCCGCATCGGGTTTGAAATAATACAACTCGTCGTCCAGCTTGAAACTCGCCGGTACGCCTTTCGTCACCGGGTGCTTTTTTGTAACAGTCACCTCAAACGGCCCGTATTTATCATGACCTTTCGAACCGCCGCCCACGAGCTTCTGATTGTATTCCGGCCAGTCGGCCCAGTTGTACCAAAGCGCCGGATGCGCCAGTACCAAGCCTTTCCCGGCGTCTACAAACGCGAAAATGGCTTCCCTTGTGGCTTTGTCGGCGATAGGTTGGTTGTTTGAAAGATAGAGCACATCGATGTCTTTCAGCTTGCCCAGGATCGTCGACGGGTCGCTGGTGTATTCCACCGTCGCCAGGCCGTCTTTTTGGAGCGTTTGCACATCTTCCTGCTTGTACCACCGGTCGAAATCGTGTGAGGAGCCACCGCCTACCAGCAGCACGCGGATCGCCTTTTTCTTTCCGGGGTTTTCCGCCATCGCATTGTAGGCGAACATGGCTAGCAGAAGCAGTAGTGAGGCGATGAACTTTGAGGTTGAATGCGTCATTTTAAGTTGTTAAGTTTATGAGTTTAAAGTTCAGGGCGACAAAGCGGTTGTAGATCTATGAGCTTAAAGTTCATGAGTTAAACGTTCAACTCTAAACTCATAAACCCTAAACTCATGAACTCATTTCACCACCCGCAGGATCCCGTTCATTCCGCGCCAGTGGCCGGGGAATGTGCACACATACGGATAGTCGCCCGGTTCGTTCGGCACCGTTATTTCGAGCGTAACGGTTTCACCCGAATTCACCAGTCTGGTCGAAAACAACACTTCCGGAATCTTCGGAACGTACTGCATTTCGGCAGCTTTCGGATTAGCAAGAAGCTCGTCGGCCGCCTTACCTACTTTTTGCAACGTGCCGGGTTTAATGATGAGCAAGTTATGCTGCATTCCGTCCGGGTTTTCGAGATTAATCACCACTTTCTGGCCTGCCTTCGCGGTAATCAGTTTTTTATCATACTGCATAATCTCCTTCTCTACTTTCAGCTCGATCACCGTCGCATTGGAAGCGGCTGCCCTGGAAGCAGATCGGCTTGACGAAGCAGCGTTGCTACCCCCTTCGTTCGGACGGTTCAGTTCGAGAGATGCTTTTTGAAAATTGCCCACGAACCCAAAGCGCCCTTCGTAATCCCCAATTTTGTCCTCACCTTCCATATCTTCTCCCGAGCGTACCGAGTTGCTCAGCGGCGCATTGAAAAGCATATGCGCTTTACCGGTAGCAACTTCCTTCCCGTCGATTTCGATGCGGATATTACCACCTTCCGTAAGGCTTGCCACCACATCGAACTTGTCGGGCAACGGGTCCGTCGTCGATGCTTTGCTTAGCATGCCATGCTGCTTCACGGCCATGATCAGCTTGCCGTCCTGGATGTACAGCGCATAACCACCGTCCTTTCCACCCTGGCCTGCGATGAAGCCCTGCAATGCACGATCGCGCCCCTTGGTAATGCTAGCACGGATCGTGATTTCTTTGCCCGAAACATCCGGCGGGAATTGCAATGTGTTTCTTCTGCCCAATGGATATACTTCTCTGCTCAACGCTTCGGTTACCTGCGACGTCAGTGCGGATGGCTGCGATTGCTTGCCGGCTGCGGCCAGGAAGCCCTTCTCGTGCTGGATGGCCGCCGCGAGAATGGCGCGTGAAAGCCAGGGGTCCTTCGCATTCTGCTCGTCGAGAGATACCTGGTAAATGGCTGCCCCTGCTTTTTCGGAGGCCGGCAACTCGGCGATCGCTACGAATACACTCAGTCGTGTATTCAGATTAGCATCTTTCATGCCTTTTTCAAGCATTTCAAAACTCTGCTCCTGTTTCGGCAATACGCTGGCCGCTGCTTTGCGTACGCCCGCTGCCGGGTGGGTCAATGCTTTGCTCGCCACTTGCAATGCCTCCGCATTGGAACCGTCTAATGCACCCAGGCCGTGCAATGTCCATAATGCGTGTACAGCTGGGCTATTCAGGCCTATTTCATCAACTTTCGGATTATTAATGATCTTATACAAATCCGGCAGTACCGACAGTTTTTTCGATTCCACAAGCAAGCGCTGCGCGGTCATTCGCCAGAACATATTGTCGTTTTCCAATGCGGCCACCAGTCCCGGCAGGTCGTCTTTGGAGAGTTTCAATGCCGGCGATTTCTTGCCGTTTTTGTAAACAATCCTGTAAATACGACCGTGGTTCAAATCACGCATCGGGCTGCTGAATGCATTGCCCGGACCGTGTGGTTGCTCTTCGAACGGAAGAATGAATTTTGAAGGTGATTGCGCCGGTACGAACACATTGTGCTGGATAATGAAGTTGTACCAATCGGCCACCCATACGGCTCCGTCCGGGCCTACTTCGGCTTGTACCGGGCCGAACCACTCGTCGGAGCTGGCCATGAAGTTCCAGCCGTCTTTTTCCTTAAAACCCGCGCCGTCCGGTTCGAGAATGGCTTTGTGTATCAAGCGGATCGTCGGTTCGGTCACCAGTGCGATGCGGTTCCAGTACTCTTTCGGATAGTTTCTGGCTGTGTAAAAATGGTGGCCCGCGGCGGATGTGAAACCTCCTACCACATCTACCTGACGAAGGTTCGGCGTCACGGCGTGGGCGTCATAATGCCCGTCGATCTTCTGAATCGCTTGCACCGACGGCTGCTCTTCTCCTAATGTACGCTGCATTAACCTTCCCGGCATTGAAAAGAATGCACTGTGGGTGTTGTTGGCGGTGGAAAGGAATACGTTGTTATCCTCGGTGATGCCCAGCCCCCAGGTGTTGTTGCTGCTGCTGCCTAGGTATTCAAACTCTTTTCCGTCCGGTTTGAAATTGTAAAGCCCCTGCGAGAAGCTCATCTTCCTGCCGTTGATAGTGCCGTTGAAAGCGGAGTAACCCAGTACGCCCCAGATTTTGTTGTCGAAACCATATTGCAGGTTGGAAGGCCCGGCGTGGGTATCGTTCTTGCCCCAGCCTGTCATGATCACCTCACGTACATCGGCCACATCATCACCGTTGGTGTCTTTCAAAAACACGAAGTCCGGCGCCATGGAAACGATCACGCCGCCGTTGGAAAATACCATGCTGGTAGGAATGTTCAGCTTGTCGGCGAAGACAGTGAATTTGTCGGCTTTACCGTCGCCATTGGTATCCTCGCAAATCTTAATGCGGTCGTTGGAAGCGCCGTCGGTTTCCTTGAATGTATTGGGATAATCGACCGATTCAACCACCCAGAGCCGCCCGCGCTCATCCCATGACATCGCAATGGGGTTGGTAATGTCGGGCTCCGATGCAAAAAGTTGTATTTCAAAATCAGGTGGAATCTGCGTCAGCTTATTGGATTCTGCCGGTGAAAGCGATTCCTGCATTTTCGGCACCACATGACGTTTGGTGTAATGCGAAATCGTATCGGAGTTGTAAATATCGACGTCGGGCAGGTTCAATGCGGCAATTTGCGCTTGTACCTGGTCGCCGATAGCCCATAGCACGCCGTTTCTGACCAGGTCGAGAAAGCCTTTGTTCGTCCAGGTGCTGTCCTCATGGCCGTAGGCGGTGTAAAACACACGGCCTTTACCCTCGTTGCGCACCCATGTGTAAGGCTCGTGCACATCGCCTTCCAGGCGGCCTTCCACCCGCTCGCCCAGGACGGTTTTGTCCGGGTTCAGGTTTTTGTGGACGTAAGTTTCATCCCAGGTCTGAAAGTCGGTAATGCCTTTCATGACCTGGTGTTCCGGTTTTAGAATAGTGTTTTTAAATGACCCCGTCTTGTGGGAAGCGAACTGGCCGCCTATTGTTTTGATATACCAGGAAGAATTCCGGAAACAGCCGGAAGCCGAATGGATCGGGATAAGGCCTTTGCCGCCTTCAACGAATGCTTTCATGGCACTTTCCTGCGAAGGCGAGAGCGAATCGTGATTGGCGTAGATAATCAGTCCGTCATATTTAGCCAGATTTTCAGGATTAATATCGTTGGGATTAGTCGTGTACGACATATTAATCCCGCTTTTGAACAGCTTGATCGACAGCCACGGCGCGTATTTGCCCGAATCGTGGTGCTTGCTGTTGTGCCCCAGGAACAATACTTCGGCCCTGCGGCCTTTGGAAGCGCCAGCTTTTACAGCTGGCGCCCCAGGCTTACTCTTTGCACATGCCAGCGCCATGAGCCCGACAAGCAAAAGTGCAATGTAATTCCTCATTCAAATTGATTTTAAAGAAACGTTTCGGTTTTAGTATTGGAATCAATCCTTACAAATTGACTTTCTGGACCGGCGAGAAAACCATGTCCTCCACATCTTTGATCTTCACACCTACCCGGGCGAACACGTAGTTCTGGGCAGGCGAAAGCGTTGGTACGGTGGCGGTGAGGTTGATCGCATTCAAGTCTTTGATGTCGGCCCCGGGCACGTCGGTCACAGCCACGTTGGTAGCGCGCGCAACAAAATCGGTTTTGTTCACATATAATGAGACCCTTTCGATGTCTTTACCCTCGGCACCGGTAAGGATTTTTTCGAGTTTGAGCGAAACATTCACCTTACTTTCACCACCTGAAAACTGCGGCGTGCGGATCATGTAGTAAGGCATTACTTCCACATCGAGCGCCTGGTTGCCTGCCAGCTTTACAAACAACGTGTCTTTCGCAGCAGCGTCTTTCACGATGGTCTTGAACGGCCCGCGGTTTTTGGGAAAAACCAGTTTGTAATTTCCGTCAAACAAAAGCGCCGAGTAGGAACCGCTCTGCGAAACAGGCGCGTCGATGGCAGCCAGCTTTCCAAAGCCAGGCTGCCAGAGTTGCAGGCGAACCTGTCCTTCTTCAACACCCACCGGCTCCCCTTTGTAAACGATCTTGCCCGAAAGCATGGATTTCGGCTCGGTATAGTTGTCCTTTTCGCAAGCCGCCAAGAGCGCTACCATCGCGACAAGCGGCATAATATGAAATCTGGTCTTCATGATATCGTATCGTTTGAATGTGATGGTCTATTGGTTCGGATTTCTGACGAGCTTGGGGTTGTTGCTGATAATCGCGTCGTCGATGTACGAATAGTAGTTCCCCAACTGGAAGCGGTCGGCGCCGGTTACGCGGCTGAGTTTAACCTGCTTGTAAATCCATTTGCCGTTGTTGGGCGAGCCCGGATCGTAGATTTTGTACGACCATAATCCCCACGGCTGGGTGTTGCGCTTGGTAGCTTTGCCGAGGTCTTTGGAAAGCTCGGCAGCAGTAATTGCATTGCCGTCCAGGATCTGGTGCGCGATCCGCCATCTTTTCATATCAAAAAGCAAATGTCCCTCAAATGCGAGCTCCACACGGCGCTCGTGTACGAGGCGGTCGAAATTGATTTCGGATGCTTTCAAAGGCGTTACCAACCCGGCACGTGCACGGACCTGGTTCATATAACCCGCCGCCTCTGCTGCCTGGCCGAGCTCAAATGCGGCTTCTGCTGCATTCAGAAGCACTTCTGCAAAACGATAGCGAACGAGCCACACCTCGCTGTTCACCCCGCGTTGGCCAGAGCCTACGACGGGATCGAGGTACTTGCGAAGGTAGAAACCCGTTTGGGCGGTGAATTCGAAGCCGTCGATCGGGCCGTCGAAACCTACGACTTGCTCAGGTACTGTTTTGCCGGGCAACGTTTTTTGCGCACCGCGGTCGTCCCCGCTGATAATCGTGCCGTTTGCCAGCTGGTAACCGGCCCAAATATCGACTTTGCGACCTTTGAAGGTAGTTCCCGGCAGCATGATTGTTCCGCCGAGGCGGGCGTCGCGGCCTGCAAAGATGTCGGTTTGCTCGGTGTAGTAAATCGGCGTTCCGTTCGCATTGGTGGTCGGGATCGGCGCGAAAGTATTGTCAAGTTTTTCAAATGCCTCCACGAGTTGCAGCGACGGGTTAATGCGGCCGCCTTCCTCTTCCTCGGCACCGTAGCGGGGCTGGTTCCAGCCGGTGAAGTAATGCACCTTCCCGCTTTGCAGTTTGAAATCCTCTACAAAAATTACTTCCGAATTATTAGCCTTATCATAGAAAATGCTGGCAAAGTTTTCGGACAGATCGGGCTTTTTGGTATACAACGCATAAGCTCCCGCATTGCCTGAAATGATCTCCTTCGCAGCCGCCAGCGCTTTGGTATAATAACCATTAGCCGCACTGGCCGGAATACCTACCTCCCCGCCCGGCAGCGAAACCTGAGGCGTGTTCACGCCATATTTCGCGATGGAACCTGCGTAAATAGCTGCGCGAACCTGCATAGCCAATGCCGCGGCTTTGGTAGCCCGCGATTTCTCCGCCACGCTGGCAGGCAATTTGTCTTTAATTTCCTCAGCCTCTTTAATCACGAAATCATAGATCTCCGACTCCTTGGCCCGCGGATGCTGCAGGTAAGAAGGATCGCCGCTGAAATCGTACACCATCGGTTCGAGGATCAACGGCACGCCGCCCATTCTTTTCACGAGTTCGAAATAGTAGGATGCTCTCAAAAAGCGTGCTTCGGCCAGGTAACGCTCGCGAACTGCCGGTGCGAGCTTTTCGGCCGCGGTGCATTTCCGGATAAACAGGTTCATTTCGCGGATATAACCATAATCCCACGCGCTCCACGACCGCACGTCCCAGCCGCTGTTCTGGAAGTTGTTATAGCGGCCCGCTTCGGACCAGAATGCCTCATTAAAATCGCTCACAGTCGTCCATCCCGGAACGTCGTTAATGGTTTTGAAAGTCGAAATATCTACATAACGGTTATACAAATCGCCCAGTACGGAAAGCACCTGGCCTTCGTCGTTCCAGATCTGATCTTCGGAAAGCTGGCCGGTAGGCGGACGGTTCAGGAATTCGTCGTCGTTACAGCTCCAACCCAGGGTCAATACAGCAATCGATAGTATTTGAAATATCTTTTTCATGTTGAATTCCAATCGGTTTAAATAGATAGGTTGATGCCCACGTTCACGAACTTGTTCTGCGGATACTGTAATCCGTTGTCATCCTGGATTTCGGGGTCAACACCAAACTTCTTCAAGTTGTCGATAGAGAACAGGTTATACCCATTGATATAGAACCGGGCACGTGACATTTTCAGCTTTTCCAGCACCGACTTAGGCAGTGAGTAGCTGAGCTCGATCGTTCTTGCACGGATGTACTTCACATTATGCAGCCAGAAAGTCGAATTCCTGTTGTTGCTATGGTCTTTGTCGTTATAGCGCAGCGCAGGATATTTTCCGGGAATCCACTGGCTGTTCACATCGAACGGATCGGTGCGGTGCCATCTGTCGAGGAAAATGCTGTTCAATGCACCTTCGTTCTGGTATGGCCAGCGTTGCTCGTAGTTCTGATTCCAGGAATACATGCCGCCTCCCGAGAAGTCGGCTACGAAGCCTATCCCCTTCCAGCTTACAGAGAAATTCAACCCGAAATTGACATTCGGTTGGCCGGTAGCATTGTAGCCGATCGGCCGCTGATCGTATCCGTCGATCACATTATCGCCGTTCAAATCCTTGTAAATCAAATCACCCGGTAGCAATGTACGGTTGCCTTGTCCATCGATATTGACGGGGTATTCGGCAATCTCCTGCTGCGACTGGAACTGGCCAATCGCTTCAAGCCCCCAGAAAATGTTGGTGTAGCGATCTTCGCCGGAAGCCCGGTAGCGGTCCCACGAGTTGTTGAAAATAGGCTTGTACGACGATACGAATTTGCTTCGAGAGAACGATACGTTTCCACCGATGGAGTAGTTGATATTACCCGCTTTGCCATTGTATGTAAGCGCCCCTTCCCAACCCTGCTGCGAATCGCTGTTCACGTTTTCATCAGGCAATGAATAACCCAGTTCGCTGGGGACCAGGATATCGTATTTACGACCCAGCAATCCTGTGCGCAGCCGGTAGAAGTAATCGACGCTACCGGTAATTTTCGTTCCAAGAAAAGAGAAATCCGCGCCGAGGTCGGTGATCTTACTTTTGAACCAGGAAATGTTGTTGATAATCTGGCCTTTGTCACGACTTGTAACCACCGCATTGCCGCTCAGAATTACGTTGCCTTTGTTATAGTCGTACCCAGGCAGGTAAGCATACGGGCTCAATGGTCTGTTGGGATCATTATTGAAAAGAATGTTGTCATCTCCAAGGATACCATATGACCCTCTGAATTTCAGGTCATCCAGAATGCTGCGCTCGCCAATGATCTTTTTGAAAAAATCTTCTTCCGAAATCCTCCATCCCACCGACGCCGAAGGGAAGTATCCCACGCGACGGTCCGGCGCGAACTTCCAGGAAGCATCGCGACGAGCCGAAACTTCGAGGTAATATTTGCCGGCGTAGTCGTAATTAACCCTACCGATATACCCTATACGTGCCAGCTCTGTATCACTGTCGTTGTAGGTATCTACGGTCGGGAAGTAGATCAACGGCAGCACGTTTGTTTTAGGAACTGCATGTACCCACTGGTCCTGCGTGCGCTCATCCTGCCATTCCGACACGAATGTGGCGCCCACTGTGTGTTTTCCAAATGTGTTGTTATAAGCCAACTGTCCCTGATACACATTGCGCATTACTTTACGGGTACCGCGCTCGCGCCATGGATTGGTGCTACCGCCGGTCACGGTGTAGGTATCCTCGGTCGGGTTATAGGTGTAAGCTTTGTAGGTGTACTCGTGGCCGTTCATCACGCGGTCGGCAATGTAGTAGGAGTACATTCCTCTCGCACTCAGCCCTTTTACGCCCGGAATCTGGTATTCGGCCGAGAAGTTGGTTTGCAAAACACGCCAGTATTCGGTCCAGTAACCACCGAGTTTCTTGTTGTTATAGGCCCAGTTGGTCTCGTTATGCTTGATATCGTTCAGATACTCGGGGTTATCGTTGGCGTACGGGCGCTCAAACGGGCGGTTACGCAGGATAGCAAAACGCGGGAGCCAATAATCGTCACCACCGGGGATACCAGGCTGGTCGCGCTTCTCGATACGGCCGTTGATCTGCACACCGAGTTTCAAACGGTCGGTGATTTTCGCATCCACATTGCTTTGAATGTTCGTACGGTCGAAAGTAAACTCGCGGCCCAATACCGAGTTCTGGTGTAACCTCGTTGCCGAAATGTAATAGTTGATCTTGTCCGAACCGCCGGTCATGTTCAGGTTGACGGAATTTAACGGCGAGTTCTTTTTGATAATGAAATCTTTCCAGTTAAATGTCTTGTAGCCCATTTCCGTACCTGCACGATATTTTTCTAATTCCGCTTGCGTGATCGACGTTTTGCCGTATTGATTCATTTCCGCCTCGGCTTTACCATGCATCCATTGATACGAATCGTTCACCACATTCGGGAATCGTGACCAGTTTTGCCAGCCCGTATAAGCGTCCAGACTTACTGTATTCTTGGCTCCCATTTTACCGCGTTTGGTTGTAACCACCACTACCCCATTCGCCGCACGAACCCCGTAAATGGCCGCAGAAGCATCTTTCAGTACCGAAATGCTCTCAATATCGTTGGGAGAAATGTTGTTGAACTGCCCTGCATCCTGCTGGATTCCGTCTATGACAAACAACGGGTTACCCATGTTACGGATCTGGATGTTGGCACTCGCACCTGGGCGGCCATCCGGCATACGGAACGTTACGCCGGGAATCTTACCCGCCAAACCCGAGCTCACCGTTGATCCACCATGCACGCGTTCGAGATCCTTGCTCGTCACCGTCGCGATCGCGCCCGTCAGCGACTCTTTTCTTTGTGTACCATAACCTACCACGACCACTTCTTCCAAAGCCTTGTTATCCACTTTCAGCGTAATATCCAATGCGCTCTGGCCGGATGGCACCGTCACTTCCTGCGACAGGAAGCCCACAAACGAGAATATCAGAATATGCTCACCGTTAGGAACAGTGAGCGAGTATCTTCCTTTTTCATCACTTGAAGTACCGGTTTGGGTACCCTTCAATACCACACTCACGCCTGGTAATCCGCTACCAGTCTCGTCTTTCACCACACCGGAAATGGATTTATCCACCGTAGTAGCACTGAATTCCACTACCGGAATTTCTTCGGAAACCGTCTCAACGGCTTGTTCAGGATGATCGGGTCTGATCACGATCAGGTCGTTCTTTATCCGGTAATGCAATTCCAGCGGTTTCAGCAAAGCGTCCAAAACGGCCGATAAAGAGCCGTTTTTAACCTTCACCGAAGCCCTCCGATCGGATTGGATCAATTTTGAGCTAAATATAAACTTAGCATTGGTCTGCTTTTCCAGCTGCGAAAAAATCGTTTTGATCTCCTCGTTCCGGATGTCAACGGTAACCTTCTGGTTCAATGCGGATTGAGCCCTCCCGTCGTTTGCCCACGTAATGCCTGCGAACAGGCCTGCCAGGATACATTGCATTAATGTGATTCGCATGAGCTTGATGAGAAAGTCTTCAGGTCGTCGAACTTTTTTCATATTTTTGAATGAATTTGTTGTTTAAGGAGATTATTCAACGAAATCTTCCCCGGCTCATCCATCGTCCAAATGGATGTGCAGTAATGTCCGTTACTGTTGGGGAACCCAGGATCAGTCATGCTGGAACATGGCTGGTCTTTTTTATTTTTTAGGCAATACGGTAGCGTTACGTCATAGGCGGCGTTCAGGGTAAAATGTGATATGTGGTGTCAAAAACTACTTACATCCTTTTCCCAGGATTGTTATCTGGTTATCGGCCACTTCATACTGCGCGTCGAGCGCATTGCAGATCACTTCGAGCTTTTCCTTCAAAGGCTGCCCGATCAAAGTCGCGTTCAGCGGGCAAGTGCCCATCTTTTCCCGGTCGTAAACGATCCGGACATTGTAGGCGCTTTCCAGTATCCGGAACACCTCCGAAACCGGGGTTTCATCAAATACAAATTGCTGTTTTGAAACATCCTTGTCCGAAGATGCTTCCACAACAGCTGGCAATGATATGATCTTACCGCTCTCTTTCGAGAATGCGATCCGCTGATCGTGATTGAGGGTTACACCTTCCAATTCCGGTTTGTCTAGAACGGCTTCTTTTTGGCTATTATCCAGGTTATTGATAGAAAACACCGAAACCGTCCCGGTGCGCACTTCTACTTTGATATCCTTACTTTCCGAAGAAGCGTCGACGGTGAAGCTGGTCCCGAGTACTTTCGTGGCCAGACCATAACTATACACCAGGAACGGCTTTTGTTTATTTTTTACTATTTCAAAAAACGCCTTCCCGGTCAAAGTAACCTCTCTCCGCTTCCTGTTTACCCCTTCTGAATAGCTCAGCCTTCCCCCCGGTTGCAATACGACCGAGCTGCCGTCTTGCAGCAATACGGTCATAGGCTTGTCGGTATCATTGTATTTCTGAATGGTATTAGGCAAATCCGCCTCCTCGCGCACGGCTACTTCCTGCAATGGGCCATCCGCCTTCTTATAGTAGAACCAGTAGCTCACCGAGCCAATGCTCAGGATCAACGCTGCCGACGCTGCCACACGTGCCCAGCGCCATCCGTGCCCGCGGCTCGTTTTGAAAACGACCTCCGGCTCCTTTTCCTGAGGATTCGGTGCCTCATCGTGCATGTGGCTTTCGACGATGCTCCACATTCTGTCGCTTTGTTTCTGGGTAGGCTGGTGCCTGCCCGTGTCCTTCGCCAACAGAATGACGTACTCCCTGGCCGATTCAACGGTTTTCCGTTTCCTGGGATGTTTTTCCAGGAACGCCTGCCATTTGCGGTCGCTGAGTTCGTCGGGATGCATTACCCAGGCGATAAACTCTTCATTTCTGATCAGCTCGGTCAGAGAATAAGGATCATGCTTCATGTTTCGCGGGATGCAGTTAATCGTCGTTCAATAGTACAGAGCGACGAAATGCAGATTTGACCTCTTCAAAATGAAATTTTTTGAAGAAAAATTTAAAAAAATAGTAACATCCAGAAAATCAGAGAAGAAATCAGCAGCATTTCCCGGCTCTGACGGAGAGATGTCAAGGCCTTATAGATGAAATTACGGACAGATTTTTCGTTCACACTCATAATTTCTGCGATTTCTTCAATGCTGAAATCATCGAAATAGCGTAGTGTGAGTGCTTCGAGCTGGCGTTCGGGCAATTGTGCGAGCAATTCCTGTATACGTTGCGCCCGCGCGGACGAAGATTCCGCCTCGATCAGGATCGCTTCCGAATGGGTATGGTTTGCGGGTGTGTCCTCGTCGTCGAGTTCGCTGATTTCCTCCATAGAAGGAAACTTGTCGAGCGCCACGTGAATGCGGCGGCGCAATGCGCGGTAGAGGTAAAATTTAACGGAGGTAACGTTCTCGGTAAGGTTGTGTCGTAGCCGCCAAATGTCGATAAACACATCCTGAATAGCGTCCTCCACGAGCGAAGAATTGGTCGAAAGCTTGCTGCCGTAGTTGTAAAGTGTGCGGTGGTATTTCTCAAAGATTGCAGTAAAGGCTTGCTCATCGCCCACGCGAATCCTTTGCCATAGATCATGATCTTTGGTTTCCCCCGTTGAGGTAGCAATTTGCATCACCGCTTCTGTCTGTTTTCGTAAGAAAGCATAAAGCTAAAAATTTATCCTTAAAATACTATTGAGGCGATTGGCAATCGTGATTTGAATTTGGGGTATTATGAAAAAAGCTGCCCGGTGGGACAGCTTACCTCTTAATCATATTCTGGCCATGTGCCTTGCACAAAGCCCTCGACACATTTTAGCGGGACGTCCGCAAGCCGCGCGATCTCCTCATGACTAAACTTAGTTTCACGGAGAAGGTTTTTAATGAAAGTTACGTTTCGTTCTTCCTTCGCTTCCTCCTTTACAATGTACAAAACAGCTTCTTTGATTGTCATAGGTTTCGGTTTGGGGTTGATAGTTTCAATTATTTCATTGAACTCTTTGTTAAGTTCCTTGCTTCCCAGATCGATATAAAATTTCAAAAAATCGAGCAGTTTCGCAATCTTCCTCTTCGAAAAATCATGACTTAACAACCTCTTTGCTAGATCAATTTTTAAACGGTAGAAATCCTGAGACGAAAAGCGCTTTCCAATGATCGCCAGCTTAACAGCCAAAACAACCAGCGCAAACGGATTGTCACTCGCCGCGAGCTCTTCCTCCGATTGATCCAGCACCTTATAACTATTAAACCGAAAACAAACGCTCGTACCCAGGCAAGCCTGCTCGAACTGGCTTGGAAGAAAATGTCTGCAATCATCCGTCAGAATAGCAAATGCGGTGATGGGTTTACGATACTTATCCCAGATGCGGTAATAATAGGTAAACATCCGGTCGGGGAAGGTTTCGTCGCGATAACCTTGTACTTCAATGTGTACGAGCAGCCAGGCTTCGGCGCCGGAGCGACACTGTACTTTTACCAGCTTATCCACATACCGGGTCGCAAATGTGTCTGCCTCCGGCGGAAATAGTTGGTCGAGTTCCTGATCGAGGTATTCGAAACCTTTTTCAAAGTCGAAAAGTATCTCTGCATTGGGGAAGAAGAATTTCAGAAAATCATCAAAAATGTCTTCCAGTATCGATTTCCATAGTATGTCGTTACGCTTCATTTCAAAACAAAAGGGTGTACGAACATTTAGACGTTCGTACACCCTTTTGGTAACGCTATTCTACAAGCTATTTTTCAGAGCTTTCCGAGCTCGTAGATCAGCTTTTCAGTTTCTTCCAACGATGTAGCAGGAAAGTTGGCAATGCGCAGTTGTGTAGCTTTCCCGGCGCCGTAGCCGCTGCCGATCACCATGCCTTTTTCTTTCATACGCTTGATAATGTCGGCCGAAGGGGCCTCGGTATCGGTAACGACCACAGTCTGTGAACGGAATGCTTTTTCCTTAACAAACGGAGAGAAACCAGCCGTTTTCTCGATAAACTTGTAAAGCAAACCTGCTTTGTGTTCAGTCTCCTTACGAATATTCTGCACACCAATACGGTTAAAATCCTCGGCTATCTTACCCAGCAGGTAAATGAGCATTACATTCGGTGTCGCGGGAGTTTCGTTGTTCTGCGCATTCTTCCAAAGTGTCGGAAGGTCATTGTGCGCGCCGATGGAATACGTATTACGGATACTTTTAGCCTTTTCCAGGCAGCGCTCGCTCACGATCCATACGCCCAAACCTGCCGGCAAACCGAATGCTTTCTGCACCGAGAAAAACGCCGTGTCGATAATGCTGTAATCGAGCTCGGGATAAGGAGCAGAAGACACCATATCCACCGCGATGAATTTGTCGGGATGCTTTTGCTTTAATTTGTGAATCTCGGCAACCGGCATTTGCACACCTGAGCTGGTTTCGTTGTGTGTCGTAGCGATCAACTCGGCATATTCCGGCACGACTACTTCGCCCGCTGTGAAACCTTCGCCCATTGGTTTTTCAAACTTGTGGGCATATTTGTTCAATGCATTCGAATAATCGTAAAACTTCTTCGAAAACGAGCCGTTCACGAGGTGGAAGCTTTCAAGCTCCACGGTGCTGAACAGAATACGCTCCCATGCCTCCGAAGCTGAACCGAGAAAAAGGATCGCGTGAGTGTCGGGCACACTCAGCAACGTCCTCAGTTGGTCTACGGTGAATTTATGTAAATCGCGGTACTGTTGGCTCCGGTGCGAGATCGAGCCGAGTTGGTTTTCGACAAATGTCCTCAAATGCTGCTCGAATGTCGGGTACAGAGCGGCTGGTCCAGGAGTGAAAAATGTTAATGACATTGGTAATGTTAAAGAATTAAATAATTAGGTGAAGAGCCGTTCTGAAAATCAAATGGTCAGCTTGTAACGGCTGACCATTCGAATCATTTTTTAGTATAGCATCCGGAAACGGATCGTTCCTTCTACCTCTTTCACTTCCTGGATAAATTCTTCCGTATAATCCTTCGCAATATCCACGATCACGTAGCCAATGTGCTCGTTGGTTTTGAGGTACTGGCCAGTGATATTGATATTGTTTTTGGCAAAAATCTGGTTCAGCTTCGCCAGCACACCCGGTACGTTCGCGTGGATGTGCAACAGGCGGTGCGAGTCTTTGAGCTTCGGCAGTTGTACCTCGGGGAAATTCACGCTGCCATATGAACTACCGTTGTTCATGAATTCCAGTAATTTGGAAGGCACGAAATGGCCGATGTTTTCCTGCGCTTCCTCGGTGCTACCACCAATGTGTGGTGTCAGGATCACGTTCGGCAAACCGAGCAACTCGCTTTCGAATATTTCATCGTTGGTTTTCGGCTCTTTCGGGAACACGTCTACACCTGCGCCGGCCACTTTACCGCTTTTCACAGCTTCTGCCAATGCCTTAATGTCGACCACGTGTCCGCGTGAGAGGTTCAGGAAGATCACACCATCTTTCATCAGGTCAAACTCGCGTTTACCGATCATGTTGGTATTCTCCTTGCGACCATCCACGTGCAAACTCAGTACGTCGGAAATCGAAAGAAGTTCTTCCAGCGTGCTCACCTTTTTAGCATTTCCAATCGACAGTTTTTCCACTGTATCATAGAAATAGACTTCCATACCCAAGGCTTCGGCTACTACCGACAGCTGGGTACCGATACTTCCGTAGCCTACCATACCCAGTTTCTTACCGCGTACCTCGAAGCTGCCGTTTGCAGATTTGTCCCAGATACCTTTGTGCAGCTGGTTACTTTTGCCAACGATGTTACGGATCAGTAGGATCATTTCACCCACCGCCAGCTCCACCACAGAGCGGGTGTTGCTGTAAGGCGCGTTGAATACCGCAATACCTTTCTTGGCAGCCTCGTCGAGGTCGATCTGGTTGGTACCGATACAGAATGCACCGATCGCCATCAAACGGTTCGCGTTTTCAAGAACACGTTTGGTAATAGTCGTTTTGGAACGGATACCGATAATGGATACGTCCTTGATACGCTCGCACAATTCGTCCTCGTCGAGGGCACCTTTCACGAATTCCACATTGAAACCTTCTTCCTCAAATGCCTTACGCGCAACAGGGTGCACGTTTTCAAGAAGCAATACCTTGATACGGCTCTTAGGATAAGACTGGCTTCTGCTGAATTTATTATCAAAAAGAAAATCGTCGAATGAAGTAGCGATATGGTCCGCTACCGCCGTCACTTTCGGACGCTCCACGTTTTCTGTAAATGCATAGAAACGATTGGCCAGGCCGGATGCCTTCAACTCATAGTCCGTATAACCATCACCGATCGCATACACGTCGCCCGACAGGTTCAATGCAGAAAGGATCTTGATCTTTCCGCCATCCATCGACAACACGTTTTCCTCGTCGATCCCAACGATATTCCCTTCCTCGTCAAACACGAACTCATTGGCATATACATGGTCGGCCAGAATGCCGAGCTCCGTAGCCACGGGAACGATAAACTCCTTAAATCCGCTGGAAACGATAAAAATCTGCTCCGCATTCTCCGTCAGAAATTGCGTATTGCGCTTAAACGAATCCGAAACCTTGGTTCTCAAAAATGAAACCAGTTCTTCGATGTGCGAACGGCTTGCTTTCAGTAAGGCGATTCGTTGGCGCAGACCATCCGCAAACGACATTTCGCCATTCATACCCTTGTTGGTCAGATCAGAAATCTTCTGAACAATCTGATCACGCTCCGGATGGCCTTTGAGGGCGATCGCGGCCAATTCGTCGAGCCCTTCCACTTTCGTGAACGTGCTGTCGAAATCAATGATAATGTACGGTGCTGGATTGAGAGTTAATGTGGACATGAAACGGGGAATAACTGAAAAATGATCGAGTTAACGGAATTTTAATCGCTAAGGGTCCGACCTGTTTGAAACAGGCCACAAAATTACCAAAATCTATTGGTATATGTTGCTAACAAAATAATGTTTGGAACAGTTTTCTTACCCGGCGAAGTTGCGTCGAATGTGAACGGCTCGCTGGAATTAGTCAGGTGTGGTCAGGAGGTGGTCAGGAATTGTCAGGTGTAGTTAGAGAATGGTCACAGGGTAGTTAGGAATTGGAGGGCGTATTTTTCTGACCAATAGAATTCGTCAGTAAGACGGGCGGGGCGGAAACCGCAGTGGCCGCCGTCCTTTGTGGCCAGCAAAGTCACATTGGGGTGCGCTCGGAGCATGTCGATTGGCAGGCTTTCGAATGGCACGATCGGGTCGTTTTCCGCATTCACGATTGTTGTTGGTATCGCTATCTGCTCGACGAAAAACTTCGAACTGCATTCGGCATAATAGTGGTCGGCGCCTTTGAAACCATGCAGCTTCGCCGTGTAGATGTCGTCAAAATCGTATAGCGTCCTCACGAGTTGATGGTCATCCAGACTGATTTTTTCGGGGAAGAAACGCGCCTTTTCCACCACTTTGGGTTTTAACGTATTCAAAAAACGGCGCATATAAATCTGATTACGAGGCTCAATGATCGACAGGCTGCATGCTTTAAGGTCCATCGGCACACTGAAAACGATCGCACCTTTAATGCGGCCGTCGATACCGGCGCCTTGCTCGCCGAGGTATTTCAAAGTCAGGTTCCCCCCCAGGCTAAAACCCATCAGTCGCACATCGGAATACCCTTTTCCGAATGCATACTGCACGACGGCGTCCAGATCCTCGGTGGCGCCGCTGTGGTAAAAGCGGGCCGTCTGGTTCATTTCGCCGCCGCAGCTCCGGAAGTTCCAGGCCAGGCAGTCAAACCCGTGTTGGTTCAGGAGTTTAACCATCCCCGTTATGTACTGCCGCGTGCTGTCGCCTTCGAGGCCGTGCGAGAGGATAACGAGGGGCTTCTGACCCTCGATTTGGGCATACGACCAGTCCAGAATCAGGAAGTCATCATCGGGAGTTACAATTTTTTCACGAAAATATTTTATACCGTTTATCTGCCGGAAGAGCGCCGGGTAAATGCTCTGAAAATGCCCGTTTGGAAGCCAGTAAGGGGATATTTTCGATTTAAGGTGAACTAGCGGCATGATATAAAACGCATTCTGATATATTGGAATAATTCTAAGGTAAAG
Organism: Dyadobacter fermentans; assembly: GCF_019924045.1. Lineage (GTDB taxonomy): Bacteria > Bacteroidota > Bacteroidia > Cytophagales > Spirosomataceae > Dyadobacter > Dyadobacter fermentans_A. Next base: position 788,654 of record NZ_JAHXBN010000010.1, on the reverse strand, counting down.
AAAGTTTAATGTTGTATATCTGCTTTTTATGTCTAAATTTGGTCTTTACAAATAATAAGATCAATTCTAATGGCAGAAGGTACAGTTAAGTTTTTCAATGAATCAAAAGGATACGGATTCATTCAACCATCATCAGGAGAGAAAGACATTTTCGTTCATGTTTCAGGTCTTCAGGACGATATCCGTGAAAACGACAAAGTGTCTTACGAAGTAGAAAATGGAAGAAAAGGCCTAAACGCAGTTAACGTACGCGTTATCTAAGGTTAGTTCATAATAAAGACATTTCGAAAGCACGTTCTCAACAGAACGTGCTTTTTTAATGCCCTATTTCTTGCTCTTTGTCAATGCCTCGTAAGCCTGCTGCGCTTCTTTATCCGACGGCTCTTGCTGCATGAGCGAACGGCGCTCACCTGCATCCTTAACCCACCGGTATACCCACGAGAAGCCCCAGTTTCCATGGTAATGCACTGGCAATTTGTAAGCCGGGTCAGCCATCGCTTCGCCCAGGCTGATCAACCGGTATTGCTTCTCTTTCAGTTTTTGAACCAAAACCGGCAAATAATCCGTGTTGAGCCGGTTGTCGTGGCACAGGTAAATTTGTTTGATCGGCTTGCCTGCCACTTTCAATGCTACGCCTTCGAAGTGATCGAAAAGTTTCAAACTCAAATCGACATAGCGGTTACCGATCGCTTTTGCTTCTTCCAATTTACCTTCTTTCAAAGCCTTCTCGTAAAGCTGTGTGAACAGCCAGTCTTCACTTTCGACGGTAAACGGTGTTGAAATGTATTGATGTTCACGCAGGAAAACCCGCATTTGCGCCTGCTCCGCACTGTCCTTACCCATTCCATTGAAAGGAAAACGGAAATAGTCCAGCTTTTTACCAGCCTTCTCCGCTATTTTCCGGGTCAACTCCTCCCCTTTCAAAACATCTTCGCTGAATGCCTCAAAACCAATTTCTCCGTAATTCGAATGTGAGTAGCTGTGGTTACCCACCGTAACATAAGGCTTCGTAACCCAGCTTTCGAGCAGTTTTTTGTTTTGCTCAAAAGCCGGGTTCTGTTTCAAATGCCCTTCATTGATAAAAATCGCAACCGGCAAGTTCAACGAGTCCAACTTTTTCAACAACCGGGATGAATGACCATCCGCTGCATATAAATGCACATTCGGTACGTCGTCGATAGTGATGGAAACGCTCCGCTCCTGCGCGTGAGCGTATAATACGCATACACATGCGAACGCGGCGAAAATGTATTTTTTCATGGCTTGCCCGGAATGCGTTCCCGCGCCTGCCGCTCGATCATCCATTGCGGATATTCAGGTTTCAATGCGCTGATTTTGTTCAATTGGTCCAGCTCGTCGGCGGTCAGTATAACGTGGGTGGCGGCGATATTGTCGGCCAATTGTTCCGGCTTTTTGGCACCGATAATTACACTCGTCACGGCCTTCTGATGAAGCAGCCACGCCAGGGCGATCTGCGCTACCGAAACCCCGTGTGCCTGCGCAATGGGCTGAATAACATCGATAATATCGTAAGCCTTCTCTTTATCCACTGGCGGAAAATCGAAGTTATCGCGTCGGTTTTCACCCGTGGCCTCACTGTTGCGGGTATATTTCCCGGATAAAAACCCACCTGCCAGCGGGCTCCAAGGCATCAATCCCAGGTTCTGATCTTTCATCATCGGGATAAGTTCTCGTTCAAGGTCGCGACCGGCAATGGTGTAGTAATGCTGGCAAGCGACAAATTTGGTCCAGCCATTTTTCTCTGCAATGCCGTTGGCCTTCATGATCTGCCACGCCGCATGATTACTCACCCCCAGGTAACGCACCTTACCCGAGCGAACGACATCTTCCAGGCCACGCATGGTTTCTTCCAAAGACGTTTCCGCATCTACGCCGTGAATGTAAAACAGATCAATGTGATCGGAGCCGAGCCGGGCGAGGCTTTCATTCACCGAGTCCATCAAGTGCAACCGCGACAGCCCTACCTGGTTCGCTCCCGGCGCCATCCGGCCACGGGCTTTGGTAGCAATAAAAACATCGCTGCGTTTCACGCCCAACGTCCTGAACGACTGCCCCAGAATCTCCTCGGATTTTCCATAAGAGTACACATTGGCAGTATCGAAAAAGTTGATCCCGGCATCCAGTGCCGTCTTCACCAATGCATTCGCCTCATCCTGCTGCACTTTTCCAATTACTTCAAAATAACCATCGCCGCCAAAAGTCATCGTCCCGAAACAGAGCTCGGAAACGAGTACACCGGTGTTGCCCAGGAAGTTGTATTTCATGCTTTGTTGCTGTTATGTGTGACGAATGTTTTTGACCACTGACGGTTGACCGCCGACCGCCGTTTGTGCTTTTCTGACCATCGTTTCGCCTTTCTGACCATGGACGATAGACCATGGTTCTGTGCGGGTTTTGCTTTTTTCAATCAAATAGGTATTACAAAAAGAGATCCATGGTCCATGGTCGATGGTCGGCGGTCCATGGTCGGCCGAAGGCCATCAGCTTTCGGCCGTCGGCGGTCACTCAAACAAATCCTCCGACCGCTCCAACATCAGTATCGACGACTGCGGAACGATCACGTACTTCTGGCCATCGTATTCGAGGTCGATGGCGTTGCGTTGGAGGTAAATGGCCAGGTCCCCTTCTTTGGATTGCAAGGGCATATATTTCACTTTCTCTTCGGTCTCTTTCCAGGGCTCGTCTTCCGCAGCCACAGGAATAGGGTAACCCGGGCCGACCTTGATCACGTAGCCGGTTTGCACCTGTTCCTTTTCGGTGACGGTCGGAGGCAGGTAGAGGCCGCTATTCGTGCGGTCGCTGGGGCTTTTGGGGCGAATCAAAACACGGTCGCCCACTACGATCAGGCTTTTGAGCCTGTTGTCGGATGTTACTTCGTACATTGTAATAAATGCTTAATCGGTAATAAGAACGTCAGGTAGTCCTTTAAAAATTGGGTAACAAATAAAAAAGCGCAAATGTTTGCCGCGATCTCCTCCCTTTTTAGAACTGGAAGTAAATGAACTGGTTTTCGGATACGACACCCAAAAAGTAATTCGCCAGCAGAATCAGCGGGAACAATAAGAAGAACACGGTCGTGTTTCGTGTTGGTATTTTGAGATAATAGTGCTCCTTGATCAGCAGGAAAATGACCAGGAACACACAGAACCACATTTCGAGATGGTTCATAGGGGTTTGCAACGGCTCCGAAAATGAGAAGCCGGCCATTTTTTTCAGAATCATGAACGAACGCCCCACCGGCGCCTTGTCATTCCGGAAGAAAACCCAGGTGATGGTTACCAGCGCGAATGTAAAAACAACGCTCAGCGCATTGGTCACTGCATTTTTGGGTATTTCAATGCCTGCTTTTTTCAACCATTTGTCGCGTAGGGAGGCCGCTACCTGGTAAAAGCCATGCAAAGCGCCCCAAATCACGTAGTTCCAGCTCGCGCCGTGCCAAAGCCCGCTCACGAGGAATACGATGAACTGGTTGCGGTACTTCATCCATTCGCCCTTCCGGTTACCACCGAGGGGAATATAGAGATAATCCTTAAACCACGACGAAAGCGAGATGTGCCATCTGCCCCAGAACTCCGAAATCGATTTGGAAATATAAGGCGTCTTGAAGTTGTCCATTAACGTAAAACCCATCACACGAGCGGCACCAATGGCAATATCCGAATAGCCGGAGAAATCGCAGTAGATCTGGAATGCGAAGAAAACAGTGGCCACAATGAGCGTCAAACCATTGTGCTCTGCCGGATTTTGATAAGCTGCATCCACAAGCATCACGAGCCGGTCGGCAATCACCATTTTCTTGAAAAAACCGAAAGCCATTTGCATTAACCCTTCCTTCACCTGCTCGAAATCGTACTTGAAAAACGAGTGGTACTGGAACAGCATATTTTGCGGACGTTCGATCGGGCCGGCCACGAGCTGCGGGTAGAACATCACGTATAATGCGTAAATCCCGAAGTGCTTTTCGGCCTTTTGGTTGCCGCGGTACACCTCGATGGTGTAGCTCATGGCCTGGAAAGTATGGAACGATAACCCGATCGGCAACAGCAATTTTCCACTCCCGGTGGTCATCCACTCGGCGATCGGGCCGGGAACGATGCGCGTGAATGCGGGGAACATCGGCCGTAGGTGCAGGTTACCGAGAATGGTATTCACCGAATCCTGCACGAAATCGTAGTATTTAAAGAATGCAAGGATACCGATATTGGAGATCAGACTGATGACAAGCAGCAGCTTTTTCTGCTTCTGCTCCTGCGACTTTTCAATCCATATCCCGGCGTAATAGTCGATAATGATGGTTCCAAACAGGATCAAGATGAATACCGGCTTGAAAACCATATAAAAATAGCAGCTGGTGAGCAGCAATAGCACCCAACGGCCAGTCCACGACAGGCTGAAATACGCCAGCGTGACTACTATAAAGAAAACTGCAAATTGAATCGAATGAAAATCCATCAGGTCAAATGTACTCCCGGTTGACTATTTCCTCTTTGATAATGAACAGGGGCCGGTTTTTGGATTGAAAGAAAATCCGGAGCACATATTCTCCAATAATGCCCAGCGCCAGCAATTGCACCCCGCTGAACAGGATGATGACAAACAACAAGGCCGCAAAACCCTCGATCACGTGGGCGAAAAATAACTTTTTGAGTACCACCGTCGCGAAATAGATCAACGAAATCACAATGGCCGTCATACCCACCCGGCTCATGAACTTGATCGGGAATTCACTGAAATTGAAAATTCCATTGTAAGCAAGCCTGAAAAGCTGCTTGAAAGTATATTTGGACTCCCCCGCGATGCGCGCGTCGCGCTCGTACTCATACCCCACCTGCTTGAAGCCGATCCAGGAGCGCATTCCGCGCAGGTAGCGGCTTTCCTCAGGCATTTTGTTCAAAACATCGACTACCCTGCGGCTGATCAATGCAAAATCGCCGCTGTCGAGCGGAATATCTACATAGGAAATGGTGCGAAGGATGCGGTAAAACCAATGGTAGCCCATTCTCTTGATAAACCCTTCTTTACGCTTCTTGCGAATAGCGTACACTACGTCGTTTCCTTCCTGCAATAATTTGTAAAATTCCGGCAAGAGCTCCGGCGGGTCCTGCAAATCACCATCGATCACAAAGAGCGCTTCCGTGCCGCGTGCCGCGGAAATACCGGCAGTCAGTGCAAGCTGGTGGCCGTGGTTCCGAGATAGAAAAACACCGTGATACCGCTCGTCGGTCAGGGCCACCTGCCTGATTTTGAGCGCCGTATCATCCTTACTTCCATCGTCGATCAGTACCACTTCGATAGCTAGTGGGCTGACATCCATTAACGCGTTGATACGCTGTACCAGTAGCGGAAGCGTCTCAGATTCATTATATAGCGGCGCGACGATTGAAATTTGAGGAGTTTTCAATATGCTGAGTTTTTCAATGACCAATAGAGGCAAAAATACACCTTTCAGTCTATTATCGAAACATTCTGTTATTTAAGGTATTGTCACTTTTCCAAGAACACCACCTTTGAGAGCGGCTCCTTCCACGTTCACAATTCCCAGATCGTACGTTCCCGGTAACAGGGAGGAGTGCGGTATTTCAATGTCAAAACCCTTATCGTACTGTTTGAAAAAATTGCGTCCGTTGTACTTATGCGGCTCCATTTTGAAGAAATACAGACGTTCTCCGTTACGCACGAATGCATACTCGCCATTCGAACGCGCCAGGGAGATAGCCCCTTCCGGATCGTTCACATAAATGCCTTTTTCGCGATGCGTTACGGTTACCTGCCGCTCAACCGGAAATGCCGTCGTGAGTGCATTCACCTGCCGACCGAGTTCGTTCCCTTCTTCCGGATATTTGTAGACACCGGCTTTCACCAGGTGTTTCATGACATTATCCACATAACGGGCGCCTTCCGAATAAGGAACATGACCCAATCCGAAACCGTTATGCTCCTGATTATAGCCATTTACGGTATAATACTTCCTGCGCTCCGAAATAACCGGCAAATACGAGTAAATGGATACGCTCCAGATCACCAGCCCTATTACCGCAGCACCTTGCAATGCGAGCTTGCGCAGGCTTTGATTTTGTGTTGAAACCACAAAAGATAAATAAGTAACAACCAGGAAAAGGGCCGGGTAGATTTTGTAGTTACTCACTATCATGACAAAAAAACCGAAGCGGGGACGTAGCAAACCGATCACCAGCGCCTCCACCAGCAGGAAGCTCATAATACCCAGCAAAAATGCATTCAGGTTGCCGGCACTTTCGCTCTGAACGACGGCCGGGCCGTTTTTGAACAAACCAAATGTACGCGCTAGCCAGGGCGTAACTTGTCGCCACAGCCAGACTACCACCCAGATCATGACCGTGAAAGCCATTACTACCGGTAATGCAGAGCGGACAACGATGCTTTTCTCAGGAAAGAAGTCAAACAATCCGCCCAGGAATGTAAAAAAGCCGAGGACCGATAAATGCGGATTTTTGACAAAAAACGCAAAGCTCGACTCGTTACCCTGCGCCGACATACCATAGAAATACAAGCCCACTGCCACAGCACCCACCAAAACCCAGGCAACCAATTGCTTGTACTGCGACCGGAGCAAGAGCACCGCCACACCCGCGGGCCACACGAAAATCCCGCTGCTCATCGCGTAGGTAGCGCACACACCCGCCAGCAATGCACCCGTGAAGCGCTTACCCGAGAGCAAAAACATCGATAGTACCACAAAGAAAACCACCGGCTGATGCTGCCAACCGCATATAGCCCAAAGGAAAATCAAATGGTATTGAAGCTGAAAAAGCAAAAATGGCACAGGCAGGAAATACCAGGCACTCAGCTTAGAACGCTTGAACGCCCGCCAGAACACCGCTAGGGTGCCTAGTGTAAAAAGTGCCGCTGCCATATGCAGGAATGTAAAATTGAGGTGCCCTGTAACCCAATAGTAAACGAGTGTAGCCAGCTTGCCGACCACCATGCGGTGCTCGTTATTAGGCTGAAACAGCAGTTTCAAACGTTCCGGTAATGAATCACTGGAGATCCATTTGTGCAGAAAATCGGGGAACGGATCGAAATCGTCGTACCAGGGCAGGTTTACCGAGTAGTACAGGATCACTCCTATCCACAACGTCACGGGCACAGCCGCTACCAGGAAGAAAAGCGGCTTTTTATTGCTGTTGTCCACCTTCGGTATCTTTCATGTAAATGGCCTCCTTCCCGAAATAACCCGCTGTGCATTTATTCCACCAGTGGGTAGGGTCGGTTTTAATGTCGTCGTCGAGGAAAATCGTCATCGGTTTCGAACGAATGGGCGGCAGGTACAAAATGTCTTCCTGCGAGCTCTTGATCAATGCGTAACGCTGGTACATTTCCTTGTCGAATGCGGCAGCCTTACCTTTCAGCAGATCGGTATACATCATTTTGACATTGCTGCTGCGGAAGAACGAAAGTGCCACCGACGCCAATAGTATCGCGCAAACGATGCCATATCGTACGGTAGTCAGGTTCAGGAGCGTGATCTTTCTCTTTTTGAAATAATGAAAAAGTACGCCGACGATATAGAACCAGCCGATCAGGAAAAAGAAATACACACAGTTGATCACACGCGGTGTAGGCTCGATACCCACCCCGTAATAGGAAGGAAATAGTTGTGCCGACAGCACGCCGATAAAGAGCAGCACCGCGTACCATACCGGTATCGAGAAGTAATTGCGTGCGCCTTCCGACAGCCGCGAGAGCACGAAAAGCCAGGCCAGCGTGAAGAATATCAGGGGTGTCCTGAAAACCCAGTCGAAACCCAGATAGGACAGTTTTTTAAATGAAGAAACTACCGAGAAAGGAATGTTTCCGCCCAACGGGTTACCGCCGATACGCGCCGCATTACCCGGCGATGCGAAGTAGAAATAGCAGGAAAGCGCCGTCACCACCGCCATTGAAACCATAAATGCATCGACTTTCCGGTGGAAAAGCACCCGGTAAGCGAGCCACGCGCCTACGAGTAGCACCATAATCAGCAGGTTTGTTTCGCTGCTTCCTATGACCGCAAATATCAAAAAGCCCGAAAGCGCCCCTACAAAGAGCTTAGCAGGTTGCGTGTCCTGCCGGTACCAGCGGAGCACGAGCACGATCCAGAGCAATGTAAGGATGTTCGGAACCGTGTAGGTCACAAATGCCGCCATCCAGTAGAATGCTTCCGAAATACTCATCATTTTGAGGATATACAGGAAGAAAACCACACCTGCAAACCCCAAATGTGCCAATCGGGACAATGTGGGGGTAAGGTGCCGGAAGAGGCTGTATAATGCAAAGACCATTCCGAGCAGCAATATGACCGGCAACACTTTGAAACCGGCGATCGAATGGAAAAGCAGCGGGCTCGTGTGGTTCAGGAATATTCCGAAATAGCGGCCGGTCCATTCGGTATAGTACAGTTTCATGGCCTCGAACCAGCCTATTTTGAACACCGTAAAAATGTAGCAGAAGTCGTCCGCCGGCGACGGATGGTTGAAGTACGAAAGCGCCAGCAACGGCACCAGTACGGTCAGCATCAGCAGGATATTCGCCCAGTTGCCGACAACCCGGTATTTTCTATAAAATCTATTCATTGACAATTTTTTCTATGATATAGCGTGGACGGCCCTTTACTTCTTCATAAATCTTACCGATATATTCCCCGATCAGGCCAAGCGCCATCATATTAAATCCACTGAAAAATGTGAGCGGCAGCATAGTCGACGTCCACCCCGCCACTGTATGACCGATCATGTATGAAAAAAGAATGTACACGACGATCAGCATCGCGATAAAGAAATTGGCAAACCCGAAATACAGCACCAGCCGCATCGGAAATGTAGAAAACGAGGTAATGCCGTTCCAGGCAAAAAGCAGCATTTTGCTGAGCGGGTATTTGGTCTCGCCCGCCTCACGTTCCAGGCGGCTGTAAAACACCTTTTCGTTTTTAAAACCGATCAACGGCACAATGCCCCGGAGGAACATATTGATCTCCCGGAAGTTTCCAAGTTCTTTGAGCACCCGCCGGTCCATCAAACGGAAATCCGCATGGTTGAATACCACCGGGACGCCCATTTTTTGCATGAGCACATAAAAGCCTTCGGCAGTAACCCGCTTGAACCAGCTATCAGAACTGCGGTCGCCGCGCACGCCGTACACGATCATCGCACCCTCACGGTGCTTTTCGATCATGGCGGTAATGGCGTTGATATCGTCCTGCAAGTCGGCGTCGATCGTGATAAAACAGTCGTAATCATTCACATGCTGCTCCAAACCGGCCATGATAGCGCTTTGGTGGCCGAAATTCCGGGAAAGCCCGACACCGATGATATTGGAATCCTTGCTGCAAATGTCTTCGATGATCGACCAGGTTTTGTCCCGGCTGCCGTCATTCACAAGACAAATGCGGCTGTCCTCAGCAATGAGGCCCTGCTCCTTGATGCCGTTGTAATAGGTGTTTAATTTAGCGTACGTCCGATACAAGATTGCCTCTTCATTGTAGCATGGCACGACTAAAAGTAAACGAGCTGGATTCATATGTCACCCTGTTGGTTGAATCGACAAAAATAGTAGTAATAAGTTAATAAGCTCCCTTTCCCGGCAACCGGCAGCTCAATATGATCTATTTACCGGCTTCAATTATCTTACGGTTATCCTTCTTCATTACGGTCGTCGTCAGCAGCGGATACAGGATCACTGCCAGCAAAATCAGCAGCGTACCCATGTAAAAACCTTGCGTCATCCGCTCCTTTTCTCCGAAAATAAAAAAGGCCAGCGCAATGCCGTAAACCGGTTCCAGATTGATAGTCAGGTTAATGAGGTACGCAGAAAATTGTTTCATGAGCTGCGTCGCCATCGTGCTCGCGTACACAGTACACACGAGCGCGAGGAACAATATCCATACCCAATCGCCCTGCGCCGGAATGAATGGCGCTCCGCCATTCCAGTCTTTGCTTTCAGAAATTCCGAGAAACAGCAGCGAAAACAATGATGCCCCCGACATTTCATAAAAGGTGATCACCCAGGCATCCATCCGCTGCACGAGCCGGCTGTTGGCTACTGTAAAACTCGCCGCGAGCATGGCAGAAGCAATAGCAAGCCCCAGGCCTAGTGCATGGTCAAATTCAAATCTAAAAACCACGTACAAGCCCGCAAAGGCGAGAATACCCAACCCCACTTCGAGCGGACTGATCTTCCGCTTATTAACCAATGGCTCCAAAAGACTCGTCCAGAGGGAAGTAGTAGCCATTCCTGCCAGGCAAACCGAAGCGGTAGAAACCCGGGCCGACGCGAAAAACAGCATCCAATGGGCGGAAAGCAGAAATCCCACACCCAGTATCCGCGCCAGATCGCGACCGGCAACCGCAAAGCCCTTTTTTGATAACAGCAGGACAACCCCCAAACCCATAGCCGCAAAAAACGTCCGGTACAAAACCAATGCAACCGGCGAAATAGAGACCATCAGCCCCACAATGGCCGTGAAGCCCCAGATCATCACCAGGAAATGCAAATGCAGGTACGAGCGAACGGAAGCGGAGGAAAGCATACTACCTGGGTAATGTTTTGTAAAGCAGCACCCCGATCAGTGAAAATACGATATTAGGTAGCCACACCGCAAAAAGCGTATTGATCGTACCCGCTTCGGCCACACCTTTGGATAACAAAAAGAAAAGGATGTAAACAAATGCCAGCATAAAGCCCAGGGCAATCTGCCAGCCCACCCCGCGACGGCTCTTCCGGGCCGAAACGATCACGCCGATCGCCGTCAGGATCAGGATCGCGAACGGTTGGGTGAAGCGGATATATTTTTCAATCAAATACACCTCCAGACCATCGGCGCCGCGGCTTTTCAGCAGCTCTATGTAGGCATTCAGCTCGGGTAGTGTAAATGTTTCGTAGAGGTTATAATCACTTTCGAAATCTTTGGGAGAGAGGTTAATCGTCGTATCTATCTCCGTTCCCCGGCTCAGCCGCTCACCGAGGCTGTCGAGCGTCCGTACCTGGTAATTTTGCAGCGTCCATTTCTTCTTTTTCGGCTGCCAGACGATTTTCTCCGCATAAAACTTTTGAAGCAGTTTCGTACCCTTGATCGTCTCCATTGTGAATTTATTCCCGGTCTGTGTGGTGGTGTTGTAGCTTTCCAGGTAAGCATACACGTCGGGCGCTATGGTGATATGCACATTATGCCCACTAAAATAGAACTCGTTTTTTACATAAGTTTTTTCAAAACCGACCCGGATCTTGTTGGCCTTGGGCAAAACCCATCCTACCTGGATGAACGTCAAAACCCCGAGCACGACCGCCCCGGCCATGTAGGGCATCAGCATGCGGGTGAAACTGATCCCGCTACTCAGCATGGCAATAATCTCCGTGCGCGCAGCAATGCGCGAGGTGAAGAACACCGTCGCAATGAACACCATCAGCGGGCTGATGTAGTTGATCCAGTAGGGAATCAGATTGAGGTAATAATCGACGAGAATCTCCCTGAGCGGCGCCTTTTTGTCGAGGAAGTCGTCCACCTTTTCGGTGTAGTCGATCATACAGATAATCAGTACGATGACGAACGCCACGAATACGTAGGTAATCAGGAAGTTTTTGATCAGGTACCGATCGAGGATTTTAAAGTTCATGGCTGGTTATGGTCTCATCGGCGCTGTACCAGCAGGTTTTTGGACACTTCGAGACTGATAAACAACGTCGGGCCGCCGTTAATCTGTACGGACGCCGACTTGTCATATTCATTAATTTCCTTCACCTCTATCACCGCTCCGAGCGTAATCCCTGATCGGTCAAGGTGTTGCAGGAAAGAAGGGGCATGGTCGAGTACCCCCATCATTAACACTTTTTCACCAACGTGCACGTCGGTGAGGATCAAATAATCGGGTTCCGTAAGGTTTCCTTTCGCATCGGGGATAGGATCTCCATGCGGATCGAACTTCGGATGGCCCAGGAATGCGTCGAGCTTCTCCACCAGCACTTCCGATGGAACGTGTTCCAGCTCCTCGGCAATATCGTGCACCTCGTCCCAGCCAAAACCCAGCTTTTCAACCAGAAAAACCTCCCAGAGGCGGTGCTTGCGGATCACCTTGATCGCCACTTTCTCCCCGCTCTCCGTCAACGTTACCCCCTGGTATTTTTTATAATGGATCAATCCTTTGTCAGCCAGCTTGCGCAGCATGTCCGTCACCGACGCGGCACGTGTGGACGTGCTCTCCGCGAGCGCATTCGTGCTCACCTCTACCCCGTCACGTCCGGAAAGCGCGTGGATGATCTTTAAGTAATTTTCTTCTGTGAAAGAATTCTGCATGCCTTGTAAGCCCCGGTTACCAATCTTAAATATCCGGCAAAAGTACGATTTACTATCTGTAAATTAAAAAATTTAGACTAACCTAAAAATATATTAAGAATTTCCTTATCTTTGTTTTCAGAGAACTAAATTGTTTATTTCGGAGACTACGGGAATGATTGACGATTTAAAAATAGATAAGTCTTTGCAAGAGAAAACACCCGGCCATAATGAGCAGCTCCGCTCGTTGTCCGAAGTTCACTCCTCTATTTCGGTACCGGAGGGGGCTGGTTTCTGGAAAAAAATGGCCGCATTTGCCGGTCCGGGCCTGATGGTGGCCGTTGGCTACATCGATCCGGGCAACTGGGCTACCGATATCGAAGGCGGCTCACGGTTTGGCTATACCCTGCTTTCCGTGATCCTGATCTCGAACCTCTTTGCTATGCTTTTGCAACATTTGTCGCTGAAACTCGGCATCGCATCCGGGCGCGACCTTGCGCAGGCCTGCCGTGACTACTACTCCCGTCCCGTATCATTTGTACTCTGGCTTCTCTCAGAAATCGCCATCGCCGCCACCGATCTCGCCGAAGTAATCGGTTCTGCCATTGCATTGAACCTCCTTTTCGGGCTCCCATTGCCTGTTGGCGTCGTTTTCACGGCTTTCGACGTGCTCATTGTTTTGTATTTCCAGCAAAAAGGATTCCGCATCATCGAAAGCATTGTGGCCGGGTTGATGACCATTATCCTGCTCAGCTTTTTGTACGAAATGATCGTCTCGCAGCCGTCAATGGCCGGTATCATGGGCGGATTGATGCCTAAAAAAGAAATCGTAACCGACCCGGGAATGCTTTATATCGCCATCGGTATCCTCGGCGCCACCGTGATGCCGCACAACCTGTATCTACATTCCAGCATCGTCCAGACCCGTAATTTCAAAAAAGACGAGACAGGCAAACGCTCCGCGATCCGCTTCGCCACCATCGACTCGACCGTTTCGCTGGCCTTGGCTTTCTTCATCAACGGCTCGATCCTCATTCTGGCCGCTTCCGCATTCCATGCGAACGGCCATTTCGAAATCGCCGACATTACCGATGCCTACCACCTCCTCGACCCTGTTCTTGGAGTGAGCCTTGCGGGCATATTCTTCGCGCTTGCGTTGCTGGCATCCGGCCAGAGCTCCACGCTCACTGGCACGCTTGCCGGCCAGATCGTGATGGAAGGCTTCCTCAACATCCGCCTGAAACCCTGGATACGGCGACTCCTGACGCGCGGTATCGCCATTATCCCTGCGCTCATCGTCTCCTATTTGTACGGCGAACGGGGTACAGCCGAGCTGCTCGTACTCAGCCAGGTAATTCTTTCTCTGCAACTGAGCTTTGCCGTGGTACCGCTGGTGTTTTTCACCTCCAACAGCAAAATCATGGGACCATTTGCCAATTCCAGGTTGTTAAGCATTGTAAGCTGGGTTATTGCGTTGATTATTATTGGGTTGAATGGGTACCTGCTTTTCAACACTTTTACCGCATAATGTCGCATTGACAAATTAAATTTATATACTGTAATTCCGTCTTTGCTAGCCGTTTCCTAACTTTCGCCGTTTTTCATAAAAGGTGGATGGAATCAAAACACAAAGTTGACAAGGTAACGGCCGCCGGGCTTCTGGTGGCGTTCGGCATTATCTACGGCGACATCGGTACGTCGCCCCTCTATGTAATGCAGGCGATTATCATGAATGAGCCCATCACCGAAGAAATTATCTACGGGGCGATTTCCTGTATTTTCTGGACGCTGACGCTCCAAACCACCGTTAAATACGTAATCCTGATCCTCCGGGCCGATAACCGCGGCGAGGGTGGGATTTTCGCGCTTTACGCGCTCGTGCGCAAGCATGCCAAGTGGCTCACCGTGCCCGCGGTGATCGGGGGAAGTACGCTACTGGCCGATGGCGTCATTACGCCTCCTATTTCCGTCTCTTCTGCGGTAGAAGGTTTACAACTATTATACCCTAATATTCAGACGGTTCCGATCGTCATTGCCATTCTTACGGCGATCTTCATCATCCAGGCATTCGGTACCAAAGTGGTAGGCCGTGCATTCGGGCCGTTGATGGTAACCTGGTTCGTGATGCTCGGTGTTCTGGGTCTGAACCAAATCAAAGACCACCCTGAAATCCTGAAAGCCCTCAATCCTATCTACGGATATGATCTGCTGACCAAACACCCCGGCGGCTTCTGGATGCTCGGTGCGGTATTCCTCTGTACGACCGGTGCCGAAGCGCTGTATTCCGATCTCGGTCACTGCGGCCGCGAAAACATCCGGATCAGCTGGATATTCGTCAAAATATGCTTGATACTGAACTATTTTGGCCAGGGGGCATGGTTGATTACCGAAATGGGCAACCTGCTCGACGCCCGCAAGCCGTTCTATGAAATCATGCCCGAATGGTGGCTGCTGCCAGGCGTCGTCATCGCGACATTGGCTGCTATCATTGCCAGTCAGGCCGTTATTACCGGCTCATTTACGCTCATTTCCGAAGCTATCCGCCTCAATTTCTGGCCCAAGGTCCGCCTCATTTATCCAAGTGATCAGAAAGGCCAGCTGTACGTGCCGAGTATTAACTGGCTCCTCTGGCTGGGGTGCTGCGGTGTCGTGCTGTTTTTCCAGAAATCATCCAACATGGAAGCAGCGTATGGCCTCGCCATTACACTCACGATGATCATGACTACGATCCTGTTCTCCTATTATTTGTATGTCAAACGGGTGAATCTCTGGATTGTGATCGTTTTCATGCTTGTATACCTGTTCATCGAAGGCATGTTCCTCGGCGCTAACCTATTAAAATTCACCCACGGAGGCTGGTTTACGATCATGGTTGGTACGCTGGTAGCAGGACTGATGGCCGTTTGGCTCAAAGCATTCTACATCAAGCTCAGGCTTACTGAATACACCAAACTGGAAAAATACCTGCCGGCATTGCACGAGCTGAGCCGCGATATCAGTATTCCAAAATATACGACCCACCTTGTCTTCATGACCAACGCTTCACGCGCGACGGAAATAGAAACGAAGGTCATTTACTCCATTTTCCAGAAACGTCCGAAACGCGCCGATGTGTACTGGTTCATCCACGTGGACATTACGGACGATCCTTACACGATGGAATACAAGGTATTATCCGACGAAGACGCCCACGATAATGTGATCAAAATTAACTTCCGGCTGGGTTTCCGCGTCGACCAGCGGATCAATATGTTCTTCCGAAAAGTGGTAGAAGATATGGTGTTGAATAAAGAGGTAGATATTACCAGCCGGTACGAATCGTTGAGCAAGCAGAACATCACCGGGGATTTCCGGTTTGTCGTGCTGGAAAGGTTCCTGTCATTTGAAAACGACCTGCCGTTCCTCGAACAGCTCGTAATGAAAACCTACTTCTTCGTCAAGGATTTCACCACTCCGGAAGACAAGTGGTTCGGGCTCGACAGCAGTTCCGTTAAAATAGAAAAAGTACCGCTCATTATCCGGCCGGTCGAAAACGTGAAACTAAGGCGCGTTTTCCATTAATCTGCAATCGTTTTGATGCCACGAAGGCACGAAGGAACACGAATATTTGTGCTTCTTCGTGCCTTCACGATCCGCAGCGGCGGTGGCAAATATCATTTCAAATAAACCCCTTCCTCCTCCGCCCGGCTCAAAACCACTTCCACATGCTCGGTAAGCGTGGTACTCAATGCATACCCGACGTAATCGGCGTGGATCGGGAATTTGTGGTGGCTGCGGTCGACAATTACCGCAACCTGAACCTTTTTCATCGGCACTTTCAGGAACGGTTCCAATGCGAAAGCCAGCGTGCGGCCGGTGTTCAAAACGTCGTCCGCGATGATAATCACCTGATTCTCTACGTTCAACTCATGATCGAACAAAACAGGGCTTTGCTGGTGGATGTTTTTGTCGAAACGAAGCTCGATCAGTTGCGCATTGAGCGGGGAAATTTCTGTGAGTTCGGCTACCAGTCTTTTGGCAAATGCAAAACCTTCGCCAGCGATTCCGGCGATGATAATGCCCTTTTCCTCAAAATTCTGCTCATATATTTCAAAAGCGATCCGGCGTATTTTCTGGCCTGTTTGGTGGGCACTCAAAATCTGACGCCTGGATACCGTACTGTTCTCGGTCATTGGGTATTGGTAAGTTAAAATCTTAGCAGCGGTAAAAATAGCAAACCATCATGCCACTTCATAGCGCAGCGAAATTCTTTAACCAATTCGCAAAAGTCAACTCATGGAGCGGCAATTCCAAACTTACAATACCCATTTCCACCTTCGCTTGTCCGATGCGCTCCGTCCGGATTTCCATCAATGCTTTTTCATAAGGCTTTGGAAATTCGGGATGGGCCTGTATCGCCACCATATTTTTACCGACGCTGAACATGCCGATTGGGCAGTCCTGCGACTCGGCCAGCAGCTTGCTATCCGGTGGCAGCTCCATTACCTGGTCCTGGCACATCATCAGCAGGTTGAACGACTGCCGTGCCGGCACCATCCATTCTTCCTGGCTCAATACCTGGAAATTATGCACCCCTACGCACCAGCCCACGGCCGATTTTTCCACCTTTCCACCCAATGCTTCGGCCAGCATTTGATGCCCGAAGCAAATGCCCAGGTACTTTTTCCCCGAATCACGGATTTCACGCACAAACTCTTTCAACCGATGAATCCACGGCTCATCATCATAAACCGAAAATTTGGAACCGGTGCAAACATATATCTCGCATTCATCCGCCGAAGCCGGAAAATGCCCGTTGCAAACATCATAAAATACAAACTCCCAATCCGGAGCAACCTGTGCAAACAAAGCCGGGAACATCTCCCGGTAATCTCCCGCAATCGGCAAGAGCTCTTCGCGCACATGGTCGCATTCCAGCAATCCGACTTTTGTCATACTATTATTCTACCTATTATCAAACAGCTGGTTCAGTTCAATGGTAAATTCAGGCAACGTAATCGATGTCAGAGCCTGGCCTATTGTATAGGGCTTCAATCCAATGAATTTCCCTTCTTCAATTAATACATACACGAAAACCACTTCGTCATTCGGCTCTACCAGCCAATATTCTTTCACACCGGATTCCTCGTACACGTCAAACTTGTTGTCCATTTCCTTTCTGGTATTGCCGGGAGAGAGTATCTCGATAATCCAGTCGGGCGCGCCGAGACAGCCTTTTTCGTCTATCTTCTTCCGGTCACAAACTACCGAAATATCAGGCTGAACGACTGTGAAAATTTCCCTGTCAGATTGAACATCAAACCTTGGAAGCCTCACGTCAAATGGAGCAACAAAAACCTGGCAATCTCTGTATTTCAGCAATTGCCATATTTCAGCAAAAAGCATCCCTGCAATTTTCTGATGCCGGGTGGCAGGTGCAGGCGACATCTTAAAGATCTTACCTTTGATCAATTCAAGGCGCTCTTCAAACTCCCATTTCAAATAGTCTGCGTAGCTATACGTGCCATTCAAATCCAGTGTGTCGATGCTCTTCATATCTCAAATTGGCTGGTTTTCAATTAAAGATAGCCTAACAAACCAAGTTACCCTATTTTCAAATGAAAAGACTTAGGCCGTGTCAAGGCTTCGTATCCCACGACTGAAAGCGTACAACCGCGTCCCGAATTCTTCACGCCCGTCCACGCCAATGCAGGATCGAGGTAATCGCAACGGTTCATGAACCAGGTGCCGGTTTCGACTTGCTCGCCAATCTGCAATGCCGCATCGACGTCCGAAGTCCAGATAGAAGCAGTAAGGCCGTATTGACTGTCGTTCATCAAACGAATGGCCTCTTCATCGCTCGCAACGGGCATGATGCCCACTACCGGCGCGAAAGTTTCTTCCGTCATAATCTCCATTGAATGGCTCACATTCACCAGCACTTGCGGTGCGAGGTAAGGCGTCCCCGACTGATGTGCGGGGAACAATGCAGGGTCGATCAAAGCGGTAGCGCCTTGTGCAATGGCGTCGTCGATCTGCTTCTGGGCAAAGCTGGCTGCTGATGTCCTTACCATCGGCCCTAATGTCGTTTCAGCATCACGCGGATCGCCCAGGACGTAGGTTTTGGTTAGTTCTTCAAAGCCTTTGATAAATTCGTCATAAACGGCCTGATGCACATAAATGCGCTCGATTCCGCAGCACGACTGCCCCGAATTGAAGAAAGAGCCGTCGACCAGGTTTTCAACCGCGTCGGCCAGGTTCGCATCCGCGCGCACGTACGCGGGATCCTTTCCGCCTAATTCGAGTCCGCCGACAATAAATCGCTCATTGATAGCTTTCTGCACCGCATGTCCGCCTTCCACCGATCCGGTAAATGCCACATAGTCGACCCGCGCGTCGCCGATCACCTGCGCCACTTGCTCATGGCTCAAATGCAGATATTGAAACACCCCCTCCGGCAAGCCGGCGTATTCGAACGCAGCCGCATAACGCTCGGCACAAAGGGGCGTCTGCTGTGCATGCTTCAAAATCACAGCATTACCCGACATAATAGCCGGTATCACCGAGTTCACCGACGTCAGATAAGGATAATTCCACGGCGCCACCACGAACACAACTCCCAGTGGTTCTCTTTTTACAAATCTTTTGAAACCGGGGATTTCATCGACTTCCACATCCGCCAGCGCCTTCTCTGCCACCGAAATCATGTAATTGGCCCGCTCCTGGAAACCTCGGCGGATCTCGTTCGCCGTGTAACGCACAGGGCGTCCCATTTGCCAGGTCAGTTCCAAACCGATTTCCTCGGCATTATTCAGAAAATATTCGACCGCCTTCCTGCAAATCGCCTCACGCTCCGCCAGCGTCGTTTTTTTCCATTCCTTTTGCGCTGCTACCGCTTTTTCCAAAGCAGCCTCCACAGCCTCAGCATTCGCCAATTCGCGCTCCACATACACAGAGCCGTCGATTGGGCTTATTGTCTTTTGAATCATTTTTTTGAAGGGAGAAAAGGGAGGAAAGGGAGGACGGAGGAAAGGGAACCGGGATAGAGCCTTCTCCATCCTCCCCTTCCTCCCTCCTCCTTCCTCCTATTAAAGAGGTGTTACATATGCCGAGGTAATACCGCCGTCGACGAGGAAGTCGGTGCCGGTAACGAAAGATGCCTCATCCGAAGCAAGGAACAATGCAGCATAAGCCATTTCCTTCGCTTCGCCGAAACGGCCCATCGGGATGTGTACCAGGCGACGTTGTTTCTTTTCTTCGGTATTCAAAAATTTCATCAACAGCTCCGTACGCAGCGGGCCCGGGCATAATGCATTCACGCGGATGTTCTCGCGTGCGTGAATAACCGCGAGCTCACGCGTAAGCGCGAGGACGGCACCCTTACTGGCGGTATAGGCCACCTGCGGCGTAGCAGCACCCAAAATGGCCACAAATGATGCGGTATTAATGATCGAGCCGCCACCCGCACGCTTCAATGCAGGTATACCATATTTGCACCCCAGGAAAACACCCTTCGCATTGATATTCATCGTCAGATCCCAGATCGCTTCTTCGGTAGTAACGGCGTTATCATCGTCGCTGTGCATGATACCCGCGTTGTTGAAAAGGATATTCAACTTACCGAATTTTTCTTCGGTAAATGCCACCGCCGCTTCGCAGTCAGCCGCTTTGGAAACATCCGAATGCAAAAAGTAAGCCTCTCCGCCGTTTTTCACGATCTCATCGACCGTCTCCTGGCCAGCAGCGTCGTTCACGTCCGTCACGACGATCTTAGCTCCTTCTTTGGCAAATAAAATAGCGGTTTCACGACCGATTCCGCCGCTTCCACCTGTAATAAGCGCGACTTTGTTTTCTAAGCGCATGGGTTTGATTGGTTATGTTTTTTGGATAGTAACGAGTGATTAAATCTGTTCAAAATACCGCTTCCGCTCCCAGTCCGTCACGGAGGTATCATATGCCCGCTGCTCGGTTTTGAAGAAATGTGCGTAATGCTCCACCACTTCCTCGCCGAATGCTTCTTTGGCAAACGGGCTGTTTTCGAACAATGCAACGGACTCCGCGAGCGTGTAAGGCACACGGGGCAAATGCGCGGCAGCATAAATATCGCCGATAAAGCATTCGGGCGGCTCAATGCGGTTCCTGATCCCGTCGAGACCCGAGGCGAGTGACGCGGCAAATGCCAGGTAAGGGTTACAATCGGCACCGGGAATGCGGCATTCGATCCGCAGACTGGCTCCGCTGCCTACCACCCGGAAACCGGCTGTGCGGTTATCATAGCTCCACGCAAGCCGCGTGGGCGCCCAGGAGCCGTCCACAAACCGTTTATAGGAATTGACGGTCGGGGCGTAGAATGGCATAACGTCCGGTACGTGTTTGATCCAGCCGCCGAGGAACCACCGAAAAATATCGGAGCCCTTCACGGGCCCAAACTGCTGGTCGCCGTCGAAGATATTCTTGCCGTCTTTCCAGAGACTCATGTGAATATGGCTGCTGGAACCCGCCTGATCGGTCGCGAACTTGGCCATGAAAGTTACGGAAAGGCCCATTGCGTCGGCCACTTCCTTCATACATTGCTTGTACACGATGTGGTTGTCGGCCATCGAGAGCACGTCCGCATATTTGACGTTCAGCTCGTGTTGCCCTAGCCCCCATTCGCCTTTGGAAGTTTCGACCGCGATGCCGGAGTTTTTCAAATGCCTGCGGACCGCCGAAGTATACTTTTCGTTCCGCGTGCCCTGCATAATGTGATAATCTTCCAGGTAATATCCCGCCGGGCTCAGGTTCTGGTAGTTTTGCTGAAATGCTTGTTTATAGCTGTTTTCGAGCAGATAATATTCCAATTCGGAAGCAGCGAAGCATTCGACGCCGTCGCCCGCGAGCGAGGCCAGTTGTTTTTTCAATAACGACCTCGGCGCAATCGATTCCAGTTGGTGCGATTTGTCGTTATGCACATCGCAGATCACCAATGCGGTTTTATCGAGCCAATCGGCGATGCGCAGGGTAGCGAGGTCGGGCACCAGATGGAAATCGCCGTAACCGAGCTCCCAGTTTGCATACCGATAGCCCGGCACCGGGTCCATGGCCATGTCGGTCGTAAGCAGGTAATTGCAGCCATGCGTGCCCGATTTGGAAACCGAATCGAGGAAATAATCGGCGTCGACGCGCTTGCCCATGAGCCGGCCGTAATGGTCCGTAAATGCAACTACAATTGTTTCAATCTCCCCTCCCCCAATCTTGCCCGAAAGTTCATCCAGTGTCAGAAATCCTTTTTTACTCATTAGAAAGGGTTGGTTTAGCGCAGTTTATATTATCGCAATTTGTCTACTTTGGCATTCATCGGAAATTTCAGTACCACCTTTTTACCGGAAGCTTTTTCCAGCATCGGGGTCAATATCTTTTTGGCATTCTCTCTAGTCTGCTCAAGAATACCCATGTCGAGGGCCGATTGCTGGATTTGCTTTTCAGCCTGCTTGTAAGCCTCCTGCACCAACTTCGCCTCGTCGGTGAATGCGTATTCGGTATTGTAAACTTTTGACTTACTGTGATCAATTTTAAAAACACACAGCTCGGGTTCAGGCATATTGATCACCAGCGTTTCGGCATCGGAGGTAATGTCTTCCATGGAAATTTTGGCCAGATCCACACAACCTATCGCTTCTCCCTGTACGATCAGGATTGCTTTGGCATTGGGTAGCCACATTTTCACAATTTCCTGCTCCACCACATCCTTGAAGTTGTATTTCACGACTTCGAGCTTGCCTATCGAGCTGATTGCCTGCAACACCACCGTATGCATTGTCTCTACCTTATCCTCGCCGCCAAGCCATTCAGGCAGCCAGCTTCCGGTCTTGAAACCCGACCATAATGCATTAATCCCCGCCAAAAGCAAAATCAAAACTACCAGTCGCACCAGCCACGATATGATCCGCATACATTATTTTTTAAGTACAAAATTCTCCGCTGCTCCCGGCTCCCGGGCCATTCGCTGAGCGATAATGCTCGCCGCAATCAGCTGCAATGCATGATAGAGCATGATCGGCAGGAGCATTAAACCGGCTTCCGGGCCCGCAAACAATACTTTCGACATCACCGCACCTTGCACCAGCGATTTCTTGGAACCGCAAAACACCGCGGTTACCTTATCCTCCCGGTCGAAATGCAGCAAACCGGCAATGAACGTCAGCAGGAAATATATCCCGAAAAACAGCGCGAGCATTCCTATCCCTAAAAATACAATTTCTTTTATTCCAAGCGAATCGAAGAGGTGCTCTCCAAACGATTCGCAAAAAGAAGTGTAGACGATCAGCAAAATGGACGACTGATCGAAATAGCGGATGTACTTTTTGTGGCGCTCCGCAAAATGACCCCAGCGGCTGTTGAGCGCGATGCCCGCGAATACCGGAAGTAGTACTTGCATTGCCAGTTTTCCGACTACCGAAAGCAGATCAAAATGTCCGGAGCCGGATGGTCCGGAGCCCGATTCCAGCACGAGGCCCATCCACAATGGTGTGATAAAAACGCCGATCAGACTGGAAATGCTTGCGTTGAATATTGCCGCCGGAATGTTGCCGCGTGCAATGGATACCATGACTACCGACGACGAAACCGTAGATGGCAGGACAGTCAGAAAAAAGATTGCCAGCCACATCACCTGCCCTTCTCCGCTCTGGAAAAACGGCCTGAATGCGAGCGCCAGTACTGGGAAAAGTACAAATGTCGACAGATGCACCATCACGTGCAGCCGCCAGTTCACGAGCCCGGCTTTCAGTTTTTCGGGGCTGAGCCGGAGGCCGTAAAAGAAGAATATGACTGAAACCGCGTAGGTAGAGACGGTAGAAAGATGCAGCGGGCTGTCCTGCATACCCGGCGCAGGCCAGAGCCAGGCGAGCAGGATCATGCTGAGCAATGCGAGCATGAAGCCGTCCAGACCGGCTTTTTTAGCAGTATCAATAAATTTACGCATATTAAAAATCAACGCCGGCCGATAAGGGCTGCGGCAAACTATTGTTTACAAGAAAATGGAAAACTGTCAGAAATAAAACCCGGTGCGGCCATTTATAGTGTCAATTCTTTTCATTTTGGCATTTCGGGTAAATGAACGTGTACTACCACTTTCCCAAATAATGCAGAGAACAACCAATGACTATCTCATGACGACTCCTGACAAATTACTATTAACGATCATCCTCACAGTTATGAGTTTCCTTCCCGCGACCGCACAATACAAGCTCGTATGGGCCGACGAGTTCGACTACGACGGTGCGCCCGACCCGAATGTGTGGCAACCCGAAAAAGGCTTTACCCGAAACCACGAAGACCAATGGTATCAGGGCGACAATGCCTACTGCAAAGGCGGTTACCTGATTATCGAAGCCAAAAAAGAACGGGTCAAAAACCCCAACTATAAACCCGGCAGCAGTAACTGGAAAGAAAGCCGTGAATACGCCGAGTACACTTCGGCCAGCATCATTACCCGCGGTAAAAAGAGCTTTCAGTACGGCCGCTTCGAAATGCGCGCCAAAATCGATACGCGGTCGGGCATCTGGCCGGCATTCTGGACGCTGGGCGATAAAGGCGAATGGCCGGATAATGGCGAGATCGATATTATGGAATTTTACCGGGGAATGCTGCTGGCAAATGTTGCATGGGGTTCCAATGAGCGCTACAAACCCATTTGGAATACCAATAAAAAACAAATCAGCACCTTCAATGACCCGGATTGGTCATCCAAATTCCACATCTGGCGGATGGATTGGGACGAGAATTCGATTAAAATTTATGTCGACGATATGCTCATGGCCTCACAGGACCAGGCTAAGGCGATCAATGCAAAGAATAAAGACATTACGCCTTTCAAGCAGCCGCATTACATCCTGCTGGGCATGGCGCTGGGCGGCGATAATGGCGGCGATTTGTCGAAAACAGAATTCCCCGCACGTTTTGAAGTGGATTATGTGAGGATTTATCAAAAACAGTGAGGCGGGTACCCCTATCAAACTGCTGTTCTCACTGCGGAGTCGCCAAGATCGGAACGCTCTTTCTGACCTTTTTCGGCGCTTTCTTCCTTCTGCCCCACCAGATCACAAAGCCGGTGATGGGCAACGAAGCGCATACGAGGCTGGCGCAGAACATGAGGATTTTGCCCGGCAAGCCCAGGATAGCCCCCGTGTGGATATCGTAATTCATGCGGCGCAAGGTCTGGGCGAAATTGGCCTCGCTGTATTTGCCGGTATAAGGTCCTTTCGCATCGATCTTTTTGACCGAATACTGGTCAAAATAGTGATAGTCGACATTATAATAGGTGCCTTCACGGAAGTTCACGTACGAGAAGATCGACTCGGCTTTTTCGGTGGGAAACGAAATATTGAGGGTTGAATATTTGGGATACTCCTTTTGTAATTGAAACCAGGCCTTGTCCACAGCCTGCATTGGGCCGCTTACCTGTGCGGTAGATATGGTATCGGAAGGCGGATTGTAATAGATATCGGATCCTTCGCCGCCCGTAGCCGTGTAAAGTCCCTGAGAAAACCACTGAAAACCCCAAACCAGGCCGGTAACCGCCAGGATCACGCCGATGGACATGATGTAAAAACCGAGCACATTGTGCAGGTCGTAGTTTTTACGTCGCCATGCCGCATTCCATTTGATCGAAAAGCGCTGTTTAGCCGCCGACTTGTTTTTGGGCCACCAAAGCACCATTCCACTAATCATCATGAAAAAGAAAACGAGCGTCGCCGAGGCTACTACCGTTTGGCCGTATTTTTCCGGTAACCAGAGGTAGTAATGCCCGTGCAGGATGAAATGGAAGAAATCGTCGTCCTCGTTCCAGATATGCTCTAATTTCCCGGTGTATTGGTTGATATAGGCGACGTAATAGTACTCGGGATCGAGGTTGTAAAAACCGACTTGCGCATTGCGGTCGGGCGTATCGTAAAGCACCCCTTTGGCGATCCTGCCTGGTAATGCCTTTTTGGCAATCTCTGCGAGCTCCGAGGGAGGCAACACCTTCCCGCCTGTCGGGCCATTTACGAACATGTAGGGCTGCGTAATCGTTTTGATCTCCTGCTCAAATGCCAGGATACACCCCGTGATGGAAATGATGAACACCATAATGCCCGAGACAAGTCCCAGGTAAAGATGTAGTTTTCCAATCAGTTTTTTCATCATTCGCCGCCGATTATCTTATTTAGACTCAATTAAGACTACGAATATAGGGCGAAGGAGTTTAACTACCAAAAAAGGGAGGAAGGGGAAGAAAGGGAGAAAGGAGGAAGGGGAAGAAAGGGAGAATGGAGGAAAGTGGAATAGGAAGGGAGGCTTAGTCATGTCTAGTCATGTGTGGTCAGGTGTTGTGCGATACCAAGCAATTATAATTACCCAATGCCTGACTATATCTGACTATATCTGACTAATTGTTCATCTTCCCCTTCCTTCCTTTCTCGGGGTGGCGCGAAGGTTGCCTTCGTGACTAAGTATTCGCAGGCCTCCGGCCGGTCGTTACCGAAAAGCGTTATCGCGGCATTGACCGGCCGGAGGCCTGCGAATAATATGTGCAAATCAGGAGATTTGCACGACTCCCAAAAAATTAGAAATCGTATCGATAAATCCCCTCGACCTTCGTGGTCGGCGGCATATGCGCGAGGGTTTTGAGCTGTCCGTCGTGTAGGCCGAACACCCAGCCGTGCAAATGCAGCTCCTGCCCCTGGTGCCATGCGCCTTGTACGATGCTCGTCTGCGCGAGGTTGTGGACCTGCTGGATTACGTTGAGCTCCACCAGGCGGTCAAAGCGCTTCTTCTCGTCTTCGATTGCGTCCAGTTCGGTAGCGAATTTATCGTACACATCCTTGATATTATGCAGCCAGCGGTTGATCAGCCCCAGATCCTTGTGCATCATCGAGGCCTTCACACCTCCGCATTGGTAATGCCCCACCACGAGGATATGCCGCACTTTGAGCACTTCCACGGCATACTGCAACACGCTCAGCATGTTCATATCGGTATGCACCACGAGGTTAGCCACATTCCGGTGCACAAACATTTCGCCCGGTTGGGAACCTGTAAGGTCTTCGGCCGGCACTCGGCTGTCGGAGCATCCGATCCAGAGGAAATCTGGCTGCTGGTCTTTGGCCAGATTCTCAAAATACGTTTCGTCCACTTGGAGCTGCCGGGCTGCCCAGGATTTGTTGGCGGTTAACAGGCGGTTAATAAGTTCCATTTTGTAATTGATGGTTGAAGTACCAAAATAATACAATCTCTCTCAGATTCATTCAAAAGCGCACATCCTTTTAGCGGAAAAAAATCCGTAATTTTGCACTCTTAAAATCCGGAGAGGGTTATAAATAGTGCTATTTACATGATCGGCCAGGGCAAGTGCCCGACGCTAACAACCAATATGAAATACAACGAATATAAAAATCTGAGTTACCCGCAAATCGGGGACGAAGTACTGAAATTCTGGAAAGACAAGAAAATCTTTGAAGCGTCGGTAGAAACCCGCGAGGGTGCTCCGACATTTACATTCTTTGAAGGCCCGCCGTCGGCCAACGGTACGCCGGGTATTCACCACGTAATGGCGCGGGCGATCAAGGATATTTTCTGCCGGTATAAAACGCTGCAAGGCTTTCAGGTGAAGCGTAAAGGCGGCTGGGATACGCACGGCCTGCCGGTGGAACTACAAGTGGAAAAAGAACTGGGTATTATCAAGGACGATATCGGCAAGAAAATTTCGGTAGCGGATTATAATGAGAAATGCCGCCAGACGGTCATGAAGTTCACCGACCAGTGGAATGACCTGACCGAGAAAATGGGTTACTGGGTCGACCTCGACGATCCTTACATTACCTACAAAAGCGAATACATCGAAAGCCTCTGGTACCTGCTGAAAAAGTTGTATGATAAAGGCCTGCTGTATAAAGGCTATACGATCCAGCCCTATTCTCCGGCTGCCGGAACGGGTCTGTCGTCGCACGAGCTGAACATGCCCGGCACGTACAAGGACGTGAAGGACACGACCATCGTGGCGATGTTCAAGGTGAAAGACGCTGCAAATTGGCCTGCATTGGCTGGTTCTGCTAGCGAGGACATCCGCATTCTAGCCTGGACGACCACGCCCTGGACACTTCCTGCCAACTCCGCATTGACCGTGGGCGGCAATATTGATTATGTATTGGTTAAAACCTTCAATCCTTACACGCACGAGCCCGTGGCTGTTGTGCTCGCGAAGGATTTGGTAGGGAAATATTTCTCCGAAAAAGGCCGCGACGGCGATTTCGAGGGCTACGCTGCCAGCGATAAAAAGGTACTTCCGTGGACTGTTTTGAATGAGTTCAAAGGAAAAGACCTCGAAGGCATCGAGTACGAACAATTGCTCCCTTATATCCAACCAACCGTTGGCCCGGCAGAAACGCCTGCATTCCGTGTGATCCTCGGCGATTTCGTAACCACCGAAGACGGTACCGGCGTGGTGCATACCTCTCCTACCTTCGGTGCGGACGACTTCCGGGTAGCGCAGGCGAACGGCATTCCGGCCATTATGGTGAAGGACGAGAACGGCAAGGAAGTGCCAATCGTTGACCGCCAGGGCCGTTTTGTGAAAGAAATTACGGATTACGCAGGCCGTTTTGTAAAACCGGAATATTACTCGCAGGCAGAACAGGACGATCCGGAGTTCCGCCCTACCGACGTGCTGATCGCCATCAAACTCAAAGAAGAAGGCAAGGCATTTAAAGTAGAAAAATACGAACACCCGTACCCACATTGCTGGCGTACCGACAAGCCGGTGCTCTACTACCCGCTCGACAGCTGGTTTATCCGTACTACCGCGGTGAAAGACCGCCTTGTTGAATTAAATAAAAGCATTAACTGGAAACCCGAAAGCACCGGTACCGGCCGCTTCGGCAACTGGCTCGAAAACCTGGTCGACTGGAACCTCTCGCGCTCGCGCTACTGGGGCACGCCGCTGCCGATCTGGCGGAATGACTATGGTGATGAAGTATGCATTGGTTCGATCGAAGAGCTGAAAGACAAGCTGGAAGAAGCCATTATCTCGGGCCACCTTACCCGCGAGCAGGCATTGCATAACTCTGATTACCTGCAAAAACTCGAACACGGGGATTATGACCTGCACCGTCCGTATGTGGATGATGTAGTATTGGTAGGGAAAACCGGCCATATCATGCACCGCGAGCCCGACCTGATCGACGTGTGGTTCGACTCGGGAGCGATGCCGTATGCGCAGTGGCACTATCCGTTTGAAAATCAGGAAATTTTTAACCAGGCTTATCCTGCCGACTTTATTTCGGAAGGTGTAGACCAAACCCGTGGCTGGTTCTTCACATTGCACGCCATCGCGGGCATGTTGTTCGATTCCGTTGCATTCAAAAATGTGGTATCGACCGGCTTGGTACTCGACAAGAACGGCAATAAAATGTCGAAACGCCTCGGTAATGCAGTGGATCCATTTGCTACATTGGCGCAATACGGCCCTGATGCGACGCGCTGGTACATGATCACCAATGCGGAGCCTTGGGATAACCTCAAATTCAATATCGACGGCATCGGCGAAGTACAGCGCAAGTTCTTCGGAACGCTCGTGAATACGTACAACTTCTTCGCATTGTACGCGAATCTCGACGGTTACGAGTTCCACGAAGCGAATTCCGTGCCTATCGAAAAACGTACCGAGCTGGACCGCTGGATTCTTTCGAAACTGAATACGCTGATTAAAGAAGTAGGTGAGCAATTCGACGATTATAACCCGACCAAAGCGGGCCGTCTCGTACAAGACTTCGTAACCGATCAGCTTTCAAACTGGTACATACGCCTCAACCGCCGCCGTTTCTGGAACCCGTCGGCTGAGCAGGGCGCTGGTTTGACAGACGATAAAGCGGCTGCTTATGAGACTTTGCACCACTGCCTGGTAACCGTGGCGCAATCGATGTCACCTATCGCCCCATTCTTTGGTGAGTGGTTGTATAAAAACCTGACAGACAGCGATCGCGAAGCTTCGATCCAGCACAATGCACCATTCAAATATGAATCCGTTCATTTGACTTTCTGGCCGAAAATCGAGGCGGAAGTAGTGGATACCGACCTGGAACAAGCGATGGATTTGGCTCAGCGCATCAGCTCGCTCGTCCACTCGATCCGGAAAGGACATAAGCTGAAAGTACGCCAGCCATTGTCGAAAATCCTGATCCCGGTTTTGAGCGAGAAAACGAAGCGTCAGATCGAACAGGTGGCTTACATTATCCTTTCCGAGGTAAATGTGAAGCACATCGAGTTCGTGCACGACGACAGCGGTATCCTGAAAAAGAAAATCAAGCCGAACTTCAAAACACTCGGACCGAAATTCGGACCGAAAATGAAGGAGGTAGCCGCCGCCATTTCAGCGATGGATGAAGCTCAGATCCGCGAAATCGAAGCCAGCAGCGCCATTACATTGACAGCCGCCAGCGGCCCGATCGAAATCGCATTCACCGACGTGGAAATCATCGCAGAAGACGTTCCGGGATGGCTCGTAGCCAGCGAAGGGGGCCTTACCGTCGCGCTCGATATTACCGTAACCGAAGACCTGCGCCTCGAGGGTATCGCACGCGATTTCGTAAACCGCGTACAAAACCTGCGTAAAGACAGCGGTTTTGAAGTGACAGACAAGATCCGCATTACCTTACAAAACAACGACGGCCTGCTCGCCAGCGCAGTAACTGCCAACAAAGACTATATCTGCCAGGAAGTACAAGCCCTGGACCTCGACCTCGTAGGCGACCTGAATGGGGAAGCTACCGAGATTGAGATGGACGAGTTTTTGTT
This sequence comes from Dyadobacter fermentans, assembly GCF_019924045.1. Taxonomy (GTDB): domain Bacteria; phylum Bacteroidota; class Bacteroidia; order Cytophagales; family Spirosomataceae; genus Dyadobacter; species Dyadobacter fermentans_A. The sequence continues at coordinate 758,560 of NZ_JAHXBN010000010.1, read as the reverse complement.
GAAGGTGAAGATTGAGGTGATTGGCTGATGAAGCAATACCAGGCATATCCGGTAACATTCGACGTTGAAAACGCCCGCTTCCGATTTCAAAGCATCGGCAAGCGAGGCGTTTTCGATAAGATTGTCGAATTCATTCCCATCTCCCCGAATATACATAACCTGGCATTACTTGATTACGACCTTACTACCAATAAATACAGTGACATTTCTGTCACTGACAACGGGGACATGCCGGAAGTGATCGCAACCGTCATCGCGATTATTCAGCGCTTCCTCGACTCAAATCCCGGTCAAAAAATATATTTTGAAGGCAGCACAGTGGCTAGAACCCGTTTATATCAAATCGCAATTTCCCAGGTCTTTGATCCTGGTGATTCCGATCTTTTGATTGAAGGCTACAAAGATGGACAGTGGGTCCTGTTTGAACCCAATATCCGTTTTGAAGGTTTTTTAGTAAAGAAAAAGTTTTAATTTTATAGAAATAGCCTTTCTTAAAAATGAAAATTTTAGATAGAAAAACAATCAAACCTGGGAAGTTCACATACGACCCTAGTCTCGACAATCTCCCAGTTTCAAAGGTGGCCTTGGAGAAAGCGGAACGTGCGCGCAAATTCTTTGAAGGAAATCCGCTTCCAGAGCATCTGCACAGGAAGTAACACTTTATGCAGCTATCCACCTCCACTGCCCTTATCACCGGCGGCGCCTCCGGCCTTGGAGAAGCGACTGCACGGCTATTTGTTAGTCAAGGGGCAAAAGTTGTTATTCTTGATTTAAATGAAACGGCTGGACAAGCACTTGAAAGCGAGCTCCCCGGCCAGATTACATATATCAAAACCGACGTTGCCAGCGAAAGCGAGGTTCAAAATGCGTTAGACGCTGCATTGCAAACGTTCGGCAGCATTCAAATCGTAGTCAACTGCGCGGGTATTGCTCCTGCGCGTAAGATTGTCGGTAAGGCCGATGGTATCTACGGCCCGCATTCTTTTGAACTTTTCGAAAAAACGATCCGCATTAATCTGATTGGCACGTTCAATGTGATGCGTCTGGCGGCTTTTGCGATGGAGCAAAACGAGCCTAATGCAGAAGGCGAGCGTGGAGTGATCATCAATACCGCTTCCGTAGCCGCTTATGATGGTCAAATGGGGCAGGTTGCGTATGCGGCCAGCAAAGGAGGTATCGTGAGTATGACACTGCCTGTGGCGCGCGATTTGGCAAAATCCGGTATCCGGGTAATGGCCATCGCTCCCGGGCTTTTCGAAACGCCCTTGCTGATGGGGCTGCCGGAAGAAGCCCGCATTTCGCTGGGACAGCAGATTCCATTTCCTTCGCGGCTCGGAAAGCCTTCCGAATACGCATTATTAGCCAAATCCATTGTGGAAAATCCGATGCTGAACGGCGAAGTGATCCGCCTTGACGGCGCGATCAGAATGGCTCCCAGATAGTTTGAAACCGCGCAATGAAAGGACACTACTTTTTCAAATGGCTATTTCTGACGGTACTTTCCGTCAGTGTTCTCCATTTTCGAGAGAATGCTTCTGTTGGGCATTACCGGACTGAGCAGCTGTTTTCCGGCAGTAACATTGTCCAAAAGCGCATTCCCGGTTTCGAGTATTGTCGAAAGCTTTCCAAAACTTGCCCCGCAGGTTTTGTTTACTTCAAAAACACACAGTACAATAGGCTCACCGATCTTTCCAATTCACTAACCGCTTCCACTTCTGGTGATCCCCTGGAAAGGCTTCATCAGGCGCTTGCCGAACTTCACGTTCAAAATCAGCATTTCCGGAGCCGTTCGCTTTCCTCCGACGATCATTCCATTTTCCATTCATAATCCGGCTTCTGCATGTCGCAGGTGCCCGTAATGTTGCGCAAACACGCATCAGGGCCGTGCTATGCGTGCCTGAATGATTCATGAACATAAATCAAACGGAAAATGGGAATCAAACGAACTGCGTTCTTTTTGCGGAAATGGCTTCTGCGGATCGCAATTTCGTTTATGCTCGGGTTTTCGAATGCCATCAATCAGGACTCGAAGAGCATCGACGATACTACTTTTAAAATTGAAGAAACAACTAAAAAATAAACGAAGGCTGGGAATCAGACCAAACTGATTCCCAGCTTTCTGTAAATATCGAACTCACCCTTATCAGGCTCTTTATCCGTTACAATCACCGATAACCGCTCCGTCCGGCAAACATAGTACGCTTCGGCAGTGCCCAGCTTTTCGGTGGTAGCCAATGCGATCACCTCTTTGGAAGACTCGATCATAGTGCGTTTGACCTCACTTTCTTCAAAATCAGGCCCGGTCACCCCAAGGTCTGCGTGGATACTGCAAATACCCAGCAAGCAAATATCTGCCCGGAACTTCTTGAAAAACTGAATAGCGTCATTGCCGATTGTCACGAATGAATCTTTCAGCAACCGTCCCCCCGCGAACAAAACTTCCACGTGCTCGTGCTCTTCCAAAATAGAAGCGATGGGAAAGCTGTTCGTAATAACCGTCAATTTCAGGTCTTTGGGAAGCATTTGGGCAATCAGCATCGCCGAGGTGCCGCCATCGAAAATCACGACCTGGCCGTCTTTGAGAAACTGCAATGCTTTTCTTGCAATAATTTGCTTCTGGTCGTTATCATATTTGATCCGGTCACGGAAATGGTGCGGGCCGGGAGAATGCGGCACCGCGCCTCCACGTACCGATTTGAGCAACCCCTGATCGGCCAGCTCCTTGATATCCCTCCTCACCGTATCCTCCGACACATTCAAAAGTGTGCTCAGATGCCCCAGATAGACTTTCTGCTCATGCCCCAGCTGATCCAGTATGATCTGGAAACGTTCTTCTTTTAACATTGGTATCCCGATTATGCCTGCAAATTTAACAAACATTTTAAATTTAATATTGCAAAATATTGCATAAAATAATTACATTTGTTGCAAATAATTGCAAATATCAATTAACGACATCATGAGAAAATCGATTGCGGTGGATATGGACAATGTCATCGTGGACATTGAAGCTAACTGGATCAATCACTACGCAGAGGCATTTGGCGTGACGGTCACCAAGGAGGCCATGCACGGCATTCCCGAAGACCAGGCATTCCCCGACCCACTCGCCGCACGGAGCCTCCTCTACAAACCAGGCTTTTTCCGTTACGCACCGCTCATCCCCGGCGCGCAGGAGGCCATTATTAAATTACAGGAAAATTACGACGTCTACATCGTATCAGCAGCCATGGAATTTCCCAATTCCCTACCAGAGAAGTACGACTGGCTCGCCGAACACTTCCCTTCCATTACGTGGAGAAACATCATTTTCTGCGGCGATAAAAGCGTCATTAACACCGATTACCTGATCGACGACCATTTCAAAAACCTGGATTTTCACAAAGGCAAGCCTATTCTCTTCACGGCGGGGCATAACCGGGGCGTAGAGAGGCATACGCGCGTGAATAGCTGGGAAGAGGTGTTGGAGTTGCTGGCCTCGGAACTCGTGTAACTACCGGATGCTCATCCAACGGGTAAGTTCGGGTATTTTTTGTAACTTTATATAGTTCCAGCTACCATCTTGAACCTAAATTACCAACTTATGAATACGCAGCAACTTTCTTTGGACCAATTGGAAGCATTTGTTAGAAACCTGGAAGAGGTTGACAATACCCCTACTGGTGTTTCAAAGAAGGATTTTGAGCTATCTCCGGAAGGATTAAATGAACTGCTCAAAAGGTTAGCTGCGTTCGATGACGGTAAGTTAACGGCACGTCCCTGGAACGACATAAAAAAAGACTTTGGCCCGATATAACATCCTCCTTCTTAAAACTGCCGAAATCGAGCTTAATGAGTCATACGAATGGTATGAAAAGCAGAAAGTGGGACTTGGCAATAATTTCATTGGAGCAATTTCCAGCTGTCTGAACTCGATAGCCGGCAACCCTTACAAGTATGCAAAGCGATACGGCTACGAATTACGTTTTGCACCCGTGCTAGTTTTCCCATTTATTATAGCCTATCGGGCTATAAAAGATGATCGGGTGATTCATATCGTTTCGATCTTCCATACAAGTCGCAATCCAAAGAAGTTTTTCAGTTAGCCTGCACCCGCGCCTTCAACTGCATTAATTCGTCCCGCAAGCGTGCAGCTTCGAGGAAGTCGAGGTCCTTCGCGGCGGCTTCCATTTTACGTTGGGTTTCGGCCATAAGTTTTTGCAGATCGGTTTTACCCATATATTGCACAACCGGATCGGCGGCAATACGTACTTCCTCCGGCTCGACGTATACCTTACGGACTTTGGAATCGGCCACGGAAGTTTGCTCCATAATAGCCTCTTTCGATTTACGAACCGTTTTAGGAGTGATGCCATTCTCCATGTTGTAATCCATTTGAATGCTACGACGACGGTTGGTTTCATCAATCGCCAGCTGCATGGAGCCCGTAATGGTATCGGCGTACATGATCACTTTTCCACGGTCGTTACGCGCGGCGCGGCCGATGGTCTGGATCATCGAGCGAGTATCGCGCAGAAACCCTTCCTTGTCGGCATCCATAATGGCCACGAGCGACACTTCGGGTAAGTCGAGGCCCTCGCGCAGGAGGTTTACACCCACAAGCACATCAAAAACACCCAGGCGCAACTCGCGTAATATCTCCACTCGGTCGAGCGCCTTCACTTCCGAGTGAATATAGCGGCACTTAATACCTACACGGTCCAGGTATTTGCTGAGTTCCTCGGCCATCCGCTTGGTGAGCGTGGTTACCAGAATGCGGTCGCCCAGCTTAATGCGTTCGGTTATCTCTTCGAGCAGATCGTCGATCTGATTCAGGCTTGGTCTTACTTCGATTTCAGGATCCAGCAGACCGGTAGGGCGGATAATCTGTTCCACCACCACGCCTTCCGATTTCCTCAACTCATAATCCGCAGGCGTTGCACTCACAAAAATGGTCTGCGGCGTCATGTCCTCGAATTCCTGGAAAGTCAATGGCCGGTTATCCAATGCAGATGGCAAACGGAAACCATATTCCACCAATGCTTCCTTCCTCGAGCGGTCGCCGCCCCACATGGCGCGGATCTGCGGCATCGTCACGTGGCTTTCGTCGACTACCATCAGGAAATCTTCCGGAAAATAGTCGAGCAGGCAGAAAGGACGCTGTCCCGGCATCCGCCTGTCAAAATACCTCGAATAATTCTCAATACCGGAGCAATAACCAAGTTCGCGCATCATTTCCATGTCAAACTCGGTCCGTTCCTTCACGCGCTCGGCTTCGGCCAGCCTACCTTCGGCGATGAAGTACTTGATCTGCGATTGCAGATCGTCCTGTATTTCCTTAATGGATTGGTTCAAAACATCACGGCCCGTCACGAAAAGATTGGCCGGGAATATGGCAATGGCTTTTTCGGAAGACAGCTTTTTGCCGGTTTCCGGTTCGATACGCTGGATTTCCTCGATTTCATCCCCGAAAAAGATAAACCGGTAAGCGAAATCCGCATAACCCGGAAATACATCGACCGTGTCACCTTTCACGCGGAAAGTACCCCGGTTAAATTCTACTTCTGTCCGGCTGTAAAGGATTTCCACCAGTCGGAACAGAAACTGGTTCCGGCTCACAATATCTCCCAGCTTGGCGCTGACGATACTTTTTTTATATTCCAATGGGTTTCCTGCACCATAAATACAAGAAACCGACGCCACCACGATCACATCCCGGCGCCCGCTCATCAGCGAAGATACCGTGTGCAACCGCAGCTTTTCGATCTCCTGGTTGATCATCAGGTCCTTTTCAATGTAGGTATTGGTACTGGAAATGAATGCTTCCGGCTGATAATAGTCGTAGTAGCTGATAAAGTACTCGACGGCGTTAGTAGGAAAAAACTGCTTGAACTCGCCGTAAAGCTGGGCGGCAAGCGTTTTGTTGTGGCTCAAAACGAGGGTCGGCTTGTTCACGCGCGCCACCACATTGGCCACCGTAAATGTCTTTCCTGAGCCCGTCACCCCGAGCAAAGTCTGGGCCGGCTCTCCATTTTCAATTCCTTGTACTAGTTGGTTGATGGCCTCCGGCTGATCGCCCGTCGGCTGGTATTGAGAAGTGAGTTCGAAGTTCATAGCTTGTTGTAAGGCAATATAAAAGGAACGCATTTCAAAGATAGATTAGTTTCTTTGAAATGCGTTCCTACCTGCGGATGGACAGCTATGGGCCGCCAGATTTTCTTATGCCTGCTTTTGCAGAAGCTCCTGCGCGTTTTCGACGGCTTTTTTCTCTTTCCAATGCTGCCAGTCGAGGCCGAGCAACTTGGTCATACTTTTATCGACAAACTGGTGACGAACAAGGTTCATACCGCCGCGAACTGCGGTGAAAATAGAGTTATTGGCACGCAATGCGAGACTGAAACCGCCATCGACATAGCGAATATAATGCCACCAGAGTGAAGGGATGAAGATCGTTTCACCGTGGTAAAGGATCGTTTCATAACCGGTTGCACCCTTCAACGCAGGGAATTTCTCGTAATTCGGATTGAGCGGGTCCACTTTGCTCATCACCGTGAATGGGTGATGGTACAAACGGCGGCTTTCCTCCGGGGAAAACAAAATCAGCTGCTTGCGGGTCTGAAACTGCGTGAGGAACACGTTCGAGCAGTCCATATCGTAATGCAGGTTGGTGATAGAGCCCTCACCTCCGAAAAATACATATTTATAAGACTTCAAAAAGCCGTCCATGATCGTCGGAAAACGGATGTCATCCGCAAGCTCCGGGATCTTCTTGAAAATATCGAAAAGGAAAATACGAAGATCGGTCGGGCCCTTTTCAATGAGGCTCAGGTAATCCCCGAACTTCATGGTTTTAGCGATCTGGAAATATTTGTCAGCGTCGTGAATGTGGTTGTCCACCAGAGGTACATCCAAGCTGCCGTGGTTTTCGCGGAGCCAGTCAAAGGTCCATTTCTGAACAGCAGGCCAATCTTTTGCCAGGTCGGTAAACACAACCGGGCGGCTTGGTTTTAAGTAATTTTCGATGAATTCTTCGCGCGTAAGTCCGGTGCGCTTCTCTATTGGCACTAATTTCATAGTAAGAAACTGAGTAGGTAATCGACTATTTAATGGAATACCGTTACATTTTCAACTATAACGGGAGGATAACAGCCAGAGTTTAAAACCCTTCGAAATATCCGGTCAAATGTATTAAACAGATCGCAAAAATATAAATTTCGCAAAATATAATAAAAGTATATCCTTAATCCAGATAGACTAAATAGGTTACGCATGAAATATTTCACGATACTTCCCTCCGCTGACCTTGCCCGGTACATCCGATTCTTCTGGGTGCTGGAACACAGCCTGGCCGATAGCGAGCCTTATTTTCATAAGACCATGGCCGACGGCTGCGCCGAAATGGTGTTCCATTTCAAAGGCAGGTTCGATGAAATCCTGAAAACCGACGAGTCCGAGATTTCCTTTCGCTCAGGCATTCACGGGCAGTCGCAGTCCTTCCGGCGGTTTCGCATTGGCGAAGATTTCGGGATATTCGGGGTATACCTCTACCCTTTTGCCGTTCCGGCACTTTTTGGTATTCCCGCGTCGGAGCTCAGTAATCAAATGCCCGACCTTACTACACTTCTGGGCCAGGCGGGTACCGAGCTGGAAGAGCGCGTCATGCTCGCCGACGATCATCCGGAACGCGTTCAGCTAGTTTCAGAATTTCTAAGAAAACGCATTCAAAGCCATGAGGTACGCGAGCCGGCGGTATTTTCCGTAATCAGCAGCGTGATCCGTTCCAACGGCCTCGCCAAAATCCCCGACCTCGCCGCGCAGAGTTTTCTCTCAACCCGTCAATTCGAGCGGAAATTCCTCGCATTCTCGGGTTTCACCCCGAAGCTTTTCAGCCGGATTATCCGGTTTCATTCCGCCCTCAATGAATATGGTAATAAAGAGAAATCCCTCACGGAAATCGCTTATGAATGCGGATATTACGACCAGTCCCATTTCATCCACGATTTCAAGGCATTCTCCGGCGACCATCCAAAAACCTATTTTTCCGGCAATGCGGAAGGAATGGGCTACCGCGATGTATGATGTCGTTTTTTTCCAATTCCAAGACCGAGGGCACGGTTACTTTTGTTTAAACCAAAAGCAAAAAAACATGAGCAATGTCAAAATCCCCAACGGTCACCAGGCTGTGATCCCCTACCTGATGCTCGACGGTGCCGCGCGGTTCAGGGAATTCACCACGAAGGTATTCGACGGCACTATTTCCACCACACATTACCAGGAAGATGCGCCCGAAATGATCAAACATTCCGAGGTTTCGATCAGCGGCAGCGTCATTATGTTCTGCGACGCGCGCCCCGAATGGCCGGCGCAACCCGCCAACCTTTTCGTATATGTCGAAAACGCCGACGATAGCTATCAAAAGGCGCTCGACGCCGGCGGAACGAGCGTAATGCCCCCGGCCGACCAGGAGTACGGCCGGAGCTGCGGCGTATCCGATCCGTGCGGCAATACGTGGTGGATTACCTCCGTTATTTGATCAGAATGCCGTCTTAATACCTATATTTAGCGCATTAAGACGGCCTTTTTCCTATGATCAACTATCACAACAAAGTATTCGTGCCATTGTCCAACTCCGAGAACGGCGAAGTGGACTTGGGTATGCAATTTGTATATCAGCAAACGGGTAATATCGTCACGTCCACCTACACGGGCGGGCGCATTCGCAGCGGGCACCTGATCGCGCTCGTGGACGAGCAGGGGAACCTGGATATGCGTTACCACCAGGTGAACGATCAGGGCGAGATCACGACGGGTATCTGCAAATCGACACCCGAGCAACTCCCGAACGGCAAAATCCGTATGCATGAAAAATGGCAATGGACTTCCGGCGACCGTTCGGAAGGAGAATCGTTGCTGGAAGAACTGTGATATTTCATCCTAACTAAAACCAAAATGCGACTCCAACTTACATTGTGGATTATCCTTGCCGTTTTCACCGGCCAGGTATCCGCTCAGACTTCCAAAATCGTTTCCGGCTCTACGAAATTCAGCGTCAAATTTATCCTCGGCACTTGCAATGGTACGTTCGATGCACCGCGCGGCGAGGCTGTTTTCAATGAGAAAAACCCGGAAAACGCGCAATTCGACGTCAGGATCGCTGCTAGTACTTTCAAAACCAACAACAACTCCCGGGATAAGGATATGAAGAGCGACAAGTATTTCTGGGTCGAGAAATATCCCGATATCCATTTCAAATCTGCCAAAGTCGAGAAGAAAGGCGACAAGTACCAGGCAACCGGCACATTGACCATGCGCGATGTATCCAAAACCGTGAGCCTCCCCTTCGACGCCAAAAAGAATGCGGATGGCACCTATTCACTCACGAGCACATTCGACATCAACCGCCTCGACTACAAAGTCGGCGAGAAGGACTGGAAGCTGAAAGACATCGTCACTGTCAACCTTCAAGCGACGATTAAGTAGCCTCAAAACGCTACGCTTGGTTGTAACTGGTCAGATGTGGTCAGGTATGGTCACGTATTGCCCTGTGCATTCCAGTATTTCCAATCACGAAGCCATTTTCATGGCCTGTTTTCTCATTCACAAAAAATATCTTCATTGTAATTGTAATTAGTCTAAATAATATTTTCCTTTGTGATTATAATTAGTCTAAATTAAATCCTCCGTGAGATATTATTTTACCATCACCCTGATATTGCTGGGAATGAGTCGCCTGATGGCGCAGGAAGGTGCCGGCAATGCTGCGCCCGGGAGGAACGATGCGAAGCTGTCGGACTCATTATTGTTGAACGAAGTGGTCATTACCGGGCAATCGGAGCCGCGATCGCTGCGGAACTCGGTGTACCAGGTGCGCACGATCGATAGCGAGCGCATTCGCCTGCGCGGCGCAACCAATTTGCAGACGATCCTCAATACCGAACTCGGAATACGGTTTTCAAATGATTTAACCCTTGGTACCAGCGATATTCAACTCATGGGAATGTCGGGACAGGGCGTCAAGATACTGCTCGATGGCATTCCGATGGTCGACCGCGGCAGCACGCGCGAGAGCCTGGGGCAGATCGATATCAACACCATAGAACGCATCGAGATCGTCGAAGGCCCGATGTCGGTCATGTATGGCACCGATGCGCTGGCGGGGGTGATCAATATTATTACAAAAAAGGGACACAGTGGTAACTCACTCACAGTCAATGCTAGGATACAGGAAGAAACTGCGGGTGATGAATACAATGCATTGACCCAAAAAGGCACGCACAATCAGGGACTCGGCCTGGCCTGGCAAAACGAACATTTACAGTTCTCCGGCAACGTGACAAGGAACAACTTCGGCGGCTGGCAAGGTGCCTCCACCGGCCGCGAAAAGGCCTGGATGCCCAAGGACCAGATGCTTTATACTGTCGGTACCCGCTTCACAGGCAAGCGATGGAATGTCTGGTACCGCTTCAACGGCACCGACGAAACGATCAAAAACCTCGGCAACCGGAACCCTAATACGGGTATTGCATCCGACCAGGATTACATCACCAAGCGTTGGTTTCATCAGGTACAATCGGAAATCAAGCCGAATGACAAGCTAAATTTTACCGCCGCAGGCTCCTATACCGACTATTCCCGCAGGACCCTAAGCACCAATATCGATATCAACGACCACCGCACGCTTTCTCTGGAACCCGGTTCGCAGGATAGATCGGTTTTTAAAACTGCTTTTTTCCGTGGGACGGCTTTTTACAAAGCCGGCGACCAGCTTTCGGTGCTGGCCGGGGTCGACTTTTCGAATAACAATGCCTCCGGCGCGCGCATTAACGGCACTCCTGCGATCAATGAATATGCGTTGTTCATAGCACCGGAAATCCGCTTCGGGCAGTTTTTTAAACTAACACCTGGTTTGCGGTTCCTGAAAAACTCAGTTTATGACGCTCCTCCGGTGATCCCGTCGCTGAACGGTAAGCTTACATTGAGCAAATCACTCGACTTCCGGTTCGGCTACGCGCGCGGCTTCCGCTCGCCTGCATTACGCGAGCTGTATTTCGATTTTCATGACGCTTCGCATTCCATTAACGGGAACGTCAACCTGAAAGCGGAGTATTCCAACAGCTTCAACGCTTTCCTCGTGTGGCAGGCCGTCAGGCGCGAAAGGATACGCCTCGGTTCCACACTTGGCGGTTTCTATAATGTATTCCACGACCTGATCGACACCGGCATAGATCCGAACGACCGGACGCAGACTACCTATCTGAATATCCACTTATTCAAGACAACAGGGCTTTCGCTTGAAAACAAGCTGTTCTGGAAGAATCTGCAAGCGACGATCGGGGCGACTTACATTGGCCGCTACAACGAATTTTCGGAATCCCCGGAGGATTTCGGCTCCCTGCCTGAGTTCGTCTGGTCAACAGAGGTCAATGCTAACCTGCTTTACACCTTTAAAAAAGCCGGTGCGAGCATTAACCTCTTTTACAAATTCTCGGGCAAGCGCCCCGTTTACGAAACCACGGACCAGGTCAACATCCACCAGGCGGAAACACAAGGCTTCCATATGGCCGATCTGACGGTCAGCAAAACGCTTGGTAAATATGTCAATCTGCTGGGCGGTATCAAGAACCTTTTCGATGTGACCAACCTCCGGAATACTTCCACCGACACCGCAGGCGCACACAGTACAGGCGGCCCGGTACCGATGTCGTTCGGCCGTTCGTATTTCCTCGGCCTCAGTTTTCAGTGGACAAAGCATTAAAAATCAAAATACCCTTTCATTATAACTCCAATAACTATGAAGAAAATAGTCCGGTCGCTATTACTGGTTGCATTTCTGGGAACATTCAACGCATGCAGCGACGACGAACCACCACTACCGGATAACCTGGCGGCTTTTGAAGCGGCCGAAAAGGGTTTTGAAGGAGAAGAAACCGAAATCAAAATCGCACTTACGAGAGCGGCTGACGCTGCTACACCGGTTTCTGTGACATTAACACCTACACAGCTTACTTACGACACGGAGTTCACCACCACGCCTGCCGCAGCCAACAACACTATCACATTGTCGGTCCCTGCCGGACAGTCGTCGGTTTCATTCAAAGTGAACAAAAAATCGGGTGTGTTGCTGGATGGCGATGAGAGCATTGCATTCAAAATTGCTTCGGTGGGGACGCCGGTACTGGTTGGTACCACTTCCGCATTGAAACTGAGCTTCAAGGCGATCATTTCCGAAGGTACCAGCATTCAGTTGAACGGTATCGCAGCCGGCGAGCCTGGCAGCAGCGCCGCCAATTCGGTATTCCTCGACCTTAGCGCCAACGCACAGACGCCCGTCCTCCGCAACAGCTGGGATCTCGGGTTTTATGGCGGCTCCGACTTCCGCGTGACGATCAACGGTACCAACGGCGCTTCCGCACTGGCGATCAATAAAACGGATATCAATGCCGTTTCCGACAAGGATTTCAAAACGGATTCGCTGGCTGTCGGACAGGGTATTGGAAAACTTTCGCTCGTGGACGATGCCGCAGGCGACATTACGAAAACCGTGATTGCCGCAGTGTCGGCTACCGATGCGGATAACAAAGTTTATATCCTCAACCGTAAGGGCGGATCGATGGACGTTCTCCCGGTAGCAGATCTGTACAAAATACGCATTCTGCGTAAAGGATCGGGTTACACATTGCAATATGCCAAAGTAAACGATACCACTTTCAAAACCCTGGATATTACCAAAGACGCAGCTTATAACTTCGAATTTGTATCCCTCGAAAAAGGCACGACCGTCGATGTTGAGCCTGCCAAAGATCGTTGGGACCTGAAATGGGGTTACAGCATGTATTTCACCAATTTCGGCTCGGGACTCATTCCATACGGTTTCTCCGACCTGGTATTCACCAATAACCTGGGGGGCGTGGAAGCTGCGGAAGTACTTACGGCAACGACCACTTACGATGCATTTGCTGAAAGCAATCTTACAGGCATCACATTTAGCAAAGCTGCTGATGTGATCGGTTCAAAATGGCGTGTTACGCAGGGAACCATAGGCGTCAAAACCGATCGTTTCTATCTCATCAAAGATCCATCCGGCAATATTTATAAGCTAAAATTCATCAGTTTCCATGCCAGCGACGGCGGCGAGCGCGGCAAGCCGAAATTGGAGTACAAGCTTGTTAAAAAAGGAGCCTAAGGTTTAAAACTCTTGAATTATGCTATTGAAATCCATTATCCTTGCGGCCTGTACGCTGGCGGCAACACCGGAAATGACGGTCGCGGTTAGTAAAACGCCGTGGACCGCACCAGCGAAGCCGGAAATCACCGTGATCAAAGATTTGAACGCGAATACCAAGTCTTACATTTATTTCAGCCTGGCTACCGGCAAAGAAGTGCCAGCCACCGACGCCAAGACGAAGAACTGGGACATCGCATTCAGCAAAACCACCATTGCCACGAACAGCGGCACCAGCGGCCCGGGAGAGGGCGGCGCAATCGTTCTGGCAAAACCGTTTGACCAGGTAAGCGAGGCGCCCGGCGACGGCTACAAAACCGATGGTGATGCGGGTTTCGCCATTCCGGGCGGAAGCGGCAACAGCTGGTATAAATACGATATGAGCGTCCACGCGATCCTGCCGATCCCGGGCAGAACATTACTGGTCAAAACTGCCAATGGCAAAATCGCCAAGGTAGAGATCATCAGTTACTACAAAGGTGCGCCGGAAGATGTACCTACGGAAGAATCGAGCTTCTACACTTTCAGATACGCGATCGCGGGAGAGGACGGGAAGTTTTAACCGGTACCATTCCCCGAAATGCCAAAAATCCCGGATCTCTCCGGGATTTTTGGCTATCTGACGTATTTCCAGTTTCGCACCTTCCCTTCCGCCAGCCATTCCAGCGCCTGTGCAATGCGTTTTTCACGCGTCGCTTCGGTTTTGGCGTCTTCGAACCATTCGACATATTCCTTTTTATTGGAATAGCTGAATTCCTCAAAAACCTTCCGGGCAGCTGCATTGCCGGCCAGGGCTTCGGTCACATAGGCCGGAATAACCAGCTCCTTCGTTTCCTGCGGTTTGTTATCCTTTTTCAATTTCACGCCGCTATCGATCAGGTGCATGGCTTCGAGGATAAAACCGCGCAGATGTTCCTCCGAGGGAAGGTCCTGGATACTTCCAATCTTACCCAGACTTCCCATTCCTACTCGCTCGCCATTCACTGCGAGCAGATTGTTCGGATCGCTCAGGCGGGATTCCAGCCAGAAACCGAATGCACAGTGCTGTTTGAAAGAAGCCATACTGCACAGGATACTTCCCTTGTATTCGAAATGCGGAAAACTCCATTTCATCGTTTCCTTCGCCTCCGGGCACGTCTCGTGTACGAGCGCGCGCAGATATTCGAGTATAGGAATCGCGAAGCTGGCAGATTTGACTATGTAAGCGTCGATGCGTGGGTCGGTATGGCTCATTGTTTTTCCAGTATTCCTTTCAGATTGGTTAAGCCTTCCTGAAAATCCTTTCCGACAGATTCATCCATATTTAAAAAAGGAAGCATGACATTCATCGGAATGGGCATTTTACCGGTAAAACCCCAACGGACACGAGTGGACGTGGAGTCGATTCCCTCCGTGATCATATATGCATCGCTGGTACTCTCAAACGGTTTCAGGAAGCGCAACTGGGTATCGATGCGATTTCCTTCGTCAATTTTAGTGATTTCCTGTTCACCTTTCCCTACCTCGTCGTTACCGTCCCACATCGACACGAAGCCGACAGTTCCATCCGTGCCGGAAAAGGTTTTGACCATCTTCGGGTCTTTGCGTCCCCATGCGCTCCAGTCGTTCTGTTTTTTAAGGGATTTCAGGTATTCAAAAACCTCCGCTTTGGGTTTGTTCACAACAATCTCACGCTCGACGGCATAGTCTTTCGGCATGATGAAAGCAGCAATCAGGACGAGCGCAATGAGTCCAAGGATAATGTAGAGCACTTTTTTCATAAGGGGGGTACTTTTTGGTGAATAATTAAACCTGTACTTGACTTCATCAAGGTCTTCAATCAACTCGGTATTCATCATTCCGGCTTTTTCCAATACGCGGATAGACGCGGTGTTGTTGACATTCACAAATGCAATCACATCCGGGGCTTTCAGTACATTTTTCGAGAAGCGGATCAATCCTTTCGCGATTTCTGTTGCTACACCCTTCCCCCAGTACTCCTCCATGACCCGGTACCCGATCTCGATCGCCGAGCCTACTTTGTCCAGCTTGGCTGCCCCCACCAGCTCCCCTGAAAACCTGTCCTCGATCAGATACCTGCCCAGGTACGTGTCCATGCCGTACTCTTCCAGGAAACTTTTGAGCATGTCGTCCGATTCCTCGCGGGTAAGCGAATAGCCGGTGACATATTTCATCACATTGGCATTGTTGCTCAGCCTGAAATACTTGTCACCGTCTCCGGCCGTCATTTTAGTCAGTACAAAATGCTCTGTATAAATAGGTGTAACGACCATTGTAAGCGGCATTGAGCGTTTCGCGAAAATCGGATCGGCCTGTTAATATACACTTTTACTCAGAAAAGTTACATTATTTTCAAGCGTCGGTTTTCATGAGGTCAAGTTCTCTGTTTGAGCGGAAAAACACAAGTTTGAAACCGAATATTCAATCCCCTTTGTGAGTACATAAAAGGGCATATTTGCATTCATTACCAGCCAAATATTTTTTGTTAACGTTCATTAACAATCCCGAAAATTTGCAATCTACATTTGAAACGTTATATTTGAAGTATTGCCCATTTAGTATCACAATTCCGTTCCAATAGTTCCAATCATTCTTGAATTCATTATAAAAGTATGAATTTTTTAATGACCTGATCCCCATCAGCATCATGACAAAAAGAACTTTTGTATTGTTTTTCTGGCTCGCTCAATTCGCCGTTTCGTTGCTCCTGGGGCAACAGAGGGCTGTTGCGTGCAAGATTGATATCGGAACAGAGGCCTTTTCTCCCTACGAAATCGAGGAGAAACAAGGTACCGGACATATTGTGTTAATCGATGATACGATCTGTAAAAACGAAACGATCGTAAGAGCGGACGAAACGGAATGGAGGGAATCCCTTTCCGATCTTTTACGCCACCGGCATTCCACCTACCGCTTTCTCACACTGGTTTCGCAAGCAGCGCTCCAGTACGAAATCACCAGGGTTCCCAAGCTTATCCGGGAATCCGTTCAACTGCTTTTCGTTAGCAATGGAGACATCAAGCTGCCCGACTATTACAGCTTTCTCCATCGCCTTTGCCCTTTTTGAACTCGCCGCAAGCGTTCTTTAATCCAAAATTTTCGTAGCTGACGGACCGTCTCGCTATGCCTGTACGCGCATACACGAGCCGCTCCCGACATTCATGCTATTCCTTTTGCTGCACGGCCTTCCCGCGCGGCCAAAGGGCTATTCCTATTCCCTTGCATTACCGCCAACCAATTTATACAAACGCATCATGATGAAAGACTTAAAATGGCCGCTCCTTTTGCTCGTCAGCATTTTCGCTTACGGCTGCGCTTCGAAAAGTGAAACGCTGACGGAGACTAAGGACAGTGTTCCGACTATCCCCGTAACGGAACTCAGGCCCCAGAAAACCGAACTGCATCGCGAATATGTAGGCAATATTCACGCCTTGCGGAACGTCGAAATATATGCCCGTGTGAAGGGTTATCTCGAAGAAGTATATGTGGACGAAGGCAAGGAAGTCAGAAAAGGACAGACCTTGTTCCGCATTAATAATGAAGAGTATGAAGCTCAGCTCGCCAAAGCGAAGGCTAACCTGCAAAGTGCGATTGCCGACGCGAAAGGTGCCGAACTGGAAGTGAAGCGCGTAAAACTGCTCGTTGACAAGAATGTGGTTGCCAAAAGCGAGCTCGAAGTAGCACAGGCGAAACTGGCTGCCGCTAATGCGAAAATCGAAGAAGCAAAATCGGAAAAATCGAATGCAGCCATTCAGCTCGCGCACACCGTGATCAAAGCGCCATTCGACGGCGTGATCGATCGCCTGCCGACCAAAATGGGCAGCCTCATCGACGAAGGTACATTGCTCACCACACTTTCCGATACCAAAACAGTTTACGCCTATTTCAATGTATCCGAAAACGAGTATCTCGAATACGTAAAGGCCCGCGACAAAGCCGCTACCAAACAGGCGGTTGTAGAACTGGAACTAGCCGACGGCTCGTTTTTCAAACACAAAGGTGTGATCGAAACCATGGAAGGTGCATTCGACGAAGGCACCGGCTCCATTGCATTCCGTGCACGGTTTTCGAACCCGGAAAAGCTGCTCAAACACGGCTCCACCGGCACCGTACGCCTGACCAACACCGTGGAGAATGCAATCCTGATCCCGCAGCAGGCTGCGTTTGAAATTCAGGACAAAAACTTTGTGTATGTGCTTGGAAAGGACAACAAGGTTAAGACACGCAGCTTTGTGCCGCAATCCCGGCTATCCACTTTTTATGTTGTAAAATCAGGTCTCGAATCAGGCGAAACAATTGTTTGCGAAGGGCTTCAATCCCTCCGTGACGGCGCGACGATCAACCCGAAAACCGTCTCATCGGATACGGTATCGACCCAAAAAATCGAGCTTACCGCGCGGTAGCATTCCTTCTTTCACCTGAATTGTAGATCATGTTTCAAAAATTCATCGAGCGACCAGTCCTGTCGCTGGTCATCTCCATATTTATTACCCTGCTGGGTATTCTGGCAGTGGTACAATTGCCTGTTTCCCAGTTTCCTGACATCGTTCCGCCGTCGGTAGTCGTAACGGCCACCTATACGGGGGCGAACGCACAAACCGGCGTCGACGCCGTAGCCGTTCCGCTTGAAAAAGCCATCAACGGCGTTCCCGGCATGACCTATATGACGAGCGTCTCCGGAAACGACGGCGTAACGACGATCAATATTTCCTTCAACGTAGGCGTCGACCCCGACCTCGCGGCGGTAAACGTACAGAACCGCGTTCAGACCGTAATCGACGAGCTTCCGGAAGAAGTTATCAAGGCCGGTGTAAAGACCGAGAAAGAGGTCAACAGTATGCTCATGTACCTTGACATCATGAGCTCCGATACGACCGTTGGCGAGGATTTTGTATACAACTTCGCCGATATCAATATCCTCAAAGAGCTGAAAAGGATCGATGGCGTGGGCCGCGCGCAGATTATGGGTAGCAAAGACTACTCCATGCGCGTATGGCTGCAACCCGACCGCATGAACAGCTATAATGTATCTGCCGACGAGGTGATCCAGGCCATCCGCGACCAGAACGTGGTAGCCGCACCCGGTAAAACCGGCGTGAGTTCCGGCCGTGAAAAGAATGTGTTGCAATATGTATTGAAATACACGGGTAAGCTCTTCGAACCGAAACAATACGAAAACATCGTCCTCCGCTCGAACCCCGATGGCTCCATTCTGAAACTGAAAGATGTAGCCACGATCGAGTTTGGTACGCTGGAATATGATATGGCTTCCAAATCGAATGGAAGACCTTCGGCTTCAATCATGATCAAGCAGCGCCCGGGTTCCAATGCCCAGGAGGTTATTCAGAATATCAAGGATAAAGTGGCCGAGCTGAAAAAGACCACATTCCCTCCCGGAATGGACTATTTCGTGTCCTACGACGTTTCCCGCTTCCTCGATGCGTCCATTCATGAGGTAATACGCACGCTCATTGAAGCATTTATATTGGTAATCCTGATCGTATACTTGTTTTTGCAGGATTTCCGCTCCACGCTTATACCGGCCCTGGCGGTGCCGGTGGCGCTCGTGGGTACGTTTGCGTTCATGCAGATGTTCGGGTTCTCCATTAACCTGCTCACGCTTTTCGCGCTGGTACTGGCGATCGGTATTGTAGTCGATAATGCCATTGTGGTCGTCGAGGCGGTGCATGCCAAGATGGCCGAAAAGCATTTGGATGCTAAGGAAGCGACCATCGAATCGATGAAGGAAATGAGCGGCGCGATCATCGCGATCACGCTGGTCATGTCGGCGGTATTCGTTCCGGTAGCATTCATGTCCGGTCCGGTTGGTATTTTCTACCGGCAGTTCTCTATTACCCTCGCGATATCCATTGTCATTTCGGGTATCAATGCACTTACGCTCACACCTGCATTATGCGCACTCATGTTGAAGAATACGCATGGACAACCGGTGAAGAAGAACGCGCTTACAAGATTTTTTGACGGATTTAACAAAGGCTACGATGGCTTGCAAAGCGGCTACCGAAAGTTGCTTTCGTCCATCGTAAGCCGCCGGATGATCACCATCGCATTGTTGCTCGGTTTCTGCGTCGCCACTTTTGGCATTAACAGCATTCTCCCAAGCGGCTTTATCCCGACGGAAGACCAGGGCGTGATCAATGTGAACGTGACAACGCCGGTAGGCGCAACTGTGGAACGTACAGAAGTAGTTTTGGACGAAATTCAAAAGGTAGCCAAAAGCCTCGAACCCGTTGAATCCGTTTCTTCACTGTCGGGTTACAGCTTGCTTACCGAATCGGCTGGTTCGTCTTACGGGATGGCTATGATTAATTTGAAACCCTGGGATCAGCGGACAGCCTCAGTTCAGGATGTGATCAAGGAAATGGAGGCTAAAACGAAGCACATTACGGATGCTGAAATCCAGTTTTTCCCGCCTCCTACCGTGCCTGGCTTTGGTAATTCCAGTGGTTTCGAGCTGAGGGTCCAGGACCGCTCGGGCAATGAGGACTTGCAGAAAACGGCCGAGATCACCAACAAATTTGTAAAGGACCTCGCTGCTACGCCGGAAATCGCTGCCGCATTCAGCAGCTTCGACGCGAGCTTCCCGCAATATATGATCCACGTCGATTCCGACATTGCCGCCAAAAAAGGCGTTTCAGTTGATGCTGCGATGGGTACGCTCCAAACCATGATTGGTAGCTACTATGCCTCCAACTTCATCCGTTTCGGACAGATGTACAAGGTGATGGTGCAGGCCGATGCGAGCTTCCGCAAAAACCCCGAGGACATTCTGAAATTGTATGTCAAAAACAACCGGGGCGAAATGGTGCCTTTCTCTACTTTCATCAAGCTGGAAAGAGTATACGGCCCCGAATTGCTGACACGCTATAATATGTATACGTCGGCGATGATCAATGGGGATGCGGCGCCGGGTTACAGTAGTGGCGACGCGATTAAGGCTGTCGAGCGCGTAGCGGCGACGAGCTTGCCTAAGGGTTTTACCTACGATTGGTCGGGTATGACACGGGAGGAGATCCTTTCCGGAAACCAGGCCATATTCATTTTCGCGATCTGTCTCGTGTTTGTATACCTCCTGCTCGCAGCGCAATATGAAAGCTTCCTGCTGCCCCTGCCGGTTATCTTGTCGCTCCCTACCGGTGTATTCGGTTCATTCCTTGCGTTGAAATTAATGGGGCTGGAAAACAACATCTACGCCCAGGTTTCACTCGTGATGCTCATTGGTTTGTTGGGTAAAAACGCGATCCTGATTGTGGAATATGCCATTATCCGCCAGAAGGAAGGGCGTACCGTCATAGAAGCCGTGCTGGAAGGTGCCACCGAACGCCTGCGCCCGATCCTGATGACCTCGTTCGCATTCGTAGCGGGGCTTATCCCGCTCGTCATGGCCTCCGGCGCCGGCGCGATCGGTAACCGGTCTATCGGTGCGGCGGCAGCCGGAGGTATGCTCATCGGTACGGTTTTCGGGGTGATCATCATTCCGGGATTGTATGTCGTGTTTGCGAGCATGGCCAAAAAGAAAAAGACTCCTCCTCCGGTAGTGGCTGCGGAAGAGGAAGCATTGCTGCACTAAGCCCCCCTCGAATCCAGTTTTGGCCGCAGGGCATTCCCTGCGGCCTTTCAAATCAGATTTTAATATTGATGAAAAAAAATAAAAAGTTTGCCTCCGGCCTGCTGTTCGCCTCCATCCTGATCTCTGTAACAGGCTGTAAGTTAACGCAGCCCGTGGAGCAACGCGCACAGATCAAAACCCCGGCAACATTCACTGGCCAGGCCGACTCTACGGGTATCGGGGCACTGCAATGGAAAACGTTCTTTAACGACCGCCACCTCGTCGCGCTCATCGACACTGCATTGCAAAATAACCTCGACCTGAAAATGGCCGTCCAGCGCATTGAAATGGCGAGGAGCAACATCATGGCTGCCCATGGGGCCATGCTGCCCGTCGTAACCGGCGACGTATCCGGCGGAGGCCGCAAATTCGGCGATTACACCATGGATGGCGTGGGTAACTACGACACCAATTTCTCGCAGAACCTCGACAACGACAGGCGCCTTCCGGACCCATTCCTCCCCGATTACTTCCTCGGCTTACGCAGCTCGTGGGAAATCGACATCTGGGGCAAACTAAAAAACCAGAAGAAAGCCGCTTACACCCGTTTCCTGGCAAGTGAAAAAGGCCGTCAGGCGATAATCACCGGCCTTATCGCGGAAATCGCACGGTCCTATTATGAACTGATGGCGCTCGATACAGAGCTGGACATTATCCGGAAAAACATTGCATTGCAGGAGTCGGCGGTTGAAACCATCAAAGTCCAGAAGGAAGCAGGCCGCGCCAACGAGCTCGGTGTACGCCAGCTGACCGCCCAACTGCTCAATACCCGCAGCCTGGAATTTGAAGTACAGCAAAAGATCATTGAAATTGAAAACAATGTGAACCTGCTCACAGGCCGCTTTCCACAACCTATAACAAGAAGCACCACGCTGGAACAGGTTATACCGCCTTCCGTTAGCGCGGGCATACCTGTGCAAATGCTGCGCAGAAGACCCGACATTCAGCAGGCACAGCTCGACTTGCTTGCTAACTATTCCGAGCAGCAAGCCGCGCAGCTGGCATTTCTGCCGTCGTTGAACATTACTGCATTCCTCGGGTTCAATGCTTTCAAGAGCAACCTGCTATTCTCCACCGGTTCGCTCGCATACAGCGCGCTCGGTGGCTTGACGGCCCCGCTCGTGAACCGGAAGGCATTAAAAGCGAACCAGAAACGCGCCGAAGCGGCAAGCCTGGAAGCACTTTACGCCTACAACAAATCGGTATTAAACGGCTTCCGCGAGGTTAGTACCAGCCTCAAAAAGCTGGAAAATACCCGACAGATCGGCGACTTAAAGAAACAGGAAGTAGAAGTACTGCAGCAAGCCGTAGCAACGTCCAAAGACCTCTTTTTGACCGGCTATGCATCCTACCTGGAAGTAATTACCGCGCAGCGCAGTGTTTTGCAAGAGGAATTGAACTTGACGAATGTTCAGAAGGAACAGTTTCTGGCATTAGTGGAGTTGTACAGGGCGCTTGGGGGTGGCTGGGAGTAGGTACCATTATCAACCCATATAAAAAGAGCACGGATCTCACGACCCGTGCTCTTTTCATTATAAACATTTCGAATACTATTTCTTCTTAGTCCCTGCCAGGCTCGGCTCTTTCGAAATCACGATCAGATCCGCCAGCATTCTGCCAGTTTCGGTAAGATAAATATCCTTTTTCTTCTTCACATCCTTGGGAGCCTCAGCTACTTTCGAGTCTGCTTCGTCCTCATCCTCGTCTACATTATCCTCACCTAGTTGTTTCATAGCCGCGCGTTTCTTCTCGGCTTCGTCGCGTTCCGCTTTACGTTTGGATTCCTGCAATGAAACGATTTTGTTCTCGCGTGCTTCTTTGAAGTCATTCAGCGTTTTTACAAGCGTTTTCAGTTCCTCGTCGGTTTTGAGGCGGTGCTTATATTTATCACGGAGCTGCTCCACGATCTTCGGATTGATATTGCTCGTTACTTCATAGCGAGAAGAAGCGATTTGATCCCAAGGCAATGCGCTTGGCTGTGAGCCTTCTCCGTATTCATTCACTTTGAATGCCGTCGGCAGTTCCAAATCAGGCGTTACGCCTTTCAGCTGGGTGCTGCTGCCATTAATGCGGTAGAATTTCGCAACGGTCAGTTTCACTTGCCCAAGCTGGTCCTGCTCTTTCGGTACCCACTGGTTCAGATCGATCAGTGTTTGAACAGTTCCTTTTCCGTAAGTCTGCTCGCCGACGATGAGGCCACGTTTGTAGTCCTGAATCGCCGCTGCAAAGATTTCGGATGCCGATGCGCTGAAACGGTTCACCATTACGGCAAGCGGTCCATCGTAAGCGATGCTTGGGTCGTTGTCGGACTGTACTTCGATTTCGCCTTGGCTCTCTTTCACCTGAACCACCGGTCCACGGTTAATGAACAAGCCGGTCAGCGAAACCGCCTCGGTCAACGAACCGCCGCCATTGTTACGAAGGTCGATTACGATACCGTCCACATTCGACGCCTGCAAATCGGTGATCAATTTCTGAACGTCGCGGGTAGTGCTTGAAAACTCTTTTTCACGGTGCTGCGCGCCTTCGAAGTCGCGGTAGAACAACGGGATGTCGATCACACCGATTTTGAAATCTTTATTACCATTATTAATGGATACGATTTCGCTCTTCGCACGCTGCTCTTCGAGTTTGATTTTCTCACGAACCAGGCGGTATTCCTTAGGCGGCGTACCCGGTAATGCATCGGCAGAGATGATCTGCAAACGCACCACGGTCGATTTAGGACCCTTGATCAGTTTGACGGCATCGTCCACAAACCAGCCGACAATATCCACAAATTTGCCTTCGTCGCCCTGTGCTACGGCTACGATCTTATCTTCCTTTTTAAGCTGTTTTCCCTTGAATGCCGGCCCGCCAGGGATTACCTCCACGATTTTGATATAATTATCTTCCTCACGAAGCAATGCACCGATACCTTCCAGCGACTGGCTCATTTCCTGTTTAAAGCGATCAGCCGAAGTAGGTGCCATGTAGCTCGTATGCGGGTCGAGCGACTCGGAATAAGCGTTCATGAACATCTGGAATACCTGTTCCGTACGAATGCGGCCCAACGCGCGGTCACGGCTTTTGTAGCGGTCGCGCAAGGTGCTGATCACCGCAGTGTCCGCTTTACCCGACAGTTTGAGGTCTAATGCCTCGCTTTTCAGGTATTTACGCCAGGTGTCGTTCAGCTCGTCGGTATTTTTAGCCCATGCCGCCTTATCGCGGTCGGTGTTCATGGACTCGTCCTGGTTGAAATCGAAAGGTTTTGGTTCTTTCAGCAATGTCTGGATATACTCGCTTCTTTCTTTATAGCGTTTTCTGAAAACGTTATACATCTGGAAAGGGACATCCAGCTCTCTTTTTTGCAAATAGTCGTCGAAAGAGTTCTTATACTGCTCGAAATCCGCAAGGTCGGAGGCCAGGTAATAGAGCTTACCATGGTCGATCGCGTCGATGTACTTATCAAAAATCGCCACCGAAAGAGAATCATTCAGCTTCGTCTTTCTGTAATGATAGCTGGATAAGATCCTCGTCGTCAGCTCCTCCGCTTTGTATTGCGCCGGAATCGGCTTGATATCTTCATCCATGGAGGCGGCCGTAGGTGCCGTCACCCCCACTCGTTCCTGAACAGGGCCCCGCTGCCAACCCAGCAACACAACCGGAATAAGAGTGATAAGATACTTTTTCATTTGCACGTTTGCTATTTTACGATTTCCAATAATTCAACCTCAAATACGAGGGCCGAATAAGCCGGTATCTGAGGTCCTGCCGCACGCTCACCGTAAGCCAGCTGATATGGAATAAAAAGCTTCCATTTCGATCCGACAGGCATTAACTGAAGCGCCTCGGTCCATCCTTTGATCACACCATTGACCGGGAACTCAACGGGCTCGCCTCTGTCGACCGAGCTGTCAAAAACCGTTCCATTGGTCAATGTACCGTGGTAGTGTGTTTTCACTTTATCTGTTGCTGCCGGCTTAGGACCGTCGCCATTCTTGATAATCTGATATTGCAGACCGCTTTCAGTGGTCACTACGCCTTCCTTCTTCTTGTTTTCTTCCAAAAACTTCTCCCCTTCCTTGCGCACTACTGCTCCTTTCTCTTCCATCATCTTGGTGAAGTACCCCTGGATAAACATATTCGCCTCATCCGATGTAAATGCAGTTTTTTCGCCTTTCAAAGCTGCTTTTACTGTTTGTGTAAGCAGGTCGGCGTTCAGGTCCTTAATTCCCTGTGACGATATCGAATTTGCGAAGCTCACCCCTATTGCCGCAGACAAAGAGTCGGCTGTTGTTTTCAATGTTGCAGGAGCTGCTGTTGTTTTTGCAGGTGTTGCCGCTGATTTCTTTACAGTTGCGGCGGGTTTTGTTGTTTTCTTGATAGTCTGTGCGTTGCCTTCCGCGGTTGCCAATACTCCAAATGCCAGGGCTGCTAAAATGGTTTTTTCTAATTTGTACATTATACTGAAAGACGGTCGAAAAGATTAGAATTTATTAGATAAGTGTTATTAACGATCTCAATTACAACAAAAACACAATCAGTACCTAAAAAAGTTTTAAAAATGTTATTAGAAGCTGATAAACGGTAAATTTGCGTCCGGCGACACCCTTCCGCCCCCATCCTTGGAAAAATCTAATTTTATATCGCAGGTTTTAGTTAAATCATTCTGTTTTTACCAAAATAAAACTCTACCTTTGCGGCAGTTTTCAGAAAACTTACTACTATACTCTAAATAAGTCAATTATACTATGGTATCTGTTAGACCGGATGAAGTTTCGGCCATCCTGCGCGAACAACTTGCAGGCGCTAGATCAGAAGCAGAACTCGAAGAAGTAGGAACAGTCCTTCAAGTTGGTGACGGTGTTGCCCGCATTTATGGTCTTTCCCAGGTACAGGCAGGTGAGCTGCTTGTTTTCGAGAATGGCCTTAAGGCTCTTGCTCTCAACCTCGAAGAGGACAATGTGGGTGCCGTATTGCTGGGGGATTTCAGTGACATCAAAGAAGGTGCTACTGTAAAACGTACCAAAGAAATCGCTTCCGTGAAAGTGGGTGACGGAATCGTTGGCCGTGTGGTGAACACGCTGGCTGAGCCGATCGACGGAAACGGACCTATTACTGGTGAGACTTTCGAGATGCCTATCGAGCGTAAAGCGCCGGGGGTAATCTACCGTCAGCCGGTAACCGAGCCGCTCCAAACCGGTATCAAAGCGATCGACGCGATGATCCCCATCGGACGCGGACAGCGCGAGCTGATCATCGGTGACCGCCAGACAGGTAAAACTGCGGTGGCGATCGATACAATCATTAACCAGAAGGAGTTCTACGACAAAGGAGAGCCCGTATTCTGTATCTACGTGGCCTGCGGACAGAAAGCTTCGACTATCAAGTCGATCGAAGCTACCCTCCGCAAATACGGTGCGATGGATTACACCGTGATCGTGGCTGCTGCTGCTTCGGACCCTTCTCCAATGCAATTCTACGCTCCGTTTACAGGTGCTGCGATCGGTGAGTACTTCCGTGACACCGGCCGTCCTGCACTCGTGATCTACGATGACCTTTCGAAACAAGCGGTATCTTACCGCGAGGTGTCCCTGCTCCTCCGTCGTCCTCCGGGCCGCGAAGCGTACCCAGGTGACGTATTCTACCTCCACAGCCGTTTGTTGGAGCGTGCTGCGAAAGTAATCGCTGACGACAGCATCGCTGCGAACATGAACGACCTTCCACCTTCATTGAAAGGTAAAGTAAAAGGTGGTGGTTCACTCACAGCCCTTCCGATCATCGAAACACAGGCGGGTGACGTTTCGGCTTACATTCCTACGAACGTAATCTCGATCACTGACGGCCAGATCTTCCTCGAGTCCAACCTGTTCAACTCGGGTATCCGTCCTGCGATCAACGTGGGTATCTCGGTATCACGTGTGGGTGGTAACGCACAGATCAAATCGATGAAGAAAGTTTCAGGTACCCTGAAACTGGATCAGGCTCAGTTCCGCGAGCTCGAAGCATTTGCGAAATTCGGTTCTGACCTCGACGCCGCTACCAAGCTGGCGATCGACCGGGGACGCCGCAACCAGGAAGTTTTGAAACAAGCTCAATACGCACCAGTTCCTGTTGAACTGCAAGTTGCGACCGTTTACGCATCCACCAAGGGTTTGCTGGATACCGTAGACGTAGCACGAGTGAAAGAATTCGAAAAGGATTTCACGACCGTATTGGCTAGCCAGAATAAAGAAGCACTCGCTGCTTTGCGTGCCGGAAAACTGGACAACAGCGTAACAGACGTTATCGAGAAAGTAGCTAAGGAAGTTGCTGTAAAATATCGTTAACACCGGTAAAAATGCCGGAGCGTAACCCGTTCCGGCATTTTCCTAGTACATATATAATAGGATCACCGGATCGCTTAAAACACCCAGAAAATGGCAAGCTTAAAAGAAGTACGTAACCGTATCGTTTCGGTTAATTCCACACAGCAAATCACCAAAGCCATGAAAATGGTGGCGGCAGCCAAGCTGCGTCGTGCACAGGACAGCATTCTTCAGATGCGCCCCTACGCACAGAAGCTTGGTGAAATGCTTCTGACAGTTTCGTCAGGATCGGAAAGCGCTGCCGACAGCCCATTGAAAGCCGTTCGCCCGGTTGAGAAGGTGCTGATCGTAGTCGTCACTTCCGACCGTGGATTGTGCGGAGCATTCAATACCAATATTATCAAAGCTACAATCCAGCTGATCGAGTCGAAATATGCGGCCCAGGCGGCAAAAGGAAATGTAGAGATTTTTGCCATCGGTAAAAAAGGAGCAGAAACGCTCGTACGCCGCGGATTCACTGTAAACACTGCTTACACCGACCTTTTCGGCCGTTTGAGCTTTGTAAATGTGAAAAGCGCAGCCGAAGAAATCATGAAAGATTTCTCGGAAGGCCGTTACGACGCGGTGGATATCGTGTACAACGAGTTTAAAAACGTGGCTACACAAATCATCCATACCGATCCGTATTTGCCGATCGTAGCTGAAAACAAATCGACCAAGTCGAAAAAGACCGAGGTTAACTATATTTTCGAACCAGCGGAGGAAGAAATCCTTGCGGAACTGATCCCTAAGTCGCTGAAAATCCAGTTATACCGCGCCGTTCTCGAATCCAACGCATCGGAGCAGGGAGCACGTATGACAGCGATGGACAAAGCAACGGAAAACGCCCAGGAGCTTTTGAAAGACCTGCGCCTCGTGTACAACCGTACGCGTCAGGCAGCGATTACGAAGGAAATCCTCGAAATCGTAGGTGGTGCCGAAGCATTGAAAAACTAAGGTGACCTCAACCCATATTCCAAACGGCCGGATTGCAACAATCCGGCCGTTTTTTTGTTTATTTACTAATGTCGTGTGTCATTAAAATAAATAGAATATGGCTGACTTGATTGAGAGAATTACGGTTAATCCTGATTTATGTAATGGAAAACCAACCATCAGGAATAAAAGGATTACCGTGCAAACGATATTAGAGCACCTCGCAGGCGGCGATGACCGGAACACTATCTTGTATCAATTCCCATCGCTTGAAGATGCGGACATAGATGCATGCCTGCATTTCGCAGCCCAAATGGCGGGAAGGAATTTTGCCAGCTATCCAACCGCAGCCTAATATGCGCGAATATCTGATTGACGTAAATCTGCCCTACTACTGCTCGCTGTGGAATGGCGCGGAATTCGTGCATCAGAAAGACTTGGACGACGAATGGTTAGATTCCCAAATCTGGGATTATGCGCGTGAAAACCATCTCACCATTGTCACCCGCGACGCTGATTTCTCTATCCGCATAAGCACCAGTGAACCTCCGCCCCGAATCATTCATTTCCGACTCGGCAATATCAAAGCGTCAGAACTTTTTGAAGTTTTATACAAGAATTGGCATAATATTGCCACGCTCAGTAAAGAACACAAGCTAGTGACAGTTTATCGTGATAGAATCGAAGTTTTGTCTTAACCAACCACACCATATGCAACATTCCAAAAGCCTTTTTAAACTACTCGCATTCCTGATCATCACTTGCGTGGGCGCTACTGTCAGTGCGCAGAGCCTTGACGATATTGTAGCCAAACACGTGAAAGCCATGGGCGGCGCGAAGCTGGGCCAGTTGCAAAGCATGAAGATCTCGGCTGAAATGGACATTATGAATATGAAGGTCCCCATAACGACGATCATCGTGCAGAACAAAGGTTTCAGAAGCGAATCGACGGTACAGGGAATGACCGTCGTGCAGGCGGTGAACGGCGCTACCGGCTGGACGATCAACCCCATGGCCGGCAATACCAAACCGACCGCCTTACCCGAGGATGCGGTGAAATCGCTGGCAAATGAAACCGACCTCACCGGCCTCTACAATTACAAGGAGAAAGGTTATAAACTGACCCTCGACGGTGAAGAAGACCTTGCGGGCGCTAAGGTGTACAAGGTAACCATGACTTTACCAAACGGTGTCCGCAGGATCAACTATATTTCCAAAGATACGTTCTACATTCTGAAAATTGTTGCCCAAACGTCGATGAACGGACAAGATATCATGTCAGAAAACGTGCAATCGGATTTCCGTGCGGTGGATGGCATTTACTACCCGTTTACTTCGGAAGTGACTACCTCGGCGATGCCCGGAACGAAGATGGGGCTTAAAATCACATCGCTCGAAGTGAACCCCAAAATCGACCCCAAAATTTTCGAAATGCCCCAATAGGCGCTCCAAAAGCACTTTACAAAATCCCGGAATAATTTTTTCGGGATTTTTTTTATGCAATTGAAACTAAACTTCACAATTAGATGTATATACATTAAATGTCAATACACTTAAATAACAAAGGCAATGGCTACTACTAAATGGGTAATCGACCCAACACATTCAGAAATCCAGTTCAAAGTGAAACACCTTGTGATCTCAACGGTAACTGGCGCATTCAACAGCTTCGAAGGCGGTGTTGAAACAACTAGTGATGACTTCGACGGTGCTACCGTCCATTTTTCTGCTGATGTAGAAAGCATAGATACCAAACAAGAACAACGTGACCAGCACCTGAAATCAGCTGATTTCTTCGACGCTGAGAACCACCCAAAACTGTCGTTCACAGGTAAACTGGCTAAGAAAAGCGGTGATAACTACAACCTGACAGGCGAACTGACTGTGAAGGGCGTAACCAAGACGGTTGATTTCGCAGCGGAATTCGGTGGTAACATGACCGACTTCTATGGCAACAACAAATCGGGTTTTGAGATCAACGGCAAAATCAACCGTAAGGACTTTGGTCTGGCTTGGAGCGCAGTAACCGAAGCAGGTGGTGTGGTTGTAGGTGACGAAGTAAAACTGATCGCGAACGTTCAGGTCGTGAAGCAATAATATTAATAAACCGTTCCTCTTACTAAAAGCGTGGATATTTTTATCCGCGCTTTTTTTGTTTCCAGGCCGTTCATTCATAGATTTCAAGCCGCATTGGGTAAAATTCCGAAATAGCTTCTTATAAGGGCAAAATGGTATTTTATCGTCCAGATAGTTATTACTTCCGGCTAAACACGCATTTACATTGATCATTGAAACACGCGCCTATGCCCGTGCGGGGCTTTTAGGCAATCCTTCTGATGGCTTTTTCGGTAAAACGATTTCCATATCTGTAAGAAACTTCGGAGCGTCCATCTCGCTTTACGAGTCGCCGGAGCTGCATATCGAGCCGCAGCCGCAGGATCTGAACACATTCCGCAGCATTTTTCATCTACGCGACTCAGTGAATATGCTGGGGTATAATGGCGGTATTCCGCTCATCAAGGCCGGGATTAAAAAGTTCGGGGACTATTGCGAAGAGAACAACATCAAGCTGCCGAACAAGAATTTCACGGTCCGTTACCGCTCTTCGATCCCCCGCCAGGTAGGTATGTCTGGTTCGAGTGCGATTATCGTCGCATTGTTCCGGGCGCTGATGCAGTTTTACAAAGTTGAAATCCCCCTCGAAATATTGCCGCAACTGGTAATGGTGACCGAAACCGAAGAGCTTGGCATTACCGCAGGTTTACAGGACCGTGTGATCCAATGCTACGAGGGTTGTGTTTATATGGATTTTGATAAAACCATGATCCAGACGCAGGGTCACGGCCGCTACGAGCGTATTAACCCCGAGTTGTTGCCGAAACTCTATGTCGCTTATAATACCAACCTCAGCAAGGTTTCAGGCAAGGTACATAACGACGTGCGCGCACGCTACGACCGGGGTGAGCAGGACGTGATCGATGTCCTCGGCCAGATTGCCCAAAAAGCCGAAGATGGGCGCACCGCATTGCTGGAAGGACGCTCCGACGATCTGCATTCGCTGATGAATGAAAATTTCGACCTGCGCTGCAAGATTTACAACGTCCCCGAATCCAATAAAAAGCTGATCAACGCGGCACGTGCCTGCGGAGCATCCGCTAAATTTGCCGGCTCCGGCGGTACCATCATCGGCATTTACAAGGACGATGATATGCTGAACCAGCTATTTGTCCAGTTGAAGAAATTCAACGCACGAGTGATCAGGCCGTTTGTGGTTTAATGCTGTAAGCTATAAGCCGTAGGCTATAAGCTATTGAAAAACTAGCTGCCACTCCCACTACTGTATCGACGCCTATTTTACCACATAACCAAAATAAAGCTTACAGCTTATAGCTTATTGCTTAAAGCTTTTTCCAACAAAACTATGATTCGCAAAGCCGTTATACCTGCTGCCGGACTTGGGACCCGGTTCCTTCCTGCAACCAAATCGATGCCGAAGGAAATGCTCCCGATTATCGACATTCCTACCATTCAATATGTGGTACAGGAAGCTGTGGATTCGGGCATTGAAGATATCCTGATCATTTCCGGAAAAGGCAAGCGCGCCATCGAGGACCATTTCGACCGTAATGTGGAGCTCGAAAGCCGCCTGGAAGAGAAAGAAGACCTGCTCTGGTTCAATGAAATGCGTCGCCTGGCCGATATGGCCAATGTGCATTTCGTGCGCCAGAAAGAAGCGAACGGACTTGGCGACGCGATTTACTATGCGCGCCACCACGTGGGTAACGAGCCATTTGCGGTTCTACTGGGCGACACCATTATGGATTCGGTGATCCCGGTAACGCAGCAGCTGATGGACACCTACGAACAATATGGCGGCTCGGTGATCGCCGTGGAAGAAGTTCCCGCCAATAAGGTAAACCGCTATGGTATCGTCGGCGGCAACTCGCTGAGCGACTCGATTATGGAGCTGAGCACGCTGGTGGAAAAACCCGCTATTGATAAAGCACCTTCCAACCTGGCCATTGCCGGTCGTTACGTTCTGACTCCGGAAATTTTCAACACCATTGAACAGACTCCTAAGGGCAAAAACAACGAAATCCAGCTGACCGACTCGCTATTGCTCCTTCTGAAACGCGAGAATATCTTTGCACACCATATCGAAGGCAAGCGCCACGATATCGGCGACAAGCTCGATTACCTTAAAACAACCGTCGAGTTTGCACTGAAAAGAAAGGAATTCGCTGAACCATTCCGGAAATTCCTGGTTGATATTCTAAACAAATAAGCATTTAAAAAAGCCATAACCATGCCCAAACAAGTTATCGTAACCGGAGCCACAGGAAACCTTGGTAAAGATGTTGTGAAAAAATTGACGGAGCTTGGTTATGGCTTGCATATCAACGTCAGGGAAGGCAAAACCAACACTTACGCCGACAATGCGAGCGTTTCGAACTACCTCGCCGACCTCGCCCATGCAGAACAAGCCGAGCTATTCGTAGCCCAAGCCATCGCTAATGCAGGCGAAATTGAGGCTGGGATACTGCTCGCAGGCGGTTTCGCCATGGCCAAACTGACCGATACCAGCGATGCCGATATCGAGCAGATGCTGACGATGAATTTCAAAACAGCATTCCACATCGTGAAGCCATTAATGAAGCATTTCGAAGCGAATGGAGGTGGACAGTTTATCTTCATAGGCGCACGCCCGGCGCTCGTGCCCGAAGCGGGTACGGGAAGCTTTGCCTACACCCTTGCCAAGACGCTGATTTTCCAGATGGCCGATTTGATTAATGCAGAAGGGAAATCGAAGAACATCACGGCAACGGTGATCGTCCCCAGCATTATCGACACGCCCGACAACCGGGCGGCGATGCCCAGTTCCGATTTCAGCAAATGGATACCCGCCTCCGACATGGCCGAGGGCATTGCATTTGTATTGAGTGATACAGGGAAAAAATTGCGTCAGACGGTTTTGAAGCTTTATAATGAGGCTTGACTGAGTCGGCTGCCGGCAGTCGGCTATCGGCTGTCAGACCTCTCCTGGCAATACCTGACAACGCTTGACCTAATGACACATCGTCGGTCGGCGGTCCCCACTAACTTTCCAGCACCGCAATCTTCACCTGCGAAATTGAGCTGCGCTGCTTTTTGAGCACGGTAAACTCATAATGTTTCGTTTTGAGCTTCTCGCCTACTGCCGGAATACGTCCGAACTTCCAGATCAAATAGCCTGCTAACGTTTCATAGTCGGGGCGTTTGGTGATGTCGTGAGGCAACCGCTCGTTCAAATCCACTATGGAAGCCGCCCCCTGCACGGTATAAGTATTATCCGCTTCGTTTTTGACGATCGGCAATTCATTATCATATTCATCCTGAATCTCGCCTACAAGCTCTTCCAATATGTCCTCCATCGTCACAATGCCATCCACCCCGCCGTATTCGTCGACGATCACAGCCATTTGCTGGCGGCTCACCTGAAACTCGCGCAATAATGCCCCTATGGGTTTCGAGCCGTGGACCGTTGCAATGGGCCGGATCAGCTCGCGGAGAACAATCTCCTTGCCTTGCCGCATTTTGAGCAACAAGTCTTTCAAATGCAAAACACCAATCACCTGATCCAGTGTATCTTCATAAACCGGCATTCTGGAATATCCTTCTTCTATTACTTTTTCAAGTTTAGCCTCCGTAAAGTCATTGACATCGATGCCCACAACCTGCGGTCGCGGAATCATGATTTGCCTTGCTACCCTTTCCGAAAAGTCGAATGCATTCTTGATCAGGTCGTAGTCCGCCGCTTCAATCATTCCGCTTTCCTTTTGTTGCTGCACCAGATAGCGTAGCTCGTCGCTACTATGTACCTCGCTACCGTGGGACGGCGTGATGCCCACGCCCTTCAATATCACGTTGGCAATGCCGTTCAGGAGCCATACCACCGGCCTGAATACCAGGAAAAAGCCATGCAATGGATAGGACAAAGCCAGGGTCGTCGACTCCGGTCGCTGGATCGCGATCGATTTGGGTGCGAGCTCCCCGAATACAATGTGCAACACGGTAATAATCGCAAACGCGGTAGGCAATGCAATATGATGCGCCACTTCCGGGTCGATGGAAAGGCCCACAAGGTCCATTGCACCAATAATCATTTTCGAAACCACGGGCTCCCCGATCCAACCCAGGCCAAGACTCGCAAGCGTGATACCAAACTGAGTAGCAGCTAGATACCCATCGAGATTAGAGACTATTTGCTTGGAAAGAATGGCCATCCGGTTCCCTTCCTGGGCCTTCTGTTCGAGCTGCGAAGCGCGGATTTTGACTATTGCAAACTCGGCAGCGACAAAAAAGCCATTGAGCAGAACGAGTACAAGGGTAATGATAACCTGTAAAACCATGGAGGCCGGTGAATCCGTTTTTGAAGTGAAAATGCGTTTTAAAGCTGCATTTTAACAAAAAATCGGGCCATTGAGAAACGACGGCTGCCATTAATGCATTTGCGGTTACCCGCTGCTACCCCGAATTTTCGTAAATTGAATCCCGGATGGAATCTCCTATGGAATTCATATGAAGAGTGGTCACGCCGATTTACCCCTGCATTACGGGAAAGTTCCTGTCTGGCTCGCGCAACGCATGAGCGCGCTGGGCGGCGCCATCGTGGAGGCGATCGTAATGGAGTACGGACGCGATGCATTACTGCAAAAAATGAGCGATCCGTTCTGGTTTCAATCGCTGGGCTGCGTGCTGGGAATGGACTGGCATTCATCGGGGATCACCACCTCGGTCATGGGCGCTTTGAAGCAATCCGTGAACCGCCGGTCGTCGGATCTGGGCATTTATATTTGCGGAGGCCGGGGCAAATATTCGCGGCAAACGCCGGCAGAACTGTTGGCGATCGCGGATAAAACGGGGCTGGATGGTAACCTGCTCGTGCATCACAGCAAGCTCTCAGCCAAGGTTGACAACACCGCCATTCAGGACGGTTTCCAGTTGTATCTGCATTCATTTGTCCTTTCCAAAGAAGGCAACTGGGCCGTCATACAGCAAGGCATGAATACCGACGACCGCCTGGCCCGTCGGTACCACTGGCATTCTCCAAGTATCCAGTCGTTTATTGAAGAACCCCACACATTCATTTATGGGCAAAATCAGGGCAATATCCTCAACCTGACCGCCAAAGCAGCGGCTCCAACCCGCACCGGCATCCTGGACCTTACCAAAGAGAATCCGGATAAAATCATGCGGGAAGTTTCGAAACTGGTCATGCCCGATCACCACGATGTCCGCGCGGAAGATGTAAACCTGAAAAGGCTAGGTGCTGTACTCGCATTGGCGCACGAGAATCCCGT
Source organism: Dyadobacter fermentans (assembly GCF_019924045.1). Taxonomy (GTDB): domain Bacteria; phylum Bacteroidota; class Bacteroidia; order Cytophagales; family Spirosomataceae; genus Dyadobacter; species Dyadobacter fermentans_A. The sequence continues at coordinate 723,124 of NZ_JAHXBN010000010.1, read as the reverse complement.
GAACGATATGGAATCGCTTCTCATGCTTGAAGGCGTGGGCCCGCGCACGATCCAGTCGCTCACGCTCGTAAGCGAGATCATCCATGGCACACCGTCGCGTTTCAGCGATCCCGCCCGCTTCTCTTTCGCGCACGGCGGCAAGGATGGTCATCCGTTTCCCGTGCCTATCACGGTTTACGACGAATCGATCCTCACGCTCGACCGCGCTATTCAACTCGCTAAAATGGGCGATAAGGACAAATCCGACGCATTGAAGAACCTCTCGAAAGTCTCGGCCCAGCTAGAAAAGGATTTTCAGCCCAATAACCGCTTCAACGACATCGTCCAGCACGAACGCGACACTTCCTGGAAGTACGAGGGCCGGACAGTGCAAGGCAAAGCGAAAAAACCGAAAGGCTGGGACGGGCAGTTGGAGTTGTTTTGATTGTGAATTTTTGATTCGTAATTTTAGAATAGTCTTTGTCACCTAATATCAAGTACAACAATCGATACCCAAAGCATATGATACTCCGTTCCACATCTTCGGTTTTGCCTCGCACGCTGGATGAGTTCGCCCAGTGGGAGCCCGTCGATGGATTTAAATATGAATGGAACGACGGCAAAATCATCAGATTCGGGAAAGTGAAGAAAAAGCACCTCTTCATCATCAGAAGGCTTCAACAATTATTCTTCGGTACCGCGGCTTTCTCCAAAGGCGGCGCACTGATCATGGAGCAGGACATTATGCTGAGCGGCATCCAAATGCGCCGGCCTGATCTTGCCTTTTTCTCCGGCGAGCAAATCGACGCCTCGGCTACATCTGATGAAGAGCCCATTCCTGAATTTCTCATAGAAGTCATCTCACCAACCGACGATGCCGAGAAGGTTGAAGAAAAGTTGGTGGAATACTTTAACTCCTCCGTCAGGGTCGTCTGGCACATTTACCCGGATAACGAGGTGGTATACGTCTACACTTCTCGGAAAAATGTCAAAATCTGCACAGAACACGACATTTGTTCGGCATGTCCAGTGATAGAAGATTTCGAAATTTCGGTGCGTGAACTGCTGACGACCCATATTGCCAAATAAATTACCTTTCCAAGGTTTATCGGCATTCTTTCCAGGCAGTAAAAGCAATTATTAGCTCCATTTTTAATTCCTTTGTACCCGGTTCATGACGGAACCTGAACAATCCTGCATTAAGCAACGTCCTCAATGATCTCCAAAAAACATCTCAAAACACCTCTAACCCTGATGGCGGCTACCACGGTGGCGGTAGTGTCGTGTATGAAAATGGCCCCGATGTCGTCCGGGCCGGTCGTCAAAACGAACAGCACCAAAGTGGTCGTAAAAGAAGACGCCGCGACTGGTAAGGCGAGAGCCAAAGAAATCCGTGAAAAGACGGTTGTTAAGCTGGCCGACGGGTTGAAACTCGACCTTTGGGCATCGGATTCACTCGCTCCCGACCCTGTTGCCATTGCGATGGACGACGCAGGAAGGGTATACCTGAACCGGACCAACCGCCAGAAAAACTCCGAATTCGATATCCGCGGGCACCGCAACTGGATCACCGAATCCATTGCATTACAGACGGTGGAAGATCGTCGCAAATTTCTGCACAAGACATTCGCTCCTGAAAAAAGCAAGGAAAACAACTGGCTGAAAGACCTCAACGGCGACGGCTCACACGACTGGAAAGACCTGGCGGTAGAGAAAGACGAGGTTTGGCGCATTGAGGACACCGACAATGACGGTATTGCTGACGTGTCGATGCGTATCCTCGACGATTTCTTCGACGAAGTTTCCGACGTAGCGGGTGGCTTGCTTGTGCGTGCGAAAGACATCTTCGTGACGATCGCACCGGATGTATGGCGTTTGAGAGACACGAATGGAGACGGCGTGCTGGACGAAAAAACGTCGATCAGCCACGGCTACGGCGTACACATCGGTTTCAGCGGGCACGGAATGTCCAACCCGATTGAAGGTCCCGATGGCAAGATTTACTGGAATATCGGGGACATCGGCGCCAATATCACTACGGCCGATGGCGTGAAACATGAGCACCCTAACTCGGGTATCATCGCCCGTTCCAACCCGGATGGCAGCGATTTCGAGATCTTCGCGCACGGGTTGCGCAACACACACGAGTTTGTGTTTGACGAATACGGTAACCTCATCAGCTCCGACAACGACGGTGACCATCCCGGCGAAAGCGAGCGTCTTGTTCACGTGGTGGAAGGATCCGACGCCGGCTGGCGCTCCAACTGGCAATACGGTAAGTATACTGACCCGAAAAACAACAGCTACAAGGTGTGGATGGACGAAAAGTTGTTCAAACCACGGTGGGACGGTCAGGCGGCCTATATTATCCCTCCTATTCAAAACTACCACAACGGCCCTACCGGTATGCAATACAACCCGGGAACCGCTTTGGGCAAGGAGTGGAAAAACAAGTTCTTCCTCGTTGAATTCGTGGGTAACCCCGCTCGTTCGCCGATCTGGTCATTTGGTTTAAAACCAAAAGGCGCTTCGTTCGTCCTGGATGGCGAGAAGAACATTCTGACGGGCATCCTGCCAACCGGTATCCGTTTCGGTCCGGACGGTGCATTATACGTGGCCGACTGGATCAACGGTTGGGATACTAAAAACTACGGCCGCGTGTGGAAACTTGACGTTACCGACGAGAAAAACGACCTGAAAGCGGTCCGTACGGAAACAAAACGCTTGATGCAATTGGATTATACCAAACAATCCGACGATGCATTACTACCGCTTCTCTCTTACGAAGACATGCGCATCCGCCAGAAAGCACAGTTTGAACTCGCTTCAAGAGGTGCGAAAGGTGCTGCGGTGTTGAACAAAGCCATTGCCCAAAAAAGCAACCAGTTTGGCCGCATTCATGGTATCTGGGGAATGGGCCAACTGGCGCGCCAGGACAAGTCATATGCCAATGTGCTGATGACTTTGTTGAAGGATTCTGATGAAGAAATCACCGTGCAAGCGGCAAAAGTACTGGGCGACGCTAAAATCGCGGAAGCCGGGCCTATGCTGATACCGATGCTGGCGAGTAAAAATCCGCGTGTACAGTTCTTCGCGGCACAGGCACTTGGCCGAATCAAGGACAAGAATGCCGTGCAGCCGTTGATCGACATGGTAAAAGCGAATAATGATCAAGACGTATACATCCGTCATGCGGGTGTGTTGGCGCTCTCGCGCATAGGCGAGGTAGCGCCGATCGCCGCATTGGCCGGCAGCCCCGAAAAATCGTTGCGCATTGCGGGAGTACTCGTGCTTCGCCGCATGAAAAATGAGCAAATCAGCGCATTCCTGAAAGACAAGGACGAATACATTGTAACAGAAGCGGCCCGCGGTATCAACGACGACCTTTCCATTCCTGCGGCATTGCCTGCGTTGGCGGCTGTGCTGAACGAAAAAGGATTCACTTCGGAACCATTGCTGCGCCGTGCGATCAATGCGGCCCTGCGCGTAGGCGGCGATGCGCAATTGAACGACCTGATCGCATTTGCGAAACGGAAAGATGTTGATAAAGCAATGCGTGCAGAGGCCCTGGCAACGCTCGGAACCTGGGCAAGCCCATCGGTAACCGACCGAGTAGATGGCCGTTACCGTGGCCCGATGGAGCGCGATCCGGCTGGCGTGAAAGCGAAAATCAAGCCGGTAGTAGCTGATCTTTTGCAGGAAAACGAGCCCGCAATCCTGATCGCAACCGCGCAAATGCTGACCAACCTGAGTGTAAGCGATAATAACGCTGCATTGGCGAAAATCCTGAGCGACAGCAACGATCCGAAAGTCCGCGCAGCAATGCTCGTGGCATTGAACGATCTGAAATATACGGACATGGAAACCGTAATGAAGAAAGGTATGAACGACTCGGATGCAGATGTTCGTACGGCCGCTTTGGGTATGGTTGGAAGCGTGAATATGTCGAAAGAAGCACTGGCGGACATTTCCAACGCCATTTTCGAAAAAGGGAGCGTCCGTGAGCAACAGCAGATCCTGAAAGTACTGGGGAGCCTGCCCGTTGCCAAAACGGAGACGATCCTTACCGGTTTGATCAGTAAAATGGCCGATAACAAGTTGCCTAATAACCTGCTTCTCGACCTCGGTGAGGCGGTTGATTCGACCAAATCCAGTGCGTTGATTGCCAAAATAGCGCCGCTGCGCAAGCAGGGCAATACCGCTGCCGACTATCAGGATGCATTGTTCGGAGGAAATGCCCAGGCTGGCCGTCGCTACTTCATGACAAGTTCGGCTGCCGAATGCGTACGCTGCCACTCGATCGGCGGACAGGGTGGAGAAGTAGGACCTAACCTTTCGAACATCGGAAACGTCCTCACGCGCGAGCAAATCCTCCAAGCGCTTATCGAACCAAGCGCTCGCCTGTCGCCTGGTTTTGGTATGGTAATGCTGACACTGAAAGACGGTACTTCAGCAGCCGGAATCCTGGCCCAGGAAAACGAGCACGAACTGGTACTGAAAACCTCCGAAGCCGAACCGTTAAAAATCGCGACTTCACGCATTGCGAAACGCGAAAACGTGCCTTCGAGCATGCCTCCGATGGGTAACATCATGTCGAAGAGAGAGATCCGCGATGTGGTGGAGTTCCTTTCGGGTTTGAAGAAGTAATTAGATTTTGATGGATATTTCAACCCCGGGATTTAATCGTCCCGGGGTTTATTTTTTTGGATTCCGGACAAATCCCCAGCACGCGTTGTTATATAGCTGATTTGGGTATATTTGAAAAAAGTTAATATATGACAACTTATTTGACCGAAAGAATCGCCATTGATCCAGAAATTTGCAATGGTCGGCCGATTATTAGGGGAATGCGGATTACCGTTCAAACGGTTCTGGAATTCCTTTTCGCGGGAACAAGCAGAGAAGAGCTCCTATATCAATATCCGGTACTTGAAAACGAAGATATTGATGCATGTTATGAATTTGCAATTGAGATGATGAACAAGAATTACTTCATCAAAGAGATTAAGCATGTCGCATAAATATTTGATTGATGTCAATTTACCATACTACTTCTCGCTTTGGAACAACCCGGATTACGTTCATCAAATAGATATTGCGAGAATAGCGAAAGACTCTGATGTTTGGTCATACACTCAGACAAAACCATCATTACCAAGGATTCCGATTTTGCCAGCAGAATCCTTATCTCTCCTCCTCCTCCACGGGTCATTCATTTTCGGACAGGTAACATGTCAATGAAGGAATTCATTCACTGGTTTCAAAAATATGGCACGAGGTAGTTGATTTAAGCAACACTTATAAATTGGTCGTCATCTTCAATGACAAAATCGAAGCATTCAATTGATATAGTCAAGGCACGGTTTTAATTTCATCAACATCAAAAAATTTGAATGGAACTCGACAAAAAGGAAGCAGAAGTTGTAGGCAGGGCGATTCAATCCTGGGAGGATGAGGCGCGCATTTCGAAGGAACTCGCGACGGAACTTCGGGGCAGTTATAGTGTGAGAAATGCAAATGTGGATGCTATCGCTATTTACGCGTTGATTTCTGCGGTTTCCTGCGGACTACTTGCATTCGGCGCATTGGTACTGGACGAAAAATGGATCGAGCTGCTGCGCAAGCGCTGGGGTTTTTCGGAGAATATCGTCGGCATACTTTTCACTTTTGTTGCAGGCCTTTTTGTGTACCTCGCCAAACGGCGCATGGATAGTTCCAAAGGTGCGAAAGCGAGTAACGAAGTTTACAATATCGCCATTATCCTGACGATCGCGATCGCGATCACTTACTGGACGCGCGGCTTACTCGATGGGCCCGGCAACTATGCATTACCACTGTTATTTGCAGCATTGACTTATGGAGGCGTCGCTATTTTTCTGCGATCGACTTTGCTTTGGGTCACGGCTATTATCGCACTGGCAGGCTGGTGGGGCGCGCAGACGCATTACTGGTCAGGTGGTAATTTCCGGTTCCTTGGCATGAATTACCCGCTACGTATGACGGTTTTCGGGCTGGTGATTTGGGGCTCCTCTTTGGTAGTCGGGCAAATCCGTTCGCTGGCATTTCTGAAAGAGGTTACTTACACTGTCGGCCTGTTCCTGTTTCTGGTAGCTGGCTGGACGCTTTCCATATTTGGTAATTACGCCGATTATGAGGGCTGGAAGGCCCTCAAACAAAGCCATTTCTGGTTCTGGGCGCTGAGCTTTACACTCGTACTCGCCGGATTGCTCTATTATGCATTTCAATACAAGCAGGAAACATTACGTGACTTGTGCTTGGTTTTCTTCCTGCTCAATATTTATACCCGCTATTTCGAATATTTCTGGGATCGCACCAACGCAGGGATTTTCTTTGCATTACTGGCGTTATCCTTTTGGTTTGTGGCCAAAAAAGCTGAGCAATGGCGCGGCAAAACCGCCGGGTGACCCATTTATTTTTAGTACAAAAACAATATCATGAGCAATATCAGACCGATCCGTGGTGAAGAGCTGGACATTATTCACTTTCTGCTTGAAAAACTGAACCTGGACCCCATCGATTTCCCGGTGAATGAAATGGTGGACGAGTACGAAGGCGGAAAAATGGGCAGTATCAGCCTCGGGGGCAATGTTAATGGATATGCCGGAGACCTCATTCAAGCTGAGTATGTCGATATCGACGATACGCCGGTGGTGATTACATTAACCCAGGACACCGACGGCCAACTCCTCGACCTCGATTTCTGGAAAGTGGATTTTACCAAACTTCTGGAATACCCTACTCCTGACAGGCTCATATTCGGCAAAACGCCCGAAGAATGAGGTGTCAATTCTCTTCGTAATCCAGCTCTTTGCCGTAGGTTTCTTCCATTCGCCACAGCGAGAGCAACGCTAATGAGAAGCACAATGCGCCGACGATCGCGCCGGAATGCAATACGCCCGAATCTTTTTTCAGGAATTGGAATAACGGGAGCGTCAGCAGCACCGTCGCGCGCACGTTGTTGGCGACCGAAGTAGTAACCGTCGCACGGAGGTTGGTGCCGAATTGCTCGGCAGTGGTAGTAAGGAACATAGCAATGTAGCCGATCGAGAAACCAAGCCACACGTAACAAATGTAGAGCATGGCGGCATTGTTGATACCACCGGATAACAACCACGCTACGCCTGCCAGCGTCATCAGCATCATCAGCAAAATGGCTTTCCTGCGCGAATGCAGCCATTGGCTCAGAATGCCACTAAAAAAGTCGCCCGTGACCACGCCTATGTACGTGTAGAGCACGCAGGTACCTGCCTGAACCTCCTCCGCAATGCCCAATGCTTTCGCGAACTCATTCCCGAAGGTCGAATAAATACCAATCACCATGTAAGTCGGCAGGCCGATGCCCATGCAGCGCATATAGCGCACGAACCGCGACCAGCTCGTGAAGATCGTCCACCAGGGTACCGGTTTGGACCCCCGTTTTTCAAGGCTTTTATTAAAAACAATGGATTCCAGCACATTCACGCGCAGGATCAGCAATATTAATCCCATGCCGCCGCCGATGAAATAGGCCATCCGCCAGTCGGTGAGCTTCACCGCGAAGAATGCGGCAATGGCACCGGCAAGGCCCACACTGGCGACAACCGACGCACCGTAACCACGTAGTTCTTTGGGCAAAATTTCGGCGATCAGCGTAATACCGGCGCCCAATTCTCCGGCGAGACCAAAACCAGCGACAAACCGTAAAATCGAATAGATTTCAACATTCTGCGTAAAACCACAGGCGATATTGGCTAACGAATAAGTCAATATGGAGCCGAAAAGGACGGAGCGGCGACCCAGCTTATCCCCCAGGATCCCCCATAAAAAACCGCCGATGAGCAACCCGGCTTGTTGCCAGTTGTAAATATTGGCGCCGATCTGCGAAATTTCTTCCTCCGAAAGCCCCAGGTCTTTCAGGCTCGGGACGCGCACGATATTGAAAAGCAGCAAATCATACACATCCACAAAATAGCCCAACGAGGCTACGATAACGGGTAATGTAAAAACGGCGCTGAGTTTGGGCTGAACAGGAGTGACGGCGGTCATAAGGGTGTTTTCGTTTATTCTTCAAAAGGCTTGCGGCGCATTGATTTAACGGCGGCCGTGCGCTGCTTGGCTTTCAATCTTTCGAGCTTGGAAGCTAATGTAGGCTTGGTCGCTTTACGGTCTTTCTCCACCGTAAGCGCCTGACGGATAAGGCGGTCGAATTTCTCGACGACCTTTTCCTTGTTGGCCAGTTGAGAACGCTCGGTTTGGTGGTATAATACGAGCACTTTACCGTTCGTTAATCGGTTGGATAATTTTTCGGTCAGCTTTTGCTTGTCCTCGCCGGTCAGGAATTGCGAATTCGGAATATCAAAACGCAGTTCTACCTTTGTTTCGACCTTATTCACATTTTGCCCTCCCTTACCACCGCTCCGGGCTGTCTGAAAGACGAGTTCGGGATGCAGGATTTCAGGATCAATCATTTGAAATGGAAGTTTTGTTAACACGTGTTAATGTCCGGCGGGAACATTAAACCAGAATCTAAAAGTAACGTCCAAGAATCGATTTTTAAACAACAGGAAAACAATTAACACATAAAGCAATGGGCACCATGCGTACACTAAGAATAATCGGCCTGTTCATTTTCATGTTCATCGGAGTTTCAGTGTCCAACAAAACCGAGGCACAGCCTGGTTTCAGGATTACATTCGAAACTTTTTACGACGAGCTTGCCCCTTACGGCCGCTGGATGCGTAATCCGCAGTATGGTTCCGTCTGGATCCCCGACGTTCCCCGTGGTTTTCAGCCTTACTCGACCGCTGGTTACTGGGAGCAAACAGAATACGGAAATACCTGGGTTTCGGAATATGATTGGGGCTGGGCGCCGTTCCACTATGGTCGCTGGTCGTATGACGACTATTACGGTTGGTTTTGGGTACCTGACTATGAATGGGGCCCTGCGTGGGTAAACTGGCGCTCGGGTGGCGGCTATTACGGCTGGGCACCACTGGGACCTGGGGTGAATATCAATGTTTCTATCAACATTCCGTCGTTCTGGTGGGTGTTTGTACCGCAGCGCTATATATTGAGCCCAAGCTGGCATTCGTACTGCGCTCCACAACGCCGCGTATCGCACTACTATAACAATACGGTTGTCATCAACAACTATTACCGAAGCAACAACCGCACGTATGTATACGGCCCGCGCCGCGACGAGATCGAGCGTATTACCCGCAGAAGCGTACCTATCCGTACGATCGACGCCAGCCCGAGAGGCCGCGGACGGGTGATCATCGCCGACCGTGGAAACGGGCGCTACGACTACGGCACCCGTGACAATGGTCGCATCGACCGCAGCAACCGCAACGACGATAACCGCATTGAGCCGGGTGATAATTCGAGACGTGGCCCGCGCAACCCATACGAAGAGCGTAACGGCCGCTTTGAACGTAACCGCGAATCGAATGACAACCGTAACGACCGTTACGAAACGCCGAATCCGGGCCGCAACGATCGCTATGAAGCACCCAACCGCTCCGACCGTAACCGCGACTATGGCAACCCCGGCAATAGCCCCGACCGTAACCGCGACTATGGCAATCCTGGCAATAACTCCGAGCGTAACCGCGACTTCGGCAACCGTCAGGAACGCGTGGAACGCCCGAATATCGAACGCCCGGAAAGACAGGAACGCGGCAACCGCTCCTATGAGCCCGCACCGCGTGTAGAACGCCAGGAAAGAAGCGCTCCGGAACCCCGCAGCAACGACCGCGGCAACCGTGGGGGAGACAACGGCGGGGGTAACCGTGGTGGTGGCGACAATGGCAACCACGGTGGTGGTTCCAGTGAACGCAGCGGCAGAGGCCCGAGATAATTTAAACCCTTAACATAAAAACAACCCGGCGGAATAGTAGTATTTTCCGTCGGGTTGTTTTTGTTTATGAAGACTTTCGATTTACGCTTCGAAAACAGATAAAAATGTTACTTTTAGCCTGATCCCAACCCACGGCATTGAATGGAAATACAATTTGACATTGAGTTCAAGGAGAGTGCACCCAAGTACATGCAGATTATCAAATCGCTGTTGCAGGCGATTAGTAAAGGTAAGCTGAAACGAGGCGACAAGATCCCTTCCATTAACCAGTTAAGTGAGGAATACCTGCTTTCCCGCGATACCGTCGAAAAGGCTTACAAGCACCTCATCAAGGACGGTGTACTGATTTCAGTTCGCGGAAAAGGTTACTTCATCAACCGCGTGGATATTGAAACATCTCTTCGGATCCTGCTGGTTTTCAACAAAATAAGCAACTATAAGAAACAGGTTTACAATGCATTTGTGGAGAATATCGGCCCCAATGTGAACGTCGACCTGCACATTCACCACTCGAATACCAATATTTTCAAAAACCTGATCAAGAACAGCCTGGGTGAGTACGACTACTACGTGATCATGCCGCATTTCTATGAAGAGATGGATGAGGCAATCGAGACGCTGAAAATGATCCCGCCGGAGAAACTGATTTTGCTCGATAAAGACATTGAATTTACTACTAAAAAGCATTCAGCCGTTTACCAGAATTTCGAGAAGGATATTGTATACGCGCTGAACGAAGCAGTGGACTTGCTGAAAGTTTACAAAAAGCTGATCCTCATTTTCCCGACGATGATCCGCTATCCGAAGGAAATCCTCAAGGGCTTCCGCATTTTCTGCATCCAGCACGAGTTTGAGCATGAGATCATGTATGACTTTCATGAAAACAGCACGGTGGTGAAGGATACGGCTTATGTAGTGATTGAGGAAAACGACCTGGTAAACCTCATTAAGCAATGCAAAAAGCAGCAGCTCGTGGTGGGTAAAGATGTGGGCATTATCTCCTACAATGAGACGCCGCTGAAAGAGATCCTGCTCGACGGCATTACCACCATTTCCACCGACCATGAGGAAATGGGTAAAACCGCGGCAGAGATTATCAAGGAAGGACAAAGGGCGCTAGTCAAAAACCCGTTTACATTGATCCGGCGGAAATCGCTTTGATATAAAAAGTCCGGGACCAAAATGCTCCCGGACTTTTATGCAATACAATTACTCAACATTTTTCTTTATAAACCCGTCGCAACCGTCAGCTTCCCGCGTTCGTTCAGCAATTCGTTGCGAACGCCGAGGTGACGGTACAAACCGATTGGGTCGAGCGAGCCGCCGCTCAGGCGCATAGCCTCGCGTACGAGTGGGCGCACATCCGTTCGGAATGCGTTTTGCAGTATTTGCTGGGCCAGTACTACGTCGTTATCGTTGCGGGCCTGTTCCAGTTTCTTTCTGTCGACGAGCAATGCCTGCGCCTGCGCGATCAGGATCGCTTCCACCGATTGCAGCAAGTCTTCCAGCGGATCTTTCACATTGTGGCTTGCGTCGATCATCCACGCGTAGGTGTCGGCGGCTCGGTTAGCGCGTTTCATCCCTTCCACCAGTTCTACGAAGATCAGGAATAGCTGATAAGGACGAATAGCACCTACCGTGAGGTCGTCGTCACCATATTTGGAATCATTGAAATGGAAGCCTGCGAGACGGCCTTCCATCATCAATGTCGCGACGATCTGCTCGATGTTTGCATTCGGTAAATGGTGCCCCAAATCAACCAGTACGTCCGCTTTCGGGCCGAGTTTCTGGCAGAAAAGCAGCGAGCTGCCCCAATCCTGAATGACCGTGGAATAGAAATTAGGCTCATAGGCCTTGTATTCTACATAGACCTTCCAGTCATCCGGCAATGCGGCGTAGATTTCCTGCAAGGATTCGAGCGTATTCTGGAATGCTTTTACAAAATTCGATTGGCCCGGGAAGCAGGAGCCATCCGACAGCCAGATCGACAATGCTTTCGAACCGAGATTCTCGCCATGCCTGATCACTTCGATATTATGCTCGACCGCCTGCTTGCGCACTTTCGCATCCACGTGCGAGAGCGAGCCGAATTTGTACGAAAGCTCCTGGTCCTTCTGGTCCTGGAAAGTATTAGAGTTAACCGCGTCGAATTTCAGGTCCAGCGACGTCGCCAGATCGATGATCGGCTGTGCCTGGCCGGGGATATCCCAGGGAATATGCAACGAAATGGAACCGCTCGAACGGTTCAAGGCGTGCAGCAAGCCTACATCTTCGATTTTTTCTTCCAGTGAACGAGGCTCTCCTACACCCGAGAAACGCCCGAAACGGGTGCCGCCGGTACCCAATGCCCAGCTCGGGATAGCCACCTGGAATGCTTCCAGCGACTTTACAATGTCCTTTGCATGGAGGCCCTGCTCGCCCAGCTGCTCTTGCAGGAAGATAAACTGGTTGTTATGCCGCGAAAACAGGCTGTCGTTATGCTGGTCGATCTGATATTGTTCAATTTTCATCTGGATAGAATTAAAAAGACTTGGCAAGTCGTAACAACCCACCAAGTCTGATTTAACATATTTTGACCATTAGCGAAGGAATGCCGCAGGAACACCGCCGTCGACGTTGATCACGTTGCCGGTGCTCTTGTTGAGCAAGCCGCTCACGAAAATATATACACCGTTTGCAATGTCGTCCGTGTGGATTTCAGCATTCAATACCGTTCTTTTCGCGTAGTAAGCAGGCAGCTCTTCCACTTTGATACCATACGCTTTGGCACGTCCCGCAGCCCAGCCGCTCTCCCAGATCTTGCTTCCGGCGATTACCGCGTCGGGATTCACCACGTTCACACGGATCTTGTCGGGGCCGAGTTCCGCGGCCAACAAGCGTGACATATGTTGCTGAGCAGCCTTCGCCGTTCCATAAGCCACGTTGTTCGGACCCGAAACGATACCATTCTTGCTCGCGATGTTGATAATATCACCGCCCAGGCCTTGCTGACGCATGATGGCCACCGACTCCTGCGATACCAGGAACTGCCCTTTTACCAATACATCCTGCAAAATATCCCAGTCTTTAATAGTTGTATCCGCCAATGGCTTCGAAATCGACAAACCTGCGCAGTTTACCACGATATCCAAACCACCGTATTTCAATTTGGTGGCATGCAATGCAGCTTTGATCGCCTCGTCGTCGAGGACGTTCGCTACGGTTGTGTCGGAGAAGTCTTTGCCGAATTTTGCATCAAACTCCGCTTTGGTTTCAGCCAATGCTTTTTCATCGATATCCGAAATCACCACGCAAGCACCTTCCTGCAACAGTTTCTGGGCGATTGCCTTTCCGATACCGCCCGAACCGCCGGTTACGAATGCCACTTTGCGGGATACCGATTTTTCCTTCGGCATACGCTGCAATTTCGCTTCTTCCAGCAACCAGTACTCGATATCGAATGCTTCCTGCTCAGGCAGTGAAACGTAAGAAGAGATCGCCTCGGCGCCTTTCATTACATTAATTGCATTGATATAAAACTCAGCCGCAACGCGTGCAGTCTGCTTGTCTTTCGCGAATGAGAACATACCCACACCTGGCAACAGAATGATCACCGGGTTCGGGTCACGCACAGCGGGGCTGTTGGAGTGCTTGCAGCGCTCGTAGTAAGCAATGTAATCCGCACGGTAAGCTTCGAATTGCGGACGGATATGTTCGAGAATTTCGGCGTCGGCCGCTTCCAGCTTTTCGAATGGCAGGTCGAGTACCAACGGACGGATTTTCGTGCGCAGGAAGTGGTCCGGGCAGCTGGTACCGAGTGGCGCCAGTTTGTCCAGGTCATTACTTGCGATGAATTCCAGCACGCGCTCATCATCGGTAAAGTGACCGATCATAGCCTGTTGCTCGGAAGCCAATCCGCGCAGGTAAGGCGCCAGCTTGCCCGCGATGGAAGCGCGGCGTTCTTTCGGCTCGCTTTCCAGGCGTGCACCACCGAAAACCGGGCGCTTTTTGCCATAGTTTTCAGCCAGATACTCCGACGCTCTTTCAATCGTATCAAGCGTGTTGATATAAGATTCGTAAGCAGTATCACCCCAGGTAAACAATCCGTGACCACCCAAAACGATACCGCGAATGCCCGGGTTGTTGTTCAATGCCTGTTCCAGTTGCAGACCGAGGTCGAAACCGGGACGCTGCCAGGGTACCCATGCCAGCTCACCATTGAACAATTCTTTGGTAATAGCCTCGCCTTCCTTCGATGCCGCGATCGCGATCAATGCATCGGGGTGCAGGTGATCGATATGTTTGAAAGGCAGCAAGCCGTGCAGCGGCGTATCGATAGACGGCGCTTTCGATTTCAGGTCGTAAATGCAATGGTTGAACAGTTCCACCATTTCATCTTCGAATTCCAGCCCTCGGTAGATATTTTTCAGGCTGTGCAGGCGGTCGACGTACAGACCCGCCAGTCCGCTTCTTGTTAAAGTACCAATATCTCCACCCGAGCCTTTGATCCACATTACTTCGACAGGATTGCCTGTCAGCGGATCTTTTTCGATGGTTTTACAGCTCGTGTTTCCACCAGCATAGTTGGTCAGGCGTAGATCGGCACCCAACAGATTTGAACGGTACAGAAGAAGTGCAACCTGATCATCACCCAGGGAAGCGGCTTTCTCTTCATCCCATAAATAGCTTACGTACCTGTACTGGCTTACTTTAGAACTGCTCATATTTGTTTCCTGATTATTTATCATTTTTGAGGTAAAAGTTCTTCTTTCCTGAAAGTATTTTAACAGATTAATACTACTCTGAACGTATGTGCAAGATTAGGAAACTTAGCAATGCACACCGTCCTGTTGTATCCTGCATGTTGAAATAAATCGAGAATTAATGTGAGATTTGGAAGTTTTGATATAAAACAAATGGTCTGAACCACGCTTGTAACAGTTCAGACCACGAAAAGCTAAAATTACCTTACTTGCCCTATCGCCTAATTAGCAATTTCTTTGCGACATCGCCGATTTTGATGGTGTAAATACCCTCTTTCAAATCCTTCACATCCAGCTTACCGCCCGACAGTTTCGCTGCGATCACGACCGGCCTGCCCGCTGGCGTAAATACTGACACTACCTCGTTTTCCACGGCGCCTTCGATAGTAAGTTCCGTCTGTGCCGGATTTGGATACATCTTAACAATACCCTCACCAGCCCGTACAACAATCACTTTCGAATACTCAAACTTCCCATCATAATCCAATTGTTTCAATCGATAATAGCCTGTTGCTAATGGATTGACATCGGTAAAGTGATAAAACTGATTTGCTTTGGTATCCCCGCTGCCGTCCACAAAACCGATCTTCTCAAAATTCCGCGCGTCCGCGCTGCGCTCGATCTCGAAGCCTTTGTTGTTGGTTTCGGAAGTGGTTTTCCAGGTGAGTTTGGTTTGGTTGTTTTCGGATTTGCCGTTGAAGGAAACCAGGGTTACAGGGAGCTTTACATAGGTGTACGCATTGCTCGATAATGTCAAAGCGGTAACCACGCTGTTGGTAACCTCGACCCGATAGACCGCATCTCCGCTTACAGAAAATGTGCTATCACCGGCATTGGTCGCCACCAGCACATTATTTTTAAACCATTTATAAGTGTTGTTTGCCAATGTTCCTCCGGCCTTGACGTACAATTTTGCTTCGCCTGATGAGGACTCCGGATACTGGACATAGACAGGTATTTTGGCTTGTCCCAAATACGCATCGACCTTACTGAAATTTTCTTCCAAGCCGGCAAATGTGAACGCATTAAACCGCAGATCTACAAATCCCGAAACCGGAATATTAGAGAGATTTGGGAGCCGGCCGCTGAAAGCATTGTCGCCTACACTCAGATAAGTCAGATTGGAAAAACTACCGATGGCGGCGGGAATAGTTCCGCTAAGGTTCGTGCCCCCCAGCACTATTTTTCTTAGTTTAGTCAGATTCCAAAAATCGGCGGGAAGTGTTCCTGAAAACGGGGCACCTTGTATCTCAAGTTCTTCGAGGTCAGGAAAATTTCGTAAGTCAAATGGTATGGCCCCTAGATCGGAAAGTCCGTTCGACAAAGTGATTTCTAACCGTCTAAGCTTGGAAAGATTACCAATTGCAACAGGAAGGTGAGCGTCCATCGAGAAGTTACGACGAAGCACCAAAACTTCCAAATTGGACAAATTGCCTACTTCGGCCGGAAGAGCCCCTTCCACCTGTTGTATGAGATAGAGTTCTTTCAATTTAGACAAGGTGGTCAGGAAAACCGGAAACGGCGACTCATCACCAATGCCCATGGCCTCATCGGCACCGATATATAACTTTTCAAGATTAACCAGATTTGCAAACTGTGACGGTATCGGCCCCAGCGGCGTCAAAGACAGCCCTTTCAGTTTGGTGAGGCTTCCAATCACACCCATATTGGCAATTCCGAATCTGTTTTCGCTGAGGTAGAGGTGTTCGAGATTGACAAGATTGCCTATCGTTACCGGAAGTTCTCCCGTCCATGCACCCATTTCCGCACCAATGCCTGTGAGATCCAACGTAGTTAATGCAGTGAGATTGCCTACTTCGGGTGCAAGTTCCCCCCGAATCCCGACATACTTTAAATCCAGCTTCGTCACCCGGCCCCCCTCACAGGTTACGCCATACCACCCACACGGACTGTCGCCGGGATTACCGGGCACAACCCAATCCCCAAGTTCGGGATAATTATTGGGGCCTGGTATCCCGTTGTATATCGCTACCAACGCCAACCGATCGCTTTCCAGCGTCTGGCCAAACGATTGAAGGGAAATTAAAAGAAGGAGTAGTAAGAGTTTTCGCATGGCGATATTGATTACGTTTGCTGATTACCTGTGAATTGACAACCGGCTACTCTCTCCATCTACGCTCACGACGTAACGACCCGGCGCCAGATTTTTAACATTGATCTGTCCTTTGTCGGCAACCAGACCTTCTAAAACAACCCGCCCATTCTGATCGATAATGGAGAAGGGCTGCTTCCGGGCTATGCCCGAGATCGTCAGATATTCCTGCGCAGGGTTAGGGTAAACTTTTACAATAGCTGCATCGCTTTTCACGGAGATTACTTTCGAATACTCGAATTGACCGTCGTAATCCAATTGCTTCAAGCGGTAATAACCTTTTGCCAATGGGTTGAGGTCCGTAAAATGATAGGTGTTAATTTCTTTCGAATCACCATTTCCATCCACAAAGCCGATTTTTTCAAACGTGCGCGCATCCGCGCTGCGCTCGATCTCGAAGCCCTTATTGTTAGTTTCCGAGGTGGTTTTCCAGGTCAGTTTGATTTGACTATTCTCCGACTTTCCATCGAATGAAGCAAGCGTTACCGGTAATACTACAAGAAGGTAATCGGCGCTCACCAGGGTAAGTCCAGGCACCATGCTATTTGTGACTTCAACCCGATAAAGTCCCTCTTCGGTAAAGAAACTATAATCTCCAAATGTCGTGGCGATCAGCACACCTTCTTTATACCATTTATAGGTATTATTAGCCTTAATCCCTCCGGCGTTTTCAGCAATCAATGTCGCTGATTTCGCCGCGGTCCTGGCTCCTTCCGAAGGGCTACCGGTTCTTAGCGGAACATATGCATACAATTCAAACTTCGCCTGATTTCCGTAAGCATCCAGCCTGCTGATGTTCGCCTCCATCCCCGAAAAATTGAAGGCATTATTATTGATTCTTACGTCAGCCGCCACGGGAATCCCCAGAATATTCGGGATAGGCCCGGTCAACTTATTGAAGGACAAATCCAGCTTTGTCAGGTTCGTCAAATTGTTGAACGATGCCGGTATAGACCCGGTAAGGCCGTTGTACGAAAGGTTCAGATAACGCAGGTTGGTGAGGTTGCCCATTTCAGCCGGAATATTTCCCCATGTGGCAGCAACGGAACCGGAGCCAAAAGGGGGTGCCCCGGTCAGCTCCAAAGTGTCGAGCGTAGTGAGGTTTCCTATCTGGCTTGGTATCTGCGTGGTAAACACGACGCCACCCATACGCAGGACCTTGATTTTAGGCCATTGACAAACAACGTTTGGGAACGCAATTTCCCCTCTGCCGTCTAAGGGCCCAAACCTGCCCATTATGCATTTCTCAAGATTTATCAGGCTTGCAAAACTCTCCGGAACGTCTCCGTAAGTGCTCATATGCAACTCTTTCAAGCTTGTGAGGCTTCCGATTGCCGACAAGCCCGAGGGATTGAAGCCATTCCCCAGAATATTCAGGTATTCGAGTTTGGAAAGGTTACTGATTTCTGCTGGAATGTTCCCGGAAAAACCATACCCCATATATCCGTTAGCAAGATCGAGATGCGTCAATTCTGTAAGATTTCCGATTTCTTGCGGTATTATCCCGCCAGCCCCGGTATTCATGATACTAAGGCGTGTTACCCGGCCACCGGCACAAGTCACACCATCCCATCCGCAAGGGCTGTCACCTGTATTTCCGGGCACAACCCAATTGCCCCCCCAATTGGAGCCATTACCCTGATTGTAGAGTGCAATAAGTGCCAACCGATCGCTTTCCAGCGTCTGGCCAAAAGAATAAATTGAAACAAAAAGGCAAACGAGCCCAAGTAGACATCTTTTCATAGCGTCATAAAAGGTTAAGTAATTCCTCGAAACGTTGAGCGGGTGCCTGGGCGACAGAATAATACTGTCGGATACTGTAAGAATGTTGTATATACAAATGTAACCGAATGTGCAACAAAATTGCACACCGGTTACAAAAATTATTGAAGCTTAATATGGTAATTTCTGCGAAGCCCGCTTACTTCCAGGTGAGGCCCATATTGCGGAAGAGGAATGCATAAATATCCGCCTGGGTTTCCAGCGCTTTTTTGGTATTGCTCGCACCGTGGCCGGAGTTGGTATCGATCCGGATCAATAACGGGTTGGATGAAGTATTTCCAGCCTTGGCCTGCAATTCAGCGGCATATTTAAATGAATGCGCCGGAACAACGCGGTCGTCATGATCGGCGGTGGTAATCATCGTAGCGGGGTAATGGCCGCCTGTTTTAATGTTATGAAGCGGAGAATATCCGTATAAAACCTTGAACTCCTCCGCATTATCACTGCTTCCATAATCGGCGATCCAGTTCCAGCCAATAGTGAATTTATGAAAACGGAGCATATCCATTACGCCTACCGCCGGGAACGCCACTTTGAAAAGCTCGGGGCGCTGGTTCATCACAGCGCCGACGAGCAGCCCGCCGTTGGAACCACCCTGAATGGCCAGCCGCTCCGGCGAGGTGTATTTCTCCCGGATCAGGAATTCCGCCGCGGCGATAAAGTCGTCGAACACATTCTGCTTTTTCAGCTTCATACCCTGCTCGTGCCATTTCTCACCGTACTCGCTTCCACCCCGCAGGTTCGCTTGTACAAATACGCCACCCTGGTCAAAAAACGGGATACGGGTAGGGCTAAACGCAGGCGGCAGACTCACATTGAAACCACCATAGCCGTAAAGGATCGTAGGATTGGTACCATCCAGTTTCAATCCTTTTTTATGGGTAATGAATGCCGGAATGCGGGTACCATCCTTGCTTGGGTAGAATACCTGCTTCGTTTCATAATCCGACGGCTTGAACGTCACTTCGGGTTCCCGGAAAACACTGCTTTTTCCGCTCGCAATGTCATAGCGGAAGATCGTCGACGGATAGTTGAAGGAAGTATAGGTATAAAAGACAAAAGTATCCTCCTGATCACCGCCAAAGCCTGCTGCCGAGCCAAGTCCGGGCATTTGGATTTCGCTTTCAAGCACACCTCTGGGCGTGTACACATATGCACGAGAGGTCACATCCTTCAAATAGGATACAAACAACTTACCACCTGCCAGCTGAGCAGATTCAAGCGGCTCCTCGCGCTCCGGTAACACGGTTTCCCAGGTCGGGCCAGCTGTTTTGAAAAGCATTACCTTGCCATTCGGTGCATCGTCGTTAGTTTCGATCAGGAAATCAGCGCCTATGTTGTCGATAACTCGGAAGCTGGCGTCGGTGATTTCCTCGCGGATAGGTACGAAGCGGCTTTCGCCCTTTTTCAATACCCAAACCCCATTACCGTCCTTACCCTTTCCACGGTCGCTTACGGTTAGCACGGCGTATTGTTCGTCCTCTGTTGTACCCACCGTATGGAAGCGTTGCGGGTTTGCGGGGTCTTCGAACACCAGTTTGTCCAGTTCCTGTTTCGTGCCGATGCGGTGAAAAAATACCTGGTGATTCTCGTTTTTAGCGGCCAATGCGCTGCCATCCGGTTTTGGGTAGCGGCTGTAATAAAAGCCGTCGCCCTGCCACGACGCTCCTGAGACCTTCACCCATTCCACCTTATCAGCCAGCATCGAAAGGTCTTTCATGTTCATCACCTGGTATTCCTGCCAGTCGGAACCGCCTTTCGAAAAACCCAGCACCGCATACGCACCGTCTTTCGACAGGCTGAAAACGGTAAGTCGTGTGGTGCCATCGGGAGAGAGCTTGTTCGGATCGACCACCACTTCCGCCGTTCCGGAGAGCCCTTTCTGACGGTACAATACGGCCTGGTTTTGCAGCCCGTCGTTTTTGTAGAAATAGAAATATTCTCCTTTCTTTTTTGGAGCCGAATATTTGGGATAGTTATACGCCTTTTCCAGGTCCTGGAATATTTTGTCCTTAAACGGAATCGCATTCAGGTAGCCAAATGTCACCTCGTTCTGCGCTTTCACCCAGGCCGCAGTTTCCTCGGAGCGGTCGTCTTCGAGCCAGCGGTAAGGATCGGCGACCTTCACGCCATGGTACTCATCAAAATGCTCTTGCTTTCTCGTTTCAGGGTATTTTAGTTGCTGGGCATTGCCGGTTTCCGACAATGTCGATACTGTCATCAAAGTCATCAGAAAAATTTTTGAATCCATAATAACGGCCGTTATTTAATGATCTCCACTTCCAATGCGCTGGGAGCGTCGGCCTGATGATAAATTGTGTGTTTGGCAGCGGTAAAATCCGAATCCTGTGCCTTGTAAATATTCTCCACGTACTTCTGTGGGTTACGGTCAAAAAGCGGGAATGCCGTGCTTTGCACCTGCACCATAATGCGGTGCCCTTTTTTGAAAGTATGCAGCACATCCTGCAAACGGAATTTCAGGTCGGTCACCTTGCCTGCTACCACAGGTTCTGGCTTCTCAAAGCTGTTGCGGAAGCGGGCGCGCATTACTTCGCTACGAACCATTTGCTGATACCCGGCAAGCACCACTTTCGGATCGGGCATGTAGGCGTGGTTCTTTTCGTCGTCCGGATAAATGTCAATCAGTTTTACGAAGAAATCGGCGTCGGTACCGGTGGTACTGAATTTCAGCAATGCATTGATCTCCCCGCCCAAGGTAACATCTTCGGTCAGGATATCCGTTTCAAAAACCAGAACATCGGGCCGTGTAGCAGCGAAACGCTGATCTTCCGACATGTATTCGAACGGTGTAAAACCCGACATTTGTTTGTAGTTGGCCGTATAAGGCACCGGTTTCAAAGGATCGCTCACGTAATTGGTCGCCGATTTGCCTTCTTTCGGTGCATTAAAATCCAGCTTACCCTTTGAATGGAAATACAGCTTGCGCTTTTCGGCATTCGTTACCGGCCATTTATCGAATGTCTTCCATTCTTTTTTACCCGTATCAAACAGATAAGCCTCCGGTAAACCGGTCTTTCCATCGCCAGCCTCTTTCAGGAAGTGCCTGAAGAACTTCGCTTCGATATTGTTCTGATAAAAGGTGGCAATGCTATCGCCGAAGTAAATGTCATTGTGCAAGGTATGTCCGGTTTCACGACTCCAACGGCCGTGACCAAATGGCCCTACCACCAATGTGTTGTAAATGGAAGGGTTGTTCTTTTCCAATGTCTTATAGGTATTCAAAGGACCGTACAAATCCTCGGCATCGAACCAGCCACCCACGGTCATGAATGCGTGCTTCACCCCTTTCAAATGCGGCAGAATATCGCGCTTCTTCCAAAACTCGTCCTTGTTAGGGTGATTGACCGTCTCCTGCCAGTAAAAGTTCTGGGAATAATATTTATCAAAGTTCTTCAAAGAACCCATTTCAAGGTTGAATGTATACCCATCCGGCTTGGGCGTGAACATTTCGCCTGCAAACCAAGAGTCGGTTGTAGGCTTTGGCGGCTTGATACCAAAAACCGGGAATGTGAGGTAATAGCCTTGGGTAAATGCGCCATTATGATGGAAATCGTCGAAAAAGAAATCGGCAATTGGCGCTTGCGGCGAAGAAGCTTTCAATGCGGGGTGGCCGGCCAGTGCACTGGCCGTCGTGTAAAACCCGGGATAAGAAATGCCCCATTGCCCCACGCGGCCATTGTTGTTCGCCACATTTTGAAGCAGCCATTCGATAGTATCGTAGGTATCCGACGCTTCATCGACGTCGTTTTTGCCTTTCTTCTGATCGATATGCGGGGTCATGTTCGTCCAGGTGCCCTCGCTCAGGTAACGTCCGCGCACGTCCTGGTATACGAATATGAACTTATCGCGCATCAGCGCCGGGCTTGGACCGAGGCGTGGCGGATACTTATCTGCGCCGTAAGGGGCCACGCTGTAACAAGTGCGTTGCATTAAAAAGGGATACTTCTTGTCGGGCGAGGCGTCTTTAGGAGAATAAACAATGGTATGAAGCTTCACCCCGTCCCTCACCGGAATGTCGTATTCCGCTTTGGAATAGTTTTCACGGATGTACTGCTCGTCGGAAGCAATCTGCCCATAAGCATGCTGTGCCAGCACGAAAAGCGCTGCGCGGAGTAGATTTTTGATCATAGTTTGTGATTATTTTCTCTTATAGTAATTCAATGACACACTGGCAGCATTTGCCTTCTCACTTAAAGTATAGAAGCCTTTGCCATCATTTTCGAAACAGATTGCCTCACCCTGCGGTTCAGACTCGACTGTCAAAGTTTTATTCGCAGATTTCACGAGCGTCTGACCCACCGTTTCACCATTACTTCTTTTCCAATAGTATACAGCCGGAATAAATCCGTTCGTGTAGGTGCGAACCATTATTTCGCTACCGTCCCTGGAAATGGTGGCCGCCGTTGCAAATAACACGCCCGGAACGGCACCTATCTTTTCGGCAACAATGGTTTCGCTGGTCGACTGTGGGAATGGCAACCTGTAAATATTTGTCTGCGCTTCTTTCGATAATACGAAAATGTCTTTTGTCACCGGATCGACGATCAATGCCTCCGCATCCCTCGCGCCGTCGGGGTAGCTGAAAGTGATCTTCTGTAATGCGCTTTGGCTGAAAGAGCCATCCGCACCCTTGATTTCCGGAATGCGGTAAATGGTATTGGTGGAGGTTATCGGCTGGTTGTTGTTGCCGATATCTGCTATATAGGCGTACGACACGCCATTATCCGGGCCCGGGCCCACAGCCACTTCCTCCCAGTCGTGGTTGTTGCTGCCAGGTACATTATATTCTTTGATGGTTTTGCCGTCTTTGCTGATGAGGTATAAAGAGTTTGGCTGACCCGAATCCTGGACCGTCCACAAGTAACCAGGCATGGTTGCACTCGCTGCCAGACCGGACGCTTCATCAATAATACCTGCTGCAATCGGAGATTGCTCGGGCGTCGTTTCAAACTGGTCCGACAGGCCTCCTCCTCCGGGGGAAGGTTCGGGGTCGCCGCATGAACAGGCTACGCAAAATACAAGTGAAGATAGTATCGGCCCCACTCGTCCGCTCACGCCGTTATATATTTTCATAGAAAACACTTCATGTTAGATTTGCTAAAAATACGTACTTTTGCCGCATTTATTATCAGCGACTTTCATTATATCAGTATTAAAATAGTTATATGTTACGTACACATACCTGCGGGGAATTAAGCTTAGAACATGTAAATCAAGACGTTGTATTATGTGGTTGGGTTCAGCGCGTCCGCGATAAGGGAGGCATGATCTGGCTCGATCTGCGTGACCGTTACGGCATCACCCAATTGCTGTTCGAAGAGGGCAAAACCCCCGCAAATGTGTTGGAAACTGCCCGCTCTCTGGGCCGCGAATTCGTGATTTCAGCCAAAGGTGCGGTGATCGAACGTCTGTCAAAAAATGACAAGATCGCCACCGGCGATATCGAGATCCGCGTGTCGGAACTCTCCATTCTGAACCCCGCGAAACTTCCTCCGTTCCTGATCGAGGACGAGACCGACGGCGGCGACGATATCCGCATGAAGTATCGCTACCTCGACCTTCGCAGAAATACGGTTCGCCAAAACCTGCAATTGCGCCACCAGGTAGCGCGCTATACCCGCGCTTACCTCGATAACCTGAATTTCATCGAAGTAGAAACCCCGGTACTGATCAAATCCACACCGGAAGGCGCCCGCGATTTCGTGGTGCCAAGCCGCATGAACCCGGGTGAGTTTTATGCATTGCCCCAATCACCACAGACATTCAAACAGCTGCTGATGGTAGCCGGTTTCGACCGTTACTATCAGATCGTGAAGTGTTTCCGCGATGAAGACCTACGCGCTGACCGTCAGCCGGAGTTTACGCAAATCGACTGCGAAATGTCGTTTGTGACGCAGGAAGACGTTCTGAACACATTCGAAGGCATGATCCGCGAGCTTTTCGCGAAAGTGAAAAATATCGACCTGCCCGAAGTTCCGCGCATGACATATGCGGATGCGATGCGCCTGTACGGTTCCGACAAACCGGATATTCGCTTTGATATGCAATTCGTAGAGCTGAAAGGCGATGACCGCGACCTTACTTCCGGCAAAGGTTTCGGCGTATTCGACGATGCCGGCCTTGTAGTGGGTATCAATGCCACCGGCTGCGCTGCTTACACGAGAAAGCAGGTCGATGAACTGACCGACTGGATTAAGCGTCCGCAAATCGGAGCGAAAGGCCTGGTATATGTTCGTTACAACCCCGATGGATCAATCAAGTCTTCCGTTGACAAATTCTATACGGAAGAAGAGCTAAAAAAATGGGTGGAAGCGTTTGATGCAAAGCCGGGCGATCTGCTATTGATCCTGTCGGGCCAGGGCGATAAAACGCGTAAGCAGCTCAATGAGCTACGCCTCGAAATAGGCTCACGCCTGGGGCTGCGCAACCCTGCCGAATACCGGGCATTGTGGGTGATCGACTTCCCGCTTCTCGAATTCGGTGAAGAAGAAAACCGCTGGTTCGCGATGCACCACCCGTTCACCAGCCCGAAACCGGAGGATATCGAACTGCTGGATAAAAACCTGGGTCTGGTAAGGGCCAATGCATACGATATGGTGATCAACGGCGTTGAAGTTGGCGGAGGTTCTGTTCGGATCTTCGAAAAAGAGCTTCAACGAAAAATGTTCGAGATCCTCGGGTTCTCGGCGGAAGAAGCCCAGGAGCAGTTTGGCTTCCTGATGAATGCATTTGAATTCGGCGCCCCTCCTCATGCCGGTATTGCATTTGGTTTCGACAGGCTTTGCTCGATTTTTGGCGGCGCGGATTCGATCCGGGATTTCATCGCATTCCCTAAGAACAATTCAGGTCGCGACGTGATGATTGATTCTCCGTCTACGATCTCGGACGGGCAGCTTAAAGAGCTGGCAATCCGCGTGGAAGGTGCAAATGCATGATCAACACGGAGATAGATTCGACTGATACTTTAAATAAAGTAAGATTTTGTAGATTTGCCCCGGGCATCATTTAAATTTAACCACAGGACCATCCGGAAACGGAGCGGTCCTGATTGTAATTAAACTACACTGCATGCATTATCAATCCTTCGCAAGATCCTGTTTCCGGAATACCTTATTGTTGCTGCTCCTCCTGACCAACATCGGGGTTTTTGCTCAAAACAATACCTCTCCCCAGCTTCCCACGGATCCGACACAACCCAAGATCGACCCTTCGCAGGTAACCAATCAGCAGGCTGTCGACTTTTACAACCAGGCTAAATCGGCCGGGATGTCGGACATGGATATCGAAAAAGCAGCGTTGCAGAGGGGCTACACTTTGGATCAGATATCCACCATGCGCAAACGGCTTCAACAAAAGCCTAATGAAAAGCAAACCAATGACCCCAACCGGGACGAACTGGATGAAACCAGGGACCAGGACGACGCGGATCAGCTCGAAGACGAAGCCAACAACGAGCGTGACTCCACCAATGCAAGAAGCGCGCGAAACCGGCGCCTGAGCCGCACTTTTGGCTCCGCTTTCTTTTCGCGTACCACTTCTACCTTCGAGCCTAACCTTCGCATTGCAACCCCCAGGAACTATATTCTGGGACCCGAGGACGAAATCGTCGTGGATATTTACGGAAATGCGGTGGATAACTTCCGCATGAAGATCAGTCCGGAAGGAACCGTAAAAATGCTCAACCTGGCTCCTGTATACGTCAATGGGCTGACGATCGAACAAGCCAGCGAACGCATTGTAAACCGCTTGCGCCAGGCATATTCGACGCTTAACCGCCCGGGTTCGGGGACTTATTCATCCATCACACTCGGGAATGTGCGCAGCATACACGTGATGATCACGGGTGAAGCGGCTCGTCCGGGCACTTACACCGTGTCGTCGCTCGCCACTGCATTTAATGCGCTGTCAATATCCGGCGGCCCAAGCCTGAACGGTTCCTACCGCAACATCGAGGTAATCAGGAACAACAAGATTATCCGAAAAATTGACCTCTACAAGTTTCTGGTGGATGCCGACCTGCGCGACAACATTGCGTTGCAAGACCAGGACATTATCCTGATCAGACCTTTTGAAACAAGAATAGAACTGAACGGCCAATTAAAACGCCCCGGTATTTTCGAAGCCAAACCGGGCGAAACCCTGGGAAACATCATCCGATATGCCGGAGGTTTCACGCCGGAAGCTTATACGAAGACTTTTACCTACCAACGCAATACAGGAACCAACTATATGATTGGTAGCATTGATTCGCTTCAAATCGAAACTTTCGCGCCCAAAAACGGTGACATTTTCAATGTAAAGCGGATACTCGATATTGTAGCCAATCAGGTCGAAATCCGGGGTGCTGTTACATTGCCTGGCCCGTATGCCCTGGAAGAGCGTTGCAATTCCGTTCTGAAACTGATCCAAATGGCGCAGGGACTTAGCCCGCGTGCCTTCCTGAACCGCGCGATCCTCGAACGGTCCAGTGGCGAAACCCAGACAGGCATTGTGGCAATTGACCTTCGCAAGCTTGTAAACGGTGAAATAGCGGATATCCCGTTGCTCGCAGGTGATATCCTGACGATCAAATCCGTGGAAGACCTGAAAGAATTCACATTCCTTACCATTTCGGGATCCGTGATCAACCCAGGTAACTATTATTATTATAAAGACATTACCATCGCCGACCTTATTTTTCAGGCAGGCGGTTATACGGAAGGTGGTATCCCCTACCGCATCGAAGTATCGCGTCGTGTAAAAAACGATACGCTCGACCTACCTTCTTCTCAAAACGTCCGCATTTTCTCGATCGACGTAGCCGATAATCTGGTTCTCAACCCTGACGACCAGAAGTTCAAGCTCCAACCTCAGGACATCATCGTCGTACGCAAGTCACCGCGTTACGAACCACAGAAATCGGTGACGGTTATAGGTGAAGTACGGTATCCGGGTAATTATACCATTATCAATAATTTCGAACGGATTTCAGATTTGTTCGGTAAAGTGGGCGGGCTGCGCTCAGAGGCATATTTGCCCGGTGCGCGTTTCTACCGGGGCCAGGAATTGATTGCGGTCGACATTGAAGCGATTGTCAATAAACCCTCGCTTCCTTCGAACCTGTTACTGATGCACGGCGATACTCTCGTGATTCCGAGACGCCTCGAAACAGTGCGTATCCAGGGTGGCGTACACAACCCGTCGGTGATGAACTTCGATTCCAAGTTCAGCTATGACGATTATATTTCCCAGGCCGGTGGTTATACCGAGCAGGGTTGGAAAAAACGCGTGTACGTGTCGTATCCAAACGGTCGGACGCACAGAACCAAAAATTTCCTGTTTTTCAGGTCTTATCCCAAAGTTGAACCGGGTGCGGTTGTGACCGTGCCGGTGAAAGTAGCTGAGCCGGACCGTCAGAAAACACCTGGCGAACGCATCGCATTGTTCTCTTTCATCGCTTCGATGGTTAGTACACTCACATTGGCGGTAATTACCCTGAGCAGAAATAATTAACCATGATATCCCATCCAGAAAAAAAACCGGTTGTTACCGAGAGCAAGGAGAGTTCATTCAATGCTTCGGAAATACGTTTCATCGATATCATCCTGTTTGTAGGAAAGTATATCAAATTGCTGATACTGGTTGCAATCGTAGCGGTGGTCGCTGGTGTAGCGTATAGCTTTACGCTTCAAAAGAAATACGAGGCCAAAGTAAGTTTGTTGCCTGAATACGGAACATCCCGAAGAGGCTCGTTCTCCCTGTTGGGTGCGGGCCTTAATGGCGACGGTGCGGAAAAGTTGCAGCCGGATCTCTATCCCACCATTATGCAAAGCTCGCCGTTTGGTGAATACCTGCTCAAACAACCGGTGGTGGATAAGGATAACAAGCCCTACAAAACGCTCATGGATTTCATCAGAGCGCATGCTAAACCCGGGTTACTATCCGGCCTGTTTTCCTCTTCATCCAAGGCTCCTGCCAAAGAAGTTAAGCTGAAAAGGGAAGGAATTCTCTCGTACTCGCTTTCGGAACAATCCAATATCGCCGGGGCCATTTCTCTGCTTTCGGCAGAAGTGGATCAAAAGAGCGGCGTGATTATGATCAGCGCGGAAACCATCGATCCATTCGTATCGGCGATCATCGTGGAAGCGGCTCAAAAATACCTGGTCGACTACGTAGAAGATTACCGCTCGTCCAAAGCAAGCCAGCGTGAAGGCTTGCTCGCCGATCGCGTGAAAGAGGCCAAGGCGAGGCTCCGCACCGCCGAGTATGCGCTTCAAAGCTATCGCGATCAGAACAGAAATATCTTTTCAAACACCGCTAAAATCGAAGAGCAACGGTTACAAGCCGAATATATATTATCGGAATCGCTTTACAGCGACCTGGTGAGGCGGTATGAGCAGGCCAAAGTTACCGTGAAAGAAGAGCGGCCGGTATTCAAAGTGCTCGAACCAGTGAAAGTTCCTCTGGTGAAAAGTAGCCCGAAGAGGTTACGCATAGGCTTAATCTGGGGTTTTCTTGGCGGCTTTTTTACCCTTTTATATATCCTGCTCATTAAGGAAAAAGTAATCCAGAAGATCGTTTCGAGCGCAAACGAATAGAATATAGTACGCTCATAATCAACTTTTACACATGCTTCCTATTTTGATTTCCAGGCTTACCTCACAGATATCTGCATTGCTCGTCGATCATGTTCTGAACCCCGTTCAAATATAACCGTCGATGAGAGTTCAGCAGGAAATCAAGATAGGGGCGATCGGCATATTGATCAGCTTTGTGCTGGCTATCGCATTCGTATTGCGCTCCTCTCCGCCTTTCACCCAATTGAGCCATTTGAAAAGTAAGTAATGAGGACCGACAAAAAACCTAAAATACTGTCATTCAGCCACTATGGCCCACTTTACGGTGCGAACAGGTCCCTTTTAACTTTACTTATGGCAACCCGGGACGAGATCGACTGGTGGGTGATATGCCTCGAAGACGGCGATTTTCCCAAAGAACTGGCCCGGAACGGCATCGAATGCAAGATTGTCAAGTTTGCCAACGATATTCACAAAGCCCCCCGGTTCCCGCAATGGTTTCACAGCATTAAGAGGTTTGTATTCAATGTGCTGGCGGCTTTATACATTGCCTTATTAGTTATCAGAAAACGGATCGATCTCATCCATACCAACTCATCGGTGATCTTCTTTGGTGCGCTCGTGGCATTCTTTTCGGGCCGGAGACACCTTTGGCATATCCGGGAGTTCGTGTACGAGGATTATCAGTTAAAATACAACTTTGGTAAATCTTCATTCCGGTTCTGGGCCAACAAAGCAGCACGCATTATTTGTATTTCCAAAAGCATTGCCCAGAAAAGGGTTATCGAGGCCGGTGTTACCGCACCACATGTCGTGATATACAATGGATTGGTCGATACGCTTCCGGAAGTATCCCTACGTATGCGTCCTGAAACGCCTCATGCAGGTATAGTAGGCATCATCGATCCCGCCAAAGGCCAGATGACGGCCGTAAAAGCGGTGAATGCGCTCGTTAAAAAAGGAATTCCCATCAGATTGGAAATTGTGGGCGAAATTGGCGATACGGCTTATTATGAAGAAATTGCAGCCTACATCAAGGAACAAGGAATCAGCGAGCATATCCAGTTCACCGCGTTTACCAAAGATATCCAAAGTATTTATCGCCGGCTGGATGTATTGCTCATGTGCTCGCCTAATGAGGCGCTTGGGCGCGTGACGATCGAGGGAATGATGTACGGTGTTCCGGTGGTGGCATTCGATTCGGCCGGTACCAGTGAAATCGTTCAACACGGGCAGACCGGACTGCTCTATCGGTCCGACGAGTACAGCCTTGCCGCGGAATTAGAGAGGTTGCTCAATGACCATTCTCTTTACGCGGGCCTGGCCGGGCGCGCTCGGGAGCATGTTTTTCAAAATTTCACGATTACAAAATATCGCGACAACTTCATCAGAGAAGTAGAAAGTTGCCGTCAAAGCTAAGTTATGCAGTACCCCAAAATTTCGATCATCACAGTTGTAAGGAACGGCGAGAAAGACCTCGAAAGTGCCATCAAAAGTGTCGTTAGCCAGAGCTATGCTCACATTGAGTACATCATCCTGGACGGGCTTTCGACCGATGGGACACTGGATATCATCCGGAAATACGAGCATGGGATCGCCCTCTGGAAAAGTGAGGCCGACCGCGGGATATTCGATGCCATGAACAAGGGGCTCGATCTCGCCACAGGCGACTGGGTTTTCTTTCTGGGATGTGACGATGTGCTGGCTTCGCCGACGATCATTGAAGAGGTTGTCGCCGAGATGACTGACGCCGACGGCATTTACTACGGGAACACCTATCTGAAAAAAAGCAATCAGATCTACACCGGCAAAGTCAGCAAATGGAATATCGCATTGCGGAACATTTCGCATCAGGCCATTTTCTACCCGCGATCCATTTATAAGCAAAAGAAGTATAACTTAGATTATAAATTAACGGCCGATCACATTTATAATGTTGAACTGTACAGCCGCTTTGCTGCGCACTTCGTTTACATGCCCAAATTGATTTCAATATACAATGACCTGGGGATGAGCTCAGTAAATGTCGACCATCAGCATAAAAAGGACATCATCGGCATCGTTTACGACAATCTGGGCAGCGCGGTAGGTTCTTACTACTGGCTGCGTGTCAAGGTTTCGAATTTTAAAAACAGCTTGAAAGGTGGGAAATGATATTTTCGTAAGGGCAATTCTCGATAACTGGCTCTTTTATGGGACTATTTATGCGGGAATATTGTGCTTTTATCTTTTCCTCTATCGAAAAATCTACTGGGGTATCCTCGACCCCTTTCTGATCACGGTTATCAACCTCACGGGGGGGGCATTTTGTGTATACTTCCTGTATTCCGATCAAACTCTCAAACCAATATACGGCTGGTCCTTTTTGGGAACAGAAATCGCCCTATTCCTGGGGATGACAATAGCCGCCTACATTCCGGTAATCAAATTCGGAGGCGACACAAATAAACTTGAAATTCCGACCCGGGGCATAAGCGAGTTCGATCTATTCGTTTTTGTAGTGTGTACCGCCTACGTTATCGTGGAGGCCGTCAACCTGAAAACCGTCGGAGTTGTACTTCTCAGTACGGAGCACAACCACGTTTCCGCCTATGAAGGCCACGGAATTGTACGGGCATTCCTTGTGTCCTACCGGTCGTTGGTGATCATGACATTGTATTATAAGATACTCTATCTAAAACAAAGGCTCAATCTGTTCGAGCTCTTCATCTGCTTCGTAGTACTGCTCGATATCGCTACCAGTGGATCTAAATCATCTATCGTGGTTTTCTTCGTCACGTATTTCCTGATTACCTATCCGATGGTCGCTCAAGGGCGGATGAGTACGATCAAGATCTCTTGGCCGCTGATGGCAGTCCTGCTGAGCTTCCCCATTGCTATCGTCATGATCTCTGTGGGTGCTGATGCCTCTTCGGCTATCCAACAGGTCGGCTTGCGGCTTATGTCGAGCGGCGATATTTTCCTCCTGGGCTATTACGACGACGTCATGGACAGCATTCAGGAATCCTCTTTTTTAAAATATGCATTTTATCCAGGCTGGGGAACAATTCTGAAAAACCTCGGTTTCGAGATTACACCGCCTGAGCCCATCGGGGTCGATGTATTTGCATATTATTCCGGCCGCCGGACTTCGGGGGCAAACGGACGATACAATTACCTCGCCTACCATTTCTTCGGACTCTGGGGCGGCATCATCTATGCGTTGATCATCGGTCTTTTGCTAGGCTATCTGCGTAACATTTATAAAAACCTCAACCCGATAAATATGAACTATTACTCGTTCCTGTTCATCGTGGTTCTGATCAGCTGCTCAACCCGCCTCGTAGACGACCTTTTGCTGTTTGGTAACACAAGCTTCTGGGCCCTTCTATTCCTGACAGTATCTTATGTGGTAGCCAAAATCCTGTACATGGTGCTCC
Source organism: Dyadobacter fermentans (assembly GCF_019924045.1). GTDB lineage: Bacteria > Bacteroidota > Bacteroidia > Cytophagales > Spirosomataceae > Dyadobacter > Dyadobacter fermentans_A. Next base: position 690,653 of record NZ_JAHXBN010000010.1, on the reverse strand, counting down.
AAGTGATCACCGGATCAAAATCGTATGCCTAATATTGTTTTCTTTATTTATAATATCTCGGCGGTAGGCGGAACGGAACGTGTAGCTTCGGTCATCATCAACGAACTTGCCAAAAGAAATTATAATGTTCATGTGTTGGGCCTTTATGGCGATCCGGACAAGATTTTCTTTCCTTTTGAGCCGAATGTAAAGGTAACCAGCCTGCATATCGAAGATTTGAAAGGCGTTCGGAAAATCCTGTATTCGCAGCATAAGATCAGGCAGTTCGTCAACAATAACCATATCGACACGTTCGTAACGGTCGAATCGATCATGGCGACATATTCAGTGCCCTCGCTGGCCTTTACCGGCATCCGGCATGTGGTGTGGGAGCATTTCAATTTCAAGGTGAACCTGGGCATAGCAGCGCGGTCGTTCGCACGGCAGCTGGCACTTTGCTTCGCCGACAGGATTGTAACCCTGACCGCCCGTGACATACAGTTCTGGAAACAGGGAGCATGGTACCGCCGTGCACAACTCGTACACATTCCCAATCCCATGTTTCTGGAAGAACAAAAGGTCAATGACAACCCTTCCAAAACAGTCATTTCCGTTGGAAGGATTACTTTCCAGAAAGGCTTCGACTTGCTGGTGGACGCCTGGGGCGAACTCCCCACAGAACTTCGGAATGAATGGAAACTGCTCATTATCGGTGATGGGGAAGACAAATCCCTTCTCGAAAAGAAAATAACGGAACTTGGAGTTGGGGGTTCGATTGAACTCGTGGGTGCTACAAAAGCCGTTTTTGCTTATTTTGAAACAGCATCCATCTACTGCCTGAGTTCACGGTTCGAAGGTTTGCCGATGGTACTCCTGGAAGCCTTGGCATTCCATTTGCCAATTGTGGCTTTCGATTGCGACACCGGTCCGGAAGAGCTGATCGAGCAGGGACAAAACGGTATCCTGGTGGAAGCAGGTAATGTAAGTAAATTGTCGCAATCACTGGCGGGGCTGATGAACGACGATGCCCTCCGCGGCCGCATGAGAAATTACAAATCGCAAAGACTCCACACACTCGAACTCGGCGGTATTATGGAGCAATGGAGCAGTGTCCTGAAATAGAAACCTACCATGTAAGAACACACTAGCTTTGAAAAAACAAAAACTACTTTACATACTGCACGATGTGCAGATCGGAGGCGTTGAAGTTGCCATGCTATCCGCATTGCCGGAGCTTAACAGGCAGTTTGACCTGAAAGTGATGGTTTTGGGAAGCATCGATGCGAATATAACCAGCCACCTTTCCGCTGCGGAAAAGGCATGCATGGTTCCGTTCGATTATAAGTTAAGCATGTATCCGTTGGTCATTCCCAGGATGATCCGGTTCATATTGAGTTTCTCACCCGACGTCATGATCTGCTCGCTTTGGCGGGCATCGTTGCTTGGCGTCATAGCCAAAAAGCTCAGGCCGCAAATACGATTCATCTCTTTTATTCATAATACGGCTTTTTTCCATCGTTTCGACCGGCTATTCAGCCAGGCAGCTATCCGTCACGCCGATTCTATCTTTACCGACTCCCGCGCTACGGCCACATTTGTAACCAGGCAGTTTAAGCCTTCCGTACCTGTTGAAGTCATTTCTTTTTTTACGAGCCATTCACCGGATTTTAAAACAGCCCCACCCTTCAATAACCAGGACGTGCGGTTTATGTTTCTCGGGCGGATCAATTCCGTAAAAAACTTACCTTTGGCTGTCGACACCATCCGGTATCTGGCCGATCGCGGATACAATGCATCGCTCGATATTTACGGCAGGAACGATGGAATGCTCGAAACGGTAACGGAATATATCCGGACCGGACAGCTGGAAAGCCGGGTACGGTTTCGGGGTGAAGTGAACGGAAGCAAAAAGCTGGAATTATTCAGGAACTATAACTTCCTGATTCAGCTGAGTACCAACGAAGGAATGGCCATGAGCGTGGCGGAGGCAATGCAAAACGGGCTGGTCTGCTTCGTTACCGCAGTGGGTGAAATTCCAAACTACGCGGAAGACATGAAGACAGCAATTTTTGCTGATATTAGTTCAACCCAGGCATTCGGTCATTCTTTGGAAAAGCTGGAATCCGTGATCGCCGATCCGCGTCTTTACGACCGGATATCGACAAGCAGTTACGAAGGGTTTAAAACGGTAGGCACCTATTCCGAATCCCTGATACGCAGTATCGGAGGTGTCCTTAGAGGAAGCAGTGCCGCAGGCAGCCATTAATATCGCGTTTAATAGAGAAACGGTTCCTTGGGAATTGTTATTGAGATTATGAAAATATTACATGTCATCACGCTTGCTGAACTCGGAGGTGCCCAATCCGTGGTGATCAATCTGGCACGGGAGTCTGTCAACGACGGTCATGAGGTAATGGTGGCGTCGTCGGAGGACGGAGAGTTGTGGAAGGTGCTTCCCTCGGAAGTGGGCCAATGGAAGATCAATCCGTTGCAGCGCTCTATCAGTCTTTCGAAAGAGCATAAGGTGGTGAACGAGCTGCGCCGTCTTTACCAGGTTTTCAAGCCTGATGTTGTTCATCTGCATTCCTCTAAAATCGGAATTCTTGGTCGACTGGCATTTCCGCGAAAGAAAATCGTCTACACTGTCCACGGCTTTGATTCCATCCGGGTTGCATTCAGGAAATTTCTCCATCTCGAACGTCTGCTTCAGATCAGGGCCAAGCATATTGTTGGAGTAAGCAAGTACGATTACGATAATCTGCTGAGCGAGGGGATCAAGAAAAACGTCTCCTATATTTATAATGGCATTACCGATTACTCTACCGACGTTCCTGAGAATCACGGTGAAAGTTACGTTCGCCTGGCCGAAATGATCCGGTCAAAATCCGGTTTTAAGGTGATGTGCATTGCAAGGATTTCGCCTCAGAAGAAATTCGAGCTTTTTTGTGAAGTAGCTGAAATGCTCGCCGGCCACGATATTCATTTTTTCTGGATAGGCAATAAAGATGAAATGGCCGACCTTCCGGCGAATGCATACTGCCTCGGCGAAGCGGAAGACGCACACCGTCTGCTGAAATACGCTGACCTGTTCATGCTTCCTTCGAATTACGAGGGCATGCCAATGTCGATTCTCGAAGCTTTGTGCTACTCGGTTCCGGTAATCGCTTCCGACGTAGGCGGCATCGGCGAGGTGCTTAACGGGCTGAATGGCAGGGCCGTAGCTAATACGGCAAGTGAGTTCGCAGACCAGATATTGCATTATGCGAACCATCCGGCTGAACTTTCTATTGCAAAAGCCGAGGCCAGGAAGTCGTACGAGCAGTATTTCACGGTGGGTGCAATGTACCGGATGTACCTTTCCCTCTACAAATCGATAGCGTGAACTTCACCGCCCGGGCACATACGGGCAGTTAATGATTATAGGAAATGTGATAAATCGATCAAATCAACCGAAAGTAACGGGAGCTAAAAAAAAACGGAAAAATTCTTTACAGTAAAATAATATTTTGTGCCGAAACCTTCCCTATATTTGCCGGTAGTAGTTTCATCCCTTCTCCGCCAAATATTAATTTTTAGCACAAAAGCCCTTCTCTGCCAAAAATTATATTTGATTTGACCATATTTATAATTTCGTATTTCAAAAGTTTATTCCTAAACTTGTAGCTTCAACACACGTATATTCTACAATCACACTATTTTTAGTTCATAAAATACACACATATGGGCAACACTTACGTATCTGACCGCAAGTACATTCACCGGCTTCTAAGCAAAACCGCCGTTTCAGAAGAAGTCCTGATTGTCACCAGCTACGACTACTTCCTTCAAAAAAAAGATCTGGCATTACTTCTCAAAAGATACAAGGAGATTATCCTGATACCACACTCAGATAACGACGATTATCTTCTCAACCACACCGTAAGGCCGCTACTCGACAGATTTGAAAAAATACACCTGGTTACCAATCCGCAGTACGACCGACGCAACCGAGTAATCTACGAGTTGGTTGTCCGAAAAAATAAATCGATCCGAATCACCACCGTTTACGATTTCTGCGAAAGAGACCTCAAAAAGGTATACATTCCCGACGACGTCACCGAAATCAATCCAAATCTTCTGACAGTCCCCACGTTCGGCAGAAGGGTTCGTTACCCTAAGAAGATCATCGACATCACGATTTCCGTCATCCTGTTTCTCCTTACATTCCCGATCTGGATTCTCAGCTATTTCCGAATTAAACTCGAATCGCCAGGGCCGGTATTCTATTTTCAGGAGCGCGTAGGCATGAATAACAGGCCGTTCAACTGTATCAAGTTCAGATCGATGAGGCTGGATGCGGAGCGGAACGGAGCATCATTTTCGAAAAAGAACGATTCCAGGATATTCTCGTACGGCTCATTCATGCGCCTGACGCGCATCGACGAATTGCCTCAGATCATCAATATTTTCAGGCGTGATCTCTCATTGATCGGTCCTCGTCCGGAACGCCCCGTGTTTACCGAAACATTCGACGAAATCATTCCGTATTACAACCTTCGCCATAATATCAAGCCAGGCATCACCGGTTATGCGCAGGTAATGTATTCGTATGGAGCAGGTGTGTACGACGCGCGCCACAAACTCATGTATGATCTCTATTATATCAAAAACTGGAACCTGTTCCTGGAATTGAAAATCATACTCCTGACCGCCGTAGTTATTTTCGGCAAGAAGGGCAGGTAATCCCTCTGACACCTCGTAAATTCTTAATAGTCCTGGAATGAGGAAATTCTTTTATGTGCTGCTATTCTGGGCAGCACTTTGTGCTGAAAGCTACTCACAGGATTCTACGTTTTTCTACTCCGCCGGAATCAATGCAGCCGGCTCTACTGCTGGTGTGCCGCTTTGGCTGTATGCCAATAGAAATGCTTCAATACCGGAAAAAGGCTCGTTTGTGCAAGGAGCCGCCAGTTTTCACCGGGTTTACAACCGAAATAACCCCCGATTCTTTCAATGGTCGGGAGGAGCTGAGCTGGTGGGCTTTGCCGGCAAAAAATCCGACGCATTCTTTACCGATTTGTTCATTGCCGGTAAGGCAGGACCGGTGGAATTGAGTATTGGCCAAAGAAAGGAGTTCATGGGCCTGGGTGATAGCCTCCTCACGATGGGGCCAATTGCCATGTCGCCCAACTACCGCCCGTACCCCAAGATCCAGCTTTCTACGCCCAACTTTGTAAGCCTGATCCCCGGCAACGACATTTTTTCCTTCAAGTTCTCTTATGGCGATGGGCTTCTCGGCTCGGCAGGGGTGCATTACGGCAACGTCACCAGCGTTCCAGACGTTTATCTGCATCAAAAATCCCTCTATCTCAAACTGGGCAAGCGCACGCATCGACTCAATTTGTTTGGAGGTTTTAATCACCAGGCCATGTGGGGTGGCGAAGATAAAATCTTTACCGGAGGCCTCAAAAAGGCCGAAGCTTATGAGTATGTCATCTTCGGAAAACCGTGGAGCCACAGCCGCGTTGGAAACCATTTCGGAACCATCGACGTCGCAGCAGAATGGAAGGGAAAACGGTGGGATATTTTTCTGTATCGCCAAACGATTTACGAGGACGGCTCACTCTCCAACCTGTCCACCGTATCCGACGGGTTGAGCGGATTACGGTTTAAAAGAAGGCAAAAAAGCGAAAACACCCCCGCATTCCGCTTCAACACCCTGCTATTTGAGTTCCTCTACACCAAAAACCAGGGTGGAGCGATATTCGACTACCTAAATGGCATTTTCGGAAAAGACAATTACTTCAATCATTACGTTTACAACCAGGGATGGTCATACCGTGGAAGAAGTCTTGGCACTCCGATGATCGCTCCGCAAACAACCACGCGAGATAACCTGCTTACAACCAAAAACCTTTTCACCGCGAACAACCTGATCGTCGCCTACCATGTGGGCGCCGAAGCCTCGTGGAAGAAGTTTAATTTTTTACTCAAAGGCAGTTTTTCCCAAAACTCGGGCACTTATGATGATCCGATCAGACCCGTTGCGAATCAAACTTCCTTGCTATTAAGAATTGAAGCGCCGCTTTTGAACTCAAAGAGAGATGTTTTCGGATTAAGTTTAGCCTCTGATTTTGGCCAATTGTACACACAAAATACGGCAATAATGATCAATTGGCGGAAATCCGGCTTTATCTGGTAACTTTAAGATTTCACATACACGGCTGAACTATTTCCCTGTTTTACTAAATGTCGTCCCTATTTTCCCTGATAAGAGTTTACCTACCCCTTTATCTGTTACTTATCGTTTTCAAATTACAAGCCCAGGACTCGACAGTATACTATAAAGCGTCGGTAATGGCGGCCGGGGCAACGGCCCAAACTCCTTTCTGGCAACATGCCAACCAAAATGGTAGTATTCCGCTAAACGGCAATTTTGGCATTGTCGATGCTGGAATATATAAAGTTTATAACCCGCACAACCCGCGGCTGATCCAATGGAGCGCGGGCGTTCAGGGCATTGCCAGTTATGGTAAATCGGCCAATGGTTTCCTGTCCGATCTGTACGCCGCGATGAAAATCGGCAAGGTTGAAATCCTCGCCGGACAAAAGAGGATGACTGCCGGGCTCGTCGACACGACCCTTTCTTCCGGCTCACTTGCGATGGCGGGCAATGCAAGGCCTTATCCCCGGGTGCAGGTTGCGATTCAGGAATACCTTCCGCTTTACTTCACCAACGACTTCGTCGCGCTGAAATTCACCTACTCGGATGGATACCTGGGGGCCAGCGGTATTAATTACGGCAGCGTTCCCCGCATTTCGGATACCTATCTGCATCAAAAGCAGCTTTATTTCCGGCTTGGCAGAAAGTCCCACCGCTACCGCGTCTACCTGGGCGCCAATCACCAGGCCATCTGGGGCGGCGAAAAGGAAATAATGCCGCTGTACCGGCTGGATATGCTGAAAGCCTATTGGTACACAATTTCCGGCAAAACCCTGGATTACAGAAAGGTCGGCAACCATTTCGGAACGTTTGACATCGGCGGTGAATGGCATGGAAAAGATTGGAATTTCTTCCTGTACCGGCAGAACATCTATGAAACCGGCTCACTTTTCAAGGTTACCAATTTTGAAGACGGCCTGAACGGGCTAAGCGTGAAACGCACCAAGCCGCTTCCGAAAGGTTCTTCCTATTTTGCATTTCACTCGTTTCTGTTCGAAGTGATCGGAACGCGTAACCAGATCAACCGTTATCCGATATCCGAACTCGCATTATTTGAAAGGGCAAACTACTTCAATAGCTACGTATATCAGCGGGGTTGGTCATATTACGGATCCGGTATCGGCTCGCCGTTAGCCCCGGCATCGACTACCACGGACGGTGATTTACCCCGCAATAATTCAGAATTCACGAATAATAATCGTTTCTGGGCGTTTCATACAGGAGTAACCGCCACCTGGCTGCATTTGAAATTGTCGTTCCGCGGCACTTATTCGCGCAATTCAGGCTCCTTTCTTACACCATTTGAGGGAGTAAAGCAGCAGGTATCATTGTGGCTGGGTGCCGAAAAAAACTTAAATATCTTAAAAGGATGCAGTGTTTATTCCGCATTATCGTCGGATATTGGCAAGCTATATCCTAACACTTACGGGTTATCCATCGGCTTGCGAAAAAGCGGTTTCCTGGATTAATCCGTTTAGCAATCAAGCGGCGTATATGTTCAATATGATAATAGAAAAGTTATACTTATTTTTGTTGGCTATTATACACATTATGGACAATGCGTGAGGGCACACCTATGAGATTTGCTTTATTCATATTAACACTAGTGCCCATCCTTGGCTTTTCCCAATCTGAGATCAAGGAACCTGTTATCTACACCGACTCGACCACCAACTACGTGGAATTCGTGGGAATGGGCAGTACCAATGGATACACGCCGTTCTGGATCCAATCCAACCAATACGGGATTGTGCCGAAAACCGGCCCAAACCTCAGCGCGCGTGCTGGCCTGGAACGTTACTGGACTATATCGGAAAATAAAACCCGCAATGAATGGCGCGTTGGTGCGGGCGTAGAAGCGGTTGGCAATTTTGTACAAACCAACAAGTTCATACTTCCCCAGGCGCATGTAACATTGCGATACAAAAACTGGGAACTTTATGTGGGACGTAAAAAGCAGGCTCTCGGCCTGGCAGACTCCACGATCGGTTCCGGCTCTTACGCCTGGTCGGGTAATGCGTTACCTATCCCCAAAATTTACCTGGGAACAACCCGATTTGTACCCATCCCCTTCACCAAAGGCTGGCTTTCGTTCCAGGCATTTTATTCCGATGGGTTATTTGAAAATAGCAGACCCATTACGGAAAATCTGAAATTCCATCAGAAAGCCTTCTATATGCGTATCGGGAAGGCGCATTCAATGCTGAAACTCTACGGGGGCTTCAACCATCAAGTTCAATGGGGCGGAAGACTCAAAAAGAACCTGGGCCTTACAGGTGATCGGCTGCAAATGCCTACCGGATTTAAAAACTACGTCAATGCCGTCATAGGGTCCATCGGAGGGAGTGGAGACGACATCACTTATTTCGACAGTACCAGCCGGATCGGAAACCACCTTGGTTCGATCGATCTGGCGATGGAGGTCGAAACTTATGAGACCAGCATCTTTCTTTATCGGCAGTTCATTTACGAGGATGGCTCGCTATTTTACTTGACAGGGCTCAAAGACGGCCTGTATGGCGCCAGGATCAAGCGTAAAAACTCCTATGGAGCCAATTTCGAGATCAATGCTGCTGTACTTGAATTTTTGTATACCAAAGACCAGGGGGGTGACGATTTTGTATTGACTAATGGTAAAAAACGCGGCCACGACAACTATTTCAACAACCAGCAAGTCCGCGACGGTTGGGGCTATTACGACAGGACAATCGGAACGCCGTTTATCCCTCCAACTTCGCAAACCAAGTGGAAATGGCCGAATTATGCCGACAATTTCACGAGCAATAACCGCGTCATGATGTTGCACCTTGGATTAGAAGGTACATTATTCCGGAAAATCCAGTGGATGGGCAAATTCTCCTTCTCGGAGAACAGCGGCGCCTACCTCGAACCGTTTCTCGGTTCACCCAGGCAATTCTCCGGTATGCTCATGATGCAATCCAGGCTCGACGTGCTCGGCGGCTTGACCGTCAAAGGGGCTTATGCAGCGGATATCGGCGATTTGTACCGCAAAACTTACGGGTTCATGCTGGGTGTACGAAAAGACTTCTCGTTTTACTGAGCCTTATAAATTACTTCTGATCTTTTCAGCCAGCATCGCGAGTTCTTCTTGCGACGTTTTTATCTTTTGGCTGAAATCGGCGTCGGCCATGCTGTTGAGCGGAAGCAGGTGTACGTGCGCATGCGGCACTTCCAGACCTATTACACTCACACCGATACGCAGGCAGGGAACCGCCTTTTCCAACGCCGGAACAATGCTTTTGGCAAACTGAAACAAGCCTGTGTACAAATCGTCGTCAAGATCGAAAAGGTAATCCACCTCTTTCTTCGGAATGACGAGCGTATGCCCTTTCGCAATGGGAAACGCATCGAGAAATGCGAGGAAATCCTCTGTTTCGGCAATTTTATGGCAAGGTATTTCCCCTGCTACGATTCTTGAAAATATAGAAGCCATGTGGATAGGTTGTCGGATTATTTTGAGCTACTCCCAAAAATAGGAGCCGCCAACTTTCGATCCAAATATGCCTTTGAAAACTCAAAAAGTACTTAATATTGTGGACTAAAACTTTAACAAGCGAAACATGAATTTCACAAAATGGAAGGCTTTCGGAAAAGCATCCGTTATCGCCCTGGCTGCTTTGGCCTTTTCAAATGATGCAGAAGCCCAAAAAGGAAAGTGGGTTACCCTTTTCGACGGCAAAAGCCTGAACGGCTGGCATAGCTGGCAACAGGACAAAGTTCTGCCACAGTGGAAAATTGAAGACGGTGCGGTAGTGCTGGCCGAAAAAGGCGGTAAGGACCTCGTTACCGACAAAGAATACGGTGATTTCGAACTGGAACTGGAATGGAAAATCTCCGAAGGCGGTAACAGCGGGATTATTTACCACGTGATAGAAGACAAAAAGTATTGCTGCCCCTACTCTACCGGCCCGGAAATCCAGGTACTCGACGACGTGAAGCACCCCGATGCGAAAGCAGGTAAAGATGGTAACCACAAAGCCGGTTCACTGTACGATATGCTCCCTCCATCCAACTTCTCTGCGGTAAAACCTGCTGGAGAATGGAACAAAGCGAAAATTGTGATCAAAAACGGCAAAGGCGAAAGCTGGCTGAACGGCAAAAAAGTAGTGGAATTCCCGACTCAGGGCGCTGAATGGGACAAACTCGTTGCCAACAGCAAGTTCAAAACCTGGCAGGGATTCGGTGCGTCTTCCAAAGGCAAGATTGCATTGCAAGACCACGGCGACAAAGTCTCTTACCGTAACATCCGTATTAAGGAACTATAACAGACCGTTTTTTAGGTTTCCCGACCAATATTCGCGGCTGTAAACACGCCTGAAAGGCCAATTTTTCAACCGCAACAGAAGGGGCAAATAAGCGTGAGGCTCTTTGGATGACTTACTGTAATGGTAAAGATCGTCGTCCGTAAGTACCAAGCCCTTGTAGGCCCCTTCTTCTTTTACAGTAATATCGCCAAATGGGAGCTCTTTCTCAAATGCCGGGTTTTGCCGTACCAGCCGTTCTTTCAACAGCCAATCAGAACGGAATTGCCCGGTAGCAAGCGGCGCCGGCTCAAACTTACCTTCCGATACCTGCAATGCGTAGTCCATGTAAGCCCTTAGCAGTTTCGGCCCTTCGTTGGCTGTTTGTTCCGTTTGCAGCTGCGACGGCCAAAGACTTGTTACAAAGTAAATTTTCTCTCTCGCACGCGTAATAGCCACGTTCAGCCGATTCTCCCCTCCCTGCATATTCAATGTCCCGAACTGCATAGAAACACGCCCTTTCTCATCCGGCGCATAGCCCATTGAGAAGATGATAATGTCGCGTTCATCGCCCTGCACGTTCTCTATATTCTTTACAAAAAGGCCTTCGGGTAGTGAGGTTTCCTTCTCCAATGCATCCTGAATAGCGGCTTGCTGGTAGAAATTGAAGGTTACTACGCCAATGCTCTTTCTACTGCCCGCAAGTTCGCGGATAAGCCGCAATACTTCGTCCACCTCAATGGTATTGGTGTTGTTCTTCCAAATACCCTCAGTTTTAATGTATTCAATCCCAGGTTCGCGGTCGTTGATCTTATGGAAGTCGGGCAGCAGTTTAAGGCTTTTTTTATAAAAATTCCTGTTTGAGAAATCGATGAGATCAAGTGACGAACTTCTGTAATGGCCCGTCAGTTGATAATGATCCAGCGATTGCCCCGCAAGGTCCAGCAGCGACTCGATTTCAATGGCTGCCGAATACTCTTCATCCTCCGTCCGGTCTTCGTAACGTACGCGGTAAAGATCGCTAGGTGAAAGCTGTTTGCTATCTCCTGTTACCACCCATTGTTTCCCCCTGAATGCCGCGGGCAAGCTATACTCCGCATAGCATTGCGATGCCTCATCGAAAATAACCAGATCGAACAACCCGCTCTCCATCGGAAAAATTGCCGACACGGCTTCCGGGGAAGCCATCCAGCAAGGTATGAGGGCAAATACCTCGTCGGCGTAGTTTTCGAGCAATTTCCGGATCGGCCAGATCTTGCGCTTTTTCGTAACCTGATGACCGAGTTCGCGGTACGTTACGCGGTTCCCCAGGCGGTTCTTTTCCACATCCTCATAAGTGGCCTCGCGCAATTTAATATTCGTAATATCCGAACTTAGCTTCTGCTTCAACCCAATGCTGCCCTGCACCTGATCTTCCCACTGCTTCATTTTGAGCGAAGTCACCGATCGCAATACCGGGTATTTGCTCTCAATATGCTCGATCCAGGCCAGCTTAATACTATTTTCAAATAGGGCGAGTACTTCCTGCGCATTTGTAAAACCAAGTTCGGCCTCTTTCGTCAAAGTTGCCTTTACTGCGCCACGTTGCGATTCGGTCATTTCTTCCCACAGCCGGTCCATATCGGTTAGTGAGTCAAAATCGTTGCGTAAAGCATCCAGCAGGATTTCGCTATAACCGGCAGGATCGTCGACCAGTGCGGTGATCTGCCCGGGCAAAAGGTAAGGGAGCATGGCTTTCTCCATGCGATCCCAGATTTGCAGCCATTGTCTAAGATTTTGAATGGTTTCCGTAAACTGTACTAGTCGGCCGTTCGCACCTACAATTTCATGAAAAACCTTCGTCCACGCACCCGCGTCCATGCGCGCTACTGCGTCGGAAGCGAGCTCGGCAGATTTAAAGAAGGCCAGATATTCGCCGGCCCGATCTGCCGAAAAATCATCGATAAATGCCGGATCAAAACCCAGGTTCGCATTTTGCAGCCACGATTCCAGCTGTCGGCGATTCCTTAAACGCTCTTCCAGCCGCATCATATGCTCGAAAGAAGCCGTGAGACCGTTGACAATCGCTACCCGCTCTATTTCTTTCTTTTCCTTACTAAATACATCCCAGAAAAAGCCCGAAACCGCAGACTGCTTGGTTTCCAGCGACTTTTTGAGCATAGCTTCAAATGCATTCAATTGAGATGCCGGAATGGACATTTCGATGCCGCCCTCGGCAATAAAACCCTCCATTACATCCACAGCCTGCCGCACGAACGCGAGTCGCTCATGCGCATTTACGGGTGCACCAGTGTATTTCTTTACCAGTTTCCATGTAGCTTCATCAGATACCAGTTCGGTGATATCGGTAAGGCGCTCGGCAATTTCTTTGCGGTTCCGGATAAACGACTTGTCAAATGGAACGCCTGCTATCTGCTCAAAGCCGCGGGTTTGCTTTTCAAAAGCGGTAGGCCATTCCGACAGCATATTTTCCATTGTACGCAACTCCGCCATGCCGAATGCAGCAAAACTCCGCCGGTTTCGCCACGGATGCGTGGGATGAATGAGGAATGCGTAATCGGAATAGGTTTTCAAATGCCTTTTAAAACCGTCCCAGGCGTCAATTCTGAACTGCCGGTAATAAGGCCGCATATCGGCATGCGGCGCGTTGGGATCGCTCGTGAGGTAAAGTTCTTTAATGCTCACGCCGCATTCATTTTCATCAAACAATGCGGAGCGAAAGCCGTTCAGCTCATCCACCGTCTTATCGATCGCGCGGCTTTCCTGGGTAAATTGTCTTTCCAGGAATACCGAATCGAGGCTATAATTCTGCTGACGATATGCCTCTACTTTCTCTATCTGCGAGGCAATCTGGCTATATAATGCAGAGCGGTCGTTCTTAAAATCGTGGATAAGGCCGGTAAAATCCTTCATACCGGTGGTCGCCAGACGTTGATAAACCACATCCAGCGCCGCCCGCTTTTGGCATACCAATAAAACACGCTTACCCTTCGAAGTGAAGTCGGCAATCAGATTGCAGATCAGCTGCGATTTGCCGCTTCCCGGCGGGCCCTGTACCACGACAGAACTGCCCGATTTGACCGCGAGGATAATCTCTTCCTGTGACTCGTCCACCGGAAATGGCGTCAGCACATCCTCTTCCCTCACCTGCCGGGTTTCCCGCACCGGAATTTCCGGCTGTAAATAGTTCTCGTCTTCGGCTTCCTCTGCCAAATCAATCAACGGCAGCTTGAAACCCTCGGTGTCTTCAAGGGCCATGAGCCTGTTATAATCCGGAACCAGGTACGAACCCGCCTGCGGGAAAATACCGAGAACGGCCTCCGGGTAGAGTTTCAGTTCCCCATTACGCTCATTTGCTGCAAGGTCCGAGCTTTTTTCGCTACTGAATGCGACTAGTTTATCTTCAAAAAGCTGTTGATTAAAATTGATTTTGAATGGAGTCGATTTCAGCCATTCATAGAGCTGCGTCCTGAATTCGAGGAAATCCTTCGGAAAATCCTCAAATGACTTTTCGAGCACTTCATCGGGAATTTTTGCCTCATTGAAATGTCCGTATGCCAGCGCGAAGCTCTGATTTAAAGCCACGGCACTGTCGTCGCGCTCGAAAAGGCACCATTGTTCACGGTCCATCCGCAACGTCACCGGGAAAAACAGCAATGGGGCGTGAATAGGTGTGCCGTCGGAAAGCTTGCCTTTCACGAACGGATAGCCTACATACAAGTCACGCGAGCCTCGTTCCTCTTCAATGAAGCGCTCGGTGCGGGCTATTTTGCGTAGCCGCTTGCTAGCCTCATTCACCTTCTCGAAACGCGGATCGGCCACATCGCACAATGCAACCCGGTTGGCCCCCTGGATCACCTGTTTGAGTACATCGATAGACGGCTTCGACAACAGGAAATCCGTATCGTGGAAATCCAGAAATTGTTCGGCAGACAAGCTCGTGAGTAGCAACGACTTGTTGCGGGTGCTAAGATTAGTAAGTCGTTTTAGATAGGCTTTAAGAATCCGGCTCATAGTTACTCAAAACGCTGCCCGATGCCTAACTATTGGATAAGACCTCGTCCTCTACCTCCTTTTTTTCAGGAACGATCACCGATGCCAGAATACTCACTGCCAGAATACCGATGATCACATACAGCGAATATACGGTTTTGAACCCGATAGATTCGAGGTAGTGGTGTGCGAGCATCTTGCTGCCGATAAAGACCAGCAATACCCCCAACCCATATTTGAGGAAGCGGAAAAGCCCCATAATGTTGCTCAGAAAGAAGAACATCGAGCGCAACCCCATGATCGCGAAGATATTCGAGAAAAATACTACGTAAGGATCTTTGGTAACCGAGAATACTGCGGGCACGGAATCCACCGCGAAAATCAGGTCGGTAAACTCGACGATCAGTACCACCACAAAAAGCGGCGTGACGAGCCATTTGCCCTTTTTCAATACGAAAAAATGCTCATGCACGTAGCGCGGGAACACGGGTAGGTACTTGGAAGCAAATTTCACGACCGGGTGTTTGGCAGGGTCGATTTTTTCCTCTTCTCCCCCTTCGAAGAATATTTTGCCGCCCTGGTAAACCAGCAGCAGACCGAAAATATAGATGATCCATTCGAAACGTTGCATCAGCGCCGAACCCACGAAAATGAAGACAAAACGCATAATGATCGCTCCCAAAACGCCCCAGAAGAGCACTTTTTTGAAGTATTTGGGCCGAACACCAAACGACGAGAAGATCAGGATAATGACGAAAATATTGTCCACCGAAAGTGCATATTCCAGCAAATAGCCGGTAATGAATTCCAGCGACATGTTTTTCCGGTAGAGTTCGAGGCTTTCCTCAAAATCCCCGGGTATGAGTTTCAGATGTGGCGCGTACTTATTTTTAATTGTTTCGAGCTCGCCATAATTGTCCATGCCATGCACCAGGTCGCCATGCGTATTGATGACCAGGTAGAATGCCAACGCGAGCGCAATCCAGGCGACAGTCCAGGCGGCAGCTTCACCAAACTTGACCACGTGGTCTTTTTTGTTGAAAACCCCCAGATCCAGAAGCAGCATAACGCTGATCACCAGAATAAAACCTCCAAAAAACAACACTTCGTTGGAAAACATGAACAAGCAAATTTAGTTTTGAATGAGCAGGAGCGATCGTTAACAAAACCGGGCCACTCCGGCGAGGCTGCCCGACAATCCACATCCTATATGGGTTAAAGGAGGCAAAGGTAAGCAAAATATGAAGTGGATAGGTGAAAACTGACGGGCGGTAAATGAAGCATGCATTACGTCTGTTTCGGAAGGATGAACACTTTTAAGAGCGAAACCCCCTCTATTCACCCTCCGCGCTGTTTTTGGATTAAAAAAAATTCCGCACTGATCAATTGATTTACAATTTGTTAATGTTTTTTCGCAATTTTTTTACGAAATATTTTCACCAAAAGCTTGCGTCAAATACCAGACGTCCCTACATTTGCACCACAATAATCGGAAACGGTTATGAAAAATACGCGAAAGTAGCTCAGCTGGTAGAGCGCGACCTTGCCAAGGTCGAGGTCGCGGGTTCGAACCCCGTCTTTCGCTCAGAGAGAGCAAAGCACCGGAGACGGTGCTTTTTTTCTCTTCACTGGTACCGGTACCTGGCTTTGCCGGGGTGGTGGAACTGGTAGACACGCAGGACTTAAAATCCTGTGGGCCGAAACGCCCGTACGGGTTCGATTCCCGTCCCCGGTACCCAATTTCCCAAGGAGTTACGAGCAATCGCAGCTCCTTTTTTGTTGCACTCGCCTCACAGGTGCATTATCTTGCACCATGCACCAGGAATTTGAACCACACGAAACGCTCCGGGACATTATCAGATGCTTTTGGTATGATAGCCGCGACCTGGACGATCCGGAAACTACTTTCCAGGTCGAACCGGATGGTTATGCAGAAATCATTTTTTACTTCGGGAAGCTTCATAACGTTTCCGAAAATGGCAGTTTACGGTCGTTGCCTTCACCATTTTTGATGGGTTTACTCAACCAACCGGCTATATTTCAAACCCAAGGTCGTTTGGAGATTATCGGGGTCAGATGTTTTCCCTGGACGGTATTCGATCTGCTCGGACTTCCGGCCGGAAAAGGCGGTGTGCATGTTTTCACGCACCCTATCGCGGAACTCCAATCCGCTTTGAGCACCCTGATGACCTCAGGGCGAATAGGCGAAGTATTGGCAAGGTTGGAACAATACTTCCTTCACATCCGGCCACAGGTATTTATTGACAGAACGCTTTCCAAAGCCGGAGCAGCAATGCTGGAGCGCAAGGGTACCACGCCCGTTAGCCAGGTAGCGGCGGCGGCACACGCGACGGTGCGCACATTGGAACGGAAATTCAAGCAATCTTCCGGCTTTACAGTGAAAGATGTCTCCGGCCTGATGCGCTTTGAACAGGTACGGAACGCGCTCTGGAACGAACCTGATTCCAGCCTCGCCGGCCTGGCATATGACTTCGGTTATACAGATCAGGCTCATTTGAGCAGGGAATTCAAAAAGTACAGCGGCACAACGCCGGCTGCATTTGCCCGAAAAGCGAAGAAACGGAAGCAAATGGCAAGCGACGATTTTGTCGCGTTTGTACAAGCCTGAGGCGCTCGCATTCCGGAATTTTGTAGCTCAATCATTTGAATATGAAAGCTACAAACAAACTGA
This sequence comes from Dyadobacter fermentans, assembly GCF_019924045.1. Classification (GTDB taxonomy): domain Bacteria; phylum Bacteroidota; class Bacteroidia; order Cytophagales; family Spirosomataceae; genus Dyadobacter; species Dyadobacter fermentans_A. The sequence goes on along the minus strand of NZ_JAHXBN010000010.1, from coordinate 673,525 downwards.
AACACGACGTTATCATTTCCGGTGCAGGCCCGGTAGGCCTGTTCCTTGCCTGCGAACTGGCGCTGGCCAAATGCACAGTACTCATTCTTGAAAAGGCAGAAAAAGCCACTTCTCCGCTGAAACAGCTGCCTTTCGGCATACGTGGGCTTTCCGCGCCAACCATCGAAGCGCTGTACCGCCGCGGGCTGTTCGAGGAACTGGAAATCCACAAACGACTTAAAAACCCGCATATCACGGCGACGCCACAACAGGGTGCTCAACGACAGGTAGGGCATTTCGGGGGCATTCCATTACTCGCAGGCAACATCGACGCCTCCCAATGGGAATATCGCCTCCCCGGCTCGCCCGAAACCAGTTTAATATCCGAAATAGCCGAACTTGAAACCATTCTCACGCGACGAGCCACCGCTTTGGGTGTGGAAATCAGACGTGGATGCCCGGTTACGGGGGTTCATCAAACCGGTGAAAGTGTGACGGTTTGGTCGGCCAATGAACATTTTGAATCCAAATGGCTCGTCGGATGCGACGGAAGCCGCAGCGCGGTACGCAAAATGGGTGGTTTTGAATTCGCAGGTACGGAACCGGAGTTCACCGGTTATACAACCCTGGTCAACATTGCGGACCCTGAAAAGCTGCGTCCCGGGCGTAACGTGACGTCCGCAGGCATGTACATGCAATCGCAGCCGGGTTACGTGCTCATGCAGGATTTTGACCGCGGTGCATTTCACAATTCCGAAGAGCCCATCACCCGCGAACACATTCAGGAAGTTTTACGCCGCATTTCGGGCACCGATGTTACCATCAATGCCTTGCACACCGCCACTACCTGGACAGACCGGGCCCGCCAGGCCACTCAATATGGCAACGGCCGGATCTTGTTGGCGGGCGATGCCGCGCATATCCACTCGCCCCTGGGCGGGCAGGGACTGAATCTTGGCCTGGGCGATGCCATGAATCTCGGCTGGAAACTGGCAGCATTGGTGCGAAACCACGCATCGAAGGACTTACTCGACACCTATCATGCCGAACGCCACCCCGTGGGCGCGCAGGTACTGGACTGGTCACGCGCGCAGGTGGCCATTATGCGGCCAGACCCGCACGCCCGCGCGCTGCACGCGATCTTCCGCGACTTACTCAACACCCGCGACGGCGCTACCTATACCGCCGGCAGAATTTGGGGGATTTACAATCGGTACGAGCTCGACGGTGGTCATCCGCTCACGGGCCGCAACGTTCCCAATTTCGAGCTAGAAAACGGCGCCAAAATGGGGGAGCTCATGCGCGACGGAGAAATGATATTGCTGGATTTTGAAGGAAACGCTTCAATTGCGGCTTTGGTAAATAAGTATGCTACCCAAATCAAATACATTTCATGCAATGCGACTGACCGGCTTGGTTTAAGCGCCGTATTGATACGTCCCGACGGGATCATTGCCTGGGTGTCCGACGGCGGTACAGATAATACCGCGCATTTAGCCCAAATTCTCCGTCAGTATTGGAATGTTGTGCCGCATTGATTTGTTCCGTTTCATACAATTGCCGCTCATTTGCCCCATCTATATTTGCCTGCCCTGCAATGGGCTCAAAAAAGGTAAATGACCCAGTAAATATGTAATGATATGGAATTTCAATATTTCCAACCGGCAAAAATGCTGGCACCCTACATTCGGCATTACTATCTTTTCGAGTCGTCGGAACATGTGGCTTATGAGGATACCGTATTCCCCAGCGGGGATATGGAAGTGATATTTAACCTCGGCAGCGGAGTCTGGGAGTCTTTTAAAGATAATGGTTTTCAAAGGAACCCGGGAATCGAGCTTTGGGGACAAATTACCCGGCCGCTGCCAATCCGGTCGTCGGGCGCACACTTGATGCTGGGCGTACGCTTTTTCACCCATGCTACCTCCTTTTTGCTCGACGACGAAATCGGCGTTTTCAATGACCAGGTTTTCGACCTCGCGGATGTGATCGGAAGAAGTATCCGGGATTTGCACAGCAGGTTGCAGGAAGCCGATTCGGTTAATGCGCGCATCGCCCTGCTCGATGGCTTTTTTACAGGCAGGCTAATGTCTGCTTCCCGCCGCCAGGAGCGATTGGACAAGGTAGGCCACATTCTGACAAGCATTACGAAAGACCCCGCCGAAAATAATATCGGCCGCATTGCGGGAACTTTCGGGATCACGACGCGCTACCTGCACAAGCTGGTTTATCAGCACACTGGCCTTTCGCCAAAGTCTTTCGATAAAATCCATCGCTTCAAAACGAGCCTCAAACTGATCGGAGAAAACAAATTGCCGCTTACGTCCATTGCCTACGACGCGGGCTATTTCGATCAATCGCATTTTATCAGGGATTTCAAATCGTTCACCGGGTTGACGCCAACGGCTTATCTGAACAATCTTTCGGCAGTAAATCAACTGCTGATCAGTTAAAATCCGCCGGTTCCGGTTTGTACAATTACAGGCCCCACCGCTGAAATACCTTTGTCATATCAATTCATTTTCAAACAAAGGAAAATTTCAGACAATGAGCACTTTCGAAACATTCTCACAGCTTCATCAACAAACAGAACCATTGCTGCTCGGTAACATTTGGGACGTCAATAGCGCGCACATTTACGAGTCGGCCGGCTACCAGGCCATCGGCACTTCGAGCCACGCCCTCGCCACCGCTTTTGGCTACGACGACGGCGAAAACCTGCCTTTCGATTCGATCCTGCGCGTGGCGAAACGGGTTACCGAAACCGTCAAAATCCCTCTCACGGTCGATATTGAAGGCGGATACGCCGATACCGCAGCGGGCATAGCGGAGCACATCAAAATGCTTTACGAAGCAGGAGTGGCCGGGGTTAACCTTGAAGACACGCTGGCAAAACCCACCCGCCAGCTCCGGCCCGCCGGCGAATTCCGGCAACTACTGGTTGAAATCGTGAATAGGCTTGAACAGGAAAACATCACAATATTTCTCAACGTAAGAACCGATCCATTCCTGCTCGGGCTGCCCAATGCGCTCGACGAGACCATCAGCCGCATTAACTCCTATGAAAACACCGGGATACATGGGATTTTTGTACCCTGCGTGGTACGGGCCGAAGATATCCGCACCATTACCAGCGAAACCGTCCTGCCCGTGAATGTAATGTGCATGCCCGCATTACCCGACTTTAATGCATTGAAATCGCTGAATGTCAAAAGGATCAGCATGGGACCTTTTCTTTTTAACAAGATGACTGCTCAAACCGGCATTCTGGCCAAAAATGTATTAGAAGCGCAGAGTTTCGCACCGCTTTTCTCCTGAGGCTCCGCCCATTTACATTTTGTATTAAGCTAAACAGATATTGCGCTCCGGCATCGAAAAAATTTCGATCGGAGCGCAAATTTATTCTACACTATTTTTTAGAGAATGGTAACACCGGACTTTCTTTTCGGGTTGTTTTAAATTATATTTGAAGTTTCCCAAATCGAAAGATCCCTGCTGATTTATGGAAGGGCTTCTTCGGCATCAACACGAATCTTAGCCAACGATATCCTAATGAAAGTTTCTCCCTCAGAGCCATTTAAAATTGTTTATTCAATTCTTAACCATGAGTATCTGGGGTACATCTTCGAAGCCTTTGTCGTCCAGCTTAATGCGCAGGGCGACTTTTCGTTTCAGGTGCAGAACATTTCCTCAAAAAACATCAAGGAGTTCCGTTCTGGCCTCGATACCAGGGATTTTGAACTTGTCAAGCTGATAGATGACATTCAGCAGGACGCGGTGCTCAAAAAATATAACCCGAAGAAACTGAATGCGGTAGATTTCTTCCTGAAAGTTTATGACCCTCAAAAAGGCGACAAGGTCATTCAGGAAACGATCGCGGGATATCTTGAAAGCTGTAAATCACGCATCCTCGAAAGGCTCGCCGGAAAGGACATTTTCATCATGGGTAATGATGGTAACCCACTGTGGAAACCTGTGACCTGGGAGTCTGAAAAAGCGACGATCCGCTTCCATTTCATCCGGAACGAGGATAATACCCACTATTTCCCGACGATCCGGCACAAGATGCAGAAGCTGGAATTCCAGTACAAAAATGCTTTCCTGATCTGCGAAGATCCTGCCTGGCTGGTGCTCGACGGGCACCTTTACCATTTCGAGGGCAATGTGGATGGCAAAAAGATCAAGCCCTTTCTCGCGAAAAAGTTTATTGCCATTCCAGGCCAGGTCGAAGAACAATACTACGGTCGTTTCGTAGCACCGCTCATTGCTTCATATGATGTGGTGGCAAGGGGGTTCGAGATCAGAAACGTGTCGTCTGTGCCGAAAACCATTCTTACGATTTCAGAATACTCATCCAATCCAAAGAAATCCGCCGTGCTTTTCCAGGACAGCGAGGATGTGGAAGTGTTGGAAGAAGAAGACAACGACGTCGCATTCGAGTTATCGTTTCAGTATGCCGGCTTTTCGTTCCATTACGACAGCTTCGCGCATGCGTCGAGCGTGCACATGGAGAAGAAAGGCAACGAGTATTTTTTCAATAAGGTTAAAAGAAATATCGAGGTCGAAGGCGCGCATGTGCGGATTTTGAAAGATATGGGCCTGAATATCCGTAATGGAAAGGTTCAGATGCCCAAATCGGAAGCATTCGGCTGGCTGCAAAGTAATGCGATCGCATTGGCCGAGCAGGGTATCGCGGTGCGGCAGAATACGGCCGATACCAAGCGCTATTTCCTGGGTTACTCCTCGCTCGATATTTCCATACAGGAAGGCCGCGACTGGTTTGATATCAATGCCAAAGTGCTTTTCGGCGAGTTTGAAATACCATTTATCCAACTGCGGAACTACATTCTCCACCGAAAGAAGGAGTTTCTGCTGCCTAACGGCGAAATAGCCGTAATCCCTGAATGGTGGTTCACCAAATATTCGGAGTTCTTCTCCTTCACGGAAAGTAGCCATGAAAATGATCAGCTGCGCCTGCGAATGCATCATCTGGCATTGGTACAAGAGCTGAAAGAGGACAATCTGGCCACGGCGGTAATCAGCCGCAAGCTCGAAAACCTGCGAAATTTCCAGCATATCGAACCGGCAGAATCTCCGGCGCATTTCCAGGGATTGCTGCGCCCTTACCAAAAAACAGGTTACGACTGGCTACGCTTTTTGAAACAATACCGCTTCGGAGGCTGCCTGGCCGACGATATGGGGTTGGGAAAAACGGTGCAGACGCTCGCATTGCTGCAATCCGAAAAAGAAGGCGGCGCGGATCGCCCGTCGATCCTCATCATGCCAACCTCGCTGCTCTACAACTGGCAGCTGGAAGCCAGCAAGTTCACACCCGACATGCGCGTACTCCTGTACACGGGCACGAACCGCGAGAAGGACACCGCCCAGTTTGACAATTACGACCTGATACTGACCTCCTACGGCATTGTCAGGCTGGATATCGAGCTCATGGAAGACTACCGTTTCAATTACGTGATCCTCGACGAATCGCAGGCTATCAAAAACCCAGGGTCGATCATTACCAAGGCCGTGAGGCGCCTCAATTCGGCATACAGGCTCGTGTTGACCGGTACGCCTATCGAAAACAACACGCTTGATCTCTGGTCGCAAATGTCGTTTGTGAATCCCGGATTACTCGGTAGCCAGACGTTTTTCCGGGACGAATTCCAGATCCCGATCGAAAAGAAAGGTGATGAGGAAAAGACCAAACGGCTCTACAATCTTATTAAGCCGTTTATATTAAGGAGATTAAAATCGCAGGTTGCAACGGATTTGCCCGAAAAAGTCGAAAGCATTCAATATTGCGACATGTCGGACGAGCAAGAAAAGGCATACGAGGAAGCGAAGGCCTATTACCGCAACCTCATCCTCCAAAGCATCGACTCGGAAGGTATCTCGAAATCGCAACTCGTGGTATTGCAGGGTTTGACCAAGCTCCGGCAGCTCGCTAACCACCCGGTGATGGTCGATCCCGAATATGCATACGATTCGGGCAAGTTTGAAGACGTGCTGTACAAGCTGCAAACCGTCATGAGCGAAGATCATAAGATTTTGATTTTCAGTCAATACATTAAACACCTCGATCTTTTCCGGCATTATCTGGACGAAAAAGAAATCAGTTACGCGTACCTCGACGGCGCCACGCGCGACCGCCAGGAGCAGGTAGAATCTTTCCAGAACGACGAGAACATCAAAATTTTCCTCATTTCTCTCAAAGCGGGTGGTCTGGGTCTTAACCTCACAGCCGCGGATTACGTTTTCATCCTCGATCCATGGTGGAACCCGGCCATTGAGGCGCAGGCAGTAGACCGTGCGCACCGCATTGGTCAGGACCGGACCGTGTTTACTTATAAGTTTATTACCAAAAATTCGGTGGAGGAAAAGATTCTCGCATTGCAGCGCTCGAAGAAGCAACTGGCCGATGATCTCATTTCGAGTGAGGAAGGTTTTATTAAATCGCTGACGCGGGAGGATGTTTTGAACCTGCTTTCTTAATCTGAATCTACATTACTAAAACAAAGAGCCCTCGAATGATGAACATTCAAGGGCTCTTTTCATATTAAAATACTTCAACACTATGCTTCCGCAGCAGCAGCTTCACGGCTGATCAGCGCTTCGCGGTCAGGGCCGGTCGAAATAAATGTAATCGGCAGATTCAATTCCGCTTCGAGGAACTTCACGTAAGCATTCAATTCCGCCGGGATCGCGTCGAAATCGCGTACGCCGTCCAACGAAGTTTTCCAGCCTTTGAAATCCTTGTAAACCGGTTCAACTGCTTCGTCGCAAAGATCATAAGGAACCTGGTCGGTTAGAGTACCATCGGCCAGGCGGTAGTGCGTACAAACTTTGATGTTATCGAAAATAGTCAGTACATCTACCTTCATCATAATCAGCTGCGTTACGCCGTTGATCATGATCGCGTATTTCAATGCAGGCAGGTCGAGCCAGCCGGTACGGCGCGGGCGACCGGTAGTAGCACCGAACTCGCGGCCTTCTTTACGGATTTCCTCGCCTACTTCGTCGTTCAATTCAGTAGGGAATGGACCGCTGCCCACACGTGTACAGTAGGCTTTAAAAATACCAAATACCTCACCGATCTGACGTGGCGCAATACCTAATCCGGTAGACGCACCGGCTGTCATGGTGGTAGAGCTGGTAACGAATGGGTATGAACCGAAATCAATGTCGAGCAACGAACCTTGCGCACCTTCCGCGAGGACCGTTTTGCCTTCATTCAATGCGCCATTGACGATGTATTCGCTGTTTACGAGCGTGAATTGCTTCATGAAGTCGATCGCATCGAAGAATTTCTCTTCGGCAGCAGGCAATGTTTCGGAGTAATCGAAAGAATAGAAGTCGAGGATTACCTTGTGCGCATCAACGAGTTTCTTGTATTTGGCGGCGAAATTCGGTGAAAGAACGTCTCCTACGCGCAAGCCCAGGCGGGCAACTTTATCCTGGTAAGCAGGGCCGATGCCGCGCAAAGTTGAGCCGATCTTCGAGTCCCCTTTCGAACGCTCATAAGCGGCGTCAAGCAGGGCGTGGGTAGGAACGATGATGGAAGCCTTTTTGGACACGAACAGGTTGCTGATCAGGTCCAGGTTATATTTCGCAAGACCTTCGATCTCTCTTTTGAACACAACCGGGTCGAGCACAACACCGTTTCCGATGATATTCTGGATATCGCTGCGGAAAATCCCCGACGGGATCTGGTGCAGGACGTGTTTGATACCGTCAAACTCCAATGTGTGTCCGGCATTAGGGCCACCCTGAAAACGGGCTACAACCTGATAGCGTGGCGCCAGGACATCCACAATTTTTCCTTTTCCCTCGTCTCCCCATTGAAGACCAAGTAGTACGTCAACTTTCATTCAAATATTGGATTACTGAAACTTAATATGGTGTAAGTGGCCCGGCAATGGGAGCATTACCGGGCCTGATCGTGATAATTATCTGTCTTCGTAAACTGTGGTGGTCTCTCGTGGTGCCTCCGTGCGGTTCTGGCAGTTTTCCTTGTTGCAGTTTCCGTAGAAAATAAGCGAGTGGTGCATTACGCTGAAATTCAGCATCTCTCCTACCATGTTCTGGATCGATTGAATGCGCGGATCGCAGAACTCCATTACTTTATGACAATCTGTACAAATCAGGTGGTCGTGCTGCTTGTTGCCGTACGACTTTTCGAATTGCGCGAGGTTTTTGCCAAACTGGTGCTTGGTAACCAGGTCGCAATCTACCAGAACGTCGAGCGTGTTGTAAACCGTAGCACGGCTCACGCGGTAACGTTTGTTTTTCATGCTGATATACAGCTCATCTACATCGAAATGATCCTCCCTGGTGTAAATTTCTTCGAGAATCGCAAAGCGCTCGGGCGTTTTACGAAGTCCCTTGTTTTCCAGGTAAGCCGTTAATATTTTCTTAGCGGCCTCGAAATTTGGTTTGCTGGCTTGTGGCATATCTCTGATAATCTTGCGCGAAAATACGCTTTTTTACTTAAATCACTCTCACATTCGCAAGCATAGTGCTGCTAACCTCATTAATTACCAATTCAATAACACTGTGGAGCGGCAATGGTTCAAAATGGCTACTTGCCGTTCAGGTTGGTATCGAAACGCTGGACATTGTAGACGCCTTCGACCTCTTCCAGCTTGGCGATCAGGATGTCGAGGTGCCTGGTATCCTGCACGTAAAGTTTGATATCCCCGTTGAATACGCCATCCTTGGTATCGATCGTGAGCCCGCGCATATTGATGTGCAGCTCGTTGGAAATGATCCGCGTGACGTCGTTCACCAAACCCACTCGATCGGTACCCGACAAATAGAGCCCGGCCAGGAATGCTTCGTCCTTGCCCGACCATTTCGCCTTGATAATGCGGTTGCCATGTTTCGACATCAGCTCGGCCGCATTCGGGCAGGTAGTGCGGTGTATTTTAATGCCTTCGTTGATCGTCACAAATCCGAAAACGTCGTCGCCCGCGATCGGGTTACAGCATTGCGCGAGTTTGTAATCGATCTTGTCCATGTCGTCGCCGATAAGCAGCGTATCGCTGTCCGCACGGTCGCCATGGATTTGTTTCAGGTATTTGGTTAATGTCTTTCCATCGGTGCCGGTGGCCGGCGGTGTGTTGCTGGCAGCGCTGCTCTCTGCTGCCTTCTTTTCTTTCGCGTCGCGATCGCGCTTGAAGCGTTTCAATTCGTCGATCGGGATGTAGCCTTTGCCGATGCGGTAGAAGAAGTCGGTCGTGGTTTTGCATTCAAAAAATGCCCGGAGCTGGTTCATTACCTCCGCGGTAGCGTCCATTCCCAGTATTTTCAGTTTTTTCTCAACCAACTGGCGTCCATCGGTTTCATACCGGCGGTTTTCTTCTTTGAGAAAATCCTTGATCCGCGCCCTTGCCTTGGAGGTAACGACAATGCGCAGCCAGTCCTCATTCGGTTTCTGTTTGCTCGAAGTAATGATCTCGATCTGGTCCCCATTGTTCAGGACATAGCTGATCGGCACGAGGATACCGCCGACTTTGGCGGCCATACAGTGCGCCCCTACTTCGGAGTGAATGTCGAATGCAAAGTCCAGCGCAGTTGAACCTGCCTGTAATACCTTCAGCTCGCCCTTTGGAGTAAATACAAATACCTCCTCATTGAAAAGATTGCTACGGAATTCGTCCAGAAACTCAATAGCGGCCGTTTTATCCCCAAAACCGTTTTCCAACGTCTCGCGCACCTGCGTGATCCAGGTTTCAATATTGCCTTTTACCTTGGTATCATTTCCTTTGTACTTCCAATGCGCCGCATACCCTTTCTCCGCGATCTCATCCATGCGCGAAGTACGGATCTGCACCTCTACCCATTGCCCGCTTTTGCTCATTACGGTCGAGTGCAGCGACTGGTACCCATTTGCGCGAGGCGTGCTCAGGAAGTCCTTCAACCGGTCGGGGTTGGGCTTATAATGATCGGTAACGATGGAATAGGCCTGCCAGCAGATCGCTTTTTCGCGATCGCTTTCCGGCGGCGATTCAAGCACGATCCGGATCGCAAACAGGTCATAGATTTCCTCGAAAGGCTTATTCTGCTTCCGCATTTTATTCCAGATCGAATAAATCGATTTAGGACGACCTTTCAGGATAAAATTCAGCCCCGCGGATTCCAGATCTTGCGCGATAGGTTCCATAAACTTCGAAATGAAGCGGTCACGGATATTTTTCGTCTCGCGCAGCTTTCGGGCAATGGCCCGGTATTCCTGGGGTTCGGTGTATTTCAAATACAGCTCTTCGAGTTCCGACTTGATGCTGTACAACCCGAGCCGGTGCGCGAGCGGCGCATAAATGAATATCGTTTCAGAAGCGATTTTGAGCTGCTTGTCGCGCGGCATACTGTCGAGCGTACGCATATTGTGCAGGCGGTCGGCGAGCTTCACGAGGATTACCCGTACATCGTCCGAAAGCGTGAGCAGCATTTTGCGAAAATTCTCGGCTTGCTGCGACGAGCCATATTCGAAACGGCCTGAGATTTTGGTCAGCCCATCGATAATTTTAGCTACTTTCTTGCCAAACAGCCGCTCGATATCGTCGATACCCATGTCGGTGTCCTCTACGACGTCGTGCAGCAATGCCGCCACGATGCCGGTGGTACCAAGCCCGATTTCTTCGACCACGATTTGCGCTACTGCGAGGGGGTGGTAAATGTATGGTTCTCCCGACCGGCGGCGCATGTCCTTATGCGCATCGACGGAAGTATAAAAGGCTTTTTTGATTAATTTAGCATCATTATCCTTCAAAAAAGGCTTCGCTGTTCGTAAAAGCCTGCGGTATTTTTTGAGGATGTCCTTACGCTCCTGTTCCAGGTCAATGTTGAGGGATTCAACCAGTTGCTCCACTGCTGTTTTCTAATTGGTATGCTTCACCAAAATAACAAATTTTAGCGACATTTTTCAATACGCTTTTACCCAAAGATAAAATTTTGAAAATAATTTGCATGTTTTGGAAAAATAGAAATACCTTTGCACTCCCAATTCGACGATCGTGTTGAAAAACGGGACTAAGTGAGCGGGCGTGGCGGAACTGGTAGACGTGCTAGACTTAGGATCTAGTGCCGCAAGGCGTGGGGGTTCGATTCCCTCCGCCCGTACGAAATACAAGGGAATGACGGGGCGTCAGATTCCTCTTTATCTGGGAAAATGAGTTGCTCCGTAGTATTGAAACCCGTCAAATGCCCTCAGGACTTCGTTTTGAGGGCATTTTTGTTTTTTTCTGTTCAAATGTAACAAAGGTATTTACCAATAGCTTAGCGACACATGGAAGTTTTGTTAGAAAAGAGTTCGCCGACCTTAGCCTCTCTGAAAGTAACGTTGACCAAGGAAGATTATCAGCCAAAAGTTGATAAAACGATCAAGGATTATTCGAAACGCGTGAACCTGAAAGGATTTCGTCCCGGCAAAGTACCATCCCATGTGATCCAGCGCATGTATGGTAAAAGCATTCTGGTTGACGAGGTGAACAACATCCTCAGCAATGCAGTAAGCAACTACATCCGCGAAAACAAATTGCAGGTAGTAGGTGATCCCGTACCTGATCGCGATAAAGCGGCAGAAGTGAACTGGGATACTCCTAGCTCATTCGAATTCAGCTACGACCTGGGTATTGCATCGGATTTCGAAGCCGACCTCAGCGCATTGCCTGCTGTTAAACGCTACACAATTAATGTAGACGATAACGAGCTAACGAAGACTATCGACAGCCTTCGCGAGCGTTTCGCCGACAGCATTCACCCTGAGGTAAGCGAAGCAGGAGACATGATCTTCGGTGAGCTGAAACAGGAATCGACCGAATTCACAACCCGCACTGCAATCCCTACTAAACAAGTAAAAGAGGAAGCTGTTGCAAAGTTCATCGGCGTGAAAAAAGGTGATGTGATCGTGTTCGACATTCAGGATACATTCTCGGATGAATCGGCCATCGCTCACGTAACCGGTAAGAAAAAAGAAGATATCGCTGATCTTTCAGGCGAATACACATTGACAGTTGAAGACGTAACGCGCTCAGCACCAGCTGCATTGACGCAAGAATTCTTCGACAAAGTATTGGGACCAGGCCAGGTTGAAAGCGAAGAGCAGTTCAACGAGAAGGTTCTTGAAATCATCAAAAGCAACTACGAGCGCGAAACCGAAGCATTGCTCCGTCGCGATATCGAGAATGCATTGCTGGATGCTATTTCCATTGAATTGCCTGAGGAATTCCTCAAAAGCTGGTTGGAGCGTACCAACGAAGGCAAATTCACCCGCGAGCAAATCGACGAGCAATTCGGTGATTTCGCGAAATCTTTGAAACTGAGCCTGATCAAAAACAAGATCGCCGACAAATCGGAAGTAAAAGTAGAATACCCTGAAATCCTCGCATTCACACGTGAAATGGTGAAAGGACAATTCGGTATCTACGGCGACGACGAATCGATGCGTGAAACAATCGACCGCGTGGCACAAGGTTACCTCGCCGACAAAGAACGGGATAACTATACGAGCGTATTCAACCAGGTGTTTGACAACAAAGTTCTCGAAGTAATCCGCGGCCAGGTAAGCACCGACGAGCAGACCGTAGAGGTTAGCGAATTCGAAAAACTGGCGAAAGGCGAAGTGGAAGCCGAAGCTTAATTTTCAGAAGATATAAAAAGCATTTTTTTTCACCGTCCCGGGTAACCGGGCGGTGTTTTTTTTGCTCCAATGCATCCTAGAAACCAATGCGCTGGCGCTCCTCTCCTATTTGCCGGACAATGCCGTCGCCGAACAATTGCCGGAATTTCAGCTTCCATTGATCCAGCTCATTTTGCAGCCGGCGGTTCTCAGCTAATATGCGGGTATTCTCCTGCCGGAGCCATTCGGTTTCTGACATGGACACATCAATGCCGAGCAATTCGGGCAATGGCACGTCAAGCAGCTTGGCTACATTTTCTAACCTTGAAACCGAAAGCTCCGTGCGGCCGCGTTCGATATCGCCGTAGGCTGTCGTCGATAAGCCCAGCATGTCTGCCATATTTTCCTGCGAAAGGCCTTTTTGCAGCCTTATCTGCCGTATTTTCTCTGATAAATTGGATGTCACGTTCATAATGTCCGGTTATTAAGCGTGGTATAACGTTTTTATGCTGCAATCTAGTCATTGAACAGGGCTGATGACTGTCGCATTTTTCGATAATTTATCGCCGAAATTGACAAGGATTATTCGGTGAAATAGTCAAATTTGTGCCATGCAACCGGGAAACCTGCGGCGATATAAACAGAAACTAAGCTATATTGCTTTTTGTTCTCGAACTCAGTTGCCCTTTAACTATTGATAAATTAAAAATTAATTTTTTCGATGAATTACGGAAATGAATTTAGAAAATATGCCGTTCACCACTTGGGAATGAATGGTCTGACCGTGGACGGTTACATGAACCACTCTGTTGAAAACATGACCCGTTCGGTAATCGAGGAACGTCCGATGAACTTCCGCGAGGTCGACGTATTCTCCCGTCTGATGGCCGACCGCATTATTTTTATGGGCACCGGCGTGGACGACAATATCGCCAACATCATCGTAGCCCAGCTACTCTTCCTCGAATCGGCAGATCCTAAGAAGGACATCCTGATGTATATCAACAGCCCGGGCGGCTCTGTTTATGCCGGTCTGGGTATTTATGATACTATGCAATATGTTCGTCCCGACGTAGCGACGGTATGTACCAGCCTCGCGGCGTCCATGGGCGCGGTATTGCTCGCAGGTGGCGCGGCAGGCAAGCGCTCGGCGCTCCCGCACGCTCGTGTGATGATCCACCAGCCATCGGGCGGCGCGCAGGGAACTTCGGTCGATATCGAGATCACTACCCGTGAGATCGTGAAACTGCGTCACGAGTTGTATGAAATCCTGGCACACCACACCGGTCAGACGCCGGAGCAAATCGGTCTGGATTCGGATCGTGACAAGTGGTTGAAAGCAACTGAAGCGAAAGAATACGGCTTGATCGACGAGGTTCTGACCCGCGAAAAATAAGTTGAACGACCTTTCAACATCGCCCCGCAGCCTGGCTGTCGGGGCGTTTTTAGTATATGGCTTAACCTTGATTTGGTAACCCGGTCAAAAAACCGGAAATTTGTATTAAGATAACCGCTAATTGTCAATTGAAACGAAGATTGAACATAACACTCAGTCTTCTTGTTACCTTGACTCACACGTTTGTTTACCATGGCTTTCCGAAGCCTGAAACATTCACAAAACTGCTAAAATCGAATCGATGGCACAAGTAAGTTGTTCGTTCTGCGGACGTAAAAAAAGCGAAGTGGATTTGCTTCTTTCCGGGATTGACGCTCACATTTGTAACCACTGTATTGCCCAGGGGCACCAGGTAGTTACGGAAGAGCTGGGACCGAAGGAGGATAAGAAAGAGAAGAAATCGAAGCTTCCGAAATTAAAGCCCATTCCTCCTGCTGATATCAAGCATTTCCTCGAACAATATGTTATAGGCCAGGACGAAGCGAAACGCTCACTGGCAGTGGCGGTTTATAACCACTACAAACGTCTGAACCAGGCCAGCTCCGAGGACGACGTGGTAATCGAGAAATCCAACATTATTATGGTAGGTGAAACCGGTACCGGTAAGACCTATCTCGCGAAATCCATCGCACGCATTCTGCAAGTACCTTTCTGCGTGGCCGATGCTACGGTGGTTACCGAAGCCGGTTATGTGGGTGAAGACGTTGAAACGATCCTGACCCGCCTGCTCCAAGCTGCGGATTACAATGTGGAAGCGGCAGAGCGCGGTATTGTCTACATTGACGAGATCGACAAAATCGCCCGCAAGTCGGATAACCCTTCCATTACCCGCGACGTAAGCGGCGAAGGTGTGCAGCAGGCGTTGTTGAAACTCCTCGAAGGTTCGATCGTGAACGTTCCCCCACAAGGAGGCCGCAAGCACCCGGACCAGAAGATGATTTCTTTGAACACCGAAAACATCCTCTTCATCTGCGGCGGTGCATTCGACGGCATCGAGCGCCACATCGGAAAGCGGATCAACACCCGCCCGATCGGTTTCAATGGTGATAACCGTATTATCGAGATATTCGATAAAGGTAATCTGATGCGCTATGTGACGGCTATGGACCTGAAATCATTCGGACTCATCCCCGAATTGATCGGCCGCTTGCCCGTACTCACGCATTTGAACCCACTCGACCGTGAGACATTGCGCCGCATCCTGACCGAGCCTAAAAATGCTTTGGTAAAGCAATACAGCAAATTGTTCGCAATGGAGGGCATTACCCTGCATTTTGAAGACGCTGTGCTGGATTACATTGTGGACCAGGCGATGATCTACAAACTTGGGGCCCGCGGTCTGCGCGCGATCTGCGAGTCGATCATGACCGACGCGATGTTCGATCTGCCTTCCCAAAAGGATGTAAAAGAATTCACGCTCTCGCTCGATTACGCAAAAGACAAATTCGAAAAATCTTCGATGGCGTTGCTCCGCTCAGTGGCCTAGCAATCATTGCATTAGCATATTTCCAAGCGCCCTGCTTCTTCCAAAAGAGCAGGGCGCTTCTTTTTTCATCCCAATAGTCCTATTTTTACACAAAAACACTATATTATTTTAAATGGAAGCTTGGCTCGTAAATAAATCAATCGTCGTTATCGGAGGAACCACCGGCGCGGGCTTGTCCGCGGCACAAGCCTTTGTCCGAAACGGCGCGAATGTGGTGGTAGTGGGGCGCAACCCTGAAAGTTGCCTGATGGCAGAATTGAACCTGGGAAGCAATGCAAGAGCCAAGCAAGGTGACGCAACGCAGCAACAAACGGCGCTCGATGCCATCCAGCTCTGTATACGTGAATTCGGAAGTTTCGACGCACTGTATCACGCACCGGAAGAACACGAAGAACCCGCCATCGACGGCCCGTTGCATAACCTTAACCTCGAAAGCTGGCGCAAAACGCTGGATCAGAACCTGACTTCGCTCATGCTCGCGAACCAGGCTGCGGTGAGAACTTTTATGGGAATGAATAAGGGCGGATCTATCCTTAACCTGAGCCCGGAGGTTCCGTCTATGGACAGCAACCTCACAAGCCATGCCAGTGCTACTTCCAAAGCGGCGGTGATCGGCTTCTCCAGATCCATTGCGGCGGCTTATGCCGGGCACGATATTCGTATCAATGTAATCTCCACAGACACCTCCCTGCCTGCGGACCTCGACGGCGCTGCGGTGTACCTGTTGTCGGATCACGCCCGCTTTACCAACGGACAGGTGCTCGTGGTCGACGGCGGTAAGAGTGTGCTGGAAGAGCAATACTAGCAGCCTCCCTAAACGGTTGTGTTGTGAAGAAATTGCTGCGAATGCAATATGAACGCAGAGAGAATCGCTTTTTTTCTTTTATTCGCGTAAAATAGTTCACCAGACACCGTACTCCTATGGCTACCGGACCAATTGTAACCCTTACAATAAATCCCGCGCTCGACAAAAGCTCTAATGTGCCGCGCATCGTCCCCGACAACAAACTGCGTTGCGACGCACCCAATTTTGAAGCGGGAGGAGGTGGTATCAACGTAGCCAAGGCCATTCACCGGCTGGGTGGTAACCCGATCGCTATTTTTACTGTGGGCGGCCCTACCGGCCAACGCCTGCACAAGCTTGTGAAAAGTGAAGGCGTGGAAACCATGGTGATCGAAACGAAGCAATGGACACGCGAAAACTTTCATGTGCTTGAAACCAGCACCGGCTTCCAATATCGCTTCGGAATGCCCGGCACCGAAATGATGCCTACCGAAGTACGCTCGATCCTCGAAACCATGGAGGAACTCGACCCGAAACCGTCTTACATTATCGCCAGCGGTAGCCTTCCGCCGGGAGTACCTTCCGATTTTTACGGGCAAATCGCCAAAATAGCCCATAACCAGGGCGCACGGTTCATCGCCGATACTTCCGGCGACGCACTCCGCTATGCTACCGAGGCCGGTGTATATCTTTTAAAACCGAATATTACTGAACTCAGCGAGCTGGTGGGCGTCGACAAGCTTGAAATGGACGAGGTCGATGATGCTGCCCGCGCGCTCATCATACGCGGGCAATGCGAGATCGTGATCGTATCCATGGGCGCGATGGGCGCGATGCTCGTCACCGAAGATCAGGTAGAGCACATCCCCGCCCCTCCCGTGCAGCCGAAAAGCACCGTAGGCGCCGGCGATAGTATGCTGGCAGGTATTGTCTGGACATTGTCACAAGGCAAATCCTACCGCGAAGCTGTACGGATGGGGGTTGCATGCGGTACCGCCGCCACGATGAACTCTGGCAGCGAGCTATTTAGAATGCAGGACGTCAACCGCTTACTCGACTGGCTCAACCGCTACGGAAAACGCTACTCTGCCAGTTGATCAAAACTATGTATGAACAAATAGTAAGAATTCGGATATTGGGTCTTTTTTCAAAAATTAAAAAGATTCGTCATGTTCGAAACACATTCCCGCCGTCAGTTTGCAAAGATTACCGCAGCCACTGCCGCAGCCATTACTTTTAAACCGTTCTACATCCTGCACGCCAAGCCGAAAGCGGATGGCGAGGTAATCGGCCATGGTAGCCACCGTTATAAGGTACACCAGGGCTGGGGTAACCTCGACGCGTCCCAGTTTCCTGTCAACAACTGCCACGAAATGGTGCAGGACAGCAAAGGCAGGCTGATTATGGTGGGTGATGAGGTTAAAAACAATATCCTTATCTACGATCGCTCGGGTAAGCTGCTGGAAAGTTGGGGACACGAATTTCCGGGCGGGCACGGGCTTACGCTCTGGAATGCAAACGGAGAGGAGTTCCTGTTCATCAGCGATCCGAACATCGGGAAGGTCTTCAAGACAGATTTGAAAGGCAAAATCCTGCTCACGATCGAACATCCGTCGAAAGTAGGCGCCTATAAAGAAGCAGATCCGTTCAAGCCTACCGAAACGGCCATTGGCCCCGACGGTACCATTTACATTGCCGACGGCTATGGCTCACAATGGATTTTGAGATACACCCCCAAAGGCGAGTTTATCGATAAGTTCGGCGGCTCCGGCGACGGCGATTCTCAGTTCTCTACGGCCCACGGCATCGCGATCGATTACCGTGATAAAGCGAACCCAACGCTCATCGTCACTTCGCGCGCGCACAATGCATTCAAGAAATTCACTTTGGATGGCAAATACCTGAGCACTATATTCCTGCCCGGCGCATTCGTTTGCCGCCCGGTTTTCAAGGACGATACGCTTTACGCGGGTGTGTGCTGGTCGCGCCTGCGCTACCTGAACCAGACGCCGAATTCGGGCTTCGTAACGATTATCGACAAGGCTAATAAAGTGATTTCAAACCCCGGCGGTACCAAACCGGAATACCGTAACGGCGAGCTGCAACTGATGGTGCAGGAGAAACCAATATTCATGCATTGCCACGACGTGTGCGTCGACAACGACCATAACATTTACGTATGTCAGTGGAATGCGAAGAAAACCTACCCGGTGAAACTCGAAAGAGTCTAAGCAAAAAATAGGATTTTATTCAAACGAAATATCTGATCCGTTGGCTGGGCTAGCGGATCAGTTTTATTGTAACCCCATTGACGATCATCGTCGACACCGTAAGAATGCCGTAAGCGGCACCAATAGGCATTTGCGGCACCAGCCAGGCTACCCCTATCAGAAAAGCTACAAAGCCATACCCTGCGAGCAGTAAGCCATACAATATCCTGATCGCCGCATCGGAGCCCTGCTGCGAATGGGTGAACACCGCCAGCGTTGAGGTCATGATCGGAAATGGCGTCAATATCCCGCTCCAAGTCGGGCCGAGCGCATCCGCGGCCTGCGTGAGTATGACCACAAAGAGCGTCGCCACGAGCATTCGCAATGGAATATCCCAGGAAGGCTGCTTCTTGAACTCCGCTTTGGTTTTGGGTTTTGGAAAAAAGTACAACACCAGCGTCAGCACTGTCAGGTTCAGTCCTACTCCGGCTGCCAGCGAAATATCACGTCCCAATGCAAGCAATGCGACCACAAAAAATGCCCCGTAGCTAAGCAGCACCGTCGGTAACCAACGCATCCGGGCGGAAAGCGTCGCATACACCAACGCAAAGAGCATCGTACCCACCGACCCCAGTAATGCCGACGGGATAGTCGAAGCCGCGAATGCAGCGCCATGCTCGAAAGCGATGAAGAAAGAGATCGGCCCCGCCACCCAGGGGAATCCACCGATCCAGCCGCCCAGCCCCTCGCCCCACTTCCGAACGGCCATTGTTACCCCGGCAATAAGCGGGGGCATCAGCATGATTTTGGTTAAAAGAATATCCGACAACGATTTAAAGCGGCAAAATGGAGCACAAATTTACGTTTAAGACCCTAATCCACTGAAAATTTGACAAAATAGTTACCGATTTTAATTGCAACACAGTTGCAATGATCTTATTTTTGCAACGTTGTAACAAAAAGAACGTAACCCGCTGCCCGCGCCTACGCATGCCCGCTGTCCGATTTTCACTCCTCATCCTTTTGCTATCGCTGTTTTCGCGGACGGCCATTGCCCAGAAACCGGCATGCGAGTGCTTTGTGAAGGGAGTCGTAAAGGATCAGCACACCGGGCAGCCGCTTATAGGCGCTACCGTGCTCATTGTCGGGCAAAGTACCGGCGTGTTTACCGACCAGAACGGCCGCTACGAGCTTCGTAATCTTTGTCCTGGTAACTACACACTCGAATGCCGCATTATAGGATACAGCCCATTCCAGCAAAAAATTGATCTGACGTCAGGGCATGAAGAAAACTTTAATCTGCTCGAACAGGAAGTGCATCTGCACGATGTGGAGATCACCGCGCACCGGACGGACGCACCTTCTTCGCAGCCATTGACCACTATTTCAGGCGCAGATTTAGATAAAACACGCGGCCAGACGCTCGGCGAAAGCTTGAAAGGCGTGACCGGTGTGACGACATTACAAACCGGTTCGTCCATTGCCAAACCCGTCATTCACGGCCTGCACAGCAACCGTGTGCTGATCATGAACAATGGTATCCGCCAGGAAGGCCAGCAATGGGGTTCGGAGCACGCTCCGGAAATCGACCCCTTCATCGCGACACGCATTTCGGTGGTGAAAGGTGCTGCGGGTGTACGCTATGGCTCGGATGCGATCGGCGGGGTGATATTGGTAGAACCGGAAGAACTGCCGGTGGACAAGCCTATTACCGGCGAGTTGAATGCGGTAGGTTTTTCCAATGGTCGGCAAGGCGTATTATCGGGCACCGTGCAGGGCGGTCTGAACTTTGTAAAAGGCTTCGGCTGGCGTGCGCAGGGTACCATTAAACGCGGCGGCAACATTCGCACGCCGAACTACTACCTCGATAATACGGGAATCAGCGAAAATAACTTCTCCGTTGCGGCCGGCTATCGGCACAAGGGCCTGGGCATCGACGTGTTTTACAGCCGGTTCGACACCCAGATAGGCATTTTCTCCGGCTCGCACATTGGCAGCGTGACGGATTTGCTCAATGTGATCAAAAACGGCGAGCCGTTCGTCAAGTCCGGGTTCAGTTATGCCATTAACCGGCCCAACCAGAATGCGACGCACGAGTTGCTGAAAGCCGAAACGCATTACCATTTCAACGACGGAAACCGGCTGCAATGGACCATTGCGCGACAGTACAACAACCGCAACGAGTTTGACCTGCACCGCCCGCGGAACGACAGTATAGCGGCCCTTAACCATCCCGAACTGACATTTAAACTCACTTCATTGACAAACGATGTGGTCTGGGACCACAAACCCCTCGCCGGGAAAATCAGCGGGCAGGTTGGTGTGAGCACATTATACCAGTACAACCTCATGAGCGGCCGCCCGCTGATCCCCAATTTCAACCAGTTCAATATCGGGCTGTTCTGGATTGAGCGGTACGTGACAAGTAAATGGGAGCTCGAAGCCGGCCTGCGCTACGATTACCGGACGCTGAAAACCTACCGGATCGTGAACCGTGAAAAAATTGCCGACCACTTCGATTTCAGCAATTTTTCAGGGACTGCCGGCGCTACCCGTAACTTTTCCGAACGCTTCTCCGCGCGTGTGAACGTAGGTACCGCCTGGCGCGCACCTAACGTGAGCGAGCTTTTCAGCGACGGGGTGCACCACGGCGCGGCCGCCTACGAGAAAGGCGACGCCACATTGCAGCCCGAAAAAGCGCTCAATTCCATCGCCAGCGTGAAATATGCGACACCGAAATGGAGCGTTGAAATAGGAGGCTACTACAATTACATTTTTGATTTTATATACCTGAAACCGCAACCGGAACCGATTCTGACGATCCGAGGCGCATTTCCCTATTTCAAATACACCCAAACCGACGCTTCTTTCAAAGGCATCGACGTTTCGGGAAGCTGGGAGTTTGTGAAACGTATGACGATTTCGAGCAAGCTCACCTACCTCCGCGTGTACGACGAGCGCAACGAGGGTTACCTGGTAATGATTCCGCCAAACCGGCTCGATAATGCATTGAAATACCAGCTCACTGATCGCGGAAAATGGAAGGACGGGTTTATTTCAATCGGTAACCTGCTGGTGGCTGAACAAAAACGCGTTCCCGCGAACAGCGATTTCCTCCCGCCGCCGAAAGCCTATTCGCTGTGGAGCCTGCAAGCCGGCGCAACGCTGAAAGTCTCGGAAAAACAGCAGCTGGAAATTGGTGTCAATGTGCAAAACCTGTTCAATACGGTCTACCGCGATTACCTCAACCGCTTCCGCTACTATGCCGACGATATGGGCCGCAACGCGTCGCTTCGTCTGAAATGGAAGTTCGGCGCTTAACGAAGCCCGGCTTGACGAAGCCCGGCCCAAAAATGAATTTTAATACAATACTTAAACCTATTACGTATGAAAATGAACCGTAAGCTGAGCTGGATGCTGCTCGCCACGATGACAATGGCCTTTGTGCAATGTAAAGACTCTGGTGACGACGTGGAGCCGGACGATGAAAATGAGCTGATCACCTCCGTGACGTTGAAATTCACCGAACAAGGCACGTCCAACGTCAGTACTTTCTCCTACAAGGACGCCGATGGCGACGGTGGTAATGCACCTACCAAATTCGATACGATTGCGCTGAAACCGAATACGACCTATACGCTGGCGATTGAGCTACTCGACGAAAGCAAGTCGCCCGTGGATGATATTACGAAGGAAGTAGAGGAGGAATCCGACGAGCATTTATTTGTGTATACATCCAGCCCTGCTGCATTGCTGACGTACACTTACGGCGATAAGGACAAAAACAATTACCCTATTGGCCTCACAGGCTCCGCCAAAACCGGCGCGGCAGGTCACGGCACGTTGAAAGTACAATTACGCCACCAGCCCGGTGCTAAAAACGGCACACCGACGCCCGGGAGCGATGATGTGAATCTGGATTTCCACTTAAAAGTCCAATAAAGCAAAAAGGGATTAGTCGCGTGACTAATCCCTTTTTGCTATTTGCATTTGGGGCAAACGCCCTGTATCAGCAGATTGAAGTGCTCGGGATGATACCCCTCCGGCAATTGCACCGCCGGAATGTGGAGGTTTTCGAGGCAGTTGGTTTCGCCGCACGAGCTGCATTTGAAATGAATATGGTCGTGCTGGTGCTTTTCTTCCGAACAACTGTGCGAGCACAATGCATAACGCAGCCCTTCATCATCGAGTACCTTGTGTATAATGCCTTTTTCGAGGAACGTTTTGAGTGTTCTGTATATGGTCACACGGTCGTAATTCTCCCCTAACTCCCCTTCCAGGTCCCCGTGCGATAATGCGTTTTTACGGTTGATAAATGTTGAAAGCACGTCCTCACGACACGTGGTTGTGCGCAGGTGATGTACTTTCAGCGTTTCTCTTAACTGGTCCATTGTTTCCAACAGTTTAATAATTCCTCCCTTCTAAAACCTTTCCCGTCAAAGTTAAGTTCTAACCGGTTCAAATTCCAAGGATTCCGATTACACTTTCATGGGCCAGGGCACCATTGGCTAAAAATATTCTGCAACCCCGTTGCAAGTTCGAACCGAGGGTGTTATTTTTGCAACATTATTGTATGTAGGAAATGAAAGCAGTACACTCACATGGCAGGGCCGACTACATCGGGATTTTAGGATCCGTGTTGTGCATTATCCATTGCATACTGGTTCCTGCATTGGCGCTAGGCTCGTCGGTAGCGACCCATAACCACGCACATATCGGCCTCATCTCGCTGGATTACCTGTTTATCCTCATCAACGGCATTGCCGTTTATTACGCTACCCGCGACCACCGTTCCACGGGCATTCGCGTGCTGCTTTGGAGTGCATTGGGCATCTTCGCGATTTCACTGATTTTCGAAGGCCGCCATCAGGTATTCTCCTGGTTGGGTTACGTAGGGTCGGGTTTGCTGATCATCGGCCACCTTATTAACCTCTACATCTGCCAGATTGCGCCGCGGTTGAAATTTAAAACCCGCTGATCATTTATCGTATTCTACTTCGAAACGGCTTAAATCGGGGCGGTTCGGATGCTTGCGATCGAGTTCGTATTCGAAGAATGTCTTCCCCAGATTCGCCATGAACGGGAACCCGACGGTGTCGTAGTCGTACTTATCATCATTAAAAACGCCGTCCTCGTTGCAGTAGATCACGGCGGTCACCATAAACTCTATTCCTTTTTCAAAATCGGCGATATAGGCATTGTCTAAAAGAAAGCCGTAGGCGTCACCACATTTGTTGAACAAACGGATATGGCGCGGCAGGCGCGTTTTGGTAGCTCCAAAAAGCAGGAATTTCACATAACCATCGTAGTAATCATCGGTATAGCTAGCCGGGTAACTCGTTTCCACCGGGAACTGCGACATGTACTGGTATATAAACCGATAATCGTCCTCAGTCAGATTAAAACGCTGCGATACCGGTACCTGGTCAGGGAAGAAAAGCGTTTTCAGCAACCGGTGCTGTTCTTCGAGCGGAAAGAAGTTCTTTTTGCTAAAATCAAACGGCTCATTCACCAATGCACCGTCTTTCATATAACCTTTGCCCAGCATAATAGGCCCCGGCGCATTGTATTCATGCTCATTATACTTCGCGGGCTGCTCAAAAACGATCTTGCCATCCTGCTCAAACCGGATTGGATTGGTGTAACGATTGTTTTCCGGCCCAATCGGCGAATCGAGGCGATGGAGAATGCGGGCGTCCTTAAACCCCTTGCTATGCAGGCTATCGTTGAATTCCTCCTGGCCGATGAATTCGTACAGCCGGTTGAACGCATCGTTATCACTGGCCAGTAATATCTTTTTGGCATAATGCGCTACCGACGGCAGCCCGTTTTCAGAACTGGTGTCGGCCTTCACGGCAGTCTGCTCGGGCCTTACAGCATCCGTAAACATGGGCGTGTACTTGTCGATCCCCAGTTTGTTCAATTTTTCAAATGCGAGTGCGACTGCCGGTAGCTTAACCGTGCTCGCCGGATAAAAATACTCCCCGGTATTCACCCGGTAGCCATGCGTAGTAAAGTGCGGAACATTGTTTTTATTTCGGTCGATCTTCGTATAGAGCACCTGTACCTTGTATTTATCAGGATTTTGCAGGATCGCCGAGAAGCGTTCCGGATGCTTTTTTAGTAATTTTTCGATGAAATTATCCGAATGGTACTGTGCGTGAATGGGCAGGGTTGCCAGCTGTAAAGTCAAGAAAAGCAACAGTTTATAATTTCTAAAAAAGAGCATGGAGAATACCGGGCACGTGTTAGCCGAATATACGATTTTTATTTTAAAGGGTACCCGGAATTAGTTTTTACTCCCTGGCTCCTTTTCTGATTAGACATAAAATAGGGCGAATAATGGAAGAAAACAAGTTACGCAGCAGGGGCTGGTTTGGCAAATCGGGTAAGGACGGGTTCATTTACCGTGCCTGGATGAAGAACCAGGGTTACCCTTCTGATGAGTTTGAAGGACGGCCGGTGATCGGCATTTGTAATACTTTTTCGGAGCTCACGCCCTGTAACGGGCATTTCCGGGAGCTGGCCGAGTCGGTGAAACGTGGCGTGTGGGAAGCGGGCGGCTTTCCGCTCGAATTTCCGGTGATGTCGCTGGGCGAAACGCTCATCAAGCCCACGGCAATGCTCTATCGCAACCTCGCGAGTATGGACGTGGAAGAATCCATCCGCGCCAACCCGATCGACGGTGTGGTGTTGCTTTGCGGCTGCGATAAAACGACGCCTTCGCTCGTCATGGGCGCGGCGAGCGTGGACATTCCTACTATTGTCGTGTCCGGCGGACCGATGCTCACGGGACGCTACCGGGGTAAAACCATCGCTACCAGCGACGTGTGGCGGTTCAGCGAAATGCACCGTAAGGGTGAACTCACACAGGAAGAACTCTACACCGCCGAAGCCTGCATGTGCCGCTCCGACGGCCACTGCGCGGTAATGGGCACGGCTTCTACCATGGCATGTATGGTGGAATCACTGGGATTGACATTGCCTGAAAATGCGGCTATCCCGGCCGCCGATTCTCGGCGGAAAGTACTGGCGCATTTATCCGGCCGGCGCATTGTGGATATGGTAAAGGAAGACCTGCGCCTGTCGCAGATCCTCACCCGCGAGGCATTCGAGAATGCAATCATGATCAATGCGGCGATTGGCGGTTCTACCAACTTTGTGATCCATTTGCTGGCCATCGCAGGCCGCATCGGTGTGGATTTGAACCTGGATGATTTTAACGACCTCTGCAAAAAAATTCCACTACTGCTCAACCTGCAACCTTCGGGCGGGTATTTTATGGAAGACTTCTACTATGCGGGAGGTTTACCGGTGGTAATCAAGGAGCTTAGCAGCATTTTACACCAATCGGTGATTACCGCTAATGGTAAAACAATGGCCGAGAACGCCGCAAGTGCGGAATGCTTCAACCCGGAAGTAATCGGTACAATGGAAGAGCCTATCAAAGATCTGACAGGCCTGGCAGTCGTGCGGGGTAACCTTTGCGAGAATGGCGCGGTAATCAAGCCATCCGCTTCCCTGAAACCGGAATTGATGCAGCACCGCGGCAAAGCCATTGTTTTCGAGGATATCGACGATTATAAACTCCGACTCGACGATCCAGACCTGGATGTGGATGAAAACAGTATATTGGTATTGAAAAATGTAGGGCCGAAAGGCTACCCCGGCATGCCCGAGGTGGGCAATATGTCGTTACCTAAAAAGCTGCTCGCGCAAGGCGTGATCGACATGGTACGCATTTCCGACGGCCGGATGAGTGGAACTGGTTTTGGAACGGTTGTTTTGCACGTGTCGCCCGAAGCCGCTGTCGGAGGGAATCTCGCATTGGTACAGGATGGCGACTACATTGAGCTGGATGTGGAAAACAGAAAGCTTCATCTGGAAGTATCCGACGAAGAGCTGGCACGCCGGAGGACACTCTGGAAACCGTTGGAGCTGGGCTACAACCGGGGTTACGTGAACCTGCATATCGCACACGTCATGCAGGCGCACGAGGGCGCCGACCTGGACTTCCTCAAAGGTGGTTCAGGCGATAAGGTAACAAGAGATTCGCATTAACGGGCTGGTAATGTGTCAGACCCATGTTCCGGCGTTCCTGCTTTCGGGCTGCCGGTATACGGGTCCGGCACATTACCACCTTTCAAATAGCATTACAATGAGCAGTCAACTTTTTGATAACCACGTCGCCATCGTCACCGGAGCCGGACAGGGAATCGGTTTTGAGATAGCCAAACAACTGGCCTGCCAGGGTGCCGGAGTTATCCTGAACGACACCAACAAAGCCCTCGCTGCCGAGGCTGCCAAGAAGATACGGAACAAGGAGGGCGAATGCGTGGCTTTCTCAGGCGACGCTTCCCAGCCGGAAGTGATCGACGCGATGGTCGACGAGGCTGTAAAATGCTTCGGCAAACTGACATTGACCGTATGCAATGCGGGCATTACCCTCTTCGGAGATTTCTTCGAATACCCTGCCGAAAACCTGCGAAAGGTATTGGAAGTGAACCTGATGGGTTCTTTCCTGCTCACGCAGGCGGCTGCGAAGCAAATGCGGAAGCAGAAGTCAGGCGGGAGGATATTGCTGATGTCGTCGGTGGTAGGGCACCAGGCGCATCAGTTTCTCGGGGCTTATGCAATGACGAAGGCCGGGTTGGAAATGCTGGCCAAAAATCTCGTGCTCGAACTTTCCCCGCACGGCATTACCATTAATGCCGTGGCGCCGGGTGCGACGTTGACCGAACGGACGCTAGCGGAGGACCCGACGTACCCCAAAACCTGGTCAGCGATCACCCCAATGGGCAGGCCGGCCATTTGTGAAGACATTGCCAATGCCGCATTGTTCCTGCTGTCCCCGCATTCGGGACACATTACAGGTCAAAGCCTGATCGTCGACGGAGGCTGGACATCCGTGAGCCCCCTGCCGGATCTGAGCAATATGAATGTGAAATAGCCCCCTTATTCCCCAGAGAAAAGCTGCGCTTCCAGGTCATCAATGCTGCCGTCTTTCGAAAAGAACAGCTCCCGTGGCTTGGCAGCGGCGCTCGGGTTGACGGTCATGAAGCTGCGGTACTGGTCGTCGGTAATGATTTTCAGATTCAATGCCCTTTTCAGCACCATCGGGAACGGCACCTTGAAGAAGTTGGCAATATCCGAAGCCAGGAATTCCGGGATTTTTGAAATATCATTTCTGAAAAAGCTTTCCACTTCTTCGAAAGGCAATAATGCTTCAAAAATAAGCTGCTCCGAACGAGCCGCGAGCGAGGCTGTGTTGGCATAAATCGTATGCAGGCCGAGCGAAACCGTGAGCAAATGAATGTGATAATTGCGCTCGTTGATATCCG
Organism: Dyadobacter fermentans; assembly: GCF_019924045.1. Lineage (GTDB taxonomy): Bacteria > Bacteroidota > Bacteroidia > Cytophagales > Spirosomataceae > Dyadobacter > Dyadobacter fermentans_A. Next base: position 645,710 of record NZ_JAHXBN010000010.1, on the reverse strand, counting down.
AGGCGGCATTCACAAATACCCATCCTTTCTGATGATAGATTGCTGAGAATCCTTTGAAAAGCGGGTCAACATTATGCAGCTGCGCGATTTTGATACCGTCGGGGTACGGCAGCTTATGGCCGATCTGATGCACAATATCCTGCGCGTAGGAAATATCGGCCACCTCACCTGCGGGTTCGATCATCCAGTCGCCATTCACCAGGCCTTCAAAAAGATGGTCTGCAATCCGCTGGCTTTCTACCTGCCCCAAATGCAGGACAATGCGGTTACCGCGGACGGAGTAATCAAGAAGGAGTTGGTTTTTGGGCTGTTTGCGGGCCATATCGAGGTAGTTGTTGAGGTGTTAACTTTCAAAGATACGTCCTTCCCATTTCCGCCGCAACAGCAGGCAGGTAATATTATCGCCACTCCAACGTGTTGAGCAGTTGCAACATATCGGCCTGTAAATAATCGATTACAGGCGCCAGTGAGTCATTTTTGGTAGCGGTTGGAAAGTAAATGGCTCCTCTCAGGAAATGCCCGGTACTATCGGTCGTGTAAAACTGGTACGGGCTCGGCACATCACCTTCAATTTTAAACAGCATTGCCGTGCGGCCTGTCTTTCCCAAAACCCGCTGCTCCTGGATAGACGATGCCCGGATCTGGTGCTTGCTGGCCAGCTTGTAACTATCGTCAATGAAAGCTTTCAGCAATGCGGGATTATTGTTCAGCGGCTTGTAGGTGATCTGGATATTGGCCTTAAACTGGGGGTAATTAATAAAAATCCAATCCTTTCCCGCCGTTTTAAATGTATCCGGTTCCACTACTGCATGTTTGGAATATTCAAATGTATAAGGGTGCGGTTCCGTAAGCTTCCGGTAGCTGTGGTTGGGCAGGTCGATGCGGTTGTAGCCTTTGGGTTTCGGAATGTAGGTTTGTTCCCCTTCTTTTCTGCAACCTGAGATTAACAGCGCTGAAACAGGCAGGAAAATAGCGAAAATGAGTCTGTACATATGATGGGTCCCTTTGGCAAACGTGCGCAAAGCTAACGAAAACAGCCCTACATTCATTTTATCCTAAACCTTTGAAAACAAAAAAGCGAAACCGTCGATGACAGTCTCGCTCTCCGGCGTCCTCCTCCACTACTCGACGGTAACAGATTTGGCAAGATTTCTTGGTTGGTCCACGTTCCGGCCCCGCATCACTGCAATGTAATACGATAGCAGTTGCAGCGGGATCACGGAAACAAGCGGCGTCAGAATTTCATGGGTATTGGGCACTTCGATCACAAAATCGACCATGCCCGGGATTAATGTATCGCCTTCGGTAACGATGGCAATCACGCGACCTTTGCGGGCCTTCACTTCCTGGATGTTCGACACGATCTTTTCGTAGGAACTGTCCTTCGTAGCCAGGAAAACAACCGGCATATCCTCGTCGATCAATGCGATAGGGCCGTGCTTCATTTCCGCTGCGGGGTAACCTTCGGCGTGGATGTAGGAAATTTCTTTCAGTTTCAATGCGCCTTCCAATGCCACAGGAAAATTCAGGCCGCGCCCCAGGTAAATGAAGTTACGCGCATAAGTGAATATGAATGCGATCTCTTTGATTTTGGCCGCATTCTCAAAAACCTTCTCCACTTTCGCAGGAATCGTTTCAAGCCCGATCAGCAGCTGGCGGTATGTTTCCTCCGAAATCGTGCCTTTACGCTTCGCCACGGCAATGGCCATCAGCGTGAGCACAGTCACCTGGGCAGTAAATGCCTTGGTACTGGCGACGCCAATTTCCGGGCCTGCGTGCGTATAGGCGCCTGCATGCGTAGCACGGGCAATGGACGAGCCCACCACGTTGCACACGCCGAATATCGTCGCCCCTTTCGACTTCGCGAGCTCGATCGCCGCCAGGGTATCCGCCGTTTCACCCGATTGAGAAATGGCTATCACAATATCGTTTTCTTTAATCACCGGATTCCTGTAACGGAACTCCGAAGCATATTCCACCTCCACATTAATGCGCGCCAACTCTTCGAACATATATTCGGCCACCAATCCGGCGTGCCACGAGGTGCCGCAGCCGACAATCACGACCCGGTCTGCCTGTGCAAGCTTGTCGAGGTAGTCGTTCAGGCCACCAAGCTGCAGGTGCGCGTCGTCCGCACGGAGGCGTCCGCGCATGGAGTCGGCGATGGAGCGGGGCTGCTCGAAGATCTCCTTGATCATGAAATGGTCGTAACCGCCTTTTTCGATGGTTTCGAGCTCCATTTCCAGCTTTTGAATGTATGGCGTAGTTTCTTTGGTGCTTTCCAGATGCTGAATGCTGAGCTTGCCTTCGTTGATCACAGCCACTTCGTAGTCGTCGAGGTACACCACGTCTTTGGTATATTCTATAATCGGCGTAGCGTCGGAAGCGAGGAAATATTCGTTTTCACCCACACCAATTACCAGCGGGCTGCCCTTACGTGCCGCAATGAGCTGACCTGGATGATCGAGCGATATAACCACGATGGCATAGGCTCCTACCACTTCCTTCAATGCCAGCCGCACAGCCGCTTCGAGCGTAGCACCCGTTTCTTTCTGCACATCCTCGATGAAATGGATCAGTACTTCAGTATCGGTATCGCTCAGGAATTTATGGCCTTTGCCCACCAGGTTTTGCTTAATCGAAGCGTAGTTTTCGATAATGCCATTGTGAATGATTGCCAGGCGGCGGTTGTTGGAGTAATGCGGGTGCGCATTCACGTCGTTTGGCTCCCCGTGGGTGGCCCAGCGCGTGTGGCCAATGCCGATCGTCGCCGGAAGTTGCTTCCCTTTCAGCTCCGATTCGAGGTCCGTCACCTTCCCCTTTTTCTTGTAAATATTCAATTCGCCATTTTCCAGCAACGCGATTCCGGAGCTGTCATAGCCGCGATATTCCAGACGTTTCAGTCCTTTTAAAATCAAAGGATATGCCTCCCTGTTTCCAACATAAGCCACAATTCCGCACATATTCTTAAAATATTTTAATTTTTGTGTATGTCCTAGACGGGGCAAATAAATGGCAAACGGCGGTCGTTAGCAAGCTTATTTTCAATTAAATACTAAAAAATATCCAATTTATGAACAGTGCTCGAACACACGAAACATTCCTGAAAAACACAAAAAAGCCGGCGACTCCGAGAATCGCCGGCTTTTCTGCCCTGTGAAATCTATCTGTTAGCTTACCAGATCGTTGTAGAGATTGTAGTAAGACTCTGAGAAATTCTCATCCTGCTCGTCGAGCTGCACGCGTTTCGGTGCATTGTTGAAAATTTCGTTCAGACTCGCGCTGCAATGCTCCTCGGCTTTCAGCACCGCGTCGGCATAAGCACATCCGATTTTGACAAAACCTTCGAAATCGGCAGAATGCAAATGTGCCAGCGCCTCATCGCTCACGTCCATAGCTTTGGCTTTGCTCTGCAAATCCGCATCGAATTTGTAGTCAAATGCATTGTTGTGTACGGTAAACACACTTTTCGTATCCTTAAACATCGGATCGTTACGGTAAGTGGTTTTAAGGTACAATGGAATCAGAGCCGTCATCCAGTCATTACAGTGCACCACATCCGGGGCCCATCCCAGTTTCTTAACTGTTTCCAAAACACCCTTGCAAAAGAAGATCGCACGTTCGTCGTTGTCATCGAAGAAGTTGTTTTCCTTATCGAAGAAAACGGATTTGCGATGGAAGTAATCGTCGTTATCTATAAAATAGACCTGCAACTTCGCATTGGGAATCGAAGCTACTTTAATGATTAGCGGCTTTTCTTCATCTCCTACGGTAATATTGATTCCTGACAGTCGAACTACTTCATGAAGCCTGTTTTTGCGTTCGTTGATCAACCCGAAACGCGGAACGAGTATCCGGATCTCTGCCCCTTTTTCCTGCATTGCCTGAGGGAGTTTTCTCACGTAGTCGGCAACATCAGTGGTTTGGAGGAAGGGATTGATTTCACTGGCTACATACAAAATTCGTAGTTTCTCCATAGATCTTTTAGCAGTTTGTGAAAAAAAGTTTTGCAAAATTATACAAAAAAAATGGCAATTTCAAAAGATATTCCAAACTAATTGTCATATTGCGCCCAGTTTGGGATTTCCCTGTCCTGATGTTTCCATAATCTGCTTTACGGTTAATGCTATTTTGAAAAAGCAATCGTAGCCCGCAGGTTACTCCCTCAGTTTTCGAATTTTACATGGAAGTATTCACTTCAGTCAAAAGCCTCCGCCAGTACCTGGATCACCAACTTTTACAGCAGAAAACCATTGGCCTCGTGCCCACCATGGGAGCCCTTCACAACGGCCACATTTCGCTGATCGAAGCCGCGAAAAAAGATACTGATATCGTCGTTTGCAGCGTATTCGTGAACCCGACGCAGTTCAACAACCCCGAGGACCTGGCCAAATACCCGCGAACGTTCGAAGCCGACCGTATCATGCTCGAAAATGCAGGCTGCTCCGCGGTTTTCGCGCCGTCCGTGGAAGAAATGTATCCCGAACAGCCCGTGCTCAAAATGAACTTTGGTGCATTGGAAACGGTGATGGAAGGCGCCTCTCGCCCGGGGCATTTCAATGGCGTCGGCATTGTGGTTTCGAAGCTGTTTAATATCGTACGGCCGCACCGCGCTTATTTTGGTCAGAAAGACCTGCAACAAGTGTCAGTGGTGCGCCAGCTGGTAAACGATCTCGCATTCGGATTCGAGCTGGTGGTATGCCCCACCGTTCGCGAAACGGACGGGCTGGCGATGTCTTCACGCAACACGCGCCTGGACGCGAATGAGCGCGCGCTCGCGTCTCATATATACCGCATACTCGCAGGCGCGGGCGCGGACCTGCGCGCAGGCAAGCCCGTGAGCGAGGTAATCGGTTGGGCAAAAAGTGAATTTGAGAAGATCAGTGAATTTAACCTCGACTATTTTGAAGTCGTTAACCTTAAAACCCTGCTACCGGTTGAGAAAATCGGTTCTACGGGCTCCAATGCGATCTGTGTAGCGGCTTTTCTCGGCCCGGTAAGGCTGATCGACAACATTATATTCTAGCATTACTCACCAACACTTTAAAACGAAGAAGGCCCCTTTCGGAGCCTTCTTTTTTGTTTTTACGCCAATTTCCAGTCGCCGCGGTATTTGCGTTGTACGAACTGGTTTGCTTCGTCGAAGTTGGTAACCTTCATATTCTTACCATCCCACAGGAGTTTCTTGCGGCCTGGATAATCGAAGCCCTTGCCATCGGCCTTCGCGGTGCGGAGGTTGTAGCTGCGGATACCTAGGTTACCCATGATCACAGTCTCTGTCAATGGACCAGCGTAATCGAACGATGAAGTAAGCGCTTTGTGCTCTTTGCTGTTGAAACCAGCCTTGCAAGCATCGCTCCATGACACGTGGTGACCAAATTCCGGCATAGTCGTGTATTTATTACCGAAATCGCCTTGCTTGTATTCCAGCTTGGTGCCGTCTTTGAGGTATACTTTTGGTGCGATACCGTAAGTCCCGCAAGTCATTACGCCTTTTTCGCCGATCAGAAGCACACCGTTGCTGCTATCCGGCTCGCCTAGCGGATCGTTCGCAGGGATCAAATCCGGGTGGAACGGACGCAGACCTCCGTCGTGCCATGTCAAGGTCACTTCCGATTTATTGACTTTATTCGCAGGGAACTTCAATTGAACACGTGATGACGGCGGGCAGCCTTCAGGGATGTATTCAGCTGTCCAGTCTTTGATGAACACCTGGCCTACCGAGCATTCAACTTCCGTTGGATAACCCAGTCCTAGCGTACGGAACGCCGGGTCGATCAGGTGGCAACCCATGTCTCCCAATGCACCGGTACCGAAATTCCACCATCCTCTCCATTTGAACGGGTGCCATGCCGGGTTGTAATCCACCCATTCGGCGCAGCCTACCCACAGTTCCCAGTCGATATCCGCAGGCACTTCGTGCTTGCCGGTCGGAACGGGAATGCCTTGCGGCCAAACAGGACGGTTGGTCCAAACGTGTGCTTCGTGGACGTTACCGATGAGGCCTTTGTTAAACCATTCCTTCATCTGGTTCTGCGCAGGATTGGAAGCTCCCTGGTTACCCATTTGGGTTACCACTTTGTATTTGCGCGCAGCTTCGGTGAGCATGCGGGCTTCGTAAATATCGTGCGTAAGGGGTTTTTGTACGTACACGTGCTTGCCGCGCTGCATAGCGGCCATCGCGATGATCGCGTGCATGTGGTCGGCTGTCGAAACGGTTACGGCATCGATGCTCTTGTCCATTTCATCGAACATCTTGCGGAAGTCTTTGTACTTCTTCGCGTCAGGATGCAATTCGAAGTTCTTTTTCACTTGTGGCTGCCCCCAATCCACATCGCAAAGTGCCACCAGGTTTTCGGCGCCTTTGTTCCATGCATTGTTGGTATCAGAAAACCCTTTGCCACCCACGCCGACACCGGCGATATTCAGCTTGTCGCTGGGCGCCTTATATCCTTTCCCCAGCACGTGGCGGGGTACTATGAAGAAACTTCCAATGGCCGCCGCGGAGGTCTTCTGGATAAAGTCCCGGCGATTAACGTCTTTCGGTTTGTTCTCTGTACTCATCGGTTTTGGTAATGAAAAAATAAAGTAGATTAATATAGATGAAAGGAATAAGTTCTTATTACAGATCGAATACTATTAAATCCCGCTTAAATATAATAATGTTCTCATGAAACCCACCAACGGGGCCATTTCAATTATTAGTTCAAATACGCAGAATCACTGCATTTCAGGCTATTTACGCGAATAAATCCCTCACGCACACGCACGGGAACCGTCCCACCGGAGAGTATGTTTTGATGGCTGGGTATTATTCCTGTAACTTTGCGGGGTAATGCATTTCAATTAGACCAATACCACCGGGTAATGCAAATCACAGTAATGAAATCGAAGATTCACCGGGTTAAGGTGACTCAGGCGGAATTGAACTACGTTGGCAGCATCACGATCGACGAGGATCTGATCGACGCAGCGGGACTCATAGAAAATGAACAGGTTCACATTGTAAACAATAACAATGGCGAACGTTTTGTCACATATGTTATCAAAGGCGAGAGGGGTTCGGGTATGATTTGCCTCAACGGCGCGGCCGCGCGCAGGGTGCAGATCGGCGACATTATCATCATCATCGCGTACGGCAGCATGAGCCAGGAAGAGGCGAAAACGTTCAAGCCGATGGTGGTTTTCCCGGATCACAACAATCATTTGGTAGGCTAACCTCCGGCATTTCCTACACGATACAGCAATTTAGCATAGCATGAAAAATATACTGCGTTACACGATATCGCTTGTTCTGGCAGGCGGTCTGCTCTGGTTTGTATTCAAAGATATCAACCTGAGCGAAATGCTCGACCGTTTTGCCCAATCCGACTGGCGGTGGATCGCCGTATCATGCTTTTGCCTCCTGCTCGCGCACATGGTGCGTGCCTGGCGCTGGGGAATGCTCATCGAGCCGCTGGACCATAAGCCGGGCATCGTGAACAGTACGATGTCGGTGCTGACAGGTTATTTTGCCAACTACATCGTACCGCGCATGGGCGAAGTAACGCGTTGTGGGACACTTTACCGGCTGGAACGCATTCCCGTGAGCCTCAGCTTCGGCACCGTAGTCGCCGAGCGTATTTTCGATGTTATTATATTGGTGCTAATGATTGGGCTAAACTTTGTCCTCGAATTCGACCGGCTGAGCACTTTCTTCACTGATTTTTTCCAAAGTAAAATAGGCGGAAGCCAGGGTGGCGGCTCGGGTAGCGGTATGTTGCTCAGCATTCTGATCGTCGGCTTGCTGGCGGTAGGCGTTGTGGCTACTGTTATTTTCAGAAATGCTGCATTGCGTAACAAACTGCAACAGAATGCGATCATCGCCAAGATCGTCGGTTTCGCTCAAGGCATGCTGGAAGGGCTTTTGAGCGTGCGCAAACTGCGTAATCCCGGCCTTTTTATTTTCAGTACCATTCTAATCTGGGTGCTGTATTACCTGGTTTCCTATGTGCTTTTCTTCTGCATTCCCGAAACCTCTCATCTTGGACCGCTGGCCGGTCTTACATTGCTGGTAGTTGGTGCTATTGGTATGACGGCCCCTACCCAGGGCGGGATCGGTGCTTACCACCTGCTCGTCGGTAATGTAATGGTCCTTTACGGACTTTCGCAGAACGACGGCATCACATTGGCGACATTCATCCACGGCGCGCAAATGCTGTTCATGCTGGTGATCGGCGCATTGGCATTTTTGTATGTGCTGATTGTGAACAAAAACAAAGTCGAAGAGCCCGAGCAGGTGTCCGCGGCAAACTAATTGTAACTTTAATAGTCCTGAAAAAAGGAAATGGAGTATGTTACGTTATTCCATTTCTTAAATCCATATTGTCTTTTACAATGAATTTGACAGAAAGCAAAATCCTGAGACTAGAAGAAGCCATCCCGACCGTAGAAGCATGGCAACGTGCCGGACAAAAAGTTGTATTCACCAACGGATGTTTCGATATTGTACATCTCGGGCACATCGACTACCTCGAAAAAGCCCGCGCATTGGGCGACAGAATGGTGCTCGGCCTGAACACCGACGCCTCGGTAAGCCGTCTGAAAGGGCCATTGAGACCGGTCGTAAATGAATATGCAAGAGCAAGGCTGATGGCCGCATTATCGTTCATCGATGCTGTCATTTTGTTCGACGAACCGACGCCTAGTCAGTTAATCGAGGCCGTAAAACCTGACATTTTGGTCAAAGGCGACGATTATAAGATCGAGAACATTGCTGGCGCGGATTTTGTTTTGGGTAGAGGAGGTGAGGTAAAAACGATCGCTTTGGTACAAGGCTACTCGACTACCGCACTGATCGAAAAGATAAAACAAGGATATAAATAGCAATAACTATGGGAATTTTGATTGCTTTGATCGTAATGGGCGTCAGCTTTTACGTACAATGGCGTTTGAAGAGCAAGTTTGAAGAATATTCACAAGTGGGATTGAGCAACGGCATGAGCGGTAAGGAAATCGCAGAAACCATGCTCCGGGAAAGCGGCATTTATGACGTAAGAGTGGTGTCCGTGGAAGGCCGCCTGACCGACCACTACAACCCGCAGGATAAGACAGTCAACCTGAGTCCCGATGTATATTACGGACGTAGCGTAGCTGCTGCGGCTGTGGCTTCCCACGAATGCGGGCACGCGGTGCAACATGCTACCGCTTACAGCTGGCTGCAATTCCGTTCGCAAATGGTGCCGTTCCTGAGCGTGGCGTCGCAGTATATGCAATGGATCATTTTCATTGGCGTATTGTTGATCAACACGTCTATTATTCCGCTGGCCATTGGTGTAGCACTGTTCGCAGTAACGACGTTGTTCAGCTTTATTACGTTGCCCGTTGAATATGATGCGAGTAACCGTGCATTGGCATGGATTCAGAAAAACCGCATTGTAAACGAACGTGAGTACATCATGTCTGCCGATGCATTGAAATGGGCGGCTCGTACTTACCTCGTAGCTGCAATCGGTTCATTGGCCACATTGCTTTATTATGTGAGCCTGCTGATGGGACGTCGGGATTAGAATAGTTTAGAGTTTAGAGTTTAGAGTATAAAGTCTAAGTTGATATTAATGTCAGTCTTCGTTCGCGGGGGCTGACATTTTTTTGCCCCTCATTTCACCCTAAACTCATAAACCCTAGACTCATAAACTTTAAACTCATAAACTTTAGACTCATAAACCTAGACTCATTTCTTCAGCTGATTCCAATACACCACCAGGTTATGCGTCGCGCGGCCGGCCGCGATAATGTCCAGGTCTCCATCTCCATCCAAATCGGCAGGCAACAAGTCCTCGCACGCGATTTTGATGCTTTCATCTAAGGTGTATTCCGTCCATTTCTTGCCTTCCGGATCGGAGCCCACGTAAATCCGCACGCCGGTTTCGCCGGTCACGTTCGGGTTACGCCAGCCCATTACCACTTGGTCGCGCCCCTGCCCGAAGAAATCGGCGCAAGCTAATGCGTGGCCTTCCTTAATGCGGTCGGTAAGCACGGTACGGCTGTCTTTGGTATACACCACTAAGGTATTTCCATGCATGGGTTCGATCGTGGCAGTAAACAATTGCTTTTTACCCAAGCTTCCCGTTCTGATCTCCCCTACTCCTCGCTCCGGCACCATCCAGTTGCCCGACGGCGCCCAGCCATCCGCTCCATTCAGAAACACCTGCACACCTTCTTTGCTCGCAATGGATAATCCGGCCATTCTCCCGGGAATTTCCATCGGCTGGAAATTGTGGGTCATGTGCATATTGGTTTCAACCAGACTGTAAGGCCAAATGCCCTTTTTATTTTCAGGAACATCGAAAACGATCAGTTTCACCCCCGCGCCGTTTCCGCCGGTATTTCCTTCGCCATGCAGGGGCAGTACCGCCAGCTGAAACGGTCCATCGGCGGTTTTAACCCAATGCATCCGGTGAATGGTCACTTCATGATGCAGGCGCACCGGCTCCCAGGGTTTCGTCCGATCGTCCGACGCCACCATGTAGAATACGGCGCCCGAGGTTTTCAGATCCTTGGTTTCAGAAGGGTTCCAGCCTGCGCCTACGGCTACTTCCACCTTACCGTCGCCGTCGATGTCGCGGGCGGCGATGCAGACGTTGTCCTGCTCGGTAAGATCTTTCGCGATCACGTAGCGCGTCCATACGCCGTCTTTTTTCCCGGGATTTTTATACCATACAATTTCCTTCTTATCGGCCAAGAGAATATCCGGTTTCCCATCGCCATCCACGTCACCGGAAGCTACCCCGTAGCCGATACTTACCTTATCGTCGATCGTCTCTCCTTTGAAAGTGGCCGTTTGCGCAAATACGCTTCCGGCCATTGAAAATGCGATCGAGAACAATAGTCGTTTATTCATATTCCTGAAAACCGGCAGTTGCCGATGGATAAATGTTTTAACCTATTTTTTAACAATATACTTCAAAATGCACTCTACGGACATTGAAAAAACAGTTTTTTGTGTCGCTTTGCCCTGCATTCCCTACTTTTGTGAATTATTGTAAAACCAAATATCGTTCATGAAAACAGTCCCTTTACATCAGCTTCACATCCGTTTAGGCGCAAAAATGGTCCCGTTTGCAGGTTTTGAAATGCCTGTCCGTTACTCGTCGGATCTGGATGAACATCACACCGTACGAAACGCTGTGGGTGTTTTTGATGTATCGCACATGGGCGAATTCAGCGTAAAAGGGCCTGGTGCGCTCGCTTTGATCCAGAAAGTATCCGCAAATGACGCTTCGGCATTGTATGATGGAAAAGTGCAATACAGCTACCTGCCCAACGCTACCGGAGGGGTGGTCGATGACCTGCTGGTATACCGCATTGCCGAGGACGACTATTTCCTGGTGGTGAATGCTTCGAACATCGAAAAGGACTGGAACTGGATCCAGAGCCAGAACACCGAAGGCGTGGCGATGGAAAACCTGTCGGATTCGCTTTGCCTGCTGGCCGTTCAGGGACCAAGCGCTACCGCTGCATTGCAGAAACTAACTGCTGTTGACCTCGCTTCGATGGAGTATTATACCTTCAAAATCGGCGAAATGGCGGGTATTAAAGACATTATTATCTCTGCAACGGGCTACACCGGCGCAGGAGGTTTTGAAATATATGTAAAGAATGAGGATGCCGAGAAAATGTGGGATGCTATTTTCGAAGCAGGTGCCGAGTTCGGTATCAAGCCCGTAGGCCTGGGCGCACGTGATACCCTGAGACTGGAAAAAGCATTCTGTCTCTACGGTAACGACATCGACGACGAAACGTCGCCTTTGGAAGCCGGCCTCGGCTGGGTAACCAAATTTACCAAAGACTTTATCAACTCCGAAGCATTGAAGGCGCAGAAAGAGGCCGGACTGAAAAGAAAACTGATCGGCTTCGAGATGATCGACCGCGGTATTCCGCGCGGGCATTATGAACTGTGCGACGCAGAAGGTAACAAATTGGGCGAAGTAACATCCGGGACCCAATCGCCTACCTTACAAAAAGGCATCGGATTAGGCTACGTTCCGACCGAATTCAGCAAGGCCGGCACCGAAATTTTCGTAAAAGTGCGCGACAGGTTGTTGAAAGCACAAGTCGTAAAAACGCCGTTTGTTAAAAACTAATCCCCTCCTATTCAGTCCGATTGCATTTTTATGAAACAACTTGATGTTTGTCTTACCCCGGATTTACTTCATCTACACAAACTCGATAATTCAATAGTAGTAGTGGCCGATATTTTCAGGGCCACTTCCTGCATGGTGACCGGCCTCGCTTATGGCGTGAAAAGCATTACCCCGGTAGCCAGTGTAGAAGAATGTAAATTTTTGCAAGACAAAGGATATATAGCTGCTGCTGAACGTGATGCCCGGAAAGTAGAAGGTTTCGATCTGGATAACTCGCCGTTCAGCTATATGCACGAAAGCCTCATCGGCGCGCAGATCGCGATGACGACCACGAACGGGACATTGTCTATTTCCAAAGCAAAATCTTCGGCGGTGAAAGTAATGATCGGCTCGTTCCTCAACCTGGGCGCACTGGCCAATCATTTGAAAACAGAGCCTTATGATGTGCTGGTACTCTGCGCAGGCTGGAAAGGCCGCCCTAATCTCGAAGATACCCTGTTTGCGGGGGCATTGGCCGAGGCATTGAAGGATCAATTTATGCTGCTCGAAGACGGAACCCTGATGGCCCAGCGTTTATACCTCCAAAGCCGCGACAACCTGCTGGCGAGTGTATCCAACTCCTCGCACGTACGGCGCTTGCAACGCCTGGGCATTCAGAAAGACATTTCTTACTGCCTGCAAACCGACCTGTACGACGTAGTTCCGGTCCTCAGAGGCAGCACGCTGGTTTCCATGAATTAATATTTACTCAATTCCAATTGCATGTTCCGATTCGTCTTTGTCATTTTTCTTGGGTTATTTCTAATGGCTGGCCATGCAGAGGCCCAGCGCAGGACCGTTTCTCCAAGAAAACAGCTCATTGCCCCCAAGAAAAAAGCCCCCGAACCGGCCAGGTCCCAGGCACCGGCTGCTGCGAAGGACACGACAAAGACGGAGGTTCCCGCAGCTCCGGCTGGTGAGTCAGCTGTGGCGGATACCACCATGCCGAGCGCAGTTTCAGCCACCGGAGATACGCTCACCGAAGCAGCGAACGAGGCTAAACTTCCTGTGGAAAAGGCCGATAGCATGCATGCCTACAAGATCACCATCGAGGATATTTCCTACCTCTCGGTGTGCCCGGGCACTAATGTGACCATCCCATTCAAAACCGATGGCCCATTTGATGAAGACAATACATTTATTGTCCATATTATAGATGCTACCGGCAAGTCGGTACCTATTTCGCTTCCGGTGAAGAAAAGTCCTGCCAAAGCGGTGATACCTTCTTATAAAGTGGGCGGCGAAGTGTACAGGCTTCAAATCATCTCCTCGATCCCGGTGATCAAAAGCCAGGAGGTGCCGTTGAGACTACTGCAAGCGCCCGCTGCGAAGATCGACCTGATCGACGGCACGCAGACCGTGCGTATTATGCCCGGGCAGGAAGCGCATTTGCGCGTTAACCTCACAGGCGCCGCTCCATGGTCATTCCGGCTATCCGACAGCACCACGGTTTTGCAAACGCTTTCGAACCCGCATTACATTACTGTTAAACCGGCAGACGTAAAAGCCTACCGCGTGACAGGCGTTTCCAATGCCTGCGGGAGCGGTACGACTTCCGGTGAAGCCATTGTGAATGTGAATAATAACCCGGAGCCTAAACTGGAACTGAAAGAAATGGAGAAAATCGCCAAGCTCTGCGCCGGTGTGCCATTTCAGGTGCCTTTCAATGCGACCGGCAAGTATAAGGAGGGTAATAAATTCGTCGTTCAAATAGCCGAACGCAACGGCGCATTCAAAAACATTTCAACGCCCGATTCGTCGGGCTATATCACCACACAAATTCCCGACAGCTACAAACCCGGCGAATATCGCCTGCGCGTGACTTCCACCGCACCTTACCTCGTAAGCCAGACCACGAATGTTTCGATCGTATCCCCTACCGTGGCAACCCTTCAAAAGGATTCATTGCGATTGGGCGAAAATGAATCGGGCGAGCTGACGGTGAAATTCAGTGGAGGCGGCCCGTGGTTCGTGCTGCTTTCGGACGGAACCTATGAAAACAACATTCAGGAGTCCCCGCACAAGGTCAAGGTAAAACCATTTTATGATACCAACTACCAGATCAGCTCCGCCGGTGGTTTGTGTGGTGTAGGTAAATTCTCCGGTTCGGCGAAAGTCACTGTAAAAGCTCCTCCGGCCAGCATTACGCTCGATAAGCTGCCGCAGAATATGGTCTGCGCGGGCTCTACCATTGACATTCCTTACAAAACGGAAGGTCGTTATAATCCGAATAACAAGTTTACCGTACAAATGACCGACAAATCCGGCCGTTTTGTAACGCTCCCAACGACTGTAACACCTACTGCAATGCAGGTTAAAATAGCGGCCGCAGCACCGGGAGACACCAGCAAAATTCAGAAGATCCGCATTGTATCTTCTTCTCCGGCCGTTTCGAGCGCTATTGAAGAGCTGGAAGTAATCGCGCCGGACAAGGCCATTGCAGAAGTTTCAGGACGCGGCACAGTTTCCGCAGGTCGCTCTACCCGCATTCAGTTGAGGTTCAAAAACGGGCTTCCGCCGTGGTCATTCACCCTTTCCGACGGCACGGCGATTAACGGTACATTCCTTAACCCGTACCTGATTTCCGTCTCACCGGCTTCTACCACAGAATATACCATCAGTTCACTGAAAAGTGGATGCGGAACGGGCACCGGGCGCGGCTCCGCCGTCGTGACGGTAGAAAACTAGCATACAGCCATGCGCAAAGGGAAGATACTGTTTTTCTTATTGGCTGCCGTATTTGGCCCTTCGCGCATTCTCGGTCAGGCTTTGCCGTTGGGCCAATGGCAAAGCCACTTCAATTACCTTTCTGCCAAGCAGGTTGTTGATGGCGGCTCGCGGGTTTATTGCGCGTCCTACAACGGCCTTTTTTCAGTCAACACCGAAACCGGAGAAACCCGGACGTTCTCCAAAGCCGACGGACTGAGCCATACGGGTATCAGCACAATGGGTTACCTACCGGAAACCA
This sequence comes from Dyadobacter fermentans, assembly GCF_019924045.1. Lineage (GTDB taxonomy): Bacteria > Bacteroidota > Bacteroidia > Cytophagales > Spirosomataceae > Dyadobacter > Dyadobacter fermentans_A. The sequence goes on along the minus strand of NZ_JAHXBN010000010.1, from coordinate 630,578 downwards.
GGCTTCTCATGCTGGCTTACCGGAACGGGACCATCGATTTTGCATATCTTAATGAGCAGGCCGAGCCTGACCAGATCGAAACCTGGGATCTTTTGAACGAAACTCAGGGTTTGCCCGCCGATAAGTCGATTCGCCGCGTCGTTTTTAAAGACAATCTCGCGTACCTGGCAACCAGTTTCGGAGTACTCGTTCTGGATCCCCGGCTTCGACAAGTAGAAGAAACCTATCGCTACATCGGTCCCAGTGGCACGCAGTTAGCCGTGAGCGACCTCGCCTTTTCGGGAGATTCACTCTATCTCATCACCCCACAGGGCATGCTGGCCACATCCATGCGCGTGGACGTAAACAGGCAATACTTCGGCAATTGGAAACCGGTGAATAGCCCCGGCAGCGTTTCAGGCATTGCACTCTTTGCGGGGGCTATTCATGCAGCTGTTCCTGGAAAAGGTATTTTAAGATATGAAAAGGGAGTTTGGAACCAGGTTTACGCTTCCAATGCACCTGGCGTGCGAATCCTCGATACAGGTGAGATACTAACCATCACCACTCAAAATACTGTTGTCACACTCGATGCTCTTTACGCGGCTCAGACTTTCAACAGCCCACTTTTCGGAAATATTCAATCCGGCATTCGGAAAAAATCAAAGGCATTATGGATTGCCGATCAGAAAAACGGCTTGATCACCAATCAGTTTTCTGACTTCAAACAGGTTTCGCCTGCGCAGGGGGACACTGCCATTTCACCCCGCTCCGACTCGACAATCACCGACCTCAATGGCTTATCGTGGACCCGCCTGCCCGAAACGTTGGGCGGCGGCATTATGGTAAGTAATGCGGATGGCTCGCGAAAAAAAGTACTCTCAACATCGTTAGGCACCGGCTCATTACCTGCTTCGAAGGTCAATAGTCTCGCACTGGATCAGGACGGGTTTGTATGGTTTGCCGGGGCAAAGGGTGTAGGTTATTTTATCCCGGACGGCGTTCTGGAAGCGGTCCGCGTAGATGCAATCCTCCCTGTTTACGGCCAGCGGAGGCTCTTCAACAATGAAGAATGTACTGCATTGGCTGTTGAACCAGGAAACCGGAAATGGATCGGCACCCGGACGGGGCTTTACCTTTTCAATGAAGATGGCACCGAAGTGATCCGCAAATTCACATCCGCCGACAGTCCGCTGCCGTCTGATGTAATCAAAGCACTCCGGTTTGAAGCCGAAACCGGCTTGCTGTTCATCGACACACCGGCGGGAATGGTTTCTTACCAAAGCGATGCCAAAGCGGCGAGCGAGCGCATCAGCCGTATTACCATTTTCCCTAACCCCGTCCGGCCGGGTTATTCCGGCAATGTGGGAATCAGCGGCCTTACCGGCCAGTCGACCGTCAAAATCACTGACCTGGCAGGCAGGCTCGTATTCGAAACACGGTCGGAAGGAGGCCTTGCCTCGTGGAACCTGAACGATTACACCGGGCGCCGGGCCCGGGCAGGGATATACATGGTGTTCGTCGTGTCAGCCGACGGCACTGAGCACCAGGCCGGTAAATTGGCAATTATTAATTAAAATCATAAATTAATCCAGGCGTTCAGACTAGCGGGCGCCGCAGACTATATGATGTCGAATCAGGAAACAGCACCCTACATTGTAGGTATCACCGGCGGAAGTGCGTCGGGGAAGACCTATTTCATGAAAAATCTCATTGACGCGTTTGGAGCAGACGAAGTCACACGGATCTCGCAAGACAATTATTACCGCCCGATCCATGAAATTCCGCGGGACGAAAATGGGGTGGAAAATTTCGACCTACCTGAAACGATTGACCATCATCTATTCGCGGAGCACATTGCCGTACTCCGGGCCGGCCGTTCCGTACAGCAAAAGGAATATACGTTCAACAATCCGCTCATTAAGCCCGAGATATTGCATTTCGAACCGAAGCCTATTATCATTGTGGAAGGGATCTTTGTTTTTTATTTCCCCGAAATTGCCCGGCTGATTGATTTGAAAATTTTTGTAGATGCCAAAGAGCACGTTAAAATAAAACGCCGGATTATTCGTGATAATAACGAGCGCGGCTACGATCTCGATGATGTCCTTTACCGTTGGGAGCATCACGTAGCCCCGACTTACGACAAATTTATACTTCCCCTGCGCGCGGAAGCGGACATGATCATCAACAACAATTCCCGGTTTGATACTGGTTTACAGGTGCTGATTGGTTTTCTGAAAGGGAAATTAAACCAGTAGCATTGTATAGGGAGGCACCGTTGAATAGTCAAATCTTGGGTGTAACGTCTATTTTACTTAATATTGCAGTTTATCTGGTATGGTTTTTATAGTGAAACTGTACCACATTAAATCCTTATCAATTACTAACGCTTAATTCACTTAACTGTTCCAACTATGAAAAAATACCTATTTGTAATGCTTTTTGCTGCGTTCTTCATGTCTTGTTCTGACAATGATGAGCCAGATGCAGATCTAACAAAGACCTTTGTGGGCAATTGGAAAGGACAAGTGAAGGTTGAGAAAGGTTACAACTATGGCACCGACTGGGCAATTTCCAAAGTAAATGACAATACATTGAAAATTGTTTCAACATACAACTTCGTGGCTACCGATCCCAAATACACTTCCTCATCGGAGGTAATTACCGTTGAAAATGTGCCTTTGACCAGAACAGCCACCAATACAGTTATACTGACCTTGACAGATGAGCTGGTTATTCCAGGCGATACGCTCATGACAAAGGATATCGGCACGATCATTGACAACGTACTAACCATTACCTCAACTGCGACTTCGAAAAAGACAGGCGTGGTGACAACACCGCCTGTAAGGAAATATACCAGACAATAAAAGCGTTCCGGCAATCGTATTTTGAATTGCCGGAACTCTACACATCTATCCGTGCGAAATATCATTCGGTAATATGAAACAATACCTCTCCTACTTTGCATTTGCAGCGTTATCGTTTTTTGCCAGTTGCAACAAGTCGGACGTTGATGCGATTGATTCCAACAGATACGGAATCTTGGAAGAAGGCAATTATATTATCTATGATGTTCGCGAAGAAAACTATTCTGCCGGGAAAAATGCCCCGGACGTCAGTTCGTGGCAGGAAAAGGATCAGGTTGTCAGCTTATCAAAAGAAAACGAAAATTCAACCGTCGCGTTGATTGCGAGGTATAAGCGAAACGATGACACTGATTACTGGACTAAAATCAAGGAGTTTAGAATCGTGCGGTCGCCCGACAAGTTGCTGACCACGATCGATAATGAAAGTTTCCTTAGTCTCGTCTTTCCGCTTAACAAAGGGATGAGCTGGAATGGGAACCAGTATAACAATCGTGATGCCGAAGATTATCACTACGAGGATATCGATCTTCCGCTTACCATCGCAGAAAAGAATTTCAGCAATAGTTTGACAGTGGTAGAGAGACAAGATTCCTCCATCATTAATAAGTATACCGGCATAAAAAAATATGCACTGGACGTCGGGCTTGTCTATGATGATCAGGTTTCATACGAATACTGCCAAACCCCGGAGTGCCTCAACAGTGATGTTCGCAAGATAGAATCCGGTTATCACAGAGTCAGGAGCTTGAAGCAATTTGGATCTAACTAAGGCGGAAGCTAAAAAAAGACGAATTATTTCATTTTTTTTTGTAAACTAAGAAAATTTGCTACCTTTACAGCGGATACTATAAAACACCTAAAGCGTTTAATATGAAAACTGTTACTATGCACTCTACACAGACAAAAAAATCCTATCGCAAACCTGCTCTGAACAGATTTGGCGCAGTTAGCAATCTTACTAAAGGTAAATTGGGCAGCGCTTTCGACGGCGTTGGAAACCCTGTTAAATTTGACGGTCAAGGAGAGTCCTAGTGGTTCAACGCCTTCCCCCGTTAAATGAATTTACCCGGGTTGTTAGTTGAAGGTTTTATAAGCTATCATACTGTTAGTTCTCAATTAGATCGACAGTATGATAGTTTTTTTTTGCTCGACAATGGCTTTGTCGGTGAAAGAGGCATAAGACAGCTGGCGGGAAACTACCCTACCTGCCTTATCCATGCCCCCGATCAGGATGGTAATGTTCGGAATTACTCGAATCTGACGGATGACAAAACACAATACCACCACTTTCCGGAGCTCCTTTCTTCTACACCCGATCTTAATCTAGGAGTCTGGTACGAAAAAGATACCAGACGTCTATCCTTATCCAGAGACGTATTCGGTTTCATTCCGCTGTATTACTCTTACTCCCCCGGAAAGTACTTCGCATTTTCCACGGACCTTATCTCCTTGATCGGAATGAAAGAGGTGGCAGCAGATGCCGGCCTTAATATCGCGAAAGTAGTCTCATACTGCTCGCCGTATCATCCTGGCTTCATTCATGACGCATCATCGACTTTCTTTTCCACCATACAAACGGTACTGCCGGGGCATATTCTGACCGTCGATGCAAACAAAAGCACATCCAGGTGTTATGTCGCCTTCCAGCCTGAAAAATGGTCGAATTTAAAGAGTCCTCACGAATACACTGAAGTCCTACGCAGTAAGTTCTTCAAAGCGGTGGGGCAGTGTATTCCAAGCAAACTTGACAACATCGGATTTCATCTGAGCGGCGGGCTGGACTCCTCTTCCGTGAGTTCCGTAGCCAGGCAGCTCTGGAAGGAAAAAGCGTTGCATACATTCCACGTTGTAACCCAGAGTCAGTCATCCAACGAAACTGAATATGCAGAGGCCGTGGCTCAATCCATCGGTTCTTTTCATCACCTGATTCACCCACCTTCCAATGATTTGGAGGCTTTGGAACTAAGTACGCGATTGCTTGGGCAACCAGAAACGAACTTCTTATCCCCTGCTTCCAACCATGAGATTATATCAACCGCAGCTCAGCATGGATGCAGCGTGTTGCTCAATGGCTTTGGTGGCGACTCCGTGCTGGGAAATGGTAGCGAGCTCGTATTGCAAGCATTTAATTCGCAAAATTGGGAAGGCTATGAGGAATTGCTTAGAAAGAGGATCCGGTATTTTACGCGTGCGCATGAATACGCCGGTTGGCATTCTTTTTCTGAAACGAAAAAGTTCGAGTTAGTCCTGCAAAACTCGCTTTATCGCCGTTTCTCAACAAGCGCCGATCGATCCCCGGCTGCGCTATTTCGCCTTTACCGATCACTTCCGGCCAATCTAAAACCTTCCTTTTTATACTTCGTTAACAGGTACATAAAAAACATGGTTCCTCGCATTACGCAACGCAGTCACGCGGTTCCAAGCGAGATTTCAATTGTCCATGCTGATATAGAAGCTATGTACGGGCAACAGGAAAAGGCGGTTAGTTTCCCGGCAGCTGTAAGAGGTCGTCTCCCGGCAAACTTCAAGGAGTTGTTTGAAGACGTTTTCCATCCACATGTCATCGAAACTCAGGAGGAGTACTTTATTTTCGGAAATCATTATGGTGTAAGCTCCCGCTCACCTTTCATGGACTATGAGCTTTTTGAGCTAAACCTGGCAATACCCGACATCATGAAGTTTGGGGATGGAATCGGTCGTGCGCATATGCGCGAGGCTATGAAGGGCATTCTGACGGACAAGGTGCGCCTCCGGCACACCAAAGCTACTATGAGCTCGTCAGACGGTCATAATATGACAATGCGGCTGTACGACCAAGCCAAACATTATCTTTTCGACAACCCGGCTGTATGGCGCTATCTTGACCGTCAAAAATTTGAAGAACAAGTCAGGATCGCACTTAACCCCAGAATTCCGCACTCTCAGAAAACCAATGTGTACTTACTCATCACAAGGGGGATTTCTTTTGCGGTATGGCTCGATTGGTTGAAGAAGCATTCATTGAATGCCTCCTCAATCCTCTCCTAAATATTATCTGATCAACGTTACCTTTCCGGTAATACTCTTTTCCTCTCCTTGTTGTCTGGTCATATTGACCTTGTAATAGTATAAGCCGCTTACACTTTGCGTCGGTTGCCAATACCACTCATTCACACTGCTCTTTGGATTGTCCAGATGGTCTTTATGAACCAGTATACCCCGCTGGTCGAAGATCATCCAATCGATCCGAACGACAGGGTTGTCGGCAGGCAACGAAGTTTCGAAACGGAAATAAGACGCGCCGGGATTAGGACTAACCACCAGTTTCAATGCCTCGCTACTATCGGAGATACGAAACCGGATTTTATAAGGCGTTGTGCTGATATTGCCGGCGTCATCGCTCGCCGTAACCAGCAACTCATACTCGCCCGGCTCAGTCGGCGTCTTTAGCCAATTGACGGCCAACGAACGGTCTGACAGAGTCTTGATTTCAAGTGTTTTCCCGGCATTGTATGCCACCCGTTTAAAGTCACAGGAATTGTCCCCACAAGCCTTCAAAAACACATTCACCCGGGAGCTGTCTGCCGAAAGAAAACGGTCATCGTCCAAATTAACGGCAATATCGATTCCCGGCTGAATCACTTCGTCATTTTTGATCATTCTGCCATTGAACGTAACGGTCAAAATGGGGGCAATCACGTCCTTGATACTTCCCTGAGGATATACAGACTCATTTTTTGCCACATCCCAATCTACCAGTAGCTCTGCCTTATTATTGTTTTCATTCAGTTCCTTAATTGTATTGGCTGGATCAAGTTTGACCTCTATTTTCTCAATCGGTCCAGCCAAAGTTGCTATCACTGAAATTGTGTCATGATATGCGAACCCTGAAACAGTTTCTTTCACTTGGGTCTGGCCTCCGTTCGAGAAGTAAGTAATTTCAACTGGCAATTTATTACCAGGCACATACCTGCCCAGGTTATCGACGCGTACACTAAGGTTCACTTTCGAGGAAGCCCCAATCGTCTTGTTCGGTGATTCAGAATAAATTTTAATGCCTTCGTCGGAGTCTACACTATAATCCGGATTGGCCACCGAGACAACCTTCAGAGCAGGATCGCCTTGAAGCACCGACTGATGGATATTTGCGACGCTGTATATCCCTGCATCCTCCGTCAGAATTTTCAAAGCAAGAGCCTTCTGAATATCTCCAATGGCCAGGTTGTAGGTCGATGAATCCAAAAACATACTTCCGTAAAGCTTCGTCAAATAGTTGGATGATGGGCTCACGAAGCTCTCAAACGAATTGGCGATAATAGCAATCGCTCCCTTCCTTGCAGCCAAAAGCCAGTCCATTGACAAAGGATACCTGTCGCTTGCACCGGGAGTGGGATTAAACCGGGCGCTGAAAATGTTTCCGACCCCGCATCCGTTGAAATACATCATCGGATACATCCCGGTATTGTTGTAGCCCCTGTCGGCATCTGTAATGTACCCCATATCAAGGTCCGTAACAGTGGTAGATCCATGCCCGAAATAGGTGATCAAGCCTACCCCGCTGTTTACTTCCGGCGTAATGTTGACAGTCTCCACCTCCCCGATAGCTTGCTGCTTTACAAATGGCTTTACGGAGCCTCCAATGATTCCACGGGACACATTCGGCTCTAAAGTAGCAAGCAACTGCTTCAATTGCGTGATTTCGGAAACTGATTTTCCGCCATTCAAATGCAAAACATTCTTCCTCCAACCAAAGTTACCAGTGCTATTGTGCTCGTATTCCTTTACCTTCCCCAGGTAGTCGTGTATATTTTGGTTGGTGACCGCGCTAAGCCGCCCGATCGGAACGGCCGGCACTTCCCGAGCTACACCTCCAAGCCCTTCAACCAAAAGGACGTCCGATGCGGGAAAACCAATGGTAGGCACTTCGTCCGGCAACTCTCTTACCATACGCTCGTTGTGCGTAATCGATTTACCCATCAGAAGCACGTACTTGTTTTTCTTACCATCCGAAATCATGTAATCCACAAAATTCCTAATTGCGACAGGGCTTGGCTCCCCGTAATTGAACTGGTTGTAGATATCTTTAATATTGGCTACCAGGGTAGTAAAACCGCCACCTTCCACCGAAGAACGGTAGTCGGCATACTCTTTTGAACCCGTAAGAAGGTTTTCACTAGTGATAATGATATAATTGGCATTTACAGGGTACTTCGTACCGAAGCTCACCGCATTGACCTTCGCTTTTTGAATAGTCACGGATTCACTGGTAACCAATATCCTGGCATCTTTGCCCGCAGACCGCGGCACCATTACACCCGAAGCATTTCCTTCTATAACTACTGGTTTGTCTACGTCAGTAATATCGATTATGGTGTTGTTTGCCGGCGCGTTTGAAACGTTCAGTCGTGTATAGTTTTCTGAGGTTTTACTAAGAAAGAATTCATTGGAATTCTTTCCCTTCATGTCTGTTTGCTGGGGATATTTAACGGAATAATAGGTCAGCGAGTATCCGTCGATCGTATTTGTGCCCACTGCTTTCAGGTTAAGCACTCCTTTCCCCTGAGCATCGAGGTCATTGCTTTCCAATGGAAAAGAGTATTGCGAGCCAGCGAATCCGTTGTTCGGCAGAGCGTAAACCAATCTCAGCGACTGGTCATCTTTGCCAACCCGGATCTCGATATTCTTTGAGCCAGGGCTTCTGCCATGTATTACGAGTTTGACGATCGGTTTTCCAACGCTACTTACATAGTTGGTCAACTGTATCGCAACAGAACTGGCTTTACCCTCCATCGATGCCTTACCTGTACGGCTAGCCCCTATCTCAAAAAAACTGTTAAAAAATGATGGTCTGAGGTACGAATTGGTACTGAGAGAATACTCATTCTTGTAGGTAACCAGGTTCTCGGCGATGTGTGTGGCTACGGGCGTATCCTGGGCGGTAGCCTCCTTGCTGCTTCGAACAGCTCTCAGCCCCGCGGCATCGCCGACGGTGAGAAAATAGGCCCCTTCATCCGAATACATGCTCCAATACGGATTTATCCGTGCGTTCATCGGCCGGTACAGCAATGAATCACTTGCACCGTCGTTCGGTACGGCATAAAAGACGACTTCTTTGTTGTCTGTTGAAATAATGGCTACCTGTTTACCCCGGCGCCAGAGCTGGATTTTGGAAACGTCGTTCACCGGAAAGTCCGCAGGCAAAACGGAAAACGGGAGCTTGTGTATTCCTGTTTGTGTAACCCCGATTTTCACATAAGGCTTCCCATAAACAATCCAGTTGTTCCTGTACGGTGCGCCCCATTGGGCAGAAACACTCAAAACTCCAAAGCTCAGCAGTACAGCGAGGCAAAACGTAAACCTGAAACCCATAGTATTTAAACAAAAAAGGCTGACACACAGTGATTACATGCATGCCAGCCTACACATTTATTTTTCTATTTCTTAACTACTTTTTTGTGATACACATCTCCGTTTTCGGTGTGTACTTCAAGAACATACTCACCAGGTGCCAGATGTGAAAGGTTCAACTTAAGACCCGTCTGATTTTTAAGTACAGATTGTCCTGCCACATTGATCAGGTTCCAGTTTCTAATTTTCACAGGGACATCCAATGCGAATTCTGCGGCATCGGTAACCGGGTTCGGTGAAACCACGAAGAATTTCGACTCTTCACGCTTTACGGACACAATGCTCGAATACATGCTCTTGCCATCGACAGGTTTACCATTTACAACAGTAGCATAGTCAACCTGCTTCAGACGATAGTAGCTTACGCCGGTCAGCGGTTTCGAATCGTAGAACAGATAACTTGTTTCAGCCTGCGTTGTGCCCTTACCTTCTACACGGCCAATCTCTTCGAACAGCTTTCCGTTGTAGCTTCTTTCAACGATGAAATGGCTGTTATTTTTTTCCGAAGCCGTTAGCCACTCAACGCGCACTTTGTCATTTTCCGGCTTGGCGGTGAAACTGACCAAATCGACCGGCAAAGCACCGTCCGTGATCAGAATGTTCAGTGCAGGGTCACCTTGTAACAAAACCTGATGAACATTGGCTCTGTCCGCATCATAATACGATGCAACGCGCGAATTTTGACCTACATTATAGGTATACTGTTTTTGCAGCTTGGTCAAACGGGCTACTTCCTTAACAATATTACCAATAGACTTTCTATTCAGGTCGGTTACAGTAAAGATTTGCGTATAAAGCTTGTCAAGATATTCATTTGATGTACTTGCGAAAGCATCCCATGTATTTCCAAATACAACAACTGCGCCCTTGTTAGGTGTAATCAGCCAATCGAGCGACATAGGACGAACCGAAGTGCTTGGTGTTGTACCGAACAACCCGTTGCGCCCACTGAAAATGTTGTTAACACCACAGCCATTATAGAACAATATTGGAAAATTATCCGGGTTATTGTAGCCTTTTGCGGGGTCGCTTACATAACCGGCATTGTAGTCAGTCTTGTCGACACCACCGTGTCCGAAATAAGTTACCATCCCCACGCCTGTACCATTCAGTTCAGTTGCAAAGTTCATCTCGATAACGTTGTCGCTGGCAACGGTTTTCAACTTTGGAATCACATTTCCGGAGAATGGACTGCTGGTAATGTCGGTTGCGATTGAATTGAGGTAGTTCGAGAATTGGGTAATCTCGGTTTGTGTTTTACCCCCATTCATGTGGATGACATTCTTCCGCCATGCGATCGTAGTTTGACTTTCAAATTTTTGTACTTTGGCCAGGTAGTCCAATACCTGCTGGTCTGAAATCGCAGCCACACGTCCCACAGGCACTGCCGGCACGTCGTCAGGTGTTCCTGCCAAGCCATCCGTGAGGAGTAAATCTGATCCCGGATAACCCACAGTCGGAACCTCGTCCGGAATCTCTCTCGTCATCCTTTCCGGAAATGTATTTGATCTTCCGAGCAGTAGCAGGTATTTGTTATCCTTCTGACCGTCAGAAATCATGTAATCCGTGAAACGTCTGATTGCCACAGCGCTCGGCTCTCCGTAGTTGAATTGGTTGTAGAGATCGCGGATAGTGATTACCAGAGGTTTATATTTTTTCCCCGGACTGGAATCCTTACGATAAGTGGCATATGTGTTGGCCGAGTTGATCAAACTGTTTGAGCACACGATCAGATAATCGAAGCTAGCAGGGTTGATCTCGGTGAATGTAGTACTTGTAATTTTTCCAGCAGCAACTGTCGTTACCTGGTTGGTAGCTAAAAGGTTAATTTTCGTTCCGTCGCGGTCGATCAGAAGCGCAGACGGATTTCCGGGAATAACTTTTGGCACATCAGGGTTAGTGATATCGTACACCTGAACGCCAGCCGGCGCATTCGATATCGAAACAGATGATTGAGTACCACCGCCCACTGCCGGCAGTTCAAATTCGTACGAATTGAGTGATTGCATATTCAATGCCTGATCGTACGTAAGGGTGAAAAAAGATACAGAATAACCGCTTCCCTCGTAACCTACCTGTGTGGATTTAAATCCGAGTGTACCAACGCCGTTGGCATCGAAATCGCTATCCTGCAAATCAATATTGAAGTCGTAATCATTTAATTCGGAAACACTCAGAGTTCCGACGGACCTCAATGTCGCAGCGGTTTTACCTACAAAAACTTCCGCAGTTGAAGCCCCTAATCTCGCTTTCAGGTGAACGACAATCTTTTTAGTGTTTGCCCCGACAGGAAATTTGATTTGAAAGCTAAAAGGCTCAGGCACATACGACGACGAGTAGAGAACAGATTTAGGATTCTGTACCTGAATGTTGGCACCCAGAAGGGCACCTACCAGCGACGTACCCGTGTACTGCTTTCCTTCTTCAAAATAGCTGTTATAGGTAGATGGACGGTAGTAGATCGAAGAGCTGTGTGAATACTCGTTCTTATAAATCTTTACATCGTTCTTAACATGCGATGCCACAGCAACCGGGGACGGGTTCGCCGAAGGGGTAGCCACTACCGCTCTGTTACCGTTCGTCGAAGGGTTGACCGTCAGGAAGTAAGAACTCTCATCCGAGTAAATGCTGTAATACGGGTTTTTTCTCGAAACGGGCAGCCTGAAAAGCAGGGCATCCGAAGCCCCGTCGTTAGGCACGCCATAAAAAACGATTTCACTGGCATCGGCCTTGATGATACTTACCTGCGTACCACGGTGCCACAGCTCCAGCCTGTTTTTATCCGCATCTTTAAATGCCTGCGGTAAGTCAGAGACATTAATTTTGTGAATCCCTTTTGCAGTGACGCCAATCCTAACCCAGGGCTGGGAATATTTGCCGGCAAGCCATTCATTTCCATTGACGCCACTCCATTTTTGAGCGATAGAATGTGTACTTGCTAAAAAGATAATAACGGCTAGCGTGCTAAAAATCTTCGGGAAGCGCAGTGTGTTAAAAGTAGAATTTGTTTTCATACATAGATGATTTGTTTTCTTTCAATTTAGGGAACATTCGACACGAAAAGAGCAGCCAATCAGCTGTAAGCAATTATAAATCTACGATAACTTTTGAAGTTCGCAAAATTTCACCGGGGGCCGAAAATGACGTTGAGCAGTGTCTGAAATGACAGTTTTAACAACGAAGAAAATGCTCATTTAGTATAAAAACAAAGGATATTTAACATATCGGTTACATCAACCCCTCCCATTGTTATTTTTTGCAACATAGGAAGTTTTAATTGCCCCCTGCCAAGAACTTGCACCTTGCCATAACTTTTATTTTTGAAATTATACTATTTTCGAAACAAATATTGTTAGGACGATTGTTACCTAACAGTGATTTGTACTTTTCCGGGCTTAGGCCTTCTTACCATATTTCCTTTTTTCGTGATGAATACCAAAAAGTCTTCAAAAACGAGCTCACCTGACGTGGTTTTGATTGGGGCAGGCATTATGAGCGCTACGCTCGGGGTTCTACTGAAAAAGCTTAATCCATCCATTACCATCTCCGTTTTCGAACGTCTTGACCGCGTTACGGCGGAGAGCTCAGATCCGTGGAATAATGCCGGCACCGGCCATTCCGCTTTCTGCGAGTTGAACTACACGCCACAGCTGGCCGACGGCTCCATTGAAACCAAAAAGGCCGTTAAAATCGCCGAATCATTCGAAGTGTCGAAGGAATTTTGGGCGTACCTGGTTGAAAATGGTGTGATTGATTCACCTGATGAATTTATCCACAACATTCCTCACCTGAGCTTTGTATGGGGCGAGGAAAACGTGGAGTATCTCCGCAAGCGCTACAAGGCGCTGACCAGCCACCATTTGTTCCACGGAATGGAATACACCGAGGACAAGGATACCATTGAAAGCTGGATACCACTGGTCATGAACGGCAGAGATGCGGATGAAAAGGTAGCCGCTACACGCATGGAACTTGGTACTGACGTTAACTTCGGCGCATTAACCAAAGCGATGTTCAGCTACCTGGAAAAGCAGGACGGCGTAAACCTTTTCCTCAACTACGAGGTCGACGACCTTTCGCGCAACAAGGATAACTCATGGCACATTGAGGTTAAGGACCGTGCTACAAAAAAAGCAAGCAAGGTCAACGCCAAATTCGTGTTTATCGGAGCGGGAGGCGGCTCACTGCCGTTGCTCGAAAAATCCGGTATCCCGGAAGGCAAAGGATTCGGTGGTTTCCCGGTAAGTGGACAATGGCTGGTGTGCAACAAGCCTGAAATCGTTGAAAAACACCAGGCGAAAGTGTATGGCAAGGCCTCCGTGGGTTCACCACCGATGTCGGTTCCCCACCTCGATACCCGCATTATCGACGGCAAGAAGGCATTGCTTTTCGGGCCGTATGCTGGCTTTTCAACCAAGTTTTTGAAAAACGGTTCTTATCTGGACCTTCCGCTTTCCATTAAGCTGAACAATATTAAACCCATGCTGGCGGCGGGGCTGCACAACATCCCGCTAACCAAGTATCTGATCGACCAGGTTCGGCAGTCGCCGCAAGACCGCCTCGAAGCGCTGAAAGACTACTTCCCCGAAGCGAAACTCGAAGACTGGGATCTCGAAACGGCTGGCCAGCGCGTTCAGGTGATCAAAAAAGATAAAAAAGCAGGCGGCGTGCTCGAATTCGGGACCGAAATGGTGACTGCCGCCGACGGTTCTCTTGCTGCATTGCTGGGCGCCTCGCCGGGAGCTTCGACCGCCGTATCGATCATGCTGGAATTGATTCACAAATGTTTCGCGGAAGCCAAATCTCCGGAATGGCAGCGTGAATTCAAGAAGATCATTCCTTCATTCGGCAAATCACTTTCCAAAGAAAAAGACCTGGCCGCTAAAACCCGTGCCTATACAACCGAGGTGCTGCATTTGAGCGCCTCGCATTTGGAAGAAGAAGTGACCGCTTGATTAGATTAATATTATTAAAACAGCAAAGCCCCGGAACATTCCGGGGCTTTGCTGTTTTAATATGTAAAAACCTCAGAAAGATCAATGGAAAGACCGGAGAAGGCTACTGACCTTAATATCTCTCCGTTTATTTTGGGATGCTGGCCTACGAACTTGCCAAGTTCATTCAACAAAAAGATATTCACATGACCATATTCCGGGTACACGATCCAATATTCTCCTACACCCGTCTCTTCGTATACATTGAATTTCCTGCTTATTTCGCTCGACGTATTTCCTGGTGAAAGCACCTCAATCACAAGGTCCGGCGCACCCAAACACCCCCGATCATCCAATTTCGCCAAGTCACAAATCACGCAGATATCGGGCTGTAAGACTGTGATAATTTCCTGATTACTCTTTTTATCCTTAATAGGTAGCCGCACATCAAACGGTGCCGAATAGGCTTTACAAGCATGTCCCTTAATATAGTTCCCAATTGCCACGTTCAAGTTCCAGACAATGTCCTGATGTATTCGCGACGGAACCGGAGACATTTCATAAATATGTCCCTTAATCAGCTCCAAACGCTCCTTGAACTGCCATTTCAGGTAGTCAGCATAAGTATACTGCTTGGTAAGGTCCAGTTGGTCAAAACTTGTGATCATGAGCCGATTCATTTTTACAATAGTACTAAATACTCATGCCTATTCCCACAACGAACGTCCGCGATGTACCAAAGCCCCCATTGAACAATCGTCCGGTTAAAACGCCAGCGACCTCAAAAAGCGCAGCCCTTCTACCGCAATAGCCTCGCGCGAGGGCTCGACCTGCCGCCAGATGGAAGCGGCTTTGGCAATGACCTTCACATCGGGTGTGAATGATTCGATTACAATGTCACCCTGGTAATGGATACGGTCCAGCGCTGCGAAAATACGGTCCCAGTTGATCTGATCACCTCCGGGGGTACCGCGGTCGCTGCCTGATGCGTGCAGGAGACCCAGCCTGTTCCCAGCCTTCTGAATGGCGAGCGCCGGGTCTTTTTCTTCCAGGTTCATATGAAAAGTATCGAGGTGTACCTGCAATGCTTCGCTGCCCACGGTTTCGATCATTCGCAATGCCTGGTCGCAGGTATTGATAAAGTCGGTTTCGTAGCGGTTCAGCGGCTCTATCGCGAGTTTTACATCGTGCTTTGCAGCAAAATCCGCGAGTACTTTCAGATTACCCGCAACAAGCTCCCATTGTTTGCGCTTTTCATCATCGGGTACGAATTCCGCCCGGCCTACCGCAGAATAAATAGGTCCGGCCACCAGCTTGCTTCCCAGGACCGGTGCAATGCGAACAAGCGCCTCCACATATTCGATCGCCGTCACCTGATCCTTACGCGTGCCGCGCAGGTCGCGCCCCGGGCCGGTAGCCGCGCATACCGATCTGCATTCGAGCCCGCTATCGTCCAAAGCTTTCCGCACAAGCACGGGATCGATGTTCGCAGGATCCTCCAAAGCAATCTCCACAAAGTCAAAACCCCAGTTTTTAAACTGGGAAAAAAAAGAGGTGCTTTCGTTCGTAAATGGTGAAGAAAACAGGTAGGTATTGATGCCAAACTTCATCCGTGCTTACTTCCCTTTTTGCTGTGTAAAAATGCGTACGCCCTTTTTGTTGCCCGTGACGATGTCGAGCAGGCCGTCGCCATTCAGGTCTTCGACAGTCACATGCAGGCCTACGCCCGAATTGTCATCAATATCATGCCGGATCCACGTCGGCACTTTGCCCGGTTTGTATTCAAACCAGGATATGAATGCAGGCTCGAACTCGCCAGGATCGTTTCCATTGTGGGCAAAATAACGCTTGCCCGTGATAAAATCGGGATGCCCGTCGCCGTTCATATCTTTCAGCGCCAAACCGTGCGTCTGCGAAATAGTTTTGTCGATGTCATGGTGGATCCAGACTGTTTCGCTACCCTCCTTCCGCTGCTCATGCCACCAGATGCCGTAGTTATGCGCAGACGCGCTGAGTACGTCATTCAGCCCGTCGCCATTCAAATCAAGCACATACATTTGGGAACAATCCTGTCCCAGATCAGCCGGGTGGAACTTCCAATCCTTGTCTTTGGGATACTTGGCAGGTCCTTCTGCCGGTCCTTCCCACCATCCGCTCCGCACCAGCACATCCTTGCGACCATCGCGATTAATGTCGCCATACCCTATCCCGTGTGTGTACATATGCGTGGAGTTGTTAGGGTCGTTACTAATCACATATTTCTCCCAGTTCGTTTCACCCTTTTTGGAAGGGCATTTCAACCAGATTACCTTCTTACCCGTCGGATCATTGCAAAGCAGATCCAACCGGCCGTCACCATCGATATCCACCAACTGCGGCGACTCGTTCCCTACCGAAGAATAAATGGTATGCACCGGCCAATGTCCCGGCTTGTTTTGCGGGTTTTCATGCCAGGCAGCGGCCTTCCCCGGCCAGTCAATACGGATGAGGTCTATCCACCCATCCTGGTTCACATCCATGGCAAAATCCAGGAAAGAATCGCTGTAACTGCCATTCACTATAAACTCTTGGGGCTTGGCAAGTTCGTGTTCCTTCCAGTCCGGCGCCTCGAACCAATAGGCCCCCGAAAGAATGTCCTTTTTGCCGTCTTTATTTACATCGCCCATCGCGGCACCTTCTGCGATGAATCGTTTGGTAAGCTCCGTTTTCTTGAATGAGAGCGCTGATCCGCTCTTCCCTTTCTTTTGCGCCGACGCATTGGTCCAGGCAAATGCAACCATATTGATCAAACAAAACCATTTCAAAACTCTTCCGGTTAACAGCATCGGATTTATGGGTTAGGATTAATACTCAAATATCATTTTACCCCGAGGAGGTAGTCGAGCAACGCATAAAAGTCTTTTTCTGGGATGATATTCCGGAACTGATCGGGCATTAATGTGTATTTGGATGCCCGGTATTCTTTCATATCGCCTTTCGCCACTGAAAACTCCTGCCCTGTCATATCCGCGAATACAATCGTCTCGCCTTCTGTCCTGCGGTACAAGCCCGTGAGGGTCTTTTCATTTTTCAATGTGATGTTATAAGTACGAAACGCCTCAGTTATATTCCTGTTGGGGTCAAGGATTTTTTGGGTCAATGCTTTGTGTCCCCAGTTTCCGATGCCGTCGAGTTGCGGGCCGACGAGCCCTCCTGATCCCTGTATCTGGTGGCAACCGCTGCAATTCTGCACGAAAATGACCTTTCCCGCATCCGAAAACGCAGTCGCCGGTTTGAAATTTGCAATGCGCGCGTCGATCAGCTTCTGGCGCTCCTCGCGCTCGGATGCGCCGGCCGTGAGCAACTGCCTCATTTGTGTTTGCTGTGAAGCATCGGCATTGTTGGTAAGACGCTCCTGCACCGACACCTCCGTGGCTATATCCGCTCCAAGCTCCTCGTCCTTGAATGCACTCAGCAAATGGTCAATGCCTTCGGAAGTATTGGCCAGCACGCTCGCAATCACAATTTGGAGGTTGCGCGCCCCGCTCGCCAACTGCTTTTTCAATGTTTCGTAAACGGAAGGAGAGGCGGCCTGCCCCATAGCCACAGCGAGTTTCTCCCGCAAAGTCGGAAGCTCCGTCGGATCATTGAATACCCCCGAAAGCACATCCACATTTTCTTTCGGATCCATATTCATCAACGCATCGGCCGCCGCACTTCTGACCGTGTAATCCATCCATTTGGTTTGTAAAATACTTCTTAATGCGGGTTGAAGGGATTGAATGCGGTACTCCCCGGCTATTTCCGCCGCGGCAACTCTTTGCTCCGAAATTATAGACGGCCCCTTTTCAGGAACGTTAACCACCGCAGGTTCAAATTGCCCGATCCCCACCGAACCCGTCTGCGAACTATCCACGGCCTCAATATATCCCATTTGCCCTTCATACCCGGCCAGATTGAACGTCGCATTGCGGATCAGCTCCTTGAACTGCATGGCCTCCGCCTGATTAACCCGGTACTCCGCGACCACCTTTCCGCTATCCGCCAAACGGATTTTAACCGAGTTTTTCGAAATACCTTTTTTCTCCGCCCGGTTATGGACATCATTGTCAAACACATTCATTTTCAACGTCGCGGGCAGCTTAAACGGTACCGAGTACAATGCCGATTGCGGGCCATAACCACCTTTTTCGCTCAAAATGATCCGGAACGCAGGCACTACATCCACAAGAAAGTGATCCGAAACCGTCCAGGAATTCACCGCATCGGCATTCTTGGTAACCTTTCTGATCTTCCACGTTTCGGCTCCTGCAGATATATCGTTCAAGAACTTTCCGGCCAATTGTTCACCCCAGGCAGCCATCTTCGGACTTGGCGCTACCCCGCTTTGCCGGATCCCGGTCTGAATCGTCCGGTACAGTGAAAGCTGCTTTTCCGGTTCATTCGCAAACTTCACGTTGATCAGGCCAATAACCCTTTCGATTTGGTAAGGTGCTGCGAGCCGCCCAATATATTCGAGGTTGTTTAACAAATCTTTGGAATCCAGCTCGTGCGTGAGTGTGTAGTCGAGCACGAATGCAGCGCCCGCGGACGACGGCACATCCAGCAGCGCTTTGTTCAGCAACACCAGTTGCGCGTCCGTCCATGGCATGGCAGGAACACGCCACATTACGCTGGTATTTTTTAGGTTGTTCCGGACCCCCAGCAATGCGGTATAGCGCAAATGCGTATCCTCCACAGATGTTTTTTCATACAGATCCATCAGCAGTGCCAGGTTTTCAGGCCTGGGGAAACGCGTCAAAACTTCCGCAGCTCCTCGCCGGATAAATGGATCATCGCTTTTCAATGCCTCCGCGACTCTCTGATGGTGTTCATCGGTGATGGCTTTGCGTTCTTCCAAAATCCGCAATGCATGAATTTTCACGACCTGTTCCCTACTGGCAAGCGCACGATCGAGCAGGCGGTCGTCGAGCGAGCCCAGGCGATGCAATATCCATAATGCGTGTACCTGAGCAACCGCGTCGGCATTATTCAAAAGCCCTTTTACCGGTGTGATAGCCTTCTCTTTCCAGGTATCTACAAGCCGGTCGGCCACTTTGAGGCGCGTATTCAGCTGCGGATGTCTCAGCCCTTCCAGCAACTGCGCGATCGATGCTTTCGACCAGTCGGTAACCGGTAAGTTTTCATGCGGCTCATTGCCTTTGTACGTCACTTTCCAAATCCGCCCGCTAACCCGGTCACGACCGGGGTGGTTCAGGGCTACTTCATAATGCCCGATAATCCGGTTGTAAAAATCGGCGATGTACAATGCGCCATCCGGCCCGACCTTGATATCCACCGGCCTGAACCACGGGTCTTTGCTGACCAGAAGCGGCTCTTCTTTTTTTGAAGAAGGTGTGGAACCATTGAAAGTAACGGTATTCCGGTCAATGCGGCAAGTGACAACGTCGCCGGTAAAGAAACTGCCCCGGTACTTTTCCGGAAACTGTTTTCCCGTGTAATAAACAAGCCCGGCCAAAGCTGTCGAACCCAGGTCGTAAGTCATCATCGCCGGCGCGAAACCCAGCCCGACGGGCGCCTTCTTGCCAAAATGCGGATAATCCCCGCCAAAAATGAGTTGGGTGATGGGTTTGGTATGGCAATCCACGGAATACAAATAACCCTTCTCATCATAGGCATAGCCAAACGGATTCACCCGTCCGAAGGTCGTCTGTTCCACATGGCTCCCATCCATTTTCACCCTGAAAGTATTTCCGGAATTCATGCGTATCGAATCGCCATCCGTACCGGCAATATGCGAGATATTGGAAAAACCGTGGCATACATGCAGCCAGCCATCGAACCCGCGCATGAGGTTGTTCACCATCCCGTGCGTATCCTTATGCCCGAAGCCTCCGAGTAATATCTCCCTGCTATCGGCCTTGCCGTCGTTATTAGTGTCTTTGAAATGATAAAGATTGGGAATACTGTATCCGATCGCGCCGTCGGCAACGGGCATAATGCCTATCGGGATATTGAGGTTATCGTCAAAATGCGTGAAGCTATCGGCGCGGCCGTCGCCGTTTTTATCTTCGAGGATCGTGATGCCGTCCTTGCCGTTACTTTCTCCTGCCGCCACCGGGTACTCCGACGATTGCGTCACCCACAGCCGGCCGCGATCGTCGAACTCCATGTTCATCGGCTTGGTAATGTCAGGCTCGGAAGCGAAAAGTGTTACTTCGAATCCTTCCGGCAGCACAAAACTAAGGCGTTCCTCTTCCGGCGTTTGGAAACCGGTTGTACGGATATGCTCGGCATAAATGTCGGTTTCCGCTTTTTGAGGTGCATTGGCCACCGTTACATTCTGGCCCGATTTGTTTTGGGGAGGTTTACAACTTTGGGTATTAAACAACAGGGAGGCGGTCAGCAATGGCAGACCGATTCTGAAACTACTTCGGAATGGCAGCATACGATCGAACAGGAAAAGCAGGGTTAAGGAATCTCGTTGAATAAATACTGGTAACTAAACCCGGAGAGCCGGTAATTTTACTATGAAAATTTGGATTAAAATGAGAATCCGGGCTATTGTGTGCGTTACCGGCAACACCATAGCCCGGATCGGGCAAATATCAATACTTTATAAAATGCGTACGTTCAGAACTTCCGTCGCGGTACTCGATTTGCAGAATGTAGCTCCCGGGTTGAAAGCCGGTTAGCAGAATGTATTTTTCCTTTGCCCCTCTTGGACCGGCGGTTTCTTTCACAATGCTGCCTCCTGCGTTCAGGACGCTTACCTTCGTTACTTTCGACCAGTCTTTCAGGTCCATTTCGAGCCGATCGCCTGCCGGGTTCGGGAAAACCATCAGGTCCATACCGTCCCAAGCCACCTTCCTGATCTGACTGAATGCAAATGTGCCGTCACGGTCCACCATTTTCAGCCGGTAATAGGCTATTCCGGCAATCGGGTCAGCATCAGTATAGCCGTAGATCGCCTGTTGACTGCTTTCCACAGCCGCCAGCACCCGGTGCAGTTCTTTCCAATTCTTCGCGTCCGGGCTTCGCTGAATTTCAAAGAAATCGCTGTTTGCTTCAAAGGAAGTTTTCCATGACAATCTCACGTTTCTTTCTTCCTTTTCCGCATCGAATGTCACGAGCGTAACCGGCAGCGCACTCTGTCCATTCACAAGCGTAAGTAACCTGATATCCAGGTCCGCAACATCCTTGGATACAAAATGCAGCCCCAAATCACGCGTGGAGCCCGACATCGTCACAAACCCCGACTCATCCGACCACGAATTCGCTAATTCCAGCATCGATTCCGTATTGCCATTCAACTCGGCCGGATTGTAGATAATCCCTACGTTGCCATGGAAATTGACCGGATTGTTGAAAACATATTTCTTATTGATACTCGCATTCGGATTACCCGGTACAGCGGTGTGCGATACTGTAAGGGAATAATTATTGCCGAGATTGAGATCTTCGGTGGGGACGAGTATCAAACTGTCCATAGCCAGCACCGTC
Source organism: Dyadobacter fermentans (assembly GCF_019924045.1). GTDB lineage: Bacteria > Bacteroidota > Bacteroidia > Cytophagales > Spirosomataceae > Dyadobacter > Dyadobacter fermentans_A. The sequence continues at coordinate 608,923 of NZ_JAHXBN010000010.1, read as the reverse complement.
CCGATTTTTACATACATACTACTTCCTGTAACGATCTGTGATTTCGCCTGTATCGACCACACGATCGATAGCAGGCATATCATTATACACTTGTTTTTCATAATCTCGAATAGTTTTGGGATAACAGAATTGCTTCCTATCTTTTTGTCAAAAGCGCTCTATTTCTCTGCCGATTTACCGGATGGCGCCTATTGGCAACAAGCCGTGCTTTGAGATCTGCGACCTCTAAAAACAACTGATCATTTTTCTCTCTCAAATACTGCGTTCTTTTGACTAGTGCCTGAATGGCAATCAGATTTACGCCTTCAAAATCTGCCTGGTTAATAGTCGTGTCGGTGCCGATCGTCCCGTAGCTGTCATGCCCAAACGCCGCGAAAAAGTCCTGCGCCATCGGGCCGTAGTGCCGGAAATATTTTGGATCCTGACCTTTGTAATTCCAAGACGAGAGCGGCATCTTCCCGATTTTTTCCAGAAAAGCCTCCCCATCGACGGAACTAAAATTTTCCTTTTTACTTCGGTCTGAAAGCATCTGCCAGGAATTGCCGCCAGCGGGCAAACTTACTCCTACCGATATCAGACTGTTCGTGTAAAACTGATAACCTCCTGTAAACCGCATTGATATCTGGTTATCGGCAGAGCTGATCAATTGCATGTTCTTGCTAGCGTCGCCAAACACAAACGCGCCTGTCTTCGCATTGGTCGAGACCAGCGTCCCCAATGCCACCGAATTAGCGCCGTTAGCTATGGCTGACTCACCATGAGCAAATGAGCAAAACGCTGTTGCAGAGGTACTCTCTCCGCTAGCGAAGGACGCAGTTCCAGACGCCAGCGTTTTTAAGCCGAGAGCAGTTGAACCGACAGCGGTTGCAAAACACTCAAACCCGGAAGCAAACGAATATTTCCCGGTGATCAATGGATCCAACGCGCCGCTCCCGGCACGGAAGCCAACAGATCTGAAAGCTCCTTTATCGTGAAACCACTTCATTTTATACACCACCGGATCCGGAAAGGCCGGATCATAATAAGGGCTATTGCTCGGATCCAGTGGTGGTGTGCTCGATAGAACCGAACCATCATGGATATGCAGCATAGCCTCGGGCTGCGTGGTTCCTATACCAACTTGTCCATTAGATTGTGTATTCAACAGCAGAACGCCGGATACCAATAGAAGCCCCCTCTTCAAAAGAAATGAAACCGGGCATATAAGTCTGTAACTAAAATTAAACCTCATAGTGTGATTCAAATTTAACGTGTCTAAATTGTCACTTGCTCTTCTTGGCCAATGATATCTCTCTGCGTGGTCGGGAGTACTCCCTCTGCGACAAGCGCTTACGAAGACTTACAAGTTGATGTTCGAGGTCATCATTCAGCTTTTGCAGCTCGTCAGTTTCCTCGATCAATGCCTTTATCGCGATCAATGTAACGCCGTCCAGATCTGAGTGACTGATCGTTGTATCCGTACCGATAAGACCATACCGATCTTTCCCAAATGCCTTGTAGAAATCCTGGGCCATAGGTCCGTAATGCCGGAAAGTTTTGATGTCCTGACCTTTGTAGTTCCAGGAAGAGAGCGGCATCTCAGCGATTTTCCGCAGGAATTCCCGACCGTTCACTTCGGCAAACTTCTCCTTTTTCCTGACATCGGAAACCACGCTCCAAGCATTAGCTCCTGCCGGCAGCAGCGCGCCGGTTATGAGTAGGCTATTTGTATAAAAGCGATACCCACCAGTAAACAACATTCTGACCTGATTATTACTGGCGCTCTGAAAGCTAAAATCAGTATGTCCCAATACAAAAGCACCCGTCAAATAGTTATTGGAAAGGTTTGTGCCAATTGCCACGCAACTAGGACCATTTGCGGACGTGAAGAGGCCCTGCCCGAATGAAAAATTTTCACCCGCAAGAGTCCCCCTCCCGCAGGCGAATGAAGCGAACCCCGAGGCACTTGTTCTCAACCCTCTCGCAGAAGCACTGAGTCCGGTAGCGAAAACATCAAACCCTGATGCAAACGAAAACTTGCCAACCGCCGCCGGATCAAGCGCATTGCCGTATATGCTTCCACCCATCACACGAAACGCACTTTTTTCCGGCATCCATATAAACGCATGTCGCACCGAATCATCGTCGAAATTAGCCGGATCATAAAACGGGCTGTTTTGCGGGTCGAGCTTTGGCGTCTGCGAGAGCAACGTTCCACCGTATACGTGCAGCCTGGCCTGGGGAAGATTCGTGCCGATGCCAAGCTGGGCAATCACTGCATTACAACCTCCCAGGTACACTAGCCCGAGCAAACCAAATTTGAATATTAAATTCCTCATGATTTGATCATTTTATATGCGACATTATCTCTTACTTACAAGTTCACGTTTATTCTTCCGTCGCAACGCTGATTGCGCATCCGCGAGCTGCGCTTTGATCGCCGCAATCTCTGCAAGCAGGTCGCTGTTCATCTGTTCCATTTTCCTCACCAACGCCTGAATGGCAATCAAATTAACTCCATCGAAATCCGCCTGATTAATGGTCGTATCCGATCCGATCGTACCATAAGCATCCCGTCCGAATGCCTTGTAGAACTCCTGTGCCATCGGCCCGTAATGCCTGAATGCCTTCGGATCCTGGCCTTTGTAGTTCCAGGATGTCAGGTTCATTTTGCTGATCTTTTGCAGGAAATCTTCGCCATTGACGGGAGCGAAGTTTTCCTTTTTGTTGACATCGGAAATGACTGACCATGCATTTCCATTGGCGATCATCTGTACACCAATGCTATTTGCAGCATTAGAAAACAGCTTATAGCCACCCGCGAAGCGCATCATCATCTGGTTGTTGGCGTCATTAGTTGAGCTACCACTGTCATCACCGAAAATAAACGAACCAGTCTTACCATTAGTTGAAACCTGATATCCCAGTGCAACCGACCTGTCTCCATTGGCGTTGGCGAATGTACCGTGTGCAAATGATTGCAATCCGGTCGCGGAAGAATTGTAGCCGGATGCAAAAGAGGCGCGTCCACTGGCATTTGTTCTGATTCCAAGCGCTGCTGAGCCGATGCCACCCGCAGCTACTTCGAAGCCCGCCCCAAAGGAGAAAAGACCTATTTTGGAAATATCAAAACCCTGATTGATTATCTCTTCATTCAAAATTCTGAATGCACCCTTGCTGTGAAACCATTTGACTCGGTAATGTGTGGGCTCGGGAGCAGACGGATCGTAAAACAGGTTTTCCGCAGGATCGGGTGTTTCGTTAGTAAACAGTACGCCCCCATCGTGAACATGTAGCATCGCTTGCGGCAAAGTCGTCCCGATCCCCACCTGCGCCTCCGAAACATGCGTAACCAAACTCAGGCCGACGGCACTCAATGCCACCTTCCCCGCTCTCATTATTTTTTTCATCGTGCGTGATTGTAAAAGTTTAACATTCGACATAAAATGCCCGAATGTCAGTCAATTGACCTACAATCACACAGATCGATACCCAAGTGGTGGCGTCCGTTTATTTGCCGGAATTAAGGACGGTAATGATAGTTTCCGCGCCCTGCTGGCGCCGCATCCCCATTCAGCCAGAAATCCATCACATCACCGTCATTTTGCATGTGGTCACTCCATTTAAATTCAAAATCAGGCTCGCCGGAAATACCCAGGAGTGATTTCGGCACTTTGATTTCCAGCTTGTTCCCGGAAACAGAGTAATCGACTTCCCCAGCCTTTTGCCAGTTCCAGGCAGCGTCGGTTTTTTCTAAAATGGCTTTTTGTCCCGGGTTAATGCGATTAATCACGAAATCGTAACCTTCCCAACCGGTGTTCTTGTCACGGTCGGTGTTGATAAAGAGCCGCATCCAGCCCGGGTCGGTCGGTGGGCTGAGGCGTTGGGCTGTTTCTACATAAAAATAAATATGGTCCTGGTCTCGGGCTACTTTCGACAGGACAATATCATTGCGCCCTGTGGTGTTGCGGTAGATCATACTTCCCCAACCCGGGCTGTTGCGGTGGAGCGTGCTGCCTTTGTGGGCTTTAAATACCGGCGAAATGTCCTCCCACTCTTTAAACTGCCCGTCCATTTTAATGGTAACTGCGGCTGAGGCCCGCTGCGGTGCAAGCAAGCCCTTGAAACGCCGGATATTGGCCGCCATTTGGTAATAATAGTTATCGCCGTGCCCGCCTTTCATCGGCTCGATGTCGCGGCTGCCCTCCTGGTCAAATTCGTCGGGAAATGCATTGGTTTGCTGCTGCCATACTTCGTAGCGGCCCGCGATCCATTCATTCCAGCCGGTGATGAACACCAGTTCGGGGTTAATTTCCCGCGCGCGGTCCCATTGTTCCTGGAAATTATGGCCGTAATTCACCGCGCCCGCATCGGTAATGTGCCCCTTCGCATGCGTGTAGCTGCGCCCGAACGAGCCGGTGGCATTCAATGCGGTAAGGCCGCGCTCTTTGGTCCAGTTTTGCGCGACGCCCACCGTGGCCTGCTCGAAGCTGCCGTCGGCGTTCTTTTTAAAACCATGCTGCGGATAAATTTCCAGCCACCCCCAATGGTCGGCTTTCTCGGGGCCCTTGTTGTATACCGGCTGACCAGGGCGGAATGTGAAGAATTCCCGCATTTCCTTTTCCAGCTCCGGCTGTGCCGACTGACCTTTGATAGTCTCCGTAAATGCCGGATCGGCCATGATGAAAGGTTTTCCTTTCCATTGAAACCACAAGTCCTTGTATCTGCCAGGCTTGTAAAGATCGCGGTAAATTTCGCGGATGATCTCCTTCCCGCCGTCACCCACCCAAAACGGCAGCATAAATGCAATTTGCGGTGTACTCACCCCATCTTTTCGTGCCTGCGTGAATACCTCGCAAAGCTTCATATAAGACTCCTTCCAGGTAATATTGCCATTGGTACAATCGAAAATGATCATATCCACACCGGCGTCGGCGAGCATTTCCGCGTGTTTGCGCAGTACCCATTCATCGGTATCAATATAATATCCAAACAACGGCTCGGCCCAAAACCAGGGACTGTTGCGTTTCGGCCATATCGGGTTCTTGAAATCGTGAACTGCCTTCGGATCGCGCGCAAGGTATTCGGTCACGTTCAGCGGCGGGTTATTTTTGGCCTGCTGCGTGTGCCAGGTCCAATAAAAAAGCCCCACAAACTTATCTTTTTTCAAATCGCCGACTTCGGCATGGTCCGGCAGTTTGCGGCCTACCGCGTCGGTAGCGGTGACGTCGGACGAATAGTTTTGGGCAAATGCATTTGTCATTGAATGCGCCGAAAGGCAGATCCAGGCAATGCAGGCGTATTTCAAATTCATGGTTTAGGAAAAGATTAGTCCAACTATTGACTCACTATAAAATTAAACCGCCCTCCCGGCGCCACATCCCCATTGACGTACCAATCGAGCGGGTTACCATCCTCCTGCATATTATCCGACCATTTGAATTCCAGATTTAGAGGTGTTTTCAAATTGACAAGATAAGCACGCGGAACTGACACCATCATCCGGTTTCCCTGCACCTGGTAGGTTACTTTCTTCACATCGTGCCAGTTGCCGCCCCGGTATTGCTGCAAAGTGTTGCCCGCCACAATGCGATAATCGTAGCCTTTCCAGCCCGTACCGGGCTTACGGTCCGTATCCAGGTAGAGGCGCATCCAGTTGTCACCGGAGTTAGGCGTTATTTCAGCAGTGGTTTGAGCATAGAAATAGAGGTTTTTAGTATCGTGCGCTACTTTCAGTTGGTCGAAATCGTTCCGGCCGGTTTTGTTCACGTACATATGCGCGGGTTCGGTTTGCGCGCCGGGGTGATTGCGCGCCTGCGTGTCGCCGGTATAATCACGGTAGGTGAGCGTTACGTCCTTCCAGTCGTCGAGGTTTTTAATGGTTTTGGCAGCACCCAACGCGGCATTGGCCTCCACACCCTTGTACCGACGAACATTCCCCACAAGCTGCATATAGTAATGATCTTTCAACCCGGCCGTCAGCGAGGGTTCAATGTCACGGCTGTATTCAGGGCTTGCCTGGTCGCAGAACCACGAATGCTCCGGGTTCTTGTCGTGGCTCGGGAATTTGCCTGCAATCCACTCGTTCCAACCTGTTACATAGATAAATGGGGTGTTTTGTTTGATGGCATAGTCCCATTGTTCCTGCACATTATAGCCATAGGCAATATCCTTTTTAGGATCGCCATGCGACCCGTTGCGGTAGCTCCGGCCCCAGTTGTCCATATTGCCATAAAACGCCGAACCGCCCATTCCGGCCGTCGGGTTCGGGTGCTGGGCTACCGACACGTTGATGATCTCCCCTTCTCCTTTTGTATTATAATGTACCTTCTGCGGACGCGTGAACGAAATCCACGGCCAGCCATTCACCTTCTGTTTCTCGGTAGGCCATTGCGATTCGCGGAAAGTAAAGAACGACTCGAAATTCTTGCCTTTGGCCTCACTGGTAATGCCGATGATCAGCGGCTTGCCATCGAGCAGGTACCAGCAGTCGGGGTGGCGGTAGGGAGCGCCTTCTTTGTAAAACATGTCATAGGCCTCCTGCATCGTTTCACCGGATTGTGTATTGGTATAAAACACAATTTTGGGCGCTTTACGCCCCTGTTCACGCACTGCATCCATGGCTTTCATGAGCACATCTGCTTGCTTGGGATAGGTAAGCCGGTTGGTAGCATCGATAACGAGGAAATCCACCCCGGCGTCGGTCAGCAGCTGAATGCTGCGAAGGTGAACCCAGTAGTCATCGGCCTTGTAATATCCGTAAATAGGCTGTCCCCAGTAGTACATTCCCACATTATTCTTCGGATCGCCGCCCCAATTGGGATGATCGAAATCTTCGAGCACTTCGGGGTGTTTGGTAACGATCTCGTTGAGGTCCCAGGCTTTGGCGGGAGCCACATCATGCCACAAAAAATAGAACATACCCACCTGCCGGTTGGCTTTTGGGTCGCCTACGACCTCGTTTTGCGGTAAGGTGCGCCCGAGATCGTCCGTACCCGCAAGCGGCTGCGCCTGCATGGTACGGGTCATGACTGCAAGAATAATAATGATTAAATATAGCGTTATGTGTTTTTGCATAGATGTAAGCCTTTTGATGAAAGTGTAAGTTTGACCGCCGACCACTGACGGCCGACAGCCGATGGCTTTATGAATGAGCCCTACCCTCGGCGGTCCGCGGTCGGCGGTCGGCCGTCAGTGGTCAATCCAGCCAGCCCGGGTTCTGCCAGTCGGATCCCGAAAGGCCGATGATTTTGTCGACTTCATTCTGGTCAATCGGGTACATGAGGTACTTATCCGAGAATGCATTGCGATTCTGGAATTTAAAGCGTTTGTAAACAAAATTGGAGCCGCTTTTGGTAATACGCATACCTGTCACGAAGCGGTCGGTCTGATCAAGGATTTTCCAGCGACGGACGTCGAAGAAACGGTGTTCTTCAAATGCCAGCTCAATGCGGCGCTCGTTGCGGTATTTCTTCTCGAATGCCTCCTTGGTCATACCCAACGGAAAGCCCGGCATTCCGGCACGGGTGCGTACGGCATTCACCGCGTCCCGGGCCGACATCGAGAATGCACCCGCCTTCACCGGCACATCCGGCCCGGCCGACTGGTAAGCGGATTCCGCGAAATTCAGATACAGCTCTGCCAGCCTCAGCAAACGCACTGCCCCGTCGGCGTCATTATCCTGCCCCGAACGGAAGTTGTTGAACTTTCTCAAATAGTAGCCTGTGCGGGTATGCTTCCGGTTGATATCCGAAATCTCCTCGGCACCGCCCACAAACGTCTCCACCTTTTTCCCTGCCGGCTGATCCAGATTACGGACAGCGCCATTGTAATAAATGGAAGCATAAAAACGCGGGTCGCGGCCCGCATAGGGGTCATCTTCTTTGTATCCCGACTTCGCATTGACTATGGGAACTGTCCGGCTTTCGTCAGAATAACCGGTAATCGGCGCTTCGCCATTGGCCATTTCGTATGCGTCGACCATGTCCTGCGTCGGGCATGGGCCGGTGCGCTCCATACCCGGGTTGGTAGGCATGCCCGCGTAGCGCCATACCTGCATTTTATCGCCTGCGTGGTAAATGGTTTCCTTATCGGTAGCGCGCTGGTCGTTGGAGCTGGTGAAGAAAAATAGCGCATAGGCATTTTGGGCAATATTGGCCGCCGGTTTCTCATCGAAGAGCCGGTAACCATTAGCCAGGCATTGCGCCAGTGCCTCCGCATTGATCTCCGTCGCCTTCGCCCAGGTGTAAGTGCCATCGCTCCATAGCGGGGAAGCGGCGTAGGTCACGGCCTGGCTTTTGACCGCATAAGCCACCGCCCGCGTCATAATCCCGTATTGATTGTCATAAATCTCCCAGGGCAAGCCCTCACGCGTGGCCGGGTAAGACAATGCTTTATCACAATCCGACAAAATGAATGTCACTACCTCCGAGAACTTCGCACGTTTGTCGGTCGAAAAATCATGGTCGATGCCCAGCGGCTTGTCAAAAATCGGGACACCGCCATAGCGCTTGATCAGTTGCAGGTAATACAACGCCCGCAGCGTGTGCGCCTGCGCTGTCCAGGCATTTTTCTCGCCTTCGCTCGCATACACGGGAGCAGTTTTAATGTTCTCAATAAACACATTGCATTTGCGGATAGCCTCGTACAAATCCCCCCATGGACTGCCGTCAGCAGAGTTTTGTCGATAAGTATTGGAGGTGACATTGCCTCCATACCACACGATATAGCGCGAGCCGGGGGTAATGTCGTCGGCGTCCTGGGCTTCGTCGGTGAACGAGGCGCGGTCCATATAGGGTTTGGGAACAGAACCATAGCAGGAATTCAAATAGCCGCGCGTCCGGTTGTAATCGCTGAAAACCTGGTCCATGGTAATGCGGCCGTCGGTGGGCAGGTCCAGCTGCTCGTTGCAGGCAGCCAGCAGGCCGGTAATCGCCGAAGTCAGCAGAAGAAGTTTGTATTTTTTCATATCCAAAAACCTGATTTAGAAAGTCACACTGATACCCGCATTGTAAACCCGGTACACCGGAAAGGCCAGGTAACCATCTCCTTCGGGGCCAAAATCGCCGGATTTCATCTTGTCCCAGGTAATGAGGTTCTGCCCGCTTACCAGCACCCTCAGTTTATCCGCCCGAATGAGTTTAGAGATGGAAAGCGGCAGCGTATATGACAGCTCGACGTTTTTGAGCCGCACATACGAACGGTCGTACAGGTAATAATCGCTCGCTTCGTGGTTCACGGTCCGCGCCAGCGATAATGCGGGCGAGGTAATCTTCTCTCCCGCCGCATACCGCTCGGCCGTCCACGCGTTGCGATGCAGTGAGCCGAACACGCCGTCGTAATCGGTTTCGAAGACGCCGGTGCCACTATACATGGAAGAATAGTTGCCCACTCCCTGGAAGAGCACGCTCAGATCGAAGTCTTTATAGGTAAAACCGGCTGAAATGCCGTAGATCATGCTGGGTAACACGCCCGTACCGATCGGTGCCTTGTCGCGCTCGTCGATTTTACCGTCGGCATTGAGGTCCTGGTATTTCAAATCACCGGGACGAGGCGTGCCAAAACTGTATGCGAGGTTGCTGTTATCGATTTCTTGCTGCGAGTTGAAAAAGCCGTTTCCATTGCTGTAATCCACACGGTAACCAAATGCCTGCCCGAATGCATAACCTTCCTCCCATTTACGATAGGCGTAATCCTCCGTTTTGCGCGCCTCGTTCCAGCTGATGACCTTGTTCTTGGCATAGCTCAGCATCAGCCCCGCGTGAACGGAAATGTCTTTGTTAAACCTTTTGGCATAACCCACATTGATATCCACACCCTTATTCTCGAAAACCCCCGCATTGATTTTGGGATAATTCTCCAAAGGAATGCCCTGGTAAAGCGGGATCGTCGACAGCGCGCCTACCACCATGTTGTCCATCCGCTCCTTGAACACGTCCACCGATACCGACAGTGCATTCATCAAACCGAGATCAATCCCGAAGTTTTGCTTTTTGGAAACTTCCGCCCGGATATTGGGATTCCCCACCTGGCCTTCCTCGACCAGGTATTGCAGGGAACCGATCGGGCCGCCGCCCTTGACGGTCACATTGTCCAGGTAAGCGAAGCGCATCAGCCCGCTTTGGTCGTTGGCGGTTTTGCCGTAGGAAGCGCGGAGTTTCAGGTTGGTGAGAAATGCATTGTTCTTCAAAAACGGCTCGTTGGACACCACCCACGCCGCCGAAATGGCCGGTGTGCTGGTATAGCGCACATTCCGGGCGTACTGCTCCGAACCCGAATAGCCGAGGTCGAGCTTCATTAAATAGCGGTTATCAAACCCATAGGAAACCTCAAATCCCGAGCTTACGCGGTTGTAGGGAAGCAGCCCGGGCGATGAGTTGTCGGCCTTTGTCAGGTTCTGGTAAAACATATAGGCCATTGCTCCCACCTGGTGCCGTCCGAAATCGCGCTTGTAGTTTGCCACAATGTTATAGGTAAGATGGTAATAGTAGGAATGGCCCTTGGAATAGGCCAGCGGCGTGTTGTTCTGCGCACCTTTTTTGGTAAATGTCAATGCCGAGTCACTGGCTTGCACCCAGCGTTCGTAGTCCTGCTTGGTAAAAAGGCTTCCCACGGAATTGGTCTGGTAAGCCATGGTACCCGTCAGGTTCAGGCCTTTGGTGAGAAAACCCATATCGAGGTCCAAACCAAACTGGGACACGATATTGGTGACGGTGTGCCTGGTGTACCCCGTGCGATTGAGCATACCGTAGGTTGGCGATTCCACGCGCTCGGTCGTGATCACTTTCCCTCCGGCGTCGAGCACTTCGCCCGATGCACTGGTTACCACCGGCGTCACCGGTCCGTAAACAGTCGCCGGAATCTGGAAAATGCTTTTATACACCTCCGCATTGCTCGCGCCGCCTGGCGTGCGCTCGCGCTTCACATTACCCGCGAGGCGGATGAATGCTTTCAGGTAGCGGTTCAGGCTCATATCAATATTGGAGCGATAATTAACCCAAATATTGTTCGCGTTCGGGTCGTAGCGCGGCTGATCCGTTTTGAAATAGCCGCCCTGGTGCATGAAATTGATGTTCGAGAAAAACTGAACCTTATCATTGCCGCCGGTCACATTCACACTGGCGCGCTGCATGGCCGCGAAATTTTTGAGATAGCGGTCGTACCAGTTGTTGCTAGGGTACAAATCGCGGTTCTGCCCCGAGCGATAGCCTTCAACCTGCTGCTGGCTGAACAGGTAATTCGCGCCCAAACCGTCATTCCATGCCGCCTGGTTGCGCATTTCGGCATATTCGGCGGCATTGTAAAAGGCGAGCTTGGTGGTAACCTGCTGCATAGACTGGTCAAAGCGCGTCTTGATCTGTAAAGGGCCCCTCCTGCCGCGTTTGGTGGTGATCACCAACAATCCATTTGCACCCTGAATACCGTACAATGCTTGCGTGGAAGCATCTTTCAGTACCGTAATGGATTCGATTTCATTGGCGGTGATGTATTCCAGCGTCTGATTACTATTATAAGCATTAATAATGCCGTCGATGATCACCAGCGGGCCATTTGTGCGGGCTGCTGAAAGGCCGCGAATAGACAGGTTCGTCGTTGCCCGCGAAAGTTCGGAGAATGCCTCCTGCGTGGTAAGGCCCGAAAGCCGGCCCGCCAAAGTTTGCGTCAGATTGGCGACGGGCGACTTTTCCAGCTCCTCTCCTTTCACAGTCGATACCGCTCCGGAGAGTTCGTTGCGCAGTTGGGATGTGTAGCCCAGCTGTACTACTTCGTCTTTGAAGTGGGCATCCCATTTCAGGCGCACAGCCATTTCCTGCTTTTCCGAAAGAGCCACTTTCTCATTGCCGTAGCCATAAAGCGAAAACACCAATGCACGACTGCCGTCATCGACCGTCATGGCAAATTCGCCTTTGATATTGGTAGACGTGCCGTTTTTGCCGTTTTCGGAAAGGATAGTCACACCTGCAAGCGGCTGGCCGAACTCGTTCAGCACTGTTCCTGCCACCGTGCCGGGCAGTTCCTGCGCGTAAAGCGGCATACCGGCCAGCAGGCAAGCCAATGCCAGGATTAATTTCGTTTGGATATAATGTATCATATTCTTGAAGATCTAGTCTTTAAAGGCCATTGATTACCAACCTGCATTTTGCCAGTCGGCCCCGGTAATGGAGCGGAGGCGGTTTGCTTCGTTCAGCGGGATGGGCACCCACAGGAACTTGTTGGTGTAGTTCTTGCGCTCGGTCGCACGGACAGGCCTGCGGGCGTATGTGAAGGAGCCGTCGGCATTGCGGGTGATTTCCATAGCAGTTACCCAACGGTCCGTTTTCGAGAGATCATCGGCCGGTTTCGACCAGCGCCGGAGATCGAAATAGCGATTTTCCTCCATGGCCAGCTCCACCCGCCGCTCGGCGCGAATGCGCGTGACCAAATCCGCTTTCGAAAGTGAGGCGGGTAATGCGGGCATTCCGGCGCGGGCGCGGATCTCGTTCACGGCCTTGGCGGCATCTGCCAGCTGACCGGCCTCTGCGGCGGCTTCTGCAAAATTGAGGATCACCTCACCCAGGCGAAACAGCTTCCAGTTGGCCCCGGCGATGGGGTTATCCCCGCCGGAATTCGGGTGCAGGAATTTCCGCTCGTAGTAGCCCGTGCGGGTAGCTTTGCGCGTGCTCGGGTGGATGCCCGTCTGCGGCTCGTTTTTGTAAGTAGCAATCACGCGGGTACGGTTACCAATGGGCGCGGGATAATTTTCAAATGATTCCGGCGCTTCCGCAAAATTCCACATGGCCTTTCTTTTGGAACCATTATAATAAATGGAAGCATAAAACCGCGGATCCCGTTTGGCGTACGGGTTTTTCGGATCGTAGGTTTTGTTGGCCGTGTTATAATTCGGCTGTAAATGCTGCTCGTCGAGATACGGTTTATCAAGGTCAAGTACCGGCTGGCCGTCGATGGTTTCGTAGGCATCCACGAGTTCCTGCGTAGGGCAAGTGCCCGATTTGTAGCCGTCCTGCGAGCCAATTCCATCGATATTCCAGATATTTCCCTGGTTTTCGCGGCTCTGAAATATCGTTTCACGGTCCACAGGGTTAGGCGCATACTTCATGGTTTGCGTAAAATACTCGTTGTAAAGCGCCGTTTTTTCGTTCTTATCAGGCCCGAGGAAAGCCACGTCCGATAAATAGGTCTGCGGCAGATTCACCTTGTTGTACAGCTCGTACCCGTTCGCCCGAAGGTTTTCCAGCGAAGTTTTATTTACCTGATAAGCCTCCTGCCAATAATCCTTGCCTGCATTATTCATCGGGCTGGCCGCAAAAAGGATCATTTTGGATTTGATCGCCTCCGCCAGCGCCTTGTTCAAACGACCGCCTTCGCTGTCGGTCGTAATGCGCCAGGGTAGTTCGGCCGTGCCTAATGCTACGTCGCAATCTTCCATGATGAATTTGACAACCTCGTAATAGCCGGCTTTCGTGACATTCGAAAAGTCCTGCTGAAAGTCGTAAGGCTCACGCTCTATCGGCAGCACGGCACCAAACCATTTCAAGAGTTCGGAATAATAATAGGCGCGAAGCAAATGCGCCTCGGCTTTCCAGCGGGCGCGGTCGGCCGGATTGCGGACCGTGGCCTTGTCGATGCGGCTGATGAACAGCGTGCAGTTGCGGATGGCGCTCCAATAGCGCGCCCAGTAATCGCCATTACCGGCCTCGGCACTGATGTTGGTGATCGGGTGGTTGCCGGCGGAAGCGTCGCCATTGTACATCCGCCCCGACATGATCCATGATTCGGCCTCGGCGTCGGTATCCCAGCTCTCGTCGCTCCAATTCACCGGCCCGCGGCTCCAAAAGAAGTAACGTGTGCCCTTTACGGGAATATTGGCATAACAGCTGTTCAGGAATGCGCCGGTTTTGTCGTTATCGGCGAAAATCTCATCCATGGTTAGCTTGCCGTCCGGGGCCATGTCCAGCACGTCCTTGCAGGAAGTGACTGTAAGCATCGCCAGTATCAATGCATATCGTAAAGCTCTCATTCTCATATTGCGGCGCTATTAGAAAGTGATGTTCAAACCGAAATTGGCCATTTTGGTAACCGGGTAACCCAGCGAAGCATCGTTCTCGGGGTCGAGGTGGCCCATTTTCAAATGCGCCCATGTGAAGTAGTTCTGCGCGCTCACATACAGTCGCATTTTACTCACACCTACCGCCTTCAGCGAGCCTGCGGGCAACGTGTAACCGAGTACCAGGTTTTTCAGGCGTGTGAACGAGCGGTTCATGACGAAAAAGTCATTCGCATTGTGGTTGGTATTGCTATGCGTGCTGAGGGCCGGATAGGTGATCTTCTCGCCGGCAGCATACCTTTCGGGTGTCCAGGCTGTTTTGTGGTAGTCAAAATAAGTCCCCCGGATAATGTACTCATACACCCCTTGCTGGGAATAGTTGCTCGAATATTTGCCTACCCCCTGAAAGAATGTCGTGAGGTCGAAACCCTTGTATTCGAAAGTGAGCGAGAGGCCGTAGATCACGCGCGGAATATTGGAATAGCCGATCGGCGCCTGGTCCTTGTCGTTGATCACGCCATCCTTGTTCAGGTCAATGTATTTGAAATCGCCGATCCTCGGCTCACCGAAACCATAAGTGGTCGTTTTGAGGTAACTATCCAACTCTTCTTTTGAATTGAAATACCCGTTCCCATTGCTGTAATCGATTTTATAGCCCCACGACTGATTGAGTGAAAAGCCGGTTGAGCGGTAGCGGTAGGCATAAGTTTCGTCCCGCGCAGATTCGTCCAGGAACTTCACGGCATTGTGGTTGTAGCCGTAATTTCCGGAAACCATCACCTTGAAATCTTTGGAGAATGCTTTGTTGTAGGATAATTCAATTTCAAAACCTTTGTTATCCACCAATCCCATATTCACCTTCGGGATATTGCCCAGCGGCACACCCTGGAATTCCGGTACCGTTCCACGGGAGATCAGGATATTGCTGCGGCGCTCTTTGAATACATCCACGGAGAGATTGAGGTCGCGCAAAATCTGCAAATCCAGGCCGTAGTTCTGTTTTTTAGCAATTTCCCAGGTGATATTGGGGTTACCCAGCAAGCCCTGGTTGATCGTCTGCCCCAAGCCCAGGCTCCCCAGCGGACCATCGCCACCCAGCGTGATGTTGCTCTGGTAAAGAAATCGCGCACTACCCATTTTATCATTTCCCACTTTACCATAGGAAGCCCGCAGTTTGAGATTGGTGATGTAGCGGTTGTTTTTGAGAAAATTCTCATTGCTGATGATCCAACCGGCCGAAAACGCGGGAAAAAAACCGTAGCGATGCCCAGGGGCAAACTGTTCGGAGCCATTGTAACCCATGTTAACCTCCGCCAGATAGCGCTCGTCGTAGCCGTAGGTAGCCCTCGCCGCGACGCCCAATACATTGAACGGAATTTCACCGCCGGTCGATTCCCAGGTATCGCGCTGGCCGAGGATCATACCCGTCACGTCGTGCTTGCCGAAAGCCCGGGCATAGTTAATGGAGCCTTGCACATTGATATTGTAGCGCGAATCGGCGCCTTTCGTGAGCGTCAGCAGCGATTCGTCAGAACGTTTTACGGCATAGCTCAGTTTGTCGTTTACCATATCCACTTCCGCCAGGTAAAGCCTTTCGGATTTTTTGCCCTGCATAGCCGTGGTAGCTTTGGAATCGTATGAAAGCATCCCTTTCAGGCTCAAACCCTTTGTAATCACATTACTCAAATCCCATTCGGCACCGAACGACGCGTTCAGGTTCGAGCGTACTTCGTTCCGGGCGCCCATTCGGTTCATGATCTCGAATGCGGACCGATCCATGTAACCGGGATCTACTATCTGCCCCGGAGCTACGCCGAAGCCGTCGATAGTTGTTGGGCCGGGCGTAATGGGCAATATCGTTTGCGCCTGGTAAATGAGGTCGCTCATCATCCAACCGGTATCGCTGTTGCCATAGAGCCACGCTGCCGGCATATTCACCTGCTCGATGTAGCTACCGATGTTCAGGAACGATTTCAGCGAGTTGGTGACCTTATAATCGAGATTCGCGCGGAAGTTATAGCGGTCCATTTTAGCAGCGGGATCATAGCCCAACACCGATTTCGGCTCGGTGTTGAGGTTACCGCCCTGATGCAGGTAGCCGCCATTCACAAAATAGGAGACCTTGTCGGTACCTCCGGTCACATTCATGTTCACGCGCGTCTGGGGCGCGTACCGTGAGATATATTCCCGGTAATAGTCGTGATCCGGGTAAATGTATTTTCTCACCATCGCTTTCCGGGCATAATCCGGGTCGTTCGGGTCGAGGCCGGCGAGCGGATTGGCATACTTCGCCATGGTTTCTTCTGAAAAAGGCAATGGCGTAATGCCGTCGTTTTTGGAGGCCTCATTACGCAGCGCCATGTATTCGAGCGAGTGCAGGCGTTCGGGCTCGCGTGTGAAGGACGAATAGCTTTGCTCGGCATTGATCGTCAGCTCGTTCTTACCCGCAGTGCCGCGTTTGGTCGTGATCAGGATCACCCCGTTGGCGCCTCTTACACCGAAAACGGCCGTCGCCGAAGCATCCTTCAAAATGGATACGGACGCTACTTCGTTGGCATCGAGCGTGCGAATATTGTCGCGCGGCACGCCGTCGATGAGGATCAGCGGGCTCCGGCCATTGGTCGTTGCCGCGCCCCGGAGGTACATCGTGGCGTCATCGCGTCCCGGCTGGCCCCCACCCGATTGGATGGAGGTCAGGCCCGGTAAGCGTCCCGACAAAGAGTTGGCCAAGCTTGCTGATGAACTCTGCTGCAATACTTCCGACGTGACCGACGATACCGAGCCGGTCACTGATACCTTTTTCTGCTCGCCGAAACCTACGACGACCACTTCTTCCAATGCTTTTTCATCCACTTTCAGGGTAATATCCAGGTTCGCGGCATTGCCGATGCGGATTTCCTGGCTGATGTACCCCACAAAACTGAATATCACAATGTCCTTATCCTCGGGCACCGAAAGCTGGTAAATGCCCTCGATATTGGTGGAAGTCCCCACCGTTGTCCCCTTCACCACCACACTTGCGCCGGGGATGGGTTCGCCCTTTTCGTCGAGCACTTTGCCGGTAATATCGCGGTCGGTCTGCGCTCGCGGGGCGGTATTTTCAAAAGGTTCTGTTTTTAAAGATGTCTTTTTCTCGGCCGCTTTTCGCAGCAGAATGGTCTTTTTGGAAACCTTGTATTCAATTCCCAGCGGACCGAGCAGCGTTTCCAGCACGGTGTCGAGCCGCTGGTTCTGGTAATCGAGCGTCACTTTCCGTTCGGCGTGGATTACCTCGGCGCTGTAAATGAAGCGAACCTTTGTCTGGCCTTCTATTTTTTCAAGCACTTTTTCCATATCCATTTCAGTAACGGATATTGATATACGCTGACTTAAAATTTCCTGCGCACGCAGGTCTTTGGCCAACGAGAGCTGCACACAGAGCATCCAGAGCAAACACGGGACAATGCTGATTTTCATGATCTGCCAAATGATCTCCTTGTAATGTTTTCCCATAAGTTAAAAGGTTAAGTAATGCTATTCGCAGCCTTCCGAGGCAATAGTCACCGTGCTTCCGCGCGTCTCATACCGCGCATTCACGACCGCGCATATGAGGTCAAGCTTTTCGTGCACCGGCTCGTCGCCGAGCTTCGCGGTGAGCGTGCAATGCGCAATGGCGCGCGCGTCAAACTGAATGCGGATTCCGTATGTTTTTTCCAACTCGGCAAACACCTCGGCCAGGGGCGTTCGCTTGAATTCGAAATTCTGACTTTCGGCCGGCAGATTAAGCAGGACCGGCTTCTGCACCGTTTTCGTAACCATATTCAGGCTTTTGCGGTTGAAAGTAACCAGCTCGTTCGGCTTCAAAATCAACTTTTTACCCGCCCCAACCTGGCTTCTTTCTTCATTTTCCAAGGCGGAAACCTCCACCACACCCGTTTTCACGACCAGCTCCACATCTTCATCATCGTCGTTTGCCTTGATGCTGAAACTCGTTCCCTTGACCTTGGTCACCATCGAACCTGCGAACACGAAAAACGGCTGTTCCGGATTTTTCACTACTTCAAAAAAAGCTTCACCGCGCAGCGTAACTTCCCGGCGATCGGCTGCAAAGGCGGCCGGGTAACTGATCCGTGCGTGCTTTTTGAGGATTACCGAGCTGCCGTCAGGCAGATTTACGAGCTGTATGGCATTAGTTTGATTATGAATTTCCAGCAGCCCCGGCTTGTCACCGTCATTGAGGCCCGCTACAAAAGTCTGCAGACCTTGTAGGTTTTCTCTTCCCTTGAATAGTGCCGTTACAATGCCTAATGCGAGCAACAGCATAGCCGCTATTTTAAGCCAATTACTTCTCCACCAAGGCAATGCACGCAGCTTTTCATCCGGAATGGCATTCAGGATTTCATTCACACGCAGCTTCACTTCCGAGTCGGGCAGGGCGTCGAGTTCGCCACGGACGGCCAGCAATAGCTCTCGGGCCTGGTCGATGTTGGCTTGCTGGCCCGGATGGTCGTGGATAAATTCTTTCCAAAACGCATCCTGCTCGCCATGATAAACCCAGCGCTGAAACGCCGGATCATCGAGCCAATCCTTCACCTGGAAATGACTATAATTATTCATGGATTTTCTTTAACTATTTGCTTTGATACGATGAGTAGCGTGTCTGCAAATAGTACCCATGAGTTTCAAAAAATTTTCAGAAATTTTTCAGTGCCAGGCAATTTCGGAGCATAGGGCGAGGAAAATCGTAGCATGCTGCCAGTATTCGCGCAGTTTCCGTATGCCGTATTGCAGGTAATTCGCCACGGCCTGCCGTTGCAGCCCCATGACGGTTGCAATCTCTTCGTAGGACAGGTTTTCGTAATATTTGAGGTAGAGGGCTTCTTTCTGACGTTTGGGCAATGCGTCGATGGCTTGTTTCAGGCGGTGGCTTGTGAGTTGGTCCGTTTCCTGAATGATCCAGTCGGATTCGGGTGAAATATCGTCCTGCACGTCGTCGTCGCGGATGTCGGAGAAAACCGATTGCCTGCGAATCCGGCGGATGAGATTGTTCCGCAGCGATTGAAACAGGTAGGGTTTGATGGCCGCAATGTAGGAGAGCGTCTCGCGTTTTTCCCAGATTTCGAGAAAAAGGTCTTGCAAGCAATCCTTGATCAGGTCGCGGTCGGGCGTGAAACGCGTGCCGTAGTGGTAAAGCGCAGCATAATTCAGTTCGGTGAGCTCACCGAACGCAGTTTTATCCCCCGCACAAAACTGCTGCCAGCGTGTGATCAGATAGGTTTCTGATGAACGTTCTGAATTTTTCACAGGATCAGGAATAGTCAGCGGTCTGAAATACGCTCCTTGATGTCCGGCAAATGCCTGGCATCAGTACGTAAATATCTGTACTGACTATCCCTTAACTATCCTGCCCTGTCATGTTTTATTTAAAAAATTTCTCCGATTTGGTCAATATTTACACCGAGCACCTTTTGGGCGATCGCATTCAGTGCTGCTTTGTCGCCTTCGAAATGGAAGGTGCTCTGCCGGTGCTCAATAGCCTCCCCTTCCTTCAATGCCTTCACCGACGAGTTCGATTCCAGCTCATAAAAAGGTCCCATTTGCGTGCCGTCGGCCAGTTTGCCGTCATTGTAGGCATTTAAAGCGTCGCCGTTGTAAGGATCTTTATGCAGCTCCCAGGTCGACTTCATGTACTGGCCGTGCGGGTCGAGATCGTATTGAATGATGGTGAGAATGCCCTTATCCCCATCGTAGCTTCCAGCCACATTCCGGGCCGATTTCGGCGCGATACCGATCTTACTGCGGTGCTTGCCGTCGGCTTTGAGGAACAATACCGAGTCTTTGACAACGAGCCTGTCGGCAGGTATCCGGCCAAAATAATCGTCGGTAATGAGCGGCTTTTCGGATAATGCTTTCGAAAACGGCGCGATGATGGTCGTCTGGTCCGACGGCCGGAACATGCCCAGCAGCCAGATACCCAGCATTCCCGTTTCGGCTTTCCAGGCTTCGTCCTGATTGGTTACGACGTTAGTGGAACGGTACGCAACCGCCTTGACGCCACTTAATGCGGGCAAATCGAGCAGATTAGCCATATCCTC
Source organism: Dyadobacter fermentans (assembly GCF_019924045.1). Lineage (GTDB taxonomy): Bacteria > Bacteroidota > Bacteroidia > Cytophagales > Spirosomataceae > Dyadobacter > Dyadobacter fermentans_A. The sequence continues at coordinate 588,826 of NZ_JAHXBN010000010.1, read as the reverse complement.
CTTGGTGAGCATCTGAATTTTCCGGCTGATCCCGATCACAAACTTCTTGCCGGAATAATTCTCGATCATCGCATCGATCTGGAATTTCACCGAATGCGCATCCGATTCCACCACTTTGTAGGCAACCGTATCGATCAGCGGCGGAGTCTGCCAGTTTTCGAACTCGAAGCTTTGTCCTTTTTTGAAATACACCGAAAACTGGCCGCCTTCGGGAGAGAGCCAGAAACGCTCCTCCCCGCCGAAACCGTTCATATGTGGCTGATGCTGACCGCTTTCAACGAGCTTGTAATTGATCCAGCCATAGCTGTTTCCGCCATCGCCATTGGCAGTGCTGGTCATCACCCTGCCCTGATACGCCGGGATGATAATAGCCTGTGCCTCTGCATTATCGGGCGCAGCGAGCACGACAGCCTCTTTATATTTCTTCAAAAAAGTCAGGTCGTAACCGAAAGTCCCGGCCGCCTGCGTTTGCTGTGTTTCCAATTTCTTCTGATCAGTTTTATGGTCCGACGAACAGCCCGCAGCCGTCATTATCGCCGCCAGAATTACCGGGTAATGCGCTTTCATAGGTTATTCTTTCAAATAGTTGCCATAACCGACGATCAGCACCGAGAGCACGATCACCAGAATACCGATGATGATCGAGGAAATGGTCTTTTTACTTACTCCTTTCCATTCTTTCAGGACTAGTCCCCACGAGTTGGCTACCAGGATAATGAATGCCATGTGCAGAATCCAGGAACTCGGCCCGTTTCCTAACTTACTCTCTCCCATCCCGTAAAAGAAGAATTGCAGGAACCACGTTGTACCGGCCAATGCGGAAAAAATATAGTTCGAAAGCAAAGGCGTCGAGCCGTCGGTATAGTTTCCGAAGGTTTTGTTGCGCGCATTGAGGAGCATACACCAGATGAAATTAGTAGTAAGCCCGCCCCAGAGGATTACAACATAAGTCACATTGTTTTGGAATAAAAATTCTCCCTGCCCCGGGTTGGCCGCTTTCCATATCTCATTTGCCTCCTGCGCCATGATCTTACCGGCATCGATCCCGAATGCGAAACAGGCGCTGAGGATACCCGAAATGATCGATACCGTGAGCCCAAGCCCGATTTTAAATTCGGTATTGTCGGCCGCGGCGTGGCCGGTTTTACGCAAATCGGCGTCCTTCATTGCTCCGGCCTTGCCGCAAATGACAATCCCGATCACGCAAACGAGCAAACCGATGAGCACCCATTGTCCCCAGGCATTGCTGAATAGCATTGAAATCGTATCCTTCCCCGGCTGTGGGTTGAACTCGTAATACACCGAGGGGATCAACGCACCGAAAACCGAACAAAGCCCCAGGATGATCGAACTCCCGAGCGCCACGCCCAGGTAGCGCACGCCCAGCCCGTACGTGAGGCCGCCTATGCCCCAGAGCACCCCGAAGAAATACGTCAGAAAGAGAATGCCGCCGTTGGTGTGGGCGATGATTTCGGTATAGCCCGGAATAGTGAGGTAAGCCGCGAGCGGCGGGACGATCAGCCAGGAGAACAGCCCCCCCACGATCCAGTAAGATTCCCAGGCCCAGCCTTTGACTTGCTTGTAAGGAATGTAAAAACTGCCGGAGGCGAAGCCACCGATGAAATGGAAGATAACACCCAGAAGAGCTTGCATGAATATTTTTAGAATTTTATCATGTAAGAGCGATCCTCCGGGTATCTACTGGCAAGCCAGGCAAGTCTTTAAAATCGATGGAATACTCAGTCGCCTACGACAACCTTCCTCACAGCCCGGCTGTTACCTGTTTTCAGTTCGACGAGGTAAAGGCCGGCCGGCCATTGTGCGGTCGATATTTGTTGCGTCTCGTTGGCACGGATACCACGGTTTCGGAGCATTCGCACACCGCCTGCCGTGAGCACATCGAAAGTGCCTTTTTTGGAAGAATGGATGTTGAAATAGTCGACCGATGGATTGGGAAAAACCTTTACCTCCACGGCATCGCCAGGCTCAACGCCGGTGACTGAAACGGGCAGTACGTTGGTTAGCAGACGCACGCCGCCGGCATTGTTCCCGATCGCGACGTCCGGCTTTTTATCGCCATTCAAATCGGCAACGGCCAGGGATAGGTAATTTCCCAAATACGGATTACCCGCCTTGTCATTCACACTGATAATGGCGCTGGCGCGGTCGGTCCATTTGCCCCAATCGGCGTTGTTGAACACACGGATCGCCCCGGTGTGATCGACGGTTGCGAGGTCGGGCTTGCCGTCGAGGTCGAAATCCGCCACAGCGACTTGCGAGAAGCGACCGGCGAAATTGATCCCCACGCCTGCGAAGGAGTCGGTTTCCAGTTTGAATGCGTATTGTTTGTTGCTACCGGTATTGGTGTAGTAGTAAATATTACCCTGCGTTTTACCGATCAGCAGATCGAGGTCGCCATCGCCGTCGGCATCATAGAAATAGGGCGAATCGCCGATTTGCAGGTCCGAAGGCAATGCGATCGTAACGGCATCGGCGAGGTTCAGCTGCGCGGCGCCCCCATTCGTGCCTTTGTTGGGAATGTAGCGGTATTCGAGTTTCAAGGTGAAGGAAGCCGTAGCTGCAAAACCGAGGTCGGGAACACCGTCTCCATTGAAATCCGCCCATTGGGGTTTGATATTGTAAACCGAAAGTTTGGGAAGGAGTTCGAGGTAATCCTGCGATTCAAATGTAAAATTGGGCTCTGTGGCCGTTCCGGTGTTTCTCAGAAGCCAGAAACTCCCCTTGAACCCGCCCGTATAGGGCATTCCGCCTGTGCCGATGAGCATATCCAGGTCGCCATCACCGTCTATGTCAAAAAAGGAGGGTACCGCATTCTCTCCGACGTCGATCATCTGATCCTGTAAAAAGTTCTTCCGCACCAGTTTGAAAACAGGCTTATCACTCGTGCCTTCATTGTGATAATACCAGCCCGAGGATTTAAAATCGGTCATGTTCGCGTCGCTCGCGGGCAGGCTCGGCGCGATGAGCAGGTCTTTGACGCCATCGAAATCCACGTCTTCATAAAAACCTGCGGGAAAAATGTGCAGCGCTACGGGATCCACAACCGGATAGGTGTTGGTGAAAGCGGTAAAATTGGCCATGATGCCTTTGGCGGAGTTGGTCAGAAATGAAATGTGGTCGTTGCTCACGTGGCCGGCGAGGAGGTCTTTGGTACCATCGCCATTCAGGTCGTGGAGAAGGATCGAATTCCCCGCGTGCCGGATGCCCAGAGGCGAGGCCACCCGCTTGGATGGATCGGTTACCACGCCGCAATCCACGCCTACCACGAAATCTTCGGCATCTCCTTTATGAAAATTCCCCCAGCAATCGCCATTGCGCTGAAAAACCGGGCTTGCCTGCGTGCCGAGACTATCGCGCACCCCGAACTTCTCCATGCTCAGGTTCTGGTGGAGTTCAATATAGTTTCCTGAAAAATCGAAGGTCAATAGATCGAGGTCGCCGTCGTCGTCGATGTCGGTAATGGCGGGAATGTCGGTACCCGACACCTGCATATTGATATTGCCCGAGAAGCCTTTGGTATACAACACATCACGGACCTTTTTCCACGACCATACATTCCCCGTTTTGACCTGCTGATAAACCACAATACCCAGCGACGTGCTCGCAAAAAGGTCTTTCAGGCCGTCGCCGTTGTAGTCGGCGAGGATCATCCAGTTATCCACCTGCGGAAAAAGCGTTTCGTAATAGGGCGCATGAATGAAGGTCTTTTTACCTGCATTCAATGGGTCGGGGCCTGCCACGAATGTGGTAACCTTGCTATTCGTACGATCGTACACGACAAGGTCCTCGTCGGCGTCGTTATTCAAATGCATTTTCAGGAACTGCGAGGCATTGAGCCCCCCACCCCATGGGTTGGTCATTTTCACGCCGCCGGTCGACACGCTTGTAAGCGTATCCAGCTTGAACCAGGCTTGCTGGGCCAGCAGGTGAGAAGGTTTATAAAAGCAAATCAGGCAGAGGATGAAGGAGGTAAATTTGGTTCGCATCGTTGAGGAATAATCTATTAGTTTTGCAGGTTTCCGGCGGTCCGCCGCGGTTTAGTTTGTCCTAAACCTAACGAAATAAGCCTGCATAACTTTATAACGAGCCAACATTTCATGTATACTTCCATAGAAACACTTTACGATATATACCGCAAGGGCGCCAAAGTTTCCACCGACACCCGCCAGATTACGGAGGGCTGCATTTTCTTCGCATTGAAAGGCGATAAATTCGATGGTAACCAATATGCCGCCGAGGCATTGCAAAAAGGTGCGGCCTATGCTGTGGTCGATGACCCAAACGTGGTCACCAGCGACCGTTTTTTACTGTTCGAAGACGGCCTTACCGCCTTGCAGGACCTGGCGCGGCATCACCGCAAAACTTTCGAATTTCCGGTAGTGGCATTGACCGGCTCCAACGGCAAAACCACCACTAAGGAGCTTATCGCGAAAGTGCTTTCGATGAAGTTCAACACCTACGCCACGCGCGGGAACCTGAACAACCACATCGGCGTACCGCTCACGATCCTGAGCATTGATCCCGCGAAGCATGAAATGGCCGTGATCGAAATGGGTGCCAACCACCAGCAGGAAATTGCGTTGCTAAGCAGCATTGCGCAGCCGACCCACGGGCTCATTACCAACATCGGCAAGGCACATTTGGAAGGCTTCGGAGGCGTTGCGGGCATTATCAAAGGCAAAGGCGAGCTGTTCGACTACCTTTCCAAAAAGAAGGGGACCGTGTTTGTGAACTCCACGCAGGAGGTGATCATGGACATGGTAAGCAAGCGTCGCGCATTTGGTGAGATCGTATTCTATTGCTCTGAAAACAGCCCGGTGAACCCGACGCTGATCGAAGAAAACCCGAACGTCGTTTTCAGCAACCGCGGCAAGACCGTAACCACGCATCTGCCGGGAAGGTACAATTTCGACAACATCTGTGCTGCACTTTCCGTAGGAAAGCATTTCGGTGTGGAGGATGCCGATGCCTATGAAGCCGTAGCGACTTACGAACCTGACAATAACCGATCGCAAATCGTCAAAAAAGGCACAAATACCGTGATTATGGATGCTTACAATGCGAATCCGTCATCGATGGCTGCCGCCGTGGCTAATTTTGGCAGAATGGACGCCCCGCGTAAAATACTGATCCTGGGCGACATGTTCGAGCTCGGCGAAGCCGCGCCGGAGGAACATTTGGCTTTGGGAAAACAAATTGCCGGTGAGAAGTTCGACGTCGTAATACTTGCAGGAAAACTCATGCAGCACGCGCTGCCCGCATTGCCGAAGGCTTACTATTTTCCCGATAAATTCTCGCTCCACAACTGGATCATGGATAATCCGCAAGAAAATACATATTTCCTCATCAAGGGCTCGCGGGGAATGTCGCTGGAAACCGTGCTCAGCGTGATGCCCGATAAATAATTTATAATTACAGTTATTATTAGTATAATTATATTGCAAAAATTGATGGAGATATCAATTTCATCTATAACAACTCCGTTCCTATAAATAAAACTAAATTCATTCAATTAAAACAACTCTTTCCTGGCATAGTACCAGGCCAGGGGTTGTCCCATGTACTCACCGTTCGTAGTTTTGTAACACCAAAAAATACAATTTATAAACAAACGAGCAATCATGGCTAATAGACTGTTATCAGTGGGATCGGTTTTCCCGGAATTTAAAAAGACATCCGTAGTATCGCTTGAAAAAGGAAACGAATTCTACGATATTACCTCAGAAGATCACAAGAACGCTGAGAAATGGATGGTCATGTTCTGGTGGCCAAAAGACTTCACTTTTGTGTGCCCTACCGAGATTGCAGAATTCAACAAACACACTGCAGACTTCGCTGACCGCGACACGATCCTGATCGGTGCTTCTACCGACAGCGAATACGTGCACCTGGCATGGCGCAAAAACCACGACGACCTGCGCGACCTGCAATTCCCGATGCTGGCCGATACTTCGAAGTCATTGGCAGAAGAGCTGGGTATTCTCGAAGCGAACGAGAAAATCGCTTACCGCGTGACTTACATCGTGGATCCACAAGGTATCATCCGTTGGGTATCTGTAAACGACCTTTCAGTAGGCCGTAACGTACCGGAAGTTTTGCGCGTACTCGATGCGTTGCAAACTGACGAACTTTGCCCTTGCAACTGGCAAAAAGGCGAAGCTACAATCGCTTAACTACCCATTGAAAGCAGTTCACAGCGGTAAGTCATTCGTACGCCGGTTCTGTGAACTGCTTTTTTACCACCCACGGGAAAACCTTCCCGACCAAAATTCAAACCAACATGTATCCATTTGCAGCCACAGGGAACACGAAAGAGTCCCTGTATAAAGAGGTCAATTTGCCTGCGGAATTCGAAAGCGTGCTGATCAACAAGCTCGCGGCGCTTGATCACCGTTACCTCAAAGATCTGAAAATCAATGTAGGTAATGTATTGAAATCACAGACATTGAACCGCAAGGAAGCATTGCTGCTCGCATTGTCGGTAGCAGTGAACGAAAAGAATGCGCCGCTGATAGCAGCCTTGGAAGAGCTTGCGGCGCAGGAAGGTGCGGACGAGAAGGAAATCGCGGAGGTAACAGCCTGTGTGTCATTGATGAACGCAAACAATGTGTTCTACCGTTTCCGCCACTTCATGCACAAGGAGTTTTATGATAATGCACCTGCGGGCATCAAAATGAGCATTATGGTAAACCCGGTGCTCGGCAAAGAATTTTTCGAATTGCTAAGCCTTGTCGTATCGGCGTTGAACGGCTGCGAAATGTGCGTGACTTCGCACGAGCAATCGGTATTGAACCACGGCGGTACCCAGGCGCGTATATTTGACGCGGTTAGGCTCGGAGCTATTTTCAAGAGCTTTTCCGTTTTGATATAAAACAAAACTAGCCAGGTCTTTAAGATCTGGCTAGTCCCAAATTATCCATCCTATTTCTCTATTGTTTCTCTTTTTTTGAATACCGCGGTTCCCGCGTCAGCATGCACGAAGGCCGCGTTCAACCCTGCGTTACTCCACTTTACGCAGTTCCGTTGTTGAAGAGCCCTCCTCTCCTTTCTCGATCGTTTTCACGATACCTACGCCCGGTGCAGTCCAGAGCGTCACTTGAATGGTTTCCGTAGAGATTTCCGGAGCAGTCACCTCTGTTTCAAACTTGGTATAAACATCGTACGAATATTCCCATTTGGTGCATTTGAATTCGCCTGCTGGTGTGGTGATTGATTCTTCGGCCACTGCCTTGCCATTTTTGTTGGTCATGCGGGCTTCTAGTTTACCGAGCACCGAGCCTTCGTCGCCGGCAGGGATTTCGAGCTCCATAAGTACCTTGATCGGGTCGCCCTGGAATGTAAGCGCACTATTGACCTTACCATTGTTTTCCAGGAATTGATACTGCGGGAAGCCCGTCACCTCGAATTTTGAAATGTAGGCGATGTCGTTGATCTGGTTTTGAAGCTCCTTGAGCACGACGGGGTATGGCAGCACATTCGTGGTGGTACCACCTTTGGCATATGCCTTGGACAAGTATGTTCTTTGTTCTTCGTTTTCACGAACGAAATTTTCGATCGTATGAACGGTCAGTCCGGCTGAATCTTTGGTACTTGCTACCTTAGTGATAATGTCGCCGGTTTCACCGTCCGAGTCGGTGATCTTGTAGCTGTAAGTCTTGCCTTTCGTAGGGATAAATACTTTCTCGGTTTCGCCGCCGTTTCCGTCGTCGGGTTTTGGATCGTCGTCGTCCTTACAAGCAGTAAACGACATGGCCAGAACAGCCAGGGCCAATGCCGATTTAGCCAATCGGCTGATGGCCATTGAGGGTGCAATTTGAATTTTCATGGCAAATTTCAGATTAATTTAGATTTCAATTGATTTCATAGAGCTTGACGGCCGACTGGCCCGTCGTATCTTTTTCCAGCTCCTTCCGAAGCCTTTCATTCAGGTATTTTCTCACCGAAAGCCTCCGGACGTCGAGCACCTCGGGCTCCGTCGTTTCCGACACGAGATGGGTGCTATTGGCGTAATACCTCACAACCGTCGATTTTTTATCCGCGGCAGTTTCCGCCACCCAGAAACCTTTTTCAGGAAATGGCTGCCGGGCAGATCGCGTGCCTTTGCTCTCGGCCTGGTACTGAATCCCCGCCGCGATCAGGAGGCCCGCCAACATATATTGTGTGATGCTATTCATGGCAACATCTCATTTCAGCTGAAAAAAATGGCTGATCACCGCCCGCCCCGAGCTCATGAACCTCGGCTCCTGCCAGTGCGCCTTCACGAGGTTGCGTATCACGACCATGTGCGCACACAGGAGGATCGGCAACACTACACCGGGCAAAAGCACAAATGGGAACTGCAGTATCAGCACATTGGGCTGGTCGAGACCGATGGTTTGAAACCCGAACGGTACAGACAATACGGCACGAAATATTTCATTGAGCAGCAAGCCCAGGCAGAGGAAGTTCCAGAGCACCATCAGCCGCCATTTCATTCCGCTGCGCATCACACCGATGTAGTAAATGCAGGGCGTCAAAAGTCCGGCCAGGATATCGGGGTTACCGCCGCTGAAAGTCATTTCATGCGGCAGCATTTTGTCGATGAAAGCCCAGTACAATATCACCTCCACCGGCGCCCTCACGACGTGGATCATCGTGAGCAAGTCCACATTCATCCGGTCGACAAGCGCTTTCCCGGGCCCACTCAGGAAGAGCCAGGCCATCAGGAGAGCGGGTGGGACCACCAGTAATAGCAGCCTTGGAAAAATGGTATCGGTCACTTTGAAATATCCCGCCAGGGCGGTCCCGCATTGTATCGCTATCCAGAGGGCGACCAGTGCGGCGAAGAGCCGGGAGCCTCTCACAGCCTGGTGGAAGGTAAATACCACCAGGAGTGTGATCAAGCCGAATATGATACTGGTACAATACGTGGAGCTGTCCATTACGACCCTATTCTTTCAGCAGCTTCGCTTGCGCGTTGTCCTTGAAAGTATTCACGGTTTCGACGTCGGCGTTGATCGTGCCCTGGTAGTTGACGAAGATTCCGTAACCGCCGCTATTGGAAATCACCGACTTGCGGATCGCCATACGCGACTGCCCACCGTAGATCGCGATGTTGGCCTTCTTGCCCGACACGATGGCAATGTTACCACCACCGGATACTTCCGCATTTTCGATCACGTTTTTGTCGCTGGTCGAGAAGCAGAGCAGACCTTTCCAGTAAGCGGCTGAGTTTTCAGCGCCACGGATGATGATCTTGTTCGTTTCGGTACCTACTGCATTAAAGTAGCCGTCCTCAATGGTAATATAGCCCGCGCGGCCTACTTCGATGATCACGCCCGGAAGCAATTTCCAGTTGGCATCGGAGGCAATGTTTTCAAGGATGCGGTAAGGCGTTTTGTCTTTGAAACCCTTCCAAACCACTTCGGTCGTAGCGTTTTTAGGCAATGATGAGCCGAAGATCTCGACCACGTTACGGCCGTTGCCGTTGGTAAATTTGGAATCCGTATCCAGGTTCTTTACGTTTTCGGCGCCCATGAGGATACCCGCTTCGGTATTATCCTTAAAGTTGTTCTTTTCAAATGACGCGAGGATCACTGAATATTCGAGGTAGAGGCCGTAACCTGCATTCTGCTCGAAAAGGCAGTTTTTGATATTCACTTCTGCGCGGCCGGCCCCGAGAACCGCCATACCGGCTTTGATGGTCGCATAAAGCGGCTTGCTGCCCGCGTGCATTACCTGTAAGTGTTCGAGCGTGTTCGCGCTGCTCGATGAGCGGAATACAATCCCCGACCAGAATCCTTTGGTCGTTTCCTTACCGATGAAACGGATCGGTTTTGCCGAATCGCCTTTGGCGAGCAACACACCGCCCCCGTCGTTGATTTCAATGCGGGTATCCCGTGCGAATGCGATCACTACACCCGGTTTGATTTCAAGCTCCGCATTCACCGACACGTTCGCATTCACGATGTAATCCGGAATGGCCGGGTTGTTGATGCGGTCGGTCAGGGTGAGTTTGGTGCGGATGTTGGCGTCGATCACGATCGGTTCAATCACCGTAGCGGTAATTACGACTTTGTCTTTGCTCTGGCCGTTCGCATTGCTGATGGTCAGTTCCACTTCGTACTCACCGGGAAGATCGGCAGTGAAAGTAGGCTTGGCTGTCGTAGCCGAAGCGAGGTTGGCGGCACTACCCGCCGGCTTTTTGCTGAATGCCCAGCTGAATTCGAAAGGCTTGTTCTCGCTGTCGGTAGAAGCGCTACCGTCGAGGTTTACAACAGAGCCTGCGTTTACATTCTGGTCCGCTCCTGCTTTGGCGGTCAATGTGTTGGATGGTGTTGGATCTTCGTCCTCCTTGCAGCTACCCAGCAACAGGGCAAAGGACAAGGCTGCCCAAAGAATTCTTCTTGCTTTTAACATGGCTAATAATCCAAATGATTTAAATGAATTTCACTTCCATTTTTCAATGGCGGTGCAATTTTAAACCGATTTGGCGAGCCTGGGAAGCATGGAAAAGCGAGTGTCGATCAACAGCGGGTTTTGTCGACAAACGCCATTTGCAGCGCCATTTAAAAGGTCAGTTTGAAGCGGCGCTGACAGTCGTTGCGGAAGTTGCGGCCAATCGGCAGCTCCTTTCCGGCGATCTCGAGTTTGTGCGAATGGTAGCTTTCGACCTTATCGACAGAAACAATGAACGACCGGTGAATGCGGATAAAACCGTCCTCGGGCAGGAGTTCTTCCAAAAGGCTGATTTTCTGTTTTGAAATGAGAGCCTTGTCTTTCAAAACTACTTTTATATAATCCCGCAAACTCTCGATCCAGTAAATATCGTTGACGTTCACTTTCACCATTTTACGGTCTACCTTTAAATACAAAAACACATCCTGGCTCGCCGGTGCCGCCTTTTGCGCCACAGATACGGATTGATTGGAAATGTTCAAACCCGTAAAAACCTTATCCATCGCCCGCAGGAAACGTTCGAATGGAATGGGTTTCAACAGATAGTCAACCGCATTGAGGTCGAAGCCCTCGACGGCGTAATCCTGATAAGCCGTCGTAAAAACAACTTTCGGCGGATTTTTAAGACTTCTGAGCAGATCGGTCCCTTTCAGGCCGGGCATTTTCACATCGAGGAACATTAGGTCAATCTTTTGCTGCTGCAATACCTGAAATGCCTGGATCGCATCCTGGCAGCGTGCCGCGACTTCTATTTCCGCGAAATTGGCGAGATAGTTGTCCAGTACTTCGATCGCGTGGGGTTCATCGTCCACCAGAATGGCTTTCAACTTCATAATTCAGATTTCCAATCGTTTGTCAAGGTCAATTTCCAGGATCACGGCGAATACGTCTTCTTCGTCCATGATTTTGAGGTTATGGGCCGAGGGATAGAGGATTTCGAGCCGCTTGCGTACGTTCGCGAGACCTATGCTTACATGATGCGGGCGGTCGTCCTGCACGGCGGTTTCGGGCTTGCTGTTCGAGATTTTGAATTTCAATGCGTTGTTCTTCACCCGCAAATCCATATTGATCCATGCCTGCCCGATCTGCTCGCTGGCGCCGTGCTTAAATGCATTTTCCACCAATGGTAATATCAGCAGCGGCGCGATGCGGTATTCCGGCGACATTCCATTGACACTGAAATGAATATCCAGCCGCTCCTCATACCGTATTTTTTCCAGTTCAATATAACTTTTAAGAATGCTAATGTCCCTTTCGAGCTGCACAACTTCCGTATTGGCCTCGTAAAGCATGTATCGCAAGATCTCCGCCAGTCCCATTACAACACCCGGCGATTGCGGCGATTGTTTAAGGGTCAATGCATAGAGGTTATTGAGTGTATTAAACAAAAAATGCGGGTGCAGCTGGCCTTTGAGGAAATTCAGCTCGGCCTCCATCGCCGCCTGCCGCCTATCGAACCACATTTTGAAAAACTTCACCGACAATGCGATCCACACGAAAATATTCGTCTGCTCGAATGCGCTGATCAGATAGGTAGGTTTGGCGAGCTGGTCTTCAAATGTCCCTTCCAGCTTCCGCCAGACGAACGTAGGGTCGTTCTTTTTCACGGCATTGTAAATAATCGGGTCGGCGACGAGTATTTCCATCAACCTGAAAGCCAGCGTGGAACTGATGACGATCAGCAAAAAGAACAGTACAAACTGCACATATTTCTTGCGATCGAAATACCGCGGGATGATCACGTAGGCGATCAGGTAAAAATAGCCGATGTGTATAGGCATGAACAGGGCCACAATGCCGATCGTGAGCCAATAATCGGGCATACCTGCACCGTAAATGATCGTCAGGATCGTCAGCACGGCGAGCCAGAACAAAATGTGCAGTAAAATTCTTTGATGTTGGATATTATTCAGGACCGGGGAAACAGGGCGCATAGAAACAAAGATAACGATTTCGGAGGCCAATACAGGGTTAGAAAAGCATTGTCGACCAACGTCATACTATTGTCGACGAACGGCATTGATTGGGTAATGGACTGCTGTACAGACAAAATATCTCCGCTAACCGGTGAATCACAGGGCCGTCACTTCATAATGCAGCGATATGCAGCCTTTGAAAGATAAAATATCCAAATTAGGCCGTCAAATCAGAATTTGTATCTGCAAATATTCCCTCCGGTGGTTTTTCTACTTAGTTTTGTGGTAAAATCAAGATATAACTAAACTGTAAAATAATGGCAACGTCAACCGAAACGTACATTCCGTACAAGGTAAAAGACATCTCGCTGGCCGAATGGGGCCGTAAAGAAATCACATTGGCAGAAGCTGAAATGCCTGGTTTGATGGCGATCCGTGCCGAATACGGTCCGTCACAGCCTTTGGCAGGTGCGCGTATCGCAGGTTGCTTGCACATGACGATCCAGACCGCGGTTTTGATCGAGACCCTTACAGCGCTGGGTGCGGAAGTTACCTGGTCATCATGTAACATCTTCTCTACGCAAGACCACGCAGCAGCAGCTATCGCCGCAGCGGGAATCCCTGTTTACGCATGGAAAGGAATGAACGAAGAGGAGTTCAACTGGTGTATCGAGCAGACTTTGTTCTTCGGCGAAGAGCGTAAGCCCCTCAACATGATCCTCGACGACGGCGGTGACCTTACCAACATGGTATTCGACGAATATCCTGAGCTGATCGACGGTATCAAAGGTCTTTCGGAAGAAACTACAACCGGTGTTCACCGCTTGTACGAGCGCTACAAAAATGGAACGCTCCACCTGCCTTCAATCAACGTAAACGACTCAGTTACAAAGTCTAAATTCGATAACAAATACGGCTGCCGCGAGTCATTGGTCGACTCTATCCGCCGCGCAACCGACTTGATGCTGGCTGGTAAAGTAGCAGTGGTAGCAGGTTACGGCGACGTAGGTAAAGGTTCTGCGGAATCACTCCGTGGCGCTGGCTGCCGCGTACTCGTTACCGAAATCGACCCTATCTGCGCATTGCAGGCTGCTATGGACGGTTTCGAAGTAGTAACCATGGACGAAGCCGCCGACCGCGCTAACATCTTCGTTACTGCAACCGGTAACTACAAAATCATCACCGACCGTCACTTCCTCAAAATGCGTGACAAAGCGGTAGTTTGTAACATCGGCCACTTCGATAACGAAATCGACATGGCTTGGTTGAACAAATCTTACGGCCACACCAAATCGCAGATCAAACCGCAGGTTGACATCTACAACGTGGAAGGCAAAGACATCATCGTATTGGCAGAAGGCCGTCTGGTGAACCTGGGCTGCGCAATGGGCCACCCATCTTTCGTAATGTCATGCTCATTCTCTAACCAGACGCTGGCGCAGATCGAGCTTTGGACTAACACCGCTGCTTACGAGAAGAAAGTATACGTTCTTCCAAAAGCATTGGACGAGAAAGTAGCTGCATTGCACCTCGCACACGTAGGCGCGAACCTCGACAAACTGACCGAAGAGCAAGCTGCTTACATCGGTGTAACTGTCGCAGGTCCTTTCAAAGCGGAGACTTACCGTTATTAATAATAGGATTGATATTGAAAAGACCCCGCTGCACATTTGTGGCGGGGTCTTTTTTGTGCTCCTTATTTATCGTCCGGCTTCGTCGAACCAGGCGGAGCAAGGTCTGCAGGCCTTGCCGGTGTCGGAAATGCGATATTGTTTTCGTCAAAAATCCGCTTCACAACTTTCATCGCCGCACTTTTGGCCGGACCCGGGCCGATCTTATCCTGCCGGATCCAGAAGAGTATTTCAAAATCAATGCTTTTTTCCGTGAAACGGGTAAAATTGAATTCGATCGCTTTCAAAGGATCGATAAAATCCAGCTTTTTAATAACGCTTAATGCAAGGTTCTCGACAATCGCAAGGTCGTCTTTATACCCTATACTACCTTCCATGCGCACCCGTCGCTCGCCCGAATGCGTGAAGTTCACGATGGGTTTCTGAAAAATATCCTTGCTGGGTAGCTCTACCTGTTGTCCCTCGAAGTTATCGAGCTTCACCGAGCGTAATCCGATCGACAGCACCTTACCTGTAAAACCATTTGTCTCGATCACGTCACCCACCTGGATCGGCCGCTGAATCGCGATGAATGCGCCCGAGATGAAGTTGGTCGTCAGATCCTGGAATGCAAAACCGAGCGCCAATGCTAACACACCCGCCCCCGCGAGCAGGGAAGTCACTGTCTTATCCAATCCCAGAACACCCAATGCGAAAAAGAAGCCGGTAGTGATGATTGTAATGCGTGTAATGGTCGAAATCAACCCCACCAACGCCACATTCTGCGACGCATGCCCAAGTACCCGTTCAATAAACTTTCCTCCAAGCCTCGACAAAATTCTGAAAACGACCAGGATAACAATGGCGATAAGCAAATTCGGCAACAGCCGGTACGCCTCGACCGTCCAACGGTCGACCTTTACAGCGATAGGATCTACTATTTTGGAAATTTGTGCAAAAATCATAAGTGCTATTAATGCGGTCAGCCTATCGAATTAATAAGCGGCCGGCCTCCTATAAACAAGGCAAAACTCGCAAATGTTGTGTGGTTTGCAAAAATACGTCCCGTGAAATTCCGGACTCTTTCCCCCGGCGATTTGACCGAAGGCTCTTCGGCCCCCGCCATTTGCCCATCGCTTTTCCTGGCATTCCGAAGCCGTCTTATGTTTGGATCCGTTCAAAATCAATTCATTCACAAGAAAAAGGAGATTTATGAAACTACTTCGAAACATGGCTATTGTAGCCAACGGACTTCTGGTCGCCGGGATGCTGGGAGCTTGCCAACCTGAAAACGGTGCGGTGCCCACGCCACAGACACCAGAGACTACCAGTGATCGCAACGCGAAAACTAACCAGGCGGTGGGGCTTTTAATAAAAGATGGTCAGGTTGATTTGTCTTACAATGGATCAGGCGTTTTATGGAAGGAAATCTATGCCACCGCTTACTCTGAATTTATCTACGCGCCACAACTAATCACGGCGAAGGGGTATAAATACGGCAACCCCTCAGCAGAATACAAATATACCCTCAATGCCTCCGGACGTTGTGTTCAGTCTGTCACAAACAAAACCTACATATACGAATACAATACCAACGGACAGCTCTCCAGATGGTACAATAAAGACAAGCCGAATGAACGTCGGGTATTTTCCTATGTAACGGATGCCACGGGTTGGAAAAAATCGCTTAGCATGGTGACATTCTATGATGAATCTGGAACAAAAACCAAAGAGTTAAAATTCAGCTATGGTTCAGAGGCGACAGGGACTCTTCTCTTGGACAAATATCCTGTAACCCCAGATCTGCTCCCGGGCGATGTCAGCAGATATCTACCGGTATTCGGTACTTTCAATACCTATCTTGTTCAAACGATGACCGAAGACAAATACCTTTTGAACGGTCAAAAATTATCCAGTACCCAATATTTGTATAACTATACGCTGGACTATATAGGCAAGGTCAAAAACATTGCGGTGAAGAAGCTCAATGGTACGGTGGTCTCCTCCACCGACAGAAAATACTCAGTACCAACGTATAACTTTTAAAAATAACTATTGCACGGCCCGTTTAACCGCGGGCCGTATCGTATTGTGCCCTGCTACAATCTTTCGAGCAAGTCCTTCTTCTTCGCCTTAAATTCCTCCTCGGTAATCTGCCCTCGCTCAAAAAGTACATTCAATTTCTCAATTGTTGTAAGAATGATGTCTTCAGGACTTTTATCCCGTGATTGAAGGCTGGCCCCTTCCGTCACATCATAAATCATGTCAGGTGTTGGCTGCTGCTGCCGGTCCGGATCAGCGACCTTCTCCAGCGAATTGACATCGACAACACCGTCCTGGCTTGTAAACCGGTACGAACTCGTGCCACCCTGCTGCTGCGAAACACCCGTAATCTGATGATGCTTGGTGTCGTAGATCGTCCTCTTACCACCGTCCTCGATCACCAGCCTGTGCACGGGCGCGAAGTACGCATACCGAAAGTTATTCTGCGAGCCACTCGATGTGGGATTGCCGAATATCGTCGGCCAGGAGCTGCTCGGTTCACTGAAAAAACCGCTTCGCGAACCCGCCCGCTCACGCGTGTCCTCGCGTACGGAGGAATCGGTTAGCGGATCATCATTGATTTCAAACAACAACGTCGTAGTAACCAGGTCGGAAAGCTCGTTACAAAGTTTGTCGACTGTATCACGAAGCGAACTGTTAAACATATCGCCCACCATCGTCATCCCGCCCTTCATCCATTGCCCCTGTCCGCCGAGCTCCGGCAGATTGAACTGGGCCATCGTACCATTACCGCGGATTATCGCCTTCAAAAGCGACTCTACCGTTTCGGACTGCAAGTTATATCGGGCAGCAATCGCACTCACTTGCTGCTGCCCGTCTGCGCTTAGTGTTTTCATGGGATTGCGTTTTGAAAAAGCATCACAAAAACAATGCCATAAGCCCCTCTTAAACCGGCAACACACTCAACACTACCATTCACGCATCGGATTTCCGGCGACTTCTACAAGGAAATTAAGTTTGAATCGACATCAGTCAATTTATCTAATATTTAATCACGAAACGTTATGAAAAGAATTACGTTAAACGGAAATCTGCTGAAAGTGATGACATTAGTCACACTGCTGGCCAGTTGTCAAAATGAAGATTTAGTAACACAAGATCCGGAAACTGTTATTACATCCGGCGACCAGAATGCTAAAACTATTTTTACACCCCAATTATTAAAAGAGGGGGCAAATGAGTTGGAATATTACGGAGACTACGATGTAAATAGAGGAAAATTAAAAAAACTAACAAATACCAATGAAAATGTTTACACAGAGTATAAATACAATGGATCGACAATCGTAGCGCAAAGAAAGAATATTTTCACAAATGCATTGATTTATCAGGTTACCTATCAGCTTGATGGCCTTGGACGTTGTGTTGAAAGCCTAAGTACCGAAACTAACAAGTCCCTTAAATATGAGTACGGGCAACTAAGCAGGTTAGTGAAAGTCTATAATAAGGCAAATCCAAACGAGCGAATGGAATTCGGATACGACCAGAGTGCCATAACCTCCCTAAAAAGTGTCAATTTTTTCAACCAGGCAAATGCTGCAACGAAAGAAGTTAATTTTAATTATATCGTCCAGGGCGGAAACCCAATGCAAAACAAGTACCCGATCAACCCCGATGTGCTTGGAATAACGAGTAAATATCTTCCTATTTTCGGAACTTTCCATTCTTTTTTACCAACCTACGAATCAACAAAAACTCTGCCGTGGAATGGCGATCCATTTGCCGGATATAGTTTAACCTATTTATTCAACGCAGACGGATATCCTAAAACTATCAATTCGACAAACAGCATAAACGGCATGACCATCGTTACAAGCCGAACATATACATCACCAAAGCTTTAATAATAGCATCATAAATTCTATCAAATTCTAATCATCCATCCTATCCAATCGCCCATCAGATAAATGGCATGCTCTATCAGTGGCTGTGTTTAAAATGAGTTTAAACAATCGTCACATATTTAATTAAAGAATGTTATGAAAAAATTACACATTTCCGGAAATCTATTAAAAGTACTACTACTTGGCGCACTGCTGACGGGATGCCAAAACGACGACGTGGTGTCACCACAACAGACTACCGACATAAACGTCAATGACCCGAATGCCAAAGTAAATGCAGAATTGAAACTAATAAAAGATGGCACGGCTATACTTCAATATGTCAAACAGGGACGCTTTACAGGCCAACTTTCCAAAGTTTCCGAAACGGGCTCCTATGTGCAGTACTCCTATGATGACAGCACAGGTGACCTCTGGATTACCAGCAAGCGTTACAATAAGAGTACCAATGCTTTGATAGAGGAAATAAAATACAAAACTGTTCGCGGCCTTTGTGTGACAAGTATTAATGTAACAACAGGATGGACCTCACAATTTAGCTACAACCAAGGGACTCGACTGGGTGAAATCACACTTACAAATGGCTCAATGAGCCAAAAGCACATATTTACTTACAACTATAATCCTGCAACCGCCACAGAACGTTTAAGTAAAATTGTAAAGTCTACGCCAGTGGGAGATTATGAACAAATCGATTTCTTGTATATAGGAACTATGGCAACTGAGAAGAAAGAAGTGTATCAATTGAATTCAAAGTTTATTGGACTTGACCCATATCTTCCATACTTCGGCAAATTCAGTGATGTCCTGATTCAGCAAGTGTTCATAAAGCCACTTCCCTACACGAATCAAACAAAACCATATTACAAGCTGTTTTACAGTTTTGATGCCGCGGGATATGTAATAGGTCGCAATATAGAGTTCCGGCCTCTTGGATGGGGTAATGACGCCGGAATGCAAAATCTTTACAATGTTTACCAATATTCTACCGGCTGGCAGGGTATTTAGTATTACGTTTTAGTTCACCAAAACCCGGCAGCCCAATAGGTTGCCGGGTTTTTTATTTTCAAATAGCACAAATATGCCCGGCCACCTAACCAAATACTTATTAATCCACACCGTTAGGCAATCGAATTTTCAGCATTTTACACTTCCTGCTAAGTTTGAAATGACTTGTATTTTCATTCAACCTATTAATAGCTAAAATTATGAATTCATTTCAAACAGTAGGCAAGGCACTGAAAGGGTTAGCACTCGCTGGATTGTTAGCGGGATGTCAAAATGATTCACTCGTTCAGCCTCCTGGTATCCCAAATACCGAAAACAACAATCAAAATGCAAAAATTACAGCGGATGTATTTTTAGTAAAAGACGGAGAGAACTCGCTGCAATATTTAAAATTTGGGAAATTCGCGGGCAAGCTATGGAAGGTACATGGCCCCTATGCTTACACCGAATACACCTACGATGACAGTTCAGGCGATTTGTGGATTACCAGCAAAAATTACGCCAAATCCAATAACAAACTTTCAAGTCACAAAACCTACCATATAGTAAACGGGCGATGTGTGGCAAGCATGAATTTGACCTCCAAATTTTCTTATGAGTACAAATACAACGCGCAAGGGTCGCTGATTGAAATTAAGAGGTACTTTGGAGCACATATTCTCACACAGCAGTTTTCCTATAAGGTAATCTTACCAAACGCTCAACGGCTTGATAAGATCACATATATTGGCGAATCGGGTCCGTTTATGGAATACAAGTTCAGCTATTCTGCATTTCAGGACAAATACTTTCTAAATCCCTATCATACTCAGCTTGACAAATATCTCAGGATCTTCGGAACATTTAGCGATAAACTAGTAGAGTCCGTTATTACGGATTATTTAGATGGAACGGCATCTTCCAACAACTATACCTACACCCTGAATGGTGATGGATACGTAACAACAAGGACTGACACATATTATCCCAGTATATATGAGCCTGCCTTCGATGTTTCGACGGATAGTCTAAGCTACGTAACCTACTGGCCGGGGCTGTAATGTACTTATCTTCAAACCGGGCCGTCACATAACGGCTCGGTTTCATTTCAATGCGGCCCCAATCGGCTCATACCTTTGCTTCGATTTTATTAAAAATAATTCGAACGTACTAAATTAATTCATCTACTCTCATTATCAGTTTTATTGTATTAAAAATTATAATTCAAGCAAAAATAAAAGTTAAGCTTTCCATCGATTTGTTATTCGATCAACCATATTATCCGTTAGTTCAATAATATTCGTTCTATTTACAGTTTCAAGTAATTTTGAAATGAAAATTATTTTATCAAACTTTTAATTTCAAATTTATGAAACAACTTAAAATTGCTGGTACGTCATTAAAATACCTACTGGCCATCGGGCTACTAACAGCTTGTAATCATGATGACCCCATTACTCCGACACAAAACGCGGAAATAGTATCAAATGATACAAACGCCAAAATAACATCACTGACCAGACTTACAAAAGAAGGAGATGCTTCTATTCAGTATGTTAAGTCAGGAAAGTTTTTCGGCAAAGTATCAAAACTCTTTACCGCACCCAACAATGCGTTTAACTATGAGTACTCATATGATGATAACAACCCTCAGGGGATACTCTGGATCACTAGAAAACAGATTAAAAAGTCCGATGGAACTTTTAACATAAACACTTACAAAGTCATAAATGGACTTTGTGTTTCCAGTACTGTACCAGACGGGAGCCACCACGAATACACATATACACCACAAGGTCAATTGAGTGAAGTAAATAAATTTAAAAATGGCTCTAAAATCGAGAGTGTCAAGTTTTCTTATAACTACAACTCGGCCACAAATTCTTACCGACTTCATAGCTTAACTGAACTTGGTGGTGCTGACATTGAGCTAACATTTACCTACACTTCGATACCTGACAAGTACCCTCTGAGAAACCCGTTGATAGGGCTCCCCACGTCTCTTGAACACGGGAACATGGATGCACATCTTCCTATTTTCGGAAAATTCTCTGACGTACTTATAGATGTAATGGTCGGTCAATTCTTATCTGGCGGGGTACCACACAGTTACAAATTCACTTATGTAACAGACAGCGACGGACTCGTTATTTCAAAAACTCAGACCGTTTCCTCGGGAAACAATCCACCTGCGAACCCTCAAACGAAGGTTCTAAAATACTCCGACGCTTGGCAAGGAATATAATCAGCTATAAATAAGTACTCTAAAACAAAATCGGGCCGTCTTACCAACGGCCCGATTTTCATTTCAATTCATTCTCAATCGCCTCCCACTTCCTCTCCAACCTCTCATCCTCCCTCACTTGTCCTTGCCCTTTCACCATCTCCTCCGCAGCACGCAACCGGTCTGCTGTCAATGGGTGCGTACTCAGTAATTTCAGGCTTTCCACCTCACCACGCGCGCTTTTGAGCACGGTGAACAAGTCTACAAACCCCTTCAAATCCAGCCTGTTTGCCTTAAAAATTGCCATGCCTTTACTGTCGGCTTCGGTTTCGAGCTCGCGGGAATAGGTGAGATTGGCCAACATATTGGAATTGTCCGCCAGAACGGTGACCACGCCGTTGATGTCGTTCAGCAGCAGCGAGAGGAACAAATAACCTCCGAGGCTTCGGAAAATATTGCGGAGCGAGTGCCGGTAATGCACGTGCGAAACTTCATGTGCCAGCAAGGCGGCGAGCTCTTCCTTCGTATGCATTTTCCGAAGGATGCCGTCGAACACCACAATGCGCCCGCCTGGCAAGGCAAATGCGTTGGCCTCCTTATCCTTCACAACGGTTATGCGTATAGGGTAATGGGTTTTGAAGTCAATAGCTTTTGCAAAGTCGTTGGTGACGGCTGTCAGGCCCTGATCCACGTCGTAAGCGCGGATCATGTTCTCATACATCGTGTCGCCCAGTTGCACTTCGGTGCTTACGGGAAAACGCGACGCCGCAGCCCCGGCAAGCCAAGGCAATCCAAACCAGTAGCCCAGGCCCATCAGCATCAAAACAGCCAAAGCCACGCCTACGATAGTGGTATTATTCAGCTTGAAAATATCCGTGATCCGCCTTCTGAAAAACACCTTTTCCGGGTAGCGTTTTCTGAGTATCTGGGGCAGACTGTCCTCCTTGCATTCAATGGTTTGCTGCGGAAATTCCCCGTACCGAAAAATGAAGAGGTTACTAAAATTCTCGTCCGTCGAGATGCCCTGCAATGCCCATCGCACGGAAGTGAGCTCGCCGGAGGGATCACGGTAGTGAATGAGCCAGTGATCGGGCATGAGGGTGAGCGTCGCGTCGTGCGCGATGGACAGTCGACCGTCGTGGTAACGGACACTAAAATTGTACATGAAGCCAGTAAAGTCGGTTAAACAATCCCAATATCGATCATATCCGCGAGATCTTCACCGGTTGCATCGGTATAGTCGGCCTCAGTTTGAATGATTGCATCGACATCCAGCGGTCCGTCGATATGGATATTTGAAAATACAAATTGCATCGTTCGCACGATCGCCCATGGCGTAGCCAGCCCCAAACTGAGGACGACGATCAGCACATTCACAATAAGAAGTTTAAAATACCCCCCGGCAGTCGCCGTTGAGCGGAAAGCCAGCCGCGTTTCGCCCTGGTACATGCGGATATTGTTCACGTAGTAATTGAAAAGATCTTTTACCCACCAGAAACCGTAAATCCCGAAAGTCAGCAGCGTCAGGAAATAGCCTTTTATATTAAGCCAGAAAAAAGCTCCGCCTTCGCCTTCATATGAAAAAGTAATGTTCCCGAACCGCAGGTTTTTGAAAATGTATTTTCGAAGTTCAATCACAAGCCACGCACCATAAATACCAAATGTGACGAGGGTAATGATACTTCCGATAACGAATGTATTCAGCAATTCTTTCCTATCACCCCGGTAACCAAAATGAATGCCCCGCCACGATGATCGCGAAGCTCTGTAACGAAGCGCTCCATGAATAGCAATTGGAATCAGTAGCAGCAAACCAATATAGAAAACAGCAAAGCCGAGCAGCATAATGGTCGGTTTTTGGGTGGCCGCTGCACCAAACAAAATACCGTAAAGCACCAGGAAAATACCGATGGCTTTGATAAACCCGAGGAACATTTCTTTACCCGTTCCATGAAATGTAAAACGGCTTCCTTCTAACTCGGACTCCTCATACATGTATTTCAACAAAGCGGCCCTTGCCCAAGGGTAGTAGAGCCCGAACGTTACGATAGTCAAAAGAATATTGACGATGTAAATGCCGAAGAGTTTAGCCCCCTCTCCATGAAAGGTAAGCTGGCGGGTTTCTTGCTGTTCCATTTAGTTAGATTTGAATTTGAAGAAGGTCAAATATAAAAATTTCAACGTGCTATTATATGAATAGCATGTTATCAGGCACAAAAAAGCGTGGTGTCATTTACCTTCCGGCACAGTTATTTTAGTAATCGACTGACATTCATTTCATCAAAAAACTGGAAATCATGGATATTTATCAATTGGCAAACGACTACCTGGGCGCTATGGATGGCGGTGGCGATCCCGGCGACCCGCGCGAAACACCTCCGTTCGATCCCCGGCCCGAGGTACCATCACCCGATATCCCCGAGGAAACACCGCCTTATGAGAAGGAACCCGAGACGCCACCCGTGGAGCCGCAGCCAGAGTTACCGCCGGTGGAACCCGTCGTTCCCGAAGTGGAGCCGCTACCAGGAGAAGAACCTGGTATACCGGCATTTAAGTAACCGAATTTTACGAACTGCACTATTTTGAAGTTTTTCATAACAAAGCAGTTATCTTTCAAATTGTCGTCACAAAAACTACTACAAAAATTGTAGCCGAAATTAAATTCGTCGTATCTTCACTCAAATTTCTTTGTAGACCCGACGAATGGCTAAAATTTTTACACTCTGTTTTTTACTCATCTCCTTCTCTATTCAGGCACAGTCGAATAAGCTACTCCCCGGAAAGATCGAAGCAGAAGAATTCACGGCAATGAATGCTGTTGGCACCGAAAACACTTCGGATGTCGACGGAGGCCAGAATGTGGGCTGGATTCAGGATGGAAGCTGGATGGATTATGCCGTCCAAACGCCGTCGGCGGGCTACTACACGTTCAGGTTCCGCATTGCGAACGGGTACAGTCCCGAAGCGACGCTGGTTTTGAAATCCGCTAACGGCGCGTCGCTCGGCCGGATCGTGCTCCCGCAAACCGGTGGTATGCAAGGCTGGCAAACGGTGTCGTTCATCGCACTACTTCCACAAGGCAACCAAGTAATTCGGGTTTTTGCCGAGAAAGGCGGCTGGAACTTCAACTGGTTCGAGGTTAGTGCCTCACGCGCCATAGTAGCTGGAAAAGTGGAAGCAGAGAGCTTCGATGCCATGTACGAGGTGCGCACGGAAGCTACCGGCGACGAAGGAGGCGGCCAGAATGTCGGCTATATCGACGATAACGACTGGATGGACTACAACATCAGCCTTGCGAATGCACGCGATTATGAAATGCAATTCCGCGTCGCCAATGCTTACGGAAACGGCGTCATCGAAATACAAAATGCGGCGGGTATTGTGCTCGGACAAGTAAGTGTGCCCCAAACAGGCGGCTGGCAAAACTGGGTGACCATTACCACCACCGTTCCCCTTCCTGCCGGCAGCCAGGTGCTCCGGCTTTTTGCACGAAGCGGAGCATTCAATTTCAACTGGTTTGCATTTGTCTCCGCCAGCGCCCGCATCACGGGCACGATCCTCCCTGCGAAGGTCGAAGCAGAAAGTTTTAATGATTCTTACAGCGTACAGCTCCAAAATACCGAGGATACAGACGGTGGCCAGAATGTAGAATGGATCCAGGACAATAGCTGGATGGAGTATGATGTACACGTTCCGGCGGCAGGTATTTTTACATTCAATTACCGCATCGCAAACGGATACAGCCCAGAGGCCACGCTTGCCTTGAAAAACAGCGATGGCGCAGAACTGGGCAGCATTCTGTTGCCTCAAACGGGGGGCATGCAAGGCTGGAAGACCGTCAGCATGCTGGCGTCGCTCCCTGCCGGAAACCAGAGGCTAAGGGTTTTCGCTACAAAAGGCGGCTGGAACTTCAACTGGTTTGAGGCCAAAGAATCCCGTGCATTGACTAGCCGGATAGAAGCCGAAACATTCGACGCGGCATCGGACGTACGCACGGAGGTTACAGGTGATGTAGATGGAAACATCAATGTGAACTACATCGACGATAACGACTGGATGGATTACAATGTGAATGTACCAACGGCTGGCACCTACACGATCAATTTCAGGGTAGCCAACCAATGGGGAAATGGTTATATTCAGTTCAAAAATACAAACGGTAGCGTACTCGGCAGCGTGGATGTGCCGCAAACCGGCGGTTGGCAGAACTACACTACCGTCCGCACGACTGTTCAACTGGAAGCCGGCAGCCAGATTTTCAGGATATTCGCCAACCGCGGTGCATTCAACTTCAACTGGTTTGAAGTAATCCCCGGATCCGTTCAGGGACAGTCGGTGATTACTTTTGAAGCGATTTCGGACAAAAACCTAACCGATGGTTCATTCAATCTGACCGCAAGTAGCACGAATCCGGAAACACCTGTTCAGTTTACTTCTTCCAATCCTTCGATTGTTTCGGTTTCCAATGCAACCGGGACCTGGAAAGCGTCCATTCATAGCGCGGGACAGGTAACCATTACAGCCTCGCAAGCCGGAAACAATAATTACCTGACGGCAGACAACGTAGCCAGGACATTTACCGTTTCCGACAATTCAAACCCCAATAACCCGGCGCTGGGTACCAAAATCCCGATCGATCCGAAACGCTGGTACCAGCTCACCAATGCCGCCAACGGCCTCGACGGCCTGTTCGACGGCAATACGCAGGAGAATGTTCTCACTGGCTGGGGTAAGGTAATCAACAATTATGAAGCTTACTATCCGCTGAAAGAAGGGGAGCAGATTACGCTCAATGGGGTCAAATTCTTTGATTTCACCGGCTCTGCACAGGACTTCCCGCTGGTACTGTCGGTAATCACGGATCAATGGGAACGCATTCCGGTGGCAACATTCACAGGCGAGATTTACAACGGCTGGGTAGGCCCCTACCCCGATCGGCAGCTATCCGGCGACGCGCAGTTCAAACTCGATCAGCCGATGAGCAACATCCGGTACCTGGTCATGACGATGTCCAACACCTTACCGACCGAAATCGAGTTCTACGGAAGCTACACACCTGAAACCGAAACCCCGAAACCTGCCCGGACCAAGCACATCACCTTGAATGACATGCTCGGTGTGAATGGTTATGAGTGGTATTTCCAGGATGGCGTACATACCGAGTCGCTGGTGGAAGCCAAAGTTCAGGTAGCCAAAAGCTTTACAGGCCTGCGGCATTATATGGATTGGGAAAAACTGGAATCTTCGGAGGGTGTTTATTCCTACAATCCTACGTTGAGCGGAAGTTGGAATTACGACCTGATTTACCAACGTTGCAAACAGGAAGGCATTGAGGTACTGGCTTGCCTCAAAACGCAGCCCGCCTGGATCCGCGAGACTTATCCCGAAGACCAGCGCGACCCCGAAAATGTACCGGTACGCTACGGCAAGAACTTCGCAGATCCCCTTTCTTACATCGAGCAAGCCAAAGTTGCATTTCAATATGCAGCGCGTTACGGAAGCAATGCCAATGTAAATCCTTCGCTGTTGAGCGTTTCGACGACTCCGAGATGGACCAACGACCCTGTTAACGAGGTAAAGATCGGTTTGAACCTGATCAAATACATCGAATGCGACAATGAGCGCGATAAATGGTGGAAAGGCCGCAAAGGTTACCAGACAGCCCGTGAATATGCCGCTAATATGTCGGCATTCTACGATGGCCACAAGAACTCGATGGGGCCCGGCGTAGGTGTTAAAAACGCCGATCCCAACATGAAAGTGGTCATCGCCGGACTCGTTACCGGCCCTGATTTCGTAAAAGGAATGGTAGATTGGTGCAAGGAGTTCCGCGGATATAATGCCGACGGCACGGTGAATCTCTGCTGGGATGTGGTGAATTTCCACCTTTATACCGACAACGCATCATCGAGCCAGAGCGGCACCTCCACGCGCGGCGCGGCCCCGGAGGTTACCAATGCAAAACAAATCCTCGAAAACTTTGTCAAAGTAACCCGCGAATTGTCGAACGACCTTCCAATCTGGAACACCGAGGCCGGCTACGATGTGCACCAGGACAGCCCATTGAAAGCGATCCCAATCGGAAATAAATCCGCATTGCAAACGCAGGCCGACTGGATCTTGCGCACCTCGCTGTTCACCGCCCGCAATGGTGTTGAGAAATTATTCTTCTATCAAATGTACGACGACAACGGCGGCGGCGGCATGTTCGCATCCGCTGGGTTCGTCAATAACGATCAGACCCGCCGGCCATCTGCCGATTATTTCCTGCAAACACAGAAGCTGTTCGGCCAGTACGAATACAAGGAAACAATTCACAGCGACCCGATCGTCGACCGGTATGAGCTGAATGGCAAATCACTGTTCATCCTGACCGTGCCTGATGAAGTGGGAAGAACAGCTGAGTATACCGTCAATCTGAATCAGGCAGGCGTTGCGCGCATTTACACGCCGACCGCCGGTGCAGACAACATGGCCATGACCGAACTGCCGATCGTGGATGGCAAAGTAACCGTTACAGCCGGAGAAACACCGATTTTCGTTATCGCGGCCGACGGCCAGAATGCGCGGCAAGCGGCGGTGGAAATGGCGGTGCCAGTTGCAAAAGAAGAGGTATCACTTCATGCCGAAGCAAAAGTCTACCCTAACCCCACTTCCGACTTCGTCAGCATCGATCTTGCCAACGAAAAAACCGGCCAAATTGAAATCCGCATTTTTGACGCGAAGTCAGGAACGCTTTACAAGAATACGCAGGTGAATAAAACGGCTAACAAATTCTCGCACCAACTGAATATTATGCACCTGCCGGCAAGTGTTTACATTGTCGAAATCAAACAAGGCAACGAGCGGGCATTCCGCAAGATTGCCAAGCTTAACTAACGTCGGAATAGCATTAAAATCAAAAGCCCGGATCGTCAGGTCCGGGCTTTTGGTTTTAATCCAGGTAAGAAGCGCCGCTCATGCGGCGGTTCCAGCGCCCACCGGTTTCCAGCCGAGCTATATTAAACTTGTCGCGATACTCTTTCGGCGTCACGCCTGTACTTTTCTTGAACAGCTGCCGGAAAGATTTCAAATCGTTATACCCCGAATTCAGCATGACTTCCAACACACTCTGGTCTGTTTGCGCCAACAGCTTCTTCGCCGCCTCGATACGCGTCCGTTGCAAATATTCAATGGGCGTCACACCGATTGCCTGCTTGAACCGCCGCACCACATTTCTACGGCTTGCGGGAATGTCCTGAATGAGGACTTCGATCGTACTGCCTTCCTGGTATTCCTTCTCGATTTTTTGCTGCGCCATATTCACCAGTCCGTCGCCATGGTTCTGAGGTGGTGTAAAAGTCCCGAAGTAGGTCTGCTGCTCTCGATCCATATCGATGGCAAACATTTTAGCGGTCCGCAAGGTGAGGTCTTTTCCGCAAAAACGCTGTATCAGGTACAGCATCAGGTGAAAACTGCTGGTAGCCCCGCCGCTCGTAAAAATGCCTTTGTCTTCCGTCACCACTGCATCGCTCTTCATGATGACATCCGGGAAATTGGAAGCCAGCACCTCCGCTGCATCTATGTGCGTGGTGGCGTGCTTGCCATTCAGCAAGCCTCCGGCTGCGAGCAGGAATGCGCCCGTACAGAAGCTGGCCAATTCGGCACCATTTTTATATTGCTCCCAAAGCCACGGAATGCAGCATTGATTGCTCATTATCGAAAGCTGGACGTCCCCCGAGCCGAATGCGGGTACCAGTATGAGATCCTGCTTGGTGAACTCATGAATCGATTGCATAGGATAAGCTCCGTAAAACTTTCCCGGTTCTGCGTCCGGTGAGAACAGCGTGATGTTAAAAAAATGCGGCTGGTTTGCCCGCTCATAGAAGCTGTTCACCGATTCGAATACGTCGAGGATCGCTGCTACGCTCAATAAGCGGTGCCGGTTGGTAATTAATAGTCCTAGTTGTAACATGTTGTTGATGGTTTAATCTTTGACATTCAGGTCAAAGCGGGCACCAATATAGAAATTTTGTCCCAAATACCCCTCCCGGTTGGCGCTTTAAGCAGTTGCTTCCCATCGCATTTTTGTCAAATTTTGAATGAATATATTGACAATAATTTGCCATGAACGCACGAATGCGCTCGGGTACCTTTCCTGGTAAACTAAATCTGAATACTTATGAGCAAAAGCAAATTTGAAACATCACTGGAAGCCGGGGTACATCGTCAACTGCAAGAGTTGACAGGCAACTGGCAGGGCATTACCAAAACCTGGTTCGAACCCAACGTCCTCGCCGACGAATCCGAAATGAAGGGAACGATCAAAGCCATCCTCGGCGGCAGCTTCCTCTTGCACGAATACGAGGGCAGCCTGAACGGCAAACCATTTCAGGGCATTGCTATTTATGGTTTCGACATCCCCAATAGCAACGCACAAGCATTCTGGATCGACAGCTTTCACATGGGCACAGGCATGATGCTTTCCAATGGTACCCCTACCGGGAATGGCTTTTCTGTTCTTGGACAATACAGCGTCCCCGAATACCCCGCCCCCTGGAACTGGCGTACCGTTGCCGAACTGACGGATCCGGACACATTGATCATCACGGCTTACAACATTTCGCCGGAAGGCCAGGAAGATAAAGCGACAGAAACGGTTTATAAACGCATCGGTTGACCATGCATTTGTGCCAGTTCATTCTGCTACGTTCCTCGCGGGTATCGTAATCAGTTTTACCAATCGGCCGGGGGAGCTTGTTCGAAGTTGCCAGTTTTAAACCGTTCAATTGTGCAGACGCTGTCTGCACAATTTGAGGATATGTAAAATAGAACTGCCTGAACAGTTTCAAGCTCCTTACACTTAGCCCAACGGCATCCAAGGCTTTTTCCATCTCTTCGACCAATCTCTGTCCATACCGCGCACGGTCTTCGCCATTCTGTTCGAATTCTACAATGTAAAAGCCAATCAACCAATTACGAATGGTCAAATGCCTGTTGATTGCCTTAGAAGCACTTTGTTGCAGGGTTAAGTTGGTTTCCTGAATGAGTGTTGTAAAAACCATCCGCCATCTCCGCATAATAACCGAGAGGAACCTCATGCATACTAGCTGAAAGACATCTGGTCATCATTGCTCTAAATTGAATTTTAGTGATTTGCTCCCCAAACTGGAAAACGGCAAAATTCTCAAAACGACAATGTAAGATGGCACGATTCACCACACTGATCATCATTTCTATCTATTACTGGGCATTCGGCACTGCGTACGCTCAGAACCCTGTGCTACAATCAAGCAGAAATTTGATCAGCATCAGGGATGGTAAGGTATACCAATCGGACTATTGGCAAGTAGACCCGAAAATAAAGCAAGACGTATATGAAACTTATGTCAAAACAGGCGAAACAAAAAAGATCTCTTTTATCAGCGACACCGACTCCCTCGAATTCAATGTTGGGCCTGGACAAACCGTTAGATTTTCCATTCTCCTGAACGGAAAGGATACTGCTCAAACACTAATTGTGGCACAAACTGAAATCCCAAGCGCTAATTTCGACGTCAACTACATCGCCCTCAATAACGACAAAATATCCATCGAAATACCGAAGGTCTCCGAACTGATGAACCTGGTGTTGGCAATAACGCCTCTGGTTTCCAAAGAAAACGGACTGATTTACAAAGGCACAAACTATTATCAAACCATTCTAGCCCGTCTCCCTAAAAACACGCGAAGCAAAATTATTGACATCGCGGACTCCCTGATTAGTTTAAATCGAAGGGCATACTTCAATCTCAAAATGGACGCCTACTCTTATCAGTTTGATCAGACGGGAAAAATAGTACCTACCAAAACGTATGACAGAACAGGATGGGAAAGGACAAACACCCTCCGTCCTTACATTCATCACCTGCAAAATTTTGCAGATAGCATCAGATTTCTGGACCTGTACGATGCGAACCAACATTATTATGATTCGCTGATCCATAATTACAGTGAGTACATTGACATAGCACAAATTAAAACCTGGCTGACTTCGCGATTGCCGGGCATCGCTTTCAATTCATACAAAATCATCTTGTCACCCCTGACCGGCTATGCCCAGAGCGTCAACTGGCTCGAAAGTGATACATTTAAAGAAATTCATGCACATGTTAATTTTCCTTTCCGGGAAATCGGTGACAGCACATCGTCACACCTCACTTATAAAAAGCTAAGGTCCGCAACAACGGTATTCACCGAGCTCAATCACGCCTTCATTAATCCAATTTCCGAAAAGGG
Source organism: Dyadobacter fermentans (assembly GCF_019924045.1). GTDB lineage: Bacteria > Bacteroidota > Bacteroidia > Cytophagales > Spirosomataceae > Dyadobacter > Dyadobacter fermentans_A. Next base: position 557,466 of record NZ_JAHXBN010000010.1, on the reverse strand, counting down.
TTTATATGCATTGAAAATTAAAAAGGCTTTCAATAACGTCCCAGCCTGGGTGGACATGTCCAAGCCCGGAGCCCGGAGCATGGATCCGGCCTCATGCTTCAATGAATACATGAATTGGGCATTGGTATCCCTGTGGTATCTTGACAATGCGCCTGCCGCAGATTTCTCCCCTCTTGTGAACTCGGTAGAGAAGAAAATGGCCGAAAGAGGATTCAAAAAATTTAACAGCTTTAACCAATTCCTGATTGAATTGTATCGTCACAGGCCTCCACAAGCACCCATCACGGAACTGTATCCCCAAATTATTGATTGGTGCCTGGCCAATTCGGCCGAAAACAGATAGTGCTGTAAAATCGGGATAAAAAAGATGACCACCGATCGAGCCAATGGTCATCTGAGAATTTTAAGCGACTGCGGCAGTCGGCACTGCCACAGTAGTGTTTGTTGCAATATCAGGTTGAAGCGTAATGGGTTCCGGCGTGTCCGGTACCGCGTCACCAACAACCGGTCCATTGTGCGACAGCTCACTACCTTCCTTCTTGGATTTGAAAATGGGCCACATAAACTGCGCGTACCATTCTTCCTCCTGGTAATGTTTAATGCCGTACGATGACGGGTACTTGCGGGTGATGATGCCGGTCCCGAAAATGATATCCCAGAGGAAGAACATATTACCGAAGTTTCCTTTGTAATAGCCTATCCCGTCGTCGGTCGTGTCGGCGTGGTGTGCATGGTGTGTGGCCGGAGTGGAAATCAGCCTTTCCAATACCCAGCCGATGGGTTTCAGCCATTTGATTTCATAGAAAGGCTTATCCCAGGGAATACTCGAATGCGCACCGGTAGTGATAAACGATTTGATCACTTTCACAAACAATGCCGCGTAACCCAGGCCCAGGTAAGTCAATGCGATGGTAAGATAAGTTTGTGAGAAAAACAGCGTGTAAATCACGTTCTGCCTACTTGCCATAGCCATCCCCATGTAGTTGGCGGAATGGTGCGTGCGGTGGAAGCGCCAGAGCCAGGATACCTGGTGATGCAGGCGATGGTACCAGTACTGCGTGAGGTCATCGGCCACCGCTATGATCAGGAATGCCCACCAGAATGGCACCCATTCAAATGCATTTTTTGCTTCGGGCAGAACCAGCGGCAGGAATTTCAATCCGAAATAGGCGACAAACGGCCGGATAATCAGCTTAGGAACCACAAAGCAGACAATATCCAGAATCCGCTCGTTCTTGGTCCATTTGTTTTCATATAAGCCGGCCGCAAATTCGATCACGCCCAGCACGAGCACGATCACGGGCAACCCCCAGCTACTCAGGTTTTTGAAAACCGCCTCAACAAAAGCAGGCGCTTTGAAAGGAAACTGGTTGCTTCCCTCCCACGGCCGGTAATCGAAAATCTGGAAGCTGGCAAACATCAAAACGATGGGCGCGAGGTAAAGCACCACGCTGATCAGGCCGTCGCGGGTAATTTTCCGGGCCAATGCATTATCCACTTTCATGCGTGACTAAATTTTTATGGTGAAATGAGCGATCAGATAAAGAATTTCCACGCCAGCCAAATGCCTCCGGCGATCAGTACAAAGGGAATTAATGTAAGCAGTATGCCGACGGCGATCTTCCTCGCGAGCAGCACCACGTCTGAGAATGTGAACATATTGCAAGTAGTGTAGTAGTACCGGTCTAGTATAAACGCAGCAGATAATATGGGTGCGGAAATACCCCGGGACAGCACAGCCGGCAACTGAAATCGCCAACCACCGAAAATTTCAGATGATCAGCCATGACTGTCAGGCGGGATATTTCCGATAAATGTCAGGGATGGATCGCCGTTTCAACAACAGCAACCGGAATGAAAACAAAGCGTGAAGGTACACCCTACCACTTCCCTCAATGGGGCCTTACAAAGTAAATTAACCGTGCTCATATCTAAGATGCCTGGATTAATACTCAGCTCAGGGTGGTTCAGGAGCTTTGTCTTTTAATAGTATACTTATTTGATAGACAAAGTAAGTTTAATGTTTTTTAAAATGCAATAGCTTTGCCTAATTTTCTTGAAAATAAAAAAATCCGTGGCGACAGTAACGCGCTGCCGACCACGGATCAGACAGAAAAGGAGCCAGTAGCACCTCTCTGTACATCCTTATATAAACCAATTTATTTCAACTCGGTAAGCCACTGCTGCGCAAATGCGCGGGCAGTATTGGTGGGCGTCGCGCCCATGCGGTAACAGAACTTCCACACATCGCTTCTCCCCTCGTAAGCCGCATTCACAAACTTCTTGCGACCATTTATTTCTTTCGTCTGCGCCGCGAAATCCACGCCTTTGCTCTGGTTGAGGAAGTCGGTAAGGCGCGCAGTGAGTACCTTTTTCGGATCTTTTAGTCTCTCGTACTCGTCGGCATTGCTTTTCGCATTGCGTGCCAGCGTCTGCTCCGACTGCCTGATCTCGTCGGCGGCCAGGTACTCGGCATATTGCTTTTTAAATTCCTCCATATTGGTTTTCAAAAGCGGTTTGATCTTCTTGAAGAACGCAGCATTACGCTTCCCATCCTCGATCTGCTTCTTGAAATCCGCGCGCTGTTCGGCCGGAATACTGCTGAGCATGCTTTCCATACCCACAAATGTCTCTGCCGACTGGATCTGAATATCCACCACCGGCTCCATATCCTTTGCCTGCAACCCTTGTACACCTTTCAATCGGTTTGCCCTGATTTCTGCTTTGCGTTGTTCGCTCACGGTTGTTTCCAGTTTCGGGTATTTCTTCGAGATCGCGTCGGCGTAACGTTTCTGAAAATCCTCGGAACTGAAATAGGTCTTCACAAAGGCACCTGCTTTCTTAATGGCCGTTGCCTGCGCTTCGGGTGCCAGCGAGCGGCACGCCGATTTCACCGAACTCCCCAAGTACGGCACACTTACCGATGGAGCCTGTAAAACGTTCCAGAGACGATTCTGAATATCCTTCTGGCTGATTCCATATTCTTCAAACTCATCGCTGAAAGTAAAGTTCAGGAATGCAATGCAAAACGCATAGAGGAAAAAAGGGATGATTTTATTTTTCATGGCTGTAATTGTAATCAAGGGTAATCTGTATGGGTAATGCTTATTGCTTTGTCGCGACCATCTCAACCTCCTGGCCTTCGAATACCACGAAAATATTCAGTTTATCATCTTTCAGGTTCCCTACTTTCTCCGTGTTTTCGTAAATATCGATGCCTGTGCTGCCGGCATTTTTCAGGTTCAGGGTTCCAAGGTCTTCGTCCGGCTCGCGGTCGCCGTCGATTGTTACCTTCATTTTTCCAGTCACTACTTCCGAAGAAAACTTGTCGAGCTGGATCGTAATGCTGGCCTTGGCTACTTCGAGCGGATAATCATCGCCGTCGACTGTCAACTTGGTCACTTTATAAGTCCCTGCTACTTTTGAGCTTAGTTCCGGGGATACGTCTTTGTCCTTGTCTTTACAAGCGAACATCAACGTAGAGAGCAACAACAGAGCAAAAATGTTTTTCAAGAATGTAATTTTTTTCATGGCTGTATTGGATTTGAAAATGGATAATGGATGAGATAATTTTTGCCTTTCGACGTGACAAAGGTAGCCTGTCCGGAAGCCGCAGATCAATCCTATAAAAGCATGATTTTTCGAAAATCATATGTTTATAGGATATTATTAAAAGGTTTTATTTCAGACTTTTGCCACCGTAATTTTCCCATCCATTCTACTCTCCGGGTCCGATGAAATTATATTTGCGAACACTTTTTATATTCTTTTTATGCATCCCGGCGCTTGCTCAGAGCCCCGATCCCAATGCGATTCTGAAACGCATTCAGACCAGCAAGCAGGATACCAACCGCGTGCTCGCGTATATTGAATACGGGCAGTATCTCGAAAACCAGAACCTCGACAGCGCCGCTAAATATTACCTGAAGGCGGATGCCCTCAGCGAACAATTGAACTATGATATCGGCCGGTTCAAGTTCCGATCGAACTACACCTATATTCTCAATTTGCAGGGAAAATTCGAGGAAGGGTTGAAATTGAACCGTGAGAGCCTGGAAATAGCCAAAAGGATGAAGCACCAGGTGAATATCGGCAAGAGCTATGCCAATATAGCTGCCAGTTACACTTACATGGGCAATTTCACGGAAGCGATCAAATATTACCAGCAATCGGCCAGTCAGTTTGATAAGTTGGGGATGAAGGAGTTTCTGCCCCGGCTTTATATCAGTATCGGTACAGCTTTCGAGCATGCCAATCTTTTCAATAAGTCGGTGGTTTACAAACAAAAAGCATTACAGCTTGCCCGGCCGATGAAGGACAGCCTGCAACTGACCGATATCCTGACGAACATCGGCGGTTGTTATTTCAACCTCAAAAAATACGATGAGGCTCTCGCCCATTTCAAAGAAGGGCTGGTAGTTGCCGAAAAAATCCATTCGGACATTTTCATCACGCAAGCCTATGCAGGACTTTGCCGCACCAACCGGTTGCTTAAAAACCTGGATGAGGCTTGGATCTACGGCCAAAAAGGACTTGACCTTGCCAGGAAATCAGGGAATGTATTTTTGGAACTCGACTGCCTGAGAGCGCTGATGTTTCTCGCCGAGGATGCCAAAAAAATCGATCTGTCGGCCAAATACACCAAAGAAGCACTCACCATCGCGGAGGCCAACAATATGACCGACCATTTGGTGGAACTCTATGAGGACTACGCGACCGACCTCGCCCGCCAGAACAACTACAAAGGCGCTTACGACTACCTGATGAAGTACTCGATCCTGAACGACTCCATTCAGGGAATCGATATTCAAAAACAATTGCAGGAGCTCGACACGAAATACCTGACGGCCCAAAAAGAGAACCAGATCGTAACGCTAGAAAAAGAGAAGCAAACGCGCACCACGTTGATTTACGGCCTTGTCGCCGGACTTGTCGGATTGCTCATAATTGCGATATTGGTTTACAGGAACATTGCATTCCGCAAGCGCGTGGCCGAGCAGGAAGTACTGCAATTGCAGCAGGAAAAGCAATTGGTAGCCACCAATTCTATTTTGAAAGGACAGGAAGAAGAACGCACCCGCGTAGCCCGCGACCTGCACGACGGTCTGGGCGGACTATTATCAGGCATCAAACTAACTCTGAACTCAGTGAAAGGAAACGTAATCCTGCCCGAAGAAAGCGCCATGACGTTTACCAGGGCCCTAACCCAATTGGACGGCGCAATCAGTGAAATGCGCCGTGTTGCCCACAGCATGATGCCCGAATCGCTTGTACGGTTCGGATTAATCGACGCACTGAGCGACTTTTGCGAGGGCATCAGCGCCTCGGGGAGATTGAAAGTACATATGCAGGCCTTTGGTTTCGACGACAAGCGCCTCGACTCGCAGGTGGAAGTGGTCCTTTACCGGATCATCCAGGAGCTGCTCAACAACGTGCTCAAATACGCCGACGCCAGTGAAGCACAGGTACAGCTTACCTGGGTCGAAAATCACGTGAGTGTAACTGTGGAGGACAATGGCAAAGGTTTTGACATTAAAAACCTCGAACAGAATAAAGGTGCCGGCCTTCGCAACGTGCAGGCCCGCGTGGATTACCTGAACGGCACGCTCGACATCCAGTCGAAACCCGGCGAAGGCACGTCGGTACTGGTTGAAATTGTGCTTTAACGACTGATATCAATGCCAGAAATGGCTTTAACCTAAATAAAAAGAAATTATGAGTGTCAGAATCCTCATCGTGGACGATCATCCGCTGGTATTGGAAGGATTGAAATCGCTGCTCGCCGACGTGGAAGAGGTGCAGGTTGTCGGAACCGCGACCAACGCCATTGATGCCATCGCATTCCTGAAAAGCAACGAAGTCGACATAGCATTTCTCGATATCAACCTGCCGGACATCAGCGGCATCGACCTTTGTAAAAAGGTAAAAGACCAGTTTCCGGAGGTGAAAACACTTGCATTGAGCACGTTCAATGAGCGGGCCTACGTCTCGCGCATGATCCAGAACGGCGCATCGGGTTATCTGATCAAAAGCTCGGGGAAGGAGGATATCCTCGAAGCCATAGCGCAAGTGCAGGCAGGAGGCTATTTTATGAATGTCCAATTCGACCAGGTAACCCCGGCCACTGCGCCTAAAACGGTACCGTTTCTAACCAGGCGTGAAAAAGAAGTGCTGGTACTGATTGCCGAAGGACTCACCAACCCACAAATCGCAGAGCAGCTGTTTATTAGCGTCACGACCGTGAACAGTCATCGACAGAACCTGCTGATCAAATTTGAAGTTTCGAATACCGCTTCGCTGATCAAACTTGCCGCAGGGTTGGGGTTGATTTGAAACAAGACCTGATTGTGTGTTAATTAATCAGGTCTTATAGTCCATCAATTCGTCGCCAAACTCCCGAACGGAAAAATAGCGGAGGAAACGTGTGCTCGGTTCATGATCTGACCGAGCTCCTTGGCTTTTTCGGGGAATTGCGGGGTTAGGTTCGTTTTTTCCTGCGGGTCTTTCGAAAGATCATAGAGCTCAACCAGCGCGTCGGGATTACCGGCTGCCTTCAACCGAACCGCTTTCCAGTTACCCTGCCGCACGGCTTGCCTGCCTCCCTGCTCGTGGAATTCCCAATACAGATAGTCATGTTTTTTCTGGGTAGGCTTGCCTTTCAATGCGTCCGTAAATGAAATGCCGTCGATGTTACGGGGGGCCGAAGCACTTGCCAGCTCCGCGAAAGTGGGGAGAATATCCCAGAATGCGCCTATGTAGTCGCTTTTGGAGCCGGGTTTAATAGCCGCCGGCCAGCGGGCTGCAAATGGCTCCCGGATACCGCCTTCATACAAATCCCTTTTTACACCCCGGAACCCCGCACTGCTGTTGAAGAAGTTCGGATCAGCGCCGCCTTCGATATGCGGACCATTGTCGCTTGTGAAAATGATCAACGTGTTTTTGTCAAGACCTTTTTCTTTCAATTTGTTCACAACCTGCCCTACGTACAAATCGAGGCGTGCCACCATTGCTGCAAAAGTAGCATGAGGAAATTCCTGTGATGCATATCCGCCATCTGTGGCACCCGACCCATAGTCAGCCCCTCTGTATGGCTTTTCTTCGAATTTACCCTTGTAGTATCTGAACAGGCTATCATCGGGCACCATCAGCTCGGCATGTGGAAGAATGTAAGGTAAAAACAAGAAGAAAGGCTGCTTGCCATCCTGTGCATCGACAAAGCTGAGCGCCTTTTTCTGGATCAGGTCGGGAGCATACTCCTTGTTGTTGATCAACCCTTTGTTTCCTTCCAAAAGTATTTTCTTGCTGTTATCCCAAAGATGCTCCGGATAATAACGGTGCGCCAGGCTCTGGCAATTGTAACCATAAAAACGGTCGAAGCCTTGCTTGTTTGGATCGCCTTCCGAGCCGACAGGCCCTAAACCCCATTTCCCGAAAGCCGCCGTCACATATCCCGACTTTTTTAGAACTTCTGCAATCGTAACAACCGAATCGGCAATCGGTTGCTGGCCTTCCGGCTCAACGCTTTTGTTTCCCCGGATATACGTATGCCCCGTGTGCTGGCCCGTCAGGAGCGACGACCGTGAGGGTGCGCATACGGAGGTACCCGCATAAAACTGGTTAAAGATCATCCCCTCCCTTGCGAGGCGATCGATATTGGGTGTCTTAATGAGCTTTTGTCCATTGAAACCTACATCACCATAGCCAAGGTCGTCGGCCAGGATGAACACGATATTCGGGCGTGCCGGTTTGGGCGCCTGGGCTTGGGAGTGGTGGCAAAAGAACGATGTAGCAAGGAGGGAAACCAGAAAACAATACTTTTTCATTGTGGAGTAGATTAATACACTTCAGAAAGACATTGCAACCCTTGGATTACTTGAATTCAACGTGGGCGAAGCCTTTAAAATTGGGAAGAACAGCGTGTTTCGGCAATGGCAACCAGATTTGTAAATTGCGGTGTATCTTTGTTCCCGATACCCTACGACAGCCCGGACGACTGGCATGAATTGACAACCACCGAAAATTCCGGCAAGTCGAGCCTGGACTGTCTCTTAGGGTATCGGAAAGCAGATACGTTCTGAATATTGCGAAGCGGAAGCTTAATATAATCTACTTATTTGATAGACAAAGTAAGGATAAATACTTTGAACAAGCAAATGAAATGTGGAATTCACATTTATTTTTTGTTAAAAAACAGGTGAAGGGATAATCCTATGAATGTTTTGCACACGCCCGCTAGCCTTTACTTTCCAGATATCATATTTCTTCTGCATATCCAGCCAGAATTCCGCGCTCACGCCGAAACCGCTTTCCAATCTTACGGCCATTTCAGCCGATATCGCAGCGGTTTCATTCACGACCTCAGAAAGTTGCTTGCGGCTTACATTTAATTCCCTCGCAGCCCGCGTGATCGAGATTTTCATTTCCTTCAAGATATCCTCCCGCAACACCGCACCAGGATGCACCGGCTTCATTTCACTTTCCATAACGCTCAATGATAATCGACATAGTCAACATTGAATACATCTCCATTTTCAAACCTGAACAACACCCGATAATTCCCGGTAATCCATACAGACCAGAACCCCTCCAATCTGCCCGAAAGTGAATGCAACCGGTAGCCAGGAATTGCTCTGATGGGATCAAGGCTTTTGGCCGTATTCAAGGTTGAAAGTATACGCCTGAGTTTTTCGACTTGCCCAGACGGCAACTTCGATGGATCGTCCTTTTCCCAAAGCAGTCTAAGTCCTTTGTGGTTAAAAGTCCTGATCATAATAAAGATAGTGCGCAACCCCGAGGGTTACAAGTTTTCTGAGCAGCAATATTATCATTGCTGCTCAGAAACACCATCTCTTATTTTTTAACGGTACGTCCTATCTCCCGAACGTTTTTCCCCGTCTTTTGCTGCAAATCATCGCCCATATCTTCCCGTGCGGCGTCGGCTATTTTTTCGAGTTCTGTTACGATTTCCGGGTTTTGTTCCAGCACATCGTAGCGCTCGCTTGGGTCGCGGGCGAGGTTGTAGAGCGCTTTCGGGAACTGATGATCCTCCGGCGCAGGACCCGGCTGACCGTTTTTGCCTGGCAATGAGCCTTCATAGGTACGTCCCGGGTGAGCGAAAACGAGTTTCCAATCGCCTTTACGAACAGCTTCGAGGCTGTTTTTGCGATAATAGTAGAGGAAACTTTCACGCGGCGTCTGGCTTTCGTCGCCTTTGAGCAATGCGGTGAAATCGTAACCGTCTATTTTCTCCTTCGGCAACTTCGCGCCGGTCAGTTTGGCAATGGTAGGAAGGACGTCGAGCGTCGAGAGGAGTTTGTTGGAAACCCTTCCTGCGGGAATTACGCCCGGCCAGCGCATGATGCACGGCTCGCGTTGCCCGCCTTCGAAAGAGGTTCCTTTGCCTTCGCGGAAACCGCCCGCAGAACCGGCATGGTCGCCGTAGTTGAGCCAGGGGCCATTGTCGCTGGTGAAAATTACCAGGGTATTGTTATCCAATCCCTGCGCTTTGAGCTCCTTCATGATCTCCCCTACGGACCAGTCCAGCTCCATCATCACATCTCCAAAGATACCTCGCTGACTTTTACCACGAAACTTTGCCGAAGCAGCCAAAGGTACGTGCGGTAGCGGGTGCGGCACGTACAAGAAAAAGGGCTTGTTTTTGTTCCTTTTGATAAATGAAATTGCCTTTTCGGTAATCACCGGCGTCAGCTCACTGGCATCTTCCAGGTTCTTGATCTCTTTCACCGGCTTGTTTCCGTCGATCCAGTGCAGCGGCGGGTATTTGGCTCGCTCCTGCCATGGGTGCAGCGGCCACATATCGTGCGAATAGGGTACGCCGTAATATTCATCGAAGCCCTGCTGCAAAGGCAAAAACTCCTGGTCGCTGCCCAAATGCCATTTGCCGAAAATACCCGTTGCATAACCCTGCGCTTTTACAAGCTCGGCAATAGTTTCTTCTTTGGGATTGAGGCCCACACCAGCATTGGGCCCGAACGCGCCCGAAATGCCCAGGCGGTTGGGATAACAACCTGTAAGCAAAGCGGCACGGGAAGCACTGCACACAGCCTGAGCGGCCATGAAGTTGGTAAAACGCGTGCCTTCTGTGGCCATTTTGTCAAGATTAGGCGTTTTATAGCCCAATGCGCCATTGACAGACAAGTCGCCGTAACCTAGATCGTCGATAAAAAAGAGAACGATGTTGGGTGTTTTTGCCGTCGGTTTTTCGGATTGAAAGGCCATCAGCAGGCAGAGGCCCATTGATACCAGCAACAGAGAAAGTACTCTAAACATGTTTTTAAGGTGGTTTTAGGTAAAATGGCGCCAAGCGCCTGCTTGGTGCTTACTATTCGCAGGCCTCAGGCCGGAGTTCTTTCCGCCAGCCGGAGGCTGAACAATAGGCGGCACCAAGCTAAGCTTGGCGCCACATTGCTCAAAAGTAATTACCAGTTCGGATTTTGTTTCAGGTTCGGATTCAAATCACGCTCTTTTTGCGGCATGGGCCAGAGGTAATGCCTGCCACCATCGAAAACGCGATCGGAGGATGCGGCTTGCACCGTAACCAGTTTACCAGTAGCATCCGGATAAGTGATACCGAACACCGGCCCGTTCATCACCTGCTCCCCAATTTTCCAGCGGCGGATATCATACAGCCGCTGCCCTTCAAATGCCAGTTCCACAGTCCGCTCGCGGCGTACGATGTCCCGCAATGCCGCTTGCGTGGTAGCCGTTACCGAAGGTTGCTTCACGTCCGCACGGCCGTTTCTAACCTGGTTAATCGCCGCCAGCACGGTCGCGTCGGTTTGCCCCAGCTCGATCTTCGCTTCGGCGTAAGTCAACAATACTTCGGCGTAGCGCAACAAGATAATGTTGATACCACTGTTGGTCGGGTTCGCGAAATCTTCGGTATTGATATACTTTTTAATGTTAAAACCGGTCGTAGAGGCAATGTAAGTACTTCCGATCGCGTCCGCGGTGGTGCTCGTCGGGCGGGGCTGGAAGGTAATACCGCTCGGCAACGCGTCGCCTTCAAGGAATACCGAGAATTTCAGACGAGGATCACGATTGGCATAAGGCTTAGCCGGGTCATACCCGCTCGAAGGATCGGTTATTTTCTTACCTTCGAGTGTTTCATAAGTATCCACCAAAGCCTTTGTCGGCACATAGGTACTCTGCGCATTCTTCTGGCTGTATGGCGCGAGCAGGTTGAATACATTATTTTGATAAACATCTTTCAAATACTGTTTATCCAGAAGCACTTCCTTGTTATTCTCCGCGGCATAGCTGTATAGCTTTTCATAGGAATCATACAAGCCATACACGCCGAGCTTGATCACCTGGTCCGCGGCATCGGCAGCCTTCTGGTAACGTCCTGCGTACAGGTCCGCACGTGCGAGCAAGCCTAATGCGGCACCTTTGGTAAACCGGCCTCTGTCGGCAGCTCCATAGGTAGTCGGCAGCAGCGCCGCAGCTTCGGTCAGTTCTTTCTCTACAAAATTCCAGATTTCCTCCACCGGAGTGTTCACCAATGTCCGGCCCTCATCAATGCTGATCGAGGATGTGACCAGCGGCACCGGACCGAACAAACCTGCCAGTTTCAGATAATGGTAGGCACGCAATGCCTTCGCCTCGCCTTTGAGCTGGTTGATCAATGCGGTGTTGGTGCTCGGTACCTTATCCACGTTTTCGAGGAAGTAATTCACGCCACGAATGCCTCGGTAGGCCCGTTTCCATTCATCGTAAATCACCGAACTAGTCGCATCGTAACTCCCCGCTTCAATATACGCGGCCACGTTGAAGCTCTGGTTGGTATGCGCCAGATCGGTAATGCCATCCCAGGTGACGGCCGTGGTGCTGTCCAGGTCGGTATAAAGTGAGTTAACGGCTAGTTTGGCATCGTTTTCGGTTTTCCAGAATAAATCTTCGGAAAGACGGTCGTTAGGAACGGTTTCCAGCAGGCCGGAGTCGCAGGAAGCAAGACCCAGCGTTAGCACGGCGATACCTGCGTAAATGGTATGTTTGAATGTATTGGTTTTCATAAAATCAATGCGGTCAGAATGAGAGGTTCAACCCAAATGTGTACAAGGCTGTTTGCGGGAAATGAACCGCGCGGCCGGAGGGAACTTCGGGATCGAGGTTCCATTCATTCAGTTTCGAGAATGTGAGCAAATTGGTAGCCGATGTGTACACGCGAATGCGGCTCACACGCAGTTTGCTCACGATTTCGGCCGGAATGTTGTAGGCCAGCTGCACATTTTTCAGTCGCAAGTACGAACCATCGATTACCAGACGGTCGGAAGTAGCCACATTGCGGAGATCAAACTTCACCGGGCGCGGGAAGCGGGCACCCGTGTTTTCAGGCGTCCAGTAATCATTGGTATAAATCTCATGGGTGAACCCTTCCTGGTTACCCATTTCGGCCAATGCACCCGCCAGGCGGGCATCCACTTTCGCAGCGCCCTGGAACAATATGCTCAGGTCGAAACCTTTATAAGAGAAGTCCCCGTTCAAGCCGAAGGTGTATTTCGGGAACGAGTTACCGATGGCCGTCATATCGTCGGCATTGATCTTCTTGTCCCCGTTGCGATCGACATATTTCACGTCGCCGGGTTTGGTATTGGCCGCATAAGTAGCCTTGTACTCCGTAATTTCCTGCTGGGTTTGGAACAAGCCGTCGGTCTGGTAGCCCCACAGCGTATTGATCGGCAGCCCTTTGGCAATGATATAGCGGGGGTCGATATCCGAACCGGTGATATACGGGCCGGTACCTTTCAGGTCCACCACTTTGTTTTCATTAATACTCAAATTTCCGCCGAGCGTGTAACGGAAGCCGGACGCACTCGCAGCACCACGGTAATTCAGACTAAACTCCCAGCCCTTGTTCTCCACCGATCCTGCATTCTGCGGCGGCGCTTTCAGACCGATCGTCGCGGGGATATCGAGGTTCAGGAGAATGTCGTCGGTAAGCTTGCGGTAATAGTCGGCGGTAAATGTCAACCGTTTGTTCAGGAACGTCGCGTCGATACCCAGGTCAAGCTGCGTGGTCGATTCCCAGCCGAGGTTGGTGTTGGCCAATGTCGTAGGCCGGTAGCCTTGCACGGGTGTGCCCCCGAAGCTGTACCCGAGGGACGTCAATGCGGAGTAGTAGCTGTACAAATCCACCGACTGGTTTCCGGTAATCCCCCACGAGCCGCGGAGCTTCAGATCATTGACAGTCTTTTCCAATCCCTGCCAGAAGTTCTCCTTTGAAATACGCCATCCCGCCGAGAAGGAGGGAAAAAAGCTGTACTGTTTGGGACCTGTGAATTTGGAAGATCCGTCATAGCGGCCATTTGCTTCAAAAAGGTATTTCTCTTTATAATCGTAATTCACGCGACCGAAATACGAACGCAGGCCATATTCCGCATCATTACCGGAATTGCTTTTGGTACCATCGTTCGCGCCCTGGCCAATGGATCCGATGTCGTTGTTATAGAACCGCTCGCGGTAGGCCGACAGGAAAGTCTGCGTATTCCCGATTTGCGAGTAACCCACCAATGCTTTCAAGCCATGATCGCCAAAGCTCTTTTCATAAGTCAGCAAGTTGTTGATCGTGTATTCGCGTAGCGTATTGCGGACTTCGGTCAATGAGTTGATCGCCACCGTTTTCGTGATATTGGTATTCTTATCGGTGTTGGTATAGGCGTTGGTGTAGTTTTTCTGATTCGTGAATGTACCCCGGCCCGCGATTTGCGTAGAGAATGTCAGCCCCTCCGCAATATCAAATTCCGCCTTGACATAACCCGCCAGGTAATCGGTCACCTGCCGCGACTGCCCGCCGATTTCATTAAACATCAATGGGTTGTTACCCTGCGTACTCAATCCGTACGTGCCATCCGCATATTTGGGTACCGCCCACAATGTACCGTGAAAGAAGTTGTTCAAAGGTTGCGGGTTGTTACCTGTGTTGTTCACAGTCGGGTTCAATGCGCGGGCGTAACGGTAGTTGATGTCACCGCTCACACGTAAGCGTTTCGAAACCGTGTAGTCGGTATTAAGGCGGAACTCGCCGATTTTATTGGAATAACCCGCAATGACACCTTGCTGGTCCTGGAAACGGGCGCTCAAACGCGTACGGATCACATCCGTGCCGCCCGCTACCGAAATGGTATGGTTCTGCTGGGGAGCAGAACGCAGCATGGTTTCAAACCAGGTATTGGGCATCGGATACTTCTCGCGGTCGGTCGCATTTACATATGCCTGAATGGATTCCTCCGTAAACCGCGCCGGAACCGGCAGGCCCGCATTCGTGTAGGCAGCTACCTGCTCGCGCATGTAAGCCTCGATTCCCATCATTTTGGGCACATTATTCGACTTCTGAATGGCGTAGTAACCATTATAATCCACCTGCACCTTGCCTCCTTTGGCCCGTTTGGTGGTAACGAGGATAACCCCGTTCGTCGCGCGGGAACCGTAAATGGCCGTCGAAGAAGCATCTTTCAAAACCGAAACCGATTCGATATCATCCGGGTTAATGTCGCTCAGGCGCTGCTCGATACCATCCACGATCACAAGCGCATCGTTTTTACCTAGATCATACCCGCTCGTGCTGCTGCCGTTGATATTAAATGTAGTGATCCCCCGAACGCGGATGTTGGTATTCGACTTACCCGGCGAACCGCCCTGGTCCAGCACTGTTACCCCGGGCATCAGTCCCTGCATCGACTGCTGGATATTCGATACCGGCCGTTTGGTAATTGCTTCGCCGCTAATCTGCGACACGGAGTTGGTCATACTGTTGCGCTTTTGCGTACCGTAGCCGACCACCACCACTTCTTCCAGCTGCTTTGTATCCGCAGCCAGTTTGATATCAATCGTGGCCCGGCCATTCACAGCCACTTCCTGGGTAACGTACCCGATTCCGGAAAAAACGAGGGTACCATTCGACGGTGCGTTGATCTCGAACTTGCCATCAGCGTCGGTCGATGTACCGGTAAGCGTATTTTTAACCACAATATTGACGCCTGGCAGCGAACCGTTGTCGGCTGCGGACGTGACGGTACCTTTCACGGTGACGTTCTGGGCGAAGGCGCTGAGGCCGAAGAGCAGTAAGGCTACAAGTAGCCGGCCTCTGCTCAGAAGAGAGTTTCTGGATAGATTTTGGAACATAGTATTTAGTGAAAATGGGGCTTGGTTCTGGTAATCAGGAGATTCAACTACGTCGGGATTCTTGACAGCCGACCGCCGATTGTTACTAGCCTTCCGCCGACAATGGACCATAGGCCATAAACCCTGTTTTCCGAAACAGAGCTGTCGGTACGTCGGGCTGGCGAGAATCGCCGGTACGTAAAAGAAGAACGTTTAAACAAAACTGTTGCCGGCTAACGACAACAACGGCAGAATGGGGATGATCGGGAAAGGTTCATGCGGCAGTTCGGGTTGGTGGTTATCAGTGGGTGGTCAATAAACTATAAATCCTACTAAATTGATAGGCAAAGTAAAATACAGAAATTTCAACAAGCAACCGGAGTTTAGTTATTCTTAACAAATAAACCCAATTTTAACATATACTTATATTTTTCGTATGAAAAATCCAAATAAAGTCCTGTCATCTGCCATAGATCGTGTGCAGATATTGTTTTTGGAGTGTAGAAAAGTACAGCACGCCTCCGATAAGCACCGCCCAGATCAGGAACAACAGCGTGGGGTGCGGGAAATAATGGTAGGCTGTGACAAAAATCAATGCGCCGCGGGCGAATTCGAGGTAGAATACCCAACGGCGCTGTTCGAGGATGGCGCCGCAGTTGATAAGCGTCACAAATATCACCAGCGCGACCATTACTTGCAGGAATGTTTCTTCCTGATGCTCGAAAAGGAGCAGGAAGAACAGCGTGATGACCGTCACCGTAAATTGTACCAGCACGTACCGCCTGAACTTCTGCGAGCGCACACGCACTTTGTTTTTGGATAAAAACCGTCTTTCCACGATCCGCCGCACGGCCGGGTCGAAATCTTCGGGGCTACCAAAAATGACTTTCAGCTTCGCGATAATACCTTTTTGCTGCTGCGCCGAGTACCAGATCTCCACCAGGAAGTGGAAATGCTGCCAGAGGAAGCTGTAACTATCGAGCTGTTTGGTGAGGCCAAAGACGGGCTGCTCCTTTTCCTCGGCGAATGTGCCGAAAAGTTTATCCCAGATGATGAACATATCCCCGAAATTCTTGTCGAGGTAGGCCTCGTTGCTCGCATGATGCACACGGTGATGCGAAGGCGTTACCAATATGTATTCGAGAATACCCAACTTGCCGATCACCTGCGTATGCGTGAAAAACGGATAGAGGCCGTGCACAATGAGCATCGTCGTGATCATCGGTGCAGGGAAGCCGATCAGCGGCAGCACCGACCAAAAGGCCGTCCGGACAACCGCCTGAAAAATGGTAATGCGCGTTCCCGCCGTATAGTTAAACTCCTCGCTCGTGTGGTGCACAACATGGAATCCCCAGAAGAGATTGATTTTATGTCCGGCACGATGGTACCAATACCATACGAAATCGGTTGCGAGCAGCAATGCGATCCACACCAGTAGCGTGGGACGAATCTCGAACAGTCCGTAATTCTTTTGGAGATAATCGTAAAAAAAGAAGAACGACCCGGCCGTAAACATGTCTATCAGCCGCTCTGCCACCCCCACATTCATATTAGCGATAGAGCTGTTAAAATTGAACAATTGCCGCCCAAGGCGCTTAGAAGCCCAGTATTCTATACCGATCAGCAATAGGAACAATGGGACGGCCAATGCCATGTAATTCAGCGCCATAACCGATTCTTTTACTATATTTAATTAATAGATTATATATACAAATATTGAATGCGCGATTGTATTTGCCAAAAATTTGAGGGAAAACCATTAAATAAAATCTAAAACCCTTTTATTCGTGGTTTTACAACGCAGGTACGTGAGCCTGCCGGACTAACCACTGATACCAAACCTCCCTTTTCCGGATGGAAAAAGAAAATACCTACTACGGCGTGAAGGAAATCGCCCGCCGTGCCAACGTCTCCATCGCGACGGTCGATCGCGTATTGCACAACCGCTCGGGCGTTTCGGAAAAGACCAAGAAGAAGATCAACGACATTATCAAGGAGCTGGATTACCAGCCGAATATCCTCGCCAGCCGCCTAGCTTCGAAGAAAATCATTTCGTTGGCCGTGCTCATTCCGCGCGTTTCGGAGGAAACCGATTTTTGGGAAGCCCCCATGAAAGGCATCTCCCGTGCCGATTCGGAGATCAAAAAGTACGGCGTGCAGGTTACCACCTTTTATTTCGACCTGAACGATCCCGCGACATTTAACGAGCAGGCCGCAGCCATTCTTGACGGTCATTTCAAAGGCGTATTGCTCGCCCCCTCGTTCATTGAGGAGTCCCGGATGTTTGTCCGTGCATGCCGGGAGAAAAAAGTTCCGTTCGTATTCATCGACTCCGATGTGCCCGATGAGGATAACCTTTGCTACATTGGCCCGCATTTGTTTCAGAGTGGTTATGTAGGTGCAAAACTGTCGACTTACCGACTGAAAGAGAAGCACAAAGTGGCTGTGGTGAACATTTCCAAGGAGACCGACAGCTACAATTACCTGCAAATCGAGGAGGGTTTCCGGAGCTATTTCAAGGACCGTAGCCTGCCGATCGAGATCATCCGCATCGATATCAAGGATACGGACAGCTTGTCAGTCACCCGCGACCTTACGCGCGCATTGCACACGCACGAGGACATCGAAGCCATTTTCGTGACCAACTCGCGCGTTTTTTCCGTTGCCGCGTTCCTGGAAAAGAACAAGCGCTCCGACATTTCGCTCATTGGTTATGACTATTTAAAAGAGAACATCGCCTACCTGAACAAGGAGCTCATCGACTTCCTGATCTGTCACAAGCCCGAAGAGCAGGGTTACCGCGGGCTCATGGCGCTTTACCAGACGCTCGTTCTTGGCGCGCCGGTAGAAAAAACGCATTTCATGCCGATCGATATTGTAACGAAAGAGAACCAGGCATTTTATCAGAACTAATGGTGCGGAGGTCACCTTCGTGCCAACTATTCGCCGGAGGCTTGCGAATAGAGGGTGCAAATCTCAAGATTTGCACCAAGACCGGTTACCGTTATGTTGTTCCATCCCTACGGGATTTACGAATAGGGGCTAATCCGGGTAACTACCAATATTACATCGCTACGCGATTCTGATGCTATTATAGCACTAAGACAATGCCGGTAGGCATGTAATATTGGTAGCAAACATCATTCAGGACCATTCCGGTAAATGCCGTCAGGCATGTCACAACAAAACAGCAAATCCCCTACCGCCACACAAACATCGCAATTTGCACCCTCAACCATATTTACTTCCCCGCATTGTTCACATCACAAAATTTCCTGTAAACAATAACCCTGAATACTTGTAAATTAAAATATGTGTGTATATTTACGGGTACGTACCCGAAATCAAAAACGGGCTGGCTATTCCTGAACTCTTTTCCCTTTGTTTTATGCATTCGCTTAACAGACGAAAGTTTATTATTCAATCGGCAACTGCCGGTATCGGTCTGGGTCTAATGACTCATTTGCCTGCATCGGCGCGGCCTACGCCAGCCGGCCCGGCGGATGGTAAACGGGTCGGGATTATCGGACTCGACACCTCTCATGCCATTGCATTTGCGAAAGCGCTCAATGCTGAACAGCAAGACCCCGTTTACGACGGTTATAAGGTGGTGGCTGCCTACCCTTACGGCAGCAAGGATATCGAGTCGAGCGTGAAACGCATTCCCGGTTATATCGAGGAAGTGAAGAAAATGGGCGTAGAGATCGTTGGATCGATCAAAGAGTTACTGGGTAAAACCGACGTAATTTTGCTCGAAACCAACGACGGCCGTCTGCATTTGGAACAAGCGCTGGAAGTCTTCAAAGCAGGTAAGCGCATGTTCATCGACAAGCCCGTCGCTGCTTCGTTGTCGGATACATTAAAAATCTACGAGGCTTCTAAAAAATACAATATCCCCATTTTCACAGCTTCCTCACTGCGCTACATCAAGGGTATCGAGAGTATTGATAAAAAAAAGGTCCTGGGCGCAGATACGTATAGCCCTGCCGTTCTTGAAAAAACACACCCGGATTTCTTCTGGTACGGTATCCACGGCGTGGAGACGCTTTACACCGTTATGGGTACGGGCTGCAAGAGTGTAACCCGCGTGAATACACCTAATACGGACATCGTGGTGGGCATCTGGGGCGACGGCCGAACGGGCACATTCCGCGGCACCCGCACGGGTAAGCACGATTACGGCGGCACTGTTTTCACCGAAGACGGCAACAAAGTTTTGGGTCCCTACGGCGGTTATGAACCACTTTTAGTCGATATTATCAGGTATTTCAGAACCGGCGAGGTACCGGTTACGCCCGAGGAAACCATTGAAATATTCGCTTTCATGGAAGCAGCCGATGAAAGCAAGCGCCAGGGCGGCAAGAGCGTAACGTTGGAAAGTGTGCTCGCCAAAGCCAATAAGAAATAAGCTCCCAAAATCAAACCTTAATCCATTGTCCCATGAAAGCATTCAGCTCCCGATTGTCGCGAAGAACGTTTTTGAAACAGAATTCACTGGCGGGGCTGGGTGTGGCCCTGGCTTCCTCATCGGTGGCCGCGCTGCCGGCGATCGGTTCCAAGTCGGCGCAGGTGCCGGCGATACTAGGCGGCCCCCCGGCCTGGGCGGAGGATAAATGGCCGATTTGGCCGCAATGGAACCCGGCAACGGACGAAAAACAGCTGCTGGAAGTGGTAAGGAGCGGGGTTTGGTCGCGGGCAAATGTGGTCACACAGTTTGAAAAGGAATGGGCGGCAGCTCTGAATGTCAAAAGGAGTCTCGCGGTGGTCAACGGCACCAATGCACTGGTGATCGCCATCAACCAGCTGGGTATCGGGGCGGGTGACGAAGTTTTGGTGCCTCCTTACACGTTTATCGCGTCGGTTTCTTCGATTTTGTCCAATGGCGCAATGCCGGTTTTCGTGGACATCGACGCAGAAACATTCCAGATCGATCCTGCGAAAATCGAGGCTAAAATCACCCCGCGTACCAAGGCTATCATGGCCGTGCACGTGCTGGGTTTGCCTGTGGACATGGACCGCATTATGGCCATTGCCCAAAAGCATAAGCTACTGGTGATCGAGGATGCATGCCAGGCGCATTTGGCTGAATATGATAAAAAAAAGGTTGGCACGATTGGCAACGTCGGCTGTTTCAGCTTTCAAAACTCCAAAAACCTGCCTATTGGCGAAGGAGGGGCTATTGTGAGTAATGATGAGCACTTTATGGATTTATGCTATTCGTATCACAATTTCGGGAACCCCTATGGAACGGCCGTCGGCTCGGTGAGTACCGGGAGCGTAATGCCGGGTACCAAGCTGCGGTTTTCGGAATACCAGGCGGCCATTGGCCTTGCGCAACTGAAACGTCTGGATGCACAAACGACGACACGTAACGAGAATGCGGCCTACCTGAAATCGCTCATTAAGGATATCCCGGGCATTGTCCCCTACAAATTGTACGATAAGGTCAACCGCGGCGCGTTCCATTTGTTTGCGTTCAGATACCATAAGGACGGGTTCAAAGGGCTTTCCCGGGAGAACTTTATCAAAGCCGTGAAGGCGGAAGGCGTGCCTTGCATGAGCGGCTATTCGACTTTGAATACACAGCCATTCCTGGGTGAAACCTTTAAATCGGAGAACTACCGGAGGATGTATCCAAAGGAAATGCTGGACATTAACCAATACAACGAGCAGAACAAATGCCCGGTGAACGATCAGATCTGTAATGAGGAAGCCGTTTGGCTTACCCAAAACATGCTCCTCGGCACAAGGGAAGATATGAAAGCGATTGCCTCGGCCATTGAAAAAGTGCATCATAACGTCGATAAGATCAAAACGCTCGGACAGAAATGAGGATAGCCGTTGCATTGTCTTTACTGCTTTTGACCTACCTCCCCACTCGCGCGCAGGGATGGAAAGCGGGCGTAGCCAAAGTAGCCATTACCCCGGCAGAACCGATGTGGATGGCAGGTTTTGCGGCACGCACGCACGCGTCCGAGGGCAAGCTGCACGATATTTGGGCAAAAGCATTGGCCATTCAGGATGTCAATGGCAAGCAGGCGGTGCTCATTACTACGGATCTGCTGGGTTTTCCCAAAGCGATGTCCGACGAGATCCGGGCGAAAATCAATGAGCGCTATAAACTGACCAAAGCACAGATTATCCTCAACAGCTCCCACACACATTCCGGGCCGGTGCTCGGGGCAGCGCTGTCGGACATTTACCCCGTTAATGAAAGTGATCAGAAGAAGATTGATCAATATGCTGCCAAACTGATCGACCAGATCGTAAGCTTGACGGGCGATGCATTGAAAGCGCTGCAACCGGCGACGATCGAAACCAGGAATGGCGTGACGCGTTTCCAGGTGAACCGCCGGAATAACGACGCGGCGACTTTGGAACGCCTCACCGAAATCACCGGCCCCGGCGACCCGGCCGTACCGGTTCTAAAAGTTTCCGATGCGAAGGGGAAAATCATCGCCATTGCATTCGGCTATGCCTGCCATCCTACCGTGCTGGACGGCTACCACTTTTCGGGCGATTATCCCGGCTGGGCGCAGATTGAACTGGAAAAGCTGTATCCGGGCGCCACCGCATTGTTTTTTCAGGGTGCGGGAGCGGACCAGAATCCGCTGCCGCGGCACACCGTTCCGTTGGCCATTCAGTACGGCAAAACGCTCGCAGCGGCTGTGGAGCGGGTTTTGAGTGAAGAAATGAGACCATTGGCACCACAGCTTTCGACGGCATATAATGAGGTAACCCTCTCATTAACCACCGCTCCTACCCGTGAGCAACTGTCGGCTATGGCCGAAAAAACATCCGGTTACCAGCAGAAATGGGCGAAACGCATGATCGCGCAGATCGACGGCAAAAAGCCATTCCAGACCACCTACCCTTTCCCCTTGCAAGTGTGGAAGCTCGGCGACCAGGCGATTATGACCCTCGGAGGCGAACTGGTGGTGGATTATGCGATTAATTTGAAGAAGATATTCGGCCAGGACACATTTGTGATGGGCTATTCCAATGATGTGATGAGCTACATCCCGAGCACGACCATCCTGCGCGAGGGCGGGTACGAGGGCGAAGTGGCGGCCATTGTGTACGGCCTGCCTGCTACCTGGGCATCGGACGTCGAAATTGAAATATTAAACGGAATGGTGCAACTGGCGAAGCAAGCCGGTGTCGTCAAACCGGAATCGAAGGTTATTAAAAATTAGTGCTTACCCAAAGTGTGCCTCTACCGTGAACAGTATCGATTATTCCATAGCCTTCGAGCCGCTAACCGATCCGAAACCATTGATCGCCAAACATTATTACTCCGGCTTCTCGCGTGCGCATGACACGTATAACGCGCTCTCGGCCGCGAGCGATGGGAAGATTTACTACCTGCTGTCGTCGGATAACCATGAAATAGGCGGGCAAATGTTTGTCTACGACCCGGCCAGCGACACCACCAAGTTCCTCGGTGATTTGACCGACATTTGTGGTGAAGCACATTTGAAAGCTATTCCGCAAGGCAAAAGTCACGTGCGTTTTTATGAAAGGAACGGAAAACTCTATTTCTCGACACACGTAGGCTACTACCAGCTCATCGACGGCATGGACCGCCTTCCCGAGCAGGCACCCGAGGGTTATGCATTATATCCGGGCGGCCATTTCCTTTCCTATGACCTGCGAACCGGCGCATTCGAAGACCTCGCTGTTGTTCCGAACGGCGAAGGAATGGTATCCATGACCATGGACCGCGACCGCGGACATTTGTACGGCATTACCTGGCCTTATGGTAATTTTATCCACTATGATGTTGAAAATAATGTCCTGAAAAACCTCGGCCCTATTTCGCACAAAGGCGAAGCGGGTACGCCGGGCACCGATTTCCGTTCGCTATGCCGGTCGTTGTTTGTCGATGCGGAGCTGGGTGATGTGTATTTCTCAACGGCCGACGGGGATATTTTCACTTACAATCCTGAAACCCAGATCCTGCACAAACTCGAAAACGTAGACCTCCGCCTGGATTATTTCGGCAAATACGATCCGACGCGCCCGGGCAGCATGTGTTACAACTGGCGGAAGGTATTCTGGCATCCCAAAGAGCAGGTAGCTTACGGCGTGCACGGCAATTCGGGTTACCTCTTCCGTTTTGATCCCCGGGCGGAAAAAATTGAACTCGTGGAGCGCATTACTTCCGAACCTTCACGCAAAAGCGGTATGTTCGATCAGTTCAGCTATGGTTACCTCGGTTTTCAGCTCGGGCCGGACGGCAAAACGATCTATTACCTCACCGGCGGACCGATTTATCAGGACGGTAAACGCATAAAAGGCGAGGACCAAATCGCCAAAGGAGCGGCGCGCGGATTGGAAAATCTGCATTTAATTACCTATCATTTGCCCACCGATACATATAAAGACCACGGGCCGATCTTTTATGAAAACGGCGGGCGGCCTACTTATGTAAACTCCATTGCCGTCGGTGCCGATGGTACTGTTTATACACTCGCAAGATTCGAGCATGAGGGCCAGATTATCCAGGACCTTGTCAGGATACCAAGCCCGTTTTAATACTAAACCAGCTATTAACCTTTTTCTCAATGGAAAATCTAAACTCAAATAACAATCCTAGTGGCAACGACGACCGCAGGGGCTTTCTTAAAAAATCACTAGCCGGAAGCGCATTGCTCACATTTGGCGGCGTATTGCCCGGTTTCAGTCCGAAAAGCTATGCCAAAATCATTGGCGCGAACGAGAAGGTTCGCGTAGGCATGATGGGCGTCAACAGCCGCGGGCTTGCACTCGCAACCAACTATGCATTGCAGCCGAACTGTGAAGTGGTGTCCATTTCCGATGTCGATACCCGCGCTGCGGAGAAATGCATTGGCATTGTGAACGATACCCAAAAGTCGAAACCCGCCAACATCCCCGACTTCCGTAAGGCGCTTGAAAACAAGGATATGGACGCGCTCGTGGTAGCTGCACCGGATCACTGGCATGCCCCGGCGGCTATTCTGGCATCGAAGGCAGGCAAGCATGTCTATCTCGAAAAGCCTTGCAGCCACAACCCGCACGAAGGCGAACTGCTCGTAGCAGTAGCAAAAAAGTACAAGAATGTGATCCAGATGGGCAACCAGCGCCGCTCCTGGCCAAATGTGGCTGCGGGCATCAAGGAGGTGCACGACGGTGTGATCGGCCGGGCGTATTTCGCCAAAGGCTGGTATACCAACAACCGCGCTTCTATTGGAATAGGCAAAGAAACCGCCGTTCCTTCCTGGCTGGACTACGAACTGTGGCAAGGCCCTGCGCCGCGCCGCGCGTTCAAGGATAACGTCGTGCATTACAACTGGCACTGGTTCTGGAACTGGGGCACCGGCGAGGCACTCAACAACGGCACCCACATGCTCGACCTCATGCGTTGGGGCCTCCAAGTGGATTTTCCGACGCGCGTAACCTCCTCAGGCGGCCGCTTCCGCTACAAAGACGACTGGGAAACACCCGACACCCAGGTGATCAACCTCGAATTCGCGAACAATACCGGCATGACCTGGGAAGGCCGCAGCTGCAATGGCCGCACGATCGAAGGCAGCTCCGTGGGTGTGGTGTTTTATGGTGAAAAAGGCTCATTGCAAATCGGCGAGGGCAATAATTACAAGATTTACGACCTGGATAACAAGCTGGTAAAGGAGGTAAAAAACGACCTAGTGATCGATCCGCGTAATAAAATGAATCCGTCGCAAAGCCTGGATGCATTTCACATTCAAAACTTCTTTGACGGTATCAAAAAAGGTACTCCGCTGGCGGCCGAGATTGTAGGCGGCCACCAGAGCACGTTGCTGGCGCAGCTGGGAAATATCGCGATCCGCTCCGGCGAGACGCTCAATATCGATCCGACGAACGGGCATATCAAAGGCAGCAAAGCCGCCGAGAAGTTCTGGAAACGGGAGTATCAAAAGGGGTGGGAACCGACTGTTTAGTGAAGCCGCCCAGTTTCAATTTTCGGCCTTCCGTCGGCTAAAGTCGACGGTAATAGATTTTGAATTGGAGCGCTTCCGAGCTTAAACAAAATCAATTGCCGTCAGATTTATCTGACGGATAAGGAAAAGAATTCAATTGGAGCCATTTCAATAGTTGAGGATTTCAATTTCAAATAAAATTTCATTTGAAAAACAATTTTTAATGAAAAGCGAAGCCATTGCCATCAAAGTAGAAAACCTGACGAAGCGGGAAACGACGATCTCGATTTTCCTGATCGGCCTGATGTTCTTTATTTTCGGTTTTGTGTCGTGGGTCAATTCCATATTGATCCCCTATTTCAAAATCGCCTGTGAACTGACGAGCTTTCAGGCTTACCTCGTCGCATTTGCCTTTTACATTGCCTACTTCGTGATGTCGGTGCCTTCGTCGTATTTGTTGAAGGCTGTGGGTTTCAAAAAGGGCATGATGATCGGGTTCTGGGCGATGGCATTGGGGGCATTTATATTCGTACCGGCTGCCATGTCGCGGACATACGAGATATTCCTGATGGGCCTTTTCACCATCGGAATCGGCCTGGCCATTCTCCAAACCGCCGCCAACCCGTACATTACCATCCTCGGCGCCAAGGAACGCGCGGCGCAGCGGATCAGTATGATGGGCATTTGCAACAAAGCCGCCGGTATCCTCTCGCCGATCGTTTTCGCAGCTGTGATATTGAAACCCACCGACACCGACCTTTTCGCCCAGCTCGGAACCATGAGCGACGTCGAACGAAGTGCGGCACTGGACGAGCTGATCCGCCGGGTAATCAACCCTTACATCGGCTTGGGTACATTCCTTTTTGTATTAGGTTATTTAGTATTCAAATCACCACTCCCCGAAATCGATACCGAGCACGAAAGCCAGGAAATAGCCTCGGCCAATGCGGGTAAAAAGAGCATTTTCGACTTCCCGCACCTCATCCTCGGCGCGCTGGCGATCTTCCTGCACGTAGGTACGCAAGTGATCGCGATCGATACCATTATCGGTTATGCCAATTCCATGGGTATCGACCTGCTGGAAGCGAAGGTATTTCCGTCCTACACGCTTTTCTGTACCATTTGCGGCTATCTGATTGGGATTACGGTTATTCCAAAATTCATCAGCCAGGTGAATGCGCTGCGGATCTGCACGATCCTGGGGACCATTTTTACCTTACTCATCATCTTCACGCACGGCCAGGTAAGTTTCCTGGGGCACGATACCGACATTTCCATCTGGTTCGTCGTGCTGCTCGGGCTCGCCAACTCGCTCGTGTGGGCAGGCATATGGCCGCTCGCGCTCGATGATCTGGGCCGGTTTACCAAACTCGGCGCGTCGGTGATGATCATGGGGCTCTGCGGAAATGCGATTATGCCGCTATTCTACGGACATTTCGCCGACACCGTGAATGTGCGGGAGGCTTACTGGGTGTTGTTCCCCTGCTATTTGTATCTGGTGTTTTATGCGGTGAAGGGGCACAAGTTGAGGAAGTGGGGAGTTTAAGTTTGGGAGGAAGGAGGATGGAGGAAAGGGACGAAGGAGAAGAATTTGATTAAACAAAAAGCTTAAAGCCTATTGCTTACAGCTTATAGCAGCTTTACAATGCGATTAAAAATTATAAACGGCACCATCATCACCCCCTACCGCTACATTCGCAACGGGACGATTTTGGTTGAGAATGGAGTGATTGTGGGGATTGAAACCCGTGACGTAGATTTCCCGGATGCGGAAGTAATCGATGCGGAGGGGCATTATGTGGCGCCCGGCTTCATAGATCTGCATATTCACGGTGGCGGCGGGCATGATTTCATGGACGGGAGTGTGGAGGCATTTTTGAAAATTGCCGAAACGCATGCCCAATATGGCACCACGTCCATGGTACCCACCACATTAACCGCCGAAAAAGAGGATTTGCTCGAAACGCTGGATTGCTATGAAAAGGCGAATGCAGCCAATGTAAATGGCGCCCAGTTTCTCGGAATGCATTTGGAAGGTCCCTATTTCGCATTAAGCCAGCGGGGCGCGCAGGACCCCCGCTACATTCGCAATCCCGATCCTGCCGAGTATGAATCGATTTTGGCATACTCCAATTCCATTACCCGTTGGAGCGCCGCGCCGGAGCTGCCGGGGGCTATTGAATTTGGGAAAAGATTAAAACAAAAAGGCATCCTGGCCGCGGTAGCGCATACGGATGCGATTTATGAAGATGTGTTGGAAGCGTTTGAAAACGGCTACACGCTCGCAACGCACCTGTACTCGGCTATGTCGGGCGTGACGCGCAGGAATGCGTTCCGGTATGCGGGCACGATCGAGAGCGCCTTTTTGCTCGATATGGATGTGGAGATCATCGCCGACGGCGTGCATTTGCCTGCGCCGTTGTTGAAACTCATTGTTAAAATCAAAGGTCCCGACCGCATTGCATTGATTACCGACGCCATGCGCGCCGCCGGAATGCCGGAAGGCGAAAGTACGCTCGGCTCGCTCAAAAACGGCTTGAAAGTGATCGTCGAGGATGGCGTGGCGAAGCTGCCGGACAGGACCTCGTTTGCCGGAAGCGTCTCCACAGCCGACCGCCTCGTGCGCACGATGGTGAATATGGCCGACGTGTCGCTGCTCGACGCCGTGCGCATGGCGAGCGCCACGCCCGCCCGCATTATGGGCGTACACGACCGCAAGGGCACATTAGTAGCGGGCAAGGACGCGGACATCGTGATTTTCGATGCCGACATCCGCATTCAAAGGACCATTATCAAAGGAAAAACCATATACCTGAACGCGATACCCCAATCTTAACCTACCACAAAAAAATGAAAGTCGACCTACTGGAAATCAACATCTCCGAAACCCGCCAGCAAATGGGTGAAGCTGCGGCGAAAGCCGTGGCGGACAAGATCAGGGAGATTCAGGATACCAAAGAATTTGTAAACATCATCTTCGCCTCGGCGCCTTCGCAGAACGAGTTTCTGGCGACTTTGAAGGACGAGTCGGGCATTCAATGGGAGAAAATCAATGCATTTCACATGGACGAGTACATCGGCATCGCCGCCGACGCGCCGCAAAATTTCGGGTATTTCCTGAAAGTACGGCTGTTCGATCATGTGCCAGTACATTCGGTTTCCTATCTCGACGGTAACGCTACCGATCCGCAGCGGGAATGCGACCGTTATGCAAAGCTGCTCCGCGAGAACCCGATCGACATTGTGTGCCTCGGCATTGGCGAGAATGGACATTTGGCATTCAACGACCCGCATGTGGCATTTTTCGATGATCCACTGGAAGTAAAAATTGTAGAACTCGACGACGCCTGCCGCCAGCAGCAGGTGAACGACGAATGCTTCGATACGTTCGGCGAAGTGCCGCAAACCGCATTGACACTCACTATTCCGACCCTCATGAAGGCCAAATATGCCTTCTGCATCGTCCCCGGCGAGAAAAAAGCCCAGGCCATTTACCACACCGTGGCCGAGGACATCCAGGAAGCCTACCCATCGACCATCCTCCGCAAGCATCCGCACGCGATCTTGTTCATCGACCAGGCGAGTTCAGGGAAGCTCAAAGAAATTTCGTCATACTCGCAGGCATAGTTCCGCACCGGAGCTATCTTGCAATGTATTACCTCAACCCATTCAAATGAGAAAAGAACTCTTGACAATCGCTTTATTGAGCGCAATGGTATTCAATCAGGGATGT
Organism: Dyadobacter fermentans; assembly: GCF_019924045.1. Classification (GTDB taxonomy): domain Bacteria; phylum Bacteroidota; class Bacteroidia; order Cytophagales; family Spirosomataceae; genus Dyadobacter; species Dyadobacter fermentans_A. Next base: position 528,687 of record NZ_JAHXBN010000010.1, on the reverse strand, counting down.
AATTCGAAGAAAGAGGAAGCAAAGAGTGAGGAGAAGAAACCGCTGAGCCTGATCGTGGTAGAGCCCGGCCACTTCCATGCGGCGCTGGTTCAGAAATCGATGTACGACGATGTGGATTCGGTCGTGCACGTGTACGCATCCGAAGGCCCGGACGTGAAGGCTTACCTCGACAAGGTGGAGAAGTACAACACCCGCCCCGAAGATCCCACGCATTGGAAGGAAGAGGTGTACACCGGCCCCGATTTCTTTGAAAAAATGATTTCGGAGAAAAAAGGCAATGTGGTGGTACTCGCCGGTAACAACCAGAAAAAGACCGATTTCATCAAAAAATCCGTCGACGCAGGCCTGAACGTATTAGCCGACAAACCGATGGCAATCGACGCGGCGGGCTTCGACAAGCTGAAAGAAGCATTCGCCAGCGCCGACAAAAACAAGGTGCTCCTGTACGACATCATGACCGAGCGTTACGAGATCACCAACACCCTGCAACGCGAACTCGCATTGCTGCCCGAGATCTTCGGCGAACTGCAAAAAGGTACGCCCGAGAACCCCGCGGTATCGAAAGAAAGCGTGCACCACTTCTTCAAATACATCTCCGGCGAGCCGCTCGTACGCCCTACCTGGTTCTTCGACGTAAACCAGCAAGGCGAAGGCATGGTGGACGTAACGACCCACCTCGTGGACCTCGTGCAATGGAGCTGCTTCCCGAATGTATCCCTCGACTATCAAAAGGACATTCAACTCCTCTCGACGAAGCGCACCGCTACACAACTCACGCCGTCGCAGTTCAAGCTCGTCACCAAAAGCGAAACCTATCCCGACTTCCTCAAAAAGGATATTAAGGACACTTTGCTGAATGTATATTCCAATGGTGAACTGAACTACACCCTGAAAGGTGTGCACGCGAAAGTATCCGTGATCTGGAACTTCCAGGCCCCCGAAGGCACCGGCGACACGCATTACTCGATCATGAAAGGCTCCAAAGCCAACCTGATCGTGCGCCAGGGCAAGGAGCAGAAGTACAAGCCTGTGCTTTACATTGAAACTACCGACAAATCGAAGGCATACGAAGATGCGGTGGCGGCTGCATTTAAATCTGTGCAGGATAAGTACCCCGGCGTGGATCTGAAAAAGACCGCTGCTGGCTGGGAAGTGGTGATCGATGCCAAATATGACACCGGCCACGAATCGCACTTCGCGCAGGTGGCTAATGCTTATATGGGGTATCTCAAAGCCGGGAAGCTGCCGGAATGGGAGGTGCCGAATATGATTGCGAAGTATTGGCTGACTACGTCGGCGTTGAAGCAGGCGAAGGGCGGGAAATGATCCCTATTGCCCGTTTTCCGTTGTCTGAAGACAACGGAAATAGATTTTTCGAGAGACGAGCGGCGCTTTGCTGCTCGTCTTTTCGTTTTCCGCCAATATATTGCAAAATGTAACACACCCTGTTACATTTGTGTTAATGATAAAAAGCTTCCGACACAAAGGGTTACGGTTGTTTTTTGAAGATGAAGACACCACTAAACTACCCGCAGCACACATTATAAGAATTCGCAACGTTCTCACACGCCTCGAATTTGCTAAATCATTGGATGATATTGGCACTCCGGGATCGAGGTTACATCCGCTGTCGGGAAAATTGAAAGGTTTTCATGCGGTGAATGTGTCGGGAAACTGGCGAATCATTTTCAGATTCGAAGACGGCGATGTGTTCGACGTCGACTATCTGGACTACCATTAACAAAGCAAATTATGAAAAGAGGCATGAGACCAGCCCACCCTGGGGCATTGATAAAGGAAACTATCGAGGGACTAAAAGAGGAGACCGGTCACGACTACACCCAGGCTGAAATTGCAAAGGGCCTTGGAATCACCCGTAAAACACTCTCAAATATTTTGAATGAACACCAAGGGATCAGTTCCGAAATGTGTGTAAGGCTCTCAGAAGCTTTCGGCACTAGCGCCGAGTTCTGGCTAGATATTCAACGTAATTATGATCTGTGGCATGCCGAGAGAGCCGTGGAGCGTAAAACGATTCAACACTTTCGGCCCTTGCAGAGCAACTCTTTGCAATCTGCGCAGTAAAATATAACGTCATTATGGGCGCTCCAGGTATTGGTCCGTTTCTCACAATGACGTTTCACATGAGGTACCTACCGCCTCCCCTCTCCCAATCCGCTCCACATTCTCAAAAAACGCAATCAGCTCCTTAAACGAAAAGTAAGTATCGCAAAGCTCCGGCGCGGGGCCTTGTTCTTTGAGGGAGATGATGTAGCCGGTGAAGATCGTCCAGAGTTCGTCGCGCCAGCATTCCGCGCTGCTGCTGCTCAGGAGCTTGCCTACCTCGCGGCCATAGGCCAGCAACATCGCATCCGTGCATTCGATAGGGTGTGTTTTGGTGTTCATTTTGTGGGTGTAAAAGTGTCGGACAAACCGTGCATTTACGTTTTCCGTAAAGCACGCATTCCTGCAACCCGTACCCAACCCGCGCGCGCCGTAACTTACGCCGAAATACCTGTAAATTACCGGAACACTTACCGATGGATTTATATAAATTGCCTTTTCAACGAAATAGCCCCGGTATGACACATACTACCTCCAACCCGAAGATCCACGAAGGCCGCAACGTGAAACGGTTCCGCGAAATGCTCGGAATCAAACAGGACATGCTCGCCTTCGAGCTCGGCAGCGATTGGAACCAGCAAAGAATTTCCACGCTCGAACAGCGCGAAAAGATCGATTCCGACATTTTGGAACAAGTAGCAGCGATACTGAAAATACCTGTGGAAGCGATTCGGAATTTTGATGAGGAAAAGGCGGTGAATGTGATTTCTAATACATTCAATGACAATGCTATGTTGAATGCGGTTAACAACAATCCGACCTTCCATCCTATCGATAAACTCATGCAGCTTCATGAGGAGAAGATTGCTTTGTACGAGCGGATGTTGAAAGAGAAGGATGAGATGATGGGGCGCTTGGAGCGGTTGATAGGAAACAAATAGGTGAGAAACATGGATAGACTGCAAAAATACCGAGCGGCCATTACCAAACTTTGTAAAGCACACAAAGTGAAGAGCTTGTACGCATTCGGGTCTGTTTTGAGCGATAATTTTAATGCGGAAAGCGATATTGATCTGATCGTTGATTTCGCGCATATGGATGTTGAGGATTATGCGGATAACTATTTTGACTTCAAGTTTTCATTGCAGGAGCTTTTTAAACGGCCGATTGACCTAATAGAAGAGAAAGCGGTCAAGAATCCGTATTTTCGGCAAAACATCAACCAGCAGAGGCATCGCCTGTATGGTGCTACTAAGCGCGCAAGTTCCATCCCGTTGAGCTTCTCTGTCCCAACCACAGCATAATAGTGCGTGTCTCGCTCATTATTTATCTTCACTTTAAGAATGAAAGCTTAGCCAAGTCGACAAAAAAGCGTCCATTGAGTGTGGATAAATCTTTTCTTGATCATCACCTTACCGAAAAATAAATCTTGTGATCAATTTCGGATTTAAACTTCAAAATTGTTTTAATTAGAGGAAAACCATATAAGGTCCCAAAACCCTCTAAACATGATTAAAAAGATCAACTCTATAAAAAATTTTGGTGTATTCCAGGACTTTACATGGCCAGCTACCCTTCCTGAATTTAATGAGAAAAACATTATTTATGGCTGGAACTATACGGGCAAAACTACCCTCTCTCGTATATTCTCGTCCCTTAGAGACAAAGAACTTCACTCTAAGTTTCCTTCTGGACAGTTCAAGATCACGACGTCTACCAATCAAGAAATTAGAGAAAACGATCTCAACACCAACCCTTTGCTAGTCTGTGTCTTCAACGCCGAGTACATAAGAGATAATTTACGGTGGGAAACAGACGAAAGAGTTGAAGGTATCTCATTTGATGTTGGCGAAAATGTTGCTATCAGAGCCGAGTTGGAGGAAAATCTACGTCAGATTGCCAAAATTAATGGAACAGATGCAATTAGGGGTCGAAAGGATGATTATAAACAAACCGTTGCAAATTTTGATCAATTTGATTTGACTAAGTTCACAATTGAAGCGCGCAGAATAAAAAATGACATTTTCAACAGTTTAATTGATTTCGACAAGCGTCACCTGATCACTGTAAAAAGCCAACTTTCTAACGACTTATCGTCTCACATCATATCTGACACGGAAGAGCTGTTGAGAACCAAGCAAGCATCGTTAGCCACAAACAACAAGAATGAGATCGTGGCGATTCATTTACATACCAAGCTTGAAGAATTACACAGCAAGACCAAGAACATATTAAATTCAACCCCGTCAAGCTCAACCATAATACCTATCCTAGAAAATGACAGCAAATTATACACATGGGCAAAGTTGGGATTGCCTTTACATGAAAATGCAAATGAGTGCGCTTTTTGTGGCAACACATTAGAGCCTAATCGACTCAAAACGTTAAACGCATACTTTTCAAATGAATCGGCAAAGGTCCGTGATGAAATAAATCAAACAAATATTGAAATAGAGAAAGAAATAGAGTCGCTGAATCGAATAAATCTACCAGGCAGCAAAAATGATTTTATCGACAACCTACAAGACAGTTACCAGCATCAATTAGACCGCTTAACATCTCTCTTGGATGACTATCAGAAACAATTAACCCAACTTAAATCTGAGCTGAAAAGGAAAGAAAACGAAAATATTTTTAATTATATTGAGTTAGAGCCATTGGATACATCCGTAATAACCAATATAGACAAATGGCTGAATGACATCAATAACATTGTAACATCTCATAATGACTTTGTTAAGAATTTCAACAAGAAACAAAACTCAGCCCGAGAGCAACTAAAAAAACACCAGGTAAGTATTTTTCTTCGTGAAGAACAATACTACAAATTAGAAGGAGAAAAAAATTTTGCAAACAGATGCATTGCGCGTTACGACTGCCTGATAAGAAAAATATCCAATCGAAACAAGGTTCTGGAAGGGCAGTTGAAAAGTATTGTTGCGGGACAACAAGAATTAAATAGCTTTATTAAGAAAATACTTAACCGAGATGATATTATCATTGAGGTCACCCATGACGACAAGTTTATACTTAAAAGAGGAGAAAAAGTAGCCGAAAACCTCAGTGAAGGAGAAAAGACAGCTATCTCATTTGCCTACTTTCTCGTCTCTCTGGAAAGTCTGCATCGCGAGGGAAAGCTGAAAGATACAATCATATTCATAGATGATCCGATATCCAGTCTAGACGGAAATCATATTGCTCAGATATATTCTTTAATCAATTCATTCTTCTTTCGGCAAAATGAAGATCCTAGTGAGCCGCAAAAATTCGTAAATTGCTTCAAGCAACTTTTCATTTCGACCCATAATTTTGAATTCTTTTCTTTTTTAAAGGATTCAAACCGAATCAATAAAAGAAATACGAGAGAATACTATTTCATAAAAAGATTATCTACAACTAAATCAAGGATTCAGGAGTTACCGAAATCACTGAGGGACTACAAATCCGAGTACATATATCTCTTTGACATAATATTTAATTTTTTTAATGATGGATGCCAGGAAGCTGATGAACGTCTAATACTTATGCCTAATGCTGTGAGACGCTTTTTGGAGATCTATACGTTGATGAAATTGCCCGATTCCACAGATGAAGTCGACGCTAGACTTAAAAATCTACTACCTGAACCTAATCAGCTTAAAACTCTACATCACTTTTCACATTTCACCACGTTCGAGAAAGTTACGAGACACGATGAGCTGCTTATGAACCTGTCAGAGGCGATAGGAGAACTTATGTCTCTTTTAGCAGCAGATCCATTACATTTTAATTCACTAAAGAAAGCCATAAATGTAAATTAAAAAGACATGTCACTTCCTCGTATACTGGAATTTCAAAAATCAATCACCCGAGAATTGTTAATTACGAAAGATAGGGTTGAATTTCTAATTGGAGACGCTAATTGGGGAGATGTTGGTAGATATAAAGAAGCAATTCTTCGAAAAATAATTTCGCAGTTTCTTCCTACAACTCTTAAAATTGGAACGGGATTCATTATTGGAAATAACGATCATTACACGGGGCTTTTAAATCAAGTTTCAAGTCAACTAGACATCATTATCTATGACGATAATAGTCCAGTAGTATTTAGGGAAGGAGATTTTGTCATCGTGACTGAAAGTGCCGTCAGAGCAGTTATTGAAGTAAAAACTGGGATTACAAATCATACTAGGAATATCGACAGCGGTAATGACAGCGCTTTTAACAAGATCATAGCAAAACTTAATAGACTACGGGTGTTTGAATCTTTTAATCCGGATGGTATTGCAAGAAAGAAGTTTGTTGGAGTCTTTGCATATAATTATACAGGAAATTTCACTGACGAACGAATAGATGAGGTCTTAAAACTTTCAGACGGGCTAGTAAATCACGTCGCTCTCGGCCCCAATAATTTCATCAGATATTGGAAACATACAAGCGATCTAGTCCCTCCCATACCTTACTACGGAAGATGCTACATTCGGTATAATCTCATCGATCTTTCTTTCTCATACTTCATTTCGAACTTATTACATATCGTTTCAGACGAAGACCCAACGGACAGGTATTGGTTTTCATTTCCAATAGAGGGCACAAAAGAAAGGCATAGAACCGAGCAGCGGGCTGTAATTCCGCTGCCGGATAACCAATAGTGCTGGTAAGCAATTCTTTAATCCTCAACGCCACTCCAACTCAACGCCCTCCCCTTTCACAAACCCCTGAAACCCCTCCAACAACCCCTTATCCTCCCGCACACCCCGCGGAAGCACATTCTTCGAAGAAGCATACTTCACCAACAACGCCACCACCTCCCCAATGCTCCATTCCACCGGATGCAGCCGATAACACCCATTCGTAATATGCGTAGTCCCAATATTCTTATTGGCAGGCAGAATATTCTCCATCCTCACCGGCAGCAGCGCGCCAAGCGGAATTTGAAACGGCAGTGACCCGAAATCAATATAATTATCCCCGCCAGTACTAGGATGTAAGTCAATATGGTAGTAGCCAATCCCAACGCTATCTTCAAAAACAGCAGCTTTCACGCCAGCAGATTGCCCGGTGACAGCAGCGCGTTGCTCGGCGCCGACGTGCTCTTCCTTAATGGTAAATAGCGCCTTAATACGCCGCGACTCGCGGACGTAGGGGTATTTGGCGAGGCCGTCTTCGGTGCCCATAACGTCTTTGCGGAGGCGGATGCCGGGCCAGCCTTTGCCGCCGTCGGGGCGTGGGGCCTCGGTTTGGAGCCAGTACAGGAGCGAGAGGCTGAGCTGCTTGCCGCGTTCGAAATGCTTGTCGAAGTCTTTTTCGCTGGCGCCGATGAGGTTGCCGAGGGTGTAGTCGTTTTGCGGCCAGTTTACGATGGTAATGTCGCCGGCGTAGGTTCCGGGGGTGAAGTTGGCCTTGTTGATAATGCGGCGGTAGAGCCAGAGGTTGAGGTTATTGCCGGTCGGGATGCCTTCCGGGTGGAAACCGAGCTGTTTCGGTTCGAGGGTTTTGGGATTGGAATACGAAAGGTCCAGCAGCCTGCCCGACCAGGGTTTGGTCATTTTGGGCACGTAGTTCTTCCAGAAATCGTATTCGCGCGGCTTTTCGATCACGTGGTTTTCGCCCGGGCGATAGTCGATCGCGAAGCAGACGGTGAATGCCTGCACATTGTTCGGGTCGGCTTTTTCGGGGGCGTGGAATTCGCCGGTTTCGGCTTTGGATTCGGCGCCGGTGACGAACTCGGTGCCGGTCATGGGCAGCAGGTCGCCGAGCTCGGTAGCGTCCGCGAAATAGGGCGCGGCGAGGGTTACCAGGGCATTGTTGCGGCGGTTCTGCGCGGTGAGGGCTTGTACTTTGTTGCCTTTCACGTCGGCAGCCACGATTTTATGTTCCAAAAGCAATGTGAGCTTGCCGGTGCTGAGGTACGGGTTCAGCATGTCGGTGAGCACGGCTACGGCTACACGCGGTTCGTGGCAGAGCTTGGATACAGAGCCGTCGCCGGGATTGAGGTTTTTGCGGCTCCGGGCCTCGGCGGTGAGCGGGTAGTTTTTTTGGTAATACTCACGTACGGCGGAGCGGAAATCGCGGTAAGCCTTCGTGGCGCCGTGCGTTTCGATCCACGGGTGCTCGTCGGGCGGAACGCCCTGCTGCGAGAGCTGGCCGCCGATCCAGTCGGTTTCTTCGGTGAGGATTACCGACAGCCCATTGCGCAGTGCGGCCAATGCGGCCGCGCATCCGCCCAAGCCGCCGCCCGCGATCACGAGGTCGGCATTTAATGTGGCTTTTGCAGGGGTTTCTTTGCCGGAAGCTGCATTTCCGGCTTCGCGATTTTCGGAAGTTCCGGCCAGCAAGCTGCTGCCCAATGTGACACTTCCCAGAAAATTACGGCGTTTCATAAGGTTTAAGGTATTTAGGTAAGTAATAAAAAGAACGCTCACTGTGAGGTTTCATCCTCACAATGAGCGCATATCAATCCAAAAATCAGTCACTACACCACTTTCCCCATCACATACATTTCCTCCATGGTCGGCGTCGGGTTGCCGCCTTCTTTTTCCAGGGTAATGGCAAATGCGACGGAACCGGGTTTGGTGTTTTTCATTTTAAGGACTTTGCCTGTGAATGCATTGTCGAGCATCCCAATGTCTACCGGCTTGCCGTCCACGATGCTCCAAAGCTGGTATTGCTTGCCCTGGGGCGCGGCCGGGAGGCTCTGGACATCGATCATCACTTCATTCGTTTGCGTGTTCCAGAATGCGGAAACGGCACTTTCCGGCGACTTCTGCAATCCTGCCAAATGCACGTGTTTATAAGTCGGGTTGCGGAACAATGCCGCCACGGCCTCGTTGTATTCGGTCTGCGCTTTCATCGCCGCCATATCGGCCTGCATGCTCTCCACTTTCGCTACTGCCTCGTTGCCGGCATTTTTCATATCGGTCATCTGCATGGCCGACCATCCCGCAAAAAGCGCGAGCAATACCGCCGCAGCTACGGACAGCTTCGCCCAGGCGGGCGTCACTACCTGCGTTTCCACGCGGTCGAATGCGTTGTCGATCACGCGCGCTTCCGTACGCACGGGCGTCGCGGCGTCGTTCTGGCTTACAGTCTGCTGTGCTGTCGCATCCTCCGCCTTTGGCTCTTCAGCGGGGGCATCGAAATTCATTTGCGCAAAAATCGACTCCTTCAACGATGGCGGCGGCGTTGTCTGGTGTTTTAGTGCATATTCTTCCAATGCACTTTCGGTACGCAACAGCTCCGCCTTGATCTCAGGATAAATATGCGACATACACTCCACCTCCTGTTTCTCCTGGGGAGTAACAGTGCCCAATACATATTCCTCCAATATACCGGACTCTATATAGGCTTGGATATTCATACTGCAAAGTAATGTTTTAACTCTTGTAATGCGGTCCGGATCCGCGATTTCACGGTGCCCAACGGTATACTCAGTTCTTCGGAGATTTCCTCATGCGTGTAGCCCTGGAAATAGGCCATATCGATGAGTATTTTCCGCTCGGGCCGGAGCATGTCGATGATCGCCTTCATGTCCGAACTGATCGTCTGTGAATCTTCGTACGTATCCTTTTCATTCAGGACCACCGTGTTTTCAATATCATCCATTGCCGGCTTCCTTCCCTCCGCCCTGACCGCGTCTATCGCGCCATTCCGCGCGATATTCATAATCCATGTAAACAATCGTCCTTTCTCGGGGTCATAGGAAGCGATATTCTTCCAAATCTTCAGAAAGCATTCCTGCAATACATCTGCGGCTTTCTCCTCGTCCTTCAACGTTTTTGAAATGATATTAAACAAAGCTCCTGAGTAATGGTCGTACAGGAATTCGAAGGCGCTTCGCTCGTTTCGTTTCAGAGCTGACACCAATTCCTCTTCCGAGTATTTTACCTTGCTGGTCGCCAAGAGTCGCTTAACATTTAATTGTAAATTAGTTACTGGCAATCTAGTAAATTTTCCTACACGCCTGAATGGGCCATACCAAATTATTGCCTCATCGCCGTACAGGAGGGAAATTACCAGAGAGGGGGCAATTGCCTGCATTCGGGGTTGTCTGTCTGAGTTCACCATCGTAGTGTGCTTTTAGTCATATACGAATAGCTCAGCTCGATGGATCGACAACCTGAATACTTATACAAAATACGTGCCTCGCCCGCGTGCCTCACTTGCGGAGGCTTTCTACACGCCAGAGTGTGAGGAAGATAAAGAAGATGATCAGGCTGAGTAGATAAATCACATTACGGGAATCGATGAGCCCTTTCCCCAATGCCTGGTATTGAACGTCCAGGGCTATACCGGAGAGCAAATTGGCCCCGAACCCATCGCCAAACATGCCCGAAACGGCCCCGAAACCCACATACCAGATGAACGCGAGGAACACGCCGAGGATGAATGCGACAATCTGGTTATCATTCAGGGAGGATGCCCAGATACCCATCGCCACCAGCACACCGCTGAGCAGCAGCAGGCCAAGGTAAGATCCGGCCACAGCTGCGGAATCGACGTCGCCGACAGGATTCCCCAGTTTGTAAACACTGTAATAATAAATGAGCGTCGGCAGCAGGGTGAGCACTACCAGCACCCAGTTCGCAAAGAATTTGCCGAGTACGAGATCGATATTCCGGATAGGCTTGGTGAGGAGCAATTCGAGCGTGCCATTACGCGATTCCTCGGCCAGCGAACGCATGGTAATGGCCGGAATGAGGAATATCAGCACATAAGGCGCCAGGCCGAAAAACGAGCCGAGGTCGGCGTAACCGTAGTCCAGGATATTGGAATCCGGGAAAACCCATACGATCAGGCCGATGGCCGTCAGAAAGACCGCCATCACGATATAGGCGATCAGTGAGTTGAAAAAACTGGCTACCTCTTTTCGGAAGATTGCTAACACTATTCGGAGATTTTAATAAAGTCTTTTCAGGAATCCGTTACTCGAAGACGGGCTTTTCCTTCCGCATAACGGCGGCGATGATCAGCGAGAAAATGAAGCCCATGATCAGGTAACCGAAAATCACCGTCACGAACATGATACCGGGCGACATAAACTTCTGCGACATTTCCAGCGCCTGTTCGATCTGCGCGTCGTCCATTCCTTTTCCTTCCAACTCCTCGCGCATCTGATCGAGGCTCTGCGTGAGCATATTCGAGTCGATAAACTGGATGTAGAAAATCGTAAATGCCGAGCTCAGCAAACCCAGCACCGCCGATGTAAGGGAACCCAGCCCCAATCCTTCACCATAGCTGATAAACCCTCCATTCTTCTCGCGAAAATCCTTCATCGCCAAAACGATCGCGATGATCATGAAAGCGTACGTTACCGACGCCAGTAATCTGTTGGACCCAAGTCCGGCCACGTACAGGATCGTCGAATATACCATCGTTACAACGGCGGCCAGAAGGCCATATTTCAGGGCAACGCGAGCGGTAGAGGTTTTTTCTTCCATGAAGGTTTAAGATTTGTTGTTTTGCATGATGCTGTAATCCTGTTTTCTCAAAATCAATGAAATCACCAGGATCGGGATGATCGCCATGACCGTTTTTTTCCCTACTTCATCCGTGATGATTTCCGAGGTAGCCATTTCTCCCACACCATTATACATCTTCAGAAACTCGGCCTCCCCGATATTCTTGACGAGCTCGGCTTTGCCTTGCAGCATCAGGTCCTTCATCTGGGCAACGTATGCCGTAAAAACAGAAGGGTCAATGTAAGTTACAAAAAAATAGATCAGCCAGCCGGCAATCAATGCACCAACGGTATTCACAACGTAACCGATGGTTAATGCCTCCCACAAATGCAAAAAGCCGTTCCCGACTTTCTTGCGGTAATACCAGCATGCACCCGCGATAAGGATAATATGAATACCGATGTCGAGCACTTTGTTATTCCCCAGCGGCACAATGCCCATTGCATATAATCCAAGGAAAAACGCAAAGACGAGTATGCCCAGCGCCAGCCCGAACAGCAGCGACAGTTTTAAAATAGGTTTATTAAAATATGCTATAATCGAATTCATTTGAACCACTCCTGTTTACCATTATTGATCACCCCTCTTACCTGTCCTCTCAATGTCTGCCCCAGGAACGGTGTATTCTTGGATTTGGAATAGCTTCTGCCGAATACCCATTCGCTATTCGGGTCGAAGAATGTGAGGTTGGCCGCGGCGCCTTCTGCTACGCTCACTTCCGGCAGGCGCAGGATGCGGCGTGGATGCACGGTCAGCTTCTCTACGATATCGTCCACCACGAGGCCGCTATGCATAACGGCTAATGCAAATGCAGTTTCCAGGGCGGTGATACCGAAATCGGCATGGTCGAATTCGAGGTTTTTGCTTTCCTCGTCGTGCGGATTATGGTCTGACACGATGGCGTCGATGGTACCATCCGCCAGTCCCTGGCGTAGCGCCGCATTATCTTCCGACGAGCGGAATGGCGGGTTTATTTTCAGGTTCGTATCGAAACCGATGAGGTCCTTATCTTCAAATGCCAGCTGGTGCGCTGCGATATCTGCCGAAACGGGCAGGCCTTTCGCTTTCGCTTCGCGGACCAGCTCCACGCCCCGCACGGTCGACAGCAGCGAAACGTGCAGTACCGGAGCGGTGGTATCGTAAGTATTTTTCTCTAATGCGTATTCGAGGAGTTTCAGGTCGCGGATGAGCATCATTTCTTCTGCCAATGCCGGCATTCCTTTCATGCCCACGAGCGTGCTTGTGACGCCTTCGTGCATTTGCCCGTAGAGCGTGAGCTCGCGGTCCTCGGGGCGGTTAATGAGCAGTGCATTCAGCGGACGCAGGTACAGGATCGTTTTCAGAAGCAAATCCGCATTCTGAACCGGATTTTCGCCATCTGTGAATGCTACGGCACCTGCCTGATGCAAATCCATCATTTCGGTGAAATCCACTCCGTCGGCTTTCTTCGTAACCGCCGCCGCCGGATGCAATGTAACGAGCCCGCCGAAGCCGCTGTGCCGAATGTAATTGAGCGTATCCTTCGTATCGACCACCGGCTGGGTGTTTGGCAGCAATACGATTTCCGTAAACCCGCCATGCGCCGCAGCTTCGCGCACCGAATGTAAATCCTCTTTATGCTCGAAGCCCGGGTCGCGCCCTTGCACGCGCATATCGACCCAGCCCGCGGATACGCTAAGGCCGCTGCCGTCGACTACCTGCGCATTGCCTGCGTCGAGGTTGTCACCAATTTGTTTAATCTTCCCTCCCTCGATCAGGATATCTTTCACCTGACCATTGAAGGGTGATGTTTTATCAATTACCCGAACCGAGCTAACTAACAATTTCATATTTATTTCAAACTAAACACCGGAATGCAACATGGAACCGGTTTCAAAAAAAAAGCTCCGGATGGAGCTTCAACCTAATATCAGGCACCTATGAGTTCTTTATACTGCTCTGCGGAAAGCAGCCCGTCTTCATCGCCGGGATTGGCCAGACTGATTTTCACCATCCATCCGCTGCCGTAAGGATCGGAATTGACAAGTTCGGGCTCGCCATCGAGGTCGGGGTTAACTTCAAGCACTGTGCCTGCAACCGGGATAAAAAGGTCGGATACTGTCTTCACAGCTTCAACCGAACCAAAAACATCTCCTTTGCCCAGCGCTTCTCCAACGGTGTTAATGTCCACATACACAATGTCACCTAATTCATTCTGGGCATGTTCGGTAATGCCGATAGTTGCCGTATCCCCTTCAATACGAATCCATTCGTGATCTTCTGTGTATTTGAGTTCTGATGGAAAATTCATGATAAAATCAGGTAAGTAGTGAACATCTTTGGAGCGCAAATTACATGATGTAAGCTGTATTTTCCAAATCAAAATGTTATTCAGCCAAATTGAACTTCAGCTGCACGCCACCGGCTGTACTCGCGCGGTAGAATGAGTTGGAAACCAGCGGGTCGTTGAACGTGCGATCGAAATAGAATTGTACGCTCAAACGGTTGTTGACCATGTAATTCACCGTCGGACGCAGCTGGAAGTTGATGTTTCCGGCGATCGGGATATTCTCGCCGTCGAACTTCCGCTGGATCGAGCGGGTATCCCGGAACGTCATCGCGAGCTGCATCGTCATATCGTTTTTCAGCTTCTTCTTCACGCCATTGATCTTGAAAGGCAGCGGCACATTGTTTTTGGTAAAGCCAATGTTAACCGTGATGTCCTGGTTGAAGAGCTCTGCTACCTGCGAGTTCGAAAGGTTCAAGGCAATGGTACGGTCGCGGTTGTACTCCACGCGCGCGGTCACACGGCTCTGCGTCCGCATCTCTACGCCCACGAGCGGCTGGAATTTCTCGGATAGTGTAATGGTGCTCATCGCAAATACCGGCACGTACTGACCAAGGTCGTTCAATCGAGACGATAATGGATAACCCGTCACGGCAAGATTTACGTAAAGCGCCTCATAGTCGAGCGACGAGGTGAAGTTACCAACGCTGTAATTGGACATATACTTATGCCGCAATGTAAACGAGCTGAACAAACGCTTGAACGCCGGGATCGACGAAAGGCCGGTATAGCTCAAATCCCAGTTCGGCATCGGGAATTTCAGGAATGGGTTGGTGCGCACCGTTTTAGGGTCCTTTCCGGTGTAAGCCGCAAAGAATGCCGAAATTAATACGTCCTGCGAAGTTTCGTTGTATTCTCCACCGCTCTTGTTCTCCGCATTCAGCCTGTCTCTCAGAATAGCACGATATGCCCGGAACTTATCGAATACCGGCGAAGAGTTATCTCTCCGCATTTTGGCAAATGCCGTCCGGAACGACATGAACGACATACTGAACTGCCCATTCCGCAGCGGGCTTTGCGATGCGAAATTCCCGGACGAATCGGGCCGGTAGAACTCCTGGTAAGCATCCTGCCGCGTCAAACGCGCTTCGATGATCAGCCTGAAATCCTTGAACGGTTCCAATGTGGTATTCGCCGAAAAGTTCTTGGCGATTGTCTGCTGGAACGGCATATTCTGCTGCTTGCTTTTCGTAATCCAGCCTTTCTCCGCCGCCTTCATCTGGAAGTTCCTGTCCTGCTGGCCCAGCACGAAGCCGAGTCCCGGCGCATTGGCATTATCGAGCCCGAAGTACTTAGGCGCCCTCAGATAACCCGGCAACGCCGTCGTTTCCAGAACCGAGTAGCTGACATTGATACCGCGAACAGTCATCAAGGCTCTCGTAAGGCTCTTCACAATGTCGGTCGTACGCATATCGATGTCCTCGATATCACCCGGGCTGCGTGCAAAGTTCTTTCTCGCAACCGAAGGGGTATTCGCGAATTTGAGGTAGCGGAGTTTGTTGTAAAGCAATACAAAATCCACTTTCCCGGTAACACCCCGCTCGCGGCTGTTACGGATAATATCCCCGAACGGTAACCCCGTCGTATCTTTCAGATTCAATGCATTGGCCTGGTAGTTGTAGCCAATCGAATGCTTGTAGTCTGCCGACATCCAGTCCAACACCGGAATTTTGTCAAGCGGAAGGCGGTACGTCAGGTCAATTTTCTGGTCGAAATTCTTGATACGTCCCAGCTTTTTGAAATTACTCCAAAGCGAATCCTTCTTAACGCTGGTGTTGATATCGCCCTCCGGTTCGTCGATGATCGAGTTGGCGGTCGCGGCGTAGGTCAACGTCATGTTGCGCGTCAGGTTCCAGCCGAAATCGTAATAGCGGTTGAACCAGAAGTATTTTTCATACAGCGGCTGTATACCGTCGGTTGTGAGGTCGGCATTGCGCAGCTGGGTTTTCAGGAAGCGGCGATCCACATCAGTACGCAGCGATACCATGTTCGGCAGCAACGTCACATTGAATTCCTTGATAAACTCCGCCCAACGGCCCGTCGCCTTCCACTTTTTGAATGGCTCGATCGCCTTCGGCTGGCTGGCATACATGTAGGAAATACCAGCCCGGTATGCACGCTGATTGTACTCCTGCGTCAGAATATTCCTTCGCTTATCGTCACTGAATGCATAACTGAATGCGAAGTTTTCAAAATCGAAGAAATGGTTTTTCGCACCCGGTTTAGTCTTGATCTTCCGGACGTTCGAGAAGTTGAACCCTCGCTTGACGGCATTTTCCTCCACCATTCGCCTGTACCCGTCACGTTCTTCGTCCGTTCGGAGATTATCGAGCGAGGTACTCAGTGGCGTATCCGGGTCGAGCGGATCGAAATGCGGTTTCACATTTCGCCGGTCATAACTTACAAACAGCGGGATTTGGAAACCCCAGTTGGCAGGCAGCAGCTTATCCAATGCAATGTTGGAAGAGAATCCATACTCCGAAGTAAAGTTCCGCGTGCGCTCACCAATGCGTTGCTGCACGGTACCGAAACCGAACGTCTCGATCCGGCCGGAGGCAGTCAATGTCGCGAAGTCGGCCAGTTTCGCATTCAGCTGCGCAATGGCCGCCATACCACCGGTATCGTCGAAACCTTCGACGTGCATTTCATCTACCCAGATACAAAATGTCTTCGCATGCTCATCTACCGATTTCGGGTTGCGGACACCGATCATCATCACTTTTACAGCACTCAAGTCCGGGTTACCTACTACGGTCAGTTTGTATCTTCTGTCGGAGCTCAGAACGGTGAACGGCACACTCAGGTTTTTATCGATTTGCCGGTTACGCTGCGCCTTTGCATCTACCAGGTCTGCCAATGCAATGTTGACCTCATTACCCTCCGGCCATACTTCGGTGTCAGGTTGTTCTCCCGGCCGGGTAGCTTTCAGGGCAGAAAGGTCGATCTCATAGTAGTTCTGGGTAAGGTCGGTACCGATCCGCATAAATGCGCCCACCATATTGTCTTCGTTCTGCTCGTTCTGCATGTGTACATACATGCGCAAGCGCTTGCGGAAAAGCAAGTCGAGGTTCACATTTTTGAAAACTGCCCGTGAATCCCCGTCGCGAAGGCCGGTCACACAAAGGCTCATCGATTGCTCGTTCAGCTGCAGCGGCGGACGCTGTGTGTTGTCCTGATCCCGTTTCCAGGTAGGTGGGATTTTGTATACATATTTGTTCGTGGCGCCATTAGCCTGACCATTCTCTTCAATACTCACTGTACCCACGGTAAATTTCGCATCATAAGGCTCCGGAACTTCCTGCAAGCCCGGGGCATCAAGATTGTAGGTGTATTTACGATACTGCTGTCCTACCATCTGCAATTGTGCAAAACGAAGCACAACCGGCTGCTGGAAGTCGGTCAGGTACATGCGCATGAAGCGGATCGACTTGAAACCGTTCATACTTCCCACCATACCCGAAAACTCTTTAATAGGAACGCGGAACAGGTACCAGCTCTGGCCATCCTCGGTATTCACCGTTTTATCGACAATATAACCATTACCCACAGCAAGCTGTCCCGGCTTCAAGTCTATCTCATATTCATAATAGGATTCATTGTCGTTGATAGTGTTATCGACATTCATGTCCTCGCCGTCGGGAATATTCGTCGACGCCGGCGTCACATCTACAGACCTCCCCTGGCTTTCGGGCGAGTTGTTTTCCATCCCGATGTAGTTCTTATAGCGTTCCAGCACTTTCTTATCCTCGGCGTCAAGGTCGGCACCCAGGAAGAACTGGAAGTCGTCGCCGGAGGGGTCGGCAAGGATTTTCGCACGTGCTTCGGCCGTCAGGTTTGCAGGAAGGCGGTCGATGAAGGTTTTAAAGAAAGCACGCTCTTCTTCGTTGGTCAAGCCATCCAAACCCACATCCTGCTTCTGACGCGCACCGTCCTCATTGCTGAACGCATTGATCAGGTATTGCGATTTGGTAGCATAGCCCCATGCAGTCGAATCGACATTGACTCCTACTTGCTTAGGTACAAGCGGTAACCCATTTTCAAAGTTGTAGCGCTCATCGGGAATTACATCTTCTGAAATATCTCCGAGGTTAAATACCAGCTTTCCACCGGTCGTATTCGATTGTTTAGAAAAACCATCCCTGATCTGACTTTTTTCAGTGCCATCATTGATGAACGGATCGAGCATCCAGAATTCGATGCTTTCGATATTGGCATTATCAAAATCGTTATCCGACGTAATCGCACGGCTCAATGCCCCGAAGTTGTTTCTCGGATTTTTCATGCGGCCGTCGGGATTGAGATCGGTGTTGTAGTTGTACATTCCGCGCTCGCTTGGATAATAAGCAATATCCAATATCTGCTGCGGATATGTTACCAACCCCGCGATCGGCCGGTTCGGAAAAATCTGGTTAGGTAGGTAAAGTCGTTCGTAATAGTTTTTGCGATCCGTATCATCGAAGTTGGTAGGCGGCTGGTATCCCCCTCCAAGCCCCTGCGCTCCCCCGAAGATGTTATCGACGGCATAGGCCGAAATCTTGGCACGCTTATAGCCGTAGTTCAGGTCTTTACCTGTAAATCCGTCTCGGAATTTCGTGGGCACTGCGGCTAGACGCCATTTCTGAGGCTGGCGCGATAGGTCATACACCGTGCGTGCGGCCTCGAAGTCGTCCACCAGGGAGCGATTGTTCACATCTCTCGAAACGCCGGGAAGCAATTTGGCAAATTCCCCTTTGAACTGGATCGACGACATTTCCTTCGTCTGGATCAGCGGCAATGCATCCAGCCATTTCGTCAGGAACGGTGCATCCTTGCGGAAGTTCACGTCAAACCCGAGCATGGTATTGTTCACCGGTTCATTGCCGATAGACACCCTCGAAAGGAAGCCCGCGGTACGCTCCTTGTATTTCATGGCCGTCAGACCCACACTCAGGTTACGGTTGACCACGTAATCGAGACGTGTTCCTACCAAAGTTCTGATCTGGTTCTGGAACATATCAGGGCGCTCATACTCGATCACGATCTCACGTCCCGAGGCAAGCACACTGGAATTCAAAATCCGTACACGGCCGATCTGCGCTTCCACGATATAATCCGAGCCCGGGGAAAGCGGCACACCGCCCGAGGTTACGGTTACGGAAGTTTCCAGCACGCCGAATGGCAGCTGTACCTCAGCTCCCCCACTGGATTGGTAAGCTCCCTTAATGAAGAACTTGTTGCGCTCCGAAACCTGCTGCGCGTCGATCATCGTCGTCCGGTACAGTTCGTTGAACACATATTTGTTGCGGTACACGTCCTCGCCGGGACCAAATTTTTTGGACAGGTTACTACCAAATGGTTCGAGTACGGGGAAAATGATACGCCCCGTCTTGCTATCCATCGTGATCCCGTCGACAAAGTCGAAGTTACCATCGGGTTGCAGGTCATTGACCGGATTCAGGCGGTCGAGGCCGGAGAGGCGTATCAGCGGGATATTGGCAATGCTACTTTCCTGCAAGTTCGGGTTATCGATACCGGTCTGGTCATCTTTATAAATCACCCTCAACTGGAATCCTTGCTTATCGATCTGGCTGGTACCAAGCGAATAGATGTTCTTCATCATCAAATCCCACATCGGCAACTTGGTGTTGTTCCGGATAGTGGACGATTTCAGCAATTTCAGGGCGATTACTTCATTGTCCTGCCGGGCCTGGTAATCCTCGGTAAGCTCCCCTACCTTGAAGGCACGGCCATTCAGGGTGTATTCATAAGAAACCGCAAGGACTTCGTCGTTGCGGAGCGCGTTGGTCAGGGAGATATAGCCGAGCTGTGGGTGGAATGTATAATCACGATCGAGGATCAACCGTTTCGCACCACGCAGCAGTTCATAATCGATGGTTTTTTCAAGGCCGAGCCCGGTAATGGCGGTATTGGTATTGTCGACCTGCCGAAATGCGTTGTTATCCGATAGTTTTTTGTACAGGCCGTTGGCATCGTTGCTCGCAGGCGACGTGGAACGCACCGGCTGTAAGTTAGGATTCCCGGCACGGTAAGGCGCAGGCTCACCCAAATCGGCAAAACCCACAATGTTTCGTAGCGACTCGGTCGTGGTTGTCCGGTTAGTCACATATACTTCGAGACGCGTTACGGTCACACCGGAAGTAATCGTTGGTGTGTTTTGCAGAGAGCTTTCGTAAATGTTCCGGAAATACTGGGAAAGAAAGAAGTTACGGTTTTCGTCGTAAGTATCGGCCCGCAATTCGAAATCACGGCTTTGCGCACCGCCGCGGAGTGTGATCCGCTCTTTGCTGGATTTCTGTTGTGAAGCAACAAAAGTAGCGTTCAGGCGTCCGAACTGGAATTCTGTTTTCAAACCAAACAAATTCTGAACACCCGGGATCAGCTGGCTATTAATGGCCCAGTTGATATTACCCGCCTCTATTTTCCGGATAAAACTCTCTTCCGGGTTTTTATAGTTCAACTTGATTGCATTCTCGAAGTTGAAGTTGGCCTTGGTATCGAAGTTGGTCTGAAACCCGAGCTGATCGCCGAGCTTGGCGTCAAAGTTGATGTTGATCTGCTCATTGAAAATGAACTGGGTATTCTTCCGTTGGCGGATTGGGATAGCGGGGTTATCGAGGAACTGGTGCATAAGCCCAAGATCCAGCGATACAAAGCCGGTTGGTTTGAAATTCACGAAATCATCCCCGAGCAGCTTGGTCAACCCCGGAGGCAGGTCGAGCTTGGGTAGCAGCCCGCGCGCGCCCATGGCGCTGTTGCCGTCCTGCCTTCCCGCGTACTCGCGCAGGAGACTTTTGAATGCGCGGTCTTCCTGGATCTTGTCATACGTTTCGAGATCCATCCGCTCGGGATAGCGATAATTCAATGTACCACCCGGCATGGCAATGCCTGGCGTGGGGCCACCGGGTGCGGCGGCACCCGGTGTGGCCACACCCGGAGTCTGAATTTTCTCGGTCACTGCAATTTTTCCTGCACTGTCGAGCGTAATGTTGGTGGAGATATTGCCAGGCTCCCGCAGATAGAATGGTGAACGCGGCCGCGGTTCTGTGATGCGGTTGGAATAATAATCCTTCCATCGCATGATGAGCTGAGAGCCCGATCTGTCGATGTTTTTCTTGGTAGTATCTTCTTTAAGCGTGTCCGCAAGTATGGCCCATTCCTGTGCCTGCTCCGAATATGGTTCATCCTCGCCGCCCGAAACGTTTACGAGTAACGCCGCTCCGGCCGAAATGCTTAATACCTTAAAAAGAAAAGAGTAGATCGTTGATGACAAGGTAATATACTTATTTAGAGAAGGTTGTATTTACAAACAAATCCATCAACACGATTTTACGGTTGTAAAATTTTTCACCAAATATCATTGCAGTTCCGGTTAACGTAACGCTAGTTTGATCAGATTTTCAACGCTAATGGATTGCCCTTCACGCTTGATGATGGCATCCAGACTTTTCTCCGCCGTCGGCTTTGGAATACCCAAAGTAACGAGCGCAGCCAACGCTTCACTCCGCAGAGTGCTTGACGACGTTTCAGCAGACTTGGTACCTGTTGAAACGAGTTCTTCCTTTCGAATTTTGTCTCTTAGTTCGAGGATTACGCGTTGAGCAGTCTTGGACCCAATGCCCTTGATAGACTGTATCAGGCGCAGGTCTTCATCAATGATTCCCTGCCGGATTTCCGAGGAGGAAAGAGAAGAAAGCATCACGAGCGCTGTCGACGGCCCGATTCCTGAAATACTTGTCAGATCCAGGAACAGTTTCTTCTCATCATTCCCCCAAAAACCGTAAAGGACGTGGGCATCTTCCCGTATATTGAGAAACGTTACCAGCTTGCACCGGGCACCAATGTCGGGGAGCGAAGTGTAGGTCTGTAATGAGATCCTGACCTCGTAACCTACTCCGTTGACATCGATAATAGCGTACGCTGGGTCTTTATAAGTTACAATCCCGTTAACGTAGGCAATCATAAAAATAGTATGTGTATGTTGAAGCGTTAATTTCTAGGTAGAAATGATCAGTTTTTGGCCAGGCTTGATCGAGTTGCCCCTGATCTTGTTCCGCTTTTTCAACTGACCGATTTCCAGACCGTATCGCTGCGAAATAATCCATAATGTATCTCCTTTTTGTACGGTATGATAACGTTTCCGGGTATGACGCTGCTGCTTCGCCACTTGCTCTTCATCCTGTTGTGGCCTTGCTTTGGCTGCGATACGGGTTGCCGGCACAGCTTCTTTTACCTCTTTGTAGATCACGAGGCGCTGCCCTTTACGGATATTATTGCGGCGGATGTGGTTCCATTTGCGGACTGCCGCTACCGATACTCCATATTTCCGCGCGATGCCGGCTACATTATCGCCGCGGCGGACGGTGTACGATACGCGTTTGGTACGGCTCCGCTGGATCGTTTCTTCCTCGCCGTCTTCGTCATCATTTTCATCATCCGACACATTCTGTACGTTCGATGCGAGTACATAAGGGAACGATCCGTTGCCACCCACCGAATCTGTTTTGGTGCTGTCGGCCTTCGCCACCATCACGCCGGAGCGAAGGTATTTCCGGGTGCAGGAATCCATAATCGAAGCCCGGTTGCTTGTCAGGTAAGTGAAGCGTACGCTCGGCACTTTCAAAACGAAGTCACGCGTCTGGTCCGGAAGGATCGTCTTGGTGATTTGCGGGTTCAGCTTTTTGAGTACTTCGAAATCGATGCTGGCATTGTTACAAAACGTTGCGAGATCGATGTAGCCGTTGATATGGATGGTATCGTTGGGGATCTGAAACTCGGTATTTTCAGGAAAAATGCCGTGATCGTACCCGTAGTTCATCATGTAGTTCATCGCTACATACTGTGGCACGTAAGAGCGGGTCTCGCGGGGAAGTACGTTGTAGATCGTCCAGAAAGTAGTCCCGCGCGAGCGGCGCATGGCGCGTTTCACATTGCCCGGTCCTGTATTATACGAAGCCAATGCAAGTTCCCAGTCGCCGAAGATATTGTAAAGCTGTTTGAGATAGAGACAAGCTGCTTCGGTCGCTTTTACCGGTTCGAAGCGTTCATCAATATATTTATCCTGGTAAAGACCGAATTCCCGCCCGGTAGCCGGCATGAATTGCCAGAGGCCTCCTGCCCGTGCGTGGGAAATTACTGTCGGATTCAGCC
The DNA here is from genome assembly GCF_019924045.1 of Dyadobacter fermentans. Lineage (GTDB taxonomy): Bacteria > Bacteroidota > Bacteroidia > Cytophagales > Spirosomataceae > Dyadobacter > Dyadobacter fermentans_A. Next base: position 505,710 of record NZ_JAHXBN010000010.1, on the reverse strand, counting down.
CCGACTCGATCATCGAAAGGTATTTCAGTTCGGTAGGCAGCCCGTGTTTGGCAAGTGCCTTTTCGAACAGCGGAAAATAGAGCGGCATACGCTCCATCATCGTCTGCGTGAATTTTGCTTTTTTGTAGATAAAATACTCTACGAATTCGTGCGAAGATTTGTGATAAGTAAGCGGAATTGACTTTTCAAGCTTGGCAAACCGTTCTTTCAAAAGCTCTTGTGGTACTGCCGGATTGGCTCCGATTTCCTCGACCTCCGGGAGTGACGGCATCAAATCATCTTCTTCCTGAGCAATAGTCTCAACTGTATCCTGCCCGGACGTCAAACTCACCTGTGGAACCATCGCCATCACAGGCGCATTCCAAAACCCTGCACACATGGCTCCGAGCCACAATACTCTTTTCGAAATCCTCATTAATAAATGTTTTTTGAAGGTTAATCAATTCACGGTTTTCAATGGCTTATACCTGTTGATGATCGATTCACAGATAGAAGGGTCCTTTTCAGTTTGAATTGGCCGAATGAATCAGAATAATCTCTAACACATTTTTAAATACTCACACAATATCTTCATTCAGAATAACGTAACATGGTCGCCGGTTATTCTGGCATGATAATTTTCTTTAAAACACTGGTTATCAGTACAGCGTTCACATCCAAATGCCTGGTTCTATGCTACGGCCTCCTGCTTATTCAGTTCAGTAAGATAGTTGGCGAATGCCAGCATTTTTTCCTCTCCGAAGTAAGGCGCCATGATTTGAATCCCGATCGGCATTCCCTGGTCGTCCAGCCCGTTTGGAATGGATACCGCAGGGTTGCCCACGACATTCGCCTGCACAGTGAAAATATCGGCCAGATACATTTGTAACGGATCTTCCGTTTTTTCACCAATCGTAAAAGCTGTGGTAGGTGTTACCGGGGAAATCAGGAAATCGAACTGCTCAAAAAACCGGCTCGTTTCCTCCCGCACCAATCTTCTAACGCGTTGCGCCTTGGTATAGTATGCATCGTAATAATTTGCACTTAATACGAAAGTACCCAATAGTATTCTTCTCCTTACCTCATCGCCAAAACCTTCTGTACGAGTCTTTTTGTACATGCTTTCCAAATCCACGGATTCGGGACTGCGGTAGCCGTACCGCACGCCGTCGAAACGCGACAGATTGGAGCTAGCTTCGGCAGTGGTCAGAATATAATAAGTAGGCAAAAGCGAATCCAGCAAAGGCATATCGATCCCGGTCACCTCATGCCCTTCCGCGCGCAGGCGGCTGAGCACTTCGGATGTCTGCCGGCGGATCTCGGGAGCAATCGCTTCATTCTCCACCGCGCTCCGGATATACCCGATTTTTGCTTTGCCCTTCCATTCCAGATTGGCCGTGTAAGCAGGAACCGGACGTTCCGAAACCGTGCTGTCGAAATCATCGGCACCGGACATTACTTCGAGAAGCAATGCGGAGTCCGCCACACTTTTGGTAATGGGACCAATGCAATCGAACGACGAAGCATACGCAATGAGCCCGTAACGCGAAACGCGTCCGTAGGAAGGCTTCACGCCGATCACCCCGCAGAATGCAGCCGGCTGGCGGACCGAACCGCCCGTATCGCTTCCCAGCGAAGCATGGCAAAGCCCGGCCTGAACAGCTACTGCTGAACCGCCCGACGACCCTCCCGGAACTTTGGCATTGTTAACCGCATTCAGCACCGGTCCGAAAGAAGAGTTTTCATTCGAAGAACCCATCGCAAACTCGTCGCAGTTTTGCCTCCCGATGATGATCGCGTCCTCATCGATAAGCCGCTGCACGGCGGTTGCGGTATAGGGTGCTGTATAATTTTGAAGGATCTGGCTTCCGGCCTGCAAGCCGTGGCCAGTGAGTGAAAGCACATCTTTAAGACCGATCACCATCCCTGCCAGCTTCCCGGCAGTACCATTGGCGATCTTCGCATCCACGGCCAGGGCGGCCTTTTTTGCTTCCTCTGTATAAACTTCAACGAAAGCGTTGAGATGCTTGTTAGACTCTATTTTTTCCAAATAGTGGTCAACCAACTTGACGCACGTCAAACCTTCTTCACGTAGATCTCTCTGAATTTCGGCCAGCGTCAGATACTCTTTCAAGGCAATTTTTTTGTGGGGTTGTAAATAAAGAATCAGAGCCGTTAAGTGGTAGCTTAATGGCTCTGGATCAAACCTTCGATAAGATGGAAGCGTTATTTGGGGTCTTCCATGCTTTTTTCAATATTTTCCTTAACGTCTTTAGTAGCGTTCTTGAACTCATTGATACCCTGCCCCAAACCGCGCATAAGTTCTGGGATTTTCTTTGCTCCGAAGAAAAGCAACACGAACAGAGCAACCAGGAAGATCTCCTGTCCGCCCAACCCCATAATTCCTAAAACGGTTATTGATTCCATATCTGTTTCTTTTATTAATGTTTACAAAAATAACTATTCTTTTTAATAACAACCAGACCTGCCGCGACTTTTATCCGATATTAATTGTCTTGGCAGCCTTCTCCCAATCGGCAAATTTCCGGATATCCTCTCCCAGTGTCTTGATGAGCCATACCACCAGCGCCACGTCGTCGGTGATACCGATAACCGGCAGGAAGTCAGGAATAAGGTCTATGGGAGATACGAAATAAATAAGCACAGCGACTATCGACACCAGACTTTTCCATGGAAGCGCTTTATATTCGCCGGAGGCATACGCCTTCACCATGCGGAGCAGCAGCTGGACGCTCGACTGGAATTCGGTGAGGTTTCCTTTGAAGCCCACCGTCTGGAGCTTTCCCAGCACCTCTTTGGCCAGCTCGAACAAGCGGGTAGAATTTCTGGCATAACGTCCTGCTTTCCCTTTGGCATTCCTAAAAAATATCGACTGTAAAATCCGCGAAATCATTGACTCGTCATTCATTGTACAAAGCAGGGAAAAGTGGTTTATAAAGCCATTATAACTATCAACTTACGGAAAAAATTGCGTTCCCGATGGCCGCCGGAGGATTTGCGGCAAAAAATCAATTTCCGCTTGGTTTAAACAAATTATGTATCATACTTTTAGGAAAAAATATAAAAAGCATCAATTTCTATACAATTAACCATATTTCCCTATGAAGATTACTGTTGTAGGTGCGGGTGCAGTAGGCGCAACCACTGCCGATAATATCATTCGTCGTGAGCTGGCAGAAGAAGTGGTGTTGCTGGATATCAAAGAGGGTGTCAGCGAAGGTAAGTCACTGGATATGTACCAGACAGCCGCTTTGCTGGGATTCAACACCAAGCCCATCGGCTCGACCAATGATTACGAGAAAACCAAAGGCTCGGATGTGGTGGTGATCACTTCGGGGCTGCCTCGTAAGCCGGGTATGACCCGCGAAGAGCTGATCGGCATCAATGCAGGAATCGTAAAGGGAGTAACGGAAAACCTTCTGAAATATTCGCCGAAAGCGATCGTGATCGTAGTTTCCAACCCGATGGACACGATGACCTACCTGGCGCTGAAAGATTCTGGTATTCCTAAAAAACGCCTGATCGGTATGGGCGGCGCACTGGATAGCGCGCGTTTCAAGACCTACCTGGCGATGGCCATGGACGTTTCGCCGCTGGATATTCACGGAATGGTAATCGGCGGACACGGTGATACAACCATGATCCCATTGACTCGCCTGGCGACCTACAACGGGATCCCGGTAAGCCGTTTCCTCTCGGCCGACCAGCTCGAAAAAGTAGCTGCCGACACGATGGTAGGCGGCGCGACCCTTACCAAACTCATCGGCACTTCGGCATGGTACGCGCCGGGCGCCGCCACAATGATGCTCGTGGAAAGCATTGTCCGCAACCAGAAGCGCATTGTGCCTTGCAGCGTCTACCTCAATGGAGAGTACGGCCAGAAGGACATTTGTATGGGCGTACCGGTCGTGTTGGGCCGCGGAGGCTGGGAAAAGATCATCAACCTGCGCCTGAGCGATGCCGAAAAAGCGGCGTTTGAAAAGTCAGCGGAGGCCGTTCGGTCAATGAATGCGGCTTTGAACTTGTAAGCGAAACTTAAATCGCTAAAATACAGGCCGGTCCGGATTTCCGGGCCGGCTTTTTCTTTGCCCTGATATTTGGTTTTAGTACCGACTTGTTTTAACTTATGTATAAATAGTATAACATTTTGATAATTTAATACTATTTATCAACAAACATTTCATCATTTAAACACACAGTCTATGAAAAAAACGCTATTACTTCTGCTTCTCATTTCCGCTTCATTTCACGCCCTGGCGCAATCCGTAAAAGGGAAAATCACCGACGAAAAGAATGGGGCTCCGCTGCCGGGCGTGTCGATCCTTGTACAAGGCACCAACACCGGAACTGTGTCCGACGCGGATGGAAACTTCTCGCTGAATGTGGCCGACGGCAACTACAACATCGTGATTTCCTTCATCGGGTACACCCCTAAGATCATCCCGACGGCCGTCTCGGCAGGGCAATCCTCGCCGCTGAATATCGCATTAGCGGAATCATCCGAAGTGCTTGGAGAAATTGTAGTGACCGGCTCGCGTAGCGGCGGCCGCTCACGTATCGACTCTCCTGTCCCTGTGGATATTATTCCGGTATCGCAGATCACCAACAGTGTCGGGCAAGTGGATATCAACCAGATTTTGACTTACGTAGCCCCTTCGTTTCAGTCGTCGCGGCAGACGATTTCCGACGGTACCGACCACATTGATCCCGCGCAGCTCCGCGGCCTGGGGCCCGACCAGGTACTTGTGCTCGTGAATGGAAAGAGGCGGCATCAATCGTCGTTGGTGAATGTCAATGGGACCGTCAACCGCGGCACGGTAGGAACCGACTTGAATGCGATACCGGCTACCTCCGTGGAGAAAATCGAGATCCTGCGCGACGGCGCCGCGGCCCAATATGGTTCGGATGCTATTGCGGGGGTGATCAACATCATATTGAAAAGCCGTACGGGGCTAAGCGGGAACGTGTCATACGGAGAGAACGTGACGAGCTACGATAAGAACTACATTATCAACAACAATAAGGATGCTTCGGTAAACATTACGGATGGTGGTACCGCGCAGGTAGGCCTCAATTACGGCCTGAAAGTGGGCCAGAAAGGTTTCGTGAATATCACCGGCGAATATGTGAAGCGCGGCGCGACCAACCGCACAGGCACTTACACCGGCCAGCTGTTCCCGGCTGTGGATGGTAAGGTCGTCGATGACGAGATCCTCGCGCAAAGAGGCCTCACCCGCAACGATTTCGATATGCGCATCGGTAACTCGGAAGTAAAAGGCGGTGGCGTGGTGATCAATGCCGACATACCGCTCAATGAGCGGCTGGATGTATATGCATTTGGCCAGTACAACAATAAAAAAGGAAATGCGGCCGGTTTTTACAGGTATCCCAATGGCGTTCCTGCGGCTGTGCGTACCAATGTCTTCGCGGTGTATCCCAATGGATTTTTGCCCGAAATCAACAGCGATGTGACCGACATTTCGGCCGCCGCGGGTATCCGGGGAAAACTGGGCGAGTGGCGGTTCGACCTCAGCAACACTTTCGGCAAGAACGATTTCGATTACCGCATTACCAATTCCGTGAACTACACTCAGGCTGTGTCCATCGCCAACTTTCAGCGAGAGTTCAATGCAGGTGGTAACGGGTTTTCACAAAACACCGTTAACCTCGACTTCGGGCGCAAATTCGATGTATTGTACGGTCTCAACGTCGCGCTGGGTGCCGAGCAGCGTAGCGAGAAATACACGATCACTGCCGGCGAGGAGGCGTCCTACAAAAACTACGATGTAGCGGCAGGCGTGCCCGCAGGCGCACAGGTATTTTCAGGCTTCTTTCCGCAGAATGCCGGATCACATTCACGGCATAGCGTGGCGGGCTATCTGGACCTCGAACAGGACATTACCAAATCGTGGGTCCTCAGCGCGGCGCTCCGTTTTGAAAACTATTCCGACTTCGGCAATACGCTCAACTACAAAGTCGCCACGCGCTATAAAATTACCGACGGAATCGCGCTACGCGCATCTGCCAGCAGCGGCTTCCGCGCGCCATCGTTGCAGCAACGTTACTATGCCAAAACGAATACCCTTTTCGTGACTCAAAATGGCCAGCAGGTAGCACAGGAGAGCGGCACATTCACCAACGACAGCAAACCGGCTGAAATCCTCGGCATACCGAAGCTCAAACAGGAAACGTCGCAAAGCTTCACCGTCGGTACTACCATTCAAATCAGCAATGCATTTGAACTCACGGTGGATGCTTACCAGATCGACATCGACGACCGCATCGTCCTGACCAACAATTTCAATGATGGCGGTAATGCCAATCTGAAAGCCCAGCTGGCCGCGGCGAATGCTACAACAGCCAATTTCTTTTCCAATGCGGTCGACACGCGTTCGCGCGGGATCGAGGGCGTGCTTTCGTACAATACCAAGTTTGGCCGTAACCAGTCATTGCGGGCGGTGCTGGCGGGGACGTTTATTCAAAACAAGGTCAAAAAAGGTGCCGACGGCAAGCCTATCATCCATGCTTCGGACATTCTGGTGCAGACCAACCAGGTTAATACCTATTTCAACCGGGAGGATTTGAGCAGGTTTGAGATCGCAAGTCCGCGGAACAAGCAGAGCCTGACGATCAACTATAAGGCCGGGAAGTTGGGCGTAATGCTGCGTGGCGTGCGGTTCGGAGAGGTAACTTATTGGGATCCGACCATCGATCCCAACAAGCCGGATGCATGGCCTGTAAACGCATTAACCGGGCAAAAAGAAACACTCGACCAGACTTTCGGCGCCAAAATGGTGACCGATATCGCATTGAGCTATGACCTGGTGAAAGGCATCGGACTCACCATCGGCGCAAACAATGTACTGGATGTGTATCAGGACAAGCACACCCATTCGGGCAATGTAAGCTCGGGCCGCTTCGTATACTCCCGCCGTGTGCAGCAAATGGGTTTCAACGGGCGATACTTATTTGCGAGGATTAATTTTAATTTTTAAGTCAATTTAAATGCAAAACATCCCGGGCCGAAACCGACCCGGGATGTTTGCATTTAAATTGAAATCTGATATTGCAGCGTCCAGCTGCCTTTCCGGCCATTCTTTTCCAACTCATTCATAACCGAAGCATTTTTGTAAACCGGCCGGTTCTCATAATTGAGCGACAGTTTGCCGTTATGCCCTTTGATCAGCCAATTCACGCCTACGTTGTAGATATTCGCCGCATCCTGCAACCGATCATAGTCACCGCGTTGCAGCGAGGCATAGGGCATCAGTGTACCCTGGCTCCCCAGCAAGCCGTCTTTTAATTTATATCCAGCCTGCGCGTAGATCACATTGCCCGTCCCGAACATCGGGTAGGCGTTCCCGTGCGTGCCGCTTGCACCCGCGATGGGCTGTGTGGTCCCGGTAGCCGGGTTCATAATGCCGTTGTAACGGAGGTAGCCCTTGCCATAATCTGTTCCGAAATAAGCGACGTAGGCTGACAACGCAGTTCCTCGCTCTGCATTCAAAGGCATATCCAGGTAGGCGGCTACCGACCAGAGTGTCATGTTGCTATAAAGCGTATCCACCGCTTCTTTGCGCCAGGTCGCATTTTTCTGGGAAGTAATGCCGGCTTCCACATTCATCACTTTGCGTTTACCGAGGTAGGTACCCGTCATGTAGCCGGGCGTCGTATTGTCTTCAGTATCGAAAATATTGTAAATGAATAGTCCCTGGAATTGTTTACTGTTTTTGCGCTGGGCGAAAACGGCGTTCTGATTCAGCGCAGCCGGTGTGGAGCCGCTTGTTTCAACCGGAAAAGGATCGGCCACGCCGACGCGGTAGTTGAGCTTACCTATCTGTCCGCGGCTGTAAACCGTCAGCTTCCTGGAAAACTGGTCGGTTTGATCAACCGTAGCCTGCGCGAAGACTGGGACGTCCATGGTCATAATGGTACCAATGCTGGGTTGCGAGAAGCGGGAGAAACCGCTTACGATCGTGAGCCCACCACCGAAACGGATAAAATTACCGCCTTTCCGCTGCACTTCATATTCGCCTACGGCGTCGTGGAAAAACGCTGCGATCTTACGCTGGCTGGGTGTCCCGGCAGTATTATAGGCAGGAAATGCGCTCACTTTGTTAAAGTTGTTCATTCCAAACTGCGTGTAGAAGAATATCCTGTCGGTAAGCTGGCCGAACAACTGCATGCGGGTTCGGCGGAGGCCGATGTCGAAAGTATTGGTTTTCGGGTCGCTCAAAACGGTGGTACCGGGATTGTTATCATTCAACCTCAACCATACCTGATTCGTGAAGGTGAATTTTACATAATGTGAACCGGATTCGTTAAGATTGTAACGAATATCATTTCGCTTGTTGTTGTCCTGGGACATAGCGGGCTGTGCCGCGGCGGCAGTGCCGAGGAGCATGAGGGAAAGGATTCTTTTCATTAAGAGTACTATTGAGTTACATACACACCAACATCGTTAAAAACCCTTCTGAAAGTGCTAAAAACGACATTAATAGTTAATTGAATATAATATTGAACACGGTAGCAAAACGACTTGTGAAAAGTCATTTCCCAGGCCGGGCCTTCAAATATAAGGCGGGTTGCGCTACTGCCATACTCTTTTGGGTTACAATCTTCCTCCCCGCTCTGGCCCAGGAAACACCACCGCTGATCAACTATGCGGCCGCACTGTACAAGGCTCATAACCAGAACTGGGACATTTGCCAGAGTGCCGACGGGCTGATCTATTCTGCCAATTCCGATGGCTTGCTGGAACACGACGGAGCGTCATGGAAGCTATATCCCCTGCCCGACGGCCAGATCGTCCGAACGGTACTTTACGACGAACAATCCACCGAACCGGTCGGAGGAAAAGTATTGAACCGCACGACAAAACCCGAACAGCGCATTTACGTAGGCGGCTTTTCGGAGTTCGGGTATTGGAAAAAAGAAGCGGACGGCCAGCTGAAATATTATTCGCTGAGTAAAAAAGCGGGCTTCGCGAGCCTGCGTACGGAGGAGATTTGGCATATCCTCAAAACACCGAAATACATTTATTTCCAGTCTTTCTCGAACATTTACCGGTACGACGGCAAAAATCTGAAAGAGATCAAAGGCCCCGGCAACATCATGTTCATGCGATTCGTACAAAACCGCGTACTGGTACAATCGATCGGCCGTGGTATTTATGAGTTAAAGGGAGAGCGGTTCGAACCATTGCGCGGCACGGAAATCCTTTCGCCTGCCACTGTTTCTTCCATTCTGCCTTCCCCAAATGGCGGCATTCTGATCACGACGACCAAACATGGGCTGTACATCTGGCAAAACGGGGTGCTTACTCCCTGGGACATCGCCATTTCCGGGGAATTGAAACGGAACATTATCAACCGTGCTATCGTAATGGCACGCGACAGCAGCGTAGTCTTCGGGACGATACAAAATGGCGTCTACGTCATTTCCAAGAATGGCGCATTGAAGTATAAATTCAACAAGGAGACCGGTTTGCAGAACAATACGGTACTGGCTTTGGATGAAGATGCGCACCAGCAGCTCTGGATCGGGCTCGATCAGGGAATCGATATGGTAAAAATGTCGTCGCCCATTATCGCCTACCAGACCAGCGACAATCCGCTTGGTTCCACCTACGCTGCCGCTATTTGGCACGGGAACCTTTATGTAGGATCCAATAAGGGAGTATTTGTTAAAAAATGGCTTTCCCCGGAACCGTTCCGGCCGGTATGGGGGCTTGAAGGACAAACCTGGGCACTCACGGTGATCGACGACCAGCTGCTTTGTGGCCACAACGACGCGACTTACCGCATTTCGGAAAACGGCGTAACAAAAATATCCGGCATCAACGGCGGCTGGGTATTTGTGCCGATGCGAAATGGGAACGATACTCTGCTGCTACAAGGCGCCTACGTGGGCCTGCATGTGTACAAAAAGGATGCAAAGGGAATCTGGACTTACGCCTACCCGGTCAAAAAGCTGCCGCCGATCCCGATCCGGCAGATCGCGCACGACAATTCGGGCACATTTTGGCTCGGGCATGCCTATAAAGGTTTGTTTCAGGCCAAACTGACGCCCTCACTGGATTCGGCCCTGTCGTGGAAGGAGTTTACAGCTCCGCGAGAATTGCCCAGCGAGTTTTCCATTGAAGTGGTGCAGTGGCTAAACGGGCAGGTGCGCGTGCGGTCGGGTAATGCTTTTTTCCAGCCTGGCCCGTCCGGCAAGTTGATTCCCAGTGCGGATTTTTCCAAGGAGGACGAAAATTACAAAGTGCGGACAGGCCTTCACGGCGACTGGTTCAAAGTTTTCATGAATCGCGTTGCATTCTATCAGCGGGGAAAAGAAGCCCGCAACCTCCCGCTTACGCTTGTGCGCAACAGCGAAACCGTGGTGCCGCTATCGGAAGAATACTATTTCTTTTGCCTCGACAATGGTTACGCATTGTACAACCGGAAATCTCCCGATGAGCAAAATGAGGCCGCCGGTCCACCGGTAGTCCGCAAAGTAGCCAATCTCCGCAACCTGAATGAAACCTTCGCGATTTCGGGCAGCCCATCGCTTCCGGCAGAGGTGCGCTCGCTGCGCATTGCATTTGCATTACCGGTATATGGCCAGAATGTGCAGTACAAATACCGCCTCAAAGGCCTGACCGACCAGTGGTCGGAATGGACAGAGCAGAGCTTCGTAGAATTCACGAACCTGGAATCGACGGATTACATTTTTGAAATAAGGAGCAGCGTCAACGAAACCATCGGCACATACCATTTCAGCGTGAAGCCCTACTGGCGCGAGACATTGTTTGCCAAGATCCTTTTCGCGGTGCTGGTCGCATTGGCTTTGGCTGCATTGATTCTCTATCAGGAGAAGCGGCTTGCCCGCCACCGCCGGAAGCTGATCCAAGAGCAGGAAGAAAAGCTGCGCCAGCAACGACTTTCCAGCGAAAGGAGAATTATGCAGATCCAGAATGAGAAACTGCAAAGTGAAATCCAGAGCAAGAGCCAGCAGTTGAGCAATGTGGCGATCAACGTGGTGAAGAAAAACGAGATCCTGGAAGAGATCCGCGATGAGCTGAAACAGGTCAAAGCCGAGATGGGGCAACAACTCCCCAATATCCATTACCAGAAACTTCTGCACAGTATCGAGCGGAATGTCGCCGGCAAAGACGACTGGGTTTTGTTTGAACAAAACTTCGATGAGGTGCACGAACAGTTCTTCAAAAGGCTGCGCCAGATATACCCTACCATTTCCCCTTCCGAGCTCCGGCTCGCAGCCTGCCTTCGCATGAATCTCTCCACCAAAGAAATGGCTCCCGTGCTGGGGATTTCTGTCCGCGGTGTGGAAATCAAGCGCTACCGCCTCCGTAAAAAGCTCGGATTGGACAACGATGCCAATCTGGCCCAATTTATGATGGACATTTGAGGCAATTGCACTAATCCGCTACCCTACCCCTTATTGCACCAGTAAACCTTGCATTATTCTCATTGATGTAGTGGTGATGTAGTGCTTTTTTTGATTCCTCTCCCGCTTGGAACTTAATTTTGAAGTCAATAAATTCTTATAATAATTCAATCACCAATTTGAAACTGATGAAAACTATTGTACGATTACTGTACATGCTCGTTTTCCTGACACTGGGAAGTTTCTCCTATGCGCAGGAAATAAATGTGACTGGGAAAGTCACTTCGAGTGCCGACAATTCGGCGCTGCCGGGCGCCAGCGTGCTCATCAAAGGCACTACTACCGGTGTTCCTACCGATGCCGATGGTAACTATTCCATAAAGGTCCCGTCTCCACAGTCCATCCTCGTCTTCTCGATGATCGGGATGACTACCCAGGAAATCGCAGTGGGCACCCAGACGACACTAAATGTTGCCTTGCAGGAAGACGCCAAGGCGCTGAACGAAGTGGTGATAATGGGTTACGGTTCACAGAAAAAACTCGACGTTACCGGTTCTGTCGCCCAGATCAAAGGCACGGAGATTTCCAAGCAGCCTTCCATGAACGCCGTCAGCGGTTTGCAGGGTAAGGTTGCCGGCGTACAGATTAACAATTCGGGTAAACCGGGCGAGGCGCCGCAGATCCGTATCCGCGGTGTCGGAACAGCCTACGGCAGCGCCAACCCATTGTACGTAGTCGACGGGGTTTGGTTCGACGATATCAGCTTTCTCAACTCGGGCGATATCGAAAGCATGAACATCCTGAAAGACGCATCCAGCCAGTCGATATATGGTGTGCGCGCAGCGAACGGGGTGGTTTTGATCACCACTAAAAAAGGAAAATCGGGAGCACCTGTTATCGATTACAATGGCTTCGTAGGTTACCAGAAAGTGACCAACCAGATCAAAATGGCGAATGCAAACGAATATGCCACGATGATCAACGAATTGAGCCGCATCAATGGAAAATCAGATATCCTCGATCCTTCGCAATTCGGCGAAGGCACCGACTGGTACCACCAGATCCTGCGCAATGCATTTGTGACCAACCACCAGCTTTCGATCAGCGGCGGCGGTGAAAAATCGACCTACAACTTTTCACTCGGTTACCTGGATCAGGATGGGATTGTTGAAAAGAACAATTTCAAACGCTACACAGCCCGTTTGCAAAACGATTTCCAGGTTCTGAAAAATCTGAAAGTGGGCTATTCCGCAACCGGTTCTTTCAGCAAATCGAGAGACGAAGCGGGCGGTATTTTCCGTCAGCTCTACGCAGCAGGCCCTGTTGTGCCGGTTTATTATGCCGACGGCACCTACGGTGATCCCACCGATTACAACCTGGGTGATGGAAACAATTATAACCCGCAGGTTACGATTGATTTCTATAACCAGAATACCAAAAAGACGCTTCTCACCGGTAATGCATATGCGGAGCTTTCCATCCTGAAAGGTCTGACGTTTCGCACCAGCCTCGGCGGGCGTTACGGACAGGACGAAACCCGTACTTACGTGCCGCAATATGTTGCTACTTTCAAACAACGCAACACGACCAGCTTCCTCGAATTCGTTCGCCCGCAAACACGCTACTGGATCTTTGAAAACACTTTGACCTACACCAAAGATTTCGGTCAGCACAGCATTACAGCGCTCCTCGGTCAATCCGCTCAGCGCGACCAGTCGTACAAACTCACCGCCAATGCACTGAATGTACCATATTCCAGCGAAGGCGACCTTTACCTGGCATTGGGTAGTGCGGATGGCCGCAACGTGAAAGACGAAGGCGACCTCGGAACTTATGCTTCTTATTTCGGTCGTGTGAACTACTCTTTCGGCGAGCGCTACATGCTGAATGCTTCCCTTCGTGCGGATGGTTCTTCCAAATTCTTCCAGGGTGGTAATGCCTGGGGTTATTTCCCTTCGGTGGGTGCAGGCTGGGTAATCAGCAACGAAAACTTCATGAAAGACCAGACGATTTTCGATAACCTGAAAATCCGCGGTAGCTGGGGTAAAATCGGTAATGCATCCGTTCCTTCCAACTTGTCGACGCTCACAGTGGCAACCGGCGGTGGCCTGGCGGCGATTTTCGGAGGCCAGCTGAATACCGGAGCGAGTATCAACTCTATTATTCCTCCTACCACTTACTGGGAGCGTGGTGTAGGTACCGATGCGGGTATTGAGGCTTCCTTTCTCAAATCGAGGTTGACCGTGGAATTGGATTACTACATCAAGAAAACCGAGCGCGCGATTTTCGACATTCCGGTATTGACTTCCATTGGTACAAGCTCCGGCCGTATCGTGGGCAACCAGGCCGATTTCCAAAACAAAGGTTTTGAACTTGCCTTAAACTGGCGTGATGAAATCGGTAAGGATCTTTCTTACAGCATTGGTTTCAATGGCGCGGTGAATAATAACAAAGTGCTGGCGGTATCATCCGGTGCCAACCCTATTTATGATGGTGGTGTAGGCCTTACCAGCGGTGCGCTCGCCACACGTACCCGCGTAGGAGACCCGATCGGTTCTTTTTACGGTTATGTGGTAGACGGTATTTTCCAGAACGAGGAAGAAATCAAAAACTCGGCACAGCCAGGTGCGAAACCAGGTGACTTCAGATACCGTGATATCAGTGGGACCAACGGTGTGCCCGACGGAACGATCTCCGGTCTCGACCGCCAGGTAATCGGTAACCCTAACCCGAAATTCACCTACGGTATCAACACCAGCTGGAATTACAAAAACGTCGACCTTATGCTCGATTTCCAGGGTGTCGCCAAAGTAGATATTTACAATGCCAACATGGGCTGGCGTTATGGTAACGAGAACTTCACGAAAGATTTCTTCGATAACAGATGGCACGGTGAGGGTACTTCGAACACTTATCCTTCCGCCAACATCGGTGGAGGCCAGAACTACCTGCCTAATACATTCTTCGTACAGAGCGGCAGCTATTTCCGGGTTAGAAATGCGCAAATCGGTTACACATTCCCGCAGGCATTCAACGAAAGGTTGAAAATCCGCAAACTGCGTCTGTATGCGAACGCGCAGAACCCTTTGAACTTCTTTAAATACAAAGGCCTGTCGCCAGAGGTAAGAGCTAACGAAAACAAACCGACCCAAGCCGGTATCGACGCCAACGTGTACCCGCTTTCAGCGACCTACAACTTTGGCATTAACGTCACTTTCTAAGATCACAAGCGATATGAAAAATATAAATTTTAAAACTAATTTGAAGCAGAAAGGGCTATATCTCGGGCTTGCAGCGCTCCTGATCGTTCCTTCCTCGTGCAGCGACAGCTTCCTCGATGTTGATCCGCAGGGAAAACAGGCCGGCGCCGTTTTCTGGGTAAACGAAGCCGATGCTACCAAGGCTGTAAATGCGATGTATGCCAATTTACGGAGTTGGAACAACACTGCTTTCGCGGCTATTGCGGTCGAAAGCATGGGTTCCGACGAAGCCGAAAAAGGCAGCACGCCTTCGGATGCGACCTTCTTCAACCTGTATGACACTTTCACAGTAGGCTCTACTGACGGACAACTCGGCGGGTTCTGGGAAGGACAATACCAGAACATCAACTACGCCAACCAGGTGATCACCAATATCCCGGCCATCAGCATGGACGAGAGCCTGAAAGCGAGATATCTTGCCGAAGCGAAGTTTGTACGCGCTTACTCCTATTTCAGACTGGTAAGAGCATTTGGTGACGTGCCATTGCGATTGAGCCTGCCCAAGGACGCTTCCGAATACAACTTGCCCCGCACGCCCAAAGCAGACGTGTACGCAGCCATTGAAAAAGACCTGAGCGAAGCAGCAGCGGTATTGCCGCAAAACTACGGCGCAACTGATCTCGGTCGCGTGACCAAAGGAGCAGCGCAGTCGTTGCATGCCAAAGTTTCGATGTATCAGGGTAAATGGCAGCAGGTTTTCGATCTGACAA
This sequence comes from Dyadobacter fermentans, assembly GCF_019924045.1. Classification (GTDB taxonomy): domain Bacteria; phylum Bacteroidota; class Bacteroidia; order Cytophagales; family Spirosomataceae; genus Dyadobacter; species Dyadobacter fermentans_A. The sequence goes on along the minus strand of NZ_JAHXBN010000010.1, from coordinate 490,349 downwards.
CCCAGGTGATCAACTCTGGCCAGTATTCGCTTTTCACCGATTACGAAGCTTTGTTCCGCGTGGCGAACGAAAACTCGACCGAATCGATTTTCGAGATTCAGAATGAGCTGATCCCTTCTAATAAAGAGGCATCCAACTCGCAGTACTCACAGGTTCAAGGCGTGCGTGGCGTAACAGGCGGCGGCTGGGGTTTCAATGTTCCTACCGAAGCTCTTTCGAAGTCGTTTGAAGCGGGCGACCCGCGCCGGGATGCGACCATTATCTTTCGCGGCGAAACGACGCCGGCAGGGGATGCTATCCCCGCAACAGGTGATAACCCAATGTACAACCAAAAATCGTATGTGCCGTTCAAGCTGTACGTGACCGGTTTCAGTGAAGGTTCGCAGCAAAATGTTCGGGTGATCCGGTACGCAGAGGTTCTGTTGATGAATGCGGAAGCCGCCAACGAAATCGGCAACAGCGCGCAGGCGCTCGCTTCGCTCGAACTGGTGCGTGCCCGTGCAAGAGGTGCCAGCAAAACCATCCTTCCCAAAGTGACGACAACCGACAAGGCTGCATTGCGTACCGCGATCTGGAACGAGCGCCGCTCGGAACTTGCGATGGAATTTGACCGCTATTTCGACGTGATCCGTCAGGGACGGGGCACGGAGGTTTTCGGGCCCAAAGGCTGGAAAGCCGGCAAAAACGAAGTATGGCCGATCCCTCAGAACGAAATCGACCTTAGCGCAGGCGTGCTGACCCAAAACCCAGGTTATTAATCCAAAACCACGATCTATCGATGAAAACTTTTAAGAATAAACTGACCGTGGCATTGTGTGCAATGACGGTGCTCGGGGTGACCTCTTGCTACGAAAAGTTCGATCCCGAAAGTTACGCGCCCAGCGTGACGATCGGGGGCTTTACCAGTTCCGACGAAATCGCGAAGGCCAATCTGGTGGCTCATTTCCCTTTTGACGGCAACTATTCCGATGTGGTTTCCAACACGGCCGGTACCAATACCGGCACCACGTTTGCCAATGGGTTGAAAGGCCAAGCGATGAAAGGTGCCAAAAACGGCTACGTCCTTTTCGACCCGACCGCGAGTATCCTCGGACTGAAAAGTTTCACCATGACCTATTGGGTAAACAGCCCGTCGACCAAATCGGCCGGCGGTATCATCGGTCTAGTGGGATTGTCGCAAACAGACGGTTTTTGGGGAAACATCGAGACTTTCTTTGAAAACGGCGGCACTGAAACCGATGGGATTTTCAAGGCTCACATCCAGAATGACAAAAAGGATACGTGGATTGCCAAAGAAGGCATTGTTAACCTTTACAACTCCTGGACGCACATCGCATTGTCTTACGACGCCACTTCATCAACTTTCAATATATATGTGAATGGTTCCAAAACGGCAACGAGCACCGTGGCGAACTTTGGCGACCTGAAATGGGCGAAACCGGGCAAAATGGTGTTCGGCACCGTGCAATTCCAGACCAAACCGAGCCTTACATCGGGCGCTACTGCACAAGACTGGGCAAGCTACCTGACAGGCCTGCTCGACGAGGTGCGGATTTATAACGTTGCTTTGAAAGATGCCGAAGTAGATGCACTGGTTAAACTGGAATCAAGGGGAAAATAATGCCTTTTAAACACTTCCTTTTTTTGGGTGCAATCATCTGGCTCGGGGTTTCCTGTAAATCGGAAAAGGAAGACCCCGGGCCATCCAGTCCAGGAATACCAACGTCGTTCGGGTTCAACAGCTTGAAAGTAAACGGGGCCTATTCCGGATTCAAATACCATGATGTAAACCTGAAACCCAAAGTCAGGTTTACATTTTCCGCCCCGCTCAGCAGTGCGACTATCGCGGGCGGGGTTACTTTCCGATCCGCTGCCGGCGAAACCATTCCATTTACATCCGCTCTGGAAGGCGGCGATAGCTCCGTCGTGATCACCCCCTCCGCCGATTTGAAATACCTCACAAGCTATTCGGTTACCGCTACCAAGGCATTGAAATCCAAAGCCGGCGGAATGCTGCTGAATGAGGTGAAAGTGGAGTTGATCACCGCGCTGGATTCCACCGATAAGTTTCCGACCATCAGCGATGAAGCATTACTGACACTGGTGCAGCAGCAAACATTCAAGTATTTCTGGGACTTCGCGCATCCGGTGAGCGGGCTCGCCCGCGAGCGCAACACCTCCGGCGATGTAGTTACTTCCGGCGGAAGCGGCTTCGGCATTATGACCATCCCTATTGCGATCGAACGCAAGTTTATCACGCGGGCGCAAGGTTTGGAAAGAATGCGGAAGATTGTCGGGTTCCTGAAAAAAGCGCAGACCTTTCACGGTGCCTTCCCGCATTGGCTGAATGGCGCTACGGGTGTGGCGGTACCATTCAGTACCAAAGACAACGGAGCCGATTTGGTAGAAACCTCTTTCCTGATCCAGGGATTGCTTACGACCCGGCAGTATTTCGGCGAAAGTAATGCTGCCGAAACCGCGTTACGTGCCGATATCAATGCGATCTGGGAAGCTGTGGAATGGGACTGGTTCCGGAAAGGCAACGAAAATGTACTGTACTGGCATTGGAGCCCTGATTACGGCTGGGAGATGAACCACCAGATCAAAGGCTGGAACGAATGCCTGATCACCTACGCCCTGGCAGCTTCTTCCCCCACGCATGGCATTAGCAAAGCGGTTTATGACAGCGGCTGGGCAGGTAACAGCACATTTGCCAACGGAAAAGAATATTACGGTATCACATTACCGCTGGGAGAGCCATTGGGTGGCCCGCTGTTCTTCTCACATTATTCTTTTTTAGGACTAAACCCAACGGGGCTTACCGACCGTTTTACCAACTATTTTACCCAAAATAAGGCTCATACCCTCATCAACTATAACTATTGTAAAGCAAATCCGCAGCAGTATTACGGATACAGTGACCAATGCTGGGGATTGACCGCCAGCGACATCCCCAACGGGTACAACGCTAACTCGCCCGGCAACGATAAAGGTGTAATCACGCCCACGGCCGCGTTGTCGGCATTCCCGTACACACCCGTGGAGTCGATGAAAGCCCTGAAATTCTTTTACTACAAATTGGGCGATAAGCTGTGGGGAGAATGTGGGTTCCATGATGCATTCTCGCTGGATCAGCTCTGGTTCGCCGATTCCTACCTCGCCATCGACCAGGGACCTATTGTGGTTATGATCGAAAACCATCGCACTGCCCTGCCCTGGAAGCTCTTTATGAGCAGCCCGGAGATCAAAAATGGCCTTACGAAGCTCGGATTCAACAGTCCGGCGCTTTAACAATACTTATCCGCCCATAAACATTACTCGACTATGAAGCTATACTTCCAATTACTATTATTCCTCACACTATTTGCCGGTTCGCAGGTAGATAGCTGGGCACAGAAGAAAAAATCAACGGCTCCCAAGCCCGCAGCATTTAATCCGGCCGACCGACCCAAAAACCTTTCCGACACCGCATTGCTGGAACTGGTTCAGAAACAGACATTCCGCTATTTCTGGGATTTCGGGCATCCGGTAAGCGGCCTGGCCCGCGAGCGGAGTAACATCGCTTTCGATTATGGCGACGAAGTGTGCACCATCGGAGGCACCGGTTTCGGTGTGATGGCTATGATAGTCGCGGCTGAACGCCAATGGCAACCCCGCGATTCGGTTGCGGCGCGGTTGTTGAAAATGGTCAAGTTCCTCTCGAAAGCGGATCATTATCACGGCATTTTTCCTCACTGGCTCAATGGCGCGACGGGCAAAATCGTACCTTTCGGCCGGAAGGATGATGGCGGCGATCTGGTGGAATCATCTTTCCTGTTCCAGGGATTGCTGGCCGTAAGGCAATATTTCGATCGTGACACCGACCTCGAAAGAGAACTCCGCAGCCGCATCACGTGGATCTGGAACGAGGCTGAATGGGACTGGTACACCCGCGGAAACCCCAACCAGCTCTACTGGCACTGGAGTCCCAACAACGGCTGGGCGATGAACTTCGAGCTGCGCGGTTATAACGAGACCCTGATCACCTACATCATGGGGGCCGCCTCTCCGCGTTACCCGATTACCCGCCAGGTTTATGATAAATGCTGGGCACAAAGCGACCATTTCCGCAATGGGAAAGAATATTACGGTGTGAAACTGCCGCTCGGTTTCGAATATGGCGGACCGCTGTTCTTTACGCATTACTCGTTCCTCGGCCTCGATCCGCGCCATTTGAAAGATCAGTATGCCAACTACTGGGAGCAGAATGTGAACCATTCACTGATCAACTACAAGCATTGCGTCGCCAATCCGGGCAAGTTTAAGGGGTATGGAGAAAACAGTTGGGGACTGACAGCGAGCGATACTTACAATGGCTACAATGCGCATTCACCCACAAACGACTTTGGAACTATTACCCCTACCGCGGCATTGTCGTCGTTCCCGTACACGCCGGAGCAGTCGATGAAGGCATTACGCCATTTTTACGATGATCTGGGTGATAAAATCTGGTCGGAGTACGGCTTTACCGACGCATTCAACGAGACGCAGAACTGGTATGCCAAATCCCACCTCGCGATCGACCAGGGGCCGATTATCGTGATGATCGAAAACTACCGCACGGGTTTGCTCTGGAAGCTGTTCATGAAAGATCCGGAGGTCCGGGCAGGTTTGAAAAAACTCGGATTCGAAAGCCCCGCATTGGGCGCATCCAGCGGAAATTAACCGCCTTTTAGCTAATATTCACAGGAAGACCGGCCACAAGCTGGTCTTTCTGTTTTATAGAATATAATTGTACCTTGATATCGTTTTTGAAAAGCAGAAGGAATGCTAATCTAAACGTAAATCCCTATGAAACCACTCTACCACAAAGCGGCATTGCTGATTGCGCTGAATGCATTCGCATTGCAGGCATCGGCACAGATATGGACGGTTTCCGAACCGGAGAACCTACCTGAGAAGCGGCACGAAAACGCGATGGCGACGGCTAACGGGAAGTTGTACCTGCTGGGCGGACGCGGTATCAAGCCGGTTGATGAGTATGACTTCAAAAAGGATTCCTGGAAGAGCCTCGCGCCGTCACCGCTTGAAATGAGCCATTTCCAGGCTGTCAGTTATAAGAATGAAATTTACGTGCTCGGCGCATTCACAGGCGGCTACCCGCACGAAGTCCCGATTCCGGATATTTACATTTTCAATCCTGCCAAAAACGAATGGCGCAAAGGAGCGGCCATCCCCGAAAGCCGCAGGCGCGGCGCAGCAGGCGCATTTACACTGAACGACAAGATTTATCTCGTTTGCGGTATTCAGGATGGTCATTGGGATGGTCAGGTTACCTGGTTCGACGAGTTCGACCCGGCAACCGGCGCCTGGAAAACCCTCGCGGATGCTCCCCGCCCGCGCGACCATGTGCAGGTCGCTGTACTGGACAACAAGCTTTATGTCGCAGGCGGGCGCCTCTCCACCGCACGTATCAATCAGGTTTTGAACACCGTTATCAAGGAGGTGGATGTTTACGATTTCAAAACAGGCAATTGGGCCACACTGGATGCGTCAAATAACCTCCCCACACTTCGGGCAGGCAACACTACCGTCGTTTACAACAATAAAATACTCGTAATAGGCGGCGAAAGCGACGCACACCAGGAGGCCCATAATGAGGTGGAAGCATTCAATCCGCAAACCCAGAAATGGGAACGCCTGCCTTCCCTCCACCAGGGGCGCCATGGCACGCAGGCCGTAGCGCTTAACAAGAAAATTTATATAGCAGCGGGCTCTGCGAACCGCGGTGGCGGCCCCGAGCTGAACGACATGGAAATACTCGATAAATAATACACTTCATTACTAACCTCAACTCCAATGCTCAGAAAACTTGCCGGTGTCTGTTTACTGTTTGTTTCAATATCTTCTTTCGCACAACAGAAGACATTTACCCACGCCGACACACTACGAGGCGCTATTACCCCTGAACGGGAATGGTGGGACCTGAACTACTACCACCTCAGCGTAAGGCCCAACGATAAAGACAGCTCGCTTACCGGCAGCACGGTGATCAGGTACAAAGTCCTGAAACCCTACCAAACGATGCAAGTGGATTTGCAAGAGCCGTTGCAGATCATCAAAGTGATCCAGGATGGCGAAGCGCTTGCCTACCGCCGCGATGGCAATGCATTTTTTATTACACTCAACAAAAAGCAGGAAACCGGCAAAACCGAATCCATTGAAGTTTTCTACGGCGGCAAACCCCGGCTCGCGAAACGCCCGCCCTGGGACGGAGGCGTGCAATGGGTCCCCGACGGCAAAGGCAATACTATTATTTCCACCTCTTGTCAGGGATTGGGCGCGAGTGTATGGTGGCCCTGCAAAGACCATATGTACGATGAACCCGACAGCATGCTCATCAGTATGACTGTCCCTAAAAATGTCATGGATGTGTCGAATGGTAATCTGCTGTCGGTAGTTGAGAACAGCGACAATTCGCATACTTTTAATTGGGTGGTCAAAAACCCGATTAACAACTATGGGGTGAATATGAATGTGGCCAACTATGTAAGCTGGAAGGAGACATTCAAGGGCGAGAAAGGAGATTTGCAGATTAGCTACTACGTTCTACCGCAAAATCTGGAAAAGGCGAAAGAACAGTTCAAGCAAGCCCCGCTGATGTTGAAAGCATTTGAACATTGGTTCGGTCCGTACCCTTTTTACGAGGATGGCTACAAGCTGGTAGAAGTACCCTATCTAGGCATGGAGCATCAAAGCTCCGTTACCTATGGCAACGATTACAAGATGGGTTATCGTGGTAAAGATCTCTCCAATACCGGTTGGGGGTTGAAATGGGATTTTATCATCATCCATGAGAGCGGGCATGAATGGTTTGCCAATAACATTACCTACAAGGACGTGGCCGACATGTGGGTGCACGAGAGCTTTACGAATTATTCAGAGAACCTGTACACCGAATACTACTTTGGGAAAAAGGCCGGGGAAGATTATGTAATCGGGACCCGCGAACTTATTGCGAATGATATTCCTATTGTAGGCATTTATGGAGTCAATCAGGAAGGGTCGAAGGACATGTACTACAAAGGCGGGAACATGCTCCACACCATTCGCCAGATCGTGAATGACGATGAAAAATGGCGCCAGATCCTTCGTGGGCTGAACAAAACTTTCTATCACCAGACCGTCGATGGCTCTCAGATCGAAAACTACATCAGCGAGCATGCGGGCAGGAATCTTTCAAAGGTTTTCGACCAATACCTGCGCGATGTGCGCATACCTGTTCTGGAATATGCATTTACAGGTAAAGGCCTGCAATACCGGTGGATCAACACGGTTGAGAACTTTGATATGCCAGTCAAAGTGAAGCTGGCAGGCGGGAAAGAGGAATTTCTCTATCCTACAAACGATTGGAAAACGTTGAAAGTAAAAGGCGACAAGTCGTTGACCGTAGACCGGAACTTCTACGTGGAAGCCAAAGAATCCAAACAGGCGTCCTTATAAGTCCCAGCATTCCATAATCAGAAGGTCGCCCTTCTGCGCGGAAACCCTGACCATGCCATCAGCCTTGGTGACGTTGCTGCTCCCGGTTCTGTGCCCCATCGTCAGGGTTTCATTATTCAGGTTGTATTTCAAACCAGAGGTCTCAATACCATCGACAGTGCCTACTGGAATCAGTGAAACAGGTGTATCGGCGGCGTACCATTTTTCAAAAGTGCCTGTAAGCGGGAAAATCCTGGAATAGTCATCCAGCAGTACCAATTTGATCTTATCCTTATAGCGAACGAGGTCTGTAATGTTGGTAATCGCGTGGTCCGCCCGTCGTCCTGTCGCCCATACGATATTAGCTGCCGGGAAACCTCTTTCAATCAGAAATTCAATGGCTTTATTCAGATCTGTCTTTTCCTGATCGGGTGTATTGACGATCTCCAATGGATGCTGCCGCTCCCGGATCGCTTCAAAATCGTGCGCAACATCAAAGTCGCCCAGCCAGGCATCCACTTTAATACCCAGGTCGAGCACGCGGTAAATAGCATGATCCAGTACTACAATAAATGGACTCCATTCCAGCAACTGACCCAATAATTCCGGAGAGCAGGCTTCCCCGTTAGCTATAATCAAAGCAGGCTCCTGCTTCTCCCGAACGATATGGTGTGATGACATTAATTCATTTTAGTTTTTATCAACTCAACGAGTGTCTCGATGCCCTCAGTCATCTTACCGAACTGCCCGCTCATGACATCCAGGCGACCCTTAATCTCGGCCACATCAGTTTTGAGAACCGCTACATCAGTTTTGAGAACCGCCACATCGGTTTTGAGAACCGCTACATCAGTTTTAAGAACCGCCACATCGGTTTTAAGAACTGCCACGTCTGTTTTAAGAACCGCCACGTCTGTTTTGAGAACCGCCACATCGGCTTCAATTCTGTCCATTCTACCTTCAAGTCTCTCAAACCTCCGGTCTTGCGCGGCGAATTTTTCGTGAACGAGCCTGAACTCGTTTCGCATTTCGTTGAATCCATTGTTGACTGTGGTTGTCAATGTGGCTAATCCAGTTGCTATCATCTCAATTTGCTTTCCATGTTCAACAGTGACGTTTTCAAGTTGCTCGATGCGTTGTTCCAGATACATACTTAATGTGTTTATAGTGTATAAAAAATGGTTTTTCAACCGGAGTAATCCGGCTCATTTATTTATACGCTACATTCAACATTTGGTAACATCACTCGGAACAAAATTTTTAAACTCCCATTTCCTTCGCCCGGTTCCAGTAAATATCCATTTCTTCCAGCGTCATATCCGACAGCGATTTGCCGTCCGCCTTCGAGGCTTCTTCCAGATACTGAAAGCGGTTGATGAATTTTTTATTGGTCCTTTCGAGAGCAGTTTCCGGATTGATATCCACAAATCTGGAATAATTTACCAACGAAAACAGCAGGTCTCCAAATTCGCCTTCGGCTTCCTTTTGGTCAATGATATCTGCCGATTCTATATTGAAATTCTCCTTGAATTCATGCAACTCCTCTTCCACTTTGGCCCATACCTGCTGCTTTTCATCCCAGTCGAATCCGACGCCTCTTGCTTTCTCCTGAATGCGCATCGCCTTTACGAGCGCGGGCAGGGACGCAGGCACACCCGATAGCACCGACTTATTACCTTCTTTCAATTTCAGCTTTTCCCAATTCTGCTTCACTGCCTCTTCGGTATCAGCCACAAAATCACCATAAATGTGTGGATGACGGGCCACGAGCTTGTCGCATATGCCGTGCAACACGTCCTTGATATCGAAATTGTAGGTCTTACCCTCCGCCTGCTCCGAACCAATTTTGGCATAAAAAACGATGTGCAGCAACACATCCCCGAGCTCCTTCTGGATTTCGGGCAGATCATTGTTCAATATGGCATCGGAAAGTTCGTAGGTTTCCTCAATCGTCAGATGGCGCAGGCTGTCCATGGTCTGCTTTCTGTCCCACGGGCATTGCTCCCGGAGCTCGTCCATAATTGTCAACAAACGGTCGAAAGCCATCAACTGTTGCTGGCGGCTTTCGGGCAGGTCACTGAATTGTTTTTCCATATCGCAAAGATACGGCGAAACCTGTTACTGCCCCGGCACCAATGGTAATTTAAAGCCGGTCTGAATGAGGTTGCTCGTGCATTTGGCGACGATCCGACCATGGGCATTCACGAGCCGTCCCTCCACATGCACGATATTCTTCCCGGCCCGGATAACCTGAGATTTCGCCACTAGCACATCTCCGACCACCGCCGGATTGAGAAAATCGCAGTTCAGGTTTACGGACGTAAAACCGAACTCGCGTCCCAAAGCGTAAACCATCGTTCCAACAATGTCGTCGAGAATAGTAGCGGCAATGCCGCCATGCAATGTGCCCATCGGGTTGCACATATCCTCCCGCACGTGGTATTCAACCTCCATGGCGCCTTCATCGATCAAAAGCAGAACGCCATTGAGCCATTTGGCAACGGGTGAAAAATGCTGGTCCATCGGCCTGCCGATGAACTGCCGGAGAAAGGATAAGCGCTTGTTTTCCGTTTGCGGATCCATCTGCGTGTGTGTGTTCATAGATGTCAGAATGATTTAAATAGGTATGAATGCGATTTCTAAAAATAGTAATTATCGTAGAAAAATTGATGGTTACGGTTCAATGCTATGGATTTTATTGTTACGTATCGAAGGTTATTACTACCTTTGCCGGAGTTTTTTGCCAGAGATAAATGCTTACTCATATATGAATTTTACGTTATCGCAGGTTCCCGAGCGTTCCCAGAAACCCAGAACAAAAGGACTTACCATGGTGATGGACAAAGGGCTGAGTGTCAGGGAAACAGAAGATATGCTGTCCACGGCATCGCCTTATATTGATATCGTAAAACTGGGTTGGGCCACTTCGTTCGTAAGTCCGAACCTGAACGAGAAGCTGGCCGTTTATAAAAATGCCAATATTCCCGTGTACTTCGGGGGAACACTGTTCGAAGCGTTCGTAGTCAGGAACCAGTTTGACGATTACCGGAAGTTACTCGATAAATATCAATTGTCTCACGCTGAGGTTTCCGACGGCTCCATTGAAATGCCGCAGGATGTTAAATGCGAATATATCCACAAGCTTTCCCAGCAAGTTACCGTTCTCTCAGAGGTAGGCTCCAAGGATGAGAACAAGATCATTCCTCCTTATAAATGGATTCAGCTAATCAAATCTGAATTACAGGCAGGAGCCTGGAAGGTCATTGGTGAAGCCCGCGAGTCGGGTAATGTGGGTTTGTTCCGCGCGAGCGGCGAGGTGCGTCAGGGGCTTGTGGAAGAAATCCTTACGGAAATTGCATTTGAAGATATGATCTGGGAAGCCCCCCAGAAATCACAGCAAGTATGGTTTGTAAAACTGCTCGGCGCTAATGTTAACCTGGGCAACATCGCCCCAAGCGAACTGATCCCGCTGGAAACGATCCGCCTCGGCCTTCGCGGGGATACTTTCAACCACTTCCTGAATACGAAGACGAAGCAGAAGTGGAAAATCGATTCCAAATAAGCCAAGGACTCAATAAAACAGATTGTCAACTTAACGCATAGCTATGGAATTTTTAACGCAGTTCATTGATTTCTTCCTCCACCTCGACAAGCATTTGTTCAACATCGTGGAAGAATATGGTACACTCACTTACGTCATTCTGTTTTTGATTGTCTTCACCGAAACCGGGCTGGTCATCATGCCACTGCTTCCCGGTGATTCGCTCCTTTTTGCCGCCGGCGCCATTGCCGCCAACGAAACCACCGGCCTGAACGTCTGGCTGATCATCATTATCCTCATTATTGCGGCATTGCTCGGGGATAATGTCAATTATTTCATGGGAAAAACCTTCGGCGGACAAATCAAGAAACGCGAAAAGATATTGTTCCTGAAAAGAGAATATCTTGAAAAGACGGAAGCATTCTACGAAAAACACGGTGGCAGCACGGTGATCATGGCTCGCTTCATCCCGATTGTACGCACGGTAGCACCATTTGTAGCAGGTGCAGGCAGTATGAACTACTCACGCTACATTGTTTTCTGCATCGTAGGCGCATTGCTTTGGGTTCCTACCCTCACATTGCTGGGTTACTTCTTCGGAAATATGGAAATTGTTAAAAAGAACTTCGAGCTGGTCATTTTTGGGATCATAGGAATCTCCATTCTCCCAATGATTTTCTCTTACCTGAAAAGCCGGTTTGCAAAGCCAAGTGCGGCGTAGTTTGACCGCCGACGGCCGACCATGGACCGCCGATTAGCATTGTAAATACATTTGAATACAAAATAAAAAAGCGTCGCAGGAAATCCTACGACGCTTTTTTGCTATACCAGTACCGCGCATCGGCGGTCGATGGTCGGCGGTCACAAAGACTATCGACCATCAAACCGAAACTACGATCTCGAATAATTCGGAGCTTCTTTCTGGATCATGATATCGTGCGGGTGGCTTTCCTTCACACCTGCCGAAGTGATTTTCACGAACTGTGCATTCTGCAACGAATCGATATCACCGGCGCCACAGTAACCCATACCGGCTTTCAAACCTCCTACCATCTGATAGATGATCTCGGAAACTTTGCCCTTGAATGGTACTCGACCCACAATACCTTCCGGAACCAGTTTCTTCACATCGTCCTCAGCGTCCTGGAAGTAACGGTCTTTTGAACCATCCTCCATCGCTTCCACCGAGCCCATTCCACGGTAAGCTTTGAATTTACGTCCTTCATAAATCACTACTTCTCCCGGAGCTTCGTCGCTACCGGCGAGCATCGAACCAATCATGATCGTGCTTGCGCCGCCAGCCAATGCTTTGGTCATATCGCCTGAGAAACGGATACCGCCATCGGCAATTACCGGAACACCGGTGCCTTTCAGACCTTCTGCCGCCCACATTACCGCGGTCAATTGGGGAACTCCGATACCTGCGATGATACGGGTTGTACAGATACTACCAGGGCCCACACCGACCTTCACCGCATCCGCACCGGCTTCGGCCAATGCTTTTGCAGCTTCGCCTGTTGCCACGTTACCAGCGATTACGTCCAGTTTCGGGAATGCAGCTTTGATGGATTTCAATGCATCGATTACACCTCGGGAGTGTCCGTGTGCGGTATCGAGACTTACCACGTCAACACCTGCTTTCACCAACGCTTCAACGCGTTTCAGCACGTCGGGCGTAACGCCGATGGCTGCACCTACACGCAGGCGGCCGTATTCGTCCTTACATGCATTCGGGTGTGATTTGCGTTTCAGGATGTCTTTATAGGTGATTAAACCCGTCAGACGATATTCCGAATCTACGATTGGAAGTTTTTCGATTTTGTATTCTTGCAGGATTTTCTCCGCGTCGTCGAGCGACAGGCCTTCCGATGCAGTAACGAGGTTGTCCTTCGTCATGATTTCGGTCACCGGCTTGTTCATTTCACGCTCGAAACGAAGGTCGCGGTTAGTAAGGATACCGACCAGTTTGTGGTCTTTGTCGATTACGGGAATACCTCCGATCTTAAACTCACGCATGATCTGATGTGCGTCGCCAAGGGTCGAAGTGTCAAGCAGCGTGATCGGGTCGAGGATCATGCCGCTTTCAGAACGTTTTACCTTTCTCACCTGCTCAGCTTGCGCTTCCAGGGACATATTTTTATGGATTATTCCAATACCACCTTCCTGAGCCATTGCGATGGCCAGTTCAAATTCCGTCACCGTGTCCATGGCAGCTGAAACAATAGGAATGTTCAACTCGATGTTGCGGGTAAGCTTGGTTTTTGTTGATGTGTTACGAGGCAGGACTTCTGAATAACCGGGGATTAACAGAACGTCGTCGTAGGTGAGTGCCTCGAAGAGGACTTTGGATGGGTCTGTGTTCATAGCAAATAAACTATTGTTATTTGCCGGGCAAAATTAAGAAGAAGTTCTGAGTAAATAAAATCGAATTGTATTTTTTCTTTAACCAGCTTTCGGCCGTCGGCTTTCGGCGATCAGCAACTTCGTTTATCCGGAGAAAAACTAAACATCGAAATCCGCCAAGGCCAATTGCTGACAGCCGAAAGCCGACTGCCATCAGGATACCAACACCCGTACCTTTTTAATGCGCTTCTTGTCGGCCGACTGTACTTTAAAGGTTACTTCCCGGTGCATAGCAATTTCGCCGGTCCGGGGGAGCCGCGAAAACAGTTCCAGCAACAGACCGGCCAAGGATTCGCTGTTACCCCTCACCTCATCAAAATAATCGGTTTCGAGGTTCAGAATACGACAGAGATCGTTGATCAGCACCCTGCCTTCGAATACATAGGTATGCTCGTCGACCTGGGTGTAATTCACCTCCTCGTCTTCATCATATTCATCATTAATGTCCCCGAAAATCTCTTCGATAATATCTTCCAGCGTAATCAATCCACTGGTTCCGCCGTACTCGTCGACCACGATGGCCATATGCACGCGGCGGTTCTGGAAATCCTTCATCAAGTCGTCGAGGCGCTTGCTTTCCGGAATGAAATAGACCGGACGCAACAGCTTCTGCCAGTTAAAATGCTCATCCAGATGAATATGCGGCAGCAGGTCTTTTACATTTAAAATACCCTCCACATGATCCAGATCATCGCGATAAACCGGTACCCGCGAGTAACCCGACTTATTAATCCGGTCCATCAACTCGTGAAAATCGAGTTCAATATCAAATGCGGTAATTTGTACCCTCGCCTGCATGGCTTTCCGCGCATTGGTTTGCCGGAAATTAGCCAAGCCCCTAAGCAAGTCGGTTTCCTCCTCGCTTTCGGCCTTTGCTTCCAGCATTTCGGTGGTGATTTCCGCGCCCTGCGGTGTGAGTACACCGAACGAATACCCGAGCTTCATGATCGGCTGGGTGAGCGGCTTGCATATTTTGATCAAAAACTGGGTGAGGCCTGCGATTCTGGGAATAAACTCTTGCGCCTTACGTGCACTGTTATACCGCACAATCGCATCGAGCCAAATCCAGACCACCAGGAACGCCAGCACCGCCCAGCGCACCATTTCCAGGCTTCCCGCCTGCATATGCAGCCATGCCAGGCGTGCCGCCAAAAGCAATGCAAACAGCGTAATGCCGCGCTGTACAAGCGAAAGAGCCAGTTGTTGAATGCGTGTAGGTAGTTGATTATCACCTTCCGCCTTGCGCTCCCAGGGGTTTTCCATCGCGCCGGAAGCAGCATAAGCCGCCCGGATCCCGGACAGAAACAAGGATATAGTCAGCAGAAAAATAACAAGTATGAAGTCGTAAGGAGCCAGGAAATCAACGGGTATGAGCACCCCTGCCAGAGTGGTTTGCGTACTTTTCTGGGGAAAATGAATCCCCGTACGCGTTCGGGCAAGCGGGTCGTCACTGTCTTCTGTTTCTTTCACGAAATGTCAGAGAATGTTCAAAATAGGTATTCAATCAGATAAATGTAGCGAATCCCGCTTAATAACTGTATCTATTTCGGAATAAATACATTTTTAAGCGGGATTCGTCACTATCTCGTCGAATACATCAGAACGGCAGATCGTCGTCGTCGTTACCGGCCGCCATAGACGGCGGTATCGGGTCCGAAGGCCGTGGTGCATTGCCGCGCGGCGCGTTGCCCGACTGTTGGTAGCCGCTCTGGTTATAATCACCGCCAGAGCTCCCGCCCGTCGGACCGCCGCCCGACGGACCGCCCAACAGCGTCATGCTGTTTGCCCGGATCGTGACGCCGGTACGCTGCTGGCCTTCCTTATCCGTCCAGGTATCGGTGCGGATACGGCCTTCTATATATACCTGATTTCCCTTTTTGAGGTATTTCTCGGCCACTTTCGCCAGTCCTTCCCAAAGCTCAATGCGGTGCCATTCGGTATTGTCTACGCGCTCGCCGTTTTTGTTCGTATAGGTCTCTGTCGTCGCGATATTGAACTTTGCCACCGCCGAGCCGCTTTCTAGGTACCGGACCTCCGGGTCACTTCCCAGATTCCCGATCAGAATTACTTTATTAACACTTCCTGCCATGATTTTTTAACGTGGTTAATGTTTGTTGCAACCTTAAATATAGGCATATTTCGGGAGAAATGCTCGTTAAATGTCCTGCTCAGTGATCTTGCCTGTAACCTTATCTTTCAAGATCAGTTTGTTGCGACCGTCATGCGTCACTTCCTGCTTGATCAGGTAATGCGTTTCATTGTACGAAACATAGTTGGAAGGCTTCTCTACGCCCTCGCGCCCCCGCCACACGGGCAGCTCCACTTTTTCCCAGAGCTTCGATTTCGCCGATTTATAAGCCGCATCGATCACCGCATTCACAATGTACCCGTCATAAAACGTCTCCGCAGGCGCGTTACCTTTTTCAGCAGAATTGAACATATCCGTGAACATGTGGTTGTAACCCAGATCATTCACCTCGTCACCCACCGGGAACAGCCAGCCGGTATTGCTTTCAGCCTTTTCGGCTACATATTCCTCACCTGCACCGTCCGGATTTTGCCCTGTCGTGAACATTTCAAAGCCAGTCCGCAAAAAGTTGTTGATCCAGATCGTTCCCTCGGTGCCCATTACCTCGTCCCGCAAATCCATCCCGCCACGGAACGTCCAACTCACCTCAAACTGCCCGATAGCACCGTTTTCATATTTCACCAATGCAATCGCATGGTCCTCCGCGTCGATGGGTTTCACCTGCGTATCTGCCCAGCACATTACTTCTACGGGCTTGATATCCTTTCCAATAAAATTTCGCGATATTTCAATGCAATGGCAGCCCAAATCCAGGATGCAGCCGCCGCCCGCCTGCTCGATATCCCAGAACCATTCGCTATGCGGGCCGGGGTGCGCTTCCCGCGACTTCGCCCAGATAATGCGGCCTAGCGAGCCATTTTTAACACTTTCGAGCGATTTCAAGAATTTGGGTGTATAGCACAAATCTTCCAGATAACCGGCAAAAATCCCGGCTTCCTCAACCGCTTTAAGCATCCGCAATGCTTCCGCACCATTACGGCCCAGCGGTTTAGTCGATACCACGGCCTTCTTATGTTTGGCACAAAGCAGCACCGCCTCTTCGTGGACATTGTTGGGCAAAGCAATGCAAACCATATTCACATCGGGATGCGCGATCACCTCTTCCATATTCGACGACCAGAAGTCGCATCCGTAATCGTCGGCAAATTTTTTGGCGCTTTCTTCCCGTCGCGCGTAAATGGCTACCACGCGGTCGCGGCTACGCTGCCCATGAATAGATTCGGCGTAAAAACGGCCGATAAAGCCGGAGCCCAGCATTGCGATTTTCTGCATATCAGCAATCAGTTTAAAGTTTTAGGAATAAGTCAGGTATTGTCATTTTGTGGTCATTCATTGTCAGGGGTAGTCAGGAGTAGTCATCTATAGTCATGTATGGTCAGGAAAAATTCAACAAGATTGACCATACGTGACAACAAATGACAATTCATGACTACAAATGACCACACATGACAACAAATTAAGATTAAGACGTCTTCACTTCATTCTCCCAGCCTGTCGATTTCAGCGCCGGATCATTTTCCTTTTTGAGAAAATCCGCATTTTCGAACGACTGCGCATTCCATTCCAGCAATGCATGGTCGGGAACAATAGAAACCGGCACCCGCCACGACGTAGAAGTTTCGGCGTAGGCAATGTTGGATTGCGAGTTATAGCAGGAAATCAGCGACCAGCGAGGATGATCGGAAAGGTTTGCTTCCGATCGGTGCATGAGGTTGCTGTGGAAAAACAATGCATCGCCCGGCTCCAATTCACAGTAAATCAGATCCATGGTTTTCAATGCGTGGTTCACCATTTCCATGTCCGCCCCTACCTGCTCACCTGCGAAGCCGTGATTCACCCGGCCCATCTTATGCGAGCCTTTTATCACTTGCAAACAGCCATTCTCCTTGTTAGCGGGTGTCAATGCAATCATCACGCTCATGAGCTGGTCGGGAAAGATAAATTGGTTTTTATACCAATACCCATAATCCTGGTGCCATTCCCACGCACCACCTACCTTTGGCTCTTTCTGCATGAGTTTGGTATGAAAATGGCACACCTGGCTATCCTCCTGCAAAAGCTGCCACACTGAATTGACCATTCGTTCGCTGCGGATCAGGTAACCGAATACATCATCGCCCGGCGTAAACCATAGCGACAGCTTCGTTTTCTTCCCCGTCTGGTCATTCAAGTCCATTGCATTCTTTTGCATTACCGAATTCTCCACCGCGGTTTGATATAGTTTCCCCACTTCCTCGGCAGAAAAGAGGCCTTTCACGACAATATAGCCGTCCCGGTTATAGTCGGCGATCTGGCTGGCATTCAAGCTGAAACTTCCCATGACTGACGCTCTGTTAAGTGTTTAGTTTAAAAATATATTACTTAAACCATATTTTATTTTTACACAATGCTGCTGGTGTATTACAAGCAGCAATGATCAGGCGGTCAGAGGTAGTTTTCTTCCCGCAGGACCGTGTCGATCAGAATCGGCTTTGGAAGCACCTCCACTTCCTCATGACTGTAAAAAGCCATTTCGTGGGGCAAATCTATCCTTTCGGTTTCAGGAATTTCGAGCCACCAGAACCGTACTTGCAGGCGTTGATGCGTAAGAATGTGTGAATAAACCTTGGGAATTTCGGCCAATCGGCCTGTTTTCAGGAGGTTTTGGGTAATGGGGTCTGGTATGGTCAGGTGGTCAAGTGTTGTGACGGGGGCTTTGGATTCAATAAGGTGAAAATCGTAGAGGCCTTTCCAAATATCACGACCGCGACGCTCGTGCATGGCGAGCCTATCACCCTGCTTAATGATAAAGTAGTTTAAAAAACGGTGTTTGACGGTTAGTTTCTTGATCTTCACCGGCAGCTGCCCCTGCATTTGATGTGTATAAGCGAAACAACGGTCATTGAAAATACAGGCCGCGCAATTTGGCGACGACGGCACACAATGCAATGCGCCAAACTCGATCATCGCCTGGTTATAGGTAGCCGGGTCTTCCTTAGAAACGAGCTGCCTGGCCGCTATGGCAAACTCCTTTTTCCCATCATTACTCAGCATATCCGATTGAATACCGAAAATCCGGGCCATGACGCGATAAACATTGCCATCAATCGCCGGCACAGCCTCGTCGAATGCAAAAGAAGCGATGGCCGCGGCTGTGTACTGACCGAGCCCTTTTAGTTTCAAAAGCTTTTCAGATGTTTCAGGAAACCTTCCATGGTAGTCATTTACAACCTGCCTGGCCGTGAAATGCATGTTCCTGGCGCGGGAGTAGTAACCCAGGCCCTGCCATAGACGCAGTACATCGCGCTCGTCGGCCGCCGCCAGGTCGAACACGGTCGGATATTGTTCCGTAAAACGCTCGTAATAAGGTAACCCCTGGGCCACGCGGGTTTGCTGAAGAATCATCTCCGACAACCAAATTTTATATGGATCTTTGGTTTCACGCCAAGGTAAAGGACGGTGGTTTTCAAGATACCAGGATTTCAGTCTTCTGTTAAAGTCGCCTACCTCCAAATCGTCCGGTATCATATTATTTTCACTTATGTGCACTGTTTTTTAACGAATTATATAAAAAAGGGGAAGATCATCCTTTTAAGTTTTATTAAAATTACCGTACCTTTGTGTTCCCAAAATTTACAGGAGTAAGTAAATTAATGAAATAATATCCACTTAAAGTAAACAATCAAAGTGACTAAGGCAGACGTAATCGCACAGATTTCCGAGAAAACAGGCGTAGACAAGGGCGACGTTCAGCAAACGCTAGAATCGTTTTTTACCGTGGTAAAGGACTCACTTTCTGATGGTGAGAACCTTTATGTTAGAGGTTTCGGTAGTTTCATCAACAAAAAACGTGCGCGCAAAGTGGCCCGCAATATTTCAAAGGGAACTTCCATGATTATTGACGAGCACTTTGTACCAAGCTTCAAGCCTGCAAAAGTTTTTGTTGAGCAGGTAAAAGAAAGTGACAAACTGAAAGCAGTCGCTGAAAAGTAATTTACCTGAAAAGGTTAGGTTATAAGAGTATGAAAAAGTCCATTTTACTTTCTTGCGTGCTTGCGGTAGCACTGGTAGGAACGCTGTTCAGCCTTCCCAAGGTAGTCGTAAACAACAAAGGCAAAGAGGTGGACAAGGAGAAGGGCCAGTCCGCTGCAACTACTACGGCTCCGGCTGCGGCAGCCGATGCTGCTGAGTCCTCTTCCAAATCGCATGATGGAGCCGCTTTAACTCCTGATCAGCAGAAAGTTGTAGATCAGCTCAGAAGCGGCTTCAATCAAGCGGGTGATAAAGATAAGGTTGCTGCGGGCATCAAGCTTTCAGACGAGTTTGCGAAGCTTCAAAAATTTGACAGCGCTGCATTCTACGCCGAAAAAGTCGCCCTGCTCTCCCCGGCCGTCGAAAATCTCATGCGTGCGGGTGATCGTTACTATGAGGCGTACGGATTCGCGGTGGACGAGCAGAAAGCAAAGAACCTGGGTATCAAAACCCGTGAATATTACCAAAAAGCAATTGACCAGAATCCTGGCCTGTTGACTGCCAAAGCCAACATGGCAATGACCTACGTGAACACCGAAAACCCGATGCAGGGTATTTTGATGCTGCGCGAGGTGATTGACGCGGATCCTACCAACGAATTGGCATTGTTCAATCTGGGGATCCTGTCCATGAGATCTAACCAATATTCAAAAGCTGCTGACAGGTTCAGACAGATTTTAACCAACAATCCTAAGAATACGAAAGCTAAGTTTTATCTTGGCCTTTCGCTCGTAGAATTGGGTGACAAGGAACAAGCAAGCAAAGTTCTGTCGGAGGTTAAAAAAGAGGAGAAAGATCCGGTAATCCAGCAAGCCATTGGCGAGTTGGAGGGCCGTCTGAGCAACTGATCATCAGATCATTAAGGAAATACATTACTTATTTATAAAACGACATAATCATGCCTTGCGGAAAAAAGAGAAAAAGACATAAGATCTCCACTCACAAGAGAAAGAAAAGACTTAGAAAAAACAGACATAAGAAGAAATAATTGGCTATGACCGGGTTTTAATTATAAGATCCGGTCATCCTTATTCCCCACGTTTGTATCCTGCTAACAGTCTGATATGCGGGAAGTTAAGTATCAACATTATCGAGCCATTCAGTTGGTTGAACATTGAGTAACGAATTACTAATCAATTCTACTCAAAAGGGAGAGCGTATAGCCCTTTTGCAGGATAAACGTCTTTTAGAATATCACGTAGAAACACCAGATCAGAGCTTTACCGTAGGCGACATCTACCTCGGTACTGTTCGAAAATTGGTGGCAGGGCTCAATGCTGCCTTTGTAGACGTTGGTTTTGAAAAAGATGCGTTCCTGCATTACCTTGATCTGGGGCCCAATATCAACTCGCTGAATAAACTCACCAAGGACGTTATTGCCAAGCGCACGCACACAGGCAACTTGAAAAACTTCAAGATGGAGCCTGAAATCGAGAAGCTTGGTAAAATCGATAAAGTCCTTTCCAAAAACCAGCCTATCCTGGTTCAGATCGTCAAGGAGCCCATTTCTACGAAAGGCCCGAGACTTTCATGCGACATTTCGATTGCCGGACGGTATATCGTATTAGTACCATTTTCGAACTCAGTCAACCTTTCCAAAAAAATCACCGACAAGCAGGAGCGAAACCGCTTGCAGCGGCTGATGTCATCCATTAAACCTCAGAATTTCGGGGTGATCATCCGCACCGTAGCGACCGGCAAGGATGTGGACGAGCTTAACAAGGACTTGCAGGACTGTCTCGACAAGTGGGAAAACGGCATTAAAGCCCTGCGCGACGCCAAGCCGCGTGACCGCGTGATAGGTGAAATGAACCGTGCGTCTTCGATTATCCGCGACATGCTCAATGAATCATTCGACAGCATTACCGTGGACTCCAAGGATGTTTATGATGATATCAAAGCATACATCCACAACATCGCACCGGAGAAGGAAAACATTCTGCGCCTGCACAACGGCAAAAACAAGCTTTTCGAACAATTCGGTCTGGAAAAACAGATCAAATCATTGTTCGGCCGCTCAGTAAGCCTTCCTAATGGCGGTTACCTGATCATCGAGCATACAGAAGCTTTGCACGTGATAGACGTCAACAGCGGTAACAAATCCAACTCCGAAGAGGATCAGGAAGCGACGGCATTGAGCGTCAACCTCGAAGCTGCTAAGGAAATTGCCCGCCAGCTGCGGCTGCGTGATATGGGCGGCATTATCGTTGTCGATTTTATCGACATGAAAAAGGCGGAGAACAAGCGCACGCTGTTCGATGTTATGCGCGACGAAATGAAGGGCGACCGGTCGAAATACACCGTTTTACCACTATCTAAATTCGGCTTGCTGCAAATCACGCGTCAGCGTGTAAGGCCGGAAATGAACATCGTCACCCGCGAAACCTGCCCTACTTGCGGTGGTACGGGCACGATCCAGGCGAGCATTCTCGTATCCGACGTGATCGCCAACAACCTCGATTACATTCTCACCAAGCAGAACGAGCGCGGTATTACCATTTCGCTCCATCCGTTCCTGCATTCGTATTTCACCAAAGGGCTGATTTCCGAACAGGTCAAATGGTTCTTCCATTACAAAACCTGGGTAAAACTGATCAAAGACTCATCGCTGGGCGTGGTCGATTTCAAGTTCCATAACCGCTATGGGGAGGAGATTGAGATTGTGCCGGTGAATTAGGGCTTTCGGCTTTCGGCTTTCGGCTTTCGGCTTTCGGCTTTCGGCTTTCGGCGATCAACTATTTTCCTTTCCAGACTGGTTCCCGCTTTTCTTTGAAGGCTAATGCTCCTTCTTTGGCATCTTCTGTTTGCAAAAGTTTGTTAAGCTCGCTTTTGAGAAAGCTATGTTGTTCGTTTTGAAGAACATTTTTCAATTGGTTCAAGCTTTGCATTCCCGCTTGGATCGCTAGCGGCGCGCTGT
This sequence comes from Dyadobacter fermentans, assembly GCF_019924045.1. Lineage (GTDB taxonomy): Bacteria > Bacteroidota > Bacteroidia > Cytophagales > Spirosomataceae > Dyadobacter > Dyadobacter fermentans_A. Next base: position 467,927 of record NZ_JAHXBN010000010.1, on the reverse strand, counting down.
TGCAGATCTGAGATGCTAAGGCATTCACTTCATCTGCGATCTTCTCCTTTTCTATGAGATGCGTAATCAAGCCCATTTCAAGCGCTTCCTTTCCTGAATAGACCTTTCCCGTAATTGACATTTCGAGAATCTTCCTTTGCGGCAAGATCGTCGACAGCGACGCCATGACTTGCATTGGCCAAATGCCACGCTTTACCTCCGGCAAACTGAAAGTGGCCTCAGGCACGCTGAAAACGAATGTGCACCCGCAAATCAGCAAAAATCCCCCAGCCAGCACCGCCCCTTCGACGTGTGCTATACAGGGCTTGTGCAGCTCATTGAACGCATCCCCCATTCGAGCCTCTTCGTGTATTCGTGGCAATAACTCATTCACAGTGTTTGCAGAAGGATCATGAAATGCATTCAAATCCGCCCCCGCACAAAACACCGGCCCTTCGGCTTTCAGTACCACACATCGAACATCCGATTGATAATGCGCATAAGCCAATGCATAAATAATTTCTTCCGCCATTGTTGGAGTGAATGCATTGCGCTTCTCCGGGCGCGCCAGTGTGATGGTAAAAAGATGTCCGGCCTTTGCAGTTTTGATGTGCAAAAACCGGACGTTATCGAAAGTCTGGATATCTTCTTCGGTGTAGAATCGCATGCCAAAACACGGTTAGTTCGCTTTGGCAAGTATAGCAAATTATCGGGTTACAACGCCCTCAACCATTTTAATATACTGCGCGATACCTTCCTCTATTTCATGCAGGTAAATAAACTCATCCGCACTATGCGAACGTGCGGAATGCCCCGGGCCCATTTTCAACGACGGACAATCGAGTAATGCCTGGTCAGAGGTAGTCGGTGAGCCATATGCATTACGGCCCAGTTTCAAACCTTCGAGCACGATTGGATGGTCCATTGGAATGCTTGAAGGGCGCAAGCGAATCGACCGTGGCGTTACTTCCGACTGGATATTGGCTTTAATTTCAGAAATAACCTCTTCCAAAGTGTACTGGTCCGTCACACGTACGTCGATGGTGAATGTGCAGGCATCCGGTACCACATTATGCTGCGTACCCGCATTGATAATCGTCACCGACATTTTGATCGGGCCAAGCGTTGGCGAAACTTTCGGGAACTTGTATTCAGTAATCCACTGGATATCCTTCAATGCTTTATAAATCGCATTATCACCCTCCTCACGGGCTGCGTGACCGGAAATGCCCTTCGCGGTACAATCCAGCACTAGTAAGCCTTTTTCGGCAACGGCCAAATGCATTTCAGTAGGCTCGCCTACAATCGCGAATGCAATTTCCGGAAGCTCAGGCGCTACTATTTCGAGCCCCTCTTTCCCCGAAATTTCCTCCTCAGCCGTGGTTGCGATGGCGACATTGTAAGTCAGATTCTCCCTTTCGTAGAAATAACAAAAAGTAGCAATTAACGAAACCAGGCAGCCCCCGGCATCATTACTCCCCAAACCATACAGCTTGCCGTCCTGCTCAATCGCCTTGAAAGGATCGAGCGTCCAGGATTTGTTCGGCTTTACGGTATCGTGATGCGAGTTGAGCAGCATCGTAGGCTTACTCGCATCGAAATGCTTGTTATAAGCCCAGAGGTTGTTCTTTTTCGTATGAAACGGGATATTCTTCTTCGCGAAGAAATCCGCAAGAAGTTTCGCTGTATGTTCCTCTTCTTTACTGAATGAGGGCGTTTCGATGAGCGTTTTTAACAGCTCGATGGCCTCCTTGGAGAGCGTTTGTATGTTTTCCAAAGTGTTTACCATCTTACCTGTCCGTCTCCTTTAACAATCCATTTCTCGGTTACCAGCTTTTCCAATGCAAATGGCCCTCTGGCGTGCAGTTTCTGGGTAGAAATACCGATTTCTGCACCCAATGCAAACACGCCGCCGTCTGTAAAGCGGGTCGAAGCATTGGCATACACAGAAGCTGCATCTACTTCTTTCAAAAACGTTTCGATCGCTTCGTCATTGGTAGAAATAATGGCCTCCGAATGTCTCGACGAATAGTTTTCGATCTGTTTCAAAGCATCTTCCAAACCATCCACCACTTTCACCGAGCATTTGAAATCAAGAAATTCCTTGCCGAAATCGTCCTCACTCGCATGTTGCAAGTAAGGATATTCCGCTTTTTGAAGAATGTCGTAAGATTCTTCATCCGCGAAAATCTCCACATTCCATTTAATGAAGTCTTCTTTCAATTTGGGTAAAAACGCACCTGCTACCGCACGATCAACCAAAACGGTATCCAGCGCATTGCAAGCCGCAGGTTTCGAAACCTTCGCATTCACCACAATCTGCGCACCTTTGTCCAGGTCGCCGGTCTTTTCAATGTAAGTATGGCAAACCCCCGCACCCGTTTCAATGGTTGGTACCAATGAATTCTGACGCACGAATTTGATCAGCCCCTCAGAGCCACGTGGAATGATGATATCCACATATTGAATGGCCGTCAGCAGCTCACCCACAAACTCGCGACCTGTTGGCAGCAACGTTACAGCCGCCGCAGGCACACCAAACTCCGCCAGTGAGGCATGGATAAGGCTCACCAGATAAGTATTGGAATGCTGCGCTTCCTTACCGCCTTTGAGCACGCACGCATTCGCGGAGCGCAGGCACAGGGAAGCCACGTCGATCGTTACATTCGGACGTGATTCATATATAACGCCTACCACGCCGAGCGGCACTGCGATTTTTTTCAGGGAAAGTCCCTGCTGAATGGTTTTCTCTACAAATACCTCGCCCGTCGGATCCGGGAGCTCGGCTACCTCGATCAGGCTTTGCGCCAGTTCGTTGATCCGCTTCTGGTTCAGGAGCAAACGGTCCTTTTTCGGGTCGGCATCATCCATCAAATCCAGATCCTTCTGGTTTTCGGCGATGATGTTTTCGGCATTGGCCAGCACTCTGGCCGAGAGGTTGATCAGCAGATCAGCCCTTTGCCTGTCTGTCAGCCGGCGAACGGCAGCTGATGCCTCCCGCGCTTCCTTTAATTGAGGTACTATCGATTCCATTATAACAAAACTATATCATTGGCATGCGCCACTTCAAAATTCACTGTTTTCAGGTTGGTACGGATCGCCGAGGAGGTCTCGCGCGCCCGCGCCACCGCGATCATTTCTTGTTCCGACGAGTATATTTCAATGATCTCGCCCGCCTCAAAATCGCCCGTTACTTCGGTGACACCCACCGCAAGCAAACTCTTACGCTTTAATAATGCTTTGGAAGCGCCTTCATCCACACGCAATGTGCCGGATACCAGACCGCCGCTTCCGAGCCAGCGGTTACGGGCAGATAATGTGCTTTTACCCGGTGTGATCAATGTGCCCGCTTCGCCTTTCAATGCATTGAGCAGTTCATTTGGCTGGTTCATTCCAAAGATCACCACGCGGATCGCCATTCTGGATGCCAGTTTAGCGAAGGTCAGCTTGGAAGCCATTCCACCGAGTCCGAGGAAAGATTTATCGGTCCTGACAAACTTAAAAACCTCGTTCACATTGGATACGTTCCTGAGTATTTTGCCTTCCTCATCAAGCAAACCGCCCACCGAGGTACAGAACATCAGCGATTCAGCTCCAAATCCAACAGCCAGCAAGGTAGCCAGCTCATCGTTATCCGAAAATTTCAGCTCGCGGTCACTCACCACGTCATTTTCATTCACGATCGGAATAATGCCGTTCGACCAAAGCTCTTCGAAAGTCTCTTTGAGTTGCAGGAATTTATTACGGTTCGCGAAATGCTGCCGCTCGCAAAGGCTCTGGGCAATGTAAATCTTGTTCGGAGCGAAATAAGAGGCATAAAGGCCCACCAACAACGGGTTACCCACAGATGCGGCAGCCTTTCGCTGGGTCATTGTTCCCTTATAATCATTGATATATGCCTTTCCTGCACCCACCGCACCGGAAGAAACGATGATAATGCGGTATTGCGAATGGATTTCCGAAACCTGCCGGGCTATTTCCGAAATGATCCTGACATCAGGTTCACCCGAAGGAAGCGTGATAGAGGCCGTCCCGAATTTGATGACGAGAATAGGTTTTGACACTTTGGTATTCAAATAAGCGACATCGTCACAATGGATGACGATGCCCGGTAATCAATCTGGGCGCAAAAATACTTCTTTTCAGACGAAAACGGATGCCTTGCCCGAGCCGACGGCCCATTTGGCACATTATAATTCGCTTAAAACCGCCCCGTTGAACTGCCGTCTAAGTTTTAACGCCTTATGAAGCTGATCGAGATATTCGTCCCGCGGGATTTCGATAGCACCGTAGCGAAGCACATTATCATTGATAAACTGAGTATCCAGCAATGCGAAGCGGTTCAATTTCAACAGCTGTATCAAATAGTGAAATGCAACCTTCGATGCATTGCTCTCGATCGTAAACATCGATTCCCCAAAAAACACCCCATTGATAGAAACACCGTACAAACCTCCCACCAGCCGGTCTTCGCGCCAGGCTTCAACACTGTGCGCATAGCCAATCTCGTGCAAGGCAGTATAGGAAGCGATGATTTCCTCCGAAATCCAGGTGCCGGGCTCGCTCGCCCGCGGGAGGGCACAGCCACGCATGACACCTTCGAAGTCGGTATCGATCCGGATCTCGAAATGCTTCTTGTTCAGCACCGGCCGGAGCGATTTCGACGGCTTATAAGTATCGATGGGGATTACCGCCCGGGGATTAGGCGAGTACCAATAAATTGTACCATCCGCCTCGGCCATTGGAAAAATACCATTGATATAGCCGTTCAGGAGGTCGTCGGTACTGATTGCAGACATGAAAGCCACTGAATTTAGGGTAATAATATTGCTGATCGAAGTGTAAATAGCACGAAAACGGGCGTATATGTAAGTTCGGTCTTTAAAACTTTATAATGCAAAACGAACCATAAAAATATATCTTCTGTTTCTTTGCTGTAAGATTTTTTTTTTGAAAATTTGCAGCCTCTTAGACGCACAAGCAAGTCAATGAATCACAACGGCATACATACAGTTCTGCATACTACGCCTTTCCGATTCAGGTCCCCACGGACCGCATAATCTCCTTTTACCTACGTGGTAAATATCTAATACCCGCAACTTTCTTACAATTTCTAGACGTCCCATCGTTTTTCTCTGGGTTAGTTAATTATTGTCTTGAACATCTTGTCAGCATAGTCATCAATGAAAAATACCGAAGTAGTGGGCAGTAAGTTTATCGTACAGACTGCCAATGAAAATCATCTCCATTACGCCGAACAAATCTGTGCGGAAATGGAGGAGAGCGCCAAAAAGCGTGGTACCGGTATAGCCAAACGTTCCCCTGTATATATTATGGAGAAGATGGTGGAAGGAAAAGCCATCATTGCTACCACGGATACTGGTGAATGGGTAGGGTTTTGTTACATCGAAACCTGGGAGCACGGAAAATTCGTGGCGAACTCGGGATTGATCGTTCATCCTGATTTCCGCAACAGCGGCATGGCGAAAGCTATTAAAATGAAAGCTTTCGAACTGTCGCGGCAAAAATATCCTGATGCCAAAATTATCGGTATCACTACGAGCCTTCCGGTGATGAAAATCAACTCGGATCTCGGCTACGAGCCTGTTACATTCAGCGAATTGCCCGCCGACGACGCATTCTGGAAAGGCTGCGCGAGCTGCGTGAATTACGATGTATTGACCCGGACCAACAGAAAACACTGCCTTTGTACGGGTATGATGTACGATCCGGAAGATAAGAAACCTGCTGCCACGCCTAACAACGGTATCGCGGCAGCAACTGAAAGCCATACCTGGGATTTCTTGAAAGAATCGAGCCTTTACGAGCGCTGGATGCGTATCAAACAACGCATTTTGCTGCGAAGGGAAGAACGTGCCAAAAAGAAAAACGCCGGGGCCGTGCTGGTACACTAATGTATCGGACACTTGATAGATTTTAGTATCTCATTTTAATACCCCGCCCGGCAGCCAAAAGGACTGAGGCGGGGTATTTTTTTGTTACTGCTAATTAGCAAGCTGCTTTTCCCGGTTTGGGAATACGTTTAGGCTAAACTTGCGTACTTTTGCAGTCAGTATGAGGATATTCACACGAGGCACACTAAGAACATTCTGGGATCAACAGCCGGACGCAAGGCCGGCGCTGGAATTTTGGTATGACGCTGTCGAAAAAAATAGCTTCCAGAATCCCAACGAGGTGATCCGGTTCTTTAAGAATGCCGATACCGTCGGAAACGGCAGGATCGTGTTTAATATCACACACAACAAATACCGGCTAATCGCCAAGTTTGAATACGAACGGCAGCTGGTTTTTGTAAGATTTATCGGAAGCCATAAGGAACACGATCGGATAACAGACATTAAGAATATTTAGCAGATCACAAATAATGAGCGCATTAGCAATCAATTTAAATGAGATCACCATTAAGCCGATCACTAATCAAGCCGACTTCGAAGAAGCCGGGAAGGTGATTAATGCACTGATGGATGCCGATTTGCTGGAAAATGAAGCTGAGCGTAAAAAGGCACTGGATATTCTGGAAGCCATCACCGTGTTGGCGATTGATTATGAGAAAAAGCACTACCCAATGCCTAAACCCGATCCTATCGAGGCGATTAAGGAGCGAATGGAGCAGTTGCATTTGAGCAGGAAAGACGTGGCGCCTTATTTTGGTGGAGAGAACCGGGTTTCCGAAGTTTTGAATAAAAAGCGAAACCTGACGATTAAAATGATCAGGGAAATCAGTAAGAATCTTGGCATACCGGCGGAAACGCTTCTGGCAGCAAGTTGAAATATAGTTTAGAAAAATAACAGTTTTAGAATCAGTATCCATACCAATAAAAAATGTCACAGCCCAAAGTAGTATTAGCGTTTTCAGGGGGACTTGATACCTCCTTTTGTGTAAAATATTTAGCCGAAGACAGAGGTTATGAAGTGTACTCGGTTTTGGTTGACACCGGTGGTTTTTCGGACGAAGAGCTGAAAACAATCGAAGCGAATGCCTATGCTTTGGGCGTGAAGCAACATGCTACGATTTCCAAAACCGCGGAATATTACAATGATTGTATCAAATACCTGATCTTCGGTAATATACTGAAAAACAACACTTACCCGCTTTCAGTGAGCGCCGAGCGTATTTTCCAGGCGGTTGCAGTGGCTGAATACGCCAAAGAAATCGGTGCCAGTGCGATCGCACACGGCAGCACGGGAGCTGGCAACGACCAGGTGCGTTTCGATATGGCGTTCCGCATCATCGTTCCCGAGGCCGAGATCATTACCCCGATCCGTGACCTGAAACTTTCCCGCGAGGCCGAAATCGAATATCTGACGGCAAAAGGCGTTTCCCGCGACTGGACAAAAGCTGCATACAGCATTAACAAAGGCCTTTGGGGAACCTCAGTAGGAGGCAAAGAAACCTTGACTTCCGACCAATATCTGCCGGAATCGGCATGGCCTACGCAAATCACCAGGACCGAGCCGGAGCGCATTACTTTGGAATTTGTGGGTGGTGAATTGAAAGGCGTTGCCGGCGAGACTTTCGAAAACTCGGTAACGGCTATTCAAAAGCTGGCAGAAATTGCGCAGCCATTCGGCATAGGCCGCGATATTCACGTGGGCGATACCATTATCGGTATCAAAGGCCGAGTGGGTTTCGAAGCAGCAGCCCCGCTAATCATCATCAAAGCGCACCATACGCTTGAAAAGCATGTTTTGACAGAACAACAATTGTACTGGAAAGAACAGCTTGCCAACTGGTACGGGAGCTTGCTGCACAAAGGCCAGTTTGTAGAGCCGGTAATGCGGAACATCGAGACATTCCTGAGCGATACGCAGTCGCACGTGACGGGTAAAGTACACGTCTACCTCGCACCGCACCGCTTCCACGTAGAAGGTATCGAGTCGCCATTCGACCTGATGTCATCGAAATTCGGCAGCTACGGCGAAATGAACAATGCATGGACCGGCGACGACGTTCGCGGCTTCTCGAAGGTAGCTTCGAACCAGGTGATGATTTATGGGAAGGTGAGTGATTCGGTGGAAAAGTAAATGAAAATATGACCAAAATAGAACTCCAAAGCCAAATCCAAAGGAAGGTCCAGGGATTACCTGCCGACGTTCTTCAGGAGCTTTATGACTACCTGGAAGCTATTTTGGAAAAAAGAAAACAGCAGTCCGAGCTAAAAGACGGATTGCAGGAATGGTGGAACGGCATTGCCGACTTTTCAGATGATTATTTAACTCAACGTATCCAGCCCCCACTCGATAAATCCGAAAATTTATTCGAATGAAATATCTGTTGGATACCAATATCGTGGCCTACATTATTAAGAAGAGGCCCGTTGAAGTCTTGCATAAACTGCAATCCCTCGATTGGACAGAGATCGCGATCTCTTCGATTGTGGTAGCGGAGTTATGGTATGGCGTTGAGAAAAGTCAGCTAAAGGAACAGAACAAGGTTGCGTTAGAAGCTTTTCTGAGGCCATTTACAATTCTGGATTTCGACGCACGGGCGGCCGAGGCATACGCTTCGATCCGTGCGGATCTGGAAAGTAAAGGGAAAATTATTGGCGCTAACGACTTGTTAATTTCCGCACATGCATTAAGCCACGGGTTAATCCTGGTCACCAACAATGTCAAAGAGTTTGAGCGGGTTGGTGGCTTACAAATTGAAAACTGGATTACAAATGAGTAACATTAATATTGGAATAATAGGCGCTGCCGGATATACCGGTGGCGAGCTGATCAGAATCCTTGTCAACCACCCGAATGTGAACATCGCATTCGCGCATAGCAAGAGCCAGGCAGGCAAGCCGGTGTACGCTACGCATACCGATTTGCTCGGCGATACGGAGCTGGTATTTTCGGGCGACGACATTCAGTCATTGCTGAACGAAGATGGTTTGAATGCGATTTTTCTTTGCTCCGGCCACGGCGAATCGAAAAAGTTTCTGGAAGAATACTCACTGCCGGAAACCGTAAAAGTAATCGACCTCAGTACGGATTTCCGAAACGAGTCGAATGGCTTTGTGTACGGCTTGCCGGAATTACAGCGCGAGCAAATCAAGGGTGCGACCAAAATCGCTAACCCGGGCTGTTTCGCAACGAGCATCGAGCTGGCTGTTTTACCGCTGGCTAATGCGGGGCTGATTCAGGACGACGTTCACGTGAGCGCGGTGACGGGTAGCACGGGCGCCGGACAGGCGTTGAGCGCGACCACGCATTTCACCTGGCGTAACAACAACATGTCGATTTACAAAGCATTCACGCACCAGCATTTGACCGAGATCAAAATGACTTTCGGCAAATTGCAGGCAGGTTTCGATCAGCCGGTGAACTTCGTCCCATACCGCGGAGACTATACGCGCGGCATTATGGCCAATGTGTACACCCGCTTCGAAGGAACATTAGAGGAAGCAAAAGCCATTTACAAGGACTTTTACGCCTCGCACCCGTTCACGCACGTAAGTGACACGCCGATTGATTTGAAGCAGGTCGTGAATACCAACAAATGCTTCGTCCACCTGGAAGTGCACGATGGGCAGCTGCTGATCACCAGCATTATCGATAACCTGACCAAAGGCGCGTCGGGACAAGCGGTGCAGAATATGAACCTGCTGTTCGGTTTACCGGAAGATGCAGGGCTGCGGTTGAAAGCGCCGGCGTTTTAATTCATTTTTCGAATCTTAAAGAAGCTCAGACAATGTCACACCTCTTTGACGTCTACCCCATTTACGATATAGAACCCGTAAAAGCCGAAGGCAGCTACCTCTGGGACCAGCATGGTACCAAGTACCTCGATCTTTATGGCGGCCACGCGGTGATTTCGGTCGGCCATTGCCATCCGTATTATGTAGATAAGCTGACGAAGCAATTGAACGCGATCAGCTTTTATTCCAATTCTGTCAAAATCTCCATTCAGGAAGAGTTGGCAGAGAAATTGGGGGAACTCTCGGGTTATCCCGATTACAAATTATTTCTCTGCAATTCCGGCGCGGAAGCGAACGAGAATGCATTGAAACTGGCCTCTTTCCACAATGGCAGAACGAAGGTGATTTCATTTACTAAATCATTCCACGGCCGGACTGCCGGTGCGGTGGCTGCTACGGATAATCCTTCCATCGTTGCACCTGTGAACTACAAGGAGCACGTTACTTTCCTGCCGTTCAACGACGCTGCGGCGGCGGAAGAAGGCATTACCGACGAAGTTTGCGCGGTGATTGTGGAAGGTATCCAGGGCGTGGGCGGTATCAATGTTTGTACAGATGAGTTCTTGCAAACGCTAAGACGCAAATGCGATGAAACCGGCGCGATCCTGATCCTCGACAGCGTACAGTGTGGCTACGGACGGACCGGCAAGTTCTTCTCGCACCAGTTCAGCGGCATCGAGCCCGACATTATGTCGATGGCCAAAGGAATGGGTAACGGCTTCCCGATCGGCGGAATCCTCATTTCTCCGAAGTTCAAAGCGAGCTACGGTTTGCTGGGAACGACATTCGGCGGTAACCACCTGGCTTGCGCAGCGGGCGTGGCGGTACTGGATATTATGAAGGAAGAAAACCTGATTGCCAATGCGGCTGAGATCGGTGAATACCTGCTCGAAGGCATTAAGGCGATTGGCGGATATAAAGAACTGAGAGGCCGGGGACTGATGATCGGGATCGAGTATGATTTCCCGGTAAAGGACCTGCGCAACAAGCTTTTGTTTGAGCACAAAATGTTCACAGGCGTAGCGGGCGCGAACACGATCCGTCTGTTGCCATCGCTCGCATTGGGTAAAACGGAGGCTGATCTCTTCCTCGAAGCATTGAAAAAAGAAGTATCTGTCGCGGCTGTTTGATTTTTTTGAACTAATACCATCCTTGTCCTAGTTGAGAATAGGAACACCTATCTCCGAAATTTTAACCTGAATGAAACACTTTCTTTCCATTAAAGACGTCACCGACCTCCCACAGCTCATCAGCAGCGGTATCGCAGCCAAAAAAGATCCGTTTGCAGATCAGACGCTTGGAAAAAACAAAACCATAGGCCTGTTGTTTTTCAATTCGAGTTTAAGGACGAGGATCAGCACCCAGAAAGCTGCCCAGAACCTTGGCTTGAATGTGATTACCATGAATGTAGGCCAGGACGGTTGGGGACTCGAAATGGAGGAAGGCGTGATCATGAATGGCGACAAGGCAGAGCACGTGAAGGAAGCCGCTGCTGTGATCGGCAGCTATTGCGATATCATCGGCATCCGTTCCTTTGCAGGTTTGCAGGACCGCGATAAGGATTATTCGGAAATTGTTTTCCAGCAGTTCAAAAAATATGCGCAGGTACCGATCGTGAACCTGGAATCGGCGACACGGCACCCGCTGCAATCGCTGGCCGACTGCATTACCATCGAAGAATTCAAGCTCAAACAACGCCCGAAAGTGGTGCTTACCTGGCTGCCGCATTTCAAAGCATTGCCCCAGGCAGTAGCCAACTCGTTCTGCGAATGGATGAACCCGATGGATGTGGACCTCGTGATCACGCACCCGGAAGGCTATGATCTTTCCCCCGATTTTGTGGGCAGAGGCCAGGTGATTTACGACCAGGACAAGGCATTGGAAGGCGCGGATTTTGTATATGGCAAAAACTGGTCGTCGTTCAACAGCTACGGACAGGTTTTGAACACCGATCCATCGTGGATGATCACCGAAGCGAAAATGGCTTTGACCGACAATGGCAAATTCATGCACTGCCTGCCCGTACGCCGCAATATGAAGGTGGCCGACGAAGTACTCGACGGTCCGCGTTCGCTGGTGATCGAGCAGGCCGCCAACCGCGAATGGTCGGCGCAGGCGGCATTGAAAGAGGTCTTGTTAGGATTGTAATTGCTATTTTTGCAAGACTAAAATACATAAGGAAGCGGTAGTTGACGGCCGCTTTCATCATGAAACTGTTAATGAAATGAGTACAACCACATTGGCTCAACCCTTCGATACTACAACTCTGAATGAAGTCCGCAAAACCGGCGTACTGATCGTGAACCTCGGCACGCCGGATAGCCCTTCGGTGCCCGATGTCCGTAAATACCTGCGCCAGTTCCTGATGGACGAGCGCGTGATCGATATTCCGTACCTGAACCGCTGGTTCCTGATCAACCTGATCATCGCGCCATTCCGTGCGCCGAAGTCGGCAAAGGTTTATAAGCAACTCTGGCGGCCCGACGGCTCTCCGCTGAAAACCTACGGCTATTCGGTGAAGGATAAATTACAAAAAGTGCTGGGTAACGATTATGTGGTGGAACTCGCCATGCGTTACCAGAACCCGAGCATTGAAAAAGCATTGACCGCATTGCGCAAGGAATGCCTCACCGAAATCATCGTAGTACCGTTCTTCCCGCAATATGCTTCGGCATCTACCGGTTCGGTATATAAGGAGGTGATGCGGGTCGTGAAAGACTGGGAAGTACTGCCCGAAATCCGGTTTGTAAACCGTTTCCTCGAACATCCTAAGTTTATCCAGGGTTTTGTGGATTTGGGTAAAAAATACATGGCCCAGCACGATTACGATCATTTCGTGTTCAGCTACCACGGCTTGCCCGAGCGGCAGATCACCAAAGGCGATGTTACCGGTAGCTTTTGCCAGTTCGGCAGCTGCTGCGACAAGCTCGATCACCGCAACCAGCATTGTTATCGCGCCCAATGTTTTGAAACTACGCGTTTGTTAGTGAAAGGCATGGGCATCCCTGAAGGTAAGTATACGACCTGCTTCCAGTCGAGATTGGGCAAAAATCCGTGGATCAAACCTTATACCGACGAGGTAATCCCCGAATTGACAAAGAAAGGCGTCAAAAGCGCGTTAGCGTTCTCCCCGGCATTCGTAGCCGACTGTCTGGAAACGACGATTGAAGTAGGCGAAGAATACAAAGAAATGTTCGAGAAAGAAGGCGGGGTGCATTGGCAGCTTGTCGAGAGTCTCAACGACAGCGATATTTGGGTTGAATGCCTTGAAGATATCATTAAAAACCCGGCCGCCTGATTCAGGGGCCGGGTTGGCTTTTTAAAGGGATACCTCTTTATAAAATAATGCTTTCTTTCTTGTAAAGGCCGATCAGCGTCTCTGCCGCATAGTCGATTTCGGCTTCCGTATTGTACTTCCCGAACGAGAAACGCACATTAGCGCGGTTCTCATCGATTCTGAGCTCATTCAGCACGTGCGAGCCTATGTCGGTGCCGCTCGAACACGCGCTGCCGCCAGAAACGGCGATTCCGGCAATATCGAGGTTGAACAGCAGCATATCGCTGATATCCGACGGCGGCAGACTTACATTCAGAACTGTATAAAGACTTTTATTCAAATCGGCTGAGTTGCCATTGAATGCTACGCCCTCAATGCCTTCCTTCAACTTGCCTATCATTCGGCTTTTAAGGCCCTCTATATGCGTGCGGTGTGCATCCATATCGCGGTAAGCGATTTCCAATGCTTTCGCTAGGCCTACAATGCCGTAAATATTCTCCGTTCCTCCACGCATGTTACGCTCCTGCGCGCCCCCGTGTACGAAAGGATTGATTTTAATACCCGGACGAACGTACAAGAACCCGATGCCCTTCGGCCCGTTGAACTTATGCGCTGCCCCGACGATGAAATTCGTTTTCAGTTTTTGCAGATCGTGGCGGTAATGGCCCATCGTCTGCACAGTGTCGCAATGAAAAATGGCGTCGTATTTCTCGCAAATGTCGCCAGCGGCTTCGAGGTCGAGCAGGTTACCAATCTCATTGTTACCGTGCATTAAGGAAACCAATGAACGCGGTTTCGAAGCCAGCAATGCTTCCAGATGTTCGAGATCGACCTCTCCTTTTGCATTCAAATTCACAAAACTCAGCTCGATAGCCCCCAGCTTTTTGAGGTGCTCCAACGTGTGTAATACCGCGTGGTGCTCGATGCGTGAGGTAATGGCGTGTTTCAGGCCAAATGTCTCAATGCTCGAACGGATTGCCGTGTTGTCGGCCTCGGTACCACCTGAGGTGAAAAATATCTCGGCTGGCGCCGCATTCAGGATCGCTGCGATATTCTTTCTGGCCCGCTCGATAGACGAACGCACGGCACGGCCGTATGAATGAATGGAAGAGGGGTTACCGAATTGCTCGGTCATCAGCGGCAGCATGGCTTCCAGGACCTCGGGGTCCAGCTGCGTCGTAGCCGCATTGTCCAGATAGACTTTCATTGGGATATAAAATTAGAAAGATCACTCATTGTCAGTTCAGACAACAAGTGACCCAAATTAGCTTAGCAACAGCTTTATTATTTCTTCGGTTCCGAAATAATCTCCTTGATATCGGAAATGATCTTATTGGCAAGGCTGGTCGCGGTAGTCAGCGTCTCCGATTCCGAATAAATACGGATGATCGGCTCGGTGTTCGACCGGCGCAAATGCACCCATTCGCGATCGAATTCGATGCGCACACCGTCAACCGTGTTCACGGGCTGCTTCGAATAGCGCGTCTGGATACGGTCGAGAATGTTATCGACGTTAATTTCCGGCGTGAGTTCGATCTTATTTTTCGAAATATAATAGTTCGGATAAGACCTTCTCAAAACCGAAGCCTTCTTGCCGGACTTAGCCAAATGCGTCAGGAACAATGCAATACCCACCAATGCATCGCGGCCGTAGTGGCTTTCAGGGTAAATCACCCCTCCATTACCCTCGCCTCCGATTACCGCATTGTTGGCTTTCATCGCATTCACCACATTTACCTCTCCTACCGCCGATGCCAGGTATTGGCCGCCGGCTTTGATGGTGACGTCGCGCAATGCAGCAGTCGATGAAAGGTTGGAAACCGTATTGCCCGGTGTATGTTTCAAAACATAATCTGCCACGGCAACCAATGTGTATTCTTCTCCAAACGGGGTACCGTCCTCGCACATCAGCGCAAGCCTGTCCACATCGGGATCCACGACGATACCCAGGTTGTAAGAGCCATTGTTGAGCTCTTTGCTGATATCGTGCAAATGCTCCGGCAGCGGCTCGGGGTTATGCGCAAAATTGCCGGTCGGCTCGCAGTTCAGTTTCTTGATATTCTTGGGATCAACGCCCAATGCTTCGAGCAAAAGTGGTACCGCGATGCCCCCGGTTGAGTTGACGGCATCTACGACGATCTTGAAATTCGCATTTTTGATCGCCTCCACATCCACGAGTGCCAGCGACAAAACGTGGTCGATATGCTTTTGAAGATAAGTGTTGTCCGACGCATAGCTTCCCAGTTTTTTTACATCCGGGAAAAGGAAATCCTCCTCGTCGGCAATGCGGAGAACTTCGGCACCTTCGGCCTCTGAAATGAATTCTCCTTCGTGGTTGAGCAGTTTAAGGGCGTTCCACTGGATCGGGTTGTGGCTTGCTGTAAGGATGATACCTCCCGCCGCGCCTTCCGCTTTCACGGCTATCTCGACAGTCGGAGTAGTGGAAAGGCCAAGGTCGAGCACATTTAGCCCTACACCCTGCAAAGTACCGGCTACCAGGCGGCTTACCATTTCACCGGAAAGCCTGGCATCCCTGCCGATCACCACCTTAAGATTCTGTGGATTTGTACGCCTCACCCATGTCCCGTATGCAGCAGCAAACTTAACAACATCAATCGGAGTCAGCGCCTCACCCGATTTTCCTCCCACTATTCCCCTGATTCCTGAGATAGATTTAATTAACGTCACGATCTAGAATTCCTCTTTATGTTTGGTTGCAAAAATACTAAATTCCCTCTCCGCAATTAGATTTTTCTACAAACAAAAAACTACAATTGAGTTTCTGGACTCTTCCATTCCGTTTCTTCACTACTTCAATGATTCCCCGGAAAACCAGCCATTATATACATTTTCAGGCCAAAACAAGCGGTTACCCCTTTGTAGTTTCTCCCATTTTGCCGAATACCGGGTCCATCCACTCCAACGACAATTTTTGTACGGAATTGCTCAGTAACGCACTCCACTGCTTGCCTACATAGTCGAGGTCGTCTTTCTCGAAACGGTGCTCCACGAGCTGGAACGAATCCTTTTCGTACATGACGACATCTATCGGGTAATCTACGTCATTGGAACTGACCCTTGTAGAATCAAACGACAGGAAGCCGATCTTCAGAGCGTCCTGCATCGAGGAATCGAATTTAAGGCTCCGGTACAGCAGCGGTTTGCCGTAACCCGAGTTGCCGATGATGATAAACGGCGAACCGTCGCCCACCTCCACCCAGTTGCCTTCGGGATACAACAGAAAAAGCTTGTGCTCTGAATCGTGTTCGAGTTGCCCGCCTACGATCGCAAACAGGTTGAATACCAGCCCCGCATTGCTCAGGGCATAACGGTCCTCGTCGGCCACGCGCCGCACCTGCTGCCCCAATGCGTTGACAGCCTTGTAAAGCTTGTCGAATGAAGTGTCCCGCTCTTCCAGGACTTCTTTGAAATAGGTAATAGCTTTGTCCCGCACCGACCTCAACCCGGAGGTCATCACGAAAATAGAATGCTTATCAGATTGGTAAACAGATACTTTCTTATTCGTCGAAACCTCGGTTCCGGATGTAAGGCGCGTGTCGGCAATAGCCACCAGGCCGGATGCGACTTTGATACCCAGGCAATATGTCATGTCTTAGCGGCTCAAAAATGATAGAGTCGCTAAGATATAAAAGTTTTGATCAGTTCATCCACTGGCTTTTGAAATGCCCCTGGCTCTGGCTTTGCGACTGCCCGGTCTCCAATCCGAAGTACATATCGAAGATTTTGTTATCTACTTCGTTGTTCTTGATCTGGAACTTATCGAGGTAATCGTGCAGGCCCATTTTGAAAACATCCTCCACGTCAGTGAATTCAAGTTCACTCCGGATCTTGCTCAATGCCCGCTCGGCCGGGTTGGTATAACCGCGCTCGGGAATGGAGCCGGCAATGGCATACAAAGACAGTTCCGCCTGGCGCACGCAATACGCGATCGAGCGCGGGAAGAGCTTGTCCAGGATCAGGAACGCCACGATATTCATCGGTGTCAACGCCCGGTGCGTCTGCCGGTACATGTTATAAGCACTCACCGATTTCAGCACGGCAGTCCAGAGCATTAAATCCAAAGTAGAACCCGAAGTCCCCGAATCCTGCAACAATGTGAAATACTTCACGTCCAGGAAGCGCGAGCATTTATCTGCGCGCTCAATATGCCGCCCGAGCCGTCCGAAATGCCAGGCTTCGTTGCGTGTGATCGACGAATCGACTACGCCGTGGAAAAGCTGGCAATTCTTTCGGATGTCCGTGAAGTACGATTGCATGTGGTCCATATTCCGGAAATCGTCGGGCGAAGTGCCTTTGATGGCCAGATAGAAAGTGTTGATACTCTCCCACATTTCTTTCGAGATCGTCTCACGGATCGTCCGTGCATTCTCGCGCGCTTCGTAGAGGCAGCTGATAATCGAGTTCGGGTTCCGTTTATCGAACGTCATGAAATGAATGACGTCCTCTTTTGTAGGCTTATCGTAATACTTATAGAATAGAAAGTGATCGGCCGTTGCGATCAGTAACGGCTCCCATTGTTCGTCCACGTCAGGCGGAAGATCCAGGGCCAGGTTAAAATTAACTCCCACGAAACGGGCGTAATTCTCGACCCGTTCCATGTAACGATTCATCCAGTAAATAGAATTCGCAACGCGGCTCAACATAAGTGGAAAGTAATGTCTCTAAAAATACAACTCAGAATAATTCTAATGCGATCAAACCAAAATACCTAATAATATTTTGCAAATACAAGCATATGCAAAAAGTTATATTATTTCCTCACAAATTATTATTCTACAATAATTCGCTTCCCTGCCTTGGAATCTTCCCGAAACCTTTAAAATTTGTAACTTAACCTTTCATCAAACCATAACCCGTATTTTCTGTGTCAAAGAAAGAACAATTTATTGCAGCAATTCAGAAATCTTATCAAACTGACAAACCTGTAATTCATTTGGGATCGGCCATTCTCGACGGCGAGATCATCGGCGAGGCCCGCGTAAACCTTCCCTTGCGCATGATGAATCGCCACGGGCTCGTGGCAGGAGCTACGGGATCGGGTAAGACGCGGACATTACAGGTGTTCGCCGAGCAGCTTTCGGCAGCTGGCGTACCCGTTTTCATGTCCGACATCAAAGGCGACCTTTCGGGGATCGCACAGCCGGGCAAGACCAATGCGGCCCTCGAAGAACGCGCCCAAATACTCGGCACCGTTTTCGAGCCGAAAGGATTTCCCGTCGAACTGTATTCGCTAAGCGGCAACAAAGGCGCACAAATGCGTGCGACCGTGCTGGAATTCGGGCCGATATTGCTTTCCAAAATCTTCGAACTGAACGAAACCCAGGCCGGCGTACTCGCCATCCTGTTCAAATATGCCGATGACAAGGACCTGCCGATGGTAGACCTGAACGACTTGAAAAAAGTCCTCAACTACCTCGCGGAAGGCCCCGGCGCAGCTGAAATCAAAGCCGATTACGGTACGATTTCAGCTTCCACAGCAGGTACCATCCTGCGCAAGATCGTCGCATTGGAACAACAGGGCGTCGGCACCATTTTCGGAGAAAAATCATTCGATATCGAAGACCTGATCAACAGGGTCGACGGACAAGGCGTGATCAGCCTCCTGAATGTCTCCGACGTGCAGGATAAGCCTGCATTGTTCTCGACATTCATGCTGAGCCTTCTGGCTGAATTGTATCATAAACTGCCGGAAGCGGGTGATTTGGACAAACCAAAGCTGGTATTCTTCCTCGACGAAGCGCATTTGCTGTTCAAAGACGCTCCGAAGGCGTTCCTCGAACAGATCGAGCAGGTTGTCCGCCTGATCCGTTCCAAAGGTGTGGGTATCTTCTTCTGTACCCAAATGGCGCAAGACGTGCCGGTATCCGTACTCGGGCAGCTGGGTAATCGCGTGCAGCACGTACTCCGCGCATTCACGCCGCAGGACGCCGAGGCATTGAAGCAAACGGTCAAAACTTACCCGAAATCGGATTACTATTCGATCGATCAGGTCCTGACGACGCTCGGTATAGGGCAGGCATTAATTACCGTTTTGAATGAAAAAGGTATCCCTACCGAAGTGGCAGCCACGCACCTGATGCCCCCCGCTTCCATTATGGGCCCTATGGTACAGGCCGATTATGACAAGTACGTGCAGCAATCGGATGTGTACGCCAAATACAAAGACCCTATCGACCCGGAAAGTGCCTACGAAATCCTGACCAAGCGCATGGAAGAACAGGCACGAAAGGAAACCGAAGCGAAAGAAGCCGAAGTACAAGCGAAAGTAGAGGCGAAAAAAGAGAAGGAGCAATCGAGTATGATCTCCGACGCATTAAACTCACCGCTGGCCAAGCAAATAGGTCGCGAAGTGGTTCGCGGCGTTTTTGGAATGCTGTTTGGAAAGAAAACGACCTCGCGCAAGAGCGGCGGAGGGTTGTTCGGGTTTTAAAAAATGTTCGGATAATTTCTGACTACGCGGGAGATGTTTGGGGTAGTCTATAATTACATGAGAGATGTTGGGCGTAGTCTATAAATACGCCCAACTTATACTCGACCAATTCCCCCACTAACGTCCATCAAACATCCGTATCATACGCGATCACGCAACGCTGATCGGCTAATTTATCCAGGTTATCCTGCACATCGAGGCGTGTTTTGGCATTATCGAACGCGTCCCGATATTTCTCTTTCAGTTCCCGGCGCTTGATCGCTTCCAGAAAACGGCGGGCGTCGTCTTCATTTTCCAATACCAGCTCCGGCACAACGGTCGGCTTGTTGTTGTCGTCTTTGGCGACCATCGTTACGTAGGAAGTGTTGGTATGCCTTACCGAGCGGTTCCGCACATTCTCGGCTACCACGCGGATCCCCACTACCAGCGAAGTCCTCCCGACATAATTCACCGACGCGTGCAGCGACACCAGGTCGCCTACCTCCACCGGTTCAAGGAAATCCACCGCATCTACCGAAACCGTCACGCAGTAGGTCCCGGCGTGCCGCGATGCACATGCATACGCCACCTTGTCGATCAGTGAGAGCAATATGCCCCCGTGGATTTTCCCGCCGAAATTGGCATAGGAAGGGATCATTAATTCGGTGAGGGTCGTCTGGGAAAAACTGACGGGCCTTGGCTCCATACGTAATGTTTATTTTTTCAAAAAGATGGTCTTACCGGATTTCGCGGACTCCTTGGCCGTTTCCAGTATCTCGACGACGGTCACATTCACCGGCAACCCGTACAAGTCGTTCTGGTCGAGCTTGATCCGGCCTTGTACTACATCAGCCAGTACCGAGAACGGATCCGTGTAAGGCGCCGGGCGTGGTTCAAGTTTCAATGTTTCTTCCGGCGCTTTTTCCTGCAAACGCTGGCGTACGGTGGTCGCATTCACAGCCACGGCATAGCCTTTATTGCCGTACACTTCCATGTCCTTTCTCGCAAAAGACCAGTTCCATGAGCCCTGGATAATGCATTGCGCCTTCGGATATTGCAGGATAATCGAGGCCTCATCGTCCACATTCTTGTAAATATCCGGCTTATTCTGGTGGGTAACGGCGGTTACGGAAATCGGTCTCTCGCCTTTCATGAGCCAGGTCATGAGGTTGGCACCGTAGCACCCGAAATCCACCAATGCACCGGCCCCATTCTTGACCGGATCGGTCAAAATAGCAAAAAACTCCTTACTAACCCCGATTTCCTTCGGGCCCTGGTGGCCATCGTTGACCATTACCTTGCGGATTTCACCCAGTTTACCATCCTGGACCAACTGGTTCACGTGCTGATTGCTCGCATACCAGGAGGTTTCATAGTTGGTCAGAACATGAACGCCATGCTGTGTCGCGAGCTTCTGGATTTCCTTCGCATCGGCAAATGTGGTTGCCAGCGGTTTTTCCACCATTACGTTGATCTTCCGTGGCGCACAGGCGCGCACCACCACCACGTGCTCATTAATCGCCCCGAAGGCCGAAACGGCTTCCGGTTTTACTTCGTCGAGCATTTTGTTCAGATCTGAATAAAAAAGCTTCGGATCGAGTTTGTAGCGTTCCGTGAACTGCTTCACCAGGTCGGGATTCGTTTCCCATATCCCCACCAGCTGAATATCGGTTTTGTCCTTCCGGTTGAAAATCCAGCCGACGTGCCCATGACTTAGCCCCGCTACTGCCACGCGAACAGGTTTCTGGGCCATCGAAGAAAGGCTCAGGAATGCCAGAAAGAGGATTACAAGTGTTCTCATCGTTAGTTACGGTTTAGGATAATTTATCAATAATATCTTTAATCACTTCCTGCAAATAAGCACCATTGTACGGCCCGTACCAGCTCATGGTTTTGGTCTCGTACAAATCGCGATCGAAGTACTTGTCGTGGGTAATGTAGCCGATATAGCCGCCGTTGAAGCTCGTCACCATCAGATTCAGGCCCTTGGATTTCGCATACGCATCGAGCGGGGCTGTCAACTCGCCCGAGAAATCGCACGGCATGCCCACCATGAGAATGTTCCCGATCCGCAGTGCCTTCACAAACACGGGATATTCACCAAATGCCTTCTTGAATGCCCAGGAACGCAGCACAATGCTCATGGTCAATCTCGGAGAGGGATCGCGCAGCGGCAGCGGTAATGTAAGTGTTTCCAGCAATGCCCCTTTCGATTCTTCTTTGATCGTATTGGGCGACAATAATGCATTCTGAACACCGAATGCCTGGTTTTTCACTTCATCAAAGTCGTCCGTCCCTTCTTCGATCGGCCCCATGCTGCCTACGGCGCCGGCCATGTACATTGCGAAATTGTAACGGCCTTTTTCAAGCGAATCCACGAGCGCGCCCGGGTAGTCGCGCGAGAGCACGATGTTTTTGGAATTCAAAACCGTAGAATGCGCTGCGAAGGAGCTCAGAATCGCCTTTTGACCACTTTTGTTAACAAACGCCGCCGAACGGATCTCCGGATCAATACCTCCCTCCTCGCCTACCAGCCGGTTGCGGATATCGACCGAATCGAGCGACTCCATATAGGTCAGCTGTACGGGCTCGACTTTCTTTTGAGCATCGGTAATGGCCTTGTGAAATGCATTGGCAAGGTTCTCTACAATAGCGGGATCAAATTTACCCGAAAAGAAAAGTGAGGAAATGCCTGTTCCCCAACCGCCTACACTGTTATGGCTATGCGTAGCACCGAAATAAATCTGGTCGAACGGAATATCGCCCGGTTTCAGCTTTGATTTTAATGATTCGATGACCGTCGGCGGGATAATGAGCAGGTCAGCAGCGACGATGGCGGCTTTCGTATGGCCATTGTCAATCACCATCGCACGTACATATACGGAGTCGTGCACGGCTGTGTAAGGGCGGCCGCGACGGTTGCCGTAACCCGCGGTGGGTGTAGGCGACGCCGGTGTGATATTGACCTTCGCCCAACCTGCCTGCAATGCGTCGGAACTGCCCACGGTATCGGCCGGGCCACCTACGGCCTTTGCGCCACCGATGAGGCTCTTCCATTCCTTATAGTAGGCCATTTGCTGGTACGGCGTCTTGTCCATGGTCGTGATCATGGTGGCGATGGCCAATACGAGCAGCAGCAGGAATATCCCGATGATTTTGAATATAATACGCAGCACTTTCATGGATTGCGAGTTTAGGTTTGATGAAAAGACGGCAACCCGCATTTTCTATTGAAATCAAAAATACCCGGCAAACCAGTTTTCAGGTCCATGCCGGGTATTAAAAGTTTATGAAAATAGCTAAATCGCTGATTATCCTTGCTTTACAAGCTGGATATTCGCTATCAGCTTCACGTCCTCACCAATTACTAAGCCTCCGGAGTCGGTCAACTGCATGTAGTTCAGGCCGAATTCCTGACGGCTCAAACGGCCCTCCACCTCAAAACCAATGCGTACGTTGCCCTCAGCGTCCTTTTCCGCCCCGCCATATTCGGCATCGAGCTCGATAGGCTTGGTAATGCCTTTCAGCGTCAGAAGTCCGGAGAGCTTATAATTGTCGCCCTTTACTTTATGAAAATAGTTGGATTGAAAAGTGATGTGCGGGAATTGATCGGCATCGAAGAAATCCGCCGACCGCAGATGGGCATCGCGCATTTCCACATTGGTATCGATACTGTTCACATCCAGTGAAAAGTGAATTTCCGCGTTTTCAAAATTATTGAGGTCCGAAGTCGCCCCGCCTTCAAAGTTGTTGAAGGAACCTGTGATCGTCGAAATGACCAGGTGTTTGATTTTGAACTGCACTTCAGAATGCGCCGGGTCTACGATCCATTTTGTAACTGCCATAGGTGTATTATTTAAATTTCACTAAATACTACTCGCTCTAAAATTAACATTCCTGATGTACAAACGTCGATTAAAACGATTTAATTCTGGCGGAAGCGAGTGTTCACAATAAAATAAATGGCACGTAATTTTTAAGTAACTAAGCATCATTACATTTAGTACAAATACTAACTCGACCCATAAATGAAAATGAAGGGCAGAAGCATATTCACGTACGACGTGTATGCCCCCACCACCGTGACGACCATGTTACGCCCCCGCCGCCAGGAAGGCCAATCGATCATTCAGGAAGGTTTTAACATTGAACCGCCCGTTCCGTTTTCGGAATATACCGACCTGTACGGCAACCCATGCCAGCGCACCATCCTGCCCGTGGGCCGTGTTACCATCACCACCGAAGTGCAGGCACAGGTGAACCCTACAAAACCGATTCCAGACCCGGCGCCTGCGTATATGCTTGTAGGGGATTTGCCCGATGAAGTGATGCATTATATCCTGCCGAGCCGCTATTGCCAGTCGGATTTACACGAAATCAATATGCTGGCCCTGGAAATAGCAGGTAACCTCACGCCCGGCTACGAGCAGGTGGAGGCAATCCGCTCGTGGATCCACCACAATGTGCGCTACCAGTATGGGTTTTCAAATGCTGCCACCACTGCGCTCGACACCGCCCACAGCCGCGTAGGCGTGTGCCGCGACTTCACGCACCTGGCCATTGCACTATGCCGCAATCTCTGCATCCCGACACGCATGACCGTCGGCTATCTCGATAAATTGAAGGATATGGACCTGCACGCCTGGTTCGAGGTGTTTATCGGCGGCGAATGGTACACGTTTGATGCGGTACAGGAAAAAACGGAAGGCTATCGCATCGAGATCGCCCACGGCCGCGACGCTGCGGATGTGGCGATGGTTACCCAATACGGCAATGCAACGCTGCAATCGCTGCACGTCGAGGTCGAGTTACTGGAAGGGGAACAGTAGGTGTTGTCAGGGATAGTCAAGAGTAGTCAGGTATTGTCAGGTGTTGTCAGGAATGGTCAAGGGGAGTCAGGTGTTGTCAGATGTAGCCAGGGATGGTCGAGTATTGACGAAAATGACGGAACATTACAATGCATTTACGTAAAAGTACGTCGCCCGAATCGCGTAGCGATGTAATATAGGTAGCAATCGAACTAATGATGTGGTCCGAAAAATGCCGTCAGGCATGCGACAACAGAGCATTGTTGTTACATGCCTGACGGCATTTTTATTACAACCAATCCAGCTGTATTTCCTACCAATGTTACATGCCTAGCGGCATTTGCCTCCGGATCACCTTACGATATTTGACTACACCTGACTATACTTGACAATTCCTGACCACACCTGACAATTCCGGACTACACATGACTACACATGACATACTTAGCCACACCCGACTAAATAACGCCCAACTCGCGACCCACTTTCGTAAACGCCGCAACGGCCTTTTCCAAATCCTCCTGTTCATGCCCGGCCGAGATCTGTACACGAATGCGCGCCTTGCCTTGGGGAACTACGGGATAGAAGAAGCCGATCACGTAAATGCCTTCGTTGAGCAGCTTGGCGGCAAATTCCTGCGCCAGTTTTGCTTCATAAAGCATAATGGGTACGATCGGGTGCTCGCCAGGAAGAATGTCAAAACCGGCTTCGGTCATGGCCTTGCGGAAATATTGCGTGTTCCTTTCCAGCTTGTCGCGTAGTGCAGTGGATGAGGTGAGCAGATCGAGTACTTTGATAGAAGCACCTACAATGGAAGGCGCCAATGTATTGGAAAACAAATAAGGCCTTGAACGCTGCCGCAGGATCTCAACAATCTCCTTCTTGGCAGCCGTAAAACCACCAGAGGCCCCGCCTAATGCTTTACCATATGTACCTGTAATGATGTCGATGCGACCCATAACATTACGGTATTCGTGCGTACCGCGTCCGGTTTTGCCCATGAAACCTGTGGCGTGGCATTCATCGATCATTACCATGGCTTTATACTGCTCGGCAAGATCGCATATTTGATCGAGGCGGGCGATGGTACCGTCCATCGAAAATACCCCATCCGTCACGACCAGAATGCGGCGGCTGCCTTGCGCGTCTTGGAGCTGCTTTTCGAGATCGGCCATGTCGTTATGTTTATAGCGGAAACGCTTGGCCTTGCATAGTCTCACGCCGTCGATGATCGAAGCATGATTCAGCTCGTCGGAGATAATAGCGTCCTGCTCGTTCAGTAGCGGTTCGAAAATGCCGCCATTCGCATCGAATGCCGCTGCGTAGAGAATGCAATCCTCCGTTCCCAGGAATTCGGCCGTCTTCCGTTCGAGTTCCTTATGGATATCCTGCGTGCCGCAGATAAACCGCACCGACGACATACCGAAACCATGCGAATGAATGGCATCGATACCGGCCTGGATCACATCGGGATGTGACGAAAGGCCCAGATAGTTATTAGCACAAAAATTAAGCACATCCGCACCATCGGTCGTAGCAATGTGTGCCGACTGCGGCGTGGTAATCACGCGTTCTTTTTTATATAAACCGGCCGAACGGATCGCTTCCAGTTCGCCCTGAAGTTCTTGCTTTATGGTACCGTACATGATGATGAATTTTGAATGACCGAATGATTGAATGACTGAATAATGCGATGACCGAATACTACTTTATTCAATCATTCAATCATTCAGTCATTCGAAATTAACTAACCAAATGATACTTCTTCCGCAACTCGCTAATCATCTCCTCCGTCATCTTGTCCAGCGAATAGCTTGGTCGCCAACCCCAGTCTTTCCGGGCCTGCGCATCGTCGATCTCCTGGGGCCAGGAATCGGCGATGGCTTGGCGAAAGTCTGGTTTGTAAGTTATGTTGAAGTCAGGAATTATCTTTTGAATGCTTTGGGCGATTTCCTGCGGGGAAAAGCTCATTCCTGCGAGGTTGTATGAGGTCCGCACCGAAATCTTCTCGGCGGGTGCCTCCATCAGGCGCACCGTAGCATCCATGGCGTCGCTGATGTAGATCATCGGCAATGTCGTCTCAGGTTTCAGAAAGCACTCAAATGCTTCTCCTTTCACCGCTTTGTGATAAATATCGACGGCATAATCCGTAGTTCCACCACCCGGCATCGACTGATAGCCGATAATGCCCGGGTAACGCAACGAGCGGATATCCACACCGTAACGTTTGAAATAGTAGTTCGACCAATTCTCGCCTGCTGCCTTACTGATACCGTAAACGGTTGCAGGGTCAAGGTACGACCATTGCTCAGCCAGCGTATCTACACGGTCACCGAAAACGGCGATGGAGCTTGGGTAAAAAACTTTGCTGACCCCGTTTTCCCGCGCTACTTCGAGCACGTTGAAATAGGTCTGCATATTGATATGCCACGTTCGAAGCGGATCCTGCTCCCCTTTTGCGGAAAGAATCGCCGCCAGGTGATAGATTTGCGTAACGCCATATTTACGTACGAGTGCGGCCATTTCGGCGGCATTCGTCGCGTCGAGTTGTTCAAAGATGCCTGTCGGGAATTCGGGCATGCGGATGTCCGTTGCCACCACTTTTCCCAATCCGTAAATTTCCCTCAGATATTCCACCAGGACAGATCCGATCTGCCCGTTTGCTCCTATTACTAAAACGCAGTCCGTTTTCATAAAAAACAACTTTTGGGTAAAGCATAAATCACTTGCAATTTCCCATTTGTGAAAATTATTTTCAACAAACAGCCAGTTTCCCAGGAAACATTACCACACTATTTGATTTTTAAAGTAAAATTTACTTTTTGAGATTCAATTCGAAACCCGTACCAGTAAATATTATTGCCCCATGGAACAGTTGGACAAAATCGATACCAAAATCCTCCGCATTCTTCAAAAAGATGCTAAAAAAACAACCAAGGAAATCGCAACGATGCTCAATCTCACGGTATCGCCTGTATACGAGCGGATCAGGCGTCTGGAGAGCCTGGGGTACATTAAGCAATATGTAGCAATTTTAGATAAAAAACTCATTAACAGACAGGTTACGACGATCTGCCAGGTGTCAATGCGCTATCATAATGAAGCATTTATCGAGAAGTTCGAACAGGAGATACAAAATCTCCACGAGGTGCAGGAATGTTACCACATGGCCGGACAGGTTGATTTTCTCTTAAAAATCAACGTCGCCAGCCTCGATGAGTACCACGATTTTGTGAAATATAAGCTGTCGAAGATCGACAATATTGGTGTGCTTAACAGCACCTTCGTTTTGAAGGAGATCAAGCACACCTCGGAGTTTTACATTTAAAGGCTTCTTTTCTTGACGTCGAAGGAGACGGTTTTACTACCGGCCGTGCCAT
Organism: Dyadobacter fermentans; assembly: GCF_019924045.1. Lineage (GTDB taxonomy): Bacteria > Bacteroidota > Bacteroidia > Cytophagales > Spirosomataceae > Dyadobacter > Dyadobacter fermentans_A. The sequence continues at coordinate 440,346 of NZ_JAHXBN010000010.1, read as the reverse complement.
CCGGGGTAATGCCCTGGATCACGACCTTGTAGCGACCGGTCTGGTCGGAAGTGTAAAACTCGACCGTCGCCTTGCCGTCTTTGCCCGTCGTAACATTCGGCGCCCAATGCAGGAGGTTCCGGAAATCGGCGATACGGCTGTTGGCATTATTGCTGTCGTATTTCGGCGCATAGAACTCCCTTTGCGCCTGCACACCCTCGTACGGCATTACCAGCACCTTCGGATCGAGTTCAAACCCACTCAGGTCGCCCCGATAAGTCGAGAAACTTACGATACCCGTAAAAGTCATCGGCCCCAGGAAGTAGCGCGAACTGATCAATTCGATTTTCTTCACTTTCAGCGGGTCCATTTCGATGATCTTGTCAGCATCAAAAACCGGGATACCATCCAGGAGCATCAGCGGATCGGTCGTGTAATAGGTATTGGGTACCAGCTTGTCGATCATTCGCAAATGGAATTCTTTTTGCCGTCTACGAACGAGAATGCCTTTGACATATTCCCTGAGAACTTCTTCCATAGTGGGAAAACGGGTAAAATCATCGAGAAAATACTTCTCGTCCGGTACGCCGAAGAACGGCAGTGAGTCAGTCAGTACGGCCTTCTTCTCGGTGTAGATTCTCGGAAGGAACGCATTGCCGGTTTGCATATTCACCGATCGCGTCAGCAACTGGTTTTCCAAGGTTTTATCAAAGAAAAATGAAGGTACTGCCGTCGCCGAGAACTGTTTGGAAAACGGTGTAGCCACTTCGAAGCGGTAGGTCGAGTCGTAAGCCAGGTCGGTTTGCAGTGTAATTTCTTTCGGTCCTGTGAATTGGCGTACTTCAAATTTCACCCGGCCCTCGTTATCGCTTTTGTCCACGTACAGGCGTGCGGGCACATCCAGCGACGCCAGGTATGCATCTTTATTCACCGCCGGTTTCCCGTCGGCGCGGTTCAGCACGCGGGCGTGGATGAAATGTCCGTCGTATTCCGGCAAATGCTCGAAACTCACCAGCTGACCGCCGAACACTTTGTCCCATTTCAGTCGCCGCCAGCCGTGGGTGAGCATCAGGTTATCGAGCTGCCGATCGGTATCCTGGTTCACATTTTGAAAATAATAAACGGGGTTTTCAATATCACCCTTCAAATCGGCAGTAAGCCACAAATAGCTGTGCATATCGTGTTGCGGCTGGTATTGGATCGAATCGTCGAGGTACACCGCCACCGACAAATTGCTCCAAGCCGGCAGTGCCTGCCCTGCGGCAGCCGAGATATTCATCGCCACTTTCTCACGGCCTATGAAGCTTTTGCCTACTTGCGCATCGATAGTCAACTGTTTTTCGGGCCGTTTGAAATACAATCTCTCACAAACCGGTTTCAGCTTCTCGTTGAAGATCGTGATTTGCGAAATACCTTCCCCCAGCTTCGCTTTTTCGAGCACAAAAACCGCCGGGCTTTTACCTAATCCTTTTTTGCCGAACACCGCATTCGCCTGGCGCGTGTGTGCGAGCAGGTATATGGTCGCGGGATCCTCGCTTGCAAGCTTTCCGGTTACGGTCACTTTTACCAGTGCCGATGTCGAGTCTTTTACCTCCATTACATATCCCTGCGGCTCCACCTTGGGAAACTGATATTCGAAACGCTGCCCCTTACTATCGGTGATGGCCGCTTTGTAGACTGCGTTTTCTTCCGGTTTCAGCTTCAAGTATCCGATACCATTCATTTCGGGTTCAAATTCGCGGACGGTTTCATTCTGTTGGTTGAGGATCGCGCCTTTAAACTTGATACCCTTGCCATCGACGCCCACGGCCCGAAATGCGACTTTGCTTTCGATCCCGCTTACCAAATGCCCCCCTTCCGGGAAGAACTGTACGTCATAGCGGGTCTCTTCCTTCGAGGCCCTGTCGGGATCGAAGCGGACAAACGGGTTCAGGATAGCGACCGAGGTTTCAAAATAGCTTTCGGCAGAGAAGTTCTTCATCCAGTTGGTATAGCACCGCAGCTTGTATTTGCCGCTTACGAGTGTGGACGGCACCATTGCTGAGCCGTTACCCCGGCCATCGACCATGGCAAACTTGGTTTGCAGCACCGCATTGTTTTCACTATCCAGTACTTCCAGGTAGGCTACTTTGCTCAGGTCCAGAAACCGGTGCGTGGCGCCGTTGAGGTTGTAGGCTTTGAACCAGATCGTCTCCCCGACTAGGTAAAACGGCCTGTCGATATGCACAAACAGCTTTTCCTGCACAGCCCTCTCGGTATAGAGACCGAAGCGCTGCTGAATGGAAGCGAGCATGGCGTCATCCTGCGCGAACGAAGTATGATAAAACGCCAGCGCCAGCAAACCGCAAATAAATGTCCTGAGTTTCATTGTATATTTTCAGACAATAGAATAATCATTGATACCAAAATGAAGGCTTCGTGGTAGTACCGCCCTGCGACCGGCAGTCCGCACACGATTCCGAAGTTCCGAGATAACCGCTTTTCGGCTCACCCATGTAATAGTAAAGCAATACTGCGGAACCATTGAACGCGTCTTGGAAATTCAGTGTGTCCGGCGGCGTACAGCGCGGGTATGAGCCCAATGCTTCCCGGATAAATATCCGCTGCCTTTGCTCCTGCGCCGCACTGAAATAGCCGAATACCAGTTCCTTGGCATCGGCCTTCGCATGGATATTACCCGTTACCTGCGACGGCTGCGGGTCGAAAAGGCTCCCGGTTCCCTGCGTCGTTTTAGCAAGATCGGTCCAGTATTCGAATGCCTCCCGCGTGAGCCCGTACTGTTTTACCAGGATCGAATATCCGAAATACAATTTGTTGGTACCGATGTCCACGATATTGACGGGCACATCGCGGATAATATCCTGGCTCAGCTTGATGGTCGATCCGAGTTTGATATCTCTCGACGACAATGTGCGCCAGCAAACATTGATATTGTCACTCCGCGGGACGATCTGATTAGTCGTATAGTCACGCGTCAGGCTCGAATAATAAGCCATCCGGTATTCATAGGTTTCTTCAAAATTCCAACGATAAAATCGTGTCTGATTGCTGGGATCATGTGTATTCACGTAAATCATCATCGCATTCCTTGCAGGGTCCACCCGGTAAGTAACGCTGTCGATGGGCGGGGTTTTGCTCACAACCACGTAATCGGATTCGTATTCCCTGCCGTTGGATCGCTTAATCTTCAGCCGGTATTTGACATCACGGTTAAAATTCGTCGGCGGCAGCTTGTATGAGCCGTTACCCATATCCTGGAATGCGTAGCTTTCGCCATTTTCAGCCTCGGCAATAATCATGGCGCCGGACTCTACTTCAAACACCTTATCGTCGTTCACGGCCTGTGTGTGGCTCAAAGTAACCCTGCTGGTGTCGCCGCTCACATTCAGGAAACCATCCACTACCAGGTAAGTACCGGGATTAGTCACTTCCGGCGGCGAAAAAGGCTCAATGCAGCTGTTGATCACCAATCCGGCGGCGACCAGCATTCCCCACGACGCCCATCTTCCCGAACTCCGCTTCCCGGCCCCGCTGGCCTCTTTCAGTTTTTTGATGAACTCTATTCCTTTCACAGTCATTCCTTGTAAAATCATTACCAGTACGAGGGTCTTTCGGTGGTACCACCTTGGAGGCGGCAATCGGTGCATGAATGGGGTGCTACCAAAACGGAATCGGAACGTGGCCCCCAATAAGTAAGCAGCAGCTTGGCCGTATTGAGTGCGCATTCATCGGCATCCCGCGACGAGCAGCGGATAGGGATTGTATCGGGTTCGGTACAACGCGGGAACATACCCAGCCTTGGCGTGACGGTGAGCCTGCGGGTTTCTTCCGTGGCCGCACTAAAATACCCGAATGCCAGCAAGCGCGAATTGGACGTATGCCTGATATTACCCGTCACTTGGGACGGCAATACGTCGAAAAGACTACCCGTACCTTGTGTTGTTTTGGACAATGCCGTCCAATACTCAAATGCGTCGCGCGAGAGGCCGTATTGTTTCACCAGAATACTGTATTTGATGTACAGCTTGTTCGTAGGAATGGGTACCCGGTTCAGCGGGAGGTCTTTGATCACATCGCTGCTCAGTTTGACGGTACTACCCAGCAAGATGCTCCCGGATTTCAATTTCCCCCAGCATTTATTGATATTATCAGGCCGCAAGACCACCGAATCATTCCTTACTATCAATGCGGAATAATAGGTAGCCTCATATTCCCAGGTTTCCTCGAATTTCCAACGATAAAATTGCGTCTTGTTCTGCGCATCGTGCGTATTCACATAAAATATAGCGGCATTCAGCACCGGGTCTACCTTATAAGTTACGCTATCGATCACGGGGGTAATGTTCACACCAACGAATTCGGATAGATATTCCTGATTGTCTTTTGTCTTGATCCGAAGCCTGTATTTACCGGATCGATTGTACTGTCGCGGCGGGAGAGTGTACACACCTGTACCGGTCTCCTTCATGGGCAACGTTTCGCCGTTTTCCTCCTCCACAGTCAGCTGCGCGCCTCTTTCTACCGTCGGGGATGCCGTTGCATTGACGTTCTGCGTTCTCCGCATCTCGATCCGTGTCGAATCGGTGCCATTCACGTTCAGAAAGCCATCGATCACGAGGTAGTTCTCATCCGAATTGACTTCCGGCGGCGAAAACGGCTCTATACAGCTGTCGACGATCAGCAGCAATGCGAAAAAACCTACTTTTAAAAACCAATATCTCATAGCCTGCATCCCGTTTTAGAATCTGAAATTGTAAGTAACAGTCGGGATCGGCTGTCCGAAAATAGAGAGCTGGTAACCATTTACTCTTCCGGCGACGGTCTGGAAATACACCGAAGTCGGGTTTTTCCTTCCCAGAACGTTATATACCGCGAGTGTCCAGGAGCTGTGCGCCAGCTTCTTGATCCGGTGATTACCCTCGATATTCATCGCTAAATCCATCCGGTAATAGTCGGGAATGCGGAACTGGTTACGATCGGCATAATATACCCGTTGCGAACCGTCAATAATGTACTTGCCGATCGGCGGCGTGTAAGGCCGGCCTGTGCTGTAAGTAAAGTTGAACGACAGGCTGAAACGGTGCGAGAAGCGGTAGTTCGAGATCAGCGTGAAATCGTGCGGCTTATCGTAGTTGCTCGGGTAAAAATTACCGTTGTTAGGCGCATCGGGCGAGTCGCGGTCTACCGCACGCAGGAGCGTCCGCGCATACGTGTAGCCCACCCAGCCATTCAGCTTCCCGGTCATTTTCTTGATCATGAATTCAATTCCGTATGCTTTTGCTTTGGTATTGATTACCGCCGCTTCGATGTTGTGATTCATGAAAAGCGAATCTCCGCCTTTGTAATCGAGGAAGTTGCGGATGTTTTTGTAATAGCCTTCCAGCGAAACCTCGATTTTGTTGCCCCTGAAATTGCGGTACAAACCAACCGAAAGCTGGTCCCCGATCTGTGGTTTGATGTACGGATCGCTCAGCTTCCAGATGTCGGTCGGCGAAACCGTCATGGTGTTCGTCAGCAAATGGATATACTGGCGCAGTGTGTTGTAGCTGGCTTTAAGCGAAAGGTTGTCCAGGATACTGTACCGCACCGAAGCCCGGTATTCAGGGCCGCCGTACGATTTGATTTTCTTACCCGATTTGTATTCCTGAACACCTTCCTGATAAATGTAGTCGATCGGAAAGCCGGGCAAATAGGTATTGACCGACTTGGGGCCCAGGTATTGGAAAAATGACCACCGCAGACCACCGGAGATCGACAACCGCGGACTGACCTCCCATTTGTCTTCGAGATACAATGCACTTTCGGTCGCTTGCTCGGCTTCCAGCTCGTCGGGCACAATGAGCGATTCGGTGCCGCGCGGTTTGAATGAGCCGGGGTGCAGTTTGTAATAAATAGTGCTTCCCCCGAATTCAAGTGTATGCTTCGGATTGAGGGCATAGCTGAAATCCGCCTTGAAATTGGATTGGTTAATATCAAATTTCAGATCAAAAGAGTTGAGCGGGAGACCTTCCGCCTCCATCGCGTACTGGTATTTGCTATGCGAAGCCGTGAGCACACCGTAAAGACGCGAATTGAAAGTATGTTTCCATTTGATGGAGCCCAGGCGGTTCTGATAGGAATACAAAGTATCGCCATAGAGCCGGAACTTATCGTTGCTCGTATAACCCGTCAATGAAACGCTGTTCTTTTCATTGATTTCATAGTTGAAATGCAGGTTCACATCATAGAAGTTGGCCGAGCTCCTGTTGTAAGTTTCATTATCCAATGCCCTGATCACCCAGTTGGAATAAGTAGAGCGGCCACCGAGAATGAACGATGCTTTATCTTTGACCAATGGTCCTTCCAGTGTTACCCGGCCGGTAACAAGCCCGATCCCGCCCGACGCCACAAATTTCTTCTTGTTACCATCGCGGCTGGCGATATCGAGCACCGAGGCCAGCCTGCCGCCGAACCTGGATGGGATGGTGCTTTTATAAAGCTCCACTTCCTTTAAAACATCCGGATTAAATGCAGAGAAGAACCCGAAAAGATGGGATGGATTGTAAATCACCGCATCGTCGTACTGGATCAGGTTTTGGTCCACCGAGCCACCACGGACGTTCAGACCAGTGCTGTTCTCCCCTACCGACTTGATCCCCGGCAATGTGAGCACCGTCCGCAACAAATCCGTTTCACCGAATACCGTCGGCACCTGTTTCAGGTTTTTGATGGTCAGTTTCACGGTCCCCATTTGCGTACCCACCACGTTTTTGTCCATACCGGCCTTCACCGATACTTCCTTCAATGCGATCACACTCTCACGCATTTCAATATCCAGTTTGCCATCGGAATACAGCACCACCTGGCGCTGTGTTTCGCGCATACCCGTGCTTTTGATACGTACAATCTGCTTCCCGCGTGGGATCGTGAGCGCGTACTGCCCGAGCGCATCCGTAGTTACGCCAATAGACGGCGAGGTGATAAACACCGCAGCACCGATCACCGGCTCACCCGTTACCGCATTCCGCACATAACCTGTGATTGTCGAATTACCGGGCGTGATCCTGTGCTTTCGTATGCCTATTTCGTGGACCTTGCTTTCGGCTGTCGATAGCAGCTTTTCTTTGATATCGCTCTCGGGACCTGCATAAGCAATGGAATCACTTTCGCCGGCACGCTCGGGGTTAAACAGCCCGGGGGTTAGCTGGGTAATAATTTTCTGCCCGTGGGTAATGTAAATGCGCTTTTGTCCATCGATAGCGTATTCGAACTCGGAACCTTTGAAAACCTGGTCGAGGACCTCCCGGAGCGAAAGGTTGTTCACATTCAAATCGAGGGTGAGGCTATCAAAGCGCGTTGCATCGTAGTAGAAATAATAGCCTGTCTGTGACTCCACCTGCTTCACAAACTGATCGAACCTCGCCGAATCCAGTTTCATGGTGATCTTTTTCTCGGGCGTGTTCTGGCCGTAGGAAAAGTGGGTGGTAAAAATGCAGCAGAAGATTAGGGTCAGTGGTAAAAGTATTTTCATTTGGCTAAGTTATCGTAGGTTTCTACCATCTTCACAATGGCCATTTCACGGCTCTTCCGGAATTTGATCTTATTTTCCCGCAGCACCTTGCGCAACTCCCGTTTGTGATCCGGGAACAGTTCCAGCGTCGATTTCTTCGTGTGTACCGAATGGTAGCGACCATCCTTATACACATAGAAAAAATTCTTTTCGGGATAGTAGGCAATCACTTTTTTATCAACGATTTTCTCTTGCCGCGACTTGGTCCTGCGTACGAGCGTACGCGACTTCCCGCCGTAAACAATGTCATAAAAACCGGTCCGCATTTGCGGGTTAATATCCTTCCCCGCTTCGAGCCGGGCAAAATGGTGGTTGTCCACGATAAATGAATCCACCTTCACGGTCTGCAACAATACATGATCGCCATTGAAATGCCGGATCACCAGCTCATCATGGAAAATATCGTAGAGCATCGGGATGCTATCGAACTGCTGGCCGTCGTAAAGCACCATGCCGTTGAGCCAGCGCCGCTGCTGGTAAAACTGGTGTTCTTCCATACGTGCGTCATACACGTAATACTGGCGTCCATTGTAAAGATTCTGGGAAATGGAGGTGGCATCCTTGTAAAGGGATACCGGATAAGCAGCAACTTCCCGGGCAGAAGAAGCTTCGGCTAATGTCCCCTGGGCATAGGTTTTCCCGGAAAACAGGGCACACAGAAATAATGCAGTGGTAAAAATACGCATCTACGCAGTTGATTTTAAAGCAGTACGTTCAAAGGCTATCGATATGTTGCAGTGCTGGGGCTTGCACTTCATGAAGTGAACATAAGTTACATACTTCAAATGTAAATTAAATATTTTATTCGATTAATTAAATCTAATCACAAAAGAATCAAATGCTATTTATCTAATGCATCCCCTTAATCCCCTAACTTTGGCCTTTTATAAGTACCACACATTCCACTTACCTTCTATGAAAATTCTGATCACCGGTGGGGCCGGTTTTGTTGGCTCTTCGCTGGCCATAGCCTTGAAAACAAATTATCCTGACTACCAGGTTTACGCGCTGGACAACCTCAAAAGAAGAGGTTCCGAACTGAATATACCCCGTCTCAAGAAGGCAGGCGTGGAGTTCGTTCACGGCGACATCCGCAACAAAGAAGATTTCGACACCATTCCGGCGGTTGATACGATAATTGAAGCATCCGCCGAGCCATCGGTACTGGCCGGCCTGGATGGTACACCCGATTACCTTATTAATACCAACCTGGTGGGCACGGTTAACTGCCTCAACTATGCATTGAAACACAAAGCCGGATTCATTTTCCTTTCCACCAGCCGTGTATACCCGATCAAAACGATCGAAACGTTGAATTTCGTGGAAGAAGAAACCCGTTTCGCTTTGTCGGACGAGCAACCTGTGGCAGGTGTTTCCGCCAAGGGTATCGCCGAAGATTTCCCGCTGAATGGCGCACGCTCGCTATACGGAACCACCAAGCTGGCTTCCGAACTAATCATTCAGGAATACAATGAATTTTACAACCTCAAAACGGTCATTAACCGTTGCGGCGTAATCACCGGCCCATGGCAAATGGGCAAGGTCGACCAGGGTGTAATGGTACTCTGGATCGCGAAGCACTATTTCGAGCAACAGCTGGGCTACTTTGGCTACGGCGGCACCGGAAAGCAAATCCGCGACATGCTGCACGTGGCCGATCTTTACAACCTGATCGACTGGCAGCTGCATAATCTCGATAAAGTGAATGGAGAAATCCTGAATGCCGGCGGCGGCTTGCAGAGCAGCGCTTCATTGCAGGAACTGACGAAAATCTGCCAGGAAGTGACAGGTAAAACCATTCCGATCAAAGTTGTTCCTGAAAACCGGACTGCTGATATTCGTCTTTACGTGACAGACAACACGAAAGTAACTGCATTGACAGGCTGGGAGCCGAAGATCGGGATCCGCCAGATTGTTGAGGAGATCACCGCCTGGCTGGGCGAAAATGAGGCCGATCTGGCGCCGATCTTGAAATAGAGGAAACAAATTGTTGTTACATGCCTGACGGCATTTGAATAAATCGTCCAACCAAATTTTGCTACCGATATTACATGCCTAACGGCATTTTATTGCTCATTGAATAGCTCTAAGATAGTCCGCCGTTTGGGTGTCAAATCGCGTAGCGATGTAATATTGGCAGCCACCTAGCCTCAACGACGACGCCAAACCCCGTCAGGGATGCAACAACAGAAATAATAATGCAATACTGACTGCAATCATGTAGCTTCCAAGAACTACCTGGTTGCAGTCTTTGTTTTTTAGGTCCGCCCCGGTCACATTACTATATTCGGTCATCGCTCCGGCGACCCGGTCAGTCATTCAATCATTCAATCATTGAAAAATGAAGTTCATCGAATGCCCCCGCGATGCCTGGCAAGGCTTTCACCCCTTCATCCCCTCGGAGATCAAGCTGGACTATCTCAACCAGCTCATCCGGGTCGGTTTTGATACGATCGATTTCGGCAGCTTCGTTTCGCCCAAGGCGATACCTCAAATGCAGGATACCGCCTGGATCGCCGACCGGCTGGATCTTTCGGGCAGCAATACCAGCCTGCTGGCCATTGTCGTTAACGAGCGCGGCGCGGCAGACGCCTGTGCGTTCGAACAGATTGGTTACCTGGGTTATCCTTTTTCTATCTCCGAGACATTTCAAATGCGGAACACGCAAGCCACCATCGCGGAGTCGTTCGACAGGCTGAAACGCATTGCTGAGTTGTGTGCGAAACACAAAAAGGAACTGGTGATTTACATTTCAATGGGCTTCGGGAATCCTTATGGTGATGCCTGGGCGCCAGAAATTGTGATGGAATGGGTAGAAAAACTCTCTAAACTGGGCGCGAATACTTTCTCTCTGGCTGATACCGTAGGTGTAGCGCAGGTGAATGACATCGGCTGGCTATTCACAGCATTGATCCCCTATTACCCCGAGCTGGAATTCGGCGCGCATTTTCACACTCGCCCGGACGATTGGCGTACTAAAATACAGGCGGCGTACGATGCCGGATGCCGTCGTTTCGACGGTGCATTGCTCGGTTATGGCGGCTGCCCGATGGCGCAGGACGATCTCGTGGGCAATATGCCTACCGAAAGGCTAGTTGATTTTGCCAAGGAGCAAAAAGAGCTGCTCTGCCTTGATGCTAACGAGCTGCAAAAGGCACGGACTATGTTTCAGCAGATAGTAGGATAAAAAAATGCGCCGGAAGTTCCTCCCGGCGCATTGAATTCCATATTCAAATGCTTTTTTAAGCAAATTTCCTCTTTACGATCGCGAGCAACGCGGTAACCGCCTCCCCATTCACATCCCACGCATACTTGGATGCATATCGATGCCAGATCAGGTTTTCGGCTTCCTCAAAGCTCTTTACGCGATCGAGCTCGTAAATGGCTTTGTCGAAATGCTCACTGTTGCGATCGAAAAGCTGGTTGACAAACATAAAACGCTGGCCCAGCGGAATGCTGCCTGCGATGTTTTCGACTTTCAACGGCACGGTACCATACGATTTGTCTTCCGATGGCTTCGGAATTTCTACCTTGAAACGATTGTTCAACGAATCTCTTTCGGGACTCGATCCTGCATTCGATTTAGCTACAATCTCACCGATTACCGCAGAAGCAGGCTCGGCGCGCGGCGCTACCGGGCGGGCTGTACTGGGCTCTAACTGGCTGAATGCCGAATCGAAGAATGATTCGTGCTTGTGTGGCTGTGGAGGCTGCGGTACCGATTTTTCGGCTTCCTGTATTTTGAGCTCGCTGATGTTAATCGGGAAAATCTCCGCAAATAATACCAAATGCTGTTCGGTATCGTCGATCAAATCGGCATTGTCCTTGAATTCGTACAACCAGCTCACGGCTTGCGTCTGGTATACCGAATCGGAACCGCTGTCGGTAAGGCGGCCGAGCAATGCTTCGGCGATGCCGCGATGGATGTGCGTATATTTTACAAGCTGCTCAGCCTTCGCGTGGGTAAATTCCGCATCAGCAACAGCCCTGATCTTGTCTTCAAAGTAGTTGGCCGGTGTCAGGAGGAGTTTCAACGATTCTTTTACCGAATCGGACAATAGTGGTTCGAGGTCGGCACGTTTCACGGCGATGTGCTGCGAAGCCGTGTTCATGAATTCTTCCAGGGCACTTTTTACTTCTTCATTGGAAAAATCAAAATAAGGGCTGCGGAAGGCTTCGGCGTTGTTTTTCCATTCTTCGAACAGACGATTGAGAATACCCAAGTTGACTTGTCTTACGGGTGTCAGTTTTAATAATCCGGCACCGGTAACGACGTCCTGCGACCTGTACACTTCGTTCAAAACTGTTGTCGTGAACCGTGCTGAGTACTGGTTGAGTGCGATTGAATTCAGATTATCCGGCATAACGAATAAGCGCTTTTGGTAACGTAGTGTTGGGAAAAATATGTTTGATTTGTAAATATAAAATAAAAATCGACCTTTCAATGGGTCGGTTGGGCACCAAAATATGTTTGTAGAACCATCCCACAGAAGAGAATTTCAAAATCCCCGCACCGGCTGGATCGAAGTGATTTGCGGATCGATGTTTTCGGGGAAAACCGAAGAACTCATCCGCTTGCTCAACCGCGCCAAAATTGCCCGGCAAAAGATTCAGATTTTCAAACCTGCGCTTGATAAACGATACCATGAAGAGAACATTGTTTCTCACAATGACAATTCGATCCCCTCGATACCCGTACAATCGGCCCAGCAAATATCAGACCTGGCGCAAAATTGCGAGGTAGTTGGCATCGACGAGGCCCAATTTTTCGACGAAGGCATTGTGGACGTATGCGACCAGCTGGCCAATAACGGCAAGCGCGTGATCATCGCCGGCCTCGATATGGATTACAAAGGCAAGCCCTTCGGCTGCATGCCCCAGCTCATGGCCATTGCGGAATATGTCACCAAAGTTCACGCGGTTTGCATGGTTTGTGGGGAAGTGGCGTCGCATTCCTACCGGCTTTCGCCCTCCGACGAGCGCGTACTACTCGGCGAAACGGATTTGTACGAAGCCCGTTGCCGCAGATGCTTCAATCTGGGGGACAAAGCGTCAGAATTATTTTCGAGATGAAAAAACAAAGGTTGCTGGTCTTCTCGCTTGCATTGAATGCGGTACTGATCGTAACCTTTTTAGCATTCGGCTACATCTACCGCGATAAAATCGTGCAGCGTTTCGTGGAAATGAAAGGTAACCCGACGATCATCATGTACGGCAACTCCATTACGGCCCAAGGTAAATGGGTAGAGTTGCTGGGCAGGACCGACGTTATGAACAATGGATTACCCGGCCAGGCTACCTATCATTTCCTGAAACAGATCGATTCGTACGTGATCGACCTTCATCCTAAAATTTGTTTCATCAAAGGCGGTATCAACGACATCACGCTCGGGGTAGCACAAGACCAGATTCAGGCGCATTATAAAGCAATGCTTGAAATGCTGATGGAAAACAACATTACGCCCGTCGTGACGCTGACGGTTTTCGAGCAGAATGATCCTTACAGCAAGAGGGAGGTCGAAGCGCTGAACCGGTTTCTCGTTTCATATTGCGCGCAGAAGAATATCACCTACATCGACCTGAACCAATACATTTCCGACTCCACCGGCCTGCGGGCCGAATATGCCATCGACAAGACGCATTTGAACACCAAAGCCTACAAGATTTGGGCGAGGGAGATCAGCAGGGTTTTGAAAGAGAAGGGTATTTAAAAACGCATTTAGCTCAAAAAACAGAAAAGCCGCCCATTGCTGAGCGGCTTTTCTGTTTTTTGATCAATCCTGATCTTAGGCATTTACCTGGTTCATCACCTCGGTTTGCTTGCGGATCGACTCCATGTGAACGAGTTTGAAGAGTTCGTCCACCAGGTTTGGATACAGATTCAGGCTGCGACCCCAACCAGCGCGGGTTTCAAGCACTTCGCGGAAACGGTCAACCTGGTAAGCTGCTACGTTGTTATCGCGTTTGTATTCGGCCAGTTTCTCCACCAGGGCCATACGGTTTGCCAGCGTTTCGAGCAATTCGCGGTCGAGGTTATCGATTTTGCCACGGATAATTTCCAGTTGTGACGCGTAGTCGCTGCCGTAAGATTCTTTACGAACGTGCAGGTCGTGCAGCATTTGTCCCAATGCAGCAGGTGTCAGCTGTTGTGCAGCATCGGACCATGCCTTATCCGGATCGCGGTGCGATTCGATGATCAGACCATCATAATGCAGGTCAAGCGCACGCTGAGCGATTTCGTACAGGTAAGCACGCTTTCCAGCCATGTGGCTAGGGTCACCGATTACCGGCAATTGAGGGAAAATCGTTTTCAGTTCGATCGCGATGTTCCACATCGGGGAGTTGCGGTATTTGTGCTCCTGTGCGTTCGAGAAACCGCGGTGGATCGCACCGAGTTTTTTCACGCCAGCCTGGTTCAGACGTTCCAGGGCTCCTACCCACAGTTGCAGGTCGGGGTTTACAGGGTTTTTAACCAATACAGGTACATCAATTCCTTTCAGGGCATCAGCAAGTTCCTGTACGTTGAACGGGTTCACGGTTGTACGTGCACCAACCCAAAGGATATCAACGCCGTATTTCAATGCCAGTTCGATATGCTGAGGCGTAGCAACTTCCACAGCCACAGGCAGGCCTGTTTGCTGTTTCACCGCTTGCAACCATGGCAAAGCTGCCTCTCCCATGCCTTCAAAGCTGCCTGGACGAGTTCTCGGTTTCCACACCCCTGCACGTACCACGTGCGCAAATCCTTCCTCTTTGATCTGGGTTGCGGTTTCTAACATTTGTTCCTCGGTCTCTGCGCTGCAAGGCCCGGCGATTACCAAAGGCTTTCCTTCGGTATTGATCCAACTGCTTAGCGGTAGGATATCTAAAGAAGCATTCATACTCAAAAACTTGTCCTTAATAAAAAATTGATAATTGTAATATTTTGATCCGGCATTATGCGTATTTCTTCGAATGCCCGTACATTTGACCCCATAAAAGTCAATCAACTTCTTAATGCATATTACTTTCTTCCTGTGGTCAGATAATGAATTGTTAAACAGTTACTCAGGAAAAACGTACATCAAAAATGGCATATCCGTCACCAAACGACCAAATACCTGTATTTTTTGAAGATACTTCCGTTGCCTTTGCATCCAAATCAGACGCTAAACTCAGGAAGACATACTGGTTATTCAGCCTTATGAATCAGGCTCGAGTCGTAAATTTAGGCACTTTTTTTATAAAGCTCGCGCTAAAACTCAACTTACCTATAAAAAATCTCATCCGGGTCACGATTTTTGAACAATTCTGTGGCGGTGAGACGATTAACGACTGCGATGCTACCATCGCTTCCCTGCGCCAGTCGGGCATTGGCACCATACTGGATTATTCCGTTGAAGGAGAAGATAAAGAAGCCAGTTTCGACGCCACTGCGGCCGAAATCCTCAAAACGATCGACAAAGCAACCGGCTCTGATACCATTCCTTTTTCTGTTTTTAAAGTTACCGGCGTAGCCTCCTCGGATTTGCTCGAAAAGGTGCAGAAGAAAGAAGAACTGTCGGAAGAAGAAAAAGAGGCCTTCGCCCGGGCACGCCAGCGCGTGCAACGCCTGTGTGCACACGCATATGAGAATAACGTACGCATTTTCATCGACGCCGAAGAAAGCTGGATCCAGGGCGTGATCGACGACCTGGCCTATGAAATGATGCAGCAGTTCAACCGCGAACGTGCCATTGTGTACAACACCTACCAACTCTATCGCCACGAAACCCTCGAAGCACTCAAAACGGCTTTTCTCGATGCACGCCAGAAAGGATATTACATCGGCGGCAAGCTCGTGCGCGGTGCTTATATGGAAAAGGAAAGGTTGCGCGCCCGTGAGCAGGAATATTTCAACCCTATCCACACCTCGAAAGAGGCGACCGATACGGACTACAATCTGGCCATCGATTTCTGCCTCGACCGCCTCGAACACATTTCGATCTGCCTTGGCACGCATAATGAATACAGCTCTCAATATTGCGCCCTCAAAATGCAGAAGCTCGGTATTGAACGCAAAGACGATCGTATCTGGTTCGCGCAGCTACTCGGTATGAGCGACAATATCTCCTTCAATCTGGCAAAGGCAGGCTACAATGTAGCCAAATATGTCCCTTACGGCCCAATCGATGCAGTACTGCCGTACCTGATCCGCCGCGCCGAAGAAAACACCTCCATTGCGGGCCAGAGCAGCCGCGAGTTTTTGCTAGTTAAAAGTGAATTGAAGAGAAGAGGAATCGGTTCTTTATAAGTAAGTTATTACTTTCGCATTCCCAAATTTGTCAATTGTATTAAAAACCGAATGAACCAATCCAGAAATCCAGCCCCTTACCTACTCCTCAGTGTACTCCTAATCGGGATTGATCAGGCTTCCAAATTGTTGGTTCATCAATACATGCAGCCCGGCTTTTCAGGACAGATTGCACTGATCGGGGACTGGTTGAAACTGCATTACGTACTGAACCCCGGGATGGCCTTCGGCATGCAGCTAGGGCACGAATACGGTAAGTTGTTTCTGACATTATTCCGCCTGGTCGCGATGGTTGCTATTGGTGGATATATGATCCACCTCGCACGTGCGGGCGCCTCTAAGGGCTTGCTTTGGGCGTTGGCGATGATCCTCGCCGGAGCAGTGGGTAACGTAATCGATAGTACTTTCTACGGCGTACTCTTGGGCAATGCACCTTACGGCTCTCCTACCCCGTGGTTCCACGGACAGGTGATCGATATGATTTTCGTCGATTTCTGGGAAGGCTTTATCCCCGACTGGGTACCGGTGTGGGGCGGGCAGTATTACTCGACACCGATCTTCAACATCGCCGATTCCTGCATTTTCCTTGGTGTTTGCAGCATTCTGATATTCCAGGGAAGCTTCCATTCGCATGGGCCGGAGGAAGAGGAAGTGAAGGAGGAAAGGGAGGAAGGAGAAAACGAGGAAGGGCCATCCGAAGCAGATCCCCGAAATGATATTCCGACACCTACTTCCACAGAGGAAGAAGATGAAAATAAAAAAGAGAGCATTTAGCTCTCTTTTTTTGTGGCTATACTTTCGGATCAGTTTTCGTCTTTGGTGTAAGGAACGAAATCCTTGAAGGTCTTTTTGATCGCTACGTCTGTCGCCTCCTTCTTGTTCTCCCAGTTCGCGTCGAGTTCCAGTGCAACGAGGCCGCTTAGGTTCATCAGTGCCTTAAACTCGTCGAGCTTTCTGATAAAGTCCGGCTGGCGGCGGGCCGACTTCTGGCCCCATTCACGTGCAAAGACGTCTCCTTTATTCTGCAATTCGTTTTTCTTCTGCATGACATAGTTGAACCTGTCGAGCAAGCCATTCACAGATTTCCCGATGACTTCCGTTGCTTCCAGCGTTCCCACCGTGGCCACCGTCGTACCACCGATTGTGGTGATGTAGCCGCGGGTTTTCTGATTGTCCGTAGCGATCACCGGTGCCAGGCCTGTCGTGGCCCCAAGCGAGGCATTCAGCAACGACCTGCTGCGCTTGCCCTTCTTGGCACGGGTATAAGCCTTTTTGAGCTCTTGCTCTTTCTCCGTCATTTGTTCGATAAGTCCCCACGCATTCACGAGCGCGCCCCTGTACAGGTTATACACGTAGGTATCGCGCAAACTTTCATCGATGGTATTCTTGATCACAAATTTCACCGTGCGCTCCTTCTTATTCTGCGCCTTATCCAGCACATAGAATATGATATTGAACGCCAGGGTATCGAACGGATCCTTCACGAAGTCATAACCCGGCTCCCAGATAAACTCATAGCTCGTGGCGGTGTTTTTCACCAATGCACTTTGAGGAACCTTCTTGTTTTCAGAAATAAAATTGAATGTGGTAATATCTTCCTCTCCATTCGGGTCCGATAGCGTGAAGCGCAGGTTAATGCGGTTGTTCTCCGCGCTTCGAATAACCGACTGCTGCGGTATAATCGTAAAATCCGGCGCCAGGTCCATCTGGGTCACGTCCAGTTTCAGGCGGCCTTTGGTACGTGCTTTCGACGGCTGATCTTCCACCCAAAACTCCATATAACGCGGCCCCTTTTTCAAAATGCCGAACTGGACGCTCGATGGCTCCCAGGTAATTTCTCCGGCAGCAGACAATTTCATCGCTTCCGGCATTTCTTCCAATATGGGTACAAACACGATAGGGTCGCCATCGGGATCACGAACGGCGCCCATGTCGATCTTGTAAACATTCTGTGTTTTGTACTGCACGTAGAACGGTTGCAGCTCGTCGACCTGCGGCGGGCGGTTCACGTGGTTAACTTTGAATACGATCTCACGCGACACACTTTCACCGGCGGTATTCTGTGCTTCGAACACGACCGGGAACGATTTGGTGGTATTGATACGGTCGGCGATATCGAACCCGGGAGTCCATACGAAATGACCGGTAGAGTCAAATTTCATGTCCTTAACCAGGCCGCTGGCCACCGAATACCTCACCGAATCACTCTTCCCCCCTTTGACCTGCAAATGAAAATTGATCTCTTTTCCCTCATAAAGTACGTTCCACTCCGCTTCCGTCGGGAACACGAGCTGTAACGGGCTCGTTGAGGTATTCTTCATATTATCCTGTCCCTGCGCCCTCAGTACTACAAAAACGGGTATCAGAAGGATCAGTATTTTATGAATTTTTCTTGTTAGCATGACATCAAAAATATAATTAATTCCATGGGTGAGAGAGCACTTAAATTTTAACGCAAAACTAGTAAATCCTGTATAGAATGCCCTGTGATTAGTTGTAAAATTGAAACTCGCGAAAGCACGGGCCCACGCGAGACATCTGTTTGTACTTTTCAAATACGGCCTTTCGAGGAGGATTATAATTAAAGCAAGTCCGGTACGCTCAAATACCCAAAACAAAAACCGGAGCGCAATCCTTTTTAAGACTGCGCTCCGGTTTTTAAAGTTCAATATCTACCTTATTATTTTTTCTTTGGGGCTGTTGCCGGAGTGGTAGCAGGCGTTGTTGCAGGCTTAGCCGCAGGGGTTGTTGCCGCTGGAGCCGCTGCTTCTACTTTGTCTGGATCAACCCCCAGTTTGCGAAGAATCAGGTTAGTCGCATTGTTCTCTTCCGATGCTGCGAAAAGAATGATAGGCGTTGTACCGGCACCTGCATCCATGTTCAGGATGTAAAGGAAACCCGATTCTTTACCAACTTCCTGGATCGCGTTGTTCACTTTCGTCAAGATCGGTTCGAGCAACTGCTGCTGTTTTGTTTGCAGGGAAGTCTGCGCGTTGTTACGCATTTCTTCAATACGGGTCGAAAGGTTTTGCAACTCTTTCTCTTTATCAGCGCGGATAACGTCAGTCATGTTCGCGCCGTTTTTCTGATATGCTTCGTATTTTTCCTGAGCCTCTTTGTAAGTTTCGCCGATCGCTTTGTCCAACTGCGCTTTGGTTACTTCCAGCTGGTTCTGCATCACTTTCGCTTCCGGCAATTTGCTGATTATATAGTCGACATTCGTGTAACCTATTTTAGTAGGCCCGCCTGCCGGGGTAGTCTGGGCTAAGAGAGGGGTGGTGATTATGGTCATCACGACCAGAATAGCCATCAGTTTTTGTTTCATTGCTTTGTTACTTATTTAAGTTTACTGTTTGTACTTTTTTGTTTTGGTGAGTTTTTCGCAGGCGTCGTCGACGGTTGTTGGGCCGGTTCTTCGGGCTTGGCAGTTTTATCATTGCTGCCGGTTTTATCATTACCTCCTGCTTTGTTAGCCTTCGGATCAATCCCCAACTCCTCCATCACGTAATCCGAATAATCATGTTTCGGATTGGTGTAGAGCATGCCAATATCGCTGGATTTATCAAACATAAAATCGAGCCTGCGCTGGCTGCAAACCTTGGTCACTGCACGCTGTACCTTTTCGAGTACCGGCTTCATCAGCTCCTTTTTCTTCTGGAACATCAGCCCTTCCACACCAAATATCTTACTGTTGTACTCGCCTGCTTCCAGCTCTTTCTCCTTTATTTCACTCTGCCTCTTCCTTTTCAATTCATCTGTCAGCAGGATTTCCTCCGCCATATAAGCACGCTGCATGCGGTCAATCTCGGCAAACTTGTCCTGGATTTCCTTCGCCCACTTGTCAGAGAACTTCTTCATCTCTGTCTGCGCTGCCTGGTATTCGGGCATTTTACTGGTGATGAATTCCATGTCCGTATACCCGATCTTCTGGGCATATAGTGCTGAACTGCATAGAATTGACAAAACTAGTAAAATAAAGATCTTCTTCATGCCAAGCTGCTAATATAATTTGCAAACCTCTTAACGAATCCCCCCGTCAGATTATTATCTGATCTGCTGCCCGATTGTAAAGTGGAACTGTGGCCCGCTTCGGGTGGTCTGTCCCTGGATTTTGTCGAAACCATAACCCCAGTCGATACCCAGCAAACCGAACGCCGGCATGAAGATCCTCGCACCAATACCTGCGGAACGTTTCAAGTCGAAAGGATTGAACTCGCTGTAACTACCCCAGTTGTTACCGCCCTCTGCAAAACCGAGTACGAAAATCGTTGCCTGCGGATTAAGCGAAACAGGGTAGCGAAGTTCCATTACATATTTGTTATAAACAATACCTCCACCCGACGCAGGATAACCGTTAGCAGCCAATGGCCCAACTTTCTGATCCTGGTAGCCACGAAGACCGATGATATCCTGGTCCGCGAGCGAGAACGTACCCTGCCCCGCCAGACCGGACCCACCCAGGATGAAGCGGCCGAACGGGCTATAACCAACCTTGTTTCCGTATGCGCCCAGGAAACCCATGTGCGCGCGGGTGCTCATTACGAGCTTACCTACTATGGTCGCATAATAGCTCGCATCGAACATCCATTTATGGTATTCAACCCAGCGGTAAGTATCGGTTTTGTCTGAGAATGCTTTTTTCCTGAACACCGAGTAAGGTGGTGTGAAAGTAGCGCTCAAAGAAATATTGCTACCACTTCTCGGGAATTGGAAATCACTCAATGTGTTCCGTGAAATGGTGGTGTTGAATGAAATGTTGTTTGATACCCCCTTGCTGTAACCGATCCGGAAGATGTCAAGGCTGTCGAGACGGTAGCGCTGGTATGACAGCGAGTGCGTCATCACGAGGTTCCGGTCCGGCTCTTTCAGACGGCGGCCAAGAGACAAGGTAATACCATTGTTATAGTAACCTCCGCGATAACTCACTCTTCCACCGCCGCCGCTCGTGTTGTAGCCATAGTAAGAGCTCAAATCGGTCATACGATAAACGGTACGCTGGAATGACACCCCGAAGTTGATCGGCTTCTTACCACCCAACCACGGTTCGCTGAACGACAGCGAGTAAGTCTGATACTGCTTACCATTCGCCTGGAAACGTAACGATAGCTTTTGTCCGTCACCGGAAGGCAATGGGCGCCATGTTTCGCGGTTCGGGATATTTTTGATGGAAAAGTTATTGAAAACCAAACCAAGTGTTCCTACGAAACCGATATAACCTCCCCAACCACCGGAAAGCTCGATCTGGTCGGATGGCTTTTCCTCCACGGTGTACTCGATGTCCACAGTACCATCGGCCTGGTTAGGAATCGGGTTGATCTGGATTTTTTCCGGGTCAAAATAACCCATTTGCGACAATTGGCGCTGGGTGTTGATGATCTCCGTCTTACTGAATTTCTGACCCGGCAGCGTAAATAGCTCGCGCAATACAACGCGGTCGCTGGTCTTGGTGTTACCGTTCAGGAGAATGCGGTTGATGGTCGCCTGTTTACCTTCGAACATGCGAAGCTCCACGTCGATCGAGTCACCTTCAACAGCTCTTTCGGTAGGTTCAATATGGAAATAGAGGTAACCGTCGTCCATGTAAATCGAGCTGACGTCGGAGCCTGGAATACCGTTGATCTTCTTGTCCAATTCCTCAGGATTGTACACGTCGCCCTTTTTCACACCCAGGCGCTCGCTCAGGTATGCCGAGGTATATAGGTAGTTACCCGACCAGCTGATATTGCGGTAATAGTATTTCTGGCCTTCATCGATCTTCATGTCGATGCTGATCGTCTGATCGCCGTTGATAATGGTATCGAACTGGATGGTCGCATCGCGGTAACCGTTTTTGCGGTAGTAAGCAATGAGTTTTTCTTTATCCTCGTCGTATTTTTTAGGAATGTATTTCGATGGGTTGAACAGGCGGCCGATGCGGCGTTGCTTGGTGCCTTTCATTTTGCGTTTCAGCGTTTTGTCACTGATAGCGGTATTGCCTTCAATATTGATTTTCTGGATCTTAACCTTCTTACCCTTCGTGATTGCGAAGTTCAGGGTAGCCTGGCCACGAGTCGAATCGGGAATTTGCAGGACTTTTACTTTGGTATAGTAAAATCCCTTATCCATATAGTATTTCTTAATGACCAGCTGGGTGTTCTTGATGATCGTAGGCGTGATGACACGGCCCTTGATCAGCTTCACCTTGTCATTCAGCGTCTCGCGTTCACCTTTACGGATACCCGAGAAAGAAACTTTGTAAAGCCTCGGACGCTCTTTAATATGAATATTGAGCCAAACCTTTTCGCCTTCGATTTTGGTAGCCATGATTTCCACGTCGTCCAGCGTACCGAAATCCATCATTTTCTTGATAGATGAAGTCACTGCCGGTCCCGGAATGCGGATTTTATCGCCTGGCTTCAAGCCGGAAATAGAAATCATCGAATTGGGATCCAGGAACTGGGTACCCGAAACCGTCACTTCTGCGATGGTGTATTCTTTGGGATTGGCCGGATCAATGCCGAGGTTCGTCGGAGCGGCTGTCGGTTTAGCGCCGCCGAGGCCTACACGCTGTGCCTGTACTGAAATGCAGCAGCACAAAAGGAGTAATGCGGAAAGGCCTTTGAGATGTGCTAATGATGTATTCAAATTTTTCACTGGGTTCATATAATTCTACTTAGCACCATTCGCTTTAATTTGTTCACCCGTTTTGCCGAAGCGTCTTTCGCGGTTCTGATACGAAAGTATCGCCTCGTACAAATGCTCCCGGCGGAAGTCGGGCCAGAAAAGATCCTCATAAAAATACAGTTCAGAATATGCCAGTTGCCAAAGCAGGAAGTTGCTGATCCTGTGGTCACCGCCTGTCCGCAGCATCAGGTCCACCTCGGGGCGGCTGCCCGTCGACAAATTCCCTGCTACTACTTCTTCATTGATTTCTTCGGGTAGCAAAACACCGTTACGAACGTCCTCGGCTATTTTGCGTGCTGCCTGGGTAATGTCCCACTTGCCGCTGTAACCCAATGCCAAGATGAGATTTAACCCCGTATTGTTGCGTGTCTCATAAATAGCTTTTTCGAGTTGGTTCTGGCAGCTCTTCGGAAGGCTCGGCGTATTCCCGATCGTATCGAGCTTCACGTTGTTTTTCATCATCGTAGGCAACTCGTTACCGATCGACTGAACGAGCAGTTCCATCAGCGCCCGTACTTCAAACTCCGGGCGTGCCCAGTTTTCGGTAGAAAAAGCATACAACGTCAGACAAGAAACCCCGAGCTCCGCACATCCTTCCGTCACTTCCCTCACCGCCTTGATCGCATTGCGATGACCAAACACACGCGCTGCTCCCTGGTTTTGGGCCCATCTTCCGTTACCGTCCATGATAACGGCTATGTGTTTTGGCAGATTGCCCGTATCAATGAGCTCCTTCATTACTCCTGATTCCTTTTAACCTTTTTTAACAAAACAAAAACAACATGTTCGAAGCGCTTGCCGTCGGGAATGATTTTCAGCCGCTCCGGGTTATTTCAGGAATCACTTTGCTAGTAAACAAATACGCAGCAACCTGTCAATGTGTGCCGAAAAACTGCACAATTCATTCCTGCTCCCGTCACCAGCCTATCGGAAAGCCCTGATGGACAACGCATTAACTTCCAAAATAACAATGGAAATTTAAACGAGGGCGCAATTTAGGAATAAGAATCAGGTCTACAAAATGAATATTCCGGTACAATCGGGGTGTAATTCGATTAATTATCAAGAAGATGGCGGATCGCGTCACCGTAGGTACTCCCGCTGGTGACTTGCGAAGCCTTGCGATCGCGCATCACGATCACGTACTTGCCGTTGAAGTGTTTCTGGATTTCCTTGATATGGTGGGAGTTGACAATACCCGCCCGGCTCACGCGCAGGTAATGCTTGGGAAGCTTCTCCTCGAGCGAAGTAAGCGTGTAGTTGAGCAAGTACTTCTGCCCGTCGAGCGTATTCAGAAAAACGTATTTCTCTTCCGCCTCGAAATGCGTGATCTCCGTCATCGGAATCAGCAGAATGCGGTCGCCGGATTTCACCGACAACGAAAATATCTCTTTTTTCGGCTTCATCTCTTCCAAAAGCCGCAGCAGGTTTTCGGAATAAGGGTTATGACTGCTCGCGTTACCGTTGGCAGCCTGCGTAATGTTCTTGATCTTGTCGATCGTCTTCAAAAGCCGGTCGTTTTCCACCGGTTTCAGCAGGTAATCTACGGAGTTCTCTTCAAATGCGCGGATCGCGTACTGGTCGTAGGCGGTTGAAAATACGACCAAAGGCATTTTGGTCAGTTTGGAAAGCATTTCGAAGCCATTCAGCAGCGGCATTTCGATGTCGAGAAAAATAACGTCGGGATGATGTTTGTCTATTTCAACCAATCCCTCGGCGCCGTTTTTGGCTTCCGACACGATGTCGAAAGTGTCAGGGTGCTTTTCGAGCAGCCTTCTGAGGCGGCTCAATGCAAGCTGTTCGTCGTCGATCAGGATCGTTTTAAGCGGAAAAAGCATGATTGGATTGTTGATGGTTTTCAATAGCAGATTTCTGGATGGCAATATTAACCGATTTGTGCGGTTGATTCAGCAGTTCCAAGCGCGCATTGTCACCGTAAAGCAGTTTCAGTTTATCCTGAATGCTGCGCATGCCATAACCCGCGCCCAAAGTCTCAGAGAATGCCGGACCGTTGTCATGCACGCACAAATGCAGCCATTGGTCCTTCTCATAAATTTTCACCACAATATTACCCTGGTCGGCCATGCGTGAAATGCCGTGCTTGATCGCATTCTCGACAATGGGCTGCAAAATGAATTTGGGCACTTGCAGGTTTTTTAAAGCATCTTCTTCAACTTCCACCGTAAAGCGCAGACGGTCGCCAAAACGCACCTTCTCCACTTGCAGATAGGTTTCCACCATTTCCAGTTCGTTTTCGATGGTGTCAAAATAATCGCTCGTCTTGCGGCCGGTGGTGTAGCGGAAAAGTTTGGAAAGCAGCAGCGTCATTTCCTCCGCTTTATCCGGATTCTCATGCACGAGGCTAGCAATGCTGTTTAAAGAATTATATAAAAAATGCGGGTTAATGCGGGCCTGCAATGCATCCAGCTCGGCGCGGGTTTTCAGTTTTTCAAGATTTAACAACTGATATTCCTGATCAGAAATCTTCCGGGAAATCTGCCGGCCTTCGCGGCTCAGGAAGTAAAACACGTTCGCGATGACAATGGGCGCCCATGAGTACCAATACCAGGGCGCATTTTGCGACGGCTCGGACGGGTAACGTGCCACGTACTGGCTCACGATGTCGGCCGCAAAAAAGTAATGAACTGAAATTGCCAGCAAGCTATCGAAGAAAACGATAACAATGGATAGGATAATATGCTTGGCAATCAAGCTTTTGACGATCATATCCAGCCAGGTCGTGAGCCCCTGCGTGACGAGGATCGTGCATACGCCCGTGGCGATATTGAGAATCACCAGATATTTGTAGAAAGCCAGTCGGATAGGCTCCTCGGTAAACGACAACTCAGCTGTGAAATAGGCTATCGCATTAAAACCGTACAATATCACCGCCCCGAGAATGGCGGCTACCAGCGTACCTACCCAGCCCTGGTTCTGGATAATGGCGATCAGGCTGAAATCCTGCCAGTTGAATGATCTTTCCTGTGAAGTAAAACTGAAATTGGCCCCCTCTACCTTTGCCCCGCTCAAATCCACGTCGGACAAACTACTGAAACTCAGATCCGCATTGCGCAGGTCGGCGTTCCGGAAAGTCGTCCGGTCGAGGGCCGAGAAACGAAGTTTTGCATTGCGCAGATTAGCCCCGTCGAAGTTGATATCCTTCAAACTCGAAAAGCTGAAATCCGCATTTTCCAGATCCATGTTACTGAAATCCCTTCCGTCCAGCGATGAGGCTGTCATGCGCAACGGCTTCGTCTTGTTGTCGTCCATGCTACTTAAACCCTAAACGTTAATATCAGTTTGTCTGAGAAAGCATCCATTCGGTTTCCATTTTGCCCCAATCCGGGTGAATTGCAGTCTCCGGTTTGAAGGCACTGAATTTCTGTTGCGCTTTTTCGAGCATCGGCTTGGCCACCTTTTTCCCGCCGCCATATTCCTCCGGGGTAAAAAACAGGCTCGAACCTTCCAGGTAATATATCCGCGGGTTCTCGGCATTGATCGACTTCGCCGATTGCAAAAAGCCCTGAAACTTTTCCCCGTCCGCCTGCCAGCGGTTCATCGGGTCGGCCGCGAGGTGAATCTGGGATTGATAGGCTTTCAAAACTTCGATTTCGTCGTTCGGCTTTCCGGCAATGCCTTCCGCGTCTTTCAATAAGGCATTTGCTTTATCGAGATACTGATCTTTTTCAGCCAGGGTTGGCGCTACAAAGCCCAGCAGGACATTGGAATAGGCAGCATAATACTTCGGCAGCCATTCTTTCGGCTCCGCTGCGGCAATGCGTTCGAAGCGATTGGCAATGTCCACGAGCGTTTTCGGATCGGGCTTGGAGCGGTCGATGGCCAGTAAGGCCTTGATACCGTCGCCCATAGCCTGGGTATACTTTTCGTTCTGCGCCCACGCGATGCCGGTGGCGAACACGAACAGTAGCGCGATTGTGAATAGCTTTTTCATCGTTTTGTCTATTTTAAATATTGGTTATGAATGTTTAAAAATCGTCTTTCTCCACTTTGGCTTTCTTCGAGAGCATGATCTGCATGCCTACAAAAAAGCTCCGGTAACTCTGCGGGCCCACAGCGTAGCGCGTTTGGCCGTCGGGTGTGTAGCGGTAGGTAAATACATTGCGGGTATTGAGGATATTATCGACCGTGGCGTAGAATATCACCAGATTGCCTTTAATGCTCTGCAACTTGCTGGCCTGAATGCTCACATTATGCACGGCGGGCGTGCGGTCTTTCAGGAATTCGTCATTGTTAGGATTGTAGTAAGGCCGTCCGCTGGTGAACGCGTAAGTAGCGCTGAGGTTGGTTTTGGCTTTCTCAAACCATTTTTTGGTAATGAGACTGATATTGTGGTTTGAAATGAATGTCGGCGTGGCCGATTGCTCGTACTGTTGGAAAAGGCGTTTCGAATCCACATAACTGTAAGTAACCCAATATTCGAGGTTTTTAATGGATTTCTGATCCCGCCAGAAGAAGTCGAAACCGCGGGCGTAACCGTCGCCGCCATTATTGGTCGTACCCCAGGGGAAGCGGTAGGGATCGGCATCGTATTGCTGGCCGGTAAATTCGCGGACGAGCTGCGCGTAGTTTTTATAGAATGTCTCGACGCGGAATGTGCGTTGGTTTTTGATGATCTGGTAATTGAGGATTAAGTGATCGGCGCGCTCATATTTCAGGGATTTATTTAAATACAAATACCGGTAATCAGGGTTTTGGTAAAACTGCCCCGCGGCCAGGGATACCTGGCTATACCGGCCGGTTTTTAATGCAAATGATAATCTGGGAGCCACATTAGCACGACTAATCACCGACGAATACTCGCTCCGCACACCAATGCGCCCCGCCAATGCACGGGTAATGTAAATCTCCGACTCCACGAATGCGGCCGCATACCGGTCTTTCAACTTATATAATGTACCATCCACGCCATTCCCGATATTGATCGCATGCGCCTCGGCACCCAACAGAATGGTATTGTTCCCCGTGAGCAGGCGTGTGAGCACAATGCGCGCCTGCGTACGCTCGTCGAAGCGGTCGAAATTGACGCCGTCCCAGGTCATATTGTCTTTATTGCGGCTGTACGAAAGACCGGAGTTCAGCGTCCAGCGGCCCTCGGCCCAGGAATCGGTGTAGGTGCTGGTGGTGAACGCATTGTTGTTTTTCAATACCAACCGCATCTTGCCGGTATCCGACGACGGGTCTTTGCTATTCATGCTCAAATGACTGTCGGAGTACATGCCGTATACTTTCAGAACACCATTTTTAGTCGGTTTCCAGCGGTAGGTTAATGAGGACCCTTTGAATTCCGGCGCGTGGATCCATTCCACATTCTGCTTCACCAGCCTGAACAGCGGCCGCAAATTGCCATAGTAAACCACCGCCGACACCGATTGGTTTTTATTGGAGTAATCATAATTCAAACCCGCATTTGCCAGGTTCAGACTAATACCTAATCCATTATTACTGATTTTATCCGTCGTATTCAGCAGCAATACCGACGACAATGCCTGCCCGTACTGCGCCGAATAACCGCCGGTGCTGAATGAAGTGCCTTTAAACATAAATGGATTGAACCGCCCCCGTGATTGTACATCGGGTAGCGAACTGAAAAACGGGTTCTGGACAATCATCCCGTCGATCACGACCTTCGTTTCCTGGCCGGAGCCGCCTCTTACAAATAGCCCCTCCTGCTCCCCTACCCGCTGTGCGCCGGGCAAAAACTGCATTGCCCCGGTAATATCCGCCGCCGCACCTGCCGTAGTCACAATATCCAGCGGTTTCAGCATGGCCATCCGCTTTTCGTCCGACGCTTCGAACGCCCCCGCGGTAATTACCACCGTGTTCAACTCATTGGCCAGCTCTTCGAGTTTGATGGTCATTGCGGATATGCTTTCTTTCAGATTAACCTTCTTCTCAAAAACCTCGAACCCTACATAGCTCGCTGCAAGCGTTGCCGTATCCGATTCCGAAGTCTGGAATGCGAAGACACCGTTCGCATCGGTCGTTCCACCATCGTAGGTGCCTTTCAGGAATACATTCGCGCCGGGCAATGCATTTCCTTTTTGGTCGGTTACCTTGCCCTGGATGCTCTTTTGGGCAAAAACGGCCGGGGTGACGAATAGCAACAGACAATAAAAAAGCTTCATGGCTAATAGATTATGTGCAACTGTTGACACAAATCTATTGGCCATGAAGCCGTTTAGTAAGTGATTTCCGACGAAGTGCCGGTTTCGGGCGGATGAATTTGCCCGCCAGGGGAATAAAAAGCCGCTGCTTTTAGAGCTCTTCCAGCAAGATGTCTTTCCAGCGAACCTTGATACCGCCGCCGTCGTGGATCTGCAATGCGATCGAACCTTCACCCGCACCGATTTTAGCGTCGGTAAGGTCTACCATTTCGTGGCCGTTGAGCCAGGTTTGCGTGCGATCGCCTACCGCGCGGATGCGCAATGTGTTCCATTCGCCCATTTTCAGAAAACCTTCTTTCTCTTCCGGGATCTGCACGAGCCAGTTGCGGCCGTAGGATTCGTAAATCCCGCCAGTGTCGTGGTTTGGCGGTGCCACTTCTACCTGCCAGCCCGAAACTTTGGTCCCCTCCACGGTAGAACGGAAGAATACGCCACTGTTACCATTCGCCTCTTGTTTGAATTTGAGGGTGAGGTCGAAGTTCTTGTAAAACTTGTCGGTAGTGAGGTATCCGTACTTCTTGTCGGGGCCGCTTTCGCAGATGAGCTCGCCGCCATCCACGTACCATTTTTCGGTACCGTGGACGGTCCAGCCTTTAAGGTCCTTTCCGTTGAATAATTTAACGGGCTTTTTCAATGGATCGGCGGAGGGGCCTTTCAACGCAAAAAACGCTGAATTAAGCATCAATACAGCTGCTCCGGCGACGATCAATCGTCTCAATTTTAACATGGTGGTTATAGGATTAGGATTAAAAATTTATGGTTACAAATTCTATCAAACTACATTTTGCATTAGTTTTACGAAAATTAACCACTTGGAAAGCTATGAAAAAAAACCGTTTTGGGGGGCGTTGGGCGACATTTTTTTTGGCAGCAGGGCTATTTTCAACGATTTTGATTGCTTGTAAGGAGAGCGGCGACGACGTAGTAGGTCAGAAAACTGTCTCCGATGTTATTCGCGAAAATCCTGAGTTCAGCATTCTGAAAGAGCTCGTCATTTATACAGATGGTTCTGATGCTTTGAAAGCGCAGAATGCGACTTTTTTTCTCCCATCGGACGCGGCTTTCAACAAAGCTAAAATTACCAGTGCGTCGCAAATCACATACATGCCGAAGGATTCTGTAAGAGATTTCCTGAACAGCCACGTTTTGAAAGGACTGTATTCATATGCCGAACTCAAACCAGGAAAATACGACGCCGTATACAAAAAGTTCAAACTTGAAGTCGCAAAAAAAGATACTTCATTCACCATAAACGGATCAGAAATCACGACAAGGAACGTAAATGCGTCTAACGCGATCATCCAGGTAGTGGACAGTCTGTTCGTAAAGGTTAAATAATATACGAAGCATAAAAAACAGAACCCCGAAGCATCGTGCCTCGGGGTTTTCTATTTTAATATGCTAACCGTCTCAGAACTGATCTACATGCGAGAAGAAGAAATTCCCTTCGATAGCCGCGTTTTCGTCTGAATCCGATCCGTGGATCGCGTTCTTCTCCATCGAAATCGCAAACAATTTGCGGATAGTACCTTCCTCGGCATTTGCCGGGTTGGTAGCACCAATGAGCGTACGAAAATCTGCCACTGCATTCTCCTTTTCGAGGATCATCGGAATGATCGCTCCGGACGACATATACTGGCAAAGATCATTGTAGAAGGGACGCTCCTTGTGCACTGCGTAAAATTCACCGGCACGCTCGGAGGTAAGTTGCGTTTTTTTCAGGGCCACAATCCGGAATCCTGCTGCTTCGATCATCTTGATGATTGAACCCGAATGACCATCCTTCACAGCGTCAGGCTTGATCATGGTAAATGTCTTATTCGTTGGCATACGTACTTGGCTATTATTGATACTGACTGCAAGCTACTATATTTCATTTTAAAATACCGAACCTTTCGTCCTCAAACGGCCTCCTAATGTTAAATCACCGCCTGATTGCCAGCCTTTACCGTGTTTCATGAAGCAAATCCCAACAGTTTTGTTAATTTTGTGGGCTCTAAGCAAACAGGAAATACCTCTTTTGAACTAAGTCGCTGTGAATCAAACCATTGAAGAGCTTCGCTCTTTTTTATCCCAACCCCAAAAAATTGTTATCACAACGCACCGTGACCCGGATGCGGATGCATTGGGTTCATCCCTGGGCTGGGCCAGTTATTTGCTCAAAAAAGGACATGAAGTGACGGTTATCAGCCCTACCGACTATGCCGCAAACCTGCGCTGGCTCTCAGGCATGGAGCACGTGCTCGTGTACGAGAGGGCTTCCGAGCAAGGTAAATGCAAGAAGAAAATCGAGCAGGCGACGCTGATCTGCTGTCTCGATTTTTCGGCACTGTCGAGGTTGAAGGACCTCGGTAAGGTGGTACAAGACGCTGCGGCACCGAAAATGATGATCGACCACCACCTCGAACCGGAGCATTTTGCGAAATGGATGGTTTGGGATACCACAGCTGCCGCTACGGCGCAGCTCGTGTATGAACTGGTGAAGGAAATGGAAGGGGGCCTCCCTGCCGAACAGATTTTCGACATTCCCATGGCCGAATGCCTTTACGCAGGCATTATGACCGACACCGGCTCGTTCCGCCACGGCAATGTGACGCCCGCAGTGCACCTCGCGGTAGCCGATCTGATGCGTACAGGCTTCGATTCGAGCCGTGTGCACCGGCTGATCTACGACAATGCGCCGCTCTCACGCCTGCAATTCCTGGGTTATGTGCTTTGCAACAAACTCACCGTGCTTCCGGAATACCGCACGGCTTATATGGTCCTTACCGAAGCCGAATTACAAAAATTCAACTCGGCATCGGGTGAGACGGAGGGGATCGTCAACTACGGTTTGCAGGTCGAAAATGTCGTGATGTCGGCCATGTTCATCGAACGCAAAGGCGAGGTAAAGATTTCGTTCCGGTCGGTGGGGACATTTTCGGTAAGGGATCTTGCCAGCACGCATTTCAGCGGCGGCGGGCACAAGAATGCATCGGGAGGCCGGTCCGAACAATCAGTAAATGAAACAGTTGCAAGATTTTTAAGCATACTTCCATCATACCAGGAAGAACTTTTAAGCGTTGACTAAACTTAAATTCCACATTCACCAAAATATCTTCTAATTAACACGTCCCAATGAATTTAAAAACAATCGGTTATGCGATGGGCATAACTATTCTCGCAGCCGCTTGCAATCAACATCGTCAGCAGGTTACCGAAAGCGGCCTTAAATACACGCTTTTCGATCATGAAGACGATGCAAGAAAGGCTAAACTGGGGGATATCATGACATTCCACCTGGTATTGAAGAATGGTACCGACTCTACGCTCCGCGATACATATAAAGAGAAAAATCCGGTAAAAATGGTATTGCAGGCTCCTCCTTACAAAGGCAGCTTTGAAGAAGGCCTTACCATGCTCGCTACCGGCGACAGCGCGAAGTTTTTGGTTAATGCGGATACCTTGTTCGCGAAAATCGGTCAGCCAATGCCTCCGATGATCAAAAAGGGTTCTGAACTGAGCTTTACCGTGAAAGTAGTAAGCGTACTCACTTCGGAAGAATTCCAGAAGCAGCAAGCTGAGGCTGGTAAAAAACAAAAGGATATCGACGCGAAAATCATCGACGATTACCTGGTTAAAAACAACCTGAAAGCAAAAGCCAGAAAAACAGCTTCCGGCCTTGTATACGTACCGCAAACCGAAGGAACAGGCGCAAGCCCTGCTGCCGGCGATAATGTGAAAGTACATTACACTGGCAAGTTCCTCGATGGCAAAGAGTTCGACAGCTCTAAAAATCAGGGCAAACCACTCGACCTGCAAGTAGGCGCCGGAATGGTGATCCAGGGTTGGGACGAAGGTATTACCCTGATGAAAAAAGGAGAGAAAGGCTTGTTGCTTATTCCTTCGGGCCTTGCTTATGGACCTGAAACTTACGGACCAATCCCGGGCAACTCGGTATTGCAGTTCGAAATGGAACTGATCGACTTTACAAAAGGCGCTAAACCAGCTGCCGGCCCTGCATTACCTACACCTGCTCCGGCTAAGTAAAGCTTCGACTTTTTATAAATGCCACGAAGGCACGAATTGACACGAATGGTTTCGTGACGATTCGTGCCTTCGTGGCATACAACCCTTCCCATTTTTTGCGTAAAATGCACTCCGATCACAATCATTTTACGCATGAAACTTTGCTTCGCCACCAACAACCGGCATAAACTCGAAGAAATACAGGCATTGCTCGGCGACCAGTTCGAGCTGGTCACATTAAGCGATATCGGCTGCGATACCGATATTCCCGAGCCGTTCGACACCATCGCCGAAAATTCCCATGAAAAAGCGCGGTTCGTCCAGGACAATTTCGGCCTAGATTGCTTTGCCGACGACACCGGCCTCGTCGTCGACGCATTGAATGGCGAACCAGGCGTCAAATCCGCGCGCTACGCCGGTGAACAGCGCGACTCCAGCGACAATATCGACCTGCTTCTCAAAAACCTTGCAGACAAGCCCAGCAAGGCGGCGCGCTTTCTGACCGTCATTACATTATCCTGGAAAGGCCAGTACCACCAATTTGAAGGAACCGTGGAAGGCGCCATTATCGATGAGAAACGCGGCACCAACGGCTTTGGTTATGACCCGGTATTCGTTCCGGAGGGACACTCGCGCACATTCGCTGAAATGACCATGCAGGAAAAATCAGAACTGAGCCACCGCGCACGCGCATTCGCGAAGCTCGTAGCTTTCCTGAAAGGCCAGTGATATTTTTATTCATCATTTAAATCGTACGGACATGTCGGACTTCAATTCGGATGATTATCGCTACGACGGTAGCAAAAAATTTGACATCAGTAAGGCCAAAACACGTTTCAAGGATATTTACGCGGACAAGGCAGAGTATGAAGCGATGCAGGAAGAATCGGCGAAGGAGCTCGATGAATTGCAAAGCATGATGTACGCGCACAATCGATATGGCCTGCTGGTTATTTTTCAGGCAATGGATGCGGCCGGGAAAGACGGGACTATCAAGCACGTTCTTTCGGGCGTGAACCCTGTCGGCGTTAAAATCCATTCCTTCAAACGACCTACCGAGACCGAATTGGGCCACGATTTTCTCTGGCGGACGAACCTGGTACTGCCTCAGCGTGGCACAATCACGATCTTCAACCGCAGCTATTATGAAGAAGTGCTGGTCGTGAAAGTACAACCCGAAATCCTGACGCAATCGCAGCGCCTGCCCGCGGAACTGACCGAGGATCTGGATAAGCTTTGGAAACACCGCTATTCCGATATCCGCAATCTTGAAAAATACTTGTACCGCAACGGTATCCGGGTAATCAAGTTTTTCCTGAATGTGTCAAAAGAAGAGCAAGCCGCGCGACTGATCGAACGCATTGAAGATCCTTCCAAAAACTGGAAATTTGAGGAGCAGGATGTGAAAGTACGCGACAAATGGGCCGAATACATGCAGGCATATGAGGAATGTATCAATGAAACTGCATCTAAAAAGGCTCCGTGGTACGTAATCCCGGCCGATGATAAGAAAAACCTGCGCCTGACCGTGGCCAAAATCGTTGCCGAAGAATTGAAGAAGATGAAAATGTCCTATCCCGAATCCGGGCCGGCGCGCACCGAAGAGCTTCGCCATTTCATCGATATCATCAACGCCCAGACGAAACAGCCCTAAAAAAGGAAGGCCGTTGATCGATGATCAACGGCCTTATAGCTATGCATGGTGTGAAGTTATATCTTATTTCTTGATGGTGAAATTACCGCCACCAATTTTATATCCTTCCGCATACAGCTCCACATTATACTTTCCAGGGCGGAACTTGTTGGCGTTATCGTACAACATCTCCACTTTCTGGTTGTTGTTTTGATAAGCGATCGACTCACGGGTTGTAAATTTGGATGGTGCGCCATCGATTTCAAACTCACCTGAGCCGGTAGCATCGTCAGCTACAACTGCTCCATCAGGATCCAACACACGCACATAAATATCTTTTGGCTCCTGAGCAGTTAACTCGTTTTCCGGAAGGTTGAACACCAGTTTCAACTTGTCAACACGGCTGGCTTTGTATTCGTCTTTGTCTTTGGTCTTACCGCGTGAATTCACGGCCAGCACTTTCAGGTTCTGTGCTTTCAGTGCAGCAGCTTTGCTTACTTTCGCGCTCAACTCTTTGTTTTGTGCGGTGAAAGTAGTTACCGAGTCGGTCAGCTCAGCCTGACGTTGTACCAGTCGCTCGCGCTCGCTGGTAAGCGTTCCCACGTGTGTGTGCAGGGAGTCATTGCTTGCTACCAGTTGCTCATTTTCAGCTTTCAGCTGTGCGATCATCTCGTCTTTCTCAGCCAGGAATTTTTCGTATTCCTTGATCTTTCCAAGATACTTGTTGGTTTCAACTCTTCTGCTGCGGCTGAATGCTACCTTGTCAGCTTCGAGTTTCTCCTTCATTTTGGTCAGTTCAGTAACATCACCTCCCAATTTCTCAACTTCCGCAATTTTTGCATCCAATACGGTGGAAATAGAATCCAGTTTAGTTTTGGTTACAGCCAACTCTCTTGCCTTTTCGACTACCATTGACTCTTGCTGGGTCAACTCTTGTTTCTGAGTTGTGAACAAGTAGCCGAACATGGCTGTTGCAAGCCCAAGGACAACTACCATTGCCCAGGCGATGCTCTGCTTATTTTTCTGTTCTTGTTGCATTGATATTAAGTTTACTTGTGTGATTTAGTTTCTCATGGAGACAGGTTAAAAATTAAATCCGGGTCTACATGCTGTTCTGCTTTCACATCAAACAATTCTGTGCCGCTCAATGCCGACGATTCAAACAGGCCATATATTCGAAATCCACAAATCCCCTTGAAATGCAAAAAAGAGCCTCATTATCATGAATTTGGCTCTTTTAAAATGATATTTTTCAATCCCGAAAATTCCTACAAACCGCTGGCTATCTCAAATTTACAGCTGGAAAATTGGGTAATGTTACCACAAACTATGGTGTAGAGGTACATAGAAAATAATGCAATTGCCCTGTTAAAGTCCTATTTCACCGTGAATAGCGAATACCTTCTTCTCCACAAATATGAGCTTCTGGTAACCGGTTACGTCATAAGTATTTATTTCCAGGAGGTTATTCCGTTTCACGGCATTGAGAAGTAGTTTCTTCTCTGAGTTGTAGACCTTATTTGACGCGCGAATCAAAGCCTCGACACGTAATGGCTGCTTTAAAACCGAATCTGTATCAATCTTCAAATAAGATACCGGCAGGTCATTGCCTGGTTTAATGCGGTATTCATAACTCAGCGGGCCGTTTTGAATCACTTCGTAGCTCTGGCGATACGAAGGTTTGTTAATGTCTGCCTGTACAAACAGTTCGAGCTCCTTCTTCCAATCTACCTCGCGCGTTTTCGAAGCTTCGCGCTTGCTTCCGAGCACTGCCGTTTTACTTACTTCCGGTTTCTTTTCATTCAAATACACGATCTGGTTCTCGATGAAACCCTTTAAATCATAATAGGCTTTCGGGGCGTCGTCGCGGGTTTCTTCCGGGCGACAGGAAACCAATAAAGATAACAGAGCTACTGCAACGATAGTAAGGAAGCGGTAATGCATGGGTTGAAGATGTGGCTAAAAAAACAGAGAGCCCGACGGACTCTCTGTTGGTTAACATCAATCGATGCCTGAAAGTTTTAGAGAATACTCGTTCCAGTCATTTCTGCCGGCTGTGCAATTCCCATCAATGCCAGAATGGTCGGCGCGATGTCAGCCAGCTTGCCATTGTTGATTGGCTTTTGGTACTCATTGTCCACCAGGATGCACGGCACGAGGTTCAACGAGTGCGCGGTGTTCGGAGAACCGTCGTCGTTAGACATGTAATCCGAATTCCCGTGGTCGGCAATGATGATCGACGAATAGCCGTGCTCCAAACCGGTTGTTACCACAGCCTGTACACATTGATCCACCGTCTCGCAAGCTTTCACAGCCGCCTCGAAAACGCCGGTATGGCCTACCATGTCAGGGTTAGCGAAATTGAGGCATACGAAATCCACTTCTTCCTTCTGCAATTCAGGCACAATCGCGTCACGAATGTCGAATGCCGACATTTCGGGTTGCAAATCGTAGGTCGCTACTTTCGGGGAAGGGCAAAGCAAGCGGCTCTCACCTTCGAAAGGCTTCTCACGGCCTCCCGAGAAGAAAAATGTAACGTGCGGGTATTTCTCGGTTTCAGCAATGCGGATCTGCTTCTTACCAGCCGATTCGAGCACTTCGCCGAGGGTATTGTTCAGGTTGTCTTTATCAAAAATCACATCCACGCCTTTGAAAGTATCGTCATAGTTGGTCATGGTGACGTATTTCAAATTGAGCTTATGCATATTCTGCTCGTGGAAATCCTGCTGTGTGAGCGCCTGCGTGATTTCGCGGCCGCGGTCCGTGCGGAAGTTGAAGCAAAGCACCACGTCGCCGTCCTGGATCAATGCGAGCGGAGATCCGTCTGCATTAGTAGCGATAATCGGCGTGATGAATTCGTCGGTAACTCCTTCCTCATAAGAAGCTTGTACTGCTTTCAAAACGTCGGCCGCAGGTACATGCTTACCTTCACCGTGTACCATGGCGTCGTACGCGAGTTTCACACGTTCCCAACGCTTATCGCGGTCCATTGCGTAGTAGCGGCCGGTAATGCTGGCAATCCGGCCGGTGCTTTGCGCCATCGATTCGCTTAGTTCGGTGAGGAAGCCCAATCCGCTCTTAGGATCGGTATCGCGGCCGTCGGTGAATGCATGAACGAATACGTCGGTCAAACCACGGTCCGCGGCGATTTTGCAAAGGCCTTTCAAATGGTCGATGTGCGAATGCACGCCGCCATCTGAAACCAGACCGATGAAATGGACTTTCTTTCCTTCTGCTTTCGCGTAGTCGAGCGCCTGTGCGAGCGCGGGCTCGTGTACGAGCGTACCTTCGGATACCGCGAGGTTGATTTTTACCAGGTCCTGATAAACTACACGCCCGGCGCCGAGGTTGGTATGGCCTACTTCGGAGTTACCCATTTGTCCGTCGGGCAAGCCCACGGCCAGACCACTCGCTTCGAGTTTGCTATGCGGGTATTTTTGAAGAATGGAATCGTAGAATGGGGTGTTGGCGGCCAGAATGGCGGAACGGTTTTCCTCGCCGACTTTGGCGATCCCCCAGCCGTCCATGATAATGAGGATGACTTTCTTGCTCAATGTATTCTGAAATTAAGATGATATTTAAAAGAGTAATAGCCTACTCTTCCTTTTTACTTTCGACAGGCTGATTGTTTTCGTCCACAATCACATATACTTCTTCGTTGGGCTTGCGCATCATAAACTTCTCGCGCGCCCACTTTTCAAGCATTTTAGGATTTCCGAAAACCTCATTCCGTTCCTTTTTGACCTCTTTGATCTTCGTTTCCAGAATCGCTTTTTCCTTTTCGAGATCTTTCATTTTCATCCGGTTCGACATCACGACCCGGATATTGTTATTGTCGAGGAACAATATCCATATCAGCCACACGACGAACGTGGCGATATAGAAGTTCTTTAATGTGTGCAGAGACCAGAATGAGTGGTTTTTCATATTGAAATACCCTTAAACAAGAACCGGAGCACTGGGCTCCGGCTCTTATATGGTTTGAATTAGAATTTCAATCCTGGGAAGTATGCGCTTTCGCCCAGTTCTTCTTCGATACGGAGAAGTTGGTTGTATTTCGCCATACGGTCAGAACGTGAAGCCGAACCGGTTTTGATCTGGCCTGTGTTCAATGCAACCGCGAGGTCAGCGATGGTCGCATCTTCTGTTTCACCTGAACGGTGCGACATAATGCTCTTATAGCTGTTGCGTTTTGCGAGGTTTACAGTATCGATGGTTTCAGTCAAAGAACCGATCTGGTTTACTTTCACCAATACCGCGTTAGCAATTTGTGATTCGATACCTTGTTGCAGACGAGTTACGTTTGTAACGAACAAGTCGTCGCCTACCAGCTGCGTTTTCTTGCCGATAGAATCTGTGAGGGTTTTCCAACCAGCCCAGTCGTCTTCATCCATACCATCCTCAATTGAGATGATAGGGTATTTAGCAACCCACTGAGTCCAGTAGTCAGCCATTTCATCAGAAGTCAGCTTGCGACCATCTGATTTTTTGAAGTGATACAGACCGTTTTCGTAGAATTCGGAAACAGCAGCATCCATAGCGATGAAGATTTCTTCACCTGGCTTGTAACCTGCTTTTTCGATTGCCTGAAGAACTACCTCGATAGCCTCTTCGTTCGATTTGATGTTTGGAGCAAAACCACCTTCGTCACCTACGTTGGTCGAGTAGCCTTTGCTTTTCAAAACGGTTTTCAAAGTATGGAAAACCTCAACACCCATGCGCAATGCTTGCGAGAATGTATCAGCTTTGGCAGGCATGATCATGAACTCCTGGAAATCGATAGAGTTATCCGCGTGGCTACCTCCGTTCAGGATGTTCATCATTGGTACCGGCAATGTGTTGGCGTTGGTACCACCCACGTAACGGTACAATGGAAGGTTAGCTTCCTGTGCAGCAGCTTTCGCAGCAGCCAGAGAAACACCGAGGATCGCATTTGCACCCAACTTCGCTTTGTTAGGCGTGCCATCCAGTTCCAGCATGATTTTATCAATAAGGTTCTGCTCGAATACGGAGCAGCCGATCAGTTCAGGGAAAATGATGTCGTTTACATTTTCAACCGCTTTCAAAACTCCTTTTCCAACGTAAACGCTCTTGTCGTCGTCGCGAAGCTCAACTGCTTCGTGCTTACCGGTAGAAGCTCCGGAAGGAACTGCAGCGCGTCCCAGATAACCATTCTCGGTACGAATATCAACTTCTATTGTAGGGTTTCCTCTTGAATCCAGAATTTGTCTTGCATGTACTGACTGAATCGTACTCATTTGCAGCTTGTGGTTTAATTAAATTTGGAATATGGTTAACGGTACAAAATAACGCAAAAAAATCGTTATCCATAAACTCGAATTCATTTTAGGCTAAATTTACAGGCTAGTCAACCATGCCATTTACTATGAAATTAACCCACATTCTGACCACCACATTACTTAGCCTACCCCTTGCATTACAAGCTCAGAAACAGCTCACTACCGACGAATTCGAAAAACAGCTCGCTAAATCCGGCGACGCCCAGCTCCTGGACGTCCGCACGCCCGACGAGTATGGCGAGGGGCATTTGGCGAAAGCTGCGAACGTAGATTATAAAAGTCCTGATTTCAAGGAAAAAATTGCAAAACTCGACAAGAACAAGCCCGTGTATGTATACTGCCTCTCCGGGGGAAGGAGTGCCGCAGCCGCTACTGCATTGCATGAAAGCGGTTTTAAAGAAGTTTACGATATGAAAGGCGGCTACCTGAAATGGAATACTTCGGGCAAGGCCGTGGAAGGCGCCAACAAGGCTGGCATGAAGGGTATGAGCTCATCAGAATTTAACAAAATCATAAATTCCGAAAAGGTCGTTCTGATCGACATTCACGCCAAATGGTGCCCGCCTTGCGTGAAAATGCTGCCTACCGTTGCGAAACTGCAAAAGGAATACATGGGCAAGGCCAGGATCGAAACGATCGCTTACGACCCCAATAAAGCACTGGTGAAAGAACTCGGCGTAGAAGAGATCCCGGCATTTCTGTTGTACAAAAACGGCAAGCTCGTTTCGCGCAAGAACGGCTTTATGGAAGAAAAGGAATTCCGCGCGTTGCTGGATGCGCAGCTGTAAATCGATACCAGCGTTATTGAAAAAGGCTCCTTCACATTACGTGGAGGAGCCTTTTGATTTTATGCTTTGCTTGCTTCGAGCAACTTAATGAACTCATCGAACAAGTAACGTGAATCGTGCGGACCTGGCGATGCTTCCGGGTGGTACTGCACCGAGAATGCCGGGTAATCCTTTCTGCGGATACCTTCGATGGTCTTATCGTTCAAATTAATGTGCGTAACCTCGATGTCCGGGTGGCTTTCGATCTCGTCGGGCTTCACCGCGAAACCGTGGTTCTGCGAAGTGATCTCGCAAAGGCCTGTGATCAGGTTTTTCACCGGATGGTTCAAACCGCGGTGGCCGTGGTGCATTTTATAGGTGTTGATCCCACTCGAAAGCGCCAGCAGCTGGTGACCTAGGCATATACCGAATAGCGGCTTTGCAGTTTCCACCATTTGTCCTACGTTTTCGACCGCATAAGGCATTGCCGAAGGATCGCCGGGGCCGTTCGAGATGAAGAAGCCGTCGGGGTTCCATTGCAACACCTCTTCGTAGGATGTTTTTGCAGGGAAAACCTTGCAGTAGCAACCTCTCGAAGTCAAGTTCAGCAGAATGCTTTTCTTGATACCATAATCCATTACCGCAACGCGGAACTTCGCAGTAGCTTCGTCGCCCATGAAGTAAGGCTCCTCCGTTGTTACTTCGGAAGAAAGCTCCAATCCGTCCATGGAAGGGACTTTCTTCAATTCTTTCATCAGTTCCACTTCATCGAGGATCTCGGAAGAGATAATGGCGTTCATTACCCCCTTCTCGCGCACGTGGCGCACAAGGTGGCGTGTGTCCACATTGCTGATACCAACGATGTTTGCCCTTTCGAAATACTCTTGCAGAGAGAAATCAGCGGTGTCGCGCGAATAGATCTGTGAGAATGT
The DNA here is from genome assembly GCF_019924045.1 of Dyadobacter fermentans. Taxonomy (GTDB): domain Bacteria; phylum Bacteroidota; class Bacteroidia; order Cytophagales; family Spirosomataceae; genus Dyadobacter; species Dyadobacter fermentans_A. Next base: position 399,058 of record NZ_JAHXBN010000010.1, on the reverse strand, counting down.
GTTACAAACCATCCCGCGGATCTTAACCGAGCCAGATTCTTCCTCGTCTTCCAGTTGCACGCCGTAGTTACCGATGTGCGAGTTGGTATTTACGATAATCTGACCGTAATAGGAAGGGTCTGTGTAGATTTCCTGGTAGCCGGTCATGCCCGTGTTAAAGCAAATTTCGCCACCTGTGGTTCCACTTTTACCCAAAGCGAGTCCTTTGTATGCTGTTCCGTCTTCTAGCAACAACAGAGCTTCCTTTTTCTGATTCATATTATGGTTTAAATCTATTTCCCGGCCTGTTTTGGGCCATTTTTAGGCGGCCGGTTCAATTTTGGTGCAAAAATACGACTTTTTACTCAAAAAAAAGGGTTAAACGAAACCGTTCAACCCTTTTCCTATATTTCAATTTCCGATTTCCAAACTATTCCTTTTCAGTTTCGCCTGGTGTTTCTTCTGTTTTCGGAGCTTCCTCGGCAGGAGCCTCAGTTTCCGCTACGATCGGATGATCTTCTTTCTTTACAGGAGCAGCTTCAACAGCTCCTTCTTTCTTACCACCTCTTCTGCTGCGACGAGTCTTAGCAGGTTTGTCGGCGTTAGCAAGCAACAGTGCATCGTTGAAATCAACCAGCTCGATCAAAGCAGTTTCAGCCGCGTCACCCAAACGGTTGCCCAGTTTGATGATACGAGTGTAACCACCCGGGCGAGACGCGATTTTGTCTGAAACCACACCGAAAAGTTCTTTCGTAGATTCTTTGTCGTTCAGGTAAGAGAATGCTATCCTTCTGTTGTGGGTAGTATCTTCTTTCGCACGAGTCAGCAAAGGCTCAACGAACTTGCGAAGTTCTTTTGCCTTAGCCAGGGTTGTTTCAATTCTTTTGTGAAGGATCAAAGAGGAAGCCATGTTTGAGAGCATCGCCTTGCGGTGTGATGCGGTTCTTCCTAAGTGATTGTCCTTTTTACCGTGTCTCATTGTTTTGTTGTTTAGTTGCTTCGAGCGGCGCGGTTAGCGCGCTACAGAATACATACTTATGATGGAATTTAATTAATCCTCGTCCAGACGGTACTTCGACACGTCCATTCCAAATGTGAGCTGCTTGTCGGCTACGAGTTGTTCCAACTCCGTGAGTGACTTTTTACCAAAGTTCCGGAATTTCATCATATCAGAAATTTCGAGTCTTACCAGGTCACCCAAAGTTTTCACATCCGCAGATTTCAAACAGTTGTAAGCGCGAACGGAAAGATCCAGTTCAGACAATGAAGTCTTCAACAGTTTTCTCATACGCAGCATTTCCTCATCAACCTGATTGTCTTCTTCTGCTTTCTGCTTCTCAAACGTCATTGTTTGGTCAGAGAACAGCATGAAGTGTTGGATCAGAATATTAGCAGCGCCTTTCAATGCATCTTCCGGGTGGATTGAACCATCGGTTTGGATGTCGATCAAAAGACGTTCGTAGTCGGTACGCTGTTCAACACGCGTGTTTTCAACGCTGTATTTCACATTTTTGATAGGCGTATAAATAGAGTCTACCGCGATGTAGCCGAATGGGAGCTCATTAGCCCGTGGCTCGTCTGCAGGCACGTAGCCTCTGCCTTTATCCAGTAGCAGTTCCATTTCGAACTCCTTCTGATCATCTATATGACAAATGACCTGATCCGGATTCAATACCTCGAATGCGCTTGTAAACTTGCCGATGTCGCCGGCAGTGATGACGGATACATTTTTCAGGTTTACTACGATCCTACTCTCACTCAGGTCAGAAACTTTTTTAAAACGAACCATTTTCAGGTTCAGGATGATTTCCGTAACATCCTCAACTATACCTTCGATAGAAGAAAATTCGTGAAGCACGCCTGGGAACTTCACACTCGTGATGGCATAGCCTTCCAAAGATGAAAGGAGAATCCTACGCAACGCATTACCAATGGTTACGCCGTATCCTTTCTCTAAAGGCTTAAACTCAAACAACCCGTGAAAGTCGTCTGCTTTCTCCATGACGACCTTATCAGGCATTTGGAAAGCTAATATTGACATAGTCCTTGCTCCTTTTATAGTAGTAAATGATAGTTGATCACGCTACCTTACCTTTGCGATCGCAAAATTGCGCTGTTGCCAGCAAAAAAAGCACTACCCCGGATATCCGGGGAGTGCATGTAATATGAAGATTATTATTTAGAATACAACTCAACGATCAGCTGTTCGTTGATGTTTTCTGGAATTGACTCACGGTCGGGGAATGTAACGAACTTGCCAGACAGTTGCTGAGCGTCCCATTCCAACCAGTTGAACCCTTTTGCGCTATGTCCTGCAAGGCTGTCTGTTACTGCTTCGAGAGATTTAGATTTCTCACGAACGGTAACAACTTGTCCTGGACGCAATGAGTAAGAAGGGATGTTCACAATTTCACCATCAACGAGGATGTGCTTGTGCGACACCAGCTGACGGGCAGCGCGGCGTGTAGGAGCAATACCCAAACGGTAAACTGTGTTATCAAGACGAGCTTCGCAGTATCTCAAAAGGTTTTCACCGGTAAGACCAGCTTTAACCGAAGCTTTCTCAAACAAGCTACGGAATTGTCTTTCGAGGATACCGTAGATGAACTTCACTTTTTGTTTCTCAGCCAATTGCAGAGCGTACTCCGACTTCTTTGACCGACGACCCTTTCCGTGCATTCCGGGAGGGTAATTTTTCTTTGCAAGCGCTTTGCTTGGGCCCATGATGGGCTCTCCGTAACGTCTTGCGACTTTGGTTTTGGGACCTGTATAACGTGCCATTAAAACTATTTGTTTACTAAATTGATAAAAACCATTCTGTAACCCCAGTGTCCAAATTACGAATGGGTACCTCGCGGTACTAACTAATTACTATACTCTACGACGTTTTGGAGGACGGCATCCGTTGTGCGGAAGCGGAGTGATGTCACGGATAGTGGTCACTTCGATACCTGCATTCTGGATCGTACGGATCGCAGACTCACGGCCTGATCCTGGTCCTTTAACGAAAACCTCTGCTTTACGCATTCCGAGGTCGAACGCAACTTGTGCAGCGCTCTGTGCAGCAGTTTGCGCTGCATATGGAGTGTTCTTCTTAGAACCACGGAATCCCATTTTACCGGCAGAACCCCAAGAGATAACTTGTCCGTTGCTGTTGGTAATTGAGATGATGATATTATTGAAAGAAGCTTTGATGTGTACCTGACCAACAGGCTCCACAACAACCACTCTCTTTTTTGCTTTATCTTTTCTTTTATTCTGTGCCATTGCTGTTGGAATAATAAGTTGTGGATTGCTCCACCGCTCACTTTATTATTTAGTAGCCTTTTTCTTGTTCGCGATAGTTTTGCGTTTACCCTTACGAGTACGTGAGTTGTTTTTCGTTCTCTGACCACGCAAAGGCAATCCTTTACGGTGACGGAGACCACGATAACAAGCGATATCCATAAGACGCTTAATGCTCAACTGAACCTCAGACTTAAGAGCGCCTTCTACTTTAAATTCCCCAGCAATAACCCCACGGATCGCACCAGACTCTTCGTCGGTCCAGTCGATCACTTTTTTGTTCAAATCAACACCTGCCTTTTCGAGGATTTTCTTAGCCGAGCTACGGCCGATCCCGAAAATATAAGTCAATGAGATTTCGCCTCTTTTGCGATCTGGAATGTCTACTCCTGCAATACGTGCCATAATTATTATCCTTGTCTTTGTTTATACCGTGGGTTCTTCTTGTTAATAACGTACACTTTACCCTTCCGGCGGATAACCTTGCAGTCCTCGCTGCGTTTCTTTACTGATGCTTTGACTTTCATCTGATTAAACTAAGTGTTAATTTAAGGTAATCGATCCCCTTACTTGTACCGATATGTAATCCGGGCTTTCGATAGGTCGTAAGGAGACATTTCCAGCTTTACTCTGTCACCCGGCAATATTTTGATATAGTGCATTCTCATTTTACCGGAGATATGCGCTATCACTTCATGCTTGTTCTCTAATACAACACGAAACATTGCGTTTGACAATGCTTCGAGAATTACTCCGTCTTGTTCGATTGATGCTTGTTTTGCCATTCGTAGCGTTTGTTACTGTACTTCAACCATAAGGCTGGTGTTGGCCGTCACTTTTTCAATGTAATCGAATGTTGTCAGAATTTCAGCCTTTCCTTTTCTCACAACTACGGTATGTTCGAAATGTGCGGAATACTTTCTGTCGTTGGTCCGGATCGTCCAGCCGTCGCGCTCCTGCACTACTGCTTTTGTTCCCAGGTTGATCATCGGCTCGATAGCAATAACCATACCTTCTCTTAGCCGTATTCCTTTACCCCGCTTACCGTAGTTTGGTACTTCCGGAGCTTCGTGCAGATCCCTGCCTACTCCATGTCCTACCAACTCTCTCACCACTGTATAGCCACGATCTTCAACATAACTCTGAACCGCGTGGCCAATATCTCCGATTCGAAGGCCGTCTACCGCTTGCTCGATTCCCTTGTACAGGGATTTCTTGGTTGCGGTCAAGAGATTCATCACTTCTTTGGAAACTTCTCCTACCGGGTAAGTGTACGCGCTGTCGCTATGATAGCCATTCAGCTTAACCCCGCAGTCGATGGAAACGATGTCCCCCTCTTTTAGCACATAGCCCCCGGGAATCCCGTGGACTACTACTTCATTGACCGATATACAAAGAGAGGCCGGAAACTTGTTGAATCCCTTGAATGAAGGGATTCCACCGTTATCTCTGATATACTCCTCAGCAACTGCATCCAACTTTCCAGTTGTAACACCCGGTTTTACCCAGGTCGCTACTTCCGCGTGTGCTTTGCCGAGCACTTGAGCACTAACCTTTATCAGGTTGATTTCCTCTTCTGTTTTAAGATAAATCATTTCAGATTGCTACGCTCTCGGTGCGTCCTTTTACACGTCCCGACTTCATCAAACCTTCGTAGCGACGCATGAGCAAGTAGCTTTCAACCTGTTGCAAGGTATCCAAAACCACACCTACCATGATCAGCAATGAAGTTCCTCCGAAGAAGTGAGCAAAGTCAGTTGAGATTCCCAGAAGGCTTGCAAATGCCGGTAAAGTAGCCACTACTGCCAGCATCAATGCGCCTGGGAAGGTGATACGGTCCAGAACAGAGCTGATGTACTCAGATGTTTGCTGACCTGGTTTCACACCGGGGATAAACCCGCCTCCACGCTTCATATCATCAGCGATTTGCTGAGGGTTTACCGAAATTGCGGTATAGAAGAACGTAAATACAATAATCAATACTGCGAACAGGAGGTTGTACTGCCAGGTTGTGTAGTTAGCGAAAATCGTTGCTACGTTGCTGGCAAAATCACTCTTCTCAGCGAAATAAGATGCCCCCAGTGACGGGATAAACATCAAAGCCTGAGCGAAAATGATCGGCATTACACCTGCTGCATTCAATTTCAACGGAAGATATTGGCGTTGACCACCCATTACCCGGTTACCTACCACCTGCTTAGCATACTGGATAGGAATACGGCGAACAGCCTGAGTCAACATTACCGCACCCATGATAACAAAGTACAGGGCGACAATTTCCAATACAAAAACAAGAATCTGGCCGCTACCTCTCGATACGAACTCTTTGTAGATCGCACCAGGGAAACGTGAGACGATACCGATCATGATCAGCATCGAAATACCATTACCGATACCCTTGTCTGTGATTCTTTCACCGAGCCACATACAGAACATTGTACCCGCAGTCAGAACGAATACTGACGAAACGGTGAACATGCTTCTGGAAACCAGAAGAGCCTCGTCAGGTACAGTGGTATTCAAATACGCAGTACCTTGAACAAGTGTAACAACGATAGTCAGAACCCGGGTGATTTGGTTCAGCTTTTTACGTCCTGATTCCCCTTCCTTCTGCATCTTCTGGAAATATGGCAATGCCATAGTCAAAAGCTGGATTGCAATGGAAGCGGAGATGTAAGGCATGATACCCAACGCAAAAATGGACGCTTTGCTAAAAGCGCCACCTAAGAAAGTATCCAGCAACCCCAACAATCCCTGAGAGGATACATTCATTTGATCAGGTTCAACACCTGGCAACGCAACGTAAGACCCCAACCGGAAGATCGTTATAAACAAAAGAGTGTTGAGAATACGTGTTCTCAACTCCTCAATCGCAAATATGTGTTTTATAGTCTCTAAAAATCGTTTCATCTTCTGGGCTTACAACGCTCTGTTCAAAGTAAACAAATTCTGTCGGGTATCGCAGCTAAATTACAATTTAACTGCTTTACCTCCCGCCTTCTCGATTGACTCGATAGCCGATGCAGAAAACCCATGAGCCTGAACTTCAACCGCAGAAGTGATTTCACCACGGTTAAGGATTTTAACCAGGTCATTCTTTGCGCTGAGACCATTTTCACGAATCAGATCCAAAGTTACTACCGCAGCTCCGGTTTTTTCAACCAACGCCTGGATTGCGTCCAGGTTCAACGCTTTGTATTCAACGCGGTTGATGTTGTTGAAACCGAATTTCGGCAAACGTCTTTGAAGAGGCATCTGACCACCTTCAAAGCCCAGCTTGCGGCTGTAACCCGAACGCGACTGCGCTCCTTTGTGTCCACGTGCAGCAGTGCCTCCTTTTCCGGAACCCTGGCCACGTCCAACCCGCTTTCCTACCTTAACGGAACCAGCAGCCGGTTTTAATGAACTTAAATTCATACTATTCGTATATTAAATTTCTTCAACTTTAACCAAGTGGCTTACCTTGCGGATCATTCCCGCGATGGCATCGCTGTTTTCTTTCTCAACAGACCGGTTCAGTTTACCAAGGCCCAACGCTTTAATTGTCAGCTTTTGGTTCTCAGGACGGTCAATTGTGCTCTTAACTTGTGTAATACGTACTTTTGACATGATTACTCTCAGATTGAGGATAATCCCGAAGGATTATCCGTTGAATACTTTTTCCAATTTAACGCTGCGTTGGAAAGCAACCTGATGCGGAGCTCTCATTTTCAAAAGAGCGTCAATTGTAGCCTTGATTACGTTGTGCGGGTTCGAAGAACCTTTGGATTTCGCAAGTACGTCTTTGATACCTGCACTTTCCAATACCGCGCGCATCGGGCCACCTGCCAGTACTCCTGTACCAGGAGCAGCCGGCTTGATCAGAACGAAACCACCGCTGAACTTACCTTCCATTTCGTGAGGAACGGTATGTTTAAGCATAGGAATTTGGATCAGGTTTTTCTTAGCATCGTCAATTCCTTTGGCGATCGCGTCAGTTACTTCATTGGCTTTGCCCAATCCGTAACCTACAACTCCGTTTCCGTCTCCTACTACCACAATGGCAGAGAACGAGAAACGACGACCACCTTTTACTACTTTTGCAACCCGGTTGATCGCTACAACGCGCTCTTTCAGGTCTGATTCGTTAACCTTTGAAGGTCTTGTATTTGTAGACATAGTCTTTGTTATACTTAGAATTTCAGGCCACCCTCACGAGCTCCGTCGGCCAATGCTTTTACCTTACCGTGGTACAAATATCCATTGCGGTCGAAAACTACCGCCTGGATACCTGCTTCCTGCGCTTTTTCAGCGATCTTTTTACCTACCTGGGCAGCAACTTCAACGTTAGTGTTTTCTTTTCTGCCTCCCAGATCTACCGACGATGCGCTTGCAAGGGTAATTCCTTTTACGTCGTCGATAATCTGTGCATATATGCTTGTGTTGGAACGGAAGACCGAAAGTCTTGGGCGCTCCGCGCTTCCCTTCACCCGCTTACGGATGTGAAGTTTCAGGCGTGTTCTTCTATCTGCTTTTGCGTTAGCCATCTTAAATCTTATCTTACTTGTTTATAACATTGATCGGTGGCTACGCACTATTTCTTAGAAGCAGACTTACCTGCCTTACGACGGACCACTTCACCAACAAAACGGATACCTTTTCCTTTGTAAGGCTCAACTTTGCGAAGGGATTTGATTTTCGCTGCTACTGCACCGATCAACTCCTTGTCAATACCTTCGAGAATTACCTTAGGGTTCTGACCTTTTTCTGAGGTCGTAGCAACCTTAATTTCCTCCGGGATCGCCATGAAGATGTTGTGTGAGTAACCCAATTGAAGTTCGAGAACATTGTTCGCCGAGCTCGCCTTGTAACCTACCCCGATAATTTCAAGCTCACGCTTGTAGCCTTCACCTACACCGATCACCATGTTGTTCAACAGGGAACGATAAAGGCCGTGCAATGCTTTGTGACGTTTCTGCTCTGTAGGGCGCGTTACTTTAAGTTCGCTGCCTTCCACTTCAACAGTGATATCGCTATCAACCGCTTGGGTAAGTGTGCCTTTCGGGCCTTTTACAGATACTACGTTATCGTCTGCAACCGATACGGATACTCCCGCCGGCAACGTGATAACTTTATTTCCTATTCGTGACATTTCCTGAATAACTTTTAAATATTAATACACGAAACATAACACTTCACCACCCACATTCAGTGTCTTAGCTTCTTTATCTGTCATTACACCTTTCGATGTAGAGATAATCACTGTTCCTAAGCCGCCCAATACACGTGGCAGTGTTGATGAACCTGAATATTTACGTAGTCCAGGCTTACTAACCCTCTCCAATTTCACAATTGCAGATTGCTTTGTCACAGGATTGTATTTCAAAGCGATTTTGATAACTCCCTGAGGACCAACCTCGTCGAATTTATAGCTTTGAATGTACCCCTTGTCAAAAAGTACCTTTGTAATCTCTTTTTTTATGTTGGATGCAGGTATCTCAACAACCCGGTGCTTCGCTTTGATAGCGTTTCTGAGTCTCGTCAGATAGTCTGCTATGGGATCCGTTAACATGTTTATGCCAAGTTTAAACACCCCCTTTTGAACGGGAGTGCAAAGTTAAGTAATTGAAATCAGAATTGAAAGTATTCTTACCAACTTGATTTTGTAACTCCTGGAATTTTTCCATCTGACGCCATATCGCGGAAGAGTACCCGGGAAATTCCGAATTTACGCATATAACCGCGAGGTCTTCCGGTGATTTTGCACCGGTTGTGCAGGCGTACAGGAGAAGAGTTACGTGGTAACTTGTCAAGACCAACCCAGTCACCGGCAGCTTTCAACTTGCTACGTTTTTCAGCGTAGCGCTCTACTAGCGCTTGTCTTTTTCTCTCCCGTGCTTTTACTGATTCTTTTGCCATTGTCGGTAAATAATCTTTGTAATTTTATCTTATTTGTTCGCGTTGGTGAAAGGCATTCCCAATGCTTTCAGCAGTTCGTAGCTCTCTTCGTCAGAGTTGGTAGAAGTCACGAAAGTGATATCCATACCAGTGATTTTCGCCACTTTTTCGATGCTGATTTCAGGGAAAATGATCTGCTCTTTCACACCGAACGTATAATTTCCACGTCCATCGAATCCTTTGTCGCTGATACCTTTGAAGTCACGTACACGTGGCATTGCAATGGTAGTAAGGCGATCGAGAAATTCGTACATCTTGTCACCACGAAGCGTTACTTTCGCTCCGATAGGCATGTTCTCACGCAACTTAAAGTTAGAAACCGCCTTCTTAGAAACAGTAGCGATAGCTTTCTGTCCTGTGATCAGGCTCAACTCTTCCACACCGGTGTCAACAAGTTTCTTGTCTGCCACAGCAGCTCCGATACCCTTATTGATAACAATCTTTGTCAAGCGGGGAACCTGCATGCTTGATTTATACTGGAATTTCCCCTTCAATTGCGAAACGATTTCGCTAACGTATTTCTCTTTTAATCTAGGCGTTGCCATGTTTGAAAGTGATTATGTGGATTGCCGACCCACGCGCTTTTTATAAAATTCGACTGCTTTCGGCAAATCCGGATTACAATAAGTTTCCGGATTTTTTCGAATAGCGTTGGAGTTTTCCTTTGTCGTTCGCTTTACGGCCGGTTCTTGAAGCTTCTCCTGTTTTAGGATCCACTACCATCAGGTTGCTGATGTGAATAGCGCCTTCGCGTTTTTCGATGCTTCCTTGTGGGTTTTGCGCGTTTGGCTTAACGTGCTTGGTGATCATGTTCACACCTTCCACAGTAGCTCTCTGTTTTTCTACAAGCACCTTGGTGATTACGCCGGTTTCGCCTTTTGCGTTACCTGAAATCACTTTCACGGTATCACCTTTGCGAACGTGCAATTTTGCCGGTGCTTTTTTATTTGTACTTTCCATTGAGGTATTCTTCTTAACAGTTTAAAGAAATACTGATGTTTCTTACAACACTTCTGGTGCCAGTGATACGATTTTCATGAACTGCTTCTCGCGCAACTCGCGGGCAACTGGTCCGAAAATACGTGAACCACGTGGTTCGTCGTTGTTGTTCAATAAAACTGCCGCATTATCTTCAAACCGGATGTAAGTTCCATCTTTGCGACGTACCTCTTTTTTAGTACGTACAACCACGGCTTTGGAAACCGTTCCTTTTTTCATGTTGCTCGAAGACAGAGCGGATTTCACCGTCACGACGATCTTATCGCCCACCGAAGCATAACGCTTTCCAGTTCCGCCCAATACCCGGATTACGAGTACTTCCTTTGCGCCACTGTTATCGGCTACTGACAGTCTTGATTCTTGTTGTACCATGATTACTTCGCTCTTTCAAGGATTTCTACTACTCTCCAACGCTTGTTTTTGCTAAGCGGACGAGTTTCCATTACACGGATAGTGTCGCCAATACCCACATCGTTTGTTTCGTCGTGAACCATCAATTTGGTAGTTTTAGTCATAAACTTACCATATTTGGCGTGCTTCACTTTACGCACTACGGTGATCACACAGGACTTGTCCATTTTGTTGCTCACCACTTTGCCAATTCTCTCTTTACGTAAATTTCTTACTGTTGCCTCCATAATTTCTAAACTGTTTACTGTTGGTTAGATTTAGCCGACAGCTCGGTTAAGAGTCTTGCAATTTCCTTACGTGAGGCGCGAATACGCAAAGGGTTCTCAATTGGAGAAATAGCATGCGCAAATTTCAACCGGAGTAAGCGCTCTCTCTCTTGGGCGATCTGCTCTTTAAGCTGATCCTGCGACAGATTCTTTATTTCTTTACTAGTCATTGCTTTTGATAATTAGCGGTTCTTAATACGTTCGGACTACTATGATTCCTGATAATCCCGGCGTACGACGAACCTTGTCTTAATTGGCAACTTTTGTGCAGCCAAACGCAATGCTTCGTTTGCAGTATCCAGCGCTACACCAGTCGCTTCGAAAATGATAGTTCCAGGCTTAACAGGAGCTACCCAATACTCAGGAGCACCTTTACCTTTACCCATACGAACCTCAGCAGGTTTCTTGGTAATCGGTTTGTCAGGGAATACACGGATCCAAACCTGACCTTCGCGTTTCATCGCACGTGTTACCGAGATACGAGCTGCTTCGATCTGACGAGCAGTCAACCAACCTGGTTCCAGTGCCTTTATTGCAAACGATCCAAAAGCGATCTCATGTCCGCGGGTCGCGAGACCGTTGTGCGAACCTTTGTTCTTTTGTTGTTTGCGAAATTTTGTCCTTTTCGGCTGTAACATGATTCTAATCTATTTGAACCGGTTTGATACCGGAAAGTATCTGATTACTTCTTCTTGTTCTTGTTGCGTTTGCGACGATCTGCATCACCGCCTCCTCCTTCGCCACGTGGAGCGCCGTCGTTTCTGTCACGACCGCCTCTTCTGTCGCCACGTCCGCCGCGATCGTTACCACGCTCGCCGCCTTGTGCGCTTCTTTCAGCTCTGTCGGATGCCGCAGTAGCTGCGCTTGGAGTCAGGTCACGCTTTCCGTACAATTCACCTTTGAAGATCCATACTTTAATACCGATCTTACCGTAGATAGTTTGTGCTTCGGAGATAGCGTAATCGATGTCCGCTCTCAATGTATGCAAAGGAATACGTCCTTCTTTGTATTCTTCTGTACGGGCCATTTCAGCACCACCCAGACGACCTGCCAAACGAATTTTGATTCCTTGTGTTCCTACACGCATAGCAGAAGCGATCGATTGCTTCATCGCACGACGGTAAGAGATACGAGCCTGCAATTGCTGAGCGATAGCCTCGCCTACCAGTTTCGCATCGATTTCAGGACGTTTGATTTCGTAGATGTTGATCTGAACATCTTTGCCTGTAATCTTTTTAAGCTCTTCTTTGATTTTATCAACTTCGCTACCACCTTTTCCGATCACGATACCCGGGCGGGCAGTGTGGATCGTCAATGTGATGCGCTTCAATGTACGTTCAATAACTACTTTTGAAATCGATCCTTTCGGGATACGTGCTTTGATGTAGTTACGGATTTTCTCGTCTTCAACCAGTTTGTCAGAGAAGTCTTTTCCTCCGTACCAGCTAGATTCCCATCCTCTAACAATTCCTAGTCTCAGACCTATCGGATTAACCTTTTGTCCCATTCGAAATAGATCGTTTTACTTATGATTCGATTACTGCTTCATTTACTGACACCGACGCGTCGTCTACCACGATAGTAATGTGGTTGGAACGCTTACGGATTCTGTGTGCTCTTCCCTGAGGTGCAGGGCGCAAACGCTTCAACATACGTCCACCGTCGATGAAAACGGTTTTAACGATCAGGTCAGCGTCTTCCAGTTTTGATCCTTCGTTCAGTTGCTGCCAGTTGGCAACTGCTGAAAGAAGAACTTTGTGCAAAACCGGCGATGAAGCTCTCGGTTGGAATTTCAAAAGTGCCAACGCTTTGCTGACCTTCTGTCCGCGAATCATGTCGGCCACCAATCTCATCTTACGAGGAGAAGTAGGCACATCCTTTAATATAGCTCTTGCTTCCATGTTTCTTTTCAGATATCGGCTCGTCCGTTAGGACCAGCTACGTCGACAAATTATTTTCTTCCTTTATCTTTTTTAGCGGTGTGGCCACGGAAGTTACGGGTTGGAGAGAACTCACCCAGTTTGTGTCCTACCATGTTCTCAGTCACGTAAACCGGAATGAATTTGTTTCCGTTGTGAACTGCAAATGTATGCCCGATAAAATCAGGCGAAATCATTGAGCGCCGCGACCAGGTCTTGATGACAGATTTACGCGACGAGTTGTTCATCGTTTCAACTTTGGCTTCGAGACGAAAGTCGATATATGGTCCTTTTTTTAATGAGCGTGCCATGTTCTACTTATTTTTTACGACGGCTGATAATCAATTTCTCAGAATGCTTGTTGCGGTTACGTGTCTTAAGACCTTTCGCGAACTGACCATTTCTAGAACGAGGCTGACCTCCTGACGAACGGCCTTCACCACCACCCATCGGGTGATCAACAGGGTTCATAGCAACACCACGTACGCGTGGACGACGTCCCAACCATCTTCTGCGTCCTGCTTTTCCAAGCGAAACGTTCATGTGGCTGGCATTCGAAACAACACCAACTGTTGCGATACAAGTAGCCAATACCATACGCATTTCGCCTGATGGCATTTTCAATACGGCATATTTACCACCTTCTCTCGCTACCAGCTGCGCGTAAGCACCGGCGCTTCTTGCAAACTGACCACCTTTACCAGGAGTCAATTCGATATTGTGTACAATCGTACCGACAGGCATAGATCCCAATGGAAGGGCATTTCCAACCTCAGGAGCAACTGAATTGCCAGACACGATTACTTGTCCAACTTTCAGGCCGTTTGGTGCGATGATGTAACGTTTCTCTTGGTCCTCAAACTGGATCAGGGCGATACGCGCTGAACGGTTTGGATCGTATTCGATCGTAAGGACAGTAGCGGGAGCGTCGAAACGATTTCTTTTGAAGTCGATAACGCGGTATTTTTTCTTGTGACCGCCACCAATATATCGCATGGTACGATGTCCCTGGCTGTTACGACCACCTGTTCTTTTGATGGGTTCCAGAAGACTCTTCTCAGGTTTCGACGCGGTGATCTCCTCGAATGTAGGAGCCGAGCGGAAACGCTGACCAGCACTTGTAGGTTTTAATTTTTTAACTGCCATTTGCTATTAACTCGTCTAATGATTTGAAATCGTTCAACTAGGCTTCTCCGTAGATATCGATCGCTTCGCCTTCGGCTACTGTGATGATCGCCTTTTTGATCGTTGACGTTTTTCCAGTGACAAACTTACCTCCCGATGTGCGGGATTTGCTTTTACCAATGCTACGCATGGTGTGAACGCTTTCTACGGTAACCCCGAACAGTTTCTCAACAGCTTTCTTGATCTCTACCTTGTTTGCAGTAAGGGAGACTTCGAAAGCGTATTTACCTTGACCACCCTGAGCCGTTACCTTTTCAGTAATAATCGGACGTTTCAGTACACTCATTGTTATTTGTTCAATTGGGTTTCCAAAATAGAAATCGCAGATTCACTTATCAGAAGACGGTCTGCATTCATCAGGTCATATGTATTGACCGAATCCACAGTTGTAACTTTCGCTTTCGGAATGTTACGGCTCGACAGATATACATTGTTGTCGATCTCTGGAAGGATCAATAATGTTTTGGTGTTCGCCAGTGAAAGGGAATTCAAAACATTCAAGTAAGACTTCGTTTTTGGCGCATCGAAAGTGAATGCTTCCAAAACTGAAATGGCGCTAGCTTGTGCCTTAACAGAAAGTGCAGAACGGCGAGCCAGTGCTTTTACTTTCTTGTTCAGTTTGAAACCGTATGTGCGGGGACGTGGACCGAAAATACGACCACCACCTACGAACACAGGAGATTTAATGCTACCTGCACGAGCTCCGCCGGTTCCTTTTTGGCGTTTGATTTTACGTGTAGATTGGTTAATCTCTGCACGTTCTTTTGATTTGTGCGTTCCCTGACGCTGGTTAGCCAGGTAAAGCTTCACATCGAGATAGATCGCGTGCGTGCTAGGTTCAATGCCGAATACTTCTTCTGACACAGTTACCTTCTTGCCGGTATCTTCTCCTTTTATATTTAATACGGACAGTTCCATCGGTACTACTTCTCAATGATTAGAAATGAATTCTTTGAACCCGGTACTGAGCCACTCACAACAAGAATGTTCTGCTCAGGTATCACTTTCAGAATACGCAAATTCTGAATCTTTACACGATTGTTACCCATGCGTCCACCCATACGGATACCTTTGAATACGCGTGATGGGAATGAACAAGCACCAATCGAACCTGGGTGACGGGCCCTGTTGTGCTGACCGTGTGTCTGACCGCCTACCCCGCCGAATCCGTGACGTTTTACAACACCTTGGAAACCACGACCTTTGGCAGATCCTACAACGTCAACAAACTCGCCTTCTTCAAAGATGTCCTGTACGGACAATGAAGTTCCAAGTTCATGTTCCACTTCGAATTCCTTGAACTCAACCAATTTTTGCTTGGGAGTCGTGTTGGCTTTCTTGAAGTGGCCAATCAGAGGCTGGGAGGTGTTCTTTTCTTTCTTCTCACCAAAACCTAACTGGATAGCCTTATAGCCATCCTTTTCTTCGGACCTAACTTGTGTTACAACACAAGGACCAGCTTGGATCACAGTACATGCCAGAGCCTGCCCGTCAGCATTGTACAAACTAGTCATTCCGATTTTTTTACCAATTAAACCAGACATGTTTGAAATTTAAATTTAGCAGGTAAAACCCCTTAATCTTTAAAACGGACTGCAAAGGTAGAAAAAACGATTTTCATATCCTAACAGCCTAAAAATATTTCTCGCTGATAATCAGCAAAAAAGGTCAGATGAACGAACATCTGACCTCATTTTTCGAAGAGCTGACTGATCCGTGGCATAACCCTGTGCCTGTCAGGCTTTTCTGAGCTCAGATGTGGTTTCCAGAGGAACCCGGACCTTCATCCAATTTATGTGATGACTTAATGAATAAGCCGGTATTACTAAACTTTGATCTCTACGTCAACGCCACTTGGCAATTCGAGCTTCATCAGGGCGTCTACCGTTTTTGCACTTGTAGAGAAGATGTCCACCAAACGCTTGTAAGTACAAAGTTGGAATTGCTCTCTTGATTTCTTGTTAACGTGCGGCGAACGAAGAACAGTGAATTTCTCTGTCTTTGTAGGCAAAGGAATAGGACCGCTTACTACCGCGCCTGTTGCCTTTACTGCCTTAACGATTTTCTCAGCTGACTTGTCAACCAAGTTGTGGTCGAATGACCGAAGTTTGATACGGATCTTTTGATTCATTGTATTGGTTTGTTTCCGGTTCAGAAAATCTCATCAGGTTGTCTGACAATTACACCTGCGAAAGAACCATTTACTTCACAGGCTATATCATAGAAAATGCGTTGCAGAATTGCTCCTGCAACGCATTCGTTTTATTAAGCTTTAACGAGGCCTTTCGCTTTCTCGATAACCGCCTCAGCGATGTTATTCGGTACGATTTCGTAGTAAGCGAATGTCAGGGATGCAGTAGCGCGTCCTGATGACATCGTACGAAGGTCAGTTACATAACCGAACAACTCTGAAAGAGGTACATCAGCCTTGATCACCTGTGCGCCGTTACGGGTATCCATACCGCGCATGATACCACGACGACGGTTCAGGTCACCTGTAATAGGACCAGTGTACTCGTCCGGAGTCAGAACTTCCACGTGCATGATAGGCTCCATCAATTTCGATCCGGCGTTACGCGCAGCTTCTTTGAAACCTAGCTTGGCAGCCAATTCGAAAGAGAGTGAATCTGAATCGACATCGTGGAATGAACCGTGGAACAAACGCACTTTCATTGAATCCAAAGGATATCCTGCAAGCGCACCATTGATCATCGCAGCTTCGAAACCTTTCTGTACAGGAGCGATGAATTCGCGAGGGATAGCACCACCCACAACTTCGTTCACAAACTGCAAGCCTTGTTTCGGCTCTTTGCCTTCTTCGTTATCGTCACGTGGCCCGATTTCGAATACGATATCGGCGAATTTACCACGACCACCCGTTTGTTTCTTGTAAACCTCACGGTGTTCGAAGTTCTTGGTAAGGATCTCTTTGTAAGCAACCTGAGGAGCACCCTGGTTTACTTCCACTTTGAACTCACGACGCATACGGTCGATGATGATTTCCAAGTGAAGTTCACCCATACCTTTGATGATCGTTTGACCAGTCTCTTCGTTTGATTCAACTTGGAGGGTCGGATCTTCTTCGATCAGTTTGGTGATTGCTTTCGAGAAGTTATCACTGTCAGCCGCTTTCTTAGGCTCGATCGCATAACCGATTACCGGTTCTGGGAACACCATCGATTCGAGGATGATAGGTGATTTCTCTTCTGAAAGGGTATCTCCTGTCTTGATATCTTTGAAACCTACTACCGCACCAATGTCACCTGCTTCAAGCTTGTCGATTTGATTTTGCTTGTTAGCGTGCATTTGGAAAATACGGGAGATACGCTCTTTGTTACCTGAACGGTTGTTCAATACATAAGAACCTGACTCAAGTACACCCGAGTAAGAACGGATGAAGCAAAGGCGACCTACGTAAGGGTCAGTTGCAATTTTGAATGCAAGCGCACAGAAAGGATCTGTTTCAGATGGCTTACGGCTGATTTCAGCACCTGTGCGTGGATCTGTACCTACGATGTTCTCGCGGTCAAGTGGCGAAGGCAGGATAGCCATCACGTAATCCAGCATGGTTTGAACGCCTTTGTTTTTGAAAGAAGAACCGCAAACCATAGGAACGATCTTCATGCTGATAGTCGCAGCGCGCAATGCAGCAAGGATTTCGTCTTCTGTGATCGAGTTAGGATCTTCGAAGTATTTCTCCATCAAAGTCTCGTCGAACTCGGCAACCGCTTCGAGCAATTTCTCTCTCCATTCGGTAGCTTCTTCCAGCATATCGTCAGGAATAGGTACTTCGGTGAAAGTCATACCTTTATCAGCTTCGTTCCACTCGATACCGCGGAAGTTAACGAGGTCAACCACACCGCGGAAAGTATCTTCTGCACCGATCGGCAATTGAAGAGGCACAGCGTAGCTGCCCAGCATTTCTTTCACCTGCGTACAAACTTTCAGGAAGTCTGCACCTGAACGGTCCATTTTGTTCACGAAACCGATACGTGCTACATTATAGTTGTTAGCAAGGCGCCAGTTGGTTTCAGACTGAGGCTCAACACCATCTACTGCACTGAAAAGGAACACAAGACCATCCAATACGCGGAGTGAACGGTTTACCTCTACGGTAAAGTCAACGTGACCCGGAGTATCGATGATGTTGATGTGGTATTTTTCGTTGCGGTAGTTCCAGTTAACAGTCGTAGCAGCGGAAGTAATAGTGATACCACGCTCCTGCTCCTGCTCCATCCAGTCCATCGTAGCAGCACCATCGTGCACCTCTCCGATTTTGTGGCTAACCCCTGCGTAGTAAAGGATACGCTCCGTTGTCGTTGTTTTACCGGCATCGATGTGCGCAGCAATACCTATGTTTCTTGTTAATCTTAAATCACGTGCCATGACAGATGGTGATGTGTTTTTTTATATTCAAAGTGCAATTCAATGCGAAGCTGTTCGAACTTTCCTCTTAGCGTAAAGTGCTGGTTTTGAAAATTCAGAGCGCAAAAGTATAAATTGTTGATTATAAAAACAATTAAGGAAAAGTTATTTTTCTCAAAACCACTAAAATAAAAATCGGGAACCCGGATAAACCGGGCTCCCGACCATAATTTATGTCTTCGCTCCTGATTAGAAACGGAAGTGCGAGAACGCCTTGTTGGCATCTGCCATACGGTGCGTATCGTCTTTCTTTTTCACAGCAGCACCTTCACCTTTTGCAGCAGCGATAATTTCGCCGGCCAGACGGTCAACCATTGTTTTCTCACCACGTTTGCGGGAGTAGTTGATCAACCATTTCATGCCCAGTGACTGCTTACGCTCAGGACGAACTTCGGTAGGAACCTGGAAAGTAGCACCACCTACACGACGGCTCTTTACCTCTACGGACGGAGTTACGTTGTTCAATGCTTTTCTCCATGTTTCCAGGCCATTTTCGCTGGTTTTTTTCTCAACCAGTTCCAATGCATCGTAGAAAATAGTGAACGCGATGCTCTTCTTTCCTTCGTACATCAGGTTGTTAACGAATTTGGTAACCTGCACGTCCCTGAACTTAGGATCAGGAAGGATATATCTTTTCTTAGGTTTCGACTTTCTCATTTTGTCTTAGTTTTTTTAACGAGGTTTCGTTTTGCAACTTATTCACCCTGAGGTAATGATCAGGATTACTTCCCTTTTATAAGATTTGAATTACTTAATAAAAGCAGAGAGAGTTACTTTTTATTTTTTCTTACCTTTTACTGGTGCTGCCGGAGCTTGTCCTGGTTTCGGGCGCTTAGCACCGTATTTAGAACGACGTTGCTTACGTCCGTTAACACCTGCGGTATCCAATGCACCACGGATGATGTGGTAACGAACACCTGGCAAATCCTTCACACGACCACCGCGGATCAATACGATCGAGTGCTCTTGCAGGTTGTGGCCTTCACCTGGGATGTAGGCGTTCACCTCCTTGTTGTTCGACAGACGAACACGGGCTACTTTACGAAGCGCCGAGTTTGGCTTCTTAGGCGTAGTTGTGTACACCCGGGTGCACACGCCCCTGCGCTGAGGGCATGAATCCAAAGCCGGAGACTTGGATTTCCATGTAATGGTCTCTCTACCTTTACGGACTAATTGTGAAATAGTAGGCATTTAACAATTTGATTTTGACACGATTAACTAATCGGCCGTTTGTTATATAAACACTTTTCCCGAAAAATCGGACTGCAAAAGTAATAAACCATCCTTGATTTACAAACCGTTAACAACTTTTTTTATCCATTTCCTACCATTCGGCGTCAGGGGTTGTCAGGAAGTGGTCAGGAAATAGTCATGTTGTAGGTCAGGCGGTAGTCAGGGAATGGTTGGTATGTAACCGTTGGAATTTGACAGAATGTCGGGTTTAGACGGGTAAATGCAGCAGAAATTCACGAAAAGCTCATTTTTCGAATAAAATTCTTCCTATCTGGTATCCCGAATTTTATTTCCAATCGTTGTTTATTAGTATTGTTTTTCAGAAACCCAGTGCGCGTCGAATCGTTTGATTTTATACTCTACATTATGAAACTTTTCCGGAGTTACTTTACTCTCATAGTTTGTTTTGCTTCGTGTTTATACTTGTCCGGCTGCAACTCGGCGATGCAGGCATACAAAGACGGCCAAAAGAAATTTGCGAACGGAGAATACGACCTTGCTATCAAGGGTTTCCAGAAAGCCGCCGAAGCCAACATTGAACCGGTACAGACGAGCTACCTGATCGCCGAATCCTACCGCCTCTCCAACCGCTTCAAGGAGGCCGTTCCCTACTACAAAAAAGCACTCGACGGAGGCATTACCAATCCCGATGCCCGTTTTCAGTATGCTTACGCGTTGAAAACAACCGGGGACTATGCCGACGCTTCCGCCCAGTTCACTGAATTTGCCAAAAGCCAGAACGTACCGCAGAACTTGCAGGAACGGGCTTTGCGCGAGGTGGAGATCCTTAAAATCGCCGATCGGCTGAAAACTACCAAAATGGAGGTAACGTTGAAATCGCTTCCTCTCAATACGGCAGGTTCTGAGTTTTCACCTACCGTGGTCGGCAATGAGCTGGTCTTCTCTTCTTCCAAAAAAGAAAAAATCTACAAGAACAACGGCCAGCCGATGCTGGGACTCTATAAAATCAATATCGCGTCGGACGCGGGTAATACACAAGGAAACCCGGTTGTTTTCAGCCAGGACATTTTCTCGCCCGATGCCAACGAGGGCTCACCTGCATTCTCGCCCGACGGCAAAACACTCGTTTTCGCGAGAGGGAATACCGGCAAAAAGAACGGCGGCGTGGACGTAGACCTTTACATGAGCCGCAATATCAATGGACAGTGGACACCGCCGGCGATCCTGCCTATCAACGACTCGCTCGCATGGGACGGCTCGCCCGCATTCTCGCGTGATGGTAAAACACTCTATTTCGCTTCCAACCGGGCGGGCGGCATAGGCGGCATCGATATTTACCGCACCAATATGGATGCATCAGGCCGGTTTAGCCGTCCGGTGAACATGGGCCGTGACATTAATACCCCTGGCGACGACATGTTCCCTTATGTTGCAGAAGGCGGAAAGCTCTATTTCGCCTCCGATGGCCACCCGGGTCTCGGTAAGCTGGATTTGTTTTCTGCAACCAGAACACAAGGTGTGATCACGATCGAAAACATGGGATTGCCATTCAATAGCCCGCAAGACGATTTTGGACTTGTGTTTTACCAAAACCTCAACAAAGGCTTCTTCGCATCCAACCGCGATGGCGGCAAGGGTGACGACGACATTTACTATTTCTCGGGACCGGAAGAAGAAGACACAACGAAAATAGCCAAGCACAACGACCCGAACGATCCACTTAATCCAAACAACCCGAACTACATTAACGGCAAACGGAAAGTGGTGCGCTACTTCCTGGCCGGAACCGTGCTCGATAATGGAGAAACCCCTACCCCGATCGATTCGGCGGTAGTACATATATTGCCCGACACTTCGGATACTCAAATCGCCGAATTCCCGACTGCTAAGGACGGCAAGTTTGGCAGACAGCCGGTCGAAGAAGGTAAGTCATACCAACTCCTCGTTCAACGTAAAGGCTATATCAGCAAGCGCGAGCCATTCTCGATGTCGGGCCGCAACATTCCGCCCATATTCCTGACCAAAGAACTGACGGACACGACATTCAACGTGACCATCAAGCTAGATAAGCTGGAATTGAACAAAACCTTCGTTCTGGAAAACATCTATTACGATTTGAACAAATACAATATCCGCCCGGATGCCGCGGTAGAACTCGATAAGCTCGTTCAAATCCTGAAAGACAACCCGACGATGACCATCGAGCTCAGCTCACACACGGATGCGCGCGCAACCGACGCCTATAACATGACACTCTCGCAAAATCGCGCCGAGTCCGCGGTGGCTTACCTTGCTTCCAAAGGCATTGAAGCCGACAGAATGGAGGCAAAGGGTTATGGGGAAAGGGAGCTCATTATTCCCAATGCCAAGACT
Organism: Dyadobacter fermentans; assembly: GCF_019924045.1. Lineage (GTDB taxonomy): Bacteria > Bacteroidota > Bacteroidia > Cytophagales > Spirosomataceae > Dyadobacter > Dyadobacter fermentans_A. The sequence goes on along the minus strand of NZ_JAHXBN010000010.1, from coordinate 377,085 downwards.
GAGGAAGAACACCAGCGCAACCGCCGTACTGAATTCACGATCCTGAGTTACTGATCTGAGCCAAACATAGGAAAGCCCGCTGTGAACCGATCGGTTTCACAGCGGGCTTTTTTGTATAATTGCATTTCTTAATATTTCCCAAAGAGTACTTATCAGTTTGTATTAATGGCCCGACGCATAATCTATTGGTTCAGGAATGATTTGAGGTTAAAGGATAACCAGGCGCTTTCTGCTGCCGTTGGTTCCGCGAGTGAGATCATCCCCGTATATGTTTTTGATCCCCGTCAATTCGAAAAAACTAAACTCGGCTTTCGCAGAACGAGTGCATTGCGAGCACGCTTCCTGATCGAATCCGTCGCCGAGCTCCGTGAAAATATCCGGCAAAAGGGCGGCGACTTGCTCATTCGCGTCGGTAAGCCCGAAGAGATTGTGGCTAAACTGGCCGAAGATTACAATGCCGACTATGTTTACACCAGCAAGGAAATAGCCCCGCAGGAAACCCGCATTGAATCTTCATTGAGCAAAAACCTTAAAATAGCGAACGTCGACATCAAACTGTTCTGGATGGACACGATGATCAGTGCATTTGACCTTCCCTTCAGGGTATCGAAGCTGCCGTCTGGCTTTCCGGAGTTTGAAAGGCTCCTCAGTAACGACCTAAAAATAAAGGACCAGTTCCCAACACCGGAAGCGATCACATTGCCGGCGGATTTCGAAGCCGGGGCCATTCCCGGATTACCCGAATTGGGCATCGATCCGAACGAAATACCGGCAGAAACCCCGGACGTATCACGCGGTGGAGAAGCCCATGCATTGACTGTTTTGAAAGAATATGTGGAGCAATATGTTAAAAAGGACATTGCCTACCCATCCGCAGAGCCCCTTACCGATACCCGGCTTTCCGACTGGCTCTCGCTGGGCTGCATTTCGGCATCCTACATTTATCGAAGTGTCAAAACCGCCCAGTCGCATGCTGTAACGGAAGACGCCATCATCACCAACCTGCTGAAAAGGGAGTTCCTGCATTGGACATTGCTCCGTTTCGGCCCGCGGATGTTCAAGCCGAGCGGTGTGAAACATCATTTCAACCGCCGTTGGAAGAACGATAATGCCACATTTGAGAAATGGATAAACGGGCTGACCGACAACCAACCCGTAAATGATATCGTGCAAAAGCTAACAACTACCGGCTTCATTACAGCGGCGGAACGTGAGACCGCCACCAAATACCTGGTGGACGACCTGGATATTAACTGGACCTGGGGTGCCATGTATTTTGAAAGCCTGCTGCTGGACTATGAGGCGTCCGTCAACTGGGGCCGCTGGAACAACCTGGCCGGCGTCGGTGAAGATTAATTTACCCGATTTTTACTTCAAAACCCGCCATCCTACGCTAGCAGGCCCATATTGCCTCAGAGAACCGGTTATGTAGTTTTTCTTAAAGATTTTGCTAGCTTTGGTCAACTTTGAACCACATTCAATAACTCTAAACTGAATATTAAAATGTCAAAAGGACTCATTGCAGTTATCGTCGTTGTTCTGATTCTCGGATTTGTTGGCTGCGGTAAATATAATGGCCTCGTACAGAAAGATGAGGTCGTAAAAGAGGCTTGGGCCGGAGTGGAAAGCCAATACCAGCGCCGCGCCGACCTTATCCCCAACCTGGTAAATACCGTGAAAGGTGCTGCCGATTTTGAAAAAAGCACATTGACGGCCGTGATCGAAGCGCGTAGCAAAGCCACGCAAACGACGATCAACGCAGACCAGCTTACCCCTGAAAACATTGCCAAATTCCAGGCGGCGCAGGATCAGCTGAGCGGTTCATTGTCGCGCTTGCTCGTTTCGGTAGAGCAATATCCGCAGCTGAAAGCCAACCAGAACTTCCTCGAACTGCAAGCCCAGCTCGAAGGCACTGAAAACCGCATTACCGTTGAACGCGGCAAGTTCAACACGGTGGTGAAGGATTATAACCAGGAAGTGCGCACTTTCCCGACCAACCTCTTCGCCGGGGTCTTCGGCTTCTCCCAGAAAGGCTACTTCACAGCTGCTCCGGGTTCCGAAAAAGCGCCTACCGTACAATTCTAACTTTCAGCGCCGGGCCATTTCAAAAAGCCCGGCGCAATGTTTTTCATTCATCCGTATCAATCCGGCCCCATGGCAACCGAATCCCTATTTTTCACCGACGAGGAGCAACAATACATTATTGAGGCAATTCAGGAAGCAGAAAAACAGACTTCCGGCGAAGTGAAAGTGCATATCGAAAAGAAATGCCCTACGCCCGACGTCATGGAGCGCGCCAAGGAAGTATTCCTCTTTTTGCACCTGCACGAAACCGCAGAACGCAATGGGGTATTGTTTTACCTCGCTTACGAAGACCGGAAATTTGCGGTACTCGGTGACAAAGGAATCGATGAAAAGGTCACTGCCGATTTTTGGGACAGTACCAAGGAGCTCCTTCGGAACCACTTCAAGGCAGGAGAGTATAAGGAAGGACTTCGCCATGGTATCCTGGAAGCGGGATTGCAACTCAAAAAACACTTCCCCTATCAGTCCGGCGACATCAATGAGCTTCCGGATGACATTTCGTTCGGCCAATAAACTATGAAGCAATTCATCATTTACCTTCTGCTTGTGATCGCGGCTTTAGCCGGCGTGCAGGCGCAGGATATTCCGCCCAAGCCCGATCCTCCAAGGCTCGTCAACGACCTTGCCAACCAACTCAATCCTAGTGAACGGCAAATGTTGGAACAGAAACTCGTGGCTTACAACGACTCTACTTCCTCCCAGATCGTGATCGTGACCGTACCGACATTGGGCGACTATCCCATTGCCGACTATGCATTCAAGCTCGGTACAGAATGGGGTGTAGGCCAGAAAGGCAAAAACAACGGTATAGTATTACTCTGGGCGCCAAAGGAGCGAAAAGTATTTATCGCTACGGGCTACGGTCTCGAAGGTGCAGTTCCCGACGCGATCGCCAAGCGCATCGTTTCGCAGGTAATCACGCCGCAGTTTAAGGCGGGCCAGTTTTACCAGGGCCTCAACGACGGCGTCGATATGATATTCAAATATGCTTCGGGTGAGTACAAGGCAGATCCGAAGCAGGACAGTGGCGAAGGCGACGGCTTCCCTCCCATCCTGATTGTCGTGATCATATTCATCGTTATCCTTATCATCATATTCCGCAACCGTGGTGGAGGTGGCGGTAACCGCGGCTATCGCGACCTCGGTATCCCGCCAATATTCTTCCCTTATAATACGTATTCGGGCCGCGGGGGTTCCTCGGGTAACTGGGGTGGCGGCTTTGGTGGAGGCGATAGCGGTGGCTTCGGCGGTTTTGGTGGAGGTAGTTTTGGTGGCGGTGGTGCCGGTGGTGATTATTAGTATTTCAAACAAATAATATCGGAAAGCGGGTAGAAGCATCGGTCTTCTACCCGCTTTTGTTTTACCATCCTAGCACGACGTATACTAGTGGCATACTTTTTTGTACATATTCCATAAACTATATCACCAAAACCTAAACAAAGTTCTATGGAAAGGAAAAGCAATACCGGTCTGGTAGTAGGGTTGATCCTGATGACCATCCTGGCAGCAGTGTTCGGATACCTTTATTACAAAGAACACAACATTACCCAAAAGCAGGAAACTGACCTCACAGCCCGGGTTCAGGAACTGGCAGCCTCCGAAATCAAGCTGGATTCGATCTCTAAACAGCTCGACGCACGCATCCTCGAAGTACAGAATCTGGGCGGCGATATTGCCGAACTGCAAAAAGTGAAAGCCTCCCTCGAAAGCGACCGAGCCGCATTACGCAAAGGCAATGCGAACATGGGCCGGAAAATCAAGGAATATGAGGAATTTCTCACCAAAAAGGACACAGAGATTGCTCAGCTCCGCGAGGAAAACCAGCAGCTGATCAGCCAAAACGAAGGCCTTACACAGGAACGAAACGAATTACAAACCAGCCGCCAGGCGGTACGCGACTCGCTGGCAGGCGTTCAGACCAAAAACACCGAACTGGAATCGAAAGTAACCATGGCCGCGGCCTTGCGCGCTCGTAACGTGAAGGTGTACGCGGTGTCGTCCAAAGGCAAGGTGCGCGAGGGCGAAAATGTGAAGTCGAAGCGAGTGGATAAGGTCCGCGTGGATTTCATCCTCGAAAAGAACCCGCTCACCGCAATGGACAATAAGACCATCTACCTCCGCATCATCGACCCAAGCGGCGCTACCATTTCGGACACCAAAACCGGCTCCGGCGTTTTCCAGTATAACGGCCAGGAGCAAGGCTATACCATCAGCAAAGATGTGCTGTATTCCAACAACAACCAGGACGTAAGCATCATGTACGATCGCGACGCGCCATTCACATCGGGCAAGTACACCATCGAGCTCTATTCCGAGGGATTTTCCATCGGTGAAGGATCCTTCTCCGTTAAATAAGCCGGTCGCAAAACGTTTATTCACAGCGGTAGCAGTCGTTACAAACTGCTACCGCTTTTATTTTTATGATTGATTGATATTTACCCATAATTCCTATCTTGCACGATAAAAACGTCTGTTTACAACCCCAAAAACCAAATAAAACACTTCTCTTTCTATGTCTTCACAGATTTCCCAAAAACACCCCAAAGGACTGTATGTCTTGTTCTTTGCCGAAATGTGGGAACGTTTCAGCTATTATGGCATGCGGGCCATTCTTCTGCTTTTTCTCCTCGATAATATCAAAGGCGGAATGGGAATGAGTGCAGCCGAAGGAACGGCCATTTACGGGCTTTATACTGCTTCCGTTTATTTGCTCACACTGCCCGGTGGCTGGTTGGCAGACAATATTCTGGGGCAGAAAAAGGCCATCTGGTACGGAGGTATCGTTATCATGCTGGGGCACATTATCCTGGCAGTGCCCGCCGGGCCGGCCATATTCTTTCTCGGACTAAGCACGGTAGCAATAGGCACCGGACTGTTGAAACCGAATATCAGTTCCATCGTCGGCGAGCTTTACCCCGAAGGCGGGGCACGCCGTGACGCGGCATTTTCCATCTTTTATATGGGTATCAACCTGGGCTCCTTCCTGGGTATCGCCATTGTTGGTTACCTGGGCGAAAAGGTCAACTGGCATATGGGCTTTGGAGCAGCGGCCATTGGGATGTTGCTTGGATTGATCGTTTTCCGGTATGGAAGCGCTACGCACCTGAAAGGGCTTGGCGAGGTGCCGTCCGCAAAAGAAGCCAGCGAAGAAGTCGCACCTGCATCTAACAGCAACAAAATGCTCGGCTACGGGTTGATCGCATTGCTGGTCGTGTTCCTGGTCGTGCTGCAAACCACAGGTACTATTAATATGACCACCGCGCAGGGCCTGGCGCAGGGCGCCGGTATCATTATCGTATCCATTTCTGCTGCCTACTTCCTGTTTATCCTCATCGCAGGCGGACTTACGCGCGTGGAGAAATACCGCGTTGGCGTACTTATTATTCTCTTCCTTGCCATTGCATTGTTCTGGGCGGGTTACGAGCAGGCAGGCACGTCATTGCAGATCTTCGCGGAACGCCACACCCAACGCATGATCGGCGGGTGGGAGGTCCCATCAAGCTGGTTTCAGAACTTCCAGCCTACTTTCGTTTTGATCTTTGCGCCTGTACTTGCGAGCCTTTGGATATCGCTTTCATCTCAAAACCGCAACCCTTCCATTCCTGTCAAATTCGCGATGGGTTTGATATTGCTCGGTCTGAGCTTTTTCGTGATGGTGGCGGCCTCCAATATCGCGGTCAAAGGTGAACTTGCTTCGCCGTTTTTCCTCACATTTACCTACTTCCTTCACACGATCGGCGAACTTTGCGTGAGCCCTGTCGGATTGAGCTCTTATACTAAACTGGCGCCTAAGCGTTATGTGAGCCAGCTAATGGGTATCTGGTTCGTAGGTGCATCGCTGGGCAACCTCATCGCGGGTCTCTTCGCAGGCGGTTTCGACGAATCCAATATCCTGCAAATGCCGGCATTGTTCAACCAGGTGGCCATTATTACGACCATCTTTGGTTTGATCCTGCTCGTGTTCTGGAAGCCGATCAAAGGCTGGATGGGCGGTATTCACTAAGTCTTTTATATACTTCAAAAACAAATACATCAAAAAATGAAATCAGCCGCATTCCGTGCTGCCGCTTTGGCCCTTGTGGTGAGCCTGGCAGGATGTAAAAAAGAAAAGGAGGAAACGGACACCACCAAAGTACCCGGCTTCGACGTGAGCTCTCTCGATTCGACAGCCAAAGCTTGCGACGACTTCGACACCTACGCCAATGGCGGTTGGAAAAAGAAAAACCCGATCCCCGGCACAGAAAGCCGCTGGGGTGCATTCGGGATTTTGGATAAAGAGAACAAAGAAGTCCGCCTGAAAGGTATTATCGAAGAGATTACCAAAGTTCAGGACCGAAAGAAAGGTACCGAAGAGCAGCAGATCGCCGATTACTACCAGTCGTTCCTCGATACCACAACGGTAGAAAAACGTGCATTAGAGCCTCTGAAACCTTATCTTGACAAAATAAATGCAGTTGCCTCTCTGAAAGACCTCGCAGCTGTTGCCGGAGAAATGCAGAAGGTAGGCGTGGAAACCGTAACCGGCTTTGGAGTAGAAGGCGATTTGAGAAACAGCAAGGTCAATATCCTCTACCAGGGCCAGGACGGCCTTAGCCTCGGTGAGCGCAGCTACTATGACCGTACGGATTCCAGCACGGTGAAAGTGCGCGGCGAGTTTGTGAAGCACATCGACAAGATGTTCTCCATGGCAGGCTTTCCCGAAGCCAACCCGGGCCAGACCATTCTTGACTTCGAAACCAAAGTAGCCAAGTTGCAACTGACCAATGTGGAACTGCGCGACCCGGTGAAGACTTATAACAAAATGGCCTTCGCCGATTTCGAGAAGCTGATCCCCGATTTCGACCAGAAAACATTTGCAGATAAGCAGGATATCAAAACCGACACCCTAGTTGTTCAGAACAAAGCCTATTTGCAAAACCTGAACAAGCTGTTGAAGGCTACGCCGATTGCCACTTTGAAACTATATTCCAAATGGCAGTTGCTCTCAACCTTCGCAGGTTATTTACCTAAAAAGTACGACCAGGAAGATTTCCGCTTCTTCTCGACGGTAATGCGAGGTACCAAGCAGCAGAAAGGCCGCGTGGAACGCGCCATCCGCTCGACCGATGGTTTGCTCGGTATGCCGCTCGGCAAGCTGTTTGTGAAGAAGTACTTCCCGGAAGAGGATAAGAAAAAGGTCTCCGAAATGATCGAAAACGTGCGTACCGTGTACGGCGAGCGCATCGACAAGCTAACCTGGATGAGCGATTCCACCAAGGCAAAAGCACATAAGAAACTCAAAGCATTTACCTACAAAATAGGCTATCCCGATAAATGGAAGGATTACTCTTCCATCGAAATCGCGCCGGACGAGCTGTTTGAGAACGTGATTTCAGCGTCGCTGTTCGCGCATAAGGAGAATGTGGACAAGATCGGCAAGGAAGTGGATAAGAAGGAATGGCTCATGACCCCGCAGACGGTGAATGCTTATTACAACCCACTGAACAACGAGGTGGTATTCCCGGCCGGTATCCTGCAACCGCCATTCTATAACCGCAATGCCGACGATGCGATCAACTATGGCGGTATCATTGCCGTGATCGGCCATGAGTTTACCCACGGTTTCGACGACCAGGGCTCGCAATTCGACGATGAGGGTAACCTCAAAAACTGGTGGACCGCCGCCGACCGCGCCAACTTCGACAAGCTGACCAAACGTTACATAGACTATTTCAGCGGCATCGAGGCATTGCCCGGTTTCAAAATCAACGGCGCATTGACCATCGGCGAAAACGTTGCCGACCTTGGCGGTCTGACATTGGCCTATTATGCTTTGGAAAAGTCATTCAACGGCAAGGAGCCAGCACCGATCGACGGCTTCACCTGGAAACAGCGTTTCTTTCTCGGTTGGGCGCAGGTTTGGCACATGAACACCACCGACGAGGCATTGCGTAACCAGGTACAAACTGACCCACATTCACCGGCCCGTGACCGTATCAACGGCCCGTTGCCGCATTTGAAGGAGTTCCAGGCGGCTTGGAGCTGCGGCGCCGGAAGCAAGATGGTACTGCCTGATTCATCCCGAATTGTGATTTGGTAAGGAAGTTTATGAGTTGAGAGTTTAGGGTTCAGAGTTGAAAGTTCAGAGTTTAAATTTTAACTCTCAACCCTATACTTTAAACTCTGAACTCTAAACTCATAAACTCTAAACTTCACAAACCTCACTTCCCAGCCAGGTACTTATTCCGATAAGCACTTGGGCTGCATCCCTTAGCCTGCCTGAATTGGCGGGCTATATTTTTGCTGTCCCCCAGACCCATATCCAGCGCGATTTCAAACACCGACATATCGGTATCGAGCAACTTCTGCGTGAATTTCTCGATCCGCAGGTTGAAAATGTATTTGTAAATCGGGTAACCGGTGATTTCCAGAAAGCGCTTTTCCAATGCCCGGCGCGACAGCGGTACCTGCTTCACGACTTCGTCCACGTGCAGGTTTTTGTCGATGTTCTGGTGGATGTATTTCAATGATGACGCAATGTGGTCATCGGCCGTAGCATAAATATCCGTCGAATGCCGGGTAATGACCTGGGTAGGGCGTACTATCACGTCGTAGTAGTCCGTAGTGCCATGTTTGATCATATGATCGAGCAGTTTGGCAGCATCATAACCCCCTTTTTCAACATCTAGTGCAATGCTCGAAAGCGGAGGGTCGGACAGGTCGCAAATCATTTCATCATTATCCACACCTAGCACAGCCACTTCCTCGGGTATGCGTATGCCCACGTGCCTGCAAGCCTCGGTGATGTGCTGGCCCTGGTTATCGTCGCAGGTCATAAGGCCGATCGGCTTCGGCAGCGATTTTAGCCAGCGGCTCAGCGAGCTGGGTTTATAATACCAAAGCTCCGTCGAGCGCGCTTTTTTATGCTCGAAGTAGTGTACTTTATGCCCTTTCTTCCGCAAATGTTCTTCAAAGCCCTCCGCGCGCTCGCGTGACCACACGATGTCGTTGAAACCGTAAAATGCAAAGTTGGTAAAACCTTTTTTGAGGAAGTAATCGGCACCCATTTGGCCGGCTTCGTGGTAGGCGCCTGTGATGTTGGGAATCTCGGTAAACCTTTCCTTGAAGTCCTGCGCAATGACCGGAATCCCGGCCCGAACGATCTTGTCAATCTCTTTATTATACAATTGTCCTACGATGCCGTCCGCGCCCCATTCCAATGCCCATTTGAGGATACCGTCGATCCCGATCGTCTCGCGATGGAAAAGCGGCATGCGGCAGAAGATCCAGGGGCCGAATTCTTTGGAATACGCATTGATCCCCTTCATCAGGCTCTTACTGTATTCTTCGGCAAAATCGAGCAGGAGAATGATTTTGTACATATAAATATCCTTTCAGCCGAGCTTGAACAGCTCCTTCACGCTCGATACCGTTTCATTGTTGACGAGCGGTTTGGCCCACATTCCGATACTCAAAATATAACCCAGTGGAATGAGCAGGAAAAGCATCGCGAAGCGCAACCCCACTAATTCACCCAGCCCGCCGACGATGAGCGGCACTACCGCCCCTCCCGCAATGCCCGCGCAAAGAATGCCGGAGAACGTCCCGTGATGTTTCGGCACCGAGTTTAATGCCAGTGAAAATATCACCGAATACATTACAGAGGCAAAGAAACCCGCCATCGGGAAGCCGATCAAAGCCATTTCTTTGGATCCGAATAAAGCCATCAGCAACGATGCAATGCCTCCGCAGGTGAAAAATATCAGCACTTTCCGGCTATCGAAGATTTTCAGCAATATCAATCCCAGGAAACAGCCGATCGTAAGCAAGCCCCAAAAATAGGAAATCACCGAAGCGCCGGTCGTGGCCGGATCTACTCCATGATAGGTTTGCAGGAATTGTGAAATCCAGTTGGCAATGCCCTGCTCGGTGCCCACGTAGGCAAATATCCCGAGGAAAAAGAGCCATACCCATTTGTTCCCGGCTAATTCACTGAATGATTTCCCAACATCGATCCGCTCGTCTTCCAGCAATTCCACCTTCGGAAATTTCACCAAAGCGATCACTACTACCATTGCCAGTGCAATCACCGCGAACACCCAATACAGCGAAACCCATTTCAGGTTCTCGGGCACCAGGCCATTGAGTATATCAATTAAAAAACCGGAATTCCCTGAATGGACATTCAATACTAAATAACTGTAAAGCAATGGGCTCAGAAACGACGCCGCGCCAAAAAATAGCTGTGCCAGTACGGAATAGAATGCAAACTTCTCCTCGCCACCCGAAACTCTCAGCAATGGATTAATGACTACCTGCAAAATGGCCATTCCAATGCCAATCAGGAACAAGGAAAACAGCGCAATCGCAAAACCTGGTATCAATGCAAAGAGTAATGCTCCCCCGAACGCTAACAGGAACGCGCTGATCAGCATTACTTTCTCACCGAACTTCTCCACCATCAACCCCGCCGGAATCGACATTACCCCGTAGGCAACAAAGAATGCAAACGGCAGGAAACCAGCCAGGCCAATGCTGAGATCGAAACTTTTGACGATATCAGGAATGATCGGACCTAGGATGTTGGTCAGGAAGGAAATGACGAAAAAGATCAGGAAGATCAGTACTACGATGAAAATGTTCCTTTGCATGAGGGCCGCGCGTGGTTTGGTAGCCTAATTTAAATCTAAAACTGCATTACATCAATCGTCGAGCAGCGCCGCAGCGCCCAGCAATGCAATATTCTCGTTTTCGGATAACAGCAATGTCAGCTTTTTCAAAGACTCGGGATAAGCAAAATCCTGAATGCTTTCCAGCATACTATCCTGAAAAAACCGGTTGGCCTTGGCAATGGAGCCGCCCATGACGATCGCCTCGGGGTCGTAAGTGTACATGATCGCCTTGATCACCGCGCCCAAATGTACTCCGAATTCTTCCCAGACTTCCATCGCCTCCTTGCTGCCTTTCAGTGCCGCTTCGTGCGCTGCAAATGCATCGATCCCCAGTGAATCTTCGAAAAACCGGCTGCATACATAGTTTTCCAATATCGAATCTTTGTAAGGCAGCATCCCGATTTCCCCTGCTCCGCAATTCTTTCCCGCATATAAGTGGTTATCGATGATAATGCCCGAGCCCAGCCCGGTACCGATCGCCATCCCGATTACCGACCGGAATTTCCGGGCCAGCCCGAACCGGTGCTCCCCGAGTATGAAGCAATTCACATCATTATTCACCGAAACCGGCAGATTGAACTCTTTTTCTACAATATCGCGCAATGCGACCTCTTCCCACGAAGGAATATTCATGACATTATAAACAATGCCTTTGTTCACATCCACGACCGAAGGTACTCCTATCCCTATCCCTTTTACGGGGTAGGCCGTCAGCGGACGGATCACGTCCATCAGCTGGTCGAGCGTTGCCGATAGTGAATGTTTGTTGGCCAGTAATGTCTGATTTTGCCGGGTAATATGGCCACCCGACTCGATACCGGCACGAATGTTCGTGCCGCCGAGATCTACACCAATGTTCATCGACGGTGAGGAGTTGAGCTGTAAGCTGCGTTAAACGATCAGTTCGGTCAACGGGCTGTCACTACACTGCTGCGACTCGATCGTCCGGCCAGATCGAAGCTTTTCAGCGTAACAGTACCCGAAACTTTCACAGGGTTTTCGTAAAGTTGTGAAGTTTCGGTAGGCTCGGAGCCGTCGGTCGTGTAGCGGATTGCCAGGCCTGGCAGCTCCACATTCGCTTTCAGCATTCCGTTTTCTATGATCGCGCCCGGTTGAGGCAGGCGGTAATTATAGCCCCCGTTGATATACTTTAGTCTCGGGAGATGCTTTTGGGCTATCGAGTTTGCAAAAATATTCCAGCCCTCGGCCATCATGGCCTTTCTGGCGGCATCGTCGGCCACGTTTTCCCACTTCCGTTCGGCTGCCCAGGCACTTTCGGAGAAGCCCAAAAGCTTAGGCAGGATCGAATATTCCATCATATCACGACCTTTGATCGTTTCGCTCCAAAGCTGCGCCTCTACACCATACACGTTCTTGCGCGCCTCTGGCTTCATCAGCTGCTTCCCGACAAACTCTTCCTTCATCGGCTTGCCCATGGCCGTTTCCTCAGTGGTACGGAACATATTGAACGGCGCAAATGCCCAGTTGTCGCGCGTGTCCACAAACCCGCCCCAATACAGGCCGGGCTCCTTGGGATCGTTGTTGTACGACATGTCGAAATAGAAGTTGGTCACATTGCAGAGCACCACCGGATAACCCGCATTTGCCAGGCGATTACCCAGGTCTACGTCATACACATTGTTCCAAACGTAGGGATACACCTGGCGCCCCACGAATTCCGGATTCGCAAGGTAAGCGCCTGTTTCCGTTTTGTTCAATGCTACTTCTTCCCAACCATGCACTTTCAAGTTGCGTTTTTCGAGCATAGGGAGGAGTTTTCTGAAAAAATAGGTTTGCAGATAGCGCGGCCCTTTCACCTCGGGATGCTCCTGCAACAGCTTGGCGGCCATCGGCGATTTCGTCCACACGCCATCCGCCACTTCATCGCCGCCGGTATGGAAAGTATCCATTTTCAAACCCGCTTGCTCATATAGTTTCGCGATTTCATCCACCACTTTCACAAAGAAATTGTAGGTCGACTCCCGGGCCGGGCTCACGACATTGTTCTTATAGCCCTGTGCCGAAATGTAAACCGACTTGTCGTCCGGATCTATCAAACGGTACTCATTGGCTTCTTTCTCTTTGCCTTCCTTCATCAACCGCTCATACCGCGCCTCCATCGATTTGATAGCCGCCAGCGCGTGACCGGGAAAGTTCAGCTCAGGGATAATCTTGATGTGCCGCTCGTGCGCATATTTGAGTATTTCAATGAAATCGGCCTTGGTATAGTAGCCGCTGCCATGCTTGCCTTTCTCATGGGCAACCGGTCCCGACCCATAGCCCGGGTGCAATGCGTTCGCGTTCATACCGGACGTGTGCTGGCGCTGCGCGCCTACCTGCGTGAGCTCGGGCAAACCATCGATCTCAATCCGCCAGCCTTCGTCCTCTGTGGTATAAAGCAGCAAATGATTTACCTTATAAGAAGAAAGCAGGTCGATAATGCGCTTCACCGATTCCTTCGTCTGGAAGTTGCGCGCTACGTCCAGATGCAAGCTGCGGAACTGGAACCGGGGTGCATCCTGTACCTGCACGAACCCAAAAGCCACCGAAGCGACGGGTTTCTGATAGGCGTCCGTCGGAGCGAGTTGCAAAAGGCTTTGAACCCCGTAGAACACACCGGCAGCATCGCTACCCTCGATCGTAATGCCCGTCTGTCCGATATTGAGATTATATGCTTCGCTGGAAACGCCATTCACCACCACTTTGCCGGTTTTCAAAACAATGGCAGCTTCTTCCGAAGAACTTTTGCCCGGTAAGCCGGCCTGGATGGGCAAGTCGGTGCCGGTGAGCGTTTTCAATTTGCTGATCAGGTATTTGGCTTCGTTTTCGAGCCCTTCCTGGTAAAATACATTTGTTTTGCCTGTCAATGTGAATGTCCCTGCACCCGGAACCAGTTTGACCGGACTAGGAATGATTTTCAGCAGCTGCTCCTCACTCACTTTGGTAAATGCGGTATTGGCCTTATAACGCGTTTCGGCGGTCGGCACCTCTTTCAAATCCATTTTGCCCCGCAGGATCTGCTCTTTTGTAGTAAATGGCTCAATGGTATAATCCACCACTTCGACGATCTCCTGCTCTTTTCCTTCATGGTCATAAAACACGAAGTACAAGCCCAGCGGTGCATCCGTTTCCTTCACCACCCCCTCGGTACCCGTATATTTGATTACCACCGAATCGCCCGGCGCGAGTTTGAAATCCTTCGCAGCTATCATTTGGTACCAATCTCCATTGATATGCTCCACAATAGCCGGCTCCGGTGTTTTGTTCGACTGGATCGGCCGGGGCGACATGTTCCAGAACAGCTTCCAGTTGGAGGCGTCCAACGTAAAATCGCTGCCGTTCTTAATCGTAAACTGCGCCTCAAACCTTCCCTGCGGTTCGATGAAATTGCTAACGAGCTTCCACGAAACCGCGATTTTCTCGGCCTGTTCTTTGGATACATTGCCCGATTTATTGCAGCTCACAAACAGCAGCATACCACACAGGACAAGCGAAAGCGGAAGTAATTTTTTCATAGGTCAAAAGGGCTGGGGGATGATTTTTCCGATGTTTGGAACACAACTTCCTAATTACTGACAATTGCGCAAAATATACTAGTGAAGGGTGCAAAAAGCGTCGGGGCCGGATTTATAGTTAGCTCAAAGTGGCGCTTTAAGCAAAGATTAAGCTGATTATAATTGCATATTTAGCTTAAAATGGTCAAAATTGTATAGATTAAGCTGAATATAATGGAGAAAGTAGCGGGAAGACAGGTAGAGCAAGCTCAAATGCGGCAATTGCTTGAAACCGGAAGATCGGAATTCCTGGCCATATATGGTCGTCGGCGCGTTGGTAAGACTTTCCTGATCCGGAATGTCTATCAGAAAGAGCTCGTGTTTCAGATGACGGGTATAGCCCATGCCAGCATGAGCCAACAGCTAGTCAACTTCACTGCGGAACTACATAATGCGAAAAAGAATGCCGAGGCAGTTACCGTGCCCGACAGCTGGTTTCTGGCATTTGAGCAACTCAAAGCGTTTCTCGAAAATCACAGAACGCCGAAGAAAGTGGTAGTTTTCGATGAACTCCCCTGGATAGATTCGCCGAAATCTCAATTTCTATCGGGTCTGGAACATTTCTGGAACAGCTGGGCTTCGGCACGCACGGATATTATATTGGTTGTATGCGGCTCCGCAGCTTCATGGATGCTCAACAAACTGATCCATAACAAGGGAGGGCTTCATAACCGTGTAACCAGGCGAATCAGGCTCGAACCGTTTACTTTAAAGGAAACTGAACACTTCTTTCAAATTAAAAACATTGCGCTGGACAGATATCAGATTATCCAGCTATACATGGCGATGGGAGGAATTCCGTTTTATCTCAACGAAGTTTCACCCGGACTAAGCGCTTTCCAAATCATTGACAAAACCTGCTTCACCAAAGGCGGGCTACTCACTTTCGAATACGAAAACTTGTACCATTCACTTTTCTCGAAAGCGGAAAGGCACATTGCAATTATTGAAGCACTCGCAGCCAAAGTTCAGGGCCTGACGCGCGAGGAAATTATACGAACTTCACCATTAGTGAATGGCGGAACGCTCACCCAACTCTTGGAGGAATTGGAAGAAAGCGGGTTTATTTCAAAATCACTTCCGTTTAAAAAAAAGGTTAAAACCAGCATTTACAGGTTAATCGACCAATATTCATTATTCTACCTCAAATTCATAAAAAACAAAAAAACATCCGGCAGCGGAACCTGGATGAGCCGTATCGACAGTCCTGCATGGCGTGCATGGAGCGGGTATGCTTACGAAAATGTTGTGTTCGCACATATCGACAACGTCAAGAGAGCGCTTGGAATCAGCGGCATTTACACAGAAACTTCATCGTGGCTCAGCGCAAAAAAAGAAGCCCAGATAGACCTGTTAATCGATCGACGAGACCATGTAGTTTCAATTTGCGAGATCAAATTTTCGCAGACTCCATTTCTGATCAGTAAGTCTTACAAAGCCGAATTGGAGAAAAAACTGGCCATTTTCCGAAGTGAGACCAAAACCAATAAATCGGCGTTTCTAACCATGATCACCACGTTCGGCACCGTCGAAAACAGCAATTCGCTCGGGCTCGTACAAAACCAGGTGACGATGAACGACCTTTTTAGCTAACCGATCATTTTTTCTTCGGTTTACCGATAGCCCTTCCAGCAGCAGCCTCCGTACATAACCCTATAAAACGGCTGCTATGGAAAACACCTCGGGCGCTTTGTCCCGATTACTCTCGCTGGATGCAATGCGTGGTTTTACCATTGCGGCGATGATCATGGTCAATTTTCCGGGACACGAGGATTTTGTGTTTCCCACGCTTCGCCATACCCGATGGAACGGGCTGACATTCACGGACCTCATCGCACCTACTTTCCTTTTTATTGTAGGTGTTTCCATTGCATTGGCCTATTCCAAAAAACGCAACGTGCCGAAGGGTGGATTGTACCGCAAGATCATCATCCGCTCGCTGAAAATATTCGCCGTAGGCATGTTCCTCAACATGCTGCCCGATTTCAACTTCTCCGACCTGCGCTATACCGGCACGCTCCACCGCATCGCGATCGTGTTCCTCGTGTGCGCGATCCTTTTCTTAAATACCAGCTGGAAGCAGCAACTCGGTCTGGCTGTTGCCATTCTCCTACTCTACTGGCTCGCCCTGACCACCATCCCGACGCCCGGCACCGGCAAGGTAATGCTCGAACCGGGTGTAAACCTGGCCGCCTGGATCGACCAGCAATATTTGCCTGGCAAAATGTGGCAAGGTACCTGGGACCCGGAAGGAATTTTAAGTACATTCCCGGCTATCGTAACTACTATTACCGGCATGCTCGCAGGCCAATTGATGCTCCTGCCGCTATCTCCCAACGAAAAAAGCAACTACCTCCTGGCCGTCGGTTTGGCCACTGCCGCATTGGGCTATTTCTGGAACCTGATTTTCCCTACCAATGAAAACCTCTGGACGAGCTCTTTTGTACTGGTGACCTCCGGCTTTGCTTCCATGCTGCTCGGCTCGCTGTATTTCCTGATCGACATTCGCGGGGGCAGGCGTGGCATTGTACCTGGTGTCATTTTCGGGGCAAATGCCATCGCCGCTTACGTTCTGGCAGATATTCTCGCATTGCTATTTTACTTGATGCCTGCCGGCGGCGATACTTTAAACCACCATGCCGTGGCCGCGCTGTCGCAAACAGGAATGGACCCGCGCCTGGCCAGTATGCTTTACGCGCTCTTTTTTGTATGTATCAATTTCATCCCGGCTTACCTTCTTTATAAAAAACGGATTTTCATTAAGCTCTAACCCATGCCTTACCGAACATCTTCCCGGTTCATTGCCCTTCTGCTCGTCGTACTGTTGACCGGCTCTGCCTTTTCGCAATCCATTGATTTATCCAAAAGCCAGATTTTCAGCCCAGGCGACAAGGCTACATTGCTTCGAAGCATTGAAGTATTACAAAATGAGGTGGAAAAGCGGACGGGCATCAAACTCCCCGTAGCCAAAAAACTCCCGAAAAGCGGAAATGTGATCCTGATCGTATCGGAGAGTGAACTGGGCAAATTACCGGAACCATACAGAAATGCCGTTTCCGCAGTGCCGGAACTAAAAAGTGAAGGCTTTAAACTGGTCGCAGGATCTTCGAATACCCTTATTATCGCAGGAAAAGACGCCCGTGGGATATTGTACGGCGTGGGCCGGTTCTTGCGGAAAGCGGAAATGACCCGTGGCAAATTGCTGGTCGATGGCCGGTTGGCGATCAGCACCAGCCCGCGGTATCCGATGCGCGGCCACCAGCTCGGCTATCGCCCCAAAACGAATGCCTATGATGCGTTCACCGTCGCCGGTTTCGATCAGTACATCCGCGAACTGGCACTTTTCGGTGCCAATACCATCGAAATTCTTCCCCCTCGCACGGACGACGATGCTACGAGCCCTCATATGAAAATACCCGCCGCGCAAATGATCGTCGAGCAGTCGCGCATTTGCAAGTCGTATGGCCTCGACGTCTCGATCTGGTATCCGAATATGGGTAAAAACTACGTCCACCCCGACTCCATTGCAAAGGAGCTCGCCGAGCGCGATCAGGTATTCGCAAGCTTACCGAAGCTCGATGGCGTGTTTGTACCGGCAGGCGATCCGGGCGAATTGGAGCCGGATGTGCTTTTCGCATGGCTGGAAAAAGAGGCGACGCTATTGCAGAAATACCATCCCAAAGCCAAAATATGGGTTTCACCCCAAGTGTTCCGCCCTACCCAGAAATGGTTCGATGCATTTTTTAGCCATGCCAACAAGGAATATCCCTGGTTCGGCGGCGTGGTATTCGGGCCATGGGTAAAGATCCCGGTACAAAAAATCCGGGAAATGCTCAAACCATCCATCCCGATCCGCCATTATCCCGATATTACCCATAACTATTCGGCGCAATATCCGGTACCGCATTGGGACCTCGCGTGGGCGATGACGCTCGGGCGCGAGAGCATCAATCCGCGTCCTTTTGATGAAAAAATGATCCATAATGCATTAGACCAATATGGAATCGGCAGTGTGAGCTACTCGGAAGGCACTAATGACGACGTCAACAAGTTTGTGTGGAGCGATCAGGATTGGGATCCGGAAATACCGGTTATCGAGACATTGCGCGATTATTCCAGACTTTTTTTCGGTCCTGAATACAAAGAAGCAGGCGCACAGGCGATCGTCGACCTTGAAAAGAACTGGCGTGGCGAGGTTGTCGACAACGACGGGATAGGTATTACCCTCCGCCAATGGCAGTCGATGGAAAAGAGTGCGCCCTTAAAATTACTGCAAAACCCAAGGTTCCAGATGGGGTTGATCCGCGCCTATTTCGACGATTACACCCGCCAGCGGCTCATTTACGAACTCGAACTGGAACAGCAAACGCGACGCGCATTGGCATCTGCCGGCAAATCCGGAGCGATGAAGGCGATCCGTGATGCAGAGAGCCTGTTGGAAAAAGCCTGGAAAGAACGCATTCTCCCGGATCATCAGCAAAAATGCTATGACCTCGCCGATTCATTGTTCAAAAGCATCGGCGCACAGCTGACCATGAAAAAACACGGCGCTATGTCCGGCCGCGGTAATTTTGTGGATTTGATCCATATGCCGCTGAATGATGCACCCTATTTATTAGATCAGTTTAAGAGGATTGAAAAGCTGACCAGCGAGGCCGAAATGCTTCGGGAAATCGATCGGCTATTGCATCGTACAGACCCGGGCCCGGGTGGCTTTTACGACCATTTCGGTGATCCGGAAAGCTGGTACCGTGTTGTACCAGGTTTGCCCTGGGAGAAAGATCCGGGTAGTTTACAATCGCCCCGGATCGGTTTTGGGGTCGGTTTGGTAGGAGAAGAATGGGTGGATGAAATTCAGGCCACTGGCTTCAAAGGACAAGTAACGCCGCGTGCCTGGATGAAACAGGCCAAAACCCTCTACGACCAACCCTTGCAGATCCGCTATGACAATCTCGATCCCGAAGCTGCTTACCGCCTCCGCATTTCGTACACGGGACGCTTCCGTTCGCGCATGCGCATGACTACCGACGACGGACAGATTATCCACGATTTTATCCAGACCGGCGAGCAGCCCACGTTCGAATTCAATGTACCTAAGGCGGCGACTGCCGACGGCAAAGTCATTTTTGAATGGACTTGCGGCGAAGGTGAACGCGGCTCGCAGGTGACGGAGATATGGTTGATGAAACAATAATTGAAGATCTCACAATGGAATCCACATTACTCGAAAAACTGAAAAACGGCGGCAATGTATACGGCACCTGCATTACCTCCACCGGCCCGATGTGGCCTGCGGCCGTGAAGAAAACGGGCGTCGACTTCGTGTTCATCGATACCGAGCACATTCCGCTGGGCAGGACGGAAATGGCGACATTATGCCAGCAATTCCGGCATTTGGGCATTACCCCCATCGTCCGCATTCCGTGTCCCGACCCCTACCTTGCCTGCCAGGCCATCGATGCAGGCGCAAAAGGCATTGTTGCGCCTTACCTCGAATCCGTGGCGCAGGTAACAGAGCTGGTCGGCGCTACCAAGTACCGACCGCTAAAAGGCGAAGTTTTGCAGAATTATCTGAGCGGTGCTGTGCCCATACCCGACCCTATGCGGGATTATGTGGAAAAATACAATGCGGGAAATATTTGTATTGCTAACATTGAGAGCGTCCCGGCTATGGACGATCTGGATGCATTACTGTCGGTGCCGGGGCTGGACGCCGTTTTCATCGGCCCGCACGATTTGTCCGTCAGCCTAGGATTACCCGAGCAATACGATCATCCGGAATTTGAGAAAGCCGTTTCCTACATCATCCGCACCGCACGTGCCAAAGGATTAGCGATCGGTATCCACTTCTCGCTCGAACCCGAAAGGCAAATTCAATGGATGAAAGAAGGTGCGAATATCGTTGTACACAGCTTCGATGTAGCGCTTTTCGTGCAAAAACTGAATGCGGATTTTGACAAAATAAAAAGGGCAGCCGGCGACAATGCTCCGACTGCTCAACTTGATACTTCAATGGTAGTTTAAAACCTACTTGCCTTGCCACATCATCAGTCCTTCGATCAGCGCTGTAAGCTGTTCGAAGGGCATGTTGGGCGTGAGATACGCATGCGGGCCCATGGGATCGTCCTGCCAGCTGTTATTACCGCCGTCGACCATGATTCTTCCGCGTTTTACACCAAAATAGGGCTGAATTCCCCGAATGGCCACCAACACGGCCGTCTGGTCCCAGCTCATCCTGCCGTCCGCGTCACCTTTCGACAATGGCATTGCCATCGCAAAGACATCTTTCACCGGGCTTTTCAGACTTTCATTAGCGATTACCCGCTTGCCGGTTTTAATTTCTTTCCCAATTTCAAAACCACTGAAAAGGATTTCGGTAGGCCACTCGGCAAAGACTTTGGCCGACGCCACCGAATCAACCAGCACATTATATTCACGGCCTTTCGGAAACCCGCCGGCCATCGACACGAGCTGCTTTACTTTCTTGCGGACAAGGTTGCTACCCGATAGCTGTGAATTGGCATCCGGCCCGGAATCCAGCAAATCGGCGAGATTGGTCAGAAAACCCACCGTCACAATGGTAACGCTCTGGTCGGGCTGCTTGGCGAGGATCTTACGATAGATTTCCACCGCATCCGGTGCATCCGACGTTTTGGCGATCTTATGCGGATATTTCTCAACCAGCATTTCCGGCCATTTTTGTGTAGCCCCGAAACTCGCCCCTTTCCCTTTGGGAGCACCGGTGAGCAACTCAGGACGGCCGAAATAGGTATTGAGGATTTCGATAGTAGGTACTACCAGTTCATTTTTATTAGAGGAAATTACTGCCAGCGGCTTTACCTCTCCCTTGTCGGCTAATGCGTGCATGACGGCCATCGCCCCTACATCGTCGTAATCCGGACCGATGTCGGTGTCGAGGATCAGCGAATTGACCGGTCTGCCGGTTTGAGCATAAGAATCAGAGAGTGTGAAGAGGCAAAGGATCAGTAAAACTTTGTTCATGACATTCATAAAATGCGGTCTGTTGTAAAGCTATTCGCTTTCACCTGCCAATATGCTGCATCAGAAGGATTTTTTAAACGATAGCAGAGGTTACATCAGTTTTTCAACACCTGGAATGCCTGTTTTGTTTCTCCATTCACTACTTCCAGTACATATATTCCTTCCTCAAATTCGCGACCGGAGAGGTCAACCTTGCGCTTCTGCGCCGGGTTCAATGCCTCACCATCCAGTTGCTTCAAAATTCTTCCTTGCAGGTCGTACACATTCACGGACACAGAGCGGCTCGCAGGAACATCGTCGCCGAGGTAGAAAACGCCTTTCGAAGGGTTAGGATAAACCGACCATTCGGATTGCGCTTCGAATGCAACCGGGCGCACTCGGGAGTACTGATACGTGCTGTCGATATCCACCATTTTAAGCCTGTAATACAAGTTTCCCCACTTGCCGGGCAGCCGATCGACGTACTCATATTTTCGGCCGCTTTTCAAATTACCTTCCCCGAAAACCTGCGCCAGCCGCACAAATTTTCCTTGCCGGTAAGCCTCGTCGCCGTTGGCTACCTCAATATCGAAATGATCGAAATTCTCTTCGGAAGCAGTTTCCCATTCCAGGATCACGTCTTTCGATGACAGATCTTCCTGCCTTTTCCTCGCATTGAAACTCACCAACTCGACGGGCAATGCGCCCGGATTTCCCACAAACCCTTTCGAAAACCAGAATTCTGAAAAAGATTTCAACTTCATTTCCACATAGTATCCTTTGTCGTAGGGGACGATCGCTACTTCGCCCGCGGGATGGAACGACCAGCCGCCGTCGACACTATTGGATAGTGAGCCATCCTCTTTGGCAGGGCTGGCCGCATTCCGGTATTTGGAAACACCAAGTTCAAAAGGATTCACAGGTTTTTCGCAAGTACCGCAGCCCACTGCATTGATCAAAGCTTCACTTTCAGTTTCAAGGAAGTAGAACCGGACAGTTGCCAGGCTTGCGAGTTCGCTGTTAGCAGGTTTTATGGTAAAATTCCTGTCGAGATAATACTGTCCGTTCCCATTTCTGACGCCTACCGTGTTCAGATAAGACTTTACCTCGGTATTGCCCATATTCTGTCCGTTGGGGTTAATGGCAGCTATCAATTTCCCATTGGTCGTGAAATTCACCCAACCCGAGCCCGACACCTGCTGGGTAGCCACACCACCGGTATTATCGAGAATGGGAGCAACTTTGTCGAAAATATGAATGTCGTCCAGGGCAATTCCCTCGCGGTGGGTGAAACCATCAGAGATCAGTACAAAACGCAATTTGAGGTTCACAAATCCGGTAGGCAACGCCATGCTCGCCACGTGCCAGCGTAGGTAATCCTGCATAGCCCAGGCACCGTTACCCGAGTAGGTTTTATTATACCAGTTAGTACCCTGCCCCACTGCGCCCAGGCGGGTCCATGGACCGCCGTTTCCGGAATATTCGATATACACGTAATCGCAGGGCGTAGGCTCGCACACTTCCAGATCGATTGCCGCACTAAAACTCAATGTCGGCGAAGTCAGGCTGCTCACATTGAAGCAAGGTGAGTACAAATACGATTCTTCTTTGTCGTTGTACCCTCCCGCCAGGTTGGTTTTCCACACCTTGGTTCCGCTGGCTGCTTTGTTCAATCCACTCGAAGTAGGCGTACCCCATTTCCAGGAGCTGTTCGTTCCCTTGGCACTCCAAAAGCCGTCGCCGTTTTCAAAATTTTCAAGATAAGGGAACGAGCTCAATACCGGCGCATTGAAAACTTTAACCGCCAGTGTGTCATTGTCCCGGAAACTGTCGGTCGCTAATTCCGACCATGCTTTGAGATTTAATGCCCCTATCGCCGAAAGATCAGCCTTGGGACCGAAAGTAAAATCGATGGTTGTGCGTTTGGCAAGCGACGCGATCGTATCGCGGAGGATGGTCCCGTTCGGGAGCGACAATGCAATTGGCAGGTTGGAAATATCCCGCGCAGAGCTGTTTCGGATGCGGATAGCGATCGTTTCCGCATTGCTCAGCCCGCAGCTTTCGGTAGGCGGCGCGAGCAATGCCAGCATTTGAATATCGTCGATCACCGACACAATGCGGATATCATCGAAAGAATAGCCCGCGCCGTTGCTGTAATCGGAGGTGATCATTTTTCCCCATTGCCCCCAGCGGACCTGGAAACTCGACGAGAAGTTTTTCGCATTTGCCGACAGCAATGCGCTTATTTCAAGCGGGACCGTTGTCTTGTATCCCTGGGTCGTAAGGTTCTGATTTGCGAAAAGATCGTAAGTCTCGATCCAGGCGTCGGTGTCCTTACCTCTTATCCATACCTTATTATTACTATTCGTTTTCTGGCCGTGGTTTTTATAGGAAAATATCAACCGTAAATCATCGGTATTGATGTTGTAGCCAGCCAGGTTGAAAGTACCCGTGAGGTAGCTCGTGTTACCCGCCGAATATGCCCGGTTGGCATCGAGCGTCAATGCTCTCTGACCGGAGGCCGCAAAGCCCGTGTTAATGAAAGTCCGGATCCTTCCTGCGTCGGTGTCGGCGCTGAAGTCGTACCGCCCATCTCCTGTAAGCCCCATTTGCGCGATGGTAACACTCTGTGCAGGGAGGTTTTCCATGTCATCGTTAAATGGCAATGTCAGCTGGTCGTTGGGTAGCTGCCTGAAAAGCTTCGTCAATGTATCATTAGCGGTCACCACATCCGCATTACTATGGATATACACTTTGATTTTGTAATCCCCGGGATTGGCTAAATTGGCGCCCACGGCGAAAGTATGGTCATAAGTTTTGCCTTTTTCAATGAAAGGCGTGATCGTTTCAATCGGTACCGCCGTACCATTTAGTTCATATCCGACATCCAGTGAGCCATTGAAATCTACGTCATCGAGATTTTTGATCCTCATTTTGACAAAAACGGCTCCACTCAGTTCGGTAGAAGTACTTTTCCTCCCCGACGATGCCGGCGTAACTATTGACTCAATTTTAAGATCGTTGTCCGAAATGCTGCCTGCACAGGTTCCTGTATCCGGCTTGCGCGAAATCGCCAACGCCCTGCGCCCGGGCTGCCCGTTCACGCGGGCCCGTACGGAAACATAATAGGTCGAATCCTTAAACAAACCACCCAACGAATAGGTCGTGCCGGCGGTAATGGCCACCGGAACCATCTCCTTCCCTTTCAGCATCATCACTTCATAGTCACTCGCGCCCGTTACCGCCGTCCAGTCGAGCGAAATATATCCTTCGCATTGCAGGGCCGACAGCGTAACCCCCGGCACCCCGATTACCGTGAAAGGCTCGGAAATGCTTTGCGCACCGGTGCTGTTCTGGATCACCCGCACACGCACCTTGTCCGATCGCATCCCCACGGGCACAGCCCACGCGAGCTGGCTGGTACCTGCTGCCACAGTCGTAGAAATGTTCGTCCATACTCCCCCATTATTGCCGCTGTATTGCACGGTAAAATTACTGGCGCTATTCCCGAACGCATCCCAGGAAATGTAAATAGGATCGCCGTCTTTCAGGCGCTCCCCTCCGATCGGGTTGGTAATAGTGAGGGAATTGGGAATGATATCGTAAACGACAAAATACTCCTGCGAAGGTGACTGACCTACCGTGGTACCTTTTACGGAAATGGTATAACTCCCCGCGCCCGGATTGTTGATCACCACCTGCTCCATGTTATTACGGTTGTCGGCGCCAGTCGCAGCTACATTGGTCACGTTGGCAGCGGTCGGGTCCAGTATTCGCGGGAGAATCACATTTGAAGCAGGGTTCGTTACCTGAAGGTCGAGATTGTGGACCAGGCTCTGGGATGCGAGTGTACTGCCTGCCGGGTCGTTCCAATAGAGCATTACTTTCATCTGCGCCGTATTGGCCGGGACATTGATGGAAAAATTATTAGTCCCCTGATGCGCGACCTGACCCGTAGCATAGCTCTGCGTTTCGAGCATTTTGACCGAGCGAAGCAGATTCAGCCATCCAAATCCAAATCGATAGTCGGGGCCTTCGTTACCTTTATCCACCGCGCCGTTCACCAGCAGTGCTTTCATCAAACCATTCTTGGGATTCTGGTTCCCGTTCAGCTGCCTGTACCGTTCGTAGAGCATCGCGAGCCCTCCCGACACAGCCGGCGTGGCCATACTCGTCCCGCTTCCGCCGCCATACAGGTTGACCGGAATCGTAGACACAACACCATTTCCCTGCGCCGTAATCTCCGGTTTCAACCTGCCATCCTTAACGGGCCCCTGGCTGGAATTCGACATAAGTCCGCCGGTTTCGCCGGTAGCACCGACGGTGATGACGTTTTTAGCGGTTTGATATCCTCCCAGAACTGTTCCAAAACCCATCGCAAACGGTGCGCAAGTAGTATTACCGCTGTTTCCGGCAGCAAAAACATGTTGCAGATAAGGCATTTCGAACGCCTGCTGGTCCAGGATATAAGAATAAAGGTCGTACGTCCCGTTTGTTTCACAGGTAGTAACATCCGATCCGTAAGAATTGTTGGTGATCACCATCCCAAAATCCTGCACATACTGTGGCGAATAGGCCAGAATCGACGAATAACTTTGGGCAACGACGGTCGCTTTGGGCGCATAACCGGCGAAACGCTCGTCCATAATGCCGGCGCCTGCCATCGTACCCATTACGTGCAAGCCGTGCGAGCCGGCTTCAATAGGCGCCCGGTTGATAATGCGGGAATTGAAATCAATATGACGCAGGGGATTAGACTCGTCGCCAATCCCGACGACCACACCCGCTCCGGACAAGTTCCTGTTCCCTGGCAACGCCGATTTCAAGACATTGGCCCGCCCATTTGCAGTGCTTTTATTGTTCAGCTGCCGATCGGCCTGCGGAATCGCCTGCACATATTGCACGAATGGCTGCCCGGCAAGCGTTTTCAGCTCCTTCAACGGCACCCGGACCGTCAGTATCTGGTAGTTTTTATATTGATCCGAAATGACTTCGTATTGCCGGCTTTGCAGCGCGGCCTGTACCTCTTCGTAACTGAAAGATTTAGGATAGCTGATCCACAGATCGACAGTGGACGGTCCGGTAAATGCGTGGGATGGTATATTGCCGTTGGCAAGCCCGGGCTGCATTTTTTGCTCGGCGCTAAGTTCTATGATCGCTCTTCCTTTGGTTCTCGCCAATGCACCCGGATTACTACCCGGCGCTATCGTTGCCGTGTAGGCGTAATTTGGTATATATTCAAGGAGTTCGATACCCTCCCGCTTCAATTCCTGTCGCTCTTGTTCGGTGGGGATGTCATCGAATTGAATCACTACCAGTGACTTCTGCCCGGTGTTCGAAAGCCTGAATGCCGCATTGGAGCGGGCAGATCCAGATGAAATATTCCGCTCGGGTTGAATTGAGCCACTTCTGAGGAGGATTTGGTAGTCCTGGCGCTTCTGGCCTTTGACGTGCCCGGTACACAGGCTAGCCAGCAATAGTGTGTAGTAAAGATTTTTCCACTTCATAATTTTGGGTACAGATAAAGGATAGGTAATTCTACTTCATTTGCCATAATAATGCAAATTAATTCGGCCATTGTTTAATACAAATTAACCTAAGCACAAAACCAACTGATAATCAGACCAATGATGTAACTTCAACTTGCGAACCTTAAATCGTATACGCGAATTTACCCGGCTCCTAATTCAGCACGCATTTGTAATTAGCTGGTGGCTGGTATAACTTAGCAGCCCAATTTTTTACCGTCGTTGCACGCATCCATATGAACTTATACGGCCTGATCGGATACCCTCTTACCCACTCTTTTTCAAAGCGATATTTCACGGATAAATTCATCAGAGAGAAAATCAAAGAGAGCAGCTATGAGCTTTTCGAGATAAAATCCCTCGACGAATTGCCCGAGTTGCTGAAAAAGAAGCACGACCTGCGCGGACTGAACGTGACGATCCCTTACAAAAAAGATGTGATTGCCTTTCTCGACGACCTCGACGATGCCTCGGCCGAGCGCATAGGAGCGGTGAATACGATCAAAATCTACGCCGACGGCAGTACGAAAGGATTCAATACGGATTACTACGGTTTCCAGCAATCGCTAGTGGAATGGTTCGACAAGCGGGGCGAGTCCTGCAAGCATATTAAGGCGCTCGTACTGGGCAATGGCGGTGCCGCCAAAGCTGTGCAGGTAGCATTGAAAGACCTTGAAATGGAGTACACCCTCGTTTCCCGCCAGAAAAGCGACGACTGCGTATCGTACGAAGGACTTACCCAGGAAATGATCGAAGGCCATCGGTTGATCATCAACACAACCCCGTTGGGAACTTTCCCTAACACCGAAGAATGTCCTATGATCCCTTACCAGTGGATTACAAGAAGCCATTACTTGTACGACCTCGTTTACAACCCGGCCGAAACGTTGTTCCTGAAAAAAGGTACCGAGCAGGGCGCCGCTACCATGAACGGACTAAAAATGCTTGAATTGCAAGCAGAGAAAGCCTGGGAAATCTGGACGACTGAGGAAAATCTCTGGAGTATTTAAATCCGGTTGTAACAGGTCCACAAATCATGACCGATTTGCTCCGAACCTTTGAACAGGCCGCGGGGAACCGGGGCAGCCACGCCCTTGCCAATGATGATTGTTCCCTGGCAACGACGGATCTCGTCCCACAAACCGCTTTCCAGGAATGCGTTGATCACCGCTGCGCCTCCTTCCACTAAAACGGACTGTATCTTACGCAGATGCAGGCCTTCGAGCAATTGGGCTATTTCATCACCTTCCTTGTCTATTTTCAAATAGGCTGTCGATGGCAACGCGTAACGTTCGGGATCGGCTGGAAGTGCTGTCTCACGGTCGTAGTTAACCACGACTGTACTTTGAGAATTATCGAACAAATGGAGTTGCGGAGGTAGTTGCAAGCGTCTGTCGGTGACGATCCGCACCGGGTTCGTTCCCGCCCAATACCGCACATTCAACCGCGGATTGTCCATCAAAGCCGTTTTATAACCCACCATAATAGCATCTTCTTCGGTACGCCATTGGTGCACCCGCATACCCGACAATGCGCCGCTGATCTGCACGGGGTTACCGGTTTCATACCCCAGAAACCCATCGGCCGTTTCGGCCCATTTGAGGATTACATAGGGTCTTTTAAGGGTCATAGCCGTAAAAAAACGCTTATTCAGCTCCAACCCTCTTGCTTCCAGGACATGACATTCCACTTCAATCCCGGCCTCGCGCATTCTGCGGATGCCCCTGCCCGAAACCAGCGGATTGGGATCATCATTGCAAATGACCACTTTTTTCAATTGGCGGCTCACAAGCAGGTCCGCGCAGGGAGGCGTCTTTCCCGTGTGCGAGCAAGGTTCCAGCGTTACGTAAGCAGTGGCTTGTGGCAGCAAATGCGAATTGCCTTTGGCATCGGCATCCTCAATTGCACGCACTTCAGCGTGAGGACCGCCGTAGCCCCGATGCCAGCCTTCGCCGATAATCCGGCCCTCATGAACGATCACACAGCCTACCATCGGGTTCGGGCTCACCGCCCCGCGGCCGTATTCGGCGAGCTGCAAAGCCCTTTCCATCCATTGATTGTGCGTCTCCATGTGGCAAAAATACAAATGCCCTTTTAAACTCAACTTTCGGGAGTTCCCATAATTTGCTAACTTTCCGACATTGGATCAAAATCAGTGAAAATGACTTCCGCACGCCAGCTTTATTTATATATAGTAAAAAACATCACAGTTTATCCGGAAAAAGAGGCTCAGGCAATCTCGTTTATGCTGTTGGAGCATTATATGCGCCTCCGCAATATCGATGTGCTGGTGGATCGCCCGATACCCGAGAACACGGCGCAGCCCGATTGGGATAACATCATCAAACGCCTGAACAACAACGAACCCGTTCAGCATATCATCGGCTCCACCGAGTTTTGCGGCCTCGAATTCCGCGTTTCTTCGGCGGTACTCATTCCGCGTCCGGAAACCGAGGAACTCGTACAAATGGTAACACGCGACTATGCGGAGCCGGACAAGAATATCTCCATCCTCGACATTGGAACCGGGAGCGGCTGTATTGCCATCGTGCTCGCGCGCTTCCTGCCGCATGTGAGCGTGCATGCCTGGGATGTGTCTGACGAGGCTTTGGAAGTGGCCAGAGAGAACGCCAGACAGCTCATTGCCGACGTCACGTTCGCGAAGCAGGACATGCTCAATGTAACATTCCCGCTGCCCGGCAACATCGTCCAGTTCGATTGCCTGGTAAGCAACCCGCCTTATGTAACCTATTCCGAAGCCGAAAGCATGCGCCCGAATGTGCTGCGTTTCGAGCCGCACGAGGCATTGTTTGTAGAAGACAACGATCCGCTGCTGTTCTACAAAGCCATCGCGGATTTTGGTGTCCACCATTTAAAACACCACGGCAAATGCTATGTCGAGATCAACGAGCATTTCGGCGCAGAAACCAAAAAGGTTTTTGAAGAAAGGAATTACAAAAACGTGGAAATCCTTCGTGATATCAATGGTAAGGACCGCTTCGTAAGAGCTATCTGGGCCTGATCCATTTAAAATTTTGATCTCATTTTCATGTACGTAGAAAAAATCAGGGAGGTTCTGGACGAAATGGGCAAGGTGGTTGTGGGGCAGGACAAACTGCTGAACCGACTGCTGATAGGCCTATTTACCGGCGGCCATATCCTCCTCGAAGGCGTTCCGGGGCTAGCCAAAACTTTGACCATCAACGTAATGGCCAAAGTGCTCCACCTGGAATTCAAACGCATTCAGTTCACGCCCGACCTGCTCCCCGCGGATTTGATCGGGACGATGATCTATAAGCCCAAAATAGGCGACTATGAAGTCAAAAAAGGGCCTATTTTCTCCAACCTCATCCTCGCCGACGAGGTAAACCGCTCCCCGGCCAAGGTACAGTCCGCATTGCTCGAAGCGATGCAAGAGCGTCAAGTGACGATCGGCGATGAAACATTCCTCCTCGACCGCCCCTTTGTAGTACTCGCTACCCAGAACCCGGTGGAACAAGAAGGTACCTACCCGCTGCCGGAAGCCCAGATCGACCGGTTTATGATGAAAGTCTACGTCGATTATCTCGACAAAATGAAAGAGCTGGAAGTAATGCGCCGGATGTCGGACATTAATTATGAGTACAAAATCCGGCCGATATTAAACAAGGAGGAGATTTTCGCGATTCGTGACGAGGTTAATAAGGTCAATATATCCGATACGCTCGAACGCTACATTATCGAGCTCGTATTCGCCACCCGCCGCCCGCTCGATTACGGGCTCCGCGACGAGGCGCGGTACATTCAGTTCGGTGCGTCGCCGCGGGCTACTATTTACCTCAATCGCGCGGCAAAAGCGTTGGCCTACCTCGAAGGGCGTGATTATGTATTGCCCGAGGACATCAAGGAGCTTGCCCCCGACATCATGAACCATCGTATCCTGCTGAACTACGAGGCGGAAGCCGACGGCGTGCGTACGATGACGATCATCGATTCCATTCTCAGGAAGGTTGCCATTGGATAATTCATGGCACGGGATCGTGGCCGTGGCCGCCCCACGGGTGGCAGCGCGCAAATCGTTTCAGCCCCAGCCAGCCTCCTTTGAACGCGCCATGTTTCTGCACAGCTTCAATCATATATTGCGAGCATGTAGGCGTGTAACGGCACGAATTGGGCAAATAAGGGGAAAGTGCCGCCTGATAAAACCGCACGAGGGCTATGAGTAAAAATTTCATTTCGCGTCTTGTCTCATAATAGTATATTTGATCATTAACATCACAAACGCATGCTTTCCTATATCATGTGGGACGTAAGTCCCGAAATTTTCACTATTCCGGAAATCGCCGGTTTTGGTCCCTTCCCTGTCCGTTGGTATGGTCTTCTCTTTGCGGCCGGGTTCCTGATCGGCCAGCAAATTATGATCTATATTTTCAAGAAAGAAGGAAAGACGCTGGAAGATATCGACTCGCTCACGCTTTATATGGTGCTCTCGATCGTTATCGGCGCCCGCGTAGGCCATTTCCTTTTCTATGAACCCGAAGTACTGTTTAAAAATCCCCTGGAAGTGATATTACCTCCTTACGCCGGACTTGCCAGCCATGGTGCGGTGATCGGAACCGTAACCGGGCTGTGGTTGTATGCGCGATCGCGGAGGGGCACAGGCCAGACGTTCTTCTGGGTGACCGACCGCCTTACCATCACATTCGCCCTGGGCGGCTCATTCATCCGTTTTGGTAACCTGATGAACTCAGAGATCGTCGGAAAACCCTCCGATGCGCCCTGGGCATTCATTTTCCGTCAAAATACCGAGTTTCTGCAAATCCCGCGTCACCCGGCGCAGCTCTACGAATCCATTACCTGCTTTATCCTCACGTTCGTCCTGTTTGGGATCTGGAACAAATACAAGGCCGCTACCCCACGCGGCCTGATGGTCGGGGTCTTCCTCGTATGGGTGTTCACGTTGCGATTCCTGTATGAGTTCCTGAAAGAAAACCAGGAGGCATTCGAGGCGAACTACGCATTGAATATGGGACAAATCCTGAGTATCCCGGCAGTGCTGCTCGGCTTGTATTTCATTATACGCTCCCGTCAGAATCCGATGGAGGTTGCAGGATGAAAATACCCCCGACAGAGTAGGCGTGCATCAGTGCAACGTTTTCATTACATTGTAATTAGTTTGAAACAACTCTAACAATTGTCAGATGAAAACATCCTTTATTGCCGCATTTCTTTCATGCGCCCTGCTCTTGACCGGTTGCGGAAGCAAACAGGAAGAAAAAGAAGCCGAAGAAAAAGCCGCCGCCGACAGCCCGGCAGATGCGCTTCAGGCTATTGCCGATAAAGCCAAGGAAATGGGCGACCGCAAGGCCGTCGACCCGGTGGATTTCCGCAAGCTGAAAGATCTTTTACCCGAAACCCTGGCCGGCATGAGCCGCACGGAAGCTACCGGCGAGAAAACCGGTGCCATGGGCTTTACCGTTTCGACAGCCGAGGCCAAATATAAAGGAAGCGAGGATGAGTCGCTCGATGTCGAAATAGTGGACACGGGAGGTATTGCCGGCGTATCGACCATGGCGCTCGCAGCCTGGTCGATTGCTGAAATTGATAAGGAAACTACCACCGGCTACGAAAAAACGACGACAATCGAAGGCTACAAGGCTTTTGAGAAATATAACAACGAAAGCAAATCCGGTGAAATCAATGTGTTGGTCGCGGACCGCTATGTCGTAAATGTGGAAGGCAATAACCTGAGCGTCGACCAGCTGAAAGAGGCGCTAAAAGCCATCGACCTCAGCAAGCTGAACGATATGAAATAGACCAAAAAAGGAAAGCAGAAGCGTAGGTGCTTCTGCTTTTCAAGGTTTTAGGAATATGTAATGCTGGACTAACCCGGGTGCTATATCGTTGCCAGATCCACTTTTTCTCGCAAGATCTGCTTTGCTTTCACCAATTGGTTCTTCACTGTATTTTTGGATATTCTCAAAAACTCCGCGATTTCCTGATAGGATTTTCCTTCTTCAATATTCAGTTTCAAAATTTGCCGGCGCTTGATCGATAACGATTCGACGGCCGCCTGCACGACGGTCAGCCTTCTCTCGGCCTCTTCCCGCTCCTCCTCACCGGCAGCACGGATCGCCTCCATATAATGCTTACGCAGCTGCTCGCTCTTTTCCAGCTTTTTAAAATGGTCGAATGCCATATTCCGCAGGCACGTAAACAGGTATGAATTGAAATTATAGTCCGGCTTGATCTGGGTACGTCTCACCCAAATTTTGATAAACACATCCTGAACCATGTTTTCAGCCTCTTCCTCGTCTTTGAGCAGGGAAACCGTAAACCGCAGTGCAGGTGTTTTGTAGTGGTTATACAACTCCGCAAAGGCCGCTTCGTCGCCTTGCGTCACTCTGATCAGGGTATTTTCGTCGGGATAGGCCACAGTCGTACAGTTTAGCTTATAGAAAAGGGTACTAGATAAAAAAATTCTTATATCAATTAAAAAAC
Source organism: Dyadobacter fermentans (assembly GCF_019924045.1). Taxonomy (GTDB): domain Bacteria; phylum Bacteroidota; class Bacteroidia; order Cytophagales; family Spirosomataceae; genus Dyadobacter; species Dyadobacter fermentans_A. Next base: position 343,806 of record NZ_JAHXBN010000010.1, on the reverse strand, counting down.
TTTTATTCTTGGTTTGATCCTATTTATCGGCCGGCATCAATTTTGCTTTATTATGAATAGGTAATCAGTCAGGTATTAAAATAAAGTTGTTTCCAACATCGCCCTGGCAGAGGAAAATTCTGCCTTCGAAACAATCGGCGATGCTTTGTATTGAGCGGCGTATTTGCAATTGTTTGATAAATCTACACCTCCCGATTCAAAATAAGAATCGCAAACTGCGTAAAAATATCTTCATTTTGCGCACCATTGTACGATTTAATCATAACATAATAGTAACTTATCATTTATTACATATTTCCTCATTACCAGCCAGTTCTTAGCAAAAAATACTTCGAAATAACCGGCAGTCCTACCCTCGTTTCACCCATGCCGCTTTTAACAATTTTATAACATTTGCCGCAAATCGCGGACGTTGCGATAGCCCTCCTTCCGGCATCGGTCGTATTACCCAAAAAACACCTCAACATCCATATCCATTTTATCCTAAATCCAGACCAACCTTTGCTCATGGATCAAAGCCGCATCAATCAGATCTTGGAGAAAATCTCCACCGTTCAGGTCGCCGTGTATGGCGACTTCTGTCTCGACTCGTACTGGGTCATGGACGACCGCACTTCCGAAGTTTCCATTGAAACCGGTTTGCAGGCCCAAGCCGTTGCCCGCCATTACTATACGCCGGGAGGCGCGGGGAATGTGGTGGCCAACCTCGCCGCACTGAAACCAGCGGGTATCCGGGTGATCGGTGCCGTGGGCGACGATATGCAGGGACGGGAACTGACGGTGCAGCTTCAACAACTCGGTGCGGACACGAGCGCATTCATTATTCAGAAAGGGAATTTCAACACATATAGTTATCTCAAACGCCTGGTAGACGGCAAGGAAGAGCCTCGCATCGATTTTGGTGTATATAATGAAAGAAGCGTGGACACCGACCGGCAACTCGTAGCCGCACTCGAAAAGGCATTACAGGAATGCGATGCATTGATTTTTAACCAGCAGGTGACCGGAAGCATTACCAACGCGTCGTTTATCGACGACGTCAATGCACTCTTTAATAAGTATCCCGACAAAATAGTCATGCTGGATTCGCGGCATTTCAACGACAGCTTCCGGAATACCTGTCTTAAATGTAACGATCGCGAGATAGCCAGTTTGAACGGACTCGAAGTCTCGCCGGAAGAAAATGTGCCGGTAAGCGACGTGAAGGGCTACGGCGCCGCGGTATTCCGGCGCTACCACAAGCCGGTCTTCGTCACCTGCGGAGAGCGCGGCATTATCGCATTTGACAATGAGGGTTATCACGAGGTGCCGGGCATTCAGTTGAAAGGCAAGCTCGACACTGTCGGGGCCGGCGATACGGCGATCAGCGCCATTACACTTTGCCTGGCAGCGGGCTTGGCCCCCGCCGAAGCGGCATTGTTCGGTAATTTTGCCGCGGCGGTGACGGTACAAAAGCTGTTTACTACGGGCACGGCAACCGGCGAGGAGATCGCGGTGGTAGCTCACGACCCGGATTACATTTACAATGCCGACCTCGCCGAAAACGAGCGCGCAGCTGTTTACTATCCCGAAACAGAGTTCGAAATATGCGTGCCGGAGATTCTCGACAAGCTGGGACATATACGCTATGCCGTTTTCGATCACGATGGTACGATCAGCTCGCTCCGGCAGGGATGGGAGGAGATTATGGAGCCTGTGATGATGAAATCCATTCTTGGTGAGCAATATGATACGATTGACGCCGGAACATTTCACAAAGTACAGGCCGAATGCAAGGCATTCATTCACAAAACCACGGGTATTCAGACCATCTACCAAATGGAAGGGCTTGTAAACCTGGTACGTGAATTCGGCTTTGTACCGGAAGACCAGATCCTCGATAAATTCCAATACAAGGAGATTTACAACGACGGCCTCATGGAAATGGTGAACAAGCGCATGGAAAAGCTCGCCAAGGGGGAACTCGGTCAGGAAGATTACACATTGAAGGGCGCCGTTGAGTTTCTGAAACAGCTCAAAGAACGCGGAGTAACGATGTACCTCGCGAGTGGTACCGATGCCGACGACGTGAGAAATGAAGCCGAAGTGCTTGGCTACGCCGATTTGTTCGACGGCGGCATTTACGGCGCATTGCGCGATTATACTAAGTTTTCGAAGAAAATGGTGATCGAAAAAATCATCCGCGACAACAATTTACAAGGCAAAGAACTGGCGGTATTCGGCGACGGGCCAGACGAGATTCGCGAAGGCCGGCGCGCAGGCGGCATTTCGGTGGGCATTACCAGCAACGAAGTGCAGCGCTTCGGCCATAATCCGGCCAAGCGCCCGCGCCTCGTACGTGCAGGTGCGCAACTGCTCATCCCCGACTTCTCGCAACATAAAAAATTGATCGGCCTGCTGTTTCAGGAGAGCGAAAACTACGCGGAAGCCTGATGTTACGTTTTGAAAAACAACTGATTGCCTGGCTGGCTTACGGCATACTACCCCTGCTGTTTTCGTGCCGGAATGATAAAACTGTCGACAAGGAGCCGTCCTTTCACCAGGATACGGCGTTCAAACAGGAATATCATGAGGCCTATCCGATGGAGGGTAACGACGTAAGAGCCGCCCTGCCCGATCGCGACGGTAACGTATGGGCAGCCACGGCAAAAGGTGTTTTTCGTAAAATGAAAGATTCCCAAAAGTGGGAACAGATATTAAGTGATGAAGAGAACGGACCATCGTTCGCCCTGGCACAGGACTCATCCGGAGTTGTGTGGCTAGGGAATTGGAATGGACTCCTCCGATATCACAACGGGGCTGTTTCAAAGGTAGATGGGCCGGCCGGGCCAATTTCCGCGATTTGCACAAAGGCCGGTACAGTCTACGCAATCGGCCCGAATGGCTTTTGGGTGGGTAATGCAAATGGCTTTACGTTACAAAAAGCGGTCATAGCGAGATCCGTCCGCGATGTGATCACCGACGGGAACGACGGATTGTGGATAGCCTCCGATGTAGGACTTTACCACTGGACTCCCTCGCATTTGGAACATACCTACAAACCGGACGCTTTGATCGCCGCGTACGCCAAAGGTTTGGCATACAATCATGACGGAAAGCTCTGGATTGGCGGGCTGGGCGGGGTTACCATTCAAAACAATGGTAGAAAAGAGTCGGAACTGAGAACAACCGACGGCATTCCTTCTACTTACGTCACAGCGGTGCGCCTCGCGCCTGATAGCTCGATGTGGGTCGGTACGCAAACAGGCGTGGTGCGCTTCCGAAAAGACGGCAATCGTTCATTGCTGTTTTCAAGAAGGTGGCTGCTGGATGATCAGGTCAATGATATTGCATTCGACAAAGAAGGCAATGCGTGGATAGCGACGCCGCAGGGCGTAAGTGCTATTAAAAAGCGGGATATGACCCTGGCGTCCAAAAACGCGTTCTTTTATGATGTTTTGATGAAGCGGCATATCCGCACGCCGTGGATCGCGGGACAGGCGCATTTGCGTGTTCCGGGCGATACTACCACCTGGGAACCGGAAGACGACGATAATGACGGCGAATTTACCGGCAACTATCTGGCCATGGAAAGCTTCCGCTATGCGGCTACCAAAGATCCCGCTGCCAGGGAGAATGCAAAAAAAGCATTCGGCTTCCTGAAAATGTTGCAGGAGGTGACCGGCACCGACGGCTTCTTCGCACGCACAATCATACCCGCTACATGGACGCATATGCACGATGGCAACCGCACGTACACGGAACGCGAGCGCGCAGACGAACTTGTGAAAGAGCCACGGTTCAAACCCGTGGAAACACGCTGGCATTTGTCGGGCGATAAAAAGTGGCTTTGGAAAGGCGATACAAGCAGCGATGAAATGTGCGGGCATATGTTTGGCTATTACCATTACTATACGCTCGTGGCCGACGCCGCGGAAAAGAAGGTCATCGCTGCGCATGTAGGCAGGATCGTCGATTATCTGATGCAGCATCACCTGAATTTCACGGATGTGGACGGCAAGCCGACGCGCTGGTCGGTATGGTCGCCTGACCAGCTGAACCGCGACCCTGAATGGTTGCCCGACCGTAATCAGAACTCAATGGAAATGCTCGCATTCCTGAAACTGGCACATTTCATGACCGGTAATGCCAAATACCAAAACGAATACGTCCGGCTGATCGAAAAGGAGCATTACCTCGACAATATGAAGGACGTGACCAGGCAAAATCCAGCGTGGTTCATCTATTTCGATGTGGTATTGCAGGCATACCTCTACCCGATCCTGATCCATTGCGAGCAGGATCCCGAGCGGTTGAAATTTTACAAAAACCACCTGGAAGAATGGTTCGCGATGCGCAAAGGCGACCATAACCCGCTGGTTAATTTTATTTATAACGAAAGCCTGGATAAGAAAGCGGAGCTGAAAAATTCCGTGGATTTTCTGATCGACACGCCACTGGATCTGGTAGACTGGCCGATTGATCACCGGAAAAGGGAAGATATCAAAGTGGTTCGCGCGCCGGTTTTGGAGGACGAACAAGTCAGTGAATTACAGCCCGCCAGCATACGGCTCACCGTCCGTTGGGACAAAAACCCCTGGACATTGGCCGGAGGCAATCCGCAGGTAGAACGTGAGCCGGTTTTCTGGCTCCTGCCTTATTGGATGGGCCGGTATTTGGGAATGATTTCAAAATAGAAACAACATTCGATATGAAGACCTATCTTTTGCTCATCAACCTGCTATTACTGGTCATGCAAGAAACATCAGCACAACAGACCTTTGCCGAAAAACTCGGCTGGCCCAAAGGCGCGAAGGTCATCATATTCCACGTCGACGACGCGGGAATGTCGCATTACTCGAACGAGGGCGCCAAAAAATCGATACAGAGTGGCATTGCTACCTCGTGCAGCATTATGATGCCGTGCCCATGGGCAGCCAGTTTCGCCAAGTTTGCATCTGCAAACCCGGGTATGGATGCCGGTCTGCATTTGACACTCACTTCGGAATGGCAGGATTACCGCTGGCCTCCGCTGAACGGCATTGCGCATTCGGAAGGGCTCGTGGACGATGAAGGCTGCATGTGGCATGAGGTAGAAGACGTGATCAAACACGCCAGCCCGGATGTGGTCGAACAGGAAATTCGCGCACAACTGAGCCGTGCATTAAAACTCGGACTGAAACCCACTCATATGGATTCGCATATGGGCACGCTGTTCGCGCACATTCCCTATTTGGAAAGATATATTAAAGTCGGGGCGGAATTTGGTATTCCAGTGATGTTCCCCGGCGGGAATAACCAGCTTTTGAAAGAATGTCTGAACAATCCATTGGTCAAAAAGCTGAAAGCGGAGGGCAAATGGAAAGAAGGAATGGAACTGCCGGAGCCCGAAATTACCAAACGCTCGGCAGAATTCGGGCAAAAAATATGGGCGGCGGGCTTACCGGTACTCGACGACCTGCACACGATCAGCGGCGACTGGAAACCGGAGGGCAACGACGTCACGCCCGAACAATGGGGCAAATATAAGGCCGAAAAGTTCATCGAAACGATCCGCAAAATGCAACCCGGCGTGGCGATGATGATCGTCCACAGCAGCGACGTCACCGACGATTTCAAATACATCAGTGCATCCGGCGGCTCACGTTATGCCGACATGCGCTCGATGCTGGATCCCGACCTGAAAAATTTCATCCAGTCGGAAGGCATTATCCTCACCACCTGGAAAGAGATGATGGAAAGAAGGAAAAAAGTTAAATAACCAACTCAATACAATGCAAAAGCACTTTTTACTATCCCTCCTATTACTGACGGGCGCTGCTTCCACGCATGCGCAGGTACAACCTGTGCATAAGGATAAGTCCTATTTGCAGGATTTAAGTATCAAATATTACGCTGATACCACCGAGAGCTCACTCCAACAGGTGGCCGCCGACCGAAACGGCATTATACAAATGCTTGCCAAAGAGGGCCTTCGCCATACTTCTGCGGGGCAATTTTTGTATCCGGGCAAAGTCGTTCCCGACCGGAATTACCGCTACATGAAGGATAAGCGCATCAGCAACCTTTTTTCTTACGAAAATCAACTTGTTTACCTCACCGACCAGGTGGTATTCAGCAATGCATGGGCCGGAACGCTGTTTTCAAAACATAACCTTCCAAAGGCCAGCTTGCTCGCAGGCGGCAAGGATTTTACTTTCCTCGTTTCCGACGGCGCTTCGCTCGAATTGATCAAAGACTCGAAAAGCCTCTGGAATGGCAAGCTACCCGACGATGCTGTGATCGGATTGGTGTTTCAGGGTAACGCAAACCAGTTCTGGATTTTGGGGAACAAGTCGATTTACAAACTGGGTGTGCAGGATAAAAAACTGACAAAAGTGCTTACCGGCACCGATTTCACCGCATTTGATCTTGCTTCGAAAGAGACAAAGATCATCATCGGAACACGGGATGGTTATCTTTCATTGGATATTCCAACCGGAAAGCAAACCGGCAGCATCAACCGCAAATTGCCCGTCACCAGGATTACCGCAGTGAAAGAAGTGAACGGCAAAGTGTGGTTCGGCTCCGATATGGGCGCATTTGCATTGCGCGCGGATGGTAAGTTTGACTACTATTTCGGTGAACGCTGGCTGCCCGGCAACAATGTTCTGAATATTGAAAAAGGGCCTAAAAATTCGGTGCTGATACTAACGACCAAAGGTTTAGGGCAAATCCAGTTCAAATCGATGACTTTGGAAGAAAAGGCCAAACTGTTTGACCAGCAAGTACGTCTGCGCCACATTCGCAATGGCTTCAATTCACAGCTTACCGGGCTGAATCACGGCGATTTGTCGACAGGCTACACTGAAGATTCGGATAATGACGGACTTTGGACCTCGATGTACCTTGGCGGCCAGATTTTCCGGTATGCGGCTACCAAAGATCCCGATGCATTGCAAAACTGCCGCGAGTCGATGGACGCAATGGAGCGACTTTACACAGTGAACCCCGTGGCCGGATTTCCGGCACGTTCCTTTGAGCGTTCGGGGCATATCAATGAGCTGCACGATGTTGAACGGTGGCAGCATTCTCCTGAGAAAGAATGGGATTGGAAATCGACCACCAGCAGCGATGAGGTGATCGGCCATATTTTCGCATTCGGTGCGGCAGCGGAATTGATCGACGACCCGAAAATCAAGAAACAGGCCGTTATGCTCATCGATACAGTTATGTCGCACATTGTGAAGAACAATATGTACCTGATCGACTACGATGGTAAGCCTACGATGTGGGGTAAATGGCACCCCGATTATGTAAATGCATTCCCTACCAATGTGGGCGACCGCAAGCTTAACTCGTCGAACATTGTGGCTATGCTGCAAACCGCCTACCATTTCACCAAAAAGGAGAAATACAAGGCAAAAGCATTTGAGTTGATGAATAAGCACGGCTACTATGAGAACATGATGCGGCCTATGAGCGTAATCGGGATGGCTCCGGCGGATGCCGACGAACATGCGAAACACATGTCCGACGGCTGGAACCACTCCGACGATGAAATGTACTTCCTCGGCTATTGGGGGCTTTACCGATACGCTTTCAACGATACACTGAAAGCCAGTTACAAAAAGCAGATCATCGACCACTGGCAAGCGGAGCGTCCGGAGAAAGAAGGCGCCTGGAATATTTTCACGGCATTAACAGGTACCAAAGATTTTGACCTGAACGAATCTGTTTGGTATTTGCAGGAGCATCCAATGGACCTGATCGACTGGGTGATCAAGAACAGCCACCGCAAGGATATCGAAAAGATCGAACCCAACTTCCGCAAACAAACCACGAAGGAAGTATTGCCGCCTGACGAACGTCCTATTCAACGACATAATGGTAATATGTTCAGCCTCGACCGGAGCGGCGGCAACGGTTCCGGTGAGCATAGCGCCGGTGATATCTGGCTCCTCCCCTATTGGATGGGCCGCTATCTGGGCATAATTACCGCCCCTCAAAAGTAGATTCACCTATGAGACTTGTTTCTATCCCGGTTTTAACGTTCCTAACATTTTTGAGCATGCAATCCTGCCAGACCGACATCGCAGAAAAACAGATCACGCACGACCTGACCTACCATCACGACCTGGATAACAACGACAACTTTTCGCCCGATGGCGACTGGCTCGTGTACGATACCAGAACCGATGACGGCGGGATCGCAGAATCGGCGCGGATCGAGCGTGTGAATATTGAAACGGGAGAGAAACAAGTCCTTTTTGATATCAAAGGCAATGCAAGCTGGGGTCCGGGTGCAGGAGCTGTGAGTTATAGCCCCAAAGAAAACGCTGTCGTATTCATTCACGGCCTTTCCACCAGCACCCAAGAAAACCCCTACCAGCAATGGCGCCGCACAGGAGTGATCATTCACGACGACCGCCCGAATGTGCCCGTATACATGGATGCGCGTGACGTTACACCCCCATTTACGCCCGGTGCGCTACGCGGAGGCACGCACCGGCACGAGTGGAGCGGCGACGGCCAATGGATCGGATTCACCTACAACGACGCCATCCTGAAAGCGCTGGAAGACTCGACCGGCCAGAAGCGTAACCTGCGGACGATCGGCGTTTCTAAAAAGGTAAGGGCTGTTAAAGTAGATGAAAATGCGGAGAATGTCTCCGGCGAATGGTTCAGCGCGTTGGTCGTGCGGGTTGTTCCAAACCCTGCTCCGGGAAGTGACGAAATCAGCCACGCTGCCAGCGACAGCTGGGTTGGAACGAATGGCTACGCCTCCCAAAATGGCACCCGCCAGATCGCCCGGGCATTTCTTGGCACTGTGAAGGATCAAAACGGCCATGACGTACCCGAAGTTTTCATCGTCGATATCCCAGAAGACATTACCCAACCCGGACCACTAGGGCCATTGGAAGGAACCCACACCGACTTCCCGATGCCACCCAAAGGTACCACGCAACGTCGTCTGACTTTCACCGCCGATAGTAGCCACCCTGGCTGCTCCGGCATCGTCCGTTCCTCCCCGGACGGTAGTCAGCTCGCATTTCTGGCCAAAGACGACAATGGCATAAGCCAGATTTTCATCATTTCTCCCAATGGCGGCAAGCCGCGCCAAGTCACTGAATGCGCTTCCAACCTTACCGGCAACCTCCGCTGGCATCCGGATGGTAAACATGTCACTTATGTTTATGAAGGGAGTATTGTCCTTTGCGAAGTCGGCGACGCACCATTTAATGAGAGAATCCAGGTTTTGACCGAACCATCGGAATTTGCGGCGAGCAATCTGGTGTGGTCAGCGGACGGGAAGGTGCTTGCATTTAATAGACTATTGAAGAATGAGACCGGGAAGGGTGTGCAGCAGGTGTTTGTGCTGCGGCTAAATTGATAATTTGGGTATTTGACATCCTCTGATCGCTTTGGAGAGGTTTTCGAAAATTCTTAACTTTGATATAAACCATTTAAAGTTATGGAAACTTTCATCGTGCAGCCGAAGAACCAGAATGAGCGTAATGCGATCGAAGCATTCTTCAGAGAGTTGAATATATCTTTCAAAACAGAAGATCGCGAAACCCTTTACGGCGCCGATTTTGTAGCCAAAATCAAACGCGGTGATGAGGATGTCGCGAGAGGACGCACTACCAAGATAACCCTGGATGACATATGGAAATAAAGTTGACTTCTGACGATTTGAACGATTTGCAATACTGGAAAAAGACTGGTAATACACAAATTCTAAAAAGAGTCAAGCAACTTTTAGAAGCCATTCAATCAGCACCATTCCATGGCATAGGAAAACCAGAAGGGTTAAAAGGAAATCTTTCCGGCAAGTGGCCGAGGAGAATTGATAAGGAACACAGATTGGTATACTCCGTAGACGATGACAATGTCATCGTTTTTTCTTTGAAAGGGCATTACAAAATCAAAAGCTGACCTTTCTGTAAACAACGCTAAGAGGCAAGTCTGCTTTGAAATAAGGCAGCCGGATCACATCGTCCATTTTGTCGTAGAATTCAAAATACCATCGTTCCCCGTCGCGGATATACATTTCAACATGGCATTTGGTCTGTTCGATCATCAGATAATATTGCAATGATGGGTCTGATGAATACTCTTGTAGCTTTTCAACGCGATCAGTTTTGGCTGTGCTTTCCGACAATACCTCTACTATAAGCAATGGCAAGGTAGTATACCGAACAGCATCGCCCTCTTCCTCACATATCAGAAAATCGGGGATACGAACAACCCTGCCATCTTCGACTCGTAACTTTACTGCGTTTTGATAAAGTTCGTATGAGCTATCTTCTAAAATTTTAGCGAGGTAGCGATGAATATTCCCGGCAATCCTGTTGGAAGTAGTTGTTTCTCCAGACATCTCGATGATTTCTCCGTTGACGAATTCAAACCGGCCTTCGTGGGTTTCACAAAAGGCGAAGTATTCTTCCAGTGAATAGAGTCTTTCAGCCACAGCTTCCATATTTCTGCTTTGTTTTCAAAAATAGTGAATTACAGGAGAATGCGATTGGCAAACGTTGAATGTATCGCAATTTACGACTTCTCCAACCGAATCGACGACCTTCTGATAATCAGTTCCGAGCGCAGGATAATTGGTTCTAAATGATCTATCAGTTTCGTTCCATTTAGTTGGCCGATCATCGTAGTCATCGCCGTCTTTCCCATCTGATAACCCGGGTAAAAAACGGTTGTGAGCTGCGGCGACACTACTTGCGAAACCGGGTCATTGTTGAAACCAACAATGGCGATATCCTTCGGAATTACGTATCCTCTTTCTTTCAGAGCCTGCAGGCAGATCGCCGCACAAAGGTCGTTGGCGATAAAAAGACCATCCGGCTTTTCTTCCATTTGGTGAATTTGCTCTGCTATGGCCCTTCCCGCTTCCTGACTGAGGTCGGTCGATATAACAAGTCGATTACCTGTCGGCAAGTTCTGATCAGCGATCGCTCGTTTGAAACCTTCCAACCGGTCGGCATACACATTTCTTCGCAGATCGCCCGTCACATGCATGATCCTCCGACAACCTTGATCCAACAAGTGGCGCGTTGCGTCGTAGCCGGCCTGCTCGTTATCGATAATCACCGCGCCGCATTGCGGATGATTCATAATGCGATCGAAAAACAGAACCGGAATATTGCGATTGATGAAGGTGGAGAAATGCTCAAAGGAATCTGTATCGTAAGCGACAGAAACCAGCAAGCCGTCCACGCGACTGTTAAACATGGTTTTGGCATTAGCTTGCTCCTTCAACTCTGACTCCAGCGATTGGCTGATCAACAAGTTATATCCGAAATTATTGGCTACCTCCTCCATTCCGGCCAGTACCGTCGACATAAAATTACTATTCAACCTCGGCACGATCACCCCGAGCGTGTTGGTCTTGCGTGTCCGCAAATGGCTCGCAAATGTGTTAGAGCGATACCCGAGTTCGGCAGCTTTCTCGGCAATGAGCACCTTGGTTTTCGCGTTAATCGCAGGATGATCGTTCAATGCCCTGCTCACGGTTGCTGGCGACAATGCCAGTATTTTTGCGAGGTCATAAATGGTAATTTCCTTTTCCATTATTCTTTTCTTGTAGGGGCTTACAAAGGCATTTCCCGTCTATTGCAGAACAGGAATTCCTGTGGCCAAAATTTACGGCAAGTTAATGCAATCGGTTACAATACAAGATAATATTTATATTTTTATAAAAAATTCATTTCGCTATGATTCAAACAATGCGCTGGTTCGGCCCGAATGACCCGGTTTCGCTGATGGACATCCGTCAGGCGGGATGCAGCGGCGTCGTCACTGCGCTGCACCAGATACCGGTCGGGGATGTGTGGACGAAAGACGCGATCCGCGAAAGGATCTCGCTGGTTGAAGCGGGCAATGAACGATACACTTCCCTGAAATGGCTGGTGGTAGAGAGCCTGCCGGTACACGAGCATATTAAGAAAGGGCTGCCATCGCGCGGGCAATACATTGAAAACTATAAGGAATCGCTGCGTAATCTCGCGGCAGAGGGGATCCGGACGGTGTGCTACAATTTCATGCCGGTGCTCGACTGGTCGCGCACTGACCTCAGCTACACATTCCCTGAAGGCCATAAAACGCTGCGGTTCGTGTGGGAAGACTTTGCATTGTTCGACCTCTACATTCTCCAACGCCCGGGCGCTGAGGCGGATTATGACGAGCAGGTGCGCGAATCGGCCAGACGGAAATTGCAAGGCATGTCCCCCGCCGATATTCAAGGATTGACAAACACGGTTTTACTGGGCCTGCCAGGCTCGGAAGAGGCATTTGAACTTGCTAATTTCCAGGAGCTGCTCAATGCATATGCAGCAATAGGAGACCAGGAGCTGCGAGAAAACCTCTATTACTTTGTCGGCCAGGTAGCGCCCGTGGCGCAGGAGCTGGGCATTAACCTCTGCATCCATCCCGACGATCCGCCGCGTCCGTTACTCGGCCTACCGCGTGTAGTGAGTACCGAAGCCGATCTCGTGCAGCTGATGCATGCGTGTGACATACGGGCCAATGGCATTACTTTCTGCACCGGCTCGCTGGGCGTCCGGGCGGATAACGATCTGCCGGGCATCATCCGGCGCTTGGGCGACCGCATCCATTTCGTCCACCTCAGAACAACCAAAAGAGAGTCAGAAGACAACCGCAACTTTCATGAAGCACCACATCTGGATGGTGACGTGGACATGTATGAAGTCGTTAAGGCATTGCATCAGGAGGAACTGCGCCGTGAAGAAGCGCTTTATACCGACAACCTGCTGCCGATGCGCCCCGATCACGGGTTCCAGATGCTCGACGATCTGCACAAAAAGACCTACCCCGGTTATTCGATGATCGGTCGGCTCAAAGCGTTGGCAGAGCTGCGGGGACTCGAAATGAGCGTTGCACGGTCGGTTCAGGATTATTAATCAAGATTTTATAGATTTTAAATAATGTCCACAAATAGTCAAATCGAAACAACACCATCACTGAATGTCTTCTCACTGGAAGGCAAAATTGCCCTCGTCACCGGCGGAGGAAGCGGTATCGGCTTTTACATTGCACAATGCCTCGCGCAGGCCGGCGCACAGCTTGTGATCACCGGCAGACGCGAAGAAGTCTTGAAAGAAGCATTGCCCAAACTCGGCGCGAATGCTCGCTACTTTGTCAACGATATTACAGACCTCAAATCGCTGCCCGCATTGATTGAAACGATCGAAGCGGAAGTGGGAGAAATAGACATTCTGGTTAATAATGCAGGCATTAACATGAAAAAACACGCCATAGAAGTTTCCGACGAGGATTTCGACCGTGTTATCCAGACCAACCTGCATGCCGTCTTCTCGATCACCCGCGAATGCGGTAAACGCATGGTGGAACGCAAGCGAGGGGCCATTCTGATGATCACTTCCATGGCTGCATTGTATGGTATCGATCGCGTGGTGGCTTACACTGCATCGAAATCAGCCGTTGGTGGGATGGTGAAAGCGCTGACCACGGAGTTTTCGCCCTATAATGTTCGCGTAAATGCCATTGCACCCGGTTTCATCGAAACCCCGATGATGCTCACAGCCATGAACGGCGACCCGTCACGACGTGATAAAGCGATGGACCGCACGCCTATGGGCACGTGGGGCAGACCGGACGATATCGGCTGGGCAGCCGTGTTCCTGAGCTCGGAGGCCGCTAAATTCATTACCGGCGTTTCACTACCCGTGGACGGCGGCAATTCAATTGGATTTTAGTTAAACCTTTTCTTTTAGTACCAATGAAAAAACAAAACATCCTGACAACATGCCTGCTCTGCCTGCTATTCCTCGGGCCGGGCGGATTCGTAAGCACACACGCGCAAAAAATCAAATGGAACAAGGTTAAAGTCCTCGTCTATACGAAGAACGGGAAGGGCTATGTGCATGACAATATTGCCAACTCCAAGGTCGCGATCCTCGCGCTGGGAAAACAGAACGGTTTTGCCGTAGACACCACTTCCGATCCATCGAAGTTTACCGATGAAAACCTGAAACAATACGATTGCCTTGTGTTTTCGAATACCAATAACGACGTTTTCGATACCGACGCGCAGCGCGTAGCATTCATGCGCTACATTCAGGCTGGCGGCAACTTTGTGGGGCTACATTCCGCGTCCGGTACGGAGCGTAAATGGAGATGGTTCAAGGATCTGCTGGGCGGAACTTTCTTCTGGCATGAGCCGGGACAGAGCTTTTCTGTAAAAATCCTGGATCCAAAGAACCCCTCGCTTGCGCACCTTGGCAAGGAATGGCCACGGCAAACCGACGAATTTTATTTCATCAAAGAACTCGGTGTAAATCTGAATGTATTGGCCGTGAATGACCACTCAACCATTCAAAAACCTGCCGGAAAGGCGCTGGATACTTTTGGAAATGTTTTCCCGTCAGTCTGGTGGCATGAATACGATGGTGGACGTTCCTTCTACTCTTCACTCGGGCATCAGAAGGAAGATTATGAAAAGGAAGACCTGCGCAAGCACATCCTCGGTGCCATTGAATGGGCAATCGGACCGCAGAAACCAAGAAATTACAGTAAGGCTTACGCTACCAGCCCGCAGGATCCGGTGCGGAACACTATTCCGGCACTTTCGAAATAACCACAAGCATATCAGTCATCAATCCTAAATCTGCATACAAAATGAAAGATCAGAAGGAGCAAAATCAGGACAGAAGGTCATTCCTGAAAGCCACTGCAAAAGGTACAGCAGGCATTATTGCGGCATCGATGTTCCCGACCATCGTGCCATCGAGTGTGTTCGGCAAAAATGCGCCGAGCAACAAGATCAATATCGGGCAGATCGGCTTCGGTCGTATCGGCTCCACGCACGATTTACCGGAAGTAATCAAAAATGAAGCGGCACACGTGATTGCGGTGGCCGACCTGGATAAAAACCGCCTTGCGAAAGGCAAGGAGTGGATTGAACGGAAATACGTCGAGCGTACCGGAAAGGACAAATACCTGGAAGTAAAAACGTACGACGATTACCATGAAATTCTCGGTCGTAAGGACATCGACGCGGTTATCATCAGTACGCCCGACCACTGGCATGCGCAGCCAGCTATGGAGGCGGCCGTTGCCGGCAAACACATTTATATGCAAAAACCTACTTCGCTCACGATACGCGAAGGCCGCCAAATGGCCGATATGATCAAGAAGAAGGGGGTAATTTTTCAATTGGGCAGCCAACAGCGCTCCATGAACCCGTGGCCGCAGTTCAAGCGTACCTGCGAGCTGGTACGTAACGGCCGCATTGGGAAATTGAAGAAAGTATATGTGGGCCTTCCCGGTGATCCTGCGGGTGGAAATACAGCACAAATGCCCGTTCCCTCTAACCTGAACTACGATATGTGGCTCGGCTCAACACCGGAGGTTTACTATACTTTAGACCGCGTGCATTCACAAACGGACATCAACGACCGTCCGGGCTGGCTTCGTCTCGAACAATTCGGAGCCGGTATGATCACTGGCTGGGGTTCGCACCATATCGATATCGCGCATTGGGGAATGGACACCGAGCTCACAGGCCCGATCGAGATCGAAGGCAAGGCTACGTTCCCGGCAAAGGGCTCCGGTCTTTGGGACGTGCATGGCGATTTCCTGGTGAATGCATTGTATGAAAACGGTGTGACGATGGAAATCGGCGGCACCAATCCTAATGGCGTGAAATTCGAGGGTACCGATGGCTGGATCTTCGTTTCGCGGGGAAATGTAGGTGTTACAGCCTCCGACCCCGTGGCGGCACAGAATGCGAAAGAGAACAAGGCATTCTACGCCAGCGATCCAAAAATACTGGGCTCGGTCATCCAGCCTAACGAAATCCACTTGTACGAAAGCCCCGAGCAGCACCAGAACTGGATCGAAAGCATTCAGAGCGGCAAACAGACCATTAGCCACGCCGAAATCGCGCACCGCTCATGCACCGCGTGCCTCCTCGCGCACACCGCGATGAAACTCGGCCGCAAGGTGAAATGGGACCCGAAAAAGGAACAATTCCTTAATGATAAGGAAGCCACGGCCATGCTCTCACGGCCGCAGCGTGGTAAGTATGGTACTAATAATGTGAAAGGGTAATCCTCTAAAATATCCTGGCTCGGCATTGATCGGCTAGGATATTTTTATAATTTAGAAGTTTCCAAATTTGGATACACACATTATCTCTAATATGCCTGCACACTACTTCAACATACTGATGTTAGATGAAGCCAATCGGTTTCTTGCTACCCTGCCTCAACAAGCAATCGATAAAATATTTTTTAACATTGATATGGCAGCACAAACAAACGATCCCAGGCTACTGAAGAAAATTCATCAACATATCTGGGAATTCAGAACAACGTATAGTGGCAATGAAATTCGGCTGCTTGCGTTTTGGGACAAATCAGATTCCAAACAAACATTGGTAGTCGCTTCGAATGGTTTCATTAAAAAGTCCGCGAAAATCCCGTCACAGGAGATTCAGCGGGCATTAAGAATTAGAGCGAGATATTTTGAAGAACAAAAATAATTATGGGAAAATCAAAAATGAAGGTGTACACACTGGATGAAATGAAGGATAAGTACATTGGCCCTATCGGCACTCCTGCTAGAAATGCGCATGAACACAAAGTAAGTATGGCTTTGCTTGGCCGGGCTATCAGAACCGTCCGGAAAGAACGCAATCTCACACAAGAGCAACTTGGGGAGCTAGTCGGCGTGCAAAAGGCACAGATATCCAAGCTCGAAAACGGCAATAATAGCGCTACTATTGATACGATATTGAAAGTATTCAGCGCCTTAAAAGCAGAGATCGAATTCAATATTACCGTTGACCAGCAGGCATTACAGATTCGCTAACGGCAAGCCAGAACACCATCTGACGTCATCAATAATTCCCCTTATACTCCCGCGGCGTGTGCCCGATGTACTTCTTGAAATTCCGGTTGAAATTAGATAGCGAATCGAAACCGCTGTCGTAGGCGATCTGTGCAATGGTCCATTTGTCTTCCAGCAGGAGCTTGCAGGCGTGACCGATGCGGATTTCGTTGACGAAGTCGATGAAGGTTTTATTCGAACGGGCTTTGAAATAGCGGCAGAACGCAGCTTCGGTCATTCCGGCAAGGGAGGCGACATCGCTGAGGCGGATTTCCTGGAAGAAATGCTGCAACACGTAATTATGTACCTTCTGCATTCGCTCCGTTTCCGATACTTTGAAGTTGTTTACATAACCATAACTTGAAATGAACTCGCCCGAATTGTCGTGCGCAAGTTTGTCGAGCAGTGTCAGCAATTGCAGAATACCTTTAAACCCCTCCACAGTCGTAAGCGATATAAGCTCTTCGCGAATATGCTCGGAGAGCGCGCCCTTATAGGAAATCCCTCTCTTGGAATCGGCCAACAACTGACGGAGCCCGAGCATTTCGGGCTTGTCGAGAAAGTCTTTCCCTAAAAAATCCTCCTGAAAATAGAGCACGATACCGCGGGTCATCAACGGCGAGCCTGCTTCGAAATAAGCCGGGTCGCTGCGCCAAAGATGCGGCACATCCGGTCCGAGAAACACCGTATCGCCCGGACCGAAAGTCTGGATCGAATCCCCAATCAACCGTTTGCCAGTTCCCTCCAGAACGGTAAATAATTGGTAGTGCGGATGAAAATGCCAATTGGGATCAAAATGGGGCTCTTTGAGCTCCTGGACCGTCACTGTGCGGACCTGGCTCTCGATGTTTTTGTGGATTGGAGCTTTCATATTCTGTCAGGATTTTACCCAAAAGATCAGCAATATTACATTATTACTATCAAAATACGATCACTAATCCAATTTATTCACAAAAAATAGATTGCCTTATCGGTAAAAGAATCCGCCCCCGGAACCGTTATAAATTATACCGCCCATGCTCGGATGCGTGGCATATTTTTTGTAGATTTATAAAGCCGCTCAACTTTTTTGCAACCTTTTTTGCGAGTACGATGTCAATCATAGGTAGTTCTGAAATTTATTTACGCATATGAAAGCCCTTATAATTCCGACAGCATCCGTGCTGTTTTTTTCGCTGCTAGCAGGTTGTGGAAAAACTACCACAATCAGCAGCAATGTGGAGTTGACCGGCAAATGGCAATTGGAGAGCATCGTGCAGGAGGATGACACCATCAGCAAACCTGCTACAACGAAAGGGGTGATGGATATAAGTCTCAATTTTAAAGAGAAAGGCGAGCTGGAAGGCACTACTTCCACCAATATTCTTACAGGTTTTTATGAAACCGCCCAACAAAATACGATCCAGATCGGTGGGGGCGGCACCGAAAGAGTGGAAACGAACTGGGGCAATCTGTTCGTCAATGCACTGCCCAGTGTAAACCTGTATGATTTAAAAACCAATCGGTTGGTCCTGTATTACGAAAATAACAATCAGCTCATTTTCAGCCGGGTGCAGTAACATGCATTGAATATAAAATTCATAAAGTGGCGGTCTTTTCCAAAAGGGCCGCCACTTTTGTGTTGGATCAATGAGTCGATTTTACCCTGATATTCGTACAAGTAGATACCAACTTATCAATATCAGCTAACTACTCGTCAAAACGTGTATATTGAACAGTACTTTTTTACTTTAAGATTGTATACTGAAAAGACAGGGGCATTTGCATCCCGCCAAATCCATTCGCCAGCGAGATAAATTCGATTTTTGATGAAGTACAGCATGAACCTCCTTTTGTGGGGAAACCAGATTGACGAAAGCCTATTTCCTACCCTCGAACTCATCAAAGAGATCGGTTTTGACGGCGTCGAGGTGCCAATTTTCAATACAAATCCCGAGCATTGGTTCAAGTTCCGGCAGAAGCTCGACAGCCTGGGCCTCGCATGCGAGACCGATACGATCTGCGGGCCTTCGGAGCACCTGATCAGCACCGACCCGGCCATGCGCCGCCACACGATCAATCATTTGAAAAGGGCATTGGATTGCTCACTCGTACTCGGCGCAAGCCGCCTGATGGGCCCGTACCATTCGGCACTCGGCGTCTTCACAGGTAAACCGGCGACCGAGGAAGAATGGCAATGGGGAATCGAAGGAATCCGCGAGGTAGCTGACTATGCCGAATCGCTCGACATTACCCTCGGCTTGGAATACCTCAACCGCTTTGAGTTGTACCTCACCAGCTGCGGTGACGAGATCATCCGCTTCGTGGACGACATTAATCACCCGAACTGCAAGATCATGTTCGACACGTTCCACGCGAATATCGAAGAGAAAAATATCGGCGATACCATCCGCAAGGCTGGCGACCGCATTTCATTTATCCAGCTTTCCGAAAACGACCGTTCCACACCCGGCAAGGGGAATGTGGATTGGGAAGGCGTATTCCAGTCGATCCACGATATCCAGTATGACGGCTGGATCAGCATCGAGGCATTCAGTCCGAAACTGCCGGTCGCCAACATCTGGCGCAAAATGTTCGATTCGGAAGAGCAGCTGATGCGCGATGGATTGGCATTCATCAAGTCCAACCTGGGCTAAACGCCCGGAATTGCATCATACAGGACATTTTCACCTTGCTTATAGCCAGTTAAATGTAACTTAAAGATACATTTAGCTGGCTATAAAAGTATTATTAGAAAAAATTGAACAATTAGAACGAATAAGAAAATGAGTGCAGAATAATAGAATCTATTATTTGGGATTGGTCTAAATAAGACTACTTTTGACACCGTTTTGCCAACAGCCAGTCTATTTAACCCCATTATCATGAGGCTATTTTGTTTACTCATCCTTTCTCTTTGCAGCTCCCTTGCATTCGCGCAAACCGGCCAGATCAAAGGCAATATTAAAAATACCGCAGGCCAACCGGCGGAGTCTATCAACCTGATCCTCAAAGGAACGGGCCAGGGAACACTGACGGACGCCGACGGTGATTTTGAGTTCAAGACATTGGCTCCCGGCCATTACGTACTCATAGGTACGGGGGTGGGTATCAAGCGTATCAACCGCGCCGTACACGTGAAGGCCGACGAAACCGCTACCCTCGACATTACCACCGAGGAAAATACCCAGGAATTGCAAACGGTGGAAATTACCGGCCGACGCGAAACCACCTACAAAAATGACCTTTCGTTTATCGCCAGCAAAACTGCCACGCCTATCAAGGAGGTGCCGCAGGCGATCGCTTACATTACGAAGGAAGTAATGCGCGACCAGGGCACCTTCCTTATGGGCGATGCCGTGAAAAACATGAGCGGGGTGAACCAATTTACATTCTACGACGATTTGACGATCCGCGGCTTCCGGATGAACGGCGGCAGCACTACCCAGCTGGTGAACGGATTGCGCACGTTTTCGGGCTTCTGGAAACAGCCGCCGGTAAACTACCTCGAACGAGTGGAAGTCATCAAAGGAGCAGCCTCTGCATTATATGGTAACACCTCGCCGGGCGGCACTATCAACCGGGTGACCAAAAAGCCGCTTGCCACACCCCAAAAATCACTGAGCTTTACAACCGGGAGCTTCAACACCTTACGTACCCTGGCCGACTTTACCGGCCCAATGAACGAAAGCAAAACTTTACTTTACCGCCTCAATCTGGGTTATGTGAATGCGCAAGGCTTTCGGAATTTGCAGTTTGACAAGAACATCATTGTCGCACCGTCGGTATCATTCCTGCCTACGGACAAAACCCGCATCAACTTCGACCTCGTTTTTAACCGTTCAAACAGCCGCCTCGATCGTGGCCAGTCGGTAAAAGGCAACGACCTTTATTCCAGTTCGATCCGCACGTCGCTGAATGCGGTGAATGATTATCTCAACGAAGAAACTTACCTGGTTACCACATCGTTGAACCACCAGTTTACCCAGAACACCTCATTCAATATCGCCTACCTGCGCACGGGTTACTCCGAAGACCTGCTCGAACACCGCAGCAGCAATGTGAATGCGGTGGATTCGGCTGGCAAGGCTATCGAAAACCTTGTGGCGCGGCAGGTGTTTGTCCGTAAAACGAAGTCGTTCATGGATAATGTGTCGCTGTTCTTCAACCATAACTTCAACACGGGCATTGCGGAGCACAAACTCGTAGCGGGTTATGATTTTATCCAATCGTCGACTCCGAAAGGTTCCGGCCAGCAAACCGCGAACGGTTACCTGCTCAAAGCGGGTGGCGCGGCGGCTTACAATCCCAAAACGCCTGAAAAATATGTATTCTACAACTATACCGAGAACGGCGTCACATACAGCATTCCCAAGCCGAATATTTCGCATTACGACCTTACGTTGCAGAACAACAACATGGAAGATCCTTCCAAATACATTTACAACGTGACGGCCAACTCTGCAACCACGCCGGTACTTTACAAATTGCACGGCTTGTATTTGCAGGAGCAAGTGAAAATAAAGAAGTTGCAGATTTTGCTCGGCTTGCGTTACGACACTTATATTGATAAAAAGGGCTATACCACCAACAACGAGCAGAATGTAACACAGCACGCATTACTACCGCGCATCGGGGCCGTCTACGCGCTCACGAATCATGTCAATGTGTATGGCACTTACACCAAGGGCTACAACCCGCAGGATCCGGTTGTACAAAGCAACCCATTATCCGGCGGGCCATTCGACCCGATCCGCAGCAGCCTTTCCGAAGCCGGTTTGAAGACAGAATGGCTTGACGGCCGCCTGACCGCAAATGTCTCGGTTTACAAAATCACCCAGAGCAACACCCTGTATTCGGCCAATGCAGCCGACCGGCCCGACCTGATGATGCAGGTTGGTAAAGAAACGGCCAAAGGGGTAGAATTTGATGTGACGGGAAATATCCTTCCGAACTGGAACGTGATCATGACTTACAGCTACAACGACGCGAAGATCACCGATGCCGGCTCAAAGGCAACCGACCAGGTGCTGGTGAACCTGCAAAAACCCAATGCACCGAAAAACCAAGGGAGCGTCTGGACGAAATATACCTTCGCAGATAACTTCCTGAGCGGCTTCGGCGTCGGGCTCGGAGGCAACTTCGTCACGGAGCGTAACCTATCGCTGAACAACACCCAGACCTTGCCGGGCTACGCATTGCTGAATGGGGCTGTTTATTACAAAATCGACAAGTTCCAATTCCAGGTGAACCTCAACAACCTAGGCAACAAAACCTATTGGGTAGGCGGGTATGATTACCTGCGTCTCTTCCCGGGCGCGCCGCGCAACTTCATGGCGACCATTTCTTATACTTTCTAAAATGCGTGCTGTTTCATCAAATCTGTGAAAAAGACATTCAAGAAAATTGCATCGCAACTACATTTATGGCTGGGGGTTTCCTCCGGCCTTGTAGTTTTTATAGTGGCGCTCACCGGCAGCGTACTGGTTTTCGAAGAGGAGTTGGAACCAGTGATTTATCCTGACTTCCACGTCGTGGAAGTTCCGAAAGGTCAGTCGCTGCTTCCGATAGACAATCTCCGCGCTACCGTTGCAAACGCCTATCCTAAGCAACGCATTGCCCGCATTGAGGTCGAGCCACATGCCGACCGGACCATCATATTCGGTTTGGTAAAAGGTAAGAAAGAAAAGAATGTCCTTTCTGTGGCCGTAAATCCGTACACCGCCGAAATCACCGATACGCGCCGCGAAAACGAATCGTTTTTTCACATTGTACTCCAGCTGCACCGCTATCTGTGCCTGAAAGACACCGGCAAAGCCATTACCGGTGTCGCCACCATTATGTTCGTCGTGATCATGATCACCGGCCTTGTCCTCTGGTGGCCCAACCGCAAGCAAGCGAGCCAACGCTTTATCATCAAATGGAATGCCAAATTCAAGCGCCTCAACTGGGATTTGCATGCTGTTTTTGGCTTCTATGTATTGCCATTCACATTTCTGATTGCATTAACCGGCCTCGTTTGGAGCTATAAATGGGTTAACAGCATGATCTTTCTCACCTTCGATGGCAAGCCGCAGCAAAAACGCGAAGCTCCTGCGAATGTTGGCATTACTTATACAACAGGTACATTAGCCAAAATCATCACTGAAACCCATCGCCTACTCCCCCATCCGGGCCGCATTCAGTTCACATTACCAGAATCCGACAGCCTGTCCATCACCGTTTCCAAAGTCAACGGAAACGCTTCTATCAGCAATGTCGTCGATTTCCTTTACTTCGATCAAACCGACGGTAAGCTCATCAGCAAACGCCTTTATGACGACGAAACTACCGGCATGAAAGTGCGGAGGCTCGTATTTCCGATTCACACCGGGAGCATTTGGGGATGGCCTACCAAGGTACTGGCATTGCTTGTGGCTTTGATTACCGCTACTTTGCCGGTTACGGGGGTGGTGATTTGGGTTGGGAGGAAGTTTAAGAAGAAGGAGAAAGTGGTGAGAAAAAATGCCGCGCCGCATACCGCCGGCCATGCGAAGGCTGCCGTTGGTTAACTGCCTTTCCGACTGATAAGTCAAATAGGAGACTTGATAAAGAGATCCCTGATAAAGCTAAGACTCACTTAGTTTTATCAGGGATTTTTATTAGCACTTCATCACACATTATGGTTATATTTAGTTATTCAACGCTCCGTGATTTCTTTTATAAACACCCTGATTCGAAAGAGGCACTAATTGACTGGTTTAAAACAACAGAAAAGGAAAGCTTTTCCACATTCCACGACTTAAAACAAAAGTTTAATTCTGTGGATTCGGTAGGCAATGATCTGTATATTTTTAACATCCGGGGCAACAAATATCGACTCGTAACCCGAATCCATTTCGACATCCGCACCGTCTACATCAGATTTATCGGGACGCACCAACAGTACGATAAGATTAATATTCGATCACTATGAAAGACTTGAAACCAACCTACACGGTCACCAACGACGATGAACATGCCGCATTGATCGAGCAGGCGGGAGCTTTGATGAAGAAAGGTGAAGCTAACGTTACTGCTGACGAGAAGCTACACATCCGAGCAATGGCTGAGGCCTTAATGGAATATGAGAAGAACGCTTACCCCATTCCCGGGCCTTCTACATTCGAGGAATTTCTTGAACGCCGGATGTATGACATGAAGCGTGAAGGAAAAGACCTTGCTCAGACACTGGGCATCTCGCAAAAGGAGCTGGAAATGATCATTTGGGAGGATCACAAGCCGGATCCTGCATTGTTGGAAGTAATTAAAACTAAACTCGACATTCCCGGGGACCTCGTTCTTAATTACGCTTAACCGTTACAAAATAATAACAGGATATAACTGGTGGGCTTTCTCCACAAATCATTAACTTCGCGTCATGCAGACTTTCAGCTCTGTGGAGGAAGCGTTCGAGTGGTGGCTTAAAAACATCTACCCCGCGTTCCTCGCAGAAACCAAAGAAGGCAGATACCGCAATGCATGGCGTGATTACACTTTTAAGAAGGGCATCTCGCAGAAACGCATGAAGGAGATCCTGGCCGATTTTGGCGACGTTCACGAAAAGACTATCATCACTTTTAAGTTGAAATAAAAAATTTACCCCTCACATGTGGGATTGCCCCACCCAAGAGTTCGAAATTAACGTAATCTTCCATCAACCTAAGCACTCACCTCCTCTTTAACAAGCGCTTTCAACCCCAAAACCTCCATCATTTCCCGATCCTGCCCCATTCCCGGGTTCGGCGTGACGAGCAACTCCCCATTCTCATTCGTGAAAATCGAATTCGCACCAGCCATAAAGCAGAATGCCTGCTCGTATTCACTCATTTCCATACGTCCGGCGCTGAGGCGCACCATCGCTTTGGGCATTAGAATGCGGGCGGTGGCGATCATGCGTACCATTTCCCAGGTATCCACCTTTTTCATATCGCCCAACGGTGTTCCCTGTACGCGGGCGAGCGCGTTCACGGGTACGGACTCCGGGTGCTCGGGCATGGTGGATAATGTGTGGAGCATTTGAATGCGGTTTTCGCGGGTTTCACCCAGACCGATGATGCCCCCGCAACACACGGATATGCCCGCGTTACGCACATGGTCGACCGTGTTCAGGCGGTCGTCGTAGGTACGCGTAGTGATGATTTGCTCGTAATATTCTGCGGAAGAGTCCAGGTTGTGGTTGTAAGCGTAAAGGCCGGCGGCTTTGAGCTTCCCGGCCTGGGTTTCGGTGAGCATGCCGAGGGTACAGCATACTTCAAGCCCCAGCGCGGCTACTTCGGTCACCATTTCGAGTACCCGGTCGAAATCGCGGTTGTCCTTCACTTCCCGCCAGGCAGCCGCCATGCAGAAACGGCTTGAACCTCCCTCACGGGCACGGCGTGCGACGGCTACCACATCGTCCTTTTTCATCAGTGCTTTTACATTAATACCGGTCTGGTACCGCGCGGCCTGTCCGCAATAGGCACAGTCTTCGGGGCAGCCGCCGGTTTTAATGGATAGCAATGTACACACCTGAATGCGCTCCGGGTCGTGCCATTGGCGGTGAACAGTCGCTGCGTCGTAAGTCAGTTGCAGTAATGGGCGGTTGTAAATGGCTTCGATCTCGTCGGGCGTCCAGTCGTTACGGATGGTTTCGGTTTGCATAGCAGCATTGTTTTCGAACCAAATGTAGCTGGCCGACCGGCCCGGAGTTGCGTCCGGTTTGGAAGAAATGTGATAGTCCGGCATAACAAAAATGCCTCCCGGTTTGTAGTCCGGGAGGCATTTGAGAAAAACACTAATGCTCTTTACTTAATATACTTTCGCGAGCAAATGCGGACGTTCTTTTTCGAGTTTCAGGATCAGCTCGCCGAACAACGTATTCACCCACGCGAACCATTTGCGTGTGAATTTCGAATCATCATCTTTATCGAACGATTCGTGCATGAAACCGGTGTTGTTATGGGTCGTTTTGAGCAGTTTCAGCTGTGCTTCGATCTCCTTATCACTGGTAGAAGTAATGGCACGTGCGATAATCCCCATCGGCCAAACCTGGTTCACCAGCGTATGCGGGCTGCCCAGCCCTTCGCCCGCCTTTCCTTTGAAGAAATAGGGGTTGGTATCGCTCAGCACATATTTGCGCGTATTGATGTAAATCGGGTCTTTCACCGAAACAGCATTCAGGTAAGGTAAGCTGATAAGACCCGGGATACCGGCGTCGTCCATCATCACATGGTTTCCAAAGCCATCCGCTTCGAATGCGTAAATCTTCCCAAACTGTGTATGCTCGACAACCGCGTGCTTTTTCAGCGCAGCTTCTACTTCACCGGCCAACGACTTGAAATCAGCCGCCAGTTTTGCGTTTTTCGTGGCGGATGCTTTTTCCAGCAATTCAGCCACTTCGCGGAACGAAACGACAGCGAAGAAATTCGAAGGAATGAAGAATGGGAAGATCGTAGCATCATCCGAAGGCCGGAAAGTGCTCGCAATCAAACCCACCGGCTTGATCGGATTACCATAGCCATTGCCTGGCACGGTGTCGGTCGACCACGATGTAACGCGACCGAAGCGATACGGCCCCGGCCCATCTTTGCGCTGTTGCTCTTTACAGGTTTGCAGCACGAGCTCCATGGCCTTCATCCAATCGGCATCGAATGGTTTGGTGTCGCCGGTGGTTTTCCAATAGTTATAAGCTAAACGAATGGTGTAGCAAAGCGAATCGAGCTCCCATTTGCGCTCGTGGAGCATGGGGTTCATCTTGGTTTGGTCCTTGCTCCATTCGCTTTCCTTCGGGCGATCGTAAAATGCGTTCGCGTATGGGTCGATCAGGATGCATTTGGTCTGCCGGTTGATGAGGCCTGCCACCATATCTTTCAACTTTGGATCCTCTTTCAGCAGCGGCAGGTAAGGCCACACCTGCGCCGTACTGTCGCGGAGCCACATGGCATCGATATCCCCCGTGATTACGAATGTATCGGGCTTGCCGTCGACCGGATTATAATGTACAGTGGTATCAATCGTGTTCGGGAAGCAGTTTTCAAAAAGCCAAGCCAGCTCGGGATCCTTAATGACCTTTTTCATTCGGGCAATGGTTGCTTCCACTGCCGGACTTGTAAAATTGCGTTTCTCGACCGGGATACGCACTACCGGAAAGTCGGCACTTTTAGCAAACGACCATTTGGGTACAGCCATACCAGCGACCGCCAATGCGCCCGCCTTGATGAAGTCTCTTCTTAAGAACATAGAGGTAGGATATTAATGGGTTTCGGGTGCTCTTTAAATATAAAAAAGCAATTTAGGGAAATTTGGGACATTACGAACTCTCCCGCACCATATGAAAATAACGGTGACCCATAAAGTCCTTTTCCCCAGCGACCTGGAAATTTAATTTTTCATATAACCGCTTTGCCGCCGGGTTCACCCGGTCCACAATGAGCCCCACACGCGCATGTCCGAGGGCTCCCGCATGTTCGCAAAGCGCATTGATCAGCTTTTTTCCAATGCCCTTGCCCTGATGATCGGGATGCACATTCACGCAATCGATATAGTATTCTCCCGGCTCCGTTTCGTCGTTCGGGTCGAAGGCCGGGTCCGCCTCTCGGAGCTTATCGAGCACAGGCTGCCGCAACACCCGCAGCAATGCGCCATCATAGCCATTGATGGAACCGATGACACCTGCCTCGGTTTCAAAAACCAGCGTGTTGGCATAGCTGTACTGATTGGCCGGATGCAGGAAAAATTCGCGGAAGAAAGGTATCGCATCGGCGTGGTTGTCCGAGCGTGCGAAAATACCTGCAATGTGTCCCATGCCAAGAATCAATAATGGGGCCACTGCATCAGCATCTTCGGGGCGGGCGGATCGAATCATAAAGTGGGAATTTTGGTAAAGAAAACGCCCCAATATTCGCAAAATCGGCATTTTCGAGCGCTCTTTCTAGCTATTTTTTGCATTAAAACCGATATTAGTCTAAAAATAGATCAAAATACGCACAGTACTAATCAAAACCTGAAAAGTTTTTAGCACTATTTTGCTTTAAAATTGTATTGTCGATTACTATCCACACCAACTCATCTTGAAATACCGGACTATCCGCCGGGCGGCATGAGCAGAAACAAATCGATTTTGCCGCTAAGCTACTGATCTACTGAATCATTAACCTGTTAATCAATATGTCTAAGAAAATTAATGTTGCCATTATCGGATTAGGCTTCGGCGCCGAGTTTATTCCCATTTATCAGCAACATCCCAATGCCAATATGTACGCAATTTGCCAGCGTACCGAATCTAAACTGAATGAGATCGGCGACCAATACGGCATTGAAGTACGCTACACTGACTATGACGAGTTGCTGAAAGATCCGAACATCGACGCAGTCCACATCAACTCCCCTATTCCCAACCACGCTGAGCAGACATTGAAAGCCCTTCGTGCAGGCAAGCACGTGGCGTGTACCGTACCAATGGCGACGAGCGTAGAGGACTGTATCGAGATCGTGAAAGCTACCCGCGAAACGGGCAAGAAATATATGATGATGGAAACCGTGGTATACGCACGCGAATTCCTGTTTGTCAAAGAATTGTACGAAAAAGGCGAGCTCGGCAAAGTCCAGTTCCTCAAAGCCAGCCACCAGCAGGATATGGAAGGCTGGCCCGACTACTGGCCTGGATTGCCTCCAATGCATTACGCGACGCACTGCGTAGGCCCGGTAGCAGGTTTGCTGAAACTCGAAGCGGAATATGTATCATGCTTCGGCTCAGGAACCATCTCCGAAGACCTGATCAAGATCCACAACTCTCCATTCGCCGTTGAATCAGCACATATTAAATTCAAAGACAGTGATTTGTCGGCTTATGTGTACCGCTCATTGTTCGATGTGGCGCGCCAGTACCGCGAGAGCTTCGAGGTTTACGGCAGCAAAAAATCATTCGAATGGCCATTGATCGAAGGTGAAGATCCTGTGATCCACACCGCGAAAAAACCTGAGCATGAGATTCCTGAGAAAGTAGCGACGCCGGATTACGCGCATTATTTGCCTGAGGAAATCCGTCATTTTACCGGTCACGGCGTTTATAACCTGGACGACAACGCACACTTATCGTTTGTACAAGGTGGCGGCCACGGCGGCTCGCACCCGCATTTGGCGCACGAGTTCATCAGCGCGCTCATCGAAGACCGCGAGCCTTTCCCGAATGCATGGCAGTCGGCCAACTGGACGAGCGTAGGCATCCTAGCGCACGAATCGGCATTGCAGGGCGGCGCGATCATCAAGCTGCCGGATTTTAAGAATGTGTAATAACCATTACAATTGAAACAACCAATCTCAATGAAAACCAAAGCGTTATCCTTTATCTTAGGTATTGTCCTGCTGGGATGTGCCTCTCAGCAAAACTCCCAGAACGCGTCGGTTAAAAGCTCCAAAAGCGAATCGAAGGCTCGCCGTCTGGAAATCCTGTTTCTGGGCGACAAGGGCCATCACAAGCCCGCGGAGCGCGTTCCGCAGATCATGGCTGCATTGGGTCCCAAAGGCTTCAACTTTACCTACACGGATAACCTCAACGACCTGAACCCTGAAACGCTCGCCAAGTACGACGCATTGATGCTGTATGCCAACTGGGACTCGATTGCGCCGCAACAGGCGAAGTCGCTGCTCGACTACGTGGCCAGCGGAAAAGGCTTTATCCCCGTTCACTGCGCTTCTTACTGCTTCCGCAACAACGCAGAGGTAGTGAAGCTGATCGGCGGGCAGTTCTGGCGCCATACCTGGGATACCATCCAGCCGGTTTGGACCAAGCCTGACCACCCGGCCATCGCAGGCGTGAAGCCATTCAAAACGGTGGATGAAACGTATTTGCACACGTTGCTGCAACCCGACAACATCGTACTTACCGAGCGCCTGATTCAGAAAGACCAGGAAAAAGACCGTCCCGGACAGCAGAAAGAGCCTTATACCTGGGTGAGAACGCACGGCAAAGGCCGCATTTTCTACACCGCGTACGGCCACGACGAGCGTACCTGGGGCACGCAAGGCTTTGCCGATCTGATCGAAAAAGGTATTCTCTGGGCTGTAAACGACGATGCGCGCAAGGCATTGGCCGCATTGGCGCCCAAGCCGTTCGAATACCGCGAGGCGAAGCTTCCTAACTACGAGCAACGCCCCGGCCCGCAATTGCAGCAGTTGCCGCTTTCGCCGGAAGAATCGGTGAAACACATGCAAATTCCCGTAGACTTTACACTGAGCGTGTTCGCGCACGAGCCTGATGTAATGCACCCGATCGCGATGACTTGGGACGAGCGCGGCAGATTGTACGTACTGATCACCAAAGACTATCCCAACGAGCGCAAGGACACAGGCGGTAGCGACTACATCCTAATCTGCGAGGATACCAATAATGATGGCAAGGCCGATAAATTCACCAAGTTTGCCGATGATTTGAGCATTCCAACCGGCATGACATTCGCAAACGGCGGATTGGTCGTTTCGCAAGCGCCACACATGCTGTTTTTGCAGGATACCAATGGCGATGACAAGGCTGATGTGAAGAAAATTCTCTTCTCAGGCTTCGGCACCGGCGATACGCACGCAGGGCCGTCCAACCTGCACTACGGCTTCGACAACTGGGTTTACGGCTCGGTAGGTTACTCCGGCTTCAAAGGCAAAGTTGGCAACAGCGACCAGCTCGACTTCGGCCAGGCATTGTTCCGCTTCAAACCGGATGGCTCGGACATGGAAATTGTGGCTAAAACCTCGAATAACACCTGGGGATTGGGCTTCAACGAAGCCGGTGATTTGTTCGGTTCTACTGCCAACAACTCGCACGGCTGGTACAGCGCTATTCCTAACCGCTATTTCGGCCAGAGCAAAGTGGATAACGGCAGCCGCAGCACCGATACCCACAAGGATATGCAGCCGATCACGCCGAAAGTGCGCCAGGTTGACGTTTTCGGTGGATTCACTGCCGCAGCAGGCCACAACTTCTACACTGCCCGCGCTTATCCGAAACAATACTGGAACAAAGTCGCATTTGTTTCCGAGCCTACCGGCCACATTCTCCACCAGAACGTGATGGTGAAAAAAGGCACGGATTATGAAGATCAACTCGGTTTTAACCTCCTCGCAGGTGCCGACGAATGGGTAGCGCCCGTCTTCGCGGAAGTTGGCCCGGATGGCGCCGTGTGGGTAGCCGACTGGTACAGCTACATTATCCAGCACAACCCCACTCCTAAGGGTTCCGAAAACGGAAAAGGTAACGCTTACGAAACGCCATTGCGCGATTTCACCCACGGCCGTCTCTACCGCATCGGCTGGAAGAATGCGCCGAAATACACCCCGATTGCATTGAGTAAATCGCGTCCGGAAGAATTGGTGGCGACATTGAAAAACAACAACATGTTCTGGCGCCAGCACGCGCAGCGCCTTTTGGTGGAACGCGGCAACAAAGATGTAGTTGCGAAACTGGTGGAACTCGTTAAAGACAAATCCGTTGACGAAATCGGACTGAATACCGCTGCTATCCACGCATTGTGGACATTGGAAGGCCTGAATGCCATCTCCGACCCGCAGGTATTACCGGTGGTAGTGGAAGCATTGAAGCACCCATCCAACGACGTACGCAAAACGGCTGTGAAAGTGCTCCCACGTACCGCAGCAAGCGGCGAAGCGTTGCTTACCGCCGATGCATTGCACGACAAAGAGCCATTGGTAGTACTGAACGCGCTCCTCGCATTCTCTGAGATCCCATTGACTCCGCAGATCGAAACCGCAGTGCTTACACTGCTGGATACCTACTCGAATGCGGAAGACCGCTGGATGCCGGATGCGTTTGCCGCGATCCTGAACTCGCATGACGGTGCATTGCGTACGAAATACATTGCTCAACGTGTTGCGAAAGCTGGTTCAGCGGGGACTACCCAGCAAACAGCCGCTGCCAGCCACGCAGATCACTCGGCAATGAATCACGAAGGTCACGGCGCAAGCAAAGTGACTGTGCAGGGTGCAGCAGACCTCGCAGTAACCAACATTACCATCGAGCCGAAAACGCCTTATGTGCGTGAATATGCACGCGTGGTGATCGAAATTACCAACATCGGTTCAGTTCCGGTGACCAAGGAGCAGGTGCCGACAGTGAATGTGGGGATCCGCAGCCGTTCTTTGAATACCAACTACATCAGCCGCCAGCTAACCAACGGCATCGCGCCGGGCGAAACGGTGAAGCTCGTGGAAGGTAACAATGGCCCGTGGAAAACCGCATTCGGTTTTAGTTCCGACGAAGCGGGCAAAGTAAATGTAACAGCTACCGTGGATGTGGATAATGTGGTTCCTGAAAAAGATGAGAACAAAAATAACACGATGAGCAAGTCGTTCGAAGTGCGTCGTTTGGATCGCCTCTCCGACTTCGCACTGGAACGAACCGTACGCGGCTATTCAAGTTACGCAAGCGGTGACGATGTGTTGAAACTGATCCAGACCTCGCAATCACTCGACCCGCAAGGCCGCAATGCGATCATCAAAGGCATCCTCGGCGCCTGGAACCCGAAACGTAAGGAAACCACCAACGACGAAGGCAAACAACTGCTCGCAAGTGTGAAAAGCACGATCCCCGACGATTTGAGTAGCCGCTACGCGACATTGCTGGAATCTTACGGCATTAAAGAAGAGGTTGCTTCCGACCCGAATGTACAGGTTGTGACGATCAAGGCTATTCGTGAAGAAATGAAGTTTACTGTCACCGAATTCACTGCGGTGGCTGGCAAAACGGTTGAAATCGTGTTCGAAAACCCGGATGCGATGCAGCATAACATTGTGGTAGGACGTCCCAAGTCTACCGAGATCATCGGCGCTGCTGCCGACAAAATGATCACCGCCAAAGACGGCGCAGAAAAGAATTATGTACCTAATATCCCTCAGGTTTTGGCCGCGACACCGCTCGTAAACCCCGGCCAGGCTTACCGCTTGAAATTTGTAGTACCGGATCAGGTTGGAGACTATCCGTATGTATGTACGTTCCCTGGCCACTGGCGTCTGATGACCGGGGTCATGAAAGTTGTAAAGGACAAAGGGTTGTAATTCTAAACTGCGCTTAGCCTATGGTTTCAAAAGCAATTCAAGTTTAGCGTATAGTAATCAACGTTCAGATTCGCGGGGCATTAAAATGCCTTTGCGAATCTGGATGGCTGATTTTAAAACACAAAACATGCGATGGGTTATCACGATCCACCGGAGGGCTATTTTTGTACCATTTTTAAAATAGTATTTATTCAATAATTTTTATTAATAAATAATAATAAAGGTCAGTAAAAAGACAATGCTGTAACAACTACTCACATCTAACCCAGGTTAACAATGAACAACCAAACCAGACGAAACCCCTTGCTGGGGCTTCGCAGGCCTCTTTTTGCCCTTTTGGCGGCAGGATGCCTGTCGCCCCAGCAAGGTTGGTCGGAAAAACTCCGCTTCGAACCAGCCCTCACTTACCGGAAACCGGTCGACAAAACGATTACCGGAAAGGTCGTCGACGAAAAGAACAGCCCGCTTCCCGGCGTAAGCGTCGTCGTGAAGGGCACCACCACCGGAAGCATTACGGGTGCCGACGGTACTTTTTCCCTAAACGTGGCGGAAACAGCCACCACACTCTCATTCTCGTTTATCGGCTACTCCCCGCAGGAGGTTGCGATCGGCAACCAGTCGAACATCCAGGTGACTTTGCTGCCCAGCAGCGAGGAGCTCACGGAAGTGGTTGTGGTAGGTTACGGCACACAATCTTCGGCAGCAGTAACCGGCGCGGTAAGCAACATTCAGGCCAAGGACCTGATCCGCACACCGTCTATCGGAACTTCCGATGCATTAGTGGGCCGTGTGCAAGGTATCACCGCCCGTAAAGCCGACGCTCGCCCAGGTGCCGCCACTACCATTCAAATCCGGAATATGGGTACGCCGCTGTTCGTCATCGACGGTGTACCATCCGACGCCGGCTCCTTCAACAACCTTGGCCAAAACGATATCGAGAGCATTTCGATCCTGAAAGACGCTTCTGCTGCGATATACGGTCTGCGGGCTGCCAACGGGGTGGTTTTGGTGACTACCAAAAGAGGTAAGGCAGGTGATGGAACGAAGATCAGCTTGTCGGGCTATTATGGTTTACAGAATTTTACACGCTACCCCAAGCCCGCGAATGCCTACCAGCACATGCGCGGGCTCGTGGAGTCCGACGTGAACCAGGGCCGCACGCCGTCGATTACCCCTGCGGAACTGGAAAAATGGCGCGTCGGGACCGAAAAGGGTTACCAGAGCTTCGACTACTACGATATGGTTATGCGCCCGAATGTACCCCAGTACTTCGGTAATGCGAGTGTACAGGGCGGCAGCGATAAGATGAACTACTTTCTGTCGATCAGCCACCTGAACCAGGATGCGTTGATCCGCGATTACAACTTCAAACGGACCAACATTCAGGCAAACATCGAAGCCAGCCTCACCAAAGGACTGAAAGTAGGAACCCAAATCAGCGGTCGGATCGAAAACCGGTTCCAGGTGGGTGTGCCGGGTTTGGATGATTATTTCAATCCGTTCCTCAGTATTTTCACCATGTGGCCTACGGAACGTCCTTATGCGAATGATAACCCGAAATATATCAACCAGACCCACAACGTGAACGTGAACCCGGCTACCTATAAAAAGGACGTGACCGGCTACATCGACGAAGTTTGGCGAAACATCAAGGGCAACTTCTACGCCGAATACGATTTCAAATTCGGCCTGAAAGCGAAAGGTACCTATTCCTATGCCTTTACCAATTTCGATTTCGACGGTTTTGAATATACGTACGATGCCTACACCTACGACGCCAAGAACGACACTTATAATGTCGTACCGGGTGGCGGCAACCAGAACCCCTGGCGCGAACGCCGGAAACGCAATATCGTCGACCGGTTTGCACAGTTCCAGCTAAGCTATGCCAAGGCATTCGGCAACCACGATATCTCCGCCGTGGCCGCTTACGAGCGCTCCGATAATGTGAATACTTACCTGGTGGTCCACACCGTTCCGCCCAACAACTACATTCCATTGATGTCGTTCGCCAACCAGGATTTGCTCATCGACGAGTGGAGCACCGAAGCGCGGGCCGGTTATGTGGGTAGGATTAATTATGATTTTAAACAAAAATACCTGCTCGAACTTGTAGGCCGCTATGACGGGTCGTTCCTGTACGCGCCCGGCAAACGGTACGGTTTCTTCCCCGGCGTTTCGGCGGGATGGCGTATTTCGGAGGAGAATTTCTTCAAAGGCAAGCTTGAAAATGTATTCAGCAGTCTCAAACTCCGCGCCTCGTATGGCCGCACCGGTGCCGACCGCCTGAGCAACAACGACTTTGTGGTCGCGCCATTCAGCTATCTGCCTGGCTACAACTTCTTGCAAGGCAGTGCTATTTTCGACGGCAACTACACCATTGGCGTTCGCCCGAGAGGTTTGCCAATCACCACGCTTTCCTGGATCACCAACATTACGACCAACATTGGTCTGGATTTTGGACTAATGGATGGAAAGCTCTCCGGCCAGTTTGATATTTTCGAAAGAAAGCGCGAAGGCTTGCCTGCGGCCCGTTACGACGTGCTCCTGCCTTCCGAAGTAGGTTACTCTTTGCCGAACGAAAACCTGAACTCCGATACGCACCGCGGTCTGGAAGGGGTTCTGACCTACAAAAGTTCGGTAGGACAGGTTGACTATACTTTGAGTGCCAATGCGACATTATCGCGCCGTCGCGACCTGGATTTTTATAAACCACGTTTTGGGAATTCCTTCAATGAATACCGTGATTCATTCGTAGACCGCTGGGGCAATATTAACTGGGGCTATCAGGTAATCGGCCAGTTCCAGTCGATGGAGGAGATTGAAAGCTACAAAATCGACAACGACGGCCAGGGCAACCGCTCGCACCTGCCTGGTGACTTCATTTACAAAGATGTGAACGGCGACGGCATTATCAACGGTCTCGACGAACGTCCGATAGGCTACGCCGAAGGTGCGAACCCGTATTTGAGCTTCGCATTGAACGGAAGCGTTTCCTACAAAGGCTTCTCGATGTTCTTCGATTTCGCAGGCGCCTCTCTGCAAAGCTTCCAGCGCAACTGGGAGTTGAAGATCCCTTACCAGAACAACGGTACCTCGCCGCATTTCATGCTCGAAGACCGCTGGCACCGCGAAGATCCGTTCGATCCGAACAGCAAATGGATTTCAGGTACCTACCCGGCAATCCGCAAGGACAACACCAGCCATGTAAACTTCCGGAAAAGCGATTTCTGGATCACCAACGTGCGTTACATCCGCCTGCGCAACATCGAGCTCGGCTATTCTTTCGATCAGAAAATCTCGAAAAAACTGGGCCTCTCCGCGCTGCGCATTTACGTGAATGCCTCCAACCTGTTCTCGATCGACAACGTAAAGAAGTACGAGATCGATCCGGAGATTTCATCGGGTAATGCATTGGTGTATCCGCAGCAGCGCTTGTTCAATGCAGGTTTTAACCTCACTTTCTAAAAACTGGTTATGAAAAAACTATCACTAAAAATATTTGTCTCTGCCTCCATGCTCGTTTTCGCCGGCTGCAACGACTGGCTCGAACGCAAACCGCAGAACATCATTCTGGAAGAACAGGTCTGGAACGATCCGAAGATGATCACCGGACTTCTGGCCAACTACTACGACCGCCTTCCTGCTCACACATCTCTCACAACCGGTTGGGCCGAGTTCGCGGCTTACGATGAAGCCATGTGGTCGAATAACGACGATGGACGTAACAACATCATCAACTACCCCACCACCCGCTGGACACTGTGGGATTATGGCTTGATCCGCGACATTAACCTCGCATTGGAAAGCATCGAAACCCACGCCGTTAAGCTCTCGGATGCGCAAAAGGCCCAGTTTAGCGCGGAGCTGCGTTTCCTGCGGGCATATGTGTATTTCGAGCACGTAAAACGAATGGGCGGTGTGCCGTTGATCACCAAGCAACTCATTTACGATTTCAGCGGAGACCCGTCGCCTCTTCAGAATCCACGCAACAAGGAGGAGGAAGTGTACGATTTCATCGCCTCGGAGCTGGACGCGGTGAAAGACCAGCTCGGCAACGGTACCAGTAATACGCGGGCTAACAAGTTTACGGCATTGGCGGTAAAAAGTCGTGCAATGCTCTACGCGGCGTCCATCGCAAAATATAACAACCAGATGGCTTCGCCGATTTCGACACCGGGCGGCGAAGTGGGTATTCCGGCTTCCCGTGCCAAAGATTACTACGCCAAATCGCTGGCGGCATCGGCAGAGATTATCAACAGCGGCAGTTTTGAGCTCTATAAAGCCAATCCCGACAAAGGCGCGAATTTCTATGAGGCCATTACCAAGAAAAGCGCCAACCGGGAGGTGATCTGGGCGCAGGACTTCCTGGTGAGCAAAGACAAGCGGCACAGCTTTACCTACGACAACATCGCGCGCAATGTACGCGAGGACAACCTCTCGTCGTCGTCCATCACGCCGTCGCTGAACCTCGTGGAAGATTACGAATACCTGGACGGCACTTCGGGTGAGTTGAAAAACCGCAACGCCGGCAATACCGATTATGTGTATTACGACAAGTTGCAGGATATTTTCGCCAACAAGGACGCGCGGCTGTATGGCACCATTATCTACCCCGGCACATCATTCCGCGGGACAGAGGTACAAATCCAAGCCGGTGTAAAAGTTTGGGACAGTGCAGCCAATGCATTCAAGACCGTCGAATCTAATGTGCTGGGGTCTACCTATGAAGACGGCGGCCTGCTCACCGGAGCTTCCGGCCCGCAGCGTTCACAAACGGAGGTTTCTAACACCGGTTTTTACCTGCGCAAGTTTGTGGACCAAACCGCGATGTCGAGTACCCGCGGTATCCGCAGCGACATGTGGTGGGTGCGTTTCCGGCTAGGCGAAATTTACCTGAATGCAGCCGAAGCCGCATTGGAACTCGGCCAAACCGCGGACGCATTGAAATACACCAACACCCTGCGCGAGCGTGCCGGCTTCCCGGCGAACAGCCTCAAAACGATTAGTCTGGAAAAACTGCAAAACGAGCGTCGTGTCGAGCTGGCGTTTGAAGACCACCGCGTGTGGGACCTGATGCGCTGGCGTACCGCCCATGAGGTTTGGAATGGCAACTCCGCCAACCCTGATGCGATGATTTATGCGCTCTACCCCTACCGCGTCGTGCGCCCGGGCCACGCTACCCACGGCAAATATGTCTTCGACAAGCTGGTAGCGCCGCGTTTCCGTGCCCCGCGGTTCTTCCAGATCGCGAACTACTATTCTTTCATCCCGCAGAACGCGATCGACAACAATCCGAAAATCGTTCGCAATCCATTCCATTAACCCCAAAAGCAATGAAATCAAGAATCATACAAAGCATTCCCGCGCTGCTGCTGGCATTGATGACCGGCCTTTCGGGATGCGAAAAAGATAACCGCACCGAGCCTAAATCGGTTTTAAAAGGAAAAGTAGTTTTTGAGGGGCAACCGATCGGTCTTCGCTCCAACGGCGTCCAGCTCGAACTGTGGCAGCACGGCTACCAGCTCTTCACCAAAATACCCGTGATGGTAGCTCAGGACGGCACATTTTCGGCGTCGCTGTTCGATGGCAATTACAAACTCGTAAGACTCCGCGGCAATGGCCCGTGGGTAGACGATACCGACTCCATCGATGTGGAATTGCACGGTTCTAAGGAGATCGATGTGCCGGTTAACCCCTTCTTTATCGTCAAAAATGATGTGTATTCCAAAGGGGAAGGCAAGGTTTCGGCTACATTCCATGTACAGCAGGTTACGGCCGGCCGTACCATCGAAAGGGTGAACCTTTACATTGGTACCACCACAATCGTAGACCCCGGCAACAACGTCGGTAATGCACAGGAAGTGGCGGCTAACATCACCGACTTGTCGAAACCGATTACGCTCACTGCCAACATTCCGGCTAACCTTGCATCACGCGAGTACATTTATGCGCGTATAGGTGTGAAGACTTCGGGTGTCGGCGAGATGCTTTTCGGCATGCCGCAGAAGATTATGCTGAAATAATGAGGCCATTCATTTTCTTACTACTCATCCTGGGCGCGCAGATTGGTCGCGCCCAGGATTCATTGCAAACGAATATCCCTGTCCACGATCCGGTGATAATCCGGCAGGACGGGGTGTATTATGTCTTCGCGACAGGCAGGGGTATCAGCATGTGGTCATCGAAGGATATGCGGAATTGGAAGAAGGAGAAACCGGTATTCAATGCACCGCCTGAGTGGGCGGTGAAAGCGGTACCGGGTTTTAAAGGACACATCTGGGCTCCGGATATTTCGTACTACAATGGCATGTATTACCTCTATTATTCAATTTCCACATTTGGCAAAAACCGTTCGAGCATTGGTGTTGCCACCAACAAAACCTTAAACCCCGCCAGCGCCGATTACCGATGGACCGACCATGGTCAGGTAATCGAATCCGTTCCCGGCCGTGATGAATGGAACGCCATCGATCCTAACCTGATCGTCGATGAGCAAAAGCGGCCCTGGCTTGCATTTGGATCATTTTGGAATGGTATTAAGTTGGTCAAACTCGATGCAGACGCCCGCAGCGTTGCGCAGCCACAAACCTGGTTTACCCTCGCGAGCGTACCGCGCACGAGGCCCGGCGGCGATTCCACGGCTGGTAGCGGGGCCATCGAGGCGCCATTTATTTTCAAAAAGTTTGATTATTTCTACCTCTTTGCCTCCTATGATTATTGTTGCCGGGGAGCAAAAAGCACCTACAAAATGCGCATAGGCCGTTCTAAAACATTAACAGGCCCATATGTTGACCGTAGTGGTGTCCCAATGATGCAAGGCGGCGGGACATTGCTTCTCGAAGGCAATGCAGATTGGCATGGTGTAGGGCACAATGCAGTTTGCACGTTTGACGGTGCCGACTACCTGGTATTTCACGGTTATGATGCGAAGGACAAGGGACGATCGAAGTTGCGTGTGGAACAGTTGGATTGGAAAGATGATTGGCCTGTGTTGCGTTTGCATTGATGTTACATCCCTAAGGGGATTTTGGCATCGGGGAGGCGATTTCGTTGCTACCAATATTACATCGCTACGCGATTTGGATTCGACAGCACAAAACATTGGTCGTCCATATGTTCATGCCTTCCGCCAAAATACCGTCAGGCATGAAACATTGGTAGCAAACGATGCATGGGCACGACGATTGAATGCCGTAGGCATGTAACAACAAATAGAACGTCGGCGTACGCGTTACGCTCACGGTGATGATACCTGAAAAATACAAAAGGTCAATGAAAACATTACCCGGCATGAAGCATTAACCAACCTTCCTGCGTATATTTAATATTATGAAAGTCGTACAATTCACCATACCCGTTTCCCGCGAAAGTACAATTGTCGTCCAGGAGGAAAAGCTGCCGCATTACTATCCGCATTTGCACCGCCACCGCGAGGTGCAGATAGAATGGGTGGTGGAAGGTTCGGGAATCCTGGTCGCGGGGAATTACATGCAGCGGTTCGAATCGGGCGACATTTACATTATCGGGGCCAACCAATCACATATCTTCAAGAACGACGAGTCGTATTTCAATCCCGACGAGCCCAGACAGATCCACTCCGTTTCCATCTTTTTCGATCCCAATTATTTATCCCAAAATATCCTGAGCCTACCGGAAATGGTCAATATCCGGAAGTTCGTCCACGGCGTACACAATGGCTTTCAGATTCCGGAAGAAGCGCGGGAGGCTGTACAGAAGATCATTTCAGAGATCATTCATCACAAGGAAAGCCAGCGGGTAGCCGCATTTATTAAGCTCCTCTACCAGTTCTCCACTACCCGCGACCTGAAACCGCTCGCGACGAGCAACAGCGAACAGGTCATTTCCGAAGTCGAGGGTATCCGCATGGACCGCATTTTCCAATACCTCGTCACCAACTACAAACGACACATTTCCCTTGCCGAAATCTCCGAAATCGCCAACCTCACGCCCCAGGCATTCTGCCGGTATTTCAAGAAGCATACCGATAAAACCTTCGTCAGTTTCCTCAATGAGGTGCGCATTAACGAGGCTTGCAAAATCATCCTTTCGGGTAAGTTCGACAGCTTTTCGGATATCTGCTACCAAACCGGCTTCGACCACGTGACGAATTTCAACCGGGTGTTTAAAAAGACGACCGGCATGTCGCCCGGGGAATATCAGAAGGGTTTCAGGGATATTTAGGGGTTATGTGTTGTCAGGAAGGGTCAGGAATAGTCAGGTATGGTCAGGTGTGGCCAGGAGTAGTCAGTGGCTCCGCCGGGCCGGGCGGTATCCAATTCATTCCTGCAAACAGGGGACCGCTCCGCGGTCATGCTACTGCCATGTAATATCCATGCGCGGCTTGCTCGGATAACAGCGAACAGCAGGGCCATGGAATGGCCGCCTGTTTATAGCAAACAATTTCATAACGTCGTTCCGGCTCCATCGGAGCCTCCTACCCGACAGACCTCCAACACAGTCCCGACTATTTAATAACCGGTTAAATCCACGCACTATGCCTTGAATTGGCTAAATTGGAAACGGATTCCCTATTTTCATAAACCGTTCTTTTGAAAACCACATCTGAAACCATCTGGCAAATCTGGATCGACACCGGCGGGACCTTTACCGATTGCCTGGGCATCGATCCGGCCGGAAACAAAAGCCGCATCAAAGTACTCAGTTCGAGTTGCCTACGAGGCCACATTACCGAAAAACTCAGCCGTAATACCTATCGATTCGAAGCCTCATGGCCATACGACGGAGCTCTTTTCAAAGACTATACATTCAAACTGCAAGGTACCGACACGCCTGGCCGCGTTGTACAAATCGACCGGCAGCAGCACACCATCACATTAACCGAAGATCTGCCATTCGAAAAACCGGTGGATTTTGAAATAACCACCGGCGAAGAAGCGCCCATTCTCGCAGCGCGCCTGCTCACACAAACACCGCTCGATCAACCGCTTCCACCGATTGCCATGCGACTGGGAACCACCAGGGGGACCAATGCATTGCTTGAAAGGAAAGGGGCCAAAACGCTGCTGGTTGTTACGAAGGGATTTAAAGATCTGCTTTACATCGGTAATCAGCAACGGCCATCGCTTTTTCAACTCAACATCCCTGAACCCAAACTACTTTACAGTGAAGTACTGGAAGTGGATGAGCGGCTCGACGCGAGTGGGAATGTGATCGAGGCGCTGGATTTAACCGGTTTTAAGACCAAAGAACGACCTGCTGATTATGAATCAGTTGCTCTTTCGCTTTTACATTCCTACCAAAACCCGGAACACGAATCGCAGCTCGCTGCGTGGTTCAGGGAACAGGATGCAACATACCTATCCGCATCGTCCGATCTGTTTCCGTTTTCGCACTATTTGCGCAGGACGCAAACAGCGGTGGTGAATGCCTACCTCGATCCGATCCTCGACCAATACCTGACCAATATTCGCGGGGCATTAAACACCGGGGTGCCCCATGGAGGGAATCTGCAAGTGATGACCAGCACCGGCAGTCTTTCCGAAGTGAGCGGGTTCCGTGCAAAGGATAGCCTGCTGAGCGGCCCGGCCGGAGGCATAGTCGCGGCCACCAATTTTGCCCAAAAACTGGGTTTTCCCAAAGCCATCACCTTTGATATGGGCGGTACCAGCACCGACACCGCGCTGATCGACGGCCAACCGGAATTGAAATACATTACCGAAATCGACGGCATCGAATTCCACAACCCTACGCTGGCCATCGAGACTGTGGCCGCGGGCGGCGGCTCCATTTGCTGGTTTGATGGCTTTTCGTTGCAAGTGGGTCCGGAAAGCGCGGGGGCATCGCCCGGCCCAGCCTGCTACGGAGCGGGCGGGCCGTTGACGGTAACGGACGTCAATCTGCTGCTTGGCAAGCTGGAAACATCGAAATTCAGCATTCCAATTAATGCCGAAGCCGCTATTGCGAGGCTGGAAGAACTTCGCACAGGCATTCAATCCCGGACCGGCAACCTGCTCAGCCATCAGGAAATTCTCACCGGCCTCGAACGCATCGCCAACGAGAAAATGGCTGACGCGATCCGCAAGATTTCGGTTGAAAAAGGCATTAATCCCAATGCATTCGCACTCGTCACGTTCGGTGGCGCAGGAGGCTTACACGCATGCCAGCTCGCCGAATTGCTGGGGATGAACACCGTGCTGCTTCCTTACGACGGCGGGCTTTTTAGCGCGGCCGGCATTGGTGAGGCGCTAATCAGCACCATCGTTTCCAAACAGATTCTCCTGCCCTGGACCGAAGCGGCCCAAAACGTCAAAAAATGGCAGGATGTTCTTGAAAATCAAGCCGCCGGAATTTTACAAAATCAGGGTATTGAGGCTTTTGAAACTGTATTTTGCCATGTTTACCTTCGTTTTGCCGGCCAGGAAAACACGGTTGAAATACCCTATTCCGGCAATACGCTTGCTGTTTTTGAAGAAACTTATCGCCTGCAATTCGGTTATTATCCTGCCAATGCGGTAGTGGAGTTGGAAAGTATCAAGCTAAAAGTACAGGAGCGCAGCCCCGGTATTAATCCATTGCAGCTCATTGAAAATGGTCCAAAAGCACAGCATTCGGGTAGCAGCACGCCATTTTTGACCGATTTAAAACTGCCAGAAACGGCCGTCTTTGAATGGGATAATCTCCAACCCGGCGATCAGCTGGTAGGTCCTTCCATTCTACTTAATAATACTTCCACAACTTACTTGCCCAAGGGATGGAAACTGGTGATCCAGCAAGGCCTGGATGCTGTTGCCTGGAAAACGGAAATGGCGCAAACACGCGCAGAAAAACAAAGCGAAGAAGTAGCATTGCAACTTTTCACCAACCGTTTCAAGGCCATTGCCGATGAAATGGGCGTGCAATTGCAGCGCACGGCATTTTCAGTGAATGTGAAAGAACGTCTCGACTTCTCCTGCGCATTGCTCGACGCCAGTGGCGAGCTCCTCGTGAACGCGCAGCACATCCCCGTGCACCTGGGTAGCATGGGCATATGCGGGCGCCTCGTGCGCGAAGTCATCTCAATCGGCCCCGGGGATGTGGTGATCACCAACCATCCGCAATACGGCGGGTCGCATTTGCCGGACATTACTTTGATAGCCGGGGTGTTCACAGAGGATGAAACTTGCGTAGGCTATGTGATCAACCGCGCACATCATGCCGAAGTGGGCGGAAAAACTCCGGGTTCAATGCCGCCGGACGCAACTTGTCTGGCCGAAGAAGGCGTGGTGATCGTGCCGCAGTATTTGGTGAAGGCAGGAGAGTTTCAGTGGGAGGCATTGCGGGAACTATTCACGAGCGGCCCTTATCCTACCCGGTCATTTCTTTCCAATGAGGCCGATATTATTGCTGCATTGTCGGCATTGAAAAAGGGCAGCGCACAACTGCTGAAACTGATCGAAAACCACGGCTTGGAAACGGTCCGGAAATACATGGGAATGCTGAAACAAACGGCCGTTTCACAGCTTCGGAATGCATTACAGCCGATGCAGGGGCAGGTTTTTGAAGCTTCGGAGCTGCTCGATGACGACCATCGGATAGCTGTAAAAATTAGCATAGCCGATCATAAGCAAGTCTTTGATTTTGCGGGCACGTCGAATGTCCACCCGAATAATCTGAATGCTAACATATCCATTTTGTACAGTGCCATTCTGTATGTATTAAGGCTCTTGGTAGATAAGGAAATTCCTTTAAATGATGGCTTAATGCAAGATGTGGAGATCAAACTGCCTGAAAACAGCTTCCTCCATCCTCGGTTTTCCGATGATCCCTGGCAATGCCCTGCGGTGGTTGGCGGAAATACGGAAGTCAGCCAGCGGCTGGTGGATACTTTGCTGAAAGCATTCGGGCTAGCCGCTTGCAGCCAGGGGACGATGAACAACTTCCTTTTTGGCAACGAACAGTTTGGCTATTACGAAACCATCGGCGGCGGCGTAGGCG
The DNA here is from genome assembly GCF_019924045.1 of Dyadobacter fermentans. Taxonomy (GTDB): domain Bacteria; phylum Bacteroidota; class Bacteroidia; order Cytophagales; family Spirosomataceae; genus Dyadobacter; species Dyadobacter fermentans_A. The sequence continues at coordinate 298,965 of NZ_JAHXBN010000010.1, read as the reverse complement.
CGGGTAATGGTTTCCATGGCCGTTCGGCGGTGCACCAGCACATGACCAACACGCGCATTACCGATCCTGAGCAGCTGGAACGGAAATATCCGGTGCGCTTGCTGGAATTCGGCATTCGTCGTGGCTCCGGTGGCGCGGGGCGCTGGCGCGGCGGGGATGGAGTCGTGCGGAAGCTGGAATTCCTGGCGCCGTTGCAGGTTACATTGCTGGGTCAGCACCGGCGGTATGCGCCTTATGGAATGGCTGGTGGTGGTGATGGGACTTGCGGGCTGCATAGTTTTTTTTCAAATGGATCTATTGTTGAATTACCTGGGATTTGTAGCCTGAGCGTGAATACGGAGGATGTTTTGACTATTGCAACTCCTGGGGGCGGAGGTTATGGTGTTTAACTTTAATATGCCACGAAGGCACGAATTAAACACGAAGACATTCGTGCTTCTTCGTGTAATCCGTGGCAAAACAAAATGTCAAAAAACAAAAACGCCCTCCTAGGAGCCGCATTCCTGATGGCCACCTCCGCGGTAGGCCCGGGCTTCCTGACGCAAACAACCGTCTTCACCGAAAAGCTGGCGACCAGCTTCGGCTTTATCATTCTGCTATCGATATTGATCGACCTCGCCGTCCAGTTCAATATCTGGCAGATCATCACCGTCTCCGGCAAGCGGGCCCAGGACCTCGCCAACGAGCTTTTACCGGGACTCGGTTACCTTCTCGCATTCCTCATCGTAGCCGGCGGGCTAGCCTTCAACATCGGCAATGTGGCCGGTGCAGGTCTCGGCATCGAAGCGATGACGGGTGTCAGCGTGCAAACCGGCGCCATCCTCAGTGCAGCCATTGCCATTGGAATCTTCCTCTTTAAAGAAGCCGGCAAAGCGATGGACAGTTTTGCCAAAATCCTGGGCTTTGTTATGATCGCCCTCATTTTGTATGTCGCATTTACCTCGCATCCGCCATTGGGCAGCGCCATCCGGCACACCTTTTTCCCCGAAAAATTCGACCCTATCGCCACCCTCACGCTCGTGGGCGGCACCGTAGGCGGGTACATCTCCTTCGCAGGCGCGCACCGCCTGCTCGACTCGGGCATGCGAGGCGAAAGCGCCTTGAAAGAAGTGAATCGCGGGGCGTCCACCGGAATTCTTATCACCGCATTGATCCGCTATTTGCTGTTTCTGGCTACTCTCGGCATTATCCTCACCGGTGCAAGCATTAACCCGGACAATCCCGCCGCCTCGGTCTTTGAAAATGCCGCGGGCTCATTCGGCAGGCAACTTTTCGGGCTTATGATCTGGGCGGCTGCCATTACTTCGGTGGTGGGCGCCGCTTACACTTCCATTTCGTTTCTTCGATCATTTCATCCTTTGATCGAGCGGTACCAGTCATACGTGACCATTGTCTTTATCCTTATTTCTACCATCATTTTCCTGCTGGTAGGGCGGCCGGTGAAAGTGCTCGTATTTGTAGGCACGTTAAATGGCTTTGTACTTCCCATTGCCCTAGCCATTCTGCTCGTAGCTAGCCGTAAGCAAAGGTTAATGGGCAGCTATAAACATTCGGTACCGCTACAAATTGCTGGCTGGGCCGTGGTCTTTATCCTGCTTGCAATGGGTTTTGATGTATTCTAAATACCGGACGATATTCATTCCTTAACCATGAAGAAAATACTTTTCCTAACCCTTTCATTCATTGCAGCACAAACAATCCACGCCCAAAAACCGCGCGAATTGGTCGTTAAAATCAATACTAAAAACAAAGCACAAAAGATCGACAACTTCGGTGCCGCCGGGGCGTGGTTTACCGAAGGCATCGCCAAGAACTGGCCCACTCAAAATCGCGAGCAGATGGCCGAATGGCTGTTTAGCAAGGATTTCGATGCCAATGGTAGTCCCAAAGGCATCGGGCTTTCGGCCTGGCGCTTCAACATCGGCGGCGGTACAGCCGAGCAAGGCGACAGCAGCGGCATTACCGACTTCCGCAAGCGCGTGGAGTGCTTTCTGCGACCCGATGGCACCTACGACTGGACGAAACAGGCCGGTTATGTTTGGTTTACTCAAAAAGCAAGGGATTACGGCGTCGAAAACCTGATCGCATTCTCCAACACGCCGCCGGTGCAGTTTACGAAGAACGCCCGGGGTTATAAAACAACCAAAGACTACGTCTCGAATCTTAAACCGGAGCATTACGGCGACTATGCCCGCTTCCTGGCCACGGTTTTGAAGCATTTCGACGAGGAAGGCTTGCATTTCAAATACATCAGTCCTGTCAACGAGCCGCAATGGGACTGGTACCACGCCCCCGGCCAAGGTGCCAAGCAGGAAGGTAGCCCGTGGCGCAACGATGAAATCGCCCACGTCGCCAAAGCGCTCGACAGCGCATTGACTGCTACCGGCTCGACCTCCAAAATCCTGATCACCGAAGCCGCCCAGCTCGATTTTCTCTACGGGAAAACAGGTAACGCTGCCCAACAAACGCAAGCCTTCTTCAACCCAAAAAGCAAGGTCGCATTAACGGGCCTCCGTAACCTCCCGCGCCTCATCGGCGGCCACAGCTATTTCACCGATAAAGGCGACAGCGCTCGCATCGCCATCCGACGCCAGGTAGCCGACACTACTGCCAAGTACGGCGTCACCTTCTGGCAAACCGAATATTCCATGCTCGCCGACGGCTACCGCGAGGGCAAAACCGGCCGCATCCCCGCCATCGACTGCGCATTGTTCCTCTCCAAAGTCATCCACGACGACCTCGTATACGGCAACGCCGCCGCCTGGCAGCTCTGGAACAGTTGGGAACCCGGAAATCCTGATTTTGATACCCGCTACTACCTCATCGCCCTCGCGCCCTCGTCACGCGAGTACGTAGACGGTACCACTACTGCTACCAAGAACTTATGGGCATTGGGCCATTACAGCCGGTTCGTCCGGCCGGGCATGCATCGGTTGAGTATCGAACGCCGAGATAAGCTTAGTAGGGAGCAGATTGCACAGGATTTGATGGTTTCGGCTTATGCCAATGAGAAGCAGGTGGTGCTGGTAGCTATCAATTACGGGAATGAGGAGCGGATTTTGCGGCCGGAGGTGAGTGGATGGATGGTGAAAGGGACAGAGGTTTATCTCACTACGGGGGAGAAAGGGGTGAATATGCGGCGATCGGAGATCAGGAATTTGAAGGAGGGGGTGTTGATTCCGGCGCGGGGGATGGTGACGGTGGTGGTGAATAAATAATGTAGTAGGCCAATTCAAATATTCTTGATTTTTCAACCCAATACGGCTTAGACTATAAATAATGTTAAAAAAAATCAACAACTTTTATATTCAGCACAAATATTGTTATCTTTGAATCAGCCTGTTATGCATGAAGGTCGACCACGAGTCGTCGAGGGGTATCCCTCTTAGTGCACCTACGGGCTTTTTTTATTGTATCAGGTTCTCGCTTGTCAACTTACGTCGCTTACCATAGTGTGCACCTGATTTACCCTTCGGTTGGCGGAAGTTTTCAAAGTCATAAATATCAATGACGTGACTGACTTTGCTGCTAATAAAATCATAAAATCTGGTCTCGCCGCGTTCGAACACTCGTTGAATAGCCCAACAAAAGTAATCTGCTATATTGAGGATTGGCTCCGAAGTTGTAGACTGTAAATTGAAAACAACGTCACAGTCATTGGGCTGATCTGGATTTCGAAATGTCGAGCGCTCGACCGATTTTTTAAGCCCCTTTTCCAAATTGAAATGTGTTGTACAGTTGGACCTTTGTGCAATATTTAGGACGAGACGATCATATTTATTCAACTTGCTTTTTAGCAAATGCGAGAGCATATCTGCATAAAATTCTGCCTCATTTCGATTGTGCTTTCGTACGTAAAGGTCATATATTTTCCGTGCGACAACTGCCTCAAAGCTACAATTAATCGATTTTATCAGCTCATATACCATCCTGCGAACTTCCGGAACATCGTCGTTAGCATGAAGATGAAAAGTATTCTTCGCTTTACGCCTTTCGATGCTATGAACGCCCTGGAAATAAGGATCTTGCTTAATTGAATTTTGTAAGGTCAAAATCTTCATACGTACACCTTCAAGCGGTTCATTGATCTTCAACATGCCTAGTATGAAACATTTGGAAACACCTTGCTGTCCAACAATGGGCACCCTACCTTTTCCATAAAAGGCCGTATCACCCGCTTCATCCAAAAAACGATGTCGCTTAAAAGGAGGTAATATGATTGTTGACATATATCATTAATATGTGTTGATTAGTAATCAAATCATCTCCTCCTGCCTCCCAAATTCCCGCATCTTCCTCAACAACCGCGTCAAAATTTCACTATTATCAATCGCGTACAGCGCGTGCTCTCGCGAAATGTTCCATTCGTGTGCCGGTCGTAAATAGTGAAGGAGCATATCGTTGAGAACGTGTTCTAATTCCACAAGATCCACATCGTCATTCAAAAAATCTTTGAGCAACTTGAATGCCGCTTGATCACGGCGCTGTTGGTGTAAATCAGTGTGCATATCCATCGGGTTGATGATGAAATGCAGCAAAAAAACGGTGCCGCACTTGCCGTTGTCCAGCCCAAAAGAAGAGCAATGGCATCATATCCATTACGGTAGTTACGGCACCGTTTATTTTATAGAAATCCATAGACAATCACACAGTGAATGCTTACGAATATGATGCATGTAACTTTCTTTTGGAACTCTGGACGGGATAAACTTAAAACGCTTACCGTTAATTACAAAGTCGCAACCGTTCAATTGAAGGAGAAATGAATAAGTGGCTGGTTTCGCTTATCAAGCAAGTTGACTTAGCGTTTTGGGACGATTTATCTTTACATTCCAGACTTCGAAAATGCCTGCGGTAGCATGAAGGTCGGCCTGCTCCCGTCACGGGATATCCCTCTTAGTGTACATGCGGGCATTTTTTTATAAATTTATGTTACTATGAAGGCGACAAAAGGAAATACCACTATCGTTGATGCTTATGCATCTCTTTTGGGCAATCTAAGCACAGAGAATAGGATGGCTTTGATCGCAAGACTGGGCGAAGTCGATGAAATGATTTCCAGGAAAAGAAAATCGTCCTTTCGCAAAGCATTCGGGGCATTTGTGTCCGACCAGTCTGCCGATGAAATCATCGAAGACATTCGTAACAGTCGCGTCTCAACCCGCCAGATAGAGCCACTTTGAAAGAATACCTGATCGATACAGACATTGCCATCTATTTTATGAAGGGCAAGTTTGACCTACGACGCCGATTCGATATCATCGCGCCTGGGCAATGCTATATTTCGGAGATCACGCTCGCGGAACTGAAATTTGGCGTCGAGAAGAGTGACCGACCTGAACAGAATCTCAGAGCCTTACATAACTTTCTGAGTGGTGTGCAGATATTACCAATTTTTGATTCGATCGATCTATTTGCCAAAGAAAAGGCCCGGCTACAAAGAATAGGCACACCGCTCGACGACTTTGATCTTTTTATTGGCGTTACCGCCGTCAGACATCAACTGACGATGGTTACCAACAACACCAGACATCTTCAAAAAATCAATGAAATTAGGCTCGAAAATTGGACAATTTAGTTTCCAATCTGCTAAGAAGAGGGGGATCAACCTCAACGAAAAAGGGGAACAGCCCAACGCCATTCCCCATTCTCCAAAATATAATCAACCTACTTACTCAAAGCCCCATTCACATCCAACCTCCCGCCAGTGACCGTTTTCCCAGCCAGCGAAGCCGTAGGCACAGCACTGGATAGGATCGCGTTACGTATCTGCGCGACGGACGCACCCGGGTGCGTGGACGCGTACAACGCCACGGCGCCCGTCACGTGCGGGGTAGCCATAGAAGTGCCATTATAGGATGAATAGGTGTTGTAAGCAGTGGTAGAGTTAATGGCTACGCCTGGTGCTCCGATGTCCACCGTGGTAGCCCCGTATTGCGAGAAGCTGGCCAATGCTCCGTTTTTATCGATAGCCGCCACTGCAATCACATTCGGGAGATTGTAGTTGGACGGGTAGCTGGCTGTAACGTCGTTGTTGGTTCCGGAGTTGCCCGCAGCGGCGATGAACATAATTCCCGCATTGTTGGCGCGGGCGATAGCGTCGTAAAGTGCTTGTGAATAGCCACCGCCGCCCCAGGAGTTGTTGCTGGCCACGATATTGATCCCACGGTTTTTCAGACTCGTAAGGTAATCGACCGCCTTCACGGCATCGGCCGTAGTGCCGCCGCGGCGACCGAGGAATTTCGCTGAAATGAGTTTGATATTCCAGTTTACACCAACCACTCCTTGCCCGTTCGCTTTACCGCCGATGGTGCCCGACACGTGGGTACCGTGGTCGTCGAGCGTACCTTTTGTGCCACCGTCGTAGATAGACGCATCCTTATTGGCAAAATCCCAGCCATTGGTATCGTCCACAAGCCCGTTGCCGTCGTTATCGATGCCGTCTGTGGGGTCGGCGGGATTAACCCATACCTGGCCTGCCAGATCCGGGTGCGTGAGCTGAATGCCCTCGTCGATCACCCCCACGTACACCGACGTGGAGCCGGTGTTACCCGCTGCCCATGCCGCAGCCGCATTGCTGCCGTAAGGGCTCGCAGGACTCGTCGACGGGCCGTACATGCCCCAGAGTGAGCCGTTCGTGAAATAGGTGTCCGTTGAAATGGCGGTATGCTGGTACAAATAATTGGGTTCGGCAAATTCGATGCCTTCGGCTCCATTGAGGTCCGCGATAGCCTCTAAGACGTTTTTATTGACCTTCACCAGGGTCAGGCCCTCTTTCCTACCAGCCCGCTCCATCGCTTTCGTCAATATCTTCTCGAGAGGTTGCCCTTTTACTTTGGCGAAGGCTTTTTGTTTGGCAGCAGCCGATGCGCCTTCTTTAAACTGGATGAGCAATTCTCCCTCTACAAACTCACTTTCACCGCTTGTCCGCAACGCGCTGCCGGTAGGGTCCGACGGTGTAGACGACTGATTTTCGACGGAAGTTTCCTGACAACTTGCAATGGTAAAAGAGATGACCACCGAGGCAATCAACGCCTTCGACGTCAGGAGGTTGTACATACTTTTCATAGATCAAATTTTTAAGGTGCGATTATGATCCAATGTGCACAAAAATTAGCTTCCGGTAAAGAATTTAGTACAAACAATTCAAATTAAATTACCAAAACAGGACTACCGATCCTCCAAATCACTGTCCAATTCCCAAACCTCATACCGATAATCCGTTTCCTTTTTTTTCGGCTCTTTGGTGGAGATTGCGCGCGTGACTTTCATGTATGTGGGCCAGCCGGATTCCATATCAATGACTGTCGTGACGTAGGTTTCCATTTGCATGTCCACGGTGGTAGCTTCCTGTTCAAATTTTTTGTCCCTTTTCAGTCCGGATGCTTCGCGGGTGATTTGCAAAAAGGCGGCGTAGTCTTTGACAAAATCTTTCATGTCCGCAAATTTCTCGATATCGAACTGTGCTATGCCCGTTGTGTCGATCGCACTGAGGTACAGATAACAATCGAAACTGATCGGCTTGTTAGTCGCAGGGTGTATAACCGACTCGCGGTAGTTCAGCGTGTCATTAATGCCCGTCGCGTAGCCATGGAGATTATGGAACTGGCTCACAAATGTTTCATACATCGCGCTGAACAACACTTTGCCACTTGCGGTTTTTTCCCCGACGGCAGTAATCAGTTTTCGTTCGCCCTCACTCTTATCTTTCAACGCATCTATTTGCTTTTGTTTGACCATCTTCATGATTTGATCAAGCTTGCCTTCCAATTCGGTGCGATTGGCATAGGACTTCAGCATACCATTAGCGTCGGTAGTATATCGCAATGCCAAATCCTCGTCCTGTATTTCCAATTGTTCAATCGGAAACTCACTGATGGCCTTATTGGTCTTCATCTGCTTGTTTTCCAGCATTGTGAATACCAGTTCATACGAATTGGCGGTAGAATCGGCAACTTCAAACTGCATGATAGCATCCAATACCTTCTTTTCGGAAATGAGGCTGTCGTCTTTAAAAATCTTATCGAGCTTATAAGCCCGAAACTTTTTCTTTTCGCCTTTTTTCCAGTGACCCACCACCTGAACGGTCCCGACAGTCGTATCCCTGGAAACCCAGCGCACATCACTTATTTCCTGCCCGAAAGCGGCATTTATAAAACATAACAAGGCAATTACAAAAAACAGTCCCAACAAAGGCTTCATAAGGAGGTGAGTAAATAAATAATCGGTTACCGAAACTACGCTTTAAATGTCACTTATTCGTGCGAAGCGATTCTTTGTCAAAAATTTTCACAAAAAATTTGCGCAACCCAAAAGTTGCATATATATTTGCAACCATCGAGTTGCATATTTCGATCGTGTATGAAAGGAGATATTTTTCAAGCTATTGCGGATCCGACGAGAAGGGCCATTCTCGTGCTGATCGCGGCGCAGTCTATGACGCCTAATGCCCTGGCAGAGCATTTTGATACTTCCAGGCAGGCGGTTTCGAAGCATATTCAGGTACTCGTCGACTGCGAGCTGCTTACGCAGAACAAGGTCGGGAGGGAGATCCATTATTATTTCAATCCGGTCAAAATGAAAGAGCTCGACCACTGGTTGACACAGTTCAAAAAACACTGGGAAGACCGCTTCAATCAATTAGATCAACTTTTAATCAACCTAAATTCCAATTCAGATGAAAACTAGCTTAGCAATGAATTTTTCGGTAGACAAGGAGAATAACTGTGTCAATGTGGAACGGGAATTTGCCGCCCCGGTAGGGAAAGTTTGGGCCGCCTGGACACAGCAAGAGTTGCTCGATCAATGGTGGGCACCGCGACCTTGGAAAGCACGCACCAAATCAATGGATTTCCGTGAAGGCGGCACCTGGCTGTACGCTATGGTGGGCCCTGAGGGTGAGGAACATTGGGCGAAGGCCGATTACCTCAAGATCGATGCAAAAAAAAGCTTCTCGGCAATCGATGCATTTTGTAATGAAAACGGAGAGATCAATAAGGACTTTGCACGCTCTACCTGGACGAATACGTTCACCGAAGCCGACGGCACGACTACCGTTTCTGTGGTAATTCAATATGACAAATATGAGGACATCGAGCAGATCATGCAGATGGGCTTCAAGGAGGGCTTCACAATGGCGCTTGGCAATCTGGACGAGCTGCTGGAAAAGTAATCAGTGCATTTCATCAACAAACAAATGTTACCGGCTTTGTAATGCGTTCTAAGTTGAGCGTAGCCGCGGATTGAGTATATAAAGGGTTGGGCGTAGTTTCTAACTACGTCTGAGTGAGTGCCGGTCTCTGACCGGCGCATGCAACAATGTAATTTGGTGTTGCTTGCTGGTCAGAGACCAGTTGTCGCTCGGACGTAGTCGGAGACTACGCCCAACATTTTCTCTATTCCTGAATGACTACATCCTTCCTCGCCACCATATAATAAACCGGAATCCCCAACAGCACAATAATCAGTCCCGGCCAGGTGTATTCCGGCTTGTAGATGATCAGCAACACACAGAATGCCACACCCATAATAATGTAAATAATAGGCAGGAACGGGTAGCCGAATGCTTTATACGGCCGCGGCGCATCGGGGCGCTTTTTACGGAGAATGAATATCCCGATGATGGTAAGCATATAAAACACCACCACCACGAAAGAGATCATATCCAGCAGGTTACCATACTTGCCGCTGAGCGCCCACAAGGAAGCGATCACACACTGCAGCCAAAGACCGATTTCAGGTACGGCATTCTTGTTCAGTTGACCTACTTTTTGGAAAAACAGACCATCCTTTGCCATCGAATAGTACACCCGGGCACCCGACATAATGAGTCCGTTGTCGCAGCCGAATGTGGAAATCATGATCATAACCGCGATTACGATCGTGCCCGAATTGCCGAAAATGACGTGCGAAGCGGTTACCGCCACACGGTCCTTATCGGACGAGGCAATTTCTTCGAGGGAGAGCACGCCTGTGTACATCACGTTCGTGAGCACGTAAATGACCGTCACGATGATGGTCCCCAGCGCGAGGCTAAGGCCGATATTGCGTTGCGGATTCTTGATTTCACCGGCAATGAATGTCACGTTATTCCACGAATCGCTGCTGAAAATGGAGCCTACCATGGATGCCGCGATGGCGCCGAACGCGGCAATGGTGGTATACGACTCGATGCTTCCATCCGGCGCAAGTTTATGCAAATCCCACATTCCCTCGCCCCAGTTGGCGGCCCATACTTCGGGTTTCATGAATATTAATCCAAAGACAATGAGGCCGAGCAAGCTCAGCAGCTTGGTTAGTGTGAATGTGGTTTGAATGATTTTCCCACTGTTAACACCACGTGTATTCGTAAACGTCAGCACGACGATGACGACAATGGACAGTAGCTGGGCGGGAGTTATTTTGAGAAAACCGAGGTCCAATGCGACCAGGTCTTCGCTGAATTGCGGAATGAGGTAGGCAGTAAATTTCGCGAATGCCACAGCCACGGCGGCGATCGTGGCGGTTTGGATAACGGTGAAAAAGCTCCAACCGTACAGGAACCCGATCAGGGGATTGTAAGCTTCTTTGAGATAAATATACTGACCTCCGGCCTTGGGGAACATCGCGCTGAGCTCTCCGTAGCTTAATGCAGCTGTGAGCGTCATGAAACCGGTGATGAGCCACACAAACATCAGCCAGCCCACACTGCCGGTATTGCGCATGATATCGGCGCTGACAATAAAAATGCCCGATCCGATCATACTGCCGGCAACGAGCATCGTGGCGTCAACAAGGCCTAGTGAGGGCTTGAAAGAGGTGTTTTCTTGTGGCATAAAGGGTAATAGGTTATTAGGTCAGGTTTTAAACTGTGTAAACTACGAAGTATTTGGACTACTCACAATATTCCCACCCCGCCACTCGCTAAAATGGCCCCCAAAATGCCTGCGTGGCTGCGCTCTCGGCCCGGTTTACTGGTACCGCTCCGGATCGTATAGCGCCACATCCACGGAAGGCTTCACACGCTCGGCCAACTCGGCGACGATTTTCCCGGTACCAGGCCCGAGGCTGATACCCATCATACCATGCCCCCCCGCGACAATGAGATTGCTGAGTTTTTTGGAATAACCCAGATACGGCAGGCCATCCGGCGAACAAGGCCGGAAACCATACCAGATGCGGTCCTTTTGTGGAACCGTCACATCGAGTTCAGGATAATACTGCGGGATAGAATTGACAATCCCCTCCACGCGGTTCATATTGATCTGATTGTTCAGCGGCGCGAGCTCCATGGTACCGCCGAAGCGTACCTGCCCGTTCATCGGCGTTACGGCCACGCGGGCTTCGAGGAGTAATGCGGGGTGAACAATGGGATGTTTGGAATTCGGCTCCATGAAGGAGTAACCTTTGCCAGGCATTACAGGAATGGATAATCCGGCTTGCTTCGCCAACTGCGGCAGCCAGGAGCCACCGGTCATAACTACCAAATCACCTTCGTAGGTCTTAGCAGCGGTTTTTACTCTTTTGATTCCCCCGTTTTGAATATCAAAACCAGTTACCTCTGTGTTTTTAACAATTTCAGCGCCGAGCGAGGTAATACTTTTGATCAAACCATTTACCAAAGCCGTCGGATACAAATGCGCGTCGCAGCGGTAATGCACCGCACCGGCAACATCCAGCTTAATACCCGGTTCCAATGCCTGCACCTGCTCGCGGTTGAGCATATCAATGTCGAGACCCAATTGCCGGCCCTGCTTACCTACGTGAATTTCCTCTTCGCCGGTTTTGTCGGATTTATAGAGCATTAATATACCCTTTTCTTCCAATCCAAAATCCAGGTTTTCGTCGCGGACGAGATCTTCGTACAGTTTCTTGCTCAGCAAATGATAGTCCCGCAAATGCGGTGCCGCGCGCTCGACGTTAGCCTCGGTGGCGGCTTTCATGAATTTTAAACCCCACGAAATGAGTGAAAAATCGAGGGACGGTTTCACATAAAAGGGGCTGCGACTGTTGAACATCCATTTGATACCCTTCGAGACCATGCCCGGGGCAGCGAGCGGGATGAAATGGCTCGGCACAATCATACCCGCATTGCCGATGGAACAGTTATCGAACAAGTCGCCCTTGTCGAGCAATGTCACTTTCCATCCGCTTTTGAGCAAATAATAGGCCGAAGCCAGACCCGAAATCCCGCCACCGATGATGACGGAGGTGCCTTTTTGAACGTTCATTGCTATTTGTTGCTTTAAGCTTTAGGCTGTAAGCTTTAAGCTATTTTAAATTCTTATATATAATTTCTGAACCCAAATATCAAGCGCCGCTTATAGCTTATAGCCTAAAGCTTATAGCTTACTGCCCTAGATCACCTGAAACCCAAACGCATAAGGATCTTCTTCATCGTCGATGAAGATGGTATTGTGGCCTGTAATCACGGCCCAGCCTTCGATGCCGGGAATTATGGCCGGCTTATCGCCTATAGTCGTTTCTTCCTCCACCGTACCGATGAATTTGGAACCGATAATGCTTTCATGCACGAAACGGTCGCCTTTTTTGAGCTTGCCCTTCGCGTGCCACTGCGCCATACGTGCGGACGTGCCCGTGCCGCATGGGGAGCGGTCGATGGCCTTGTCGCCATAGAATACCGCATTACGCGCCGTGGAAGTCGGGTCTAACGGAGCGCCGGTCCAGAGGAAATGACTCAGACCTTTGATATGCTCGTTTTCGGGGTGAACGAATGTGTATTGCTCATTCATCCGCTGGCGGCATACGCGGCTCCAACTAATGAGCTGGTCGGCGGTGTGGTTTTCTATGCCTTTGAAATTCTCCTGAGGATCTACGATGGCGTAGAAATTGCCGCCGTACGAAACATCGACAGTCAATGTACCCAGGTCAGGGCACTCCACAGTCAGCTTTTCCGCTGCGAGGAATGATTTAATGTTGATGAGTTTGACGGACTTCACCTTCCGGCCTTCCTGCACATATTCTACCAGTACCAGCCCGGCAGGCGTTTCGAGGCGCAGCTTACCCGGCACTTTGGGCGTTACCAGGCCTTCTTCAATGGCAATGGTCACGGTACCGATCGTCCCGTGGCCGCACATCGGAAGGCAGCCGCTGGTTTCGATGTAGAGTACGCCAATGTCATTGGCAGGGTCAATGGGCGGGTAAAGAATGCTCCCGCTCATCATGTCGTGCCCGCGGGGCTCGAACATCAGGCCTTTGCGGATCCAGTCGAATTCCCTCAAAAAATGGAGCCTGCGCTCCATCATGCTGTTGCCCTCGAGGAGCGGCCCCCCACCTGCGACTACGCGTACGGGGTTACCGCAGGTGTGGGCGTCGATACAGAAAAAAGTTTTACGCATAGAAGGCTTTAGGCTTTAAGCTATAAGCTTTAGGCCGGGTTTTTATTGGAGCTTTAGGCTATAAGCTTTAAGCCGTAAGCTTACTGTTTATCTTCTTCGTTAACTGCACTTATAGCCTATAGCTTACAGCCTAAAGCTTACAGCTTCTTTCGTCACTTCATTATCCACCGTCCGCCAGATTCCGAGCGGGTTGGCATTTTTCAATTCATCTGGTAAAAACTCGTCGGGCCAGTTCTGGAAGCTCAACGGGCGGGTAAACCGCTTGATCGCGTCCGGACCCACTGAGGTAAACTGAGCGTTGCTCGACGACGGGAATGGCCCGCCATGGTGCATCGATTTGCACACTTCAACGCCCGTAGGGAAGTTGTTGAAGATAATGCGGCCGCATTTGTTCTGAATGGCAGCTACCAACTCGCGGTGCGAGGCCAGGTCGTCGCTTGTCGCCAGCAATGTTGCTGTCAGCTGACCGTGCAATTTTTCGGTTACTGCCAACATCTCATCCGCATTCCGGCATTTCACAATCAATGCAAACGGCCCGAAAACTTCGGTTTGCAGTTCGTCATTGATCAGGAAGTCGACGCCCGAAACAGTTGCCACCGTAGCAGCCCCCTGGCCTTCGGCCGCCTCCGTAGCGGCTACCGCCACCAGCTCCACGCCCGACTGACCAATCACTTTCTCGCGGTTTCCGCGATAGGCAACGGCAATACCGGCATTCAGCATCGGTGCGGGAAGGATATTTACAATTTCCTGATTCAATGCTTCGATGAAGCCGTCTAAGGCAGGGCTATCTTCTGTGATCAGCAGTCCTGGATTAGTGCAGAACTGCCCTACACCCAATGTCAGCGAACCTGCATACTGCTTCGCCAGCTCGGTGCCCGCAGTGCCCAGTTTGCCGGGCAGCAGGAATACAGGATTAATGCTTCCCATTTCCGCAAATACCGGAATAGGTTCCTTCCGCTTGTTGGCAACTTCTACCAATGCCAGCCCGCCACGATTTGATCCCGTGAAACCGACCGCCTTGATGACCGGATGTGCAACCAATGCCTGCGCCTCCTCGATGGTATCCGTAAAAATATGGGCAAACGTACCTTCCGGGAAACCGCTTTTGGCGACTCCACGGCTAATGGCATCCGCCATGATCTGTGAAGTTTTCGGATGGCCGGGGTGTGCTTTTACCACCACCGGGCAGCCTGCCGCAATGGCACTGGCCGTATCTCCGCCCGCCGTCGAAAATGCGAATGGGAAATTGCTCGCACCAAATACGGCCACAGGGCCTAATCCGACATTCGTTTTGCGGATATCCGGCTTGGGCACGGCACGCTGCGGATTGGCGGTATCGATGCTCGCGTCGAGCGAATATCCTTTTTCCAATGCATCGGCATAGCTTCTCCATTGGAACACCGTCCGTGCTTTTTCGCCGTTCAAACGTGCTTCGGGCAGGTTGGATTCCGCCATGGCCGTCTGGATCAGCTCGGGACCGAGCGCTTCGATTTCATCGGCAATGGTGTTCATCAACGCCACCCGGCGGCGCAGTGCATAGGCGTTCATCGCAACGAATGCCTCCTGGGCTTTTTCAAGAATAAGGTCTAAATCGGACAATTTCATAATGAATGGTTTTGACAAAAAGGTAACAATCCTGCGCAGAGAATCTAACGATGATACGGCGCATTTTTTGTCAATATTACGGTTATTGGCTGGGTAGAGACCATCCGGCTAACCGGAAACTCCTCCGGAGCTCAGGATATTTGTTTGATCGGCGTTTGCTATAAACAGGATATTGCTCCGCAATCCGCATTAAAAGCTCCGGAGGAGCAACCTGTTTATAGCAATCGACATCCGCAGTCGGGCCGGCTCCGGAGGAGCCTCCTGCCTGCTATGCTACGTCAACCGTCAAATTCAAATAATCCGGCAACTCAGGCTGTGTAGCAATGGCCTGATCGATGATCGCGAGCACTTTCTCGCGTTCTGCACCGTGAAGCGGCAGACGAGGTGCACGTACGTATTCCGAACCGATACCCATTTTGGCAGCGGCCAGTTTGATGTTTTGAACGAGTTTCGGATGAATATCCAGTTCCAGCAACGGCAGGTACCAGCGATAGATCGCCAATGCCTCTTTATATTGGCCCGCTTTCACGAGATTGAAGATCGCAACGGTTTCTTTCGGGAATGCATCCACCAGTCCACCGATCACGCCGTCGGCACCGAGCATTACTTCTTCCATAATCAGGGTGTCCACTCCGCAGAACACACGGAAACGATCGCTGAATTTGTTGAAAAGGCGGGTTACATTGCTTACGTCGCGCGTCGACTCCTTGATCGCGTGGATGTTCGGAACTTTGGCAAGCTCTTCGAACATCGGCAGCGTCACCTCGATTTTATAGTCGTAAGGGTTATTATAGATCATGATCGAAAGCGAAACG
This sequence comes from Dyadobacter fermentans, assembly GCF_019924045.1. Classification (GTDB taxonomy): domain Bacteria; phylum Bacteroidota; class Bacteroidia; order Cytophagales; family Spirosomataceae; genus Dyadobacter; species Dyadobacter fermentans_A. The sequence continues at coordinate 283,208 of NZ_JAHXBN010000010.1, read as the reverse complement.
CTTTCGGCAATAGTCTTAAACCAGGTTACAGTTTCATCGTCATCAGCCTTGTAACGCATTGGAGGGAGGATCATCAGACCGTCGGCGCCAACGCTTTCGGCTTCTTTCGCAATGCTTACCGCTTCGGCTGTCGATTGTTCGGCGATCCCCAACACCACAGGCAGGCCGGCAGGAAGTGCCTGTTTAGCATATTTCACCAGTTCCATTTTCTCTGCGCGGGTGAGTGTGCTGGCTTCTCCGAGTGAACCGCCAACGATTACTCCGGTAATACCTGCTTCAACCTGCGCTTCGAGGTTCTTGCCGAACAGCTCAAAATCAACTGTATCATCTGATTTGAATGGCGTCACCAACGCTGGGAAAATGCCAGACCATGCTTCTTTGTTCATATCCTGCTTATGTTAAAATTTTAGTCCAAAATTAATTCATGCTTCCATGCGGATATTCACATGTTTTAATCAATTCCTTACATATTTTAACATACTCTCCAAAATCGCCTCAAAGCTTGTTTTCAACAAACACCACTTGTGCCCTGTCTGCCTTTCTGATCTTTTTCAGAAAATCGACCCAGGCCGCAAAATCCTTCGATCCGTAGCGTCCGCCGTTCATTACCACTTTTCTGGCGCAAATGAGCTTGTTATTCTCATAGGTCGTTTTCAGTTCATAACTGCCAAATGCGGAAGCAATCTGGAATGCGGGCAATGTCGTTTCCAATTTATAGTTGGCCGGAACTTCATATGATATAGTATCAAGATCGGTAAAGTTGTATTCCGAAAGCGGCAGGTAGAAATCCGATGAACGCTCACTCACAGAAGGAAGCTCTAATGGCCGGCTCAGCAGGCTCGGCTTAACAAAAAGCCGGGTACCCGTTTTGGTAGCGCAGTTGCGTACATTCAATGTCAGCTTTTCCGTCACGGAAGGATCTGGCCCCTGGGTCAGTTCAAAGCGCTGCAAATCGAGGCTGGGCAGGTTAATGTGGTTCAAAAGCCATTTCTTCTGTTCTTCCTTGGACCCACTGTTGATCACACTCGCGCGGCTCTCGTGCTGCAAGCCGGTATACAGCACCTGCACGTCCACCACGCCGTCGCCCGTCTCGCCGAGCTTCACCATCGCATGGCTGTTCCGCACGTTCTGTCCCGATTTATAGTCTTGCGTACGCACGAGCTTACCGCCGTCGGGCGTCACGAGCAATGCGTAGCGCCCACCCGTGAAGGAACCCATAAAATTGGGCTTTGTAGTCTGGCTTGTGCATTCGAGCCACAAGGTATCCTTATCCACCAATGCGCAGGCAATGGCGTGGTTAAACTGGTTACTCGGAAAGTCGGACTTGATCTGCTCCTCTTTTCCGGCGGCGATCAAAGCGGTGTAGCCCTGGATACCGACCGATCGTAATGCGGCAAGCGTGAAATTCGTCAGGGCCTTACAGTCACCGTAGCCGGTATTCGCCACCGTGGTAGCGTCGATCGTCTGCCAGCCGCCGATACCCAGCTGAATACTCACGTATCGCGAGCGCGATTGCATCCATTTGTATATCAACTCAGCCTTCTCACGGTCCGATTTGGCCGTTTTCACCACATTCTTGATTTCCGCAAGTATAGTGGCGGGCAGCACATCCCTTCCGGCATTCAGCGTATGGTAAAACTTCCCGAAATCTGCCCAGGTATTGAAGTTGCCCTTATAATCCTGCACCTCAAACTCAGAAGGCGCCACAATCATGTGCGGCACACGATCTTCCTGGGGCAAAGGGTAAAAATCATCCGACTTTCTGACCGCATAATCTTTGAGCGTCCATTGATACAGATCGCTCCCGTCGGCGTCTGTCGACTTTACCACCGCGGGGGCATCGTTGTATTCCTTATACCTGAATTTAAATCCTGCGGGCGCTTTGATTTTGTAAGTCGAGAGCTCCACCGCCGATTTCTCGTCCGACACGGGCGTCCACCATGGGTACATCATCATGTTACGCTTGCGGGCCTCGTATACGTACTCGATCGTGTAGGGATAGGCATAGCTCTTCTTCCCGAAATTCGCGAGCTTCACACGGGCGTCGCTGATATCATCACCACCTGAACCATAGCCATAATCTTCGATATCGGAGTTACGCAGCTTCTTGACCTGCTTGCCACCTGCATCGTACAGGATTCCGCTGATATCGGAGATCTTCGTGAATTTGTCGTACCGCACAAACAGCGCTCCGTGCTTTTCCTCCCCGGTTTCATTCAAAATGGTTACCACCGTCCTGATCTTCTGAACAGCCTCCCCTTGCGATTTGATTTCCCAAACCAGTTCATCCACCCGCACCACAGCATTTGCATCCTTTATTAATGCAGGATTGATTTTATCCACATTAAAATCCGACTGACCCGAAACACCGAGCGGAAACAGCAGGCACACAGCTATCACGTGCCTGACCGATATTTTTAATTTTTGCATGAAAACAGGAGGATATTAAATGTTCTTTTTCTTGATCACCAATTGCTGTGCGTGCTTCTGCACAACACGCTCGAAAAACTCTTTGAGGTCCGGATATTCTTCGGGCATAAAACGGGTCCGGCTGACCTGGATCATTGTGTTGACCTGGATCACATTGCCTACCTGCCGTACCTGGTAAGAGAATTTACCTCCCTTATCGGGCAGCACCACAATCTCCGCCTTCGGCATTTCCTCCAAAGCATACCCCTCCGGTAGTGTGAAATTACCGATGAATGAGGCTGAGATCCCGGTTCCGAGATCGATCGGATAAATGCGTTCCTTGGATTTAAATGGGTTCTTCGTCCAACGACCGGCCATAATAGGATTGAAGTATAACACACCCGGCGAAGCATTTTCATCCTCCGCCTCAAAATCGCAGCTGACGTTCACGGTGCCTTTGAGGTCCTCCGTTTTGTTTTTAATACTTACATTCTGGATTTTCCATTCCGGCACTTCTTTTTTCAATGCGTCGTGCACTGCATTGTCGGCGCCGGCTGCATATTCGGAGCGCCAGTCGAGTGCTTCGTAACCGCCGTATGAAATGCTGTAAGTACCCTTCATTGTCCCCTCCTCGGGCGAGACGGTGGCAGTAATCATTTCCAGTTTGCTTTGTGAATCGGCTGGAATGATTTCCAGAAACTTGCCGGCTCCCTTTTTCGGGATCAGCCTTCCGAAACCATTCAATGCTCTTTCCGGAAGCATACCCGCCTTGGTATAGGATTCAGACGCGTCCAGGAAATACGTTTTTTCTCCTATCCTGACATGCGCCACCACATAATTGAAGCTCTCGATCATTGGGATCTCCTGGTGCAGGTACCCGTGCGAGCGCGTGCTCAGCAGAAATGGGTTACATTCCAGGTCCAGCTCACGGAGCAGCACGGTGAGCATCAGGTTAATGTCGCATGCATTGCCTTTTCGGTTGTCATAGGCTTTTTTAATACCGGTATCGGAAAACAAGCCCGAGTAACCGTCCCATTTCATGTGGCCCTGGATATGTTTGTAAGCCAGGTTCATGCGTTCGGTCGGATCGGTTGTTTTCGCGGTGATTTCGTCACGGATTTCTTTCAGGAAGCTACTTTTCCGCAGCTCCCCCCCGAACCAGGCGGCTTCGTCGAGCGTCCGCTCCACATTGTCCCAGGTTTGCGAAAAGTTCTTCTTCATCTCACCGGGTATCGTAATGCTCGCCAGCTCGAAGTTGATTTTGGATATGTAGTCCGAAGCCGTCGTAATGTAAGGTTCATTCACAAACGCAGGGACGTCTTTGATCACAAACCGGTAGGCTATTCCGGGCCCGTCATAGGTCGAGTGACCAACCGACACGTTTTCCGGCTGCTGCTTGTGGATATCGAGCGTCAGGTAGCCGCCCATCGTCATTTTGTAATCCAGGAAACCCGGTATGGTAATGTTGTATTCACTCCATTTCCGCGGTACCGATCCCTGGAAGGCCCACATATCAGGCTCATGCCGCACGTTCATCGGCGAAACGAGCGAGTAGGAGTATTCGATGATCGAACCTTTTTTGGCATTGGGAAGGTTAAACTTAACAGTAGTCCTGGTGTCGGACGTTTTCTCGCGACGGATGGCTTTCTTTTCCAGCTCTGTGCGGACGATCTGGTCATTATCGAGGTTGTAGGTGTAGCCTTTCAGGTCCTCGATCCATTCCTGTTCCTTGTAGCTGGAGCCCATGTAATGCGGAATGGCGACAGAGGCCCTGTCGAGCGCCGACTCTTTCAGTATCTTGACCCGGACCCAGATGTTGGTCGTCATGAGCAGGCCTTTGAGATTGTCGTAGGAGAATGTGACTTTGCCGTAATCGTACAAGTAAACGGCATCAGCAGTGCTATCGCCGGGGTAAGCGGTCATTTCGAGCGAAGCACGGTCGATCAGGCCCAGTTTGGGCTTGAAATCGTCTTGCGCGAAAGCCTGAAAAGTGAGGAAAAACAACAGGAATGGGATGGACAAAACGTTCCTGCGGCACAGACTGGACAGTCTGATAGGAAGTAAAAAGTTAGTCATGAACAAGTAGATGAGGAGTAACAAAATTCATGCATTATCGTACACTTATTTCGATTTTCAAAGAGAATTTTATCACCGAAACGGGATTTTTTTTCACTTGGAACGAAACTGGCCTAATACGGATTTTAATGCCTAATTTTGACACCCAAACCAGGCTGCAATGTTGCATGCCCTTGTTCCTGCTAACCCATAATCTTAACATTTATCTTTAATCTATGTCATCTTTTCAAAACGAAAGCCCCATCCGCGTACTGGTAGTCGGTTGCGGGAACATGGGTGCTTCCCATGCCTTTGCCTACCAGCTTCTGGATGGTTTCGAGATCTGCGGGATCGTTTCGACCGGAAAAAGCAAGGAAGTCCTCAATGAAAAATTAGGCGGTGGCTACGCCCTTTTCAATGACTACGAAACAGCATTGAAAGAGACGAAGCCCGACGCTGTTTGTATCTCGACTTACCCTGATACCCACGAGGATTTCGCGATTAAGGCACTTGAAGCCGGCGCCCACGTATTTATCGAAAAGCCGCTTGCCGACACCGTTGAAGGTGCGAAGCGGGTGGTAGAGGCTGCCAAAAAAGCGAATAAGAAAGTAGTGGTAGGTTATATCCTCCGCGTACACCCGTCGTGGGAACGCTTCGTAACGGAAGCGCAGGGTCTCGGCAAGCCGCTGGTCATGCGTATGAACCTCAACCAGCAAAGCCACGGCTATATGTGGGGTGTGCACCGCAACCTGATGAAGAGCCTTAGCCCGATCGTGGATTGCGGCGTGCATTACATCGACGTCATGTGCCAGATGACCCGCTCGAAGCCGCTCCGCGTGAATGCGATCGGCGCCCGTCTTACCGAAGATATCCCGGCAGGAAACTATAACTACGGACAGCTGCAAATCTGGTTTGAAGATGGTTCGGTAGGCTGGTACGAAGCCGGCTGGGGCCCGATGATCAGCGAAACGGCATTCTTTGTGAAGGATGTGATCGGACCGAAAGGCTCGGCTTCAATCGTCGCCAAAGATGCAGGCGGAACCGGAAAATCTTCTTCCGTGGAAGCACATACGAAGACCGAATCGATACGTGTACACCATGCCGACCTGAACGGCTCTGATGAGTTTGTGAAGGAAGACACCTGGATCAATCTCGAAGACGAGCCGGATCACCAGGAACTTTGTAACCGCGAGCAGCGCTATTTCCTGCGGGCTATCAGCGAAGACCTCGACCTGACCGACCACTTGCAGGATGCCGTGACCAGCTTGCAGATCGCATTCGCATGCGACGAATCGGTGAAGACCGGGCGTACCGTGGATCTGGCCTGATCTCCTGTTCATTTTTTAAAGCCCTGCTTCGAGCGTTCGGAGCAGGGCTTTTTTATAGGATTTTAGCAAAAAACCAGTCGGTTACACTTCATTATTATAGGATTTTAACAAAAATCTCATTGGACGCCAGAAGTGAAAATTAACATTGTTTTTATCCAAAATTAACCTCTAAGTGGTTGATTTTTCGTAAGAAAATGACAATTTCGTATAATCACTATGCAAACGTTTGCATAAATAATTCTGCATTTTTCCGCCCGCTTTATTCGAAATCTATTGTTAAATATTATAATATTGCAACGCGTTTTCTTAAAGACTTTTAGTAATGCCAAACTGACGCCACTAACTTTTTGAAGCATTTACCTGGCAGATGACCGGTTGCAGTCCCGAACATCCGCCGTCCATTCCATCCTCCGTCAGAGAAAACGTAACGTTATCTTTTTGCCCTTTTTTGACATAGTGCTGTCAGGACTCGTGATCATGATTTGATTCAAAAACCTTGGCAAGGATAGTTACGACCTTATTGGAATGTGATTTATCGAATACCAACTATAACTATTAAACTACTCACCGAAACATTTTAACTGTAAACCGCAAACTATGATTAAACAAAAAACGCAAAAGCCTAACGAACAGAGACCTGAGACTAAAATTCTACGTGTTTTCCAAGACTGCATGAAAAACGTTTAACAAGCCTTACTACATGAAAATTACCGATACCAACCCATGGTTGCTCCAGATGCGGAGCATCCGTAACTCTCTATTGCTTCTGCCCGCGCTCGCAAGCCCATTGCTGGTGAACGCAGCCCTCGCCAACTCCGGTATTACAACTACGATCCGCGCCGATAAAACACTTAAAGGAAAAATCACCGACAAGGAAACCGGCGACGGTCTTCCGGGTGTGAACGTGGTTGTGAAAGGTACCAGCAGTGGTACCACCACCGACGGAGAAGGTAACTATACCCTTTCTGTACCTGACAATGCCACGCTGGTTTTCAGTTTTGTGGGTTACATCAGCCAGGAAGTAGCCGTTGGTAACCGCACTTCTCTCGACATTTCATTGGCTCCTGATTCCAAGGCCCTTAGTGAAGTAGTCGTGATCGGGTACGGTACCGCCAAGAAATCCGACCTTACGGGATCAGTAGGTTCTGTTAAAGAAGAGCAACTGCGGGAACGCCCGGCTCCATCTTTGAACCAGGCATTGCAAGGTAAAATCTCGGGTGTGCAGGTGAACGTCAACTCGGGTCGCCCGGGTGGTCGCGCCAACGTGCGTATCCGTGGTTTCAGCTCCATCAACTCGTCCAATAACCCGTTGTACGTTGTGGATGGTGTAATGCTTCCCCAGGGTAACCAGAACCAGCAAAGCCAGGCGATCGACTTCATTAACCCGAATGACATCGTGTCGGTGGAGGTATTGAAAGATGCTTCGTCGACGGCGATCTATGGTGCGCGTGGTGCCAACGGGGTAATCATGATTACCACCAAAAGAGGTAAATCAGGCGAAAGCACCATTACTTACGGTCTCGACCTGAGCGTACCGACAGCCGGTCCGAAAAGAGCGAAAGTATTGAACGCTCAGCAATATATGGACGTGGAAGACCTCGCTTACAAGAACATGGAGAAGTTCGATAAGGCTGGTTGGGATGCTAAAAAATATGTGACCCACGATCCACAGGTACGTCGTGCCCAGCTGGCAGCTGCCCACCCTGACGTGTTCACTAAACGCGCTGACGGTACTTTTGCCCCCAACTACGACACCGACTGGTTCAAAGAATCGACCCAGCACCGTGTTTCTCAAAACCACCAGTTGGGTTTCAGCGGCGGCAACGAGAGAACGACCTACTCTTTGTCGCTCAACTACCGCGACGACCAGGGTTTGATCAAAACATCCTACCTGAAACGCTATTCAACCCGTTTCAGCATCGACGACCAGGTGAAGAAATGGTTACGTCTGGGTGGTACTCTGAGCTACAATAATCAGGCTGAAAACCTTGTCGACATCAACGACGCGGTTCCTCGCCAGATGGTGGAGGACTTCCCTTTCCTTCCTGTAAAATGGCCGGACGGATCCTACGCCAACAACCGCGATTATCCTGGTGCTGAGGGCTCATTCAGCTCGGTACACCGTTTGATGGGTCGTAAATACAACCTGAACACACAAACTACTCTCGGAAGCCTTTACGGAAACGTTACCCTTGCAAAAGGCCTCGAATTCCGTTCGGTATTGGGGATAAACGTGATCAGCCAGGAAGTGAACCAGTCGCAAACGCGTACACTTACGCCTAACGAACTGGGTACTGCCAGAAAAGAAACCAGAAAAGAGACTTTCTGGTCATGGGAGAACTTGCTAACCTACAACAAAACATTCGGTATCCACTCGATCAACGCTCTCGCGGGTATCTCATGGCAGGAAACCAATGTGGCCACAACCGGTGTAGGTGCGCAGAACTTCTCGACTGACTACTATACTTTCGATAACCTCGGAGCAGGATCGGTAGCGCCTTCGTCTAGCCCATACGTATCAGGTGCGTCACGTTTTGCATTTAACTCGTATTTCGGTCGCTTGAACTATACCTTGCTCGACAAATACCTTGTGACGGTAACAGGTCGTGCGGATGGTTCTTCAAAATTCGGTAAGGATCACAAATTTGCATTCTTCCCGTCGGCCGCCCTTGCATGGAAAGTGTCTGACGAAGAGTTCCTGAAAGGCAATCCTGTTATTTCAAGCTTAAAACTTCGCACCAGCTACGGTTTGACCGGCAACTCGGAGATTCCTCCATACTCTTCGCTCGGCTTGCTGAGATCTAACTACGCTGCGGTTTATGGCGACACCCGTTTCGGCGGAACTGGTATTAACAGGCTAGCCAACAACGATTTGCGTTGGGAAAAAACAGCTCAAACCGACGGAGGTCTCGAAATCAGCTTCCTCAAAGGAAGAATCTCTCTTGAAGCGGACTACTACTACCGCAAAACAACCGACATGCTCCTCGATGCGCCGGTACCACGTACCAGCGGTTACGCGACAATCCGTCGTAACATCGGTTCCATGGAGAACAAAGGTTTCGAATTTGGCTTGAACACGGTGAACATCGAAAAGCAAAACTTCTCATGGAACACCAGCTTCAACATCTCGTTCAACAGAAACAAAGTATTGTCACTGGCAACACCAGCGGACATCTTCGGAGTGGGTGGGCCTTCCATTACCAACCAAACCAGCGTAATCCGTATCGGCGAGCCGGCAGGTGCATTCTGGGGATTGACCCGTCTGGGAACTTGGAGCGAAGCTGAGGCGGACCAGGCTGCTAAATTCACCAGCTACCGTGGTAACCTGCAAATGCTTCCAGGGGATATCAAGTACAAGGACGTTAACGGCGACAATGCGATCACCGATGCTGACCGCGGTATTATCGGTAACGGTTCTCCAAAAGGATGGGGATCACTTTCAAACAGCGTGCGTTTCCATGGCTTCGACCTGACTCTCGACCTGCAATTCTCGTACGGCAACGACCTGATGGACATGAACCTCCACGCCAGCGAAGACCGTCAGGCTTTGGCTAACAGCTACACTACCGTACTGGATGCATGGACTCCTCAAAACCAGAACACGCCTATCGCTCAAATCCGCGATACCAAGGCTGGCTACGTGACCAACGTAGATACCCGCTGGATATTCGACGGTTCGTTCATCCGCGGCCGAAACCTGCTGCTGGGTTACAACTTCCCATCGGAAATTGCTAGCAAGTTGAAAATGAGCAAACTGAGACTGTATGTTTCTGCTCAGAACTTCTTCATCATCAGCAAATATCCGTTTGGTGATCCAGAACAAACTCCTATCCGTGGCGGCGATGGCGACAACGTATTCTCACAAGGTATGATCTGGCACAGCTATCCTAAACCAACCACATTCCTGGGAGGTCTTCAGGTGGCATTCTAATCGACGGGACCGTTGTATCATTCAAAATGACATTCAGTATGAAACTTAGCAATAAAAAATTCTATCAACTTTTGCTCTGCGGAGCGATCTTGCTGGGCCCGACAGCCTGTTCCGACTTCCTCGATGAGCAGGATCCGTCGAACCTTCAACCGGATACCTTCTATACTATTCCTGACCACGCTGAGGCAGCCGTAGCTTCCATTTATGCAGATACGCGCTTCTTTGGTGATGGTGCGGGCATCTTCTCGGCCAACTGGCAGATGCTCGAAGCACCTACGGGTACAGCTACGACCGAAACCGGTCAGAATTCCGACCTGAACAACCTGTACGCGCTCATTTACGATGGTAATACGGGCCATATCAGCAACTGGTGGAACGGTGTTTACAAAGTGATCGCGAATGCGAACCTGGCAATTGAAAAGATCCCGGGCATTCAATTCCCGGCGGCCAACGAGTCGCAGAAAGTGAGACTGCTCGGTGAAGCACGTTTCCTACGTGCATGGGCCTATTTCTACGCAGTAAGATTGTGGGGAGATGTACCTTTGATCACCAAACCTCAAACTGCCAGTTCAGAGGATTTCTTCCCATCAAGAGCATCACAGGAAGAAGTTTACAAGTTGATCGTGGAAGATCTGCAAGCCGCGGAAGCTGCGGGATTCGCCGATTTCAACACCAACGGACGTGTATCCAAAATGGCTGTGAAAGCCTATTTGGCCAAAGTATACCTGACTATGGCCGGTTTCCCTTTGTCGAAAGGACAGTCGCATTACAAACTGGCTGCCGACAAGGCGCTGGAAGTAATCAACTATGCAAAAGCTAATCCTTCTACGCTGGGCCTTTTCCCTACTTATAAGGAGTTGCACGATGAGAAACTGAAAAACCGCATGGAGCACCTGTTCCAGATTCAGTACAACACCGTAGTGGCAGGTTTCCCGCTGAACGACTTCTTCCCGAACTTCAAAGCGGTTACCTATGCAGGACCTAGCGGAACCGGTAGCACTGTACCTACGCTGTCGTTCTATAAGTCTTATGAGACCGGTGACCTTCGTACTAAAGATCAGGAAGGCTGGTTCTACACCAGCTACTACATCAATGGTACCGGCGATAAGTTCGAACTGGGCGCTCCTTACGTGTTCAAGTACTTCAACATTGCAGCATTGGGTGGCCCAGGCATTACCCCTACACGTTTGAACAACCTGAACGTAAACCAAATGCGTTATGCGGATGTACTGCTTATGTACGCAGAGGCACAAGCTGAGCTGGGTACTGTTAATGCAGAAGCTTACGCAGCATTCAAAGCAATCCGCGACCGTGCCAAATTGACTACACCTGCAATCGGCACCTACACTCCTGCTTCTTTCAAAGAGGCGGTTTGGAAAGAACGTTGGCATGAATTCGCTTACGAAGGCATTACCTGGTTCGACATGGTACGTCTGCGCAAAGTTTTCAACGAGACTACCAAAGGTTTTGACAACTTCGTAGGTCACAAAAACCTGAACGTGAGCGGTGGAGCTGCATTGCTGGAAAAACACCTGCTGTTCCCGCTGGGTATCCAGGAAATGAGAAACAACCCGAACCTGAAACCTCAGAACCCGGGTTACAACTAGCACTTTCTTATCTGTTTTATAAAAGCCGGCCTTCATCTGAGGGTCGGTTTTTTTCGTTCTTATACCGATGCTCCCCCCCGAAAGCCATTTTCGTTTATATTCATAGCCTAAGTTTACCAAACGATTTGCAGATGTTGGATAGGATTTGCCCTGCTGCCGGACGCCATGCCTATTGCTTGTTCACCCTGCTATGCATCTTCGCTGGTGTGATACCGGCGCATGCACAGATGGTGATCACAAGTCCGGTTTCAAACCAGGTCATGCAGCGCAATGCATCGGGCGCGGCTTCCATTTCAGTCACCGCTTACGCGCATTATCCGTACACCCGCATCAGCGCTACGTTGATTCCCATCGAAGGCAACGCCCATACTGCGCAAGAGCAATTGCTGGAAGCAGACCAGCTGACGCAGGGATTTCTGCACACCGCATTCACTGCCCGCACCGGCTGGTACCGCCTCAAGCTGACCGGTACGGCAACCAACGGGATCACCGATTCGGCGATTGTCGCCCGCGTGGGTGTAGGCGAAGTTTTCCTCATTGCCGGCAATTCAAATGCAATGGGCCTTCCCGGCCTCGGCGCGAAAGACGCTTCTTCGAATGTGATTTCCTTTAATGCGATCAACAAAACCCTCAACAACGAAAACATTACCGTGGCCCCCGACGGCCCGATGACTGTTCCCTCTTTCGAGGCGCTCAAAAGCAGCAGCAACATTTTTCCGAACGGAGAAACTTCGTGGTACTGGGGTGAATTAGGCGACCTGCTGTTCCAAAGATGGAAAACCCCTGTGCTTTTTTTCAATACCGCCTGGGCGGCGGCCAACTCCGAAAATTATCGCGACGCCGCTTCGGGCAAAGACGCCTATAATTTGTATGTAGGGAAATACTGGCCCAACAGGCAGCCTTACAGCAATATCGTCAATACGATGCGTTACATGACATCCCTGACGGGCGTCAGAGCAGTGCTTTGGGCGCATGGTGAAAACGACGCCCAGCTTAGATTTAACGAGGCGCAATACTTTGACGGAATCCGGACGCTCATTCAGAACAGCCGGAGAGACTCGGGCTACAATATCCCCTGGTACATTGCCCGTAACTCCGCCAGCAACCAAATGAAAGATCCTTACCTGCCGGTTTTGAACGCACAGAACCGTTTGATAGCGTTGCCTGCTTTCAATGCATTCCAGGGACCTTACCTCGACACCATCCAGATCCCGCGTCCTGCTTCGGCGCATTTTGAAAATGTCCCCGGCGGCATACAGGGGCTCACACTCGCAGCCGCCGCCTGGAACAGAAGCCTGGCCGACACGGCGATTACCCGGACCGTCCCTTTGCAGCCTGCGTACGCATTACACACAGGTGTAACGCCCGCACGTGTATACCCGGGCGCGGCATTTGATCTGCCTTTTACGATCACCGGCAATGCCCCCGTAACAATGCAGATTGCCGCTGAGCTGCTGGACGCGCAAGGGCAGTTTGTTGCTCAAATAAGCATCGGCAATACCAGTCCGCTCAAAATCCGGATACCTGCCGAAGTGCCGGACGGGCAATATCTTATCCGGCTCACAAGCTCAAATCCGGCAATGCCGGGCAGCGTTTCCCAACCGGTTTATGTGGAACGCTCCGCGCGGGCAATCGAATACGTGAATACCATCGGCCTGCGAAACGCAGGCAACACCATCCACGTTGCCTGGGCCGTAGCACCGGCACCCGGGCTGGCTTCCATGACGGTTCAGAGAACGACAGACGGCTTGCATTACATTGATCTTGAAACCTTGCCAGCCCCATCCGCCGGCTCGTCGGGCGTGTTCAGTTTCGCGGATGCCGATTCGGGCAGCGGGACGATCTTTTACAGAATCAAAATGGTGTACGACAATGGCGCAGCCGCCTATTCGACGATTGTCACAGCATTCCGGGATGGAGCCCCTGCTCCCTGGACCGTTTTCCCAAATCCGGTAACGCAACAGCAATTTTACATTATTCCAACGTCAGAAACAGACGTTACCTGCCGTCTTTTCGACGCCGCAGGTCGTGAACATCCTGTTCAAACCTCTTCACGCGAAGCTGTCGGACTGGTTTCGGTTCGCCCGCGTTACCCATTACCTGCCGGCAAGTACATTCTCCAAATAACCTGGGACGGGCAAACCAGTTCCCGAAACGTTGTTTTTAATTAAAACAACCTCTACCTTATTAATAATGAGCACCTTCCAACTATCACCTTATCCGGCGTGTCCCTAAGGTTGATGCTCCGTTCCCCAAACCGCAAACCCCTTACGCTATGAAAAAAATACTACTGATTGTGCTCTCATTCGCTTTACTGAATGCCTGTAAGAACGATACCGCAAACCCGGTTCCACTCGAAATTGCAGGCGCCAGTCTGCAAGATTACCATATTATCTCCATCGCCTTCGACAAATCGGGCACGGCCTGGCTAGGTACGCTCGCCCAGGGGCTCATCCGCCACAGCGGCACGAGCATTGCAGTTTTTGATTCAACCAATTCCATTCTCACCAAGGCGGCTATCTGGGACATCGAAGTCGATAAGAAAGGAAATGTGTGGCTGGGAGCCGACGACCTGATCAAATACGACGGTTCGAAATTCACCCGATACGGGTCCGGCGAATACAATCTGCCCCGTAATGCGGTGCGTTCGGTGGCCATCGACGGTGCCGACAACGTATGGTTTTCGGCGGGCGCATCCCGCCAGGGCGGTTTGGTAAAATATGATGGAAAACGCTTTTCCGCATTCACTCCCGAGAATTCGAAACTTCCCGGCAACCTGATAGGAGGCATTGCGATTGATCAGCAGAATACCGTCTGGGTTGCATTTAACGACGGAGTTACTGCCACGTCAATTGTCCGTATTAAAGACGATAAATGGGAGATTTTCGGTGAAAAAGAACTCGGTTTCAACCCTTACTACTACGGCAATATCGTCACCGACAAGAACAACGATTTGCTCGCTTCTATCAACTACGGACTTTCGAGCAGCATTGCGCCGAGCCGCCCGCAGATATTCCGTTTCAACGGGCAATCGACCCAGATCATCAAGCTCCCGGAAGAGGATAAAAAGGTGTATATGACACAGCAGGTATTCGTCGATCGTGACAACCGGATATGGGCCGCATTCTGGGACGATAAGGAATATGGTATTTTCCGGAACGGGAAATGGGAGTTGAAAGACCTGGACGAAAGCGGGGGCATTTTCGCATTTGGCCAGAGTCCCACAGGGGAAATGTGGCTGGGTGCCGGCCGGGGAGTCTATATTTTGAAATAAAAAAGAGGCGAGCCTGTTAAAGCTCGCCTCTCCTGTATCAATATGAATGTAAATTAATCTTCGAAAAGACTTCCCAAACCTCCGATCACCGAACCGCTTTCTTTCCGGCTGTTAGGGCCATAAACCGAAAGCCGCTGGATCAGTTTGGAAATCGGCATCGACTGGATCCAGCAACGGCCCGTACCGCGCAAAGTGGCCAGGAACATCCCTTCTCCGCCAAATACCATCGATTTCAAACCACCCGAACGCTGAATATCGAAGCTCAGCGATTGCTCAAATGCTACCACGCAACCGGTATCGATCCGCAGGGTTTCGTTGTTCAACTGCTTCTCCATCACCACGCCGCCCGCATGCACGAATGCCATTCCGTCGCCTTTCAGTTTTTGAAGTATAAAACCTTCCCCACCGAACAAGCCCGATCCGAAACGCTGGTTGAAATGAATTTTCATGCTCGTACCCATGGCCGCGCACAAGAAACCGTCTTTCTGCACGATCAGCTCGTTTCCGTAGATTTTCGAAAGGTCGATCGGCATCACCGTCCCCGGGTAAGGTGCCGAGAACGCTACTTTTTTCTTACCCACACCACGGTTGGTAAAATGCGTCATAAACAGCGATTCGCCCGTGAGCAAACGGGTTCCAGCCTGGAAAATCTTGCCCATAATGCTCTGGTTCGCTTCCGAGCCGTCGCCCATTTTGGTTTCGAACTGAATACCGTCTTCCATAAAAAGCATGGCACCCGCTTCGGCGATCACGGTTTCGTTCGGATCGAGTTCAATTTCAACGACCTGAATGTCGTCGCCGATGATTTTGTAATCGATTTCGTGTGAGATCATTTTTTCGTAAAAGGTTTTATAGGTTGGTCAAAATGAACTGTGTAGACGGCCTGTTATTCCTCCTCCTCTTCTTCTTCCTCGGAACTCTTTTTCTTCGATTTCCGGGTCTTTCGGCCGGGGATATCCTCCCGGTCGCGGAGTTTTTTATCATCCACATTTTTATTCAAAAATTCATTGATACGGTCCATATCAAAGCTCGTGGTGATCTCACCGAACGAATTGATCTGGATATCAAAACCTTCCAGGTCCTTATGCACACGTGGTTTTTCAGGTGCAGGCTTGGATGTTTCCGACTGTTTTTTCTTAGCCATGTGTTTGATGCCAATGGGCCGCTAAGACCCGTTATTCACTTGTTACGAAAATATGCAATGGTCCCCGCGGTGCCAATGGAATTTGATCCTGCGGTCGGTGCGAGCTTATGCCAGCCTTATTTGCGCTGACAAACGGCTAAGCGCTGTTTCGAGCCTTTTCACGACCTCGTCTTTGCCGAGTATCTCCATGATGATCATCAGATCCGGGCCAGCGCCTGCGCCGGTCACCGCCAGGCGCAATGCCTGCATGATCTTGCCCATTTTGATGCCCGCCGATTCCATGGCCGCGGAAAGTACTTCCTTAATATCGTGTGCTACAAAATTGCCTTCAAAGCCTACCAATGCATCTTTAAAACCGCCGATCGCATTCACCGCTTCCTCGTTCCATTTCTTAATTACCACATCCTGGTCGTATTCCTCCGGCGCTGCGAACAAAAAGAGCGATTCCGAAACGATTTCCTTGATGAAATGTACGCGGTCTTTCAGCAAATGTACGATCTGCACGAGCTGATCCTGGTTTACAGTAATGCCTTTCGCTGCGTACAACGGTTTCAGTTCTTCGATGATCGCAGCGTCATCCAGTTGTTTCAGGTATTGCTGGTTAAACCAGTTGGCCTTCTGAATATCGAACCTTGCACCCGCTTTATGCACGCGGTCGAAGCTGAATGAGGCAATGAGTTCGTCCATGCTGAAAATCTCCTGCTCGGTACCTGCATTCCAGCCGAGCAATGCGAGGAAGTTGGCGGTAGCACCTGGCAAATAGCCTTCTTCACGGAAACCGCGGGCTTTTTCGCCGGTGTTAGGGTCTGTCCACTCCAACGGGAAGATTGGGAAACCGCCCAGGTCCGCATCGCGTTTCGAGAGCTTGCCGTTACCGTCCGGTTTGAGGAGCAGCGGCAAGTGCGCAAACTGCGGCATGGTGCTTTCCCAACCCAGATAGCGGTATAACAGCACGTGCAGCGGAGCCGAAGGCAGCCATTCTTCCCCGCGGATCACGTGGGTAATGCCCATCAAATGGTCGTCCACGATGTTGGCCAAATGGTAAGTAGGCATACCGTCCGATTTCAGCAGCACCTTGTCGTCGATCTGCGACGAGTGTACCACCACCCAGCCTCGGATCAGATCGTTGAAACGAACGTCTTCCTTCGGCTGAATTTTCATACGGATCACGTAAGGATCACCGCTTTCGAGGCGTGCCTTTGTTTCCTCAGCCGATAATGTCAGCGAGTTGGTCATTTCCGTGCGGGTGATCGCATTGTATTGCACGGCAGCTACTTTCGCAGCTTCCAGGCGCTTGCGCATATCGTCGAGCTGCTCGGGCGTGTCGAAAGCGTAATATGCCTTCCCTTCCTGAACGAGCCTTTCAGCATATTCGCGGTACATTTCTTTTCTTTCCGATTGCCGGTAAGGAGCATGCGGGCCGCCTTGCTGCGGGCCTTCATCAATGCCGATACCCAGCCATTCCAACGCTTCCAGAATATATGCCTCGGCTCCCGGAACATAGCGGTTCTGGTCCGTATCTTCGATGCGAAGCAGCATCTGGCCGCCTTGCTGGCGCGCAAACAGGTAGTTATACAGGGCCGTACGCACACCGCCCGCGTGCAACGGACCAGTTGGACTAGGCGCAAAACGCACCCTGACAGGTTTATTATTCATTTATTCAAAAAATTAAGTTCAATGGTACGGTACTATTATCGCGGTTAGGTGTTGTCAAGGGTAGTCAGGTATTGTCATTGATAGTCATTTGTTGCGGTCCGCCGCGCGGTCCTGACCACTTCTTGACCATTTCATGACTACAAATGACCATTCCTGACAAAAACCGACGTTATTCAACCGCAACAACGGAAATTTCAACGTTAACGTCCTTGGGCAGGCGTGCTACCTGTACGGTCTCGCGGGCGGGAGGTTCCTTGGTAAAAAAGCTTCCGTAGATTTCGTTAACGGACGCGAAGTCGTTCATATCACGGAGGAAAATGCTGGCTTTCACGACATTCTGAAAGCCAAGACCGGCCGCTCCCAGGATATGCCCGATATTCTGCATAACCATCCCGGTCTCTGCTTTGATGTCCCCGGACTTCGCCAGCTCGGCAGCGATTTGCCCTGAAACATAAACAGTACCATTTACTTTAACAGCCTGGCTGTAAGGGCCAATGGGGGCCGGTGCTTTGTCCGAAAATATGATTTGTTTGGGCATAAGTGACATAGAGTTAATGCCGCAAAATTACCAAATTATGCCGTGGATACCGCCTTATTCTACCTTAAAAAGCGCTTTCAGCTCAGTAGCTTCGGCGGCATTTAACCGCCCGGCGAGCACGAGACGCAACTGACGGCGACGGAGGGCACTCAGATATAACTCGTTTTCCTCGGGCGTTTCCGGTTCCAGCGGCGGCACTTCGATAGGACGGCCGTTCTGATCGACAGCAACAAAAGTGTAGAATGCGCGGTTGGTACTCACCCGCTGGCCGGCCGGTATATCCTCTGCCCACACTTCCAGAAAAACCTCCATCGAAGAGTTGAATGCCCGGGTCACCTTGGCGTGCATGGTCACGATGTTACCGAGCCGGATCGGCTCGGTAAACGACACATTATCGACAGAAGCCGTCACCACAATGCGGTTGGAGTGTTTTTGCGCCGAAATCGCCGCGCAAATATCCATCCAATGCAGCAGCCTTCCTCCCATCAGGTTATTGAGTGTGTTGGTGTCATTGGGAAGCACCATTTCGGTCATGGTCACTTCGGATTGATGGGGCTTTTTCGGTTTCAGCATGTTGGTATGGTGATGTATCTAAAACTTGGGACAGCGGGTCTTTTTGCGTTCCTGGTTCTGGGCGCGATTGCCGATCAGGTAAGTTGCCCGTACCTGCAAAAACAAATAACTGTCCTTACTTTTGGCGCTACCACGGTTCCAGCCCGGCTGGCGCTGCTGCTCCCCGATTTCCGGCGCACGGTCGGAAAGTGCGCGGGCAATGTCGCTCGGCAGCTGGTCGGGATTAGGATAAACCGTGCTCACGTCATCGAGGTAATCGGAATTGACGAAGTTATTACAGAGTTCGAGGCCGAGGCTTAGTTTTTCGGTGGTCTTAATGGAAACTCCGATACCGGCGGTTAATACGAGCGGCATTCGTTTGTACTTGACGCCCTCGGTTGTAAGCTCGGGCAGGCTGTACCAGGTGCCTCCCAGTTTCGCTTTCGGGCTCAGGTACGTGAACCCTACCCCTCCGAACAAGTAAGGATTGATCGGCGCCTGCCGGTTGTAAGCAAACAAATCGGCCTGCAAACCCAGGTTAATATCCGGGTTGAATGTTTTGAATGAAAGGTTATTCTGATAATTTTTAGAATACTTTTGATCACCCGATACCTGGTAAAAACGCAGTTCCCCGCGTGCGCTCACGTGCTCGGTGAGCCGGTACAACGCGCCCAGCGACACCGACGGTCCGAGCCCGAGGTGCTTCATATTAATGCCGTCGTTGAGATCACCCATGTAATAGGCCACACCTACTCCCGCCGTCACGCTCAGCACACCGAACGGATCGGTATAGCGTCCTCCAAACTTTGAACGGCCCTGCCCCATCGCCATCTGGTGAATGAACGCCAGGGCAAAAACTGCGGATAGTAGATATTTTCTGTTCATGTGTGATGTCAGTAATGCGTGTTGAGTGATGCAAGTTGTAAAAGAAACTGATTTAAACAAAAAAGGCCCGCAACCGCAGGCCTTTTTTGTAGTTCGTGGTGAATATTAAATGATTCTGATTAATCTCTTTTAACCGAGCTGGCGCCGGAGGTGCTGGAATGAATGTCCTTCGCTCCGCCGGAGTAGCGGATGCTGCTCGCACCGCTGGCTTCGGCATTGACGGTATTGCTGGCCAATACTGCGGCGCTGCTGGCGCCGGAGGCATCGATATTGACGGTTTTGGCGGAAAAGTCGCGGCCTTTGAGCGATGATGCGCCCGAAACGTCGCCGGTCAGGACGTCGCCTTCGCCGGTCAGCGTGAGCGACGATGCGCCGGAAAGATCAACGGCCACTTTGGGAGCGGCAACACTCATCGTCACCTGCGATGCTCCCGAAACTTCAATTTCCATACTCTTTACGCCGGTAAAACGGGCCACATTGGCCTTAGAAGCGCCGGAAAAGTCAACGCCTTCGAGGGCTGGCATAGTAATAGAGATTTCGACGGTCTTGCGGTTTTTGTTCCAGCCTTTATTTTTATAGCCCAAATGCAGGGTACCGCTTTTCACTGCCGATTCCATATCGTCCAGGTCTTCGGAACGGCCGGTTGCCGTTACACTGAAACTCCCTCCCTGTTTCACATCTATTTTGAATGCACTGCCCATCGAAAGTCTGTTGAAACCCGAAACGGAGAATTTGCGGGTCTCCTGTGCAGATACCTGGCACGACAATGCGGTGATCAAAAGGGCTGCAATAAGGAATAGTTGCGTTCTTTTCATGGTTTAATAAGTTAGATTTTCCGAAAAGATGAAAAGAATGCCGGGGACGTTGCACCGGCATTCAAAATATTACTGCACATTGATTTTGCTCGCGCCGCTGGCATGTTTGTTCAGGTTAGGCACGTGGTTCAGCTCTACTTTCGAGGCACCGGAAGCGCTCACTTCCGCATTCTGGATATTCATTTCGGTGGCCGTCACCTTGCAGGCTCCGTGGGCATCGAGCTTAGCCGACTTGGCCGAACCTCTAAGCGTAGCTTTCGAAGCGCCGGAGACATTCACCGACAATTGATCTACGAACACATTCAGCTCCGTTTTGGAAGCTCCCGAAATATCCACATTCAGTTTCGGCACATCTTTGAACTCAGTCACCAATGTCTTGTTAGCGCCGGAAAGCGACAGGTCTTCAATGCTCGGCATGGTGATCACGATGCCTATGCGTTCCCATTTTTCATGATCGAACAGGTTAAGCTCGCGGTTACGCTTCACACGCAAGACGCCATCTTCCACCACTACTTTGATATCATCGATATTCTCCTGGTTATCCGAATCGGCCGTTACGCTGTATTCCGTTCCCTGGCGGATGATAATTGAATATGCGCCGCCGATATCCACTTTTTTGAAGTCTGCAACCGGGAATTGTTTGCTGTAATTCCCGCGCTCGCCCAGTTCGAGATCACTGTTGTCATTGTATTCAAACGAATAGCCGTCGTGATCGCCCTCGCTGTTTTCGCTGCGGATGTATTTCAGCGGAATATTGGTACAAACCAGTCCCGAATCGCGCTTCATAACCCATATCAGACTATTCCAGGTCGCGTCGTCTGCATCATGCAGGTTGTATCGTTTCAGATTTCGCTGGTTGCTCTCCCAATCGTTCAATTGGTGATAAAAGTCCCTTTTCATGGCGAAAGGCTTATTATAAGGCACATTCACCGTCAAATCGATTTCCTGATCCCGGAACCGCGTGCGGGTTGAAAGTGTCGGCCCCTCGGTGAAAACGAAAACCGAATCGCTGAACTTCGGGTCATATTTGATCTCCCGTGCATTCTTCTCCGCATCTTCGCGGGAGCGGCCTCTTGCACGAAGTGTTTTTTCAAGCTTAATACTGTCGCCTGCATTAAAACCGGCCAATCGTACATCTACATCTATATTCTCTTCATCATATATATAATTGTAATTCAAAGTGAGCGTCCCGCGCGGCACCGCATAATAGGTGGTTTCGGTCACTTCGCCTCTTTTGGCAAAATTGCGCTGGTAGTTAAGCCCACCAACAGTGGCGCCGACCACGCCTACGATCCAAAGACCAAGTAATGTGAGCCACACGCTTCCGCCGACGATCCTTTTATTAGAAACCAATGTAAGCCCCAGCAAAAGGAAGGTTACCAAAGGAATAGCGGCTACCAGAATCCCGGAAAGAATCAGTATTTCGGGCAATTCCTGGTAAATCAGCATCGGGATCGGCAGGTTGTCGAATACCCCGGCGCTGGTGAGGCCCAGTGCCACGCCCGCGGCAATCACAATGCCCAGCAATCCCAGGGCCGACATCCCGATCAGGAACGCGCCGATCAATACCCTCAGAACAGGCCCGAGACCTCTAAGCAACTTTCCCAGCGCCGAGAAAACGAGCCCTATCGCACGGAAAGGCAACAATAATATCTTGGTAACGACATGCTCTTCTCCCCCTCTTTCTTCCAAATTGAGGCTCTGCTTGATGTTCGACTCAATATTGGAGAGGGTAATAGGCTCCCCCTGCATTTCCATTTTTTCAGTGAGCGTATTCGCATTAGGCGCAATCACCCACAGCACGATGTAGATCAGGAAACCCGTTCCAAACAACAGAATCGACAATACCCACAGAAAACGCACTACGCCCAGGTCTACTCCGAAATACGAAGCCACACCGGCCGCTACACCACCTACAACCTTACGGTCCGGATCGCGGTAAAACTTCTTGATATGCGTATCCTCTTCCAGCGTTACCGAACCTGGGAACGCGACCCACATGGCAATGTAAACGAGTACACTAAATCCTGAAATAGGTCCGAAGATTTCTTCCGCGTTCATATCCAGCATACCCGAGCCTGCCGGCAGGCCTACCACCGCGAAAAGGAAAGCAAGCCTTACCCAAATCGCATCGATCGTAAAATAGTGCGCCAAGCCAGCCGCTACACCGCCAAGCAGTTTCCGGCGAAGGTCGCGGTAAAGTTTCCGGGGTGTGCCGGGCTTTGCAGGTTCTGTTTTGGGCGGATTGGGTGCATTATAGGTCGAATAGCTCTCCTGCTTAGGCGTCGATGTTTGCGCGGAAGCCGTTTCCAGCGGATCGGCAATGAACTCCCCGCCTTCCTCGATCGCCTCGAAATCGGCCACGGTGCCCATGGCGGCGATCAGCTCATCGACGTCCGACAGCGAGATTACCTGTTTGTTTTCCGTTTTTTGTTTATTCAGAAACCTTTCCGCAATCCTCCCCTCAATATCCGAAAGGATCTCTTTGCTATCCGCGAAGGAAGAAAAATACTTCTGGATAGAGGCGAGATACCCTTTCAGTTTCTCGTAGCCATCTTCCTCGATATGGAAGATAATGCCGCCTATATTTATGCTGATTGTCTTTTTCATGATTGAAATAATCGAATGTCTTTGAGTGATCAGTTAGGGTCAGGAAGATTGCTTGAAGCCGTTTTGCTCAACTCCTCTGTGCGTTTAATCACGGTTTGCACCGAGTCGGCGAGCTCAAACCACGTAGCTTGCATTGCGTCCAGGAAGACCTTCCCCTCATCCGTCAAAACATAATATTTCCTTGGAGGGCCCGAAGACGACTCCACCCATTTATAATCCAGCCAGCCCGAGTTTTTTAACCTGGTAAGAAGAGGGTATAATGTTCCTTCCACCACCATGATGTGAGCGGACGTGAGTTCATCCAACATATCCGAAGCATACACTTCGCCCCGGGATATGATGTGCAGGATGCAGAATTCCAAAATTCCCTTCCGCATCTGCACTTGGGCATTTTCAATATTCATGTGGTTTCATGAGTTAATTTTAAATGAATATGTTCATGGCTAACAGATAGAATTTAAACTTCTAACAATACAAAGGTATACACAGGTACTTTGCGATGCAAGGTACCATGTTAAAAAGATGTTCCGGTTGGGATGAATGGTTAATTTAAATGGGCGATCGGTTAAAAATTGGTTTACTACTAAAAGCCGCAGCCAAATTATTACTATGCGCTATACTCCGCCGGTTAAAACCGGCGGTAATAAACTATCTTTTGCCGTCGGTTTCAACCGACGGAGATAAAGAGAAGAGAGAGATAAAGAGAAGAGAGAGAGAGCGAGAGAAGAAAAAGAATAATCATAAAATATGAAACAGCAATTATATATCATCGCTGCTATGGCAGAAAACCATGTCATTGGACTAAACAACAGCTTGCCCTGGCACCTGCCCGATGAATGGGCGCATTTCCGGAAAGTGACTGCCGGCAAGGCGTTCATGATGGGTAGAAAGAGCTTCGAAGCTCCCGACGCATTGCATTCGGAATATCGGAATGTAATCATTACTTCCAGTCCACCAGCCTCTGGCGAACCTCGTACCGAATATGCCAAAGATATTTCCGAGGCGCTGGCGTTACTTTCCAATGAAACAGACGTATTCATATTAGGCGGTGCAAGCATTTTCCAGCAAATGCTTCCGCTTGCCGACAGAATGTATCTAACCATTGTACACGCACAAGTAGCAGGCGATGCGTATTTCCCGGCATTCGACCTGGCCGATTGGGATTTAGCAAGCTCGGATTTTCATGGCACTGATGACGATCATGTCTATTCGTTTTCGATGAACCTGTATATCCGAAAGCAGCCGGTATAGCCCGACAGCCTTTGCAGACCATCCTTGTGCGTCAAATTTTGAAAAACGATGACAAGGATTTTTACACACGCTTTAGTAATCTACCATTGCATGCTTGGTTATACCAAATGCCATGCGCAGCAGCATTATGGCAACGAATGGATCGACTACCGGCAGACTTACCTCCGCATCCCCGTCGTCGAAACGGGCATTTACAAAATCACCGCCCATGAACTCGCCCGCCAGGGCATTCCGATTGACTCGATATGGGCGCCGGGCATTCAAATATTCGCGCACGGCCACGAGCTTCCGATCGAAGTTGCAGGCGAATCTTCGGGCAGGTTAGCCCATGACGGGTACCTATTATTTGCAGGTAAAAAGAATGATGGCTACGCTGATACCGCGCTCTACACGAAGCCCGACGCCATGCCGCATCACTACTATAACCTTTACTCCGATACCACCGCCTATTTTCTGACCTGGCAAAACGACAAACGCGGGCTAAGGACCAGCTTTCCAACACCCGGCACGCTGACCGACAGCGCCGCATTTCATTGGGAGGAGTCCGTGCGACTTTTCACCTCTCATTATCTCCCCGGAAGATTCTTCCCCGCAGAAAGCAATTACGAAACCGGCTCCCTGTTGAGTGCTTATGATGAAGGGGAAGGCTGGACAGGGCCGGAAATAGCAGAGCATAAGCCATTTGAAATTGTATTTAAAACCAATAATCTATTTAAGGATACCCCACAGGACATTGACTGTGAAATACTCCTGGCAGGCTGGTCGCCGGGTGTGCATTCATTTGCATTATGGCTGGGTGATGCTGAAAATCTGAAAAGGAAACTGGTTGATTTGAATGTAAACGGCCGCGAAACCAGAATTATGCACTTCCAAATACCTATCGAAGACTTCGATGAAACCGGTGAGCTGACAGTCACACTCCTTCCGGTGGGGACGGGCGGGCACATCTCGCCCTCGTACACGCGCATACGCTACCCGCAGGCCGGCACGCGCATTGCACCTGAGCCCATGCATATCCTGCCGCCGCGCATGGTGAAGTTCGCGCCAATTGATGCCAAAACGGAATACCTGATCATCACACACCCGCTTATGCGTATGGGCGGGCGAGATGCGGTCGAAGAATATGCGCGATACCGCGCTTCCGAAAACGGCGGTGGGTATAAAACGGCCGTCGTTTACAGTCAGGAGCTCTATGACCAGTTCAATGCAGGGCAGCCCGGCCCACAAGGCATCCGCAATGCGATCCGGTGGCTGCACGATAAGGGAAATTTACAATTTGTGTTGTTGGCCGGTAGGTCTGTTGATCCTCAGAAAGCCCGGAAAATGAAGGATTCGTGGCAGACGGACATGGTGCCGAATGCCGGCTGGCCGGGTTCTGACATTGCCTTGGTTACCATGAAAAACTCTCACAATCCGATTGTTCCCATTGGCCGCATTAATGCATTAAATTCACAACAGCTACTCGATTACCTTCACAAAGTACAGGCGGTAGAAGCTGAACACCCGTCAGCAACCTGGCGGAAACGGATATTGCATTTAAGCGGCGGCAGGTCGAAGGATGAGTGGAATGTGTTCCGGTCTTATGTGAGATCATTTGAAAAGAAACTGGAAAACACACCGCTCGGGGATCATATAACAACGATTTCGAAGCTCACTGACAATGCGGTAGAGCAAGTCAGCATTGACAAACAGGTGAATGCGGGCGTCGGGCTTATCACCCTATTTGGCCATTCTTCCATTGACATTACCGACATTGACATCGGCCGCGCCACCGATCCATCGCGCAACTACCAGAACCATCCGCGCTATCCGGCGGTAATCGTAAATGGCTGCGCGGCGGGCAGCATTTTCTATTCCTTCCAAACATTGAGTTCCGACTGGATTTTCGCACCCGAAAGCGGGGCAGTACTCTTTCTGGCTCATACTTTCAACGGCCCGTCAACGGCATTGAAGCGCTACACCGAAATTTTCTACGAAGTCCTGGCAGACTCTGCATTTTCCACCAAACCGTTTGGCATAATCCGGCAGGAAGCCATCCGCCGAAACCTGGCGCGCAATCCCGGCATGCTCGACAGCATTACCGTCCAGCAAATGACGCTCCACGGCGACCCGGCCATCCGCATTTTCCCGTCGCTACTTCCCGACACCGTGACCGACAGCCAATCCGTTGATCTGCCGCCATTAATGCAGGTTTACGTCGATGGAAGGCAGCTTCAAAATGGAGAGATCGTCTCCGCAAAGCCGGCAATTCGGATCCGTATTTTCGATGAAGCCCTTCCGGTCATTGACAATGATACGACCCTGTTGGCCGTATGGTTAAAAAAGATTTGCGCGGGATGTAGCGACGCCAGAGTGCCGTTAAGCACCGCCACCGGAAAAAATAGCAGTGGGAGATTTTATGAAATTACCTTGCAACCTGCATTACTTCCCGGCAAATACCTGCTGACCGTCCAATGTCGCGACAAGGCGGGACATTCGCCGCCGCCATATCAGATTCATTTTGAAATAGCTGACGGCGCCCAGCCCATAGAGGCAGTCGTTTCGCCGAATCCGTCGGGCCGATGGTTCAGGTTTACGATTCAAAACCGGGGACTTGCCCCAGCCGACCTGGAATTGAATATCCGCAACACGCTGGGAACGATGGTCTTTCACAAACTGTTACATTGCAATGCAGGCCGTTATGAGTACTTCTGGTTCCCTGCCACGCATTCTCCCGGAATTCCGGCCGGACTTTACCACTACACGATCCGTCCCCCGGAAGCCACTCACCCGCCTGCATTCCCCTTCGGAAGTATGCGGGGACATTTGCTTTATGCTCCCTGAGCCAGCGCCGCAGAATGCCTGTTTTACCGCTGTACCTCATTTTGTTTCCACAAAAACTTATTATTTTTGTCCATTATAAAAAAAATATCCCATTGAAAGAATACGGCAGTAACGTACAAAAATTGGCCGACCACATCGTCAAGATAGAGGATAAGGCAAAACGCACTCTCTACGCGCACATACTGGTCGAGCTCATGCGTCAGATACACCCCAACATGCGGGATAACCAGGACTATACCAACAAGTTGTGGGACGACCTGTACATTATTTCCGGTTTCGAACTGGATGTCGACAGTCCTTTCCCTCCGCCATCCAAAGAAGCGCTGGGCAAGAAACCGCTACGGGTCGAGTACAACCAGCAAAACCTGCAATTCCGCCATTACGGCCGCAATATCGATCTGCTTCTGGAAAAGGCATCCCAGACCGAGAATCCGGAGGACCGTCTTGCATTTGTTTCCTACATTTTCCGGCTGATGCGTTCGTTCTTCAACACATGGAATAAGGATAATCCCGAAGACAACGTTTTGTTAGCCCAGCTGGAACAACTCAGCAAAGGCCGTTTGAAGGAGGAAATCGATTATATCCGCAAATCGGGACCAATCGATGCTGCACCGAAGGACCGCAACAACAACCAGGAACGCAATCGCGTGAACCAGACTGGCGGAAACAACTTCAAAGCCCAGTCCCATAATTCAGACAGGCAGGGCGGCGGTAACCAGGGCAATCAGAACCGCAACCGGAACAACAAGTTCCAGAACCGGAACAACAACAATAACAACAACCGGAATAACAACCGCAAAAAACCTGGAATGTAACATCCAGGTTTCATTTTATACCGTCTCAATTGCCCAAAATCTTATATGGCATCATTCAAAATTACCGGGGATCGTCGTCTCAAGGGTGAAATCGTGCCGCAAGGCGCTAAAAACGAAGCATTGCAGATCATCTGCGCGGTGCTCCTGACCAAAGAACCCGTTACGATTCACAACATTCCGAATATCCGCGACGTCAACCAGCTGATCAACCTCCTGGGCGACCTGGGCGTGCGCCGCACACGGCTGAGCGAAACTTCGATCCGCTTTGAAGCCGACGATATCAACCTCGATTACCTCGAATCGGATTCATTTCGCCAGAAAGCCGCTGCATTGCGCGGCTCGGTGATGCTGCTCGGCCCGATGCTGGCGCGTTTCCGCAAAGGACGCATTCCCCGTCCGGGTGGCGATAAGATCGGCCGGAGAAGACTGGATACCCACTTCCTGGGTTTCGAGAAACTGGGTGCGGAATTCAGCTATGATGAAGAAGACGGCGGATTCTACCGCGTAGACGCTGCCAATCTGAAAGGCACTTATATGCTCCTGGACGAGGCTTCGGTAACCGGTACGGCCAACGTTTTGATGGCGGCAGTGATGGCAGAAGGCACTACTACCATTTACAATGCAGCCTGCGAGCCTTATTTGCAGCAGCTTTGCAAAATGCTGAACCGCATGGGAGCCAAAATCTCGGGTATCGCTTCCAACATGCTCATCGTCGAAGGTGTAAGCGAATTGAAAGGTACCGAGCACACCATGCTGCCGGATATGATCGAAATCGGTAGCTTCATAGGCCTTGCCGCAATGACGCAATCGGAAATTACGATCAAAGATTGCCAGATTCCCGAATTGGGTATTATCCCCGATGTTTTCAAAAGATTGGGCATTCAAATGGAGTTCCGTGGTGATGATATTTTCATCCCTGCACAGGAACGCTACCGCATTGAAAACTACCTCGACGGCTCCACACTGTCCGTTGCCGATGCGCCATGGCCAGGTTTCACACCCGACTTGCTGAGTATCGTCCTCGTGACGGCCACACAGGCGCAGGGAACCGTTCTCATCCACCAGAAAATGTTCGAAAGCCGTTTGTTCTTCGTGGATAAACTGATCGAAATGGGCGCTCAAATTATCCTTTGCGACCCGCACCGCGCAACGGTGATCGGGCATAACCGCGAAACACAACTTCGTGGCATTCGTATGACTTCCCCCGATATCCGTGCAGGGGTTGCGTTGCTCATTGCAGCGATGTCGGCCAAAGGCGTAAGCATTATCGACAATATCGAGCAGATCGACCGCGGTTACCAGAACATCGATACGCGCTTGAACGCGATTGGTGCGGAAATCGTGAGATTGTAATAGTATTCATACAAAAATGCCCGGGGTTCATAAGAGCCCCGGGCATTTTTGCTTAAACCCCTATCTATTTCTTCTTCCCGTAGCTGCACTTGCTATTATCCGCCTTCACGTAGTAGGACTTATAATTCGTCGCTTTCGGATCCATACATCCCTTTAAATCAAGAATTTCCACCTTTCTGAATTCCACCGGATGGCTTTCGCTTTGGAGCGAAATTGAACCGTGATCGAGCAACTTGCCGGCGATTTTCACTTCCGGATCCGTAGCACCTCCCAGGTTGCCTCCGCCGAGTTGCGGCTTGTTGTATTCGAGTACCATTTCGCCATTGGCAAAATGCTGGATCAGCGAATCACCCAAGACGAGCACCTCGGCGCGTACCCATTGGTCGCCATCGTAAGTTTTGGATTTGGAGTTGACGCAATGCTGCGTTACCAGCTTGCCGTCAATCACCACGTTGGTACCGGGCGTACAGAGGTTACAAGTCGTGCGGGTCTTGCCATTTCCACCCAGTAGCTGCACTTCGATCGACGCTGGAAAATCCTGATCTTTACCCATTGTTGCAGCAGGTTGCCCGTGCACCATAATGCCCGAGTTACGCCACGCCCAGCCTTCGCCTTTGGGCGCTTGCTCGCCTACGAAACGGTATTCAACGGCAATGCGGTAATAGGAGAAATCACCTTTGTAGAAGATATGTCCGTATTTCTGCGCGAAATCGTCGTATTTATCGTAACGAACCACCATTTTGCCATCTTCCACCCGGAAAGTGTTGTTATAATTGTCGTTCAGTTCATAGCCACGGATTTTAATATCCCAGCCATCCAGGTTTTTTCCGTTAAAGAGCTGCTTCCAGTCCTGCTTGTCGGCATTATTCTTTTGGGCGAAAACCGTAAGGCAGAGGAGACTGAACAGGATCGTGAGTTGTACTTTCATGAATACAGGTTAAGTTAAGATTGTATTGCGTCGCTATCGGGGATCTTTTAGCCGCGACCGATGCCCGGCGCACGCAGTAAATATATAAGATTTGAAAATCCCCATCATCCAAAAATGGACTTACTTCGTAGTTAAGTTATATCAGAATACCCTTCACCCACGACTAGCACCATCGTATGCCCCTAAAAACGAAAGACAAAATCGCCCTATTCTGGTTCCGCCGCGATCTTCGGCTGCATGACAATGCAGGGCTTTACTACGCCTTGCGCTCGGGCTATCCGGTGGTACCGCTTTTCATTTTCGACCGCAATATCCTCGATGACCTGGAAGAGAAGAAAGATGCGAGGCTGACTTTCATCCATAATACTGTTTCCAGTATCCAGCAGGAATTGCTGCAAAAGGATGCCGATATACTGGTTGAATACGGCTTCCCCGCTAAGATCTGGGAAAAGCTGGTAGATGAATACGACATCGCCGAAGTATACACCAACACCGACTACGAGCCCTACGCCACCGACCGCGACAGAGAGATTTACAGGATATTGAAGAAAAAAGGCATTGCTTTCAAAACCTGCAAAGACCAGGTCATTTTTGAAAAACAGGAAATACTGACGGGCCAGAGCACGCCGTACACTGTTTTTACACCTTACAGCCGGGCATGGAAAGAAAAACTCACTGATTTTTATCTCAAATCCTACCCTACCAAAAAGTATTTCGGGAGGTTTCAAAAATGGCATGGTACAGCATTGCCGGCGTTGAAGGACATGGGCTTTGAAAGGGTCGGGATTGAATTTCCAGCGGATCATGTCGGTAATGCGCTGTTGAAGGATTATGCCAAAGACCGCGACTTTCCAGCCAAAGAAGGCACCAGCCGCATGGGTGTTCATTTGCGTTTCGGAACGGTAAGCATACGCGAGCTCGCACGGCAGGCGCGCGGACAAAGCGATACTTTTCTGAATGAATTAATATGGCGGGATTTCTACCAGCAAATCCTTTCCAATTTCCCGCATGTCGGCAAGGGTGAGGCGTTCCGAAAGGCCTACGATTTCATTCAATGGCGTAACGACAAGGCCGATTTCCAGAAGTGGTGTGAAGGTAAAACGGGGTATCCGCTGGTAGATGCGGGTATGCGGCAACTCAATGCGACTGGTTTCATGCATAACCGGGTACGGATGGTTACAGCCAGCTTCCTCGCCAAGCATCTGCTCATCGACTGGCGCTGGGGTGAAGCCTATTTCGCCGAAAAACTACTGGATTACGATCTTGCAGCCAACAATGGGGGATGGCAATGGGCAGCAGGCTCAGGAACCGATGCAGCACCGTATTTCCGCATATTCAACCCGGCCTCGCAGGCAGAGAAGTTCGATCCTAAAATGGAGTATATTAAAGTATGGGTTCCGGAGTTTGGTACCGATGCCTACCCCGCCCCGATGGTTGATCATAAGGAGGCGCGTGAGCGTTGCCTGAAAACCTACAAAGCTGCGCTGGACAAGGCCAATCAGTAACTACTTGCCTCCCGCTATCACAATTACCATGTCTTCGGGGCGCAGGTAACTATTCGCCATTGCCATTACATCTTCGGCGGTAGTGGCGTGAATGCGATCGATGTACTGATTGAAAAAATTGGCAGGCAGACTATCCAGCAGCAATACTTTACGGCGATCGGCGACCTCGAATGCGGTATTCAAGGACCCGGCAAACTCTCCGGCCATAAAGCTCTTGACCGTCTGCAATTCCTCAGCTCCCACCGGCTCGGTTTGCAGCCGGTGTATTTCCTTTTTGATTTCGTCAATCGTTTGCTGGGTAAATTCCTTTTTCACATCCGTACCGATCATCAGGTACCCTTCATTGCGTAAGGTCACCAGATGGGAGGAAATGCCGTAAGTAAGGCCTTTTTCCTCGCGGATATTCTTCATCAGCCTCGACCCGAAATAACCTCCAAGGATCTCGTTCGTGACCAGCATCTTGAAATAATCGGGATGATGGCGGTTAAAGAGCACCCGACCCATCCTGATCGACGATTGTACGCTTTCCGGCCTTTCGACGATTTCCTCCTCGCCCTGATAAGCTTCCGAAGCAGTGAAGGAAACTTTACCAGATGCTGCATCGAAAGAGTTTTGGCCCAAAGTCGCATTCACATGCTCTACATCGGCTTCGGTAACCTGGCCGGCGAGCACGGCTGTAAACTTGCCGTCGCGGATGAACTGCTCATAGTGCGCACGCACGGCGTCCATACCCAATGCGTCGATCTCCTCCGCGCTCTGGCTTTGTCCATAGGGGTGGCCAGCGCCAAACAAGCGCGCCCTGAACTCCGTGGTAGCCAGGTAAGCCGTTTTTTCCCTGTTCACTTTCAGGTTCTGTACCGTAATGTTTTTCAGTTCCTGAAACTCCTTCTCCGGGAAGGTTGCGCTGCGGATCAGCTTTTGCACCAGTGGCAGTACTTCCGGCAGAAAACGTGATAGGCAATACACCACGATCCCTACGCGGTCGGAAGTGTGCGTGAGATCGGTGAATGCCCCAAGCCGGTCGAATGCCTCGCTGATTTCCTGCGATGTCATTCCCTCTACCCCCTCGGTCAGCATTTTCACCGCAAAATAGGAGGCTGCCGTTTCGCTCTCATACCAGTTACCTGCTTCGAAAATACATTCCAGACGCACCACCGGCTGTTCCCCGATATTGATCACATGCAGTGCGATCCCATTGTCGAGGGTGTGGGTTTGAGGTTCCGGCAGGTTTACAGTTTGAATGATTTTGAAATCAGGGGCAATAGTACGGTCCAGTGACATGGGCAGCGGTGAGTATAAAAAAACGAATGACGTTGCAATAACGCCATTCGTTCTGAATAATTAAATTTCTGTTAGGGCTTAGTTTTCGTTGTCGCCTACATCCAGCTTCTCAGCTTTGTTCAATTGAAGCGACAAAGTGATCCGCAATGTTTGCGCAAGCGGACTTCCCTGAGTTGTCGGGAACATGTAAGCGAAGTCGGCGCCCCATTTGTCGGCGAAACGAAGACCTGCACCGGCAGTAAAGAAGCGACGGTCGCCTTTGTTTTTATTCTCTCCGAAATAACCCGCTCTCAAAGCAAAGATATTGTTGTACCAGTACTCGAGACCGGTTGCGATTGCCACTTCCTGGATTTCTTCTTTAAACCCGTCCGGAGCATCCGAGAACGAGCCGAATACGCCGTTCAGCAAGGGTTTTGTATTGATATTGGTTTTGCCATCCGGTGTAGGTACCATCAGCTTGCTGAAATCGATGATGAAATTGAAACGGTTTCTTCCATCGCCGGTATATGACAAACCAGTCCCGATTTTCAGCGTGGTAGGAATAAAATTTTCTGTTTCTGTGCTGGAACCGTAGTTGATCTTGCCACCCAGGTTGGAAAGCACACCACCCAATGACCACACGAGCTCGCTGCCGGTATCTTCATTCTTGAATTCCTTTCTGTAATACGCGCTGATATCACCCGCCGCTACACGTGCAGGGCTCAGTGAAACGTTGTTGATTACCGCACTTCCTGCGAGGTTGGAAGAGATATATTTCAAGGTCAAACCCATCGAGAAGTTTCTGCTCAGCTGGCGCGAGTAAGTTCCATTGATGGCCACTTCCCGGGAGTTGAAATAACCGATATTGTTACCTACCGCATCACGCAAATCCAGCTCGCCGTTGTTGAAGTAGTTCACAGAAAACGCTACCGCCTGACGATCGCCCAATTTCTTGTAAGCAGTGAGATAACCCAGCCACATATCGTCAACCAGGTAACGGAGCCATGGTGTGTAGGAAGCGGAAACGCCAAAATCCTTGGTATTGTAGGGAAGCTTCGCTGCATTCCAGTAGGTTGAATTCGCGTCCGGGCTGAGTGCTACACCAGCCTCTCCCATTCCTGCACTTCTAGCATCAGGGGCAAATGTCAAAAAGGAAAGTGGTGATGCCGGTATTCTC
The DNA here is from genome assembly GCF_019924045.1 of Dyadobacter fermentans. Taxonomy (GTDB): domain Bacteria; phylum Bacteroidota; class Bacteroidia; order Cytophagales; family Spirosomataceae; genus Dyadobacter; species Dyadobacter fermentans_A. Next base: position 249,292 of record NZ_JAHXBN010000010.1, on the reverse strand, counting down.
CTTGTAGAATCCTGAGCGAAAAGCGTACCTGTTGTTAAAAAGAATAGTGAGGATAATGTAACAAAAAAAAGTTTCATAGAAATTGGATTTGCGATAGGAAGTGCCTGTGTCAGCTTCTTTAAAGGGTCAAAAATACAATGAAAGATAGTTATTACTAAAAATTTGATAAGTTTTATTATCTTAAGGAGACCTGATTAACTTACCGGCTTTCAGATCGGTAGAATTGTCTTTTAACGATCTGACGACTAAATAATAAACCAGGGATTGATCAACCGGTACCGTCCCCAGCCACTGCGTCACGTCCAGCATTTCCCTGATAACCGGTTCGCTGTTATAGTAAAGCTTTTTATAAGTGCCCAAACGTTGCCCATTAACAAGCAATATATTAAAAATTAATTCTACGTCCTCATTTACCCGGTTGTGCCCGAGTTCGAATACAAGGTCTTTCTGAAATGGGTTAGGATAAATATTAAAGGTGTTGAGCGCTATTCCCTTGGCGGGACCTACTAGAAACCCGAACGCTATTTCAGAAAAGTTAGTATACGTGTCCCACACTTTTACGCGGACAATATATTTTCCGGCCGGCAGATTATTCAACGGATAATTGATACTACCCGATTGATAATTATCTAAATCCGATACATAATAATCATTCAAAACGACGGTCAGTGTATCATTCAAAGTCATCTTAATATCATGTCCGATACCAGCACGAGAAATGCTGATCCCGCTCGCATCGCTCATTTGCAGCACCAGTACCGATGACGGCTCCACGGTATCGCCATCCCGGAAAGCAGGGGTATTGAGGTAGCCCGCCAACTTCGGCGGAATACTATCCTTCTGCTGTACCGCACTTCCGCCGACCACCAACGCCAGCTGTGCCGAGGCATCCTTTGTACTGTCGCTGTCTATGACATACACATTCGCACGCCCAATACCGATCCGGTAATCGATGTCCTTCGGTATTTGCAGGTTGCATTGCAAACGGCCGCTTTTCACCGTCACTTTTCCATCGAATAGCTTGCTGCGGAACTCGGTATAGGTTTCAGCGCTACCCTCATTTCCCAGCGTGCGAAACTCGATCGGCTTGTCGTAAATCACCAGTCTCGCCGTCCCGTTAAAATCCACATCGACTTTCCCTGTTCCCGGATCAAAAACTTCGGCATTCAGCGTTACTTTCTGCAAGGCACGCAGCGTGTCGGGCGGCGAACTCCACCGGACTCCCTTTCTTCCGGGCGACAATATCATCGACGGATCAGCCAGTAACGTAAAATTCCTGTTCAGGCTGCCGGCCAGCGCATTGTTTTTGGTGTATTTGAAAAAATCTCCAAGCCGTTGGTCCGGTTTCGCATTCAGTAATGCCTCGTAAAATGCTTTGTTCAGGGCGAAATTGGTACTGGAGTAAACCGGCCGCGTGGTGCTGATCGCCCCTACCGCCGCTCCTTTCGGACTCAAAACCATCAGCTCTGCGCCGGATACGACACCCGGATCGTCGTAACGGCCAAAATCACAGGTAGCAGTGATCAGCAATGGCAGATTGTCCATTCCGCGGCTCGAAAGCATATCAGCCAATGTCAATACCTGCTCCTCTGCCCAGCCACTCGTGCCGCCGTGCCCGGTATAATTCAATATCAGCGTGCCGCTGTCGATTGCATTGCGGATGGCCCGATTAATGGCTGGTGCCTTTTGCCCGGCGTCGGTGGTCGTTTGCGGCACCTCGTCGAGGAACGATCTGGTCGAAAACAACCTGCCTTGGATAAGATTCGCGAGCTGATCGGCATGGCGCTGATGGATATTCCCATCCCCGTCGTCGGCTACAAACCGCACGCTATTCTTCCATATCCCGAATGACGATTCATAGCGCATCAGCTTGTCAACAACAATTTTTGCCTCTGCCAGCGATTTCACAGGTAACCTGCCAATGCCGATGTCCACCGTATGGTCGCCGGCCGTAGTCTCGTTCCAATCGCCTTCATTAGCATCCATAAAACCAAAATAATCGTCGGAAGAGTAGGTATAGACCGGGTTCAGCGACTCCCTGCTCTCGTACACGGGCACCCAAGCCGCGCGTTGCGCCTGCGATTGATTATGGACGAGATTTCGATAGTCGTACGTTGCATCGCCGAACAACAAAAGATATTTTAGCTTGCCCGGAGCCTTCTGATAAAGTTGCCTCGCAAAATCACGGATTGCGCTGATGTCCGGGCGCCCCGAAGCATATTCATTGTAAATCTGTTCAGTGGTAACAACGAGTACATCCAGGCCGTCGCGGGTGTTTCTGAACCCGGCAAGGCGATTGGCCTCCGTCGCCCACGCCGCGGGCGTAACAATGAGCATATCCGGCGCCAGCGACGCGGCGATGTTCTGATTGGCGACACGTTGCCAGCTTACCGGCTGAAATGCTGCCCCTGGTTCGAAACCAATGTACTTTTGAAGTGTTTTAGCCCCTGCAGCGGTCCATCGGAAGGCCCCCGCGGCATCTTTCTGCAATATGGTAAGCGGTGTAAGCGGGTTTGTAATATTCCAAACGCTGAAACCGTCGGAAGAACCGGCAAACTGGTAGGTAACGGTATCCGTCGCCTGCGGCAGGAAATGATAGACCTGCTGGCCGTCGTAATTCCTCAGTTCCCGCTTCACCTGCAAGCCGATGTAATCGAGATAAGCCTCCGCCGAGCTTTGACCGTTCTTATTATAGGTTACGCCAATGGTAAAGTTGCCCGAGGCCGGTGCATTCTTGACAATATACGTATTCCCGGTTTGCAGCGCTTTCACATCGTAAGTGCCGGGGCTGACCGTCCCGATTCCCTCCTGCCCTACCTCTCCGCCATTCACCTGCCAGATGAAGCGGGTAGGCACCTGCGCGGCACCGATCGCCGAGGTCCTGATTTTAAAATCCGACGAAGGTATCACGCCCGGCATGGCCACGTTGATACTGAAACCTGACGTGCTTCCCAAGTATTCACCCCACCATTCCCGGCCCGATTTAAGCGTATTGGACGATTCCGTTTCGTGGTACCAGTAATCATCAAACTCGCTGACAGTTTTGGAAGTCGCAACGGTGAGGCCGACAGCCGGTTTTACCCTCAGCCCATTGTTTTCAGAGAATGTGATAAAATAGAAACTCGAATCGGAGTAGTAATTGAGCTGATGCCGTAGCTCCGCCTTTGCGGCATCGTATTGAACGACATGCGGGCCTTCCGCGTAGAAATAAACAGCGTCGCCCTTATCAAACTTTCCATCCTCCTCACCGCTGACCCAGATCGCATTCTCCGTCAATGCATTCACATAGCCCGATTTATTGGATTGCGGCAACATGGCCCCGCCATTGCCGTAAATACGAATCCCGGCAGGCCGCACGGTAGCGACATCGACGCCCATTTTAGCGAGCAGATCCCCATCCACACGGTAAATGCCCGATTCCGTCACAGCCAGCCGGAACCACTGCCCTTCCGACAATACCGATTTTTGTGCATAGGACGTAAAAGAAACCAGCACCACCAGACAGCTTAAAACTATTCGGCAGGCCATTTTCAGGACATCAGCAGGCTTCAACCAATGCATGAGCAGGGATCGTGTAGAGACGTTGAGAGGCCTTGTCCGTGCAAAGCACGCGCGTGCGCCTGAGCGTTCCGCGTGTGAATGTCCTGTTCTGAAAGACGAAGCTCGTCCCTTCATCCAGCTGAAACAGGCATACTTTGCCGGTATTCAATTCCTGCTCATCGTATTTTCTGAGCGCATTAAAAAGTTTCTGGTCGCCACCGGTAGAGGCGGCGGGGTTTTGAGCATAACGAAGCAAATGGGCCAGAATGTCTCTCGGGAAAATACTTTCATGCATAACGGGCACCAGCAACTCCCTGAACTCGTGCTTCCATTCGGCACCATGGGGTGCTACCCTCCTGCGGCCGCGGCCTTTGTACTTCTCATGGACAACGCAGTGCGCCACCTCATGGAGGTAGGTAATAAGAAAGCTGTATGGATTCAGATTGACATTGACCGTGATCCGGGGGACCATGCCGGGCTTTACCGTAAAATCGCCCAGGCGGGTACGACGCGGGTGTGAGAGAAAAAAATCAAAGCGGTGGGTGCGATACAACTCCTGGCAATACTCGGCTGCCCCATCCGGCACATACGAACCCAAAGACACGTTTTTCATACCCGAATAAAAACAGAAAAGCCCTACTTTCATAGGGCTTTTCAAGATTTTCGACTTGTACGTCTGATTACTTCTTAGTAGTATCAGCAGCAGCAGTATCAGTTGCAGCAGCAGCAGCTGTGTCAACTGCAGTTGTATCAACAGCAGGAGTTTCAACAGTTACAGCAGTAGTATCAGCTGATTCGTCAGCAGGTTTGCTAGTACAAGCAGCGAAAGCTACCATCCCGGCAACAAACGCAAATGCAAAGAATTTTTTCATTTCTTGGGTGTAATTAAGGTTCGATGCAAAGGTAATATGATCGAATTGAATATTCCTAAATTTTGAGTTTGTATTTTTCCAAGAACTTAAAATTTCCTTAGAAAATTCTTAATTCACTTTAATTTGTCCTATTAATTCTGCCATTACCCCTAAACACTCTGCAACTTTTCGTTGTAAGCCCTCACACAAGCGGCCACTTCCGGCAACAACTCCTGGTTGGCTTCGATACCGTTGCCCACGACGATCACATCTGCGCCAGCATGCAATGCCGCGTCGGCTTTTTCGTAGGAATCGATTCCTCCGCCGACGATAATCGGTGTGTCAACCGCCGCGCGTACCGCCGCAATCGTTTCACCCGGAACGGGGAACAATGCACCACTACCGGCATCGAGAAAAATGTTTTGAAGGCCCAGGTATTCACCCGCAAGCGCAGTACATGCGGCAATGCCCGGCTTGTCGCGCGGGAGCGGCGTGGTGTTGCTGATATACGATACAGTTGTGAGCTTACCGCTTTCTATGAGCATATAGCCCGTAGGTAATACTTCGAGGTTGCTTCTTTTCAGTAACGGTGCGGCGATAACGTGCTGGCCTATCAGCAACTCGGGATTGCGGCCGGAGATCAGCGAAAGCAGTAAAATGGCATCGGCAGTAGGCTCGATATGGAGACTGCTTCCAGGGAAAAGTATCGCGGGAATGCTGGTATATTCATGAATGGCAGCGATGAGTTTGTCGATGGCATAGTTGGTAATGAGGCTGCCGCCCACAAAAAAGAAGTCAACACCATGCCCAGCCGCGTATTCGAGGAATTTCGGAAATGTGGAAAGGTTAATTTTATCCGGATCAAGGAGAACAGCAAACGATTTCCTTTTTTCGGTCTTACGTTCGGAAAGGAGGTCTGCGATTTGATGTTTCGCTGCTTTCATTCGGTTTTACGTTCGTCTTCAATAAAATGTTTCAGCTTCTGGCGCGCCCACCCCACAGCCAATGTCCAGGCTAAACTTTGAACGGCTTGTCCGACCGCAGACTGGGTTTTGATTTTGGTGATTTTCTTTTCGACAGGTTCAACCGGCTCGACCAAAATTTCCTTTTTCTTTTTTCCTTTCGGCAGCAATGCATTCATGACCACAAACGTCGTCGCCATCACTCCGCCGATTATCAGCGCCTGCTTGCCATACTCCGTAGCTTCTTTTTTAAGTCCGCTCCATTGCGTTTCGAGCTTGTCGCGGTACAGATCGGCGTCCTGCAACAAACCTTCTTTCTCTTTGTCCGTATCCGATGAAAACGGCTTAGTGATTTTTACCGAAGAATCTATTGAAGAACTCATTTCAAATCTGTTTAAATAGCGTCAGAGAATTTTTCAAAAGGAATCCAAAAATAGCAATTCAGAAAAACTTATTGCCAAATAAAGCAGCCAAAAAGCATTATTCCTCCTTCATGCTTACAAAACGAACGATTATTTTCCGGATCAGCCTGATCCAGGTTTCCCGCCAGGTGATGGTTATCGCCAGCTTGATAATGAAAACGCCGAGCAATATCACAAACCCGAGATAATCGCTGTGGAGCCACTCGTTCAGGAATGTCCCGAGCAGAATGACCAGTAAAATCAGGATCGTAAGGCCGATGCATAACAATATGGCGGCATATATCCCGATCACCACTGCCCGCTCGATCTTGTCGCGGGTCTCGATTTTAAATAGATCGATCCTGGTTTCGAAATATTTAAAAAGGGTGTCCTTGATTTCTTCCAGTTGACTCAGCATAGCGGTATAATTCAAATCATGTGAAACGTTTTAAGGTCTGAACAACAGACTTTTTTCACATTAATCCAAAAACATACCAAGAATCGCGGAAACAATGGACATCACCAAACCGAAGAGCAATGCGGAAATAAAACCCTCGACCCGGAAGCCATCGACGAGCGACGCAGCGAGGTAGATAATAAAAACATTGACGACGAAATAGAACAACCCCAGCGTCAGGATCGTAATGGGCAATGCGAGGATTTGCAGGATCGGTTTGAGGAATGTATTGAGAATACCCAGTACAATCGCCACGATAATGGCTGTGCCTGTGCTGGCTACAACAACCCCGGGCACCAAATTTGCGGCAACCATTACCGCCAAAGTACTGATAATAAGACGCAGGAGTAGCTTCATATGGATGGTTTTTTATTGGTGACGGCTACGAAGTACGTCAATTACCTCATCTAAGTCAATGTTTTTTTGTTCCAGTAAAACGAGCAGGTGGAACAGCAAATCCGACACTTCATTCTTGAAAAGGTTGTCGTCGTTATCCTTCGATTCGATGACAACTTCGACCGCCTCTTCCCCTACTTTCTGCGCGATTTTATTAATCCCTTTTTTGAAAAGACTGGTGGTATAGGAAGAATCCGACGGATTGAGCTTTCTTTCGCGGATCACGCTTTTTTGCAGGTAATTCAGGAATGCGGCCTCGCCTGTACGTGTGTCAGCAATTTCCGGCTGGCTATTTTTTTCCCCAAAACAAGTATCCGCACCCGTGTGGCAAACAGGTCCTGCCGGGGTAGCTTTAATAAGCAATGTATCGCCGTCGCAGTCGGCTGCGATATCATTTACGAACAGAAAATTGCCCGACGTCTCTCCTTTTGTCCACAGGCGCTGCTTGCTCCGGCTGAAAAAAGTAACAGTCCCCTGCTTTCTGGTAACGTCCAGCGCTTCGGCATTCATGTAGCCGAGCATCAGCACTTTACCGGTATTTACGTCCTGGATAACAGCCGGCACCAGGCCGTCGGCCGATTTATTAAAGTCAATGGATGAAAACGTCTCGTTCATTTTTAATTGTCAATTAAAACACCCCGCATTGTCCGCAGCATCGGGCCGGGCTATCGGCGGGCTCAGTATATTTTTGATAAAACTCCGCGCCATCACCGGGTCATCCGGATCGGCAGGTCTTTGTTTTTGAGGTATTCTTTCAAATCCGGGATATCGATTTCACGGAAGTGGAAAATGCTTGCAGCCAGTCCGGCGTCAGCTTTCCCGGCTGTGAAAACATCGTAAAAATGCTCCATATTGCCCGCCCCGCCGGAAGCGATCACAGGAATATTTGCATTACCTGAAATCGTCGAGGTCAGCTCCAATGCAAAACCGTTCTTCGTACCGTCGGTATCCATGGAGGTGAGCAGAATTTCACCTGCACCCCGCTCTTCCACTTCTTTCGCCCAGGGTATCGAGCGGATTTCCGTCGCCTTCCTGCCCCCATGCGTGTGTACAATGTGCTCAAAGCCGTTTTCGGTTTCGATGTAACGCGTATCAATCGCGACCACAATGCATTGGCTGCCGAATTCGAGTGACAATTCATTAATCAGATCCGGATTCCGCACCGCCGCCGAGTTGATCGAAACCTTGTCCGCGCCCGCATGCAGGAGCGCCGATACATCCGCGATCGAGGAAATGCCCCCGCCGACTGTAAAAGGTATATTAATGGTCTGCGCTACTCTACGGACGAGGTCGATAAACGTCGAACGGCCGTCCACAGTGGCGGTAATATCGAGATAAACCAGCTCGTCGGCGCCCTGGGCGGCGTACATCGCACCTAGTTCCACAGCGTCCCCCGCATCACGCAGGTTCACAAAATTGACCCCTTTGACCGTCCGGCCATCTTTTACGTCCAGACAGGGAATGATTCGTTTCGTAAGCATATTTTAAACTGAAAAACGCTGTAAATCGGACAGGCTGATCCGGTTTTCGTAAATCGCTTTACCGATGATCACGCCGTAGATGTTCATTTCCGCCAGTTTCTCCACATCCTCGATGCCGGCAATACCTCCGCTGGCGATGATATTCAGGTCCGGGCATTTGTCCTGGAGGTTTTTATATAAATCAAAAGAAGGACCTTGCAGCAGGCCGTCTTTGGCTACGTCGGTACTGATCGTGTATTTCACGCCCTTTGCCACATATTCTTCCACAAAATCATACACCCAAATGCTCGTACCTTCTTCCCACCCGCTGACCGCGATCTTCTCATTTTTGGCGTCGGCACCGAGAATGATCCTGTCGCCACCGTAAGTTTTAAGCCAATGCTCGAACAAATCGGGCTGTTTCACGGCAATGCTACCGCCGGTAACCTGCTTTGCACCGCTTTCGAATGCGATTTTAAGGTCATCGTCCGACTGTACCCCTCCTCCGAAATCCACATGCAGCGAAGTTTTGGAAGCAATTTTTTCCAATACCTTCCAGTTGACGACCTTTTTGGCCTTCGCACCGTCGAGGTCTACCAAATGCAGCCTTTTCAAGCCCGCATCTTCAAATTCCAGCGCTACTTCCAGCGGGTTTTCGTTATAAATCTTCTTCTGACCATAATCGCCCTGGGTGAGACGAACGCATTTGCCTTCAATCAGGTCGATAGCGGGGATAATCTGGATCATGGATAAGGGCAGGCTGTTTTATCAGAGTTTGAGAAAATTTTCGAGGATTTGCTGGCCGGCGTTCCCGCTGATCTCGCAGTGGAACTGGGCGGCATAAAAGTTGTCCTTATGCAGCATCGCACTGAAAGGCAATGCATAATCACAACTGGCGACGGTGTACTCGCAGATCGGTGCCGCATAGCTGTGTACGAAATAAACGTACGCATTATCGGGCAGGCCCTCGGTAAGCGGAGATTGGTAGCCGGAAATATTGTTCCAGCCCATATGCGGCACTTTCAGCCCGGAAGCAGCAGGAAAGCGCTTTACATCCACATCGAAAATGCCCATGCATTCGGTATTGTTCTCCTCCGAAAAGCGGCACATGAGCTGCATACCCACGCAAGTCCCGAACACAGGCTGTTTGAGGGAGGGGATCACCTTGTCGAGCCCCACACTACGGAGGTAGCTCATGGTGGTGCTGGCTTCGCCCACGCCCGGGAAAATCACCTTGTCGGCGGAGCGGATCTCGACTTCGTCGTCGGTGTAGAGGTAGCTTGCGCCAATGCGGTCGAGCGCGTACATGACCGACTGCACGTTGCCTGCATTGTATTTGATAATGACGGTTTTCATACCAATTTGTGCTTGAAATCGACAACAAAAAAGCCCGATCTTAACAATCGGGCTTCTGGGATACTATGTATTCAACCTTATTACAACACTACTTGCAAAAACATATCACCCTAGACGTCCGAAAGCCGCGAGGCTATGATGCAAATGATATGTTTCAGCTGTTAACATGGCACAAATGTAAGCAAAAATTACAATAAGCGGGCAACAAAGCGCGTAAATATTACATTAAAATTTGCTTAGAGAAAACTTCGTACCTTGCGGTTAACAAATGGCCCTGAACCATGACAAAACCATTCATTCTGCCACTATTTTTCCTGCTATTTACCTTGATTACCGTTGATTCCCAGGCACAATCCAAAGAACTTGCCGACCGTCTTTTCAAAATCCACGAAACCTACCGCGAAGCCTCCCTTACCCAGCGCCGTTTCAAGCAGAAAGACATTCTTCCACTGATCTCAAAGCGACAAGGCAATGCCCTTTACCAGATCGAGAAAGTGGGCGAATCCTTTGAGGGAAGGACCATTCAGATGATCAAAATCGGGAACGGCAAGAAGAAAGTGCTGCTGTGGTCGCAAATGCACGGCGACGAGCCGACTGCCACCATGGCGAGCTTCGATATTTTCAATTTCCTTGAAGGTAAAAACGACGGTTTCGACGATCTCCGCAAGAAACTCCTCGATAATACGACACTGTACTTCGTCCCCATGCTGAACCCCGACGGGGCAGAACGTTACCAGCGCCGGACCATGCAGGGCATCGACATGAACCGTGATGCCGCCGCCCGCCAGACCCCCGAAGCACAAATCCTGAAAGGCCTTGTGGACCGCCTGAAACCGGATTACGGCTTCAACCTCCACGACCAGAGCCCACGTTACTCGGCAGGCCGCAGCCCGAAGGTGGCAACAATCTCTTTCCTGGCAACTTCCTATGATTACGAGCTGTCGATCAACGATGTGCGGGAACGCTCGATGCAGCTCATCGTGGGCATGAACAAGATCCTTCAAAAGTACATTCCAGGCCAGGTAGCGCGCTACTCCGACGACCACGAGCCGCGCGGATTCGGGGATAATGTGCAAAAATGGGGCACTACATTGGTATTGATCGAATCGGGCGGCTATGTGGGCGATCCCGAGAAGCAATATATCCGCCAGCTCAATTTCATGGCCATTTTATCGGCATTGGACAAGATTTCGGATAATTCTCTAACCAAAGAGAACCGCGAGGAATATTACAATATCCCCGAAAACGGCCGCTGGGTATACGACCTCGTCGTACGCAACGCAACCGTGCGACAATCGGGCAAATCATTTACGGCCGACCTGGGCATTAACCGCTCGGAGGTCAATTACGCCAATGCCAGCAAATTCTTCTATTACAGCAAAATCGAAGATTTCGGCGACCTGCACCCGCAATACGGCAGCCAGGAGGTAGACGCTACGGGCCTCACCATAGAAAAGGGGAAACTCTATCCTACCGCATTCAAGAATGTCAGTGAGATCAGCAAGCTGAATGCATTGAACCTGCTCAAAGAGGGCTACACCTACGTACGCCTCGCGCCCGACGCGAATACCCGCGCGCTGGGGTTGTACTTTACCACCGCACCATTGCATATTCTCAGAAGCGGGCAAGCGGTACCCACCGGCACGCCGGGCCTGGGCGCCACCGCCACGTTCATCCTGAAAAAAGGAGGGAAAGTTAAATATGCTGTGATCAACGGGTTCGTACACGACCTCGACGACTTCGGTGCCGAAAAAGGCCAGGGAATTGTGGAATAGATAGTCGGGCTGCGTCTTGTAGCATTTTAACCACATTGTTGGTTTCCACTCCCGAAAGAAATATCTTCGGGTTTATCTATTTTTGTCTTGACAATTAAATTGTCCGGCGTCACACATTCCTAACCCTAGTTTAATGTCGGAGTTTCAGGCTTACCTTCAATTAGGATTCAACCATATTACTGATTCCAACGGCTATGATCACATTCTTTTCATCATGGCCATATGCTCGGTTTACACGTTGGTAGACTGGAAGAAAGTCGTCGTACTGGTAACCGCATTTACGGCGGGCCACTCCATTACATTGGCATTATCCACCATGGGTTATGTCAATGTCAATCCCGACGTGATCGAGTTGCTCATCCCGATTACCATACTCATTACCGCTTTTCTCAATTTTTTTTACAAAACACCCAAGAACACCTATGCCCCCAAAGAGAAGGCTCCGGCTTTCAGGTATCCGCTCGCATTAGGCTTCGGTTTGATCCATGGATTGGGCTTTTCGAACTACCTGAGGGCACTGCTGGGCAAGGAAGCGGACATTTTCAATCCTTTGCTCGGCTTTAATGTAGGGCTCGAATTGGGGCAACTCATTATCGTCTTTATTATATTAGTCATCGCGTTTGCGATGATCGAGCTTCTGAGGGTTCAGAAATTGAGCTGGATACAGATATTATCCGGCATTATTTTCGGAATGGCGCTGTCGCTGGTCCTGAACAACGAACTTTTCCGCACACTCGCAGGCATGCCTGTCGACTCATAACAACCAAACTATCTATGACCAACGATTTATGAAAAAAACGCTGCTCCCGTTACTAATGCTGCTCGTGTCGCTATGCGCCACGGCACAGCAGCTGCCAACCTCCCCCAATTACCAGGCCAACGACCGTTTTGAACAACTCGGCACCACCTTGCCCACGCCTAACACCTACCGGACCGCTTCCGGCGCTCCGGGAAGGGAATACTGGCAACAACGCGCCGACTACGACATTAAAGCCGAACTCGACGACGACAACCGCCGCATTACGGGTACGGAAACCATTACATTTTACAACCAGTCGCCGGATGACCTGAAATACATCTGGATGCAGCTCGACCAGAACCTTTTCAAAAAAGATGGCATCGCCGCACTTTCGCGTACGGGCTCCATCAACGAAAAAGGAATGAGCACCGCTCAACTGGCGGCAATGAACACCGGACGCGGCTCCTCGCTGGACCCCAAGGTGGAATATGGCTATAATATCACCGCCGTAAAGGACAAGGCTGGCAAAGCGCTGCCATTCACCATCAACGGAACGATGATGCGCATCGACCTGCCCATCGTGATGAAACCCGGCACCCCCTTCGTGTTCAGCGTGGATTGGAATTACAATATCACCGAATACTATGGCCGGAGCGGATATGAGTTTTTCCCTAAAGACGGGAATGCTAACTACTTCATCGCACACTGGTTCCCGCGCCTGGCGCCTTATGACGACGTGAACGGCTGGAACCACAAGCAATTCCTCGGCCAGGGCGAATTCGCATTGATTTTTGGTAATTACAAGGTAGCCATCACGGTTCCCGCCGACCACGTGGTTGCAGCCAGCGGCGAATGTCAAAATTACGCACAGGTACTTACCGCAACGCAGAAACAACGCCTTAAACAGGCCGAAACTTCCAAAACCCCGGTGATGATCGTGACACAGGCGGAAGCGGAAAAGGCTGAGAAGCGCGAAAACAAGAACCCAGGCAAGAAAACCTGGATCTACAAAGCCGATAATGTGCGTGACTTCGCCTTTGCGAGCAGCCGGAAATTCATCTGGGATGCCATGCAGAGCGATGTTTACAAAAGCGGCCGCAAGATCTGGTGCATGTCGGTGTACCCCAAAGAAGGGAACCCGCTATGGGAGCAATACTCGACCCGCGCGGTGGCCCATACTTTGAAATCCTATGGTGCACGCACATTTGAATATCCTTATCCTGTGGCTATTTCCTGCCACTCGGTAGCAGGCGGCGGAATGGAATATCCGATGATCAGCTTCAACGGCGGACGTCCGGAAGAAGATGGGACTTACACCGAAGCTGTGAAATATGGTATGATCGGCGTAATCATTCACGAGGTAGGCCATAATTTCTTCCCGATGATCGTCAACTCCGACGAGCGCCAGTGGGCATGGATGGACGAAGGCTTGAACACCTTCTGCCAATACCTGGCCGAAAAGGAATGGGATTACAACTTCCCTACACGTCGTGGCGAGCCAAACCAGATCACGGAGTATATGTCGTCCGACAAATCTGTACTGAGCCCGATCATGGCTTCGGCAGAGAACGTGATCGGCCTTGGACCTAATGCTTACGGCAAACCGGCAACGGCACTGAACATCCTCCGCGAAACCGTCATGGGCCGCGAGCTGTTCGACCACGCATTTAAAGAGTATGCCACCCGCTGGCGTTTCAAAAGCCCTACCCCGGCCGATTTCTTCCGTACAATGGAAGATGCCTCCGGTGTGGACCTCGACTGGTTCTGGAAGGGTTGGTTCTATGGCACCGAACCTGTTGACCAGGACCTGGTAACTGTGGATTGGTTCAGCATCGACACGCAGAACCCGGCAATCGAGAAGGAGATCGCCCGCAAGGAAGACGCCCGCAAGAAATTGACTATGAGCAAAATCCAGGATGCCAAAACGAAAGGCGAAACCGTAGTGGCCCAGGATTCGACCATGGCCGATTTTTACAACCGCTACGATCCGTTCAAGGTGACCGACGCCGACAAGCAGAAATACGAGCAATACCTCTCGACCTTGACAGAAAACGAGCGTCAACTGATCCAGGAGAATACCAATTTTTACACGCTATCTATCAAAAACAAGGGCGGTGTACCGATGCCGGTGATCGTAAAAATGGGCTTCGAAGACGGTACCGATTCTGTGGCGGTATTCCCTGCGGAAATCTGGCGCTTCAACGATGTACAGATCAACAAGGTGATTTCAACCAAAAAGAAGGTCGTTCAATGGACGCTCGACCCCTACCAGCAGATCGCCGACATCGATACCGAGAACAACTCGTTCCCGCGCATCGCACAACCGACCCGGTTCCAGATCTTCAAGCAGCAGCAGCAGAAAAAAGCGCCTAACCCGATGCAAATGCAGGGCGTCGGCGGAGCAAAGGTGAGTACAGATCCCAAGAATTAGCGTTATACCGATAATTTTCAAAGCCCTTCCGAGCTATTTCGGAAGGGCTTTTTTATGCAAATTCAAAATAGGATCTATGTAATTTCAAAATAGAATTCATGTAATTTCAAAGTTTGAGCCGTACAACAAAGCATTCGTAGTACTTGGCAGGTCCGTGCACGTATCATCTTGGAAAAACATTTAAATACAAATTCATGAACATCGTAATTCTCGACGGATATACTCTGAACCCCGGTGACCAGGATTGGGCGCCTATCGAAAAGCTGGGTAATGTGACCATTTATGACCGCTCGGCGAAGGAGGAGATTGTGGAACGGGCCAAGGATGCTGAAATATTGCTTGTCAATAAGGTGGTACTTTCCGGCGACACACTTGCGCAGCTGCCCAAAGCCAGGTACATCGGCGTGATGGCAACGGGTTTTAACAACATAGACATAGAAGCCGCCAGAAAACAAGGTATTACGGTCACTAATGTGAAAGCCTACGGTCCGGCATCGGTGGCGCAGCAGACATTCGCGTTGCTGCTCGCCATCGTGAACCGCGTGGAGACGCACAGCCAGAGTGTATTTGCCGGCGACTGGGTAGCCTCCGCCGATTTCTGTTACTGGAAAACGCCCCTGCATGAACTGGCGGGTAAAACCATGGGATTGATCGGTCTCGGCGATATCGGCTCGCAGGTCGCGAAGATAGCAGCGGCTTTTGGCATGAAGGTAATTGCATACCGGAAACACCCCGTACCGACTGAGGGCGTGGAAATGGTGACACTGGATGAAATATTCCGGCAAAGCGACGTTATCAGCCTCCATTGCCCGCTTACCGACGAGACAAAAGAGATCATCAACCGGGAAAGCCTTGCAAAAATGAAGTCGGGCGCGATTGTTCTCAACACCGGTCGCGGCCCGCTCATTCACGAACAAGATCTTTCTGAGGCACTCAAAAATGGTGTTATCGCAGCTGCCGGGCTGGACGTCCTTTCGGTGGAACCGCCGAAGGCCGATAACCCACTGCTATCGGCTCCCAATTGCGTGATTACCCCGCACGTAGCCTGGGCGACATTCGAGGCTCGGCAGCGACTACTTCAAATGGTGGCCGACAATCTGGAAGGTTTTCAATCGGGAAACCCGCGCAATGTGGTTTCCTGAATGGGGACAAAAATACGTGTATCATGCGCGTACACTAACAAATCCTGTTCCAGGCTCGAATAATCGCGTACCTTTGCACCACTAAATCACGTTTCGGGGGTGCACAGGCTGCGCCTGAGCCCGGACCTAAAATTTTCCAGTTCGTTTACACTTCTCCTATGGGTATTTGTTTACTCCTGATTTCGTTTGCCTGTATTTTTGCAATCTTTTTCCTGCGTTCTACCGAAATGGGCGCGTATACCAATCTGCGCCGGTCGTTCATCCTGTCGCTGATCGCCAACGCGGGCATTGTATTCATTTACAACGAAACAGCCTCTTTCTTCAATGCCGTTAATACCACATCGGCGCTGGTATTCTGGATAGCAGAGGCATTGGGAGCGTCGGGCCTGGTTTACTACCTTCATCAGTCCGGGAAAATCGATCTGCAAAAACTGGGCGCTATGAAAGGCGCATTCCGCCTGGCAGGTTTTGGAACAACCCACAAAATAATAATCACCTTGGTAGCGCTGCTCTACCTGCTGCCATTGCTGTTCCTGGCGATATATGCTGCTCCGAACAACTTTGACTCCCATATGTACCACTTGAACCGGATCCTGATCTGGATCTATAATGGTAACCTGGATCACTTCCCTACCATGCATTTGCAGCAGCTGTATCTCAATGTATTTGCAGAATATATTGTGCTGGATACCGTGCTGCTGTCTGGCTCCGATCAGTTCTCCGGCCTGATCCAGTTCGGCGCATTCATCGGTTCCATCTGCGGGATCAGCCTCATCGCGAAAAAATTCGGCCTGGCGAAAGACGGCCAACTACTGGCGGCGATCTGCTTCGTTACCCTACCCATCGGCATCTT
Organism: Dyadobacter fermentans; assembly: GCF_019924045.1. GTDB lineage: Bacteria > Bacteroidota > Bacteroidia > Cytophagales > Spirosomataceae > Dyadobacter > Dyadobacter fermentans_A. The sequence continues at coordinate 232,929 of NZ_JAHXBN010000010.1, read as the reverse complement.
TGAAAGTACCAGCACCCAGGTCGACCTTTGCGGATGTTTTTTCTTTATCGCTTTTGTGTATTTCGGATTTGAATTGCTGGAAAAGAAATCGGCATTGGCACTGGTGGCGATGATGCAATCGCTGGCATTCGGCGGGTTTTCAAAATATACGATCCTGATCTTTGCGATACCATTTGCAATCTATTTCGGTGTCCGTATTCTGCTGCAATACCGCTTCGCGTACGCCATGAAAGTGCTGGGCGTGGCGCTTGCCCTGATGGCCATTACCTATTCTCCCTTCTTTTACCGCAACTACTCGCTTTTCGGGCATGTGATGAGCCCTTTGCAGAACACCCCGTTCGCTTCAGAGGAGTTGCCGGCCAAAAAGCATTCCGTTGTTTACACCCTGTCCAATGTGGTCAAAAACGCGGGATTGAATATCGGTTTGCCCATTACGAGCTTTAACCAGGCGGTGGACAAACAGATCAGGGCGTTTCACGAAACCATTGGTGTCAATATCGACGACCCCGATCTGAGCATCGATCCGTTTTCGGTCAAATACTCCGTGCATGAGGATATGATCCCGAACACGATCCATTTCTGGCTGATCGTCGGTGCGGGCGTTCTCCTGCTATTCCTGCCTTTGAACCGGGATATCAAATGGTTCTGGACCTGCTCCGTCCTCGGTTTCCTGCTGTTTTGTACATTAATGAAATTCCAGCTTTGGAGCACCCGTACACAAATGCCCCTGTTCGCGATGGGCGCGATCATGATCGCCTGCGTGTACTCGCTGAAATTGCGCTGGAAAGCCATTTACCTGATCGTTCCACTTCTGATTTCCTCCCTGCCATTCGTGTACGGCAACCCTAGCAAAGAGCTTGTTTCCATCAATTTTGTAACGCGAAAAGCCTTGGGACATATTCCCATCGCGATTTGCGAAAGCAGCGCCGAAGTAGGAAAAGTTTATGAAAAATACCTGAGCGATTACTACGAATTTCCAGGCAAAGACAACTGCCATCCATTGAAAGGATGGCCCGATTACACGGAAAGGACCAAAATATTCGCATTGCTGGAAAAAGCGGGCTATTACGACCAGGACCGTACTTCCAACATCCTGTCCATGAAGCGCGACAGGGCCTATTTCCTGAGCAACCCCGACAATTACCTTAGTTTCAAAGAAATCCGTTCGCATATCCCGACCGATCGCAACGTGGGCGTAATGTTCCGCAGAAACGTGGGTTACTACCACTTCTGGAGCGCTACCGATAACGACGTGCAGCGCCCCGGCCAGATGGACTACATCCGATACATGAAAGAGCTGGCGCCGCTGAAAAACGCGCAGAAAAAATTCTGCTACGAATACATTCTCTCCGACGACCCGACGCTGATCGACTCGTTCATACCCAAAGGCAACATCGCCCGCATTTATTCGAGCGAGCTGCTGCATTTGGTGGAGTTGAAGAAGACCAGTTGCGAAAAATATCCTTTTTAAACAAAATAGCCCTGGGATGCGGCGATTAAAACTGGTTCCATTACAGGTTCTGCTTCTTCAATTCTTTCACAGCGTGGTCAGCTGCCCTTGCCGTCATAGCCATATAGGTAATGGACGGGTTTACGCAGGAAGAGGAAACCATAGCCGCTCCGTCGGTCACAAACACATTTTTGCAGGCGTGTACCTGATTGAATTTATTCAGAACGGAAGTTTTCGGGTCCTTACCCATGCGCGCCGTGCCCATGTCGTGAATGCCCAGGCCCGGGTGCGTGTCCTGCCGGTTGAACCCGGCAACGTTTTTGAAACCTGCCACTTCCAGCATTTCCACGGCTGAGGCCATCATATCCTTGCGCATCGCCAACTCATTTTCACCGAATGCAGCGTCGAAAACGATCATCGGAATGCCCCATTTGTCTTTCTTGTCTTTGTCGAGGAACATCCGGTTCGACGGATCAGGCAGGATTTCTCCAAAACCGCCAAATCCCATCGTCCACATGCCGGGGCGCGACATATCCTCCTTAAAACTGGCGCCGAAGCCGTTCATTGTGATACCCCGTTTCCAATCCGACTTACTCGCGCCTCCCTGGTACCCATATCCGCGCAGGAAGTCCTTTTTATCGGATCCCCAGTTCCTGAAACGCGGGATGTACAAGGCATTAGGCCTTTGGCCGAAAATATAGTCGTTTTCAAATCCTTCGACCGTGGCATTAGCACCTACACCCAAGTGATGGTCCATGATGTTCCTGCCCACCTGATCGCTGTCATTGCCCAATCCGGTTGGAAACCGGCTTGACGTCGAGTTCAGCAGCAATGCGGCCGAGTTCATCGATCCCGCATTGAGAAATACGATTTTTGCAAAAAACTCCTCCACGGCCATCGTATGCTGGTTGATCACCCGCACACCTTTGGCTTTCTGCGTTTTTTCGTCGTAAATGATCTCGCTGGCGATGGTATCATGGAGAACTGTGAGCCTGTTGGTCTTCCTGGCGGCCGGTATCGAGCCGGACAACGAGCTGTAATAACCTCCGTACGGACATCCCCTGGCGCATTTGCTGCGATACTGGCACGATGCCCGACCGAGATCCGTATGCCAGGGCTGCGGCTTTGTAAGGTTGGCAACGCGACCGATCGTAACGGGGCGGTTTAGTTTTTTCATCATCGTCTCCCTGAAATATCGTTCGGGAGCGCTCATAGGCATGGCGGGTAGATAATGGCCGTCGGGCAACACGTCCCAGCCTTCCGCCTGGCCGCTAATGCCTACAAATTTTTCAACATGCGTATACCACGGTTCGAGATCTTCATACCGGATCGGCCAGTCGATCGCGATGCCCTCTTTGGCATTCGCTTCAAAATCCTTTTTGTTCATCCTGTACGACTGCCGGCCCCAATGCATGGATTTCCCGCCGGTGTGATATGCCCTGATCCAGTCGAAAGGACGCTTCTCTATATACGGGTTCTTTTTATCATCGGTAAAAAAAGGACCCGTTTCCTCGTTCGCCAGGGTCCCGAAACGGTTATTTGCCCAGTATTCTTCCGCAGAATGGATGGAAATCTTTCCCCGGTGCTCGAACTCCCATGGGCCTTTCATGGCCGTGTCGTAATCTTCGATGTGCTTCACTTCCCGTCCGCGCTCGATCATCAGCACCTGCAATCCTCTTTCTGTCAACTCCTTTGCCGCCATCCCGCCCGTCATTCCCGAACCGACCACTATCGCGTCGAACGTATGTGCTTTATCCGATTTTAAATTTAAGTTCATGGTGAGATGGGCGATTAGTATGCGAAAGATTTCTGGTTGGGCTTCATCTTGATCATTTCCAGTTTACCCGGAATAGGCACATATTCAAAAGACGACTTCATTCCTTGCTCGGAAGTGAAGTACCCCAGCATGGTAAGCTCCTTCATCAGGCGCCAGAAAGGCAACCCTTTTGCCTGGGCCGCCATTTGTTCCCGGTCTTCATTATCGCCCATTTTGGTCTGCTGGATCTGATAGGCCTTCATTTCCTCCACAGAATCTATTTCTACCTGCTTCAACACCGCCATTTTTTGTTCCGCACTCAGGTTCAGGAACTGTTTATTTTCCAGGTACAGCAATCCTTCTACGAAACTCTTGTGTTCGGGCGTTTTATAGCAATCCTGCAACATCATCACGATAAATGTCGGAACGCCCACATCCTTCGCGCCGGGCGTTGCGGTCTTCGGAATAATCATTTCGGCAACCTCCTCCACAATCATTTTCTGGCTTTCGGTCAGGTTAAATTCCATCGGAAAACCCTCGGAGGTTGTGTGGCCCTCCCGCCGTGACATGGCCAGCAAAGTCGGAGCAGACAACACCCCGCCGAGCATCGTCGCAACATGTGTAATAGCAGTTCTTCTGTTCATGGGCCGGTTCCGGGCTGGTATGACAAGTCGGTTGGATAGTATAAGTGTCAAGAAGACGAGTTTAAAAGCTTCGCCTTCTTGATGTTTACCCAAAGCCTGCGGATTTTTATATACTATCCGTTACCAGCTTTACTTAACCACCTCACTCACCAGAATGACAGGACTGATGTTGGTGTAATTTGAAAAATCGGCACGAATCGCTTCCCTGTTCGGCGCGATAGCCGCCTGATAGTCGGTCAAACTTTTTACATAAAATGTGCCGATCGCCATGAAAGGTAGTGGTTGGCCGGGAATACCGCTAGCCACTCCTTTCTCGATGGTATACTTAACCAGGTTTGATCCTAAAAACTTGGCTACCATAGGCATGTGCTTATTCTCATAGTACTCCATATTGAAGGTCTTCCCTTCTGCATAAGGGTACATTACGGATACTTTCGTTAACCCCTTTTCAACAACAGGCGATTGCTGCTGGCCCTGTCCGGATGCCGCAAAGCAGGTGGTCAAAAACAAAAGCGATGCAATTAGTTTCAGTCTCATAAATGCTTCATTAAAGTGGTGAAATACTGTGTTTTAAGTTCATTAGGCAAATATTCATATATTGCCCTTATTAGCAAAACGCTATTTTTCGATCAAATCAATCGAAAAAACCGATTTACAAATCATGGAATTACGACAGCTCAGATATTTTTTAAAGGCCAAAGAACTGCTGAATTTCACTGAGGCCGCGACGGCCTTGAATATCAGTCAAAGCACGCTATCGCAACAAATCAAGCAACTGGAAGATGAGTTGAATGTCCCGCTTTTCAACCGCCTCGGAAAGAGAGTCACTCTTACCGAGGCGGGCGACCTCTTTAGCGACTATGCCTTGCAGAGTATCAACAAAGCCAATGAAGGACTGTTGCTTTTACGGGATTTAAAAAATTTGAACGTAGGAAACATTACCGTTGGTGTAATTTACTCCATGCGAATTCTCTTTACCCAAATATTAATAAAGTTTGCAAACCAACACCCGAATATTAAAATCAAAGTCGTATTTGGCACCACGAAAGATCTTCTTGAGAGGCTCAATTTGTACCATTTTGACTTTATTCTGACATTTCACGAAGAGCCCATTGAACTCCATTTAAAATGTCAAACCGTTTTAAAAGCAAACATGGTATTGGTAACAGCCAAAGACTCGGGGATAGCTCACAAGGCCAATATCACCCTTCAGGAAGTGGCCGACCTGCCATTGGCTTTGCCTTTCAGTGGCAACAATAGTATACAGTTTTTCGATCAGTCTTTCGGCCAACAAAGCCTCGTCCCGAATATTTGTATGGAAATAAATGATATACCAACGCTATTTGAAGTTGTCAAAACAGGCCACTGGCATACCATATTGAGTGATACCAGCGTAAACGACCCCGATGTAGTGGCTATCCCGATTGAAGGAGAAAAAATGCGGCGAACGATTATGATTGTTTCGCTGCGGGAAGCTTATGAAAAGAAGGCTGTGACAAAACTCTGTGAGATGCTGGGGGAGATTTGACATTGTGTAATAAAAAGCACCAATCTTGCGAAAGGTGCTTTTTCTCTGGTCGGATAGGGATTTATGTAGGATCAGCTTTCGCTGCTCATTTCTTTAATTATTCCTTATTTCGATATCGTTGAAATAGTGCTTGAGGTCATTAATGTGGAAAGTTGCTTTTCAAATTGCTGCATTTTCTCTTTCAGGGACTCAGTTTCGGCTTTCATGGATGCCTCTGCCAGTTTCAGGCTTTTGTTCTCTGCTTTTAACGCTTCTACTTCTTTGATTAAAGCCTGGATGGCGATCAGGTTTACGCCATCAAAATCAGCCTGATTAATGGACTTATTATCTCCGATTACCCCCAATTCATCGTGTCCGAATGCTGTAAAAAAGTCCTGTGCCATGGGGCCGTAATGGCGGTTTTGCTTCGCGTCCTGCCCCTTGTAGTTCCAGCTTCCCAGCCGCATCCTGCTGATCTTTTCCAAAAACAGCGCCCCGTTAGTCGCACGAAAGTTTTCTTTTTTTGTTGAGTCGGATATCACCGACCATGCATTAGCGTTGGGTTGGAGCTGTGCTCCGACTGGGGAGTTCTCCTGCCGGGCGTTGCTGGTATACAAAATATACCCGCCCGCAAAATGCATCATCATTTGGTTAATAGCTGTGGTGTTGTAGGTACAACCCAAACAATTGCTGTCATCACCAATAATAAATGAACCTCTGTGATTTGCTATGACAGAAGAACCCATAGCCGTTGAACGATCCCCATTTGCAAATGTCCAAGCGCCAAAGGCAGATGCGCTTTCCGCGTTTGCCTGTGTACCAAAGCCCATAGCCGTTGAATGCTCCCCGCCGGCTTTGGTACCTTCACCGCTGGCGAACGAATACCTGCCTACATTTGCGTTGTCCCAATGGGTATACTGGTTTTCATAAATTCGGATCCCACCGGCCCGAAAGGCACCCTTGCTGCCGTACCAGATCATTTTTGGTACAACCCATGCGCTCCCTGGAATCTGTGACAGTACTCCCGCAGTATCGGCTCCGAACAGCACTGTTTTTCCTTCCGCAACGTTCAAAAAAGCTTTGGGTTGCGTTAAACCGATCCCTACCTGGGCCTTGGCCTGCAATGAAACGAGGAGCAGCACGATCAATGCTGCCAGATGATTTAATGATTTGAGACGCATTCTAATCAGAAAATAGGACGTATATAAATTTTTCATTTTTGAGCTAAGTTAAAATAAGTTATTGTTTGATCACTTTGATTGTTGCTGTACTTCCATCGTTCAAAAGCAGTTGTACCACGTACAAACCAGCAGACAAATTTCTCACATCGATTTCATGAGACAGCGGTTTTTTGTAAAATGCTGAAAGCGTGGCTCCCTTCGCGTTTAAAAGCTTCACTGCTGCAATGCTCTCCCATTGAGCCGTACTGATACGGACTTTCTCAACGGCAGGATTAGGGTAAAGGAGGGCCTGGAAAGATGGCTCAAAATAAAGCACACGGATCGTGCTGTAAGCGTAGGACTCGTCTTTATCCACCATTTTCAGCCGGTAATAGTTAGCGCCTGCCGCTGGTGCAATGTGCGAGAAAGCATAGTTTTTCAAAGCTCGGCCCTGATTCGCCGCCGTGATCTTTGAAAGCGGGTTCCATTCCGTGGCATTACTGCTGTGCTCGACATTAAAATAGTCGCTGTTGGACTCGTAGGTAGTCGACCAGGTCAAACTGGCAGCCGACCCTTCCTTTCTAGCGGCAAATTCCCGCAGGGTAACCGGCAGCGCACCCGGCTGCGCTGCGGTGACGGCGCTGAATGTAACCGGCGCGAGTAGATCATTATAGATGTAATGCGAGGCGGTATTGACTACGCTTCCACTTGTAGTGACGGGGGCTTCATTTTTATAAGCCACTTGGAGCAGGCTTTCAGTGTTCCCGTTAAGCTCCGAAGTAAGATAAAAATGTCCAATGCGGCCCGCAAAGGTAATGGGTAAGTCCCAGGTGTAAACGCGTGCAATGCTGGGAGGGCTTCCTGGCAATGCAGTTGGGGAAACTGTCAGGGCGTTGTTCTCAATATGGAAGAGGGTCGTTGGCTGGAATGTGAGCCCATGAATGGATACAGTGGTACCTGCGGAGGTGTGTAATCCATTGCTTCCGGCAGAAAATTGAGCCCTGGCATTAAAAGAAGATAATAAAGCTAGCTGACAAAACAGTAAATAATACCTCATAAGCAATGAGTTAAGTGAAAAAAAATTAAAAAAATAGCGGTAATAGGTACCTTGGGTTAAACATAGAGCCTCATAGGAATGATTTATAAACAGAAATATTCCTGCTCTAAACTTACAATATACATATATATATGTGGCGGTAAGTTACAAGTAGATAGGTTTAACTTGCTTTCTATGATGTTTAGAGAATGAAACGTCGTTAGCAGTTAAACAAACACCGCCCGTAGCTATATGAAAAAAAGCTCCAATGCATTGTACAAAGGGGCTTTACATCGTTTTTCTGTGGCCACGGAGGGATTCGAACCGCCCGGCTCAGATCCCCTGATTCCGTACCACGATGGCGGGCCACTCAGAAGCAGTTTAAATAAAAAAAGCGCCAATCTTGCGAAAGGCGCCTTAGTTGTGGTCTCGTAGGGATTCGAACCCCAAACCTTCTGATCCGTAGTCAGATGCTCTATCCAATTGAGCTACGAAACCGTTTCCGAATCGGACTGCAAATGTAGGGGATGATTTTTGCAGTAGCAAATTATTGAAGATAAATTTAAGAAATTTTTTCCTGAAAAATGCTATCTACCCTGAAAATCAGGCTTTCTTTTTTGTAAAAAAGCGGATATTCCTTCTTGCACATCCTGCGTCCCAAACAGCATTTCCTGACTCTCTCGCTCGTTTTCCAGCATTTGCGGAAGATTCGAGTGCATCGACTGGTTAAATGCATGTTTCATCGCACCGATAGCCAGCGTTGGGGCATGCCGGTAGTAAAGTATGCGCTTTTCGGTTGCTTCATCGAGCGCCTCGCGGGCGACAACCTCGGTGATCAAACCCATTTGCCGGGCTTCCGCGGCAGAAATCCGCCGACCAGTAGAGGCCAGGTCGAAGCTGCGTGCAAGGCCGATCAGCCTCGGTAGAAAAAAGGTCGCTCCGGCATCAGGCATGAGGCCTATTTGTACAAACAGTAGGCTCAGGTATGTGTCTTCGGCAGCGATGATTACGTCACAGGCCAGCGCGAGTGAGCATCCGGCGCCTACGGCCAGGCCGTTCATGCGGCATATTACGGGTTTGGGAATGTCGCGGATGGCGTTGATCATCGGCTCGTAATACTCTTTCAGTATCTCCCCCGCGCCTTTGCCGGATGCAGCGGCCTCTTTCAGGTCGGCGCCGGAGCAAAATGCTTTTTCGCCGGTGGCGGTGAGGAGCACTACGCGGACGGAGTTGTCATCGGCAGCGGTCTGGATGGCGCTGGTGATTTCAGCGATAAGCGCCGGACTCAGCGCGTGGAAAACGTCCGGGCGATTGAGCGTAATCCGGGCGACACCATCAAGAATGTCGAAAATGAGGTTTTTATACATGCCATGAAGTGTTTTCTATCAAAAGTAGAAATACACGGTGGCGCTACTGACGAGCAGTCCGCAAAATACGCCGGCCGCGATCTGCGAGGGCGTGTGGGCATTCAGTTGCAGGCGCGCGCTCATGAGCCAGCCGCCGATGAGTATCGTAAGCAGCAACGGCAGCAGCAGTGCACTTTCATCGAAACGGATCATGAGTCCGGCCAGCATACCGATGGCGCCGCCGATACCGGTGGCATGGGCGCTGATTTTCCAGAAATAGCTCACCATAGCCACCACGATCAGCGAAAGCGTCACGCTCGCCAGAATGACGGAAATCTGAGGTGCAATCTCGCCGATCGGTTGCAGTTGCCAGCCAAACAGGTAAGTGGCTAGCCCGTAAATGATCACGCAGGCAAGGTAGGGAATGCGGCGCTCGGCGGCATCTTCCACGTACAGCGAGGTAATCATGCCCATCTTTTTGAAATAAAACATCATGATTGCCGGCGCAATGAAGGTATTCAGCCAAAGCAGCAGCAGCAGGCTTCCCAGCGCGGGCAGCTCGAACGCACTCACGCCTACGATGTCGGGCACCAGGAAAAACAGCAATGCAAACAGGTATGTGGTGAGTATCAGCGGGTGGAAAACCACCGATAATATCATGGCAAGTCGGTTATTCAAGGCAATGGGGTCTTTAATCAGGTTGATGCGGGTAAAATTACGTTGAAAACCAGACTGTACAATCATTGGGTTCCACAGAAAAGTAAGTTACAGCGCTACAATAGGTTTTCGAGGTCGAATTTGTAATTTTGCGCCTCATTCGTAAAAAACCGGGCATTCCCGGCTGACATTTTAAAGATTGAATTGAACAAAATGGGACCGTTGCAAATCAAAGACATTTTACAGACTGCGCCTGAAAACCAATCGGTTGTCGTAAAGGGCTGGGTAAGAACAAAAAGAGAAAGCAAAAACGCGATTTTCATCGCGTTGAATGACGGGTCGACCATCAATAATATCCAGGCAGTGGCTGAACCCGGTCAGTTTTCTGCCGAACTGCTCCTGACAGTAACCACCGGGTCGTGCCTTAAAGTAACCGGCCAGCTGATCGCATCGCAGGGTGCGGGACAGACGGTAGAGGTGAAAATTTCCGATATCGAGGTGTACGGAACGGCTGATCCTGAGGAATATCCATTGCAACCTAAAAAGCACTCGCTGGAATTCCTGCGCGAGATCGCTCACCTGCGCCCGCGTACAAATACGTTCAGCGCGATCCTCCGCATTCGCCACGCATTGGCTTTCGCGGTACACCAGTATTTCAATGACAAAGGCTTTTTCTACCTGCATACACCGGTAATCACGGCTTCGGATGCGGAAGGTGCGGGCGAAATGTTTCGTGTGACCACACTCGATCTCAACAACCTGCCACGCACGGAAGAAGGGGCGATCAACTTCAAAGAAGACTTTTTCGGTCGTGAGGCTAACCTCACCGTTTCCGGCCAGCTGGAAGGCGAACTGGGCGCGATGGCACTTTCGAAAATCTATACTTTCGGGCCTACATTCCGTGCGGAAAACTCCAACACAACCCGCCACCTAGCGGAGTTCTGGATGATCGAGCCGGAAATGGCGTTTTTCGAGTTGGAAGACAATATGGACCTCGCGGAAGATTTTGTCAAAAAAGTGATCACTTACGCATTGATCAACTGCAAGGATGATCTGAATTTCCTCCAAAACCGCCTGACGGAAGAAGAAAAGAGCAAGCCACAGAACGAGCGCTCACTGCCATTGCTGGAAAAACTGGCATTTGTGGTGGACAACCCGTTCGAACGACTGACTTATACCGAAGCGATCGACATTCTGTTGAAATCGAAGCCGCATAAGGAGGGCAAATTCCAGTTCCCGGTGGGCTGGGGCATCGATTTGTCGAGCGAACACGAGCGGTACCTGGTGGAGAAGCATTTCAAAAAACCGGTGATCCTGACCAACTATCCGCGCGAAATCAAATCATTCTACATGAAGCTCGATGAGGATGGTAAAACCGTGCGCGCCATGGACGTGCTGTTCCCGGGTATCGGCGAGATTATCGGCGGTAGCCAGCGTGAAGAAAGCTACGAGAAATTGCTCGGCCGTGTGAAAGAAATTGGTATCGATCCTGAAAACCTGTGGTGGTACCTCGAAACCCGCAAATTCGGTACCGCACCGCATTCAGGTTTTGGATTGGGCTTCGAACGTCTTGTACAGTTCGTGACCGGCATGGGTAACATCCGCGACGTGATCCCGTTCCCACGTTACCCTAAGAGCGCAGAATTTTAATTATTCTACAAGCTGTTACCTTTTTCATGGCTTTACGTAAACAGTAAAGCAGTTAGTGTAAGTTTTACTTTAAACAACACGCACATGAAAAGGAACATGCCGTTTTTGAAGAGCAGTATTGTGGCCCTGGCCGCAGTACTGCTTTTTGTTTTGAATGCAAAAGCACAGGAGCCGTTCCACGTCAAATGGACGATGGATTACACGCAGGCGGGCATTTCGGATCACGCCAATTTCACACCTTCGGGCGCCCTCCTTGCTGGCGGTGCCAACACATTTACATTACCCACGGTTTACAGCGGAGGCGGCGATGCCGTCGTGGTCGGTTACATTATCAGGCCGTGGCCAATCGCTTTTTCAGCCTCGCGGTACATGGAGTTCACTTTGACTGCCAATTCGTTTAAATACAACATTACCTCCATTGGCTTCCGCCTCCGCCGTTCCAACAACGGCCCCAACAGTATCAAAGTCCGGACGAGTATGGACGGCTTCGCGGCCGATTTGAATGCATTCGTGATCAGCAACAACGGGACATTCAATACCTACAACATCCCGGTGAGCTACAATAGCCTGCCCAATAACACTTTCACTGTGCGCATTTATGCCTACAATTCGGTCGACATTTACGGCACGTTATGGTTTGACGAAATCTCGGTAAACGGAGATGTGCTGGCCATTATCCTGCCTGTTGACATTACTTATTTTAAGGGCCGTTCGGAAAACGGGCAGACTGCATTGGAATGGGAAACCGCCTGGGAAAAGCATAGCAGCGAATTTGTGATCGAGCGAAGCGGCGATATGAAAAACTTCACCGCGATTGGAACAGTAGCCGCTTCCCGGGAAACCACCGGACGGACTTCCTACGCATTCCCGGACGACGATCCACCGGCAGGAATCAGCTATTACCGGTTAAAACTCGTAGACCAGGACGGGCACTTCACCACCTGCAAGCCGATTGCAGTTTTAAACCCGGAGATGCTGCCCGACATCCGGATCGCCCCCAACCCCGCCATTCCGCAAACCATCGGCCTCATCGCGCCCGACAGCCGCGACGCGGTCCTGTCCCTGCACACATCGTGGGGAATACCTGTCCCGTTCCGGCGCGAAGACAACGCCCGCGGGTACATTCATCTTATCCCTATACGTGCGCTCGTTTCTGGCATTTATTTTGTTACATATCAAAAGAGTGGTCGAAAAGAACATTTGAAAGTGTTGGTTCCGTAAGGCATTCTGCACTTAATTTGTAAGAGTAAGTATAGAAAATGCTTCCGACCCGTCGTTAGCATGGCAACGTTCCGATTATTAAAGGCCAAAAGCCTATGTTGAAAAAAGTGCAGCCGAAAGTGTGGTGGATGGCGATTGCCGTCCTGGTTATTTTGTTGATCTCCTGGGGATTAGTCAGAAAAAACAAAACCGATTCCCCGGACGTGGCCGTGTCGGGCAAATCTGTCAAAAACCTCGATCCCGTACCGGTATCGAATCCTGATGCCGAGACGGCGGAGAAAATCGCGAAGATCGAGGACATTTTCAGGCGCAAGCGGAACGCCGGCTTCAACGGCAATGTGCTCGTCGTTCAAAAAGGCAAAATACTTTACCAAAACTCCTTTGGCTTCGCACACATGAAGGCAAAGGACACGCTTACAGCTGACTCCCGTTTTCAGTTGGCATCGCTCTCAAAGCCATTTACGGCGGTAGCGGTGTTGAAGCTTATCCAGGAGGGCCGTGTGGCGCTCGATGATTCGGTGCAGCGCTTCTTCCCCGACTTCCCTTACCACGGCGTGAAGGTCGATATGCTGCTCAGCCACCGCAGCGGGTTACCCAATTACATCTATTCGTTCGACGACAGCGTCCGCCACGGCCGGAAATATCCGGATAACCTGAGTATCATGGATTGGTATGCGAAAGTGGTCCCTACCCCGACGCCATACAATCGCCCGGGCCGCTCGTTCAACTATTGCAATACCAATTACTGCGTCCTTGCCGCGATCGTCGAAAAGGTGACGGGTGATTCCTTCGGGAAATACCTGAACAGCCAGATCTTCACGCCGCTGGGCATGCAAAATACCTACCTCGTAACCGACACAACCATTGCCGCTACGAAAAACCGCACCGACGGCCACCAGTACGGACGCAGGCTCGAAAAGGATTACTACGACAATGTGGTGGGCGACAAAGGTCTTTATTCGACCACGCTGGACATTTACCGGTTCTACAATGGACTCACCAAGGGGCTAATCCTCGAAAAGAAAATGCTCGATGAGGCATTCAAGCCCCGCAGTTTCGAGCGCGACGGTATCCGCAATTACGGTTACGGCTTCCGTATGCACATCAAGGAGGACCATACGCCCCGGTTTATTTACCACGGCGGCTGGTGGAAAGGTTACAACACCATGCTATGGGTGTGCCCGGAAGACGACGCGGTGATTATTGTCCTGGGCAATACGTATAACCGCTCCACGTACGACCTGCGCGAACTGCTGGAAGTTGTCCACGGTTCGGTGAAGATCGACGATATTGAGAAAGACATCTAGCATTGTTTGAATTCGGCCACGAATTCAGGATATTTGCCGAAATTAAACGCATTCCCGCACTTATGCCCGACACCGCATTCCACTTACCTGCTTATTTGCTGTTGGGCTTGCCGTTTTCGTGCTTTTTGTTGCTGTGGATTGGTGGAAAAAGTCTAAATAAATTCGCAGGCTGGATCGGGGTATTGGTTACCGCTGCCGGGCTGGTCGTCAGTCTGACTTCCGCGGATCCCGGAGCCGATCATTTCCTCCGTTTTCAATGGCTTACTATTGGCAGCCATTCCATAGAGCTTTCCTTCCGGTTTGATTCGCTGTCGGCGATGATGCTCGTCATCGTGCATTTCGTGGCGCTGCTCGTGCAGCTGTTTTCGACGGCCTACATGCACGACGACCGGAATGTAAACCGCTATTTCGCATTCATTCAGCTCTTCCTTTTTTCGATGCTCGGCATCGTACTGTCAGGCAGTTTGCTGGTCATGTACATTTTCTGGGAGCTTGTGGGACTCTCGTCATACCTGCTGATTGGTTTTTGGTATACTAAAAAAAGACCCGTTTGGGCAGCGCAGAAAGCATTTGTACTCAACCGCATCGGCGACGCCGCCTTCCTGACAGGTATTTTGATGCTCTTCTACTATATCGGTTCTACGGACTTTGAAGTGCTTTCCCTTGAAATCGGAACTATTCCGCCCGGTATTCTGACCGCCATCGGCGTTTGTCTTTTCGGCGGATGTGTCGGTAAATCGGCGCAGTTCCCGCTCTCGGGCTGGTTGCCTGATGCGATGGAAGGCCCCACCCCCGTTTCGGCATTGATCCACGCGGCTACTATGGTCGCGGCAGGTATTTTTTTGTTAGCAAGAATCTCCTTTTTGCTCACCATTGATGCCCGGTTGGTAATCCTCGCCATCGGAGCCATTACCATGGTTACCGGTGCCGTAAAAGCACTAAAAGGTTGGGATATCAAGAAAGTCCTCGCATACTCGACCATGTCGCAATTGGGGCTAATGGTTATGGCAGTCGGTTTTGGAAGCTGGCAAACGGCCTTGTTCCATTTGGCGACGCATGCATTCTTCAAAGCCGGGTTGTTCCTTTCGGCCGGCTCGGTGATCCATGCAGTAAGTCCAGGCAATGAATTGCCTGATTATGATCCGCAGGATATGCGTACGATGGGTGGCTTGCGCAAGGCGTTGCCCATTACATTCATTTGCTACCTGATTTGTGCGGCGGCCTTGGCCGGGTTACCATTCTTTTCCGGCTTCCTTTCCAAAGATGCCATTATCACAGAAGGTTTCCTTTGGGCTTCGGAATTTGGCGCGTCGGGCTACGTATTTCCAATACTGGTTATTGCGTCGGCCGGGTTAACCGCATTTTACATGACACGTCAGGTTTGGCTGGTATTCTTTGGCGAAAAGCGCTCTCCTGCGCCCGTGCACCCGCATGAGTCGCCCGTGGCGATGTGGCTGCCTATGGCGCTGCTTTCAGCACTGTCGCTGTTTTTCTGGTTTTCGATCAATCCATTCAATGCCGAGGGGTGGTTCCTGCATTGGATCGGCAAGGAGCATGGGGAGCATTTGGTTTGGGTTCCGTTCGTAGCGAGCGCCGTTACTTTTGCTTCGATCTTCCTGGCTTATCGCGAAACAACTGCCGATAATCCATTTAAAGTGAACGATCCGATACCACCCGGCGAACCTGCACAAAGCCCGTTCAACTGGCTGCGTGGCTATTCCAACGAGCAATATTTCCTCATTCCCTTCGAGTTGATTGCGAAGTATCTCAAAGCCTTTGAAAAAAATATTGTCGACTCCCTTGTCGATCTGGTTGCCAAAGGCAGCCTCGTATTCGGACACTTTATTGCCTGGATCGACAGGATGTTCGTCGACGGCGCCGTAAATCTGACCGTTTTCTCCATCCGCTCAGCAGGACAAGCCGCGCGGAACATGCAAAGCGGACGGATACAGTCATACTACATCGTGACGGTAATGGGCGTGTTTTTGTTGATATTGTGGCTGGTTGCAATGTAATGCAGCCCGGCCGGTTAAATTAATGCTTGATGATTGATCATATACTCACCTTCTTAATTGCCATACCATTACTGGGCGCCGCCGCCGTCGCATTCTGGCCGGTCGATAGCCAGCATAATTTCCGGCTCATCGCGCTGGTTGCATTACTGTTGGAAGTAGTGGTTGTTGCGGTATCGTATTTGTCATTTAACAGCCAGGACGCTGCGCTGCAACTTTCAGAGGTAAGGGACTGGATTACCCTGCCCATCGGGTCACTGGGTGTTGTTTCGATTGATTATGCGCTGGCTGTGGACGGTATCAGCTTTCCGCTGGTACTGCTGGCGGTGGTAGTGTTGCTGGTGGGCGTTGTCAGTTCGTGGAATGTCAATCACAAATCGAGGGCGTATTTTGGCCTGTACCTGCTGCTGAGCGGCAGCGTAATGGGCTGTTTTCTCGCGCAGGACTTCTTCCTGTTTTACCTGTTCTTCGAATTCATGCTCTTGCCGATGTACTTCCTCATCGGCCTCTGGGGCGGCCCGCGGCGTGAATATGCTGCATTGAAATTCTTTATTTACACATTCCTTGGCTCATTGCTGATCCTGATCGTCATGATCGGCCTCTACCTTTCGGTGATCGATCCGGTCGAAACCGCACGCGCCGTAGGCCTCATCGGCCCCGAAGACGCGGTGCACCCCGACATGATCCCGCAGATCCAGCAATGGCTTTTTGACGGCAAAATCGCGCCGGAGCAACTTATTCACACATTCCGTTTCACCTACCTGGCCGACCCTGGGAATTACATTCCGGGCTCAATCCTGAGCGCCGCGTCGGAATTTTTTATTGCCGATATTCCGGTACGTTTGCTCGCATTCTGGTTCCTGTTTATCGGTTTCGCGGTGAAACTACCCGTCGTGCCCGTGCATACGTGGCTACCCGACGCGCACGTGGAAGCGCCTACGCCCATATCCGTTGTACTCGCCGGTATTTTGCTGAAAATCGGGGGGTACGGGTTCATCCGGATCGTCGACGGCTTCTTCCCGGCCGAGGCCCTGTACAGCGCCATTCCGCTCGCCATTCTGGGGATGATCTCCATTGTCTACGGCGGCTTCAATGCATTGGGGCAAAACGACCTGAAAAAAATGATCGCCTACTCGTCGGTTTCGCACATGGGTTTCGTATTGCTCGGAATCGCTGCATTCACGCCCGAAGGTTTCAATGGCGCCATTTACCAAATGGTTAGCCACGGCATATTGTCGGCAATGCTCTTCTTGCTCACCGGCGTGCTTTACGATCGCACTCACGACCGCCGCATCGACCATTACCGCGGCCTGATCGCCGTCATGCCGCAATATACCGTCGTCACCGGCATTGCATTCTTCGCTTCGCTTGGTCTACCGGGCTTCTCCGGCTTCGTCGGTGAATTGTTTACGCTCATGGGCGCATTCCAGTCCGATGCCCTGCCTGTCTGGATTCCGGCATTATCGACGTTAGGCATCGTCCTGGCCGCAGGCTATTTCCTCTGGACCTATCAACGCATGTTTTTCAGCTCGTTCTGGTACAAAAACGCCACTAATCAAGTCCTTACCGACCTTACCCGCCGCGAAAAATTCATGCTCGTACCGCTGGTGATCCTTACGATTCTGGTTGGCATTCTGCCGGGGCTGTTGTTTGACTTGTCCGGGCCGACGGTTGAGGCTTGGCTGGAAGGGTTGAAATAAGGGGTCAGGCGTTGTCAGGGATGGTCATTAAGTAACCGGCATTCCTAATATTTAAGGATTCAAATCCAAAAATATTATGATTATTTTGGATTTGAATCCCAGATTATTACGATTTGACTGTCATGGACGCCCTACCTTCCAAACAACTGATCAAAACTAAACCGTCCCTTTTTCGATAATGCTTCCAGCGTCTGCTGTTGCTCGGGTGTTAGTACTTCAATGATTTCAATGCGCTTTTCTTCGGCCAGGCGCCTGCGGTCGCTGCGCTTGTTATCGCCCCGACGCTTCATTTTTCTTTCCATTCGCGCGTAACGGCGGTCGATCTTTTTGAGCTGTTTCTGCTGACGCTTCGTGAGTTGAAGCTGGTCGGCGTACTTGTCCATGTTCTTTTCAAGACGCCGGTTGTTGAGCTTGCTGTTGGTCACAGCCTCGTCGTCTTGGAAATCATCACTCCGCCTAACGTCGCTCCGGCGGTCGTTACCGCGGCGGTCGTCACCGCGGCGGTCGTCACCGGGGCGGCTTTGTGCGAATGAATTGGAAGTTACAAGGCTGCCGAGCAGCAGACTGAAAGCGAAAAATAGCGTCAGGATTCTTTTCATGGGGTGATGATGGGTTAAAAATTCGAAGCTTATAACGGTAGTTGTGTATACCATCATATATGACTCCCATTTTTCATTATCCGCGAGACTTATAGGCTTATTCAAATAAATATAGTTTTTGCCGGAAGCACGAATGGTATTTTTTGCAATCTTTACAGTAGTTGCTATTGGTTTTATTTCAAACTCCATTCCATTTTCCAAATTTTATTTCCCTACACCCTGTTTTGTCAGATGAAAGATAGTGCTCCTTCACAAAGGTTATTGTCCCTGGATACGTTGCGTGGTTTTGATATGTTCTGGATTTCGGGTGGCGAAGAGATTTTCCATGTGCTCGCCAAAGCGACCGGCTGGTCGTGGGCGATATTCCTGGCTCACCAGTTTACCCACCCCGAATGGAACGGTTTCCGGGCTTACGACCTCATTTTCCCCACATTCCTCTTTATGGCCGGCGTTTCGACCCCCTTCTCGCTCGGAAGCCGTCTCGAGAAAGGAGTACCGCCGTCGCAGCTGATCCGTAAGGTGATCCAGCGCGGCATTATCCTCGTGATTTTAGGGATCATTTATAACAACGGCCTTTTCGAAACGGAATGGTCGCAGATGCGCTACCCGAGCGTACTCGCGCGCATCGGGCTCGCGGGCATGTTCGCGCAGATCATTTACCTCTATTTCGGATATCGCGCACGCTGGATCTGGTTCGGCGGGCTGCTGATCGGCTATTACCTGTTTATGATGTTCTATCCCGTGCCGGGCTGCGGCGCCGGTATGCTGACGATCGATTGCAACCCGGCCAGCTATATCGACAAAATGCTGATCCCCGGCCGCTTGCACCTCACGATTCACGACCCGGAAGGACTCGTATCTACGATTCCCGCCATTGCAACCGGACTAATGGGTATCTTCGCCGGTGAGCTGCTGCGGACTAGCGGTGAAGTCATTTCTCAGAAAAGTAAAGTTACCTACCTGGTTTTTGCAGGGGTCGTCAGCCTCCTGTTGTGCCTTGTTTGGGATTACTTTTTCCCGATTAACAAAAACCTCTGGACCAGCTCGTTCGTGCTTTGCGCAGGCGGGTTCAGCACGCTGCTGCTGGCGTTGTTCTACTGGATCGTGGATGTGCTCAACTACCGCAAATGGACGCTGTTTTTCGTGGTAATAGGTATGAATTCGATTGTGATATACATGGTCGGCCGGTTCATCGACTTCGGGTACACCGCTCGTGCATTGTTCGGCGGCCTGCTCAGCTATTTCCCGCATTCGGTAGAAATGGTGGGTGAAGTAATTGCATTTATCGCGGTACAATGGGCGTTTATGTATTTACTTTACAAGAATAAACTGTTCCTGAAAGTCTGATCAAGGTCAGGCGTGGTCAGGAATGGTCAGGCGTGGTCAGGTGTAGTCAGGCGTAGTCATGAATAGTCAGGGGTGGTCAGGAATAGCCCATCATGTCAGGATACAAGAAACAACACATGACCACACATGACAATACATGACTACACATGACCATACATGACAATTCCTGACTTCTTATTCAATCATTCAGTCATTCACTCATTCAAAATTAGTACATGATCGAAGTCACCAATCTGACGAAGGTATACGGAACACAGCGTGCGGTCGACGGGATTTCATTTACCCTTAAAAAAGGCGAAATCGTGGGTTTTCTAGGTCCCAACGGAGCAGGGAAATCCACTACGATGAAGATCCTGACAGGTTACCTCAAACCTACCGAAGGCGTGGCCAAAGTTTCGGATTTCGATGTGATGCAGCAGCCTATGCCTGCACGCAGGGCCATTGGCTACCTGCCCGAGCATAACCCGTTATACCTGGACATGTACGTGACCGAATTCCTGCTTTTTTCAGGAAAACTGTATGGAATGGGAGGCGCTGCATTAAATGCAAGGGTCGATGAAGTGGTCGCGATGTGCGGGCTGGAAGCAGAGCGCAGGAAGAAGATCGGGCAACTCTCGAAAGGTTACCGGCAACGGGTGGGACTCGCGCAATCATTTTTGCACAATCCGGATGTGCTGATCCTCGACGAGCCGACAACCGGCCTCGATCCCAACCAGATCCAGGAAATCCGCGAGGTGATCCGCACGGCCGGCAAGGACAAAACAGTGCTGTTCTCCACGCACATCATGCAGGAAGTGGAAGCATTGTGCGACCGGGTAATCATCATTAACAAAGGAAAAGTAGTAAGCGACAGCTCCTTGCAGGCGCTGCGTGAAACCGGCGGTTCACTGGAAGATATTTTCAAAAAGCTCACGCAGCAAGGTTGATGTACCGACAGTAATTACCAAGACGATATTCGGCGAGGCAAATATTAGAATTGCATTAAAACGATATTTTGCAGGACTCAAAGCGCCGGAAAATTGTTATTATTGTAACTTTTGATAATCAGTTGTTGAAGTTGTAAAACCTAACATTCCCTCGTTAAGTCAGTGTTTTCAGGTATGAAAAATTGGTGGTTCGGCCGGTTTCGTGTTGCAGTGATCGTAGTGGCGCTGGTAGTGCTCACCTCCATGGCTTCTGTCGCGTGGAAAATGATGGCGGTCAAAACAGTGGCTGTCAAACCTGTACCTGCTGCCGTTCCGGAAGCAAAGCACAAAGCCCCTAAAAAGCACCGCGACCCGGTCATTGTTCTTCCCGAAAACCAGTGGGTGGACAGCACCCTTCAATCCCTGAGCATCGAGCAGAAAATCGGCCAGCTTTTCATGGTGGCGACTTTCTCGAACCGCGACGAATCCCATTACAAATACATTGATAAGCTGATCAACGATTACCAGATCGGCGGCCTGATATTCTTCCAGGGCGGTCCGGTGGGTCAGGCCCAGCTTACCAACCGTTACCAATCGCATTCGAATGTCCCGCTTTTCATCGGCATCGATGGTGAATGGGGCCTTGGTATGCGCCTCGACAGCACGATTTCCTTCCCGAAACAAATGGTACTCGGCTCGATCCAAAACGATCAGCTTATTTACCGCATGGGGGACGATATCGCGCACCAATGCAAACGCCTCGGCATTCAGATCAACTTCGCGCCGGTTTCGGATGTGAATAGCAATGCGGCCAATCCGGTGATTGGTATACGTTCATTCGGCGAGGACAAGGAGAATGTTGCCCGGAAGTCGATCGCGTATATGAAGGGCTTGCAGCACAACCGCATTATCGCTACCGCCAAGCATTTCCCCGGCCACGGCGACACCGATGCGGATTCGCATTTCACATTACCGGTGCTGACGCATTCATTGGAACAACTCAACAACACGGACCTGTACCCTTACCGCGAGATGATCGCGGATAGCCTCATGGGTGTTCTCAATGCTCATTTATACATTCCCGCATTGGATAACACGCCTAATCAGGCCAGCTCGCTTTCGGACAAGGTCGTGAATGGACTCCTGCGCAAAGACCTTGGTTTCCGCGGGCTGGTATTTACAGATGCCATGAACATGCGCGGCGTGCTGAAAAATGGGAAAGCCGCGGACGTAAACCTTAAAGCACTGGTAGCCGGCAACGACGTGCTGCTTTACCCCGAAAGCATTGCAGAGACGGTGGCGCGCATCAAGGACGCCATTAACTCGAAACAAATCAGCGAGAAAATCATCGACGATAAGGTGAAACGCATTTTGCAGGCGAAATACTGGGCCGGATTGAGCAAATACCAGCCTATTGACATTAACAACCTGTATTCCGACCTGAATAGCGAGAAGAGCAAGGAGCTGTACCGCGAATTGTGCGAAGCGGCCGTGACCGTCGTGAAAAACGATAATAACCTGCTCCCGATCGGCTCGGTAGTAGACAACAATATGGCGTCGGTCAGCATTGGAGAGGGCAGCAGCACGGCATTCCAGAAAATGCTTTCGACCTACAAACCCATGCGGAACTACTCGTTTTACGACGGCCCGTCGTCGCAGGAGCAGATCACTGAAATGCTGGGGTACCTGGAACCTTATAATACGATTATCGTCGATATTCACGGTATCAGCTCCAAACCGGGCCGGAATTACGGCGTGACCACAGGTATGGTTGATTTTGTAAACCAGCTCAAACAGCAGAACAAGAAAGTGATTCTTTGTCTGTTCGGAACGCCTTACGCGATTCAGTACTTCCCCGCTACAGAGGTGCTGATCTGTGCAAACCAGGACGGAAAGGACCAACAGGAGATCGTACCGCAGATTATTTTCGGCGCATTGAGCTCGAAAGGCCGCCTTCCGGTGTCGGTATTAGCTTACAAGGCAGGCACCGGCGTGAGTACAACTTCGATTAACCGCATTGCATTCGGCACACCGGAGAGCGTGGGCATCGATGGCCTCTCGCTTAAAAAAATCGATGAAATCGCCACCGCGGCGGTGAACGACCATGTTTTCCCAGGTTGTGAGATTCTGGTGGCCAGACAGGGTAAGATCATTTATGAAAAGCAATTCGGCGGATTGAGCTATCGCACGAACGACCGCGTTACGCCCGAGACTATTTACGACTTGGCTTCGCTTACGAAGGTTTCGGCAACATTGCAGGCTGTAATGTTGCTTTACGACCGGAAGCAGATCAGCCTGGATGAAAAAGCATCCAAATACCTGCCGGAGCTTGCGGTCACTTCCAAACAAAATTTCACCATTCGTGACCTGCTGCTGCACCGCTCAGGGCTGATCTCGTTCTACCCATCGCTTTGGGACAGGACCAAAACCAGCGCGGGAGGACTCCTGCCCGAATATTACAGTTCGAAGCAGGATACCGCTTACTATCTGCAAGTAGCTCCCAAACTGTTTGCCAAAGGCGCCTTGCGCGATTCAGTCTGGAAATGGGTAGTAGAATCGCCCATGAACAACCGCCGCGACCGGGCCGGCAATTATGGCTATTTGTACAGCGACCTCGGATTTTTGACGCTCCAAAAAATCGTAGAAAGAGTAACCGGACAGCCACTGGATATTTTTGTGGCTGCCAATATTTACGAGCCGCTCGGATTGCCCTACCTGGGCTTCAATCCGCTGCGCCGTTTTCCTGAAAAACAAATTGCGCCTACCGAACAGGATTACCGTTTCCGGGGACAGTTACTGCAAGGAACCGTACACGATCAGATGGCCGCCATTGTGGGCGGCGTTTCGGGCCATGCCGGCCTTTTCGGTACAGCCCGCGACCTGGCCGTTTTACTTCAAATGAACCTCTGGAAGGGGAATTACGCCGGAAAACGCTATTACGAGCAGGCAACCGTGCCATTCTTTTCGCGGATGTATGACGAGTCGCATCATCGCGGACTGGGCTGGGACAAGGCGCCGGCGGACGGCAACAGTTCTTATGTGTCGCCGCAGGCTTCCGTTAACTCATTCGGCCATACGGGGTTCACGGGTACCATGGTGTGGGTCGATCCGGAGGAAGACCTCGTATTTGTGTTCCTATCCAATCGGGTGAACCCTGACGCGGAAAATACGGCTATTACAACCCAGCGTACACGTCGGAAAATCCAGGATGTAGTGTACAGTTCTTTGATTCAACGGAAAAGCCAGCTTCCTTAAATCACCTTCAGCGTATTTGAAAAATATCTCTAACTTTACCAGTCAAAAGGTTAGCGGAAAGATATTTAGACAGATACATGAAAAGAACATTTATTAAAGAGAGTTTCCTTACCATTTTCGCCATGGTGTTCTGCCTGGCAGCTTCATTCGGACAAACTACGATTACCACGGGGGCAGTAACGCCAATTTCCGTTTGTGCAGGGAGCGATGTCAGCGTTGCATTTACTTTCACCGGTACCCCCGCAGCCAATACAGACTTTATTGCACAATTGTCGGATGCGGCGGGAGCATTTGGCTTAACTCCCACAGAAATCGGCTCGGCAAAAACTTCGCCCATCACTGCAACAATACCAGGCGGAACAACTCCCGGTGCGGCGTATAAAATCAGGGTTATTTCTAGAATTCTTCTGGTGGTACAAGTAACAGGTTCTGAAAGCGCCGCGTTGACTGTGAACGCCGTTCCAGCTGCACCGACTGTGGTTACACCGGTAAATTATACGAAGGGTGCCACCGCCACCGCATTGTCTGCAACCCCAAACACTGGTTTACTTTGGTATAACGATGCTACCGGCGGAACCGGTTCGGCAACTGCCCCAACACCAGTAACTACAACTCCGGGAACAACGAGCTATTGGGTATCTCAGAAGCCTGGCGCTTGTGAAAGCCCGCGCGCCAAAATTGACGTGGTAGTAACCTGTCCGCCCGTTGCGAAACCGACAGTAGTGAGCCCTGTAAACTATGTGACAAACCAGACTGCAACTCCATTGCAGGCAACGGTTGTTTCTGGGGCGACAAGAAACTGGTACGGAACTAGTGCCACCGGAGGTACTGCCTCTCCCACCGCCCCGACACCGTCCACAGATGCCGTGGGGACCACTTCTTATTATGTAAGTCAAACTGTTGATGGGTGTGAAAGCGAGCGTGCTAAAATCGATGTCGTAGTTACTGCGTGTCCTCCGCCGGCGAAACCAACGGTAGTAACACCCGTTAACTATGTCGTTAATACAACTGCTACGCCATTACAGGCAACATTCCTGAACGGAGCAACACACAATTGGTACGGGCCCAATGCAACCGGCGGAACAGCATCCCCCGATGCTACCATACCTGAAACAGATGCGGTTGGAACCACCTCGTATTATGTAAGCCAGACCGTCAGCGGATGTGAAAGCGAGCGCGCTAAAATTGATGTCGTTGTAACCGCGTGTACACCTTCGGCCAAGCCAGGTGTTGCCGATGTAGAATTTTGTCTCAATGGCCCGACTACGACGTTAACTGCAACCGGCACAAACTTGAAATGGTATAACAGCGACGGAACGGCTCTTGCGTCAGCACCGAAGCCATCCAGTGCCTCAGCAGGTGTTACAAGCTATTTTGTTACTCAAAGAGTCCCTCCCGGCTGCGAAAGCGCGAAGGCGGAAATTAAAGTAACTATTCGTGAAACACCTGCTCCAACAGCCACATCGCCGGTTGAATACTGCTTGAATGAAACAGCCACGCCTCTGGCTCCCTCTGGTCCTGGCTTTAAATGGTATATGTCACCCAGTGGTGGTACCGGAACAACCGCAGCCCCGACACCTGTCACCACTGCCGCAGGAACAACACGATACTATGTATCTCAGACAGTGAACGGATGCGAAAGCGTACAAAGAAAAGAAGTGGCCGTTGTCGTGAAGAACTTTTCGACTGCCCCTACCGTAACGGCAAGCGTAAACCTTTGCCAGAACTCATCACCAGCTGCTCTGACGGCAAACGGTACCGGCCTTAAATGGTATACCAGCGCAAGCGGCGGCACTGCATTGGATGGTGCCCCTGTACCGGTTACTACGGCTGTCGGAACGACAAATTATTATGTGAGCCAGACCTCCGCAGGACTATGCGAAGGCCCGCGTGCAAAAATTGAAGTAGTAATTAAAGATACCCCAGCGGCACCAGCCGTTACGCCGCTTGACTATTGCATTGGTGCAAAGCCTCTTCCGTTGACTCCTTCGGGCGCTGTTTATAAATGGTACAACGCACCAACCGGCGGCACCGGAACAACCACAGCTCCGACACCGACCGCGACAACTGCCGGGACGACTTCCTATTATGTTACCCAGTCCAACACCTATGGAACCCTTACCTGCGAGAGCCCGCGTGCAAAGTTGGATGTGACTGTCAATCCTACTCCCGCAGCATTGGCCCCGTTTTCGGAAGCATTCTGCCAGGAGCGCTCGGACAAAAACTATACTTTTCCTACACAGGCATCCGCAGGTAACACTTTGAAATGGTATACGGCCGCCACCGGTGGAAATGCCAGCACAACAACACCTTCGATTAACCTGAAAGAGGCGAAAGAAACAACTTACTACGTTACCCAGTCGAGCGCCAAAGGTTGTGAAAGCACCACTCGAGTTTTACAAAAAGTCCTCGTTAAGCCTCTTCCAGGCCTGCCGGGTATCTCCCAGTCTCTGATCGAATATTGCCAGTTTATCGCTGCAAAGCCGCTTGAAGCTACGCCATCCGCTAATGCAACTTTGGACTGGTACGGAACCAACGCGTCCGGCGGTTCTGCGAGCCCTAATGCGCCAACCCCGTCAACTGCCGAGGGTGGAACTACTTCATACTATGTGGGACAAACATTGGCAGGTTGCCCTGGCGATCGTGCGAAGATTGACGTTAAGGTAAACACGACCCCAAAACCAGCGACCAAAACATACCTGGAATACTGCCAGAATGAAGTAGCACCGGTACTGGATGCAACCGGAACGATCCTCAAATGGTACCGCGGAGCGAATGATACCGACTTCCAGGGAGTTCCATTCATACCGTTTACAGAGAAGGTTCAGGATTACTCTTTCTATGTAACACAGACCGGCTCTAATGGCTGCGAAAGCCCGAAAGAAGAGATTAAGATCCATATCAAATCACTGCCTTCGGCGACCATTTCGGGTAACCCGACCATCGATCTAGGACAGACTGCGACTATCAACATTAAATTCACCGGCGACGGCCCGTGGATTTACATCTTATCGAGTGGATTGGCCGACACGACCGATCAGGCCGACCACCAGGTACAGGTTAAGCCAAGCACTACCACGAGCTACCTTCTCACCGAAGTTTCCAATGCTTGCGGTAAGGGGACTATCAACGGTCTGGCGGTTGTTACCGTAAAAGTACCGACCATCAACTCCGGAAGTCCGTCTGTATCGGAAATCTGCGCGAGCAAGGCATTTACAGTGCCTTTCCAACAGTCGGGTGATTTCCCTGCCGGCAATACCTTTAAATTGCAGGTAGCGAAAGAAAATGTCGACGCTAAGTTCTATACCATTGCATCGACGGCCACAGCGAACTCCGTTTCGGCTACATTCCCGGACACTACCAAAGGCGGAACCTATTTTGTTAGGGTTATCAGCTCGGGTGCGAATCCAGATTTCACCGTAAAAGGAAGCGTGAGCTCCATCACAATCAATGTAAGCCCGCTACCGGTTGCTACTTTGACAGGCACACAAACCATTCTTGTAGGTGAATCCGCCAACCTGAAAGCCGACATCACCGGAAAAGCGCCATGGACAATCACATTGAACAATGGAACAAAAGATACGCTGATTACCGCAAATGCAACGCCATTCAATTTCAAACTGGCGCCGAAAACGACGACTACCTACGCGATCACCAAAGTGACCAATGGCTGCGGCCTCGGTACCGGTGTGGGTACAGCAAGAGTACAGGTTGACCCTATCCTCGGCGTAGAGCCTCCTGCTCCGGCAGATTGGGCGAAGGTTTACCCGACGGTGATCAACGGCAAATGCACTGTGGAAGTAACCGGCTCCATTTCGCCGAAACAAGCGAAAATCGAAGTGGTAGACCTCAACGGCCGCCCGCGTTCGACACAGGTTATCAAACAACAAAAAACAGAGGTGGACTTCGCTAACTATCCTTCCGGACTTTACCTGCTGCGCATTCAGAATGGCAATCTGAGCACCGTTCAGCGAGTGATGAAGCCCTGATCATTGATTTAATAAAATACCACGGGACATTTGTTGCAATGCAATGGATGTCCCGTTTTCTTTACCGGCATATGGACATACAGGCAGACATTACCGATCACTACTTTATGGAAGAAGCCCTCGCGCTCGCCCATAAGGCATACGAAGAAGGCGAAATCCCCGTGGGCGCCATTGTCGTCGCCAAGGACAGGATTATTGGAAAGGGATATAACCAAACTGAGCGGCTCAACGACGTAACCGCCCACGCTGAAATGATTGCCATCACCGCCGCCGCCGACCACCTGGGCTCTAAATACCTCACCGATTGCACGCTGTACGTGACGCTGGAACCTTGCGTGATGTGTGCGGGCGCGCTCTACTGGACACAGGTAAAGCGGGTGGTTGTGGGTGCCACGGACGAGAAGCGGGGGTTTTCGAGGATCGGACAACCGCTACTACACCCGAAAACCAAGCTTGTAACCGGCATAATGGCGATAGAATCCCAGCAGTTACTACTCAAATTTTTCAGGGAGTTAAGAACATAAAGCGGCATTCTGCTGTTAGCTTATCTGTTGAAACAATTTTTTAAATCATTAAACTACGCTGAAAATGGCATTTACACTGGATCCCTTACCTTACGCAAACAATGCTTTGGAGCCCCACTTCGACGCATTGACCATGGAGATACATCACGACCGTCACCACCAGGCATACGTTACCAACCTGAATGCAGCAGTAGCGGGCACTGAGCTGGAAGGCAAAACCATAGAAGAACTTTTGGCTGGCATCAGCAAAGCTCCGGCTCCTGTACGCAACAATGGCGGCGGTCACTGGAACCACACTTTTTTCTGGAAATCATTGTCGGCGACCGGCGGCGGCGAACCAACCGGTGAACTAGGCAAAGCCATCACTGCTAAATTCGGTTCATTCGCTGCGTTCAAAGACGAGTTCAAAAAAGCGTCAATCGGCCGTTTCGGCTCAGGCTGGGCATGGCTGATTGTGAAAGAAGGCGGAGAAATCGCCATCACCTCTACTCCTAACCAGGACAACCCATTGATGGACATCGCGGAAGTAAAAGGCACTCCCGTGATCGGTCTCGACGTATGGGAGCATGCATATTACCTGAAATATCAAAACAAGCGCCCCGACTACATCGACGCCTACTGGAACGTTGTAGACTGGAAAGCTGCTGACGCACTGTACACTGCGGCTAAATAATTAAGCTCCGGCTTGCGAAAGGGTTTGCAGTCCGCAAAAATTTTCCAAAATTTTCTTGCAAGCTGCAAACCTTTTCCTAATTTTGTGTCCTCGAAACAGGGCTTTGCCCATTCGAAACAACTTAAACGGAGGTTGTAGCTCAGTTGGTTAGAGCGCTAGATTGTGGTTCTAGAGGTCGCGGGTTCGAGACCCGTCTCCCTCCCCGTTTTTAAGGTCCTGATTTTTCAGGGCCTTTTTTTGTGGTCTTCATTCAACCTCATTCTTTCTAAATCCTGAAAGAAAAAGATCAATTCCTTGAAAGACACAAACCTGTCGTGGCCTTTGGGGTCGAATCCGGCCTCTTGGGAAAATGCAGTGAAACCAGTGTACATATCCCAGATACTTTCAACCCACTCAGCAGAATCACTTTGATTAAGTAACTGCTTTACTCGGCAGCCATAAGCACGGAGAAGCAAGTCTTCGGAATTGTCATGTTGAATGTTGTGCATAGTTGCTACCTTTTTTACATTAGATCTCTAACTCCTAAGTCGCGTTGTTATAGCGACCCAATATTAGCAATATGTCAAAAAAATACACAATGTTGACCAGTCTCAAACTTTTAGATATTTGACATAAATATCTAAAACTCAAACAATTATCATATACAAAATTTTATATAGAAAATTTTGTATATGATCTACTTTAAAATTTTTATTTGCATTTCTTGTGGTTTCTACAAACCTTTGTCTTACAATCAAAGTAAGACATGCTATTAGGGGACATTGCGAATATTCAAACGGGAATCCTTTCGAGGCCAGAAGCCACGGGGGATTATGCATATCTGCAAGCTAAGCATTTTGACGAAAATGGGAAGTTACAATCCGTTCTTAAACCCGAACTAAAGGGAAGCCGCGCATTGAAGAAACATCTCTTGGATCCCGGAAATATATTATTCGCAGCTAAGGGTTCGAAAAACTTCGCCACTTGCTTCGAAGAGGACTATCCCCCTGCGGTTGCTTCAACGTCATTTTTCGTTATCAGGCTCAACACCGACGCCGTTTTACCAAAGTTCCTTACCTGGTTTTTGAATAGTAGGAAAACACAGCGGTTTCTGAAAGCCAATGCAACAGCAACCTCAATAGCTTCAATATCGAAATCCGTTCTGGAAGATCTTGAAATACCGGTACCGACCATTGAAGAGCAGCAACTTATACTGCAAATAACAGACCTGCAAAACCAGCAAAAAAAACTGAGGCACCAAATAGATATGCTTCACGAAAAAAGAATCCAGCAATCAATAGAAAAACTAATCAGCAAATCCGCACCAATACACTAACCCATGTCAAAGAAAATCACTCAAAAAGACATTAATGACGCTGTTTGGAAGGCTTGTGACACCTTCCGCGGAAGCATTGATCCGAGCATTTACAAAGATTTCGTGCTCACAATGCTCTTCATCAAATACCTCAGCGATGTACGTGACGATAAGTACGAGGCGTACCTGACCAAATACAACGGCGACAAAGAACGCGCTGACCGAGCCATGCGGCACGAACGGTTTGTGATCCCTGCCAACAGCCACTTCAAATACCTCTTTGATCACCGGAACGAAAGCAACATAGGCGAGCTCATCGACATTGCGCTGGTAGATCTGGAAGAAGCTAACCGGGAAAAGCTGTTTAGCCAGGACGGTAAGGGTATTTTCCAAAACATTAATTTCAACAGCAGTGTATTAGGCGACACGAAAGATAAAAATACACGCCTTAAAAACCTGCTACTGGATTTCAACAAAGAATCCCTCGACCTGCGTCCGTCGCACCTGGCCGGTACCGACATTATCGGCGGCGCATATATGTTCCTCATTGAGCGGTTCGCCAGCGATGCCGGGAAGAAGGCGGGAGAGTTTTTTACACCCAAAGAAGTGTCGACCCTGATCGCCAAGCTATCCAAATCCAAACCCGGCTCTCGGATTTGCGACCCTACTTGTGGATCGGCTTCCCTGCTCATTAAGGCGGGCGAAGAAGTGGGCTCCGATAACTTCTCGCTGTATGGCCAGGAAGCCAATGGAAGCACCTGGACATTGGCCGTGATGAATATGTTTCTCCATGGGTTCGATAATGCGACGATCCGCTGGGGCGATACGATCCGCAATCCCAAATTGAAAGAAGGCGATAAGCTCATGAAGTTTGACACCGTGGTAGCAAACCCACCTTTTTCACTCGACAAATGGGGCAAAACAGAAGACAAGGAAGAAACACCCGAAAATAAAGCCACCGACAGCTTCGATCCCGAGGCCGACATTTACAACCGCTTCTGGCGGGGTGTGCCGCCTAAGAGCAAAGGCGACTGGGCGTTTATAAGTCACATGATCGAAACGGCCTACGAAGGTCACGGAAAAGTAGTCGTGGTGGTTCCTCACGGCGTATTGTTCCGCGGCAGCAGCGAAGGACGGATTCGCCAGCGGACGATTGAAGAAAATATCCTCGAAGCGGTGATCGGATTGCCTGCTAACCTGTTTTTCGGTACCGGTATCCCCGCTGCAATCCTGATTTTCAACAAAGCGCGGACTGAAAATGGTCATGATCCGGTGTTGTTCATCGACGCCAGCAAGCATTACGAATCGGCGAAAAACCAAAACAAACTGCGCGACACCGACATTGAGCACATCGTCGACATTTACCGGCAGTTCAATGCGGGGGCCTTGCAACCCGGCATTGTGGAGGATAAATTCAGCTATGTGGCTACCTATGAGGAAATCGTAGAAAACGAATTCAATCTCAACATTCCGAGGTATGTGGATACTTTCGAGGAGGAGGAAGAGGTGGATATTGCCGCTGTTCAGGCGGAGATTGAGCGGCTGGAAGGGGAGTTAAAGAGTGTGCAGGGGGAGATTGACAGGTATTTGAAGGAATTAATCGGTTAGGCCATGGAAGAAAGCAGTATTATAATATACCAAACTGAGGATGGTAGGACAAAGATCGAAACTCGGCTGGAAGACGAGACCGTTTGGCTCACTCAGGCCCAGCTTTGCGAACTGTTCCAGAAATCAAAAGCCACTGTTAGCGAGCACATCAAGAACATATTTGAAGAAGAGGAGCTTGAAGAAACTTCAGTTGTTCGGAATTTCCGAACAACTGCCATGGATGGCAAAAGCTACGACACCAACTATTACAATCTGGACGTCATCATTTCCGTCGGTTACCGTGTAAAGAGCCAGCAGGGAACGAAATTTCGCCAATGGGCTACGGCGCGTTTGAGAGAATACATTGTAAAGGGCTTTTCCCTGAATGATGAACTGCTCAAACAAGCCGGAGGAGGAAACTACTTCGATGAGCTACTCGCCAGGATTCGGGACATCCGGAGTAGCGAGAAGGTGTTTTGGAGAAAAGTCTTGGATATTTATGCAACCAGCATTGACTACGATCCTAAACACGAAATGTCTGTACTGTTTTTTCAGACGGTGCAGAACAAGATGCATTGGGCGGCTCACGGACACACTGCGGCGGAAGTCATTTTCAACCGTATTGATTCATCCAAACCCAACTTGGGACTTACCAGTTTCAAAGGTTTGAAACCTACAAGGCAGGAAACAGAAGTTGCTAAGAATTATTTAACTGAGTCAGAGCTAAATGTTCTCAATCGCATGGTTACAGCTTATTTGGAATTAGCTGAATTACAGGCGCTTAATCGCAAGCCTATGTACATGAAAGATTGGATCGCCCGCTTGGATGACTTCGTGAGAATGACAGGCAACGACGTCCTCAAAGATGCCGGCACCGTAAGCCACAATCAAGCGCTTAAAAAGGCTCACGCGGAATATGAGAAGTACAAAGTCCGGACAGCAGGCGAGCTTAGCGAAGCTGAAAAGCATTTTGTAGCTTACCTGGAAAAAGAAACCAAGCACCTGCCTAAGTCGAAAAAGGCTTAATGCAGAGACGGTAACATTCGATTATCGGACCATTTTCCTGACGTCAGGAAAATGGTCTGGCCAAGCAGGGAATTCATTGACTCGCTTATCTCATTTTTCGCAAGCGGTCGGCCCAAAAATTACTATTAATATGAGCGAAGAAGAAATACTTATTAACGAGAAGGTAACTGACCAGGAAATTGAGGTTGAAGACATCGCGCAAGACTTTCCCGGCTCTCAATATTTCGCCAACCTCCCCGAAAACTGGAAAATTGTAAAGATCAAGGAGATAGCTAAAATAACTTCTGGAACAACGCCATTAAGAAGTAATAAAAGTTATCATACTAATGGAACTGTTCCCTGGGTCAAAACAACTGATTTAAACAATTCAGAGATCATTGATACAGAGGAGAAAATTACTGAATTGGCATTAAAGGAAACATCGCTACGCGTTTACCCTGTGGATACTGTCCTTGTGGCAATGTATGGAGGTTTCAATCAAATAGGACGGACGGGAAT
Organism: Dyadobacter fermentans; assembly: GCF_019924045.1. Taxonomy (GTDB): domain Bacteria; phylum Bacteroidota; class Bacteroidia; order Cytophagales; family Spirosomataceae; genus Dyadobacter; species Dyadobacter fermentans_A. The sequence goes on along the minus strand of NZ_JAHXBN010000010.1, from coordinate 199,786 downwards.
TCTGGGAATTGAGGCGACGATAAACCAAGCATTATCGGCAATAACAGTTGATAAAGAAAGAATCAATCCCAGTTTTCTGCTAAACTGGCTAAATGCAAAAGTGGGTTGGTGGAAAAATTTTGCTGGTAGTAGCCGGAAAGACCCAAATATTACGAGTAAAGATGTGGGTAACTTTCCATTTTTGATGATTCCTGTAAATGAACAAAGAGCAATTGCTAGTTTATTTGACTCATTCAATTCTGCAATCAACCAAAACAACAGACTCATCGCCCAAAAAGAGCTTCGCAAAAAATGGCTGATGCAAAATTTGTTGACTGGGAAGAAGAGGTTGAGAGGATTTGAAGATACCAAGTGGAAAATCCGTCCATTGGAAGATTTCATAAGGCCGGTAATCAGGCAAGTGGCTAAACCCGAAACGCCATATTTAGGACTAGGAATAAGGAGCCACGGCAAAGGAACATTCTTAAAGCGCGACGAACAACCGGAGAAAAACAGCATGGATAAATTCTATGTCGTTCATGCAAATGATCTAATTGTTAATATAACTTTTGCTTGGGAGCAGGCTATTGCAATTGCACAGCCCAAAGATGACGGAGCGCTAGCCTCACATAGATTTCCGACGTACAGATTTATTCAAGACAAAGGATTTCCCGATTTCTTTCGGTTCTATATTATTCAACCACGAATGAAATATATGTTAGAACTCATCTCGCCAGGTGGTGCCGGCAGGAATAGAGTTATGAGCAAATCAGATTTTATAAAGTTGGAGTTCCTACTTCCTGACCATAAGGAACAAGTTGCCATAGCTGAAGTAGTTAGTGCGGCCGACAAAGAAATCCAACTTCTAAGAGCCAAAACCGAAAAATTACGGGAGCAGAAAAAGGGAATGATGCAGGTTTTGCTGACGGGGAAGAAAAGACTTAAACTAGATGATTATGAAAACACTCGGCATACAGATAAAGTCTGATGAGGCAATACTCGTGGTGCTCGAACAAAGCAACGACGGAAAAATCTTTCAGACTAACGAATGTGCGAAGTTTAATATAAGCGAGTCAGAGAATCCAGATCATGTGAAGCATTTTAGAGATCAGATATTCGCTGCCTTCGACTCTATATCACCAGCGAGAGTTGGCATACTCGCTAGAAATGCGAACGGAAAAGGCCAAAATGCGCCATCTCCAATGTCATTCAAACTTGAAGGGATTATTCAACTTTACGAAAAAATCAAAGTTGAGATAATTTGGCCACAATCCATTAATGCTTTTTTGAAGAAAAATGATCCCCCGATACCTTCCAAACACAAGTATCAGGCGGATGCGCTTAATGTCGCATATTATCTAACAAAACAGCGATAGTATGAATGAACTTTACGATGACGGCGTCCCAAAAGCAATTAAGGACTTTGTAAGACAGCATCCAGATATAGACGTTGTCAAGTACCATCAGAGAGGATTTAACGGAGAGGTTTATTTCGGAAAGAGGAAAAAATTAGACGACGAGGTTGTTTTAAAATTCTATTGGGCTGACAAGAACTATGATGAGACTGAGGAGGCAGTGATCTTGAAAAGAATAAAGCACAAGAATGTCTTGGAAATTTACGATCTGAGATTCTTGCCTCCTTACTATGCTCACTTTCTTACACCTAAAATATCTGGGGGTGATTTACAGGAAATAATCGACAATAGAAAACTGTCTTCCAAAGAAGCGCTAGAAATAGTGGCTGGCGTCTTATTAGGTCTTACTGAATTGCATTCAGCACATAGCTTAGTTCATAGAGACTTAAAACCTGGGAACATCCTAATTGACCTTTCTGATAATCGCCCTATAATTGCAGATCTTGGTGCTGTTAAGAAAATCGACGGAGCTCACGGATTTGTAAGCGCCTCAAAGGCGACCCATTTATATCTCCCGCCAGAGGCTGTGTTAAATAATGAGTATTACTTCCAGTCAGATATATATCAGGTCGGAGTTACAATGTTTCAACTTTTAGGTGGTCATTTCCCGCTGCACGACCCATACAAATGGCTCAACAAGAGAGAATTAAGTAAAATCAGCATCATCCGAGACGAAAAGCAAAAAGTGGATGAGTTCAATGGAATGATTGAATCGAAGATTGCAAAAGGCACTCTCATTGATACGAAAACAATGCCGTATTATTTGGATGAGGCATTCGGTAGAGTTATAAAAAAAGCAACGCACATCGACCATAAGAAGCGCTACGCAAATCCTGCTCTGTTCCTGAAAGATGTCCACAAATTGATTCAAAATTGCCCTGACTATATTGACGAGAATGATGGCTTGGTGGTATCGCATGAAAATGGTAAATGCTTTCGTATTATAAAGAAGCCAATTGGAGAGATAAGTTTTGAGAAAAGAATGCCTGGAAAGGACTGGCGTAGAAGTAATGCGCACAATGGATTATTGTCAGAGGCTCTGGCAATTGCACGTGCAAAATAAATGCATTAAAACCGCAGGACTCGACACATATCGTGATGTATCGAGCCCCGAAACTCAAACTCCCAAATGGCGAGATGAGTAATGCAAAAATATCATGAACATTTATGATTTGCAAAAAACAAAAGGCCGCATTTACGGTAACGCGGCCAACCAGATCCTTCTCCCACTGGGAGATGATAGCGCAAAGATAAGTTTTATCTGAATTCGATTGCATATGGACGTCCCAAGCTTCAAGGAAAACCACATCAGCCTGATCCCCGCTTTGCAAATGCTGCAAAAGCTTGGTTACACGTACCTGAGTCCTGCGGAGGTGAGTCAGCTGCGTGGAGGGAAAACGACGAATGTGCTTCTGGACGATATTCTGCGGAAGCAGTTAAAGGAAATCAATGCCGAGAAGCGGATCAGCTCTACAAAGTTTACCTACGTGAGCGATGCCAACATTGAAAACGGGATCAGGGCATTGCGCGACTTGCCGATGCAGGACGGATACATTGCGGCCTGCGAGGCGGCCTATAACATGATCACGCTCGGAAAAGCATTTGAACAAAGCTTCGACGGCGAGAAAAAAAGCATTTCGCTCCAATACATTGATTGGAAAAATATTGAGAACAATGTATTCCATGTCGCGGACGGCTACTCGGTTACCCGCACCACGAGCAGGGAACATTACATCCCTGATATCGTTCTGTTCGTCAACGGAATCCCAATTTGCATCATCGAATGCAAGCGGCCAGACAAAAAGGATTCACTGGCGCAGGCGATCAGCCAGCATTTGCGCAGTCAGCAGGATGATGGTATCCGCTCGCTTTACGTATATGCGCAGGTGTTAATGAGCATTGCGACGCAAGACGCTGTGTACGCCACAAACGGAACAAAGGAGAAATTCTGGGCCAAATGGCAGGAGAAATTCCTGAATGAGGAGGAAAAAACTCGATATCGAAGCGAATTGCTGGCATTGAAAAACAGGCCTACCGGTGCAATGCAAAAAGATAAACTGTTTGCAGACCGCTTCAAATACATGCTTTCCTACTTTGAAGAACAGGAAAAAGAAGAAGTGCTGCCGACCGTTCAGGACGAGTATTTATTCGGACTTTGCCGGCCGGAACGACTGCTGGACATTGCATTCAACTTCATATTGTTTGATAATGGCGAAAAGAAGGTAGCCCGATATCAGCAGTTTTTTGCGATCAAAAAGACAATTGAAAGGGTCACAGTCATTGAAAATGGGAAGCGACAAGGCGGCGTGATCTGGCACACGCAAGGCAGCGGCAAATCACTGACGATGGTGATGCTGGCACAGGCGATTGCCATGGAACCGTCGATCAGAAACCCGAAAATCGTGCTGGTTACCGACAGAACCGACCTGGATAGCCAAATCACAAAAACATTCATCAAATGCGGCAAGTTTGTCGAAAATGCGGGAACCGGGCAGCGATTGGTCGAATTGCTGGAAAGTAAAAGCGACGCGGTGGTGACGACGATTATTAATAAGTTTTCGGCCGCGGTAAGAAAAATCAAGACGCCTCTGGAAAGTCCGGATATTTTCGTGCTTGTGGACGAAGGCCATCGCACGCAACATGGAACATTCAATGTCGAAATGCAGAAAACGCTGCCCAATGCGTGTTTCATTGCTATGACCGGCACACCTCTTTTCAAAAGAGACAAAAGCACAGCGGCGAAGTTCGGCGGGATCATTGATACTTACACCGTAGACCAGGCTGTGAAAGACGAGGCTGTGGTATCCCTATTATATGAAGGGCGGGTTGCGAGGCAGGAAGTGAATGCAGGACCGATCGACAAATATTTTGGAATGGTTGCCGAGCCTCTGAATGAATATCAAAAAGCGGATTTCAAGAGAAAGTTTAGTCGTGCAGACCAGCTGAATAGCGCGGAGCAGAAAATATATGGCATCGCCTGGGACATCAGCAAGCATTTTCGCGATAACTGGAAGGGTACTCCGTTCAAGGGGCAATTGGTTTGTGATAAGAAGTTAAATGCCATTAGATACAAGGAATTTTTAGATGAAATCGGCATTGTGTCGAGTGAAGTTCTGATATCACCACTTGATGAAAGAGAGGGAGAAGAAACTGCCTATGGCAATTCGTCGGCCAAGGAGCAGCGCTTCTGGAAACAGATGATGGAAGAACACGGCAATGCAAAGACGTATGAAAAAAATATCATCAACCGCTTCAAAAATCAGCCCGATCCGGAAATCATTATCGTCGTCGACAAGCTACTGACGGGATTCGATGAGCCGAAGAATACCGTCCTGTACCTCACCAGGAATTTGCAGGAACACAAACTGCTTCAAGCCATTGCGAGGGTCAACCGAGTTTATGATGAAAAAGACTTTGGCTACATCATCGATTATTACGGTGTGATCAGGAATCTGGATAGCGCATTGACCATGTATTCCACATTCCAGGATTTTGATGTCGATGACCTGGAAGGGACTTTAACCAACATCAGTGAAGAAATTAAAAAGTTGCCCCAAAAACATTCGGAGCTGTGGGATATATTTAAAACAGTTAGAAACAAACGCGATGCTGAGGCTTACCAGGTTTTGCTAAAAGACGAAGCTCTGCGGGTGCTGTTTTATGATAAGCTTGCCAAATTCGCCAAAGCATTAAAACTGGCTCTTTCTTCCATTGAGTTTCAAAATCAGGCCGGAGAAGAACAGATTAACAGATACAAAGAAGATCTGACCATGTTTTTGCGGTTGAGACTCTCCGTAGTAGAGCGGTATAGTGATGAAGTGAATTTCAAGCAGTATGAGGGCCAGATTCAGAAGTTGATCGATACGCATATCACTACCGAGAACGTGGAAACAATCACGGAACTGGTCAATATTTTTGATAAGGAGAAGTTTCAACTGGAACTCGAAAAGACCACCGGGCAAGCAGCGAAAGCAGACAAAATTGCCAGCCGGACAGCGAAGCATATCTCTGAGAAAATGGAGGAAGACCCTGCTTTTTATAAGAAGTTCTCTGAAATGCTCCGCGAGACGATTGCAGACCACGAAGCTCAACGCATTGGCGAGGCACAATATCTGCGCAAGGTTCAGGAGATTATGAATAACGTGCTGTCTTATACGGACAGTGGCATTCCTGTCGAATTACGCGATAAGGATATAGCCAAGGCGTTCTATGGAATAAATGTTGAAGCAATCGGAACGAAGATCTGCGACGAGGCACTCAAAAAGCGGATAGCCATCAACACCGCAATACAAATCACCGAATTGATCCAGGAGGCAGTTTTGGATCACGGCAAGCCGATAGTAGATTGGTTTTTCAAATCCAACATCATTGGAAAATTGCAGATTGAAATCGGCGACTATCTGATCGACGAGGTGAGGGACAAATACGACGTTGACTTGTCATTTGAAGAAATGGACGACATCGCAACGAAATGCATCAACATCGCTAAAACACGCTATAAGTGACAGACTACATTACATTCGGTTCTAAACGGATCGACTTTGAACTGACATTTGCCACCCGGAAATCGCTCGGTATTACGGTTACGCCTGATCTTGATGTGCTCGTTAAAGCTCCTGACGGAACGGCTATAACCGATATCAAAGAACGCTTACGTAAACGAGCTCCCTGGATTATTCGGCAGCAGAGCTTCTTTTTATCGTTTCAGCCTAAAACCCTACCGCGGAAATTTGTTGGAGGGGAAACGCATCTGTTTCTAGGCCGCCCCTACCGGCTGCAAATTATAGATGCGAAAAATGAGGAAGTGAAAATTAATGGCAAATTCATTGAGGTCTTCACGCCAGACAAAGCCAGAACTGAAACACTTGTTTCTGAATGGTATCTCCAAAATGCCAAAAAGAAATTCCACGCCATCGCGGCACCGCTGATTAAGCGATTCAAGAAATACGACGTTGAGCCTTCTTCAATCATTCTGAGAAACATGCCAACCCGCTGGGGCAGCTGTACGCCAAGAGGAAAGATCATTTTGAATCCGGAATTGATCAAAGCTCCGAAAGGGTGCATTGAGTATGTGATTGTGCACGAGCTATGCCATTTGGTTCACCATAATCACACTCAGAAGTTTATTGATTTACAGACCAGAGAATTCAGGGACTGGGAGAAGTGGAAAGGGAGGTTGGAAAGGTTATTGGCGTAGGTATAGCCTGAATGGCGTAACCGAGGGTAGGAAGATACAAAAGCAATCTGACAGCCAATGGATATTTTCTATTACAAACAAAAACATCCGGAGCACATCTTAGTTTACATCGAAGAGGTTGATCTGTCGAAGGGTATCGTGATATTTGACTTCATTGACTTAGGAGAGTACCTTTCTTTTCTAAGCCTTGTGGGTACGGTAGCAGATTTGGACGAACCCTCTATGATCGTACTTGACAACTATCGTGGCAAGCGAGTCTTAGAAAATACTGTTTATGCGATTGTTCCCGAAACAATTGGTTCGTGGATCGCTCAAGGCCTTCTAAATCACTATAGAAATGATTCATACCTTGTCGGGTACCGTGTCAACTTGCAGAAAACGAATGACAAGGTTTTTGATAGTTCGGTCACCGTTTCCATTGGAGAAAAGATAGACCAGCGTACCAAGTATTATGACATATCATTGAATTGCACGAAAAACGTTACTGTCAAGGTACGGGATGTGAAACAAGGAAGCTGGAACGAAGTATGTTCCAAAGACGGAGTTCTAGTAGTATTTGACGCAGGTACATGCACAAACGCATCAAAGTCTGATATCAAACAATTAATTGATAGTCGTGCAGAGACTTACGAATTATCTAAGCCTATTCTTATTCTTTCTCATTGGGATAAAGATCATTATCACTGCTTGTTAGGAATGAGTAAATCCCAGCTCGCTACCTATTTCCGATCTTTCGTATGCAGGGATGCACTTCCAAACATAACTAGTCAAAACCTCTTTAATAAAATCACCAGCGCACTAGGTAACGCAAAGGTTTTTAGTATCCCGGCTTTTCAGAAGCCAAAGCGCAGAAACATTTCACCAAAATTTATTAGCATTACTGACAGGGCTGCGCAAGTAGTTTTGTACAATGCAGAGCAAAGCAAGAACCGAAATATTTCAGGCCTTGCGATATCAGTGAAAACCGCAAACAATGCGATGATTTTATCAGGAGATGCGCTTTATGAACAGCTTTCTCGCGACATATTAGTTGAACTAAATTTCCAGCATACTCATCATCTGCTTGTTCCACATCATGGCGGAGAAGCAGGTGTATTCAAATATGCCAAGCCGATTAAGATCTCATTTGCAAACGCAATCGTCTCCGTTGGAAAAAATCCCCATGGACATCCTTCGGAAAAAAATATAGAATCTTTACGAACGGCTGGATTTCATGTTCGCCAGACCAATATTGAGAAAGAAGATATTGTAATAGAACTCTAAAAACTGATTATACAATCTGCTGATAAAACCCATGCCCATTCACGTAGCCATCACCCGCAAAGTCCTTCCCGGAAAAGAAGAAGAGTTCAAAGAAGCATTGCGACGCTTTCTGGGCGATTCATTTCTACACGGCGGCGTGCATGGCGCAGCCATGATGACTGCTTTACCGGGTAGCGATAGCCGCGAAATCGGCATATTAAGGACTTTCGCCGATCAGGCTGAGCGGGATGCATTTTACAATTCGAAGCTTTTCAAAGATTGGGAGGCTTATGCATCGACGCTGACGGAACAACCAGTCTACCGGGAGCTTACCGGCCTGGAAGCGTGGTTCCGCTCGCCCGTTCCGCCGCCGAGGTGGAAAATGGCAGTAGCAACGCTTTGCGGTGTATATCCCACAAGTTTATTGTTAACATATGTGCTTGCCCCATTCATTCAGGGACTGCATCCTGCATTCAGGACTTTGATTGTCGCCGGATGTATGGTGGGATTACTTACCTGGGTTGTGATGCCTCAGGTGACGAAGGTGCTGAAACCCTGGCTAACCGGAAGTCGGCGAAATAGTAGGTAAGATCACTGGTCACAGAAATGGCTGCACCTGAATGCAGCCACGGTATTGAACAAAAAGCAACAACTATCCCATGGACAAATCAAACGGATACGAAACCCACGCAACAACTTTTATCCGCTGTCGCTCCAAGGGCATCGATGGGGTCGGCGCAGCATCTGTCCGGCAGTGGGCCAGGTCGTTACCTCCAGATGCAACGGTGGTGGATATAGGTTGTGGCGCTGGCGACCCAATTTCGAAGGCGTTGGTGGAGGAAGGTTTGAGCGTTTACGGAATCGACGCGTCCGCTTCGATGGTTGAAGTCTTCCGGCAGAATTTCCCGGATTGTCCCGTAGCGTGTGAAGCTGCGGAAGATTCCTCATTTTTCAGCCGGCGGTTCGACGCCGTCATCGCCTGGGGATTAATGTTCCTTTTGCCGGAAGAAACACAGGAAGTGGTGATTCAAAAAATGGCAAATGCACTGTGCCCTGGCGGAAAGCTGCTATTTACGGCTCCCGCTCAAAAAATGAAATGGAAAGATGCGATTACGGAGATCGAATCGGTATCGCTTGGAGCTACGAGCTACAAGGAGTTGCTGGCTGAGGCAGGGCTTTCGCTTATCGAAGAGTTTGAAGACGAGGGGGGAAATCACTACTACCATGCGGTTAAGCACTAGACCGATTCCTCCCCGTCCCTCCCCATATGAGCAGTACTACCCATAAAAATGGGTGATAACCTCCATTTTATCCGGGTAGTCGGGCTGGTAATTTTGTGATGTCGAGAGACAAAGACATTTATCTGAATCACAAAGTCTGTCAGCCATGAAAACATTCTTCAAATCGATCCTGAGTATATCGCTATCCATTCTGAGCCAGTCGTGCGAAACAAAGACTGGATCTGCGGCTCCCGCGTGGGCAACTTCGGGACAGTCCGTGCGGATCGGCATCGGAGCTTTCACGCGTGAGGAGCAAGCTCCGTCTGGTCCGTTTTACGGCACGAAAAGTGTCGAGGTCGCGTTCGTGCTGGCGAACATAAATTGATCCAACAGAGCAATACATTACTAATCAACAACATACATCCCGTTTACAATAATACCAATTCCAGTTAGCCATGAAAAAAATACTCTTTGCCAACATGCCTTACGAAGGCCATTTCAACCCCCTCACGGGTATCGCCATGCACCTGAAATCACTCGGTCACGATGTGAGGTGGTATTCAGGAAGCATTTTCAAAGACAAAATTGAGGGCCTCGGCATTCCTTATTACCCTTTTAAGAATGCACTTGATTTCAACCAGCACAATGTCCACATCCTTTTTCCGGAGCGCGACAAAATCCGTGGGACTATCGGCAAACTGAAATATGACCTGAAAACCGCATTCATCCTCAGGTCGACAGAGTTTTATGAAGATATCAGGGAGATTAACGAGTTGTGGTCCTTCGATTTGCTGATCAGCGACATCGCATTCACCGGCATGCCATTTATCAAGGAAAAGCTGAACAAAAAAGTAGTGTCGGTAGGCGTATTTCCACTCGTCGAAACTTCCCGGGATTTACCTCCAACCGGGCTCGCTATGACGCCTTCTACCAGCTTTTTCGGGCGCAGAAAACAGGACCTGCTTCGCTTTTTCGCGGATAAAATCATCTTCCGGGAAGCCGCGAACCTCTTCGCCCGCCTTTTCCGCGAGCATGGACTGGTGCCGGTAGAGGGCAATATATTTGATGTCCTGGGTAAAAAAACGGACCTTATGCTACAAAGCGGTACCCCGGGATTCGAATACAGCCGGTCCGATCTGAGCAAGAAAGTCCGGTTTGTAGGGCCGCTCCTGCCCTTCTCAAAAGGCGGCAAGCGCGCTATCGACTTCGGCGATCAACTCAGAAAATATGAAAAGGCGATCCTTGTCACACAAGGCACGCTGGAAAGAGATCCGGAGAAGATACTGGTTCCTACATTGGAAGCATTTAAGGACACGCCCGTGCTGGTGATCGCTACCACAGGCGGTATGGGCACAGCAGAGCTGCAGGCGCGGTATCCGCAGGAGAATATTCTTATCCGTGACTTTATCCCTTTCAACGACATCATGCCGCATTGCGATGTCTACGTCACGAACGGGGGCTATGGAGGCGTAATGCTAGGCATACAAAATCAACTGCCACTCGTTGCCGCAGGTATTCATGAGGGCAAGAATGAAATCAATGCCAGGATCGGTTATTTCAAATTGGGCATCGACCTTAAAACGGAATTTCCGACGCCGGCGCAAATCAGGACGGCTGTGAAAAAAGTGCTGGCGGATGATACTTATAAGAACAATGTCGAAAAACTCAGCCGGGAATTCAAAGATTACAACCCTCAGTCGCTTTGTAGACAATACATTGATGACCTTCTCGATATCAAAACACCTGTCCTGAGCTGATATAATGTTACCCATCGGTCGATTCGTAGTCATTTTATACTTGCTGTCTGCTATGACCGCAATGGGGCAAACCATGGAACCGCCTGTAATGGAGCTGGTTTACGGACGGGCCAATTATCCTGTCGGGCGCAATATGCTGGTATTGGAAGACCCTACTCATAAATTACAACACAGCGATGTGGAAGCGAAGCCGGAGCTATTCCGGTCCATGACGCAGGAGACGCTGAATGTAGGTCCCAGCGCTTCCACTTTCTGGCTGAAAATGCGGGTGGTCAGCAGGACGCCGGCCGAGTGGTTTCTGCACGTGAAGGCGCCATTCCTCCAACGAGTCGACCTCTTTGTGGAAACGGCGCATAGTTACGACAATTGGGTTAATTACATCACGAATGTAGGCTCGGCATTGCCGTTCCGCGAACGCCCTGTCCTTAGCAACCAGACGGTCCTGCCGCTTAACCTGGTCTGGCGGGACACCACGACGATCTACATGCGTGTCCGCAGCAACTCCATCATACGCGTGCCGCTTGAAATATCGAGCCTGCAATACATTTATGAAAACAGCCAGAAGACCGACATCGCGCACGGATTTTATTACGGACTGATTGCCGCACTGATCATTTATAACTTGTTCGTATTCATTTCGATACGCGAGCGAACTTACCTGTATTATGTGTTTTACATTTTCTTTGTAGCATTGAATATCGGTTACAGCAAAGGCCTCTTTCTGCAATTTATCGTCCCTGATTTTCCCCAAGCCAACCATTCGAACTATACAGGCAGCCTTGCTTTTGTATTCGCATTACTTTTTACCAATTCATTCCTGAATACAAAGCACTACTGCCCCCGGCTGAGAAAACTGGGTTGGTTGATTGTCGTGTCGTGCGTGGCCGTCGTTGGGTTTTCACTGTCCGGGCATTTATTACTGGGGTTCCAACTGAGCTGGCTCACGGTGGGCTTCTTCCTGATCTACTCCAATGTTGTCGGTTTTACGGTATTGAAACAGGGTTTCAAGCCGGCCAGATATTACCTGATGGGCTTCACGGCATTGCTGGCAGGTATTGTTATTTTCATGATGAAGGATATGGCTATTTTCCCGGAGAACTGGTTCACCGAAGGCGCCTATCAGATCGGTTCCGGTCTCGAAGCCATTATCCTTTCCTTTGCATTGGCTAATAAGCTCAATACATTTAAAAGAGAAAAGGAACTGACTCAGGCAGAGGCGCTGGCACAGGCTACACTCTTTTCGCAGCAGCTGATCGGTTCGCAGGAAAGTGAGCGCAAGCGTGTGGCGGCCGAACTGCACGACAGCCTGGGACAAAGTCTGGGAATGGTCAAAAACAAGGTGCTGATAATCAAAAGGGATACGGAGAAACCTGAATTGCGCGAAAAACAGATCAGGGACCTCGAAGAAATGGTCACGGAAGCCATACAGGAAGTCCGGAATATTTCCTACAACTTGCGCCCGCTGCATCTGGAACTGCTGGGGATCACGCAGTCTCTGCGAAGCTTACTGGAAGATGTGATCGAAACGGGCCTGATCGATGTGGAAACGGATATTCAAAACTTTGATCATATACTCTCCAAATCCAATGAAATGAACGTTTTCAGGATCGTTCAGGAGTGCTTTAACAACATTCTCAAACACGCACAGGCTACGGCGGCCCGCATTCAGATCAGCAAAACAGACGCAATGATAACCATACGTATAGAAGATAACGGTGTCGGCATCGGACCCGCCTCAACCGGGAAGGGAGGTTTCGGTATGATCGGCATCCGGGAACGGCTCAACATTCTCAACGGCCAGATCGAGATCTTTCAAAACAAACCGTCCGGTACCATTATTCATATTCAAATTCCCTTTTGACCATGGAAATCAGACTGCTGATTGCCGACGACCACCCTATATTTCTGAAAGGGCTCAAAGAAGTGATCGAAATGGATGCCGATCTGAAAGTGGTCGTCAGCGCCAAAAACGGCCAGGAAGCGCTGCATGCATTTCAATCCCAAAATGTGGATGTTGTTGTCCTGGACATCGACATGCCGCGTATGAACGGACTCGAAGCGGCCGAAGCAATGCTGCAAGTCCGGCCAACCCTTCCGATCATTTTTCTTACGATGCACAAGGAAAAGGCCCCTTTTCTGAAAGCCCTGGAAATAGGCGCGCTGGGGTATGTACTCAAAGAAAACGCCGTTTCTGATATTGTACATGCCATTTACAAGGCCAAAGACGGCGACCTCTACCTAAGCCCCGAAATATCGGCCTACCTGCTCAAAAAGACCTCGGCCCTGCAACGGCAATCGAAAAATGACCTGAAAGCATTACTCACCCCTGCCGAAACGCACATTATGAAGTTGATTTCGGAATACAAATCCAGCAAGGAAATCGGCGACGAACTTTTCATCAGTGAAAAAACGGTATCTAACCACCGGATGAATATCGCCAAAAAGCTGAACCTGACCGGAAAGAACAGTCTGCTGCGGTTTGCGTTGGAGCAAAACTGGGGGTAAGGGGCTACTCCCCTCCCATCATCGCCACCATTTGAGGTATCGGATCGGCCGAATGCAGCATTTCGGTCATTTCCAGGCTCACTTGCGTGATTTCCGCCGACCTTTTCAGCATCCGATTTTCATATCCAGCAATGGCGGCGTGAACATCGGTAAATACGTCGGATGTCAGACATTCGGCCAGTTCAAATGCGTCTTGCATGGCCATATTTACACCTTCGCCTGCGTATGGAGGCATTCTGTGCGCGGCATCGCCAAGCATGGTAAGGTTAGGCAGAGATTCCCAATGCTGGTCGAGGGGGAAGTGGTACTGCGGCCGGGGAATGAGCCATATTTCGTCGCTGACAAACAACTCCTGCCACACCTCGTTCCACGATCCGAATGCTTCTTTAAACCAGGCGAATACCTCGTCCTTTTTGCTAAAATCGATACCGCTTTCCTGCACCCAGTTTTCACCCACTTTACAGCCGGTGTAAAACGACAGGCTTCCTTCACCTTTGGCACTCAATATCAATGACTGCTCATCGCCGAAAGCAAAAATCTTTCCGCCTTTTACCAGTTCCCAGAGTCGCGGTGCATTGGCCGACGCATTGTAAATATTGCCTTCCACGATCGTTACACCGGAATACAGGGGTGCTGTCGCTGTTAAATACGGCCGTATTTTGGAATTGGCGCCGTCCGCAGCAATGACAACGTCGGCGTAAGCCCGCGTCCCGTTTTTGAAATGCATCCGCCAGCCTGCGTCCTGCCGCTCCATCGAGACAAACTGACTGTCCCACACCACCGTACCTTCTTGCACCGATTCGAGTAAAATTCTTCGCAAGGGAGCCCTGTCAATCTCCGGCCGTTCCTCTGCAAATGCCTTTTCGGTCGCGTGGTCATCCACGTGAATAGCTCCATGCTTATCCAAAATCCTCATTCGCCCGGCATCGGGCCGGTAGTTATCATAAAATGCATCCAGCAAACCGGCCCGCCGCAGCGCCTCCAGCCCCGACTCCTCGTGCAGGTCGAGCGTGGCTCCTTGTACACGCGCGTCCTTGCCGAAATCACGTTCGTACACATGCACATTGGCGCCCGCCATTTGGAGCAACCTTGCTAATGTCAGCCCACCCGGGCCGCCGCCCACAATCGCTATTTCTTTATCGGTATGTATCATAATTTCTGTTGTTTATGACACAAAACTAGGCTGGCGGCAAGGTTGAAAATTGGATAAATCGGTCGTTTTTGTTTCGCGCTAGTTCTTTGGGTACCACGCCCGCATACTTTTTGATCTCCCGGATGAAATGGGACTGATCGGCATAGTTTTCATCGGGAAACAGCCTTCCTTCCCGGATGTGCTGAAACGAAGCCCTGAAACGGATGATATTGCAATAGTTCTTTAAGGATATGCCAATGGTATCACGGAAATAGCGGTTGATCTGTCGGCTCGTCCAGAAGGTCTTTTCGGATAATTCACCCGCGCTAATGGAGCCATGGGTGGCATAAATCAGGTCGAAAAGCTTCTTTTTACGTGCGTCGATGCTCTTTTTGACCATACCCGCGATGTTCTCCGTGAGTTTCGCACAGAACTGCTCGATATCCTGAAACCCATCCAGGGGTACCCCAAAGAACCCGGCAGGCAGAACGGTAGCACTGTCGGTCAGGATCGGCAGGAAGTCTTTGAACAAATACGTAGCGGCAAGTGGCCGGAAGCTAATGCTGAAAAGGGTAAAATCCGGCGGGATCTCCGCCCGCGAAGGCCCGCTCTCTAACCCGAGCAACACAATACCCTGCCGGTCTCCGAACGAGAAACTCGCATCGATCCGGCCGTCGGGCAGTACGGTAACCGCCAAAGGCTTTCCCGATTTGTTGGTCAGCATCCAAAAGCTCTCCACCAAATGGCCGATCTCCTCAGCCGGAGGCATTGACCAGTATTCGATTTGGTTACTTTCCTCCGTCATTCACTTTCACATCCTTAAACATAAATGCATTGTCGCTAACTCTCACAGCCTTGCCGCTGGCCGTTGTAACATTTTTCATGACAACACTTTTAGTTTTAACGTACGGATACTTTTCCTGGTAAGCGCCGTCGGTCATTTCCGGGTTGAAATTGGCAAATATCGCCGGCCCCTGGTAGTTTTCGGGATGCACGGCGTCGTCGATGCGGAGATTTTCGATGGTAATCTTTTCGGGCATGTAGCAAGTGTAACCAAAATCGTGCTGGCCGGAGTAGGATCCGCTTATCAGAGAGGCATTGACGGGCTTGCCATTCATGGGAACGAAGACACAATTACGGATCACCACTTCTCCCTGCCAGGTACTGCCGTAGTCGGGCCGGAGATTGACGATACTCCTGCCCCTGATGGTGGAATTCTCGATCAGCAGCAACCCGCTTCCGATTGCATTGATCCCCATATGCCCCAGTGTCGAATTCCGGATGGTAGCGTTGGCAACACCCTGGTGGGCATCAAACCGGGAGAGCGTGCAATGGTCGTAAAGCAGGTTTTTACAGAAATTAGAACCCAGAATGCCCCAGTAAGTATTGTCGTTAATATCGTTAGTTTGACTGCAATTGACGAACGATACATTGAGCGCACGGTTGGCCAGAAGGTCGTAGGTACCCATTGAAACAGGCTTACCTGCCGTTCCGATGGTACTATAAGTCTTATGCCCTGTCAGGACCGCATGCTTCACCGTCACATAAGAGCAGTCACCGATATTGATGAAGCCGTTATAAGGCGCGCCGTGATCCCCTTCTCCCGTAATGCGGTGTTCCAGCCCTTCCACGAGCACATTCGACCGCCGGATCGCAATGTTGCGGTTATAATAGGTGTATTTAGACTCGGCCCGGTTGGCAATGGTGGTAAAACGTCCGCCACTGATTTTCAATGGCTTTTCATCGATAGGCAGCGCGGTAATATCCGTAATCTGATCGAAATCCCAGATAATCGGCGCTTTCATATCCACTCTGCCGTTTTTATCCACCACAAAAATATCCGTTTGCGAAGATCCATTGTTCTGGTTAAGTCCGAAGCGGATGTATTGCTTTACATTGGAATTGGTGACGGTAATCAGGCAAGGGCCGGGCAGAGACGCTTCGATCTTTTCCTGGTTTCTTTTCAGAGAAGTAATGTTTTGCAGCTTAAAAGGTTTGAGTCCCGAGCTGACTGTAAAAACCGACGCATTCCGGTTTTCCACTTCGCCATCGTCGATGATGAACGCCGCCTTGCCGAAATCGGTGTCGGTCTGGATCACCACGGTGCGTTCTTTTCCGCCCATGTAGTAAGTCGCTCCATCATTGGCTTTCACCGGCAGCCCTTGCATGTTGGCAAATGCGTGGGTGGCGGCGATCGCGTCCACATCATCGGTCTTCCCATCGCCCCGCGCACCAAAGTCGCCATAGCGTACCACACCTGCAGCCTTGTATTTGCGGACGTCCCGGGGCACCACATTCACTTGCAGCTCGCCTTTATCGTTGGTATAAACGCCGGTTTTCGTGTTTTCAGTCGTAACCGTAACACTTTCAACCGGGCCTTTTTGCTGCGCCTGCATAGCAAGCGGAAAGGCGAACAGAAAGGAGATCAGAAGTCTGTATTTTGTCATAAGGGTTAGTTTAGTCGCCATTAGTTTCAAAAGACGCCTTCCCCTAAAAATACTTTTCACACCTGATCTCCCTGTGAATTTCAACCTAATACTTCAAATCCCTGATTTTTTGAGCAACCCTGTTAGCTATAATCCGATAGCCGGAGTCATTCAGGTGAATCTCATCCGATTTATTCGCCGGGCGCATTCGCGAAGGGAAAATGCCCTTTTGAATATCCTCCAGATCGCTGGCGGTCGGTGTAAATCCGATGTCGCTCATCTCCGACTCGGTGGGCGGCGTCATCGGAACATATGTGTCGCGGTACAACAGTGCGAGCTCGTCGTTGAATGCGGTAAGTTTGGCATAACCTGCCGATCCTTTGCTTTCTGTAATCGCGGGTAGTACGCCGAGTACGAGATACCGCCGGGGCTCCGCAATGTAATCCACCGAACTCTTGATTGCCGAGAGAATGCCTTCCTGCGGTTTACCCTGGCCAATGTCATTCCGCCCGTACCAAAGAATCTGTGTCGCCGTCCGCATCTTCACCGCATCATCCAGCTCAAAAACCGAATCATCCGGGATCTCCACGTCAACCGGCGTTTCGGTCGACGCCGCTGTGTCGCTTTGCGCCAGCGGCTCCACTGTATAGTGATCCCCTAAATCCGGCACGAATTTGCGCGTAATGGTGCATCGTACGCCTGCAAGTGTACCGGTACGACTGTAAACGTTGCCGTTCAGCGGGGTCGAGAGGAATTCGTTGTTGATCTTCGTGACCACTACCGGTTTCGCACCGTTGAATTTGCCGCCGGCCACGGATAAGGTAAGGGGCACTCCACCCTGCCGTATTGCGATCGATAATGCTACCTGGCCGTTGATGCCGTCACTGAATACCGGCCGTTCCGTAAAAACGTCACCTACCCATGCGCCCATCGGCCTGCTGCCGCCAGTCCCGATGGTGAGGCTATCGCCAAAAAATGCGAGCGTTTTGTCGCGCTTGTCCTTTTTGGAAGGGATGATTTTGTCCAGCAGATTATCGCAGGACGTCAGGAGCATTGTGGATAAGGCCGCTGCCCCAGATTGACGAAAAAAGCGTCTGCGGCTCATTTCCCTGCCGGTCATGTGGCCGGGATTAGTGTGTCGGAATGACTTCATTTTCATGGATGGAACGTTGCTGTAAAGGTGCTTTCGGGTACACGCAGCGACGCGTGCAAAGCATTATCGCAATAATCGTTCCAGAAATGGCACACCGACGCCATATGTATTGTCAGGAAATTTCTACAAGATTTGGGCTAAAACAATTTGGATTAAATCCGATAATATGGAATAATTCCATTATCTTTGATCATCCAATATTGCCATACATAAATTGGGTTTTAGGGTTGTATAATGATCACATTCCGGAAGTGTTGCTTCCGGAATGTCTGTTTTTAACGTGTCTGCAAGGGAACTACCTCCACACCAAAACCTTCTGTTGTATGATCCGGTCGGCACCGGCCATGCGCACCACGTAAATGCCCGAAGCAGTATTGCCGAGCGGGATATTGACAGGCCCGCTCCGGCCTCCGATTTTCTCCGCCAGCACCACCTGCCCGCCTGCATTCACAATCTCGACGGTTTGAAAAGGCTCTTCCACAAACAAATTCATTTCACTCGTACTGATCAGCGAAGGCCGCACAAAGAGCTCGCCTTTGCCCTCGGCACCACGGTTGACGGTTATTATTTTGGAGTACCTGAAACTCTCATCCATATCCGTCATTTTCAGCCGGTAGTAAAGCTCCCCGTTTTCCAAAGTACTGTGCGTAAATGAATACAGGTTACCAGCCGGCGTATTGGCTCCCTGAATCGAGCCGACACGCTCGAATTGGCGGGCATCGCGGCTGTATTGAATATCGAACGACTTGAAATCCTTTTCCAGGGAAGTCTGCCATGTAAGCCGCACACCTTCCGCACTGGGTACTCCCGAAAAATCGACCAGCGTTACAGGAAGTGGATTCTCTGTCTCAATGCGATACACAGCCGTGGCTGTAACGGCATATATCTCGCCCGCCTGGTCTTCCCCGATATCCCGCACGCCTGTGAATGTCGACGTTTCAAATTCCTTGACAGACCCGTCCGAATTGATTTTATGAATATCGCCCGATCCATAATCCATTCCGATGTAGTAACCTTTCATAACCGGCCAGGCGTTGCCGCGGTACACCACCCCGCCGATTACGGAATTGCCTCTCGCGGTACGGGTCGGGTAAATGTAAACCGGCTTCGTAAAACTGGCCGAATCGGGGCATTCATTGATCGCGATGCCCGGCGTGTAGCCGTTCCCTTCGAAGCACCTCCAGCCGAAATTGGCGCCGGATGCATTGCTCGCCGTTACGTGATTGATTTCTTCCCAGGTATCCTGGCCTACATCACCGATCCACAAGTCATAGGTTTCGCGGTCGAAACTCCAGCGAAACGGGTTCCGCAATCCACGGATAAAGATCTCATTTCCGAACGGGTTCGAAGGCGGTATCACATAAGGAAGCCCGGAGCCCAGCGGCGGATCTACATTCAGCCTCAATATCTTCCCCAAAAGGCTGGTCGTACTCTGCCCGTTCGCATTAGGGTCGTAACTGGCCCCACCGTCACCGGTAGAGAGGTACAAATAGCCGTCTTCAGGGCCGAAATGCAACTCCCCTCCATTATGGTTGGTGTTGACCGGATGCGGGATTTTCAGAATCTCTACACGAGTATTGGCAGGCACGGTGTTTCCCGACGGGTTCGCCGAAGTATAGCGCGCCAGCACAAGGTCTCCATTTGTATCGGTGTAGTAGGTGTAGACAAATCCATTCGTAGCAAAATTGGGGTGGAACGCGATACTCAGCAAACCTCCCTCTCCCGATTGCGAAACCACCTGTCCGCCGCTGTTCATGTTGAGATATTGAATAGGGGTCGTCAATGCCCCCGGGTTGAACACCGTGATAACACCGGAGCGCTCGGCGATGAAAATCCGGTTGGAATTGTCTCCTGCATGTACAAGCTGCATGGCGGAGGTCAGCCCGGAGATAACGGCTGTCGGATTAATAGTTACATCCGGAATTTGTGCGCAAACACGCACGGCGGTGAGAACGAAGCAAAATACCAGGACATGGCCCCGCAGTATTTGATAGTGGTTGATATGTTTCATATTGGATATGGTTAATAAAACAACACTATTTCTACTATTATTTCGAAATCTTACTACAATTGTCGTGCCTGCATCTGCCATCGAAAATTAGGGAAACAAAAAAACCTCCGGAAGGTAACTCCCGGAGGTTCAGTATTTTGTAATACTCAAAGAGACGATCAGTAATAGAAGGTCCCGTATTCGCTGCTGATGGTCAGTTTTTTCTCGTCGGAGGCTTCCACACGCCCGACTACCTGCGCGTCGATCCCGAACGATTTGGAGATTTCGATCACGCGCGCGGCATGAGCTTCGGGAAGGTAAATTTCCAGCCTGTGCCCCATATTAAAGACTTTGTACATCTCCTGCCAGCTCGTTCCGCTTTCTTCCTGAATAAGCCTGAACAATGGTGGCACGGGAAGCAGGTTGTCTTTGATAATGTGAAGGTTATCAACAAAATGTAGAATTTTCGTCTGAGCTCCGCCACTGCAATGTACCATGCCATGGATTTGCGGACGCATTTCGTCGAGCAGGGCCTTGGCGACGGGTGCGTATGTACGTGTTGGCGAGAGGATTAGTTTGCCTACATTCAAAGGCGCGCCCTCTACTTCGTCGGTCAGTTTTTTGCTGCCGCTGTAAATGAGGTCGTCGCTCACTTCGGGATCGAAGCTTTCGGTATATTTTGAAAGGTATTTGCCCAGAATATCATGTCTTGCAGAGGTAAGGCCATTGCTGCCCATCCCGCCATTGTATTCGCTTTCGTAAGTAGCCTGTCCGTAAGAAGCGAGCCCTACGATCACATCGCCGGCCTGGATATTGGCATTATCCACCACTTCCGAGCGCTTCATGCGGGCGATTACCGTGCTGTTCACGGTCACGGTCCGTACGAGGTCACCTACATCGGCCGTTTCCCCGCCTGTACTGTAAATCTCGACGCCGTAGCTGCGAAGCATGTCCAGCACTTCTTCCGCGCCGTTGATCACTTCCGCGATCACTTCACCGGGAATGCGATTTTTGTTGCGGTCGATAGTGGACGAATAGAGCATCGGGCCGGTTGCACCCACGCAAAGCAGGTCGTCGGTGTTCATCACGATCGCATCCTGCGCAATGCCTTTCCAAACGGAAATATCGCCCGTCTCTTTCCAATACAAATACGCCAGGGAAGTTTTGGTACCGGCGCCATCGGCGTGCATAATCGTGCAATACTCAGGATCGCCGGAAAGCGTATCGGGTACTATTTTACAAAAAGCCTTTGGAAAAAGCCCTTTGTCGATCTTTTCGATGGCCTTATGCACATCTTCCTTTGAAGCCGATACACCGCGCTGGAGATAACGGTCGGTAGTTTTCATCTGAGCGTATTAATTAGTAAGCTATCCTGATTCCGGCACAAAAGTAGTCAAAATGGGGGCTTAAACCTTTACTTTAATGAAAGTAACCCTTAAATAGGCAAATCAGTGATTTACAAAATATTGCAAAAATTAACGATTTATTAAAATAAGACAAATGCAAAAAAGTCGTTAGCTTTACAAAGCTGAGGTATTCGTATTGCAAAACCATAGAATCTCCTGTTTGACCTTTTAAAGTCCTGAACCACTTTCGATTTCATGCATTTTTTGATTCGTTCAGTCATTGTATCCGCATTATTGTTTGCTGCCAGTTCATTTAGCAACCGCTCTTTCGCACAGGCCCCGAAGTCCCAGGAAATTGCTGCCGACACATTGAACCCGATCCAGTCGCTGGTATCGTTCGCAACCAAGCATTTACATATCCCTTACCGTTCGGGTGGTTCATCCAAACGAGGTTTCGACTGTTCCGGCTTTGTCCGCTATTGTTTCAACCAATGGAATATTACGCTCCCGCATTCCAGCGCAGCGCAGGCCGAGCACGGTGAAGTCGTAGAACTCGACGATGCCAAGCCCGGCGACCTTATCTTCTTTAAAGGCAACAGCACCAAAAGCAAGCGCATCGGACATGTGGGTATTATCACGGAAGTGGCGCCTGGCTACGTCAAATTCATCCATTCGGCCTGGAAAGGCGGTATCCGCTATGACTTGCTCAATGCAGCCTATTACAGCAAGCGGTTTGTGGCGATCAAAAGAATGATGGAATGATTTTGAGCAATTCAATAACTTCATCCGCTCTCAATTATTCTCTTTCTCTCTGATCCGTCGACTTAAGTCGACGGCAAGATGATCATTACTTTTTGGGCTTTTGGATTCTGCTGGATAACAACCTCCCCTTGTTCGACTGAAAAATTGCCATGCATCCCCTGCCGTCGACTTAAGACGACGGCAAGATGATCATTGCTTTTTGGGCTTTTGGATTCTGCTGAATGACAGCATTCCCCTTGTTCGACTGAAAAACTGCCAAGCATCTCCTGCCGTCGACTTAAGTCGACGGAAAAAGGGTTATCAAAAGCTTAGTTCTTGTTGGAATTTGTCCAGCCATATTTTTGCATGAATCTGTTGATTTCTGTTTCAAAACTTTTGCCTTTGTGGTGCTCTTCCTGCGTTAAAATATATTTCCTCACTTGAAGTACATGCCGCTCGCTGACACTTACAGCCCAATAGTCGTCCTGCCAGACAAACTTGGTTGTCGTCAGCTTATTCTTATTGACCCAGTAGGCTGATTCTCCCTTGATGATCTTCATTACATCCGAGAGCGTCTGCTGGCGGGTAAGACAAATGAGGCAATGCGCGTGATCGAAATAACCATTAATCACATCCAGCTCAATGCCCTTCGACATGGCATACTCCTTGATGTGCATAAACACCTTCGTTCGAATATCGTCCCGCAGTACTGGCGCACGATATTTCGTAGAAAAAACAACATGAATCCAAATCCGGCTCCAACTCATACCCATAAAAGATTTAAACACGTTCAACAATAAACCCCTGGCGGTCTCATTGATACGCTAAACCTGAAATTTGGTAACACCTCAAAAGCCGGTCTACAAAAAAATCCCCTGGCCGTCGACTTCTGTCGACGGAAAAGGGAAAGGAATGGCTAATGATGTTAAATTTGTGATGAATTTTAGATCTATAAATTTTATCATTCCTGCATTTTGAAACTCTGGCAAAAGGAAAATACTGTTACTTCTGAAAAAATAGAACGTTTTACGGTCGGCCGCGACCGTGAGATGGATTTGCATCTGGCCGAATTCGACGTGCTGGGTAACATCGCCCACGCGACGATGCTCGAAACCATCGGTCTGCTGACGGCCGACGATCTGGCTGCATTGAAAACCGAACTCAAAGCCATTTACGGGCAAATCCAGCAAGGTGAATTCGTCATCGAGGAAGGCATCGAGGATGTGCATTCGCAGGTGGAGCTGCTGCTTACCCGCAAACTCGGCGATACCGGCAAAAAAATTCACTCCGGCCGCTCGCGTAACGACCAGGTGCTCGTGGATATGAAGCTGTACACCCGTGCGCGGCTTTTCGAGGTGGTGCAGGCTACGGAAAAGCTTTTTGACGTGCTGACGCGCAAATCGGAAGAACATAAAAATGACCTGCTCCCCGGCTATACGCATTTGCAGATAGCGATGCCGTCGTCGTTCGGGTTGTGGTTTGGTGCTTACGCCGAAGGACTTATCGACGATATTATCCAGCTGAATGCCGCCTACCGCCTCGCCAACCGTAACCCGCTGGGCTCGGGCGCTGGTTATGGGTCGTCGTTCCCGCTGAACCGACAACTTACTACCGAGTTGCTGGGCTTCGAGGGCATGCACCATAATGTCGTATACGCACAAATGAGCCGCGGGCGCACGGAGCAAGCCGCATTAAGCGCCATTGCGTCGCTGGCGGCGACCGTTTCGAGGCTTGCCATGGACGTTTGCCTGTACAACAGCCAGAATTTCGGTTTCATCATATTGCCCGACGACCTCACGACCGGCAGCAGCATTATGCCGCACAAGAAGAACCCGGACGTGGCCGAACTCCTGCGCGCCAAAACCAACCGCATGAAGGCATTGCCGATGGAGGTAACGATGGTGCTGAGCAACCTGCCGTCGGGTTACCACCGCGATATGCAGCTGCTAAAAGAAATCCTGATGCCCGCATTCGATGAGATCCTCGACTGCCTCGACATCGCCGCGTTCATGCTGGAACATTTAAAAGTAAAACAAAACCTGCTCGACGACCCGAAATACGATCTGCTGTTCAGTGTAGAGCGTGTGAACGAACTTGTGATCGCCGGAGTCCCTTTCCGCGACGCTTACAAGCAGGTAGGCGCCGAAATTGGCGACGGCACTTATACCGCACCACGCGAGCTGAAACACAGCCACGAAGGAAGTATTGGCAACTTGCAAACGGAAGCGATTCGTACGCGGATGCAGCAGGAGATTGGGGCGTTCGGATATGATAAAGTTTTGGAAACTCTCGACAATCTGATCCGTTAAGCGATCCGTCATGATACTTTTAAAAAAGGCCCTGCTCATTTCTGTAACCATCGGAATGGCGGGGCTTTCTCTTTCTTTCCTGGGAGCGGTACCGGCGTCCGGGACCACTGGCCGCATGCTGCAAGCCGATTCCGTTCAGGAAGGGAAAAAGCTGGCAATGGACTATTGCCAGCGCTGCCATTTGTTTCCGGATCCGGCTTTGCTGGACAAAAAAACTTGGGCGGCCAGCGTGCTGCCTAATATGGCGCTGCGGCTGGGTATCCGGGCAAATGGCGAGGATCCTTATGCCGATCTCATCCCGGAAGAAAAGCGCGTAATGCAGGAGCTGAATGTCTATCCCGAAGCGCAACTCATTTCGGAGGGGGATTGGAAAAAGATCCTGGCATATTACCAGTCAACGGCCCCTGCCGAGCCGCTTCCGCAGGAAAACGCGCTGCCCATAACGGACTCGCTACGGCTTTTCCATGTCTCCGACCTGACCGTAGGAGACAAAGAGGTTCCTAAAACTTCACTCTTGAAATATGATCCGGCTTCGTCGCAACTCTATATCGGCGACGACCAGAATGCATTGTATGTGTTTGGGAAGGCTGGATTGAAAGAAACCTGGTGGATCGATTCCGCTCCGACTGATATTGATTTCCCGAAAAACGCCCCGCCGCGCCTGCTTTCCATCGGTGTTTTCAAACCATCCGACCAACGCACAGGCAGGCTAATGTCCCTGTCCAAAACGACAGACCCATCGCTTGTGAACGTGCAGAATCTTCCGCGCCCCGTGCAATTCGCCGCCGGAGATTTGAATATGGATGGAAAAGAAGATGCATTGATATGCGGTTTTGGCAATCACTCGGGTAAACTCTTCTGGCTGGACAATTTCGAACAGGGAAAGGAACATATATTAAAAGAGCTGCCAGGAGCCAGAAGGGCCGAAATACGGGATCTGAATGGCGATAAAAAGCCTGATATCGTAGCGCTTATGGCGCAGGCCTGGGAACAGGTAACCATATTCTATAACCTTGGAAACGCGAAGTTCAAAGAGAAAACCGTTTTGCAATTCCCGCCGTCCTATGGCATGAGCTATTTTGAAATGGTGGATTTTAACAAGGATGGCTTTCAGGACATCCTGCTCACCAATGGCGACAACTGGGACCTATCGCCTATCGACAAGAACTACCATGGTGTGCGCCTGTATTTGAACGACGGGAAGGACAACTTCAAACTCACCTGGTTTTTCCCGCTCTATGGTGCCAGCAAGGCCGTCGCCCGCGATTTCGACCTCGACGGCGATATCGACATTGCCGCAACCGCATTCTATTCAGACCCCGCCAATCCGGCGCACAGTTTCGTTTATCTGTCCAATGAAGGCAAAATGGATTTCAAGGCTTTCTCAACTCCGATGGCCGCAGCCGGCAAATGGCTCACGATGGAAACCGCCGATTTTGACCAGGACGGCGACACGGATATTGTACTAGGCTCCTATTTCCACACCATCGGCGAAATGACCAAACTGATCTCCCGGGGACAGCTGTCGTTTCCACAACTACTCGTACTCACGAACCGGCGCAGATAAAATCCCGCTCCGGTTTAACACAAAAAAAGAGGCAGGTCAACCGACCCGCCTCTTTCCTTTCCTAACTAAATCTGATTGGTATTATCAATCCGGGTATTATTATTTCACGTCCCAGAAAAGCTTGGTAGTGAGTTTGTCGTTCTCACGAACCGCTGCGTAGTTGGCAGGGTTGTAAGTAATCTCGTTACCTGGGTAGTTCAATCTTACCGGAGGAAGCGTCTGGTTGTTGTTATTGTCAACCCAGAAGCTCAATGCCGGCATGTTCAAACGGCGGATATCTGCCCAGTTCTCGTATGGCTGCACCAGGTTGTAGTGTACCCATTTTTGCCCTGCGATCAGTTCCAGTTTCTGAGCAGCCGTAGTTGCTTTTGCCCAGTTTACACCGTTTCCAGCGATGTACGCCGCAGCTTCCGCAGTTGTTACGTTGACTGGTTTGGTTCCTTGAGCCGCGTTGCTCACATTGTTGATACGGTTATAGAAATCCATCGACTGGCCGATCGCCGTTTCGTAAGCAGTTTTTGCAGATGCATCGTTACCTGATCTCAGGTAGTACTCCGCTTTGATCAGGTTTACCTCAGGCGCATTGATGATAATGCCCGGGAAGAACTGATTGTAGTTGGTTACATAACGGTTGTAGATCGCAACGACTCCTGCGTTAGAAAGTTCGGTTTGCACCTGAGCAGTAGCCATTGGGTCAATACCAATATATTTTCCGCCAGCGTTAGCTCCCGGCTCGAACAACATGCGCAACCGTGGGTCAGCGTTAGTGCTCAGGAAGTCGATCAACTTTTTACCGGCGGTGTTACCATACCATGTACCAGGGCCCATACCTTCCTGGAATCCTTTTGAGTTGATCGGGCTATTGAGGTCATATACATTGATCTGAATGTTCTGATCATTGTTCTCAACAATAGGATAGGTTGTTGCATTGCCCAGGATCTCAGCGATTTCCGAGTTGGAGCGCGACTGGAATGCTGCTACATCCGAAACGCGGTTCAGCATACGAAGACGCAGAGAGTTGCAATAACGTTTCCAGGCAGTCAGGTCTCCTTTGTTAATAAAGTCCTGAGTCTGGAACGACTTCTGATAACCTGCGTTGATCGTTGTTCCATTCAGCTCGGTAGCGATGCTTTTCAGATCGTCCAGCATCATCGTGTACAACACCTGAGGATCGTCAAATTTCGCTGCCGAAGAATTGTAGTCACCACCATTTGTACTTACCATACCTGCTTCGGTGAAAGGGATCGCACCGAATACGTCCACCATTCTTTGCGTTTGGTCGTAGAGGTAGATCTTCGCAACTGTCATGAAGAACTTGCGATCAGCTTGCTCTTCAGCAGTTTTAGAATTGTAAACCTTTTGCAGCTCGCGGTATTGTGCCAGCAGGTTATAGTAGTTGAACCAGATGTTCTCCACACCCGCCGAACCCGGCACATACTGACCTGAACCGTTCACCCAACCGATCGACTGGTTGTACTGGTTCAATGTAATGCGGAGCATTGTGAAGTAATGCGTATAACCCGGCAATACATAGTCTTTGTTGGATTGAAGGAACCCTGTGAATTGCTTCTCGACCGTCGTTGCGGAGATCTTCGAAGGATCAGGATATATGTCGCTGAAATCGGATTCTTTGCAGGACGCTGCCACCAGCATGAGCCCCGCCAAAATAACTGATGATATCTTTTTCATTTTCATAGTCTGATTGAAATTAGAAGCTGGCTCTCAACATTACACCCGCAGTGCGGAACGATGGGTTAGCACCTGCATTGGAGATGTTTTCATACCATCTTGTAGAAGTGTTGGTTTGTTCCGCATCAAGATCTTTGATAGTACGGTAGATGAAGAACAGGTTACGACCGAATACCGAGAGGGTTACGTTCGAAGCGCCGATCTTGCTTCCGATGAAAGAAGGCAGGCGGTATGCAAGCGAGATCTCACGCATTTTGATGTAAGTGTTTTTCTTAACGTACAGCTCGTAACGTGCGTTACCATATTGAGGACCTCCCCAGTTGTAAGTAGCGTTGTAGTACACTGCTTGTGAAACGATGTTCGTGTTAGCTTCACCAGAAGCGAGTACACCGTCCATCAACATACCATCGTGGTAAACAGTCTGTCCGGCAGGGCCTGTTGCTGCTGTCGTAGGAACGCCTTTTCCGTTTGCATCCAGGTAGTAGCTAAGACCGCCGTGCTCAGCATCCATTGCGTTCAAGCTTTCTTTAGTCAAACCGCGTGAGGTCATCCAGTTGATACCAGTCGGCATGATCGAACCACCGAAACGGAAGTCGGTAATCGCATCAAGCGTGAAACCTTTCCATGAGAAGCTGTTGATCAAACCACCGGTCAGTTTTGGCATTGCATTACCTACTTTGATCCAGTTGGCTCCGTCCAATTGGTAAAGACCGTTAGGACCTACAACAGCCTGACCTTTTTCATTTTTAAGGATGCCGTGCGCATAAATATCCCCCATTGGCTGACCAACTACCGAACGAATCTGCGCTGCATTACCATCAAGGTCGGAGTGTAGCAACTCGGTAGAGTTGTTAGCCAGCTTCTCTACTTTGTTCACGTTTTTCGCGAGGTTCAAAGTCAGATCCCAGTTGAAATCGTTCAGTGTTTTACCCTGGATTGGCGAAACGTTGAATGCAAATTCAATACCCTGGTTTCTCAGCGTACCTACGTTAGCCAGGATAGAGCGGGCTCCTGTTGTAGCTGCAATGGTGAGAGGGAGGATCTGATCAACGATTTGTGCGTTATAGTAAGCCACATCGAGGCCGATACGGTTGTTGAAGAATTTAGTCTCCAAACCGAATTCAAACTCGCGCTTTCTTTCCGGGCGGATTTTGTCATTACCAAAGGCCGCATCCATGTAAGTGTACAATACCGACTGGCCACCATTTTGCTGAGCGTTCAAGGTACCTTGTTTGTAAGCTACGTTCGCGCCGTAGGTCGGAGGATAGTTACCTACTTCACCCCATGATCCGCGCAGTTTACCATAGCTAAAGAAAGAAGGCAGGTTCAGACCGTCTGTGAATACGTAAGATGCGTTTACAGATGGATAAACGAATGCGTTGTTTCCGGGAGCAAGTGTCGACGTACGGTCACGACGGATGGTACCTTCAACGAAGAACATCCCTTTATAGTCGAACTGCGCCGTTCCGATAATCGCGTCACGCGTCCAGTTGTTACGTTCTCTTGAACTTGTAACATTATTCACAGAAGCCGAAAGGTCAAAGAAGTTCTCAGTGCTCAATCCGCCGTCGGTACCGTTACTCATTTTGGTATCCATCTGCTTATACGCGTTGTAACCCGCCATCAATGCGATAGATATGTCGTCAGTCAGCTTCTTGTTGTAAGTCGCCAATGCTTCACCGTACACGTTTCTGTACAGGTTGTTAGCCATGCTGAAACCACCTGTGTAACCGAATGCCAATGGCTTCTCAGTAGCGTTGTTGTTTTGTAAACGCTCTGAAGTAAAGTCAGTACCGATACGGCCGCGGAGTTTCAATTCGTCGGTGATTTGCCAGTGTTGCGTAATGCTCGCAATTACACGGTCGCTCCATTCGTCAGCAGTATTCTTTCTGGTGTTCCAAACGTAGTCAGCGATGTCAGTCTTGAAACCGTTGTATCTGATGTTTTCAGCAGGTGTCAAGCTTGGGTTACCGGATGATTGCGTTACATATTTATAGCCCTGGCTGGTTTGATATTTGTCAAAATACCAGTCAGCAGACTCGAAACGGTTCATCATACCGGTGAAGTTGTTGATCATACGGTCAACCTTGAATGGACGGTTGTGCGTCTTCTGGTTGATGTAGTTCACCATCAAATCCGTTTTCAGCTTCTTGTTCGCGTTAAAACTTGCGTTCAGGTTAGCAATGTTCTTGCTGTTTTTCGAGTCGTAGCTGATCATGCCGTTGTCCTGACGTGTGAAAGAGAAACGAACTGTAGAGTTGTCCGTCGCTTTCGACACCGAAAGGTTGATGTTGGAGCTGTTCGCGTTCTGGAACAAATCCGCGTAGCTGTTTCCTGATGGAGAATAAGGGCGGATTTTACCGTCGAATGCCATTACCGGCTGGCCATCGAATTTAGGACCGAAGTTTACAGTCGCACCCAGCAAGCCGCGGGTTTCTTTGGTGCCGTCTCCATCTGTATCATAATAAATGAAGCCGTTCGCATCCTGGCCTGCATCTACGTAGTTTTTCAGGTAACCAGGACCTCTTACATCCTGATAACGTGGCAAATAAGCAATTTTATCAACGCTGTAACTTGCGCTGAAATCAACACCGATTCCTTTTCTTCCTTTACCGGTTTTAGAAGTCACGAGCAATACCCCGTTCACCGCTTCCGAACCGTACAATGCAGCTGCCGAAGCACCTTTCAATACGGTAATATTCTCGATATCAGCCGGGTTCAGGTCAAGGAGACCGTTACCGCGGATACGCTGATCACCCCAGTAGTCGCCGTTGCGGGACTCGCCGTTACGGATGGGGATACCGTCCAATACGATCAGTGGCTGGGTGTTACCTGTGATAGAGCTGAACCCGCGGATGCTGATACTCACACCGGAAGTTGCTCCACCAGGTGTTGCATTGATAGTCACACCCGGAGCTTTACCATAAAGTGCTGTTGCGAAGTTAGGAGATGCAGTTTTGATCAATGCATCACTCTTAATAGTAGATGTCGCATAGCCCAGCGCACGCGATTCTTTCGCGATACCCAAGGCCGTTACAGTTACTTCCTGCAAAACAGAAGCGTCTTCAACCAAGGTTACGTTCAATACGTTGCCGTTACCTACCGCTACTTCCTGTGTTTTGTACCCGATGTAAGAAAATACGAGGGTAGCCTTGCCCGAAGCGGCAATGCTATAAGTACCATCCGCATCGGTGGTGGTACCGGTGGTAGAACCTTTTACCAGAACGGAAACGCCGGGCAAAGTGGAGCCGTCAGAACCGCTGGTTACTTTTCCGGTGATCGTTTGAGCGAGAACCGGGGCGCTTACCATCAGCAACATGACGATAAGTCTTAGTAGATTTTTTCCCATGAGTTAAGCTAGATTAATTAAGGTATTAAAATGGATACAATTTTAATATTATTTAGTATAATATCGTGTATTTATTAAATTTTTTACTAATACATACACGTTCGACAGATTGCAAACTGTGCGATTGGACTTGGGTGCCTTCGGGGGTATGGAAACATCCAGGGACGGCGTCGGGCGGGTTCGAGAAGGATTAATAGTAGATTTTTAGTTTTGTCATACAGTCCCTTAAATGAATTTTAGATGGTTTAACCGGGTCATTTTCTTCTTTATTATTCCGGACGTACCGGCGGCGTCAAAGGGCTTCACACTACCGTAATATTCGGATGTCAAATATAAATATATTATTAACAAACTCAGCAAGATTTATTAAAAAAAATTAATAAATAGTCCCTAAAAAGGATAGAGTATTTGGTAATGATGCAGCGTTAGTTACATATTATTTGCATGTAACCACTTTTAGTAAAATTAATTTGTCGAATGGCCCTGAACCACCGAGTGCTCGCCCGGAACGTTCGATATTGTCTGAATATTAAGAGCAACTACCCGGATATTAGCGTCAACATTTATTCACCGGGCGAAAAAGAGGGACGCTAATGTATATACGTAAGCGACTCGAAAAACCCGTCCCGGAAGACACTAAACCGAAACTAACCCCTAAGTATGCCCACAGCCGATTTAGGGGTTAGCAGTCGCCTAAGCGAGCACAATTGCAGTTCCGGCACCGCCGGAGACCGCGTTTCCAAGTTCATCCGCATGGCAGATTGTCACCTGCTTCACACCCGCATTCAATGCTGCAAAAGCGTTGTCGAGCTTGGGGATCATACCTTTATTAATAGCGCCGGTTGCTTTATACTCTTCATAAGTAGACGGTACCAGTTTGCCTATCACCGCGTCGTCGTCGTCGGGATCGGAAAGCACGCCCTTTTTCTCGAAACAATAAATCAGATTAACTTCAAATGCTTCCGACATCGCCACGGCCGTTGCGGAGGCCATCGTGTCGGCGTTGGTATTGAGGAGCAGACCTTCGGCGCTGTATGTCAATGGCGCGATGATCGGCGTGAGACCGCTGGACAGGATGGCATTGATTTGTTCTCCGTTTACAGCTTCAATATCCCCAACAAAACCATAGTCGATCGTTTTCACGGGGCGCTTAATCGAACGAATGATCCCGCCGTCGGCGCCGGTGAGCCCGATGGCATTGCAGCCGGCAGCTTGCAGTTGCGCTACCAGGTTTTTGTTCACCAGTCCTCCGTACACCATCGTTACTACATCCAGCATCGGCTGGTCGGTAATGCGGCGACCATCGACCATCTGCGTTTCGATCTGCAACTTGGCCGCGACCTGTGTCGCTACCTTCCCGCCGCCATGGACGAGAATTTTGGGTGCATCGAGCTGCGCAAAGGCTTTGAGAAAACGGGCGCATGCTTCGGGATTATCGATCACATTACCGCCGATCTTGACTACGTATAAGGTCTGGGACATGTTAATAACTGTTAACTTATCTGGATTTGAGGCGACAAAGGTAGCAGAAACGCGAATCGGTGAAAAGGGAATTTCAATTGATGAATTTTTTTGTGAAAATTACGTTGGTTAAGAAAGCTCTATCAAAATTGTAGATTGATCGCCGGGTTGTCTGCCGACAATATCCCGACCAAAGCCATTACCCCAAAACATCGACATGAAACGCGGTATTATCCTTATTCTCAGCCTTTGTCTACTGATAACCGGCTTCGCGCAGGGGCAAGTACAGAAAGCCAAAGCGCACTGGACCTATTCTTTTTCCAAACCGGAAGTCAAAAAAGGCGAGACTGTGGACCTGATTTTCACCGCGACCATCGATAAGGACTGGTACATGTATTCCTCCGACTTCGATCCTGATCTCGGCCCGATGCTCACCACATTTACTTTTGAAAAGAACAATACCTTCGAAACCGTCGGCAAACTGAAACCGCAGAACCCGAAAACCAAGTTTGAAGAAGTATGGCAGGGCAATGTCCGCTATTTTGAAGGAAAGGGTGTTTTTAAACAAACCGTCAAAATTCTTGCCGATAATCCGGTCATCAAAGGCAGTTCCGAATACCAGACTTGCAGCCATGTGAGCGGGCTGTGTATCCCGGGAGGCGAAGATTTTGAATTTAAAGGCTTAAAAGTAGCCGCTGCCACCATCGCAACTGAGCAGCCCACTGTTGGAGCAGCTACCCCGGCAGACAAACCGGCCGCAACACCTACTACCGCATCGGCTGCTTCCGCCAGCTCCAATGATACATCGATAGCCGTTTCAGCTGGAGATATTCCTGCAACCGGCGACAGTTCAGCCGCAATCGAGGCGGCCCCAACATCAGTATCCGAAGCATCGGGGGTAGTAGCGTCCGGCGCCGAGACTCCTGCTGCTGGAGGCTCATTACTCGGCTTCGCATTAGCCGCATTCCTATCAGGCTTGCTCGCATTGCTCACCCCCTGCGTCTTCCCGATCATCCCGATGACCGTGAGCTTTTTCACCCATCAGGAGAGGGGCAAATTCAAGGCGTTTTTATATGGGATATCCATTATTCTGATCTATACATTAATAGGTACCGTCGTTTCGCGCCTGAATGGCCCGGCATTTGCCAACTTCCTCAGCACGCACTGGCTCCCTAACCTGCTGTTTTTCGCCATTTTCATTACGTTCGGGCTGTCGTTCCTCGGCCTTTTCGAGATCGTGTTACCGAGTGGTTTTGTAAATAAAATGGACCAGAAAGCCGATCAGGGCGGCTATGCGGGTGTGTTTTTCATGGCATTCACATTGGTACTGGTATCATTCTCCTGCACCGGCCCGATCGTCGGCAGCTTGCTGGTAGCATCTGCGGGCGGCGAAGTAGTGAAGCCTATCGTGGGCATGGCGGCATTCTCGGCGGCATTTGCGATTCCTTTTACCTCATTTGCATTGTTCCCGCAGTGGCTGAAATCATTGCCCAAATCGGGCGGCTGGCTGAATACCGTGAAAGTAGTGCTGGGTTTCCTTGAACTGGCATTGGCATTGAAATTTTTCAGCATCGCCGATCAGGTGTATCACTGGCATTTGCTCGACCGCGAAGTGTACCTGGCATTCTGGATCGTCATTTTTGCGTTGCTGGGTTTCTATTTGCTCGGGAAGATTCGCACGCCGCACGATTCACCTATTGAAAAAGTGAGCGTTCCGCGCCTGCTGCTTTCAATCATCACGTTCACGTTCGTCGTGTACATGATCCCGGGTATGTGGGGCGCCCCTCTGAAAGCATTGGCCGGCTACCTGCCTCCGCAATCGACTTTGGATTTCGACCTGAATAAAAGAAGTGCTGCCGCTGCCAATCCGTCGGTTCTTTCTGGTGAAGCACGTAAGTACTCCGACCTCTTTCATTTGCCTCACGAACTCGAAGGCTTCTTCGATTACCAGGAAGCATTGGCCTATGCCAAAAAGGTGAATAAACCCGTCTTCATCGATTTCACCGGCCACGGTTGCGTCAACTGCCGCGAAATGGAGGCACGCGTGTGGGTTGATCCCGCGGTATTGCAACGCCTCAACAATGACTACGTGATCGTCGCATTGTACGTCGACGACAAAACAGAGCTTCCCGAAGCTCAGTGGTATACTTCCAAATACGACAACAAGGTGAAGAAGACCATCGGCGCCCAGAATGCAGATCTTCAAATCGTGAAGTACAACAACAATGCACAGCCGCATTACTGCCTCGTGGATCACGAAGGCAACCTGCTCGTGGCGCCTAAAAACTACGATTTGGATCCGGCGAAATTTGCGGCGTTTCTGGATAGCGGGAAGGCAGCGTTTTTGAAGAAATAGGTGTCAGACTGTTCATTATAGAACTTATCCCCTATCATTACGGGATTTTCTAAAATCCAGGACTTAAGTCCTGGACTGTCCTATTTCTAAAAAACCGACCGAAACTATGCCCAAACGCTGGCTTACCGCGCTGACGCTACTTACCACCTCAACGATTTTTGCACAATCCATCCGGCCGCCCGCTACGCCGCTCGTGACCGTCGATCCCTACACCAGCGTATGGTCGTTCGGCGACCAGCTGGCAGGCTCCGTTACCAAGCACTGGACCGGCAAGCCCCACCCGATGGACGGCCTTATCCGCGTCGACGGCAAAGCCTATCGCTTCATGGGCGCCGCCAAGGCCGAAATGAAAACAATCCTGCCAACAGCCAAACAGGAAGCCTACACCGCCAAATTCACCACCACGAAACCCGATCCGAAATGGTGGTTCAAAGAAGGCTACAATATCAGCACCTGGAAACAAGGCCCCGCGCCATTCGGTACGCACGAGCGCAACGACGCCATGGTAAAAGGCGGCACCGAATTTCTGCAGGAACTCTGGTACCGCCGCGATTTCAACCTCACCAATGTCGATTTTGAAAAACCTGTCTTGAACATCTTCCATGACGACGATGTGCAGGTATTCATCAACGGCGTGCCCGCATTCGACTGCGCGCCTTGTTTTACCAGCGACTATGAGTTCAAACCGATCAGCCCGGCGGCTGTGAAGGCTTTGAAAAAAGGCAAAAACACGCTGGCGGCCTACGTTAAAAACGGCGCCGGGCCAGGTTATATCGACATTGGTCTGGCTGATGAAATTGCCCCGAAAGGTGCCGATGCCATCGCGTTGGCAAAACAGACCGGCTTCGAAATGAAGGCTACACAATCGATTTACCGCTTCGACGCCGGACCAGTACAGTTGACTGTCCGCTTTGTCGCGCCTTTGATCATGAGAGATTTGGTGCTGCTATCCCGCCCGGTGAATTACGTGATCTATGAAGTCAAATCCGCCGACGGCAAGCCACACGACGTGAGCATTCTGAATGCAGTATCCGGCCTGTGGGCTACCCATGACGCCAGCCAGTCGGTAACCGGCAAGAAGGCCAGTCAGGATGGTTTGGCTACATTATCCCTTGAAAATACCGCCCAGAACCTGCTCGCTAAAAAAGGCGACGACGTTCGCATCGACTGGGGCCAGGCATACCTAGCTGCCCCACAAAGCTCCGTAAAGGGCTCCGCGATCGGTCTTTCAACCGATATTGTCAAGGAATTTGCATCCAAAGGCTCGCTCAGCGTCGATCAGCCTGGCGCGGCGCCTGCGGATACCAAGTCAATGGGCTTGATATTGAATGCAGGAAAAGTGGGTAGCGAAGGTAAATCGCTGCATGCTTTACTGGCGTATGACGACGGCTATTCGGTACAATATTTCGGCCAAAACCTCCGTCCGTGGTGGAACAAGGATGGTAACAAAACCATCGCCGGCGAGCTGAAAAGCGCCGAAGCCGATTTCACGAAAATCCTGCAAACCTGCGACGATACCGACAAGGCGATCTACGACGACGCATTCAATGCCGGCGGCAAGCAATATGCCGAACTTTGCGTGCTCGCCTACCGCCAGGCCATTGCGGCACATAAACTCGTGGCCGATCCAACCGGCACACCACTATTTTTCTCCAAAGAAAATTTCAGCAACGGCTCCATCGGAACGGTCGATATCACTTATCCATCGGCCCCATTATTTCTGCTCTATAATCCGACATTGCTCAAAGGCATGATGGAACCTATTTTCTATTACTCGGAAAGTGGTAAATGGACCAAACCTTTCGCCGCGCACG
This sequence comes from Dyadobacter fermentans, assembly GCF_019924045.1. Lineage (GTDB taxonomy): Bacteria > Bacteroidota > Bacteroidia > Cytophagales > Spirosomataceae > Dyadobacter > Dyadobacter fermentans_A. The sequence continues at coordinate 163,138 of NZ_JAHXBN010000010.1, read as the reverse complement.
ACGTGGGCACTTACCCGCTCGCGAACGGACAGACGTATGGCGAGGATATGCCCGTGGAAGAATCCGGAAATATGCTCATTCTCACATACGCCATCACCAAAGCCGAGCATAACACAGATTTTGCCAAAAAGCATTGGAAAGTCCTCACCACCTGGGCCAACTACCTGAAAAAAGAAGGTTTCGATCCCGCTAACCAGCTCTGCACCGACGATTTCGCCGGGCATTTAGCGCGCAACACCAACCTCTCCATTAAAGCCATTATGGGCCTGGCCTCCTACGCCAAACTGGCGGAGCAACTGGGCGATACCAAAGAAGCCGCAGCAGTAAATGCATTAACCAAGGACTTCGCTCAAAAATGGATGCAAATGGCGGCCGACGGCGATCATTATGCGTTGACCTTCGACAAAAAAGGCACTTGGAGCCAGAAATACAATCTGGTTTGGGATAAGATTCTGGGATTGAATGTGTTTCCGAAAACCGTCGCACAAAAGGAAATTGCCTATTACCTAACCAAACAACAGCCTTTCGGCCTGCCGCTCGACAGCCGGAAGACCTACACCAAATCCGATTGGATCGTCTGGACCGCTACCCTAGCCGAGAAGCCAGAGGATTTCCAGGCTATTATTCAGCCCGTTTATAAGTATGCCAATGGTACAACCGACCGCATCCCGCTATCGGATTGGCATGAGACTACGAATGGGAAGTCGGTTGGTTTCCGGGCACGGTCTGTGGTTGGGGGATATTGGATGAAGGTGCTTGGGGAGAAGTGGAAGTAGGGGCTTTCGCGTAGTCCGCTTAGTTATTGAGTCAAGAGGTCAGGAGTTGTCTGGTTTAGGCAGTTCCTGGCCTTTTCTGTTGATAGAGTGTTAAAAAGGTTACATATTTAACCAAAAAACATCAGCCAATTTATTTTATGCGCTTAAAACTTTTACTTGCTCCCTTTGTCGCTTTTGCTTTGATCTTTAATTCGAGAGGATCCTTTGCACAAATGAAAATCGGTACCAACTCTACCAACATAGAACCAAGTTCAAACCTTGAAGTAGAAGCTTCTACATCCGGTCGAAAATTCAAAATAGACAAAACAACCGGACAATTAACAATTGCGGACGGGACTCAGGCCAACTACTCTGTTTTGGTTTCCGATGCCGACGGCAATACGAAATGGACTCATTTGGACCCAAGTAACCTGTTTTCATTTCCGAGAATGGAAGCCTACGGAGCCAAAACCGGACCACTCGTAAACGGCGAGCGGATGAATCTTAACTATCCATGGATGTTAGGCGGAACAGGTTTTCACATTCCGGCAAATGGCACTTACAAAGTTCTCTTCACGGGCTTGTACCGGATAGAAACGCGCCTGACCATTGAAAATAGTGCAGGCTGCACCGGTGCCTCTTTTTTAGGACTGGAAGTAAACCTGGTGCGAAACGGTGCAACGACTACATCACCGATTATAGACGAAAAGCTTACTCCGGTATTTGAAGACAGATACATTACCACGGTTTCGACACAGACATCACTCCTCAGTGGAGATTACACTTCGTTTTCCATTCTTCCCACCATCAAATCTCCGCAAACCGGATGTGAGGTCAAAGTAGTTGAAGGAACTTATTCGATTAACTACGTTCCATAATTCTCAGGCAGCAAACGATGGAACAACATCCAATTATTACTCGAAAGCGAACTAATTATGCAGCGCTAAGTTTATCTGCATTATTTGTGATGACCACCGCCGATGCGATCGCACAGCAAAAAGTATACGGCAACGTATTCATTCCTTCCGCCGCCGAAGTTACAGTATTCGGAGCACAGGATTTTGGGAATAATGGGAAAATAACCACCGCCCGAAGTATCGTCTATGGCCGACTTAATGTAGCTGAAAGTGTTCTGTTCGTTAATGCGAATGAGAATAGCTATATAAATGGTGTAGTGAAAAAGCTTGGCACTTCGCCACTTGTTTTTCCTGTGGGAGACGGCAACTTTTATGGTCCGTTTGCAGGATCAGCGGCTGACTTGACAGGTGTTTTCTTTCATACTTCCCCAACCGACGCATCATTTCCAGTCACAACAAGGCAACCGGTTCTTTCATTTGTAAATAATACCGAATACTGGCAGATAGAAGGCCCCAACGCAACCTCGCTTTCTCTAACCTGGAACGAAGCCAGTGCGCTTGGCAAGCATTTAACCAGGATCGACCCTATTCGGATCGTTGGTTGGAAAGATGGTTTGTGGACCGAAATCCCTTCCAAACCCGACATCAATTCTATACTTGGCGGAAACTCTTCCCTAACTTCCGGATCCGTTACCAGCACCGTGGCAATCAGGCCGAACGAGTTTGAAGCTTTTACCATCGGAGCAAGCTCCGAAGCGCTACCCGTTACACTAGCCGATTTCAACGTTAAAAAGGAGTTGAATACCGGTATTTTAAGTTGGGTGACCACCTCCGAAACCAACAGCGACCATTTTGAAATCGAGCGGAGCACTGATATTAAAATATGGCATAAAATCGGCTTCGTAAAATCTTTCGTGGAAAGCTCCGTTCGCCGTGAATACCGGTTCGATGATTCCACCCCGGTGAGAGGTGCAAACTACTATCGACTAAAAATGGTAGATGCTGACGGCACATTTGCATTCAGCACGACAAAATCGTTGTCTTTTGAATCTGTATTGGAAGGCATTACACTCTACCCCCAATCCAGCGAATCGCGTACTCAAAATCCTACCGCTTGTTACGGATCCCAATCGACGCAAGCAGATTAGCGTGACAGACCTGAACGGCAGCAACTATGACCACGCGCTAAAATGGAGCGGCAATGATCTCAATGTTGAGAAGCTGGCTAATGGCGTTTACATTTTGACCATACCGAATTTGTCGGGCGAGCCATTCCGGACGAGGTTTGTTGTACAGAAGTAATCTGGTAAAAGTTGTTCTCAAATTCAGCATTTTCTGATATTCTCGTATAATCATCCTTGTAAATTTAACGCTCGATGTTAAATTTACAAGGATGATTATACGAGAAGCACAAATTGAGATACTTAATTTGCTGGAAGAATTTCCAGCAGTAGGTATTCTTGGCCCCCGGCAAATTGGAAAAACAACACTTGCATTTCAAATTGCTGAGACCATTTCCCCTGAACCCATCTACCTCGATTTGGAGTCTCCATCGGATGTTTCGCAGCTAAGCGAGCCAGAATTATACTTCGAAAAATACGCCGACAGGACAATCATTCTCGATGAAATCCAACGTACTCCTGAAATCTTCGCAGTACTCCGTGGCGTAATAGACAAACGACGTCGCGCCGGAAAACGTACCGGGCAATTTCTGATTCTCGGCTCGGCTTCACTTGATCTGCTGCAACAATCCTCCGAAAGTCTCGCCGGACGAATCGCCTACACGCGGCTAACGGGCATCAAAGCGACTGAGATCGAAGCAGGCGACTTGGACAGACTTTGGATACGAGGTGGCTTTCCCGAAAGTTTTCTCGCTTCAAACGATTCATCCAGTTTCGAATGGCGCCAAAATCTCATCACCACGTACCTGGAACGCGACATTCCGCAATTCGGCTTTAAAATTCCAGCCATGGTCCTGCGTAACTTTTGGACCATGCTGGCCAATTCGCAAGGGGGCATTGCAAATCTCAGTCGCATGGCCGCCGGATTGGGCATCAGTGTTCCCACAGCTACGCGCTACCTCGATTTGCTGGAAGACTTGTTCCTTGTCAGGAAGCTGCAACCTTGGTTCGCCAATATCGGGAAACGACTTGTCCGTACGCCTAAAATTTACATTCGCGACAGTGGCATTACGCATACCCTACTTAAAATCAGAAGTCTCGATGAGCTTCTTGGCCATCCTGTCCTTGGAGGAAGTTGGGAAGGCTTTATCATCGAAAACCTGATTGCAATGCTTCCTTCCTGGGTCACTCCCTATTACTATCGAACGGCAGCTGGCGCTGAAATCGATCTGGTACTGGAAATCAATCACAAGACCAGGATTGCCATTGAGATCAAACGATCGCTGACGCCGGCCGTCAGCAAAGGATTCAGCATCGGCTGCGAAGACATTCAGGCTTCGCATAAGTACTTTGTGTATCCGGGGCAGAGTAGTTATGTTATTTCGAAAGATGTGAATGTGGTGCCTTTAGTGGAAATGATGAAAAAAATCAAAAGCTTGGTCGATTCCTAAGCGTGCCCATAATTGCATAATAGTCTGTATTTATGCCCGAATTTCAACCCTACGAAATCAGCTTCGCCCGCAAACCCAATTTCCGGGTCAGATACCGGCTTTATTCCCACGAAGAAGGTGGCAGGTATAGATTTTCAAGGTGCGACTTTTTAAAGGCAAGTTTTTTTCAATCTGCTCATCCAAAACGTTAGAGCCGAGATTAACAATGAAACAATAGAAATCGCGATTGCCATGCTCGAAAAAATAGTTGATCTCCGCTGAGATATATCCTCGTACGCAAACTCTGATAATTAGATATAATCAATTATTGTCTCTCCATTACCGCAGGAAAACTCATAGCGAAATTACTTGCATTCTTTAAACTCACGCCCCAACTTACTACTACCTAAAAACTTGTAACACAATGAAAAATCTTGCTAGCATTGCCCTGCGATGGTGTGGGTGCGTCGAAAGGCCCCCGAGCGCTGTTACATGTGTTAGGTCACCTTAGGCAGGGCATTATTATAAACCTAAAAAGTAACACAAATGACACCTTCATCACACACTACCGATTCCGAGGATTCGGTATGCCTCGCTTACGGCAGGCAAGTAAAAGAACTTTTGAATGCAGGCAGCCCTGCCGAAATGCTAGACCACCTGTGGTCGATTTACAGCGATGCAATGGCGTTTCAGCAGGAGGCAGGCTACAACCCGCGGGTTAGTGACATTTTTATGACCTTTCGTGAGTTGGTGTTTTTCATCCAGCGCATTGAAAGTGTGAAAACTTAGAAAACAAAAAAGCCCCGCCATCAACCGACAGCGGGGCGCTTCATTCATATACATGCCGTCAGACATTAGCATCGGGCGCTAGGGCAAGGCATCATCAAGCCTCCAAAACCATCTCCTCCTTCACCTTCCGCTTCTTCCGTCCCGCAAACCGCTCCTTGATCTTATCCACCACATAATAGGCACTAGGCACCAGGAACAAAGTCAAAAGCAAAGAACTCGTGAGACCACCGATAATCACCCAGGCCATACCGTTTTTTACCTCGGCACCGTCGCCGGATGCGAGTGCGATGGGGAGCATACCCGCGATCATCGCGATGGTGGTCATCAGAATCGGACGAAGACGTTCCTTACCGGCCTCGATGAGGGCTTCCTTCAATGCGTATCCTTCCTCTTTCAGCTGGTTGGCGAAGTCGACGATCAGGATCGCGTTTTTGGCTACCAAACCGAGAAGCATGATCATACCGACGATCGAGAAGATCGTGAGGCTTTCCATCGTGAGGGCGAGGGCGGTCAATGCACCTACGAGAGCAACCGGGATCGAGAAGAGTACGACAAATGGATAAATGGTACTTTCGTAAAGCGCCACCATGATGAGGTAGATAAGCACGATACCGAGTAGCAATGCCACTCCCAGGCTGCCGAACGCGTCGGCCTGGTTTTTCAGGTCGCCACGGTATTCGATGCTGATGCCTTCGGGGAGCTTCACTTTCGCCATTTTAGCCTGAATGTCGGCACCGATGGAACCGGACGGACGACCTACTACCTGCGAGTTAATGGTGATTGACGACAGGCGATCGATACGTTGCAGTACGCTTTCACCCATTCCTTCACGGATAGTTGCGAATTGTGAGAGTTCGAAGGTCTGTCCCTGGCTGTTCACGAATGTCAGGTGACGGATATCGTCGGCTTTGGAGCGATCGAACTGGTCGAGGTTGACCATAATGTCGTACTCCTTACCATTTTGCTTGAACTTCGAACGGTCGTCGCCGCGGAAAGCGGTTTGCAATGTGGCTCCTACTTCGGCGGCGTTAATGCCCAGTTGCGCCATTTTCTCGCGGTCGAGGGTCACGCCCACTTCCGGTTTCGGATCGTCCACGGAGTAATCGACATTAGAAGTACCCGGCACAGAAGCCACGATATCTTTCACTTGCGCGGCGGTCTTGCGTATCACCGCCATATCCGTTCCCTTCACAGCTACCTGAATCGGCGCCTGGTTGGCATTACCGGTAATCGAGGTCGGTGCGACGGTCACTTTTACGCCCGGGATTTGCAGGATTTCCTTCTGGATATTCTGGCCAAATTCTTCGGACGAAACAGTACGTTCTTTTTTGTCTACCAATTGAACTGTCAAGTCAGCGATGTTGCTGTTGGAAGTGGTTCCTAAACCAGTACTGCTGTAACCGACATTGGTAAATACTTTGGTTACCTCTGGTTTTGCCAAAAGAATTTTCTCAACCCGCTGCGCCACCTGATTAGTCTGGTAAACGGATGCGGTCGGCGCCAGTTCAATGGAAACGTTCAACTCCCCGCGGTCGCTTTGCTGCATAAATGCCGCTCCTACGAATCCGCCCGGTACCAATGCGATCGAACCCACAATCAGGAAAATCGAAAGCAGGAAAATATAGCGTTTGTGGCCAAGTACCCAGGTCAGAATGCGGCCGTACTCTTCTTTTACATTATCGAGAAACTTCTCGAAACCGAGGTTCAAACGGCCCCAAAGGGTGTTTTTATCCAAAACTTCGACCTTACCAAAACGCGATGCGAGCAATGGGGTTAATGTAAATGACACTAACAAACTCATCAATGTCGAGAACACCACGACCAGCGAGAACTCGCGGAGAATGTTACCGATAAGTCCCTGCGTCAACGCAAGCGGCACAAATACCACGACGTCCACCAGGGTAATCGCCAATGCGGTGAAACCGATCTCCGCACGGCCGTCCAATGCCGCCTGCCAGCGGCTTTTGCCCATTTCCATATGGCGGTTGATGTTTTCCAAAACCACAATGGAGTCATCGACAAGGATACCCACCACGAGCGAGAGCGCCATGAGCGTCATCAGGTTCAGCGAGAAGCCCATTAGGCTCATCAATATAAATGTCGGGATCATCGACGACGGCAGTGCCACGAGGATGAACATCGAGCTGCGGAAGCTGTGCAGGAACAATAGCATGACCACGGACACAATCAGTACTGCAAGGCCAAGGTCAAATACCACTGCATTCGCCGAAGCCAAGGTGTAAATCGATTGGTCGGAAGCGATATTGAACTTCAAACCTTGTGCTTCATATTGCTTTTCAAGGCTCGTCAGGCGCTCGCGGGTGAGCTTGCTCACGTCTACCGCGTTCGCGTCGGATTGTTTCTGGATTTGCAATGCAACGGATGGACGACCGTTGATGTGGTTCACCGCCGTAGCATCGGCCACGCCGTCGTACACTTCCGCAATGTCGCGCAGGAAAATCTGCCCGCCATTAGAGGATTTACCTACAATTACATTTCTCAAATTGGCAACCGTGGTCAGTTTCGCGTCGAAACGGATCGAAAGTTGGTCTTCCTGAGTTTTTACCTGGCCGGCAGGGTAAGAAGTGTTCGCATTGTTGATCGCGGCTGAGACCTGGCTGATCGACAAATGGTAGGCCTTCAATTTAGCCTGACTGATATTCACCTGGATCTGGCGCTCGGTACCACCGATAATGGTCACCTGCCCCACGCCGGTCACGTTTGAAAGTTGCGGTTTCAGCTTGTCGTCGATCAAATCGTAGAGTTCCGACGGCGAAAGGTTCGCGGTCACACCCATTCTCAAAACCGGGATTTCGTCAGTTGAGAACTTGTTGATCACGGGGCGGTCGGCGTCATCGGGCAGGAGCGAAATCGCCTGTTCCACTTTCCGCTGCGCTTCCTGCTGCGCCAAATCGACGCTAACACCTTGTTTCAGCTGGATAATCACAGACGAAACACCTTCCTGCGAAGTCGAATTGATCTGGTCCAGACCTTCAATGGCCGATACCGCGTCCTCGATATGCTTCGTCACGTTCGTTTCCACCTCGTCCGCAGAAGCTCCGCGGTAGGTCGTCATGACGCTCACAACGTTCGCCTCAAACTTAGGCAACAGGTTGTAAGACAATTGATTGTAGCTGATCAAACCGAATAGTACCAGTACCACGAATACTACGGTTATGAAGAGCGGTCTCTTTACGGCTACTTCGGTAATTGACATAATTCTTTCAGTTTGCTGATGAACCTTATTTTGTAATGGTAACGGCAGCGCCTTCGCTCAGGTTGATCTGTCCGGTCGTAACTACCGTCTCGCCCGATTTCAGGCCTGTCAACACCTCCACATTGTCGCCCACTTCGCGGCCCACCTCAATTTTGCGTTGTTTCGCCACGCCGCCTTCTACCACGTACACATACGGGTTACGCACACTCTCCACGAGCGCGCTGCGCGGGATCAGAAGCGATTGTGTACTGCTTTTTTGCTGAAATTCAACGGTTACGAAAGTTCCGGCTTTCAATTCGGTCGAATTTTTCACGACGATTTCCACCGGGTAGTTGTGCGACTCGTCGCCTTGCGGTGCGATGTAGGATATCACACCGTCGATTTTCTTACCAGGAAAAATGCTGGTGCTCACCTGCACGTGCTGGCCTTCTTTGAGTTTATACACATCATTCTCATTGATCATCACCTGCACTTTCAGGCGCGACACGTCGAGGATCGTCCCCAGCGAAGTACCTACGTTCACAAACTCGCCCGGTTCGATGTTTTTCTTTACAATGCGGCCGCTGATCGGCGCCTGAATAGACGCGTCGCTGATCTGCTGTTTGATCTGTTCGGCCTGGTTCAATGCATTTTCGTAGTTGTATTTGGTATCGTTCACCTGAACTTCGGTCGCCGCATTACCTGCCAGCAATTTGGAGTAACGGTCGGTATCCTTTTTCAGTTTATTGATATTCAATTCGGTAGCTTCAAGCGACAGCTCTTTCAGTTTGCTATCCACTTTCACGATCGTCGCGCCTTGCGTCACATGCGAGCCGAGCTCGTATTTAACCGCCAATACCTTACCGGCTGCGGTAGCCATAATTTCCGCCTCTTTAAAAGGAATAAGGCTGCCGGTACGAATTAGCTGCTGATCGGCGCTGCCTTCCTGCACGGCAATAGCCGTCACCGGAATCGTCACGTTCTTATTCTCGGGCATTTTCTTCTTCTCGTCGATCTTCGCCTTGTTGGCAACCAGCCTGACGCCGATCAAAACGCCTATAATGACGATGGAACCGATGATGATGAGTTTTCTTTTCATGTTATTAAGCAATGTTGGATGACTGAATATTTTGGTTGATGAAGTGTATTATGGTAATGCTGTGTAAAATTCGTTAAGACTGCCGGTCGACTGCTCCAATCCGAGTTTTGCCTGGTAGTAGCTCAGCATGGAATTGATATAGTTGCTTTGAGACTCTTTGTACGAGGTTTCCGCATTGAGCAAATCGGTTAGCGGCACGGTACCTTCGCGGTATTGGAGCGTGGTCACGTCGTACACCTCTTTGGCGAGGGTCACGTTGTTTTCGTCGCTGGCCAGATTCGACTTCGCTTTTTGGAGCTGGGTCAATGCGTTGCTGTTTTGCAGTTCGTAGTTCTGAACATTGAGTTTCAGCTGCTCTTTTTGCGTCATCAGGTTCAAATCAGCCTGTTTATATTGAGCATCGCGGCGGAAGCTATCGAAAATCGGGATACTCACTTTCAAACCGATCGCGCCATAGCTGAACCAGTTACCCCACGAGGCACCGAGATCATTTCCGAGCGCCTGCACACCATAGCGGCCGTAAACCGATACTTTGGGTAAATAGCCTGCTTTAATGCGTGCTTTTTCCAGTTGCTGCAAATCCATATTCAGGTTCTGTATTTTAAAATCGGTGAGGTTGGAAGCATCGAATGCGCCCGGCTCTACGATTTTGAAAGGCTGGTCGAGCGGATTGTCCGCCAGCACAAGCTGATCGCTCAGCGGCATACCCATCTGGAACTTCAACTGGTTTTCAGAAAGAGTAAGGTTGCTTTCCGCCAATGTGAGCTGGGATTTGATATTGTTCAAATTCACCTGCGTGCGGTCGTAATCCACTTTCTTGATCACGCCATTATCGAGTTGCAGCTTCAATGTGCTCAGGATCTGGCTGGTTTTATCCAGGTTGTCCTTCAAAAGCGCGATCTGCTGAGAGGTCACAAATACCTGATAATAGGCATTGGCTACATTATAGATAATCGTTTCCTTCGTTTTACGCGAGTTCAAGGCTGCATTCTCCTGGTTCGGCTTGTTGGCTTGAATGCCCACCAGCAGCGACTGGTCGAAAATCACCTGATCTACCTGCGCGGATGCATTGCTCTGGTATTTGGTACCCAATGCCACGCGGCGATCTTCCCCACCAAAAAGTGCCCCCGGCAACACGGTCGATTGCAGTTTCAGGTTATTGTCGAGCGACGCATTGCCTGCTACCTGCGGCAGATACCCCGCCAATGCCTCCCGCCCCTGCTGCACCGCCGTACTTTCCTTGTACTGAGCTATTTTGACATTCCCATTATTCTTGATTCCATAGGCGATGCAATCTTTGAGCGTCAGGCGCGTCTGCGCCCAGCCCGGCGCCACCGAGGCGGCGACTGCGATGATTGCGGCTATCCATTTACTTTTCATCTGACCTGTTGTTGATTGTTGTGGCTAATGATCGATAGTTGACACCTCTACTGGTGATATGTCAACTATTAAGTTAAAAAAATTTATTTGTCTACTACTTTGACGACGCGGTCCAGATAACCGAGAAATGTCGTCCATTCCTGCTCGGTAAAATGCTCCATAATCTGATTGTTGAATGCGATCGCCAGTGACTGAATGCGCTCGCAGACGAACTTCCCGCTCGGCGTAAGCGATATCAGGTTCTTTCTTTTGTCCTCAATATCACTTTCAATTTTCAGGAAACCATCCTTGTGCAAAGTCTGCACAGAGCGCTGGATTCCCGCTTTATCTTTTTGCAAAATATTGGCTATGTCCTGCTGCGTACGCGCCTGTTCCTGGAAATATACAACCATCAGAATAGGCAGCTGCTCCGCCAGCACTGGTATCCCTTCGTTGACGAGCTCCGCATTCATTTTCTTGAAAACCGTTTTGGTCACGGCCCCCAGTTTAAACTGCAAGGAGTTCTTCAATTCTTCTCTAAGGTTCTGCCAGCTATCTATGTTTGCGCTCATGATGATACAAAGGTATATTGTGTTGATATGTCAACCAAATTTTAACGTGAAAAGTTTCTGATCTCTGGACTAATGGTAAAATGGTCAGGATGAACGGTGAACAAAAAGAGCGGCGACATGGATCGTGCCGCCGCTCTCACTATTTTGAAAGTATGTTTATCTTCCCAATGTCTTGAACAAAGTACCTTTTGTCACCTTGTCTGTCAGAGCCATTCCGTTCAGGATCGCAAGCTCGTCCAATTTACCGTCGGGCTGATTGTTGTCTTTCAGCAAATCACGCAATGTAGCTTCACGCTGAGCAGTTTTGATGCGGATACGTTCGGGCTGGCGGTTGAGGATATTCTGGTCCGAAACCGATTTAAAACCCTGCGCCACCGAGCGAAACTGGCCCGCGTTCGCCGCGAAATTACCCGCCGAGGCCACGCCGTGAATGGCGTAAATATTGCCGCCGTACTGGATCAGCCAGGTGGCAACTTGTATTGTATTCGCCGTTGCAGCCGCAGCCTGGCCGTTCGCATCCTGCTCTGCCTGCTGCGACACCATCGCTATCGCCGGGTTACCGTTGATGGTGGCCTTGTTGTTTTCGAGCACCTTCAATCCATAGTTCTTCACCACTGCCTGCGCAGCCTCATCCAGTGTTTTACCCTGCGCCAGCGTGAAGAGCATCATCGATTTACCGTCCTTAGCCGCCATCTGGAACTGTATAGGCGAGTTTTCATACTGCCAGCCACTCGGTACCGGGAACTGGAATTTCAGCGACGGGTGGTAGAAGGTGTTATTTTCCACAAATCCCTGCTGCGGGTCGTTGCCGTAAATCACGCCATCGATTTTGCGCAGATACACATCGCGGTTCACGGTATACTTACCCGGATGCGCGGTCTGGTACTCGGCGGCCAGCTTACCCACTTTCTGCATACGGTCGCCCGGATCGGGGTGCGTCGACTGGAATGTAGGAATGGCCTGGCCTGCTTTTTCAGAGATTCGTTTGAGTGTACCAAAGAAATCGGCCATCTCCTTGGCATCATACCCGATTTTACTCGAATAGTCGACCCCGATTTTGTCCGATTCGGTCTCGTGATCGCGGCTGTAACTCAAAAAAAGCAAGCCTAGCGCCTGCTGCGCCTGCTCGCCCATTGCGCGTACCTGCGGGGAGAGGATCATCCCCGCGGCCAGGCCCACCTGACCGAAGATCTGGGAAGTTTGCTGCCGCGCCGAATGGCGTGCGGTAATGTGGCCGATCTCGTGCCCGAGCACGCCTGCGAATTCGGCCTCATTATTAAAATGCGCCATAATTCCCCTGGTGAAATATACGTAACCACCGGGCACTGCAAATGCGTTGACTACCGGCGAGTCCACGATGAAGAACTTGTAGGGCAAATCGGGGCGATGCGAAATCTTCGCCATGGCCATACCCTTTTCGTTGATGAAGGATTGCAGGTTCTTGTCGTCATAAATGCCCATCGTGGCCACGATAGACGGGTGCGATTCGGCTCCAAGCGCAATCTCTTTCTCTTGCGACATAAAGACGATCTCTTTTTTGCCCGTCACCGGATTTTTGGAACAACCTGCGAGCATTCCAGCCGCCACAAAAGCCGGCAGAATGCGAAATGCGTATTTCATTTTCATAAAATTTGAAAAATGACTTGTTAGAAGGAGATGGTCAAAATTAAATGTTCTCACTAATTATATGCAAAGAATCATGCCAAATAGTGATGTTCGACCACCGACGACTGACCACCGATGGTATGTTTTGAATGGTTGTGCGTGAAAGTCATTTATGGTCAGGGGTTGTCATGTATAGTCCTGTATTGTCATTGCTGATTCACTGACTACAAATGACAACACATGACAATGCCCGACAGCCAAACGCTATTCGGCGGTCGGCCGTCGGCGGTCAAAGAAAAATATTTTCCATTCCGCTCGCATATTATCTAAATTACGTCTTCGTCCGCAACCCCGGGGTCCACCCGGGTGGTACAAAACTTTTACGAAAGGAACCCTGATCTGCATTGCATGAGACATCATTTACTGCACTATGAATTTTAAAAAGATCACATATAGCGCGCTTCCCTCCTGGCTCGCCCGACTGGACTTTCTGGGCCTTTTCGAGAAAGACCCTTTCGGCAACTATCTGGCTGTTAAAAGATTACTGATTTTCATATTGGGCTGGTTTACATACTACCGTTACACGGCCGTCAACAAGATCCGCATTACCGGCACCGAAAACCTGATGGACCTGCCCGATCAGGGCGTGCTGTTCCTCTCGAACCACCAGACCTATTTCGCCGACGTTATCGCATTCTTCCATATTTTTTGCGCTGTCAAATGGGGCTATAAAGACACCATGGCACCGCCGTTTTACCTTCTTTCGCCCCGTGCCAGAATGTACTATGTGGCCGCCGCCGAAACCATGAAAGGTGGGTTTTTACCCAAAGTGTTCAGCATGGGTGGCGCCATTACCATCGAGCGCTCCTGGCGGGCCAATGGCGAGGACGTGAAGCGCCAGCTCGACACGTCCGCTCAGGACCGCATCGGCATGGGTTTGCAGCACGGCTGGGTGGTAAGCTTCCCCCAGGGAACTACCAAACCGTATGCCCCTGTACGCAAAGGCACGGCGCATTTGATCAACGACCATCACCCGATCGTGATCCCGGTCGTGATCAATGGTTTCAGAAGGGCTTTTGATAAGAAAGGATTGCGTTTCAAAAAACGGAACACCCGACTGACGGTGCAGTTCAAACCGCCTATGCATTTCCTGCCCGACGAGACGGTCGAAGAAATGGTCGCACGCGTAACGCAGGCGATCGAGCAAGTACCGCCGCGCGACGGTTCGCCGGGCGACGGTTCGCAACACCCCGAAATCTAGCATGGTATACTTTTTTAAAACCGGCATTTATGGGAAAGAAAGTATTAATCACCGGTGGAACGGGCCTCATCGGCAAGCGGCTGACGCAAATGCTGCTCGAAAAGGGCTATGAAGTGGCTTTCCTGAGCAGGGAAAAAGCCAATATCCCATCCGTTCAGGTTTTTGAATGGGATATTAAAAAAGGCTATATCGAAGAAGGGGCACTGGACAACCTGCATTTTCTCGTGCATTTGGCCGGTACCAATGTCGGCGAAGGCCGCTGGACGGAAGAGCGCAAAAAATCCATCCTCGAAAGCCGCACCGAATCGATCCGCCTTATTGCCCGAAAACTCGCCGAAAAGCCGCTAAAACCGGTTGCATTCGTGTCGGCCTCGGGCATCAGCTACTACGGCCAGGATACCGGCGACGCCAGAAATACCGAAACTACGCCTGCCGGCAACGATTTCCTCTCGCACGTCAGCGTCGAATGGGAAAAAGCTGCCGATGAAATTGAGGCATTGGGTATCCGCACGGTCAAGCTACGGACCGGTATTGTAATTAGCAAAGGCGGCGGCGCGATCCCCAAAATGGCATTACCGGCCCGTTTCGGCGTGGGTGCACCGCTGGGCTCCGGAAAGCAATGGATGTCCTGGATCCACCTCGATGATATGTGCCGGTTATATATGGAAGCCTTGGAAAATGAAGGCTGGGACGGGGCTTACAATGCCGTTGCCGCACCGCCCGTCACGAACGAAGGCCTAACCAAAGCCATTTGCAAAGTATTGCACCGCCCGCAATGGTTTCCGAATGTACCTGCATTTGCATTAAAACTCGCATTCGGAGAAATGGCGGCGGTGGTATTGGGAGGGAATTATGTGGTGAACGGGCGAATTGCGAACGAAACGAGGTTTCGGTACCGGTATGGAGAGCTCGAAGAGGCTTTGAAGGCAGAGTTGGGGAGCTGACCGCCGACCATGGACCGCCGACCGCCGACCGCCGACCGCCGATTACTTAGTATCATTATCGAATACCGTATCAGGAAACAGCCATCGGCCGTCGGCCGTCGGCGGTCACTCCTCCTCATCCCCATCCTCCAACTCCTCTTCCTCGATTGTAAGCACTTGCACCGTTTCGAGCCATTTTTCCCGCTGCACTTGTGCCTTAAAATCATCCAGCACGTTCAGCTGCACATTACCATTGCTGAAAACCGACATTTGCAGTCCTACAAATGCGAGTGCTTCGTTCAGGCGATCTTCGAGCGGCGTGGCGCTGAAAATGCATTCATTCCAATACCATTCCAGTGATTCGCCGGCGACTTCTTCTACGATGCCAATGTAGTCTTCCAGCGTATAACCGACAAACGGCTTACCGAAACGCGCCCATAGCAGCTTCATCACATCGTCCAGCGACTGGGCGTGGTTGGTTTTCTTCCTTAAATACAAATCGAGAATGAGTGCCACCAATGCGCCTTTGTGGTACACCGACACTTTCCGGTTTGGAATGCCTTTTTCGTAACCATCCAGCCAAAGGTCAAACGACGATTCCGCGAGCGACTGCGCAGCGTGGGCGCTGCTTTCGAAATGGCGCTTCATATACACCTGCAATTCCTTCACATAAGACTCGTCGCTAAAAACGCCGGCACGTCTCAGGAAAAGATCGCCATAGTAGGTCGTGCAGCCTTCGGCCACAAAACAGGTTTGGAAGTAGTTTTCTTTGGTAAAATCGTAGGGCAAAAGCTCCGCCGGGCGAATTCGGATGATGTTCCAGGCGTGGAAAAGCTCGTGCGAGCTAACGCCCAGAAGGTCGGAATAGAGGCCTTCGCCTTCATCGTCGGGCCCGAGCACGATCATTGTCGAGTTCTGGTGCTCCACGCCGTGGTAGAATGCATTGGGTAAAATCAGGTTCAGGAAGTGGTAGTCCTTTTCGGGGAACTCCCCCATCATCGCGATCTGCTCGCGTGAAAAGCGCCGGAAATCACGCTCGATACGCCGCCAGTTGGGTTTCAGGTTCCCGTGCATCCATATTTTGAACTGAATACCCCGGACTTCGTACTCGCATTTCTGCAAAGTCGCAGAAGCCAGCATCGGGCTGTCGACCAGTTGATAAAAATCTCTCGCCGATAATGCGTTCTTCCCGGCCGAGGGCAATCCGCACGCAATCTGGTACCCATCGGGCAAATCGAGCTCCACGCGATAAGGCTCAGAGATTCTGCCCTCTGTATACATGCAGAAGTTGATGAAATTGAGATACCACAATTCCTCATCTACATAGCTGCTGCCCGCATTCTGAATGGATGCGTAGTAGGTATAATGAATGCGCACCTCGTTTTGACCGGCCGTTCCAACCCGCCATCGGTCTTTGGTTACCTTATGAAGAGGCAGTTTGTGACCAGCGGGTGAGGTCGCTTCGATAAATTGAATATTTTTGGCGAAGTTTTGAAGTTCGTACCGCCCCGGGCGCCATGCCGGCAGCTGGATTTCGATCTGTTCGCTATGGATTTCGGGGACGGTGTAGGTAATGTCGAGAAAACGGGTTTGTGGGTCAGGAACCGAAATGTGATAAAGCATATACGAAACGCGTGGTGTTAAGAGGAGCCGGAAGCGCAGTATCGGCAGACAAAAATCAGATAGTCCTACGTTACCAGTTACAACATTCTAAAATAAACGATTTTAACATGAAAAGTAAAATTCTCCTGCCATTCCTGTTTCTCCTGGCGGTTTTGACAAGTCCTTCGCTGATGGCGCAGAACGACGAATACTACCGCCCCGATTCGCTTCGGAAGGACCAGCCGGAAAGGAAGGAAATACCTCCCATTGAAAGAAAACCACAGGATCAGAAACCCGTACTGGCTGAGAAAAAGAAACTGGCCGATTTCGAGGACAAAAAGTTCATCGAAAGACTGCGCCTCGGAGGTAGCTTCGGGTTGAGCCTGGGAACGGTTACGAATATTAACCTTTCGCCGATGGCAGGCTATGAGCTGACCGAAAAGCTCGTGGGCGGTGTGGGCGCGACGATTATGTATTTCCGATATAAGTATTATGATATCAACACCGCCTATTACGGTGGTCGCGCATTCATGATGTACAATGTGATACCGCCTGTCAATATTATCGGTGAATTTGAAGCGCTGAATGTGGAAGGATCCTATCAGAAACGTCAATGGCTGGGCTCGCCTATGGCGGGGGCTTCATATTCACAACCTATCGGCGGGAAGTTTATCAAAGCGGTGCATTTGACGGCACTGTATAATTTCAGCTACGACAGCCAGATCGATAAATACAGCGGTCAGAACCTATCGCCCTACGGCAGCCCGTTTGTTTTCAGGGTAACATTCCTGTAAGCATTCTATTCAGGCCTAAATTTTTAAGTCTTCATTTGAACTAACCATTCGGATGAAGGCTTTTTATTCAATACCAACATCAATTATGGAAAACCCCGTATTAATCTTTGGCGCCGGCGACCTCGGTATGCAGGCCCTCGATATTTTCAGAAGGAACAATGTACTCGTCTACGGCTTCCTTGACGACCATGCCGAGCTGCATGGCAAGGAGTTCGGCGAAGTGAGTGTGCTCGGCAATACCGACGACACGAGCTACCTTAATATAATAGGCTCTAAATGCGAGGCATTCATCGCCATTGGCGAGCGCTCGGTACGGGAGCGCCTGGTAGAATCTCTGAACGAGGAATACAAGAATATGCCCGTGAACGCAATCCATGACACCGCGGTGATCTCCGGCATGGCGTCGATCGGGCATGGTAACCTCATTGCAGCACGCGCCACCATCGGCGCACGCACGGTGGTAGGCCATCATTGCCTGGTACAAACGGGTGCCATCATCGACACTTCGGCCATCGTGGGCGATTTCGTGACCATCGGTGCAGGCGCGATCGTGAACGACCGCGTGACATTGGCCGACGGCGTTTTCATCGGCTCAGGTGCGGTGATCGTGGCGGGTATTCAGGTCGGCAAGAATGCGCGGATCGGCGCGGGATCGGTGGTGGTCGAGAATGTGCCGGCTGGCGCCACCTATTTTGGCAATCCGGCACGGAAAATCTGATAACACCAAAGAATAGCGGCGGGCGGCAACAATTTTCCGGCCCAATGTTTTTTATTAAACTGAAACACATTACCTTTGCACTCCTTTTGACAGAAAAAGTGAAAGAGCTAAGTAAATACAACATAGACATTTACGGTTTGGAAGACAAACAGTATGACTATGATATGGAGTCTGGCGATGCTTTTTTTGAGGAAATGGAGCAGGATCTGATCGAGCACGGGCACTTCAAAACGCACGTGGTACTGAACAAATCGGCGACGATGATCCAGCTTCGTTTTCACACAACAGGAAGCGTAATCCTGACTTGCGACCGCAGCCTGGAAACGTTCGAAGAACCTATTGATTCCGACGAACGCATTATATTAAAGTTCGGCGATCATAATGAGGAACTCACGGAAGAGATCGAGATCATCAGCCGTAACACCAACAGGATCAATGTAGCGCGTTACATTTTCGATTTTATCGCGCTGTCGTTGCCGGTCAAAAAGCTCCACCCGAGCCTGCGGACAGAGGAAGATGAGTTCGATTTGGAAGATGATGAGGAGGAAGGAACGCTGGTTTATACTTCGGGAGGAGAAGCGGAGGAAGGCGACGAAAGGGAGGAAGAAGAAAAAGTAGATCCTCGCTGGGAAGCGCTAAAAAAACTGAAAAAGTAAAACCTTCTCTTTCGGCCCGTCGGTTAAAACCGACGGTAGAGGATTGAAGGGGCAGAAAAAGAATCTATTACCGTCTGCTTTAGCTGACGGTAGGAGAAAAAAGAGAATCGATTCCCGTCGATTTTAATCGACGGAGGAGACTATAAATAGTAAATAACAATAGACCAAAAATATCATGGCACATCCTAAGCGGAGACATTCCAGCACCCGTCGCGATTCACGCAGAGCGCACGATTTCCTTACCGGAAAGCAGTTGGGAACTGATGCTACAACCGGAGAAATCCACCAATTGCACCGTGCACACGTACACGAAGGCAACCTGGTTTACAGAGGTAAAGTTGTAGTTGAGAACTATACTAAAACGGTTTAGTTTCAGTCGATGAGCAATTCAATTTCGCAGCAGCCCTATAAAAGTTGTTGCGAAATTCTTTTTTACTGCGGCACATCTGCTAAATTTACACCTTCGGTTTCTAACTTATTTGTCAAAATAACAGCGTGTAAATGAAAATTGCGGTAGATGCTATGGGGGGAGATTTAGCTCCGCAAGCAATTGTTGAAGGGGTGATTCAAGCCTCTTCTGAGCTACCATCCGAGGCGAGAATCGTTTTAATTGGCCGTGAAAACGTGATCTGGGAGATTTTCAACCAGCACAATTTCACTCCTACTAATGTTGACGTCGTTCACGCAGAAGATGTAATTGAGATGGGGGAACATCCTACCAAAGCCCTTTCTCAAAAGCCCAATTCCAGCATTGGCGTGGGTTTCAAGCTTCTGAAAGAAAAAGAGGTAGATATATTCTGCAGTGCAGGAAACACAGGTGCCATGCACGTGGGCGCCCTTTTCAGCATTAAAGCTATTGAAGGCATTCTTCGCCCAGCCATCGCAGGCCTCGTGCCGCAGGTAGGAGGAGGATATGCCGTAATGCTCGACATCGGTGCCAATGCCGATTGCAAGCCGGAGGTCCTTTCGCAGTTTGGTGAAATCGGCTCGATTTTCGCCCAGCACACTTTCCAGATCGAGAAGCCGCGGGTTGCGCTGATGAATATCGGGGAAGAAGAGCAAAAAGGCTCCCTCACTTCGCAGGCCACCTATCCCCTGCTGAAACAAAACAAGCGCATCAATTTTATCGGAAATATAGAAGGGAAAGATCTCTTCATTAACAAGGCCGACGTGATCGTTACCGACGGCTTTACCGGCAATATTTTGTTCAAACTCGGAGAGTCTCTGTATGAGATTTCGAAGAAAAGAGGTTTCCAGGACGATTTTATCGACCAAACGAACTACGAGTCCATCGGAGGCAGTCCCATTATCGGGGTGAATGGAAATGTGATGATCGCGCACGGGGTGTCGACACCTCTGGCTATCAAAAATATGGTTGACTGGGCCTACAAGCAGGTGAAATCCAAAGCGTACCTGCACATCGCCCAGGCATTGAGCTAACTACGGATGCTGACAACCACATGACTATGAAAAAACTGAAACTGTCCCTTTTTACCAAATCTATTCGGATTTTGAATAGTTGATTTATCATGACCCATATTAAAGCCTCTATAACAGGAATACAAGGTTATGTACCTGATTATGTGTTAACTAATGCAGAATTGGAAACAATGGTTGCGACAAACGATGAATGGATCGTTAGCCGCACAGGTATCAAGGAAAGGCGTATTCTGAAAGGCGAAGGTTTAGGAAGTTCACATATGGGTGCGGAGGCTGTAAAGGGATTGCTTGCCAAAACCAATACTCGCCCCGAAGAAGTTGATCTGCTCATTTGCGCTACTACCACACCCGATTTTGTTTTCCCCTGCACAGCTAACCTCATCTGCGACATGGTCGGCATCCGTAACATCGGAAGCTTCGACATCCAGGCTGCCTGCTCGGGTTTTATTTATGCATTGACACTCGGCTCGCAATTCATCGAGACCGGAAAATATAAAAAGGTGATCGTCGTGGGTGCCGATAAAATGTCCGCAATCGTGGACTACACCGACCGCAAGACCTGTATTCTCTTCGGCGACGGCGCAGGTGCTGTATTGCTTGAACCGGACACATCCGGAAACGGGATCCTGGATTCGATCATCAAGTCGGATGGGGCGGGTTATCCCTATCTTAACCAGAAAGCCGGGGGAAGCCGCTACCCGCCTACCCACGAAACGGTAGATAACAGGCTGCATTACGTTTATCAGGATGGTGCGCAGGTTTTCAAATTTGCCGTGACCAACATGGCCGATATCGCTGCCGACATCATGGAGCGCAACGGCCTGAACAGCGATAACGTAGCATGGCTCGTGCCACACCAGGCCAACCGCCGGATCATCGAGGCAACCGCCAACCGGATGGGTGTGGGAATGGACAAAGTCATGATGAACATTCACAAATACGGAAATACCACAGCGGCGACAATCCCGCTTTGCTTGTGGGACTACGAATCACAACTTAAAAAAGGCGATAACCTGATTCTCGCCGCATTTGGCGGAGGCTTTACCTGGGGCGCTATGTACCTCAAATGGGGTATCGGAGCGTAGGCATGTGATTTTCAATAAAGCATTATCATACAATTCATTAGCATAAAAATGGCAACTACTGCAGATTTGCGTAACGGTTTGGTAATCCATTTCAACCATGATCTTTTTCAGGTGATTGAATTCCAACACGTGAAACCCGGAAAAGGCAACGCGTTCGTACGTACCAAACTGAAAAGCCTTACTAGCGGCAAAGTGCTGGACAATACGTTCTCATCGGGCGCAGGCATTACGCCCGTACGTGTGGAGCGTCACAAATTCCAGTTCCTATATAAAGATGAGGTTGGCTACAACTTCATGAATTCCGAGACATTCGACCAGGTGTTGATCGACGAGAAACTGGTGACCAACGCCGACCTGATGAAGGAAGGACAAGAGGTCGAGATCCTGATCAATACTGAAAACGATGCAGCACTCACCTGCGAACTTCCTCCTTTCGTGGAATTGGTGGTAACTTACTCGGAGCCGGGACTGAAAGGCGATACCGCCAACTCTCCTAAGAAAGCGATTGAAGTAGAAACCGGTGCACGCATTATGGTACCTCTTTTCATCGACGAAGGTGAAAAAATCAAAGTTGACACACGCACATACGAATACGTAGAAAGAGTTAAATCTTAATTAAATGGAAACCAGAGAAATCCAAAAACTGATTGACTTCATTGCCCAGTCGGGACTTGATGAAGTGAATATTGAAACGGCAGACCTGAAAATCAAGGTAAAACGCTTTGCCACTGCACCGGTAGTAGCCTATACTCCGGCACAAGTTGCGGCACCTGCGCCTGCAATCGCTCCTGCGGCACCCGCAGCAGCTGCACCGGCCGCTCCCGCCGAGCCAGCGGTTTCCAAAGAACCAGCTTCTTCGAACCTCATTACCATTAAATCCCCGATGATCGGTACATTCTACCGCGCATCCAGCCCGGAAACACCGGCATTCGTTAACATCGGTGATGAGATCAAACCCGGAAAAGTAGTTTGCGTGATCGAGGCAATGAAATTGTTCAACGAAATCGAATCCGAAGTATCAGGTAAAATCGTGAAGATCCTGGTTGAAAACGCAACTCCGGTAGAATTCGACCAGCCATTGTTCCTGGTTGAACCTGCATAATGCAGCGAACGAAAACTCACTGAATTACATGTTTAAAAAGATACTCATTGCTAACCGGGGCGAAATCGCCCTGCGTGTAATCAGGACCTGTCGTGAAATGGGCATTAAGACTGTCGCGGTATACTCGACAGCCGATCGCGACAGCCTTCACGTACGGTTTGCCGACGAGGCCGTTTGTATCGGTCCTCCGCCCAGCAGGCAATCGTACCTGAGCATCCAGAATATCATTTCGGCAGCGGAAGTAACCGGCGCGGACGCGATCCACCCGGGTTACGGATTCTTGTCGGAAAACGCCGAATTCTCGCAAATCTGCGCGGATTATGGTATCAAATTTATCGGAGCTACCGCCGCCCAGATCAACGGGATGGGCGATAAGGCTACCGCCAAAGCAACGATGATCGCAGCCGGCGTACCGGTTGTTCCGGGCTCGGATGGCTTGCTCGAATCTTTGGAGCAAGGTAAAGAGCTCGCGGAAGGCATCGGTTACCCTGTGATAGTGAAAGCGACAGCAGGTGGCGGCGGACGCGGAATGCGTGTGATCAACAAGCCGGAAGAATTCGAGAAGGCGTGGAACGACGCCCGTACCGAGTCTGCGGCGGCCTTCGGAAACGACGGTTTGTACCTCGAAAAATTCGTGGAAGAACCCCGTCACATCGAAATCCAGATCATCGGCGACCAGTTCGGTAAAGTGTGCCACCTCTCGGAACGCGACTGCTCGATCCAGCGTCGTCACCAGAAACTGGTAGAAGAAACGCCATCCCCTATTATCACGCCTGAATTACGCGAGAAAATGGGTGCTGCGGCCATCAAAGGAGCCCAGGCAATCGGTTACGAAGGTGCCGGTACGATCGAGTTCCTGGTCGACAAGCACGGTGACTTCTATTTCATGGAAATGAACACCCGTATCCAGGTAGAGCACCCGATCACCGAAGAAGTTACTGATTTTGACCTTATTAAGGAGCAAATCAAAGTAGCGGCGGGCGAGCCGATCTCCGGGAAGAACTACACGCCAAAGCTTTACGCGATGGAGTGCCGTATCAATGCGGAAGATCCTTCAAACGGATTCCGTCCGGCGGCGGGTAAAATCACCAACCTGCATTTCCCTGGCGGTCACGGCGTACGCATCGACAGCCACGTGTACAGCGGCTATACCGTACCGCCAAACTACGACTCGATGATCGCCAAACTGATCGTCAGCGGCCAGTCGCGCGAGGAGGTACTCACGCGTATGAAGCGCGCATTACAGGAGTTCGTGATCGAAGGCATCAAAACCACAATCCCGTTCCATATTAAGCTGATGGATGATCCGGGCTTCAAATCCGGCAATTTCACAACGAAGTATTTGGAATCATTTGATTTTACGACGCTCTAAAGAGCGCCGCAATAGATATGCAAACGGCCGGCAGGTAATTCCTGTCGGCCGTTTTTTGTTTAACTTGTTTTAAGTTACTAAGCCACCATTGCCAGCATTTTTTGTGTGGCATCCAGGCCGTCTTTGATTGTCCTTACAGATGGGGTTCCGTGGTAGTAACCAGCCAAATGCAATGTATCATACGCCTCATTCAAATAGGATAGCATTGTCCGGTTGTGTTTACGAAGACGAATTCTGTACTCGTCGATACTCTGAGGCTTTGAAAATTTCGTTCCCTCCTTCTTTCTCAAATATTCGTCAGCAATCATCAAGGCCGCGTTATAAGCAGTTCCTGACGCCATTTGAACGTATTTAATGTCTTTATACTCCTGGCCTTCCTTCTTAGCCTTGGTACTCAAAATCTCCTGCGCATTGTCGAGGTAGCGTGTGATTTCCTGATAGTGGTTCATAAGTAAATGTGTGGTTAATGTGATTAAAATTTGTCGTTACGAAAGTACAGTCTCCTGCGCTACGGCGTCCTCTTCTTCCTCCATCATTCTTTCACCCTCCAAACGGTACGGCCGGTTGAATGCTTCCTGCCTCATCGCAAAACGCGTGGCCAGCTTGCGGATCACATCTTTGGACATGCCTTTTTTGTAGTTAAGAATCTCGGACACATATCCTTTGCTGACATTCAGCAACTCTGCAATGTCTTTAGCCTTCATCTTGTGATCCTTCATGAGTGACTTGAGCAATTCAACAGGATCGAATTCACCTTTGAAGATCGTGTGCTCTGCATCGTAGTGTTCGATCAGCACCATCAAAAGTTCAGCTTCATCCTGATATTTGCCCTCTGACTCTCCCGAATCATCTAGTCTTTCCAACTCGTTACAATATTCGTAGTATTGTTCTTCGGTCTTGATTACCTTATATTTCAGCTCTCCCATATCAGAATTGTTTTACAGAATATTGCAATCTGCTCTTGCATAAATGTGTGTATTCGGCATGAGTACCAATCCAGCTCACGTATAAGCGCACAAAGCTTTTTCCAAATACATATTTACAAATCATGCGGTAATTGTTGCCGCCGATATCGAACACTACTCTCGGGCAACCGTTCCCAAGAAAATCCACTGTTGGATAATTCTCGCGAATATCAACGGGCGATCGCCAGTTGGCACCTTTTAGCTTTTTAAGCCATTCGTCAAACGATGACGCGCTTCTCGCATGATTCAAAACGAACTTTTCAATCGTCGATTCCTTAATCAAATGTACTTTCATACAAGTGTGTGAATATAAGAAAAGTTCTCATAAAGAGAACTTTTCAGTGGAACAATAATTTTTAAGGCAACTACTGCACCTTACACCACTTGCGGCAGCGCATAAGGTGAACGGTACTTCCTCGTCAACAGCTTATTGGCTTCGTCATCCCCAATAAACTTCTCCGTCTTGTTATCAAAAGTTAATGCACGGCCAACGCGGTAGGCGATATTGCCCAAATGTGCGAGTCCGGAAGACAAATGAGCCGTTTCCACCGGTCCATTCAGCAGTTTCGAATCTTTCGCTACCACGGCGTCAATGAAGTTCTTGTAGTGATCCCCTCCGGCTTTCCGCGAAGGGCCGGCTTTTTTGTCTTTGCCGAGGAAGGTTTCGTAATAATCGTACCCCTTCACCACCATATAGCCTTCTGAGCCGTAGAAAATGTTGCCTATACCCACGCCGCCCTCGTCGTTCGTCATCCACGGACGTACTTCGAACTCGATGATCTTTTTTTCTTTGGTATATACAAATGAAGAACTGAGTACTTCCGGTGTCTCCTTGGCGTCATTCCAAAGAAATTTACCGCCTGAGGACGTGATCTTATCCGGGAAGCTTTCCACGCCAAGGCCCCACATGCACATATCGGTTTCGTGGATACCCTGGTTGCCTATGTCGCCGTTGCCGTAGTTCCAATGCCAGTGCCAGTCGTAATGCACGTAGTTGCGGGAAAATGGCTTCATTTCGGCCGGGCCGGTCCAGAGATCGTAGTTGAGACCTGCGGGTACGGGCTCGGTACCACGGTCGCCAATATCGGGACGCCATTTGTAGACAAGGCCACGGGCCATGTACACGTTGCCGATCAGTCCGTCGCGGAGGTGTTTGACGGCTTCTTTCAACGCTTCCGAGCTACGAAGCTGGACGCCGTGTTGTACTACCCTTTTATATTTATGGGCTGCTTCCACGAGCTTGCGGCCTTCGTGAAGATTGTGAGAGCCAGGTTTTTCTACATACACATCCTTACCTGCCTGACATGCCCAAATGGCGGCCAATGCGTGCCAGTGGTTTGGCGTGGCAATGCTCACGGCATCAATAGTTTTATCATCAAAAACCTTACGAAGATCGTTTTCCGTCTTAACCTTCTTACCCGTTTTCTGCTCGAATTCCTGCGCACGTTTCTGCAAAATGGTATTGTCGGGATCGCAGAGCGTGGCTACTTCCACATTGCTCAGGGAATTAAAACCCGAAATATGGCTCTGCCCACGCCCGTTAACGCCCAGCACCGCTACGCGCACGCGGTCGTTCGCGCCGAATGCGCTTGCGGGAATAATGGCCGGAATGGAAAGCGCTACGGCGACTCCCGTGGTGTTTTTAATAAAGTTCCTTCTCGATACTTCGTTTGGTTTCTCCATATGAAAGAATTTAGGATTTCGGAATGAATGCATTTTTACCTGACCGGCAATCAGTTAGACGAAAATGAGAAGTAACTCCCTTATTCGTTCGCTATCAAAAAGTACTACTCATTTAAAATTAAGTACTATTCTTCCCTAAATAATTTGGACAATACCATACCCGCTCACAAAGAGGATCGAAAGCACGCTGATCCAGAAAAATACATCATATAAAACGGAGGGTTTCAAAGCAATGGGCAAGTTGCGATAACGGAACACGAGCGACACATATACCACCAGCAACAGCAACACCGATGTGGCAATGCCCCCGAGAATGACCATCCTGACCGGCGCCTGAAAAAATAGAAATAGCAGGCACCAGGCAATAGGCAGTACCCACGACATCATGCCGATGCTCCGTTTTTGCTCTTGCTCCGAGCCGAACTTCATCCAGCTGATCTGCCCGAATGCATCTCCCCAAACCCTCGCCCAGCTCGCCGTGGCTGTAAACAATGTGGAATAGAGCACGAAGAAAGCCCCTATCAGAAAGATATTCTTCGCCCATGGGCCGAGCGTTTCCGTAAAAATACGGGATAGGGTCCCGACCATCTGGTAACCTTCCGGTACTGCGCCGCCGGTATGCAGTACCGCAGCTCCCAGGAGATAAAATGCGGCCGTCACAATGGTGTAGACGACCATCGACAACACAGCATCAAGGTACATCACCTGAAACCAGCCTTTGGCGCGCTCGGACCATTCCCTGCTGCCGTCGTTCGGGCCGGTGTAGGCTGCGTAACCCTTTTCGATGCACCAGTAATTGTAGTACATGATTTCATCACCACCGACGCCGGTGATGCCGAATGCCCCGAAGGCCGTCGCAACTAACGCTGTGGGAAGCGAAAACTGCAAGCCACTTTCAAATTGCGGCCAGGTGATGGCGTATTGTGTCCATTGAAGGGAAATAACGGATATGAGAATGACGGCCGTAAAGAGAATGATCATCACAAGCGAGCCTTTCTCGACCGGACCATAGTTACCCTTATAAACCCAAAATGAAGTGATCAGCACGGAAATGATCGCCCAAAAATTCACCGAAATGAGCGGGAAGGCCATATGGAGCACAATAGCAACGCCCCCGACGATGCCGCCAACTTGCAGCAATTTCAATCCCTGCAATGAAAGCCACAACCAAATGCTCCAATGTGCCTTGCCGAGCCTCAGCCCGGGCAGGTTATTGAAGTTGTGCATGATGAAGGTGCCGGTGTAAATGGCATTCTTGCCAAATTCCAGCTGCAATGCGACTTTGACAAGACAGCTGAGAATGATCAGCCAGAACATGACGAAACCGGCTTTGGCACCTAATGCGGTGGTGGCGATAAGTTCGCCGGAGCCTACGATGGCAGCAGAAAGGATAAAACCGGGACCTAGGTATTTGAGCCTGCCCACGAACGTAGTTGGCGGGGTTAAAATTTTGGACATAAGGGGGATTTTATATCCAAAAGCTAAGAGATGGTATTATTTAATTGCCACCGCAGCGGCGGACCGTGAAGACACGAATTTAACACGAATAGTATTCGTGCTCCTTCGTGCCTTCGTGGCATCAAAACTAATTACAAATTCCCCACAGCCTGGTGAATCTGCTTCACCGTATCCACATAATTGTTCTCGCTAGGAAGCCCGAACAATGACTTTTCCTTGATCATCTGAGCCACATTCTCCGGCACGAGCTTTTCCCATCCGGGCTCGCCGCGCTTGATCATTTCAAGCACCAGGTCGGTGGTGATGTGCATGTGTTCGGTATTGTAGTTCTTAATGTCCTCTATTTTGTCGTTCACGATCAGATACTGGAATAATGGCCGCAAGTGATCCGGCACGCGGAAATTCTCACAGCTGTAAACCGAACCGTCCGGTTGCAATGTAGGATAAATGTACAATTTCACCTTCCGGCTGAACAGCGTCGCGAATGATTCCAAAATACCCCCTTGCAGGAACTGATAGTGCTTTTCTTCGAAAATATCCTGCAAATTCGGGCTACCAAGGAGCAGACCGGATTTCAGCTTCGTCAGCCTCGACAGGTATGCTACCAGCCGGTAATATTCATGGTGGTTGGAGATCATTACCATGTGCCCCAGCGAGCAAAGGATATCTACACGGTCGAGAAAGTCCTTTTCGTCGATATCGCGGTCGCCGGCTTTGAGATTATGCAGCGTGAGCTCCGAAATGAGTACCACTTTGGATTCATCCACATCTTCCTCCGCCAAAAACTGCCGTTGCCCGTTGCTGATCAGGTCTATATGCACATTCGTGATCGGGCGCAGGCGGCCGCGCATCATGAGAATGTGCTTCTTGTACAACGCTTCGGAAGGCTGCAATACGCCGCCGTCGCTGCCGAACAATGCCGCGTCGGTAAATCCATTCTTCACCAGCCGCAGGCTCATGAGGCGGTTATCTACTTTGGCAAAATCAGGCCCGCTGAAACGCACCATATCGATCTCGATCCGGTCGATCGTCAGATCATCCATGAGCGACATCAGCAGTATTTCGGGCGACTTGTAATAGTAATAGCACCCGTAAATCAGGTTTACACCGATGATCCCGAGCGCCTGCTGTTGCAGAATGTTTTCATCATCCCGCATCCGCACGTGAATCACGACGTAGTTCGTCGGGCCCATGGGCGTGAGCTGGAACTGCAGACCGATCCAGCCGTGTGATTCGTTTGTCTTTTGAAAATTGAGGGCTACAACTGTGTTCGCGAAGGCAAAAAAGGTACTGTCTACACCCCGTTTTTCCGAGAGCCGCTTTTCCACAAGGTTGTACTCGCGGTTCAGCATTTTCATCAATCGGGATTCTACCACATACCTTCCGCCTTCTTCTGTCCCATATATCGCGTCGCTGAATGTCATGTCGTAGGCCGACATCGTTTTAGCGATGGTTCCGGATGCGCCGCCGGCTTTGAAAAAGTAAGCCGCCGTTTCCTGACCTGCCCCGATTTCCGCAAACGATCCGTAGATCCGGCGGTCGAGGTTGATCCGTAGTGCTTTTTGTTTTGTACCAAGATTCTTTTCGTACATAACGGTATATTAGTATAATGAAGAAGCTTACATGTAAATATAAGAAAAATACAGTTCTGCATTTAGCGGAATTTCTGATCTTCTGGCAGCAGAATGGAAAAGTTATATAATTTATTCACTTACGGCACTTTGATGCAGGGTTTTGACAACCCCTACGCGCGGAAGCTCCGGTTGTCTTCAAACTATATAGGAAAAGGGTATTTCAATGGAAAATTGTTCCGCGTGGAGTGGTATCCGGGCGCACTGTACGAGCCTGACGCGCCTACGCGCGTACACGGAGAAATTTATCAGCTAAACTCCCTTGAAATACTCAAAGAACTCGATGAATATGAGGATGTTTTGGAGGATGAGGCGGCGAGTTTGTATGTCCGGAAAGTAGTTCCGGTCAGGAATAGTCAGGAGGTAGTCATTGATTGTTGGGCGTATTTGTACAATCAGCCGGTTTCGGATTTGCCTTTGATAGAAGAAGGATATTTCAAAACTAAGCCCTGAGACTTTCGCCGATAATGCGAAGGCCATCGAGCGTTAACTTTCTGTCGATTTCTGTGAACTCATCGCGCAGGGTGTCGATAATGGACGATAAACCGCCCGTCGCAACGGCAATGCATTCACCGCCCAGCTCCGCACGAATGCGGCCCACCAGCGATTTGACCAACCCTTCATAACCCAGTAGAATACCGGCCTGAATGGCCTCGACGGTGTTTTTACCAATGGCGGATGGCGGGAGCTGCAATGGTACTTCCGGCAATTGTGCCGTGTTGGCAAACAACGCTTTCACCGCGGTGATCAAGCCCGGTAATATGGCTACGCCGAGAATTCTGCTGTCTTTGGAAACAGTCGTGAATGTCAATGCAGTGCCAAAATCGACGACCACGCAATTTTCTTTATACCGCGTCGATACCGCTACCGCATTGGCGATAAGGTCCGCACCGATTTCATGCGGATGGTCGATTTCAATAGACAATGCGGGATAAATTTCCGGCCCGACCACGATCACCCCATCACCGAACAGCGAGCGGAGCATTCTCAGGATCACCGGGGTAAGGGCGGGCACGACGCTACTGAGCACCACCGTCTGCACGTCCCCAAACCACAAACCCGCTTCCAGGAAATGCAGCCGGAGCTTCGACTCGTAATGTGCCTCGTTTTCCTGCACCAGCGAGCGCATCCGCCAGATGTGCTCCCAGTTACCGGAATCATGAAGCCCGAAAACAGTGTCGGTATTGCCAAGGTCGACAGCTAACAGCATAACAGAGAATTTACTTGTGGAGGCAAAATAAAGGCATTCTTCAAATAAAACTTCATGGTACCCCGGTTTTGCGTCCGTTTCTTTTTGATTATCCCTAATTTTAACCTCCAAAATAAAAACGCGTGCTTTTCACCCTTTCAATCAAAGCACCGCCCGAATGTTACCACAGAAAGTAATATGCAATTTTCTACCCTTCGCGGACTTCCGATACTGCTTTTTTTACTACAAATTCTGAACCGGAACGTTCAGGCCCAGGCCATTCCCGAGTGGCAGGACCCGCAAGTAATCAGTATCAATACCGAAAAGCCCCGTGCCGATTTCTTCCCCTACGCTACGGAAAAAGCGGCATTGGCCATGGACAAAAAAGGGCCGTTCGTGCAGTCGCTGAATGGCACCTGGAAGTTCAAATGGGCACAGCACCCGTCGAAAGCACAACTGAATTTCTATGACCCCAAAATCGCGGATGCCGGCTGGGACAATATCCCCGTACCCTCCAACTGGCAGGTCGTAGGCGCACGCGAGGGGCGCAAGTACGACCGCCCGATTTTCAGCAATATCAAACACCCATTCAAAGCAACTCCGCCGCGCATTACAGCGGATACC
The DNA here is from genome assembly GCF_019924045.1 of Dyadobacter fermentans. GTDB lineage: Bacteria > Bacteroidota > Bacteroidia > Cytophagales > Spirosomataceae > Dyadobacter > Dyadobacter fermentans_A. The sequence goes on along the minus strand of NZ_JAHXBN010000010.1, from coordinate 131,852 downwards.
AATGCCGTGGGAATGTACCGCACAACATTCACTGTTTCGCAGGATTTAAAGGATAAACAAGTATTCCTGCATTTCGGAGGTGTACAATCGGCTTGCTATGTATGGCTGAACGGCGTCGCGATCGGGTATCACGAGGATGGCATGACTCCGTTCGAGTTCGATGTGACGGAGGATGTGAAGGTCGGTGTCAACAACCTCGCGGTGGAGGTGATCAACTGGTCGGATGGCAGCTACTTGGAGGACCAGGATTACTGGCGACTTTCGGGTATTTTCCGCGATGTGGATCTGCTGCTTTTGCCCAAAGCGGTATTAACCGACTATTCCGTCAGGACAATTCTTGACGCCAACCATGAGCATGCGACACTGAAACTGAGTGCATATGTAAAAAACTATGGTGAGCAGCCCATTCACGCGCATCAGGTGCTTTTCACGTTGTACGATGCGTCCAAAAACGTGGTCACCACGCCCGTGAGCCAGATGGTCGGTACCTTGGAAATGGGAAGAGAAGGTGCCGTGCGCGCCGAAATGCCGGTTCCTAACCCCGCCAAATGGAGCGCCGAAATGCCGAACCTGTACACACTGACAGTCCAGCTCATGAATTCCGACGGTAAGGTCCTCGAAGCGACGAGCCAGCGCGTGGGATTCAGGGATGTGAAGATTAAAGGCGGCCAGCTATTGGTAAATGGCAAGGCGATAACCATTAAGGGGGTCAACCGCCACGAATTCGACCCGGAAACGGGCCGTGTGATCAGCCGGGAGTCGATGATCAAGGACATTACCTTAATGAAACAGCATAATATCAATGCTGTGCGGACGTCGCATTACCCCAATGCCTCCGAATGGTACGACCTCTGCGACCAATACGGCCTTTACGTAATGGACGAGGCGAATATCGAAAGCCACGAGCTGTGGAGCAAAAACATTGTCCTGGCCGACAATCCGCAATGGCGTGCGGCGTTTCTGGCGCGGGGCAATGCAATGGTGGAAAGGGATAAAAACCACCCGTCGGTGATCATCTGGTCGCTGGGTAATGAGTCGGGAATGGGACAGAATTTCGTGGACATGGGAGATTTTATCAGGCTCGCCGATCCTACCCGGCCTATTCACTATGAAGGACGCAAGGATTACAAACCGACGACACTCAGCAGTTTTGACGTTGTTTCCGTCATGTACCCGTCCACGCAGGACATGACCGACCTCGTCAAAAAGGACAAAACCCGCCCGCTCATCGTATGCGAGTACGCGCACGGAATGGGCAACAGCATCGGTAACCTCAAAGAATATTGGGACGTGATCGAGAAATACCCGACCATGCAAGGCGGTTTTATCTGGGATTGGGTGGACCAGGGCTTAAAACTGAAACGCGCGGATGGTACCGAATACTGGGATTATTTCAATTACATCGATGGCGCCAATGCCGGCGACGGCCTCGTAAACCCCGATCGCACGCCCCAGCCCGAGCTGAATGAGGTGAAAAAGGTTTATCAATACGTGAAATTTGAAATGCCGGACACGCTGAAAGCCGGCGCGAAGACCATCACGCTGCATAATGCCTACGATTTCCAATCGCTGCACGGTTACGAACTGGTGTGGTCGCTGATCGAGAATGGTAAGCCGGTAGGTAAAGGCGGCAGCATTGCCAATTTGAATGCATCGGCACGCCAGAAACAGCAGCTTACCATTCCTTACGAGCTTCCTGCTGCGGCCAAACCTAACGCGGAGTATTTTCTCAATCTTAGCCTAAGATTAAAAGAAGCTACGCGCTGGGCGCCGAAAGGCCACGAGGTTGCATGGCATCAGGTACCGGTAATAAAACCGGCCGCTCCACGGCCAAACCTCAGCCTGTATGGCGAACGTCCACTCCGCATTGCGCAAATCACCGCCGCACGCGTACAGATTTCCGGACAGGATTTCACCGTGGTTTTCGATAAAAACGAAGGCCGTATGATTTCTTTCAAAAACAAAAAGGAAGAAATGCTCGAAAGCGGCCCGTATGCCAATTTCTGGCGCGTACCAACCGATAATGACGAAGGCGGCGGTGCAAAAAGCTATGCTGCCCAATGGCGCAATTTCGGCCTCGACACACTGGAACGCGTGTCTTCCGAAATGAAAACCCAAAAGCTGACCGCACAGATTTACAAAGTGACCCTCAACCAGACATTAAAGCAATCCAAAGGCGAAATGGATGTGCAGTCGGTTTATATGGTTTATGCTTCGGGCGACATTCATGTACAAAACACATTTACGCCACGAGGCGAATGGCCCCCGCTGGCCAAAGTGGGAATGCAGCTGAGAATGCCCGCCGCATTCACCAAAACGCAATGGTATGGCAATGGCCCACATGAGACTTATCCCGATCGCAAAACGAGCGGAAAAATAGGCATTTACGCCGGCACAGTGGCCGAACAGCATTTCCCGTACATTACTCCGCAGGAAAATGGCAACAAAACCGGCGTCCGCTGGGCTACGGTGACCAATGCGGAAGGCGCCGGGCTGCTCGTGCTGAGCGACACCGCATTCAATTTCAACGTCCATGATTATACGGACAAAGACTTGCTCGCTGCCAAACGCCGGGCGGCGGTACTGAGCCGCGGCGCTTCGACGGTAGTAAACATCGACCTCGCACAAATGGGCCTCGGTGGTGACGATAGCTGGTCGCCGCGCGTACACGACGCGTACCTGCTGCCCGCGAAAGCCTATTCATACGCATTCAGACTGAGGCCGATCGAAACGACTTCGAATATCGAGCAAATCGCAGCAGTACGCTTACCTTATGTGGATCAGAAAGAAACCAATGAAACCTTGGCTATCACAGAAACGGCAGCTTCCACCGAAGAAGCTGTAAGCGAAGACGAGGAGGAGGAAGCCGTAGCCGCACCGGCACGCAAAACGACCGTCAAAAAGGCACAGGTACGGAAAAAAGTAGTACGTAAAAGAAAACCCGCCCGCCGGCGTCGGAGGAGATAAAGAAGAAGACTTGGCAAGTTCAAGAAAGGCTTACCAAGTCTGTAACACCCCACAGTTTATTATTTTTTATACGGAGTCAGTGCATATTGCGCCTTCACTTTGATGATTTGCGCAATTTTCACGAAAACCACTTTGGGTACTTCAATGTTGTGGTCCACGAGCGCTACCTCGAAATCGGAACTGATCGTGATCTTTCCGCCCTCAATCTTCATCTTCCCTTTGATCGTCCGTTCCTTGGTAATGCCGTGAACCGTAAATTTTCCGGTCGCCGACACGTCATAATCGCCGTTTTTGGTGTAGTCCGGTGCCTTATCTACCTTTCCTGAAAACGTAGCTGTCGGATATTTCTCTGATTCGATGTAGTTTTCATTGAAATGCTCCTGCATCAGTTTATTGGGAAACGAAAACTCCCGCATGTTCATCCGGATCGCGATCTCGTTGTTGGCTGTATTCAGGATCACCTGCGACTTCTTATTCTCCGCTTCTATATTCTCCAAAGGTGTCGATGCCGAGAATTGCGTATTACCGCCCGAAGTGGCAAACATTTGAGCAAACGCTGTTCCGGAAAGCAAAGCGGTACTGAACATGGCCAGGCAGGCCACGCGAAAAAAATGCGGTTTCATAGTCTGGATCAGTTTGGCTGCTTCTTGTTCTTCTTGTCAAAGCTGAATGTACGGGAAATGTTGAACCCGTAATGAATATCCCCTTTGCCCCAGCTGCCGGTGGTTTCGCCGATAAACTGCTTCTCGATCATGCCCAGGGAATTGGTAAAATGCAGTTGGAAAACGTGCCCGCCGGTTTCGATATCAACACCGAACGACATTGAATCGTGATAGGGGGCCGTAACCGTGTTCTTTTCACGAGCTGTGTAAAAATATTCGCCGTTCAGCGAAACGCGTTTCGAGAGCTTGAAACGACCGCCGATACCCACTGCGAAAAGCACTTTTTCGTCACCCGTCACATCCGGCATGGTACGGTACAAATAGGTTGGCGACAGTTGCAGCGACAAGCGCTCTCCGAACTTCCGCGCCACGAGTACCTGCGCGGAGTAATACAGCTTATCCTGAAAATCGCGCTCCTTGTCGACCGTGGCCACACCGGTTCCGCCGAACAATGTCACCGAAACCGGAATATTGCGTGCGCCGGTGCTCTGTTTCAGCAATTTATATTTACCAAAAAAATCATACACCTTCTGCGACGTGCTGCGGCCGACGCCGATCATCAGGTCGTCCGTCAATCCGTATTCGAAGCCCAGGCGCATCGTCGCCTGATCGAGGCCGAAAAACTGGTAGGCGCCCGAGTTCAGCTTGCCGAAACGGTGCGAAATACGCAAATCGAGGTGCTTCTTTTTCATCGTTTCCACCGACTGCCCATTCACTACGCGGGTCGATTTGAAAGTGGCGGTGACGGGAACAGTCTGCGCGCTGTCCTGTTTCGACAACTCGTTCAGCAAGTCGTCCTGTGCATATAATACTGTTGATGTACCCATCAACATCACGAATAGGCGGAGTACTTTCATGATTGATTGAGATTAAGCCTTCACAGTTAAAGTGTTCCCGTCCGAAGAAACGGTCACTGTATACGTTTTAAGTGCAGTTGTGGCAGGACCATTGGTCACAGCGCCGGCAATACTGAACGTGGAACCATGAGTTTGGCAGAAAACGTCGTTGGACGATGACCTGTATGCAACCGCATTTCCCTCGTGGGTGCAGATCTTGCTCAACGCGACATAGCTGCCAGCAGTCGTTTTCGCCACGAGTACATCGCCGGTAATGATGGATTCTCCGTTGTTTTTCAGTTTTGACGTATTCGAATTAGTCAAATCAACCGTAAAATTGATAGCTGTACCAGTTGTCGTGCCCGATATTCCGCTGCCGCCCGTACCCGGGTTTGGATCCGGATCCGGATTTGGGTCATCATCTTTCGATCCGCAGGCCGTCATAGTGGTGCCGAGGCAATAGAATGCCATTAACGTTGAGGTGCTGAGCCCAAGACTTCTCAGGAATTCGCCTCTTTTCATGCTTCCTTTTTCAATTGAGTTCATAGTATTGATAAATTAATTAGAAGATAAAATGCAATGATAATGTGGGCATAGTGCTCACTTGAAAACAGGGGTGTAGCGCACCGATAGCCAGAGGCCGGTAGTAATGAGGTTCACTTTTCCGTACCCGACGCGTTTGAGCGGCATCCGGATAGAAGGCTCCGCGAGGAGCGATAGTTTACGGGATATTCTGTATTCGTAGCCGGCTGAAACGTTGGCGTGGCTCAGCCAGTACCAGCCGGTTTTACCATTCCAGCCCGGCCATTTTTCCGCGCTGGGGTCCTTCGGATCGATGTAATAGTATTTATATTTCTCAGCGTTCATATGGTAAGACGAGAAACCACCTGTTGCAAACCAGCGCGAACGTTCTCCCAGCGCAATATCATATCGAACATTGAGCGGTATTTCCAGCACTTTGCACACTCCGTCTATTCCACTCAATGCCAACGGCGGGTAATACTTATGCTTGGGCAATTGATAGGCCTCTGCCGACGCGGAGTAATCTTTCCGGCTCCAAACTGCACCGCTTTGCAGATATAGCCTCGGCAAAACCGAATATTCTACCAACAGCGACACCGAGGTTCCGGGCTTTGAAAAATCCTTCAATCCTACCGTGCTCAAATCCGGCGAATAACCGAATCTGACTGCCATAAGCGGCCTGTCATCTGCCGACATGGACGATTGTTTTCGCGGCGCAGGCGGTTCAGCCAGCTCATAGACTGGTTGGAAAATCCCCGGCAACTGCAACACATTCCATTTCAACGCCTTACTATCCAATGCGGATGCAGAAATCAATGCTCTCCCCGACTCATCAGCTTTTGTCAACGATTCCGGCTGCATTTCCGTTGAAGCCTTAGAAGCCGTATTGACGTCCTGCCGGCTTGTTGCTTGCGGCAAGGACGTCTCCCCGCCTGCTGCTTTTGCATTGTTTTTAAAAGAAAGAGCCCCGTCGCCTCCTTCCACTGTTGAGCGGTTAGGCTCTAAGAACACTCCGCCTGCCTTAGATTGGCTCCGGGGCAATGGTTTTCCGCCATTGTTGCCAACAGCAGCAGTCAATTCTGATTTCGAGGAAGATTTACCAGCCTCTTTTTTACTGGTTTTTAGTTCGCTACCAATATCTTTTTTGCCATTACCAGCAACTCTATTTCTTTTTGCAACCAATTCATTTGCATTATCCACAATCGGATTTCCTTTATCCACACCAGCAGTTGCCTTTACAGCCTCTCCCGCGGAAACACCCGATTTCCCAACCCCCTCCGACGAACGACCTGACTCCTTAGCTACACCTGACTCACTGACAACACCTGACTTGACTTCAACCCCAGCATTTTCAGGAGCCTTAACGCCTCCTTCCTCCACTACCCCTCTCTCACTTCCTCCATCCTCCGTTCCTTCAAGCCCGACAATTCCTGACTTCTCCTTCCTCCCTTCTCCCTTTCTTGCATTCTCCCCTTCCCAGGAGTACACTACTATCCCGATCGGTATCAGCAATGCCAGCAAGCCGGCAGGCCACCATTTCCGCCACCATGCGGCCGGAGTTTTTCCATCCTGCTTGTCGAGTCGCTTCCGCAGGTCATTCCAGTCGTCGGGTTCGTATGTCGGATCAAGCTCTTCTGATGACTTTCTGAAGAGCTTGTCCAGTTCGTCATCTGGCAACTCTATCATAGTCGTCAATATTAATCTTGGATAACATGTCTCTCAACTTTTCCCTTGCACGCGACAAATTGGATTTTGACGCCCCAACCGAAATATTCAGCTGTTCTGCAATTTCTTCGTGTGTGTAACCGTCAATGACCGATAAACTGAACACCAGCCGGTATGCCGGTGTCAGGCGCTGGATCAGTCCGATCAGCTCTTCGTGCGAAAGCTTGCTGATAACCGTTTCGTCGACGGACACCTGCTCCGCGACTTCCACGTCGTCAAAAACATCTCTGCGAACTTCCTGTCTGTAATGATCGAGGGCTGTATTAATCATGATTCTGCTCAACCAGGTTTTGAATGGTCGGCTCGCATCGAAACTTTCGAGCTTCGTGAAAACCTTCAGGAATCCATCGTTGAGTATTTCTTTCGCCTCTTCCCGGCTGCGTGTATAGCGTAAACAAATGCTCATAGCATAGCCGTAGAACTGCTTGTACAACAGCTCCTGACTGCGGCGGTTTTTCTGTAAACAGCCGTCGAGTAGTTCTTGAAGAACGGCGGAGTTATACTCGGGCATGCTATTTGCTTTTTTAGCCTATACGAGGGAATCCGGCACAGGGTTGCCTGGGGTTTGCAAGTTTTTTACAACATTTTTACACCGGCAAAAAGACACATCGTCCGTTCATTGAAAAATTAGCAATTTTTAACCACAATCGCACGTAAACTTGGCGTGAATGCCTTGCCCGGACGGCCCTACCTGGGCCACCCCGCCCGGGCGGCTTTAAATAATGCTTATTTTTGCAGACAATCTATCGAATGTATTATCAATACCGGGGTCTCCGCTGAACTCCCGGTGCACCTAACCAGATATAATGGCCAACAAGGAAACCCCGTCTCCATTTGCTGTAAGAAAAATCAAATGGGAAGGCCTTAAAATTACCCTGCAACTGCTGCGCTACCTGCGCCCCTACCGTATGATGTTCGCGGCGGGAATGCTGTTCCTTGTGTTATCCACCGGCACCTCGCTCGCCTTTCCGAAGCTGGTCGGGAGCATTATCGAAGTCATCGAGGGAAAATCCCCTTTTACAATTAACCAGATCACGCTGTTGCTCTTCGTGGTTTTGCTGGGTCAGGCGGTATTTTCGTATTTCCGGATATACCTTTTTTCGAAAGTGAGTGAAAAGGCTGTCAACAATATCCGGATGGATGTTTTCAGCAAGATTATCACATTACCTGTTCCGTTTCTCGAAGAACGCCGCGTAGGCGAGCTCACGAGCCGCATTACCTCCGATGTGTCGCAGTTACAGGGTTTACTGTCGTTTACACTAGCAGAACTCTTCCGGCAGCTCGCTACGCTGATCGTCGGGATGTCCATTTTGTTTTATACTTCCTGGAAACTGACATTATTCATGCTCGCGACGGTTCCCGTACTGGGCGTGGCTTCGGTGTTCTTCGGCCGCCACACGCGCCTGCTCGCACGCAAGGCGCAGGACCAGTATGCAGCAGCGAATGTGGTAGTGGAAGAAACGCTGCAATCGGTGCATGTGGTGAAGGCATTTACCAATGAGTCGCTGGAAATCAATCGGTACCGGACGATCCTCGACCGCGTGATCGATCTTTCACTCCATGCCGCACGGTTCCGCGGCGCATTCGCTTCGTTCATCATTTTTGCCATGTTTGGCGGGATCGTGGGTGTGGTCTGGTACGGTGCAGCATTGGTGCAGGCGGGTGAGTTCGGGCTTTCGGACTTATTTACATTTATCCTCTACACCACGTTTATCGGCGCGTCGATCAGCGGAATGGGCGATTTATACGCCCAAATCAACCGCACGGTGGGTGCGTCGGAACGCATCTTTGAAATTTTGGGAGAAACACCGGAAGTTTCGGTTGAGGAAGCCCAAAACGCAGTGGCAAGCCACGTGGAAGGCCGTGTAACTTACCAGGATATCCATTTTGCCTACCCTTCACGGCCTGATCTGCCGGTTTTAAAAGGAGTTTCACTGGACGTTCAGGCCGGTGAGAAAATCGCATTGGTAGGATACAGCGGTGCGGGAAAATCAACCATTGTTCAGCTCCTGATGCGCTTCTATGAATATCAATCCGGCGAAATCCTTGTCGACGGCAAGCCGGTCCGGGAATATGGCCTTTCAGCATTAAGGAAAAACATCGCCATCGTGCCGCAGGAGGTGATGCTTTTTGGCGGGACGATTTATGAAAACATTGCGTACGGAAAACCTTCCGCCTCACGCGAAGCCATTATTGATGCCGCCGAGCGCGCTCATGCACTGGAATTTATCGAATCTTTTCCGGAAGGATTTGAGACCATCGTCGGCGAGCGGGGTATTAAGCTTTCCGGCGGCCAGCGGCAGCGCATTGCCATTGCAAGGGCTATTTTAAAAGATCCCAAAATCCTCATTCTCGACGAAGCGACCAGTTCGCTCGACGCGGAATCCGAAAAGCTTGTGCAAATCGCATTGGACGATCTGATGAAAAATCGCACGACGATCGTGATCGCGCACCGGTTGGCTACCATCCGGAAGGTCGATATGATCTACGTCCTGCGCGACGGCCGGATTGCGGAGTCGGGCACACACCAGGCATTGAGTACTATTCCTGATGGCCTGTATGCCAACCTCATCAAACTACAATTTGAAACCGCTGAAAACCTTTCATGAAAAACACAGAAACAACCCGGTCCGGATCACGCACATTTTTTCAAACCCAAAAAGAAAAAGCAGCCATAGCGGAACAAAGGGAACATGAAAGATTTAAAAACATAGCCCTGTTGCGATTGGCCGCATTTGCCGGCATGGCGATCCTGGCGGTGGTGTGGAACAAAACCGGCGTCGCCTATTGGGGAATCGGGATACTGGTGTTCCTGGTTATATTTCTGATCCTGATGCGGAAGCAGCAGGAAGCCCGTGCCAACCGCAACTTCCAGCGAAACCTTATAGCCATTAATGACGATGAACTCGCCCGGCTCGATCTCCGCTTCAAGCGGCCTGAAACCGGCTCGGAATTCCGCGAAAAAGACCATAACTACTCCGACGACCTGGACATTTTCGGTGAGTTTTCCCTATTCAAACTGCTCAACCGCAGCCGTACCGCCGAAGGAAGCCGCCGGCTCGCCAACTGGCTCAAAAACCCGGCCAATGCAATCGAGGTAGGCCTCCGGCAAGCCGCCGCCACCGATTTCAGCCGTCATCCCGAACTCATCCAGCAATGGGAAGCGACCGCATTGCTTCACGAGCATGCGGCCAAGCACGTGGGCGAATTTCAGGAATGGGTATTGGAATCATTTCCAGCCCCATTAAAAAATACATTGACGCTGCGCTGGTATCCATTGCTTACCTTGCTGATCGCGCTACTGTATTTCGCAGGCGTCCTCCCGGGTATTGCCGTGCTGATCAGCCTGGGAATTCATCTTTTCATACTGGGCCGCTACGCCGACTTTGTGAAAGTGCTCGCAAACCGCACGACCTCAATGGGGCAAACGCTCACCGCTTATTCGGATTTGTTGAAAAAAGCAGAGCACGCGCCGTTCCAATCAGTGTGGTGGCAGGGGAGAAAAGCGCAGATCACCGGCTCATCTGCTGCATTGGCGAAGGTCGGGAGCCTCTTCGAAAAGCTGGATTATCGCAACAATCCCTATTTCGCGATTTTCATTGGCATACCCACACTTTGGGATATGCATTGCCTCGCCAGCCTCGAAGACTGGAAAGCCGCGCATCATCAGCACCTAACCGACTGGCTCAACGTACTAGCCGATACAGAGGCGATGAACAGCCTGGCAGGCCACGCATTTGCCAATCCTGAATACGTTGTGCCCGCGGTCAGTGATGCCTCCGAAGTTACAATCGCCGCTACGTCGCTGGGCCATCCGCTGATTCCGGCCGCCAAGCGCATCAGCAATGACTTTGCGATGCAGGGGACGGGCAAAACGATACTGGTAACCGGCTCGAATATGTCGGGGAAGAGTACTTTTCTGAGAACAATCGGCCTGAATCTTGTCCTGGCGCAAATGGGTGCTGTCGTGAGCGCGGGCGCATTCGCTTGCTCGCCTGTGCGGGTGTTCAGCAGTATGCGCACGCAGGATTCCCTGGAAGAGAGCACATCTTCTTTTTATGCAGAATTAAAAAGGCTCCGGAAACTCCTTGAACTGGCCGACGAGCAGGCTCACGCACCTGTTTTCTACTTACTCGATGAAATACTGAAAGGTACTAACTCTGCCGACCGCCACCGGGGAGCGGAGGCGCTGATCCGCCAGCTGCATGCCAAAACGGCCTCTGGTATGGTATCCACGCATGACCTCGAACTCGGCGAATGGGGCTCAACCGAAACTTATATACACAACTTTCACTTCCGCTCGGATGTGGAGAATGGCCAGCTGCATTTCGACTATCGGTTGCACGAGGGCATCTGCCGGAGTTTCAATGCGTCGGAGCTGATGCGGATGATGGGCATTGCCGTCGGACCCGACAAAACCCCACTTGCACACTGATACCGGGCATTTGCACGGTTGTTTAAGGATTTGCGTAACTTTACTGTTTACATTTACGTTTAAAACACTGATCCGGCAGCGGAGATCGAACTTTTTTTGATTAACAATTAACCCGTAACGATTACAAAACCTGAATGGAATTACAGAAAGCATTGGAAATATTGATCATGGCAGGGCAGCTTATCCTGGGCCTGTCGATCCTGGTGGGGTTGCATGAGTGGGGGCACATGGCCGCCGCAAAATTGTTCGGAATGAGGGTTGAAAAATACTTTATAGGCTTTCCTCCTAAAATTTTCAGTTTTCAGAAAGGCGAAACAGAATATGGCATAGGCGCTATCCCGCTGGGCGGGTTTGTAAAGATTTCCGGCATGATCGACGAGTCTATGGATACCGAGACGATGAGCCAGGAACCGCAACCATGGGAATTTCGCTCGAAACCAGCCTGGCAACGACTGATCGTGATGCTCGGCGGGATTATCGTCAACGTGGTCGTGGGTATCATCATCTTTATCGCCATCGCCTATCACGACGGCAGACAGTTTCTTTCGATCGACGAAGTCAATAAATACGGTATTGTTGCAGGTGAGCTCGCACAGGAGATCGGCCTGAAAACGGGCGACAAAATTGTTCGTGTGAATGGTAAATCTTTTAAGGATTTCAGTGATGTGATCGGTCCGGAAGTTTTTCTGGGAAGTAACAGCTCTTACACCGTAGACCGCAACGGCCAGGAAGTACAGATCGAAATTCCCAACAATTTCATTGAAAAACTATCCGACCCCGACGAGAAACGTAACTTCATCCGTGCGATGGAACCATTCAAGATCGCCGAACTGATCCCGGGAATGCCAGCCGAAAAAGCGGGTGTAGAAGTGGGCGACCAGATTATCTCGATCAACGGCACGCCTATCCGTTTCTTCCACGAATTGCAGGCGGCACTGCAAAAACTGAAAGGGAAAGAGGCCATCCTGGTGGTGCAGCGCGGCGGCGCACAAAAATCATTGAAAGCGGCCATCGCCGAAGACGGAACGCTCGGGTTCTATCCCGAAAGCCTCCTCAAATCCACGGTAGTTCAGTACTCGTTCGGTGAAGCGGTGTCGATTGGCACGGAAAATGCTTTTGGTGTGGTGTATAACAATATCAAAGGTTTCGGTAAAATATTCCGCGGTGAAGTTTCGGCTTCGAAAGCATTGAGCGGACCGATCGGTATAGCACGTATGTTCGGAGGCGTTTGGGATTGGGGCCGTTTCTGGTCGCTTACCGGGCTGCTATCAATGGTACTCGCATTCATGAATGCCCTGCCTATCCCAGCATTGGACGGTGGCCACGCGGTGATCCTTTCCTATGAAATCATCTCAGGTCGGAAGCCTTCCGACAAATTCCTTGAAAACGCCCAGAAAGTAGGCATGGTACTCCTGTTGGGCCTGATGGCATTCGCCATTTTCAACGACGTATGGAAAGCTGTTTTTTAAAAAGAGAGAGGAAGGGGAGAATGGAGGAAGGGGAAGAAAGGAAATTTTCTCCTTCCTCCCTTTCCTCCTTCCTCCCTTTCCTCCCCTTACTCCCTTTCCTCCTTGCCTCCCTACTCCTGCTAACGTCCTTCAAACCGAAGCACGATTACCACGTTTCGGTGACGCAAATGCAATACAACGCCTCGTCGCGATCGTTCGAAGTAAGTATCCGGATATTTACGGATGATCTTGAAAAGGCATTGTCGCAAAGCCACTCCAAACAACGTTTTGTGATCAAGGACAATGATCAAAATGATCGCTTCGTTGAAGAATACATTCGCAAATCATTCGGCTTGACAGATAGTCAGAAAAAAAATATCCCCATTAAATATGTCGGGAAGGAACAGGAAGCGGATGCAACATGGGTGTACCTCGAAATCCCTTTTCAGGGCGCTTTGAACGGCTGTAAACTTTTGAATGTTACGCTCATGGAAGTTTTTGACGATCAGGTCAATATGACTAACGTTAAATTCCAGTCCGAAAAAAAGACGTTTTTATTTAAAAAAGGACAGACTTCTCACCTGCTGTAATTGGTTTGTGACCGCTCATAAAAATGCATGACATAATGTGTAGTGGCACGGCTATTTTGTTTTATAATGCCTTTCTTTTGAAAGTCATTATTTATATATTGGGAAAAGAATATCTGTCAATTTGACAGAATGCCTATGAAATTTGAACCTTCTGATCTATATAGCCGGCTGCTGATGTCCGACTCGGACATGGATAGCCTTGAAATCGTTCCTCTTGGTGGCCCCGATGGCTCTGACGAGCCTTTTGAACTTCCCAATGAATTAGCGATACTTCCGATCAGGCAAACGGTACTCTTCCCGGGAATGGTCATTCCTGTGACAGTAGTGCGCCAGAAAGCCATCAGGCTTGTTAAAAAGATATACCGCAACTCCGATATCAATCAGCGTATTCTCGGTGCCGTCACTCAGGCTATTCCGAACAAGGAAGACCCGACTGCCGAGGACCTTTATAACATCGGTACCGTCGCGCAAATCCTGAAAATGATCACTCTGCCGGATGGTAACGTGACGATCATCGTACAGGGCCGCCAGCGTTTCGAAATCAAAGCCATTATAAACGAAGAACCTTATCTAACCGCCGAAGTGCGTCCGATTGAAGACTCGTTTGTGGGACCTACCAAAAAAGAGGCGAAAGCACTGCTGCAATCGCTTCGTGACGGCGCGCACAAGATCATGCGCCTGAACCCGGAGATTCCGCAGGAAGCACGCATTGCATTGGATAACATCGAGAGCCCGATCTTCCTGATCCATTTCCTGTCATCGAACATCAATGTTGAGATCGCCGACAAGCAAAAACTGCTCGAAGAGCGCAACGGTCACAAGCAGGCCACGCTTTTGCTGCAATACATGATGCGCGAAATCGAAATGCTGGAACTGAAACGGGAAATACAGACGAAAGCGAGCTCGGATATCGACCAGCAGCAGCGCGACTATTTCCTTCGCCAGCAGATCAAGGTTTTGCATGATGAACTGGGAATGGACAGCCCCGAACGCGACCTCGACGAAATCCGCCTGAAGGCCAGCCAGAAAAAATGGTCGGAGCCTGTGAAAGCGCATTTCGAGAAAGAGCTGAGCAAATTGCAGCGTGTTAACCCAATGGCTCCGGAATACCCGGTAACGATGAATTACCTGGAAACACTCGTGGATTTGCCGTGGGGACAATATACCAAAGACAATTTCGACCTCGTAAGGGCCCAGAAAGTGCTCGACGCCGACCATTTCGGTCTCGAAAAAGTAAAAGAGCGCATTATCGAATACCTGGCAGTACTGAAACTGAAAGGTAACCTGAAAGCGCCGATCCTTTGCCTTTACGGCCCTCCGGGGGTAGGTAAAACCTCGCTCGGCAAGTCCATCGCGAAGGCGTTGAACCGGGAATATATCCGTATGGCGCTTGGCGGCGTGCACGATGAAGCCGAAATCCGCGGCCACCGTAAGACTTACATTGGCGCAATGCCGGGTAAGATCATCCAGAATATCAAAAAAGCTGGTTCCGCCAACCCGGTATTCATCCTCGACGAAATCGACAAGGTGAGCTCCGACTACCGCGGCGATCCTTCTTCCGCATTGCTGGAAGTACTCGACCCCGAGCAGAACTCCTCATTTACCGATAATTACCTCGAAGTAGAATACGACCTTTCGAAGGTACTTTTCGTAGCCACCGCAAACTCGCTGGACACGATTCACCCCGCATTGCGCGACCGGATGGAGATCATCGAAATGACGGGCTATACCATCGAAGAGAAATTGCAGATCGCCAAACGCTACCTCGTTCCAAAGCAGCGCAAGGATCATGGTCTGAAATCGACCGACGTGAAAGTCGACGACGCGGCATTGCTGAAAGTGATCGAAGGCTACACCCGCGAGTCGGGCGTGCGTAACCTCGAACAAAAAGTGGGCACAGTGGTACGAAAAATCGCGAAATCGGTGGCGATGGAGCAGGATTATCCTAAAACTGTGAAAGCTGAACAGATCGAGAAGTACCTCGGTGCGGAGATTTTTGACAAGGATTTATACCAGGACAACGACTTCGCAGGCGTTGTGACCGGCCTTGCATGGACTTCGGTAGGCGGTGAAATCCTGTTTATCGAAACGAGCCTCAGCCGCGGAAAAGGCGGGCTGACATTGTCCGGCCAGCTGGGTGATGTGATGAAAGAATCGGCTGTGGCCGCACTGTCCTACCTTAAAGCCAATGCAGAGAGGCTGGGCATCGATTACCGCATTTTTAATCACTATGACCTTCACGTACACGTACCTGCGGGCGCAGTACCTAAGGACGGACCTAGCGCGGGCGTGACGATGGCCACTTCCATGGCTTCGATATTTACACAACGCCGCGTGAAACCTTATATCGCGATGACGGGTGAGATCACCTTGCGCGGAAAAGTACTCCCTGTGGGCGGTGTAAAGGAAAAAATCCTTGCTGCACGACGCGCGGGAGTAAAGGAGATTATTCTCTGTGTGAAAAACCGTAAGGATGTGGAAGAAGTACCGGCCAATTATATCAAAGATCTAACTTTCCATTATGTGGACCAGGTCGATGAAGTACTGGGGATTGCGCTCCTTCCGGAAAAAGTGAACAACCCGATGAACTTCGTTTTCCCCGATGAAAAGAAAGAAAGAGAAGAAAGCGGATTTGTTACCATGACGGTATAGGCCAGCTTAAAATATGCGAAAGAGGTACCGAAAAGGTGCCTCTTTTTGTTTAGGGGTTATGCTTTCCAAACGGCGTCATATTGTCAAACCTTTTATCTACTTAAAAATGTCGTTACCGCAGCTTTCTCCCCAACTGCTCGACCAGCAGCCCGAACTTCTCGCCGATCATCGGAAACTTCTTGCATTGCCGGAAAAAATCATCCAGTTCGGCACAGGTGTGCTGTTGCGCGGCCTGCCCGACTATTTTGTAAACAAGGCCAATGCGCAGGGTATTTTCAACGGTCGGATTGTGGTCGTGAAATCGACCAGCACCGGGGGAACCGATGCATTTGCGGAGCAGCGGAATATTTTTTCGCACAGCATCCGCGGAATCGAAAATGGCCGGCAAGTCGACGAAACGGTTATCAACAGCAGCATTAGCCGCACCCTCGCCGCCGCTAGCGACTGGGCCGATATTCTTGAATGTGCGCATAGCTCAGAGCTTAATATTGTTATTTCAAATACGACAGAGGTAGGTATCCAGCTGGTCGACGACGATATTTTCGCCAACCCACCGGTATCCTTTCCGGGTAAGCTGACGGCCTATTTGTTGGAGCGCTACAAAGCATTTAACGGCGCTCCTGAATCGGGGATGGTGATTGTGCCTACCGAATTGATCGTCGGCAACGGTCCCAAACTGAAAGCCATCGTATTGGAACAGGCACAACGGCATAATCTGGACAGGGCATTCATCTACTGGCTTGAAAACTATAACCACTTTTGTAGTTCGCTGGTGGACCGCATCGTTCCCGGGAAACCCGATGCCGAAACAGTGGCAGCACTCTCCGAAAAACATGGCTTCCGTGATGATTTGCTGATCGTTTCCGAGGTTTACCGCCTCTGGGCCATCGAAGGTGACCAGCATGTACGCAATGTACTGAGCTTTGCCCAGGCCGATAAAGGTGTGGTGATCGAACCGGACATTGACCTGTTCCGTGAGTTGAAACTGAGATTACTGAATGGCACCCATACGCTGGCCTCAGGCCTTGCTTACCTGCACGGCCTGGACACTGTTCGCGAAGCGATGGAGAATGCCGAAACAGCACAGTTCATAGCAGATGTGATGCTGAAAGAACTCGCGCCTGCGATTCCGTACGCTGTCGATCCCGCACAGGCACAGGAGTTCGGCAACCAGGTACTCGATCGCTTCCGCAACCCGTTCATCCGCCACCAACTGATCGACATTACTGTGCAATACACGGCGAAGATGAAAATGCGCAACATTCCGACGCTTCTGAACCACTACCAGAAATCAGACGAAGTGCCTGCATTATTTGCCAAAGGATTTGCCGCATTCCTGCGATTTATGAAGCCGGTAATGCACAAAGACAATGCTTACTATGGCGAACGCGACGGCCAGCCGTACTCCATCCGCTGCGATGCTGCGGCTTATTTTGATGAGAAATGGAAGAATGCGGCATCGCCGGTCGATCTGGCTCAGCAGGTTTTGAGCGACGTATCACTTTGGGATACCGACCTTACATTGCTGCCAGGGTTTGCCGACGCCGTGAAAGGCTATATGACCGAACCGGTTTTTACCGGGACTTCCACGCTTTGAGCTGATTGTAAAGTTCATTAGCCGAGATGGCATCGGAGCTGAAATAGATCTCATCCGTCACTGTTTTGATCAGCAGGTACGGGTGAGATTTTTTATTGATATACAATCTCACAATACGGCCGTCGTCTGTTTTGAAAGCACCTTTGGCAAACTCTCCGCCTGCGAAGCCGTTCGCCTTGCTCGAAATGTCGGGCAAGGTGTCGGTAACAACGAATCCGGTCACATCATCGCGTGCAATTTTCATTCCGGAAATGCCTTTGATCTCCAATGCACGTGAAGTAAGGAAGATTTCGCTGTTTCTCATTCCTGTAAACATCAAATAACCTACACCTACTACCACGACCAGGATAATGGCCATGACGATGTAGGTTCCTACCCGCTGACCGCTCGTGCCCGTATAATAGCGGTTGCCTACGGCGATCATGTACACATACGCCAGCAGTGGGTACATAACCATGAACACTGTCGCCCAGTTGGGATTAAAGGCATTCAGGATCAGCACGCCTGCCAGCTCGCTAATGCCGAGGAATATGTGGAAGCGATTGAAAAACTTTACATAGGAAACGATGTCCATCTTCGCGCGATCCGCTTCCGACATCGTATTGTACCCGGATAACAGGTATTTCGCATTACCCGGCGTCACGATAAACCCGAGCGAAAGCAGGACCAGCGAAATGATAATGGCAACGGTAAGCATAACTTTGTCACGGCTAATTGCCTTATAAGTTACAAAATTATGCAGGAGAAAGTCAATTGGCATTCATTTTGGTAAATGCTTATATTTGATAAAAAGCACATTATGATTCTCCCATTGAACATACCCGCACATCCATATTTCACCGACGACGAGTTGGTCGCATTCTGCGTGGCCAACCCCGACTTAATGGTTGAAAGGGACGAGCATGGTCAACTACACATCACTATGACACCCACCTTTCTCCTTGGCAGTTCTAATAACAGTGAATTAATCGCCGAAATAGCTATTTGGAACCGCAAGAAAAAGGGAGGAAGGGTAATTGAATCAAATGGAGGTTTTTTTCTTCAAGACAGGTCCATGCGGGTGCCGGACGTTGCCTGGATACAAATAGACCGCTGGAATGCGCTGACAGACGATGAAAAGAATTCGTTCCCATACATGGCGCCGGATTTTGTGATTGAATTACAATCCAAAACAGATAGCCTCCGTTACCTGGAACGAAAAATGCTGAAGTGGATAGAAAACGGCGTGAGGCTTGCCTGGCTCGTGTGTCCGAAAAGCCAGACGACCTACGTTTACGAACCGGGCAAGCCTCCACTTGCAGTACATTTTGAAGAAACGCTTTCAGGCGGTGAAGTACTTCTCAATTTCTCCACGCGCCTGAGCGATATTTTAGAATATTGATCAGCTGTTCGCGCGGAACTCTTTAACCAGCGCGATGCTTTCTGCTACTTTTTGTTCGATCCAGGGGTAATTACCTTGTGCTACCACATCTTTCGGGAACAGGTTTGAGCCCAAACCGACAGCATAGGCACCTGCGCCGAACCATTCGTTAATGCTCTCTTTGGTGGGTTGTACGCCGCCTGTAACCATGATTTTAACCTTAGGCATAGGCCCACGTATCGCGCGCACGAATGCGGAACCTACTACTTCACCCGGGAAGAGTTTCACGACCTCCGCACCTGCTTGTTGCGCGTTGTAGATTTCAGTCAATGTAGAAACACCCGGAATCCAGGGGATACCTGCCTTCAAACAAGCTGCACCTACTGCCGGATTAAGGCAGGGTGTTACAATGAAATCGGTACCTGCATCGATGAATTTTTGTGCGGTTTCCGCATCATAAATTGTGCCGATACCGAGTGAGAGCCCCGGCAGGCTTTCCTTCACATAAGCCAGAAGCTCCGCAAATACATTGTATGCATTGTCGCCGCGGTTCGTGAATTCGAATGCGCGCGCGCCTCCGCGATACGCTGCATTGATTACCTCCTTGGCAATTTCAATATCCGCATGATAGAACAGCGGCAGTACGCCGACTTCGTTCAATAATATCAATGTTGTTTCTTTATCCATGATTGTTGGCCAGGTTACTAGCGTTTAATTCTTCCTGAGGTCTCTCCCTGACGGATAGCTTCCACTTCGGCGATCGTCGAGATCAATGCATCGCCTTCGATGGTGTGCTTCAATGCCGAAGCGGCTACCCCGAATTCCAGTGCTTTTTGCTGGTCGTCGAAGGTAATGAGGCCGTGGATCAGGCCGGCAATGAATGCGTCGCCACCGCCTACACGGTCAATAATAGGGTTGATTTCGATATCTTCCGTTTCGAGCAGCTCCTTGCCATTCCATAAAAATGCCCTCAGCAGGTTGTGCGACGCGCTGATCGACGTTCTTTTCGTATCCACCACCGTTTTCACCTGCGGGAAAGCCTTCTGTAAATTGACGCAGGATTCAACAAAATCGTTTCCGTCAATGTCAAAAATCTCCTTGATATTGATGCTGTTGGCGATTACAACATCCGTTCCGGCAGTCAGTTCAGGCAGGATATCGGATGGTTTTTTGCCGTATTTCCACAAATTGGCGCGGTAAAAAATGTCCCCGGAAACGGTAATATTACGTTTGCGGGCAGCCTTAATGCCGTCGAGCAATGCGTCCGCAGCCTCTTGTGACAATGCCGGGGTAATACCTGCCCAGTGAAACCATTTCGCGTCTTTCAGGATATTATCCCAATCGAGTTCTTTCGGGTCGATCGTCGCGAGGGATGAATTGGCGCGGTCGTACACGATCTGGCTACCGCGCATGGCAGCGCCGGTTTCGAGGAAGTAAACGGCCATTCTCGGGCCTCCAAAAAGGATGTGTGACGTGTCGACGCCGTGAAAATGCAGGTACTGAGCCGCCGCGCGTCCGATAGGCGAGTCAGGGAAACGGGTAACGTGCGCCGTGCTGTGTCCCCAATATGCCAATGCGGTCGAAACGTTCGCTTCGCCACCGGCATACGTTACATTCAATTGACGGGCTTGTTCAAAACGGGAAAAACCAGGAGTGGAAAGCCGCATGAGGACCTCCCCGAAGGATACTATCTGAGCCATATTTTAAACTATTGCCCGTTTGCCAAAGAATGAAGCTCCCTGACGGGCCATTGAAAAATGATTACGCGCCAAAATTAAGTATTAACATTAAAATAGCCCACAACAAATGTCTGGGCTATTCCTTTTATTAGCGTATTTAAATTCGGATTTTAATCAAAAGCCAAAATATTTATTGGCATTGTTGTAAGAAATACCCTGTACCATCTTACCCAGCCACTGAATATCATTCGGCAGCTCGCCATTCTCGACGTCCTGACCAATGAGGTTACAAAGAATCCGGCGGAAATACTCGTGGCGCGGGTACGAAAGGAAGCTGCGTGAATCCGTCAGCATTCCCACGAAACGGCTCAGCAATCCCATATTCGACAATGCATTCATCTGCCGCTCCATACCATCTTTTTGATCGAGGAACCACCAGCCGGAGCCGAACTGCATTTTACCGGCAACGGTACCGTCGTTATAGTTACCCGTCATCGTAGCCAGCACTTCATTATCGGCCGGATTGAGGTTATATAAAATCGTTTTCGCCAGTTGGTCTGTCGAATCGAGTTTATTCAAAAACTTGGAAAGCGCCTGCGCCTGGCTGTAATCGCCGATGGAGTCCCAGCCGGTATCCGGGCCAAGCTCGCGAAGCATACGTTCGTTGTTATTACGCAATGCACCGAGGTGGAATTGTTGCGTCCAGCCTTTGGCATGGTCCATTTTAGCCATTTCATACAACAGCACCGATTTGAACGCCAGTGCCTGGTTTGCCGATGGCTTCTCGCCTTTCAATGCAGCCGCAAATGCTTCACGCGCCGCTGCTTCGTCAAATTCCGCATAAATATGTTCCAAACCATGATCCGACAAGCGGCCACCCATTGAAGCGAAAAAATCGTGGCGGTTCTGCAATGCGGCCAGCAATGCATCATAAGAAGTAATCTCGCCAGTCCCTGTTGCTTGCGCCAGTTTTGCCAGATATTGTTTAAAGTCCTCCGGTGAATCAATTAGCAGCATGGCCTTATCCGGTCGGAATGTCGGCAATACACGGATGTCGAAACCACTTTCATTGATCGCGCTGTGGTAATTCAATGAGTCCGTTGGATCATCCGTCGTACAGATTACCTTTACGTTCATGCGGTTCAGCAGGCTTTTCACCGAATAATCGGGCTGACGCAGCTTGGCCGAGCATTCATCGTAGATCTCGCGAGCCGTATGTTTATTTAAAACAATATCAATATCGAAATAGCGCAGCAATTCGAGGTGCGTCCAGTGATAGAGCGGATTACGCATCGTGTACGGTACCGTGGCCGCCCATTGTTCAAATTTCTCCCAATCGCTCGCTTCCCCTGTGCAATACCGCTCGTTGATGCCATTCGCACGCATTGCACGCCATTTGTAATGGTCGCCGTAAAGCCAGATTTGCGTCAGGTTCTCAAACTGCTTGTCCTCCGCAATCTGATCGGGCGGAAGGTGGCAGTGGTAATCGATGATCGGCATTTCCTTTGCATAATCATGGTAAAGGATACGCGCGGTTTCCGAACGGAGGAGGAAATCTTCGGAAATGAAGGTCTTTTGTACAGCGGTGCTAATCGTTTCCATTCTCTTTCTTGTTACAATCACAAACTTCTTTCAATCCCGTATTCGAGGCCGCGCAGCTCCGCAAGCCCACGCAGGCGCCCGATGGCCGTATAACCCGGGTTGGTCCGCTTCGTAGCCGACAGGTCGTCGAGCATACGGTGGCCATGATCAGGACGGAAAGGCATTCTCAAATCGGTTCTACCTTCATTTTCCCGCCTTTTCTGCTCCAATACCAACGCTCTCATCACGCCATACATATCCACGTCGCCATCGAGGTGATCGGCCTCGTAAAAGCTGCCGTCGTGCTCGCGCTTGGTGGCGCGCAGGTGGATGAAGTGGATCCTCTTCCCGAGCCTGTCGACCATTCCGGCCAGGTCGTTATCCGGCCTCACACCGTATGATCCCGTACAGAAACAAATGCCGTTGGCTTGCTTGTCATATGCTTTGAGAAGCATTTCGGCATCATTTTCGGTGCTTACCACGCGTGGTAATCCGAGAATCGGATAAGGAGGATCGTCGGGGTGGATCGCCAATTGGATACCCGCTTCTTCCGCCACCGGCCCTATGGCCTGAATGAACTGGTACAAATGCGTGCGCAGCTCAAAATCGCCGATATGCTCATAGGTTTTCAGAACCTTTCTGAATTCTTCCACTGTAAAGCTTTCTTCCGAACCCGGCAGACCGGCTATAATGTTACGGACGAGTTTTTGTTTCTCTTCCTCTGACGCCGTGTCCAGCCAAATTTTGGCAGCGCGTTTTTGCTCATCGGTGTACAACTCTCCGGCCTCCGGTCTTTCCAACAGGTAAAGATCAAATGCCGCGAACTGGGTTGCATCGAAACGCAAGCCGGTGGAGCCATCTTTCATCGGCGCGTCCAGGTCGGTGCGCGTCCAGTCGAGAATGGGCATGAAATTGTAGCAGACGGTGTCGATACCGCATTGCCCCAGGTTACGGAGCGATTGCTGATAATTCAGAATATGTTTTTCAAAATCCCCGGACCGCGTCTTGATCGACTCGTGCACAGGCACGCTTTCCACGACCGACCACGTAAGGCCGGCGTCTTCGATCAACTGCTTACGTGCCTGAATTTCTGATACCTCCCAAACTTCTCCGTTGGGAATGTGATGTAATGCGGTTACGATTCCGGTTGCCCCGGCCTGACGGATATCCTGCAACGAAACAGGGTCGTTAGGGCCGAACCAACGCCAGGTTTGTTCTAATGCCATTTGATGCCTTGCGGCGGCGCTATAAGCTGTAAGCTATAAGCTATAAGCTTTAGGCACCGACTTTATGTTTACAGTTACTTCAATTGCTACTTTTAAAAGCTCATAGCATAATGCTTACAGCTTAAAGCTTATAGCCTATCGCTTAAAGCCCCTAAGCCACCAGCCTATGCTCCGGCACGCGCTCGCGTAGTACTTTCAATGCCCGGCTCATTTGGGTTTCTACCGTTTTGACCGAGATTTCCAGACGCTCCGCAATGTCGCGGTAACGGAGGCCCTCTTCGCGGCTGAGGCGGAAAATGAGCTGGCACTGGCGCGGCAACGCCTGAATGCAATCCTCTATATGCGAATAAAATTCGTTGTACGACAGCTCCTCGGCGGGAGAGAAATGGTCGGCGTGGTTCATATTCCACTGCACCGATTCCAGCGAATCCCGCTCATTCTGACGATGGATACGCAGTTTCAGGTAATCCAGCGCCTGGTTCCGCACAGCCCTGTAAATGTAAGCCTGAAAAGAAGTATGCACTTCAATCTGCTCCCGATTTTTCCAAAGTTTTACAAATACATCGGATACCACTTCTTCCGCGATCTCACGGGTCACCACCACGCGCATGGCGTAGTTGCAAAGCGACCGGTAATGGCGCGTGAACAACTCGCGGAAAGCATTATAATCACCGTTAGTCACCACTTGGCCAAACAGGGTTTCCAGTATACTTTTCTGAGAACAGGCTGATGGTAATGCACTGGCAAATGAGTTTGTCTCCATGTTAGCTGAGCTAGGTTAATTATAGAAAATTTCCTGGAATTGTAGTGGTATTTAGCCCCTTGTCTTCGTCGATGATTTACCTAGTTTAAATACTGATTCGCTGATACACAAAAATAAATCTTGAAAAAAAGCAATAAATTTACGCAACCGTTCCCGGAACCGTTCCCATTCCCGCAATTTTTCCCGGAACTTTGTGCGGACGCCAGCGACATTGCGCAACATTGACCGTCGGGGTATTTTCGACGTTTTTTACTAAGATTGTACTATTTCAATACAGCCCTATGAAAAAGGTTTCTATCACCATCAAAGAGATTGCAAGACAACTCGGCATTTCCAAATCGACCGTGTCGCGGGCGCTGCGCGACAGCAGTGAGATCAGTGAAGAAACCAAGCAAAAGGTGATCGACCTGGCCGAGCAGCTCAACTATTATCCCAATCCGATCGCGATCAGCCTGCTCAAAAACCGCACGCAGACAATCGGAGTAATCGTGCCGGACATTGCCAACCGGTTCTACTCCTCCGCGATCGGCGGCGTGGAAGATATTGCGTACAGCCGCGGCTACCACACGATGATTTACCAAAGTCATGAATTGCTTGAAAGGGAGCGTTCCGCAACACGCCACATTGCGTCGCGCCGGGTGGATGGCTTAGTGGTTGCCATTTCAAGTCAATCGGAGAATATCGACCATTTCGCATCCTTGCAGGAGCAGGGGATCCCGGTAGTGTTTTTTGATCGCGTGAGCGACGCAATGCACACCCACAAGGTGCGCGTGGACGACTACAAGGGCGCATTCGATGCCACGGAGCATTTAATTAAAAGGGGTTGCAGGCGCATTGCGCACATTGCCGGCCCGAAACCGGTGTCCATTACACGCTTTCGCCTGGAAGGATATAAGGATGCATTGCGGAAATACGGGATCGATTTCCAGGAAGAATGGGTACTCCACAGCGAGATCACCCAGGCCGGCGGTACCGAGCGCACCTACCAGCTTATGGCCCTCCGCGAGCGCCCCGATGCAATTTTCGGCGCCAGCGACCGCATTACCATGGGTATTCACTGGGCATTGCGCCAGCTCGGCTACAAAATGCCCGACGATGTGGCGGTAGTAGGTTTCTGCGACATCGCCATGTCCTCACTCCTCGATCCGCCGGTAAGCTCGGTCACGCAGCCGTCGTTCGAAATGGGGCAGCAGGCGACCTCACTGCTTTTGGACCTCATTGAAAGCAAAAATACCCCGGCCGAATTTGAGACCAGGGTATTGCAATCCAATTTGGTAATTAATAAGTCGTCTATGCGGCATTAGCCGGCGAGCGTCACCTGCTGAAGGTCAGCCCGTGAGCGTCACCCGGTAATCGCCTTCAATTTTCTTTCGAATTCGATGAGGATACGCTCTTTCATCTGAACCTTACGTTTCTGAATGTTGATTCGGCCTACTGCCTGCTTGTCCTGCTCGGGATCGCCGGTAGCGGTACGGTCAAATTCCAGCTGCGCGAATTCCAGGTCGCTTTTCTCACGTTTGGTAAGCCATTCGAGCTCGCGGTATTTGGTACGGAGCTGCTCTTCGGGACTTTTCAGATCGAAGGCCGGATATTTGCGGCTGATCACGCGCGCCAGGTAGCTGAGCTCAAAAATCTTGTCGCACACCATCCGGAATCTTTCGGCCAATTCCTTATCAGCCAGCTTGAATGGGATCTTGATCTCCTTCCATTTGCTAAGCAGGACTTTGGCTTCCTGTGACGCTTCGATGATATCGGGCGATTTCAGCAATGTTTCTGCCTGTGCAAGCAGCTTTTGCTGTTCAACAATACGCGGGTCAACGCGAACTTTCGGCTCGATGCCTTTGGCCGCATTATATTTATCGTAGAACAGTTTTAGGAAGTGGCGATAAGCCTTATTGACCTTGAAAAAGCGCTTCGGCGGAACCTCTCCAATATTGTTCCAAGCATTACGAACATCTCTCGCTTTGGCGTAGGCTTCGTCGAGATCTTTGGCGTAGCTAAGCGTTTTGGTGATTTTGATCAGCTTTTCGTATTCTTCTATGCGATGCTGGTTCAATTTGTTCTGCTCGTCGAAGTAGTCACGACGGCGTTGGAAGAAATCATCCAGGATTTGCTGGAATGTAGTCTCGATTTCTTCCTGATATTCCTTGTCGACCGGCCCGGTACGGATCCATTTGGCTTTGATCTCCTGAATCTGGTCCGTTGCGGTAGCGTAATCGGTAACAGCGGCGGCAACTTTCACGTCTTCGATCAGTGCTCGTTTGATTTCCAGGTTTTTGAGCTGGTTAACCTCGATCAGGCTTTTGAGATATTCTTCTTTTTCTTCGAGCCTTCTGAGCAAAGGCACAAAATCGCCCAATGCATCAAAACTTTTCAACTTGCGCTGTAACTGGATCAGTTTGGTAAGATAGGAGCCCTTATTAAGTGCTTCATCAATTTCGCGTTCCAGCTGCTCTACTTTGTTCAGGACAATGTTAAAACGATTCTTGAAATAGTCAATCGCTTCCTGCTCAGTCCTTTTTACTTCTCCAATTTGCCGGTCGGGGAAATCCAGATACCCCTTTAAAAATACTTTGCTGTCCTTAACGTAGCCGTATTCATCATTCAATGTGGCATTTTCCATTCTTTCAATTTTTTTTATCTGCTAAGTGTAGGGATATATAACGATATTTGTTACGCACAAATTAAACAAAAAATGAGTAACGAAACCATTATTTTCTCAATGTCGGGGGTTAACAAAATCATTCCTCCCAACAGACATATTATTAAAAACATTTATTTATCCTTTTTCTACGGGGCCAAAATAGGCGTCCTCGGTCTGAATGGCTCCGGTAAATCAACACTCCTCCGCGTCATCGCCGGCATCGACAAAGACATTCAGGGTGAGGTAGTTTTCTCTCCGGGCTACTCCGTCGGCATGCTCGAACAGGAACCGAAACTCGATCCGAACAAGACCGTTCGCGAAGTTGTAGAAGAAGGTGTACAAGAAATTGTAAATCTATTGAAAGAATTCGACGAGATCAATGAGGCGTTCGGTGCAGAAGACGCAGATTTCGACAAATTGCTGGAAAGACAAGGCGAAGTGCAGGAAAAACTCGACGCATCCGATGCATGGAATCTTGACAACCGCCTCGAAATCGCGATGGATGCCCTCCGTTGCCCGCCGTCGGATGCATTGATATCGACACTTTCGGGTGGAGAAAAGCGCCGGGTTGCGTTGTGCCGCCTCCTGTTGCGCCAGCCGGATGTACTTTTACTGGATGAACCTACCAACCACCTCGATGCAGAGTCGGTACTGTGGCTCGAAGAGCATTTGAGGCAATATAAAGGAACGGTTATCGCCGTAACCCACGACCGCTACTTCCTCGACAACGTGGCCGGCTGGATCCTCGAACTCGACCGCGGCGAAGGTATTCCGTGGAAAGGCAACTACACTTCCTGGCTGGAACAAAAGCAGGAACGTCTGAAAAAAGAAGAAAAAACCGAGTCGAAACGTCAGAAAACATTGCAGCGCGAGCTGGAATGGGTCCGTTTGGCACCGAAAGCACGCCAGGCCAAATCCAAGGCAAGGTTGGGCGCTTATGAGCGATTGCTCAGCGAGGAAGGCAAAGAGAAGGAAGAAAAATTGGAGATCTTCATTCCTTCGGGGCCAAGGCTTGGGAACAAGGTTATCGAAGCACATAATGTGTCGATGGGCTTCGGCGACAGGTTGCTTTACGAAAACCTTAGCTTCGCATTGCCGCCAAATGGTATTGTGGGTATTATCGGGCCGAACGGCGCGGGTAAAACCACCTTGTTCAAACTCATTACCGGCCAGCTGAAACCACTCACAGGCCATTTCGAAGTAGGTGAGACCGTGCAACTCGCCTATGTAGACCAGGAACACGACAACCTCGACCCGAACAAGACGGTATATCAGAGCGTATCCGACGGCAACGACTGGATCATGCTCGGGGGCAAGCAATCGAACGCGCGTGCATACGTGAGCCGGTTCAACTTCGGTGGCGGCGACCAGGAGAAGAAAGTAGGAACGCTTTCCGGCGGTGAGCGTAACCGCGTACACCTTGCTATGACATTAAAAGAGGGCGGTAACCTGCTCCTGCTCGATGAGCCTACCAACGACTTGGACGTGAACACACTTCGCGCATTGGAAGAAGGTCTCGAAAACTTCGCGGGCTGTGCGGTAATCATTTCCCACGACCGCTGGTTCCTCGACCGCGTCGCCACCCACATTCTGGCCTTCGAAGGCGACTCTCAGGTTTACTGGTTTGAAGGTAATTTCTCCGAATACGAAGAAAACCGCCGCAAAAGACTGGGTACCGACGCTACACCGACCCGCATCAAATACAAAAAGCTGGCATAGCAACAAGCCGGATTTACCACTTAATAAGTGCTTGCCTACACGGGTGAGCACTTTTTTTGTGACCGCTTGTAGAATTTATTTACTATTTCTCTTGAAATCTAGTTTTAATATTCTACCTTTCTATCCTATTCATACCATCCTTTATCAAGTTGTCAATTCAAATTATATTGAACTGTTCGCCTATCAGGCTTAAAAACTAAGATTCCTCTTCTATTTCCATCCTGACACTCAACAGGGTTTTACAAACGACCGCCCCAATCTGGCAGCCGCACGTAACTCCATAAACTTCTATATCACTTATAGAGAAAATTAAATCTGTCTCAACGAATCCTAAAAGCTACAACCGCCCACCGAACTAAAATTTTATGCGCTTCATACGTCTGACGTCGCCGCTCAATTACTCACGTTTATTAACCATCGCACTTTTTCTGGCCCTGTTCTCCGGCCAGCCGGCCGTGCTTCTGGCGCAAAGAGAGCTGATCCTCAACACCACAGGCTATGGATTCGACCGAACGGCACCCAATGGCATTAATACGGAACAATGGCAGTATATCCTGAAATTTGCGAACCTCAAGTACAACGGAAAGGACGCCAGCCCGACGGCTGTCAGACTGCACATTCAATGGGAACATTATGAGCCGACGCTCGGAAATTATCAGCGCGCAAAGATGGTCCAGGCCGTTAAAGCCATTCTGGACATCAACCCGAACATGAAAGTTGCCCTCCACTTCTCCTATCTGCGGCCTGGGTATTGGAACGACAACTTTCTTTCGACCGTCGATGTGGCGCAGCTCTCCAACGGCTCGCTCATGCGTGAGGCCATTTCCCACACGGTCCCGTCAGTCTTCTCCGAATATGCCACCGGGCGTTTCCTGGCATTTGTTGACGACGCGCTCGCTCAAGTGCAGGGATACTCGTCGAGGATTCTGTACGTCGCGATGGGCAACAACGGGTCGGAAGAGTTTTATATGCCCAACAAAGTCGTCAATTCGGTGAACTACGCCGGGATGTTCGAAGCTAAGGCATTGCAGGCCTGGCGTACCAAGTTCCTGCCGATGCGATTTCCGGGCCAGACCAACGCTACTTGGGGCCGGAACTCCTATCCTATCGCCACTGCGCCCCAACCAACCGACGGAAATTACAATTCCGAGATGGGCCGCGACCTGCACCGCTTTGCAGGATGGGGTTTATTAAAGCTTTTCAAGGGTTTTTACGAAACCGTCAAAAACCGTAATTCTTCCATTAAAGTATTGCACTTCATTTCCGACTTTGGCTCGGTGCAGGGCAATAACTGGCATTTGCACAGCAGCACGCTCCTGCTCGCATTGGAGCTTTCGGATGGCATTTACCATACCGACGGCAGTCATCAGTGGGATTTATGGAGAAAAATAATGGGGATCGACGTTATCAAAGGCACTTATCCCAATAAAATTGCTGGCCTGGAATTCGACCCGACGGACCTCGGCCAGCCCGGCGGAGGCTCGGGGATCAATGGCGGCATTCCGTACGAGTGGTTTCCCCGTGCCTATAAACACGGCGCGGACTACGTGCATATTGCCATGCATTTTAATGATATTGAAATGGCGCAGCTCGCGCCCACGCTCGCATTGTGCCGCGAGCAATACCTCACGCCCTCCTACCAGCCGCCGGCACGGGCGGAAGCTGTGACGGTCAATATTTATCCGAATGTATTCACCGGAAACTTCCTCTTCGAAGCCTGGAACCAGATCGGCGGACAGAACTTCGGGCAAACGGACCTTCAACCGAAATCCATCAGGATGACGGATACAGGCTATTGGGAAAATGTATGGGAAGGTGGTAATTACCTGCCGTGTTCCTACTCCGTCAATGTGAGTAACTCGCCCAGCAAGCCCGTAGTAGGCAGTCAGATTACACTCAGCATCAATTGCCAGGGCCCCGAATGCAATACTGCCAACTACGTTTGGAGCGGTGAAGGGGCGAACAACCGGACCGGCAGCTCCATTACCATCAACGCCCCTAATTCACCTGGCGACTACAATTATTCCGCGAAATCGAACCGTAGCGGGTGTGTTGCCAAATCGGCAGCGAAAATCATTCCGGTCACACGTGCATTGCCGGTGAAGCTGATCAACTTCACCGCGTTGAAGGAAGGCCAGCAGGCGCAACTTGCCTGGTCGACGTCCGAAGAAGTGAACAGCGAGAAATTTGATGTAGAACGGAGCACCGATGGCAGGAAATGGGCACGCATTGGGTCGCTACCTGCCGGAGGAGACGTGTTGAATGCCGTTACCCGTTACAATTTCACCGACATTAGCCCGGTAGCCGGCGAAAATCTATACCGCCTGAAAATGGTCGACCGCGACCAAACTTTCTCATACAGTAAGATCGTCAACCTGAACTTCAAAACATCTTCCATTGCAAGTACCTATCCCAACCCGGCCGCCGAAAGGGTAACAATCGCGGCAGATGACTGGGAGGAAGTCAAATCAGTCAGGATCATCAATGCCGCAGGCCAGGTAGTTTATAGTTCGGACAAGCCACGCCGGGAGATCGACATACGGAACCTTGCTTCGGGTTCCTACATAATCGGCCTTGTGCACGACAACGGCACCCAGGAAAATATCAAGTTCGTGAAGGAGGGCGGGAAATAGGATACCGACGGGATTTGCCCAAAGGCCAATTCTTGCTAACTTTCGAACGGAATCAGTTTTTAGAATTGTCAATGAGTCAATCTTCATCTTTGCATAAAATACATTTCATTTCGATCGGCGGTAGCGTCATGCACAATCTGGCCATCGAACTACATTTAAAGGGATTCATTGTGACGGGATCGGATGATGAGATCTATGAGCCATCGTCCAGCCGCCTCGCACAATATGACCTGCTTCCGCCTGTTACAGGATGGTTTCCCGAAAAAATCACTACCGATCTGGAAGCCGTAATTCTCGGCATGCACGCCAGGCAGGACAACCCTGAGCTCGCGAAAGCGAAAGAGCTGGGGATCAAGGTGTATTCGTATCCCGAGTATATTTTTGAGCAAAGCCAGAACAAACAGCGCGTCGTGATCGCGGGCAGCCATGGAAAAACGACTATTACGTCCATGGTACTCCACGTTTTGAAATACAATAAGAGGAATTTCAATTACCTGGTCGGCGCGCAGATCGAGGGCTTCGATAATATGGTGAAGCTTTCCGAAAATGCTCCGCTGATCGTGATCGAGGGCGATGAATATTTCACTTCACCAATCGACCCTACTCCGAAATTTATCCACTACCAGCCGCACATTGCATTGATCAGCGGTATTGCCTGGGACCATTTCAATGTGTTCCCAACCTGGGAATCGTACGTGAAGCAATTCGAACTGCTGGCGGATTCTCTGCCAAAAGCCGGTGCGATCATCTTCGACGAAACCGACGATATGCTCGATGTGATCGGTCAGAAGGAACGTCCGGACGTGGCGAGCACACCTTATACTGTACATCCGCACCGGATCGAGGACAATAAAACGATATTGATCACCGCCGAACAGGGTGAGGTTCCGGTACTGGTTTTCGGAAGCCACAATATGAAGAATATCAGCGGCGCGCGCGAAGTCTGCGAACGGCTGGGCGTGACCGACGAGCAGTTCTACAATGCGATCCGCACATTCAAGGGTGCTTCAAAACGCCTGGAATTGCTGGGAACGAATGACACCGTGAATGTCTACCGCGACTTCGCCCACGCGCCTTCGAAAGTAGAAGCGACTACCAATGCCTTGAAAGAGCAGTTTCCTAACAGAACGCTGGTAGCCTGCGCGGAACTTCACACGTTCAGCAGCCTTAATAAAGGATTTTTATCCCAATATCGCCGCAAGCTGAAAGCGGCCGATGTAGCTATCGTGTATTTCAACCCTCTAACGTTGGAACACAAGCGACTGGAAAGCCTGTCGGAAGACGATATCAAAGCGGCATTCAAGCGCGATGACCTGAAAGTGTTTACCAATTCCACCGAACTGGAAGCATTCTTGAAATCGCTTACCTGGAAAGACGCCAACCTGTTGCTGATGAGCTCCGGCACCTTCGGCGATATTGACCTGAAAAAACTGGCTGCGGATATTCTGGCATAACCTGCCGGATATCCTGCCTTAAAACACCAATCCGTTAATCCGATGCAATCCATAGTTGTATACTGCGGTTCAAATCCCGGAAAGAAAGCGCTATATGCCGAGGCCGCCTACGAACTGGGCGCAGCGGTGGCAAAGCGGAATATCAAGCTGATTTACGGCGGCGGCAACATGGGCCTCATGGGTCGCGTGGCCGACGGCGCGATGGACAATGCCGGGTTCGTTACGGGTATTATCCCGAACTTTCTGGCCAAGCTCGAAGTGGCACATAAGACATTGTCGGAGCTGCATTTCGTCGACACCATGCACGAGCGCAAAGCTAAAATGGTGTCAATGTCCGACGGCGTCATTGCGTTGCCCGGCGGCTACGGCACTTTCGATGAGCTTTTCGAAATACTTACCTGGGCACAGCTCCGTATATTCCATGGCCCGGTCGGACTCTTGAACGTCAACGGATTTTACGATCTTTTGCTTCTGCAACTCGATAAAATGGTGGAGGAAGGCTTTTTGAGGCCCGATAACCGCGCACTTTTGGTAGTCGCAGAAGATCCTGCAACGCTCCTTGAAAAAATGGAAGCCTTCCGTTTGCAAAACGCGGAAAATAAGCCGTTGGACGGGTCGTTGTATGTAGATAAAAACTAGCCATCCTGTCAGAACAATGCGTGCTTTCTGCCTATTAGCCATTACGGTCGCCACTTCTATCTCTGCCAATGCGCAGCTGGAAAACCTCGGGAAATCGGTCAACACCGAATACAATGAGATCAGTCCGATCATTTCTCCCGACGGCAAAACGATCTATTTTTCAAGGGTAAGCCATCCGCAGAACACGCACGGCCCGAAAGGCAGCCAGGATATCTGGTATTCAGAACTCAAAAGCGACAAATGGACGCCCGCCCGAAGACTCCCTTCGCCGCTCAATAAGGAGGATTACAACAGCCTTTACAGCATCACACCCGACGGTAATACCCTGTTGATCAAGGGCGCATATAAAAACGGCATCTACGAGACACGCGGGTTTTCAACCAGTAAAAAAACTGCCCGGGGCTGGTCAGTCCCCAACAAACTGGATATTCCGGGTTATACCAAACTCAGCAAAGGCCAGTTCGACTGCGGTTATCTGTCCAATGACGGTAAGACGCTGGTCATGTCTTTCAGCGAAAAGAAAAACAGCAAAGTCGACGATTTGTATGTGAGTTTCAAACAAAAAGACGGTACCTGGTCGAAACCATTGAACCTCGGCGCTGAGATCAACACTGCGGATTTTACCGAAACAACCCCATTCCTCGCACCTGACGGCGTAACGCTCTATTTTTCGAGCGACCGGAAAGGCGGGCAGGGCAGCAACGATATTTATTACAGCAAGCGGATCGACAAATCGTGGAAGAGATGGAGCAGGCCCGTAAACCTCGGCCCGGCCATTAACACCGACGGCTACGACGCCTATTACACCATTTCTGCATTGGGCGACTTCGCCTACATGGTTTCTTTCAAAGACACCGAAGGTAAAGGCGACATTGTCCGCTATAACCTGCAACCCAAACCTTCTCCGGCCGATTCGGCGACAGAGGCACCCGTGGCAGTCGTGCCGCCTTCGGATCCTGTGGTGATGATCAGCGGGAAAGTAATCGATTCCAAAACCGGGAAGCCTGTTGAAGCAACGATCATTTACGAAGACCTTGCTACCGGCGAAGAAGTAGGCACCGCTACCACCAACCCTACTACTGGCGAATATAAACTCGTGCTTCCTTACGGCCAGAAATACAGCTGGCGGGCGGTAGCCCCTAATTTCATCGCGGAAGGAGAAAACATCGACCTTACCGACTCTACCAGCCATGGTAATAAGGGTTTCAAGGAAATCGCCAACAAATCGCTGAAACTGATCCCGATTGAAGAAGGGCAGATCGTGCGGCTCAACAACATTTTCTTCGCTACCGGAAAAGCGACGCTGCGCGACGAATCGTTTGGCGAGCTGAACCGCATCGCTATCTCCATGGAAGAGAACAAGACGCTTTCTATCGAGCTGGGCGGGCACACGGATAATACCGGTAGCGCCGAATTCAACATCGATCTCTCACAGAAACGGGCCGACGCCGTCCGCGAATACCTGATCGGGAAAGGCATCGAACCCGATCGTATTGCCAGCAAAGGCTACGGCG
This sequence comes from Dyadobacter fermentans, assembly GCF_019924045.1. Classification (GTDB taxonomy): domain Bacteria; phylum Bacteroidota; class Bacteroidia; order Cytophagales; family Spirosomataceae; genus Dyadobacter; species Dyadobacter fermentans_A. The sequence goes on along the minus strand of NZ_JAHXBN010000010.1, from coordinate 97,206 downwards.
AGACCAAGCCGGTAGCCAAAAATGACACACCGGAAGGCCAGCAGCAGAACCGCCGTGTGGAATTCAAGATCTTGAAGAAGTAGCCGCTACGAGCTCCCTGCTTTTTCGACGTTTCATTGCTTTCATTCCAAACAATAGCCTGAGAAGATTACTGCGTCGGATCACAAAGTGGTATATGCCGAGGCAAATCACGAAAGTGGCTATGCACAGGTATATAAACTTCAAGAACCAATGCACAGGCGCCTGGATGATCGGGTAGGCCAGACAGATGATCACCGTCTGATGCAGGATGTAAAACGGATACACGGCCTCGTTGGCATATTTGAGGAACGGATTCGTGAATTGCAGGTAGGTGTAACCATATCCAAAGATCGAAAGCAGAATGCACCAGGCGTTCGTCGTTTTGATCGCATCATAAACAAGCCACTGCATCGCATCCATATCCCTGTCAACGGTCCAGTAATAGGCATACAGCGCGATTGTCAGCGTAATCCAGATGCCCAGCGTCAATCGCCGGTATTTTTGAAGCGTTTCCCAGAAGCGGGTTTGTGTGCAAATCACAAAACCAGTCACAAAGAGCGTGAAATCATGAAAATGCTCATTCCAGTCCTTCACAAGGTTGTGCGTGGTTGGAAAATGTTCTTCCAGTAAAACACTTCCCCCTACATGCCATAATACCGGCACGATGATCACAGCCCAGGGATTCGCAAAGAACGCAGCCACACGTTGCGTAAAACCCGCGTGGCGACGCAGCAAGAGCAATAACGGCAGACCCAACAAAGAATAGCAAAAAATGTAAACCAGGTACCACAAATGGTGCCAGCTGAAACTGCCTTCGGGGTAAGGGACGAATTGAAACACGGTTTTGTAGAAATCTCCGTAGCCGTAAGTATGCCCTTGTGTGAGCCGCTCGAAAAAAATCTGGGGAGGCACAATGACAAACATCCCGAAAACGAGTGGTACGAAAATCCGGACAAAACGCTCTTTCAGAAAAGCAGCCGGTCCGCGACTCCCGAGTGCGAAATACACGCCGGCCCCCGAAATCATAAACAGCAGCGACATGCGCCATTGGCTGCTGAACCGCATCGGCCATTCTACGGCATGGGTGATCACATTGTTTTTAATGTGCCAGCCCCAGTGGTTGAAAAACATACCGACGTGGAAGAAGATCAGAATTCCGAATGCGAGCACACGGAGCCAGTCGAGGTCGTATCGGCGGATGTTGTTGGATAATGAATGGGATTGGGCAAGCTTTGTTTCCATGACAAATAGGTTTTGAGTTATGCCCAAAACTAGTGCCCGAAACAGGCCTAAAACGACCGTTCTGATCCGCCAGATGTTCTTCCCGATAAGTCAGAACTTCTGATTGGCCTGCTTTCTACGGTATTCGGAGGGTGTAGAGCCGGTTATCTTCCTGAAAGCCGTGTTGAATGCAGATTTCGAATTGTACCCGACCATCTGGCCTATTTCCTCGATTTTGATGTAAGCATTCTCCTGATCGGCAAGCAACCGCTGTGCTTCCTGAATACGGTATGAGCCCAGGAAATCGAAAAAGCTCTGTTTCAATTCCTCATTGAGTATTTGCGACAAATGGTGGGTCGATACGCCTAGTCTTTTGGAAAGCGCCGGCAGAGAAAATCCGGGATCGAGAAACGGCTTTTCCGCCAGCATTACCGCTTGCAGCTTGCCCAACGTCGCAGATTGTATTTCCTCTGTCAACGACGATTTTTCATATTTCCGGGCGGTGCGCTCATTTTGTTCGTGAAAAAACAGTGATTTTCTCAACACCGTGAAGCTGATAATGTAGATAATCAGAGCAATGAATGCGGCTATAATGTGATCGCCCAGATCGTGCGGGAATGAAGTACGGACGATAAAGAAAACCACTATCAGAAATGTCAGCTGCAAAGACATGTCCCTGAACCAGGTCAGTGAGTTCTTTTCAACTGTGAAGAACGACGTGCCACGTTCTCTGAATGCCTTGGTCAGGAACCAGAAACCGGCGATGCTGTAAATAACCATGCTGCCGAACGTGAGGTCGTTGATGTGCCATTTCGGATGGAACATCCAATCGCTGCCATATCGCACCGCCTCGATCCTTGCCAATTCGGGATGGAAAGAGCCGATGTTCGAGTTATACTTAAATGTCAGGTCTTGCGGGTATATGAGCAGGCACATGTAGACGAGGTACACCAGCGAAGGTAAAAAATGTAGCCATGCACGTTTGGGCATTTTCTGGTTCACACCTGTTTGGGTGTAGAGAAACGCCGTCGGAGCCATCAGCAGGTTCAGTGGCTCACTGAAATCGACCAGCCACAGCACACGGAACATATAATGAGTATACCCCAACCAAACGTCGCTGATAATAACCGACATAGCCAGGATGAGTATTCCGAGGAAGAGATTGGCGCGGTTGCTACCCTTTGCATGCGATAGGAAAACATATGCGAGGATCAGCCCCTGCACACAACCCAGCAGAATAAACAATGAAAAAAGGTCGGTACGAATTGGCGGCGAAGCAGGGATCATGTTGTTACATCTCGGAATCCAAATATACGAATTCGGGAATGCAATTGAGGGAAGGTATTTCTTCGGCCAGAATGCTCAGTAAAGCACGATCAGGAAAATAAACACCACAAGCCAGAGCGCGCCTGTAAAATGCCAGTAGCGGGTAAAGAGTTTAATGCGAAGGCGGTTCGGGGGATTGACGCTGTACACGAAAGAGTCAACGTAACTCCTGTTCTTAAGGGCCTTTCTGAACAGATAGCTCAGGTATAACACACCACCTATCATGTGCAGCAGGTGAAGGCCTGTTAACAGGTAAATAAATCCCTCGGAAGTATTGACACCGCTAAAAACGCCGGAATTGACCATTTCCATCCATCCTCCCGTTTGCAGCATGATGAAAGTGAAACCAAGCAAGAGCGTTGCGCCCAAAAATACCCGGTAATGCAGGAAACGTTCGTTTGTAAAAGCGAGATTCGCTTCGTGAAGAGTGATACTGCTAAAAAGGATAACCAGCGTACTGAGCCAGAACATGTCCGGCAATGCAACCAGATGCGCCGTCTCTTTGTGTGCCCGCAGGAGAAAAATGACGAAGATGGAAGTAAAAAGCACCGAGCTACCTGCAACCCCTAACCAAAGCATAAAGCCAAGCGGCTCACGGCGTTTGGTGAAAGGATTTTCGGTTTGCTTAGTTGTGTGCTTCGGACTCATCTCCCAATCATTGATATCTTCGAAAAGCGCAATTCAAAGTGAATATAACGACTATTTTGCACCTTAATACATAACGCGAAGGTTAAATTTATTTAAGAAAACCCTGCCAGAGACGAAAGTCAGGAAAATGCTCTTTTACATTTTGCTCCTGCCCGAAAATGCCGAACAGCGTAGATCCTGAGCCACTCATGGCTGCGTACTCCGCGCCAAGGCCGTATAACTTTTCCTTTACTTTCTCTAAAGAGGGGTATTTATTAAAAAGGGTTGCTTCAAAATCGTTCGTGACACGGCCTTTCCATGCAGTGATGGGCTCCCTAAGTACATTACGTAAATTTTCGGTGCTGCGTTTCGCAACTACCCCGGAATATGCTTCACCGGTCGAGATATGGATTCCCGGGTTCACAAGAACAATCCATTTCCCCGAAATATTAATGTCGATTGCATCGAACTGATCGCCTTTTTCGAAGCAATACACCGGTTTGTTGCGGATAAAAAAGGCACAGTCACTGCCGATTAGTCTGGCATATTTCTCTTGCTCTTCAATGGAAATTCCCAGATCGAACAGTTGATTCAACGCTTTGATAGTAAAAGCGGCGTCTGCCGATCCTCCGCCAAGTCCGGCACCGATAGGCACTGTTTTCAACAAGTGTATTTTGACGGGAGGCAGGTCGAAATCGGTTCTGAGCATCTCGTACGCCTTTGCGCAGAGATTATCATTTGCATTGCCCGGGATCGCTATCCCGTCGGAATGAAACGAGAATTGCTCCGCCAAAGTAATTTCCAACGCATCCGACCAACCGACGGGATAGAAACAGGACTCGATGTTATGAAACCCGTCCGGGCGCTTCTCGACGATATTTAAGCCGATATTGATCTTGGCATTCGGAAATACTAGCATTGTACTTTCTATTGCGGCCAACAGCTTACTGTTCCCAGCGCCACTCCTGACCGATAATCAGTTCTTCTTTTAATCCTTGGGATATCAGATAATCGCGGGTTTTTTGATCCGACAATTTCTTCACCGCAATATTCTCGGCATTCGATAATGCGTACAGGTACATAGAGGCAATACGTACGGTATTTTCCAGCTGATCCTTGTTCACCAGGTTGAAATCATCACAATCCGCATGGTAGCATTGCAAAACGTTAGGATCGAGGTGCCCCGACAAACCGGCAATGGGAACACCTTCCAGCATGAATGGCTGGTGATCGCTGTGCAGACCGGCCCTGCTTGTCGTTTCGTTCTTATAGTCACTGTCTACGGAACGGATGGCCTGTCCCACCGTCGCGAAAAAGTCGGTCATTTCATCCCGTCCGAATGTATTGGCCCCGTTCGGATCGTTGGTCATATCGAGGTTCATCATGTATGAAACCTTGTCGATAGTGCCGGACTTTTTAAGCTCGTTCACAAAATGCTTTGAACCTAGCAGGCCCTGCTCTTCCCCCATGAACAACACGAACTGAATGGTTCGCTCCGGTTTCACTTTCAATGCCTTGAACGCCCTGGCCACATCAATTACTGCAAACGAACCGATACCATTATCAATGGCGCCGGTAGCCAGGTCCCATGAATCAAGGTGACCACCGATAATCACTTTTTCGTCCGATTTTCCTTTCAGCGTGGCAATTACATTTCTCGCTTTGATCGGCTTTGAAATGTTGTGCATATCAATATGTGCCTCCAAAGGGCCTTCGTCCTTCATCCATTTCCTGATCTCATGGCCGCTTTCGTTGGAAATACACACGGCGGGAATTGAGATGATCGCTCCCGTAACCGATGCGGTTCCGGTAAGCAAAATTTTGCCCGGCGCACCGTTGACCATGATTACTCCCCGCGCGCCATATTTGATCGCTAACGCCGTCTTTTCCGACCGGTGCAGGTTCTTTTTACCTGTTACACCCACCAGATTGATGTTCGCCATCGCAATCTTGCCCTTCACTTTATCCTTAAGTGCCAGAAAATCCTCTTCCAATCCGTTGCCAACATCCACAATTTCGCCTTGCAGATTGGATTCCACCGGCGAGTGCGCAAGCGATACAACCGGAACGTCCCGAAAGTTGTCGCTGCTGCCAGGGGCGATGGAGAGCGTTACAGTATCCCGCATCCATGCTTCCACTTCGAAAGGTTGATAAACCACGTCGGTGAAGCCATAGCTTTTCAATAGCTTGAATGCATATTCCTCAGCTTTTTCTCCATTGACACTTCCGGTAAGCCGGTGCCCGATGGTCTTGGTTGCCTCCCCCAGTGTTGCATAGGCTTTGCTGTTTTCCCTGATTTCCCGATCGAGGCGGGAGAACTGTTTCTCCCATTTCCTATCTACCGGGCGAAACTCTGAAAACAACAAAAACAACCCACCAATGAGAACGACTTGTACAACTTTCTTCATAATTCCCGATAAAGGATGTCAGCAACTTGAAATTTTCCTCAAATATCGCATAGATATTTGACCTCTTGCAAGATAAACACAAAGGAGACCCTAAAATCACCCCTTTAGTTTCATCAGGTCATTAATATACCCAATTTCTGACTCTTCTGACATCACTTTCCCGTATGTATTCAACACATTTATATTTAAGTGTAAAAATTACACTTATTATGTTTCTTTTCTTAAAGTTATTTGAACATTTTTGTACTTTTTAGCACTTATATTTAAACATTGAAGCATTTCAAATCAAAATAATCATATTTCGCAATGTATTTCCTTGGATTCGATTTAGGCAGTTCGTCCGTCAAAGCTTGTTTGATTCACGCAGATACCGGGGCAGTTGCCGCCTCCGCGTTCTATCCTGAAAGGGAAATGACCATTGCAGCCCCCAAGCCGGGCTTCGCTGAACAGCAGCCTCAGATGTGGTGGGAAAATGCATGTCTTGCTTCTCAGGCTGTTATCAAAAAAGCAAACGTATCCCCTGACGAAGTCGGTGCGATCGGCATATCCTACCAAATGCACGGGCTCGTAGTAGTGGATGAAAACCTGAATGTTCTCCGTCCATCCATTATCTGGTGCGACAGCCGTGCTGTGGAAGTGGGTAACCAGGCTATGGAAGCGTTGGGCGAGGAATACGTACTCCCTCACTTGCTCAATTCCCCGGGCAACTTCACCGCATCCAAACTGGGTTGGGTGAAACAGAATGAGCCGGATGTTTACGCGAAAGTCCATAAATTCATGCTCCCCGGCGATTACCTCGCCGCCCGCATGACCGGAGAAGTGGTGACGACCCCATCTGGGCTTTCCGAAGGGATATTCTGGGATTTCGTAAACCAACGTCCGGCCGATTTCCTCTTCGACCATTTCGGGTTCAATCAAAATATTCTTCCCGATATACTCCCGACATTTGCAGAGCAGGGAAAAGTAACCGCCGCCGCCGCTGCCGAACTCGGCTTACGCGCGGGCATTCCCGTCACGTACCGTGCCGGCGACCAGCCTAACAACGCCTTTTCGCTCAATGTACTTGAACCGGGTGAAGTTGCGGCAACAGCCGGCACTTCCGGGGTAGTTTACGGCGTTAGTGATCAAATCAAGTTCGATCCGAAATCACGCGTTAATACCTTCCTGCACGTGAACCCGATTTCTTCGGCATCCCGTTACGGCGTTTTACTGTGTGTAAATGGCACCGGGAGCCTGAATGGCTGGCTCCGCAATGCACTCTTCCAGGGGAATATCTCTTATCCTGAAATGAACAATCTCGCCGCACAAGCACCGGTGGGTTCCGACGGTCTCTTCTGCCTTCCATTCGGTAACGGTGCGGAGCGTATGCTCGAAAACCAGGATCCAGGAAGCACATTTAAAGGGCTCCAATTCAGCCGTCACGGACTGAGCCATTTCACACGTGCATCGCAGGAAGGCATTGTTTTCGCCCTGTATTACGGTATGGAAATCATGGAAACGGTAGGTGTATCTCTCAAAAACATCCGTGCCGGAGAAGCCAATATGTTCCTTAGTCCCGTTTTCAGAGAAACTTTTGCCAACGTATCCGGTGCCACTGTCGAGCTTTATAATACCGATGGCTCACAGGGGGCAGCCCGTGCAGCCGGCTTTGGTCTCGGCTATTACAAGAACCGTGAAGAAGCATTTGTCGGACTTACGGCGCTACGCACAATCGAGCCCGACGCCAATCACGTACAAGCAACACGCGACGCGTACAGCAACTGGAAAACTACGCTTGAAAAGAGCCTTTCATAAGTATAAAACCGGCCTCATGTCGAACAACCAGGCATGAGGCCTTACTATCGCGCTCGCACCACCTGAATAGCCTCAAACCGCCGCCGCCTGCTTCTTCTGGATTTCCTCCACCTTATGCGCGGTCACTTCCATGCGCTTTACCGTACGGTTGTCTTTATCGACATACTGCCGATAGGTGAGCCGCCCTTCGATCGAAACCATTTTGCCCGTCGTGAGAAATGTCTCACAGCGCTGCGCCAGTTCGCGCCACACGACGACTGTGTGCCAGGCCGTACTCTTAACCTCTTCCTTGTCCTTGTTAACATAGCCTTCGTCTGTTGCCAGCGAAAAGGTGAGCATTTTACCGCCATCAAACTCCTTTACACTGATTTCGCGGCCTACATTTCCGATTAATTTTACTGAGTTCATTGTTAATCATGTTTAGATGATGAATACTGATGCCGGATTAGATAATGTGAACCGGCAATGCAAAGATGTAGGGAGCGGAAAACCGGAGTCGGTTTTTAAGCGCTTATAATCATATGAAAGCATTTGCAGCCGTTTGCAAACGGAAAAATACAGGCTGGCGGCCCTCGCAAATGAATTTCACTATATTGCAGTTCAGGAAAATCTATGCACACTGCCCGGGTTGCAAGCAATCCGGCGAAACAAAAAGGATATGATCAATTGCCAGGAGTGCGGTAAACCCCTCACGGGTAGGGTCGACAAAAAGTTTTGCTCCGACATGTGCCGGAACAGCTTCAACAACCGGCTCAATTCGGATTCTTACAACATCGTGAGAAACATCAATAACCAGCTTCGGAAGAACCGCCGGATTCTGGAAGAGCTTTGCCCCGATGAAAAATCCAAAACTACCAAGCACATTTTACTGGCCAAAGGATTTGATTTTAACCTGATTACCAACATCCGTCCGACCCTCAAAGGGAGCATTTACCGCTTCGTTTACGACTATGGCTACCTTGAACTGGACAATGATTTTTATCTGATCGTAAGGGATAAACGATTGGAGAAATAGATATTTTTGCAGGAATTCAAACTACCACCGATGAAAAAAGTAAGCCTCAGCGATTCCGGCCCGAAGGTCTCGGAAGCAATTTATGGTTTTTGGAGATGGACCGACGAAGGTGCCGTTACCACCACGCAAATTGAAAAAACGGTCAATCTCTGCCTCGATTTGGGCATTAACACATTCGACCATGCTGATGTTTACGGCGACCATACGATTGAAGAACATTTCGGTAAGATCATCGCTAACAAGTCCTTCAAACGGGAGGACATTGTACTATTCAGCAAGTGCGGCATCAGAACTTCGGCTGATAAATATCTGACGTACTACGATAATTCGCGTGAGCACATTATCAACAGCATCAACGGTTCCCTTAAAAGGCTCAAAACCGACTACCTGGATATTTTCCTGCTGCACCAAAGCGATTTGCTGGCCGACCCGGAAGAAACAGCCATGGCATTGGCCGAAATTGTGACCTCAGGAAAGGCAAAACACATTGGCGTCGCCAATTTTACGGTTTTCCAACATCAGCTGCTCGCGTCGTACCTACGGATTCCGATCGTAACGAATCATATTGAGCTGAACCTCATGAATACGACTGCAATCGAAGATGGCCGTATCGATTTTATCAAGCAGAGTTTCAGCAAACCGCTCGCCTGGGCACCGCTCGCGGGCGGAAAAATCCTGAACGGCACCGACGAAAAAGCAGTGCGGCTAAGAGCCAAATTGGATGAAGTCGGCAAGAAATACGACGCCAACATTGAACAAACGGCCGTAGCCTGGCTTATGAAACTAGGCACATTACCCATTATCGGATCGCTCTCGGAAGCCCGCATCCGCAACGGTGCAAGTGCTTCGGATATCAAGCTGAGCCGGGAAGATTGGTATGATATTTACCAGGTTGTAGGGAAATAAACAAAAAGGGTATCGTCGGAAAAGCGGCGATACCCTTCTTTCAAATCAATCCTTCAACTGCTTGGCATCCAGCTTTCGAATGATCTCCTTTTTATTGAAAAGCAGCCGCCAGACGGCGAACGTAGTGTCCTGGGTGGCCATGCATTTTCGACAAATGATACTTCCTGCGGCAACGGGTGCGTTGTAGACGAGCAGGCTGTCATTGAGCTGCTGTAAATTATCGCCCGCTTGCGTATTGCTTTTCGCACTGTAAGCGTAGGCGTCGAGTATTTCCCGTTCCTTGGTGTGCAAGTCGGCGCGCTTTACGTCGCTAATACCGAACAATTCGACTTTAACCCCATATTCCTTCTCCAATGCGGCAATAACCGGGATGCCGCTCAGGTCACGGCAATGCGCCAATCCGGCATCGGGGTTCTTTTCCAGTTCGCCTTTCAGGGATTTCTCCGCGATCTGCGCGATTTTCTTCCCCCATTTATCGGCCGAGGATATCAATTGTACATTGGTAACCCGTTTGATCTGCGAGGCTTTGATTTCCCTGCTTAGCTCTTTAGTATTTTCGATGCGGCCGCTTTTAAAATCGCAACTTGTGAAGGTGAATGCCAACACGGCGATGCATATCATGCTTTTCATTGTTCCAAATATTAGTTTAATCCATCAAACGGTTCCTTCCACAGCACGCAGCCAGCCCCTTGAAACCATTCATTTAGCTAAAATGCGTATCTTTGTGCCCCGAATGCGAGATGCCAAAGATATTCAATAAAGATGATCGATAAATTAGAAGCTATAAAAGAACGGTTTGAAGAGGTTTCTCAACAAATCATACAACCGGAAGTGGTCTCCGATTCTACACGTTATTCCAAGATCAGTAAGGAATATAAAGACCTTGGCAAGATCGTGGAGCAATATGCAATTTATCAGAAGTTGCAGAAGGACATCGCCGGCACCAAAGAACTTATAGCGACTGAAAAAGACGAAGATCTGCGCGAAATGGCCAAGGAGGAGCTCGATGAACTGGTCCCCAAACTGGAAGAGCTCGAACAGACCATTAAGGAATTGCTTATCCCGAAAGACCCGAACGACAGCCGGAACATCATCCTGGAAATCCGTGGCGGTACCGGCGGCGACGAAGCTGCTATTTTTGCCGGCGACCTTTTCAGAATGTACCAGCGCTTCTTCGAAAAAATGGGCTGGCGGTCATCCGTAATGGATTATACCGAAGGTACCAACGGCGGTTACAAGGAGATTATCTGCAAAGTCGAAGGCGAGGATGTGTATGGCAAAATGAAGTTCGAATCGGGTGTGCACCGCGTGCAACGCGTACCCGCGACAGAATCTCAGGGCCGCATTCACACCTCGGCGGCTTCGGTAGCCGTACTGCCCGAAGCAGAGGAAGTAGATGTGCAGATCAATATGAATGACGTTCGTATTGACACTTTCCAATCGTCGGGTGCTGGTGGACAATCGGTAAACACCACTTATTCCGCGGTGCGTTTGACCCACATTCCGTCGGGACTCGTGGTAAGCTGCCAGGACGAACGTTCACAGCTCAAAAATAAAGAACGTGCATTAAGTGTATTGCGCTCGCGCCTGTACGAGATCGAGTTGAAGAAACACAATGACGCGATCAGTTCGCAGCGGAAATCCATGGTGGGCAGCGGCGACCGCTCCGATAAAATCCGCACCTACAACTATCCCCAAAGCCGCATTACCGACCACCGCATTGGTTACACGGTTTATAATCTCCCGGCTGTAATGGAAGGAGATATCGCCGAGCTGATCGAAAAGCTGCGCATCGCTGAGAATGCGGAAAGAATGCAGGAAGGAGAAGCGGTTTAAACGTTACTTCGCAGGATATAAAGTGCCGTACGTCTTCGCTTTATAGCTTTCGAAGTCTTGCTTTTTGTGATAATCCTCTCCGAAAAAGGTGATGATCTGATGAAACTCCTTTGCTTTCAGGTAACCTGGCAATGGCTGGATCATGTTAAATTGATCGTCCAGAAAAACCGTTGTGGGATAGCTCGGCTGATTATTCGTTAATGCCAATGCAATTTCATGGATGCCACGACCGCCCTGTTCAAGGTATTTGAACTGCTTGTCACCCAACTTGATCATTCCTTTCTGCTCTGCATCGAGCTTTACTGCATAATATTTCTTGTTGATATACTCAGTAACGGCTTTGTCCTTGAACGTCTCACGATCCATTACTTTGCACCATCCGCACCAGTCGGTGTAGACGTCAATCAGGATTTTGCGGGGCTCTTTCTGAATTTTGGCATATGCTTCCTCAATGGTCAGCCATTGAATACCTTCGGCAGCCGCCCGCTTCTTACCGGTATCAGTCTTGAACCCGGCGAGCAATACCAGCATTGCGGGAAATATTATCAGTGATGACAGGAGTCGTTTCATGGTAATTTTTTAGATTTCTTCTCTTAAACAAATCTCATGCAAAATCATCGCGCAGAGTAAAGAATGAAGCGTCCGGTTGTAAGCCTTAAAACACAATAACATGGAAGCCAGCAAAGTCATCCCAATTTTACGCATTTTTGACGAAACCAAAGCACGGGAATTTTACATCGGCTGGCTCGGCTTCACGGTCGACTGGGAGCACCGCTTTTCCGACGATGCCCCCCTTTATATGCAAATTTCACGCGGCAGCCTGACACTCCACCTCTCCGAGCATCACGGCGATTGTACACCCGGCGCCAAAATCTTTATCGAATGCACCGGCGTGCGGGATTTTCACAGGGAACTCAACGAAAAACAATACAAATACAATCGTCCCGGACTCGAACAAGAACCGTGGAATGCCATTTCGGTAACGGTAGTAGACCCGTTTATGAACCGGCTCGCATTCAATGAGCGGCTTTAAGCCCTTTTAGTTTTGGCCAAAGAAACCAGAACGCCACCCGTGATGATCAACAGCATGCCCGTCAGCATCGAAAGCGTAGGAATTGCTTCTCCCATCAAAAAGCCTATCAATACCGAAAAAAGGATATTGGAATAACCCACCGCAGCCACACGCCCGGCCTTATCATAGGTAAATGATTGCGTGAGCATCTTTTGGCCTAAAAGCGCGGTGAGGCCTAATGCGAGAAAACCCAACCATTGCCAGGCATTCTCCGGCCATTTGAATGTGCCTATCAGAAAATCCAAATGCTCCATGGGGTAATACGTACCGACCAGCATTGACAGAATAGGCATTACAATCCCGCTAAGCATAAATGAAAGGATGATCGCACGCGTATCGTACACGACGCCGAGCTGACGGATCGACAGGTAAGAAATCGCCGTCAGCAACGCATTCCCCAGCCCTAATGCATTATCCCGCAACGACGACGACAAGTCGGGACGAAAGACGAACAAAATCCCGGTAAAACCGACAAATATGGCGGTCCATTCTTTCCCATTCAGCGTTTCACCGATGAGTAGCCAGGAGAAAAGCGCCAGAAAAATCGGGTAAGTATATTGGTAGGTAGAGGCCCGGCCGAGTCCGAGCGTCTGGATCGCATAAAAAAGCATGTAAAGGGACAACGTGCCTACTACACCTCTGAAAATAAGCAGTCCCAACTTTCCGCCTTCCTGCCTCAGCGGCCGTTGCCATATGCTGCTGATGATAAAAACCACCCCTACGATGTTCCTGAAAAAAACCAGCTGTACGATATGAAACTCCCTTCCCAGCCATTTTGAAATCGCCGATGTGAGCGAGAAAAAAAATGCGGCGCCCAGCATGAGGTAAATGCCTTTCAGAGAAGATGCGGTCGGGAAATTTTCAGTAGAAGCGGCCAAAAGCAATCAGAATTTGCCGCAAAGATAGGGGTTATTACACACAACGGAAAGTCGGGGGAAATACCTACCTTTGCACCCGCTTGGTGCCATAAGCTGCTTCTAGTCAGCGACTAGGCTTAATAGGGAATTCCGCTGATACCGGAAGCTGTCCCCGCAACTGTAAGTCTGCCCAAACGTTCCCGATTCTTCATGCCACTGTCCTGCGACGGGAAGGCTCCGGGAGCGAAAGACGAGCCAGGAGACCTGCCAGAGCATTTGATCGGACCGTTTTCGGAGGAAAAACAGAAGATCGCCGCCAATCATTGTGATTTAGAGTGTTTACCGACTGGAGAATTGTGGGTTACTGGATGTTATGGGCAAGTTTTGCACTGGCACTGCCGGTTTATGCACAAAAAGACTCCATTGCTCTCGACCCTGTCACTGTGAAGGGATTTGTCCCTCAAAAATTTATGAGCGGCCTGAAAATCCAGCGCATCGACTCCGCTTCGCTCGCACAGGTACGCTATCAGAATATTGGCGACATCTTGTCTGCATATACCCCCATTGCATTTAAAAATTACGGCCCTGGTCAGCTTAGCACCGCGTCGTTCCGGGGTACTTCCGCCAACCATACCGCCGTTTTGTGGAACGGCCTCAATATCAATGCGCCTACCCTCGGGCAAACGGACTTTTCTACCATTCCAGTGGCAGGTTTCGACCAGCTTTCGGTTCAGTATGGTTCCTCGGCCAGCATTGTAGGCTCCGATGCCGTCGGCGGGAGTATTTTGCTCGACAGCCGTGCATCGGTCACGCCGTTTCATGTGTCTGACGGCAGGCAACAAGAAAGCTTCCGCAACCATCAGAGCAGAACGGATATCCGATACGCATTCCCGCTGAACAATGCGTGGGCATTCTCCGGCAAAACGGCACTTTACTACGGCAGAATGAATAACGACTACCCGAAGCCCACCCGGAACACGTATGCACTCCTGCCAACTGAAACTTTTCAAAAGGGCATTGTACAGGACCTGTTCCTACGCTCACAAAACGGCCAGGAAATTTCCGCGCACGTTTGGCTCACCGACAATAAACTGACGCTGACGCCCGATGATATACAAGGCCGTGAAATGACCCGTACCACTGCGTATCGCACGATGGTCCGCTACCAGGTCCACACGTTCACGCTACGCACCGCCTGGGTACGCGACATCATCGATTATGCCAAAGGCGACCTCTCCCACCCCGACCACTCGGTAACTGACAAATTTGCTTCGAGGATTGAAAAGGACTTTACACTAAGTCTGGGAAGTGAAGTCAATCCGGTCTCCGTGAAAACAGGGGGAGAATGGACGCATTATCGTTCGCGCGTGCCCGGGTATGCGCTCTCCCCCGCGAGCGAGAACCGCACGGACTTTTTCCTCCTGACCCGCTGGCAGCCGGCAACCCGGGCCACTATTTCCGTCAACCTCCGGCAAGGGCTCGTTACGGGCTTCAACCCACCGTTCACACCGTCGGTTGGGCTGGAATATGGTTTAATTCAAAAGGCACTTTACACTCTTACTCTGAAAGGCTCTTATGGCCGCAGCTACCGGGTGCCCACGTTGAACGAACGGTACTGGAAAGACCTCGGTAACCCGGATATTCGTCCGGAAACGGGCTGGAACAAGGAAATCGGCCTTGAGCAGACTTTTAAAAGAGCTTTCGGCGGCACATTACGATCCTCCGCAACCTTTTATCACAACCGCATTAAAGACTGGACATACTGGAACCCTTCCAGAAACTACCGCGTCGAAAATCTGCAACAGGTACTGGCCCGGGGAATGGAATTACAACTGAGCTATCAGCGCCAAACCGGCTCCTGGCGAACAGGACTGGATGCAGGTTATGCATTCAACAAAAGCAGCCAGGAGAAAGCCTATGATAGTTACTCGCGGGATATTGTGGGGAAACAACTGGTGTTTGTACCTGAACATACGGCTAATGCAAACGCATTCGTCCAGTTCAAATACACAAAGCTTACCGGGCAGTTACAGGCAGCCAGCAAGCGCTATACAACCTTCGATAATTCACAGTTTCTGGACGGCTATGGCCTGGTGAACCTGCTGGCCGAAACAACCTTTGCCTTTTACAAATTCAAGCTGGTTTTGCAGGGGCAAGTCCGCAATGTTACCGACACGTTTTATTTAAATGTCAGAAATAATGCGATGCCGGGAAGAAGTTTTGCAGTAAGTTTAACCTTTAGTTACGATTCTCAATAAATCAATGAAAATGAAAAGACAGTTAGCCAGTTCATTAGCAGTAGTTTTTTCTACCCTCGCGGTATGGTCCTGTAACCAAAGCGACCCGGCTCCAAAGGGCGACTATGTAAGTGGCGTTTTTGTATCGAACCTGGGTAATTTTTTACAGAATAATGGTGGTGTTTCCTACTTCGCGCGCGAAAACAATACTGCTACCGCCGATGTTTTCGCAGCAGCAAACGGCACGGCGCTGAAAGGCGGTGTGCAGGATTATACCGCATCCGAACAACAGGGCATTATCCTAGTGGACAATTCAGTGGCTGGTCAGGATAAAGTTCAGTTCGTTGAGCGCTATACTTTCAAGGACGAAGGTACCATCGGCGCGCCGGATATCGAGAATCCCCGTGAAGTAGTAATCGTTGGCAGAAAAGCATATGTTTCGTGCTGGGGTACTAATCCGGATTACAAGTACAGCACAGGATATATCGCCGTGATCGATTTGACTACAAAAAAAGTAACGAAGAAAATCGATATCGCCAAAGGCCCGGAAAACCTCGTTTATAATGCCGGAAAGCTGTTCGTGGGAACAACTACTTACACGGACGGGAACATACTGACGGTTATCAACACCAATACCGACGCGGTTACCCAATCGATTCCAATGGAAGGTGTGGTGACGCCGATCGGCGTCGATGCAAACGGCAAGGTGTGGGTTAATGCGGGCATTAAAGCATTACGCGTGAACCCCGAGTCACTGGTAACTGAGGCCACGCTGGCTATCGGTACCGATGCTACCAAAGTGCCGGAATCATTTACAATGAGCAACGATATGAAAACGATCTATTTCGTATTGACTGCGTATGATGCCAATTTCAATCCATTTGGTAAAACCTACAAGTTTAATATCACAGATTCGCAGATTGACCTGAACAAGCCGTTCATCAGCCGTTATTTCACCGGTTTGACGATCGATCCTACTCAGGGATTGCTGTACGCTGCCGTAACGCCTTCGTCGACCCAGGCCGGCTACGCGGTACGGTATCGCGGCGACGGAAATGTAGTCGATTCCATCAAAGTGGGGATTTCGCCGAACGGCTTCTTCTTCCAATAATATTCCAAAACAAAAAAAGTCTCCTGTTTGGGAGACTTTTTTTGTTTTGGAAAGATGCGACTCATTTGAAAAATCCTTGCGGATCGGGCATCTTCGCTTTTAGAAGTTCTACAAAGTCGAGGTTCAATTGGGTGAAATCCAGCGTTCGCCCTTTGTGCAAATGCTCCCACGATTTGTCGAGCTCATTCAGGTTGTAGTGCAGCAATGCCAGATTATATTGGCCTAGCGCGTAAGTAGAATCAAGAGAAACCGCGTGTTTCAGCAATTCAGACGCCTCATCCAACTCCTCTTTCCGGCTGGTAATCGCATACAGTTTAAGTTCAACTGTCGACAGATCCACCAGCAGCGGTACATTGTCGCCTTGCAGGCTTACGCCTTTGCTCAGCATTCTTTTGGCATCCACCCAGTTTTCGCGCTGGTACGATACAACCCCGAGCCCCCAGTAGGCCTCCACATTCTTATCGTTCAACAGTTGAGCAAGGTTGAACCGGTAGCAAGCCGTATCCAGAGAACCTTCCTGCAAATATTCCCAGGCCCGGGTCGCAAAAAAACTGCTGGCCTCTGCGCGGCTGGAAAATGATTTGTCACATTCACTCAGGAATTTGATCTCTTCATCAATCTGCTCCGATGTCTTACTCACTTCTCCGAAGAGCGGGATAATACGCCTTTCCTTTAAATCAAGGGGCTTCTTGGGGGCTACGTTTGTATCTGTGCTTGGACCCGCGCTTGCCAGATGCGTGTTTTGAGCAAAGCTCAGCACAGGGATCAACAGGGCAAGCCAAATTACAACAGACTCTTTCATAATTGACTTTAATAGAAGAACAGGTTTCTATTGTCCAAGTTAAACGGTTTTATTGGAATTGTATTGCATTACCGGCGTTTACTTCTTCCGCCCGCAGCCCTGCGCCCCTTACTGGTATTCCCCGAACCCTTCTTAGCCGGCGGATAACTGTGTTTTTTCTCATGAAACGCACCTTTAAATGTCGGGTCTTCCTTACGTCGCTGGTTATCAATCTCACGAAGCATATCCTGCCGCTCCTGGAAGGGCGTTTCAGCAATGTAAACATCATCCGGGAACTCCGCTCTTGGAATTTCCATGCGGATCATGGCCTCTATTTTACGGATGTGGTACTCATCGGCAATGGTCATAAACGTGATCGCGTTACCCACTGTATTAGCCCGCCCGGTCCGGCCGATCCGGTGCACATAGTCCTCATAAATCAAGGGCACGTCGAAGTTGATCACGTGGCTCACTTCCGTGATATCGATCCCACGCGCCACGACATCGGTAGCGACCATCACCCTGATATTCCCTTCCCTGAACGCCTCCATCGCATTGATCCGCGTATTCTGGCCCTTGTTCGCATGGATTACGCGAAGCTCGGCCTCGGGGACTACTCTACCCAGCAAATTCTGATGCACCAAGCCCGCCACCTCGCGGCTGCGCGTGAACACGAGCACGCGTGTGAACGTCTCCTTATCTTCCAATAAATAGGATAGCAAATTGATCTTCGTGCGGAAATTCGGCACTTCATAGAGCGCCTGGGTTACCATTTCGGCCGCAGTAGCCTGCGGAGTAACTTCGATCCGGGTAGGGAATTCGAGAAACTCGTAGGAAAGGTTTTCGACCTTGCCGGAAAACGTCGCGGAGAAAAGCATGTTCTGCCTTTTTCGCGGAATGATTTCCAGCAACTTGCGGATTTGCGGCATAAAACCCATATCCATCATCTTATCGGCCTCGTCGAGCACCATTACATTCAAATGCTTCACGACAATCTCCTCCTGGAAATACAAATCCATGAAACGTCCCGGTGTGGCCACGATGATATCGACGCCCTTGCGAATAGCCTCGATCTGTGTTTTGGGGCCCACACCGCCGTAGAGCACCACGGTACGGATGTCGGTGTACTTACTGAGCTGCGCGATAGCTTCGGAGATTTGCATTGCAAGCTCGCGCGTAGGAGCCAAAATCAATGCCCGGGGATGCTGTCCCTGGGCATATTTGATGCGCATTAGCAATGGTAATGTATAGGCAGCGGTCTTGCCGGTGCCTGTCTGGGCGATCCCTAGTATGTCCTGTCCTGCCAGCGCCACGGGTATGGCCTGCTCCTGAATGGGTGTTGGTTCGGTATAACCTGCTTCTTCAATCGCGTTGAGCAATTGGCGGTTGAGCTTAAACTGCTCGAATGAGTTTTGCGTAGTCTGCATTCTGCAAAGTTACGAAAACTAAAACGGTAGCCGGTTATCAGCCCTTCACAACGTCGTCGACGAGGCCTGCCGAGCCAATGTAAAGCGGCGAACGCTGGTGAAACGACTGCGGTACAATATCAAGGATGTTGCCAAACCCGTCGCTCGCCTTTCCGCCCGATTTTTCGGCGATGAATGCCAGCGGGTAGCATTCATAAAGCAATCTTAGTTTGCCTTTCGGATCTTTTTTGGTAGGTGGATAAAGGTAAATACCTCCTTTGAGCATATTCCGGTGGAAATCGCCGACGAGCGAACCGATGTACCGGGCGCTGAAATTTCTCGACTTGCATTGGGCAATATACTGCTGCACAAACGGCGGGTAGCTGTGGTAATGTCCCTCGTTGACGGAGTAGATCGAGCCGTCAGCAGCTGTACCAATATTTTTGTGTGATAAAATAAACTCCCCGAGCGACTGATCGAACGTAAAACCATTCACGCCATCGCCGGTCGAGTACACCAGCATCGTCGACGAGCCGTAAAGAATGTAACCCGCCGCAACCTGCTTCCGGCCGCCTTGCAGGAAGTCCTCCATCGACGCAGGGCCGTTGATGGGTGTCACCCTTCTGTAAATGGAAAAGATCGATCCGATGGAAACATTCACATCGATATTGGAAGAACCATCCAACGGATCCATGGCCACAACGTACTTGCCGTGATCGTTGCCGGTGTGAATAATATCTTCCTCTTCCTCGGAAAGGATGGCACAAACCTCTCCCCCATTCTTCAATGCACGGATGAACCGCACGTTGGCAACAATATCGAGTTTCTGTTGGTCTTCACCCTGCACATTTTCCGTCCCGTTACCGCCCGCAATATCGATTAACCCGGCGCGGTTGATTTCCCGGTTGATGATCTTCCCCGCGAGCGCGATGTCGCGCAGTAGTTGCGACAACTCGCCCGTCGCGTAAGGGAATGCGCTTTGGCTGTGCATGATAAACCGGTCGAGCGTAACGCCCACCGGCACCACCAGGTCCTGTACTGTTTTCGTCGCCATAGTCAATTGAATTACATGAGATTGGCAGGAAATTTACGCCTGGTTTTTTCCTATTTCCAAACAGTTCGAACTAATAAAATTTTTTAAAAATGAATATAATTTTATCTCCATTAATTCATTGATTAATCCTAAGGGTGAGCGATTTACGTGGTCGTCGCGTTGCACTTTTTAAATGTCATACAGACATTAAACCATTTTCCTGCATAACAAAAAAGCACAAGGTGCCAATGCCCTGTGCTTTACAAAAGAGTTGTATTTTTGATGTTTATTTGAGCCTCGCCAGCGCTTCGGTCAAGGTCACGATCTTCGCTTCGGCATCGGCCTGCTTGGCCCTTTCCTTTTCAACGATATCACCTTTGGCATTAGCCACAAAGCGTTCGTTCGAAAGCTTTTTCATCACCGAGTCCAGGAAGCCCTTGGTGTATTCCAATTCGCGTTGCAAATTCTCGCGTTCAGCCTCCACATCCAGCTCGTCGGCCAGATTAACAAAAAACTCATCCGACTTCACGCGGAACGACGTGCCTTCCGCCTCTCCCGATACGTAACTGATTCCCTCCACATTCGCCAGCTTCCCGATCAACGGAGTCAACGCATTGTAGCGCTCGTTTGAATCCGTGCGAATCGCGAGTGGCAATGCTGTTTTAGGACTGATACCTTTCGAATTCCGCAGGTTACGGATCGATGAAACGAGTTCAAACAATATATCAAAGTCGTTCAGCAGCAACTGATCGAACTCGGCTGCCTGCGGGAAATGCGCGACGCAAATAGATTCGTTCTCTCCTCTCTCAATGATGTTCTGCCAGATTTCCTCCGAAATAAAAGGCATGAACGGGTGCAGCAAACGCATCAGGCGATCAAAGAAGTCAAGGGTCGAATCGTATGTCGACAAATCGATCGGCTGTTCGAAGCCCGGCTTGATCATTTCGAGGTATTGTGCACAGAAATCGTCCCAAATCAGCTTGTAGATGGAGCCCAATGCATCCGAAATGCGGAATTTCGAGAAATGGTCCTGCACCTCGGCCAAAGTCTGGTTCAGTTTGCTTTCAAACCACTGCACGGCCAGTTTCGAACCTGCGGGAACAGGAAGCTCGCTATCCACAGTCCATCCTTTTACCAACCGGAATGCATTCCAAATTTTATTACCAAAATTCCGGCCTTGTTCGATCAATTTCTCGTCATAAGGCAAATCATTACCCGCCTGCGAGCTGAAAAGCATACCGGTACGAATGCTATCCGCGCCATATTTATCGATCAGGTCGATCGGATCGGGCGAATTACCCAGCGATTTCGACATTTTACGGCCCTGCTTGTCGCGAACAATACCCGTCAGGTACACATTCTTGAACGGATACTGGCCGCGGTATTCATAACCCGCAATGATCATCCGCGCCACCCAGAAGAAAAGAATCTCCGGTGCAGTTACGAGGTCATTGGTCGGGTAATAGTAATTTACTTCCTCATTCTCCGGTTCTTTAATACCATTGAAAACGGAGATCGGCCAAAGCCACGACGAGAACCATGTATCCAGTACGTCCTCATCCTGCTTGATGTCCTCTTCGGTCAATGCAAAAAGCTGCAACTCATGCTGTGCCTTGCGTAATGCCTCCCGCTTCGACTTCGCGACGATCATGGTGCCGTCGTTCAGGTAATAAGCCGGGATGCGATGGCCCCACCAGAGCTGACGGCTGATATTCCAGTCGCGTACATTCTCCATCCAGTGGCGGTAGGTATTTTTGAATTTCGCGGGAATGAGCTGTACCGTGTCATTCATTACATTCTCGAATGCCGGCTTGCTGATTTTCTCCATTTTCAAAAACCATTGCTCCGAAAGTCTCGGCTCGATCACCGAATCCGTACGCTCCGAATGCCCTACGTTGGAGCGATACTCTTCCACTTTCACGAGGTTACCCGACTCTTCGAGCAATTTGATGATCTTCTTACGGGCAATGAAACGGTCTTCGCCTACCAGGATCTGCGCCTTTTCATTCAAAGTACCGTCCTCATTCAAAAGATCGATAATGGGTAGGTTATGGCGTTTTCCAAGTTCGTAGTCATTGGTGTCGTGTGCCGGAGTGACTTTCAAGCATCCAGTTCCGAACTCCATCTCCACATAGTCATCCGCAATAATCGGAATGGCCCGGTTGATCAACGGAATCAATACTTTCTTACCGATCAAATGCTGGTAACGCTCATCCGCGGGGTTCACACAAATCGCCACATCCGCCATAATTGTTTCCGGGCGGGTAGTCGCGATCGTAACCCCTTCCTCCATTCTCCCTTCTCCATCCTCCCCGACCAGCGGATAGCGCAGGTAAACCAGCTTCTGATTCACCTCTTTCATGATCACCTCCTCGTCGGATACGGTCGTGCGTGCCTGAGGGTCCCAGTTCACCATGCGGTGGCCACGGTAGATTTCTCCTTTATTATAGAGGTCAATGAAAACGTCGATCACCGAATCGTACAAATCCGGCTCCATCGTGAAGCGCGTACGGTCCCAATCGCAGGAAGCGCCGAGTTTGCGCAACTGTTTCAGGATAATACCGCCGTATTTATGCGTCCATTCCCAGCAATATTCGAGGAATTCGTCGCGGGTAAGGTCACGCTTGTTAATGCCGCGCTCTTTGAGCATGGCCACCACTTTGGCCTCGGTAGCAATGGAAGCGTGGTCGGTACCGGGTACCCAGCAAGCCTCTTTACCTTCCATCCGCGCCTTGCGGACCAGGATGTCCTGAATGGTATTATTAAGCATATGCCCCATGTGCAGCACGCCTGTGACGTTCGGCGGCGGGATCACGATGGTGTAGGGTTCTTTGTCAGGATTGGGTTTCGACTGAAAGAACTTGTTCTCGATCCAGTAGGAGTACCATTTATCCTCTATCTCCTGAGGGGCATAAGTTTTGGAAATCATTGTGTATTCAGAAATTTACCGTAACTGTCGGTTAGTCATCGTAAAAAGATGGCAAGTTAGCGGTTACGGGCGATATTTCTAAACTATTTGCTCCTCTTTGCGGACCGGCAGCCAGATCGTAAATGTGCTTCCCTCACCCGGTTTGCTCAGCAGGCGAACGGTGCCCTCATGCGCCTCGACCATCTTTTTGACATAACTCAACCCGAGCCCGAAGCCTTTAACGTCATGCACATTGCCCGTAGGCACGCGGTAGAAGGTATCGAAAACGCGCTGCTGCTGCTCGCGACTCATTCCTATGCCCCTATCGGAGATGGAAATAGCGATACCACCGTTTTCATTTTTGGTACTGATATTCAAATACAGCTTTTCAGGCGAATATTTGATCGCATTGTCGATGAGGTTGTTCAGAATATTGGAGATATGCACCTCATCCGCAGCCACTACATCTTCCTCTGCCTCGAAGTTCAGATCGACTTCTCCCTCCTTCTGTTCGATTTGCACACTTTGTCCATTCAATGCAGCGCCGATGAGGTCATGGATGTTGGTTTCCGTGATTTTAAGTTTGACATGCCCTTTATCCAGCAATGCCATCTGCAAAACCTTCTCCACGTGCGTGCCGAGCCGCTTGTTTTCCTCCCGGATAATGCCGAGGTAGCGGTCGAGGCGTGAGCCCTTGGGGCTATCCATAAACGAAGCCGAATTCTCCTGCGCCATTTCCGCCGCTAATGCAATGGTGGAAATAGGCGTTTTGAACTCGTGGGTCATATTGTTGATGAAGTCATTCTTAATATCGGAAAGCTTTTTCTGACGTAGAATAGTCGTAACCGCCAGGTAGAAACAGGCCATAATGACAACGATCAGAATGCCGGAGCCACCGAACATCACGCCCATATTGCTGAGGATGTAGCGCTGCTGATCCGGGAAGTACACATATAATGCATTCTGCGCGGTCAGCGTCTCGTTCGGGAATAGCGACGCTTTATACGACCGCTCCTCCCATTCGCTCGGGCGCATACTCACCGTCGAGAAAATGAGGCTATCCAGGGACTGTCCGCGCACAGCGCCCCTCACGGCAAATTCGTAAGGCAATGTGACACCATTCTGGATCAACTGTTTTTTCAATAATGTATCCAGCAAGAAACGGTTCACGCGCTGCTCGATAGGCCTTTTGGTGTAAACAAAATCCTTCATCACCTCTTTCAGCAACTCCGCCCGGTCGGGCTCCCCGGCACTGAGGATTGCCCTCGATTTTTGCTTGCCGCCTTTTGCGTTGTCCGGCAATGCTACTTTCCGGTTAGCTATATTTCTCGAAGCCGAATCCCTTTTCTGAAAATCGCTGCCTTTGCGGCGGAACTCGGGATCAGCCATGCCGCGCATGGCATTTCCCAAACGGCGCTCGTCGTCCAACCGGCGGCGCATGAATTCGTCGATTCCGGCCATACCATATTGCTGTGCCTGAAAAAATTCCTCTATAATACGCTGCTGGTGATCGACCATCACCCTGATATTCGGGCTGAGTACATCGGTAGGGGCCGCTTCCGTAATGACCTGATAATGTATTTCCTCGCCATTCGGGCCGATGGCGATTTCCATCCGAGGCTGCACGCGTGGTACCGCTTCATGAACGGGTGTTTTCGGAACCGGGGGCGTGGTGCGCTTCATGGGCATATCACGCAGCTGCGCAATGCGGTCAAGCTTGCTCTTTTGCTGCTCGGCCTCGATACGGCGTTGCAGGAGATACATCATTTCCTGCTTTTCCAACCGGTGCACCACCTGTTGTACCGACTCCGAGACCTTCTGGTTGAACTGGTCGTTCCTGATCGCGATCGCCTCTCTGATCCAGTACCACTGAAAACCGATGAGCCCGATCAATGCGAGACACATCAGCCCTACGATAATTTGTATTTTCCGCTTGGTCATAATTTCCGCTTCCCATGTGCAACGCGGGCTGTGCTTTACCCGACATTTTGCCAAGAACAAATTTACTGTTTCGCCCCTGGCCAAAGGTGTTTTTAACATTATTTAACAACACCCCAAGCAACATAGCCATGGTTTTGCAATTCATTCAGACTCAAAACAAAAACTGCTTATGAAAACTGTTTCAATTCAAAAACTGACATGGTCGCTGCTGCTCGTAGCGGCACCGGCACTGCTATCCGTTGCGCAGGCCCAATCCGACAAAAAAGCTAAAAAGGATGACGACGACCAGAAGACCAGCATTCGAATCCGGGTAATGGAGGACGATAACGGCAAAACCCGCGACATCGAGAAAAGTTACAAGGTGGGCGCTCTAAGCGATGAAGAACGGCAGAAATTCATCGACAAAGTCCTCGATTCTCTGAATGTCGACAAAAAGGGTAAACAAACTATTTCCATTACCGTGGATGACGGCGCCGATGGTGTGATAGCAGCTAAAAAACGCAAAAAAGTGATCGTCGACCACCGCGACCCGCGCGAACCGATGGCATTTCACTGGGACGGCGATTTCAAACATGACCTCGATTGGGATTCGGAGAAGTTCAACGAAAGCATAAAATCGATTCAGAAAAATTTCGACAAGAACTTCCATCCCAAAGCTAAAATGATGATGCGGGACATGGAGGATTTTGGCAGGAATTTCGGCAAAAGCTTTGACTATGCCTGGGATAACAGTGAGAATGCGAAAGGAGCAAGCATCCGGTCATTGAATGCCTATACCAATAATCCAGCCGATGATGTCCTTAACCTGCGCTTCAGCGTGCCGCAAAAAGGGAATGTAACAGTAACAGTCACCGACACGAAAGGCAAGGAAGTAGGCAAAAAGGAAATCCATGAGTTCGAAGGCGAGTACGTAGGTCAGGTCGAACTTAAGAAAAATACAAAAGGAACGCTGTTCGTAACGGTGGTTCAGAATGAGGACGGAGCGGTGAAAAGGGTAGTTATTCCCTGAATGGAGCCACTTTTACGATAGCGAATCCCCTTTGCCGGAAACGGTAACGGGGATTTTTCTTGTAAAAATTATGCAACAATTTCGCACACATCATAGTAAGAGTTGTAAATTTGCCGCTTATTCACCAATCTACCGCGACATCAATTTTTGAAGCAACTATGCTGAATCTTATACTGTTTGGCCCTCCGGGCGCCGGGAAAGGTACCCAAAGTGAAAAAATAATTGCAAAGTACAATTTGATCCACCTTTCAACAGGAGATCTGCTGCGCTCGGAAATTCAGGCTGGAACAGAGCTGGGGTTGAAAGCCAAAACTTTGATGGACCAGGGTATTCTGGTGCCGGATGAAGTGGTGATCGGGATGATCGATAACAAGCTGAAAGAGCACCGCGACGCGGCAGGTTTCATCTTCGACGGTTTTCCCAGAACGGTAAAACAAGCCGAGGCATTGGACAATCTGCTTGCGAGCTACAATGAAGGCATTTCTGTGATGGTGGCATTGTCTGTCGACGACGACGAGCTACTGGCCCGCCTTTTGAACCGCGGCAAAACTTCCGGCCGTCCCGACGACCAGAACGAAGAGCTGATCGCGAAACGCATTCAGGAATATAACAGCAAAACAAAACCCGTAGCTGACTACTACCAGGAACAAGGTAAATTTGTCGCTATCAACGGAATAGGTGAAATCGATTTCATTTTCGGGGAAATCTCGAACGCGATCGAAGCAGCCTGATTTCTTTTTTCCCCACTATACTCACATGGCCTCCTCTAACTTTATAGACTACGTAAAAATCAATGCGCGTTCCGGTAACGGCGGTGCTGGTTCTATGCATTTCAGGCGTGAAAAGCACGTCGAGAAAGGCGGACCGGACGGCGGTGACGGCGGACGCGGCGGTCACGTGATATTGAAAGGCAATGCCCAGCTCTGGACATTGCTGCACTTAAAATACACCAAGCACGTAAAGGCGTTCGACGGTAAAGGCGGCGAAGGCGGGCGGCGCACAGGAGCGATCGGAAAAGATATTATCCTCGAAGTACCGCTGGGCACGATCGCCAAAAATGCCGAAACCGGCGAACAACTTTTCGAAATCACCGAAGACGGGCAGGAAATGATCCTGCTGCGCGGCGGACGCGGCGGAATGGGCAACGACCATTTCAAATCTGCTACCAACCAGACTCCCCAATACGCGCAGCCCGGCGAACCGGGCAAGGAAGAGTGGTTCATTCTCGAACTGAAAGTCCTGGCCGACGTCGGTCTGGTAGGCTTCCCGAATGCAGGCAAATCGACATTGCTCTCGGTTGTTTCGGCGGCCAAGCCCGAAATTGCCGATTACCCCTTCACTACACTCGTACCGAACCTGGGCGTCGTACCTTACCGCGATTATAAGTCTTTCGTAATGGCCGACATTCCGGGCATTATCGAAGGTGCTTCACAGGGTAAAGGACTTGGTCTACGGTTTCTGCGACACATCGAACGCAACTCCATTCTCCTTTTCATCGTACCTGCTACCAGTGAGGATATCCAGGCCGAATACCAGACGCTGGTGCAAGAGCTGCGCTTATACAATCCCCAGCTACTCGACAAAAACCGCCTGCTGGCTATCTCCAAAATGGATGTAATCACTGACGAAGAACGGGTTACATTACAAGAAAATCTACCAAACGGTATCCCAACGCTTTTAATTTCTGCAATAAGCCAAGAAGGTATTGAACAATTAAAAGATAAAATATGGGAAATGATCAACTCACCGTTCCCCGTACAATAATAATTTCTTGAAAGAGGCAACCTTTCGATGCAAATTGTGTGTCCAAGTAGTTATTTCAAAGAATTTATAGTCACCATGAGACACTATCTACCGTATTTCTATCTGGTAGTATTTAGTATTATTTCCTTTACAGCATACGGACAAATCAGCATTGATTTCCCTTCCGACCGTATCGTACTTCAGCGAGACAAAGCTAATAACGCAAACATCAACATTGCAGGCAGTTACACGCAGCCTGTCGATCGTGTGGAAGCCAAAGTATCGGCACTTGTGCCCGGTCAGGGCACAGACAAGGACTGGTCCACCCTAAGCGACGCCAGCATTAAGGGAGGTTTTTTCTCAGGCTACATTACTGCCCAGGGCGGCTGGTACCGGCTGGAAGTCCGAGGTTGGAAGGGCGACCAGCTGGTGGGTTCCAGAACCGTCGAGCACGTCGGGATAGGTGAAGTATTTCTAATCGCAGGACAATCCAATGCACAGGGATTTGACGCTCCCAGCTTTAATAACCAGGGCGCACAAGACGATCGTGTCAATTCCATCAATAATTACGAAACAGGCGACTATCCGTTTGAATTGCCAGAACGTCCGTCTTTCCATCATATCGACGCTCAAAGCCGCATTTCTCCCCGTGGGCCTGCCGCATGGTGCTGGGGACGCCTGGGCGACCGCCTGGCATCGCGATTCAATGTTCCTATTCTGTTTTTCAATGTAGGCTGGGAAGGGATGGCTTCCGTTAACTGGCGCGAAAGTATTAGCGACAATACGCAGTCTGTCTACGCGCCCGTGTGGGTCAAACCGGATGGAATGCCTTATGGCAACCTACGAAATGTCATTCAGCGGTACACACCTATCACAGGGCTTCGCGGCATTCTCTGGCTGCAAGGTGAGGCCGATAACTTTAAAGATACCAGCACTGATACCTATTTCAACAACCTGAAAGCCGTCATTGAGGCAAGCCGCAATGAATCGGGCAGGAATATTTCATGGATGGTTTCCATTACTTCCTATGACAATGGACGCCTCGTCGATGTAAACGTTACAAACGGGCAAAGGCAGGTTATCCTTAATGTTCCGAATGTTTTCGAAGGGCCTAACACCGATCTCATTCAGATTCCCCGCGAGAATGGTGCTCCTAACGGTGTCCATTTTTCCGGCGATGGCTTAATGCAGCTAGGCGATGCATGGTCAAACTCGCTTACCGATGACTTTTTCGCAAGATCAGAACCCTACCAGGCGCAACGACCACTCAGAGTCACGGTAGACTGTGCCGGGAACGGCAATGTGACTATCAACGCCGATCCGGTTGGATTGAACTCGTTCAATTGGAACAATGGACAGTCTTCCAGCAGCGTGACGGTTGGTAACGGAACCTACTATGTGAAAGCACGTGATGACAAAGGCAACTACATTTTCTCGCCGGAAATCCGTGTAAACGAGCAAATCCAGCCTAACCAGCCGACGGTGACCATCGAAGGCAGCAATCCGGTTTGTATTGGCAACACGGCTACGCTGGTATCAAGCACTTCCACAAATGCCGTCTGGAACACGGGTGCTACCGGCGACCGCCTACCCGTAACGACAGGGGGCGAGTACTTCGTGACGGTCAAAAATATTTATGGCTGCGAGTCGACTTCTCAGAAAGTGGCCATGCAGGTACTCAATTCGCCATTGCCGGCCAAACCCAAAATTTCCGCCTCAGGCGCACTCACCTTCTGCCAGGGCGGCGAAGTGAACCTGACCTCGGACTCAAAAGTGAAAAGTGTTTGGTCTAACGGCGCGAATAATGCCACCATCACGGTCGTCAACTCGGGGGACTTCCGCGTGAGGGCGCTCGACGATGTAGGTTGCTTCTCTCCTGAGTCGGATCCGGTAACCGTTAAAGTAAATCCGTTGCCTGCCAAGCCTTCAATTTCGCTGAGCGGAGAAACGACATTCTGCGACGGCGGCAACGTTACAATGACTTCCAGCTACGACTCCGGAAACATCTGGAGCACCAATGCTACCACGAAGTCCATTGCCGTAACCACGACGGGAAAATTCACCTTGAAACAAAGGGATGGAAACGGATGCGAATCCACCTCGGATGAAGTAAATGTGAAGGTTAATCCACTTCCGGCAACACCTACCATAACTGCCCTTCGCGCTACTACTTTCTGCGAGCGCGACTATACTACATTACGCAGCAGTGAAGCGTTCTCCTATTTGTGGAGTAACGGCTCAACCGACCGAGAGATCGAAATACGGGCATCAGGCAATTTTACAATTTCTGCAAAAGACGAAAATGGCTGCGTTTCGCCCGTTTCCCCGGTCGTTGTAGTAGTGATGAACCCATTGCCGCCTACCCCGACGATCACAGCCGACGGCCCGACCACATTCTGCGCAGATCTGAGCGTGAACCTGGTTTCAACCAACGCTGCCGGGTACTTATGGAGTAACGGCGTTTCGTCCCAAACGCTGAAAGTAACGGCTGCCGGAACCTACTCGGTACAAACGATCAATGAGTTTCAATGCTATTCAGATCCAAGTAACCAGATATCGACGGAAACGCTGGCACTACCTCCGGCACCGGCAGTTACGGCATTGCAGCCAACAACATTCTGCGACGGCGACACCATCAGGCTGAAAGCTTCCAACGGCAACGAATTCTTCTGGAACAACGGCCTGGCAGGCGAGAGCATCGAAGTTTTCGCAACGGGTAATTATTCGGCCCGCATTCAGGATGATCGCGGGTGCTACTCTCCTTATTCTCCACCGGTAGCCATTGATGTGAAGCCATCACCCAGTGTACCGGTAATCCGCAAAACCGGCGTTTACACGTTGTTTGCTGAAAATAATCTCAACGCAGGCGATCACGTATGGAAATACAACGACGAGCAATTGCCGGAAACCGGCGCGACCCTGAAAGCCGTGAAGGCGGGCAACTACGTCGTTAACAATACCATTGTGTACAGCCCGACACTCACCTGTTACTCCGAGTTCTCCGAACCGTTCCTGTTTTACCTTGATACGAATAATCCAGGTTTTGTGGCTTATCCGAACCCTAATGCCAGCGAAAGAGTGACCGTCGAGACATTTGCCAATCTGGTGAATGCCGATGTTCAGATCATCGACAGCCGGGGTATCATCCACCGGACTTTCCGTGTGCAGAAGTTCGATCGCCCGCAGTACTTCAACCTGACAGGCCTGTCGAGTGGTGTATATATTATCCGCGTGACTTCCGCGACATTCAGTGAGACCCAAAAGCTGGTAATTGCAAGATAGGCAAAGAAGCAGGCTGGGCTTGCCGAAGAGGACGAAGCGCTGCCTGTTCCGCGCTTCGTCTTTTTGTATTTTAAAATGTAGGCGTGCCAAATGGTAACATGCGCCACAAACACCCGATTGATCAAAAAAACGGAATAGTGATATTTTAGCGAAAATATTCCGTTACATTTGTGACCGTTTTGTAATTGAACACTTTAACAAAATTATACTTCGTTAGAGCTCAGAAACTTTACCTGTATCAGAATCCCAAATGCGTAGTAGATTTATTCTTCCGGTAGTGGCTAAGGTGTTGTTGTTAATTTGCATTTTTTCATCAGCAGCATTTTCCCAAGAAAAATCCCCCATCAGAATTACTTCCCCCGTTTTTCAGTCTGTCTACCAACGGAACATGGCCGGTCAGAGGGAGATTCAGGTGACAGGTACATTCACCATGCCTGTTGAGAAAATTGAGGTAAGAGCTGTGCCAGTCATTCAGGGGCAAGGCGTTGAAACACCTTGGCAAACTTTGCAGAACGCACCCCAGGGCGGCGTGTTTGCTGGAACAATTACACTCATCGGCGGATGGTACTCCCTGGAAGTCCGGGGCGTGTCCGACGGCAAGGTAATAGGCCGCGATGTATTGAGCCGTTTTGGTGTAGGCGAAGTGTTCCTCATAGCCGGACAGTCGAATGCTCAGGGGCTCAGAAATTACCCTGGCCCATCCGCTACCGACGACCGGGTACTGTATATTTCGAATTACAGCAACGATTCCATCGACAGACTTACCGACCCTACTCCACCTGAGTTTAGCAAAATCAATCAGAACCTCGATATCATGTCGCCGCGAGGGCAATCTGCCTGGTGCTGGGGTATCCTGGGAGACCTCCTGGTTGAGAGGCTGAACGTACCTGTTGTATTTATCAACACTGCCTGGGAAGGTACATCCATAGAGAACTGGGCGAGTAGTTCAAAAGGCCTCCCGACTAAAAATATGTACGGCGGTTTTGTGTATGCTCCCGAAATGCCCTACGCCAACCTTCGCATTGCTGCACGCAACTATGCCAACCAATATGGGGTTAGAGCCATTCTCTGGATGCAGGGCGAAACCGACGCATTGTATAAGACACCACGTGCCAATTACAGCCGTGACCTTCAGTCGATCATGAACCGCCTCGGTGCGGATACCGGCAAACGACTTACTTGGGTCATTGCCCGTACCTCCCGGACATCAGCGGGATTCAATATTGAATCGGACATCAACCCTGAAATCGTTGCTGCGCAAAACGCTGTACTCAACACGGATTTTAACCCTACCTATCCGGGTCCCGAAACAGATCCCCTCGTACCTAACCGTGGCGATGGCACGCACTTCGTGGGCAAAGGCGTGAATGACAAAGAAGGGACCATCAGAGCTTTGACGATTCTGGCGAATGCGTGGTTCGGAACACTGGATGCCAAGTTCTTCTCGACCGTCACTCCGGTTAACCCTGTCGAGGTACCCGCTGTAACGGCAGCCTGCGTTACCGACAATAACGGCGTTACCCTAACACTCCCCGCAGGTTACGCTTCTTACAAATGGAACACCAGCGAGGTTTCCAACTCGATCAAGGTTTCGAAAGCCGGTACATATCGTGCAACCGTAAAAGATGCCTCCGGTAACTCGATTCTGACGCCGCTCATCGTTTTGGAAAATGATGCAAAGCCCGTACAGCCAAGCATTATCCAACAAGGCCAGCAACAGGCGTGTGCGGATTCTACGTTTCAATTTTCCGTACAGAATGGCGGTGAAATATATAGTTGGTACAAAGAAGGTTCAAACACTGCCATTGCTACCGGAGCATCTGCCAGATTAGGAGAAAGCGGCAACTACTTTGTCAAAAGCCGAAACATTTTCGGATGTACTTCCGATAACTCTTCGATTTCCTCGTTGGTTATCCGTGCCAAAATAACCAAACCGACCATCGAGCCGTCAGGACCTTTCAGCGTCTCGGCGAGTATTCCTGAGGGTAATGAGGTGAATGAAGTGTTCCTGTGGAGACGCCCGGGTTCCGAAACCGATACTACGGCCGCCCTGGTTAAAATCCTGAAATCAGGCGTTTATACCACGAAAGCGAAAGTTACTTACACCATCGGCAGCAATAACCTGGTTTGTTACTCCGATACTGCTTCCAGAGAGTTTAAAACCAATGAGCAAAACGAGGTGGTGATTTACCCGAACCCGAGCCAGGGCGCTTATATTTACATCGAGTCGCGGGATAATGTGAAAGATGCGGCGATTGAGCTTTTCGACATCCGCGGCAATGTGATCAAAACGACTTCCCCGCAGCTGCTCAGCGGCCGGATGCAGATCGATGTAAGCCTTTTACCGACGGGGAAATATATTCTCCGTGTAACCGGTCAAGGACAGAGCCTGACGAAGCAAATTGTGATAAGATAAATATTCCTTCTTGATTAAGTACTAAATAAGCCCCGCCACCACGGGGCTTATTTAGTATGATACTAATTAGACAAAACAAAAAGGAAAGAATTTGATTGATAAATTTGCAAAGCCTAATTTTGAGAGACGGGGAGGAATGTAACCCGCTGGCAACAGTTTTTTCCCATTCCTGACCCTCTGTAACCGGATCATTATAATGAAAAACGAATATCTCCCTTCCGATTATTTGCCCATCATTGTGCAATTTTTGCTCGCCGCCGGCTTCATTGGTGGCACGATGATTGTCACTCACCTCATCGGTCCGAGCCGCAAAAGTAAAAAGAAAGACGATCCCTTCGAATGTGGTATTGAGTCGGTTGGTGACGCCAGGACGCCCATTTCGGTAAAGTACTTTCTGGTGGCTATCCTCTTCGTTTTGTTCGATGTGGAGGTGATTTTCATGTATCCCTGGGCTGTTAATTTCAAAGGCCTGGGAATGTTCGGTTTTGTAGAAATGTTATTGTTCATGGCTCTGTTGCTGTCCGGCTTCTATTATGTGATCCGCAAGGGCGTACTGAACTGGGAGGAATAGGCTTCGAACATTGAAATACAAAGAATTATGAAAGAAGTAAAGATAGTGGAGGCTCCGCAGGGACATAGCGGATCCGGTTTTTTTGCAACTTCATTCGACGAAGCGATCGGTCTGGCACGCAGTTACTCACTCTGGCCGTTGCCATTTGCTACTTCATGCTGCGGGATCGAGTTCATGGCTACCATGGGCGCGCATTACGATATTTCGCGTTTCGGTTCCGAACGTCCGAGCTTCTCGCCACGTCAGGCCGATTTGCTGATGGTAATGGGAACCATCGCCAAAAAAATGGCACCGGTAGTGAAGCAGGTTTATCTTCAAATGGCTGAGCCCCGGTGGGTGATGGCCGTTGGCGCTTGCGCATCGAGCGGCGGCATTTTCGATACTTACAGCGTATTGCAGGGTATCGACCGCATTATCCCGGTGGATGTGTACGTACCAGGATGCCCACCACGCCCCGAGCAGATCATCGACGGCCTCATGCAAATCCAGTATCTGGCTCAGAATGAGAAGCTCCGCCGCCGCAATACCGACGAATACCAGGAACTATTGGCATCATATAATATTCAGTAACCCCCTATGCTTACGAACCAGGAGGTAGCCGAAGGGCTTTTGGAAAAATTCGGTGATCAGGTTTTCGACTTTGAGGAGCCGTATGGTTTGTTGACGCTCTCAACGACCCGCGAAGAGATTATTCCGTTGATGGAGTTCCTGAGAGACCATAAAAACTACCAGGTAATATTCCTGACCGACATTACGGGTATCCAATACCCTGACAATACCGGCAAAGAGTACGTGGTGGTTTACCATATGCACAGCTTCGTGCATAACTTCCGCATCCGCATTAAAGTGGCCATTCCGGCATCCGATATTCACATTCCGACAGCGACAGGCCTTTTCGCCAGCGCCAACTGGATGGAGCGCGAAACCTACGATTTTTTTGGTATCTTGTTTGACGGGCACCCGAACCTGAAACGCATTCTGAACATCGAGGAAATGGATTACTTCCCGATGCGTAAGGAATACCCGCTGGAAGACGCGACCCGTGAAGATAAAATTGACGCCCTTTTCGGCCGATGATCTATATTGAGTAAGATATGGCAGATATTGAATTATTACCGCATAATGTCCCTTCTCAAGGCGAGTTACCTGAACTTGTAGAAGAACTGACCACCCTCAACCTCGGCCCGACACACCCTGCTACCCACGGTATTTTCCAGAACATCCTGAAAATGGATGGCGAGAAAATCGTTTCGGGCGAGCAGACGATCGGTTATATCCACCGGGCGTTTGAGAAAATTGCCGAAAGAAGGCCGTTCTACCAGATCACCACGCTGACCGACCGCATGAATTATTGCTCTTCCCCGATCAACAACCTGGGATGGCACATGACGGTTGAAAAGCTTTTGGGTGTGGAAGTTCCCAAGCGCGCGCAGTACATCCGCGTGCTCATGATGGAGCTCGCACGCATTACCGACCATATCATTTGTAACAGTATCCTCGGCGTAGATACCGGTGCATTCACCGGCTTCCTGTACGTGATGCAGAAGCGCGAGGAAGTGTACGAAATCTACGAGGAAGTCTGCGGGGCGCGCCTCACGACCAACATGGGCCGCCTCGGTGGCATGGAGCGTGACCTTTCGAGCACGGCTATCCGCAAGATCAAGGAATTCATCAAATCTTTCCCGCCGGTACTGAGAGAGCTTGAAAAACTGCTCAACCGTAACCGGATCTTCATGGACCGTACGATTAATGTAGGTTCTATTTCAGCGGAAAGAGCATTGTCATACGGTTTCACCGGCCCTAACCTGCGCGCTGCGGGTGTGGATTACGACGTGCGCGTGATGAACCCGTACTCGTCTTACCAGGATTTTGAATTCGACGTCCCTATCGGGCAGAATGGCGATACTTACGACCGCTATATGGTCCGTAACGAAGAAATGTGGCAAAGCCTCCGCATCGTGGAGCAGGCCATCAACAACCTTCCCGAAGGACCGTATTACGCCGATGCTCCCGAATATTACCTGCCTCCGAAAAACGAGGTGTACCGCAATATGGAGGCGCTTATCTACCATTTCAAAATTGTAATGGGCGAAATAGATGCACCGGCGGGCGAAGTTTACCACGCTGTGGAAGGGGGAAACGGCGAGCTGGGCTTCTACCTGATCAGCGATGGCGGCAGGGCTCCGTACCGTCTGCATTTCCGCAGGCCAAGCTTTATTTATTATCAGGCATATCCTGAAATGTGCAAAGGTTCATCACTGTCGGATGCGATCCTGACGATGAGTAGCCTGAACGTAATTGCAGGAGAACTGGACGCTTAAAGTTTGTTAAAGACCTATTTAGAAATGACCGAATCACCTAATCTGGTTGCGTTCACACCCGAACGACTTGAAACAGTAAAAGAAATTATCGCACGTTATCCGGAGGGCCGCCAAAAATCGGCTCTCTTACCTGTTTTGCACGTAGCCCAGGAACAATGGGGCTGGCTGAGCAGCGAGGTAATGGATTACGTCGCAGGTATTTTAAATATAAAACCTGTCGAGGTTTACGAGGTTGCTACCTTTTATACCATGTACCACCTCGACCCGGTTGGCACGCACGTGATCGAATATTGCCGCACGGGGCCTTGCTGCCTGATGGGTGGTGAAGATGTGTACGGACACCTGAAAAAGAAACTGGGCATCGAAGCGGGTGAAACCACTGCCGATGGCAAGTTTACGTTGAAAGAAGTAGAATGCCTCGCAGCATGTGGCTGGGGACCTGTTTTCCAGATCCGCGAGCAGTTCTACATGAACCTGACCAACGAGAAGGTCGATCAAATCATAGAAGATTTAAGTAAATAAGCTTTCAGAAGCTGAAAATATTATCCTCAAATGGCTAGAAAAATTTTAACGGAGCATATTAATGTCCCCGGTATCGAAACCTTCGATGTTTATCGCAAACAGGGAGGCTATACTGCCGTTGAAAAAGCTATCAAAACCATGACCCCGGAAGAGGTCGTGGAAGAAGCAAAGAAATCAGGCGTGCGCGGCAGAGGCGGTGCAGGTTTCCCGATGGGAATGAAATGGGGCTTCCTGGCCAAGCCCGAGGGCGTTCCCCGTTACCTGGTGTGTAATGCCGACGAGTCGGAGCCGGGTACATTCAAGGACCACCATCTGATGAAATCCATCCCTCACCTTTTGATCGAGGGTATGATCATTTCCAGCTTCGCATTAGGTGCCAACAAATCGTTCATCTACGTGCGCGGTGAGCTCATGTACGTGATCCGCATTCTCGAAAAAGCGATTGCGGAAGCGAAAGCGCAAGGGTTTTTAGGTAAAAATATCCTGGGCTCGGGCTATGACCTTGAACTGGTCGTGCAGCCGGGCGGCGGCGCTTACATTTGCGGCGAAGAAACCGCATTGCTCGAATCGCTCGAAGGAAAAAGAGGTAACCCGCGTAACAAACCGCCATTCCCTGCGGTGAAAGGTCTTTACCAAAGCCCTACCGTAGTGAACAACGTCGAGTCAATCTCCAATATGCCATGGATTATCAACAATGGCGGCGATGCTTATGCCCAAATCGGGATTGGCCGGAGTACCGGTACCAAGTTGATTTCTGCATCCGGCCATATTCAGAAACCTGGTGTTTACGAAATCGAGCTGGGTGTGAGCGTGGATGAGTTTTTGAATTCGGATGAATATTGCGGAGGTATTCGCAAAGGGCATTATTTGAAAGCATTGGTAGCGGGCGGTTCGTCTGTACCTATTCTTCCTGCCAACCTCATCACGAAAACCGCAGCAGGCGAAGATCGTCTGATGACGTACGAATCGCTTTCAGATGGTGGTTTTGCAACAGGTACCATGCTCGGTTCAGGCGGATTTATCGTTTTTGACGAAACAGCCTGTATCGTTCGCAACACCTGGAATTTCTCGCGTTTCTACCATCATGAATCGTGCGGACAATGCAGCCCGTGCCGGGAAGGGACCGGATGGATGGAGAAAGTCCTCCACCGTATCGAACACGGCCACGGCAGTATGCACGACATCGATTTGCTCGTAGACATTTCGAAGAAAATAGAAGGTAACACCATTTGTCCGCTCGGCGACGCCGCGGCCTGGCCCGTAGCCAGCGCGATCCGCCATTTCCGCGACGAATTTGTGTGGCATATCACCCATCCGCACGAGGCAACACAGCCCGGCGCAGTTTATATGGGTGAGATGGTATTGGGCTAATGATTGTGAGAGACGGTTTTGTTTGGGTTAAAGACAGAATTCTGTTACTATCGGCAGTGTTCGGGTTGCTAAGCGGCATTGCATTGTTGGTAGTGAAAATGCAGGCCGTATTCAGTTATTCACCCGACATTTCCGGCAGTGAGGCTAGTTCGATCGCCGCTATTCAGCTCTTGCTGGATGGCCAGGATATTTATACTGATCCTGAAAAGGCACCGTTCCGGCTTACGCAGTACACACCGCTATATTTTACCCTTGTGACATTCCTAGTGAAGCTCACAGGCTGGGCGAGTACCGACGTTCATAAGATTTATGTGGCCAGTCGCCTTTTGTCAAACTTTTTTACATTACTCACCGTGAGTACAGCGGGTTATTTCATTTACCGGGTCACAAATAAAAAGGTCGCCGCCCTGCTTACCGGGTTGGTACTCTTTCATATTTTGTCATTCTGGTTTCTGACCACATCCCGTCCCGACAGCCTGCTGGTACTTCTGACCACGCTCTTCGTTATTTCAATATATTATGCGCTGGAAAGCAGTGATCAGAAATTATGGTTTCTGGCCATTTTCATTGGTGTTTCCGCGTTTTTCGTTAAACAAAGCGGTGCCATTCTGGCCATTTCGGCAGGTACTTACTGGCTCGTCAAGCGGGATTTCGTGATGTTCCTGAAACTCACGGGCTTCGGCTTGCTGACCTTTGCATTGTATCTGGCGATCCTTCCTATTAACACCATCGAGCTGTTCTTTCTCAATATCGTCGGTGGCGTAGCGAACTCTACGAGCTGGGGCTGGTTCTACGATTGGACATTGCAACATTGGCTGCTCCAATTCGCGGCACTCATTGTGCTGAATGTTCTTGTGAGTGCATATACCCTCTATCACCGCCCGACTGGCTTTCACCTTTTTCTGGTGATCGCGTCCGCCCTGTTTTTCCTTTTTGCCACCATGACCGCATTTAAAATCGGCGCAGGGGTTGGTTATTACCAGGATTACCTCATTGTGGCAGTCATTCAGCTAGCGCTGTTCTTTTCGATACCAAACGATTTCTCAGGACTGAAAACCGGTTTTACCAAAGCCGGCCTCGCACTTTTCCTGGCATTCACGTTCCTGCATTGCACTTTGTATGTATTTATGAAATACAGAGCCAGCGCGGTTTACAATTTTGAAAAACTTTACATAGACGACCGCAAAGTTTTCGAATATCTGACTCAGCAAGTGGGCCTGAAGCCTACGGAACATGTATATATATGTCCCTCGTCAGAGAATTTCCAAGGGTCTTTTTTAAGTTTGTTTCTCTATAAAAATAATTTGATTCCTTTCACCGATCTGGTTTACCTTGCAGACCAAAACGGGACATTCAACTATGACGAGTTCAGGAGGATGGTAGATGAAAGGGAAATTCGTTACGTGATTTCACCAAAAGGAAAAGCTCCTGCAAATATTTTGGGCTATAACTTTGCGAATACGCTGAAATATAGGACAACAATGGCTTCATTCGACATATACGAAGCCGACAGGAGATAGCATAATGTATTACTGACATGGAAGAAGTTAAACCCCAATTGTTGAAAATTACATTCGATGGCATCGAGGTCGAAGTAGAACCCGGGACTACCATCATGCAGGCGGCGCGCAAAATTGCCGAGGCAGATGAAAGTCAGGGACACCTTGTTCCGCCAGCGATGTGCTACTATAAACCGCTTCCGGTTTCCGGAGGTAAATGCCGTGCGTGTCTGGTAAAAGTATCGGCTGGTTCTGCAAAGGATCCCCGCCCGATGCCCAAACTGGTTCCTTCCTGCATCACACAGGTTCAGGATGGAATGGTGGTTGAGAACACGACCAACCAGGCTGTACTCGATACCCGCAAGAGCATTGTAGAATTCCTGCTGATCAACCACCCGCTCGACTGCCCTATTTGCGACCAGGCCGGTGAATGTCATTTGCAGGATTTCGCATTTGAGCACGGGTCTGTTAAAACCCGCTACGAAGAGGAAAGAAGGACGTTCGACAAAATCGATATCGGTCCGCACGTGCAGCTGCACATGACGCGCTGCATTCTCTGCTACCGCTGTGTGTACACCGCCGACCAGATCACCGACGGACGTGTACATGGCGTCATGAACCGCGGAGATGCTTCGGAAATCAGCACCTACATCGAGAAAGCGATCGATAACGACTTCTCGGGAAACGTGATCGACGTGTGTCCGGTAGGCGCATTGACCGACAAGACATTCCGTTTCAAAAACCGTGTGTGGTTCTCGAAACCGGAAGATGCACACCGCGATTGCGACAAATGCTGCGGAAAAACGACTGTCTGGTACCGCGGTGATGAAATCATACGCGTGACGGCCCGCAAAAACACCTGGGGTGAAGTGAACGACTTCATTTGCAATACCTGCCGTTTTGAGAAGAAAAAAACCAGTGACTGGGTATTGGAAGGACCTACCAAAGTGAAACGCAGCTCGGTAATTTCTGCCAACAAATATCGGAAAGATCTGGTAGCAAAACCGGATTTTGCATTGAAACTGGCAGCCTCGCAGTTCAAAAACATCGATGACTCGCGCCCATACGTAACCGACGAGGAAACGATCCGTCACCAGAGCATCGAGAATAACGATAAGGCCAACCACCGTTCATTGGCGGCCAACAATAATTAAGAGAATCAGTAGTCAAAGCAGCCGGATAAAATTGCTTTCAAATGGATTTAGTAGAATTTCTTGTTAAAACCGTAACCATCGTTGCCGTTTTCGGACTAACGCTCCTCATCGCTATGTACTCCACATGGGCGGAAAGAAAGGTAGCAGGTTTCATCCAGGACCGCAGCGGACCTAACCGCGCCGGTTGGGGCGGGCTTTTGCAACCGCTCGCCGATGCGGGTAAAATGTTCTTCAAAGAGGACTTTATTC
This sequence comes from Dyadobacter fermentans, assembly GCF_019924045.1. Classification (GTDB taxonomy): domain Bacteria; phylum Bacteroidota; class Bacteroidia; order Cytophagales; family Spirosomataceae; genus Dyadobacter; species Dyadobacter fermentans_A. Next base: position 56,569 of record NZ_JAHXBN010000010.1, on the reverse strand, counting down.
CCGCGTTAGCTAACAAATGGCTCTTTATCGCCGGCCCTAGTCTGGCGATGCTCACGGCATTGCTTGCGAGCGCTGTAATTCCTTTTGGTAGCACATTTCGTATTGCGGGCCATGAAGTAGCATTGCAGGGCGTTGAATCGAACATCGGTATCCTCTACGTTTTCGGCGTTGTGGCGCTGGGTGTGTACGGTATCATGGTCGGTGGCTGGGCTTCCAACAACAAATTCTCGCTTCTCGGAGCAATCCGCGCAGCTTCTCAAAACATCAGTTACGAGGTAGCTATGGGCCTTTCGCTCATCGCCATCCTGATGATGAGCAGTTCGCTTTCGCTGGGTGAGATCGTGGCGCAGCAGCATGGTATGAACTGGAATATATTCTACCAACCATTGGGCTTCATCATTTTTATCACTTGCTCTTTCGCGGAGTGTAACCGCGTGCCTTTCGACCTTCCCGAGTGCGAAACGGAGCTCGTAGGTGGTTACCACACCGAATACGGCAGTATGAAACTCGGTTTCTACCTGTTCGCGGAATACATCAACATGTTCATCTCTTCGGCGATTATTTCCGTGCTTTATTTCGGCGGTTATAACTATCCGGGAATGGATTTCGTGTATGCGCAACTCGTGAAATCTTTCGGCCCGGATACAGGTCACAACATTGCGACATTAATCGGAACGGCTGTTTTCTTCGGAAAAGCATTGTTCTTCGTGTTCTTCTACATGTGGGTACGCTGGACAATCCCGCGTTTCCGCTACGATCAATTGATGAACCTAGGCTGGAAAAAGCTGATCCCTCTTGCTATTTTTAACATTATTATCACCGGTGCAGCTGTGCTTTTCTTGAAGCCTGTGATCACCGCGTGGTTGAATTAATTCCAAAATCGTATTGCCATGCAATTGACAAATCGCTCAAAGCAAGTAAGCAATAAAGAAATGACGCTGGCGGAGCGCGCCTACCTGCCTGCTATCGCAACAGGTCTGGCGATTACGATCAAGCACTTTTTTTCAAAGAAAGTAACGATCCAATACCCGGAAGTAAAGCGGTACCTGGGACCGGTTTTCCGTGGAAGACACATCCTGAAAAGAGACGCGGAAGGTCGTGAAAGATGTACAGCCTGTGGTTTGTGCGCAGTAGCATGTCCTGCGGAGGCTATTTCAATGGTAGCAGCCGAGCGCGAGAAAGGTGAAGAAAACCTGTATCGCGAAGAAAAATACGCGGCAGTATACGAAGTGAATATGCTGCGCTGCATTTTCTGCGGCCTTTGCGAGGAAGCATGTCCCAAACAGGCCGTGTACCTTCGCCACGATGAGTTCGTTCCGGTATTTACCGAGCGCGACCAGGTGATCTGGGGTAAAGACCTCCTCGTGGAGGATATGAACAACCGCTATACCCGCGAAGCCTGGACGAAGGAAGAAGCGCGTGCGCTGGATGCCAAAAGGGCCAGCGGCGAGGTCACCAATGTTGTTCCACGAGCTATCCCCTGATTGGTAAACCAAGACTGTCAGCAGTTACTAACATTATGAATTCAGCAGTATCATTTTTTTATTTTCTATCCTTCCTGACCATCCTGAGCGCGGTGATGGTTGTGGTATCGCGTAACCCCATTCACAGCGTACTGTACCTGATCCTGACGTTCTTTACACTCTCGGGACATTACATTCTGCTGAATGCGCAATTCCTCGCGGCTGTGAACATTATCGTGTACGCCGGGGCGATTATGGTACTCTTCCTCTTCGTGATCATGTTCCTCAATATGAAGCAGGACCAGGAGGAAGCCAAGACAAATTTGACCAAAATAGCCGCCACAATCGTCGGTGGGACTGTTTTCGTGATCCTTTTCGGTGCTTACCGCAAAACCGCTATCGAACCATTCAATCCACAGACTTATGATTCACAGATCGGTATGATCGAAAGCCTGGGACACATGCTTTTCCGCGATTACCTGTTGCCATTTGAACTCGCCTCGATCCTTTTGCTCGTAGCGATGGTGGGGGCTGTCTTGTTAGGCAAGCGGGAGATTGGGGAGCGACATTTTTAGGCGTTCAGGAGTTTAGAGTTGAAAGTGTTTTAGCTCCAAACTCATAAACCTTAAACTCATAAACTAAATAGGGCGGCCCTCATCATGAGAGCCGCCCTATTTTTATGCTTGAATTTTCCTTTCAATTCGCTTCCTCAGCTTCCGCGTAAGCTTCAACCGGGATACAAGAGCAGATCAGGTTACGGTCACCGTAAGCGCTGTCGACGCGGCTTACGCTTGGCCAGAACTTATTGAAGCGCAGGTAAGGCAGCGGGAATGCGGCTTTTTCGCGGCTGTAAGAGCGTGTCCAGTTTTCGCTCAGCAATACCCGCGATGTATGCGGTGCATTCTTCAAAACGTTGTCTGTACGGTCTGCAACGCCTTCTTCTACTTCACGGATTTCATTACGGATCGCGATCATCGCGTCACAGAAACGATCCAGCTCAGCTTTCGATTCAGATTCGGTAGGTTCGATCATCAATGTACCTGCAACGGGGAATGAGAGCGTAGGCGCGTGGAAACCGTAATCCATCAGACGTTTTGCCAAATCCTCGGCCTCTACACCAGCTGCCTTGAAGCCACGGCAATCGACGATCATTTCGTGCGCACAGCGGCCATTTGTACCGGTGTAAAGCACTTCGTAATGTCCGTTCAGGCGTTCCTTAATATAGTTTGCATTCAGGATCGCAAATTTGGTCGCATTGGTAAGGCCTTCTCCGCCCATCATCGCAATGTAAGCATAAGAGATTGTCAGGATGCTAGCGCTGCCATAAGGTGCCGCAGAAACTGCTCCGGCTTGTCCGTTCGGCAAATGCTCGGGCTGCGTGCTGAAATTTACGTGACCCGGCAGGAACGGCATCAAGTGCTCCGCAACGCCGATCGGTCCAACGCCGGGACCGCCGCCGCCGTGAGGGATACAGAATGTTTTATGCAAATTGAGGTGGCAAACGTCCGCGCCGATGCTCGCTGGGCTTGTAAGACCTACTTGTGCATTCATATTCGCGCCATCCATATAAACCTGCCCGCCGAATGAATGGATCATTGAACAAATTTCGATAATGCTCTCTTCGTAAACACCGTGCGTCGATGGATAAGTTACCATCAAACATGACAGATCGTTAGCGTGTTGCTCTGCCTTTGCACGCAAATCTTCTACGTCAATATTTCCACGCTCGTCGCATTTGGTTACCACTACCTTCATACCTGCCATAACAGCGGATGCAGGGTTGGTACCGTGTGCCGACGAAGGAATCAATGCCACATTACGGTGTGCCTCGCCGCGGCTCTCGTGGTAAGCGCGGATAGCCATCAGACCCGCATATTCACCTTGTGCACCCGAATTCGGCTGGAACGACATCGCTGCAAATCCCGTGATTTCGCAAAGCCAGGTATTTAGCTCGCTCACCAGTTGTGCATAACCACCTACCTGGTTAGTAGGCGCAAATGGGTGAATACCACCAAATTCCGGCCAGGTAAGCGGGATCATCTCAGCGGTTGCATTCAGTTTCATCGTACAGCTACCCAGCGAAATCATGGAATGTACCAAAGAGAGGTCTTTGTTTTCCAACGATTTCAGATAGCGCAGCATTTCGTGCTCCGTATGGTGGGTATTGAAAACCGGGTGCGTGAGGTATTCCGACGTTCTCGCCAGATTTTCAGGAAGCGAGAATTCAAGATCTTCATCGATCACCATTTCGCCCTGGAACCCAGAAACCTCTGCGAATACATTCAACAATGCGATTACATCGTCAAACGTCTTGGCTTCATCGAACGAAACCGAAAGGCTTTCGTCACCATGGTATTTCAGGTTGATACCCCATTTCAACGCCTGCTCGCGCAGCTTACGGGTCAGCGGCGTGTTGATCGTCACCGTATCGAAATAAGTTTCGGTAACAACCTCATAGTTGAATTTCTTCACTGTATCCACAAACAGGCGGGTAAGCCCGTGCACGCGCGCGGCAATGCTCTTGATTCCCTCAGGTCCATGGTATACCGAATAAGCGCCGGCGATAACGGCCAGCAATACTTGCGCGGTACAAATGTTGGAAGTCGCTTTTTCACGGCGGATATGCTGCTCACGCGTCTGTAACGCCATGCGCAATGCGCGATTGCCTTCGCCATCCACGGATACACCGATGATACGGCCCGGAATCTGACGTTTGAAAGCATCTTTCGTGGCAAAATAAGCTGCGTGCGGGCCACCGTAGCCCATCGGCACGCCAAAACGCTGTGAAGAACCGATTACCACGTCGGCCCCCATCTCACCCGGCGATTTCAGAAGCGTCAATGCAAGCAGATCTGCCGCAACCGCTACTGAAATACCCAGCTCATGGGCCGAAGCAATAAAGTCGGTATAATCGATCACCTCGCCGTCGGTAGCAGGGTACTGAACGAGTGCGGCGTAAATGTTTTCGTCGGTCAGATCAACCGTTGCGTGGTTACCCACTACCACATCGATTCCGACAGGTTTCGCACGGGTGTAGATCAGGTCGATCGTCTGCGGATGGCAAAGCTCTGAAACGAAAAATGTATTGGCTTTTTTTCTGGAAGCTCCTTTTACCGCGTGCAGCATTGTCATCGCCTCCGCTGCCGCAGTTGCTTCATCGAGCAATGAAGCATTAGCGATTTCCATTCCGGTGAGATCCGTCACGACCGTCTGGAAGTTCAGCAGCATTTCAAGACGTCCCTGAGCGATCTCAGCCTGGTAAGGCGTGTAAGCCGTATACCACGCCGGATTTTCGAGGATATTTCTCAGAATGACATTCGGTGTAATGGTGTCGTAATAGCCCGTGCCGATGTATGATTTCAGCACCGCATTTTTGGAAGCAATTCTTTTGATGTATTGTAAAAATTCCTGCTCCGATTTGGGCCTCGGCAAATTCAGTGGTTTTGGTAGACGAATCGCAGAAGGGAGAGTCTGGTCAATCAGTTCATCCACTGACCCGGCTCCGATGGTCTTCAACATTTCCTGCAATTCCTGTTCATCTTTACCGTGGTGACGGTTTTCAAACTTGTCCTGGTTTCGAAGATTAACTTTCATTCAAGTTAGGCTGAGAATGCCGCTATTAGGTGATTTTAAAATACAAAAGTAAGCAAATCCAAGCAAATCTCTCAGAGATCGATGGCTATGCTTACTCTTGAATATGTACAAAATGTATGAACGGGAAGTTCCTAGTGGTTTGGGCAACCGCAATCGGTCTTCCGTTTGAAGATTCCGAGGAATTTCTTGGACCTTGGCTTCTTGTAACCTTTGTATTTTTTCTTTTTACCAAACAATTCCACTTTGGTTGCATCGGGTGCCGAAGCGGCGGCGGCCGAAACTGTCTGTACGCCTGAAATACTGCAAATAAGAGCCAGTACCAGAAGCCAGGGAGTGATTTTCTTGATCATGTTCGTTAAGATGGATCGTCAAAGGTTACTAATGCAACGCAAGGCGCACCGGTTTCGGTATGCATTGCGCCAACCCTTTCACAATTTTCCGAAAATTTCAGGCCTTTACCAATTCCAGGATCGTGATTTCGGGCAGAATGCCTACGCGACCCGGATAACCCAGGTAGCCAAATCCGCGGTTAACATACAAATACTGGTCATTTTCCTCATAAAGCCCTGCCCATTGCTTGTAACGGTATTGCACCGGGCTCCATCTCACATTGCCGATTTCCACGCCGAACTGCATTCCATGCGTGTGCCCCGCGAGCGCGAGGTCGATGTCTTTGTATTGAGGCAAAACCTGCGCTCCCCAATGGCTGGGATCATGTGAGAGCAATATTTTCACAGGATAATCGTCCGTATGCGCGTAAGCTTTTTCCAGGTTTCCGTATTTGGCAAAATTACCGGCTCCCCAGTTTTGAATACCGATCAATCCGATGGATTCGCCATCTACGGTAATCGGCCGGTTCTCGTCCAGCATCAGCTTCCAGCCCAACAATTCGTGCGCTTTTTTCAAATTGGCGAGGTTGCTGCTCTTGGCATTCGCATCGGGCCAATGGAAATAATCGCCATAATCATGGTTACCCAGTACCGAATGCACGCCCAGCGGCGCCTTCACTTTATCGAAAATATGGATATAATCCTGCACTTCCTTGGCACGGTCGTTCACCAGGTCGCCTGTGAAGAATGCAATATCCGGCTTTTCCTTCATCAACATCTCCACACCGCCTTTCACCGCAGTCTTATTAAAAAAACTGCCCGAGTGGATATCCGAAAGCTGCGCAATTTTCATCCCGTGAAACTGGCGGGGAAGGTTTTTCAACGGTACTTTCACACGACGAATGCGGTAGTCGTGCGCGCCAGAGAGGATTCCATACGCGAATGTGCCCATTAACCCCGCTCCGGCAACCACGGCCGTCGTCGCGAGAAATTGCGAACGGGGAATAGTTGGCTCGCCGGTTTCGGGGGAAGGCGTTGCAACGGAAGGAGCCAAAAAGCTGACGATCCATTGAAAAAAGCGGCGTACATCATCAATAAGCAGGATCGCAACTGCAAGCAGTTTCGACAAATAGGGAATGGCAATGAATGCAACTACAAATGTGCGGGTCGTGCTTTTGAAGTAATCCGGCGGGAGAAGCTGCATTCCGATGTAGGCGCCCAGCGTAACGATTGTCAGTGCCCAATACGCCCCTCCGATCCAGCGTTGTGTTAATGGGCTCAGGCTGCGAATGGCCAGTTTTAACCCTTGCCAGACATACCAGTCGATGGCAAAGAGTATAAAAGTTAGTATGATAAAAAAGAAGGTTCTGTTCATTTTAAAATGATAGTTGTCATATCAACGACAAACATATGCAAAGTCTTTCACGTTCAGCAGCCAACGGGGATTTTGGATGAATGTATGTCATCGATGAATGAAGGTTGATTTCGGCAGCTAAGCGGTTTTCGGTATTTTTGTACCTTACTCTACTCGAATATGCCTAAATACGATTTCAAACGGTTCCACATCCGGTCGATGAATGCGGGATCGGACCAGGAGAGAGCGGCGATCAATCAGGAACTGAAAGATTTGTACGCATCGCTGCCTGATGACGAAAAAAAGATTTTCAATGAGGAATTACAGCATTTCCTCACCCACGAAGTTGCGCGGATTAAGTCGGATTATGAATCGGTGAGAGGCTTGAACCAGCCTAACTAACGGCGTCAGTTAAGGCGCGGGTCGATGGGGTAATGTGCAATGGAACGGTACTCGCCGCCCATATTACGGAGTATTTCGCGCCAGAAATTCCCTGCCGGCGTCGAGAACAAGAAATCGGAAGTAGTACTGGAAATGATCCACGAATCCTGCTTGATCTCCTCGTCAAGCTGCCCGCCACTCCATCCCGAGTACCCGATGAAGAACATGACGTCCTCCTGTTTGAGTGTATTCAGGTTCAGCAGTGTTTTGACATTTTCGAAATCACCACCCCAGTAAACGTCCTTCATAATCTCCGTTCCTCCGGTAACGAGGTCGGGGCGGCGGTGGATGAAATGTAGTGTATTTTTTTCGACAGGGCCACCGAGGTGCAGCGTGATGTCCTGATAAATGGTCTCGTCCAGCACATCTCCGAGGAACAAGTCGGTGGTTTGGTTGAGCACAAAACCGAAACTCCCCTGTTCATTATGTTCGCACATAAGGATAACTCCCCTTTCAAAATTGGGATCGCCCAAAAACGGCTTGGCGATGAGCAAGCTTCCTTTTGAAACTTTCGCAGCTGACGGCATGACCTGGCAAATTGTTAATTCAACAACGAAATATATTTATTTTTCGCACTGAAAAACTGATATTGCCCAAAATATAATAAAAATAAGATCATGGCATTGATAAAACCTGTCCGCGGACATCACCCTACCTACGACGACAGTTGCTGGTTTGCAGAAAACGCTACCATTGTGGGCGACGTGGTGATGGGAGAAAATTGCACTGTGTGGTTCAACGCGGTGATCCGCGGCGACGTCAACAGCATCCGGATCGGGCATCATTCCAATGTCCAGGACGGCGCCGTGATCCACTGTACCTACCAGCGATTCGCCACCACGATCGGAAGTTATGTTTCAATTGCGCACAACGCCATCGTGCACGGCTGCACCATCGAAGACCACGTTCTGATTGGCATGGGCGCCATCGTCATGGACGGGGCCGTTGTAGGCGAAGGGGCCATCATTGCCGCCGGAGCCATTGTTACCCAAGGCACCAAAGTTCCTCCCGGCACCATCTACGCCGGCAACCCCGCCAAATACCTGAAAGACGTTTCGCCGGAGTTGAACGCCGCCATTGATCGCACTGCCAATAATTATCTGATTTATTCGGGCTGGTTTAAGGAAGAGGATGATTTGAAATAATGGTCCTCCTGCCCCGACACTCCCGGAGGAATCAGAATAACTGCCTCCGGCACCCGGTTTTGGAAGAGTGATTTTCTTTTGCGCCTCACTGCTCTATCCATTAGAAAGTACGTAACAATGCCCGACACCGGCCCCACTACCGACTTCGGTGCATTCATTACCAGGTTTAATTCTCCCAGCGCAATACCGCAGATACATGCGGACGGCATTATCCTCTTGAAAAGCTTGATCTTATCAATATTGACAATGTCTTCATAAAGCACGAAGCCACCGCTTCCCCGGATAAAGGGATTATCCCGAAGCATTATTCCGTCGTGCCGGATCATTACCACCTCTCCAAACACGAACTCCTCCTGTCCAAATGCATTTTTTTGAATGCATTGTAGAAGCTGACCCTTTTTGACTTTGGTAGTCTGCTGCGTTTTGACCGATTTTATCTGAAAATACGGCTTCTGTGCCAAGGCCGAGAACGGCACTAACATGAACACCCACATTATCGGTAGGTAGTAGTTCTTTCGGCTCAGCATTTTCGACATTTTAATTACAATATCGAAATTCATATCAGATGCAGGATACTAGACATACGTAGTTGCCCTTTATGCACCTGTCAATTCCCGCAATCAGGCCAACAAAACCTAAAACAGCCGCGCCACCAGCCGCCGCTGGTATGGTACCAACACCCGCAAAAGGAGCTCCAAGTATCGCACCATAGAGTGCGCCATATACCGCATACTGCACTATTTCCGTCACAATCGTCGCTGCGATGTTGATGATCTTCCTGATCACCTTCCCCATACCTCCCCAAAAATCCGCCTGATAGCTGTCGTAACCGTACCATGACGGATCAGGAAAGCATGATTTACCATCCGTTGCATAGTAATTCGTCGCTTCGTCGAAATTGTCGTAGTAAGCTTGTATTACCGCATTCAATACGCCTTTTTCAAGCGACGTAAGTGTCCCATCGTTCGCTATTGCAGTTTTGATTGGATTGAGATAAACATCAATAGCGTCTTTGAGATAAGAACTCCAGAAGATCTGCGCGTTGCAACCGGGTGTGTTGTCAGTGCAATAGCTTAACGCGAGGTCCTTAGCCCCCTTCTGGATTGCAGAAGTAATCTGAGACTTGTAGTTGTAAATTTTTGCATAAGCCGGATTAAACGAATAGGCATTGGGATTGGATTTGTACGCGGCAACTAAACCGTCATACCATGGACCCGTCGCCGCCCCGTATTTGGCTATCGCCTTATTACGATACTTCGTATTCAGGGCATTTTCATTCAAAGTTGAACAGTCCAGCGATCCGAAATTAGCTTGCGACAATTTTGCATATGCGTCATTCTCCATTGCTGGCGTCTTTGCGGTGGAGGTTGGGCTGACTTCATCATTGTACTTACTACAAGCGGGAAGAATAATAGATGTTACAGCGAAAAGGGATACAATGAACAAGAAACGGGAAGGATTGATACTTGGTTTTTTCATGACATTAAATGGTTAAAGTGTGAGAAGTGATGGCGCATCAAGGGAAAATGCCCTTTTAATGCGTTTTGGTCAAGTTTGTTGATGAATCACCCATCTATTTTGCGTTATGTGAAACTACCTCACAAAGCAAATGAATTACTTGCCGGGTGCTGTTGCGGAAAGCGCAGGGGTACTTGCGGTTTCCGCACATAATTGAGGGGAAAGGGCGCGGGCTGTTTGGCAATTTCAAAAAGCCGCTAAATTTGTCAAGCCACTCATAACGAAGCACACTATGACAGATTTTGGAAGTAATTTCAGGAAGTTGAGAGAATGGGCAGGGCTCTCCCAGGAGGCGCTGGGAATTAGTTTGAACGTATCCGCTTCGGTCGTTAACAGGATCGAAAACAATAAGAGGAAGCTCGATATTCAGATACTGCAAAAGCTGGCAGCCAGTTTGCAGCTGGATATATCGCTGGTAGTAACGGTTCTGTTTAAGGGAAAGGCGGCGCTGCCGAAGCAGAAAGCCCCGAAAACCGGAAAAATCTTACCTGTTCCTGCCTGATGTGTTATTCAGCCATGCCTTTCCGAGCATTCAGGTAACCTTTAATCACCGTGAAAGTCGTAATTGCGAGGAAGAAGAGAATGATATACTGAACATAATCCACGATCCATGGGAATTTTTCACCGAAAAGATAGCCGCCACCTGTTAATGTAAAAATCCAGATCGCTCCGCCCACCACATTATTGATCAGAAAAGAAGGGAAAGACATTTTTACCAATCCCGCGAGAATAGGCGCGAATGTGCGCACGATGGGCAGAAACCGACTGATAATGAGTGTGCGGCTTCCGTATTTTTCAAAGTAATTATGCGTGGTTTCGATGTGTTTTTTCTTGAAAAAGAAAGAATCGGGCCGGTTTTTGAAAATATCCCCGAAGTACTTTCCAAATACATACCCGACCAGCGAGCCCAATATCGCGGCTGTTAGCATGCTAGTCAGCAAAATGAGGATCGGCACATCGAGGATCCCAGTGCCGCAGAACACCCCGGCCAGGAAAACAAGGTAGTCGCCTGGCAGAAAGAATGCGAAAAACAACCCGTTTTCAGCAAATACAATAAAAGTAATCACCAGGAGCCCGCCAGTACGGATGATTTCCTCCGAATTAACGATGTACTGGAAAAACTCGACAATTGAATCCATAAGCTATAATCTGAGTTGGGTTGCCGGCTAAATAACTGCCGGCGGCCAGCTGCGACGCCTGCGGCTCACAGCTACCTGTTTGTTGACTTTTTAAAATTAAGCATTTTCCGACAGTTCCAGCCAGCGCATTTCCTTCTCAGCCTGACTGTCATTGATTTCCTCTATCTGTTTCGACCATTTGGCCAGGTCCTCGTGCGAGCCGCCTTTGTTCAGATTTTCGACCAGCTGCGTTTTGGTGACTTCCATTTTGGCAATATCCGCTTCGAGCTGCTCCATTTCCTTTTGCTCCTTGTAGCTCAGTTTCCGTTTTGCGGTTGTCGCAGGTGCAGCTGCTACCGGTTCCTTCGGAGCTACTACAACAGGAGAAGCAGGCTTAGGCGCATTCGTTGCCGCTAGTTTCTTTTCTGCCTCCTGTTCATCCTGATAATCCCGCAGTTCAGTATAGTTACCTGGGAAATCACTGATCTTACCATCCCCTTCAAACACAAAAATATGCTGCACGAGCCTGTCAAGGAAGTAACGGTCGTGGGAAACGATCATCAGACAGCCGGGGAAATTGAGCAGAAACTCTTCAAGCACATTCAAGCTATCGATATCCAGATCGTTCGTAGGCTCATCGAGGATCAGGAAATTCGGCTGTTTGATCAGAATCAATAAAAGCTGCAAACGGCGCCTTTCTCCTCCGCTTAGTTTCGATATAAAATCATATTGCTTTGACGGCGAGAACAGAAATGCCTGTAATAGAACGCCTACCGTTACAGTTTCACCGGTCCCCAGTTGCACCACTTCGGCCACATCCTTTACAATGTCGATCACGCGCTGGTTTTCGTTAAACACCAGATCCGTTTGTTTGTAATAGCCGAACTGGACTGTTTCTCCGGTACTGATCTTACCCTTATCAGGCTGCAATTCGCCCGTAATCATGTTCAGGAGCGTCGATTTGCCCATTCCATTCTTGCCCACCACCCCAATGCGGTCGCCACGACGGAATGTATATTCGAAGTTTTTGATCAACTGACGTTCGCCGAAGCCCTTGCTGATATTTTCCAGCTCGATGATCTTGCTACCCAGTCGCGAAGTCCGCACGTTGAGCTCCATTTGCACGTCAAACTTCTTCTGGCTCGCCTTCTCTTTCAAATCCTCGAATGCATCAATGCGGTATTTGGCTTTGGTACCACGCGCCTTCGGCTGCCTTCTGATCCATTCCAGCTCCTTGCGCATGAGGTTACGCGCTTTGTCGATCGTCGCCGCTTCGAGTTCCTCGCGCTCCGCTTTCTTCTCAAGGAAGTAAGAGTAGTTTCCTTTATAAGTATATGCCGAACCATGGTCGAGTTCGAGCATCTGGTTGCAGACGGTGTCGAGGAAGTAACGATCGTGGGTTACTACCAATAACGTCGTATTGGAAGTATTCAGATATTCTTCCAGCCATTCGACGGTGTCGAGGTCAAGATGGTTGGTTGGCTCATCCAGAATAAGGAGATCAGGGTCTTCGAGAAGCACCTTGGCCAAGGCCACGCGCTTGCGCTGGCCACCGGAGAGTGTTCCATAAGCATTATCCGTATGGTGAATGCCGAGCCGGCCAAGAACTTCTTTTGTTCTGTATTCAAAATCCCACGCATTCAGCTTGTCCATATCCTCCATTACTTCCGCAAGCTCGTCGTGAAGGTCATTCTCGATGGCATGCTCGTAGCGCTTCACCACCTGTGCAACCGGATTATTCGATGAAAATATCACTTCCAGCACCGGCAGGGATTCATCAAATGCAGGGCTCTGATCGAGATAGCCGACGCGGATGTCTTTGCGGATGCTTACTTCACCTTCGTCGGCGGGGATCTTCCCTGTGAGGATATTCAGAAATGTGGTTTTTCCGGTGCCATTCGTTCCGATTAACGCTACTTTATCGCCTTTGCTGATCCCAAAACTGATATTCTTAAAGAGCCACCGGTCACCGAATGACTTTGCTATATTTTCCGCCGAAAGATAGTTCATGTTCAAATGTGAAATTCTGTATATGCAAAGTTAGGACAGATATTAAACAACGAAGAAAAAATTCGCTTTCATAGGGTAAATAGGCTAATATTGCCACTTATATTCAGTTAGATGGTTCCATTGAACACATTCATTATCATGTCCAAACAATCCCTTTACCTAATCTTAACCGTTTTTCTTTGTTTTAAAGCAGTAGCGCAGGACAGTAATTTCAAGACTTACACGCAAAAAATCGGGGGTAGCCCTCAGGTCTACGACATGGTCGCGATTCCTGGCGGTGAGTTCACGATGGGCAGCCCGGCCAATGAAAAAGGCCGCAGAGCCGACGAAGGTCCCCAGCACAAGGTCAAAATCGAGCCTTTCTGGATGGGCAAAACCGAGATAACCTGGGACATTTACGATTTGTACGCTTTCAAGAATATGGAAAAGGAAATGGGCGCACGCCACCCGGATCCTGACAAGAGCGTTCAGAAAACCGACGCAAGTACCCGTCCTTCCCCTCCCTATGTAGACATGTCTTTCGGAATGGGCCGTTCGGGTTATCCGGCGATCAACATGACGCAATACGCGGCAATCTATTTCTGCAAGTGGTTGTATGAAAAAACAGGTGTTTTCTACCGCCTTCCAACAGAAGCAGAATGGGAATATGCCTGCCGCGCCGGTTCTAAAACAGCTTATTCTTTCGGCGATGAGTCGAAAATCGATGAATATGCATGGTACCGCAAAAACAGCGATGCCGCTTATAAAAAAGTAGGAACAAAAAAGCCGAATGCATGGGGATTACACGATATGCACGGCAATGTGATGGAATGGACGCTCGACCAGTACATTCCTGATTATTACGCGAAACAGCCCAAAGGAGAAGCATTTGCACCGGTTACCGAACTGTACCCTACGTCAGTTCGCGGTGGTTCATGGGACGACGAAGCGGCCGATCTCCGTAGCGCAGCCCGCGTAGCTTCGAAGCCTGAATGGAAAATCCTCGACCCGCAATTGCCGAAATCCGAATGGTGGATGACCAGCGCGTCGTTTGTAGGTTTCCGCGTTGTCAGACCGCTGAAAACGCCTTCTCCTGAGGAAATCAAAGCGTATTACAGCCCTAAGTTGATTGAAGACTACTGATCATATTTAAACTCTTAAATTCGAAATGGAACAGAACAGACGTAATTTTTTGAAAGCATCGGGCCTTATCGCCGGCGGTGCCATCCTGAGCCCGCTCGCAGGCTACGGCTACAACAGCGCGGTGGGTGATACGATCAAAGTGGCACTTATCGGTTGTGGCGGTCGTGGTACAGGTGCTGCTGCGCAGGCATTGAGCACCACGCAAAACGTGCAGATCGTGGCCATGGCTGATGCTTTCAAGGACCGTCTCGACGATGCTTACAAAAACCTGACCGCTAAAAAGTACAAAGATGCCTCAGGAAAGCCGGTTGACATCAAGGTGAAAGTGGATGTACCCGAAGACCGGAAATTTGTAGGATTCGATGCATTCAAAAAGGCCATCGCATTGAAAGATGTCGATGTGGTGATCCTCGCAACGCCTCCGGGCTTCCGTCCTTCCCATTTCGAGGAAGCAGTGAAGAACAACAAGCACATTTTCATGGAAAAGCCGGTTGCAACCGACGCACCAGGTATCCGTAAAGTGCTTGAACTGGCAGAAGAAGCTAAAAAGAAAAAATTGAACGTAGTCGTAGGTCTTCAACGTCACTATCAGGCAAACTACCGTGAGGCGATCAAACGCATTCATGACGGCGCGCTCGGCGATATCGTTGGCGGCCAGGTTTACTGGGTAGGAAGCAGCCCATGGATGAAGGAGCGCCAACCAAACCAGACTGAAATGGAGTACCAAATGAGAAACTGGTATTATTTCAACTGGCTTTGCGGTGACCATATTTCGGAGCAGCACGTTCACAATATCGATGTAGCGAACTGGGTGAAACAAGGCTATCCGGTAACCATCCAGGGCTCAGGCGGCCGTCAGGTGCGCACAGGCAAGGCTTATGGCGAGATATATGACCACCATACGCTCGACCTCGTGTACGCGGATGGAACGGTGATTTCAAGCCAATGCCGCCAGTTCGAAGGAACCTGGAACCGTGTTGACGAGGCTTTCGTAGGTACCAAAGGCCGTATCGACAGCTTCGATGATAAGAAAACGATCCTGAAAGACTACAAAGGAGGCGTGATTTATCATCACGACAACTCGAATTACAGAAACCCATATCAGGTAGAACACGACGAGCTGTTTGCCGCTATCGCGAAAGGTGAGTACAAATTCGCTGACGCTGAAAATGGTGCGAAAAGTACCATGACGGCGATTATGGGTCGTATGGCAACGTATTCTGGCAAGCAAATAAAATGGGAAGAAGCGTTGAACTCAGATATCAACCTGTTTCCTGACAAACTTGCGTGGGATGCATCTCCGAAAATCCTGCCAGGTCCGGACGGGCTTTATCCAGTGGCGATCCCTGGTAAAACTCAGGTAATCTAATTCAAGATTTATAACGAAAAATGGCCCGCTGAGGGCCATTTTTCGTTATGATAGTATTTCTCGGAGCGAATACCTATATTCGGTAAGAGAATCCTTGACGATACTTATTGTGGAACGAAATATGTAGTCGGTGAAGCTTAGCCTGAGAAACGCTGTACTTATCCTTCTTGCCGGCATGATCGTGCTGGCAACCGGTTCGTTTTTAAACTCTTCCAAAACGCAATTCAGCGATCCGGTCATTCTGAGCGGGCTTGCGATCGAATTCGTAGGGACAATCTGGCTGGTATTATACCTCAACCAGCGCCGAAAACGCCACAAAGCCTGATTACAACTTTGCCGATCTGTTTCTCAGATAAAAATCTGCCAGGACCAATGCCGTCATCGCTTCCACGATAGGAACAGCGCGCGGCACCACACATGGGTCATGACGTCCTTTCCCTTGCACAATTGCGACATTCCCGAACTGATCCACGCTTTCCTGATCCTGCATGATCGTAGCCACCGGCTTGAATGCCGTGCGGAAGTAGATGTCCTCGCCATTTGAAATGCCGCCCTGAATACCACCAGAATGGTTGGTACGGGTGTGCACATCGCCATTTTCATCGGTATAGAATGCATCGTTATGCTGCGAGCCGGGCAGTAACACGCCATCAAAACCGCTGCCATATTCAAATCCTTTTACAGCATTAATGCTGAGCATTGCCTTGCCAAGCTCGGCGTGGAGTTTATCAAAAACAGGCTCTCCCCAACCGGCTGGTGTGCCTTTAACAACGCAGTTAACAACTCCACCGATCGAATCTCCTTGCTTACGAATGCTGTCGATGTAGTCGAACATCTGCTGGGCCATTTCAGGATCAGGGCAGCGAACAGCATTGTTTTCTGTTTCTGAAAGATCCAGTTCCTGGTAACTTTTTCCCAGTTTCATGGCACCCACTTGCGATACGTAAGCCTGAATGCTCACACCCAATTCGGCCAGCATCAGCTTCGCGAGTGCGCCTGCGGCTACCCGTGCAGCGGTCTCACGCGCGGAACTGCGCCCACCGCCGCGGTAATCGCGATTACCATATTTGACCTGATAAGTGTAATCGGCGTGAGAAGGCCTGAATTGTGCCGCTATATGCGAGTAATCCTTGCTCCGTTGGTCTTCGTTCCGTATCACCATCGCGATGGGCGTACCGGTCGTTTTTCCCTCAAATACACCTGACAATACTTCGAACTCGTCCGCTTCTTTGCGCTGCGTCGTAATTCTCGATTGCCCCGGCTTTCTGCGGGTCAGCTCGCTTTGTATGAAGTCAGAATCAAATGTCACGCCTGCCGGGCATCCTTCGATCACTACTCCGATCCCTACCCCGTGCGATTCGCCGAAAGTGGCTATTTTAAATATCTTGCCGTATGTACTGCCCATTAACTTACTTTCTAAATACCCAAATCATTGTAACCAACAACAACACAATGACGATGTTGGTTAAATCTTTCAAAATCTTTTTATAATCGATCGTCTCCCTGCCGCTATCGAGGTTTTCCAGGTTGTCGTACAACCCCAATGAGCCGGAAAGCGACAAGTTAGCCAATTTGTAATCTTCTCCCCTCACTTCCAGCGAGGCCGCCGATCGCAGCGTATCATATTTCTCCCTTTCGACATTGAAATAGATCCAATGAAAATACCGCCCCAACGGGAATTCGCCATCCTTTCGCGGAACGACAAAATAGTTAAATGTCTTTTCGCCCACTACACTCTGATAGCTGCGCTTCGTTATCTGGCTAACCTCCGGAGGATAAATGTCAAATGACGAACTGGCCTGGATTACCGGCGCGGGAATTGCTGTAATGTTGCCCACTCCCTCTACCTTGAACATATACCTGACGCTTTCGCCCGGATACACGAGGTCACTCGACAATCTTTCTTTCAAGCTATATTGCCCGACAGCCAGCTGATCACGCAACGGATGATCCGGAAGCTGCCGTACAATCACGGTCACCGGCCTCGAATAGAAGCCTTTCACCAGCTTTTTCTCCACATTCACCGCCCCCCCGCTTTCAGTTACGAGCATATCCAGCTTCACTGCCGGTAATTTGATATCTTCTGTTGTAATCGGGAAGAAACGGGCCTGGTACATATTGTATTCAGCAAACTTTCTACCCCGGATCGTCACCTTTCGTTTGATGATTTCTTCGACCCCCACATTCTCCTCCCAGCAATTCACGGGCCTCAAAGTCTTTAAAATAGCCTGCAATTGCTCGTTGAACCGGTAAAATTCCATCTCAACCGGCGCATTTTCGGCTATATACAAGGATATCCTAACCGCAAAGCCCTGTCGAATGTAAACCTGCTTTTTGTCCGTCTGAACGGATAAAAACACCGATTGGCTATTGTCGTCAACCTCACCCACATCGACGTTTTCAGCTGCAACTGCAATTCCACCCTCTTCGCCCGATTTCGCAAATACAACCATCGTCTCCTCAGAGCGCAACTTTGCATTATTGACTGTCAGCGTAAATTCAGGAATAAGGTAGTTTCCCGCCTTCGTCGCATAATATTCCTGGGTGATGGTTTGGATAACTACCTTTCTGCCATCCACCGTACTAATCGAACTCGTCGCCGACTTACTCCGCTTTTCCAGGTCCTTGATTTCCGGAAAAATAACCGATGGCCTTGTCTCCACATCCCGCAATACAACCGATATCAGAAACGGTTGATCCATTGTGAGATTCTTAGCTCCGTATTCAATTGTGGCGGCATTTTCGGGTGTCTGCGCCAGGGCCATACTAAAAAAACACAAAAAAATATTCAATAACGCATATAATTTCATTTCAGTTTTTCGTTATCTTTATTGGAATTGCTGAAAACGAAGCGTTTTTAAGGGTTTCTCTTTGTTTTATCGTTGTCCCTAAACCACAAAACTACATAATACTATGGCCTCGATGCTTGAATACATTAAAATTATTCTTCAAAAAGTCAGCTTCGACCGCAAATTATTTGAAAAAGAACTCCGAAAGGCGATACGCATGTTAATGCCCGCTGAGATTAAAAGACTTAGACAATGGTGCTACGACCATTACGCGACCGTCCATCTGCCAGTGCTGAACACTTGTTTTGAAAGACTTTCCCCGTCTAATTAGCAACAATAACTACCATTTGATAATCGAGAGCATATAAAATAAGAAAGCCGCCCGAATTCGGGCGGCTTTCTTGCTTATAGCCTTTTGAGACTTATTTCTTCTTTGGAGCAGGTTTCGCAGCTGTTCCGGCAGCAGGTTGTGCAGGTTGTGCAACCGCCAATCCCAGTGCCTCTTTCGCAGCAGCATTGTCCGGGTCTACTTTAAGCAGTTTCTCCCAGTACTCCTTCGCTTTCGCTTCGTCTTTCAATGTAGACTGAGCGTGGAATGCGAGGTAGCCGTAAGCCAGTTTCAAATAGGATTTATATTTGCTTGGATCCGGATCTTTCTCCGCCAATTCTGTCAATTTCAGGTAATATGGCTGTGAAATCCCTTTATCGACGTTCTCTTGTCTGTCGTACGCATTGTAAAGCGTACTTGCACGCCAGTAGTATCCGTATGGCCAATCCGGCAATTTCTTGGTTACTATCGCGAAGATCGAATCTGCTTTAAGGTACTGGTTACGCTTGTCGGTTGCGATTTTCGCGCTATCGGCAAAGTTAGCATCGCTGGCTTTGGGGACAATGATGCCCTGAGCAGTCTGGAAGTTTGCAAGACCTTCGTAGTAATAGTCGTTAGCGGTTGTTTTCGCAGTATCCAGGCTATTACCTTTTGCATAAGCAGCAGCCGCCTTAGGATAATCCTTCGCAGCATAGTACAAACCAGCTACTTCTTTGTAAGCAGCAGCAGCTTCCGCTTTGCTGGTGTCCATTTCAGCACCTTTCTTCATATATTCCATACCCAACGAGTCATAGCCTTTGCCATCCGTCGATTTGGCATTAAGCGCACGGCCTAGGTATTTGTAGTCATCACCGATTACTTTATCAGGAGAACCTTTAATGAATTCGTCCAGGTTCTGGATTGCTTCGTCAGGCTTATTGGTTTTGAAATAAGCCCATCCGTACATACGCTTGATAATCGGGTTGTTGATTTTTCCTTTTGCTTGTTCCAGGAACTGAAGTGATTTGGTGTAATCATCAGCAGTAAATGCGAACTGAGCACCGCGAAGTTGCATTTCAGGATCTGTGCTACCACTTTTCTGCAAATACAGGTCGAAGTTTTCAGCAGCTTGCTTGTATTTCTGAGCAAAGAAGTAAAGCTCGGCGAGGTCCTTATAAGCAGGTGCAAAGTTAGCGTCCGCTTCGATCGCCTTTTTGTAGTTTTCCAAAGCGAGGTTATAGTTCTTACCACGCAGGTAAACAGAACCAATCGCATTGTGCGCAGCCGCATAGTTTGGTTTTGCCGTTAAAGCATATTCGTAAGCCGTTACTGCATTACCACCTTCGTTGCGCAACATCAACGCGTCACCTTTTGCGATGTAAGCATCAGCCAGGTTTTTGTCACGGGCAATAGCAAGGTCCAAAAGACGGATCGCTTCTGCCGGATCGTTATTTTTTTCAAATAATGTGTATGCTTCGCCTATTCTGAAAAGAACCTCTGCGTCTTTCTTTTTCTTCTTTTCAGCTTCGTCGAAGAGTTCTTTCGCCTTTGCACGGTCGCCTTTTGCAAGCGCTACCGTTCCTTGTCCCACCTTGTTCAGGTAAGATTTGTCGTCCAGCGTAACACCTTTGTCAAACGCTTTCTGCGCCTCGTCCAGTTGGTTGGTTTTGATATAG
Source organism: Dyadobacter fermentans (assembly GCF_019924045.1). Lineage (GTDB taxonomy): Bacteria > Bacteroidota > Bacteroidia > Cytophagales > Spirosomataceae > Dyadobacter > Dyadobacter fermentans_A. Next base: position 36,334 of record NZ_JAHXBN010000010.1, on the reverse strand, counting down.
TAATAACCAAGGTAATATTGGTTATCAGCAGAAGGGCTTCCTTCGGCAAGCTTTTTCAACATATCGCCCGCCTCGTTATAACGTTCTCCACGAATTAATGCTAAGCCATCCTGTACCGTCTGTGCGTGTAAGTTAACAAACGCTAATAAACCAAATACCAATGCTACTAATTTCAATCTCATGTTTCTGTTCATTTTTTACCCGGTTAAAATAATGATAAAAAACTTGGTTTTTCAATAACAAGCCCCAAATCTACTAATTGTTTACATTCACTATAACTCTTTCTTAATTTCCAGTTCGCGGGGGTAAACCACCGTCGGCAGCAGACCCATTTTTTGGATAATCAACCCTCCAACGTCCCGGGCAATGTAGGTCATTAACCCACCTCCGAGTCCCGAGTATCCTTCCCGGCTGATAATATATAAATCCCTGTGCAGCGGATAACGTTTAAACTCCAATCCTGCCTGAAACGGCTGGACGTAATCCGAAAGTGAGTCAGGCTGGGCGTCTTTCGCAACCCCCATTACCCGGATCCCCTTCGACAACTCTTCCGAAGCCAGTGAATTTCCGTCGCTGATCCAGTTCACACCTATAAAACCGAGGTGTGTCGGGTTCTCCCTGACGTCCTTGATTACATTCTCGTTTGATCCTGCTGAAATAATCCTCAGCTTCTGGATATCTTTAATGCCAAACTTGTTGAGGACAAAATTCAGATTGCTTGCATTAGCATTGTCGAATACCAGCGTAATCAATCCTTCTTGCCCACCTTTGATCTGCGACCAGTCGGTCAGTTTGCCTTCCATGATCGCTTTCAACTCCGGAATCGTGATAAGGCTATCCGGATTGCTCTTTCCAATCACCAGGGCCAGTCCGTCAGTTGCAATGTGCTGAAATTTCTGGCTGCCTTTTTGCTTCCGGATAATTTCCAGCTCCTTGTCGTTCAACTGCCGTGTTGCAAAGATAATCCTTGCGCTATCATTCAATAGCTGTCGGATCGCTTCCTGCTCCGGCTTATAATCCAGTTTGAAATGCGCGTCGGGATAAATTCCCTCATAGGCACTCGTCAACGAATTGATCAGCGGTTTGAAGGATTCATCTGCCGCGATCGTGATCGTGCCTTGCCGTGGGTTGTCCAGGTCGTTGTTGGACGAGGTACATCTAAGTAATCCTGCAATACCGAGCGTCACCAACAGCAGCAGTCCAGCCAATCTCTTTTTCATGACTCGTCGTCCTGATTATTTCTAAACACTCTGTAACCCCGGTAGGCTCCGTATAAAATAAGCGTGCCAGCAAAAGCATACCGCCATACGCTGCCGATCGGCAGCAGTCTAAACGAGAAGGAGGAGAGGATCAAAAAGACCCCTCCTCCTACGTATGCCAGAGCCATTACCGAAGAGGCCAGATCACCGAGCTTTTCGTGCAATGGTTTCTCCCTCATGCCTTACTCCAATTGGAAGTTGATAGGCAGGTTATATTTTACACGAACTGCACGTCCTGACTGCTTTCCTGGCTTCCATTTAGGCATAGCTTTCACTACGCGGATCGCCTCTTCATCGCAACCAAAACCCAATCCTTTCAAAACCTGAACATCCTGGATACTTCCGTCAGTGTTAACAACGAAGGACATGAAAACCCTTCCGGAAACGTTAGCACGGGATGCCGCACTTGGGTACTTGATATTCTTTCCAAGGTACTTGTACATTTCCGCAGTACCTCCCGGGAATTCCGGTTGTTGCTCAACCACTGTAAATACCTTTTCAGGCTCAGGGGCTGCCTCTACTACTGTTCCTTTGCTAGGAGCTGCAACAGCTTCGGGTGCAACAATGATTTCATTCGCGTTAGGATCACCTTCTACGGTTTTATCCGCAACAACAGCCTCTTTAATTTCTTCAACTGTTGGTGGTGGTACCTCTTCGGGAACCTCTTCGTCCTTCTTAACCTCGGGAGGCAAGAATTTCACCGTGTTCACCTTTGGCGCTTCCACTGGTGGCGGCGGTGGCGGTGGTGGTTCTGCCGGGTCAATTGGCGGCGGTGGGATCTTCATCAAGTCCACTTCAACCATCGGCGCTTCTTCTTCCTTACCAGCCGTCAAGCTATTAATGATTGACGGTGTAAACATGGCAAGAACAAAAAGAGCAGCTCCGATTATAGTGGCCTTCGTCACATCTTTACGATATCCCTGACGAAGTTCAAAAGCTCCGTACGCCTTATTACGATCCGCAAACACTATATCATCCAGTGTTGCATTCGGGCTTATCTCTGCCATGGCGCTGTGATTAATTTTGTTAAAAACTAGTTTTTTGGTTTGATTTTGTCACCCAGGACTTTCTTTTCCGCATCGGTCAAAGCGTCCACAAGTGCATAGCGCTTAGTTTTTGTAATCGCCATTTCGTCCAGAACGTCCACCATATTTTTATAAGTAGATACATCTGTTGGCTTGATTACCACCACAAACGCTTCATTACCGTCTTTATCCTTTGGATTGGCCGCATTGATACGCTTTTGAGATGCGAAGATCACGCTTCTGAGATCGAAACCGTAACGGGTTGTCTTCAATTCAGTAGGTGCTTTATCATCATCCGCAGCGATACCATCCAGATAATAAACGTCGTCGTTCGCTCCCATGAACAGGGTTAGTACTTTCGACGCTTTCAAAGGTTCTGTCGGCTTTTCCTGATCTTCGGTTTTGTCAGGCACAGCGAGCGACATCGATGTCGGCTTAGACATTGTTGTCGCAAGCATGAAAAAGGTAATAAGCAAAAATCCTAGGTCCACCATCGGGGTCATGTCCACACGGGTGGACATTTTTTTACCGCGAACCTTACCACCACCTTTACCGTGCCCACCACCACCGGATTCTTCAATTGCTGCCATTTCTTCTAATTATTAAATGATAACATTATTCGTTTGTATAACCGGCCGGTGCTTGTTCGCTACCTGTGATCAGGTTGAACTTGTTGATATTCTGCGATTGCAGGTTAGCCAATACGTCTTTGAACGCAGGGAATTTCGACAAATTGTCGCCCTTCAATGCAATACGTAGACCGCTATCCGCTTTACGCGCAGCATAAACCCAGTCTGCCAATTCGCTGGCGCCTGTGGAGTCAACCGGGATCCCTGGCTGCTTCACTTGGCTCATTTGCTCTTTTGGCATGTTCAACCAGGGCTTCAACTGATTCAAAGGCAAACCAAAGCTTGACTGCAGTGCAAACTTAGCTCGTTCAGCATCAGTGAATGTAATGCCTTTGGCCTGACCAATGTTGTCCAGCATCGCAGCGCGAGTAGGCTGGGCATCCACACCAAAGAACACTTTCCCTGTTTTGTCAATGCTAATGACCATGATCTTATCATCTGGCACTTTGATCTGCGAAATCGATGTAGGCGTTGTAATCTCTGCATCGTTCGACTTAAAAGTCGCCGTCATAATGAAGAACGTCAAGAGCAAGAAGGCAACATCCGTCATGGCCGTCATATCAGTATGCGGCGCATGTTTCTTAGGCCTTACCTTTCCCATACAAATATATAAGTTTTTTTTATATTAACGAAACTTCACTATAAAATAGTTCTGGGAACTATTAATAATGTGCAGCAAAGTTCGACTGAAGGCTCATGCCAATTTCGTCGATGCTGTATGTGAGATCGTCAACACGGCTGTTCAGGTAAGCGTAAGAGATTGTTGCGATAGCCGAAGTACCGATACCAAGAGCGGTATTGATAAGGGCCTCAGAGATACCAGTCGCAAGAGCAGCGGAGTCAGGGGAACCTGATGTACCCAAAGCCGCGAACGCCTTGATCATACCGATTACCGTTCCCAAAAGCGCCAAGAGGGTAGAAGCACCCGCCAGAGTAGCGATGATGGTAAGGTTTTTCTGAAGCATTGGAAGTTCAAGTGTAGTAGCTTCTTCGATCTCTTTCTGAAGAGCTGCCAGTTTCTGCTCTTTGTCAAGCGCAGTTTCAGTAGTCAACTGCTTGTATTTCAACAGACCTGCTTTGATTACATTACCAACAGATCCTTTTTGTTTGTCGCATTCTTTGATAGCCTCTTCGATTTGGTTTTTGTCAAGCAGGCTTCTCACTTTACGCACGAACGAATCGATGCTGCCGGTTCCGCTAGCTTTGCTCAAAGTGATCAAACGCTCGATTGTAAAGGTCAATACAACAAGGAAACACGTCATCAAGATAGGTACGATAGGACCTCCCTTGTAAACGATTCCGTAGTAATCACCATCGATAGGCCCTTTTTCGTGATCACCATCTTTAAAGTGTTCCGGAGCACCCAGAACGAAAATGTAAACACACAATGCAATCGCAAAAAGGAGAGGGATTACCAATGCCGGGTTCAAACCGCCTTTGCCTTTAGTTGCTGCCGCAGCAGGCTTTGGAGCTGGTGCCGGACTTGTAGCTTTCTTTTCCATCAGACTTACTTTTAAAGGTTAAATTGAGATTTTGGTTGTGAATTAAATAAAACTTTTGGTTTAAACTGGTTTTCGTAAAATAAAATTTTGAATGCTTTTCGGATAAACGACATCTACAAAAGTATGAGTTTTCCTTTTAAAAAAAAGCAAGCGTTTCGGCAGATTTTTTCTCAGATTTTTCGCCGAAACGATTCCGAATTGCATAATTTAAAGAATACCCTCCCTTCTATTTTTAGTAAAATTTCTAGTTTTAATACTGACTTATAGGGATATAACGACTACCCCCAAACCTCTATATAATTGCACTCTTTGCGTTCATATGTAACAACATGTTTTTTAGTGAGGAGATTTGCGTTTCAAAATATTTCAAGATTACCTTAGAAAAGCAAATATTATTTTTCTCCTACTATGTGTCTTAACAACAATTTTAAATTTCGGCGACCGGGATTTTCCGCCGCGCCCTAAAGTTTGACTAAATCAATCCGACCCTCGCTCCGATTTTTTTAGGCCTTGCAACCGCCCATCGCTCAATTTCCCGGAGCTTACCACTAGCGGAATGACAAAAATCCGGTAATTTTGGCTTTCCGCAGATAGCGTGTCCGTTAACTTAACAAATTCTTAAAATACATGAAGATCGATCAGGAGTCGCTCAAAAAGATCGCGCACCTAGCACGATTGGAGATCAGGCCCGGAGAAGAAGCGGCTCTCCTACAAAGTATGGATTCGGTTCTTACCTGGATGGACCAGCTCAATGAAATCAATACGCAGGGAGTGGAGCCTTTGACGCACGTGCTCGACGAAGAAAATAACTGGCGCGAGGATAAAGGCGCGAATACACTCACGCGCGAGGAGGCGCTCTTCAATGCACCATCGAAAAATAGTACCTATATAATGGTGCCGAAAGTGATTGAGTAAGTATAGGACACAATGTCCTATACGTCAACATCGGATTTCAAAATCGTCGGCATCCGGCAATGCGGGGAAACTCTTTCGGTAAGCGGCCAGATCGGTCTTCGAAATATGGACGATCTTTTCGGTCTCATGGCTTCCGAGGAGAGCCATCGGTTCGCCCAGGTAATCGAGCGCCACAGAATCACCCCGGTATTCCAGCCCGTTCTCGTCCGCCCCGACCCGATTGACGCCTACCACATAACATTGGTTTTCGATCGCCCGCGCCTGCAAGAGCGTGCTCCACGCATGCGCACGGCGCGTGGGCCAGTTGGCTACATATAATAGGATGTCGTAAGGATCGCTATGCAGGTTGCGGCTCCAAACCGGGAACCGCAGGTCGTAGCACACGAGCGGGCACAACTTCCAGCCTCTCCATTCCAGTGTAAGCCGCGTATTGCCCGCGGTATAATGCTTACTCTCCTCTCCCATTGTGAAAAGGTGCCGTTTGTCGCTATGCGCATAAGTCTCGTCCGGGCGTACACATAGCAGGCGGTTAAAAAAGCTTCCTCCGTCATTTACTGCGAAACTTCCCACAACCAATGCATTGTGCTGTTTGGCAATCTGCTTCATCCAGCGGGTGGTTGTGAGATTCATCGGCTCGGCCAATGCGGTATTCATCGTAAAACCGGTATTGAACATTTCCGGAAGCACGATCACATCGACCGGCTCCGGCAATGCGGCCAGCTTTTCTTCGAAGGAGGCAAGGTTGGCCGTCACATTTTCCCAATGCAGATCGGCCTGGACCAACGCGATGGAAAGTATTTCCTTATTTTCCTGCATGACCGAATATTATGTGGGTTAAAACCTATCTGCGGCTTGGAAAACGCATGCGGTAATCGGCGTCCACGTTACCTTTGGAGATATCGGTCAGTTTCTTTTTGATGAACTGCTTTTTGAGCGTCGGCAGATAATCCACAAACAATTTGCCCAGCAAATGGTCGTACTCGTGCTGGATAATACGGGCAGCCATACCAGAGTAGGTCTCTTCATGCTCGTTCCAATCGAGATCGCGGTAGCGGATACGGAGTGTCTCGGGACGGTACACGTCGCCGCGGATGCCCGGAATGCTCAGGCAGCCTTCTTCGAACGCCCATTCCTCGCCGGTTTCTTCCAGGATTTCGGGATTAATAAAAGCTTTCTTGAAATCGGCCAACGACAAATCCGGCTCGTCATCTTCGTCTTCCTCATCTCTTTCGGCGAACGGCGTTCCGTCGACAACGAAAATGCGGATATTCAGACCAATCTGCGGGGCAGCCAGGCCTACGCCATTCGCGCCGTGCATGGTTTCAAACATATCCTCCGAAAGTTTCTTCAAATCCACTTCATCTTTTTCGATAAAACGGGTTGGCTTTCTCAGGATCGGGTCACCGTATGCAACTATTGGATAAATCATGCTTATTAAAACTTTTGCTACCTATATAATATGTACTACTTACAAATTCTACCTCTGGCTTTCCATGAACGACTGGAGAATGATCGTGGCGCTTACTTTATCGATATTGCCCTTATCACGCCTGTCGCTTTTCTTCGACCCGGAAGCGATCATCGATTGCAATGCCATGGAGGACGTAAAGCGCTCGTCGTGTAAATGCACCGGGATTTCGGGAAATGTTTTTTGTAATGTCTTTACAAAAGCCGTCACCCTCGCGGCATTCTCGCTGTCGGTATTATCGAGTTTCTTGGGCATCCCTACCACAAAAGCCTCTACCTGCTCCCCCGATGTATATTTTTTGAGAAAATCGGTGAGCTGATGCGTAGGGACCGTATCGAGCGCGGTTGCAATAATTTTCAACGGGTCGGTTACGGCTATCCCGCTGCGTTTGGCACCGTAATCAATCGCCAGAAGACGTGGCATGGGCTTAAAATATGTTAATAGTTTGCAAAGATAAGACCTTTCGGTTAGCTTTTCCCGATCGATCACCCGATTGCACATTTTGGCAGCAAGCATTCCGGATTCCGATTATCTTTGCCCTATGATTGAAAAGCGCTGGATACATTACCCTCCCTTTACCTCTGAACAAGAACAGGTTGCACAGAGGCTCGCCGAATCTTTGAAAGTAAGTCCCTCTCTGGCAACACTTTTGGTTCAGCGCGGCATTCTTGATTTCGACCAGTCCCGCGATTTTTTCCGACCTGAAATCCGCCATTTGCACGATCCATTCCTGATGGCAGATATGGATCAGGCCGTGGAGCGTTTGATCAAAGCGATCGATTCCAATGAGAAAATACTGGTTTACGGAGATTACGATGTAGACGGTACCACTTCCGTCGCATTGTTCTATGGCTTTCTCAAAAGGATTTATCCCAATCTCGACTATTATATCCCCGATCGTTACGAGGAGGGTTACGGTGTTTCATGGCAAGGCGTCGACTGGGCCGAAACCAATGGGTACACATTAATAGTAACCCTCGACTGCGGTGTCAAGTCCGTCGATAAAGTAACCGTCGCTGCTGAAAAGGGCATCGACTTCATTATATGTGACCACCACCGTCCGGGCGATGAACTCCCACCGGCGGCAGCCGTACTGGACCCTAAGCGTGAGGACTGTTTGTATCCCTATAAAGAGCTCACTGGCTGCGGCGTGGGTTTCAAACTTTTACAGGCATTTTGTATCAAACAGGGCCTCAATCCTGAAATGCTGTATGATTACCTCGATCTGCTCGTCGTCAGCATTGCTTCCGATATTGTTCCTATCACAGGCGAAAACCGCGTTCTGGCATTCTACGGACTGCAACGGCTCAATGCGCAGCCGCGCACCGGCATCAAGGCTTTGATCCAGATTTCAGGTATCAGCGGTGCGCTGGATATTACGAATGTTGTTTTCGGGCTTGGGCCGCGCATTAATGCCGCCGGACGCATCAAGCACGCGAAAGAAGCTGTAAGACTTTTGCTTTCGGAGATTGAAGAAGAGGCCATGGAATTTGCTGAAGAAATCAACAAACACAACAGCGAACGCCGCAATTTCGATTCGAGCATTACCGAGCAGGCGCTTTTCATGATCGAAAACGATGAATGGTTTTCGAATGCAAAAAGTACCGTATTATATAAGGAAGACTGGCACAAAGGCGTGATCGGGATAGTAGCCAGCCGGTGCATCGAAAAATACCACCGCCCGACGATCATCCTCACACAATCGCACGGAAAAGCGGCCGGTTCTGCGCGCTCGGTTCCGGGATTTGATGTGTATGAGGCGATCGAAGAATGCGCGGATCTTCTGGAACAATATGGAGGGCACACATTTGCGGCCGGCCTTACCTTGCCGCTGGACAATGTGGAGGCATTCAGAATGCGGTTCAACGAAATCGTGAGCAGCCGCATTCAGCCCGACCAGTTGGTACCGATGATCAACGTCGACATGCTGCTTGAATTGGAAGCGATTACCCCGAAATTTTATAATATACTTCGTCAAATGGGTCCATTCGGGCCGGGAAATATGACACCGGTTTTCGAATCGCGGAATATGACGTTGGTGGGGCGTCCGAGTTTAATGAAGGAGAAGCACATCAAATTTGATGTAAAACAAAACAACTCGGCCGTTTTCACGGCAGTAGGCTTCGGAATGGGGCATTTTTATCCTGATATTGTCAATGGAAGGCCGTTCTCGATCTGCTATTGCCTCGAAGAGAATAATTTCCGCGACAAGAAAACCTTACAGCTTTCGTTGAAAGACATTAAGCTGCATTGAGGAAGAACTTAAACGAACAATGATACTAAGAACTGAAAACCTCGTAAAGAAATACGGGGTTCGTCTTGTCAATAATAATGTAAGCTACCAGGTTGAGCAGGGCGAGATCGTAGGATTACTCGGGCCGAATGGTGCAGGTAAAACCACTTCCTTTTATATGGCCGTTGGTTTGGTGAAACCTAACAGCGGCAAGGTATACCTCGACGACAAGGACATTACCGACTTGCCCATGTACAAGCGCGCGCGCCTCGGGCTCGGGTACCTTGCGCAGGAAGCTTCCGTTTTCAGGACGCTGACCGTCGAAGAGAACATTAAGGCGGTTCTGGAAATGACCGATCTTCCGAAAGCTGATCAGAAGCGAAAAGTGGAGGAGCTGATCGAGGAATTTCACCTCGGGCACGTACGCAAGAGCAAAGGTATGGTCCTTTCGGGAGGCGAGCGCCGCCGGACGGAAATTGCGAGGTCACTCGCGGTGGATCCGAAGTTTATTCTGCTCGATGAGCCCTTCGCCGGTGTCGACCCGATTGCCGTAGAAGACATTCAGAGCATTGTTGCCAAGCTCAAACACAAAAACATCGGCATCCTTATCACCGACCACAACGTAAATGAAACCCTGTCAATCACCGACCGGGCATATTTACTATTCGAAGGAAAGATATTGAAACAAGGAACTGCCGAGGAGCTGGCGGAAGACGAAGTAGTGCGGCGAGTTTACCTGGGACAAAATTTCGAGCTGAAACGCAAGATCTGAAATGTCTCCAGCATAGAAAAGGGAACGCTCAGGCGGCACTCCCTCTCTTACAATTATTCACCATGAACTGTATTACTAGTCAAAAAGAGCAACAGCGATGTTACTTCTTAGGGCACTTTTTACAATGCTTGCCCTTCTTTTTGTATTTCTCGCAACACTTCTTAAACACGCACTCGGTGTTGTCCTCGAAGCTTTTCATCCAGAAACACCCCTGCTCCGACCCCACATTGTAATCACTAATTGTAAAAGCGCTCATTCACATTGCCGTTAAAACTGAGGCAAATATATCACCTATTTAGAATGATTCAAATGTTTGCCGAAAATTGTTTTGAATAAATCTAAATAACTAAATGACTACTTTGAGTCACTTCAAATGTCCTTTGCTTCTTAAAACCTCCAAAATCTGCCCGGGTGAAACCTTTCCCTTATGATAGGAAAGCTTTACCGACTGCGAATCGAGCATGATACTTCCTTTCCTCACCCCGTCAATCTGCCGTAGATCGGCCATTAGCTTCTGCACATCATTGCGCCCATTCAGGTCAATCCGAAGTTGCCTTTGAGATTTGAAACGTTCGAAGTGCTGCATTGCCATTACCTGCTCTTCGGTTTTAAATGGCTCCCATCGATTGATAATCAGTCCCGACAATGCGATAAACCAGCCAAGGAGATAGGATAACGTCTCCGCTCGGCTGTGGAAGTTTTTACTCCAAAAGTAAAAAGCGGCTAGACGGCCCGTCAGCCAAACGAAAATCATCCATTGCAAAAAGCCAAAAACAGGTTGATGGGTTGTTAAAAAACCGGTGTTGAACAGCGGTAGCGACGCCAGTGAAAGCAGTGGCAAAAGGCAGCACCCGATATGCAGAAAGGTAATCAGTAAGCTGAAAGACAAGGAATAAAAACTTCGCATGGCTGGAAGAAATAAGCAAGGCTATTGTTTGTTAAAAGTATTTAACTCATTTTTGCAACATTGTTGCATTTAATGAAGTTCCATACCAGATGACTCCTGCCTACTCAACTCTTGCATTAATTCTCGTTCTAGAGGCATCCTCGTGCTCCCGGCAAAATGAAAAGAGCCCCGAGCTCATCGAAGCGAACCGTTTGCATCTTGAAGCCATGAAAATATCTGTACAACTCGAACAAAAGCTCGATAGCCTGTCGACGCTGGCGAAAGACGATGTAGCCAAATCGCAGCTCGACAGTTTAAAAAGACTGATCGGAGTTTGGGAGGAAAATATGATCGAAGTACCGGGCTTCGCGCATGCGCATGACCACGCACATGGCGCACATGAGCACAGGTCTGCTCCACCCATGACCGACGAGTCCATACTCGATTACCAGCGGCAATCCAGAGAAGCTATCGTTGAATTGAAAGAAGCCCTTGCAAAGTGGGACAGCCTGGCAAAATGAAAAGAATAGCACTCCTGTTTATTCCATTGCTGGCTCTCACACCTCGCACAGAGCCATTACCCATCACCTGGAAACGCCTGACTGACGTGCGGTTTACGCGAAAACTCAATACGGAGCTAAGTATGTATTTCCTCTACCCTACCTTCGGGCCGTCGGTGAACGTACTGCATGACAAAGAGGTCAGCATCCGCGGCTACATGATCCCCGTGGATGAAAACGACAATATTTATGTGATTTCAGCCAAACCGATGGCCGCGTGCTTCTTTTGTGGCGGAGCCGGCCCGGAGTCCATTATGGAATTGCAGTTCAGGAAGAAAAAACAACGTTTCCGGACGGACGAAGTCCTGACCGTCCGCGGAAGACTGACGCTCAATGCGAATGATGTCGATCACCTCAACTACATTCTGAAAAACGCCGAGGTAATCGAATGACTATCAGGGGATTTTTTCCCAGATCTCGTGAATCGGTTTGCCATCGCTGCTCTTTCCGCTATGATCCCAACGACCATTGTCGAGCTTGAAATCAAATTTCAGCGAAGAACCTACGCGGTTGTTGTCTTTAGAGAAAAACTGAATGTTTTCGGTGTATTTACCGTCTTTGGCGGTGTAAGTCCCGCCGCCGGTTGCGTAAAATTTCTTAACCGCAGGGTCGATCGCAAACCATTGGAAGCGTGTCTTTGAGAGCAATTTAAGCGTTTTTCGCGTTCCTTCCTGATGTATTTTAACGAGAGTACCCTGCCCATTGTCCCGTTCGGTGATGTGCCAGGCTCCTGCCATAGGCGCGTTACTGGTAGCGTAATCGACACGCATCCAGACCATCGCCTCTTCGTAACGTAGCGTCAGGATATCATCTTTTACCGTTACCGTGAACTCGATCGGAATCCCGATTTTGGCCGTATCCGCCGAATTGAACTCAGGCGTGTAAGTCATTTTGTCTCCATTCATGGTGAAAGGTCCTCCCTCGGCCCTTTCAAAATACTTATTACCGATGCTGTAAGAAGCGATCACCATGTAATTATCAGCCACAATGAGCGTCGAGGCGCTGCCTGTCGGCTCCTGCGATTTCCATGCGCCTTTGGGCACTTGCGCAAGCGAGAGAAAACAAATGAGTGAAAAGGTGGTTGTCAGTATATGTTTCATTGCATTCAGGTTGATGGAGTTACCCTATACGTTATCAAAATTATGCCAATTTCAGCCGGAAGCAATTTTTAGCGCAAAACTTCCCTCAAAACGTCCAGAGACTTGATCTCCCCGAGCCCATCCATGTGGATTTTGTAAAAGAAAATCATCTTTTCGAGGATATTTATCCGCCGTGACCTGTCCAGCGGAATGGACAAACCGTAATCATTGTCCAGCATTTGCACCGTAGCCGTATGCTCTTGTGCATCGGGCAGGTGCGGGAAATGGTTGTCTTTCAGCTCGCTTTCCAAATCCTCGGCCGTTTCCACACCAAACCCCAGATAATGCGCCAATTGCATCAGGAACTGAATGTGAAAATTTTCGAAACCGGTCCCGGCTTCATCGAGATAGAGCACCGATTGTTCAATAAAATGGAACAATGGCTCGTTGTTTTCTTCCTCGCGCAGAGTTTTACCGAGCATTTCGGTCATAAAAAGCGCCAGGCCCGATTTTATTACATCAAAAGGTATCGAGAAGAACGGCGCATAGCACTTGATCTCGGAAATGCGGTGGATCGTGTCCTCCTTGTTCTTATGGTACACCACCAGATCGAGCAATGTAAGCGGCTGAAAAAAAGCGATCCGGTTGGTTTTGGACTTGCTGCTTCGCACGCCGTTGACGATATAAGTCTGGATACCAAAGGCTTCCGTGTAGATCTTCGCGATGATGGAAGATTCCTTGTACCGGATGTAGCTCAATGCGATACCGCGGGTTTTGTGAAGCATATGAAATTTTAATATCGATCTGATCAAAAATAGTTATCTTTCTTATAAGTGAATCTTTTATGATTGCTGATCCGGCAGTTGAAACAGCCGGGAAGGGGATGGACGGCATGCAATTTTAGTAACGCTATGCCAGTCTAATCCCGTCAGTTTAAACAATTGTTGATCCGGCAGTTGAAACAGCCGGGAAGGGGATGGACGGCATGCAATTTTGGTAACGCTATGCCAGTCTAATCCCGTCAGTTTAAACAATTGTTGATCCGGCAGTTGAAACTGCCGGGAAGGGGATGGACGGAATGCAATTTTAGTAACGCTATGCCAATCTAATCCCGTCGGTTTAAACAATTGTTGATCCGGCAGTTAAAACAGCCGGGAAGGGGGATGGACGGCATGCAATTTTAGTAACGCTATGCCAGTCTAATCCCGTCAGTTTAAACTGACGGAAAGGATTTGAAAAATTGAACATTTTTGGAGTTTTTTAAGCCAAAGGATTTGTACCTTTGTAAGAAATAACGAACTAAACGAGAATCGAAATTCGTTAGGCTAATATTCAGGGAATACGCTTTGCATACCAGCAAACACCAATATCTCTAAAAGCATTACTCTTCTTATGAGCGACGCCATTAAGCATGAGTGCGGCATAGCACTTATCCGTCTTAGAAAGCCTTATCAATACTACATCGACAAGTACGAAACGCCGCTGTACGCAGTGCATAAGCTTTCGGTCATGATGGAAAAACAGGTCAACCGGGGCCAGGATGGAGCCGGGGTAGCCAATATCAAGATCGATGTCCCGCCCGGGAAACGATATATCAGCCGATACAGATCCGTAGAACCTCAGCCACTTACGGATATCTTCTCCAAAATCCACAAAAAATTCCGCAAAGGTCTAAAAAACAACCGCGACCACGTCAACGACGCTAAATGGTTGCAGGAAAACCTGGCATTTACGGGAGAAGTATGGCTGGGACATCTTCGTTATGGTACGCATGGTTCCAATGAAGTGGAAAACTGCCACCCGATGCTGCGCCAAAGTAACTGGCGGAGCCGCAATCTGGTGATGGCCGGAAACTTCAACATGACCAACGTGGATGAGCTTTTTGGCAAACTGGTTTCACTGGGCCAGCACCCAAAAGAGAAAGTCGACACCGTAACGGTAATGGAAAAAATTGGACATTTCCTGGATGAAGAAAACCAGCGGGTGTTCGAGCGTTTCAAAGGAATTTACGAAAACCCGACGTTGTCCGACGTCATCGAAGACAATATCGACCTGCCGCGCCTGCTCTACCGCTCGTGCCGCGACTTTGATGGCGGCTATGCGATGTGTGGTCTTACCGGTTATGGCGCATCCTTCGTAATCCGCGATCCGGCGGGTATTCGTCCAGCATTCTATTATGCTGACGATGAAGTGGTTGTAGTAGCATCCGAGAAACAGGCTATCAAAGCTGCATTCAATGTAGATTACGACCAGATCACTGAAATTACGCCGGGTTCTGCGCTCATCGTCGACAAAAACGGTGAATATAATGAGTTCCCGATCCTGCCCCGCCTGGAAAAACGCTCATGCAGTTTCGAGCGAATTTACTTCTCCCGCGGTACCGATCCGGACATTTATAATGAGCGCAAGCAGCTGGGCAAACTGCTGATTCCGCAAATTCTCAAAGAAGTTAATTACGACCTCGAAAACACGATTTTCTCATACATTCCGAACACTGCTGAAACGGCGTTCCTCGGGATGATCGAAGGTTTGGAGGAATATCTGGCCAAGAAGCGCAAGCAGGCTATCATGGAGGGCATTCTATTCGAAGCCGACCTTGAAAAAGTACTTTCGTTCCGTCCGAGAATCGAGAAACTGGTAACCAAAGATGTGAAGTCACGTACGTTCATTACCGCCGACGCGCTGCGCGACGATATGGTTTCGAGCGTGTATGACACTACTTTTGAAGTAGTCCGCAAGAATGTGGATACCGTCGTGATCATAGACGACTCCATTGTACGTGGTACGACGCTTGAAAAAAGCATCCTCACCATGCTCGACCGCCTCAAACCTAAAAAGATTGTGGTTGCCTCATCCGCGCCACAAATCCGCTTCCCGGATTGCTACGGTATCGACATGTCGAGAATGAAGGATTTCGTTGCTTACCGCGCGGTGTTAAAATTGCTTGAAGAGCGTGATATGGAATATAAGCTGGAAGATGCGTACACGCAAAGTGTAACTGCGCTGGCAACGAAGAATCCATATCATACCAATTATGTAAAGGCGCTCTACGATCCTTTCACCGACGAAGAGATTTCTCAGAAAATCGCAGAAATCATCCGTCCGAAAGGCTTGAACGCAGAGCTCTCGGTGGTGTTCCAAACTGTCGAAAACCTGCACAAAGCCTGCCCGGGCCATCTCGGCGACTGGTATTTCACCGGTAATTACCCGACACAAGGCGGTAACAAAGTGGTAAACAAAGCTTTTACCAACTCTTACGAAGGTAAGTTGGAGAGGGCTTATTAATCATAGAATTTGAATGTAGATAGCCGGCTTGGAGACGAGTCGGCTATTTTTTGTCGTCATTCACCTAAATTGCGTCAGTACGTTGACGCAATTAACATTTCTATTAATTTGCCACCTCAATTCACAACCTAAATCTCAATGACCCAATTCAACACAATTAGAAAAGTTTGTCTGGCATTTGCCCTGGTATTGACGGCTACATTTGCTCAGGCCCAAGGCACCCTGAACGACATCGCGTTCCTGGATGGCCGCTGGCTCGGCACGTACAACGGCGGGCCGATCGAAGCTTCCTGGACGGCTCCCAAAGGAAACAACATCGTCGGTTTCATTCGTATGATCAAAGACGACAAACCCGCTCTTTATGAGATATTTGCGTTTGAGCAGACCGACAATGGTCCCGTGGCGATGGTGAAGCATTTCAAGCCGGGCATGATCTCGCTGGAAGAAAAAGAGGTAGCCGACCGCTACAAATTCATCGAAGCAAAAAAGAACCAGGCTTTGTTTGAAAAAGACGATGCCTCGGTACGCATTATCTACGAGAGACGCTCCCCTACGCAACTGGTGATCCAGCGCGGGAAGAAAGAAAATGATAAGTGGAGCTTTGTGGATCTGTTCATTTTCAACAAAATCCCCTGAGGAAGCCTAAGAACTACCAGACAGCAATCCAAAAGGGTTGCTGTTTTTTTGTGCCCTAATTTTTCAGGATGAGATAAACACCGCCTATCAGCAGGATCGTACCCAAAATGCGTGGCAGGTTCATGTGATGAACGGCAAATCCCTGTAAACCAAAATGATCGATGGTCATGACCGTCACCATCTGCCCAGCAATTACAAGGCACATCATATTGGCCGGGCCGATATTCCTGACGATGAAAATAACCGTGATTACATAGAAAGCGCCGAGTACTCCGCCCATGAAGCGTGTCCACGAAACCTGTTTGAGATCAGCCAGGGAAGGAACCGGATTTTGGTTGAAACAAGCGAAAGCGATCGTCAGGACCACTAATCCTACAAAAAAGGATGTCATGGCCGCGAGAATAGGATTGTTGATCGACTCGCGGAGTTGCGTATTCACGCCAGATTGTACGGCATTGCTGATCCCGATCAGAAAAGCGAATACCAGGAAAATCCAGTTCATTGCTTCAATTCATTTACTTTATCGGGGTCAACCGTTTTGAAACGGCCGTATACACGCAGAATAATCGCCAGCGCCACAGTCACTTCGGCCGCCGCCACTACAATAACAAATAACGCAAAAAGCTGTCCGCTCAAACGTTCCGGATCGTGCCTGCCAAATGCTACCAAATTGATGTTAACCGCATTAAGCATCAATTCGATTCCGAGCAGCATACCGATAAAATGCCGCTTAGTAATGGAAATAGCCAGTCCAATACAGAACAATGCAGCCGCAACGACCAGATAATATTGTACAGGTATCGTCGTCATGCGGTCGGGTTTCGGTTTAATGCGAGGTAGGCTGCGCCGATGAGCGCAACCAGCAAAAGGATAGCTGCTATTTCAAATGGCAATAAATGGCTGGTCATCAGCTCCACACCAATGGTCTTGATCGTCGATTTGGTACTCATTTCCTCGCCGGCCATTCTAAAATTCGAAGAAAGGATCACTTTCACCAGCAACCCGAAAAGCCCGATACCTGTCAAATAGCCCCATATTTTCCGTGTGATCGGCACCTCGACACGATTATGGCGTGTAGAATCGTCGCTTTTTTCCTTCTTCTGAGTGAGCATGATTCCGAATATAAGCAACACCAGAATCCCTCCGACATAGATCATAATCTGCGAAACGGCCAGAAAGTCCGCGCCCGCGAGCACGTACAATGCAGCTACGCCCAGGAATGCAAGAAATAGCGCAAATGCACCATAAATGAGGTTTTTAGAAAACAGAATGAATAGCCCCGCTGCGAGCGTCAATGCGGAAAAAATATAGAATATAATTGCTTCCATGCGCGCCTATCCTTTGGGTTTAGGTTTCATTGTCGGACGGAACGCCGGCTTGACTGGCTTTTCCGCTACCGGTTCAGCAGGTTTGGCATCCGCTGCCACCTCCGATTTCGGCTCAGATACCGGCCCTACCGATGCTTCGGTAACCGGCTTTTCGACGTTTTCAGCAGGAGCAGCCTTCGGCTTCATCGTCGGACGGAACGCAGGTTTCGCGGCAACTGGCTTTTCAGCAGGTTCGGCAGGCGTTTCTGCAACCGGTTTCTCCACATTTTCGTCCGCAACAGCCTTAGGCTTCATCGTCGGACGGAACGCAGGTTTCGCGGCAACTGGCTTTTCAGCTGGTTCGACTGGTGTTTCTGCAACCGGCTTCTCTACATTTTCTTCCGCAACAGCCTTCGGCTTCATCGTCGGACGGAATGCAGGTTTCGCGGCAACTGGCTTTTCAGCAGGCTCCACTGGTGTTTCCGCAACCGGCTTCTCCACATTTTCGTCCGAAACAGCCTTCGGCTTCAAAGTCGGCCGGAATACAGGTTTGACGGCCGCCGGCTTTTCGGTCGGCGTAGCTTCCGGTGCAATTTCCTGTGCGGAAGCACTATCTTCTACTTTTTTAGGCTTCATCAGCGGCTTGAACGCCGGTTTTGGAGCCGGAACGGCTACCGGTTCGGCAGCCTCAGCATGAGTATCTTGGGCAACAGACTCTTCGGCAGGCTTCGGCTTTGCAGTCGGTTTGAAAACCGGGCGGGCCGCCGGGGTCGTACCTGTCGCGACGGGTGCCGATACTGCCGTCGGGGCAGCTTTGGCTACTTTCAAAGCCTCTTTTTCCTTCTGGAACTGTTCCAGCAGCGTACGCTTTTCGTCGGCTTGCTCGGCGGTGAGGTTGGAATAATTGTAAACCATATCCCGCACATCGAGCTCACTGTAATCGAAAGTCTTCGTCATTGTAAGACATTCCGTCGGGCATACCGTGGTACAAAGACCGCAATAACAGCATTTAGCCATATCGATGTCGAATTTCGCCGCATACAGGCGAATCGGCGAACCGTCGGAAGCACGTCCTACGTCTTCCACGGCTTTAATCGGCTCGATATCGATGCAATCTACCGGACAGACCTTCGCGCATTTGTCGCAAACAATGCAGTCGTCCATCTCATTATGCAGACGATATCTGCCATTATCCGGAATGGGAATCGTTTCCAGCGGATACTGGATCGTAACGATCCCATCCTGCTGGTCGTAAAAGCTGGACGAACGAATATCCGCAGGTCTACGGCTTTTACGCGCATTCCAGAGGTGCCGTAACGTCAGCCGCATGCCCGTGAGGGTCGTGCTGATGCCGTCGGATATATTTTTAAAGTATTCTGACAAAATCCCTGTTCGTTGGTATTGCGGTTACCCTATGACAAATATAGAGTAAACGGTTCAAAAACTCACTTATCCACAGCCACTGCTTCCAAAAGCTCCTGCAATTCGTTTTGTAGCGACTGTGTTTTATCGGCAATGTACCAACGCTGGATATCCTCTGAAAATTCGCTGTAAGACTTCACCGGATTGGCTTTGTATTCTCTCAGCAACTCCTGAGCACCGGCCGGACGTGGCCCCCAGGTGAAAATTTCATTGAAATCTTCGTCCACAGCAATCAATTTCGGTATCGACCGCCCTCCGTTTGTCAGGTAGGCATCCATCAGTTCAGGATTTTCATCCCTCAGCAGGAATCTGACGGTGATCAGAGGGTTCGAAAGTGATGCAGCTACGATCGTCGGAATGTTCTGGGCCGCATCTCCACACCACGCTTCGGTGAGAATGTACCACGTTTGCGGAATATCGATCTGGTCGACAGCCTCTCGCAACGATTCATGGATGGACGCCGTTTTATTGAGGCGCTGCATTCGTGCCAGGTTCAGCTTTGTATAATGGGCCAGCGCCTCGGATTGTTTCGGACCGGTAGTTCTGTTTTCCAAAACCACCGCTTCCATTAAATTCATGTATTCGGAATATGTGTAAGCCCCTTTCCTAACAGATTCGGGGAACAGATGTGCTACGTTTCTCATTGGATTTTCATTTATTAGAAAACCCTCTGGCGGCACATTCAGTTCACTTTTGACACATCAAAAATTGCACTTTTCCCTGTCACTTTCAGTTGATTTTCAATACATTCCAAAAACTCCCTGGCTAATTTTTCCCGATCGAAATGCTTATGCACAAATCGGTAACCGTTTTCACCCTGTTTACGCAAAAGTACCCGGTCGTCCATGTAAATTCTGATTTTCCGTGCCAGATCGGCGGGGTTCTCCGGCTCTGCAAAAATCCCTGCACCGGCTTGCTCAATCAAATCGCGCGAGACACCATCGATTACCATCAAAACCGGCTTTTTACAGGATAGGTAGTCGAAGGTTTTGTTACTGTAAACTGTTTTGAAAATGGGTGCTTTCTTCAAGACCGCTACACCGGCATCCGCGGCTAAAATGTATTCGAATATCTGCTCTTTTGAAACCGGGTCCAGGAACGATACATTGGTCAAGCCACGGGAACGCGCTTCGTCGATCAACATTTTTTTCTGCATCCCATCGCCTACGAGCAAAAAATGGGCATCGGTACCGCGAAGCAGCGTCGCGGCTTCCAAGAGTTGCATGAGGTCGTTTGCCAAACCATGCGCCCCGACATAAATAATCACAAACTTCCCTTCCAGGCCAAGCTTCGCACGCACGCCACGCACACATACGCTACGCAATGCATGCTCGCTCCAACGAAAATCCGCCGCGTTGGGAATCATGACGATTGTGTCCGGATCAATTTCCTTTTCCTGTATAAGGCATTCCCGAAAGGCAGGCGTGAGTACATTCATCAGCCGTGCCTTGCGATAAAGGTATTTTTCAAATCCGTATGATAACCGGATCAGCCATTTGTTCTTCAAAACGCCCATTTCAATTGCCGATTCCGGCCAAAGGTCTCGTATTTCCAAGACTAACGGAATGCGCTTCCATTTCGACAACAGTATTCCCGGAATACCTACCAGCAATGGCGGGGAACTCACGATAATGCATTCATAGGCGGAGTTCGCAAAACGCATTCCTGCATAAACAGCCATGAATGCGAAAGCAACATAGCTCCAAAACCGTCCGAGGAAGCCTTTATGATAATACTTCGACCCTTTACAGCGGATCACCAGCACGCCGGCGGCATTCCGGTTTACATCGAATGCCTTTGCGGCTGTTTGATCCTCCTTCGCCCGCATATAATGTACATCTCCGGCAATCACCGTCACGGAATGGCCTTCCTGCACCCAGATCCGCGCCATCTCATTCCACCGCGAGCCGCCGGCGGCATTGTCTTCCAGGAAATACTGGTGGATAAGGAGGAAGTGCATAATAGCCCGATTAAGTTAATGTCCCTCGATAACCGTCCGGACATAGTGCCCCAAAGTCTCGAATACCAACACTCTACATTCTTGCCTTACGCCATACGCTTTGGAGTACCAACCATTTTCAATGATCACCGGAATTGCGACGCCGTGCTCGTCGTTTGCCGTAATCTTGAAATCGTTCTCGAAGGTTTCATCGGGGTGCCAAAGTTGCCGGATCGCCATTCCTTTCGGAACGTTTTGAACGCAATCCTCGATCACCCAATGCCGCTGACCAGCTTTCTTAACAACCCGGCGTTTATGAACAATGCCCTTACCCAAGTGGCGGAAGCCTTCAAATTCAGCTTCAATCCAATACTCGTTGCCGGAGGAGCCCGACTTACCTTTGGCATTTGTGATCCAATGCGTCCAGATGAAGCGGTGCTGTTTTTGCATTTGATCAAAATCACCGATCATAATGGTGTTATGTCCCCTGGTGCCTGAGAAGTAGCGCGTTGATTCTTCATCTGTGTTGTAAAGCCACGTTCCGGAATCACGCAGGATATTACGACCGTTGATCCAGATATCGAGGTGGTTGTTATCGGCCTGGAAGGGGCGGGTGTGGTATTTACCGCAACGGAGGAAGGTTAATGTACCTTTATCCGGGAGTATATGATAACCTCCTATGGGAAAGGACGATATATGCTTGGGACGCATTTTAAACAAAGACTTGGACCGAGTACCTGTGAGCCATTGCGACTCCTCCCTCCAATTTCCCTCCTGATAATCCAAATCAATCCCCAGCACATTGGCGAGTGCGGCCATCTGCGGTCGAAAGTCCCCGAAACTGCGTTCCGATAACGGGAAGAACAAGGCACCGTCATTATGACCATAATTAGGAAGACGTCCGTACATCGCGTTCTGACAGGACCTGAGAAAATTCAACGAAACCATTGCCCGGTCATGTACCGTAATACTCATCGGATCATGGTTCAGCTCTGCTAATCGAATTCCCCACGTCAACAGCTGAATAACCACCCGGTGATAATTCATCGAAAACTGGATGTAAGTACCATCGGCAGCAATC
Source organism: Dyadobacter fermentans (assembly GCF_019924045.1). Classification (GTDB taxonomy): domain Bacteria; phylum Bacteroidota; class Bacteroidia; order Cytophagales; family Spirosomataceae; genus Dyadobacter; species Dyadobacter fermentans_A. Next base: position 14,336 of record NZ_JAHXBN010000010.1, on the reverse strand, counting down.
TGCGAAGTGATCTCTGTTTCAAAGAGGTTTTTTCCAAGAACCCGCCATTCGGGGCTTTCTGCAAATTGCGGAAACATGAGGCTCACAACATACAGTCCCAATGCTTCCGTCAATACATGATTGTTTCGCACCGTAACCCGAGAAAACGACAGATTAGCAGCTACGTGACACATCTGGTCATAAATACTGCAAAAGATCTTGTTAAAAAGCGGCTGGTTTAATGTTGGCGAAAACTTGTAGTAATGCAATGCAAACGTCCAGTTCAACACCCTCAAGGCAATTTCCTGGCTGCATTTCCAGTTAGGCCCGCAGTTGACCGGATTCCGATCAATCCAGTCAGCGATCAATCCGAAAACTTTTGTAGATCGATCTTCCGAAAAATGAAAGTCATATCGAACCAGATCATACAAAAATGTAAACCTGGATTTTTCCCATACATATTTTATGTCGCCTGCCTTTGCCGAAAAATCATTTACCTCTGACCAATGCTCATTCTTGCGGTAACAATACCCTGTGAGTGGATTAGTATGCCAATCTGAAACGCTATACCAGGTATCAAAATACTTAAACTTCCCAATCCCTATTTTTTGAACACGCCAGCGAAGTTGCTTCAATCCCATTTTCCTGTTGACTTCCGGATTTCCGAGTGCAAAGAAGAAAACAGATGCTGATTGCCGCCATTCCTGCAGACCTGCAAATGAACGGTTCGTTGCCTTCCGCGGAAAACGTAATTTCAAAATACCGGTTTTCGCCTGGAACCAATATCCAGCCCTGAACAGCACATAATGCCAGCCCATTTGCCGGCCAATGCGCCAGAGAAGTGTCAAATACCGCAGCGCTTTCATGATAATTTCACCCAAGTACCCGTCCACATGCTATCCCGCGCCGCTAATGTTGCCCTGCTGGAATTCCAGACGTCTTCGATGGGCATTAGCGGCTTCACTTCGTTCGAAATGCATTCAAACAGCCTGTCGAATTGCTCCTGATGGCCTTTTCCAGCATCCGCCTTCATCTCGCGAAATCCCTTGAAACCATATCCGCGAAGCGTTTTGTAGTCATCCAAAATCAATGTCCTTCCGAGCGAATGTACCTCCACACGCTCCTTTGGATAACTATTATGACCATTTGAAAAATAGTGTACTGTGCCCGTGGAACCGCTCGCGAGCCTCAAAAGCACGGTCGCATTGTCGGAGCTCACGCACCCTCGGGCCATAAGCGCGTGGGTGCATACTTCTGTGATGTAGCTCTGCGCAAGCCAGGCGACGAGGTCGATGAAATGACACGCTTCACCCACCAGCCTCCCTCCTCCCCGTGTGCTGTCGTGTATCCACGCATTCCCCAAAACATAGCCTGCGTTGACGGTCACCACGATATTCATCGGGCCGCCTTCCAGCAATTCCCTCATTTTTATAATGTGCGGCGCATATCTTCGGTTAAAGCCCACCGCAAGAGATACCGGCCGCGGCGCATTTAGGAATGCCATTTTCAGGGCTTCCACACCTCTGAAATCAATACTAAGCGGTTTTTCCACAAAAACATGCTTGCCTGCCCGAATCGCGTCCGCCGCGATGGTAACGTGCTGATCATGCCGGGTAGCAATGATGATCAGATTGACTTCATCATCCTCTAAAATCGTCCGGTAATCGGTAGCGATGCAGGGAATCCCATATTTTGCAGCCAGTTCCGCCGCCGTTAATCCGCCGGAGCTTGCGATGTATTTAACCGGTTTTCCCCGAAGGCAAGGCAACAGGCTCACACAAGCGAAATTTCCCGCACCAATCACTGCCGCAACTACTTTCTGCACTCCAAATGCATGGTCGGGATTCTGAATAACCGTTTCGCCCACTCTGCATTTACCGCTATAATCAATCAATGTGCCGAGCGATCGGTTACTTTTTTGATAAATATCCGAAGCGCTTTCAATCGGCATAATATTCGAGACCAGCGGCTTCACATCCAGCGAACCATTGGCCAGCAACCGCAAAATTTCCTGAAAATTGCGGTTCTCCGTCCAACGGACATATGGCAAAGGATAGTCAACACCTTGCTCCTCATATACGTGGTCGTAACGCCCGGGCCCGTACGCGCAGGAGACCTGGAACGTCAGTTCTTTGTGGTAAAAATCAGAGCGGTTCAGATGCAGAGGAACGTCGCCGATCAGCACTATTTTCCCTCGTTTTCTGCAAATAGCGGCAGCCATGGAGATAACATTACCCGATCCGGACGACGCTGTGATAATGACCCCATCCATCTCGCCAAACTGCTCTGATATTGATTTGCCGGAAGATTTTAACGGATTAACGACTGGAATACCCTTTTCCTTCGCGATTCTTCGCCGGTATTCATCCGGCTCAATCCCTATTGCCTCACACCCTTGCGCACGCAGGAGATCGACCACCATCAATCCGATTAATCCTAAACCTATTACTGCCACGCGTTCGCCTAACGCGGGCGCCAGCAAGCGCAAGCCATGCAGGCCTACCGCGCCCAGCACCGTGAATGCCGCTTCTTCGTCAGTCACATTTGGCGGGATTTTGGCTACCAGATTGACAGGCACGCAAACCACCTCGGCATGTGGCCCGTTACCAGCCACCCGATCACCAATCGTGAAGCCTTCTACTCCTTCTCCTATGGCTACTACATCCCCCACATTGCAATACCCCAACGGCAGGAGTTGATCCAGCCTGCGGAATACCGAGCGTGTCGTTTTCCAGAAACCGTCGGCCCTGATTTTATCAATTACGAGGCGCAGCTTGTCGGGTTGCTGCCGGGCTTTGTGCAGAAAATTGGCTTTACTGAACCGGACCAGCATTCGTTCAGTTCCGGCGGAGACAAGGCTTTTACGGGTTTTAATGAGCAGACTGCCCTTTCGGGCGAGTGGAACGGGGACATTCAGGAGCAAAGTCTCTCCCGTACGGAGATTCTGGGCAAGCTGTTTCATGAAATAGTGTGTAGTTGGTGTAAAAATCAGGAGCAGGAATTTACGAATTAAATCCAATCGCCAAGATTTGATAATTTTGACGAACCTGTTTAGCATTCAATCCTTAACCACACAAATTCCCCGATGAAAAAGCAGATCAATATCGGTATAGTAGGCTATAAGTTTATGGGCCGGGCGCATAGCAATGCCTGGAAAAAGGCTCCGCTGTTTTTTGATACCCCTTCGACTCCCGTCTTGAAAGTTGCATGCGGCCGCCATCAGGAATCGCTTTCCGAGTTCGCCCAAAATTGGGGCTGGGAAGAGACCGAAACCGATTGGCAAAAGCTGGTCAATCGCCCCGATATCGACATTATCGACATCGCATTGCCGCAAAACCTGCATTACGAAGTGGCATTGGCCGCGGCAAAGGCAGGTAAGCATATTTTCTGCGAAAAACCGCTTTCAATGGACAGCACCCAGGCAGCCGAAATGCTGAAAGTTTGCCGGGAAAACGGCGTGAAGCATTACCTGAACCACAATTACCGCCGGACGCCCGCCGTAGCGCTCGCCAAAAAGATGATCGGAGAAGGCAAGATCGGGCGTATTTTCCACTGGCGTTGTGCTTACCAGCAGGATTGGATCGTCGATCCGTCGTTCCCGCTTACCTGGCAGCTTAAAAAAGAAACCGCCAAAGCCGGCCCCCAATGGGATCTCAACTCCCACGCCGTCGATCTCGCGCATTTCCTCGTGGGCGACATCGTTTCGGTGTCCTCATTGACCGCCAACTTCATTAAGGAGCGCCCAATAGCCGACGAAACAGCCACCGGAAGCCTCACAGGCGCATCCAAGGGCGACGAAATGGGCGAAGTGACCGTCGAGGATGCCGCCCTGATGATGGTCAGGTTCCAAAACGGCGCCATCGGCTCATTTGAAGCCACGCGCTTCGCAACCGGCCGCAAAAACCGCCTTACATTCGAGATTTACGGCAGCAAAGGCAGCCTCGTTTTCGACCTCGAACGGATGAACGAGCTGCAATACTATTCCAACGAAGACACGAAAGGCGAACACGGGTTCCGCACCATTCTCGCCACAGAATCCGTCCACCCTTATGCCGGCCACTGGTGGCCCGCCGGGCACATTATAGGTTACGAGCACGCGTTCGTGCACGCAGTTGTCGACTTCCTGGATGCCATTGAAAATGATACTGAAATCAAACCGGACTTCGCGGATGGCTTGAAAATCATTCAGGTACTGGAAGCGGGGTTACGCTCCGCCGAAAGTGGTGGTGAGGTAAGAATTTAAATCAGGGAGGAAGGAGAATGGAGGAAGGGGAGGAAGCAATCCCAATTTCCCTTCCATCCTCCATCCTCCTTTCCTCCCTTTCATCCCCTTCCTCCCTTTCCTCCTTTTTTACTTCAAAAGCGCTGCCACTTTCAAATCCACAGCATTATCCCCGGTGTCATATCCTACGTGCTGATCGACCACCTTGCCGTTTCCGTCCAACAGCACCCAAATCGGGATTGTTTGCAGATTATATTTCTTGTCCAGCATCGCATAAGTCTCCCCCGCGGGCAGGAGGAACTGCTTCCAGGGCATTTGCTCTTTTTCCATCGCCTTTTTCCATGCATTTTGATCCTTATCGACGGAAATGCTGACTACATTCAGATTTGCCCCTTTGCTTTCATACAGTTTCTTGATCTGCGGGATTTCCATCCGGCAAGGCCCGCACCAGCTTGCCCAAAAGACAATGAGGTTATGTTTGGAGGAATCCACCAGAACTTCGCTGACCGATTTATCATCTGTCGTTTTTAATGCAACTTCCGTCGGGAAATCGCTGCCGGTTTTGTTTTCGTATTCGAAATAGGTTTTTAAGGCTATATAACCGGGGTTTGAATGCAGATTGGGGTCGAAAAGTGAAAGTAATTGTTTTGCTTCGCGAGCGTCAAGTGAAGTTTTGCTGAAATTCAAAGTACGCAGCAATTCCAGTGAATAGGGGTGTTTTCGGACAAGCTTTTGATTATAAACTCGGTTATCAGCTGAATCCTTAGAACCTGTTTTGAAAGCATAGTGATGAAACGACACAGCGGTTTGCTTGTTGACCTCATTTATGGTGAAAACAACTTCCTTATTTTTTGGCGAATGTACTCGTATTGTATCAAGTTTAAGCTCCATTATTCCCGGCTCGGCATAAAAACCAGACTCATAGGTTTTCTTCAAATATGGATTCTTATATCCTGCCAACTGATAAGGGAAAGCAGGGTTTCCGGTTTCAAACAAAATAGCCGCTCTGAATGGGGCAAAATTTTTGCCTTTCTTCACCCTAAGCTCGAATTTGCCGTCCCGCACTGTTGCCGTGTCTAAAAAGTTACGGGTCTCAGCATCGCCGAAGAATAGCCTCTTGCCTTCCAGGAATGTATGTGCATCCCGAAAATCCCCGCGTACTATCATTTCAGAGCTGTCCCCGCAGCCCCACAACGCACAAATCATCAAAAGTCCCCCCCCTATCCTGGAAAGGGCACGAATAATCCGACTGTTTTCCATCATGCATTATGATTTTGTTGATGCACAATGGTAATGACTTTATTATGGAAAACAAAATATAAAGTAAAATTATATATACACTGTTTACTTTACTATCAAAATAAAAATGGCAGCCGAAATAGCTGCCACTTGTCAGAACAAACTCAAAAACAACTTCACGCATTTACTTTGGTTCTACATGAGTGGTAGGCGTGTGGACGATATCGAAATAGATCGATTTATCGTTGTTGTTGGGGTAAATCCGGTACGTAAATTCGTCTTTTGTGAGAACGGTAATGTCTACCACGCGGGTAAACAAAACAGCGCCTGTATTATTCTTCGCTATGATCGTACGGGTTTTTCCATCCGCGGAAACCGTCCAGTCTCCATGCATTTTCGGCGAATCGTCCAGGTTATACATGGTGAAGGTTCCATCTGCTTTAAAATAAGCAAAACCTACAAAGTTGGCCACATTCGCATCCGTCAATACCACATTTTCACCCTTGTTATTTTTTGCATTTGTTGTTTCCCAGGAAACGCTTGCGAGCACTTCGCTGGGTGTTAATGCTTTCTGCGGCTCATGGTCATCGCTGCAACCAACAAATAATGCGGCACAAAAAATGACCACCAAACCCAATGCAATTCTCTTGAAATCAGCCATGTTTGATAAAGTTTAAATACACGACAAAAGTATTTCATGTGTTGTGCAATCACTTTATTCGTTTCATTCCGATAGTTGTAAAATTTATAACGGACGCGACCCTTCACGCTCAATCACTACGCCTGCTGAAAAACAATATTACCCTTGTGGATCAGCGAAGTAACCGGTGAAATACGAGATACTGCCTCCGCCGAACAACTTGCCGCTAGCAACACCATATCCGCCTCATCTCCCGCTTTGGGCCATTGCTGCACGCCTTTGTCGTCCAGCGGAAGTACGTAACGTGTCGCAAAAGCCAGCGTTCGCGACAGCTCCCATTCCGTGGAGTAACCGTAAAGCTCCGCGATAAGATGTGCCTTTTGAAGCATATTTCCAGATCCGAAAGTGCTCCAATGGTCTTGTATATTGTCATTCCCGATCAAAACCTCCACGCCGTGCTTTCTAAGCGTAGGAATGGGCATAATGGTACCTCTGAACGGAACCGATGACACAATGCCCACACCGGCCGCAGCCAGGCGTTCGGCTATTTTTTCTGTTTCGGACGCGCTCATATGCGCCAGGGCGAACGCGTGGCTGACGTACGTCTTCCCTTTCAGCTGCGGGTTTTCAAGGGCTTTGTCGATCAGAAATTCGATGGTCTTCACACCGCTTTCTGCCCTTTCGTGCAGGTGGAGATCGATGCCTTTTCCATGATCCAGTGCCAATTGGGTAATCAGCTCCATCGGCTTTTCGATGCTTCCATCGATCGAATAGGGATCAACCCCTCCGATAAAGCCGACAGAATCCATTTTGGCTACTTCTTTCAGCAGGGACTCCGTTTGCGTGTAGTAAATGCCATGCTGGGGAAAAGCAACCAATTCCGCTGTCAGGCTTTTGCGCTTATGCCTGAGCGCTTCTTCCAGGTGATAGAGGGAGTCGAGTCCCGAAGTCGGGTCTACATTGAAATGGGAACGAATGAAATCCGTCCCGTAAGAATGCAGGAAATCGATCAACTTTTCGGTCCGCCCGACAGACGTTTTCAGCCATTCGGGAATCATCCGCTGTTCGTAGGCGATCATGTCCTTTACCGTTTTCCTTTTGGCCGAAACAGCCCGCCACGGCAACCCGAAAAGCATTTTGTCGAGATGCGCATGCATATCCTTGAACGCCGGCAGCAAGAGCCTGCCTTTCGCGTCTATCCCTTTGGCTTCGGGATTGTTGGGTTTAACGCTTTCTATCTTGCCATTCACTACCTCAATACAAAACAGGGCTGTCTTCGTATTCACCACATCCCCGCCCTCATATTCAAAACCTGTTTCCAACAATACGTTTTTCAGGGTATATGCTTGATTCTCCATTTTCACGCCTTGCGGCATTTACTTCGATAAAATTTTTACTATTTCTGTGAAACCACGGCGTTGGGCATGCTGCAATGGTGTTACGCCATCGTGATCCGGTATGCCGAGATCCGCGCCGCCGTCTTTCAGCAGCTGCACAACTTCCTGGTATTTTTTACTCCCGTTGCCCAACACAATGGCTTCCATCAAAGCCGTCCACCCCAACCGGTTCGCATGGTTGATGGGAAAGCCTTTTGTGCCTGCCAACACTTTCACCGTCTCCACATGCCCGCGCTCGCATGCGGGAATCAGTGCGGTGCCGTTGTAACGGTTGAAAACGTCAAACCGGGCGCCATGGGCAAGAAAGAGCTTCACCAGTTCCGTTTGTCCGGTAGCGCCTGCATACAGAAACGGGCTATCCTGGATATTGTCCTGCAAATTGACATCCGCGCCTTTCTCCGTCAGCAGCGTGGCCATTTCCACGTGCCTGTCGATTGTCGCCAGCAAAAGCAGCGACTTCCCGCTTCCGTCGCGGACATTGACATTGGCTCCCGCCTTAAGCGCCTTTTTTACGCCGCTCAGGTCGTTTCGGCTTACCAGTTTGATGATTTCCTCCTGTTGCATCGTCGTATCGCTTGTTAACGGCTCATTTTTCGCATTGCACGAGGCAAATACGCCCATCAGTGCGAACAGCAATAATGTTTTCATAACTCCAATCGATTAATTGAAAAATTGCAGCAACAAGGTAAGGCGAGTTTTCCGGTAGGGCTTTGCGGAATGTATGCTGATAGTTGGAGGATTTATTACTTGGGAGAGATTTGAGGGATTCGAACGGCAGCGGCCGACCGTCGCTACGGCGGACCGCGGCAACGGCCGACCGCCCCGACCCTCTGCTTGTAAGCGGACGCCGCCCCGGGCAGGTGCTCTGAACCAACTGCCCGGAAAACGAAAAAAGCATCGATTTCTCGATGCTTTTGTGGGAGTTGAGGGATTCGAACCGCTGCGGCGGACCGTCCCCGACCCGCTGCTTGTAAGCGGACGCCGCCCGGGCAGATGCTCTGAATCAAGTGGCAGGAAAACGAAAAAAGCATCGATTTCTCGATGCTTTTTGTGGGAGTTGAGGGATTCGAACCCCCGACCCTCTGCTTGTAAGGCAGATGCTCTGAACCAACTGAGCTAAACTCCCTTTCTTTTTGCTTTTGTTTTCCCGTCGTTTGGGAGTGCAAATATGTGCGACTAAATTGAACTCTGCAAATATTCTTGAAAAAAAATTTAAAATATTTTTTAATCGTCTGATTACCAGTATACGTTATTCGAAATTTAAATAGAGTGTTACGGTGTGGGTGCGCAGGCGGCTGATACCATTGCCGACAGAATTTGCTCCGGGTACCAGCATATTTGTCAATCCATGTGAAAAACGCAGTTCCGGTGCGAATTTGAAGAACTCGAAGAACTGTTCATAGCCGATACCATAATCGATGGAGAAGTCGCTCGACTTCGTATCGAGGGCGCTGGCTGCTCCACCCCTGTTGCGTTTGACATTGGTTTCGATCCCCAGCGTCACGCCCGCGATCATATACATGCGCGAGTTGACCCGGCGAACGGATTTGTATTTTAGCAAGAGTGGCACTTCAATCCACGTCGACTCCCGCTTTTCTGTACGTTCAGTACCATTGGGATAGCTGAATTTAACATGCCGCTCGTAAAGCGAAACAGCGGGCGTTGTGCGCAGGTCGAAATGCTCGTTCAGATAGGCATTGACGGTAAATCCCATGCGAAATGCCGCATTCGTGGGCGATTGGATCACAAATGCCGTATCCTTCGTGACAAAGTCGTTGCTATGCTTGATGTTGAACCGCGTGAAGGGGACCGCGAAAAGAATACCGTAATGGATCGGCTTGTCGTCGTAGTATTCGAGATGCTTGCGACGGTACCCGATGCCCTGAGACTGCGCTTCCTGCGCCGCCATCAACAGCGCCAGAATGCCGATAATTACTTGTGTCCGACGTAAATTGAACAGATCCCGAAGGTAAGTGATATGCATTTGGTATTTATGAAACCTGCTTTTTTATAGATATCAAGAAAAGCTTCCCCATCCGGAAAGGCCTGTACGGACTCGGGCAGATAAGTATATGCCGAGCTGTCCTTGGAGACCGTCTTCCCTATTATTGGCAATATGTATTTGAAATAAAAATTGTAAATCTGCTTGAACGGAAAGCTTTTAGGCTTCGAAAATTCGACCACCACACAAGTTCCGCCCGGCTTCATCACGCGGTTCATCTCTGTCAGTCCGGCCAGCAAATTCTGAAAATTGCGTACTCCAAACGAAACGATAATCGCGTCAAAATAATTGTTTGCAAAAGCCAAACTTTCCGAGTCGCCGCTTTGCAGGGTAATCACGTCCTGCTTGCCCAGTTTGGCGATTTTCTCGCGGCCCACGGCCAGCATACCTTCCGAAATATCGACGCCAATGATCTTTTCGGGCTTCAAAGCAAGCGCCTCGATCGCGAAGTCGCCTGTGCCCGTTGCAATGTCCAGGATCACTTTCGGCTGTTGCTTTTTGAGTAGCTTAATGGCCCTTTTGCGCCAATATATATCTACACCTCCGCTCAGGACGTGGTTCAGCAGGTCGTACTTCGGTGAAATGTTATCGAACATCTCCGCAACCTGCTCCCGCTTGGTCCCTTCTTTATCTTTATAGGGTACTACACTCATCTTTATATTGTATTTTTCAACTACAAGCAAAACTAACAGATATTTACGGTTATCGCACGGCGGGCCGGCATCTTATTGGTTCTACAAAAGGTGACCAAAATGAAAAGCGTACGTATCAATGGCTGAACAAACATTTCGTCCTGATCAATTCCAGCCATGCGTTACATTTTGCTCCTTACCACTTGTGTACTTACCGGCATAACCCTCGCCCAGCCCGTCCGTTACCGCTCACCGAACGGCATCAGCGACAAGAAAAACTATAATCGCCGCGCTGTACAGCCCTACTTTTTGGAAGCCCGGTGCGGCCTCACGCAGTTTTACGGCGAACTCAATGCCCAGGCCATGCACGGAATCGCCGGAATAGGCATGGGGAGATCGATTAATAAGCAATTTGCCATTCAGCTCGATTATAATGCGGGCAGCATTGGCGGAGAGAAAAGGGCATTTTTCAATTCCTGGTTTATGAATGAATACAATACTGTGGAATGCCTCGTGAAATGGGACCTCTCGGAGCAATTCTGGGAAAAAGAACCCGGTCTTACGCATATTTCAGTTTTGGCCGGTTTAGGACAAATCTGGTTCAGTGCCAACGCCTACGACCTGGGCGACAACCGGTTGCTGCGCTTCACCAACAGCGGGCAAAGTGCCCGGAACCCGCTTTTCCTGCGCTGGGGGCCGGCCAAGGGCCCGCGGGGCATCAAAAAAACCAGGGAAGGGATGTTGCCGCTCGGCACTTCTGTGAGCTATGCTTTGTTAGAAAAATTGAAAATTGCACTCGAATATCGCTTCTATTTCGTGCGAACCGACAAACTGGACGCCACATCGGGCCGACGGCTGATCAACCCCGAAGAAAGCGAATCATACAGCGACACGCCGAACGATACTTTCAGCTTCATTGCCGTGTCGCTGCAATACCATTTCGGCCAAAAGAAAAAATGAATGCCCGTTAACATTGTTAAATAATGATTTCTACCACCGTTAAATACAAACTTTACCCATCCCTGCTAGGCTGTTTCGACCGGTTTGAGCGCGGGTATCTCAATGAACAGGAGCTCCTCGACCGCATTAACCGGGTGCCGGTACCACAAACCGAAGCGCAGTTTCGTGGTTCCTCGTTTGAAGATGCGGTGATTAAAGGCATTGGTGAAGAAACATTTGATCCTGAAATCCTGTCGAAAGTGCGGTCTTACCTGCCCCGCCCTATGCTGAAAACGCAGGTCTACTGCGAGTATCAACTGAACGACAGCCTCATTTACGGGTATGTGGACGTGATTGGAAAGATGCTCGCCGTGGATATTAAAACCACCTCTAACTACCGGGAAGGCAGTTTTACCAAAAGTCACCAGAACTTTTACCTGCCCGCATTGCGTACGAAAGGCATCAGAAGCCTCCGCTATGTGATCACCGATTTTAAGGATGTTTACCTCGAGGAATATGATCAAATGGCGGATCTGACTTACCAGGAGGAACAGGCCGCTCGCTTCTGCGCGTTCCTCGAAACCTATCGCGACCGCATTACCGACTTACGGGTATTTGCCCGCATTTAACACTGATAACCAGGCTAGAAGTCGAGTAATTGATATTTCACAGCGAATATCGCCAGGCTCACCGAGTTGCTCGCGCCGGTTTTTTCCAGCAGGTTTTTACGGTGGCCTTCCACTGTTCGGTAGCTGATAAAGAGCTCCTCCGCAATTTTAGCCGTGTTGTAACCCTTGCAAATGAGCGCCAGCACCTCCATTTCGCGGTCGGTGAGGCCGACGTTCAGGGAAGGAATGGCCACTTTGCTCCGCGTCGGTTTGATATCCCCTGCCTGCAAGCCCTGCCGCATGACCTGGGCAATGTCGTCATTGATGTAATACCCTTTTGTCACTACCTGCCCGATCGCATCGCTCAAAATCCCCTGATCGATGTCCTTGGGCAGGTACCCGTGTACGCCTACGCGCATGAGCTGTAAGATGTGCTCGGGAGAGTAGTTCATGGAGAGGATGATGATTTTTACATCCGGATACTGTTTTAAAAGTAGCGCTGCAACCTCTTTTCCATCCATTCCTTTCATAAAAAGGTCCAGCAGCACCACATCGGGCGCGGCATTGCCTATTTCTTCCAAAAGCTCCTCCCCTGAGGCGGCTTCCAGAACGACCTGATAATCTTCGTTCCGGGCCAGAATCTGGCCTAATCCCTGGCGGAACAGCTTGTGATCGTCCGCTATTGCTATTTTAACCGGTTCCAATTTGATCGTTGAGAAAATGTTAAACGGGCATTTCTATTTTAAAACGGGTGCCTTCGCCGGGAGCGGAGCTCAGTTCGAGTTTGGCGCCAAGCAAGTCGGTGCGGGTACGGATCGTGCTCATTCCCATCCCCGCCGATTTGGGACGGGAAAGCATATCGAAACCCTTGCCATTATCGCTCATCAGCAAACTCAATTGCGAGTCGTCGTGATGGAGGTCGAATGTAATCTCACTGGCTTCGGCGTGTTTGACCACATTCCCGATCACCTCCTGGATAATGCGGTAAAGAACCAGCTGCTGGTACGACGACAGCACTTCGGCAGGGTCCTCGATCGTGCAGTGAATATCCATTCCTGCGTCCTCCATCCGATTCAACAGAATTTTTACCGCGCCCGCAAAACCGAAGTTTTCGATAATCACCGGCGACAGATTGTGTGCAATTTGCCTTACATCCTTCACCACATCGCCGATAATCTGCCCTGAACGCGCAGCTAGCCCCTTCATTTCCTCCGGCGACTTTTCGTACTGGATCTGGCTCACAAACAAACGGACCGCCGACAACGACGCCCCTATTTCGTCGTGCAAGTCGCGCGCGATGCGCTCACGCTCATTCTCCTGCGAGGCTACGATCGATTCGAGGATCCTTTTCTGATGGACCATCTCCATCTGGTGCAAGCGGCTCTGCTGAAAATGCAGCTTCCGCTGGTAGAGAAGCACGAAAATGACGATCGCGAGGGCCATCATCACCATAATGCCAATGCCGCCGAAAAGCAATTGTGCAAACTCTATTTCTCCCGGCCTACCCATAATGCGATGGCATAAGTAATGTACAGCATATAGTTCATCAGCGCATGGATGACCCAAATCTGGTCATTCAGGTTTTTGGAATACAGCAAAATGAAATTCATGAATATGAAAATCAAAAAGTTGCCTGAAAAGAAAAGCAGTAACCCTGCCGACACCCAGAAGAAAGGCTCTAGCAGCAGATTTTGTACTTTCAATTCCTGAAAAACTTTATAGAAATAAGCGAGCGCCAGAAAAATGATTACTACACTTTCTATCGACCGCCCCGCATTATCGATCCACACCGACTGCCCGGGCTGCCCGAGCTCACGGACGAGTACAATAGCTGTAAAAACCCCCAACATCCAGCCCCGCAATGCCACCAGCCACTTCTGATCCAGCACCAGGCTGTACGTCCAGGTCAGCAAAGCAAATTCGACGGTAATGTAAACAGGCCACAAAAACAGATTGGATATTTTAATAAACCAGAGAATGCGCGAAATGCTCTCGATGAGCAATGCAAAGAAGATCAGCCAGCACAAGAGCTTCATAGGGCGGGCGGCTTTACGGTACCGCACCAATGCCATTCCCGCCGCCACGAGCACGGGCAGGTACGTAAAAAGCACGATTAGTTGCTCTTTGGAATAATGCATGGTATTAGCTGGATGAAGGTTTGGAGTGCGGATTACTCCATTCAAGATTTCGCCGGAATAATTCTAAACCAGCATGAAAATATAGTAATAATTGACGACTTAGTACAAGTAGTTACATTTGAGGTTTCATACTCACCCAACTCTATTATATTCATTTCTAAGCGTCTACTCAGGCCGCACAAATCAGGTTGACCTCTTCCTTGCGCCTTTGTATTGCTCTTGTTTTTTGTTTCATCCGGCATTTTTGTTTCCGCGCAGTCGCCCATGAAACTTTGGGATAAAACCATTGGCGGAAATAGCTTTGAAGATAATGTGAAGGTGATCACAACCGCTGACGGTGGCTACATGATGGCCAGTTGGTCTTCCTCCAATGCATCGATCGTTTAAGTATCGGCAACGGGAAGCATTGAATGGGGAAATTCCGGATCAGTCCGAAAACTTGGGGGGCGGTGAAAAAAGTATTTGTTTTGCAATGAATCAACATTGAATGCATTGCAAGAGTCCTATTTAGCCCTAGTCCGCTTCCTGTTACCTGAGGGT
>NZ_JAHXBN010000095.1 GCF_019924045.1 Dyadobacter fermentans | reverse complement strand
ATTTAATCTTTATCTTCATCTCTTCTACTTCCAATATGACATGAAAAGGAGAATGGAATAAAAGGACAAAGGACGAAAGGGAATCCCCTTCCTCCATACTCCTTCCTCCCTCGAAAGAGCTTGTTGGTGGCTATTGGATGAGCCGGGGCGGCGCGACGATTCGCTCGCGATCGACTTCAACTCTTCCCTTAGCGAACAAATAAACCAACTACAATCTTGTTGGTGGCTATTGGTCTGGTGTTCACCTCTTCCCATCCCGAACAGAGAAGTTAAGCCCGGATCCGCCGATGATACTTGGTTCAAACCCGGTAAAGTAGGTAGCCGC
>NZ_JAHXBN010000094.1 GCF_019924045.1 Dyadobacter fermentans | reverse complement strand
AAGCGGTAGGTTAAAGACACCGTTAGGGTAAAATCGGCGACTGGGGCTAAGTCGTAACAAGGTAGCCGTACCGGAAGGTGCGGCTGGAACACCTCCTTTCTGGAGACGAATCATATCTGCTCTCTTCCATCATCGAAGAGGGTGGCATTAGTTTAACTAGTGGCACCAGCATTGCCTCGAATGTGAGGCAACGAGTTCATTGACATATTGGTAAAGTAGAAGAGAAGAAGAATAAAGTCGCGCAAGCGAATTAAGGGCGCATGGGGGATACCTAGGCTCTCAGAGGCGAA
>NZ_JAHXBN010000093.1 GCF_019924045.1 Dyadobacter fermentans | reverse complement strand
GCTGGTCTGATCCACTTCACGGTGATCTGTCCTCTGGTGGTGCTGGTAGAATCAATAGTCACATTGGTAATAACCGGCATGGCCAATGGGAGGTTAAGGCAATATTCCGCAGAAGCAAGGCTTTCCCCGCCACCGATCAGGTACCCCGGGTCGGTAGGGCTGGCGCCTGGTCTTGGGAACAGGGCCACGATGCGGTAGGAGTAGGAAACGCCTGCACGGAGGCCTTCACCGCCGTTGTTGTCCAGGAATGTGGT
>NZ_JAHXBN010000092.1 GCF_019924045.1 Dyadobacter fermentans | reverse complement strand
TACACCACGGTAAACGGCCAGCTCACCAAGTTCGACGAAACCGAAACGGCCAGCTCGGTCAGGCTCGAACAGGCCGCTGCCCAGCCCAATCAGATAGGTTTGAAATGGACTGCGCTCGTACCCTGGGACAACGGCAACCGCGTGCACCGTGTGTACCGGGAGGATAAAACTAAACCCGGCACTTTCAACCGCATTGCCGAAGTATCCGTTATCGGACCGCAGACATTTACCTACGTCGATGATGGTACCGATAAATATGCCGCCGACGGAACCGTGAATGTGACCATCGT
>NZ_JAHXBN010000091.1 GCF_019924045.1 Dyadobacter fermentans | reverse complement strand
ATACATGCCTGAGGCAAGTCCATGCAGATTCAATTCCTGGGTTTTGGCCAGGCTCTGTTGCAGCACCAGATTCCCCGTCAGAGTCGTTAACTCGGCACGATACCGCTCGGACCCTGGTATAGCGATCGTTAACTTGCCATTCACAACCGGGTTAGGATAGACAGATATCCGCTCCGTGCCATTTTCAACAAATACCGCTTTGATAGCGCTGAAAGCATACGTACCGTCCAAATCGACCATTCTCAGGCGGTATAGATTTTCACCTTTTTCCGGCGAATCGTCGGTATAAGTGTAGTTTCTCAAAACA
>NZ_JAHXBN010000090.1 GCF_019924045.1 Dyadobacter fermentans | reverse complement strand
CTGCATGGACTTGCCTCAGGCATGTATGTACTGCGCTTCATCTCAACCAGCGGCGACGTGCAAACGAAGATGTTTGTCGTGAAATAAAAAGCAAACAATCCGTGTACCCCCGGCATGGAGAGAAGATATGGGATTTTTGATTCCATATCTTCTTGACAGGGGAACCTTGTGGTGTTAGGGCAGCGAAATACATGCCATAAAAGTTCACTACCAGAGGTAATTGTTTAATAGAGTGTTCATTATAAACTAAAAACCAGGATTATGCTAAAAAGCGATCTCAGGGGCAAGACGGCGTTAATCGCCGGTGGAGGAAAGAATCT
>NZ_JAHXBN010000089.1 GCF_019924045.1 Dyadobacter fermentans | reverse complement strand
AAAAACTTTCAATTTTTTTCAATGTATAGTAATTTCTTTTTCAGTGTGTTAAGGTGGGCTGGCGAAAAAGATTTAAAAATATTTGCTGTTTGCGCTTGCATTTAAAAAAAGAACCTGCCACTTTTGCACTCCCAATCGGGAACAACGGCACTGAAAACGATCAGGGCCACGAGTTTCGGGAGTACCGGAGCAACGTTCTTTGACATGATGAAGAGAGCAAAAAGATAGGTTCGTTAGAAACATTCGATCTACTTTTTAGGAAGTAAGATCATATTAATATTTACAATGGAGAGTTTGATCCTGGCTCAGGATGAACGCTAGCGGCAGGCTTAATACATGCAAGGCGAAGGGGCAGCAATGTCACTGTCGTACGGGTGCGTAAC
>NZ_JAHXBN010000088.1 GCF_019924045.1 Dyadobacter fermentans | reverse complement strand
TTAAACTGACCACCTGTTCCGCGTGAAATTGACCACCCCAATTCGGAGTAAACTGACCACCTGAGTTCGGAGTAAATTGACCACCTGAATTCGGAGCAAACTGACCACCCCGAAGGGCAAAAAGATGCTGTAGAATCAACCCTACTTTTGACGCGAACCAATCGCGTGAAGTATGGCCAATTCGACAATCAGCATGAGTAAAATAAGACAGATCCTAAGAATGTACAGCCAGGGGCGTAGTAAGCTTTCAATAGCAGCCCAAACTGGTGTGTCCCGCAATACAGCAAAGAGGTACATGGCTACTTTTGATGCGAGCGGGCTAACCTTCGAACAGGTCAATACGCTGAATGACAAGGAGCTGGACGACTTCTTCGGAACGGTTAAAGAGCAGCCTCCCCAAGACCGGTTATTGAACCTGCAGCGTTGTTTTCCCCACATTGATAAAGAGCTTAAACGGACCGGTGTCACGCGCCATATGCTTTGGGAGGCCTATAAAAAGGAATTTCCCGATGGTTTTGGATATACCCAGTTTTGCTTCCACCTGACCAATTGGAAGGCCCGAGTAAACCCTGTGATGCACCAGGACCACAAGGCGGGCGATAAGCTGTATATTGACTTTGCAGGCGTTAAACT